>CAVTRG010000009.1:0-2780000 GCA_963737045.1 uncultured Acidobacteriaceae bacterium
TCCTCGCAGATATATAGGTAGCGCGATCCGGCCCGGCAGCGCCAATCGCTTGGTCGGCCATTCGCGATATTCTCCTGAAAGTAATTGATGCGCGAGAAATGCCTCTTCTCGAACTTCTTCATTTCGAGAAATACTTCGCGCTCTCGATTTGCCAGCGGCCGCAACTGGCCATCGCCGTCGTGGATAATCCCCACAGTCGAAGTGAAGCCCAATTCCATCGCGCGCTTTCCGACTACGAGCGCGTCTTCGGGATTCCGTATCCCGCCCCCCAGAACCGAATTGATATTCACATGAAAATGGGCGTGCTCTGACAGGATCTGCAGCTTTTTGTCCAGAACCTTGAGGCTTTTCTTCGACACATCATCAGGCATCACGTTGTCGATGCTGATCTGCAGATAATCTAATCCTGCATCGTTCAGCCGCCGAACGCGATCCGCAGTGAGCAAATATCCATTTGTGATCAGGCCAGCGAGAGCCCTGTTATATCGGATGCCGCGAATGATGTCGTCGAGCTCGGGATGTAGAAGTGGTTCCCCGCCGCTCAGCGTGATCACGCCAGTCTTCAGGTTCCCAAGCAACTCAAGGCGATGAAGCATCGTATCGAGCGGCACGGGTTTCGAATAATCGTCATATTCGTTGCAGTACGCGCACGACAAATTGCAACGCCGTATGGGAATGATGTGCGCCATGATCGGATGATCAGTGTCGAGCGCACCATTTACCAGCAGCTTCGCTTCACGCAGACGCCGATTCAGAGTTGCACGACGCCGTTCACGATCGAGATACCAGACGGACATTACCCGAGACTTTTTTTATTTAAGCACAAGGGCTGAACATTTACCCATTCTTGAAGGTAAAAAGAGCTATTAAGTATGTGAATGCAGAAGGATTAGGGTCGAGCGGCTCCCGTTTTGGTACGCGGCAGTTATCTGCCGGCCTGCGCAAGTGCAGGGGGCTTCGAGGGAGTGAAATCCAAGATGAACGACCGCATGCCCCGTTCCGTAAAGCTCATTCCATGTTTAACGGCCTCATGCAGAGCCACGCGCTTGTCCCACCTGTCGTGCTGAATCCGATAGCAAGCAATTACAGTGCCGGTGCGGTCTTTCCCACGCCGGCAGTGTACGAAGATACGCTCTGCATCGTTATGCAACAGCAAAGACAGGACGCTATCCATCTGTTCCTGGCTGGGCGCGGAGAAAGGCCTGAAAGGTAGATTCATGTACTTCATGCCAAGCATCCTGACTTCCTGCTTTTCGGCATCCGTGCCTTCCCCAGGCTCTCGCAAATCGATGATCAGCGAAACGTGCATGGCAGCCAGTTCCTCGAGGCCTATGTTCGACGGCACGCCTCCGCGGTATAAGTGGTCGTTTACCTCATCGAAGTTGCGCACATGTAGCGGCTTGAGGTCGGCCGCGAAGCAAAAGTTTCCTAAAGCAAGTACAAATACGAGCCGCCATGCCCAACACCTCATATCGGGAGCGCTGTATACCCTCCTGCCTTATTTTGGCGGATTCTGTGGTGCTGCGGGAGGATTCGCAGGCGGTGTCGATGTGCCGCCCGAACTTACATCCCCATAGCTAATTGAAGTCGCCGTCGAAAATTTCTTGTAGTGATCGTACTTGATAATTTCCTTGATTCGTACGGGAGGAGTGTCCTTGAAGTTCAACGTGTCATCCGCGTAGGTGTAAGTCGGAAACCAATATTTACCGTCAATTTGCTCGCGATAGGTTTGAAATTTCGGAAACTGCTGATCCTCATGCCTGCCTAAATGCCCCGTGGACCGGCCGTAAGTTTTTACGATCTGCAAATCCTGATCGTCGACCCAAATTTGACCTTCAAAATAACGTTTGCGATCCTTGGTCAGCTCTTTCGGCTTGACGGCAAAGACATAGCAGGGGATCTCGTCCACCTGCTCCCGCCCAACATAATTGATGATGTATTCATCGCGGGTGTCATTCGTCATCACAAACGGCATGACATTGCGCATGTCCTGCTCGTCCTCGGGCGTCATCACGATGTTCTGTAGTGTCGCTACCGGCGCGCGTTCAACGTGTTCCACGCGTTTGTTGTGCTCATCGAACGTAACTTCCTCGACCATCTCGTAGCTGCCACCCGGAGGATCAACCTCGATGATCTTGTTCGTCTGCCGGTAAACATAATTCTCGCGAGCCGCGGCAAACTCCGTTTCCTTCTGAACGAATTTCGTAATAATGGCTTGAATCTGTTCCGGGGTGGGATCGGGCTTCGGTTCGACGGCGGTGGCCAGTGTGACTGAAACGAAGAGGCCAACCAGAACTGCACAGCTACGTTGAAACATCCTAGTACTATTGTCTACTGAGACGTCCAGCGGGCGGCCCTACGTTACGGCCTACTTCCTTGAATCGAGCAGCGCTTTGGCGATCGTGACACGCTGCATATTGCTCGTGCCCTCGTAAATTCGCCCGATTTTTGCATCGCGATAGAGCTTCTCGACTGGGTAATCTTTAGTAAAGCCTACGCCCCCAAGGATCTCGACTGCTTTCGAAGCGACATCCTCCGCGATGGAAGAGCAGAAGAATTTCGCCATTGCGGCTTGCGTGACAAATGGCTGCTTGGCATCACAGAGCCTCGCGGCGTTGTACACCATGAGACGGCCGGCTTCAATACGCGTCGCCATCTCGGCCAGATCGAATTGAACGCCCTGAAACTCCCCAATGGGCTTCCCGAACTGCTTCCGCTCTTTTGCATATTGCAACGAATGATCGAGCGCCCCTTGGGCCAACCCCAGCATCTGGGCCGCGATACCGATCCTGCCCTCGTTCAAAGTCTCGATCGCGATTTTGTAACCTTTGCCGAGCTCTCCCATTACATGCTCGCGCCCCACCTGCACGTCATCCAAGATCAACTCGCATGTGGATGAGGCGCGGATTCCGAGCTTGTCCTCTTTTTTGCCGATCTGGAATCCTGGCATGCCTCTCTCGACAAGAAAGCCCGTGATTCCGCGGTAACCGGCCGACGGATCGACAGTTGCGAAAACGAGGAAAACATCGGCTTCGCCGGCATTCGTTATCCACAATTTCCGGCCTGAAAGCCGGTATCCGTCTCCATCCGCCACGGCCCTCGTAGCCAGTGCAAACGCGTCCGAGCCTGACTGCGCCTCCGACAGCGCATACGCGCCAACGCTCTTCGTCGCTAGCTTCGAGAGATATTTCTGCTTCTGCTCCGCATTGCCCCAGCGTTCGATAGCGTTCGCCACCAGCGTGTTCTGGACATCAACGATGACGGAAGCCGAAGGATCGACCCGGGCAAGCTCCTCAATCGCCAGCACGGATTGAAAAAACGATCCGCCTTGCCCGCCATACTGTTCTTTGATGTTGATACCCATCAAACCCATTTCGAACAGCTCGTGCAAAAGATCTTGGCGGAACTTGCCTTCTTCGTCCATGGTGCGCACATGCGGAGCCAGGCGCTCCTTTGCAAACTGCCGGACGGAGGCTTGGAAAAGCTGCTCTTCCTCCTGCAGGATAGTCAGGGGAGCGACAGGCGAAAGCTCCGCAGTCTGCGACATGACGCGACTATGATAACTCTGTTGACTCATTCACCGGAAAGAGGTCACATGACTGATCCCACCCCAGATTCAGCATCCGCGGATAAAAATCAATCCATTGTCGATGCTCTCCGCGCGCAGTTTGGCTCGACGACGCACCGCCTCACGCCGGAAATAGAGCCTGCCGTCATCTATCAGCCGCGGATTCCACCGGTGGAAAATCCGAATGACCGTTCGTGAAATTGGCGGCCTACTGCGGGCCCGCAAAATCTCTTGCGTTGAGCTGATTCAGCAAACAATTTCCGATATCAAGAATCGCGACATTTTTTGCAGCCTCATTACGATTAATGAAGAGCCTGCCCTCGCCGAGGCAGCAGAGCGGGACAAGGAGCTGGCGAGCGGCATCGATCACGGTCCATTGCATGGCGTTCCCACTGCTATCAAGGATGTCTTTTATACGCGGGGGATTCCCACTACTGCCGGCTCGCTCGTATTCCGCGACTTCGTTCCCGATTACGACGCGACTGTAGTCGAGAGGCTAAGGATGGCTGGCGCCATCTCCGTCGGCAAAACAAATCTTCATGAGCTCGCCTACGGCATTACCTCAAAAAATCCGCACTATGGGTTCGTGCTGAATCCGCACGATACGAACCGTATCGCGGGTGGCTCGAGCGGCGGATCCGCTACTTTGGTCGCGGCGGGTCTCCTACCCGTCACTCTCGGCACCGACACTGGGGGGTCCATTCGCATTCCGGCCTCCTATTGCGGAATCACGGGCCTGAAGCCCACGTATGGCCGTGTCAGCCGCCACGGAGTGCTGCCTCTCTCGTTCAGCCTCGATCATGTTGGGCCGCTTGGGTGCTGCCTCGAAGACTGTGCCCTCGCCATGAATGCAATTGCCGGGGCCGATCCCCTGGATGCGAGTTGCGCACGCCTTCCCGCTCCGGAATTCAATCTGCCCAAATTGCCGGCGCTTACAGGAGTGCGGATCGGCATGCCCAAGAATTTCTTTTTTGAGTGTGTCGAGGATGAGATCGCGACTGCCGTTCGCAACTGCGTTTCTCAGATGGAGCGCCAAGGCGCATCGGTAGCTGAGGTCCAGATTCCCAACCTGCACGAAGCGAACGCGGCGGCGCGAATCGTTCAGCTCTCCGAGACCGCTTCACTCTACGGCAATTATGAAGATCCGAAGCTCTTTGGCAAGGATGTCTGGAATCTGATTCACCAAGGCAAAATGATTGCCGCTCACGAATACGTGAACGCCCAGCGCATCCGCACCCTCTTCCGCCGCGATTTCGATGCGCTCTGGCAGGAGATTGACATTTTGGTAGGCCCCACTACGCCAATCGCAGCGCCTCTGCTCACGGACACCACCGTCCAAATTGGGGGCAAACGCGAAGACGCGCGTATCGCTTCCACTCGTCTCGTGCGCGCCATCAATTTTCTCGGCGACCCGGCGCTATCTCTCTCATGTGGGAACACCAGTGGCGGCCTGCCCATCGGGCTGCAATTGATTGGTCCGCCGTTTACTGAGCCGAAGCTATTGCAAATTGCAAAGACAATCGAGGAGGTATTACTGTGACCCCATGCGCCGATCGAAATGCGACCCGAACGGAAAAACGGGGTCACATTGCGAGCGGCGGGTTCCTCGCGCAGCCGAGCCGCTTTTTTACCTGCCGCCAGTAGGAACTACGGGAAGTGTCAAATCCGGCATGTTCCGTGCGATCTTGTCTTCGTTCCTCGCCGACTTCGAGACATTGAAAGTTAGCACCTTGCCCATCGGCCCGGACCTGAACTGTCGTATGACATGAGTTTCACCGATGTTCTCAACTCGGAGATAGCTACGGTCGGATTCTGCCATTGCGGCAGAGGTGCCGACGAGGATCATTTTCGTCTTCCCCTGACTCGAGACGAACAGTACTGGAAACAACGTTGCTTCACTCGGAAGTGAGAGCGTGTATTGGCCAGGCTCTAGCGTCACATTGCCCCAATGCGCTTCAAAAGGCAGGTTGAAGCTTCCTCGTAGGCTCTGAGCATTCGCTTGCGATGCACCGCCGCAGATGGCCAGAGCAAAGAGGCTGACGGCGAATGCACAATTTTTTACAAATTTCACGGCTATTCTCCTTGTTTGGAGCTCCTAAAGTGGAACTCATCTAATTTGGGATTCGTACAACCGTACAGACGAATGAATCAGGCCTGGAGCGTCTCAGGAAGGGATCAGGATTTTGTCAGGCACTATGCCACGCTTTCAAAAGAACTTGGCATCCTATATCGCCCCGCAGGTCTCCAATAAGTGATGTCGACTCCGGACGGCAATGGTCCCGCCATGCGCTCCCTGAGCCCTCGAGTTCGCAAGGTCCGTTTTGGAGCATTTGAGCTCGACCTGCGCGATCGCGAGTTGCGCAAGGGCGGTCTCACCCTGAGGCTTCAACAGAAGCCCTTTCAAGTGCTCGAAATGCTAGTTCAGAATCCGGGGGCGCTCGTAACCCGCGCGGAGCTGGCACGACATCTCTGGCCCAATACGCACGTCAGTTTTGACCGTAGTTTGAACACGGTCGTCAACTCGCTGCGCCAGGTCTTGGGAGACTCGTCGCGGATTTCGCGTTATATCGAAACGCGTTCCGGGCTGGGATACAAATTTGTAGCTCATGTCGAGGAGATCGGCCAGCCCGCGCCAAGCGCCCCGCCGGAACGCATAGCCATCGAACGACAGATCACGACGCAACTCGTCAAAGCGCTCCGCCTGTCCCCAAACGAAAGCCACGCCAGGCGTCTGAAGAAGAACTATGACGCAAATCTCGAGGCGCACGTTGACTACCTTAAGGGCCGTTACTTCTATAACAGAACGACTGAGGAGGATCTGCGCAAAAGCATCGCTCACTTTGAAGCGGCGCTCCGGCAGGACCCCGGCTGCTCGCTTGCCTATGCAGGCCTCGCGGATATCTACAGCTTGTTCGCCTTTTTCGGCGTGATTCCACCTCGCGATGCTTCTAGCCGGGCAAGGCAACTGGCAATGCGCGCCCTGGAATGTGACGAAGAACTTGCCGAGGCCCACGTCTCGCTCGCCAGTGTAAAGAGACTTTTTGACTGGGATTGGCAGGGCGCCGAGGCCGGGTATTTGAGGGCACTGGACCTGAATCCAAACCATGCTGATGCCCACCGCTGCTATGCCAGCCATCTGTCAGCAATGGCAAGGTCGGAAGAATCCATCCGCGAGATCCGGACAGCGCAGGAGCTCGATCCTCTTTCGCTTGTCATCAATTCGGAAACCGCTTGGAACCTGTATATGGCGCGCGACTTCAAGGGAGCGTTGGAGGAGTCCTGGAAGACACTCATTTTGGAGCCGAAATTTGCCGCGGCGCAACACGCCCTCGGACTGGCCTACGAGCAACTAGGAATGAGTGATGAGGCGATTACCGAGTTTCAGAATGCGCATGTTTGCTCGAGCGGGCACCCGTCCACGATAGCGGCCCTCGGCCATGCTCACGCCATCGCTGGAAACCAATGCGACGCAGCCGATTCGCTCCGTGAACTGGAGCGGCTATCTAAAAACAGATACGTCTCGCGGTACTGGTTCAGTCTTGTGTATACCGGCCTGGGATCGAACGATAGTGCTATCGACTCGCTCGAGAGCGCGTATCGCGACCGCGATGTATGGCTCGTCTGGCTTAAAGTCGAGCCGCGGTTCGACCCGCTTCGCTCTAACGCCCGCTTTCAGAACCTGCTTCGCGAGCTTCGCTTTGACAACTACGCCTAGGAGAGAACGGATCCATTTCTCAGCGGAATTGCCCCTCCATTTCCCGCAGCCAATCCGGCCTATTCAAGACTTCTCTCGGCTTACTCCCCAATCGCCTCTTTAACCCCAGCATTCTCCTTCAAGTAATTCGCCGAGCCGCCGAAGAGTCAGTCACTGCCTTATTTCGGAGGATCGGTGTCCAGTTCTGCTCGGCATCTATATCGGTACGCTTTCTTCTGGACTTCGCCCTCGATGCGAAGCGGCTACATTCCTTATTGCTCTTTCTTTGTTGGGCGGCGCGCTTGTCATTCCCGTGCGAGCCACCACTCGAGCCAAGCCCTTCGACTTTGACGGCGACGGAAAGAGCGATACGTCGGTCTGGCGCCCCTCGAACGGCACTTGGTACGTATCGCAGAGCAGCAACGGTACGCAGGTAACGTGCCAGTTCGGGACGATTCGCGACATCCCGGTTACTGGCGATTACGATGGCGACGGCAACGCCGACATGGCCGTATTTAGGCCTTCGAATGGGGTCTGGTATTGTGTTTTCGAACATTTACCGCAAATGAGTCAATTGCAAGCTCATCCAAAGAGGAGGGAGATCGCAGCGCGAGATCTGAACGCAAGGGAGCGCTCTTGGATTCAGGAGATTCTAAATGTCAACAGACTCTGGTCGGATGTCGATCTCAGCGCCGCAAAAGTTGTTGCTGAATGCAATTGCGGCGAATGCCAGACGGCCTACTTGAGCAGCCCCCAGAACCGGGCCGTCGCGGGAACCCGTGGATACATCGGAAGAATCGAAATCCGCACGAATAACGACTTCGGCATCACCGTGACCCTGGACCAGTTGGATGGAAGGCTTAGTGAACTGTACGTCAACGCTGTGGACTTGAGCGATGACGGCTCGCGCCCATTCCCTGATAGCTGGGCAGAGCTCGAGCATATCGTCGAGCCGATGTAGTGATCCGGCAAGAAACGGGAGTCGGAAAACAGGCCTGGATTACTTCGGCGCCAGATATTATGGCTCGGCACTGGGACGGTGGACTTCACCGGACCGGATCAATCTTACGAGCGCTCGATTGTTAACCCGACGAATACCCTCAACAAATACATTTACGGCGGGAACAATCCGCTAACGTACGTCGATCCAGACGGGCAGGACATTACGATTTATTATCGACCGCCCAATTGAAATCTCATGGACTTCGGGCATGTATTCCTCGGCGCTCTCAACCAAGACACCGGAGTTGTGAAATTCCTGGATTTCTATCCAAAGAACGGAACCGATAGCTTCGGGGCTGGTCCAGGAGCATTCAATACGGGCAATTTCCAGGATCGTGCGGGACAGCAGTTCTCCAATCTGACAATCCAAACAACACCGGAAGAAGCGCAAAAAGTCATCGACTTCGTCAACAAGCTCGAAAGCGGGAGCGCCCCGGACTGTGACGCATTTTCAAACAATTGCACTACTGTGTGCCAAGATGCCTTCACGATCTCGGGATCGATTTAGGTGACATCAAGCTGTCGACATTCTGGGCCGATATTTTCCAAAAATATTCTGTCAAAGCGCTAGCTCGGAAACAGAATGGAATCGCCGGAATGGTTCAAAACTTTTTTCAACCGATTCGGCCAGAAGCACAACCCGGTGTAGAGTACGACAACCCGCGAAACTTTGGGCCCGGAAATTTTGACCCGTTCAACCTATATCTGAACCAATTGCAGAATCCACAGCCGAAGGCTTGTGTTTCGACGTCCGATTCGGCGAGCGGCAGCTACAGTCAGACTTGCCAGTGACTATGCGATCCGTGAAGCCTGTACCTCTGATCACTGGAGTTGTGGCCATCGCGACTTCAGCAGTATTTTGGCTGATGTACGTGGGCAATGGGATTGCCTACGGAAGCCTCGTCGGATCGAAAGGGCGCGAGCATGACATGCAAATCATGGCATCGCGAGGAACAAGTGCGGTAATCGTCGCGGTTATCTGTCAGATGTTGGCGTGGATCATGCTCGTTTTTGGTCTTCGTCAGGCTGATGGAACCAGCCCATGGAGCAGGCTAAAACCTTGGGCGGTTGCTGTTTCAGTTTCTCTGATCGGCACGCTGGCACTCATGGCATTGTTCTTGTTTGTGAACCGCATGTTGAGGTTCGTTTAGTCGCCGAGTGTCGATCTCCGAAAAAGGTGCTGCGCACCGGCTGAATAGGGGTACATCACCGCTGAATGGAATGACTCCGGCTGCAAATGTCTATAACTCCGGAAACAATCGGATGACCAATGACACTACGATGCTGCCGGGAACCGATCAGTAGTGGCGAGTTACTCGCTACTGACGTGACTCCTTTTTCCGTCCACTAAGTTGTATGACATTGGTGGCAAAGTTTCCACCTCGTCTCTTTTAACAGTTTGTGTTTGCAAGTGTGCGTTCTTTCCAAAACCTGCCTCGCTCGCTTCAGTTGACAACAGGCGTAGAAGAAAGGGGGCACGCTTCTCTCAGCGAAGCTGTCCTTCCATTTCCCGCAGCCAATCCGGTCTCTTCAAGACTTCTCTCGGCTTGCTCCCATCCGGAGGTCCGATAATTCCCTCATGCTGCATCATGTCGAGTATGCGCGCCGCGCGCCCATAGCCAAGCCGTAAACGTCTCTGCAATGTTGAAGTAGACGCTTTTCCCATTTCGAGCACCACCCGCACTGCGTCTTGGTACATCGGGTCTTGTTCTCCTTCGAACGCTTCTTCGTCTTCCTCGCCGTCTTCTGCGGGAGGCGCAAGCAGGAAGCTTTGGTCGTATTCGGGAGTCGCCTGTTCTTTCCAAAATTCGACGACACGATTGGTTTCGGCTTCTGTGACGAATGCGCCATGTACGCGCGTCAAACGCGAAGACCCCGGCGGAAGAAACAGCATGTCACCTTTGCCTAGCAGATGCTCGGCGCCCATGATGTCGAGAACCGTTCTCGAATCGACTCGCGTCGCAACCCGGAAGCTGATACGCGATGGGAAATTCGCTTTAATCAGGCCGGTAATGACATCCACGCTGGGGCGTTGCGTCGCCAAAACAAGGTGCATTCCAACAGCGCGCGCCATCTGTGCAAGCCGTGTGATGCACTCTTCGACATTCGCGCGTTCAAGCATCATGAGATCGGCCAATTCGTCAATGAGAATCAGCACATAAGGCAGCGGCTCTAATTGGTCATTCTCTTCTGACTCATCAAACAGATTTCGGGGCTGTCCATGCATTTGCGCGACTCGCCGGTTATATTGATCGATGTTGCGAACTCCTTGTGCTGCCAGCAGCTTCAGCCGGCGCTCCATTTCGAGCACCGCGTTACGCAAAGCATTGGTTGCCTTCTTCGGTTCAGTAATCACCGGCGTCAACAGATGCGGAATCCCTTCGTAAATCCCCAGCTCGACTCGCTTCGGATCCACCATGATCATCCGCACTTCATCCGGTGTCGCTTTGTACAGGAAGGACATGATCATCGCATTCAGCATCACGCTCTTGCCCGAGCCGGTCGAGCCCGCGATTAGAAGGTGCGGCATGGTTTCCAGCGAAGCCACTTTGATGCGGCCGTTGATGTCTTTCCCCAGCGCGATCGTCATCTTCGATGGCGATTCTTCAAATTCCTTCGATTCCAAAATGCCTCGCAAGCTGATGAGCTCGCGGCGTGTATTCGGCACCTCGATGCCTACGGTGGGCTTCCCGGGGAGACGTTCGATGAGAATGGATTCGGCCTGCAGCCCGAGGCACAGGTCCTCATTCAGCGTGGTGATCCGGCTGTACTTCACTCCTGCTTCCGGCTTGTATTCGAAGGTAGTGACCACCGGGCCCGGATTGATCTGCACGACCGAGCCGCGAACATTAAATTCTTCGAGCTTAGACTTAATCCGGCTTGCGACTTCCTTCAATTCCTGCCCGTCGTAACCACCCCGCAACTGCACTTCATTCAACAATTCCGAAGGCGGCAAACGATAGGTCCGAGTCGGCCTCGCCGGAATTCGTGATTCGCGAACCGGTTCAGTTCTGGGCGCAATCTCCTCGGGCTCTTGGACAGTGGCCCGACCCACTGCTTGCTGCTCGAGAGTTCGAATCGGGATTTCTTCCGGTTCCGGAGCCGGAGCTTCTCGTGCGGGCTCAACTGGTGGTTCAGCGGGAGTTTGCAGAATCGGTTCCCGAGCCCTTTTGGGTCTGGCCGAATCCGTCTCGTTCCTGGCGTTTATGCGTGCTCCGCGTTGCGCGATTCGTTCTGCCGCTCTGGCTTTCGCTTTTTCGATCGCATATTGACGGCGCGCTTCCCGCGAGGCTTGCCATCTTGCCGAGAACTGCTTCCATTTAGCGATCGGTCCTCGAAGCCATCGCATAAGTGTCGACATCTCGAAGGTCGAGGCGAGATACAGGGCTAAGACTCCAGCCGCAGCCGTCACAATCGCAGCGCCAATCAGGTTGAACCGGGCAAGAAGAGACTCGGCGATAACCATCCCGACAATTCCGCTCAGGCGGAGACTGCCTCCAATCAGCATCTGCATCGGTATCAATCCACATGCAGCCGACAAGCAGAACCAGAGAAAGAGACATCCCAAGACTCGAATCCAGGGGCTTTCTATCGCGCGCGAACGCACCCATTTCCATGCGAGGACCCACAAATAGAACGGCAATAAATAAGCGCTGATTCCAAAAACCTGTAGAAAAAGATCTGCCCATTGTGCGCCGAAAAGCCCCAAAAGATTGTGTGGGTGAGCTGCTCCCGCGGCAGTGTCCCAGGACGGATCAGCTGGCGCGTATGAAGCGAGGCTCAGCAGAACAGCAAGGCCGAGAAGAGACAAAAGAAGGCCGACGGCTTCGTTGAGCCGGGCGTGCCGAGACGGCGAGAGGAATGTCATCCGCTGATGCGGAAGAGAACTGCCAGAGCGATTACTATTATGCCAAAAATCACGCGATACCACACGAACACGCTCAGACTGTTGTGTCTGAGGTACTTCAGAAAGAACGCGATCACTACGATCCCTACGACGCCGCTGACCAAGATGCCTACCGCATACGGAAGCGTCATGTCCGCCGGCACTCCGCCTTGCTTGTGTATGTCGAAAAACTTCTTCAGCGCCGCCCCAGCAATGATGGGAGCCGAAAGCAAAAACGAGAATCTTGCCGCCGCTTCTCGATCCAAATGACAAAACCGCGCGGTTGCGATGGTGCTCCCGCTCCGTGAAACTCCGGGAACGATTGCAAACGCCTGCGCGACACCAACGGCTATCGCACCGGACCAAGTCATTTCGTCCAAGCCTTTTTTCTCCGCACTGGCGCGGTCCGCGACGGCCATATAGATGGCGACCAGGATTGCAGCCGTCCCAATAATGTAGGGGCTGCGCCAAGCTTCCTCGGCATATCGATCTAGCTTCCAACCCGCAATCGCGCCGGGAATCGTGCCGATCACCAGATACCACAGAAGCAGCCGGCTGTTTTCATCCGGCCTTGATCCCGCATACGAGAAACCGAGGCCGTTCGCGATTACCTGTATCCAATCTTTGAAGAAATAAATGATAATCGCCGCGAGTGTGCCTACATGAAGTGCCACGTCAAACACTAGCCCGCCGTCTTGCCAGTGCATAAAATCTGGAATCACGATCAAGTGCGCGCTGCTGCTCACCGGAAAGAATTCGGTCAGTCCCTGAACGATCGCTAGAATGATCGCTTGATAAAGCGGCATAATGATGTGTGTACGATGCGATCCTGATTGTCTCATTCGGAGGGCCGGAAAGGACCGAAGACGTCCTGCCGTTCCTCGAGAACGTGACTCGGGGACGGAGCGTGCCGCGCCAGCGCCTTCTCGAAGTCGCTGACCACTACTACGCGTTCGGGGGGAGGAGCCCCATCAACGAGCACGTCCGCGCTCTCATCGCGGCTTTACGAACAGATCTCGATTTTCATGGAGTCCGGCTCCCGATCTATTGGGGAAACCGCAACTGGCATCCCATGCTTCGCGACACGCTGCGCAACATGTGCGATGACGGCATTACACATGCGCTTGCTTTCGTTACCTCGGCATACAGTTCCTATTCGAGCTGCCGGCAATATCTTGAAGACATTGCCGCCGCTCAGGCGGACGTTGGTCAGGATGCGCCGCGAATTGACAAATTGCGGGCCTTCTATAACCATCCACGGTTCATTGAAGCTTCAGCGGATCGGGTTCGCGAGGCCTTCTCCAGATTCGAAGCGAACGAGCGCAACACAGTACGTTTCGTAGTTTCGGCCCATAGCATCCCGTGTCCGATGGCCCAAACTTCCGGCTACGAAATGCAGCTGCGCGAGACAGCGCGTTTGGTGGCCGACGCGGTCGGCTTTCAAAACTGGGATCTGGTTTTTCAGAGTCGCAGCGGTCCGCCCGCACAAGCCTGGCTTGGGCCAGACGTTCTCGACCATTTGAAGACGTTGCATCAGCAAGGCGTACAAAATGTTCTTATAGCGCCCCTGGGATTTCTTTCGGACCATCTCGAGGTTCTTTACGATCTCGACATTGAGGCGCGCCGCGTCGCGACAGAACTAGGCATGAAATTGGTCCGAGCCGCAACGGTGGGAACGCATCCCGCATTTGTCGAGATGATTCGCTTGTTGATTTGTGAGCGCCTGTTTCCGAACGAATCCAAACTCGCGATCGGTGGTTTCGGCCCTAGTCACGATTTCTGCGCGCTTGATTGTTGCTCTGTGCCGTTGCCAACCGGTAGACCTCGCGCTTCGGGAGGCCAAGCTGTTTAGCAACGCGCTTAATCGCTTCCATCCGGTCAAGGTGTTCTTCGGTTTCGAGCCTGAGCACTTCAGCAATCGGATCTGCTGAGAGATTTGCGGGCTTCTCCCACCTCCCGATAATCAACGTGATTTCACCTTTGACGGAATCGCGTTTCTCTAATTCTTCCCGGATCTTTTCTGCCGAGCCACGCAGGAACTCTTCATGAATTTTGGTGATCTCGCGCGCGAGCACGACCGGTGCGCTGCCGAAAAGCTCTTTCAAATCAGCCAGCGTGTCCAGAATTCGATGGGGGCTCTCGTAAGCGACCACGGTGCCCGGATCGTCCAACAACTTTTTAAGAGCCTTCCGGCGCGCGCCAGCTTTGGAGGGAAGAAAGCCTATGAACCGGAACTCGTCCAGCGGCAGCCCGGAAGCCGCCAGCGAAGCCAGTATTGCTGATGGTCCTGGTACCGGAACAACGTTGAAATTGCCCTCTATGGCCGCTTCAACCAGTCGGTGCCCGGGATCTGACACTAACGGCGTCCCCGCATCACTCACCAGAGCTACGCGATTCACCCCGTTCCAGGCGCTCGAGTATCTCTTTCGTTCGTCTGGCCTCGTTATGTTCGTGATAGCTGAGAAGCGGTTTCCGTATTTGATAGTGATTAACAAGTTTTTGCGTCTGGCGCGTATCCTCGCAGGCGATCAGCGCAACCTCTTCGCGGATCACGCGAAGCGCGCGAATCGTGATATCTTCCAGGTTCCCGATCGGCGTTGCGACAACGTAAAGCGTCCCAGGCAAGCACCAAGCAGTGTATCGTTAAACATATAGTCAGGCGAGATATCAAACATGGCAACGCCTACTATGGCCCACCAACAATCGTCGGCAGAAGGGCAGCAGTACGTCCGCTGGAGCCCGCATCGTTCTCCTTACGCCATTGAGCTAAAGCTGGGACTCGTCCCACGGCTC
The DNA here is from genome assembly GCA_963737045.1 of uncultured Acidobacteriaceae bacterium. Classification (GTDB taxonomy): domain Bacteria; phylum Acidobacteriota; class Terriglobia; order Bryobacterales; family Bryobacteraceae; genus Bog-105. Next base: position 14,944 of record CAVTRG010000009.1, read on the forward strand.
ATCAATGAAATCGCCGCTGCCGAAAAGCTCGGCATCGAGATCGGTGGCCTCTTGATCGGCGGTTTCAATGATTCGCCCGCTCCGACACTGCGCATTGAGGAATTCGAGTTAGTGCCGCGTGACGCTGACAATGGCCCGGCCTACATGCTCGACCCCGGGCAGCGGCAATACCTGGCTGGATTACAAGCGGGTGCGACGGCAAGGGGAAGATCGGCCATTGGATTCTTTCGCAGCCATCTTAGGCCGGGACCGTTGCGGCCGTCCTTAGCTGATCGAAGTTTGCTGATCGGCCAATTCAAAGACCCGCTTTACGTGGTTTTGTTGGTTGAGGCGAGAGAACCTCGCATGGGAGCTTTTTTCCTCGCGCTCAATGGGCAGTTGTCCGTTGAGCCAGCGGTACAGGAATTTCGTTTTGGCGAAAGAGCCTTAAGTTCCGCGCGAGAAATCCGGCCGAACCTGCCAAGCGAGAAATACAATGCCGGCTCAGGAGAAAGATCGGCCCTCGGGGGCACGGGTTTGGTCGTGCGCCGCTACGTGTTTTTCGCTGTTCTATTACTTATCGCGTTGGCCATCGGGCTGTTTTCCGAACCTCTGTTGACTGGACTTCTTTCTTCTTGGGATCACCTGGATTTGGCGATCGCAGGAAGCGATCACATGCTGAAGATTTCGTGGAATCACAGTATGACGCAGTTTTCTGAGGCCAACGATGCGACGCTGGTCATCACGGATGGAGCAGGCCATCGTACCGTTGAATTGGGGCCGGACGAGTTGAAAAACGGAACGGTTGAGTACGAACGGCGAAGTGACCATGTTCAGGCCGTGTTTACGTTAAATATGCCCGGGGCCACTTCGGTAAGTCAATCAGTGGATTGGCAGGCGAACCGCTAACGGAAGAGAGTACGCCGGGATCAATCGCAGCCCGGCGCTCCACGTTTAACTCATTTAGGTTCCATCTACTTACTGCCGCAACAGTACGCTGAACTCCCCGGCTTTCGCGTCCAGAATCACTGTGCTGCCCGAGGGCACGTGTCCTTGCGCAACCAGCGCCGATACCGGCTGTATGAAATTCCGATGTACCGTACGCTTTAGCTCGCGTGCTCCAAACTCAACGCTCGTACCGCTATCTAGCAACAGATCGCGCCCCGACGCCGTGCATTGCAATCGGAATCCGCGCATTCCCAGCCGGTTACGAATGAGATCCGCAAAATTAGCGAAGATTTGGTCCAGGATCACTTCGCAGGCTTCCCGGCCGAGCGGTTTGTAAGTGATCACCGAATCGATCCGGTTCACGAACTCGGGTGAGAACTTGCGCCGCACAGCAGCCATGCCAATACTTTGAATTTTCCGTGTGTCATCAGTGGGAGGCGGAGGCAGCATGGCTTCAAAGCCGAAGTCAGGGCTGGTGGCCCTTTGGATCGACTTTGCCCCGAGATTGCTTGTCAGAAAGATGAGCGTGCGCTCGAAGTTGACGCTCGTGTTATCACCCAACCGAAGCGTAGCTTTATCGAGGATGCCGAGCAACAAGCGCGTCATCGAAGGCGCGGCCTTCTCGATTTCGTCGAAAAGAATAAGGGAGATGTCGCTCGTCTCACTTGCGACGCTGTTGACTTTAGCCTGCGTCAGCATCGGCTGTGTTTCACGATGCCCCAGGTAGCCGGGAGGCGCGCCCACGAGTTTCGCTACTTCATGCTCCATCTGAAACTCGCCGCAATCAATCCGAAGAAGACTCTTACTACTCCCGTGCAAAACCTCCGCAAGCGCTTCCACTGTCCGAGTCTTCCCAGTTCCTGTCGGGCCGAGGAGTAACACCACCCCGATCGGTCGCCCTTCCGGGGAAAGTCCAGCCTGGTGCATCTGAACGTATGGAATGATCGTTTCCACGGCTTCGCCCTGGCCAATCAGCAAATCGTTCAGCTTCGCGCCTAAACCGTTCGCAAGGTTCTGCACGATGGGACGCTTAGCTCGCCCCGTTAGAGTGTAAGATTGCATCTGCCCCTCCCTTGATTTGGAGTTTCCGGCAGCCACTTGAGTCCTCTTGCCTCGCTGGATTTGCGAGCCAATCTCAACGCTGCCCCTCCAAATCCTTCTGCTCAGGAGTGTAGGCATCGCACTAGGAAACTTTTGCGCAGATTCCGTCGGCGGCGGCCGCAACGCAGGTCGCATCATCGCCCGCATCGGATTGCTTTTGCAGGTACTTGCAATTATTCCTTAGGTGCCTGTAAATATTTCTAGTGATGTTGTGATCGCCGATGCAGCGTCGGTCAAATTTACATCATCGCGACAGGCGGCGCGGGTTCATCGGGACTACCGGCGCTGCTCAGCGGCCCGCGAATCATGATGATTGCGAGCACGACGAGAACAGCCAACCCCACTAAATAGGATGGATGATTGAAAAGCTGTAGATGCTCCCGAACATTCGGAGGTGCGAATTGCAGACCTGCCCAGACCAGCCCCAGGATCGCCTCGCCGGCGATGAGTCCCGACGCTGTGAGCACGCCCGCGTTTTCGACTCTCGCCCTCTGCGCATCGTTGTAGCCGCGGCGCTGCGCAAAGCCATCCCCCAGCCATCGGATCACGCCGCCAACAAAGATCGCAAACGTAGTTTCAAACGGCAGATACATGCCCACGGAAACCAGCATCGGGCTCTTCACCTGCATCATGATCAGTGCGAAGCCCATGAGGATGCCGACCAGCACCAAAGCCCACGGCATGTCGCCGCCCACGATCCCTTGCGCGAGAAGCGCCATCAAGCCCGCTTGCGGAGCAGGCAATTGGCGGTCTCCAAATCCCGTCCCTCCCGCCCGGATGTTCCCCTCATGTAGCAGCACCAGTGGGAAATACATAACCAGGCTCGCCACCACCACTGCAATCAGTTCAGCTATCTGAATGTTCCGCGGCGTGCCGCCAAGAATGTAACCGACCTTGAAGTCCTGCAGCAGCTCTCCTGCCACAGCCGATGAGACGCACACCACCGCAGCCACGCCGAGCACCGCGGCCACGCCGCCGCCACCGGCTACTCCGAGTGAAACCATCAAAAGAGCGGCAATGATCAACGTGGACAACGTGAGCCCCGAAATCGGATTATTCGACGAGCCGATCATGCCCACCAGACTTCCCGATACGGTCGCAAAAAAGAAGCCCATAATGAGCATGACCACCGCTGCGACAATTCCACCCGTCACTTCGCCGGAGAGATAAACGTAAAGGCCAAGCATCACCACGAAGACCACGCCGATTAGCGCAAACACAACCTTGGAGCTCATATAGCGCTCAGTGCGGTTCATGCCGGCTTTCTGTTCCGCCGTCTGCCGCAGATCGGCAACTGCGCGTTTCAATCCCGATGCAAGGCTGGTTCGCATGCGGAACAGAGTATAGGCCGCGCCGACCAGCATCCCGCCCACGGCGATCGGCCGGACGATGTATCGCCAGACACTTCCCGCCAGATCGCTCCAGGATCGATCCGGCGCGCCCGCAGGTAGAAAATTGTGCAGCTGCGGACCCAGAAAATAGATCAGCAATGGAACCATTAAGCCCCACGCCAGCACGCCGCCCGAAAACTGCAACGCCGCAAGGCGCGCGCCGATGACGTAACCTACGCCGAGATAGGCTGGACTGACGCTCGGAGCCGCAAAGGTCGAGATTCCGCCGGTCGCAAGAATGTTATTCGAATCCGCGCCGCCCAGTCGAACCCGTGTTGCGCCGAGCCGTCCAACCCGCACCGCGAATTCTGAATCCGCCGCAAAAAAACCAAAACGTCCTAATAGAAAAATCAGCCCGCCGAGCCCCATACTCCAGAACAAATACTTCGCTGCCTGCGCCCCCCGCTGCCCGGCCTTGTGAATTTCGGATGCCGCGACCGATTCGGGGAAGGGAAGCTCGGGATCTTCGACCATCACGCGGCGCACCAGCGAGATGAACAGCACGCCCAACACGCTGCCCACCAGAATGAGCATTGTCGATTTCCAATAGGCAACGCGAAAACCGAGGGACGGCCACGCATGCGAGATCAGAAACGCGGGAATGGTGAAGATGGCACCCGCCGCCACGCCTTCTCCAATCGACCCGCTGGTTCGCGCAATATTCTCTTCGAGAAGCGAACCCTTCCACATCCGCAGGACTGCCATGCCGATCACTGCCGCGGGATAAGTTGCGGCGATCGTGATGCCGGCGCGCAGCCCCAAGTACGCGTTGGCAGCCCCCAGGACAACGGTCATGCAGAGCCCCAGCAAAACGGCTCGAAGCGTCAGCTCCCGCATTTGCAGATGTTCTGGGACGAAAGGTTTGAACGGCCGCGTTTGTGTACTCATGGCACAGGTTTGGTGTTGCTATTGTACGCGGGTTCTGTAGCGGCCGGCGAGGCACTGTGGCACGGCTGCGCTGGCAGCTCTTGAATTTGCCGTTGACCCGCGCGACACCCCACCTTACGCGGCGCAGTCCCCACTCTCAACTCGGAAAAGAGCCACTCACACGTATCACGGCTATAATCGTTTGGCGTTTTCCGAATGATCAACAAGCTCGTTCTGGAGAATCTTAAGTACCACTGGGTTCGGACTCTATTGAGCGCATTGGTAATGGGCGTTCAAGTAATGTCGATTCTCACGTTAATTGGCCTCAGCCGGGGCATGCTGCGAGAAACCGCCTCGCAGGCGAAAGGAACCGGAGCAGATATTTTTCTGATGCCGGACACCCAAGGTATTTTTTCCTTCTCGACAGGCCAACTGCCTCAGAGGTTCGTCGAGTTTATCCAAAAACAACCCCACGTCAAGGACGCCACAGGTGTTCTCATGATCCCGGTCGAACTGATCACCCCCCTGAATGGGGTAGATATCCCGCGGTTCGAAAAGATGAGTGGCGGCTTACGGTTTCTACAGGGAGGACCGCCGCAAGGCCCCGACGATCTGATTGTGGACGAATACTACGCGCGACAAAGCAAACTGCATGTTGGCCACACCATCAAGCTGTTGAACCACGATTGGCGGGTATCAGGCATCGTGCAAAGGGGGATGCTTGGCCGGCTCATCGTTCAACTCCCCAGGCTTCAATACTTGACGGGAAACGCCAATCCGCCACGCGTCTCACAGATCCTGGTTAAGCTGGATGACCCGGCGCTCACCGATCAGGAAGTTGCGCACTTCAATGAATTACTGCGGGGCAATCTGCAGGCGATCTCGACCGAAGCCTTGGTATCACAGTTCAGCGTTAACAATATTCCGCAGTTGAAGGCCTTCATCTACGTCATTACGATCATTGCCGTGATAGTGGGATTTCTGGTCGTATTCCTCTCGATGTATACGGCCGTTGTACAGCGGACACGTGAGATCGGTATTTTGAAGGCGCTTGGGGCGAAGCCGGTTACCATTTTGGATATTCTAGTGCGTGAAGCGATCGTGCTGGCGCTGGCTGGTTGGATCATCGGCATTGCTTTCTCGTTTGGCGTTAAGGCGGTAATCATGGGCCTCATGCCCGCCTCGTTGCAGGTGGTGAATGTGCCGGATTGGTGGCCGACTTCCGCTGCGATCGCCCTTGGGGGTGCATTGCTCGGCGCTGCCTACCCAGGCCTCAAAGCTGCGCGTCAAGATGCGATGGCAGCGCTTTCCTATGAGTGAGGCACTGCGCCAACAGGCACGAGGCGAATGCAAGGCTGCAAGAGATTGTGGCCTACGCAAGATCTACCACGTCGGCCGATGTTGAGGTTCCAGGGCTGCGCGGAGTAGCTTCTTCTCAACTTGATTGCGCTCGGCAGGCGGAGATGGATTTGCGACCTCCATTCCCACGGATGACCAGGTCGGATGCAATAGCGTGTATGAAAGCCTTCCCTGGAGCAAACAGGGTAGAGGGCAGCAACTCGATTTTGGCTCGAGCAATGCAGGATCAGAGTGCAAACACTAACAATCGCGTCATGAAATCGCTTGACGACTGTAGTGGTTGTTTGAGATGGTGCTTGGGGTAGACCCTAGAAACCTCAGGCGCCCGAAGCGACGAAGTCGAAGTCCTTTACACCGTAAAGCGCAACCCAGATAGGTTTTGTAGAAGGAAAACGGACCCTCGAAGAGGGCCCGTTTGATCACATTACATCGTGTTTTGTTGCCGCTCCAGCGGGACTTCTAATTGACGTTTACCGTGATGGCGCGGGCCTTGGCTATCGCTTTCTTGGGGAAGCTGATCGTCAACACACCATGAGCGTAATCGGCGCGGACGCCCTCTGCATCGACCATATCGGGCACAGTGAAGGAACGTGCGAAGGTGCCATAGCTGCGTTCAATGCGATGGTAGCCCTTCACCCTCTCGTCTTTCTCGATGTTCCGTTCGCCCTTAAGCGTCAAAGTGCCATTCTCCACCTGGACTTCGATGTGCTCAGGGTTTATATCAGGCGTATCAGCTCTGAAGACCAGCTCGTTCTCCGTCTCCAGAATGTCGACAGCCGGGCTCCATGGCCGAACTTGGTTATCGCCCGACATTATATGGTTTACCGTATCTTGAAAAAACCGCATTGCTGTCGGAAAGTCATTCATACCGCTAAATTTCGTGAGATCCATACTCAACACTCTTTCTCTCTTTAGTATGTCTTTATTATAAAACTTTAGTATGATCTTGTCAAGGCTTGGCAGCTCATGTCGAAGGTGAGTGATGAGAGGATCGAATGATCAGAAGCTACCCGGAAGGTTGGTACACCTGTAACTTCGTGAATTCACGTTCGGACGCGTATGCAAAGCATCGCGACCCGCGATAGGATTGTAAAATCGGTGCGCCCTCGCTGTGAGATATCATGCGACCGCCTCTTGACCTATCCAGAGGTATCTAGAGGAGGTAAACGAATAGCCTTGAGGCAGTCGGCTCTCGGCTGGCTGAACTCGCCGGGAGGCGCACGCCAGAGTTGTTCAATGCAGCGTTGATTGGGACCTGAAGTTTGCGTATGGAGAGCCGCCCTCAGAGCCGAAGTGGAACAGCACAAGGCCCAAGATGGCCAATTATCGACCTAAGACCAGGACACAACGAATTAGACCTGCGTTGTCGGGCTCTTGCGACTAAGCTAGTAATGGTCTCCTACATGCCTTGAGGTTGAGTACCGTCTACGTCCCAAATGTTCACACCAAATCTGTACACGATCATTGACAAGGGCGACCATTACGGGCTCCACAAGTTTAAGGACGGCGAAATCTACCTCGTTCAACAACACGCCTGCGGAGACTGGCAGACCCTTCGAGAGCCGAAGGAGTCAGAAATCATGTACTTTCAGAAGTACGGCGAAGCTGTCAGCATGCCCTCAAGGGCGTACTCTTCGGCTCCGCTCTCTTAATTACGTCACCTCGCCGCCGAGAGACATTCAAGTTTGAGCAGGCGGGATGCACGCCCAATTGTCGTTCCGATAAACCTACTTGGCGAGTGGCGTTCCCGCTTCGATCTGGCCTTCCATAGGATGGAATCAGGCCACACTTTGAAATGTTGGAGGCCCTGATTTTTCGGCATAAGAAGCACTCGAGAAAACAAGGCATGGGGCACTTCGGGAAAATTGATAGAAAGCCAACAGGATTAGGAGTGTGGCCACGAAGGCCGAGGACGATGCACAAGATGCGGTTCAGTATTCCGCATTGCTCGATTACGTTCAGTCTGCTGAAGCGAATAGCCACAGAGTGGAGCACGGATAATGCTACTCGTTGGAGCGCCTCCGTAGCGTTCTATACCCTGCTTTCCCTTGCGCCGCTTCTGGTCCTTACGGTGGCGATTGCTGGCCTTTTCTATGGCAAGAAAGTGGCGCAAGGGCAGTTGGTTTCGGGCTTGCGGGATCTGGTGGGTCCTGACGTAGGTCGGGCAATTCAGATTCTGCTTACGAGTCCCCACAAGCCGGTGAGCGGCCTGATTGCCGCCGTATTCGGCACCATGACTTTGTTTTTCGGAGCTTCAGCCGTATTGACAGAGCTTCGTGATGCTTTGAATGCGATCTGGCACGTGCCTGTCAAACGGAACAGAACACAATTCGCGAATTTGTTGCGTCTCGTCAAAGAACGCGTGTACTCCTTTGTCATGATCCTTGGCCTGGGCATGCTTCTTCTCGTCTCCTTGGTGCTGAATACCTGGCTTGGGGCTATAGAAGCATTTTTCGGCTGGCGAATGTTGGCTTCTGGCTATTTCCTCCATCTCACTGCGTTCTCGATTTCCTGTCTGGTTATTACCTTCGTATTTTCCGCCGTATACAAGTTGATTCCGAATGTACGTCTGAACTGGAGCGATGTCGCCGTGGGAGGAGTCGTTACGTCATTACTGTTCATCGTCGGCAAACAGCTCCTAGCGCTCTATATGCGCAGGACGAGTTTGGGGTCCGCTTACGGAGCGGCTGGGTCGCTCATCGTCGTCCTGATCTGGGTGTACTACTCGGCGCAAGTTTTCTTTTTCGGAGCGGAGTTTACGAAAGTGTACGCGGAGACCTTCGGCTCCCAAAAGAGCACAGCAGATAGCCAGAACAAGCTTTCAGGCAACGAAGAGTTCCAAAGCGGAACCGGGCGTAATCAGGCTCGATCATAAGCAAAAAACGGTTTAGCGCACGCGAAAAGCCCTGATTTTCGAAGATCGTGAGGGAAACAAATATGCGAATCGCCCCGCTTCAGCCTTCAATAGGCTCGCGAGTTGCTTCACATGATGCCGTTAAGTTATATCCTCTGCGACATTGACAATCAGCCTCCACTTTACCGATAATAGTTAATGACAGTGCATGTGCACTGCCTTCAGATCATCTGAACTAAGTCAGGTCCTCTGACACCCTGATCCCCTTAGTGAAACTCGAATAAAGTTGAACTTGCTTTCGGGTCACAAAGCGATGCGAAAGTGGCTCATCTTATTGCGACAGAGAGGCAGATTGCCACCTCGCACCGAATTGAAAGGATTCGGAGGGGCGAACCCCCACAATAGCTCGCTCTGCTAATCATCCACATGTCTATTCTAAATTGGATTCTTCTCGGATTCGTTGCTGGGTTTCTCGGAAGCAAGATCGTCCACAGGCACGGCGAAGGCAAATTGTTGGACATCGTCCTAGGAATTGTTGGCGCAGTAACCGGCGGATCTCTTTTCAGCTTTTTTGGAGCCGGTCGAGTCACGAGCTTGAATTTATATAGCGTCCTTGTAGCGACGGTAGGAGCCATCTCAATTCTGGTTGTCTATCACGGTATTCGGCGCTTTACGGCCCAGCGTAGTCATCAATGGGAGTATTTTCTGCCTCGTTCGGGGGATTAGGAGCTTAAAAGCTGCGGCTTGCCGGCCCGCGATTCGCTTTATGCCTACAACGACAAAAAACTGTTCTAAAGGAGAAGATTTATATGCCCAGAGATTCACACCAAAAAGCGGCCCAGTTTCACAATGCCGCGGCTCACGCCCACCTTGCCGCAACTCAACATGGCAAACAGGATCACCAAACTGGACACGAGGAGTCCAGGCAAGCGCTCGAGCACTCCGCGAGAGCTTTCGCCGCATCTCAGCAGGCGCACCAGAGGTCCACGAAGCATCGCGGGGAAGAGAATGCTTCACCGGGGGTGACAGATGCTGAGTCATCCAATTCGAATTGCGGACGCAATTGATAATCCTAAGTTTCACGCCGGCGACGAGGTAGTTCTCGCTGAGGGGTCACATAAGTACGTGCATGGAATATTCCTGGGGTTGAAAGACGACGTGGAATGGGCCCGCCATCAAGGAAACGAACGGAGCAGTCAACAGCCAACCTGTGGAGTGGATGCGTAGCTATCGAGGCGAACTTTCTTATACTTCATTAACTGGAAGGTAGAAAAACTCCCGTTATGAAGGCGGTAAGAACGATGGTGAGCGGTGACAGATCGAACCCATCGACCTGCCGCTTGTGAGTATTGAGTAAGCATTTCAGAAGTGATCATCGAACATCATCAGCCTCCGAAAATCAACACCAGTAAAAATGGGCTCTTGAAGGCCGTTGCTGATCGCGGTTGAGCCTCAATGACAACCCGTGGCAATTGCTGAGTAAGACAGTTCCTTCCGTCCGTACCTTGCGAAATCGGACGGGCCCCATCCATTAAGAGGGTGATGAATTTTCGCGACCTAGGCGATTGATAAACCGGGCCGCGCTGGTCAAACGAACCGAATCGGGGCAGGAAAGTCTTTGAAACCTTCTGGTATTTCTTTGCCGATGGTATCCGCCTTCTGCTCAAAGACTCTACCCACCATGGGCAAAAAGCCTTGCCGCCGCCATTTATGTTTCCTGAGGTTCGTGATCAATCGACCGGTAGTTCGAACTTCCCCGAGGTAGCTGCCTTCGTGTCCATAGATCTCGTCTCCTTCGGCAAAGAGACCAAACTGCCTTCCGAAATAGGAATACAGAGCGTCCTGGTTTCGGTATCCAAAAGATCTCCCACTCCAGGTCCATAACCATTCGAATTGACCCGTTAACGCATTCGACGACACGCCCAGACTACCCTTTCTGCACAGCAGCCGGAAGTTGGGAGACTGTCGTGCCATTCCCTGAAGGGGCAGAAAGGCTCCTCAGCAACTGAATTTGGCTTCGCCTCAGGCGACGCTTCGTTGTCCTCTTATCAGCTCTCGCTCGATTTCCGTTCAGTGATGACATAGTAGACCTCCAAAAATGCTCAATGCTCTTATCGGCGATGACCCGTCAGCTATCGGCCCGCGCCATGTTGAGCGAGCTCACGTCATAAACTTGGGCGCCTCGACTTCAGCGCGTGAGCCACCTTCGTTTTCCCAACCCTCGACACCCTCGCCGGTAAATGGAGTTTGGGTCCGAGCCGGGGGGGATCCGTATATTGCTGAATCGCGCCGCTTCGACTCATCAGGTCCAGTTCTGAGCGATGGATTCCGAAAGATCCGACTTTTCTGAATGTGTCTAGCGTGAGCGCCAACGCTGGTATAAGACAAGCCGAGGAACGATCGCTGTCTGATTTGGTCAATCTCTAAACAGTTGCAATTCTGTAGTTTCACGGCTTCGATCACATGAGTCAAGGCACGAAGTGTCCTGGACTGATCCTTGAAACCGAAGGCAGTCGAGCGAATCTCGCCAGCCATGTAGAAGAACGTCCATCTTGCGCGTTCAAGTTCTTTGTCCAACTGATCGCTTGTTGACTTTAGGATGAATGACCAGTCCCCTGAATAGGGTTCGGTCCCGAGGACGAGTGATTCCGGCGTGAGGGTGCCATCTTCGATAAGCATCGTGCCTGGCCGAATTTTGTCTGTCATGGTATTCCCTCGCAAATCTCCGCAACTCAGGGTTTAGGTCGCTTTACGGCCGGAAGCGCTTTTTATTCACAAGACGCACCTTGTCGAGGTCGGCTTTGGCGTTCTCTTCCTGGAGCTTCGCCAGTTCTGGAGCTTCTTCCTTGTCCAGCCGGATGCCTTCGGCTATGGCAGCTTCGGCCCGGGCATTGAGATCTTTGGCGGAGATAACGATTTTCAGCGTTGACAGATAGCGAATCCGCACCAGGTTAAGAGAATAATCCGCATCTTCCCAGCGGGCGAGTACCTCCGCCGTCTCATCCTCGAACTGCGAGGACATCACTACCTTGACGCGTGGCCTCGTCGCTGCCCCGTATTGGGCCGAGATTCCATCGATCAAGTCATCTGTAGTTAATCCAGCAATCTTTTCGCCATCGTAGTCCACGATAATCCTAAACAGTTGTCCGTTAATAAAGCCGAAGTCTACTTGCTCGACGGGGTCTTTATCGCCGGAAGCCCCGAAGCGGCTGGGACGCCAGTTTAGCGCCTGGATGAGGGCCGGGCGTTGGTGCAGGACCGTCACTTCGGAGAGACTTATTCCGGAGCGTTTCGCTACGTCATTCAGGTCCATTCTGAGCTGAAACCCTCGATACGCGGAAAGGTCGGCCCCGAATAGCAACGGGGAGAAAAGCAGAACTAAGAAAGTTAGACTGGAGATCGATCGAGCTCTCTTCATTTAGTGTGCTCCTTTACGTGAGTTTCTACTCGCCGAACTCCGAGCCGTAGTGGCCATTCTGTGAAACAGAGTGCTTGTCATCCCGAGCTTCACAAACCATGGCTTCGGTCGTCAGCATCAGCGATGCAATCGAGCTGGCATTCTGCAGCGCCGAACGCGTCACCTTGGTCGGATCGATCACGCCCGCCTTTAGCAGATCTTCATATTGCGCGGTAGCTGCATTGAACCCGTAGTTGACATCATGCTGGGTTTGGATCTTTTCGATTACAACAGCGCCCTCATGCCCAGCGTTATTCGCAATCTGACGAGTTGGCTCCTCACAAGCACGCCTGACAATCGCGAGGCCAATTTTCTCCTCATCTGCCAAGGTCAGCGAGTCGAGAGCACGGGCCGCCCGGAGTAGCGCCACGCCGCCTCCCGGCACTATGCCTTCTTCCACTGCCGCCCGTGTCGCATTCAGCGCATCTTCGACTCGAGCCTTCTTCTCTTTCATTTCCATCTCGGTCGCGGCACCCACCTTGATCACTGCGACTCCGCCTGCCAATTTAGCCAGTCGTTCTTGCAGCTTCTCGCGATCATAGTCCGACGTGGTCTCCTCGATTTGAGCGCGCAACTGCTTGATGCGACCCTGAATAGCACTCTGGCTGCCGGCGCCGTCAATGATGGTCGTGTTGTCCTTATCGACCGTGACACGCTTCGCCCGGCCAAGATCGTCGAGGCTCAATTTTTCAAGCTTGATGCCCGTTTCTTCCGCGATAGCTTTGCCGGCTGTGAGAACCGCGATGTCCTCCAGCAGGGCCTTACGCCGATCACCGAAGCCGGGAGCCTTCACGGCGCAAACTTTCAACGTTCCGCGCAAGTTATTTACTACCAGCGTTGCTAAGGCCTCACCATCCACGTCTTCCGAAATCACTAACAACGGTTTGCCCGCACGCGCCACCAACTCCAGGACCGGAAGTAGATCCTTCATGCTGAAGATCTTCTTCTCATGAATCAGGATGTAAGGATCTTCCAAAACGGCTTTCATCCGGTCCGTGTCGGTGGTGAAATAGGGCGACAGGTAACCGCGGTCGAACTGCATACCCTCAACAGTGCTCAATTCGGTCGACATGGTCTTCGACTCTTCGACTGTGATGACGCCATTCTTGCCGACTTTTTGCATGGCTTCCGCAATGGTGTTTCCGATGCTCAAGTCCCCGTTGGACGACACAGTCCCAACCTGCGCGATCTTTTCGCTGTTCTCTACAGGGGACGAGATCTTTTTCAACTCTTGAACCACAGCTTCTACCGCGCTCTCAATGCCGCGCTTCAGCGCCATCGGATTGGCTCCTGCAGTAACCGATTTCACACCCTCACGAAAGATTGTCTGCGCCAAAATGGTCGCTGTTGTCGTGCCATCGCCAGCAATATCGCTGGTCTTCGAAGCCACTTCGCGAACGAGCTGCGCGCCCATATTTTCCAGTGGGTCTCTCAACTCGATCTCTTTCGCAACCGTGACGCCATCTTTGGTAATCGTGGGGCCGCCAAACTTTTTTTCGATGACTACGTTACGGCCCTTGGGACCGAGGGTTACCTTCACCGCGTCCGCGAGCTGATTGACACCCCGCAGAATCGCCTGACGGGAGTTCTCACTATAGATAATCTTTTTAGGTGCCATATCGTGTCCTCTTTCGCCCTACGAAATCTTTGTCGCCGACTTTTCAGCGCCGTCTAATACGCCGAGCACTTCGCCCTCGCGAACGATCAGGTATTCCTCGCCGTCGAACTTCAGCTCACTGCCGGTATATTTGCCGTAAAGAATGTGATCGCCCACGCTAACATCGAGCGGAGTTACTTCCCCGTTTTCGAGTCGCTTACCTCGGGACACTGCGACAACTTTTCCTTCTTGCGGCTTCTCTTTTGCACTGTCTGGGATAAAGAGTCCCCCAACTGTGTTATCTGGCGTCTGGATGCGTTTCACAACGATCCGGTCGTCAAGCGGTCGAATGTTCATATAGAAGCCTCCCCGATGGGCTGGTTGCGTCGGCTAAGAAGAGGGATCCCGATCACTGACTTAGCTCAGCAATCAGAAGAGTGGGCGGGAGTGCCCAGGCATTAACCATGATAGGTTAATTTCCCCTTGCTTGTCAAGGCTCAACTGGATAAACTGGCACTGTACTTAAATCAATGCGGTTAAGTGGGGAGGAGCCGGTCGTGGATATAGCTTCTGTCATCCGCTATCGCCTGGACGAACTGGACATCGGACAGCGCGAACTGGCGGTGGCTGCCGGAGTGACCGAGTCCTACATCTCACAGTTGTTGGCCAAGAAGAAGACCCCGCCCGCGCCGGATCGGACCGACATCTACGACAAAATCGCGAACATTCTGAAACTCCCCCGCGCAGACCTGTCGAGATTGGCCGACACCCAGCGCCGGGAAGAACTCAAGCGGAAGGTTCTGGATCCGCCTCGACCTCTCTTTAAAGAGTTTCGCCAGCTCATCCTACGGAAATGTGTAGCCACGAAGAGAAAACAGATCACCAACATTTTCGAGCGAGAACCTTTCGGTGAGTTCGAACGCTTCATTACTCAAAAGCTTCTGGATGTCGCGAAGCGGGTGGCGCAAAAGGAGCTTGAAGATGAAAAGTGGATTCACCGCGTCGCTAAAGTCAGTAAGCGAACCTATGAAGAGGCCCGCGTATTGGTTCTCGAGTTTCTGGATACGGATGTCTTTCACGTTTCTGTTGAAAACTGCATATCGTTTCTTGACCCACTCATCGAGAGCTGGAATATCGAATTCGACAGCTTCTGCATGGAAATCGTATTGAACCGCCGTTTGGCCCGCAGTCACCTCAAGAAGCTTGAATTCCGGGAAGCGGACTCCGAACCACCCTTTGAAGTAGAGCCTGCTTTGAAGGAGTTTTTGAGCGATGCCAAGCTCAGTGAGGGCATTACAGAGGCCGAAACTGTTTTTCTGAAACGCCTCAGGCTTAACGGAAAACGCCCTTCTCTGCTGTACTATTACCGCGAGCTTCAAAACCTTCGAGACCCGCTTAATTTTCTTCCGGTATCAATCAAAAAAGAGCCAGAAAGGGACACCCCGGTCAGACGCTCTCAACCTTCGAGAAGAGCCGCAAAACGCCATAGCAGGCGCGTAACATGAGTTAAAGCCTCAGCCGCAGCGCCCCTTTCACAGAGCAACAGCTAGCCCAGCTTCTGTCTCATAAGCTCGCTCAGCGTCTTGCCATCCACGCGCTTTCCCGCCAGCTTGGCCTGGGCAGCCTTCATTACAGCCCCCATCTGCTTGGAAGAAGTCGCGCCGGTTTCGGCAAGCGCGGCGTCAACCGCGCTCTCGAGTTCGGCGGCACTCGCAACAGCCGGCAAGTAGCTCTCGATGACCTTGATCTCGAACTCTTCCTTTTCGGCCAGTTCTTCGCGGCCAGCCTTACGAAAAACATCCGCCGATTCGCGCCGCTGCTTAATCAGCGTGTTCATGATTTGAAGCTCCGTCGCCTCATTAAGAGGCTTCATGGAATCCACTTCTTGTTTCTTCAGCGCGGTCTTGATCATGCGCACCGTGCCGAGCCGGGCCTCATCCTTGGCCTTCATCGCTTCGACCATGTCTCTTTGGATTCTCTCGAGAAGCTGCATGGCTATCAGTGTAAGCAAACCATCGGCGCGGGCCTTTGTAAGTGCATGAATTTGAAAGCAGAGATGGTCTGAATCGGTACTCCGGGTACCCCGGTTCTAACGAAGTTACGGGTGAGGTTTTTTACAATGGGAGAAAACGACCATGCGGGCAAAAGACGCGTCATGGCGCTTGCTAGCACGACAACTTGGAGGAATGTTTTTAAATGTCTTCTCGCAATCGAAGAAAGTTTATTTCGCAGCTCGGAGCTGGCGTAACAGGTGCTGCTCTCCTCGGCCCCTCGAGTGGCACAGCAAAACCACAAGGCAGTGGGAATCTGAATTCAAGAGCTGCCGAATCGCTCCGGCTGCGTATTGAGATCGCGCAAGCCGAAAGTAAGCTCAAGCCTCCTCCGCAGGAGACGAACGGTGACTCACAGCGCTATCCTTCGCATCTCGCAAATTTCTCGAAGGGCTTTCGACATAATGAACTCGATCTTCCAGATCCTCAGGGCTATGAGCTCTATCTGAAAGCTTTGTCCACCGGCAAATTCGAAGATTTTGAGGCGATTCCCCTGGGCGGTCCTGCGAAACTGTCCAATCCAATGGCTGCATACGCGTATTCGCTCGAAGGCATTGACCCTCACCACACTTGGACCCCGCCGCCGCCGTCTTTCGCAAGTGATGAGCAGGCAGCCGAAATGGTTGAGATGTATTGGCTATCGCTCACGAGAGACATTCCCTACGCGGACTATGATTCCAACCCAATGATTGCGCAGGCCTGCGCTGATCTCTCGAAGCACGGCCCCTATGGCGAGACTGTGACTCCGCAAACCGTATTCCGCGCTCCCTTGCCCGGTGCCTTAGTCGGTCCCTACGTGTCGCAGTTTCTCTATCTGAATATTCCCATGGATAACATCGAGTTCTCGCAAATATACCCGAGCCTCGCGCCCGACAATTACATGGCGGATTATGAGGAATTCCTGGCAATCCAGAACGGCGCAGTTGCGCCTCCCCTTCCTCCTCTTACCACTCCGAGGTACACAATCGGTCCCAGGGATGGCATTGCCTACGTTCACAAAGACTACCCCTTCCAAGCCGATGAGAATGCGGCCCTGATACTGGCCGGATTCGGCGCGGCAGCTGCTGACGACGGCAATCCGTATAAGAAGTCTAAAACGCAATCCGGGTTTGTCTCTTACGGTTTGCCCATGTTCATTGATTGGGTGAGCCGGGCAACGATGGCGGCCTTAAAGGCGGTCTGGTATCACAAATGGCTCGTTCACAGGCGGTTGAGGCCGGAAGAGTTTGGCGGAAGGGTTCACAACAAGATCGTCAAACATACGGACTTCCCGATCTCAGAGCGTTTATTCCGCTCTGATGTTCTGAACTACGTTCATAAGACTCAGGGGACGTATCTGCTTTCGCAATCGTACCCGGAGGGCTGCCCCATACATCCCTCTTATCCGGCCGCGCACGCGACCATAGCCGGCGCATCAATTACCGTATTGAAGGCTCTTTTCGACGAGAGCTTTATCATTCCCAATCCAGTGGTTCCCAACGCATCGGGAGAAAGTCTGGAGCCCTATAACGGCGAGCCTCTCACGATTGGCGGCGAACTGAACAAGCTTGCCGGATACATCGCGCTCTCACGCGATTGCGGCGGCGTACATTACCGCTCGGACAGCCTGAACGGATTGCGGCTGGGAGAGGCGGTTGCCATCAATCTGATGGGAGATCTCCTAAGCGTAATGACTGACAACCAGCTTCCGCTGAAGTTCCACGACTTCTCAGGCGAGCTTAGAACGGTTTACCCGATTGTCCCGTGATCATCTCGGGGCCAACTGATAACTTGCTGTAGCAATCGATCGTCGGTTAGCATCCATGGGGCAGAGTGGTGAACATGGCTGACACAAAAAACACGACCACGAAATTCGCCTATGTTGTCCTGGGCATCGCTGTGCCCGTGGCTGCCTATCTGCTGTGGTGTGGAACTGGTACGTTCCGGTTCTGCGCCAGAAAATCTCGCGTGGATAAAGCTCACGACATCACGGTCGAGGATAGTTTCCCGGCGAGCGATCCTCCCTCGGCGTGGTAGTTCTGCGCTGAGGTTCTTCGCGTATACTGAACTTCAGAATGGATCAGCGAAAGTCCTCGTTCCAGCCGCTTGCCCTCACGCTCACGGTGCTAGCGGCATTGGTCCGCTTAGTGCCGCATCCGCCCAACTTCGCTCCAGTCGGTGGCGTCGCACTATTCGGTGGCGCCAAGCTCCGCGGCTGGCAGGCCTACTGTATTCCGGTCCTCGCAATGCTATTGACCGACCCCATTCGCAGCCGGCTTGAAGGCGGCTATCCCGCATTTTGGTGGGCGACGCCAGTCATATATGGGTGCTTTTTGATCAACGTCGTTCTGGGCCGCATATTTCTGCGACGCTCATCGAGCCCACGCCGCATCGCGTCCGTCGCGATAGCGGGCAGCATTCAGTTTTTTATATTCACAAACCTGTTCGAATGGTGGGGCGGCATTACAGCTTATCCGCATACTTTCTCAGGTTTGATCGAGTGTTACACCGCCGCGCTCCCGTTTTTCGGACGCACGCTCGTCGCCGATGTTTTCTACTCAGCCCTCTTATTCACTGCCTATGCGCTCCTGAGCCGGCGCGCGCTTTCTGAACGCCGTTCAGCCGCGTAGGCCGTCAAAGGCCGCTTCGATCTCTAACCGAGCTTGCGCCGAGGGCGGAATGAGCGGCAATCGCGGTGGACCTCCGTAATAGCCATTCAAGTCCATTGCGTGCTTCAGCCCTCCAATTCCATGCTTGGCGGGAACCAACTCAGAGGCTTTCGAAATTCGCGCTTGCCAATCCCTAGCCGCATCGCTCTCGCGCCTGCGGAATGCTTCCCAAATCGTGACGCACGCATAGGGCAGCGCATCTGCAATCGCCAGAATCGCGCCGGTTGCTCCGACATCGAGTGCTTCTGCTAGCTTCGCCCCGGAGCCAGTTAACAATTGGAAGCCGGGCTTGACGGTTTTTACCAGCTCCCCCAGCTTCGCCATATTCCCGGAGCTGTCTTTTATCCCGATAATATTCGGATGATGCGAAAGCTCCGCCACAGTGTTCACTGGGAGATCATAACCAGTGGCCATCGGGATGTTATAGATCAGCACTGGCAGCTTTGAGCGGTCGGCGACGGCGCGGAAAAACAGAGCCTGCGTGTCCGGCTGGCACATCAAGTTCCGGTAATAATGTGGAGTGAGCACGAGTGCCGCGTGATAGCCGCAATCGGCAGCTCGATTGGCAAGCAGGGCCGTCTCCTGCACGCTCTCGGCGCCTACGCCAGCGATCAGCGTTTTGCCGTCCGAGCTCGCTTCCCGCACCCATTCCATTACCTGAACGCGTTCCGCGGTCGTGAGCAGCGGTGTCTCTCCAGTCGACCCGCACACTACGTATCCGCTTAATGCAATTTGATTCAGCTTACTGACGTTATGAAAAATTTTCGTCTTGTAGAGATCGCCTTGATGATCGAAGCAAGTGGTGAGGGCGGGGAAGATGCCGTGAAGTCGAATCGTATCCCCGCCCATTTGAATACCTACTTGGCGACGTAAGTAATGACCAGCGTGTACAGCCCGAGAGATTCGATCAGGACAAGACCTAGAATCAGCGCAAATCGAATCGCCGCCACTGCTCCAGGGTTGCGTGCCATAGCCTCGGCAGCGGAGGCCGTCGCTTTGCCTTGGCCGATTCCGCAAAGTCCGGACGCTATGCCCATTGCGATATAGGCAGCTGGCAAGTGATAGTCGGGGGTACCGTTCCCTCCTCCTGTCTGCTGCGCCAGCATTGGGCTCGCCAGCGCCAATAGGCCACTGCCGAGCATCATAACTTTAGCTTTCATGTTTTCTCCTATTAAAGTGCTTCCAGGAGGTGGTTCGACACCGTGCGTTGGGACGCCGGGCGCTCACGCTGGGAGCGGATTATGCCTTAGTGCTCGTGCGATACGGCCCCGCCGACGTAAATCATCGCGAGCAAGGTAAATATGTATGCCTGCAGTAACGACACAAACAAATGCAGGCCGATAAAAATGACGGGAATGATCAGCTTGGTCAGCGAAATGAACGTAAGATACACTTGTTCGCCGGCGAACATGTTGGCGAAGAGACGAACTGTGAGCGAGAGCGGCCTTGCGAAATGACTCAAAATCTCAATGGGCAGCATCAAAAAGGCCAGCCACCAGATTGGTCCCAGGAATTGCTTGAGATACCCCAGTCCGTTCGCTTTTACACCAGTCGCGTGATAAAAGAAGAACGTCGCGACCGCCATTCCGAACGGAACCATCGGATACATGGTTGGCGAATCGAACCCGGGAATCAGCCCGATACAGTTCATGAACAGAATGAAAAAGAACATGGTGCCAAAGAAGGCCATGTACTTCGGACCATCGTGCCCAACGACCTCTTGCGCCTGCGCATACAGAAACTCGTATGTAACTTCGAGCACGTGTTGCACCTTGCCCGGGCTTTCAACCGAGAGGCGAGCGCGCATGATCGCGAAAAAAATAATAACGAAGAGAACAACGAGGATTTCGCAGACCATCCAGTCGCTCCAGGGATTCGCTGAATCCCCAGCGGGGAAGTGGATCGCGTTCAGGAAAGAGTTGGCCGGCGCGGCCAAATATTTATTGAAGAGCCCAGTAACCCAAAGTTCGTGTTTCATTCACTAGCGGAAAATGCTTCTTGCGATGCCTTGAACAATTTCGAATATTAACGAAGCAAGGACGGCTGCAGCGCTCAGGAAAAGGCCCGAGATCAACGCCAAGCCGTTGATGCTCAAAGCCTTGACTATAACATAGCCGAACAGTACGAGGGCTGCATAACGCAGGACGAACAAGCCTGCTTTCCAGGGTTTTCGCGCCGTGTCGCCGGGTGAAATGGCGGCCGAAAGCCACGAGAAGAGCCACAAATTTCCTAATGAACCCGCTGCACCCAACGCGAAGCTGAAAGCCGAGCCGGCGCTTTGCAACCGCAAATACAAAATGAACCCGGCTGTCCCGAAGAAGCCCATGAGCCAGTACAACCGGCGAAGCGACCTTTGCAGTTCGTCGTTCGTCACTCGTGCTTGTCTTTGACGGCATCGCGCGACAACTCGCGAAACACTTGTAAGAGCCCGGAGAGCATGCCAAGTATGATGCCGAAAACTCGTAACACTGGAATATGGAGCCAATGATCGAGAAGCGCACCCAGAAGGTAACCTCCCATCGCACAACCCGGTAATGTAAGTGCGAGCGAAAGATACTTTCCCAGGGCGATTAAAGACTTATCGCTTTTCAATGGCCTGCCAGCGCTGCTTGTATTGTTGGAACTATGCGGAAAATCGGACCATCGAAAACGTCAGCATGGGGCACGCGGTCCGACCACTTCGCCCCAGGAGGATAGACGGCGACTAAATCGAAAAGGATGTCCTTAGCCTCGCAACAGTTAGGCTGGTTTTCCTTGGCCAGCATATTTGCCAAGAGATGATCGTGGTCCCAAAACTGAGTTACACGTCGGTCTGAGAGACGGTTGAGCGCCGCGGTAGTCGGGCGCTGCCAATCAACAAATAAGACGGGTTCCCAAACGGCAAAAATCCGCGCGTGCGCGGCCGGATATTGCTTCAGAAGTTCTTGCATAGCGGAGGCCCCCCGCAAACAGGATCTTCAAGTCGGCGATAAGAGAAGAATGACTCGGACCGCGGCTGACGAGCGGTTGAACTCCGCGGTGAAGCTGGGCAGCGATTGAGTATTTAGATCTGCAAGAGGCTGTTGCGCGCCCGGAGTCTTGTGATTGGAGCGCAAAATCCAACCTGCAGCTCCGAGAATTACCACTGCGAGCAGAGCGACAATTACGACCGAGCGGCTGCGGCGCATGCTCTTCTATCGTAGTCTGAATCGGTATTATGCAGATGACGCTCGTGACACCCGCGATTCTCATTCTGTTGGCCGTCACAGTTGCCCTCTTGAGCTATGCGATTTTCCGGGAGAAGCGGTCGCGGAATGCTCTGCCAGTGCATTCTCTGAGAGGTCCCTTTGGCCACATTGGTGAAGTAAGAGACGGAGAGATCTTCGGCTGGGCGATCAATCCGGACAACCCTCGCCAACCTGCAAGAGTAACAGCTCACGTGAACGGGAAGCCAGTGGCTGAAGCGCTCGCTGTCTATTACCGCCCAGACGTTGCGGAACTATTGAAATGCTCTGGAAGACACGGGTTTTATCTGGATTTGACTCAGGCTTGCGACGGCGGCATGAGAGCTATGATCGATGTGCGGCTGTCAAACGGAACATATCTTGAAGGTGGCCCGATCCACGCTCTTCTGCCGCGCCGGACTCGTACTCAAGCATGCACGCTGCTGTTCATGCACATACCAAAAACCGCGGGAACGGCCCTGCGGGAAACCATACTCAACAACTACAGGCAGAGCGAGGTCGCTTACATCTATCCGGAACCGCCGGGATTTCCAGTTCAGAGTTTAAGGGAGCTACCGCTTGGGCAGCGGGCCCGATTCTCCTTTGTTGTTGGACACTTTCAATACGGCGTTCACGAAGAGATCCCGAATGATTGCTGCTATTTCACGATCGTGCGGAACCCACTCGCCAGAGTCTACTCGCATTATTCCTATCTCGTACAGCATCATAGTCCCTTGGTATTCGGCAAGGCGCACCTCAAGACTCTTCAAGAAGTACTCGAAAACGGCATCACAGCGAACCTTGATAATTTGATGGTGCGGTGTTTCGCCGGTGTGGACGAAAAGGATTTCCCGCCCGGGTCGATTAACTGCGAGGTCTACGATTTAGCGCGCCGGCATGCGGATAACGGATTCATGTACATAGGGCAGCAGGAGTGTCTTGCGGATGCTTATTCCTTTTTGCAGGCTAGATTTCAATGGACGTGGGAGATTCCTCCAGAAATGATGAATCGCGGATCGTATGCGCGCGAAGATACTCTGAATAATCCGGAAACAGAGGCTATTAGACACTTCAATACCTGGGACTTGAAACTTTATGAGCACATCCGTAACATCTTTCCGTAGCGGATGGCGTCAGCGAGGCGCTTCGCTGAAGAGGGGCTCGCGAAACAGAGCTCTTGCCCGAGTACAAATCAGCCGATGCAATCGTGAGCTAATTGAACTCGAAAATCAAGTCGCGCAACTGGGAAAAGAGATGAGCGCCGCCGTTGAACTTTTGGAGAAGCACCAATCCCGCTTTGCGGTTCAAGACAGCAGAATCGAAGCGCTGGATCAAAGCGTTTGGGGCATTCTAAACGGCCGCGTCTGGAGAACCCTCGAGCTGATAGGGAGATTCCCGCGAAAACTGTTTCGGCGTACGTAGCCCGTCAACCGCTGATTCACTGGTCCGCTCGACTCGGCTTCTCCAGCCATTTGATTCTCTGTGGCGGTGATTGTTCGCAGCGCATGGTGTCTGTTACTCCCGAAGCGAGGTCGGCACAAGCGTTGTTGCTGGCGGAGCGCAAAGCGGCATCTTCGCTCTTGGCAGAAACTATACGGCAGTTCGTGCGTCCCTGATACGCCATGCAAACTTCGACTCGGTATCTCTTCCCTCTGATGGTTGAGTAGGCTACCAGCGCGAGGAATCCGATTACAAACAGCAGAACTAGCATCCCGACCCGATTCAGATAGTCACCTCAGTAAAGAACGTGCCCATTTGCCGAAATTTCGAGTAACGCTCTTCGATGATCTGCTCAGGCGGTGTGGCCGAAAGCTCATCCAACGCGCGCTTTAAAGTTTCACGCAGGAACTGCGCAGCGGCGTCCGGGTCTAGGTGAGCCCCTCCAGGCGGCTCGGGGATAATGCCGTCTATCAATTTCATCTCTACAAGATCGGTAGCCGTCAGGCGAAGAGCTGCCGCCGCTTGCGGTGCTTTCCCGGAGTCTCTCCAGATGATTGCCGCACAACTTTCCGGGGCGATGACGCTGTAGTACGCATTCTCGAGCATGAAAACGCGGTTACCTAACCCGAGAGCGAGCGCGCCACCACTGCCGCCTTCGCCGATGATTACGGAGATCACGGGACTGACTAGGCGCGCCATCTCACGGAGGTTGTACGCAATGGCTTCCGCCTGCCCGCGTTCCTCTGCATCAATGCCCGGATATGCGCCAGGCGTATCGATGAGAGTGATGATCGGACGTTCGAACTTCGCAGCAAGCTGCATCAGCCGGAGCGCCTTTCGGTATCCTTCAGGTTTTGGCATCCCGAAATTGCGCAGCAGCTTCTCCTTGGTATCGCGGCCCTTTTGCTGAGCGATTACCATCACAGCACGGCTCTCGAACCTGCCCATGCCGGCGAGAATCGATTTGTCGTCGCCGAAAAACCTGTCGCCGTGGAGCTCCTCAAAGCCCGTAAATAGCCGCTCAATGTAGTCACGCGAATGCGGGCGTTTGGGGTGGCGGGCAAGCTGGACACGCTCCCAACTAGGATTGGGCACCGGCTCTTCTACAACTGGGCTGGCTTCGGCGGGTTCGGCTGGCAATTCGTCTTCAGCCATACTTAGCTTGCCAGAATCTGCATGGCCTCGGGACCGCAGATTTTTTCTATTTCAGCCTGGAACTCGCGATCGGGCCGGACTTTCGTCGTTACATCCATGACGACAGAAAAGTCGCAGGGCTTTTCCAGCCGCAGCCGGACTTCCGTGTCGCCGCGCTTCCTCACGAAAAGATCGCTTAAAGCTGTCGCCTTCTCGATTGAGCTCTCATCTTTGAGCCAGATTCGGATCGAGATGAGTGAGGGGATGTCGATTCTCGCGTCTTCCAGCTTCACCATCTCCTGAATGGAAATCTTGGGCGGACCGCCTTCTTCAGGCAGTAAGGACCCGCGAATGAACACCGCCGCCTCCTCTGTGATGGATGACAGCAGCTCTCCATACCGGTTGGCGAATACCATCGCGTCCGCGGTACCCCGGCCATCATCGAGCTTCAAAGCGGCCCAATATTTTCCTTCGCGATTTGTCTTCCGGACAATATTCGTGAGAATACCGCAGAGTGCAACCGGAGTATTTCTCTCCAGATCCTCCAAATTGTCAGTAGAGTGGGTTGCGAGATCGGCGACCTTTTCTTTGAAGCGATCCAAAGGATGCCCTGAAACGTAGATTCCGAGTACCTCTTTTTCGCCGGCCAACTTCTGCTCCATAGTCCAGTCCTGGAGCTTTGCAAGAGGGTGCTCTGTCTTATGGTCTCCCCCAGCGAACCCGAACAGGCCGTGCTGGCCCATTTCGCGATCGCGTGAAACGCGCAGCCCCGACTCCAGCGCCCTGTCGAGAGCTTCAGTCAATTGCGCCCGGTTGGCGCCCATTGAATCGAAAGCTCCGGCCTTAATCAGGCTCTCCATCACTCGCCGATTCAAACCTCCCAGATTGACGCGCTCACAGAAGTTGTAGATGGACGAAAACCTGCCACCTTCTTGCCTCGCACTGACAATCGCCTGTACTGCGCCTTGCCCGACATTCTTGACGGCCCCCAGACCGAACCGAATCGCGTTGGTCGCGGGTGTGAAATCACACTCGCTTTCGTTGACATCCGGCGGAAGAACCGGGATTCCCATCTCGCGGCATTCGTTAATGTATTTGACGATCTTATCCGTGTTGCCCGATTCGGATGTGAGGAGGGCGGACATGAACTCGACCGAATAGTGTGTTTTCAGATACGCAGTGACGTAGGCGAGATAAGCGTAAGCGGCCGAATGCGCCTTCGGAAATCCATACGCGGCGAACTGCTGCATGAAATCGAAGATTCTTGCGATCTTCTTGGGGGGATAACCTCGCCGGGTCGCGCCTTCAATGAATCGCTCACGTTGCATCTTCATTTCGGCCGCGTTCTTCTTGCCCATTGCTTTCCGCAAAATGTCGGCCTCGCCAAGCGAGTATCCAGCTAATCTATGCGAGATCTGCATCACTTGTTCCTGATAGACGATCACGCCATATGTTTCCTCAAGAATCTGTTTCAGCTCGGGGAGATCGTAAGCAATCGGTTTGCGGCCGTGCTTGCGATCAATAAAGTCGGGTATCATGCCGCCCTGGATGGGTCCGGGGCGGTAGAGGGCGTTAAGCGCGCACAAATCCTCGATGCGATTTGGCCGATAGCGGCGCAGAATGTCTTTCATCCCCGCGGACTCAAATTGAAATACACCGCTTGTCAGTCCGGTGCTGAAGGTCTTCTGGTATGTTTCCGGATCATCGGGCTGGAGATTCTCAGGAATAACCTTCTCGCTGCGATGCCTCTCGATCAATTTCACCGCATCCTCGATAATTGTGAGCGTGGTCAGGCCCAGGAAGTCCATCTTGAGCAGTCCGAGTTTCTCGAGCCCGACCATGTCGTATTGCGTCACAATTTCGTCTTTGTTCGTGATGTAGAGCGGCACCAGCTCCCTGAGAGGCACCGAGGAAATCACGACACCCGCAGCGTGCATTCCGGCGTTCCGCGCCACACCCTCGAGCTTCATGCTGATATCGAGTACTTCTCTCACCCGCGGCTCTCTCGAAGCTAAGTCCTTCAGCTCCAGATCCTGGACGGCATCATGGAGCTTAATGTTCAACTGCCTCGGGACAAGTTTTGATATCCGATCGACGTCAGCGAAGCTCATATCGAGAACTCGGCCGACATCTTTGATCGCCGCCTTTGCAGCCAGCGTGCCGAATGTGATTATTTGGGCGACTTGCTCACGGCCATACTTTTCGGTGACGTATTGAATGATCTCTCCGCGCCCTTTGGTACAGAAATCGATATCGATATCGGGCATGCTGATCCGCTCCGGATTTAGGAAGCGCTCGAACAGTAGCCCGTACTGGAAGGGATCGATGTCGGTGATCTCCATCGCATAAGCAACCAGGCTGCCTGCGGCGGATCCACGGCCGGGTCCCACAGGGATACCCTTCAGCTTCGCGAACCGGATGAAGTCCCAGACGATGAGAAAATACCCCGAGTACTTCATCTGCTGAATCATCTGGATCTCGGATTCCAGACGCGCGACGTACTCAGGAATATCGTGCTTCAGTCGACCGTCTTTTCGTAATGCCTCAAGCCTGGGCCGCCGCCTCTCGAGCCCTTCGCGTGCCACCCATGCGAAATAGGTATCTGTAGTGTGGCCCGTCGGCACATCGAAGCGGGGAAATGGATCGGTTACCTTCTCGAGCTTGACGTGACAGCGCTGAGCGATATCCCAAGTCCGGTCTACGGCGTCTTCGACCTCCCCAAAGCGAGCCATCATCTCAGCCCGCGTCTTTACGTAGAACTCGGGGGTGCTGAACCGCATCCGGTTCGGATCAGACATGGTTTTTCCGGTTTGGATGCAGAGCAGGATCTCGTGTGCGCGAACGTCGCCATGCGTCAGATAGTGGGCGTCGTTCGTGACTACGAGGGGGATGCCGGTTTCATCTGCCATCCGCCTGACCTGCGGTAGTACCGTTCGGTCGGGATCCAGGTCATGATCTTGCATTTCCAGAAAAAAATTGGCTTTCCCGAACAGATCCACGTACTCATTAGCAAGGCGCCTGCCCTCTTCATACCGGTCCGCGAGAATCGCCTCGTTGATATCCCCGCGAAGACAAGCCGACATTCCGATCAGACCCTTGGAGTGTTGCGCGAGTAGATCCTTATCGATTCGAGGCTTGTAGTAGAAGCCCTCGAGATAGCCGGTCGAGACCAACTTAATCAGGTTCTTGTATCCTTCTTGCGTTTCGCTGAGCAGAACCAAGTGGTTGTAACGGTCTGACTCAGAACGCGTCTTGTGGCCCTTTTGCGAAACGTACACCTCACATCCGATAACCGGGTGGATGCCGTGATTAGCAGCCTCGTTATAGAACTCGACGGCCCCGAAGAGATTGCCGTGATCCGTCATTGCAACCGATGGCATCTGCTGGTTTTCAACGGTCGTCATCAGCTTCTTGATGTCGCATGCTCCATCGAGCAGCGAATAATCCGTGTGGCAGTGTAGGTGAACGAACGGACGTTCCGGCATGCTGGTTCTCTCTCAGTGTACCGGCACTGTGGGATATTCGGTTCTCGGACTCGTCATGCAATCTTAATGGCCCTGTAACAGTATTCCGCTAAGTTGGTGCGTGCATTCGGTCTACAGGTCGGACATGTGACTGGTGTAAGCCGAAACCGTTTTGCAGGTTTAAACAGAGAAGCTTCAAGGAGGCTTATGAGTTCAAAATCGATTCTGACTCTGGTGTGCCTATCAGCGCTGGAAATGCAGCTCATGGGCCGCCAGTCCCCGAAAGCACCGGCGAAATCAGAGGCCAACCCGGCAGCGTCCGCTCCGGCGTTAGCCGCGGGCAATGATGAGGGCTCTCCGAATAAGCCGGTGACCGCTGAGGATTTGCGCCAGCTTCGTGAGCGGATCGCGAATCAAGAGAAGGAAATCAAGCGCCTTCAGCAATCTGTGGAGGAACAGCGCATTTTTCTCGAGCGAGCCGTACAGAACTCTACTGCTGGCCCGATCGTCGCTAGCGTTTCGTCCAACGCCGGTGACGGGCCGGTAAAGCTGATCCCGGTTGTCAATGTAGCTCATCCGGATATCGGCGGCTCGGGTCAAGTAACCAATACAGAGGCTCACTCGCCGCTGTCAATCAGTATCGGAGACACGACTTTCGCGCCCCTGGGTTTCGTCGATTTCACCTGGTTTGGACGTTCCACAAACGTCGGCAGCGGCATTGGAACCAGTTTCGGCGGAATACCCTACAACAATTCCGTGAAGGGCCATATCGCCGAAAACAACTTCAGCACGCAAAACTCACGACTAGGATTTCGGGTTGATTCAACCGTACTGGGCGCCAAGGTTCTCGGTTACGTCGAGGCGGACTTTCTGGGGACGCCATCCCCAAATGAGTTTGTGACCAGCAACTCCAATCCGTTTAGGATGCGGAACTTTTTCGTTGACGTTCAGAAAAACGGGCTGGAGGTGCTCGGCGGGCAGGACTGGACTCTATTCACTCCCAACCGCAAAGGCCTTTCGCCTCTCCCGAGCGATATCTTTTACACCCAGAACATGGATACGAATTACCAAGCGGGCCTGATTTGGGCTAGACAGTCTCAGTTCCGACTGATTGGCCACCCCAGCGAGAACGTGGCCTTCGGTGTCTCGCTCGAGAATCCGCAACAGTACATAGCTGGCAGTGGAGTGGTGACCCTCCCGGCTGCGCTTTCAACATCGGTGACTGGGCAGTTCAACGATACGACTACCACCTACTCCGTACCGAATCTGCATCCCGATATTATTTTCAAAGTCGCAGTTGATGGGCATGCTGGCGACAAGATTCTGCATTTAGAAGCTGGCGCCTTGGTGCGAAGCTTCAAGTTTGAGAATGCGGTCGGGAAAAAGCCGACAACATATACTTCATCGACAGCTACAGCCGTGAGCGCCGAGCTAAACGCGAATCTGGAAGTTCTTAAGAACGTGCATCTCATCGCTAACACGTTTTTCGGCTCTGGCGGTGGGCGTTATGTTTTCGGCCTAGGACCGGATGTGATCGTTCGCGCAGATGGCAGCATTTCGCCGGTGCATGCATACTCGACTGTTGACGGGTTTGAAGCCAATATCACGAAGAACACACTGATTTCCATGCTTTACGGAGGCGCATACTTCGGCCGCAATACGGCCGTCGATACCGACGGCACTCTGATCGGGTACGGGTTTGCCGACTCCGCCACGAACAACAACCGCACCGTCCAGGAAGCAACTTTTGATTTGGTCCGAACATTTTGGACGAGCGAGAACTATGGCGCACTCTCACTCATCGCCCAGTATTCGTATCTCTGGCGAAATCCGTGGTCGATCGGCACAGGCGGAGCGAGATACGCAAAAACGAACATGTACTATCTGGACCTTCGCTACACGCTTCCGTAATTTCAGTGCAGCTGAGATCGAGGGAGTGAAAGGCACCGGCTGGACCCGGTGCCTTTGGTTGTGAGGGATCTATCGTGAATGGATGAGAGTTAAAGTTTACACGGCAGGGCACAGAAACAAAACGCCCCCGGGAACCGGGGGCGAAGAGGTTTGAATATTTTGGAGTCCCCGCTCTTACGGGGTACGTGGGTTACTTCCCTTTTTTCTTGCTGGAAGTCTTCTTCGCGGACTTTTTGGAGCCGCTAGACTTCTTAGTTGCGTTCTTCATCGAACGATTCTCCCTAACGTAAATTTGCAATCCATTACAGATCGCAGTGTGATTCATATATAAGGTTGTTCGCCAGAGAAGTCAAGAAAAAAATACTTGACACCCCTCCGATGAGGAATGCTTCATCGGGAAGAGCCAGCCCAAAAACGTAATTTTGAAATTTGTTTTACCCTCCGGCGCCCGATTTTCGTCTTTCACTACGACTAGCGCGACGGTTATCATCGTGGCAGCGGCATCCATGAAGCGGCGTACCTTTCTTTCCATCGCGAGCTTCGCGATTGCAAGCGGCATCCTGTTCTCCCCCGGTTGCAGGAAACATCAGCGCATGACAAGAACCGCTCCTGCTCCGATTCCGTCCAGCTCCAGCCCGCCTTCACAGCGTTCCACCGCATCATCACGGCCTGCGGCAAAAGCACTCGCAGTCGCCGTCGGCTATACGGAAGAGGGCATTGCGAGCTGGTATGGAATTCCTTATCACGGCCGTGCGGCAGCAGATGGAGAAATCTACGATATGGAAACGCTGGTTGCTGCACATCGCGTACTGCCGTTCAACACGTGGTTGAAAGTGACCAATCTTGCGACCAACAAGAGCGTGAACGTCCGGGTCATCGATCGCGGTCCGTTTGTTCGCGGACGTATCCTCGATCTCTCGAAAGCAGCCGCGCGCGCGATCGATCTGTTGGGACCAGGTGTCGGGCAAGTTCGCTTGGAAGTGATCGCCGCCCCCGTTGACGTCCCCACAAACGATTTCTACGCCGTTCAGGTTGGTGCATTCTCCGTTGAGGCAAACGCCGAGCGGGTGCGAATGCGGTATGCAGAGCGTTTCGGCACTGCCCAGCTCGCTCTCAAGCAGGGCGCGGTTCCGCTCTGGAGAGTTCTCATCGGCAAAGAGCCATCGATTGAAGCCGCTCAGCAATTGGCAACGGTACTGGCTCCGGAAAATAGAAACGTCTTCGTGGTTCGTTTAGATGAGACGGTGATTAAGACCGGCGACGCCATTGTGCCCGCGTCGCTTTAGAGCCAATTAAATAGCGCGTTGGCGGGCTTGGGGAGAGTTTCCCGGATGGGCTGACACTAGCTTCACAAGGAGCAATCGGTCTACCCTCGTGACGCCCCAGATCGCCCTAGACGTTTCGCCCCTTTCGACCTTAGTCGGCAACTCGCCGGCGATGAAGCAAGTGCATCGCCTGGTCACGCGGATGGGGAAGTCGCGATTTCCTGTACTAATCCTGGGGGAGACAGGGACGGGTAAAGAAGTAGTCGCGCGGGCAATCCACAATATGGAAGGGCGAGGGCCGTTTGTAGTCGTTGATTGCTCCTCGTTGGTCGGCTCTCTGATGGAGAGTGAGCTATTCGGCTATTCCAAGGGAGCCTTCACCGGGGCTTTCAACCAGAAGCTCGGACTTCTGGACGCTGCCAATGGGGGTACCGCTTTCTTCGATGAGATCGGTGAGCTTCCCCTCGAGCTGCAAGTGAAATTGCTACGCGTGCTTCAGGAGAAACAGTTCCGTGCTATCGGAGGCCTCGCCAATCGGAGCTCGGATTTCCGCGTCATCGCCGCAACCAATCGCGATCTCGGTGCAGAAGTAGAAGCAAAAACCTTCCGGCAAGATCTTTATTACCGGCTGAACGTGATGCGTTTGCGCCTGTGCCCGCTGCGCGAGCGGCGGGATGATGTTCCCCCACTCATCGCGCACTTCTTGCAGCGCCACGGAAAGGACCATAAGGTCGCGGACGAGGTTATGGATTCGCTCGTCGCCTATGATTGGCCCGGCAACGTCCGCGAGCTTGAGCATGCAGTTCAGCAGATGATCGCTATGAACTCCGGGCCTTGGATTACGGTCGCCGATCTACCTTCCGCCATCGTCAATCATTCCTTTGAGCGCCAGCTGGAAGGCCGCAATCAGGAGATATCCTCCTCGGCGTCGCCCTTCGCAGCAGGTATGAATGGCGCCGGATCGACTGTCATCCCGCTGGCCGAGGTAGAAAGGAAAGCTATCTTGCATGCCCTTGAATACACCAAGGGAGACCGCACAGTAGCTGCCGCTATGCTCGGAATAGGCAGAACCACGCTTTACCGCAAGTTGAAGGAGTACGGCCTGTAAGATTGGGTCGTGCGGATTGCGCTCGACGCTACCTACAGCGTTGACCCCCAACCCTCGGGTATAGGCATCTACTCGCGCGAGCTTCTCTCAAGGCTTTCGAACACGTTTGCGGAGGATGAATTTCTATTCTGCTATCGACCAAAGCAGTGGGGCCTTGCACCCCGACCGCTGCGTTCGAATATCCGCCACCGCATATTGCAGCCGCCGCTGCCCACTTTCAGCGCTGATCTGTTCCACGCATTGAACCAGCGCGTCGATCACCGGCCCTGTCGAAAAGTTGTTTCCACTTTTCACGATTTATTCGTCATGACCGGAGAATACTCGTCGCCCGGGTTCCGGGTGCGCTTTACGCAGCAGGCCAGACGGGCGGCAGAAAATTCAGATCTCATCATCGCGGTCTCGCAATTCACGGCGAGTCAAGTCAGCAGTTTACTTGGAGTCGATCGTACACGCATCCGCGTGGTGCCGCATGGCGTGCAGCAGCCCATGCGTGCGCCCGGGTCACAGAGAGAGAATATGATCCTGTTTGTCGGTGTCTTGCAGACTCGGAAGAACCTGATCCGGTTGATCGAAGCCTATGAACGCGTCGCCCCTACTCGCAAGGACGGAACTTCTCGTACGGAAGACTGGCGGCTAGTACTGGCGGGAGCACCCTCGGGCTACCAGGCCGAACGCATTCTCGATCGCTTACAGACAAGTTCCTGCCGGGATCGAATCGAACTTGTAGGATATGTATCGCAGTCCGAGCTGCAAAGCTTATATTCGCGGGCATCCATCTTCGTACTTCCATCATTGGACGAAGGATTTGGAATACCAGTGCTGGAGGCCATGTCGCACGGAGTGCCCGTGGTGACCTCAAACCGATCTGCATTGGTTGAGGTCGCTGGAGACGCTGCGGTTCTAATTGACCCCTATTCAGTTGACGACCTTGAATGCGCGCTACGCCGACTTATGAGTGACTCCGATTTAAGGGAAAAATTGCGCGAGCAAGGGTGTTCGCGGGTCCGGCGCTACACGTGGGATCGCGCTGCAGAGGCAACGCACTCGATTTACGAGGAACTAATGAAGTGAAGTTTCGGCTACTTTGACTCTTCGTCAAGCGAAATCTTCAAAGCCCTGAGAAATTTGTGATCTTGGGTCGTTAATCGGATCTTGCCCGTGGATTCATAATGGACCGGGCGCTCTCCGTCGTGTTCACCTGCAATATCGCCATCTTCCCGCTTATTGAACCCAATGGTCGCTTCGAGCACTAAGAAAACGTCATAGCCCGCACGTTTGATCTCGCCGATAGCGCCCGCGATGCGGTCAGAGTCGGACAACGATTCATTAATAGCGTTGCCCAGCTCTTGCATCAGGTCCTTGAGTCTGTCGTCCAAAATAATTCCTTCCCTGGGCACCTTCAGATTATCACCCAATTCGCGTAGGCCGAAGCAAGCATGGCTACACGGTAACTGCCGGTTCATGCGCCTAAAGTACTAGTGAATGACGCTACGTAATCGTTCCTCCTATTTGATGCCGAAAACGGGACTATTTATTCCCGGCAAACCCAACAGGTCTCGGGTACGTAGAGCTTCTAGCGTTCACCCAGCAGATCAGGCCGCTCGTATGGCTTGGTTGAGTATCGTGCGGCTTCCGCCTGCGCTCCCGCCGTATTGTCATGGGTGCGAATCGCGAGTTTGTACTCGTTCACGGCCCGATCGCGCTGGCCTGTCACATCAAAGATTTTTCCGAGATTCACGTGGGACCATACCTCGGTCCATTTGGGTTGGAGATCTCCGTTGATGGCAGCACGAAACTCGTTCGCCGCCGATTGGAAATTGTTCTGCTTAAAGAAGAGGCTCGCAATTCGATAATGCGCCAGCGAGCTATTCCGATTTACTTCGAGGGCTTTCTGATACTCTCTCAGGGCGCTCGCGTAGTCGTTCACTTCGACAAACTGTTCGCCTCGGCGGATCGCTACTGCTATTTGCATTGCCGGGTCGAGCCGCAGTATCCGGTTCTGCGGATCGAGAACGACCTTACGAGGCTTCCCGAAGGTATCCACGCTGAACTCCGAGGATGTGCCGGTCACCTCTATTTTCTTGTCCTCTGGATTACCCTCGGTTTCGATTCGCAAATCGACAGGCATGCGGAAGGTATCGAGATCTTGGTTGATTTTGCCTACAATTCTAAATCCTTGTTTAGTTCGCAAAACCGTGTACTCAAGCTTGAATTCAGGTGTGCCGCTCGACTCGAGCCATTGCAGGAAGAAGTAGCGCAAATCCTGGTTTGACGCTATCTCCATCGATTTACGGAACTCTTCGCTGTTCGCAGATTTGTAGCTGTACTGGTCGATGAAGGCGTGCATACCTTTCTTAAAATCCGCATCGCCGACAATTCCGCGTAGCATGTTCAAAATGGCGGCTCCTTTAGCGGACGTAAGGGCCCAATATTCAGGTGAGTAGTCCTCCAGGCGCGCGGCTTGCAGGACGGGAGGATCCTTCACGGTAAGCGCCTCTACATAAGTAGATTTCAGGTCAGCCTCCATCGCGCCAGGACCGCCGATAGATTCGTCGTAGAGCAGCTCCGAATATCGAGCGGGACCATTCTCCAGCCAGATCTGATTCCGTGTTGTCGGCGAAACCAGGACACCCCACCATTGGCGCGAAAGTTGGTTCGCAAGCACTCGGGTATTCACCTCATGCGTAATTGACCCGGGTGCGAGAAAAATGATGCCCGGGGCCGAATAGCCGTTTACGGCTCCTTGATCCGTTTCCACAAATGTCAGGTTTGCTTGCGGCGCAAGCCCGTACTCCGACGTAAGAAACGTCATGATCTTCCCGGCCTCGTCGCCATACGGCTGGGCATCCGCGGCCTGCTGATCGCGAAAGAAGACTTGAGTCGTGATCCCCTGGGAGGAAACTCTAATCGGGTCCCCCTTTACTATTGCAATACTCGCAGGGAAACCTGACTTGTCGTAATGAAACGAATAAATCGCGCGGTCGTTGCTGCCACGATCTGTTTTCATATCGCCGCTGGCAACGACACGATACTCGGAGGGCGTGGCGACGCGAATGTCGGCACTAAACCGGTTCACTGTATATCCATTTACTGGGAACCAGCGCGCGGGATACAAAAGATACCCGTAATCCGGGTGCAACGCTGCAAACTTGATCCCAGACACCGGCGAGTCCTCATTGCCGGTCAGCTTGCCATCGTAAGTCAACGAAATTTCATAAGGCTGGCTCTTGTGCAAACCCTGCGGGACAGCAACGTTGACCGTAAAATCTTGTGCGTTGCGACCTGTTTGGAGCGGCTTGCCAGATCCGTCCACAGCCTTCGTGACACTTAAGGCGTTATTCAACTCGAATACCGCCTCATTGGCGTCCTCGAGGGGTGTGAAGTTCACTTTTGCTGTCGCGACGATCGATTGAGTTCGCGGATTTATATCCGCGTCGATCGTGTAATGCTGCACTTCGATGCGAGAGTGTTTGTCCTGCGCCCACAGGCCAACCGCTAACGGCAGGAAAACCGCTATCGATCTAAAGCCGCGTGTCATTACTTTGATTCTCCCCCAGTTGGGTCCAGCCCAATCGCCGTCGCCGTATCAAATGCGCTCCGGTCCGAGCACGCCTCGAGAATCAGGTTCGCCGCCTGCTCAAATGGACTTCCATCGCGTGTAAGCGCAACCCGGATGGCCGCCAATTCAGTTCGCATGCGATCTGCACGCTCCGGACTACTGAGTAGGTTTGCTGCTTCCAAGGCTATCTTGCCCGGTGTCATGTCGTGTTGAATCAGTTCGGGAACGATCTGCCGTCCTGCAATCAAATTGACCATGGAAAGGAACGGAACCTTGACCAGTCGCCTGCCTGCCCACCAAGTGAGTGCAGTGACCTTATAAAAGGTAACCATGGGGGTGCCCAAAATGGCAGCCTCAACGGTTACCGTTCCGCTGGCAGCCAACGCAAGATCGGCGTGACCCACGCAGTCCCAAGTCTCGTTTTCGATTATTTGGATGGATAAGGCCTGAATGCGTTCCGTAAATCTTGTCAAATCTACGCGAGCGTGCAGGCCAGCCGGGAGCGCCAGGATCGCGGAGAAGGTGAATTTCCGGCGAAGCTCAGCCACAGCATCGAGCAGAATCGGCAAATGTCTCCGGACCTCGCCCGAGCGGCTTCCCGGTAACACTACCAGCATGGTTTCATGCTTTGGAAGCCCATGTCTAGAAAAAAACTCGTCGCGTGAAGTGCGTATACGGACGATACCCGTGAGCGGATGACCTATATATGTAGCGTCTAGCCCGCGGCTCTGAAACCAGGCCTCCTCAAAGGGGAAGAGGCAAAAGAGCTTGTCTACGACTCTCTTTATCATTCGGACTCGGCCTTGCCGCCAAGCCCAGACCTGCGGGGCCACCAGGTAAAACACCGGTACATTCAGTCGCTTGAGATGGCGAGCTAGGCGAAGATGAAAATCCGGGCTGTCGGTCAGGAGGGCAGCATCAGGAGGGTGCTTTTCGATAAAGCGGATCAATCTGCGGTATTCGCGATAGATTCGGGGCAGATGGCCAACTACTTCAGCGAGCCCGACGACAGCGAGATCGGCGGTATCGACAATCGGCCTGACACCTGCCTCTCGCAGTCTTGGCCCTGCGGATCCGTAGAATTCGGCTCCTGGATAACGGCGGGATAGCTGCGAAACGACGCCCGCGGCGTACATATCGCCCGACGCCTCGCCCGCGGAAATCAAGAACCGCACTTGTTTCGCTTCAAGTGTAACAGTGGGCATTATGGTTCATCCGGACCCGCGGATCCATCCTGCGGCCCCTTGTATGGGCTGGGTACACAGGGTCGCTCTGCTAGAATCGAGTCGAAAGTAGATGTCCAGCCAACGGGACTCAATCCCGGCCAGTTCGGCTCAATCTAATCTCGCCAGAGTCAGCGTAGGTCAGTTCGCGGAGCGCTTCCGGACCGAAGTCATTCCGCTGAGCAATACGTTCGCCTACTTCTGCGCCTCGGTTCCCATGAGCGAGGAAGTATTGAAAGAGTACCTGGAGGAGCCTGTTGCGGCCCTCCCTCCCGCGCTAGCGTCCATCTTGCCGCGAATTTCCATTTTGTTGGTACCTTACCTGGAGCGCTCCGGCGAAAGGGCTCCCGCCAAGGCGAGGCGAAAGACTCGGGCGGCACTCGAAAAACTGGCAGATTTCGTGGTCGCCGAACGTCCCGCCGATGGTCACCAATCCTGGGCCTCCCAAGTAAGTTTCGAGAACGAAACGGTGCTAGTTTTCGCGCTCAAAGAGCAGGATGTCGCCGAGTATCACTACCGGCTCTATCGGCGTTTGGCCGGCCTGGCCGCCGAAACGTGGCCGTCCGAAGTTGCGAACAAATATAAGGCGGCAATTAGAGAAGAGCTGGTCGGCGGTGTTCACGGTGAGGTGGATGATGACAGCTGGCAAGCCAAACAGGTCTTGCTTCGACGTCAAACCAACGTGAAACGTGAGAGCCCGTTATTTGCCGATTACGTGCGGCAATCGTTCGTCGAAACGCTAACGCTTTACTTGCACGGCATTTGCTGCGATATTGACGTTGAGACCGGACCTCGGCAACTGCCTAGCCGCTATCTGCGAAAGCGCCTCAGCCTGCTGAAGTCTCTTTATCCCGCTCCCGCTGGATATGCGGTGTTTCCTGAGGACTCGGAGAAGTCGAACGATACCCGCGTCGCGAAAATTGAAAAGTAAAGCAGAATGTCAGGAATGGCAGCTTGCGGTTCCGGCTCCAAGCGCTCAGATTCTCGTTTGTAGCGCGCGCACCGATTCACTTCCCTCCCGGTAAATCGGGCAATCTTCTGCGCGGCGCTTTCGGTCTAATTTTTCGCCGTATCGCGTGTGTGCCCCGCTGTCCTGGCGCGCCGGAATGTGAGTTGGCTCCATCATGTCCGTATGCGCGAATGTTCGAGCCGCGTGCTATTGCGCCGGGACCGAGCGGGCTCGCCGATTGGCCGCGTCCCTTTGTTTTTCGGGCAACGCATCTCGACGGTTGTACCATCCAGTCCGGCGAAACATTCTTTTTCGATTTGAACCTGTTCGATATGCGCAGCCACGCGATCGCGTACCTTGTCCTAGCGTTTGCGCAACTGTCGCGGGAAGGTCTGGGGCCAGGGCGCGGACGCGCCGATCTGGTTGAGATCTTCCAGCGCGGCGAGAGTGGAGATCCAGGGACAGCTATTTACGATGGCAAGTCGCTTCTTCCACAACACTCGCCAGAGCCTCTGGAGCTGAGTTTGCAACCGGGCAAGGAGCGAATCGAGCGCGTGCGTGTGCGTTTTGTGACTCCGACTGAATTAAAGGCGGGTCAAGGCTTGGCGGAGCGCCCCGAATTCGGCATTCTCGCCGCGCGCATTCGGGATCGTCTCAGCACGCTGCGCGAGCTATATGATCATGGGCCTCTCGAGATGGATTTCCGGGCGTTCGGCGAGCGAGCCACACGCGTCAGGATAGTGCGTTGCGAAATCGAGCAAGTCGACGCGCGACGCCGCAGCAGCCGCACCGGGCAGGTGCACTCTATCGGGGGATTTATCGGCGAAGCCGACTACGAAGGCGAGTTGACGGAATTTGTTCCGTATTTGCGTGCGGCGCAATGGACTGGAGTCGGAAGGCAGACGGTTTGGGGCAAGGGGGAAATATCGATCTCTACGAGTTGAACATGGGTTAATAGCTCAAATACACGCGAAGCGTTACCGACCCGCGCGTCTCTCCGTTCGAAGTCGCGGTCCAGGTCAGGTCTTCCCAAGTGGAAACTCCGGCGGGCGGTGCTGCGTACGTGCCGAGGATCGGATACACACCATGCTTTTCTATCGGGTAACGCGCTGTTCCGTTCAACTCCTTCCATCCGGGTGGAAGGGCTACTGTCAGGGTAATCTCCTGGAGTTCGTCAGAGTTGTTTCGCAGAATCAGGGGTACATTCACAATCTTTCCGGGTTTCACCCATTGCTCGGGCGCAAGAAGCTTTTCAAGATGCCCGATGTTGTGAGCGTTCCAGAATTCACGATAAAAGGCCCATGGGGTCCCAAGCTCAAACCATACCAGGTCACTCGAGGGGATAGACGGCTTAGAACTCCGCGGTGTATCCGATGCGGAGTGGACCGGGCCAGGTACTACTCCCTCGAAGATGTCTCCCGCCACGCTGCTTTTCACAAGAGACTTTCCAAACGCGAAACGAACCGGATCCTGATACTCTTTGAAATTTCCGGTTAACAAAGCCCGTTTCGCCGAAGTCCCCTCTTGCGTGAGGTGGAATGCACCCTCTTGCGCAACGATCTTGTAGTAGGGCGTTCCTCGGCTGGGCGATATCGTCAGCGTGGAATATTCTGGCCCGTGTCCTTTGAGGAAGTCAGTATGTAAAGCGTCGGTGAAGTAATACAGC
This sequence comes from uncultured Acidobacteriaceae bacterium, assembly GCA_963737045.1. GTDB lineage: Bacteria > Acidobacteriota > Terriglobia > Bryobacterales > Bryobacteraceae > Bog-105. The sequence continues at coordinate 54,118 of CAVTRG010000009.1, forward strand.
TTCTCTGGCTGCCAAGGCTGCAATCCTTCGGTGAGGTTTCCATAGCCCAAGCGATCTCGTGGCGGAGCAGTCTGCTCTGGGAACGCGGTAAGATCGTCCGCTATGTCGAAAGCCTCGGTCGCGATTACGCCCGCGGCCTGGTGATCCTGGTGATTTTCGCCGACTACATTGTCGGGAAGCCAGGTAAGTATAACCTTCGGGCGAATGAGACGTACCAGGCGAACCGTGCTTTCGAGCGTCGCGCCATGACGCCAGGACTCAAGGGCTCCAAGGACGTCCGGCGCCGCAGAATTCGGGGCATTAAGGAACCAGACATTCGTTACGCCGAGCGATCCTAGCGCTTGGCGAGCTTCCATTTCCCGAACGAGCCCAAGTGAGGCGGCTTGCTCGTATCCAACGTTGTTCCCGCCGTGATCCCCTCGCGTTGTGAAGATGACCGCAACACTCTTCCCTTCGTCGTATATCGCTCTAGCCAGGTACCCTGTGATCACCGTCTCGTCGTCCGGATGAGCCACAATCACCAAAATGTCAGCTTGGAAGCGAGCATCGGGACCAGGACTTGGGGGCGCTTTTGGAATCTGGCCAGCAGCACTTAGAAGCGTGACTACGAAAAACGCCAAGACTACGTGAAATCTTGGCGTATTTATATCTCCGTAAGCGTTACTGCGGAGCGTTCCACGCCGGCACCTGCGGAATTGCCTCGCCGTCAGCTCGCGGGTCTGAAGCTCCGTAGTTCATTCGTCCGGCATTGCGCCTGACTGCATTGCCGCGGCCCATGTCCAGCGAGTAGGCATGCACGACTTGCAACTGATGGCCCTTAGCCGAGAGTTCATCGCGCACGTCTCCCGGCACGCGGGATTCGATCAACAAATCGCAGCCTGCAAAGGTCGGCTTTGTAAATCGCGGAGCACTCAGGGCGGCTTGTATATTCATTCCAAAATCCGCAACGTTGGAGACGAACTGCGCATGGGCTTGGGCTTGGTTGAAGCCGCCCATAATGCCGAAGCCAATCATCTCATCGCCCTTCTGCATGAACCCGGGAATGATCGTGTGCAAAGGTCGTTTGTGCGGCGCGAGCGAATTAGGCTTCCCCGCTTCTAACGTAAACAGCGCCCCCCGATTTTGAAGCGCGAAGCCGGTTCCGGGAGCGACCATTCCTGTGCCAAACGAGCTGAAATTGCTCTGAATGAGTGAGACGATGTTTCCGTCCTGATCGATAACGGTCAAGTATGTGGTATCGCGACCCGCTGCTGCGAGTTTCTCCTCCATTTCCGAAGGCGATACGGAGCAATGTGCATGTGAAGGATCGATCAGGTCAGCCCGGTGTTGCGCGAGCCGTTTCGACAATAGCTGTTCGACGGGGACATGCGTGAACTTGGGGTCGCCTACATATCGAATCAGGTCGGCGTACGCCAGTTTCTTCGCCTCTATCATGACGTGCAAGGCTTTGGCGCTATTGTGACCGTAATCATGGAGTGGAAACTGCTCCATGATGTTGAGCATGGATAACGCCGCGATTCCTTGTCCATTGGGAGGCAACTCCGATACAGTCCACCCGCGGTAAGTGGTTGAAATGGGATCGACCCACTCGGGTTGGAAGTCGGCCAGATCCTGTTCGGTCATGGTGCCGCCCTGCTCGCGCATGAATTGAACCAATTTTTGGGCCAGTGCACCGCGATAGAATCCGTCACGGCCGTGGGCAGCAACCAGCCTCAGGGAGGCGGCCAAATCCGAATCACGGAATACATCCCCGGTTTTCGGAGGATGTCCTTCGAGCAGAAAAGTCTTCTTGAAATTAGGCTGATCTTGCAATACCTCTGCGCTTGCTGCCCAGACGCGCGAAACCATTTCTGCAATAGGGACGCCGTTCGTTGCGTAGTAAATTGCGGGATCGAGGACACGTTCGAGCGGCAATTTTCCAAACCTCCGGTGCAGCGCGTCCCAGCCCGCGACTGCGCCGGGGACGGTAACCGAATGGATACTCTTGCCCGGCGGCGAACTCGAAATACCTCTAGATCGCAAGAATTCGATCGTCAATCCCTGAGGAGCCCAGCCGCTTGAATTAATTCCGTATAGCTTTTGGGTCTTGGCTTCGTAGACGATGGCAAACAGATCGCCGCCGATCCCGTTCATCATCGGTTCAGCGACACCGAGCACTGCGTTTGCAGCAATAGCGGCATCAACCGCGTTTCCGCCCTGTCGCAGGATGTCGGCGCCGGTCGCCGAAGCAACAGTTTGACTCGTCGCCACGATTCCGAACTGGCTAATTACCATCGATCGGCCATAATCGCGGCCGGGATCAGCAGCAGGCGGCCGAGTCTGAGTGCGTGACGTCACAGCTAAGGTCATGATGAGACCCAGCCCGATCCCCAACCGATAAGTCATCGTCACCCCCGCGGAAATCCGAGATCTACTTTACTGCTGCTTGGATCCGGCCAACGACTCGTGACTACTTTGGCCCGCGTGTAGAATTGCACGCCTTCAGGGCCGTACATGTGCAGGTCGCCAAATAGAGAAGATTTCCAGCCGCCGAAACTGTAATAGGCGATCGGTACAGGAATGGGAACGTTGATGCCGACCATGCCTGACTCTACGTCGAACTGGAACTGGCGGGCAGCTCCTCCGTCGCGAGTAAAAATCGCAGTGCCGTTGCCGTACGGGTTCTCATTCATAATACGGAGCGCTTCGTCGTACGTCTCGACTCGAACCACACTCAGGACAGGCCCAAAGATCTCCTCGTCGTAGCAGCGCATCCCCGGCCGAACATTGTCGAGCAGGGAAGCACCGAGGAAGAATCCGGAGCGCTGTCGTACGGAGTCCTGGCGACCATCCACCGCGACAGTTGCGCCTTCTGCGGGGGCGTTTTCGACATAGGAGGCCACACGTTCGCGATGCTCGCCCGAAATTAGTGGACCCATCTCGTTACCGTCCTCGAGGCCCGGCCCGATCTTGATACGCGCCATACGCTCGCGAATCCTGTCGATCAAGGGATCCGCTATATTGCCCACCGCAATGACGACAGAAATAGCCATACAGCGCTCGCCTGCTGATCCATACGCCGCCGAGACCGCCGCATCCGCAGCCATCCCGATATCGGCATCCGGCAACACCAACATGTGATTCTTTGCTCCGCCGAGCGCCTGAACTCGTTTTCCATTGAGCGTACCCGTTTCGTAGATGGATTTGGCAACTGGCGTAGACCCGACGAAGCTGATCGCCTTCACGTCAGGATGCGCGAGCAGCCGCTGCACGGCGACTTGGTCGCCTTGAACGACATTGAAAACGCCATCAGGAAGACCGGCTTTTTTCAGCAGTCCAGCCATCTCGAGACTTGCCGAAGGGTCCTTTTCGGAAGGCTTCAGGATAAAGGTGTTGCCACAGGCGATTGCGTTCGATAGCATCCAAAGGGGAACCATTGCCGGGAAATTGAACGGAGTAATACCGGTGACCACTCCTAGGGGCTGGCGAATTTGATAGACGTCAACGCCGCGGCTGACCTGTTCCGAAAAACCGCCTTTAAGGATATTTGGAATGCCGCATGCAAATTCGACATTTTCGAGGCCGCGCGCGACCTCACCCATCGCATCCGTGAGCGTTTTGCCGTGCTCCATCGTGAGAATCTCGGCGATCTTCCGGCGATTTGCGTTAAGCAGCTCGCGAAACCGGAAGATGATTTCAGTACGCCGCGATAGCGTTGTCGCCCGCCATTCCGGAAACGCCTGTTTTGCGACCGCAACAGCGGTATCCACGTCTTCGACATTCGCGAATTCGACTTTAGCTTGCTGTTCGCCGGTGGCAGGATTCCAAACCACGCCTGAGCGGCCCGAAGCGGAGCGGGTAAGTTTGCCCCCAATCCAATGACTCACCACCCTTACGTCAGTACTTGTTTCAACTTCTGTCATGTTTCACCTCTTTCGACGCTTCGTGCTGAATCCACTCTGCTGTCTTGCTTGCGAGCCGGTCCAGCGCCACGACTGAGAGCTCAATGTGCTCTTCCTTCGTATCTTCTATTTTGTTATGGCTGATCCCGCCGAGCGATTGGACGAACATCATCACCGCGGGAATGCCCGCTCTGGCCACTTCGGAGGTATCGTGTAGCGGTCCGGAAGGCAGGCGCGGCGCTTCTCCAGCAAGTTCACGGATCGTCTTCTCGCAAAGATCGATCAACACGGGATGAAACGGAACTGGCTCGATGTCCCAGATCCGGGACCACTCAACTGTGCACTTTTCCTCGCGCGCAAAACGCTCACTCGCTCCCCGAGCTTCACGAAACATTCCCTCAAGTACGGCGGGATCTAGGTCACGCTGGTCGAGAGTGGTTTCGCAGCGTCCGACTACTGCCGTAACGATTCCAGGAAACGTTTTGACGCTGCCCATTGTACAGACTGCATCGGGATGCTTACCGGCAATGGAGCGGATTTCGAGGGCCAGCTTGGCTGCTGCGGCCAGTGCATCTCGGCGGACGTTCATCGGCGTTGAACCGGAATGCGCTTCTTGCCCGTAAAACGTGATCGCGTGGCGCTCCACACCCTTTGTGCCAAGTACCACTGCGAGAGGCAGGCCCATGCGCTCGAGCACGGGACCTTGCTCGATGTGCAACTCGAGGTAAGCGGCAGCATTCGCCCGCTCTTTCCCTGCATCTGGAAAGTGATCGATCTCCACCCCGCAACGGCGTAGCGCGTCCTCGAGACGCGTACCGTCCTTGTCTGTCCGACCCCGATCGGCTTCAATGGTGTGCGTCCCGGCGAACGCCGACGACCCGAGCAAACTACGACCGAAGCGCGCACCCTCTTCATCGGCCCAATCTACGATGCGGACCGTAATAGGCGGACAGCCGTCGTACTCACTCGCGAACCCGCGTAGAATCTCGAGTGCCGCAAGCATATCGAGGCATCCATCCAACCAACCGCCATTTGGGACCGAATCGAGATGGCCTCCAATGATCAAACCTTCGGGAGAGCTGCCCGCCAAGGTAGCCCATCCATTGCCGGCGGCATCGTAATGATGCTCGACCGGAAGAGCGGCCAGCTTCGATTTGAACCATTTACGAGCCCTCAGCCAAGTATCGGTCCAAGCTACTCGTTGGGCGCCGTCTGCATTGCCCGTCAGCTCGCGCAGCTCCTTTAACTCGGCAAGGGTTCGCTTGGCATCGACGCTCATTTACTAGCCATCTCAGAAATATATCGGCTCGCGTTTCAGCAACCGCCCGCGCCCTCGCTGACCTACAAATCTTCCATCCCTGACTTGAACTTTGCCGCGGACGGTAACCGCTGAAGGCCTGCCCTCAATCTCCAGGCCTTCAAATCCGTTGTAATCGTTGTTTGTGTGGTGAGTCTTCGCCGAGAGTACACCCTTGTACGAGGTGTCATAAATTGCCAGATCGGCGTCACTACCGACGGCAATGGTGCCCTTCTGTGGAAACAGCCCGAATAATTTCGCAGCACGCGTGCTCGCCGCATCGACAAAACGGTGGAGATCGAGACCTCCTCTTTTCACGGCGTATGTATAGAGCAAGTTCACGCGTTCTTCGATACTTGGAATGCCATTCGGTATCTGTGTGAAAGCGTTTTTTCCTAAAAGCTTCTGATCCTGGTCGAACGGGCAATGGTCCGTAGCGACAGTATCGATCAAGCCCGCCGCTAAGGCGTTCAAAAGCACCTTCTGGTTGCGCCGGTTGCGTAATGGGGGTGACATGATGTGCTTCATGCCTTCGACGCCTGGCCTTTCCGCATGCGACTTATCGAGAAACAAGTGCGGAACAACCGATTCAACGAAAATTTTCACGCCACGCTCTTTGGCGGCCAGCGCTGCTCCGAGCGCCGGTTGACACGAAAGATGGACCACATAGCCGGCAGCCCCTGTATTCTCGAGAAATGTAGCGAAATGGTGGGTGCCTTCGGCTTCTATTGACTCGGGACGGCTCGGTTCATGCCACTCTGGTCCGGTCTTCCCCTGGGATAGGAGAGTTTGTTGCAGGCGCGCGACCAGTTCGGCATTCTCGCAATGCGCGGTCACGATAACGCCGAGCTTACGGGCGAGTGCAAGCGTTTGGTACAACTCGCCGTCGTCAATGCCGAAAAAATTTTTATATGCGAGGAAGATCTTGAAGGAGCTGATGCCGTCCCGCACGATTTCACGAAGTTGCTCCTCAGTATTGTCGTCGAACTCTGTAACTGACATGTGGAAGCTGTAGTCGCAGGCGCTGTTCCCTTCGGCTTTCGATTTCCACAGGTGATAACCGGCCAGAGCGTTGTCCGCGCGGGAGGGGCAACACATCTCTATGTAAGTCGTCGTGCCGCCGATCAGCGCTGCGATGCTCGCGCTCTCATGCGTGTCTTTAGCGAATGTCGCCATGAACGGCAGATAGATGTGGACGTGTGGATCAATGAAACCAGGAAAGACGAGCTTGCCCGCCGCGTCGATCACTTCCGTTTCCGGAGGCGCTTCGAGATTCTGGCCGATGCAGGTAACGGTCTCGTTCTCCGCGTAGATATCAGCGTGGTAACGAGAATCGGCGGTGACAATTTCGCCGTTCTTGATAAGCAACGCCATCCGAGTCTCAGTGGATATGGATGCCTAGATCCTGACGGTATCGCTCCATGGCTTCCCAATCTTCCGCCACTTCGGGCTGAAAATGCGAGAGCTGCCCCCAGGTGAACGAAGGCCGGCAGGGGGGTAGCTCAACCATGTGGATGCAATCTTCAACGGGGCAGATGTTGTAACAGAGGCGGCAACCCACGCAGTCCTCCTCACGGACGCGCGGCTGCGGGCGCGTACCGATTGCAGTCTGCTTTCCGTTCGAATAGGCGTTGTAGGCATAAGGTTGAACGGGATTACCGTTTGCCGCGATCAGATCGATGCACTGATGGGCTGTATCGTTGCAAGCCACGTAACAGAGATCGCATTTGATGCACTTATCCGGATCGATTCGTGCCACGGCTCGGAAGGCAAGATCCAAATCGTTGAAGTCTGCCATTTGATGCAAGCTCTTGCCGCGCACGTCTTCGATGGTTTGGAATCCTTTGGAATCCATCCAGCGCGAGAGACCGTCACAGAGATCCTCGACGATGCGAAATCCATAGTGCATGACCGTCGTGCAAATTTGTACGCTGGTTGCGCCGAGGAGGAGGAATTCCGCGGCATCCTTCCAAGTCGCAACGCCACCCATTCCAGAAATGAGAACTTCGGAGCGAGACACAGTTTCATCGGTGCCCAGAGCGGCAATCATAGCTAAAGCGATTGGTTTCACCGCCGGTCCTGCGTAGCCACCGTGGCCGGCCCGCCCGCCGATATTCGGTGTAATCTCGAGCGAATCCAGATCCACTCCAACGATGGAGTTCAGCGTATTGATTAGCGACAGGCCGTCGGCTCCGGCCGCAACCGCCGCCCGTCCCGGGCTCACGATGTTCGTGATATTAGGAGTGAGCTTAACAATAACGGGAATGTGGGCGACGTTTTTCACCCAGCGTGTAATCTCCTCGCAGTACTCGGGGACTTGGCCAACAGCGCTGCCCATTCCGCGCTCGCTCATGCCGTGGGGGCATCCGTAATTCAGCTCAATTCCATCCGCTCGGGCGTCCTCGATCCGCCTGACGATCTCACTCCACGCTTCCGGCTTGGATTCGACCATCGCTGAAACGATAACGGCGCGATCGGGCCAATGCCGCTTCACGTCCGCGATCTCACGCAGGTTCACTTCCAGGGGCCTGTCCGAAATCAGCTCAACATTGTTGATGCCCAGCATTTTTTGTCCGCTATAGTGCCATGCTCCATAGCGATTCGAGACGTTTAGCACGGGAGCGCCGATGGTCTTCCACACAGCCCCACCCCAGCCCGCTTCGAAAGCTCTATGGACTTGAGCTCCTGAATTGGTCGGAGGAGCTGATGCCAACCAGAAAGGGTTTGGCGATCTGATGCCCTTGAAGTCGACTCTAAGATCCGCCACTTTGCCAAGCTCCTATTCGCGTTCCAGGCGATCCCATCAATTTGCGGTGAATAGATGCGGCTGCAAGCTTGCCGTCTTGCACAGCCATAACTGTGGAGCACGCGCCTCTAGAGCGGATACAATCGCCGCCGGCGTAGACTCCCTGAACATTGGTCTCAAATTCGTCGTTTACTCTAATTTTGCCGTTCTCCATCAGGAGCCCCAGGCTAGCAGCTAAGCTGGGTTTCTCCTGCCCAATCGCTTTGACGACCTGATCGGCGGGTACAATGAACTCCGAGCCGGGGATGGGCTGCGGCGAAGCCCGGCCTGAAGCGTCCGGCCGGCCCAGCGCATTGCTGACGCACTTGAGCCCAGTTACCGCACCATTTTCTATGATTACGCGAGTGGGCTGGATCAAAAAACGAAACTCCACACCTTCTTTCTTGATGAACTCGTACTCGTGATCGTAAGCGCTCATCTCACGCTCGGAACGGCGATAGACGATCGTCACACGCCCTGCGCCTAGCCGCTTCGCAATCGTAGCGCAATCAATAGACGTGTTTCCAGCTCCGATCACGATGACGCGGCTCCCAACGTACAGACTGTGTCGGTCCAACTTGCTTTGCTCGATATAACTCAGCCCGTCCACAAGGTACTCCTCTCCCGGAATGCCCATGCTTGGCATCGCACCTAAGCCCACGCCCAGGAAAACTGCATCGAATTGGTGGTGTAGTTCTGCAAGTCTGAGACTGCGGCCGATTTCCACGTCGGTTTGGATTGCGACCCCTAAACTTCGAATCATCTCCACTTCTGCAAGCGCGATTCCGACTGGTTCGCGCAGGGTGATGATGCCGTAAGTTGACAGCCCTCCTGCCAGTTTCCGCCTATCGAAAATCGTCACCTTGTGGCCGGATTTCGCCAGTTCTCCCGCACAGCTCAAGCCGGCCGGTCCCGCTCCTATCACGGCGATTTTTTTACCGGTCGGTGGCGCAGTCTTTACGATGGCGAGATTGCGGCTGTAAACATGATCCATGGCATAGCGCTGAAGCCTGCCGATCATGATTGGCTTGTGGTCAGCTCCGAGGACGCAAGCGCCCTCACACAATTCCTGTACGGGGCACACACGTGCACAGCTAGCACCGAGCAGGTTGGATTCGAGAATCGTTGCCGCAGAGCCCACTGGATTATCAGTGGCGATTTTCTTGATGAAACGGGGAATGTCAATGTGCGTGGGACAGGCGTGGGTACAGGGAGCGTCGTAACAGAACAGGCAGCGATTGGCTTCGACTGCAGCCTCGTGGTCACTCAAAGGGGGCAGCAGTTCTTTAAGCGGGTCGTGCGGCTGAGCCGCTGATTTCGATTCGCCCAAGTGTGTCCTTTAATCTTAAAGTCTCGACATGAAATTAGCAGGGGACATCGAAGCGACACTCTATAACGACGATCTCGCGCCTGTTGCCCCGGAGAGACGCACGTGGGGCATTTATAACTACGCCGCGCTATGGGTTGCGATGAGCGTTTGCATTCCAACTTATATGCTGGCATCCGGTTTGATAGCGGGTGGGATGAGCTGGAAGCAGGCTATCGCGACGATTCTTCTAGGTAACGTGATTGTCCTGATCCCAATGCTTCTCAATGCGCACGCGGGCGCCAAGTACGGCATCCCGTTTCCCGTGTTCGTGCGAGCTTCTTTCGGTGTGCGAGGTGCAAATGTTCCAGCGGTCTTGCGGGCTATTGTCGCGTGCGGATGGTTTGGTATCCAGACCTGGATCGGCGGGCAGGCGATCTACTCCATGCTTCAGATCGTATATCCCGCGGCGGCAAACAATAGGTCCGGTGTATGGATCTGCTTTTTCGCGTTCTGGCTGCTGAACATGGCGGTGATCTGGCGGGGTATCGAAGTAATCAAGCTTCTGGAGGGAATCAGCGCACCCTTCATGATGGGCATCGGCCTGCTGTTGCTGTTGTGGATCACGCGGAAGGCGGGAGGCCTTGGGCCGGTTCTAAGCAGCCCGAGCAAATTCAAGACGACCTCCGAATTCGTACACTTTTTCATTCCATCGCTGACGGGAATGGTCGGTTTTTGGGCTACGGTTGCTTTGAACATCCCCGATTTCACCCGGTACGCAAAATCTCAGGCGTCCCAAGTGATCGGGCAAGCGATTGGGTTGCCGCCTGCGATGACGGCTTACGCGTTCATTGGCGTAGCGGTCACATCTGCTTCTGCGGTGCTTTTCGGCCATGCCATTTGGGATCCGGTCGCGCTGTTGCAGCGTTTTCACGAGCCACTGGTTGCGTCGATCGCGCTGATCGCGTTGCTGGTGGCGACGCTCAACACGAACGTGGCTGCGAATGTGGTATCGCCCTCTAATGATTTTTCGAACCTAAATCCGCGCCTGATCTCATTCCGCATGGGAGGATTCATAACGGGCGTAGCCGGCCTCCTGATGATGCCCTGGAAGCTCCTGACTGACTTCAACAGCTACATTTTTGGATGGCTGGTCGGTTACTCAGGGTTGCTGGGGCCCATTGCAGGAATTATGATCACGGATTATTTCTTGATACGCGACACGCATCTCGATGTCCAGGGCCTGTATCGGCGCGGCGGTCCCTATGAATACCTCCGCGGTGTGAATGCGGCTGCGATGTACTCGCTTGGTGCAGGCGTGGTGGTGGCGTTAGGCGGGTTGCTCGTTCCATCGCTGCGCTGGCTTTACGATTACTCGTGGTTTGTTGGGTTCCTGGTGGCAGGCGCTGTTTATTACACGAGCATGCAAGCTCAAAACAAGAGGAGGAAGCGGAATCATTGATCGATTCATAAGCGACGCTGAACTAAGGCCAGCGCACCCCACAAAATGGCATCGTCTCCGAGTTGGGCCGGAACGACGTCCACGCTAGCGCGTGACCATGGCGTGAGTTGCCGTCCTAATTCTTCACGTAGCGGCACGAAGAGCAGTGCGCCCGCCTTACTGATGCCGCCTCCGATGATAATTCGCGCAGGATTGAAAAGCATGATACAGGTCTTCAGTCCTTGTGCTAACGGCCGTACGTAATTGCTAGCGAAACCGGGATCTTTCAAAAGTTCGCTCGCGGGTTGGCCGTAATCGCGCTCGATCCAGAGACCGGAACAGAGGCGCTCGAGACATCCGCGCGCGCCGCACAGGCACGCCGGGCCGCCGGGGTCAATCGTGTGGTGACCTATTTCGCACGCGAACGAATCAGCGCCGCGATAGAGCCCGTGGTCCATGAGCAAGCCACCTCCTATGCCGGTCGAGATCGTCATATAAAAAAGCGGGCGAACGCCGCGGCCTGCACCGTAGTGGCCTTCCCCCAGAGCGCCTAGCATCGTGTCGCGATCGAGAATGACTTGTATCCCCAGCCGTTCGCGAATTGCACTGACCAGATCGAAGTTGTCCCAGCCCTCGACGTGGGTTGAGCAAATCACACGTTGCGATTGAAAATCTACCGGCCCTCCGAAGCCGATTCCGCACGCCTGAATGCCGAATTCATCTATCCATTCTTTGGTGATTCGCTCGATTTGATCCAGCATCGAGCCCGGACCCCCTTCCCGGTTTGTGGGACACGTGCCGCGCTCGATCAAGACTTTGTCGCGAAACACCCCGGCGCTTAGTTTGGTGCCGCCGATATCAATCGCGAGGACGTGCATGCATTATAGGACGGGCATCACTATATAACTGATAAGAGATTTCCCGCAAATGACTCTAAATCTTTATCTCATCAGAAGCACGGCGGTCGCGGCACTTGGCGGCTTATTGTTTGGCTTTGATACCGCCGTAATTTCAGGAACAACAGGGGCGCTCGCCAGCACGTATCATCTTTCCCCGAAACTGCTAGGGTTAACGGTCGCGGCAGCGTTGTGGGGCACGATCGTTGGGTCGATTGTTTCGGGCATCCCGGGAGATCGATATGGGAGGCGCGACAGTCTGCGAGTCATGGCTGTTTTGTATATTCTCTCCGCCTTGGGGTGTGCCTTCGCATGGGGTTGGAACTCGCTCGTGTTTTTCCGCTTTGTCGGGGGGCTCGGGATTGGCGGCTCGTCTGTGCTCGGGCCCATGTACATCGCTGAAATTTCTCCCGCCGTCTGGCGCGGGCGCCTCGTCGGGTTTTTCCAGTTCAACGTAGTCGTCGGCATTCTTCTAGCCTATTTCTCGAATTACGTGATTGGGCTGGGAGGGTTCGGCAGCTTGGAGTGGCGATGGAAACTGGGTGTTTCGGCGATTCCCGCTGCCCTGTTCTTGTTGATGCTTTTTGGCATCCCTCGGAGTCCCCGATGGCTGGTAGCAAAAGGCCGGGTCCCACAAGCGCGCGATGTCCTTCGATTACTCGGGGACGAGCACGCCGAGCAGGAGCTCCAGGACATCATCACTTCTATCGATGCAGAACACGGGCACGCAAAAGAGCCGCTTTTTTCGCGCAAATACAGGGTTCCGGTTTTCCTCGCTGTCGCAATTGGACTGTTCAACCAGCTTATCGGGATCAATGCGATCCTCTATTACCTGAATGACATATTCGCCCGAGCCGGTTTCAGCAAGGTGTCGGGCGATCTCCAAGCGGTCGCGATCGGAGTGACGAATCTAATTGCCACGATTATCGCGATGTCGCTGATCGATAAAGCTGGGCGAAGGACGTTACTGCTGATCGGATCTGTGGGGGCTGCCTTTTGCCTGGCGGGAGTCGCCTGGATCTTTGCCTCGGCTTCTCACGAAAATCTGCTCGTCTGGCTGCTCATTGGATTTATTGCATCGTTTTCCTTTTCGCAGGGAGCTGTCATTTGGGTGTATATCAGCGAGATCTTTCCCAACCGAGTGCGCGCGAAGGGACAAAGCTTGGGCAGTTTCTCCCACTGGTTCATGAATGCGGTGGTCTCGCAAGCGTTCCCGGTGTTGGCAGCGACATCTCATGCGGCACCGTTCGTGTTTTTCGCTTCGATGGCTGTGCTGCAGTTTTTTGTCGTGCTGTTCTGGTTCCCAGAAACTCGCGGCGTGTCGTTGGAGGACATGCAACGGAAGCTTGGCATTGCGTAGCCTCGAGGCATCCTAAGAGCCCAACGAGCCACGCCATTACAGCCGGCCTCTGTAGTGGAAAATCGACAAGGCTATGCGCAAATACGCTGACGATCCCAATGCCCCAGGGCGCGCGCCGACACAGCCATGCAGCACGAACGGCGACTAAAGCCATTACTAAGGTGAATGGAAGGCCTGCGTCACCAGCCCACTCTGCCCAGTCATTATGAGCGTGGTTTACAAAAGCAAGCTCATCGTAATCTGCGTATCTCGGATAAATGGTGGACCAAGTGCCGAATCCGAAGCCGGTCCAAGGACGAGCCCGTATGATTCGCACCGCAACGGTGAGCATTCGCCTTCGAAATGCTAGCGGATCGTTCTCCGCGAATCGGTTCAATAAAGTCTGCGAGCCAACTACAAGCGTGGCGATTACCAGCAAAGCGGCGCCAGCGAGTGCGAATGTGAGCGCCTTGCGACGTTCATCTCGTGTTTTGTGACGAAAAATGAACGGCAGCATAATCGCGGCTTCAAGCGTCGCCAATGCTGAACCTGCACGCGAGGCGCTTGCGATGACACTGCCGTACAAAACGGCGGCAGCGCCGAGCCAAATCAAAACACCTGTGCGCGCACGCCATGCATTCCAGAGCGCAATCGGAAGAAGTAGCTCCACAAACGCCGCGTAATGATCGTAGTTGAGGAACGGACCCATGGCAGTTTGGGCATCTGTCGCACTCCTCGGATTTAAAGCGGACTTTTGGAGAGTAGCTTCAAGCGCCAGGATGACTCCGAAGACCACAGCCGCAGCGCGAAACTGGCGCGGCAGGTCGGTGTCCGTGAAGAGATAAATCGCGATCCAAAGTACTCCTGCACACATCGCCCATTGAAGTGCTGCCGTCCACGTTGCATATGGATAAATAGATACTCCGGACGAACTTTGGAATGCGGCCCAGCAACTCGCGGCCAAGAACGGAATCAGAGTCCATCGGAACGGCGGATCGATTTTCCCAATCGAAGCAACAGTCGCAATTACCCCAACTGTAAGGAAAATGGCAGCTTGAGCCAAATACGAAGGCCACTGCTCTGCGTCCCACGCAGTCGCCACCAACCAGACAAGAATGACGCCAAGCGCAGCAGCTAATGATCGCCGGCAGTTATGGGAAACAGAAGTCATCTCTTAGCCGGTTGAGTCTTCACGAGAAACCCCTGGTATTGCTCCAAGACCGCAGGCCGATTTGGAATTGCGCCACGCAAAATCCGGGCTGGATCCGCAGATATCGCCCAGCAAAGGCGAAAGGCAGCCGTGAGATCGCCTTGTTCCACCAGGAACGATTGACGTATCCAATACAAGGCCTTGTCGGTCTCTTCGCGCCGGAAGTAAAAGTTGGCGAGCGCCCAGCGCGGCTCGAACAATCGATTTACACTCGCGGCTTGAAGTAAATCGTGCTCGGCTTTCTGATATTGACCGTGGCGCTCAGCATCGAAAGCTAATCGCATCCAATCTTGTGAGGCGTAAGGATCGACCCTCAGCGCGGTTCTGTAAGAAAGGCTGCCATCTCCGCCTGTGTCATCAGCCAGTTCGCCGGCTCGCCGCAGGTAATCCTCGTTGCCGGGAGCTAGTGCAATTGCCGACGTCAAAGCTGTCGTTTCGGGGCGCTGCTGGAGGAGGTCGGCGATGGCCAGACGCGCGCTCCAATAGCAAGCAATACCAGCCGCCACGGTAACAACCAACATTGCAGCAGAACTCCATTTAGTACTGCTTTCACAAAATAAAGTTTTCATTCTGGGATATTGCACTTGTTTATACATTTGTAGTCATGCACAATGCAGCTGACTTAGTTGAGAAAGGAAACCTTCTATATGCTCCGTAGTTCTACAATCTTGTTTTTAACTTGCTCGGCTTTACTCGCGAGCAACACTCCGATCGGTTTCGTAACCGTCATTGGCTCGATGCGTGTTGATGGTTCAGAAATACGCGAGAATGCAACCATTCTTGAAGGAACCTCGCTTGAGACGTACGTGAACCCCGCCCGGGTCGCTCTAAAGAGCGGCACTCAGCTCGAGTTAGCGGCTGAGGGGTCCGCCAGGATCTATGGGGACCGAATCGTGCTTGAAAAAGGGTTTGCTCAATTGCATGCGTCATCGAGATATTCAATATTTGCAAGTTCACTTAGGGTGGTTCCTAAGAATGCGTCGACGCTTCGCATCGGATACGCTAGCGATAAGGCCGTAGAGGTGTCGGTCGTCCGGGGCGAAGCACAAATTCTAAATAAGGAAGGCGCTCTAGTAGCCTCAGTTATGCCAAACCATACGATCGAGCTTACGCCGGAGGAAAACGGCCCCGGGGCTGAATCAAACCTCACCGGCCAGCTGACGAAGAGTGGCGGACACTATTATCTGAATGACTCGGCGAGCAATGTAACTTATGAATTGAAAGGAGAGAATTTAGATACAGCAGTTGGGAATTGCATTAATATCACGGGGCACGGCGACCCCACAAACACGGCTCAGGGTGCGAGTGAGCGAATTGATGTCACGGGTTATCAAGTAGCATCCGGCTGCTTTGTGCAGAGTGGCGCTTCTGCAGGCCCGTTGCCTGATGGGAACAAAAGCGCAGTGATTGCGGGAGTTTCTGGTGCGGTAGCAATCTTAACCGTAGCTCCTCTAGCAATGGCCGGGGCGTTTTCCAGCGGCAAGGTCAAGCCAGTCAGCCCGCAATAGCGGGTGACCGGCCAATTAGTGTTGAGATTAGCTGCTCGGCGAATCGCTCGGGACTGGAGTCATCTGCGAATCGTCGAGCAGTGGCAGGGTCGAAACCTTTTAGGACGCCGGTTCGCATGAATGTTTCAAGGCAGGCGGCGAACTCACGGGAATCGGAAACATCGATGGCTTGCCCAAGTTTATAATGCCGGACAAAGTGGCCCAGCAGTCCTTCGTTGGTTGAAATGACCGGTTTCCCAAAGTGAGCGGCGCGTATGAGGATCCCGCTGCTCCCTTTGAACCCACGATAAGCAGTTAAGACCGCATCAGACGCTTCTATGTAGGCGTCGAGCTCTTTCTCAGTGATCAGCCTGAGATCAACTACTACCTTTCCACTCTTGTCACGCAGCAGTTGTATATTCTCCGTGATATAGGCGGTATGGCGCTCATCCAACTCGCCTGCGATTACCAGAGTTACACGCCGGCGCAACTCCTCGGATCCACTCGATAGCGCCTGTACAACTTCGCGGATTCCTTTTCGCGGAGACAAGACGCCCGCGATCAGCAGAGTTAGGGATCGGCGCTCTCGTTCCTGAAAGATACCCAAGGGACGCGAAGCTCCTGCCTCGGGGCCGAAGGGGTCTGGAACGACTTCAAATTTCGAGCAATTCCATCGCGTGCGGGCGTGCTCGCCTGCAAGAGGATCGAGCGCAAGAATTCGCGAAATGCCAGGTCGCTTAACGCACGCATATGCGGCCGCTGACTTAACTAGGAACATGGCACGTGAGCGTATCCCGCGCTCCAGCATGTCTCTTTGCCGGTAGTAAAAGGTGGGCCGAAACATCAGACCACAAACGTGGAACCGGGGAAGTGGAGAAAACGCGATCACGTAAAAGACATTTTCAAGGAAGAGAAAAAAAAGAATGCACTTACGACCCTCAAAAAAATTGAGGTGTTCGACATAGACGAAGCGGGCCAGCTTCTCATGCCCTATCCATCTCCGTATGCGACGCCATGCGCGTTCGTCCTCAATAATTCTTAGACGCTTAAGGAAAAGGCCGGATTCAAAGTCTGACAGTTGATGAAGAACTCTGCCGGACAGTTCCCGGGAGATCAGGAAGGTGATCGAAGCGGTATCAGCCATCCCGAAACGAACCAGATGTCGAATATACAGGGCATGATGGCCGGTAGCCTCGAAATCGATCATCAATAACGGCAGTGCCATGCTATTGCTGGCTGGTCGATAGCGCAGAGCCGGCGTCAATTGACGTACCGTCTGAACGTTCCCTTGTCACAAAATGCAAGAACGCAAGGAACACAAGGAGCGCGACACCAAAGAGGGCTAGTTGAATGATTTGCCCACGGCCTCCTTTGCTCAACCAACGCCGCATGGCTCTTCTCCGATGTTTCGAGGAATTCACGCTTTTGCCGCTCTTCATGGCTTAATAAGCGCCTTTAGGAAACAGAACTGCTTTAACCGTGCATAGGAGGATGTAGATATCAAGCCAGAGTGACCAGTTACGAATGTAATAACTGTCTTCGGCTTCTTGCACGCACACATCCCCGTCACTTCGCGCGGAGATTTGCCAAAGGCCTGTAAGACCAGGCGTGACGCTAGTGCGGAGCGACCGGAAAGCACTCGAAAAACTTTCCAGGTGGTAGTAGGGGAATGGCCTTGGTCCGACCAGGCTCATATCCCCGCGGATCACATTCCAGAGCTGCGGAATTTCGTCAAGACTTGAATGCCGAAGAAACCATCCGATACCGGGTATTATGCGCGGATCGCGTTTCAGCTTGTAATGGCGAAGCCAAGATGATTCCTCGATTGGATTTGCCTGAAGGTAATCCGCGAGCACACGCTCGGCATTCGAATACATCGTCCGCAGTTTCCAGACCGTAATTCGCTTTCCGTTTTCGCCCTCACGCTCCTGGCGAAAGAAAATCGGACCTGGGCTAGTAAGGCTCATCCAGAGTCCGCAGATAGCTATTAATGGTAGGCTGAGGAGCAGCCCGGGTATTGCGATAGCGCAATCAAGCATACGTTTCAGAAGACGGTTCTTATTAACCAGTAAGTTCTTCTTCACCTCGAGGCCGAGGACACCGCCTAAGTCGCGCGAAATGATCCACAGGGTCTGAAGGCCTGCTACGTTCGGGACAACAATGACGCTAGGAAAGGGAAGGCGTTGAACGAGATTCGCCAACCAATCACGATCCATCCCCGGAATAGCGACAATAACGGCCTTTGCAACACCCTGAAAATCGACAATAGATGAGAGGGGTCCGGAAATGAGGACGCCATGAAGAGAGCTTCCCCACTTTGCTGGGTTGTCATCGAGAACTCGCACAGGGATAAGGCCAAGGTCCGGTTGCGTCTGGAGCTTTTTTGTAACTATACTTCCCGTTTCACCGGCACCGAGTATTATGACTGGCAGCCCACAAACGCCCCAGTGAATCAGCGCGCTTCTGGTTAGTGCTTGGAGAAGCGGAGGCATGAGGAGCGCAAACAAAGCGGTGGAGAGGAGCACGCCGCGCGACCACTGCCGGTCCTCGAAAGCATAGTTCCATGCGAGGAGAACAGCGAACGCAATGCACGTGGTGTAGACACGCCCCCGAAGTCGCTGCACAGCACACACGGCGTAACCAGGGTACAATCCGGCAGAGGCGTAGGCGAGTGGAAGCGCCAGCACCCCTATTGCAAGACCAATATATTGGGAGGGCCCGAGACTGATCGGAAAAAGGCTTTTTAGCGTTATACGGGCTAGACACCCTAATAGCAATGCCAATTCCAGCCCAACCACGTCCACGAGCAAGATGGCCAAGCTCGCGTACGAGCTCTGTTTTATACGCGGAGCTGTCGATATGTGCTGAGCGGCAACGGCACTCATGTTAAAGCAGACCGTGAACCAAGTCGAGGAGTTAGTAAGTTCTGGATGCTGGTAGGCAGTCAGTAAACCGCAATCGCAGATGATGCCTCTTGTATTTCGATAGACGGCAGATTACTACTTGAGCAACGGGTTAAAGTCTCATTGAAAATATCCATCAATTGCCGATAGTTCGTCTCGCCCGTGTACTTCGTTTCAAACTCGCGCCGCGCTTCGCGTCGCATGGAGGGAAGGAGGTGCTGATTCTCCACTATGTGATCCACGGTGGCCGAAAGAGCATTCGCATCTCCGGGAGGAAAACGCCATCCGGTCCTTCCGTGCTCGACTACTTCTCCGATTGCTCCGATATCCGAGACGATGACCGGAGTACCTTTAGCAAATGCTTCGATTGCAACCCGGCCGAAAGTTTCGTAAGATTCCGAAGGAAATAGCAGAAACGCAGCCTTGCCCATCAATTGGTAAACGTGCCGGGCCGGAAGTTTGCCCAAGATTTGGATGTAGGGAGACCTGAAATGTTGCTCCATGACGTAGTCTTGCAGCGGTCCTTCGCCCACAATCTTTAGAGGAAGGGGGCGACGCAAAAGTTGCCACGCACGGAGCATTGTCTGGAGGCCCTTTTCGGGCGCAAGTCTTCCAACAAAGAGAGCGAACCCTCCCGTGCCAGTTCCGGGCCCTGGATCGGGATCGACAAAATTCGGTTTGACCCGGATCTTATCCGCAGCTAGGCCCGCCTGGACAAACTTGTTGCGGGAAAAGTTACTTAGCGTAATGTACATGCTGGGCCGATGTTGCCAAGTCTTTACGAGTCGATGTACGCCGATCATGGAGGCAACCGTCGCGGAACCGAGTGTGCTGCCTCGATAGCACTTATGTTGGATTCCGGGGTAAGGGAATGCTTTCGTCAGGCACTCCTCACAAGGCTTCCCCTCCCTAAAGAAGAGGGCACCGGGACACAAGAGCCGGTAATTGTGCAACGTCTGAATGATCGGGACATGCTCTGCTTCACACGCGAAATATACAGAAGGAGAAATGAGCGGAAAAAAGTTATGGACATCTACGATCTGGGGCCGGAGACAACGGATTAGCTCACGAACCCGCCGGTACGATACAGGATTGTAAATGGTTCGGGCAGCGATCCGGACTAGGTTTGTGGGGCCGATTACGGCGTTATCTTGCTCATACCGAAAAATGGTGTGTCCGTGACTGCGAAGAACTCTATCTTCGCTTTCTGAAGACTCCTCCTCGCCGCCGCGAAACTTGTATTTATTGTGAAGCGTCAAGATTCGCATTGTGGAAGTCGATCTATTCTTCTCGAAGAGTGCCGGGATTAACTCAGTGAAAAAACGCCAGAAGCGCTGCTGGGGAACGGCGAATCGACGTGCAGGCGAACCGTAGAACATCGTGCACGTCTGCGGAGAGCAGTCGCAGCCAGAGCAGTGATCACCACGGGAGCGGTGACTTCAGCAATGCCAGAACTGGTGACACTGAAAATCAGGCTGTACACGAAGAGACACACCACTTGCATCCCGAGCTCTCGAAGTTCGGGGAAGCGCGCTACGCGTCGCCACATTGCAACAATTGCGAAGAAGAGGTGGGCCGACGCCATCACGAGAATTGTGGCGCCGAACAGCCCAACGTCTGTTAACACGCGAGATAATGCGTCATGTGCAGCTCCGATTCCAAGGCCAGCTTCCTCTTGAAAATGAAGAAGAAGATAACGGTTGCCTGCGCCGAAGCCGAATCCTAACCATGGGGAGTCTTTCCATTTATCAATTAAAAAATTAAATGCTTGTGCCCGGCCGGTAAGCGATTCGAGATCGGCCTGATTTTCACCCCTTGCCGCGAACTTAGTAACCGGCTCCCATCCGCCGCTTAGCAGAATTGTCGACAGGATAAGCACGGCTGCGCATGAAACAAGGATGCGCGATTGAGCACGGTAGTGACATGTTATAGCTAAGCAGAGCATGACGACTGCGCAAAGCATTGTGCCACGGGTCAGGCTAAGCAGTACAAACGCGCAGGAAAGTGCATAAACCGCAAAGGCAGACCATCGTTTGCGACCCTGCGATCTCAGTCCGGCCGTTAGGAAGAATAGACCCGAGAAGGCCGCGGCCCTGCCGTAATCGCCGAATGATCCGCCATGCAGTCGGTACCCTGCTTTAGGATCCACTCCTCCCACTAGCTCTGGAGCCGCGATGAATAGCGCAGCGATTATTGTCCACTGCAGAATATTGACGATATAGAAAAGCTGAAGACAAGCCGTAATTCCGCGAGCGCCGCCTTCATAATGACTCGCCAGCATAGCCGAGGAGATGAAAAGCAGCAATATCTTACTCGCGGAATATATGGTGAACCCTGGATTAACGGAGTATATTGCTGAGCCTAGTGCAAACAGCGAGTAGATGAGAAAGGAACGGGTAGGACCTTGAGAGAGAGCAGGCGGAAGCGCTTTGAGGCTGCGACCAATCCTTGAACCGCACGAGATTGCGACTACGACGGCGGCGAAAATGCATGTTCCGACCTGGAGCCAAGCGGTAAGGTCCAGAGCGCCCAACCCGCTGAACGCGGCATCAACGCTGCGAGGCGTGAATCTCACACTGGGCAGTCCCCACAGAAGCAGACCGGTAACAAGGACCAAAATGTTGTGTCCGATGCCTGCATTGCGCTTACGCGTAAGGAGAAGAGCCGAACTCATATCAGTTGCATTCAGGCGCCTTCATGCGACCGTTTTCCGAAAGCAGAAATATCGTCGAACAGAGCATTGCAAATGCTGTTGTACTCAAAACAACAGATGCGGAGAGGCTATGGAAGATCATAAGGCAGACAGCGATTAAGAAGATGTTCGAGAGGCATTGGATAACATTCCCGACGAGGAGCGCTTTCAGCCTCCCCAGGGCCGCGAGGATGTAGAAACCGGGCGTGCCAACGAGACTGAAGAAGGTGCCCAGGAGAATGATGCGAGTTGCGGGCGCTAACTCGGCGTTATAGTGCGGTCCGAGCCACAGTCTTAGAGCAACGGGAGCGGCGGCAAATGCAATTACGTAAATCGGAAAAACCCAGCGAAAGGCGCGGAGTATCTGGAATCCGAGTTTTCGAGCTCGAGCGTAAGCGGCACTTGGGGATGTGCCAGCGCATTTTCCGATTTCGGGTAATAGAGCGCGCTGCCCGGCTTCAAAGATATTCCGAAGCCGCATCGTGCTGTTGAACGCAATATCATAAACCGGCACGCTCGCGACGCCGGCGTAACGGGCAATGATGAGCCGATTAAAAGGGCTGAAGAGAAGGGTGAATAGTGAGTTGCCCGCCAGTCCCGTACCGCAAGAGGCGAGACTGCGCAGCCGATCGAGTGAAAAAGCCCGGTACGAAAGAAGATACGTTCCTGTAAGGTACTTAGTTAGGAGTAGTCCACAGACGACGAGACAAATCGCCGAGGCTAAATTACCAACCAATAAGGCATTCAGCGCCAGGCCAAATCGCAATAAGAGAAGGGATACAGTAATGCCCACGGCCTGAGTTGTACATTGTGTGTAATTGTAGAGATCCATTCGCCCTAGCCCAGAGGCGGCACCGGAAATCACCTCGGCGATCATGGCACAAGCGGATGCAGCCCCGATCCAAGGGAGCAGCGGCGTGATCAGCGCTGTCTGAGATGGATGTAGATGAAAGGCAAGCAAAAGGGGGCGGCACCCGAAGCAAAAAAACAGAACGATCAAGACGCCGATGGCGATCATTGTGAGGAGCGCCGTCGTCATGCATGACTCGACGGCGCTCATTTTGCGCGCTCCCATGTGTTCAGATATTTGCCGGGAGAGTGCTTGGGCGATTCCCAAATTTCCAAGCTGGGCGAAAGTAGTGATTGTGTTCAAGAGGAGCCAAATCCCATACAGTTCGTATCCGAGCGATTTAAGATAAGCCGGATAGGCCAGGAAAATGAGTAGACATCCGACAGCCGACGTAATTGTGCCCGAGAGCATGTTCCGCCGTAGCTGGGTGGCGAACAGCGTTCGAATCCACTGGGCGGCCCAGCAGGGAAGAAACGGCGGGGTTGTCAGAAGATATCGTTTCCATAAGCGTTTCGGCTCGTGGAATAGACGGAATAGCCATTCGAGTCCCGAGTTTTGGATCCAGGGTGGCGCCTGCCTCACGCGGCCCGCGTGAAAGTCGAAGGCAGCGCCCACGCCCACCATCACGACGCCTGGAAACGAAGAAAGATGATTTGCCATCCAGCGGTTTTGCTTTGGCTCACCGATGCCGACGAAGAGTAGATCGCAGTCGCTTTCCAGAATCTTTTCCCGGATCGCGGCGTCTTCCTCGGGACTCGGTTCACGGAACAGATCCGGGCATGATCCGACGATCTTCAGCCGGAAGTAGCGGGCTCGGAGATTCTGCCGAAGCTTAACCAAGATTTCGGGACGGCTGCCGTATAAGAAGATACGATGCTCTTGCTGTTCGGCCTGCTCGCACAGCGCCAGCATCAGATTGGGGCCGTAGACTCGCTGCTGGTCTTTTGTGCCGAACGATCTCATTGCCCATACGACGGGCATTCCGTCCGGCGTGACAATATCGGCCCGGTTCAGAATGGATAGCAGCTCGGGGTCCCGCCGGGCAGCCATGATGCCATGCACAGAAGTTACACAGATATACTTGGCATCGGGTGTGCACTTACTCCAACGTCGCTCCTCGATCCAGTCCGTACACTGGCTGACGACAGTAGTATAAGAAGTCCTGCTAATTCCGACTCCGAGTACCGAACGTTTATCAGGAGAAACTGAAGTCGTTGGATGCATTAATTCAGACGGAGGAAAGTTTTGCGGAGTAATAGTCGCGATAGTAACTGTAGTAGTAGTAACCGCTGCTACTGTTCTTATTGACCTCGTTCAGAACGAGACCAATTACGTTCCCTCGAAGACGATCCAGAGTTGAGAGTAGAGTCGCGACTGCTTTGCGGCTGGTTCGCCCAGCGCGCGTGAGAACGACAACTCCGTCGACCGCGGTTGCGATCTGCATGGCTTCGGCGAATCCGAGGAGGGGCGGTGCATCGACGAGGATCAGATCGTACTCCTTAGAGGCTTCGTCGAGAATGTCAATCATCATGGAGCCGATCAAATCGGAGGCGCGGCGCGAAGCCATACCGGAGGGCAGCACGTGTAAGTCAGGCCAGTGCTCTGTCTTAATTACGGCTCGTTTCCATTCGATATCGCCCAAGAGGATGTCGGAAAGGCCGATTGTTCCAGTTAAGCCGAGCTTTTTTTGTATAGACGGCCGGCGCAGGTCGGCATCAATGATGAGAGTTTTCTTGCCCTGCTCGGCGTGCGCGATGGCGAGATGGATTGCCGTGGTGGATTTGCCTTCACACGGCGCTGCGCTCGTGATCAGGATAGATTTCATGCGGCGGTCGAAGTCCGGAAGGAGGATGGAGTTGCGCAGGGTTCGAATCGCCTCTTCGTAGGAGGAGATGGCGCTGTAACCGCGCACACCCGAGTTTTCGACGTGCTCAGGTGGGGGCGCGTCCGCGAACTGGGCGGCACCGCAGCCGTTGCCGTTAGGCCGGGTGAGCGCCAGCAGCGGAGGTTTTTGCGTCGCGGGACCGACTAGGCGCCTCATTTCTTTCACGGTGGGGAGAGTGCCGATGACGGTTGTATTGAGAGCACGGGCTATATGTTCCGGATCACGCACGGTGTCATCGAGAACGTCGGTCAAGAGCGCTGCAGCGATGGCGATTATTGTCGAGAAGATGAAGGCGAGGAGCAGATTCAAGCCCGTTTTCGGAAAAACTGGCTTGTACGGTGGGCGCGCCAGATCCGCGATGCGGATAGAATTGTTCTGAAATCCGGCATTAATTCCGGCTTCTTTGATGCGGCGCTCAAGGTCGCCATATAATCCGCGGTCGGCCTCCGCTTCACGTTTGAGCTGTTGGTATTCGAAGGATCGAGCGTTCAGTTGGTCATATTCAGCTTTGGTCTGCTTCACGGATGCCTGGAGCATTTGCTCCCGGTCAAGTGCCTGGCGGTAATCCGTTTCGACACGCTGGCCCACGTTGCGACGGGTGTCCTCAAGCTCGCGCTGCACTTCAGCAAGCGTGTTGGCCGCTTTCCGGTACTCGGAATGGTTGGGGCCGTAAGTGGTCGATACTTCGGTGAAGTGCTGCTTGGCAGTGTTTAGGCGTTCGTATAGATCGGCCAAGGCGTCCCCCTGACTCGATATTTGAGCCGCAGCCATCGAGCCATTCTGCATAGAGTTAAACGCGGCTTCTTTGCGCACTCGTTCGGCCTGCGCGTTTGTGTATTCGGTGTTCAATTGCAGCAGGCGCGCGGAGAGAATATTTGTTTTCTCCTCCGGATTGATTACGTTGAGCTCACGCTCGAACTGTGCGAGGGCCAAGCTGGAGTGCTCCATTTTGGCCTTCAGTTCATCGAGCTGCCTTTCCATAAAAGCGGAGAGTGCGACGGAGGTGCGGACGCGGATGTTGAACGTGTGTTCGAGATAGGAATGCGCGATTGCGTTTGCTACGTCCGACGCAATTTGCGGGTCGGGCGAGCGATAACTGATCCGCAGCACATACGTATTGGCAGGCCTTGTAATTTTCAGCTTTTTCAGTAGAACTGGCGAGTTAGTTTTGCGCTGGATCTTGTTGATGTCCAAATTTTCGAGCTGGCTTTCGCGCTGGAGCAAGTTGTAGCGTGCGGCAACAGGGCGCAACACAGCATCGGACTGGATCAGCTCAATTTGGGTGGCCAGGAATTGGTCTGAATCGTTGAGCTGCGAGAGCTGGCTGGCTTCCTGGCCGAAGATTCCCGACGGAGCATGGCGGTCCACATCGATTTCGGCTGTTCCTTGATACATGGGTTGGATGCGCATCGAAACGATAAAGGTCGCGATCATACAGGCAGCGATGAAACCGAGGATCCGCCATTTGTGCCGACTTATGATCCAGAGGTAATGAGAAGGGGGAACCGAGCGTTCCTCGGGCTCGATCTCCGGGTATGAAGACGGAACGTATTGCGTTTTCCGGAGACTTTCCGCTACTTCGGCCGAACTTCTTTCGAGTTGCTTCATTTGTAGTTCTTTTCTTTGGACAGTGTTGGCGATTGAAGGCTGTGATTATCGCCAGATCACCAGCCCTGATGCGGTTGCGCTGCCGAAGCCCACCAGGCGATCGAGGGTGGCCATGGTCATCCTGCGATGTTTGTTGTCGGGGATATAGAGCACGTCATTCGGTTTCAGCGGCACATCCGGTGATTTACGCTCCACGATCTGGTTCAGCTCGATCGGTATTTCGTTTGAATTATTTGTTCCAGCCTCGCGACGATAAATGTAAGCCTGCTTGGTGGCGAAAGGGAGCAGTCCTTCGGAAAGCGCGAGCACCTTCAGGACCGTAGTTTCGGTTCCATCGTGCACGGGAAAAGCGCCCGGCTGTTTAACATTGCCGACCACATACACCTTGCCTGCTTCGGGAACACGAATCTCTTCACCGCCGTAGAGCTTTATGTTGAGCAAAGGGTTGGCTGCATCGATCAAGCCTTTCACGGGAATCCGGCGTACCAAGTCCGTCGAAGATCCGTTCGGCCCGGAATGCGTTCTACTGACGAGAATTTCAGGACCAGCTTCAGGGCTCAAGCCCTGAGCCTGTGTAAGTGCATCCAGCAGCGTTACATTTCCCAGGGCCTGAAAGGTGACCGGATAGCGGACGGCACCCATGACGCTCACAGGCCGGCTCCGATATTCGACAACGGAGACAGACACGATGGGCCGTACGAGCACGTCTTCATCGGTGAGCGCAGCGGTGATTTCCTTCTCGATTTCAGCTGGGTACTTGTGGGCGGCCTCGATTTGTTCTTTCAGCATGGGCAAGGGGAGCGTGCCATCGGCCGCGACGCGGAACGTGCGCGTGAGTTCGGGGGAGTCGGCGACGGAGATGGAGAGAAGATCGTCTACGCCGACTTTTTGAGTGGGAAGATTGCTCTCGATCGTGTAGGGAGCCGCCGGGCTTGACAGTTTCGGAGCCTGCGCATGCAGTATCGCCGCGGAGGAGAGTGCGAGCAGGATGAGGCTCTTCATTTTTGTTCGGCTCCATTCAAGGCAAAGTCGTGATGGGCGACTGCGCCGTTGCACGGAAGCGAATCGAAGGAATGCCGCGGCACGGTAGCGGCAAGCTTTTGCATTTCTGAAGTGAGTGATTCCAGTTGGAGCCGGATCTCGGCCACCTCAGCGGCATGTGGCGAGTAGGGATGCGGGGAAGACTCGAATGCCAATAGCGCCGATCGAGCGTAGAGCGATAAGCTCCTATATCCCTGCGTGTGGCAGTTGCTCACCGCGGCTTCATACTCCGCGGAGGAAAGACGAAAGCTAACCATTCTGGACTTGCGGTCTGATAAGAGCATGTGAAACCTCGTGAAGGAATTGGGTCCCGCGTTTCGCGGAAGGGATTACAGGACTCGGACTTGGTGTTCGTCTATATGAAGAGCGACGGATCGCTGCAGGAGATCGACCGAGATGATCAGGCGGCCGGTATTCGCTTCGCGAGAGAGAATGCCCTCAATTCCTGCGAGCGCGCCGTATTCAACGCGCACGTGCTGGCCGGCCTTGAAGTAAGGCCAAGGGCGCGCGCCCGCCGCGATCGCGCGGCGAATATCTGAGATCTGTTGATCGGGGATGGGCACCGGCACTCTGCCCGAGCCAACGATGTATTCGATGGCTTGGCTGCTGATGACGGGGACTCTGTTTCTTGGATCGAAACGGCAGAACAGATAACCGGGGAAGGCCACGTTCTCAATGGTCTTCATGCGATCGCAGTAACGTCGGCGTTCGGGATAAGTTGGGCAGAACGGTTCGTAGCCTCTGTTGCGGAGCGCCGTAACAGCTATTGGCTCGGAACGAGTTCTGACTTTTAAGGCGTACCAGGAGAATCCATCAGACGATAAATTCGTAATGTTTATGTCACCGGCCATGACAATTCAGAAAATAATGAGAGATTTTGTTACTGATCAGCGCAGTTCTGAAAGGGCAGGCTACGCCCATTTTCGACACATACTGGGGCCGGCCCAAGAGGACACGGCTTTCCGGTGCAGCAACCGGGAAACAAGAATTAATCCGGGAGCTTGCGCTGTTGGATTGCTTCTAAGTCGCTTCTGCTGAGAATGTACCAGTACGGTCTACAAGTGTCTCCCGGTGAGACGAGAATGTGGTACTACGGATTTTTCTGACATCATGCGGAAATGCGAGTAAATATCGGGAATTCAGCCATGGTACTTATTTTTTTGGGCGCGGATCGAGTGTCAGCGTTGCAGGTAAGAGTGAGCTAGGCGGCGTTTTTCGGCTGGGGTGGGGCCGGTGTACCCGAGAAAATGTCGAGTAATCTGCTAGCCTGGAGTAATTTTTCTCAGATCGTCATATTTCAGCTATCCTGAAAAGCGGGGAAGAGCGATGCCCCACTTGGGATTCCGACTCGGTGTCCTTCTCTTAACTATTTGTGCGGCCTCGACCTTTGTAGAGCCTGGACGATCAGGTTCAAAGCTACACCTAAGCGAAAGCGTGACTCTCGATGTAGTTGAGCTTCCGAGTTCGCCACCTCTCTGGATGGGCAGCACGCCGGTCACGATGGAGCAGTTTCGAGTGTTCGTTGCAGCGACGCACTACAGAACTGATGCGGAAAATACTGATGGAAACGGGCTTGGCCGTGTTGGTGGGCATGGTTGGGACGCACAACGCCATAGATTCGCCGGTTGGTCGCCGCAGTACACTTGGCGCTATACCGGCTGGACGCTCTCCAATCATTATCCGGTTTCCAACATTTCGTGGAACGACGCGTCAGCATTCTGTGATTGGCTTAGCGCGAAGACTGGAACCCACGTGCGCTTGCCTACCGGTGTCGAGTTCGAGACAGCGATGCACGCCGGTGTCATGACCGCGTATTTCACAGGGGACTCACCTGCGAGCCTTGAGGGCTATGCCAATGTTGCAGATCGATCGTTGCGACGAAGTTTAGGAGGATCGGAATACGGTTCTGGATGGTTTCCGTTTGATGACGGATATCCATTCACGTCGCCAGTTGCCAACTTCAAGCCCAACCGTTGGGGACTCTACGATATGCTTGGCAACGTATTTCAGTGGTGCTCAGTTTGATGGGATTTCACGTCCGTGTGGCTGTTCTTACAACGACGGGCCTGAGATCTGCCGTCAAGAAGCCCGCGAGCGGCACGCAGAAGCGTATAGCCGATACGCTTACTTTGGCTTCCGGGTGATTATTGACCACCTGGGAACTCGACGTTGATTGTCGTTGACTCTGTTGTGAGCGGTTGGTCGGCAAAACCGGAACCTTCGTTTCCACATACAGAACGCTAAGTGGGCCGTCAGCCGATGACCATTGGCTGAGCTGAAAGCATCCCGACAGTGAGCTTCGCGCAACCCGCGACGGTTCCGTAGCGGGAGCGCTCACGAGCCGGGATCCGCGATGAAGCTAGTCGGTCCGCTTCCTGCTCGCTCGCCGGGGCTGCGGCTTGCTCTTGCTCTTGAGCACAAAGGACGCGGATGCGCGCCCGGAGGCAGGCGAAGAAACCCGCTGCTCTTGGCCGGGCGCGCCTGACACCGCGGCCGTCTTGCGCGGGTTCTTCAATAGATTGAGGGCCACTGCAGCGCGGATGAGATCCTTCAACGCCGCCTCATCGACCTTGTCGCCTTGGTGGATGTCAATGGCGCGCCTGACATTCCCGTCGAGGCTGCAGTTGAATAGACCGGAAGGGTCCTTCAACGCAGCTCCTTTGGCAAATGTCATCTTGACGTGGTTCTTGTACGTCTCTCCCGTGCAGACGATGCCGCCGTGGGACCAGACGGGAGTCCCCGGCGATGTCGGCTTGACCCACTTCCACTCTTCGACGATCTCAGAGTCTGCGTCATGTATGATTTCGCGCACTTTCGCGAGCGCCTTCCCGCGCCAATCCCCAAGTTTCTTGATCTTCTCGTCCATCAATGCAGAGGCAGATTCCACCGGGACTGCCCTTTTCATATGCGTCGCCCGCTGCGCCACTTGGCGGCATACGGCAGCACGAACAAGTATAGACCGGTGAACAAGAGCAAGGCGAGCGGGAGCAGCGCCAAGAGGCCGACCCAGAAGGTATATTTCTTCAGTGCCACGGCGACGCCGTTGACGATGACGGCCACCGTAAAGGCAATGGACAGCCAGCGGTGGATTTGCCGAACCCATTTGTTCCAGTTCAATGGTCGCCTCCGCGAAATTGGTCGCTGCATTGTGTTGCGGTCCATCTCGATTCACGCCTTTTGAGCTGCCTTCGTCAGCCAATTGGGCCTTTCAACGCCGAACTGCTTTGCGTACTCGGCGTTCAATCGCTGCCAGCCGCCGAATTTCATGGCCTCGGGGCCGACGATGCGTCCAATGGGCTGACCGGCGAGAAGCCGATCCAGCACATCGAAACAAACGTGCCACCCGGCAGCACCCATTGAGATGAAGCGGCGATCGATGTTGTGCCAGAGTGTCAGGCGCGTGCCGCCATCAAACGCTTCGAGTTCCCACCGGACATCGGCGCCCCCCCAGTTGTACTCAAGCAACTTGGGAGCCTCGGCTCGCGTCACTGTTGTTTCGGTAACGTGCGGCGTGGGCGCTCCCACCGTGGTGAGCTTCACTGTGGTTCCAACGCTATCCAGGTTTCCATCGGCGTCGAAGGGCGCCCACTCGCGGAGATGCGCCGAGTCGGTAAGCGCCTGCCAGACTCTTTCCGGCGAGTGGCGCAGCTCTCTGACGAGAATGAGCGTCCACTTCTCTCCGTCCTTTCGTATCTGCGCTCCGCCGGCCGGACCCGGTGTGTACTGTTCGCGATCGGTCATCTTCTTTTCCTTGTCTTCCTTTTCGTTCGTGTTAACGAGCGCACAGGGCGTTTGGTGTCCGTTGTGCGCGATTCAGAATGACCCATTTGGTCGAGGTGCCGTTCGAGAGCATCTACGTGAGCGGACCAGAACCGACGGAACTGAGCGAGCCAGGCATCGACCTGCTGAAGTGGTTCAGGTTTCAGCCGGTAGAAACGGCGCTGTGCGTCCACCGTGGATTCCACGAAACCAGCCTCACGCAGCACTCGCAGGTGCTTTGACACGGTCGGCTGCGGCATACGAAGTTGACGTTCGATCTCTCCAACCGACTGTTGTGACGACACCAGGAGGCTCAGTATCGCGCGGCGGTTCGGCTCCGCAATGATTTCGAACACAGATCCCACTCTTCTTCCTATACTCCACACGGCATATGCCTGTCAAGGCATATATAAGGCCGGGGTCAGATAACCCGCTAATCTTCCGCAGGTAAGTGATGAAGTCGTACTCCACGCTCCATGTTTTGCCGCCATCTTTCGATCCCTGACTGAACTGCCGCACCTATCGTGTCCCAGGCTAAAAAGCTGGAGATGCCGACGAAGCTTTGTGCCATCAGGCTGAGGAATATCGTCGGTCCAGAAGTGCATTACGCTATTTCTCAGAGCTCCGTAGTGGATCATCCCTCCCGTGTTATCGACCCAGAATTGCTCCCATCGCTTCAGGCTGGCATTCCAAACGTTGTAGCTCTTGCCCGCATAAGGCGAGCCCAAGCTGCTCCAGTTCTCCCTAATGACGCAGCCGCCCAGCGCTTTTTCAAATCGACTGGCGCCCACAGGGCCGCGCCGGACGTGGGCACCACATTCCACTCTCCCAACCAAAAATCGACTGGCGATTTTCGGGATTGTATTCACAGGGTTGCTGGTTATGCTTCGCTTGCTCAACCAAAGGAGCGAGATTAGGGTTGCTGCGCAAGGTTTGCAGGTCGGGATCATTGACCATCTGCTCGGGCTGTGCAAAATCGGAGGCCAAGTTTAAAAAGCACGCGGCATCCGGCGCACATGGTGGACGTAACCCGTTTTGTTCGCCGTGAAGGTGATCTCAAGCCGTTCCGATGGATGCGGATTGTAGACAAGTGCAGGCCGAAAACACACGATGCACTTAGCGCCGTAATATCTGACGCTCGGGTAGACCAGCCCATTTGAGCCGCGATCGAGCAACTGGTGTGCTAACGCTTGCGAGGCGGCATAACACTGCGGCACCGGTTCAGGTTTGAGGACCTCTAGAAAGTCCTCCGGCGGGTCGAGGACGTGAAAGTCTGCCTGGAAGTCTGCCAGCCAATCGTCGTAGGTTGCGACGTCGTAGGAAGGCCGCTGACCCGGTTCATCGGGGGCGATGATCTCCCTCAGGCGTCTGCTCTTGTGATACACAACTTCGGCGATTGAGGCTTTTGGGCGATCGGCGGCGTACCAAGCGCCACGCGTGTGGTCGTTGAATCGGGATCCTGTTTCATTTGGATGCGTGAAGGCACCATTCACAATTTGTGCATTAGGAATGGCGTACACCAGCTCGAATGTGCTTATGCCGATGAATCCCCGCTGTTCGCTCTGGACGCGATCATTGGTTGCACCATCCAATAAGATCAAATCGTCGAGCTCCCGGCGGTTATTGGCAAGTTCGGAGAGCACCGTTCCACTTTCGCTGTAACGCGAGGGAATTAGGCGGTGGGAGCTTTTCCAGTTGAAAGAGCGAGATTGAGGATCTTGGAGAGGGGGCACAACGGTCACAAGCTGCCCGAAGGCTTTGGGCACTGCCTCATGAGTGGCGACGCGGGATCCGTGCCCTGTGCGCTCAAATGCCGCCGCGCCAGGCATCTAACATGCGCCGCACCTGAAGCATGCCTGGTTGCCCCTGACGAATCATGTACTCGATGGGCGCGGTCCCGGCGAACATTGATCCACGATTGCCGAGGGTGACCCAGCGATCAGACCACTGCTCACCAAAATAGATATGGAGAGCCTTGTAGATTCCGATGACAAGCGAAATTCGCAATAAGGTGTCCTGTGTCAGCTTTTGCTTCTTGGGCTGGCTTTTCCAGGCATGAAAGGTGGATGATGCTATACCCCCAAGCAAGCCGCGCGCCTGAAACTCCGTGAGGCCCCATTGCGCCGCGATCTTTAGAAACGCCTTAATGGCGCTGCCACTTAACCGTTCACGGACTTTCGGATCTGTTAGATCAGGTGAGCCGTCGAATGAGTAGCCGGCAATAAGCGGTACGGCTGGCAGTGTTGCCATGAATTCTCGATTCCGTAATCAATTATCCACGAAATCGAGGAACGGTGCAATTCGGGGAGACGGTCATCCAGTACTATACTTTAGCTGAGGACATGCATAATCCGCAAAAACCTGACCCAGCAACTTCTTCGGCTATCGCCGGAACAGCGGGCCGTGGCTGAAGAATTTGTGAATACTCTATCGAAAGACACGAAGCCAGGACCGACTTTCCGCGAGGCACTCGACAGATTCAAGCGTGAGCATCCCGAACTCCTGAGGTTGCTAGCGCAGTGACCGTATATCTCTCGATTGGTGAGCTAGTTCAGATCACCTTGAGACGGTGGAAGCGTTCGGTGGCACCTCGGGCGTCCGCGATCGCGGAGTTGGAAGCCGCGGCAGCCCGGCCTCAAACTGGCTATTACAGGGACATTATCGAGGAAGGAGCTGCTTTGTGCGAAAGCCTCCTTCAGAACCATCCTTCTGTTGATGAGAACAAGAGGACCGCGATTACGGCAACAGCCGTTTTCTATGAAATGAATGGGTATGCTTTGCGCTTCGGCGACCGTGAACTATACGACTGGCTCATTCATGTTTACAATACAGGTCGGGTAAACAATCAAACTTTGGACGCTTGGTTTCGTAGCCACATCTATAGTGTGTAGTAATCGACAGATCCTGTATCACTAATGTTGAACTCCGCCTCGCGTGAGCGCATGCGCTTGCTCTTTTACGGGATTTCGCGGGACAGATGCGCCGGGCTCCGAGGCTGGGCAACTGGCCCAGGCGGAGCCCAGCCGTTCTGAAACGATCAGAAGGAGAAGCGAGCACCGAACTCGCTCCACAGCGAGCGCGGGATGACGGTACTGCCGGGGGCGATAAATCCTATCGGATGTCCGAAGGTCGCCGAGGAGATGTCGTTCTGGTAATCATTCCCATAGTTCGCCCGATTTGTCAGATTGAACGCTTGAGCGATCAACTCCAGCTTTATTCGTTCGCCGAGCCTGATTGTCTTTGAGAGCCGTAGATCCAACTCAAAAAATGGATCGCCGCGGAGCGGGTCGTACTTGGCAATCGTACATGATCCCGGCGCGAAACCATTCAGGCCATAAAAACAGTTCTGAGCCCCCGTGTCGTTGTTGCTGAACGCAAGGTAATCGGTCGGAGCGTTTGAAGGAACTACTACAGCGTTAAATGTGCCGCCTCCTGTATTCAACGTGTTGGAGGAGTTGGTGATGCTGAAGTTATTTGCGGGGTTCCCATTTTCATACGGCCGCGCAGACCCGAACTGCAGAATGGGGGCTAGCTGTAAACCCCAGGGCAGGTCGACGATGCTGCTGATCGTCACATGGTGGCGCTCGTCGTTTGGAGTGGGTCCCCATTCGTATGAGGCGAAAGGATTGGTCGAAAGCCTCGGATAATCGCGGAAGGATGGTTGACCGCTATCGTACCCATAGGCCCAAGACAGAGTGTAGTTCGCATTCACGGTAAAGTGATGAGTCATGCGCTGGCGATAGCTGAAGTTGACGCCGTCGTAACGTGAGCGGCCGATCGACTGTTCATCGCGAACACTCGCCAGTTCCGGTTGAGTGGACGCGGCAAAGGCCGGGTCGAGAGGGCGGAAACAACAGACCCCACCCACGGGCACCTTCTGATCGATATTTATTGTCTTGTTCTGGTGCAAACCGAGCACGTGTGTATAGTCGACCTCGACCACGGAGGTCGAGGAGGGGGCCCAGCTGTACCCGGCATTAAACTCTTCCGTTACCGGGTTGCGGTAGTTCGGGTCCATCAAGCGGCCAACGCTGCCGGGTGCAAGCTGCGAGGACGGCGGCGGAACAACGGGTGGCGGATCGACGCCATACCGCCAGCTTCCCAGAGGGATGCCGGTGCCCGTGACAATGTCGGTGGGAGCGGATAAACTGATCGCGCTCTGAAATACGGTGGGATTGGCCATCTGTTCCATAAACAGAGGAATGTTCTGGAACACGTTTCCGTAGTAGAGGCCGAACCCACCGCGGATAACATGTTTGCCGGTTCCGGCGATGTCATACGCGAATCCCACCCGCGGACTGAAGTCTTTGTTGTCATCCTGCGGAATCTTGCTGACGTAGGGATTTGAAAGCGGGTTGTTGAGCGCAACCAACTCCTGGTATGTGCGGCTGTCCTTGACTTTGGATCCGCCGATCAAGTTGAAATCCTTATCCCAGCGCAATCCAAGATTCACGGTCAGCCGGGGTGTCACCTTCCAGTCGTCCTGGAAATAGAGTCCGAGCTGCTTCGTCGGCACTTCGAAGTATGGGTCACCGTTGGCAATGGTCATCCCGGTGATCAAGCCTGGGGTGGCAAACCCTTGCGGATACAAAGCCGGGTTCCCTACGATAGCGCTCGGATCGACTCCAAAGTCTATCTCGAGGGTCGAGCTGAACTCGAAGAAGCCGCCTTCGACAGGATTCCAGATATAATCAACGCCTGCGTTCAATGTATGCTTCCCAACCGTCTTCGAGATATCGTCCCGGAATTGCCATTTTTTCTGGAACGATTGCTGCGGAACGTTTGTATTTGTCCCGAATGAGGCGCTCGGGAAGACGACTAACGGCGCGCTAATATCGCTAGCGATCAAGTTATTCCAATACTGATAGCCGGCCGTGAATTGGTTAACGGTGTTGGTTGACAGAATCGAATTCAGAGTGAAGTTAGCGAGGATCAATTGGTTCTTGGTGAAGTTACCGTTCGTCAGATCGCCGGTGCCGGTAGATTGATCGTTCAAGCTGTTGTTGTTTTGATTGCTATAGCTCACATAGGCTGAATTCTTGTCATTAATCGTGTAATCCATGCGGCCGGTATACCGCCATTCGTAGAACGGACGTGGAATGGTAGCGGACGGCTGAGCGGCGAGACCCGCGGCCTTGGCAAGCGACAGCTCGGAAAACGCAGCTCCGCTTTCGGCCAACTCCTGATTCTCGCGTTCGCGCTCGAGGGCAAAGAAGACGAAGAGTTTGTCTTTTTTGATGGGGCCGCCCACGGAACCGCCGAACCACTGGCGGCTATATGCGGGATGCTGCGGGGTGCTGCCGCCCATCCCGTCGGGTACCTTCTCGTCCGTGTCGAGCGCGTCGTTTCGGAAGTACCCGAAGAGAGAACCATGGTAGTCATTCGTGCCCGCCTTGGTGATCACGTTGATGGCAGCGCCTTCCGAGCGGCCGTTCTCGGCTGAAAACCGCTGAGTGCTGATGTGGAACTCCTGGATGGCTTCCAAGGGAAATTGCATGACGGGTCCGCCGACTGTATTGTCCTTGTTGTCGACGCCGTTCACCGTCACGTTGACGTTGCGGCCGTTCTCGCCATTAACCGAAAGAATCGCGTACCGATTCTTCGTTGGGTCGTAGGAATCGGCGATTTTGACGCCAGGCGCGAGATAGGCAAGGTTGGCGAAATCCCGGCCGACGAGTGGCAAATTTTCTACTTCGC
The DNA here is from genome assembly GCA_963737045.1 of uncultured Acidobacteriaceae bacterium. GTDB lineage: Bacteria > Acidobacteriota > Terriglobia > Bryobacterales > Bryobacteraceae > Bog-105. The sequence goes on from CAVTRG010000009.1 coordinate 90,195, forward strand.
GCGGCGTAACTGTCGTGCTGATGTCGGTTTTTTCGACATTCATTAGCGGAGCGGACGCTTCTACAGTGATTGTCTGGGTCTGCTGACCGACCTCGAGAGTTGCGTTATTGGTTACGGTCTGTCCCACTGCAAGAACCAAATTCTTGACCACTTTGGTCTGGAAACCGGCGATGGAAATTGTCACGCTATAGGTCCCGGGTGTGACCAGATCAAAGCGGTACTCGCCCCCGCCGTTGGTATGAGTCTCGCGTACCGCGCCTGTATCGATGCTCTCGAGACGGACTTGGGCGTCAGAGACAACGGCACCGCTGCTGTCCTTGACGACGCCGGTCAAATTGGCGTCAGCGGTAACCTGGGCCAGCAAAGGTATGCAAGCGCACAGCGCGAAACATACCAAACGCAACCACTTGTACGACCGCGTATTCATAGGAGCCCCCTGTGTGTCGACGATCACGCGTGTGATCGTCAGCGTTTGAGAATACTCGGCCCGAATTGCTGAGCCGAAACCAGTTCACCAACTGGATAAAGTGACCTAGTATGTTCCGATTGGCAAGGCTTTGTCAAGGGTTCCTTTGCGAGGGGTGAAGTTGGTTCGGACTGTCGCGGCGATCTTCAAACGTACACGCTTACAGTAAATTCGCACTTAGTGGCATACCGTTCGGTTCGGGCGAGTCTGCGCTCAAATATCACCTACCCCGTCAGATGCCGGCGTACCAGGCGTAACCGGCTTCTGGCTCCGCGGAGCCCAAGCCCCTTCCGAAGCGCTTCAGGCTATCAGTCAGGGTGAGGCGGGTGATGTATTTGAGGCTCTTGTAGCCGAGCTGCCGGGGAACGCGCAGTCGTAGAGGTCCGCCAAATCGGACGGGAAGCTCACTGCCATTCATGCCAAACGTAACGAAAGTTTGCGGGTGTAACGCATCGGCCATGTCAATGCTTTCCCACCAATCGGGTTGAAACGAACGATAGACAACATAGCGGGCTTGGGGCAGAGTCCCGACAAGCTCCAGGACGTGGGATAGAGGCACGCCAATCCATTCGGCAATGTAGGACCAGCCCTCTTCGCACGCCAGATGAGTGATCTGGCTGCGCCAAGGAAAGCTCTTGAGTTCAGCAAGCGAGAACGATGCCGGGTGGGCGACGATGCCGTCGACGGCGAGGCGCCAGTCGGCGAAATTGGCCTCCTGGAGGCGCTTGAACGCATCGCTCAATGGAGCCACTTCGTTCGCGAATGGAGGTTTCGAAATTTGGCTGGGAGCGAACTCCCGGGCCAACGAGTGGCGCGTAAGGATTCGCTGCGCAGCATAGGTGAGCGTTTCGCCCGGGCCGTAGATGCCGGCGCCATCGGGCGGGATGAGTCCATAACGCCTCGCGAGACGGGAGGCTACGGCCAGGCCTGATGCGCCCGCGCTGGCGGCAAGCCCCGTAGTGATGAGTTTGCGGCGTGAGAGTTTGGTCATACGCGTTCGCCCGCGCGGCCTGTGATCATCGCTAGCAGGCGGCTTCGGAATCCGGCAAGATAAACCATTACGACGTGAACCAAAACGAAAAGCAAAAGAAAAACAGAAACGAAGAAGTGAATGGTGCGCGCGGATTGCTGGCCGCCCAGAACAGCGACGATGGCAGGAAACGCAGACGCGATGGCGGGCGACATTGCCAGGCCCGTCCAGATTACTAGCGGGAACAGGACGAAGATGACTAACAAATAAGTGAGCCGCTGAAGCAAGTTATACGACGAGACCTCAGGGTCGGTGGCTGGCCTGAAGCGCAGGTGATTGGCAATTACCGTCGAGAGCGCCTGCCGGGAGAGGTCGGCGCGAGCGGGCAGCAAATTTCGCCGGAAATGACCTTTGAGCACTCCGAAGATTAGGTAAAGCAAGCCGGTCAATACGACAACCCAGGCGGCTTGGAAATGAAGATAGCGGCTCCAGCCGTTCTGGTCAGGCAGCACGTAGCCGTAGCCGGTGGGTACTGTTGCTCTGGAGGCCGGGATCGGCAGTTTGAACAACGGATGAGTGAGTGCGTTGCCGGCTTCACCCCAATAGAAACGCGGGTGAGAGATGAGAATTTCAACGCCGGTGACGAGCAATGCCAGGAAGCACAGGGTGGTGATCCAGTGGGTGACGCGGACGAGAGCAGAGTGCGGCGAAGTAATTATTGTTGTTGGCACGGCCGAATCAGAGGTTGAAACCGAAACGGAACCGGGCATTCGAGTAATGGTATCAATTCGCACATGCCTTCACGCGCTTCTGGAGGAATTGCCGTTCCATGGGGTTGCGTGCGAGGGCCTGCGCCGTCCGGAAGTGTTCACGCGCGATCTCAAGCCTGCCGCTACGGAATTCGAAGTCGCCGAGGGCCGCGTGGTAGAAGGGATAGCTGGCGAGGTGATCGACGCCGGCAATGGTTCGAATCTCTGCGAGCCCGCCTTCCGGACCGTCGCGCTGCCCGACAGCGATCGCGCGGTTTAGCGCCACTATAGGGGACTGGCGTATGGTCATCAAGGTGTCGTAGAGAGAGACGATTCTTTCCCAATTGGTGTCCTCGATGCGAGGCGCTGTCGCGTGAACCCAGGCAATGGCGGCTTCCACGTGATATTCGGTGAGGGCTGGGCCTTCTGCCGAGAGGTCGAGAAGCTTCTGGCCTTCATCGACAAGCCGTGCATCCCAGCGAGAACGATCCTGATCGAAGAGCGAGCTCAGGTTGCCCGAGAGATCGACCCTCGCCGGCAAGCGTGCCGCATGGAGATACATAAGCGCAGCGAGAGCGTGCGTGGCCGGAGTTGCCGTTAGCGGATGCTCGATGAGCAGGCGCACGAGCCGCATTGCTTCCTGGCAGAGCGCGATACGAACCGCCGACTTGGGTGAGGCACCGTGATAGCCTTCATTGAAAAGCAGGTACAGCGCGCGGTGGACGGCCGGAAGACGATCGGAAAGGTCGGCACTGGACACATCGAACAGGTTTTTTGAGGCGGCCAACACTTTCTTCGCCCGCGTGATCCGCTTCTCAATGGCGGCGTGGGTACTGACGAAGGCGCTCGCGATCTCATCTACGCTGAATCCGCATAAGATGTTGAGCACAAGCGCGACCTGGGCATTCTCGGGCAGGCGGGGATGGCAGCACGAGAACATCATTCGCAGCAGGCCGTCCGTGATGGCAGGCGCGTGAAACAACTCCTCGACGGTTGGCGCGAGTGTCCATTCGCTTTCAAGGAGGCGTCCCAGCTCGGGCGCGAATGTGCTCGCCGTGCGCTCGCGGCGGAGAACGTCGAGGGCACGGTTCTTTGCCGTAGTCATCAACCAGGCCGAGGGGTTTTCGGGCAGGCCGCGAAATTTCCAGACCTCCAGGGCGCGGCAGAAGGCGTCTTGCACGACGTCTTCCGCCAGCGTGAGGTTGTGAACACCGAAAATCCGCACCAGGGTGGCGATTATGCGCCCCGATTCGCGTCGGAAGAGGTGCTCGTCGAGCTCCATCACATATCTATTTTCATCACTGGGCGTACTTCCACGGCGCCGTCAACTTCGAAAACCGGGCAGCCCTTCGAAAGCTCAACTGCTTGGTCGAGATCACGAGCCTCAATCAGCGTGTACCCGCCGATGACGTCTTTGGTTTCGGCAAACGGCCCGTCTGTCACGGTCTTCTGCTTGCCTGTGACCAACTTGCCTGCGCGCTCGAGGGGTTGGCCGCGGTCCTTGACATGGCCTTTCTCAGCGATGTCCTTGAACCAAGCCATCCATTTCTGCATCATTTGCTGTGCTCGCTCAGGCGATCTTCCACCCTCGCCGCCGCGATAGAGAAATACGTATTCGCTCATTGTGAATGCTCCTTTGTGTTTATGTTGCCTGCGCAACTTCGACTCTTATACGTGTGAAGGGCGCTGGAACGGACATATTTTTGAGCCATTCTTTAGAAATTTTCGTATCGGGACCAAGTGAGGAGCGGTGAGGCGCGACACAGTGCTGGTACTGTAAACGAATGCAGAAATTCGGGGTAGGTGGCGCGTGAAAGCACGCGGCAATTGGTTGCTGTTGGGAATTGTGTCCTTGGCAGCTGCGCAGAGTACGACCCAGACCGCGACTGTGCGTGTGGACACAACGCCTGGGCACGTTCTGAATTCGTTCGATCCGGATGAAGCGATCGGCAGCTCGATTGATGTTCTTTCCCGGCAGGAGATCGATCGGGTTTATTCCCCGCACATTCTTCAAGAGTCTCTTTCTGCAGAATATGGGCCGATTACATACCGGAATAACAGCGAGCTTCGGATGGCGGCGTGGCACTGGAATGCAAACGGCGCCTGGAGCAATCCGGCAGAACAGAACGGTTATTTCACCGGGAGCACGGATTTACGGAAGCCCATTCGCTACATCCTTTCTTATGCACTGCTGCACCGCGGGTTCTCGACGAGCGGTGACCGGCCTTTGCAAGGGCCGCACCTGAGTTATTGGAAGAGTAACCCCTATCTCACGAGTAAGTTCACCGGCGAGAGCGACGCGTTACATCCCCAATGGGTGGTGGTGGACTTACAAACCGACAAGCCGGTGAATAGCGTGCAAATCGATTGGGTAAGTCCTTATGCGCGGCTGTATCGCGTCGAGTATTGGGTGGGGACGGATGCCCTTGATTTTGATAGCGGTCCAAAAGGCGAATGGAAAACGTTCGCGAGCGGTGATGTGAAGAATAGCGCCGGCGGACGCGTAACGCTTAAACTGGCGCCCCAGCCGATTTCTACGAGATTCGTGAGGGTCCTGATGACAGAGTCTTCGAACACCTGCGATAGTGCCATGGGTCGAGCGATGTACGAAATTGCCTGGGGTATGCGATTCAGAGCATCAGCGTAGGGACGGTGGGCCAGAGCGGCGCTTTTACGGAAACAGCTGCGGGTTCCTCACCGAAGGAGAAGCCGACGTATGCCTCTTCGTCGATCGATCCGTGGCACGAGGCGAGCGATGTGGAAGCGTCTGGGCGCTATCAACATTCCGGGTTCGAGCTTTTTTTCACGAGCGGTCTGACAAATAACTTGCCGGCATTGATACCGGTGACCATGCTGTATGGAACGCCGGACGACGCGGCTGCACAGATTGCATACATCGAGAAGCGGGGCTACCCGATTCGGGGTGTCGAGATGGGCGAGGAACCGGATGGGAAACACGCGCTGCCTGAGGACTACGGGGCACTTTACATTCAATGGGCGAACGCCATTCACAAGATAGACCCGAAGGTAAAATTGGGAGGTCCGATTTTCGAAGGCGTCAATGAAGACATTACGGTTTGGCCCGACGCACAAGGCAGAAAATCCTGGATGGGGCGTTTTGTAGATTATCTGAAAAGCCACGGGCACCTGGACGATCTGGCGTTTGTTTCTTTCGAACACTATCCGATGGACACGTGCAGCATTAGCTGGGAAACGTTATACAAAGAACCGCAGCTAATGAAGCATATTCTAGAGGTCTGGAGAGCGGATGGAGTGCCGAAGAACGTTCCGCTGATTGTGAGCGAGAGTCATATTGCAGCACAATTAACGGGCCCAATGAGTACGATTTTTGCTGGACTGTGGCTAGCTGACAACATCGGATCTTTTTTCGAGGGCGGCGGCGCTGCGTTCTTTCATTCGCCGATTCAGCCTCAACCGGTAGAGAACAGTTGCATCGGATGGGCGACGTGGTCGAACTTTGTGTCCGATCGCGAGGACAACATTAGTGGGTACACATCGCTGTATTTTGCGGCCCAAATGATCAATCGCGATTGGGCGCAGCACCGTTCTGGGGTGCACCGGATGTTTCCTTCGAAGAGTGATGTGAAAGACAGCGCGGGGAATGCGCTCGTGACAAGTTATGCGCTGCTTCGGCCGGATGATAACTGGTCTGTGTTGCTAGTAAACCGGGACGAGAACAATTCGCACACTGTCCGGATCGTGTTCGATCAGCCTGGCGGTGACGCGGTTACTTTTTCCAACGCAGTGGCAGTGACATTTGGAAGCGAGCAATACGTTTGGAGAAACGAGGGGACGGCAAGCCATGCGGATCCGGACCATCCGCCGGTGTCGTTGAGCGCGGTAGCCGGTTCGTCGGGCACGTTCACTTTGCCTAAAGCGTCGGTGACGGTGGTACGGGGAAGAGTAGCGCTGCCGGCGCATTGACAAGAAATAAAAATAATGTCACACTTCCATCGATAGACGATGGGAGAACGGGTTAGCTCTCCAGAACTGCTGCCGGGCACGCTCGATCTCCTGATTCTCAGAGCGCTAGTCGCGGGGCCACTGCATGGCTATCGGATCGCACAGCGCCTTAAGCAGGTCTCAGGCGAGGTGCTTCAGGTGGGAGAAAGCTCACTTTACCCGGCGCTGCAGCGTTTGCTGGTTAACGGCTGGGTACGGGCGGAATGGGGGAGTTCTGAGAACAACCGGCGCGCTCGCTTTTATAAGTTGACGGCAGGCGGACGTAAGCAGCTCGCCTTAGAGCGCGAACGGTTTTCGACGATGATTGCCGCCATTCAAAAAGTCTTGGAAATGGCATAGGTGCACTGTCATGTATTCTTATTTCGCTCGTGCGGGTCGTAGGCTGACCAGCGCATTGCAACGCGCAAAGCTTGATCGTGATTTAGCCGAGGAGATTGAAACTCATCGGTCACTACTTGAAACCGATTTACGAACTCGGGGCAACGATGTGGAAGAACGCGCCGCGCCGCTTATGGGAAATATCACCCTTGCAAAGGAGGAGAGCAGGGCGATCTGGGCGTTCCAACCTGTAGACAACTTCATTCGCGACCTGCGATACACCCTCCGCACATTTCGCAAATCGCCCGCGTTCACAATGGTCGCCGTTGTGACTCTGGCGCTCGGCATTGGCGCAAACACCGCGATTTTTAGTGTCGTTTATGCCGTGCTGCTGAAGCCACTTCCCTACGTCAACTCGGAGCAGCTATTCAATGTCTTTCAGCAGCAAAAGCAGGACGAAGCCGTACAGACGGGCTGGTCGTACCCGAACTTCCAAGAGCTGCGCGAACGGAATCATGTTTTCAGTGTGGTGGCGGGGGCACAGCGTCACCAGCTCACGCTCACCGCTCGAGGCGAGCCTTTGGTCGTGAATACGGCGGTGGTTACGCAGGGGTTTTTCTCGCTTTTCGATGTGAAACCACTTGCCGGACGCATTTTCGATTCAGAAGACGACAAAGCCGGCGCTCCGCCCGCCGTGATGCTTGGCGAAAATCTGTGGCGCGGTTCGCTGGGAGCTGATCCAAAGATAATCGGAAGCGCGGTCAATCTGGACAAGCGTTCCTTCACCGTGATTGGAATCATGCCGGGGGGATTTCATTTTCCCCTTTCGGCGGGGGCTACGGAACCTCCCGAAGTGTGGGTTCCTCTCGTTCAAGATCCGCTCTTTGGGTCTTGGATGGACCGACGCAGCGGCCACTGGCTGCAAGTCACCGGACGCGTAAGGCGTGGCGTTGCGGCGAGTCAGGTTCAGGCAGAAATGGATACTTTTGCGGCAAGCATCGCGAAGGAGTTTCCTGCTGAGAATAGCGGGTGGGTAATCCGGATGGTTCCGCTGCAGCAAATGATCGTCGAAAATGTGAAGCCTGCGCTGTTGGTGCTGCTTGGCGCGGTTGGACTGGTGTTGTTGATTGCCTGTGCCAATATCGCCAACTTACTTCTCACGCGCGCGACATCACGGGCTAGAGAGATCGCCGTGCGGGCGAGCCTCGGCGCCGACCGCGCGCGGATTATTCGCCAATTATTGACCGAGACCACGGTTCTAGGGTTACTTGGCGGGCTGGCGGGAACCGCTCTGGCTTACTGGGGCGTTCGAGTTTTGGTCGCGCTGATCCCTCCGGGGCTTCCCGTAGTGAACGCCATTCGCGTCGACTATTTTGTTCTGTTTTTTGCGCTTGTTCTGTCGGGTATCGCCAGCTTTGCCTTTGGGTTGGGCCCGGCCTTTCTTGTCGCGAACTCCAATTTACAACTGAATCTCCGCGAAGGCGGCGCGCGGACCGGCGAAAGCAGGGGCGGCCGCCGTGCGCGCAACCTCCTTGCCGCTGGAGAAATTGCGCTTGCGATGATGCTGCTTGTCGGGGCAGGTTTGTTGTTGCGCAGCTTTGCCAAGCTTACGGCTGTGAATCCCGGATTCGATGTTCAACATATAGTAAAGGCCGAAATCTCGCTGCCGCGTGCTCAATACTCCTCGCCACAGCAGTGGATTGCGTTTTGCGATGAGTTGCTCAGGAAATTGCATTCGGAACCCGGCCTAAAACAGTCCGCCGTGGCGCTTCCTGCGCCTATCGCGGATGGAAACGTCAACTTGGGATTCGATATTGTCGGAAGGCCTCCAGCTTCTGCTAGCGCGTCTAGAACGGCGGACTACGTTTCCGTTAGCCGCGAGTATTTCCGCACCATAGGCATTCCGCTTTTGGCGGGCCGCCTTTTCAATGAGCGCGATCTCATCCGGGCTCCCAAGGTCACGGTCATTAGCAAGGCCTTTGCGCGGATCTATTTTCCCAACGAAAACCCGCTCGGAAAAAAGCTCTCATTCGCCTTTCCGCCCGATACTGGAGTTCCACGCCAGATCGTGGGCATTGTCGGAGATGTGCGAGACGTGTCCTTAGGCGACGATCCTAAGCCAATGATGTACGTTCCTTTTACGCAGGCACCTTTCGCCGGCGCTGTTGTCGTCGTGAATAGTCCCATGAGCCTTTCCAGCGTGGCGGCTGCGATTCGCCGGGACGTCGCAGAGATTGATAAAGATCTTCCAGTCAGTGACATCGCCTCGATGCCTGATATACTCGACAGCTCCGTGGCGCAACCCAGGTTTCGCACGTTCTTGTTGGCACTATTTGCTGCGATGGCATTGGTGCTCGCGGCAACGGGGATTTTTGGAGTCGTTTCCTATTCAGTTGCCTGCCGGACCCACGAGATTGGCATCCGGGTAGCGCTCGGGGCCTCACGCCGCGTAATACTTCGGCTGGTCTCGCGCGAGGCGCTCATCGTCATTTCTGCGGGTATCGTTTTGGGAGCGGCAGGCGCGCTCGCGGTTTCCCGCATCCTCGGGCATTTGCTGTTCGGTGTCTCAGCCGTGGATCCCCTCACTTTAGTGTCGGTCGCTATTGCTCTTGCCGCGACTGCTGCTCTCGCCGCTTATGTTCCTGCCCGGAGGGCCATGAGCGTGGATCCAATGATTGCTCTTCGGGACGAATAAACAGTATTCAGAAGCTAATCTTCAGGGGGAGACGTTCAATGGCGATCGGAGTCGAAGCTGATTTTCAGGATCTGACCTCGATTGCCTACGAACCATCCAGCTTTCGGATTCGCAAAACCGACAGCCCAGTAGCCGCAGGCTTCCGGCAGTTCGAACCAAGTGCGGCCTTCATCGGGAGTCCAAGCCCCAGAACCGGAGGTGAAATTCGGCGCGGTTTCGGCGGTGATCACAACGGTATGGTCGTGCTCGTGATTGTGTTCGTAGTCGAAATCTTCGTCATCATCATGGTCATGGTGTCTACCGCGGGTGTAGGCCAGGCAGAAAATGGCTCCCTTGACGGGCGGCTTGTTGGTAAGAGTCCAGGTTTGGCCGCCATCATCGGACGTTGCCGTTGCAGCGGAGCTGTTGTTGGCCAAGTCGCCGCCACCGAGAATGCCATGCCACGCGTCGCGAAATGCTAACGAGATTCCACCCGCGGTAGGCGAGCTGATTAGCGGGGTGTCATAGGCATCCCAGGTGTCGCCTCCATCTCTGGTGGCTAGGATTCTGGCAATTGTTGAGCCGCCAGTGGCAATCCAGGCATTTCGCTCTCCCTCTGCTGCGGCGCAGGTTCCACTTGCCGCAAACGAGGCTTCGCCCATCAAGGCGGGCGGCATATTGCCGGCGATTGAGTGCCAGGTGGTTCCATTTTCGGTGCGGATATCAGGGAAGATTCCGTTGACCGAATCGCTATGGGTGATGCCGCGTTTGGGGCTCCAGAACGCGAAACAGTCATAGAATGCATTCACGGTGTGATTTGTGAACTGTATTTTCCAGGTCGCGCCGCCATCTTCGGTTTTGTAGATTCGAAAATCCGTCGGGTTCGGCGTGCTCGCCCCGCTAATGGACATTAAATAGGCGATTTTGTCGCTAACGGCGTACACATCGCGGAACTGCAGAGTTTCGGCTCCGGGCACGACAGCGGCTTTCCAATTCTCTCCGCCGTCAGTGGTGACCACATAGGTACCGCCAGTTCCTGCTGCCCATACGACGCGGGAGTTCACCGGGCTAACAGCAATCAGCAGTTGGGTAGTTCCGCTCTTTTGATGGGTGAGCCTGGGGCGATGATCTTTGCCATGGTCTTCCGCAACGCCAAGAGTTGCGGAGGCGGCAAACAGGGAAACGAGCAGCGAAAGTTTGAGCAGGGGAGTCCTCCTGGGACGTGAATGCATGGCGCAGCGAATTATATCAATGTTGCAGGATGTCAAGCTGAGGCATGCCCAACGCGCAGTATTGGACCGATACGTTGAAGCTCGAGCCGCATCCCGAAGGCGGGCTTTTCCGCCAGACTTACCGGGCTCCGCTCGTGCTCGAGCAATCGGCTCTGCCAGCCACTTTCCGAGGGCCTCGCAGCGCCTCGACGGCGATCTACTTCCTGCTCACAGGCGAAGATTTTTCCGCTCTGCACCGGCTGGCTGCGGATGAGGTCTGGCACTTTTATGCAGGCGCCGCGTTGCTGGTGCACAGCATCGATCCTCCCGGGAATCACAGTGTGACAAAGCTGGGCCAGAACCCCGAAGCAGGCGAACAGTTCCAGTACGTCGTGCCTGCGGGGCATTGGTTCGGCTCCTGTTTGGAGCAGCGGGATCAATACGCGTTGCTAGGTTGCACGGTGGCGCCTGGATTTGACTTTGCCGACTTCGAGATGGCGGAGCGCGCCGCATTGATCGGCCAATACCCGCGCCACCGAGAGTTGATCGAGAGGTTTACGAGGGGGTAGCAATGGACGACTGCGCCTGGTTCAGTCGGCGTTTCGCAACACAGGCGGCCATGCAGCTACACGCGTCAGCTTCGGGCCGCGGAGGAGCAGAAACGGGTACCTGATCCGAACTGAAGATGGCATTGTGCGGCCGTTGGTAAAGCTGAATTCCGTGTGTCAAGCAGAGCGCATCACGCGCGAAACTGCCGCAGCCATTTGCTCCCATTTGGAACGTTCTAACGTCAATTGTTTTCTGCCGGCAGGGGTCAACCGGTAGAAACGAGCTCGGCGGTTCGTAGACGACACCTCCCATTTTCCAGCAATGAGCCCATTCTTCTCAAGTCGGTAAAGCGCCGGGTAAAGCGATCCGTGATCCACATCCAGCACATCCTCTGAGGCCCGCCCAATCGCCTTCGCGATTTCATAGCCATTCGCCTTTCCAGCGAGCAGGGTCCGCATCACCATCATGTCCAACGTCCCCTGCAGCAGATCAAGTTTCGCCTGTTCTTTTAATGCCATTTCAGTGATAGCATTGTATCAGCTTTGACAGTTGGCTTTCGATAGGTAGGCAAACTACTATGTGTCCAGCCACGAACAGCGACGTCCCACTATCGGACTTTAACCGGTCCATTTCGATGTTTGGAGAGCACGTCAATAGTGGCGATTTTGAACGCCTGGCTTTATTCAACCGTTTGGAACTGTTCATGCACAGTTCCGGAATTGCGCGGGCTGTATGAACAGGAAGCTATTGCGAGTCTGGAGGCGCATCGGTCACTTCCGTAGCGATTCCGATCTCCAAGACGAGCTACGCACTCATCTGGAGCTGATCGCCGAAGACAACCTTGCGAGCGGGATGAGTGATAACGAGGCACGGCGCCGCGCTTATGTACAGCTCGGCCGCAAGGGCCTCCCCTTTATCGAGTCCATATGGGATCAAGATTTGATCACTGCGATTGAGAGTTGGTATCGCGACCTGCTCCTCGGTTTTCGCGCTCTACGCAGGACTCCGGTTTTTTGCATCACATCCATTCTGACGCTCGCTTTGGGCATTGGCGCTAATACTGCTGTATTTTCCGTTCTCTATGGACTTCTCTTGCGGAGCCTGCCAGTGACAGATCCGACCCGGCTGGTGCATATCGGCCTGGTGAGCCCTGCTTTTCGGCCGGATGAGCAAGGCTTATACCTCACCTATCGTATGCTTCAGCAGTTTTCGAACCGACAGCGCTCATTCACGGAGATCTCGGGCTGGGACACCGCTTTCGTCACCATCGGAGACCGTGAGGGAACGCTGCGGCGATACACCGCCGGCCTGGTTAGCGGAAACGCGTTCACTGTGCTCGGAATGAAGCCGTACATCGGGAGGCTGATTACGCGCTCCGATGACGTTCGCGGCGGCCCTCCCTACGCATGGCCGGTCGTGCTGAGCTATGGTTTTTGGAACAGCCGCTTCGGTGCCGATCCGCAGATCATCGGCAAACAAATCACAATCCAAAATACGTCCGTTACCGTAGCTGGCGTGACCTCACCGGCTTTTCAAGGCGTCTGGCCAGGCGTTGATCCGAAGGTCTATGTACCGATGCAATTCCTGAACGTAATCGCCGGTCGAGACGTGATCAACACGCGGGCCGCGACTAACGGCTGTTCTATCATTGGCCGCCTCAAGCCGGGAGTATCCATTCGCGATGCGAATGCCGAGATCGCAGTGTATGCGAAGCAGTTGTTGGAGACCATTCCGCTCGAAGATCGGCGGCGCCTGCCTTTTTTCGAGAAGGCCAGCTTTCGAGTCGGATCCGCCCGTACGGGTTTACCTACGTTCTTCGGAGCCACCTATTCAGCGCCTCTCTTTCTTTTACAAGGGCTGGTCACGATTGTTCTTGTCTTGTGCTGTGTGAACGTGGGCGGGTTGATGATGTCCAAAGTCTATGCGCGGCAGCGCGAGTTTGCCGTCCGTACGGCTATGGGTGCGGCACGTTGGCGCCTTATTCGGCAATACCTGACCGAAAGTCTGGTCATTGCCTTAGCGGGAGCTCTGCTGGGAGCCGTCGGGGCATGGTACGGCGCCGAATCTCTCGTTCAGTTCTTCCGGGACCCAAACATGTTTGAGGGCATGTCGGTGCATCCGGATACGACAGTTTTCCTGGTAACGGGTTTGCTCGCCGTTATCACGACTCTATTTTTTGGCACTCTTCCCGCGTGGAAGGCCGGCCGGTCTGACGCGGGCGTCCTGTTGAAGTCACGGACGTCATTCGGTGGGCGCCGGCAAATTGCCGGGCGCGCGTTTGTGCCCATCCAGGTCGCCTTGTCGGTCGCACTGGTTGCATTGGCGACGCTGCTCTCCCAGAGTTTGGTTCGGCTGCGGGGCGAATACACGGGCTTCGACGTGAATCACGTCACCATCCAGACACCACCCTTCGATGAGCTGGGAAAGGGCGATGCCCAGCTTGATTTTTATCAAAGAATGGTGGACCGACTCGAGCAATTACCTGGCATTCGAGCCGCGGCGGTGACTTGGTACACACCCCTTACCGGGGATAAAAGCACGGCCCGCTTTCAAGCCATAAATAACAGTTCCCATGCGCCTGAGGATTCCCAAATGGCTTATAACGCGGTTGGTCCGGGCTATTTTCGCACTATGCAAACTGCCATCCTCTCCGGGCGTGAGTTCAACAAGAGCGAGCGTCAGAATACCGTCTGCGTCTTGAATCAGTCCGCAGCGAGCTATCTGTTTCCAGAGCAACGGGCGCTCGGACAATATGTCCGGAGCAATGATCCCAAGGCTTTCCCTAAAGCGGTTTCCTGCCGCGTAATAGGTATTGCCCAAGACGCTCGATTCGCCAGCTTGCGCGAAGCGCCTCCTCGCACGATTTATTTCCCAGTTAGCAAGACAACTCTCGGCGAGGCGGGAGACCTTGTCTTTCTGATTAATTCCGGGACCAAAGCAGAAGCAATCGCCGCGTATCGGATAGCCCTGAAAGAAATAGCCCCTTCGATTCCGCTGGTCTTATTTGTCACGCTGCGGGAGCAAATGGACGCCGCGCTCGGCAGTCAACGGCTCATTACTGCCATGAGCAATTTCTTCGCCGGTCTAGCTTTGTTTTTGAGCGCTCTTGGCCTGTACGGTTTGCTGTCTTCGAGCGTGGCGCAGCGCACCGCAGAGATTGGCGTGCGAATAGCGCTCGGTGCCGAACGGTTTACCGTCCTGCGTATGATTCTCTCGGAAGCGCTGCGGCTCCTGGGGGCGGGAATCCTGCTGGGCGGGGTCGTGCTGTTCTTCGCCGTGCGCTTTGTGGCGAACATGCTGTACGGCGTTTCCGCCTTCGATCCGCTTACCTTATTCGCAACACTGATACTGCTGGCCACTGTGACCCTGTTCGCGGGAATATGGCCCGCCGTGCGCGCTGCCTCGATCGATCCGATGGATGCATTGCGAGCAGAGTAGAGTTGAGGCTCGGTCCCGGATAGGTCGTTTGTCACAGCCAAATGTCTATCGAAGCCATTCGCTTCTGTATACAGCCGGCATGTCGGACCGAATGATCGGCGAACTCAGTTCTCCTGGTCGCCGACTTTCGGTCGAGGTGACATCCTCAAAAGAAGGCATGCCATTTAAGGTCCCGAGGCGGCTTGCGAGTAGCTGTCGGAAGACGCCTGAACGCACTGCATGGGTCAATCGGTTGCCCGACACTGTGCGGAACCTGGAGCGCCGATGGTCGCTGAGGGTCGGTTTGCCATTCGACAATGCGAGTTGCGCGTGGGTTGCGGCGGTGGCGCTCCGGGGTGGGACCTCCGCCGTACTGAAGATCGGTATGCCGCACTTCGAAGGCGAGCACGAGATCCAAGGACTGCGCTTCTGGAACGGGGACCCGACGGTGCGACTCATCGAGGCCGACGATCAGCTTGGTGCCATGCTCCTCGAGCGTTGCGAGCCAGGGACGATGTTACGCGCACTGCCGGAGTTCGAGCAGGATGTGGTGATCGCAAGGCTTTTGCGCCGGCTCTGGCGACGGCCGCCAGCCCCGCATCCTTTTCGCTCTCTGTCGGCGATGACGGCCCACTGGAGTCGCGAGACATTAGCGGACATCGAGCACTGGCCCGACAAAGCGCTGGTCTATGAAGGTCTGCAACTCTTTGAGGAGTTGCCGCGCACTGCATCCACTGAGGTGTTGTTGGCGACCGACCTGCACGCGGGCAACATTCTGTGTTCTCAGCGGGAACCGTGGCTCGTCATAGACCCGAAGCCTTTCGTCGGAGATCCGGCTTACGATGCGACTCAGCATCTGTTGAATTGCCGTGGAAGGCTGCGCTCAGACGCGGATGGGACGATCCACCGCATAGCGGACCTACTCGGCGTGGATCGCGAGCGTGTTCGACTGTGGATGTTTGTGCGCGTGGCGGCGGAGCCGCGCGAGAATTGGGAGGACGGATCAATGGCGCTCGCCAAAGCAATAGCGCCGTAGCGGCGCATGAAATTACACAGGAAAGTGCGAAGCATTAGCCTAAAATTCAACCGTTCTCTTGGTGAACATGGATCAGAAGGAACAATAGCCGAGTTTACGGCAAAGTGGATTTTGTATGTGAGTCTTTCAGTCTTTTCGATCCTAGTTCAGGGAGGACTTTGTAACTGTTTTTCTTCGAATCTCGCGAAGGGCATTGATGGACGTAACCCGATGGCCGATCTGCACGCGCTCGCGGGCTTCCTCGCTTCACACTGTGCTCAATGCCGCCGCAGCGGTTAAGCGCGGAAAGCGAAGCCGGTTTGAGATTGATTCTGCTTGCCGAGAAGCCGCTATTCTTTTGAGTGAATGCAATCGCCAGCGCATGAGCCATCAGAAAGCGATTTGTTGGTTCCCTTTGAGTCCCAGAATATCCCTGGTGACTACAAGGAATACTACAAGATTAAGCGGAATAACCTGTTTGCGAGTATTCAGCGTTTTCCAGAGATCTGGAACTACTACACGCTTCTCGACGCAATTTGGCTGACGGGGTTCGGTGACTTGCAGCCGCCCGGACGGGCAAATCAGTTTTTTCCCCTTATCCTCTTTATCAACGCCCACGCAAAGATGCGTATCAGTATTGAATTGGGACTGTCGGGTTGCTTAGCCGAGGCCCGTTCGATTCTGCGAGATGCAATCGAATTCGTTGCGCATGGTCACACGATGATCCACGATCAGCAGCTTCAGAATGTCTGGATCAGCAAGAACGACGAAGAGCAGGCATTCAAAGATGCATTCGAGCGCAATAAGAAGGCGGGGATTTTCAAAGGGCTGGAAGAATTACATCGGACTTGGGGCCAATTGTCGGAGATGGGATCACACGCGACGCTTAACGCCATATGTGATCGCTTCAAAATCGCGAAATTGAGCGACGGAGCACGGGCTTGGCAGCTCGCCTATTGTGGGGCCGAGGAACAGATATGGGCTCCATCCTTGTTTTCCATGCTTCTGACCTGCTTTACCATGGAGCGTACGTTTTTCGAGGATTATGAGAGCCGCCTGAAGCTTGATCACATACTTGTGAGCATGCGTGCCCAATTCGAACAACACAAAGAGCGCGTGAGAGAACGATTGAAAGTTCGTTATAAGCTAGAGCCGCCGCAGCCTCAACCCATCATTCTGAAGCGGTAGAGGTTTTTGCTGAATTTATGTTCAACCCGTCAGATCAACCATTATCGTTCGAGCAGTACAGACAGGCTGCCGATGCAGTGCACGTGCTCCGCAAGACGATCCTGTTTGAATTCGCCCGCCACCTTGGGATTGGGATAACAGGCAATGAGTAGCTTAGCTACTTCGGCGCGGTGCGGCTGATTCCCGGGCATCGAGGTAACAACCTGTACAAGTACCGACCAAGCCGCCGCGTATAAAAGCCGCGACAAGAATACGCTCATTCCTCCGAACGGATTGAGATAGGTTCTCGAAGAATTCGATCGCCTGTCTGTCCGAAATTCCTGCCAGGAAACTTACCGAAGCCCCTCCCTCTACACAATCGATGAGCACCGAACCGAGCTCCGATATATGCGCTGCATATCCTCCGCGTTCAGCGTCCGCAGTTCAATCATGAATCGAGCTTAGGGATATTTCTATGTAACGACTCACGCGGAAACAGCGATGCGAGACATGTGGATGCGTTTCTAGGGTAGTGGTTCTTCGGCGCAACAGGCTTCGCCTTCCCGCGCTCGGCGACTTCCTTCGCGCGGAATTTTGCGATGCGTCCAATCAATCCCACGGGGACGGGCTCGGACAGTGGGAAGCGGATTGTGCCCTTGTCGATCTCGTACGATGCAAGCTCGTCCTGGAATGCCGCCGTCACTTGCTTCGTGGCGGCGTAGATCGAGTAGTGCTGCTTCCATACAGCAAAATAAAGCAAGCGATTACCGTAGAGGGTGTAGGTGGGCATCTTGTACGAGATGACTTCCTGGGCTCCCGGTACGGCTTTGCGAATGGCGGCACCACGCGCTCGAGCACGCCCTGCACGGCCTCGGGTTGCGAGACAATGTACTCGTCAACGGACTTGAGATCGCTCTTGGCCATCGTAGCTCGCGCGTTCTGGCTCGCCTCATTGAAGTACTAGCATTAAGGATCCACTTCAGGGGTGCAGCATGGAAGGAAAGTCTTGTACCAGCTCGGGGCGAAATATTTGCATTTGGAAACGTCCCGCGCTTCAGCAGCCCAGTAGCCAGGCACGTCATCCCAAGGATTGCCGTCCGGACCGTCATCGGTCACGTAAACCCATCCGACGCGTCTTTCCCGCGCCAGTTCCAGGGTCTTCTTCATCTCGGTCTCGCTTGGGACAGAATAGATCAGATTCCAGAATCGCTCCCTTCCATACACGTGCATCCACGGATAATCCACATACGTGTCCTTGTAGGTTGCGTATGTCGCGTCTTCGAAGGTTACGAGAATACTGGCGATCGACATCCACCCACAGTCAGTGGGCGGCTGAGTTCCGGGATTTAGGACTGTGATGTCCGGGCCCTCAAATTTCCGTGCGTAATCGGTAAGCCTACGGTAATACTCCAGGTTGTCTTTCGCATACGGACTACTCGCTTCGCAACTGGTCGGAACCTCATCGAAAAAAATTCCATCGAAGCGATAGTTGTCGAATGCGGCTTTCACTTTCGACTTCACAACCTTGGGATCACGCGTCCCATAACCTGTATAGGTGTAAGCGAGAACCGAGATTCCTTTCTGCTGAGTTTTTTTGACCGCTGCCAAGACATCAGGGTAAAAAGTTGTATCATCGCCGTTGTTCAAATTCACAATCAGGATTCCAACGGCTTTCGGATTCTGCCACTGTTCCCAGACAGAATCGCCCGGCTGCACATAGCTCGGTATTGCTAGTACCTGGCCCCAACACGTCGCGCTGAATAGGAAGACGCTCACCAGAGCGCTTTTGTAAAGGTTCGTCAAGGAGAATAGCGGCTTCATGTGCACCGTTCCTTTCGCAGTTTACAAGCTCTTACTTTTCGCTTGTTACCGATTGAATCATAAGCTTACGAGAGCACCGTGAGCTTCGGCCGCGTATGCCAGTTAATCGGTGAGTACATGGAGCGCGACAATCGCTAAAATGCCTCCGGCCATCAATGTCGCGCTGGCGACGATTACAGCCGCGATGTGCGCGCGGAAGGCGGCGAGTGTGTGTTGCGCGGCATCCCGCAATTCAGCATCATCGCGCCATCTACGAAAGAGCGTGGCGCAGCCGGTGATTAGTACTGCCAATGGGAGAGCCATGAGGAATAGCCAGAGTCCGATTCGGGGACTCGCGGCGTACCACGCAACTATCTGCTCGGCGGTGTGAGCAGGCTCGTACTGTGGAGGCTGCACATTACGGAGGAAGAGCGCGAGCATGAAAAGGGCGGCTGGAAAGATGAGCAGCATTTCCGTAGTCGCGATAGCGTACTTTGGTAATCGCATAAAGACTTTATATCGCAAAGTATGATACGAACACAAGGGTTCGGTTGGTTCGAAAGATGACGTCTTACTCGGTTCGGAGGGCCTAAATGATGTCGAGTAATCACCAGTAACGGATTAGCGTAAATCTATCCTTGCCGACCATAGCGGATCGATGGAGCGAACACCCGTTCTGGACGGATTGCCTGATACGGATGGACTGGCGCATAGGCCCGGGTTGCCACGCTGTTAGATTTAAGGTGGCCGCCGTTCTCTGCGGCTTCGACGATGGATACCCTCGAAATAGAGGGCAGAGCATGAACAAGATCACACCGTTTCTGTGGTTTAACGACAACGCCGAAGACGCTGCGGAGTTTTATCTTTCGGTATTTCCGGAAACGAAGAAGCTGGGGGGGTTGCGTTCGAGCGGCGTCGGGCCCTGGCCGGCCGGAAAGATCGCGACCATAACCATCGAACTTATTGGCCAGCGAATGACGTTCCTCAACGGCGGCCCCGCGCAGGCCCTCACGCCGGCTTTCTCATACTCCGTCGCATGCAAGGACCAGGCCGAGATCGACCGCTACTGGGACAAGCTCCTTGACGGTGGCAAGTCCATGGCCTGCGGCTGGCTGACGGACAAGTTCGGCGTGTGCTGGCAGATCGTGCCGGAGAAGATTGCCGAGATCCTGAAGCATCCGAAGGCGATGGCTGCGATGATGAAGATGGTGAAGTTCGACATCGCCACCCTGGAGGCCGCCGCGAAGGAGTAACGACGAGCGGCGACGGAGCCAAAACGGCAAACGCTGGTTCCGACTAGCGACGCTGCTGCGCGTGGGCACGTCTCGTTACGGGAGGCTTACTCGGTTCTGAGGGCTTGAATGACGTCGATGCGGGCTGCGCGTGCGGCAGGTATCACCGACGCAATCACGGCCGCAAGCAGCAGGATAAAGGCCGCACTGGCCGCCGGCAGCACCCCCGGCGTTTTCAGATCTGCAAACAAAGTGCCTGCCAGATGCGCGAGAGCGAATCCGCAGGCAAAGCCGACGGCAAGTCCGCCGATGGCCATGGCAGCGCCTTCGGTGATAACGCGCATCAGCAGAAGCCGGGGCTGCGATCCAACGGCCAGCCTAATGCCGAACTCTCTCGTGCGTCCGCTGACGGAGAATGCCAGCACGCCGGCCACGCCGACCACGGCAATTAGTAGCGCCACTGCCGCGAACACGCCGAATACCACAGCATTGAGCCGATCGGGTGAGAGCACCTGGGCGCGAACGTCTGCCAGAGTGGCGGCGCGTTCGACGGGCTGGTCCGCGGACATCGCGTGCATGAGACGCGTGATCGGCACGACTAGAGCATAAGGATCTGAACGCACGTGAACAAATAGACGGCCTCCTCCGAGTGCTTGCTCCTGATCGAAAGGACGGTACACGGTCATAGTCGGCCTGGGCACTACGTTTAAATCGTCCAGGTCCGCCACCACGCCAATAATGCGGAGCGGTTCGGTGCTGATCAGGCCGGGGATGACCTGCAGGATGGGGTCGGTCCAGGTCAGATGATGGTTGAGCGCGCCGCTCCTGGGGAAAATCCGTTGCGCCAGGCTCTGGCTTACAATCGCGACTGACCCGCTGCCTTGGCGGTCGGCATCGCAGAAATCGCGTCCTTCAAGAATAGGCAAACCAAGCGTTGCGAAAAACCCGGGCGAGACGATGCGAGTCTTAGCGCGCGGATGTTCCTCGCTGGGGGCTGGCACATGCCCGTCAGCCGAGAACTCGAGTCCGAAGTCGGACCCAGCATCGCGCCAGGGTACGGCCGATCCAATGGAAACGTTCTGAACGCCGGGCAACTCACGGATTCGCCGGGTCGCTTCGCGGTAGAAACTCACCGACTGGCTGGGGGTTTTTCCCAAATGCATGACGGGCAGGTCGACTGCGAGCACATGGCGTATATCGAAACCAGTTTGGGCGGCCTCGAGCGAAAGGAGCGTATTGATGGTTGCGCCTGCCGAGGCCACGAGCACAAAAGAGGCGGCGATCTGAACGACGGCGAAGACCCTCAATTTCCGATTCGCGGTCCCCGTTACGCGAGTGCTTCCTGCAGCCAAGCCGAACCCCTGGGCGCCTCCTGACGACGGCAGTCGCGGAACGAATGCCAGCAGCGCGGCAGCAATCAGAGCAAGTCCCGCGCCGACCCACAGCATGCTCGAATCCACCGTGAGGTCTAGGGCTCGTATGGAGAATTGCGACATGTAACGCCCGAGAACAGCTACCATCGGGCTGGCGATCAGGATGCCGAGAGCTGCCCCTGCGCCGCACAGCAGCAGACTCTCCGCCAACAGAGTACGACGCAGAGCGCCGGTACTGGCGCCGAGCGCGGCGCGGATCCCGAGTTCGGTTTCGCGGCGCACAGTTCGGGCAAGAATCAGGTTGGCGACATTCGAGCAGGCGATGATGAACACAAGTATCGAGGTTGCCATGAGGACCAGCAGTATGCTCCGGGCCTTGGACGTAAGCTGATCGCGCAGCGTCACTGCACCGATTTGGTAGTCAGCTTTGGCGGGATAGGCTTCGGGATGCTCCCGCTTCATACGCGCGTATACCGTACGCAATTCTGCCCGCGCCATCTCGAGATTCGTGCCCGGCGCGAGCCTCGCGAACAAGTCGGTCATGCGGTGTATGCGGTTGGTTACCATGGTCGCCGATAAATGATGGGAGCTGGTGACGACATTGGCGATGATTTCGGTGTCGGCGGGATAGGGGACGCATGGCTCCAGGACGCCGACGACTGTGGCGTTGCGCGCATCGAGAAACGAATCGAGCCGTACGGTTTTGCCGATGACGCCGGGATCGCTCTTCAGCGCTGTCGACCAAAAACGGTAAGTCAAGACTACGGCGCCCGCAGCGTTCGGTCCGTCATCGTGCGCGTTCAGAAGCCGGCCGAGTACCGGGCGTAAGCCCATGGTCTGGAAGTACGATCCACCAGCCACACCTGCTTGCACCGTGCGGGGTTCTCCGAGCCCGACCATAGTGAACCCAACAGTGGAGAAATCGCCGAAGGAGTTGAGTGTTTTCAGGCGCGAGCGCAAATCCCCGATTTCGGGTATAGAGAACCAAGCGTTGTCGGCCCCGATACCTGGCGCACTCTGGCGAATGTAGATGAGCCGGTTTTCGTCGCGATTGACGAGCGGGCGGAGCAGCACACCGCGAACGAGGCTGAACATCGCGGCATTGGCTCCGATTCCGAGGGCCAGGGTCACTACTACCGTCGCCGTGAGGGCTTTCTCACGGGCCAGGGAGCGCGCCCCGACTTTCAGCTCGCGCAGAAAAGACATAATGCTTTCGATCATGGAGGCGTTATCTGTTTACGCAAGTCTAGCGCCCCTGCTATGGTTTTACAAACAAAGGCGTTTGGCTCTTGCGAAACATCGAGCGAGTGTTCGCTTCTGGAACTCGTGCGTTCGGAAAGAGCAAACGCCAGTCTACAATCGGCCGACGGCCGCTTATATTTAACCGTGGCACGCCGCACAGCCTCACCGCATTGATTCTCGTAATCAGCTTTGGCCGGATAGGGTTCGGGATGCACCGTCACTTTTCCGATAGCGCGTGATACGGCCGCATGATGGCGTGAGAGGCGGGAGCCGTGAGGGGCGCCTTCTACTCAGACGCGTGTGGTCGGCAGTCCGGAGTTGCCTGTATCATCGACGATGAGGCGAACTGGCAGGCTATGGGAACACAAAAGAAGGCAGCAGAAAACGATGCGATCCGGCAAGCAGAGCTGATTCTTAAGCTGTACGAACTGCGGCGGGAGACCGTGATGCGCGAAGCGCGCTCATATGTGGGTGGAGAGTTTATGCCGCGGTCCGCTGACGAGTTTATTGAGGTTGTTAGCGCTGGAGGCAGGAAAACCGGCTTCGTTCTGCAGGTGTATGGATATTGGGACATGGTGGGCGCATTCGTATCGAGCGGTGCACTCGACGCAGACCTGGTATATGACACTTGCCAGGAGATGTATTTCCAATACGCAAAGATTCAGCCCTACCTGGCGGAGTTCAGGGAGAAAATGAAACTTCCTGAATTTCTGATCAGTATTGAGCGCGTTGTGGAGGGATCCGAGGCAGGGCGCCGACGTCTGCAAGCCATGCAGAACAATTTCTCGGCAATCGCAGAGGTACGCAGATCTTCGGAGGCTAGCTAGATGCCGAGTCGGCGCGGAATCGAGCGAGAATGGGCGTATGGTCCGATGGTTTATCCAGGGCTCGGGGTGCTTTGTCGATCTCGCAACTCTCTAATCGCTGAGTTAGTTGCGGAGAGAGCAAGAAGTGGTCGATTCGAATGCCGCGGTTGTACTCAAAGGCCTTTCGGAAGTAATCCCAGAATGTAAAGTAGCCGCCTTCGCCAGGGTGTAGATAACGAAATGCGTCCGTATAACCGAGTGCCATTAAGGCCCGGTAGCGGATGCGCGGCTCGGGCTGAAACAGCGCGTCATGCATCCAGGAAGCAGGCTTGTGGCAGTCAATGTCGTCTGGGATTACGTTGAAGTCACCGCCCACGAGGGTAGGCATCTCGCTTCTCAACCAAATCTGCATTTGGCGCTGGAGGCGATCCATCCAGGCGAGTTTGTAGAGAAACTTGTCGCTGCCAATCGGGTTTCCATTGGGGGCGTAGATGTTGGCTATCCGAATATCCTTGACCACGGCTTCGAGAAATCGCGCGTGGCTATCTGTTTCATCGCCTATGAGGGTTGTCGAGACTACATCAATGGGGTGGCGCGATAGGACCGCAACGCCGTTGTAGGACTTCTGGGTAACGGCCGCGCTTCGGTATCCAAGCTCGTTGAAGAGATCGGCGGGAAACTCCGCTGCTTTGAGTTCTTGCATCAGAAGAACATCTGGATTGTGCGTACTGAGCCACGTTTTTACGTGCTCGATGCGAGCGCGAATCGAATTGACGTTCCAACTGGCAACGACCATGGATGAAGCTGGCGTAAAAGGTGCTCACGCTGAGGCGACGCCGGCGCGATTGCGTCCTGGAACTACGTCTACCTGCAGCATTGGAGCCGTTGCCGGTATCTCGCTGACAGGGAATCCGAGCTCGCGTCGCACGATATTGCACCCTTGGGCGATTGCGCTGGACTTATAGAAAGCAATCTCGCGGTTACAGCCTTGACGGCCGAATCCGCAATCGCTCGAAACGATGAGCTTCTCGGCCGGTATGTACTGAAGCGCCTTGCGGATCTCAACCGCAACATCCTCTGGGCGATCCGCTTGCAGCACGCGATGGCTTACCGCTCCAATGGATATTTTCTTCGTGAGCGAGTTGCGGAATGGCGCAAACAGCTCGAGATCTTTCTGGTTGCGATCCTTCATCTCTAAGGTCCAGATATCGCCGCGGCAGCGCTCGAGATAGATCTCGATGGAATTCGCATAGCTCGTATCTTCCATGACGCGCTGCATGTTTGGATTTCCCCAACAGGTGTGAATCCAAAGCTCGACGTCGTCCAAGCCCTGGACCTCGCGGTTGAAGGCATCGACCATGAACTGCACCTCCTCATGATCTTTGCCGTAAGTATTTGCCATGAAATGGAAGGTGGGCTCTTCAACCTGAATGCACCGGCAGCCTGCGTCCCGCAGTTCCAGCAACTCGTGATTCATCGCGACCGCCATGTCCCAAATGACTTCACGCTTGTCCTTATACTTCGGGGTGTAAATATCCAGGAATAAAGCCATTACCTGTGAGGAGCAGGTCCCGAACCTCACGGGTTTGTTGGACCGCGCTTGCGCCACACGCCAAATCTTCGCGTACCCAAGCGGGCGGTGCTCGATTTTGTCCACGACATGCGGCCAACGCCAGCCCGTATAGATTTCATTGAGAAGCGTGCCGGCGGGATAGTGCAGCCACGCGGCTGTGGTCTCTTCCGGCTGCAGATAGTCGCCCTCGAAACCTGCCCAGCGCTGCAGGGGATAGTGATGCCAGGCGCGGCCGGCGAGGTCTTCATCAAGGTGAAAATCGCCAGTACTCAGAACATCGAGCCCGGCGCGTTCCTGATCGCTGATAACCACAGACAACGCATCCTGGAATTTCTCACGAAAGCGAACATCGAGCATGCAGGTATCGAGGGGGCGGCCCCACATACTCACGTCAAACCAGCGCGGG
Source organism: uncultured Acidobacteriaceae bacterium (assembly GCA_963737045.1). Taxonomy (GTDB): domain Bacteria; phylum Acidobacteriota; class Terriglobia; order Bryobacterales; family Bryobacteraceae; genus Bog-105. The sequence goes on from CAVTRG010000009.1 coordinate 115,147, forward strand.
CGTGGAAAGGATCCGGTAGTAGTGCTCGGCAAGATGAGATCGGCGGTAGCGGTGAACGTAATGATTACTCCGGGAACATTCTATCGGAGTGTGCGCGATAGTCAGGGTGTGTGCGCACGCTGACAATGTCTGAGCCTAATCCCATATTGAGTCAGTAAAGTTTCGATCTCCGGCCGTGAGGCGCGCACAAGTTGGCCTCCGGTGAATCGATCGTCGTCGGATACTTCCTGAAGAATGAAAGAAGGAAGCACAAGCGCTTCGGCATCAAGAGCTGAATCGAATTCCGCTTCGGCGAGGACCAGCCCGTCTAACGTGTTTTCAAATACGTCAATGCCGAAAGGAGGTACGCTGTAACGAATCTTGCTAAGCTCCGTTGCGGGCAGTTGTGCGAGAACGCTGAACTCGTCCCGGCTAAGATACATGTTTGTCATGAAGCCCTGTTGCGCCCCGCTGGCTCGATATGGGGTCTTTTGGGTGAGCTTAAATAAGGGCGGGTCAGCGTTATCACTCTGGTGTCGTAAGCGCAAAGCGGTTCCGTCAATGTAACGGTCTTTAATACGGCGAACTCGGACCACATTTGAATCACTGGGAAATCGGTCGAGAAGAAAGCGGCGTTCACGCTCGATCCTGGCGTATTTCTGCGGTGAGGACACTATTCCATTCTTAGATCAAACCAGCGCAAATGACGTTTTAAAAACGCAAAGAATACAATCTGGGCGGTTCGTCGGCAAGCGTCAACTACGGTCGATTGCTTTGGACCATCGGCGAGTCGCTGGCTTTCTAGACGATCCGGCCGTTGAAGATGGTCATCTCGCACTTCAGATCTCGCAACTGGTGTGAAGGGACTGTGTAAAGGCGCGATCGCAGGGCAATGTCGGCTTGCTGCCAAATTCGAGTGATCCTGCTTTCTTCAAGAAAGAGTTGCCGTGGGTGCGCAGTAGGAATATCGGAGTGAATGATGCTGTGGCGCAGCCCCGTGGTTGGCTTTTCTTTGAGAACTTCGGCGTACGTGTCGACCACCCAATCGATTGCGTGATCGCCGATGGCATGTGTTCCGACATTGACGCCAGCTTGACGGAAGAGCTTTACCTCTTGACGGTAAACGTTGGGGATCGGTCAATGCTCTTATCTCGCCTAGCTTTCTCGGCGCTTTGCAGTTCCTGTCCGGCGCTTCGGCTGCGGCAAATATGGCCGTGGCCAATGCGGTCGATCCGGTCAATAGATCCCGCCGGCCGACGCCTTTACAGTTCGCTGCTTCGGACGATATTACTTCGTCGGGAATTCTCGTTGTGCTCTGGCATACGGTTACTAAGTCACACTTCCTGGCCCTTCGTCGTAAGTTAGCGCGTCGCGCTAGCATCCAGCTGCTCGAAAGTCTGATTCAAAATCGGATAGCTTTGCCAATCATAGAAATCGAAGTGCCACCACTCGGTCTCGTAAACCCTGAAGCCCTGTTCCTCCATAGCATGCCTCAAGACGGCGCGAAGCCATTGCTGATGAGACGTTCCTCCCGGATAGAAAGGATAAGATCTCGGAGACATCTCGTCATAAACGCCCACCATCTGCACCGCGCGCCCTGTTTTGAGGTCATACAGAGTCAAATCCACTGCACAGCCGCGGTTATGCCGTGATCCCTGCGAGGGGTCGGCGACAAAAATTCTCTTGTCCTCCGGAGTTCCGTCCCAGAACATTTTGATCACGTACCACGGACGGTACGCATCATGGATGAGCAAACCGAAACCACGCGTGTGCAATTCCTGGTTCGCGCGCACTACGGCTTCTGCCGCAGGCCGCTGCATGAACGCTCGCGCCTGCTGATACATCGGCGTGCTCAGGAAGTCGTTGGTAGTCGCGTACCGGATATACCGAAACCTCCCGGTGTTTACTATTCCGGCACATTGAATTGAATCGTCCGCGCGCTCATCTCGTTATCTCGATGCACTTCGACGTAGATATTCCATTCTCCAGTGAGTGGAAAGATTGGCTTCGCCAGGTAGACACCGGAAGCAATCGCGGGCGCGGGAAACACCTTCGTGTGTGTATGGTCCGGCAATTCGATCTGCAGCGTAACTTTGGCGTCGGGCAGCGGCTTACGGAGCGCATCGATAACGTGAATCTCAAACGGCACTTGCGCGCCTGTCTGTAGCTTGGCCGTGGGTTCGAAGCGAATGTCGAAGTTGCCCTCACGTTCTACTGCGCTCATCAGACCAAACGCGCACAAGAGCAGGAGGATACGCTTCACGGAACTATTTTAAGGCTTGAGGAGAGTCTCAGTAACGCTCGAGATGTATGCCGCCAACTGCAGTAGTTGCGGAGATCAGCGGACCGCCTTTCCCCAGCAGGCCGGAGAGCCGGTGTTTCGAGCTCTCCTCTGTAGAGGACAAAGGGAAGCCATTACTGATGCCCGCGATACTCGTTTTCAGATCGATCCTTGCGTTGGTGTCGCTTGGCAAACGCAGCGTAACGCCGCCGTTCGTCGTCTCCGCGCTCAACGGATTGCCATGAAATTCGGCGAGCGCAAGTGTTACGCCGCCGTTCGTCGTCGATACACGAATTGGCTGGCCATCAGATGGCTGCATGAGCGTAAACTCGATCGAGCCGTTTGAAGACTCTGCATTGATGATTCCCGCTTTGAGCCGACCCCGCACCGGGCCATTCGTCGTGTGCGCCCGCTCGGAGCCGCTGCATTCCTCGAATTGGACCGCACCGTTGGTAGTGTGGGCGTCATAGTCGCCGGTGTCGCGGGCCATCGAGATCCGGCCATTCGTACTCACGACACGCCCGCCTCCTTCCAAATCCTCGACCGAAACGCTGCCATTGGTAGTTTGGGCGCGTTCGAGCGTAGTTTGCCGCGGAATACGAATCACGTACTTGGCGCCATAGGGTTCGTGCCAGGAAGTGCTGGGCGATTCCGTCAAAACGGAAGCGCTGCTGCCGCTCACGCTCACATTGATCTTGATTTGCCGCAGACGGTCCGCGCTCGAAGCAAACTTCGTACCTGAGACGTCAATCGTATTGCGATCCCAGCCTACGATGTCTACAGAGCCATTCTTATTCTCCAGTTCAAGCCGGCCTCCTGATTGCAAAGGGTACGAATAATGGAAATCTTCCTTGGCGCGCTCGAAATCACCGAAGTCGCCGCAACTCGATAACAGAACGCCCCCCATCAGCCCGATTCCCATCAAAATTCGCGTCACTCGCGCCTCCATTCCGTTGAAACCAGAGTACGCAATCGCTCCAGCTATAGTTCCATAGATAGAGGCAGGCCGAAAGAACCGGTAGACTAAGGGGGCCAGTAGACTAATAACTGTGTATTCGTTGGGGGCGTAGCTCAGTTGGATAGAGCATCAGCCTTCTAAGCTGAGGGTCGCAGGTTCGATCCCTGCCGCCCCTACCACGTTTATTCAAACTAATCGCACGGGTGCCAAGAAAAACGCAGCTCTCTGGCCGATAAGATCCGAAGGGGGAAACGGCGGTGAATCTGCTGGCGGTGGCGGTTGCCATGCTTGCTTCCATCTTGGCAAGCTTTGAACTGGCAAAGGCGGCATTACTCGGTCTGCTCTCAGTAATGCACCTGAATGATGATCGCAATCAGAATGTGGGTTGATCTAGGGGGAGCAGCAAGGTGACATTCACACTCCCTCCGAGCCATGCAGCTTCACGAGCTTGTTATAGAGACCAAGAATCAAAAAGGTCGGTGCCCATTGACCGACGAACAACGCTTCGTGGTCTTTTCCACTTAACTTGAAAACCAGGGAACCCGCTATAGATCCGAACGCCGCCCACAAGAACCAATCAGAGGGCAACTTTGCCGTTTGCTGTTCTATGCTGCGTGCAATCGGCCCCTCGCGATGTTCCTCCCGTGCTCCAGGTCTAGGCTCGGTCTTTGCTAAATCCTCGTATTCCATATTTCACTGCCTCCGGTTAGTGTCCCAGCGCGACATCCGCCTCAATACTTAGAACTGTTTCCAGCGCGCTCCGTGTCGGTCGAATTCGCCGTGAATACTACGGGCAAATGCGTTAAGAGCACGTGCAGCCAAGTCCGACCAAACGAGTGACGTGCTTAGTTTCGCAAGTATAATTTTTCCGATGGCTATCAAAGCAGTCGCGGTTGATGCATCCGGCACCCATCACCTGATTATCGGCTTCAACTGCGAGAACGTAGACGCGCTTTTGAACGGAGATGCGGTCACGCTTCCTCCCGCATACCTTAGCGGACTGGACGAGAACAGCGACATAGTCCTTCTGTTTGCTGAGCCAGACGCCGAACTTGCGACGCGTTTTCCGCCTGCACTGGGGCCTACTTAAGACAAATGCGAAAGCAACGTATGAGCACCCGCAGGGCTATATTCAGTAACTGAGTGCCTCAAGAGATTCAAACACTGCCGCCCCTACCATCTGGCGGCATCCGTTCTGCTGCTTGTGCTACAGCTCGCGGCGCCCCCGGCTAGTTCTTGGGGGCAGGCACGCCCATGTTGTGTATTGCGATGCCGCTGAAAGCAGCCGCTTCGGCGAAGTTGGCAATAGCGAATTTCGTCCGCAGGTCCTTGCGTTTACGGAGGAAGATTTGAGGCACGATCACTGCGCCAGCAAACCCGGCTTTCATGGTGATCCCTTTGGCTCCGAACTTTCCGTCGGATGACGCCAGCAGCGAGTTTGTCTCGTATTTTCCCCAAGACGTGCCGGCGTCCAATGCAGTAGCAGCCACCATTGCGCAGATGCTGGAGACCCACACACGTCTGACCGTGCGGTCATGTCCATTCTCGACGTTCGCAACTTCTATCTTGGGTGAAACCGCCAACGAATTGCCGCCCGCGGTGCCGTAAGGCGATAAAGCGGGGGCCGGCCTTTCAGACGCGATTGCAATCTCTCCGGGAGTCGCGGCCGTCTGCGCCGGGGTGAATGCTGCACCCGCCAGTAACATCAGGACTCCTGCGCCATGTAGCCACCTGACTCTCATCGTTTACCCTCCAGGTCGCGAATGCTATCTACTGGTCTGATCGGCGGGTCATTCCAAAAGCATTAGGGCAGCAGCTGACAGCATCAGACCGCCAGTCGGCCTGGCAGCCTTAAGAGCAAACAACTCGCGTACTCAAGTCCCTAAATCTCGCCTAATCTGAATCAAAGGAGGTTTTGTGAGACGCTGCGCCGCGCTGACGATGCTTTTGGTAACTGCTGCTCTAGGCCGCAGTTCCGATCCTAGAGATCTTCTTGACAAGGCCAAGCGTGAGCTTGCGGCACCCGGCCAACTCCCAGTTGAAAAGATGATTCATCTCTTAAAACGAGCAAATGACGTATGGGCGCAGCAGTCTAGCGAAGACCCGGCGTATGCCGACTCGCTAGATTTCGAGGCTCTCTTACTACGCAATAAGTTGGCCGATCACAGTATGCGCCAATGGCGAACTGAAGCCGCGCCATTGGGCCGCCGGGCGCTCCAAATCAGGGAGTCTCGCCGCGATACAAGCCCTGACGATCTTGCGCTCGCCCTGGAACTCGCGGCAGACACATATGAGAGCGGGCGCGAAGGAGGCGGAGCAGCGTTCTGGCGCCGGGCAACCGCCATACGTGCCGATAACATTGCGGCGACGGAGCCGCGAGAAGCTGAAGCCGAGAATCTTCCGATGGAAAAAATCGGAGGCCAAGTAACCATGCCGAGATTGCTTTCGAAAGTCGAAGCTACTTATAGCGATGTGGCCCGGCTTGGCTGGATCCAAGGAACCTCGGAGATTTCATTCGTAGTTGATACGAACGGCGTCCCGAGACACTTCGGATTACGCCGCGGATGCGGCTACGGCTTAGATGAAAACGCGGTTCAAGCGGCCAGACAGTGGCGATTCCGCCCGGCAACAAAAGACGGAAAGGCGGTGAACGTGATTGCCAACATACAGGTGAGCTTCAGGCTTATGAGACCAGCGACGCGGTAGGCGTGTGCCCAAAAACTGAAAACTGGCCGATGGTGCTAGGATATCCAGTGGCGGGATCGACGTTGCTTCTGAATAGGCAACTGGGTTTTCTTTTATTCTGAATTCGATCTGAAAAACCAGCGGTTTGAACGAAGTTTTCATGTCGGGGCGTAGCGCAGCCTGGTAGCGCACCTGCCTTGGGCGCAGGGGGTCGCAAGTTCGAATCTTGCCGCCCCGACCAACGTTGTCAATGAGATGCCGCCATTTTTCGCGCGAGAAGACAATGCAGCAAGCTACAGTCGCTCAGCCCGGGCTCGCGCTGCTATCTAAAGCGTATTGCGGTAAGCGCGCTGACGACGGGACAACTGTAAGCTCCCGCCATTGTTTTGATCGTCCGGACACAATTCTCAGAGATTCAAACGGGCTGTAGAGTTTGTTGTCTGTTTAAGGTAACCGCTAAATGCTTCCCGTTTCATCAGCGGGCTGCCGTAGTATTCCGGGCTGTGATCTTCCCGAGTAGGTGCTAAGCTTGGGACCTCCCTACCCCAACCCGGTTCCGAGAGAAAAGTGAGGAACCGAGTGACATATTGCGTTGAACAAAGAAATGGCTTAATTGGGCTATGTACGGGCCTGCTCGTTGTAGCGAACGAGCTCTCCGAATTTACAGAAAATAGACGCAAGTTTTCGGCCTGCGTTATGGTGGGCACCGTCAATGGGTAACGAGACGGAAGCCAGTTTGGAGACGCCACGCGAGCCGAGTAGCGAGACCGAAGCAGAGGCAGAACTAAGAAGACTTACCGTTCAGCTCGAGAGGGCTCGCGCGCTAGAGGCGGAATTCCGAGCCTTTGCCGATAGCGCCCGAGATTACGCATTTATCACGCTAGGGCTCGAGAAGAACGTCACGGGTTGGAACAAGGGCGCAGAGCTGCTGCTCGGTTATTCGCCGGAGGAGATCCTGGGCAAACCCGGGGCCTTGTTCTTCACGCCCGAAGACGTCTCGCGGGGCGAACCGGACCGGGAAGCAGCTATCGCTGTCCGCGAAGGGCGAGCAGAAGACGAACGCTGGCACATGCGGAAAGACGGTACCAGGTTCTGGGGCAGCGGCGTGCTCACGCCTTTGTGCGATGGATCGGGCGAAGTCCGCGGGTACGCCAAAGTGATGCGGGACCGTACCGAACAGCGTACGTTCCAGGAAGCCTTACGCGCCCGGGAACAGCGCTTTCGGCTTCTGCTCGAAAACATTCGGGACTGCGCCGTTTTTGACTTGGACCGCAGCGGACAAATCTGCACTTGGAACTCTGGTGCGGAGCGAATATTTGGGTACACCGAACCGGAAGTCTCGGGCGTTGACGGCAGCGAATTCTTTGCGGCAGCGGGATATTCGTCAGAGGCGTTCCGGCAGGAGCTAGAAACCGCGCTGGAGTGCGGTCGCGGTAACGGCGAGTCGTGGCTGATCCGTAAGGATGGTGCGCGCTTCTTTGCCCGATGGATCACAAATACGGTCCATTCTGATGACGGAAACGCGGTCGGTTTCATCAAAGTGCTGCGAGATGAAACGTTTCGTCAGCAAACCGAAGAGCAAGAGCGGCGACGGATGCAATTCGCTTGGGACTTGCTCGAGCATCAGGCGCGGCAGACCAGTTCGAAGTTGGGTGGAACACGAACGGAACTTACAGAAATCGGTCGCCAGTTGCTTAATGTGCAGGAAGAAGAGCGGCGACGTATTGCAAGAGATTTGCACGATCACCTCGCCCAACGACTTGCCCTGCTGGAAATGGGGCTTGATCGTCTACGCCAGGGATTGCCTGGAGATCTGGCGCAATTGCAAGCCGAGGTTGCAAGCTTACAGGAGCACACGGCGGCTTTGTGTCAGGATGTGCGGGATATTTCACATCGTTTGCATCCGTCGATCATCGAGCACCTCGGCTTGGTAAATGCTCTCAAAAGTTTGTGCGACGAGTATCAGCGCAGCCGAAGTGCGCCCCTCACGTTTAAAGCCGTTGAAGACGGCTCCGCTATTCCTCTGGAAGTCGGCACGGTGTTTTACAGAATTTGCCAGGAGGCTCTGCGAAACACCCAGAAGCATGCAGGGGACATTCCTGTCTGGGTACAACTTCAGGTTAAAGGTACAGAGCTATGGCTGCGAATTCAGGACGAGGGCCCCGGGTTCGATCCGGATGGCGCCAATGCGGCCGACCACCTCGGACTAATCAGTATGCGAGAGCGTGCGGCTGCCATCGGCGCAGTTTGCAAGTGCATCTCACAACCGGGTAAGGGCACCGCAATCGAGGTTCTCCTGATAACTTAAAATGACGCACTTTCGCCGCACGCCGAGCTTTCGCTCTTTTCTGCACTGTTCTGGGTTCAGCGTTCTGGGAACGTGCTGCTTCGGCTCTGCAGGATAGCCGGTCTCGTTCTGAATTACCGGCTACCCCACGAGATGGGGGCCGGCGAATGGGTTGGCTTTCGGCGTGAGGACTGTCGACAGCCGGCGGGTCGTTTCCGCCGCCATCGCCTGAAAAACTACCTGCTCAGGGCACGAAATCGGAAAGGATCGTTGAGCCCCGGTTTTGGCGATGTAACGAAGCGCTGGCCCAGCGATCTTCTTGGAGAGGCATGTCCATGGACAAAAAGCAGAATTTCCCCGAGTCCGATGAATCGAGCCGGAAGAGCCATTATGCGCAAGCTGACGAAGATCAAGGAGAATCGACCGAACGGACGCTCAACGCGCAAATGTCCGGTAAGACCGGCAAGCACTCGACAGTTGAGAAGCTCGCCGCATCGCGTCCCGAGTTTGGAGAAGGTCGCGGAGAAGTGCCAGTGGATGGGGCTTTCGGAAAAGATCCGGAGGACAACCATTACGAAGACGAACGGCGCGCCAGCGCGGGAACGAACCAGTTTCGATGCGAAAGCTGCGGCCGCTACTTTAACTCCGAAACAGAGTTGAGTCGTCACGCCAGTGAGTGCAATTTGGCTAAAGCGGCTGTCAATCGATGAGCAATTACCGACTCTAAATCCCTCGATGCATGTTGCCACTACCGGACTCGTTATTTTTTCTAGCCGCTATTCTGAACCGTGACCTGCATCTGCTTGGCGGCGGCTCTCAGAACAGTACGCGCTGCATAGTTCGTTCCATCCGGTAAGTTTGAAAGCCAACGTCCAAGCTGACCGCATCCTGAGGATTATCAAGATAGCTGTCTACATTCCCGCGCACTTCTTTTTGTGTAGCGGGTGCATCCAGAGCGGTGTTCTGCCCCTTGCCGTCCGCGGCCGCCGCGGCATAGTTCATTCGTTACTTTCTTGACTTCGCCCTTTACGCTGATTTCGGTGTGTGCCGTGGCTGAGGTTCAGGTGAGGCCAGGGTGCCGCTCGCGGAGATCCCCTGACCATTCTGACCCCCAAAGAGAATCCTAAATGAGCCAAAGTCATCTCACGATTGACTTCCGTATCAAAGCGCCCGCAAACGCCAAGGCGCGAAGGTGAACTCCGCTTCAAAGACATCCAGCGAGCGCGAGCGCACGCTGATGGCCTATCGCCTGGACACGAGCATCATTGATTGATTCTATTGCCTAGTAGGCTCGGGCAGCGCGGCCTTCGCGAGCCGGAACCAGATACTTTGTGGATTCCACCTCAAATACCGGTCGATGGCTTCTCGCTGTTTCGCTATAGATCCTTCGCGGGAATAAATGTCCACCAGGTGAACGTACGCTTCCTGAAGCGAGGGATCGAGATCGATGGCACGGTTGAGTTGCCGCTCGGCTTCCGCCAAATCACCCTTCCGATCGAGCGCCATGCTCAGATATACGGCATACAACGCGCTATTCGGAGACTTCTCAACAGCTCGTCGGGACAGCGACAATGCCTGCTCGACGTTTCCTTTTGATAGAAACGCCGCCGATCTCGCCGACAGAACCGCGGGATCGTCATTTTGCTGGGCTTGCGGTATCTCGTCAAGCAGTTTTGCCCCATCGGCCGCTGTAGACTCCTGCTGAATGCGTGAACCGAATTCCAACTCGGCAAGGCCCAGGTCCCTGGCACGGAATTGCTCGGGCGGCGGAGCCCATGCGCTCAAGCTTTGTGATCCTGTCGCGGTATCCACTCTCGATTCCGATGAACTGCGCAGAATGCGATGATCCGTAATCGCCATGTGGGCGATGTCGCTTGGGGATACGCGGGGCATGTGGCAACTGACGCATTCTCCAGGCGGGGTGGGATGGCCGGCTTTCGACAGAGATGCCGATGCATGGCACGACACGCAAACCTTCTTGATCGCGAGTTCCCGATTTCCGGATTCGCCGTGCGGATCATGACAGCTTCCGCACCAAAGTTTTCCGCCGGTTGCCCGCGCGCACATGCTCTGAGAGAGCTGCTCCACTTGGCTTACGGCTTTGAATGCGCCTCCTTCACTCTTGGGCACATACACCGCAACGACGTCGGCAAAATCCTGCCCCGCATGAAAATCGTCGAGCTCTTTTCCAGGGTTCAGAATTCTCGCTTCTCCCAAGAGGTGACACTGCACGCAAACACTGTCTCTCGCCGCGCCCTTCAGCTTTCCGGGATTGATGATGTTCTTCGCGGAGGGATGCCGTACGTGATCGGCGGTTGGGCCATGACAGCGATCGCAGCCAATCGCAGCTATGGGCGCACCGCTTAGGCGACGGCCATCGGCATCGGTGAATTTGGCGTTATCCGCATGGCAGAAGAGGCATTTTGCATCCACGGGACTATCGAAGTCCAAGAGCTGCTTGCTCGCGAATGCGGGCGCGACGTTCCAGCCTGCTTCGCTATACCATCCTCCGGGAGATTGAATGAGATAGTCGCCAACAGCGATGAGGTACGAATGACCCGCCTTACCGGAACCAAGTTGATATTTGACCGGATACTCCGCAACCAATCCGCGCTCTGAAATTCGGTGGTACATGACGCCACCCCGATCCAGAAGTTCAAGGATGCTACCCGAGGGACCGTGAATGGTTGAGCTGTCCGGACGAAGCTTCGGCGGCTCGAGCGAGTGTGCCATCGGGATGTCCAGAAATCGCGCAGTCTCGCGCGGATGGCACGTCGCACAAACCGGCGTACGAGGGCTCTCTGCCGCACAGAGCAGGCCCGCCGTTACCAGCACCCCGGCCCGAGAGAACCTTGCGAGAGCGTGAAACCAACTGCAGATGCTCATAGGCGCTTGGGCGCGATTTAGGTGCTGAGGCTCGATTGCAGCTTAGTAAAGAAACACAAAACTTGCGCCGCGCGCCCGCTACCGAGCGCCCGCAGCCGTCGATAGACCACGTTCCCGGTCATCCGATGGCGGCCTCTGAAGCAGGCCGGATAAGTGGCTTAGAGAAGGCCTCGCAGACGGGTTCACATTCAGGCAGGCAAGAATCACGCTCTTGAATGGCTCAAGCATGTGCGCTCTATAGCCCCTAAGCACGCTGCGCAGCGTCTGGCCGAATGCCCAAACGTCCCAGGCAGGCGAAAAGTGTCCCTCGGCGGCTTCCGGCGGGCACGTGTCCACTCGCCCCGCTAGCGACAGAGCCTCATCACTCGTGTCAGTCCCGGACACTCGCAGTTGACTGAAGTCGCTCAGCTTCCAATCGCTGCCCACCGGAACCACAGTCTCCGTCGAAAGGACGCTGTAAACCAAATCACGCGCATGCAAGTATTCCAAAGCAGAGATGACGTGCTGGGCGAATTCAATCGCTTCCGCCAAAGCTAGCGAGCGGCTGCCCCAGACATCATTCGGCTCAGTTACTGCGTAAGCAATCGCGCCTTCATCGCTCTCGAGCGCGCCCGCCTTGATGTAGCGAACCAGATGCGGATGCTCGAGATAAGTCGCTTCGAGAAACCTGTTGACTATCTCTCGCTGATTCGTCTCGTCCCGGAAGAGCCGGACCACCATTTCCTGCAACTTCCCGGTTGAGTCCGCGACCTCTGCCCGTAATAGCGCGCGCCTCGGATCTGAGAATACGAGCTCTCCTGCCTGGAGATTGAGCCCGAATCCGTCATCTTTTAGACGGTCCCAAATTGCTTCACTCATGCTTTACTACAGGATCGTGAAGAAGTCGAGCTTATCCTTCGCGCTCACCCGCGCGAAACCACGTCTGCAGGGTCGTTTCCCATAGAGACGAGTCGCTCGTCCCGCACGGTGGTTCGCTTCTTTACAATTCGAATTTCCTCGCGCAAGATGAGTTGCTTTTCGATCTTCAATCGCTCCTCCATAACTGGAATGATGGTAACTCCATCCTCCACACGAGTTTCAACGGGCGCATCGATGACGCGATTCACGGGAACTCGCTGCACATCAATTTCTTCTTTGAACAGCGACGGATCAACAGTGCTGCGCGTCTCGGATACCGGCTGAGGACGGCTCTCCGCACCGTTTTCAGGACGGCTCTCCGCACGTCTTTCTACGCGGTTCTCAGTGCGGCTTTCGCCACGGTTTTCGGCGCGGCTCTCCGGACGCGTTTCCGTGCGGCTCTCCGGCTGCGCCCCGCCATTCGATTGGCCATCGCGGAGAAGAAAGGAGCCATCCGGCTGCGGCTCCAGGTTCGCCGACGGCACCTTGAGCTCGGTGCCGTTGCCGAGCTTTACGGTATTAAACTCGCGTTTATCGAGGAACCGGGATGTCCTGAGCACTGTGCCCTTTTGTCCATTACTTAGCCTTACTTCGAACTCGTGTAGCTCTGCCATAAACTTACTCTCCTTATCAGGATTACCGCCGCGCTCTAGACATCTGCTGTGGATACTTCGCGACCGACTCGCCCAATTCACCGCCCCCTGGCCCAAGAATCACAAGTCGGAGAGAGACACTTCCATGCAGCGGTTTATACACCACCGACCCAGCTTTCAAAAGCTCTTCGTTCAGCGTGACCTTCTGCTCGCGTTCATTGCCGTCCCGAATCGCCAAAATCCCCGCGGAAGCGCCGGCGAGCACAGGGGCACTGTGATCCCAATCCACCCGCAGATCCTTCCCGTTCTTGTCGGCCCTTAAGGCCAATCCGTTCTTACTGGGCTGCACCGCCACCGCCTTCGCCGCGGTAGCTTGCGCTTGCTGTTTCAGCCAGACCGACCCTTCGAAGAGTAGCACCCCGATGAGAAGCGCGATAATCAACGTGCCCGCAAGAACCAATGGACGGCTACGACTAGGAGCCTCCTTCACCGGAACAAATTCTTCGGAGACCTTTTCCATTGCCAGAACCGGCGCATCTTCTGACGCATCGGTGTCTACCAACTCGCTCACTGGAACCGCATCTCTCTCGGGACCGGCTGATAGTCGATACCACAGTTCGAGCCATCCCGGAAGCTGAGATCCGTCCGCCACCGAATCGAACTCAGACAGCACGTGGGCGCCATCTCCCGAGAAAAGCTTCACATGGCGCGATTGATTGTCCGCGATGTTGATCAGCAGAATCATCTGCCCGGCATCGCCGAAGCAGCTTCGAAGCAGGCCAAGATCCTCTGCAGTTAATTCCGCAGCTTCGCCCCTGCGGCCGCGATAATACCCGACCACAGACAGCCCGCTCTTCGGGTTCGATTGGAATGAGGCGATCGTGCGCTCGAACTCACGCTTCCCCGGCCCAGCGAGCGCGTACGCATAATCCCGTTCCTGCATCACCAGCACAGGGTGGCAATCATTGATTTCTATCGGAGGGCCGGTCTTTCCCAACAGGACTCCGGCAATCTCCGCGGGACCTGCCGGGTTTGAGGTGAGCGCCCATTCCACTTCCTCATCCAGACGCCGTACCGTATCGGAGTTCCAGATGAACGAGCGCGCGCCCTCTAAGCCGCCGATTCCCGAAGAAACGTCTTCGCCGCTTGCGGGCGAACCACGGGGCGGAACTCCGTCCCCCGTTTCTCCAATGGGATCAGTGTTCAGCGTCGAATTGGTATCGGTCGACATCTCTGTCTAACGCCAGTTTCCGATGAGCGGCCTTCTGACTTTTACCAGTATGACGAAGTGTATTGGCGTGCGAAAGACTTAGCAAGTCTCCGCAGCGCAGACTGCCTCGAGGTGGCAGCAGCAAAGTACTAGAGGTTTGTTTCGCCAGTTCGTGACTGTTTCCAGGAATTGTTATACTCACGGAACTTGGAAACTAGGTCATGGGCATTCTTCTGGCGTTCGCGCCTTTTATCGTTTTTGCCATTGTTGACAGGATTGCAGGACCGCTTGCGGGACTCATCGCAGGCGCACTTGTGTCCCTAATACTTCTTGCACGCGATTGGCTCTCTGCCCGCCGTTCGCTTAAGATCCTCGACCTCGGCACAGCATTGTTATTTGCAGGTCTCGTGCTCTATTCGTTGCTAGCAAAACCCGCCTGGTCCGTCATTGCCGTGAGACTTTGTGTCGACAGTGGGTTGCTCCTGATCGTTTTGGTTTCCATTGTCCTCCGTCGACCCTTCACGATGCAGTATGCGCGTGAGCAGGTCAGGCCCGAGCTTTGGAGCACTCCGGAGTTCCGACGAACTAATTACATGATCACAGGCGTTTGGGCACTCGCCTTTGCTGTCATGGTGGCGGCTGAGCTTATTCTGCTCTATACGCCGGGGCTTCCGCCCCGTGTAGGCATAATCGTGATCATTCTTGCGCTTGTGGGCGCTGTAAAGTTCACCGGCTGGTATCCAGAGCACGTCAGAACCCGAACGACTTCCTAAACAAGAATTAATTACGGAGCGCGGGCTCGTCAGCGCCGAAGAGATGATAAGCCTTTAAACCTTGCAGCGGAATCCGAATCGTCCTCACCTCAAAAGTACAGCTTCAGCGCGAACTGCAATGACCGTGGATCTGTCTGGATATTCGTGATGCGTCCGAAAGAGCAGCCGGCCTGCTGCACCAGATTCGTTTGCCCATTAGGTCCCGGCGGCAAGCAGAACGTTGTGTTCGGATAGCCGAGGTTCTGATGATTCAAAGCATTGAAGACTTCCCAGCGAAACTGAAGATACCGCTGCTCCGTGAAATGGAAATCCTTCATTAACGTTGCATCGAGATTCCAAAAGGCCGGCGAACGAAGACCCGGCAGATACTCGCCGGCAGTACCGAAAACCCACTCTCGCGGATCATTCAGGTTTGGATTCGCCCAGAAGCTCTGGTCATTGCCGAAGACGGGCTCAAATGCAGCAGGGTTGATCCAATGTAAAGCGTTCTGCCCCCCGGGAACCGCCTTCGGGTCGCCTATAAGATCCGGCCGGCATGTCAGTTGGTTGCACGGGCCGGTGATGTTGAGCGGCTCGCCGCTTTGCGCATTCAGGTTTCCGGTCAGACGCCAACCGCCGAGAACATAGTCGAGCGGTCCGCCTGAGGTCAGCCATTCTCTGCCTTTACCCACGGGCAATTCATAACTGAACGCGAAATTAAACATATTCGGAATATCGTCGTAGGCAATGGATCTGTCCGCATTGCGGTTATTCGGGTCTTGATAGCCGCCGCCGTTGATTCCGCCGGTTCCTCCGACGCTGCTGGTCACGCCCGCCCGGCCCCCAATGATCCCATTACGCGAAAGAGCAATGGTGTCGAAAAGCTGCGACGCAAGCTGCTCCACGGACGCGTTGTAGATCTTCTTCGAATACGTGTATGATGCCAGGAACGTCAGCCCGTACGAGTAGCGCTTTTGCAATTTGAAGTTGAAGCCGTTATATGACGACATGCCGTCGTACATAGTCTGGCTGAACAACGAGCCATAAAAAGGATATGGGCTCAGGAGAATGGAGAGCGGGATCGAACTGCTCCCCCAGGTTTGTTCCAGCAGCGCAGCTTGGTCACCTGAATAGTAGTTTGTGATCGGCGCATTAGCGTTTAATCCGGTTTTCAGCGCTATTTTAGTCGGGGTTGGTACGAAGTTGAACTGCCGCCAAGCTTCACCGGCCAGATGCGTTCCATGGCTTCCGACATATCCTGCAGTGAGCACCAGACCGCTGGTTAACTCACGTTGAATTTCAAAATTCCAGGTTTGCACTCGCGGATCTTTCGCCGGCGGATAGTAAATTTGGATCGAAGCCCCGTAAGACGGATCGCGGTTTGCCGCCGGGGGCTGAAGGTTTGCCGGAATCGGCGGAATAGTCAGGTTGGCTTTATTCGTAGTCGTATCACTCAACGGGAACGCTACACACATTCCCGAGTGTTCGCCGCACTGATTCGGATAGAAGCTCCCCGTCCAGTTGCTGAAGGATTGCCATTGTGATCCCGGCTGAATTCCTTGGCCGACATTATTCACCGCATTGATCGCATTCGTATACAGCAAATCGTAGCCGCCGCGAATCACGGTTTTCTTGTCGTTGAACGGATCCCAAGCGAAATTGAACCGGGGTCCAAGATCGGCATAATGCGGGGGGGCGATCGCGGCTCCGGTGGGAATCTGCGGAGATCCCTCGTAGACCATCTCGCCAGGCAAACCCGTCTGAGGATTCGCGCAAGTCAGGCAGAAATTCGATTCCGGATGGTCGCGAGATTTCCAGAAGAAAACCATATCGTCCCGCAGTCCAAAGTTGAGCGTGAGATTCGGCGTGATCCGGAAATCATCCTGAATGTAGAGTCCCCAATAGGGATAACTCGAATACGGCTGCGAGGTAATGCCTGTCGAAGAGTTGGCAACGGCGCCCATGATGAACTGCTCCAGCCCATTTCCACCCAGACCGGTATTGGGATCGTTTTGAATGGACCCGTTAAAGACCAGCGTTGATGGATCGCTGATCTCTCGCCCCTGCTGGTCCAGTCTGAACATAAATCCGGTCTTGATGGTGTGCTTGCTTATGATTTTCGTGACATCGTCTAGAACCGTGTAGGCATCGTTGGCTTGCCTTTGGCTTGTCCAACCTGGAGTGCCGAACGTGGAAACGGGCCCGCCCGGCATCGTGATCTGAAAACTGGGCGAAGGAGTGAATTGGCTTAAGAAAATCTGTGAAGGGGCGAGGACTTTCTGCACTTCTGGCAAATCCGTGATGCTATTCGGGAACCCCGCTTGGCTAAGATTGGTATCGAATACCTGACGGCTAAAGCTCATTCGGAATTCATTGAAGAAGGTCGCGCTGGCGATGTAGGTGTGCCCGATCGCTCCTACCTCACTCGTGAACGTATACGGTGTGTTCCCGCCGTAGCCGAAATACGGCACGGTGGGTCCAGTCCACGCCGTTTGATAGATGTTGTACTGGCCGGGATTCGTCAGAAACTCGAAAAACAGACGGCTCTTATCACTGAGTTGATGATCGACTTTCGCTGAGATGTTGTAAGGATTCTGGCTACTGCCAATCGGTCCTAAGTAGTTGTCGCAGATCGCGAACCCGTTCTTGCCCATTGGGCAGGTGCTATTCGGACTGACATAGTTTGGAAGCGGATACGACTTGAGGAAAAACATTGCCACTGGATCCATGCGATTGGCCGGGATCTGTGTTGAAAAACGGCAAGTCGGCGTCAGGGAGGCGTCAATCACCGTGTTCACACAACCATTCGGCACAAGAGGAGTGCCAAATGCGGTCCGCTGGAATGTTCCATTCGGCAGTGGACCCACCGTGCTGTAAGGGTCGTAGATCCCATGTGCCGCCGAAGATGGGTCCTCGCTAAAATCGCCTGCCCGCATGGCCTGCGTCGGAACGGTGAACACGTTATTTCCGCTCAGATGCAGAATCGTGTGATCCACCGAGACGAAGAAAAACGTTTTATCTTTCCCGTTGTATAGCTTCGGCAGCATCACAGGGCCGCCGACCGTTCCGCCAAAGTCGTTATAGTGCAAATTTCGATCTCGAATGAGATGTCCGCTTGAATCGATCGACGTAAACGGATTTCGCGCATTCGTGAAACTGTTGCGAGCATATTCGTAGAGATCGCCGTGCAATTGATTCGTCCCGGACTTCAATACAACGTTGAAGACGCCACCTCCCGTCCGCCCGTACTGCGCCGAAATGCCTTCGGTGACCGCCTGAAATTCCGTCACGGCATCAGGAGAGGGATTCACCGCAATATTTTCGACCAAGCCTGACAGGTTCAAATTACCGTCCAAGTACCACGCGTTCGCGCCACCCTGTCCGCCGTTCACCGATATATCGGATCCTTGCGCATTGCTCGGATCGGGAAACGTCCCGTACTGGCTGTTAAACCCGAAATTACTGCCGGGCGGCCCGGCGACATTCGACACTCCGGGCATCAGGTAGACCAGTTGCTGCAAGTCACGCCCCTGAAGAGGCGTGTCGTCGATGATTCTCTGAGGCACTGTGGTCGAGAAGTTAGCCGAAGCTGTTTCAAGTAGCGGGGATGCCGCGGTCACCTCAATGTGCTGTTGCGCTGAGCCTACACTAAGAGTCGCGTCGAACCGAACCACCTGCCCTGCGGGTGCATCAACGTTCCGGCTCTCCGTCACAGAGAAGCCGGGCGCCTGAATGCGAACGGTATACCTGCCCGGCACCAAGCCGATCACTTGGTAATATCCCGTCTGGTTTGTGACTGTCGGCGACACTACGTTCGTGCTCTGCGCTGTCACGGTAATCGCGGCACCCGCAATCGCCGCGCCTTGTTGATCGATTACAGTACCTTCGATTGAGCTCCGCTCCAATTGAGCCCAAGCGCATGCCATGGCTGCCAGCAGTAGAAACGCGAGTCGCAGTCGCTTATACCGAAACATGGAACCCTCCCAATCCGCTCGGATTCGCTGGCTCAATGCGGGAAGCCTCCGAGTAGTTTTGCTGTGATTTAGAACCCTGAGCTATCGAGCTATAATCTTTGATTCATTAAAATACAAAATACAAAATGACCTGTCAAGGTTTAGCGTCTCGCGCACTTCGCTTCGAGAAGCGCTCAATCGGCTCGCGCTCGCGCCAGGTCATGGCCGATCAGATACGAAGGGCTGAAAACGCATTCTGGATGCTGTGTCCGCAACAGCCGCGGACAAAGTGAACGAGTAAATCTCGTTCTTGCTGAATCGAAATCAATACATTACGAAGGCCCAGAGCGTATCGCCTGTTGCTGCGATGACATATTGGCGGCCGTCGAGCATGTAGGTCTGGGGTGGATTCGTGACGTAGCCGATGCGCGTGTTCCAGAGAGGCTTGCCCGTCGCGGCGTCGTGAGCGACCAGGCTGCCGGCACCGTCGCCTCCAAACACCAGTCCGCCAGCGGTTGCCAATAGACCGCCACCACCGCCTCCGTCGCTGTAATAACGATGCCTCCACGCGATTTTTCCCGTTTTGTAGTCGATGGCGGTCAGGTAGGTGCCGCCGGATCCGATTTCGGCCTCTTCCTTCCCGCCAAGTCCCATGGAACCGCGTGGGTCGAGATCAGTGAGGTAGAACTCGGAAAAACTGTTGTGTTCGGAGACATAAAGGAGGCCTGTCTGCGGAGAGAATGCCGGGGGCTCCCAATTGATGACGCCGTCTGAGCCGGGTGAGACGAGCGATCCGCCTACGGTCGCGTCCTTTTCGGGGTTGAGCTTCGGCCCACCGGCCTTGGTCAGACCCGTTGCCCAGTTGGTCAGGGAACCCCACTTACTGGTTACAAGATGTTCTCCCGTAGTGCGATCAATGGTGAAGTAGTATCCGTTGCGGGTTGCCGTGAGCGCGAGCTTTCGCATGTTGCCGCCGAACGGTGCATCGACCAATATGGGGGTTTGAGCTGAATCGTAATCGTGCATGTCGTGCGGCGAGGTCTGGAAATACCAGGCCATTTTGCCCGTATCGACATTTAGGGCGATGAGGGAGCAAGTGTAGAGGTTATCGCCGGGACCGCGCGTGCCGTTCGTAAAAGCCGGAGTGGGGTTGCCGGTGCCGAATATATATAGGTTCGTTTCAGGATCGTATGAGCCGGGAATCCAGGTTTGCGCGCCGCCGTGCCGTGCGGCATCGAGACTTGCCCAAGTATCGAGACCGGGATCGCCCTTCTGCATGGGAACTGTGTAGTGCTTCCACTGCAGATCGCCCGTTTCCGGATCGAATGAATCGAGGAAACCGGGAGCGTCGATATCATCTCCCGTTCCAACGAGGACATGGTTGCCGATGATGACGGGAGCGGGCGTCGAGAAATAGCCGTCGTCTACATCGGCGATCATTTTGTGCCACCGCTCCTTGCCTGTTTTGGCGTCGAGCGAAACGAGGTAATCGTCCGGCGTCTCCATGAAGAGATAGCCGTGCCACATGCCGACGCCGCGATTGCCGATGTGCGTACCGCCCTTAGTCTTCCAGAAATAATGCCAGAGTTCATGGCCGTCGCGGGCGTCCACAGCCCAGGCGTTGTCGGGCATTGTGAAATAGAGCGTGCCATCTACTTCGAGAGCTGAGGCCTTGATAGTGCCGCCTCGAACGTTGATGTCGCCGGGGCCCTCGCCCCCGATGATGGGCGGCGGAGTTGACTCCTCGTAGTGCCGGTGCCGGTGGTGTTCGCTGGATTCGCCGGTTCCAGGGGTGACCTGCATCATCCAGGCAAGCGTCAAGTGTTGGACATTGGACCGATTCACCTGTTTCAGCGCGCTGTAGCGCTTGCCGGTATAGTCGCCGCTATAAGTTGGCCAGGAATCGGAGAGCGGCTTGAGAATGTCGGCCGGATTCAAGCCATTACCTTGCGCTTGAAGTAGAAGCGGGGCAAAAACGAGACAGACGGCCGCAGCGATTTGGTTGAGCTTCATTTCAGTGTCACCAGGTATGCTGTTACATCGTGAATGTCTTTGTCGCTGTATTGCGATAGCAGATCGCGATGAATTTTCAAGGGATCGTGAATGACGACGTTGGGAGTGTCTCCAATGCGGCGAAAGGTCTTTTGGGATCCGTCTGCGAGAGTCAGTGTGATTAAGAAGTCATCAACGCGGACCAAGCTGCCTTCGACGGTTTCTCCCGAAGGCAACATGACAGTGGCCGTGACGGTGCGAGCAGTTGGGGCCGTGCCTTGCGGCGGGTCGTCTTCTTCGCGCGTTCCCCCAGCGAGCCAGGCGTCCTGGAGCCGCTTGGGGTCGGGGATGCGTGTGGCAATTTTGCTGAGATCGCCGGTCTCGGAATGGCAGCTGCGGCACTTGGTAGCGAAGTAAGCTTTGCCTTCATCAGCATTGCCAATGAGAATGCTTGGCGGCGGCTTGGCAGCAGAGGGCGGGGCACCCTGTACCTGTATGGTTTGGATAACGCTGCGGACATAAGCGGCCACCGCGTTTGCGTCCGCATCACTCAACCCGATCGCGGGCATTCCCATCTTTTGACGGCTACCGTGGATGATCGGGACGATCAACTCGCCATTGCGATCGCTCAAGGCGACCTGCGAGCGTAGAAGGTTTGGGCCGCCCAGATCGCCCCCGCGCAGATCGGCGCCATGGCAGCCTCGGCAGCTAATGGCAAACAATGTTTTACCGCGCGCGACCTGTGCCGGATCGGCTGGCGGGCGCCTCTGTCCCGGGACAAATCCGCCTCTGCGCTCAGGCTGGTTGGGCGGAGGAACGTTCTGCGCACCGGGAGTCTGCGTGCCGGGAGCAGGAGGTGGCGGCGGAGACTGAGCGGCCTGCGGTACTGCGGCTTTCATCGAACAGAAGATGATGAGGACCAGTAAACATGTGTTTGCGGCCGATGCTTTGGCTAGAATGATGAACCCCCGTCACTAACTACAGAGCGCGCCCATGCAGCCTAACACGTATTGTACGAGGGAGCGACTAATCGAGACCGAACACGACATACTCGCCGTCAATCGCAGCTGTGGACGCGGAATGGCCGGGCACATCATGTGTGTACGTAGTCGCCCGCGCCGACGCGCAAACAGCGATGTATTCGTGTCCATCCAATTCGTAAATGGCCGGCATTCCCTCAAGCCCAGCGGGTAACTCCGCTTCCCAGAGCACGCTTCCATTGCGGGTGTCGAGCGCTCGAAATTTGCGATCCCGGGTCCCCGCGAAGATCAGTCCTCCACGGGTAGCAACGGGTCCGACTTTCGGGAACTGGCTTCCCGTATCGTGAATGCCTCTCGCTGCAAGCTCAGGCACCTCACCGAGCGGCACCTGCCACTCAATCGTTCCCCGGTTCAGATCGTAGGCGGTCAGAGTTGTCCAGGGAGGCGAGATGGCGGGGAGCCCACTGCTGGTAAACATGAATCCAAAAGGAGTCTTGTATTGAAGTGCGCTTGGCGGACCGCTGGCCGTCTGAGCGGGCGCATGAGCGGCGGCATCATTCATCGGCGCGGCGTTCTCCGGATGATACAAGTACGAGACGAGGTCGTTGACTTCATCGTGCGTCAGTCGCGGAAAGGCCGGCATCTGTCCTTTGCCATGTTGGACGATGCTGCTGATCTGATCGGTGCTGAGCCTTTCGGTGACAGCCGTCAAGGAAGGGATTGCTGGCGGGCGTCCTTTGCGGTCGGAACCGTGGCACAGCTGGCAATTGGAGACGTAAACGGCGTAGCCTTTATCCTCGGTGGAACTGGAAGCGGTCACCTGAAGCCGTTGACCGAGCTGCAGTTTGAGCATCGCCGGCAGATCCTTTGAGACCACGAAAAGTTCTCCAGTGTGGGGGTCCACGGCTGCGCCTCCGAAGTTTGCACCTCCGTTGTTTCCAGGCATTTCGATGGTGTCGTGGGTATCAGGTGGAGTGAACAGTCCCTGATTGCGGGCGTGACGTATCGTTTCGAGGAGTTGCTCGCGTTCAGCCGGATCTGAGATATAAGGGCTCAGATCCTTTTCGGTGAACACTTGCCTCGCAAAGGGCGGAGGCTCGAGCGGGAAGGGCTGCGTAGGCCACGTGTCTTCTCCTGGCATGTCGGACTTGGGCACGCTTCTCTCCTGAATGGGCCAGAGCGGTTTCCCGGAATCGCGTTCGAAGACCCATACAAAACCTTCTTTATTCACCTGAACCACGACATCCAGCTTCGCGCCGTTGTGCGTAACGGTCAGAAGTTTAGGGGCTGTTGCATTGTCGTAGTCCCAGATATCGTGGTGAACCATTTGAAAGTGCCAAAGGCGGCGGCCTGTGCGCGCATCTAGAGCCAAAAGGCAGTCACCGAAGAGATTTGCTCCTTTACGATTCGCACCATAGAAGTTGTATTTCGGGCTTGCCGTGGGAACAAATACGACGGCGCGGTGTTCGTCGAGTGTTAGCTCGCTCCAGGCGTTTGCGCCGCCGACTGTCTGCCATGCGCCGGGCGGCCAGGTGTCATAGCCGTACTCGCCGGGGCGAGGAATGGTGTGAAAAGTCCAGACGAGCTTACCGGTGCGAACGTCATATGCGCGAATGTCGCCGGGGCCGGAATTGTATTCCTCGTTTGTAGCCGATCCGAGGATGAGCAGGTCGCCGAAAGCTTTTCCGGGCGTGGTGGACTGGACTAGAGTCAATCGCTCGGGGTCGCGCCCCAGCCCGTATCGCAGATCGACTCGCCCGTCCTGTCCAAAATCCAGGATGCGTTTTCCTGTGCGGGCATCGATGGCTTCGAGAAGGTTGTTGCACGAGAAAAGCAGATGCCGCTCAGCTCCATTGGAGCTTTCCCAATAGTTGATCCCGCGATTCGTGATCAAGGTGGTGTTGGGATCGGTTTCATGTACCCAAAGCTCTTTCCCTGTCCTCGCGTCCAGGGCAACAATTGAGTTTCTCTTTGCGAGTACGTACATGACGCCGTGGACCACAATCGGGTTGAACAAGTACTCGCGAGCATCTCCAGTTGAATAGCGCCAGATAACGTGCAGCTTTTTGACGTTGTCGCGATCGATTTGCGCCAGATCGGAGTATTGTGACGAATCCGGGCTGCCTCCATACTCAGCCCAAGAGTTTCTCAATGCGGCGGGCGAAGTGGCGTGCTGAGCCGAAACGTGGAGGGCCAGGAGGAGAAAAGAGAGCGAGGAGATAGAAAAAGAGGTCAGGGTCTTACGGTGGGGCAAGTTTCGAGCATATACCCCGAAGCGCCAGAAGCTGATGACGGGCTTCTGGCGAAATTCGTTCAGGTTGATTTCTCTTTACGTGGTCGTTGTTTGCTTCAGGGATGCCATGTCGATGACGAAGCGGTATCTCACATCTCCCTTTGCCAGGCGTGTGTAGGCTTCATTGATTTGCTGGATTGGGATGAGCTCGATATCGGAGGTGATGCCTCTTTCGGCGCAGAAATCCAGCATCTCCTGTGTCTCCCCGATGCCGCCGATTGCCGACCCGGCGATGGGAGCGCGCAGTCGCTAAACGATGCGCCGCTTTGACTGCTGTGCTAGACTGCTTTGATTCTTTAGCGGTTTATCGTGGAGACAGTAAATGACAGGAAGACCGTCGCCCACTATCGAATAGTCGAGGAAATCGGGCGCGGCGGAATGGGCGTGGTCTATAAAGCTGAGGATACGCGCCTGGGCCGCCTCGTTGCTCTGAAGTGTTTTCCGCCTACCGTCCTGGGGGATGCCGAAGCGTTGCGCCGATTCGCACGCGAAGCGCGCGCAACTTGCGCCGTGAATCATCCCCACATTCTTACCGTCTACGATGTCGGCCAGTCGGACGAAGTCCACTACATTGCAGCAGAACTGGTGGTGGGCATGACACTGCGGGAGCTTTTGAAGCAACGGCTCGAGGTGGCCCGTAGTGTTGAAATTGCGAAACAGATCCTGGAGGCGCTTGCCGCCGCGCATCATGAGGGTATTGTGCACCGCGACCTAAAGCCCGAAAACATTATGATCCGCGCTGACGGTTACGTGAAGGTTCTCGACTTCGGCATAGCAACACTCATTGCGCGATCTTCTCTCGCCAACCCCGGTGGCACTTCAAGCGATACCCTGACCGCGACGGGACACGTGATCGGCACACTCGCCTATATGTCTCCGGAACAGGCGCTCGGTCGGCCTACGAATGCTGCGAGTGATTTGTTCTCTTTCGGAATTGTGTTCTATGAAATGATCGCCGGTAAACATCCCTGGTCGCATCAAGCAGCGGTCGACACGGTCCACGGGATTATTCACGATGCGATGCCGCCCTTGGCTGCTGCAAGCGAAGCCTTTCAGGGACTCCAGGCAATACTCGAACGGGCCTTGCGGAAGGATCCCGCCGATCGCTATCGTTCAGCCGAAGACATGCTGAACGATCTCGATCGTGTTCGCGCTCGGAACGTTGAAGGTACGCTACCATCCCCCGCAGTTGTTGGTCAGCGCTCTCTCGCCGTGTTGCCATTCGTTTTCCTGAATCAGATCGAGGAGAGGGAGTCGCTTTCGCTCGGCTTTGCGGACGCGCTTATCACTTCGCTCGGAAATCTTGAAGACTTTCTCGTCCTACCGACTTCTGCGATTCTCAAATATCCGGGCGGCAGTGACCCACTCATGGTCAGCCAGGAACTCCAAGTACAACACGTGCTGCAGGGCAATATTCAAAGGCTTGGCCCGAGATGGCGGGTGACGCTTCAGCTTTATGACGCGAACGCGCGTAAGACGGTTTTAGCAAACAAGCTCGATTTTAACCTCGAGGATGTCTTTGAAATACAGGACCAAATCTGCCAGCGGGTGGCCGATTCATTGGCCGGCAAGTTCCGCTCTAGTCCCGCCAAGGCTCGTGATCGGTACAGCACCGACCCCTATGCCTACGACGAATACTTGCAGGGTTTGAGAGGTAGTTACTCAGACACACCCGAAATCATGGAAGACGCGTTGCTCCACCTCTCACAGGCGATAGAACGCGACTCGGATTTTGCGTTGGCTCACGCGGCGCTTGCCCGCGTTCTAGTCGATAAACATCGCATCTTCGACCCTCGCCGCAGCATCGGTGAGCAGGCCGAGTACCACGCCGAACGTGCGCTAGAGCTAGACCCGGATCTATCCGAAGGGCATCTCGCCCGTGCGTGTGTTCTCTGGAGCCAAATCAAGAAATATCAGGGGTATGAAGCCCTCGCAGAATTGTTGAAAGCTCAAGCGCTTCAACCCAACCTCGACGGGCTGCAAAGCCAGTTGGGTCTCATCTGTTGCCATTACGGGCGTATGGCCGAAAGCTTGGAGGCATTCGAAACGGCACGCCGCACCAATCCCCAAAATATGTGGGCGCGCTGGGCTGGCCTGGTCCATTTGTGGTCTGGGCACTTTGAGAAAGCTATACCAGAGGCAGAGGGGTGGATGCACGCCAGCCCGGGAACCAAATATGCTCTTTGGCTGCGATCCCACCCATTACTGCTCACCGGCGATTTGAAGACAGCTGAAAAATATCTCGGGCAAGCATTGGCGATGGCGCCGGATGAACCGCTATATCTGAGCTTGCAGGGCATCCTTCATGCGCTGAAGGGGGAAACCGAACTGGCGCTTCAGTGTATCCGTCGGACGTGCGAGTCACCATATTCGTTCGGACATGATCACCACACCTATTATCAGCTCGGCTCCATCTACTCAGTGCTCGGAGAGACGCAAAAATCATTGGGATGGATCAACCGCTCGATTGAAACGGGATTTCCCTGCTGGACTTTCTTCCAGGTCGATCCCACGCTCAAGAACCTGCGCACCCTTCCCGAGTTCCAAACACAGGTTGAGGAACTCAAGCAGCAGTCCCGCAAGATCCGTACCAGCAAGCCTTTACTGTCAGAAACTGGCCTGTCCCCATCTTAGATCGTCTGGGATATATCGGCCGTGATTTGCTGATCGAATTCAGTGCAGAGGCCCAGCCCTCGAGGATCATGATGAAGGGGTCGTATATCCGGTATTGTGTTCTTACGACGACAAGCGACGTATAAGAGAGTTTGGTTTTATGGGTGCGCGGCGCGGCGAACTCGCTTGAAGCAATTGCCTTACTCTGCTGCCGTTCTGCTATGTTCGCGCTGTTTGCTTCAGGGATGCCATGTCGATGACGCAGCGGTATCTCACGTCGCCTTTGACCAAGCGTGTGTAGGCTTCGTTGATTTGCTGGATGGGGATGAGCTCGATATCGGAGGTGATGCCTCTTTCGGCACAGAAATCCAGCATCTCCTGTGTTTCCCGGATGCCGCCGATTGCCGATCCGGCCAGCTGATGCCTACCCATGATCAATCCAAACGCAGCGATGGGCATAGGGTTTGAAGGCGCCCCTACCAGCGTGAGCGTTCCGTCTCGCTTCAAAAGCTGAATGTACGCATTCAGGTCGTGTTCAGCCGAGACCGCATCGAGAATGAAGTCGAAGCTGCCGAGATGCTTCTGCATTTCCGCTTGGTTTTTCGACACGACGACCTCTTGCGCCCCGAGGCGCAGCGCGTCGGCGGTTTTCTCTGGCGAAGTCGTGAAGAGAACAACGTGCGCGCCGAACGCATTGGCGAATTTCAATGCCATGTGACCCAAGCCGCCCAGCCCAACGACACCCACCTTCTGACCCTTCCCCACATTCCAGTGGCGCAGAGGAGAGTATGTCGTGATGCCCGCGCAAAGGAGCGGAGCCGTTGCAGCGGGATCTAGCCGATCGGACACTCGCAGCGCGAACGCTTCATCGACGACGATGCTATCCGAGTAGCCGCCGTAGGTTACGCCGCCGAGAACCTTGTCTTCGCTGTTGTATGTAAGGATCGGAAAGTTGACGCAGTACTGCTCAAGTCCTTCGCGGCAGTTGACGCAAACACCGCATGATCCCACCATGCAGCCGACTGCGGCCAGGTCACCCTCTTTGAATTTCTTTACGGAGCTGCCTGCCTTCACCACGCGCCCCACGATCTCATGTCCGGGTACGCACGGATAAACGGTAGGCATAACATTCTCCCACTCGTTTCTTACTGTGTGCAGATCGGAGTGGCACACTCCACAGTAGAGAATCTCGATCTGTATGTCGTGGGGTTGCGGATTCCGGCGGGGAACGGAACTGCCTGCCAAGCCCGATGTGGGACTCTGCGCGGCATAGGCTTTTGCCGTATATGTCTGCTCGTCCTGCGACTCGTCTTTTTCCAAGGTCGCGCGTACTGCTGTCTCACTCATGTTGATACTCCTTTGACATTCCTTCTAAAAAGATATTGTGTCTTAGCGATCGATCATAGCCATCATGCGTTCGCTGTAGCGCGGTCCGGAAACGGCTTCGGGTGACAGTGCGTGGTCGAGTTGCGACATTTCGTCCGGTGAAAGCTTTAGCGATGCGGCGGCAATATTTTCTTCGAGATATGTGCGGCGCTTGGTGCCAGGGATCGGGACTATGTCGCTACCCTTCTGCAATAGCCAAGCCAATGCGACCTGCCCGGATTTCGCGTTTTTGTCTTCCGCGATTTTCTGGACGAGCGAGGCAGCGCGCATATTGGCGTCGTAATTCTGTCCCTGGAAACGTGGATCGCCACGGCGGAAATCGCCTTCGGGATATTCTTCCGCGCGTTTTGCTGTTCCAGTCAGAAAGCCGCGGCCTAATGGACTGAACGGCACGAGACCAATTCCAAGCTGGCGCAGCATAGGGATAATTCGCGGCTCAAGATTGCGCTCCCAGAGCGAGTATTCGCTCTGCAGTGCGGAAACAGGATGAACCGCATGCGCGTGCCGAATCGTCTTTTCGCTAGCTTCCGAAAGGCCAAAGTAGCGCACTTTGCCCGCACGCACGAGATCCGCTACTGCTCCTGCAACATCTTCAATGGGAACGCTTGGATCCACCCGGTGCTGATAGAAAAGGTCAATGTAGTCTGTCTGAAGACGCTCGAGAGAAGCATCGGCTACTTCACGGATGTGTTCTGGCCTGCTGTCGGTGCCAGTGATCTTGCCGTTCTCGATGCGAAACCCGAACTTGGTGGCGATTATGGCTTGACCGCGCCGATCCTTCAATGCTCGTCCGACGAGCTGTTCATTAATGAACCGCCCGTAAACCTCAGCAGTGTCGAAGAAATTGAGGCCGAGTTCGAGCGCCCTGTGGATGGTGGCAATGGATTCGTTCTCGTCCGCCGGGCCGTAAGACTGGCTCATGCCCATGCAGCCGAGTCCGAGAGCGGATACTTCGAGGCCTTGGGTTCCCAATCGTCTTTTCGGGCGCATTTTTTCTTCGATGCGAGCATGTGGGCTGGGGGTGCGGGTCGGACGCACGTATTTTTCAGAGGGCGGCATCTCAGCCATTCTCGTCAGTTAGAAATTCGAGGCGAAGAGATCTCCCGGCTGAGGTCGCTTAGGGTTTCGGCTCAGATTCGTCTAGAAGGTTGGGAGAAGAACAACGTCGTCAGAGGGGACTGTTTCGAGCGGAAAGCCGCCTCTCTTCCATGCGCGGAGACCGCCTTTCATCACCGACGACCTGAACCCGTGTTGCTGCAAGATGCGCGCAACGCGGAGACTGGTCGCCTCGCGCTGACAAGTGCAATACAGGACGATTTCCTTATCTTTTGGCAAGCTTTCGATGTGCTGAAGAAGAGTGTTCGGCTCAAGTCGAACCGAACCTTTCACGCGGGATGCTTTACTGCTGTAATATCCGTGGCTGCGGACGTCGAATACGGCCATATCACCGAGCAGGTCTGAATAGAGCCGACGCGCGACTTCGGAGGCCGATACGCGCGGGACGTAGCTTAGCGCTCCGGCTTTCAGCAAGAGCCAGATGTGATAGCCGAAGTAGATTGCGATCGCGAACGCGACAAGCCACATGAAAATGCGGCTGCCCGTTTGGTAGCCGCTCGTAAAGCGAGCAAGGAAATCGCTGAACAGGAATCCCGCGCCACACCAAACAGCGGCGTAGAGTGACGCGCCGGCGAGATCGAGCGCGAAGAATTGGCCAAAGCGCATGTTCATGCTGCCCGCGAGCGGCGGTGCGATGCTGTTGATCCCCGGCACAAACTTGGCGAAGACGAGCAGGGTTCGTCCGTGGCGGCGGAATGATTCCGCCGAGCGCAGAATGCATGAATCGGGATTCAGAGAGAGCTTGCATAGAATGCCGAGCAGCCACCACCCTGTGGAACGGCCAAGCAGAAATAGCAGAGCGTCGCCGAGAAGGAGAGCGGAGAAGGATGTCAGCAGAACAGGGGGGAGGTGCAGCGGTCCTTTGGCGCTGCTTGCGCCGGCGATGAGCAAAGCCAAAGCGGCGGGCACGGGAAGCCCGATGGCCTCAGCGAAGACCAGGACAAAGAGTATGAGATAACCGTGCTGTGTGATGTTCGATTGTAGAGCGTACACGTAAACGATCCATGATCTCGTATGCGAGCGCCAACAGAATGGGCAGCGGCGTTCCATTCCGTTGGAATTGACTATGGTTTCGCCGGATCGAGTCTTCCTGCTATCTCCCGCTAGGGCCGGGGGCGTGCGGTACGAGATGCTGTTGCGCGAGCAGGCGCGGTTCGATTTGGCGGTGAAGCTCCGCGAGGGCGCCGCAACCATCGGCGAGGTCTACACATTTATCAGCGGGCTGTATTTCCGGAGCAAGATCGCCTATGCTGCGGCGTTTGGCGCTGCTCCTCGAGGCATCCCTCCGGCACTGGTGATTGTGCCTGGCGCGGGTTTGGTTCCTCCGGAGACCCGCATCATGATCGAGCAACTGCGTGCGATCGCAGATATTCCGGTCGACGAACGCAACGATACGTATCGAAGCGCTCTTTCGAGTGCGGCGAGACTGCTGAACCAACACGCTGGGCCGAGATGCTTACAGGTGCTGCTGGGGAGCATCGCGAGCGCCAAATATACCGGCCCGCTTCTAGATGTGTTCGGCGAGCGCTTGGTGTTCCCGGCGGATTTTGTTGGCCGCGGCGATATGAGCCGGGGCGGACTGATGCTGCGCCGCGCTCATTCGGGAGTCGAACTGGAGTACGTTCCGGTGCAGGGAGCAGTGCGGCATGGCATTCGCCCGCCCAGGTTAGAGCGATGGCGGAAGCCATAATCTTTGTTGGCCTGCAAGGGTCGGGCAAAACAACGTATTTCGGAAAGCACTTTGCTGAGACACACGCGCACATTAGCCGCGACATTCAAAAGACGGTGGAGCGGACAGCGGCATTCGTTCGTGAGTGCGTTCGTTCGGGACGCTCGTTCGTGGTCGACGATACAAACGTCACGCGAGATGCGCGCGCGCCGTATATCCGGCAGGCGAAGGCGGCCGGATTCACTGTGCGCTGCTACTTTTTCGATACGCCTGTGCGGACGGCTATCGGGCGCAACAATCATCGGAAAGACAAGAAGCCGATTCCTGTGCCGGCGATCCTGCGGACCACGAAACGGCTGGAGCCACCATCGATCGAAGAGGGGTTTGATGAGATCCGGACGATCGCTGTGGAGAACGAAAAAGCAGTTGATTAAGGTGGAGACATGGCCGCGGGCTCGTCACTTGCAGGCTGGGCGAACTTCTACGTCATTATCGGCTCATCAGCCGGAGCCTTAACCGGGCTGCAGTTCGTGGTGATCACTCTAATTGCCGAACCGTGGGTGGGTGGGGGCGAAGGGGATATTCGCGCGTTCGGTACTCCGACGGTGGTTCACTTCTGTGCCGCCCTGCTGATTTCCGCCATTATGACCGCGCCATGGCACACGCTCGCGCACACCGCATCGTGTGTTGGAGCATGCGGCGCGGCAGGCCTTGCATACGCGTTAAGGGTCATCTGGCACGCGCGGAAGGCCGCTTATTCGCCAGATGCCGAGGACTGGTTGTGGTACGTCGCTCTTCCGCTGGTGGCGTACGCAGCGTTGATAGCGGCAGCGGTCGTGTTCTGGTGGGATGCCACTTCATTTCTGTTCGTAATCGCTGTTGCCGCTCTCCTTTTTTTGTTCGTCGGAATTCATAACGCCTGGGATGCAGTAACGTACATTGCCCTCCAGCGCCGGAAAGCGAAAAGTAAGGAATAGAAATGACTCGACCCAGTTGAAGGGACGAGGGAACTGGGATTAACGGAACGCTACGCGCTCGCGCACAATTGCCGCAAACTGTCCGTGTAGGGCGCGCGGGCGATACCGTGTTCAGTGATGATTGCCGTGACGTAGCGGTTCGGTGTCACATCGAACGCGGGGTTCTCTACTTTGATGCCTTCGGGCGCGACGTGCACTCCCTGAAGGTGCGTTACTTCTTTTGCAGCACGCTCTTCGATGGGAATCTGGTCGCCCGAGGCGAGTGTCATGTCGAGCGTTGAAATAGGAGCGGCCACATAAAAGGGAACCTCGTTCTCTTTGGCTAACACAGCCAGGGTATATGTGCCGATTTTGTTCGCGACGTCGCCGTTTGCAGCGATTCGGTCGGCGCCGACGATCACGCAGCCGATCCGGCCGCTCTTCAGAAAGTGGCCCGCCATGTTGTCGGTAATAAGCGTCGCGTCAATGCCGTCGCGATGCAGCTCCCAGGCGGTGAGCCGCGCGCCTTGCAGGAAGGGACGCGTTTCGTCGGCAAACACATCGATCTTCTTGCCCATCTGGACGGCGGCACGAACCACTCCGAGCGCAGTGCCGAACCCGGCGGTTGCCAATGCACCCGCGTTGCAGTGCGTCAGGACGGTTTTGCGATCGGGTACCAGCGCGGCGCCGTGCCGGCCAATGGCTCGGTTAATCGCGATATCTTCTTCGCGGATGCGTTGTGCCTCATCGACCAGGCGAGCGCGAATATCTTCCGTCGGCAGATGCCGCACCGAGTCGAAGACCTGCTTCATGCGGTCGATAGCCCAGAACAGATTCACGGCTGTCGGGCGTGTTTTTGCGAGAGTGTCGCAGATGCTAGGCATGTCGTTTTCGAGATTCTCGGAGTGAAGAGCACCCAGAGCAATACCCATTGCAGCCGCTACACCGATGGCTGGAGCACCACGGATAATCATGTTGCGAATGGCGTCGGCGACTTCGAGATAGGTAGTGCAGGTGACGTAAGCTGTCTCGTGCGGCAGACGCGTTTGGTCGATCATCACGACGCCGCGATCGGTCCATTCGATGGTTTCGAAAGTGTTTTGAGTGAGGACAGCAGTAGGTATGGTCATTAGTGCTTAAAGTGCTTGGAAACCACAAGAGCGATTACAAACACCAAGTTGTAGCAGGCGTGCATGACGGTTGAGGGGACGATGGAGTTCATTCGAGCGCGTACCCACCCGAACACGACACCAGCAAGCGAAACAGCCACTACATACTGCCATGCCCAAGCGTATTCAGGCGCGTGTAAGGAGCCGAACACCAGAGACGTTATCAGGATGCCGGCGATAACGCCGAATGTTCGCGAGAGGAGCGGCTGCAGGAAGCCGCGGAAGAAGAGCTCTTCGAAAAGGGGCGCGAGAGTCACGGCCAGGACGCCAAAGAGCGCCAGGTTGATAGGCGATTTTAGGAACTGATCCAGAGGCGTTGGAACCTGCGGCGTGTGCAACGCAGAAGCGAGCAGCGAGATGCCGCAAGCGAGCAGCGCTCCACCAAGCGCAGTAATGCCGAGGTTCAAGGGAGTGCGCCGCCAGCCAAGCGAGGGCAATACGGGTTTACCGTAACGCGTCCTGAAAGTGAAATATAACGCCAGGTAGATGAACAGATAAAAGACCACCTGAACGGGTAGGAGCAGCGGCGTTGGATCTTCCCTCAGGCGCGGGTAGAGGACGAGGAAAAGCCCAGTCCCAAGGAGAATGACAACGATAGAGAGAACCATCAATCCGATTACGAGCAGCAGATCCATGTAGTCCCAAAAAGGCTCGCGCGAGGGCGCCGGAGCTACGTCAATAGCCGGTTCGAGGGGCGGACTGCCCATGGGCTCAGGCTGCATTCCCCGCCTTCATCGCTTTGCGGAGAGCCTGGGCTGTATGACTCGTGCGATTGCTCATGATTTGTTCTGGAGTGCCTGCGGCGACAACACAGCCACCGCGTTCGCCGCCTTCGGGGCCGAGGTCGATTAGGTAGTCGGCACTACGGATGACGTCCAGCTGGTGTTCAATGACGAGCACGGTGTTGCCAAGATCCACGAGTCGCTGCAGAACGTCGAGCAAATGGCGCACATCGTCGAAGTGCAATCCCGTGGTCGGCTCGTCGAGCAAGTAGAAAGTCCGCCCGGTTTGACGCTTGCTCAGTTCCTTGGCGAGCTTGATGCGCTGGGCCTCGCCACCAGAGAGCGTAGTCGAAGACTGGCCGAGGTGAATATAGCCGAGACCCACTTCAGTGAGTGTCTTCAGCTTGGCATGAATCTGAGGAATATTAGCGAGGATCTCGAGCGCGTCATCCACACTGGATTCGAGCAGGTCGGCGATGCTTTTGTCCTTGTACTTGACCTGCAGTGTTTCGAGATTATAGCGGCGTCCCCGGCACACATCACAGGTGACGTACACATCAGGCAGGAAGTTCATCTCGATACGCTTGAGACCGTCGCCCTGGCAAGCTTCGCAGCGGCCACCCTTAACGTTGAAGCTGAACCTGCCAGCCTTATAGCCGCGTTCGCGAGATTCGGGGAGCATGGCAAACAGCTCGCGAATCGGCGTGAACACGCCCGTGTAGGTGGCGGGATTGGAGCGCGGGGTGCGGCCGATGGGGGATTGATCGATCTCGATGACTTTGTCGATGTTTTCGAGGCCGAGGATTTCGTCATGCGCGCCGGGCGGCTGAGTGGAGCCGTAGACTGCTTTCGAAAGCGCACGATAGAGGATATCGTGAATGAGCGTGGATTTACCGCTGCCGGATACGCCAGTCACGACGATGAAAGTGCCGAGTGGAAAATCGACATCAATGCTTTTCAGATTATGCTCCCGAGCGCCCTTGACCGTGAGGTTCAGCCCATTACCCGCCCGGCGGACGAGCGGCGGCGGAATGGACAGCCGACCGGACAAATAGTCGCCGGTGAGCGATTTCTTCGAACTCATGATTTGTGTGGGCGTGCCCTCGGCCATCAAAGCTCCGCCGAGGCGTCCGGCGCGGGGGCCAAGATCGATCACGTGATCGGCGCGCTCGATGGTTTCAGCATCGTGCTCGACAACGAGCACAGTATTGCCGAGATCGCGGAGATGATGCAGAGTATCGAGCAGACGGCCGTTGTCACGCGGATGAAGACCTATGGAGGGTTCATCGAGGACATACAGCACCCCGCGCAGCTTCGAGCCTATTTGAGTGGCCAGACGGATGCGCTGCGCCTCTCCGCCCGAGAGCGTTGAGGAAGATCGATCGAGGCTGAGGTAATCGAGTCCGACGGCGCACAAGAACTCAAGGCGGTTTTGAATTTCGTTCGCGACGCGTCCGGCGACCTTCAGTTCCCGTTCCGTGAACTGCCAGGCCTGAACGAGCGGCAATGCGCGAGCAATCGGGAGAGCGGTGAAATCCGCGATGGAAATACCTTTCACTTGCACCGCGAGACTGGTTGGCTTCAGGCGGCGGCCGTTGCATTCCGGACATCTACTCGGCGACATGTACTCCATCAACCATTCGCGGTAAGTTTCGCTGGCGCGCTCATAATTCTCTTCGAGCAGCTTCAAAATTCCGGGGAACTGGCCGTTGCCTTCGACAAGCAAGGTGCGAATCCGTTTGGGTAACTCTTCAAAGGGCTTCGCGAGGTTGATGTTGAAGATTTCCGCGGCATCGGTCAGATTCGTGATCATGTAGGAGGAAGTGGAGCCAGGACCCAGACCGCCATCGAGCAGCGGTTTGGCGGGATCACAGATTACTTTCGCGGGATCGAAAGCCCAGCTGCTGCCGACGCCGTTACACGTTTCGCAAGCACCGTAGGGGCTGTTGAAAGAAAAGGAGCGAGGCTCGAGCTGTGGGATGCTGGTGCCGTCATTAGGGCAGGCAAGTTTTTCGGAATACAACGTTTCCTGTCCGTCGATTACGCCGACGATCACCAGGCCGTCTGACCATTTCAGCGCCGTTTGAATGGAGTTTTCGAGCCGCTGGCCGATGCCGGGCTTTACGACTAATCGGTCCACGAGCACTTCGATGCTGTGGTTCTTGCGCTTGTCGAGTTTGACCGGCTCATCGAGAGAAAGCAACATGCCGTCGATGCGGGCGCGAAAGCCGCTTTTCGCTATTGCGGCGAGCTCCTTTTTGTACTCGCCCTTACGCCCGCGGGCAATTGGAGCGAGGATCATGATCCGCTCATCCACGTGTCTGGCGAGAACCTGTTCGAGGATCTGAGCCGGGGATTGGCGCGCGATCTCGGCACCGCAAATCGGGCAGTGCGGAATGCCGATGGAGGAGTAGAGCAGCCGAAGATAATCGTAGATCTCGGTAACAGTACCGACCGTGGATCGTGGACTGCGGGAAGTTGTTTTCTGTTCGATCGAGATAGCGGGACTGAGCCCATCAATGCAATCGACCTCGGGCCGTTCCATCTGATCGAGAAACTGGCGAGCGTATGGAGAGAGCGTTTCTACGTAGCGCCGCTGGCCCTCCGCGTAAATCGTATCGAAAGCTAAAGAACTTTTGCCTGAGCCACTGAGCCCGGTGATGACGGTGAACGTATTCCGTGGAATTTCGACGTTGATGTTCTTGAGATTGTGCTGGCGCGCGCCATGCACGGAAATACGATCGAGCATAGATGAAGGCGCACAACGGACATCGTTGCACAGCCGGGCTAATCCTATTGTCTTTCAAGACGGTGCGAGATCCTGAAGCTTCCGGGCAAACACGGGAAAGCGCATGCGATCCGTCGGTAAAATAGCTCACGTGGAGCTTCGGTTTCCGGCCACTTGTAGGGAGTAACGCATGGCGAAGGAATTCAAAGAGCTATCGGAACGGGAGATTTTGGCGGTCGCCATATCGCTCGAAGAAGAGGACGGGCGTATTTATGGAGAGTTCGCGGAAGGACTGCGCGAGAGCTATCCGGCGACGGCCAAGATGATGGATGAGATGCAGGCGGAGGAATCGGAGCATCGCGCGAGGCTAATCGATCAGTACCGGTCCCGATTCGGCGAGCACATACCGTTCATTCGCCGCCAGGACGTAAAGGGTTTCGTGTCACGAACACCTGTATGGCTGGTCGAGCCCGTGGGACCCAAGGCTGTGCGTAAATCGATCGAGTCGATGGAATCCGAGACGCGCCGCTTTTACACGCTCGCCCTGGAAAAGGTGACGGATGCATCCACAAGAAAATTGCTGGGCGATCTTGCGCAGGCGGAGGCGCAGCATACTGCCGCGGCCGAAACAATCGAGAAACAGCAATTGACGCCGGAGGTCCGGCGGCAAGAAGACGAAGCGTACCGGCGCACGATTGTGCTGCAGTTTGTTCAACCTGGATTGGCTGGTTTGATGGACGGGTCTGTGTCGACCCTTGCACCGCTTTTCGCGGCCGCGTTCGCGACGCATTCGAGTAAAGATGCGTTTTTGGTAGGACTCGCAGCGTCAGTAGGCGCGGGCATCTCAATGGGTTTTGCCGAGGCTCTATCGGATGATGGCTCGCTGACTGGACGCGGGCGGCCTCTGGTGCGTGGCGTGATCACCGGAGTAATGACCACGGCGGGCGGAATCGGACACACGCTGCCCTATCTGATTTCGGATTTCAGGACCGCAACGACGATCGCGATCATTGTGGTCGCGATTGAGTTGGGGATCATTAGTTGGATTCGCAAGCATTACATGGAGACTCCTCTGGTGCGCGCAGCGCTGCAGGTAGTGCTTGGCGGCGTACTCGTGTTCGTCGCAGGAATGTTGATTGGAAAGTCGTAGCTAAGGAGGAAGAAATGGCCACGCTGGGGATGGTTGAGTATCAGGATGCGAGCGCGGAAGTGCGCGCCGTCTACGACGACATCATGGCGACGCGCAAGACGGATTCGGTGAATAATTTCTGGAAGGCGATAGCACGTGATCCGGTGACTCTGCGCAGGACCTGGGAAACCATAAAGCAGATTATGTCGCCCGGCGCTCTGGATGCACTCACGAAGGAGTTGATCTACCTGGCGGTCAGCACGACGAATCAATGTCATTACTGCATCGCTTCCCACACGGCATCGGCTCAGAAGAAGGGCATGACCAAGGAGATGTTTGCGGAACTGATGGCCGTGATTGGCATGGCGAATGAGACGAACACTCTGGTCAGTGGTTATCGGGTGGAGATTGATGAGCAGTTTCGGAAAAGTATCGAATACTCGTAGCAGCCGTGCCTCGCGGAATCAAAACAATAGCCAGCGCGCCCACAATTGCGATGACAAATACGGCTACCATCGCCAAAAGATAGTTTCCGTAATGCTGACGCAGCGTGGAGACAAGATAGGGACACCAGGTCTGGCCAATCGTATTCAAGGGCAGGATGACGCCCATAGCGCGAGCTAGAGTGTTGACGCCGAACTGCTCGGCTGCCATGAGCGGAATGAGAATGTAATCCGCGCCCATCGAAAAACCGAACACAATTGAGAAGAGATACAGCGATCCTCCACGCTCCGGGCGAACGGAGAGCAGAAGCAAAATGCTGGCTGCCACGACGAAGTACGTCGTGGCCATCACCCATTTTTTAGAAAAGACGTCGGCGAAATAGCCGACGCTTAGACGTCCGATGATGCTCGACCACAGAATCAGGACGGATGCGGTAGTCCAAGTGGCGTTGAGGATGTTCTGATTTGTGAATCCCTGGTCGCGAAAAACGAATTTCATGTGCATATTGATGGCACCAATGGAGCTGATGGAGCAGATGCTGCCAATGAGCAGAAGCCAAAATGATCTGCTGTGGAGCAAGCGCGAAAACGTTTGCGGAGCGAGCTTCGTATCTTCGGGCGGGTAGCCTGCGCCATCAGGATACTGGCCGATCTCGTAAGGTTTGTCCTTCAGCATGAAAATAGCGAGCGGCCAGGTAATGAACATGACCGCACCGACGGCGATCAATGCTAAGCGAAATCCATGCGCCTCCGTGAGTGAGCGGACAAAAAACGATCCGAAGCTGCCGAGCAAACCAACTCCGACGTAGACCATTCCCATTGCCCTGCCGCGCTTCTTTTGAAACCAGTAGGAGACGAGAATCTGATGTGGAATAGGGCCCGAAATGATATATCCGAGTGTGTAGAAAAAGTACAGGAGGAAATAGAGGCTCAGCGCGCCTTTCATAGCTCCGAAACCGAAGAATGCGATGGCGGTGAAGCCCGTTCCCGCGAGGATGAGCCTTCTCGGGCTAAAATGCGGAACGACTAAGGGGCCGACCCAGATAGTCAGCAGAGCAGCAACAGGGAATCCGAGAGTGATCTGGCTCAGATTCCAATGGAAGGTCTTTTGAAAGTAGTCATAGAAGAAAGGAAGATTGTAGTAAGGGACGCCAAGCGCAATGCCGAGAGTGATAAATTCCGTTGCAACAATCCACCAGCCGTAAAAACCTCGAACACTTGTCGCCTCAGCAGAAGCTCGCATGACCACCTCCAAACCGATCGCTCTCGTGACAGGAGCCAGCCGTGGAATTGGCCGGGCCATTGCCGAAGAGTTATCGAAAACCCACGACGTTATTGGAACGTACCACTCGAACCGGAGCGCGGCTGAATCCGTTGCCGCTCTTACGGGAGCACTGATGCTGCCTTGCCACCTGGGCGAACTCGATTCTTGTTATCGGCTGCTCGAATCCGTTAAGCAGCGCTGTCCCGCGGTTCATCTTCTTATCAATAATGCCGCCATGGCGCCCCGTGAACGTCGCGACATTCTGGAGGCAACTCCCGATAGTTTAGAGGAAGTCTTCGCGACCAATCTAAAGGGGCCATACTTTCTGACCCAGCAGATCGCGCGCGGCATGGTGGAGCAGGGATCGGGACGTATCGTATTTATTGGCTCGATCTCCAGCTTCACTGCTTCAGTGAACCGCGGCGATTACTGCATGGCAAAAGCCGCTCTCAGCATGGCCGTCAAGCTGTTCGCGGCCCGTCTGGCAGCTCACGGAATAACGGTGTTTGAAGTACAGCCTGGGATCATCCGAACCGACATGATCGCACCCGTAGCTGCCGGATACGAAGAAAAGATTCGTGAGGGGTTGCTGCCTCAGGGTCGAATGGGCGAGCCCGCGGACGTCGCGCATGCGGTTCGTGCGATCGCAGATGGCAGGCTCGATTACTCGACAGGACAGGTGATTCATGTGGATGGCGGGTTTCACCTCCGTATGCTGTAGCGGGATGTGACTATTTCATTATTGATAGCGACTATGATCATTGCGGATCTGGCAGAAATCTCCGGCCGAGCATATCCAGCAGGCCGACGGACGCAAAATCTTGTGGGCGGCGTGAGTCCCATACAGGCTACGAATTTTTCGCTCGGGCACGTTGTCCTCGATCCCAATGGTGGGCAGGTGCCCTGGCACAACCAGGAGCAGGAGGAAGTCTACTTCATTCTCGAGGGAGTTGGAGAGATGTGCCTCGGGAATGAGAGAGGCGATGTTCATGCGGGAGAGGCAATCTACATTCCTTCCGGCGTATTTCATCAGCTCACGAATACCGGGTCCACACCGATGCGGATAATTTACTGCTACGGGCCTGCCGGAGATGTGGCGCACTGGAGGCAGGAGCTTGCGGGTACGCTGCCGCGTGCCGGGATCGAAGCTCCGCCGCTTCCGGATGGCGCGCGGCCCCAGTATACGGGAATCGGCTGAGCTGCGCATGAATAAGAAGCAGGTTCACCCGGTCGGCATCATCATGAACGGCGTTACGGGCCGTATGGGTCTAAATCAGCACCTTCGCCGTTCGATTTACGCGCTCATCAAAGAGGGCGGCCTTCACGTTTCGGAGCGGGAGGTGATTATGCCGCGTCCGCTGCTTCTAGGTCGAGACCCTTACAAATTGGAAGCGATTTCTGAAGAGTTCGGTGGAATGCCCTACTCGACCGATCTCGATCAGGCGCTGGCAGACCCACAATACGCGATCTACTTCGATGCGCAGATTACGGGCGCGCGGCAAGACGCAGTCCGGAAGGCGATCGCCGCAGGAAAGCATGTGTATTGTGAAAAGCCGGTTGCTGCTTCGAGTGACATCGCTCTGGAGCTTTACAGGCTTGCTATATCAGCGGGTGTGAGAAACGGCGTCGTGCAAGATAAGCTCTGGCTGCCTGGTTTGTTAAAGCTGCAAACCCTGCGCGATCTGGGCTTCTTTGGCCGAATCCTCTCCGTGCGGGGCGAGTTTGGCTATTGGGTGTTCGAGGGCGACGTCATTCCCGCACAGCGCCCTTCCTGGAACTATCGAAAGGAAGACGGGGGCGGAATTATTCTCGACATGCTGTGCCACTGGCAATACATTCTCGAGAGCCTGTTCGGAAACGTAAACGCAGTATCTTGTTTTGGCGCGACTCACATACCCGAGCGCCGCGATGAATCCGGCAAGGCTTACCCCTGCACCGCGGACGATGCCGCTTACGCCACGTTTGAACTGGAAGACGGTATCATCGCGCAGTTTAATTCCTCGTGGTCCGTGCGTGTGCGGCGTGATGACCTGCTCACGTTGCAGGTTGATGGCACACAAGGTTCGGCCGTAGCCGGACTCCGCGATTGCTGGATTCAACCGTATACCGCAACGCCCAGGCCTACCTGGAACCCTGATGTGCCGAGCGCAATGGATTACCTTGAGGGCTGGCAAAAGATCCCGGAGCAGACCTGCTTCGACAATGCGTTCAAGCGGCAATGGGAATTATTTCTGCGGCACGTCATAAAAGATGAGCCATTTCGATGGGATTTTTATCAGGGTGCGAAAGGAGTGCAGCTTGCTGAGAAAGCGCTCGAGTCGTGGGACAAGCGGCGCTGGATCGATGTACCGCCTCTCAGCCGTTGAGACTCAATCAAGCCAGCGGTCCAAATTGCCTTGGACGAATTCGTTGTCCTGAAGATGCGGATAACTCGCGCAGACACGATCAATCTCCTCAAGCTGCCCGGGTGACAGGTCTTCTTGGGGATCGAGGCACCAGCGACCGGCGAGCAGGCCCTGTCTTCGTAAGATTTCATGCAGGCCCGCGTTGCAGCCGGCAAATTGGTTTTGAGCGTCGAATAAGGCGGCATTTGCATCCGTGAGAGAAGCCGAACGCGCGAGGATCTCGAGTGCGCCGCAATTATTGCCGGACCGGCATTGATGAATTTCGTGGAGCAGCTCGACTGCTCGCTTGGTCCATACCGCCCACTGGCCCAGCAGCCCTCCGGCGAAATGGAGACTCTCTCCGTTGATTCGGAAATCCGTGAGAAGATCCGGAATGATGTTGTCGTCGTTGCCCGTGTAGAGCGCGATGTCCGGGCCGCGGCCGCTGCCGGCAACGGCGCGGATCACGTCGAGAGTTTGGTAGCGATTGAATGGTGCGATTTTAATGGCAGCGACTGACTCGAGTTCGCAGAAGTTCCGCCAAAACTCGTAGCTCAGCACTCGTCCGCCGACTGCCGGTTGCAAATAGAAGCCGAACAGAGGAATTACCTGGCCTACGGCACGGCAGTGTTCAATGAGTTCGTTGTCGCTCGCTTTGCTTAGGGCCGAGAGGCTCAGGAGCCCAATATCGTAACCCGTGTCTCGCGCGAACTGCGCTTCGCAAAGTGCCCGCTTCGTGGGGCCGCAGACGCCCGCAACTTTTATCAGCCGTTTGCCCGATGCGCGCTCGAATTCACGAATTGTCGAGGCGACGAGCTGCAGAACGGGTTCGAATAATCCTATGCGCGGATCTCGAATTGCGAACTGAGTTGTATGCACCCCCGCAGCGATGCCACCGGAGCCCGCTTCACAGTAGTAGCGTGTAAGTGCAATCTGACGGCGCTCGTCAAACTTGCGCTGCTCGTTCAGAGCCAGAGGGTGCGCGGGAATCGCGACCCCGTTCTTTAGAACGGTTGCGATCTCTGGAGCGAGCTTCGGGTGTGTTGCCACTCAGTAGTTCCCGTCAACCGCTTCGAAATGGGTTGGCTTGTTGAGATTTTCGCCTCCTGCCATGACCCAGGCTGCCACCCAGTCCTTTAGGGTCGAGAACGAAACAGAAGGTGGCCCGAGCAAGGTATGGCAGAGTGAAGCATCACTGAGAAGAGCGGTGGTTCCTTCCTGGCCTTGTGTTTGGAGATGGCGGCCGAACTGGTCCGCGAAGGTCTCCGCTACTTCTCGCACCATGATGGTTTCGGCACCGGTTACGTTAAGAATGCGCGGCGGCGAGGAGCATAATTCCAGCGCTCGCAAGGCATAGGAGTTTGCATCCCTCTGCCAGATGGCATTGAACGCGGGAACTGTCACATCGACCGGCTCTCCAGAGTAGACTCTTCTGGCGATGTCGACCAGCACTCCGTAACGCAAGTCGACCGCGTAATTCAATCGAAAGATCAGGCACGGCGTTTTGTATTCGGCGGAGTGGTATTCGAAAATGCGCTCTCGGGCGAGGCACGACTGCGCATATTCGACTACGGGCGAAACAGCGTCGGTTTCACGCGAGCCTCCTGAAGCCACATCTCTCATACCGTAGACATTGCCGGTTGAGAAGACGACGATGCGGCTGGCCTGGTAGTGATACGCAGCGAGCGCCGGGGTAACCGCGTTCATAGCCCACGTCAGATCGGGACGGTCGGTCGAGCCGAATTTGCGGCCCGCCAAGTACAGGACGTTCTCGCAAGGCGGCAATTTGCGTACTTCTGCGGGATTGAGCAGGTCGCACGGGATGACTTCGATTCCGGCGCCCTCGACATCGCGCCGAGCGGCCTCTGAAGTAAAGCGCGAGGCCGCCATAATGCGTTTGCTAATACCGGCTTGCTCTGCTGCTCGCTTTGCGAGCTTTGCCAATGAAGGGCCCATCTTTCCGCCAGCGCCCAGGATGATGAGATCGCCTTGCAGACGGTGCATGAATGCGCGATCTGCGTCAGTCGGCTCGGAAAGTCGCCGCTCAAGATCGGCGGTCGAAGTGATCT
The DNA here is from genome assembly GCA_963737045.1 of uncultured Acidobacteriaceae bacterium. Classification (GTDB taxonomy): domain Bacteria; phylum Acidobacteriota; class Terriglobia; order Bryobacterales; family Bryobacteraceae; genus Bog-105. Next base: position 158,541 of record CAVTRG010000009.1, read on the forward strand.
GATCTCTGACCATGTCTCGTTTATCTCAACCGAACTCCGGGCCGACAATGGCAAACACACATTCCGGACGGCCAGGGTATGTGTTCGCACCGCGACGCATTCGCATGAAGGAACGCTCTTCGACGAACCCGTTCGATTTTAGGCAATCGAGCCATGACGAAGAATGCTGAGGAGCATCAATGCCTAGCCGCTGAGACGTTTTTTGAGCCAGACATTGTGACAATAGATCGCACGCGATGGTTTCGTTTTCAGCGACAATCGGTCCGAGCTGCTGGTAGAGGAATCCTGGACGGCCGAAGCAGTAGCCGCGTATCTCAGGCAGGCCAGCGACCCAGGCATACTCCGGCGAACGTGCGAATAGAGATCGAAGGAGCGGCCCCCGGTCTGCTCCGAAAATCGCGCAATCGCGATTGAGTACGGCGGGGAGATCCTGCTCGCGCATGAGGCGCAGTTGGGTGACAGCGGAAACACTTCGGGCAACATCCGCGGGCGCAGTGAATCGAGTGAGGGGATATTCGTCAACGAATCCGTGCTGGCCATAGAGTCGGCGGCCCGCAGCCGTTGCGTCCAAGCGAATGCAAGCCTCATTCTCCAATAGGCTCAGACCTTCATTGAGCAGTCTAGTGCCGATGCCCTCTCGTCGTGCGATTGGATCGACCAGGACCATTGACAGCCAGCTGAACCGGTCCTGGTAGCGAAGTGTGGCGACTGTTCCCACCGCTTGGCCGTGTTTCTCTGCGATACGGGAACCCGCCGGGTTGGATCGCAAAAAGATAGCCCAGTCGTCTTCGAGCTGATTCCATCCGCTAAGCCGGCACAATCGCAATCCAGCAGGGATGTCCTCGCGTCTCATGTTGCGGATCAGGATTTGCGGCAGAGCCTTCTCAACCATGCCCATGACGCAGACTACGGTCGACTGGGATACACGAGGAACTGATCGATTTTTCCGTCCGGCATCACGAATGTCGAGATCGTCAGCGTTTTTGAAGGCGTCTCGACCGTATAGAAGCGGTAGTCCATGCCACCGCGCTGGGTAGCGCTGGTTTGGCGAATTGACGTCGGCGTCCCCAGTGGTTTGAGAGAGGCAGCGTAATCGGCAGTTGCCCGGGGCGTGAAAAAAGCATCGGCATCACTAGTAAGCAGCGAGCGATCTAATGCGCCATTGCGGAGTTGCCCGTAGAGGCGCTGGACAAGGGCAAGAGCGCTTGCGGCCTTCGGATCATCGGCAGGTGCGATGAGAATATGCGCGATATCCTGCTCGATGGCGCCCGCAGCAGGGTCGTCTTGATTCGTGAATACGGTAACGGCGATTCGATCATCGGGATAGGCCGTGTTCGCGCTGATGAAGCCAGATGTTCCGCCGCCGTGGCTCCAAATGCGCTTTCCGTTTGAGCTCGAAATGGCGAGTCCGAGCCCATACCGCGTACCCGCGCGGTTCTTCAGATGAACTTCGGTTGTGAGCTCATCCAGAAGGTCAGGTTTCAGCAAGCTCCCGTTTATCAAACAAAGGTTCCAAAGGGCCATATCACTGGGCGTCATCGCCAGCTCACCCGCAGCAAAAATCCAATTTACGCCTTCAGGCTGAGCGGCGCGCAGCGGGCCTAAGGCAAAGCGCGTGTAGCCGACTGGGTCCGCAGCGCTCCAAGGCTGCCGGTCAACGTCGATGGGCGATTGCATGTTGAGTGGAGTGAATATCCGGGAACGCAGAAAGTCCATCAACGGCTTACCAGTAATCTGTTCGATGATCGCGCCCGCGATAACGTAGTTCGTATTACTGTACTGCCACTTCGTGCCAGGGTCGAAGTTTAACGGCTTTTTGCCCCAAATGTTCATGATGCTCGTGGGCGTGGTGGGCAGCATCATGTACGGGGCTACGTAATCGAGCGCGTAGTAGTCCTCATAACCGGAGGTGTGCGACAGGAGCTGGCGTATCGTCACGTCACGAGTACGCGTGAGGTCAGGGAAAAAGCGGGACACATGATCGTCAAGTGAGATCTTGCCTTCGCGAGTCAGCATCAAGATTGCAGTGGCCGTGATCTGCTTACTGTTCGAACCGATCTTGTAGCGCATGTGAGTGGTCGCCGCCACTTTGCCATCGAGGCGGGCGTATCCATAGGCCTGGGCATAAGCGAGCTTGCCGTCTTTCAGAATTGCGATGGAGGCGCTGGGGACGCCCGTGCGGTCGAGCGCCTTTTGAACAGCCTGATCGACCGAACTCCGCGTTGCGGGCGATAGTTGCGCAAGCAGAGATAGAGGGGAGAGGCAAACAAGAATTGCGCGACTGCAGATCTGAATTGGAGTCATAGTCTTATTCACGAAGAGTGTTAGTGAGGAGATGAAGTTATTGCCGGCATTAACTGATTGCGAAAGCTTTCGACTTCCTGGGTCTCCTGGTTGTCCTGAAGCGTTCGATAGTGATGCAGTGCATCGGAAGCCTCCGCGGAACGGCCCGTCTTGCGGTACAGCACGGCGAGACGATACCAAGCGGCAGCCTGTTTCGAATCCTGTTGAACCAAAGTTTGCAAGTCGGCTATTGCGGCGCGATTGTCATTATTACTCTCAAGGACGCGGCTTCGCAGAAGTATGCACACCTTACAAGCGGGCATCCTCGCGATTGCGATATCTAGGTCACCGAGAATCGGCCTGCTGCCGGTGGAATCGGATTTAGAAAGAGCCTTGGCATGCAAGTAATACAAGTAAGGATCGGGATTGGGGGACGACAGCCCGGCTGCTGCTTCGTTCTTGCAGGCTTCATACTGTTCATCCATACACAGCGTGAAGGCGGTAATTAGCCTGGCTGTTGCGGGAGACGCATTGTCGTGGAGCAGGCTGCGGGAGAGCGCGATGGCTTCCTTGTAGCGGCCGGCGAGCGCGCTTGCAAGGGAAAGCTCCAGTTTTAGCTCCTGCCATTGGGGATGCTGCGCGAGAGCTTGCTGAAGAATCGCAATCGCCGGGACGTAAGCTGACGAGCGAATATCGAGGAGCCCCAGATCGAGGGCATAGTTTTCTTCCTCGGGGTCGGCCCGATAAGCGCTCTCGAGTGTTTGCTGCGCTTCGTGCAGGCGGTTCGTAGCGGCGAAAACCTTCCCTTCGAGATACTCGACGGCGGCTGTCTCGCGGGCCGATTGCGGCGCGATATTGTGCAGCGCGTCGAGAGCTTTTGCGAAATTGCTCAACGCATATTGCGCCAATGCCAGGTTGTATTTCGCTTCAAATGACTGCGGGTACTCCTGGGAGCATCGTTCGAAAAGAGCAGATGCCTCGGTGAACTTGTCGTGCTGCGCGAGGAGAATGCCTGCACTCAGGAGAGTGTCGAGGTTTTTGCTGCCTGTTAATAGCTTCTGCTCGACGGCGTGGAGCCCCGCCGCATCGTTCGCTGAGAGCACGCGATTGAGTTCTGAAAGCAGAGGATCGGCCACGAGTTGGGCAAGCAAGCAAATCGGCAGCACTAACCCGAATATTGCGAAACGCGGCATGCTGAACTACGAAGCTGGAACAACGCTGACCTTCAGGTGCGAAGGGGCAGCGCGGTCGCGATAGATGCGTTCCGTGGCCTTGTGGAACTGGGAGGGCTCGGCAGTATAGATGTTCGTGAAGGTTTGTGGATTGCGATCGACGAGCGGAAACCAGGAGCTCTGGATTTGGAGCATGATGCGATGCCCGCGGCGAAAGGCATGGAACACATCGGGCATCGTGTACTCGATTTTGGCCAGCTTGCCTGGACTGAACGGCTCGGGATGCTCAAAGCTATTGCGAAACTTGCCCCGGAAGGGCTCGCCGCGAACGAGCTGCTGATAGCCGCCCATGCGAATGTTCGAGGGATTCGGTGAAGGATCGGGATAATCGTCAGGATAGACATCGATGAGTTTGATGACGAAATCCGAATCGGTACCGCTGGTAGCGACGTAAAGAGTGGCGTTGAGCGGTCCCGCGAAAACGACATCGCTCGATAACGGTTTCGTCTGATAAACGAGCACATCCGGGCGCGTGGAAGCAAATCTCTGGTCGTCGATCATGTACTCGCGGGTCATCGTGTTCGCGATGTAAGGGACGGAAGGGACCGGGTGGGCTGGATCGCTGACATATTCATCGAACGAAGATGGCTCTTGAGGAGGCGAATCAAATTCCAAGCTGCCCTTTTCGCGTAAATAAATGTTAGCGGTACGAGAGCCGGCGGGAGGCCACGCATCGAAAGTCTTCCAGCAATTCGCTCCTGTTTCGAACACGTACGCCTTGGGCGGCAGCCCTTCGGAGACTCCTTTTAAGAAGTGTTGAAAAAACGGAAACTCGATGTGCTCGCGATAGAACTCGGCCGTCTTTGAGCCAAAATGCACAGCACCAAGAGATTCGCCGTCCGTGGAGGACCAACCTCCATGAACCCACGGTCCCATAACGAGACCGTTGAAAGGCGCGTGCTTATCGGATTCTATAGCGCGAAACGTTGAGAGCGCTCCATAGAGGTCTTCCGCGTCGAACCACCCGCTTACGGTCAAAACCGCGGGTTTCACGTTTTTCAGGTACTGCGGGACGTTGCGTTCCTGCCAGAAGCTGTCGTAATCCGGATGATCGCGAAACACGGTCCAGTAGCCGACTGATCCTTTAAGGAGTTCATCATTAATGTAGGAGAGCGTGCCCAGATTCAGGAACAGCCTATAGCCGTCTGGGCTGGGATAGTCGAAATTGCGCTGGGGGATTCGGCCGGTTGTATCGTTTCCTGAGCGATCATTAGCCGAGAACCAGCGAAAAGCATGCGCGAGAAAAAGCGCACCGTTATGGTGCCAATCGTCGCCGAGGAACCAATCGCCAACAGGAGCTTGGGGAGAAGCCGCGACCAGGGCCGGGTGAGGATCGATGAGGGCTTCGGAGACGTAGAAGCCTGGGTACGAGATGCCCCACATTCCGACTTTGCCGTTATTGTTGGGTACGTGCTTAATCAACCAGTCGATCGAGTCCCAGGTGTCGGTGCTCTCGTCGGTGTCCTTTGGGCCGTTCTTCCTTACCTTGTAGGGCCGAACCTCTTCGAACTTACCCTCTGAGTGGAACCGGCCGCGAACGTCCTGATACGCGAAGATGTACCCCTCTTGTGCGAACTGTTCGGATGGTCCGAGCGACTTCGGATACTGATCTTCTCCATAAGGGCGAATGCTGTACGGCGTTCTTAAGAATAAGATAGGTTCGGGATGCCTGGCATGTTGAGGGACATAGACGCTCGTGAAGAGCCTGACACCATCGCGCATAGGTATGTCGTAGTCGTATTTGACGTAGTGCTCCTGAATGTAGGCCGTTCCTTGGGTGCGGGCGGGAATGGCAACCGACACAAGCGAGAGGGCAAGGACACAAAAGTAGGAGATGGGGCAGAATTGTGAGGGCATGATCTCAATACAAAATACAAGATACAGCGCCGGGAGTTATTGGGTCGGATCGCTTCTCGCGATGCTCTTCAGCACACAGGCAATCGCGAGTACGCTCAACGTTGCGGCGGAACAGAAATACGGCCAGGTAGCTGAGGCACTCGAGAAGATGATCCAGCAGGAGATGAAGAATCAGGCTCTGCCCGCCGTTAGCATCGCGCTGGTTGACAACGCAAAGGTGGTTTGGGCTCAGGGCTTCGGCTATGCCGATCCGGTTCGCAAGGCAGCCGCAACAGCTGACACTATTTACCGCGTCGGCTCCGTCTCGAAGCTCTTTACAGACGCGGCGATCATGCAGCTGGTGGAAAAGGGAGAGCTGGACCTGGACGCGCCAGTGACCCGGTATCTGCCGGACTTCCATCCGACGAATGGATTTTCGAAACCAATCACGCTCCGCGAGTTAATGTCGCATCGTTCGGGTCTGGTTCGTGAGCCGCCCGTAGGCAATTACTTCGACTCAACGTCCCCGAGCCTGAAAGCAACTGTCGAAAGTTTAAATTCCACCAGTCTCGTTTACGCACCGGGCACACACACGAAGTATTCGAACGCCGCAATCACTGTCGCCGGATACATTCTGGAGCGGCAATCCGGACAGCGTTTCCCGGCGTATCTACAGCAAGCAGTTCTGAAGCCGCTCGATATGGAGAGCAGCGCGTTGCACCTACGCCCGACATTACTCAGCGGCTCGCGCACGCCTACTTGTGGACATATGATGGTCGCACTTTCGATGCGCCGACGTTCGAATTGGGCGCGGCGCCTGCCGGGTGCATGTACTCGTCGGTATTGGATCTTTCGAAGTTCATCAGCGCATTGTTTGCCGATGGGCAAGGTAGCCGGGGCCGCGTGTTGAAGCCAGAAACCCTTCACAAGATGTGGCAGCCGCAATTTTCTGAAGGAAAACAGAACACGGGATTCGGCATTGGGTTCCGATTGGCGGACCTCGACGGACATGCTCTGATTGGCCATGGCGGCGCTATTTACGGATTTGCCACGGAACTGGAGGCTCTGCCGGCAGACAAGCTGGGCGTCGTGGTCGTGATGACGATGGACAGCGCGAACGCATCCATGACGAAGATCGCGAATCAGGCACTGCGGCTCATGCTGGCGGCCAAGTCGGGATCAGCGCTGCCGGAAGTTCGAGAGACTACGCCCGTGCCGATGGAATTGGCTCGCACTGCCGCTTCGCGCTACATGTCGGGCGGAAGCGGCGTTGATCTGCTGGAAGAATACGGAAAACTATCGGCGCTGTCGACCGAGGGGGCGACAAGTCACGCTGCGCCAGTCTGGAGATGAACTGATCGAGGACGGGCGGCTGGCATATGGAAAAAAGCTTGAGCTGTTTTACGATGCCGCGAAGACGGATGCCGCGATACTGCACCGCATGCCGGATACTGAGCCCGTGCCGTCTTCTACGAGCTGGGACGGTCTGATCGGCGAGTACGGCTGGGATTACGACACGCTGTACATCCTCGAGAAGGATGGAAAACTCACATGCCTAGTCGAATGGTATGAGTACGAGCCGCTCGAGCAAGTCTCTAGAGACGTGTTTCGCTATCCGCGCCGGGGACTCTACGACGGCGAGACGGTGACGTTTGAACGCGACGCGCATGGGCGAGCGACAGAGGTGCGAGTCGGCGCGGTCGTATTCAAGCGGCGAGCGTTAGAACCGGCCGACGGCAAGATCTTTCGCATACAGCCGTTGAGCCCGTCGCTGAACTACGGAAAGAGGCTCTCGCAGCGCAACCGCCGCACGAAAGCGGGCAATTCAAGAAGCCGGACCTTGTCGAGCTGACGTTTCTCGACCCGACGACCAAGCTCGATAAGGTTGCATACCGAAAAAGCGGAAACTGAGGTCCTAAGCTCTTGGGAGTTATTGCGAGCTCGCGTGCGTACGAGCAGCGGCTGGTCTCACTCTGATGAAGAGCTTGTCCCATTCGATGTGATTGCCTGAAGAAGTCGGCCGCCCTCCCGGAAAGGTCTGCTCCAGCAACCTGAGAGCAGTAATCTCGTTCGCTTTCATCAGGATCCAGTTGGGAAGGGGGCGACTGCTGGAGCCGGCGACTTGATATCCGAGTAGCTGGACCGAGCCGTTGAGGATTCCGTGATCGTGGGGCTCCAGAATGCGCGTTTTTCGGTGATAGATCAGCCGAATCATACGCGTTTGTTCGATCGCCTCGTAGATCAGTGGAACGGGTTCGAGCGCCGCATCCATAAGTCTTTTCACGTGGATTCTGCAAGTGTTTCACGATACCTCCAGGCCAACCCGCTAGTTAGTTTTCCGCGGTTCCGCAGCTTTCTAGAACATATAGAGCGGTGTGCCGCTCGCTGGGCTTTCGATCGCGGGAGCATCTCCCGCAGCTACCGGCTGGCCTTCCAATTCGCCAATCTGCCTGCAGTAAATTCCGTTTTCGCCGAGATAGACTTCCAATTCCGCAGGGCGGGGAAGCGATCCCTGAATCAGCGCTTCAGAAAGAGGATCTTCGATGTACTTCTGCAGAGCGCGCCGTAGCGGTCTCGCGCCGTAACTTCGATCGCCACAAGTCTTATCGAGGATATACTTTGCGGCTTCCGGCTCGAGTCGAATCTTGATTTGCTTGGCCACCAGATTCGCATTGATCTGCTCTACCAACAGCTCGATGATCTTGATCAAGTCTTCGTCTACGAGCGATGTGAACAGGATCACTTCATCCAGACGGTTCAGAAATTCGGGATTAAAGGCCCGCTTCACCTCGCCCATTACCTGATCCTCGATCTTTTGCGGAAGTCCAGTCGTGGATGGGGCCGAGAAGCCAATCTGACCGCGCTTATCCAGGAATCGAGCTCCCAGATTCGACGTCATGATGATGATCGTGTTTTTGAAATCGACCGTATTGCCGAGCCCATCCGTGAGTTGGCCGTCCTCGAACACTTGCAGCAGGATGTTGTAGATGTCCGGATGAGCTTTCTCGATCTCGTCCAGCAGAATCGTCGAATAGGGCGCACGTTTCACGCGTTCCGTAAGCTGCCCGCCCTCCTCGTAACCGACGTATCCCGGAGGCGAGCCGATCAGCTTCGAAATCGAGTGCTTCTCCATGAACTCGGACATATCGAATCGGATGAGCGATTTTTCGCTACCGAACAAGAACTCAGCCAGTGCCCGCGCGACCTCAGTCTTACCGACACCCGTTGGCCCGAGGAACAGGAAGGAGCCGGCCGGACGCTTCGGAGACTTCAAGCCGGCGCGAGAGCGGCGAATCGCTCGGGACAGCGCGGAGATCGCCTTTTCCTGGCTGATAACGCGCTTGTGCAGCTCTTCCTCGATCCGCAGCAGCTTGTTGATTTCTTCTTCCTTTATCGAGGTCATCGGCACGCCAGTCCAGCGCGCCACGACATCTTCAATGTCGTCCTTCGATACGACACCGGTCGAGGTGTCGTCTAGATTGTATTTCTCCCGAAGCTGCCGCAAGTTTTCGCGTTCCTTACGTTCTTCGTCGGAATAAAAACGCGCCTTCTCAAACTCATGGTTCGCGATCGCGTTCTCCATGCGGTGCACGATGAACTTGATCCTCTTCTGGATATCGGCAACTTCAGAAGGCAGCGTTGTTTGGCGCAGCTTCACCCGAGCTCCCGCTTCATCGATCAAGTCGATTGCTTTATCGGGCAAGAAGCGGTCGGGTATAAATCGCGTTGAGGTGTAAACAGCGGACTCGATCGCCTCGTCTGTGTATGCAACCGCATGGAACTTCTCGTAGCGTTCCTTGATCCCAAATAAAATGCGAATCGCATCGGTCTCGGTCGGAGGAGGCACTTTCACTGCTTGGAACCGCCGCTCCAAAGAACGATCTTTCTCGATTGACTTGCGATACTCGGCAGGCGTGGTTGCGCCTATGCACTGAATTTCGCCTCGCGAGAGCGCCGGCTTTAAAATGTTTGCGGCATCCAGCGAACCCTCTGCCGAACCCGCCCCAACCAGAGTATGGAGCTCATCAATAAAGATGATGGCGTTCTGATTTTCCATCAACTCTTTCATGATGGTCTTTAGGCGCTCTTCAAATTGGCCGCGATACTTGGTGCCTGCAACGATGAGCGAAAGGTCAAGAGCCAAAATTCGCTTGTCTGATAGGAATGACGGTACATCTCCATCGGCAATGCGCTGCGCCAAACCCTCGACGATTGCGGTTTTCCCGACACCGGGCTCGCCAATCAACACGGGGTTGTTTTTGGTGCGCCGGCACAGAATCTGGACCACGCGATCTACTTCAGAGTCGCGGCCGATCAGGGGATCGAGCATTCCGTCTACCGCGGCCTGCGTGAGATCACGGCTGAACTCTGCGAGCAGAGAGCTTTCTTTGGGCCGGCTCGCGGATGTCTTCTCGGAAGCCGAACGCGCGATTTCTTCGCGCACTGCTGAAAGCCTGAGCCCCCGCTCGTGCAAAATTTCGGCAGCGAAACTCTTCTCTTCGCGCAGTAACCCGAGCAGCAGGTGCTCGGTTCCAATATGCTTATGGCTCAGGCGCTCCGCTTCCTCGGCGCCATAGGCTAGTACCCGCTTACACTCATGGCTTAATGGGAGATCGACCGAGGTCGATACCTTCTCGCGCACTGTCGTGTGGGCTTCTATTTGCTTTCGAATCGACTCAATTGCGGCATGCGACCGCAAAAAGCGATTTGCGAGCGCTTTATCTTCGCGCAGGAGACCTAGCAGTAGATGCTCGGTCTCGATATACGGACTTCCGAACTGGCTCGCCTCGTATCTCGCAAAAAAAATCACACGGCGTGCCTTCTCGGTATATCGTTCAAACATAAGTGCCACCGTCAAGACGGGTTGCGTCTTGTACAACTCCGGCCTCTTGCAGCTCCATCAACGACGGCGCATGCAGACGCCCCTTCTTTAACTCTAAAACTCGATCGCAACGAATAGCGAATGAGAGGTTGTGAGTGACGAAAATCGACGTCAACCCATGAGACCTGTGCAAATCGCCCAGGAGGTTAATGATTGTCTCGCCGGTCCGGAAATCGAGGTTTCCTGTCGGCTCATCGGCCAAAAGGACCCGCGGAGACCCTGCCAGCGCCCGAGCGAGTGCAATTCGCTGCTGTTCTCCTCCCGACAATTCCCCTGCTGAGTGCGATTCGCGGTCTCGAACTCTCACTTCCTCCAGCCGCGCCCGCGAGACGCGCGCCGCTTCCTGCGGGTGTATACCCCGGACTAGCAGGGGCATCATCACGTTCTCTAACGCAGTGAATTCTGGCAATAGAGACGGATTCTGCCACACAAATCCGATTTCCCGGTTACGAAAACGGGCCAAAGCGTCGCCAGAAAGCGATGTGAGTTCTTGACCGCCGAAATATATCGTTCCGCTGGAAGGATTATCTAATCCGCCGAGTAAATGCATCAACGTTGACTTCCCAGTTCCTGATTCACCAATAATCGCGAGCTGCTCTCCCCGGCGCACCTCAAGCGAGAGATCCTTAAACACAACTACTTCCGTTCTTCCCGACCAGTAGCTCTTACTGAGAGACTCTGCCCGGATCGCATTCTCTGGGCTCAAAACTCCCGCCTTTACTTCTAGGTTAGAACAGGTTGCACGAGAATGGGTGTTTTTGTTGTGGGGACAGTTGAGATGGGTCGGCGCGAGTACCCCGACCTACTTGACCACAACGTTCACGAGCCTATCCGGAAGGACGATCACCTTCGAAATGTGCTTGCCATTGATAAATGGCTGAATCTTTTCCTGCTGGAGAGCTAGCCGCTCCAGTTCTTGTCCTACGGTTCCGAGTGCCACAACAACGTGGGCGCGTAACTTGCCGTTTACCTGCACGGGAATCTCGACCGAATCCTCTTTCGCAAGCCCGGGATCGTAACGCGGCCAACCCTCCCGGAATACTGGACCATCCTTCCCGAGAGTCTGCCACAACTCTTGAGCTGCATAAGGCGCAAAGGGAGCTAGCATCAGGCTCAGCGTTTCGCACATCTGGCGCCGGCACTTTGATGACAAATTCCCTTCGAGCGAATACAATTCGTTCACCAATTCCATGAGCGCAGCTATCGACGTGTTGAAGTGCCAGCGACTATCAAAATCGGCGGTGACTTTGCAAAGCGTTTGATGTAGCTTTCGAAGCGCCTGGCGATCGGCGCCATTTGAATCCGGGCTGTCATTTCCGCTCGCGTCGCGCGTTACAAAGCGATATATGCGCGCTAGAAATCGAAATTGCCCCTCCACGCTGGACTCGTTCCAGTCCATGTCCTTCTCCGGAGGAGCGGCGAATAGTGTGTAGAGGCGGCAGGTATCCGCTCCGTATTTTTCGATCATCTCGTCGGGATCGACGACGTTACCTTTCGACTTGGACATGGCGCTTCCCCACATCAGAACCATGCCCTGAGTAAAGAGGTTCTTTGCCGGTTCGCTGTTCGCAATAAGGCCGAGATCTCGCATTACTTTCGTCCAAAAGCGCGAATAGATGAGATGCAGGATTGCGTGAGTGATGCCGCCGATATATTGATCGATGGGAAACCAGTGAGCCACAATCTGTGAATCGAACGGCGCGCGGTCGTTGTGCGGGTCGCAATAGCGATAGAAGTACCAGGAGGAATCGACGAACGTGTCCATCGTGTCGCTCTCGCGTTGCGCCGCTCCACCGCACATCGGACATTCGACATTCATGAACGAATCAACTTCTAGCAAGGGCGATCGGCCATGGCCGGTGATCTTCACATCGGAAGGCAACAGCACCGGCAGATCCTTCTCGGGTACTGGAACCGCGCCGCATTGCGGACAATAGATGATCGGAATCGGCGTGCCCCAGTAGCGCTGCCGCGAGATGCCCCAGTCCTTAATGCGGTACGTGATCGCCTCTTCTCCGAATCCCTTCCGGCGCGCAAGGTCGGTCATTTTGGCGCGTGCTTCTGCGCTCGGCAAGCCCGACCATTCACCGGATTCCTCTACGATCCCGTCATCAGTGAACGCTTCGGTCATTGACGCTGCATCTGCAAGCGGTCCATCTACAGGCCGGATCACGGGAATAATGGGTAACCCGTAAGCGCGGCAAAACTCGAAATCGCGCTCGTCATGCGCAGGAACCGCCATAATTGCGCCAGTACCGTAACCCATCAGCACGAAGTTCCCGATCCAAATGGGGATTTTGCCGCCGTGAAACGGATGGATCGCATAATGACCGGTAAAGAGCCCGGTCTTTTCCAGATTCCCTGGGTCATGGCGCGCGACGGCGTCGATCATTTCTTTGATGCGTAGCCGCGCGGACTCGTCTTGAACCAGCTGATCTACCAGACGGTGTTGGGGTGCCAGGATCAGGCACGTGGCGCCGTATATGGTATCGATGCGGGTAGTAAAGATCCGCACGGATTCGTGAAGCCCCTCGACAGTAAAGTCGACCTCCGCGCCCTCAGACCGGCCAATCCAGTTGCGCTGCATGGAAACCACACGTTCCGGCCAACCGCTCTCAAGATCATTCAAAGCATCGAGCAGTTCACCTGCATACTGCGTGATCCGTAAGAACCACTGCTGCATGGCCCGCTGTTCGACAGGCGTAGTTTCGTGACGCCAGCAGCAGCCGTTCACCACTTGTTCGTTTGCCAGCACGGTGCCGCATTCCGGACACCAGTTCAACAGCGCTTCCTTGCGATAGGCCAAGCCCCGTTCGAACATCTTCAGAAAGAACCATTGGTTCCATCGATAGTATTCGGGGTCGCAGCTCGCGATTTCGCGATTCCAATCGATAGCGAAACCCATGCGCTGCATCTGCGTTTTCATGTGCGCGATGTTCGTGAGCGTCCACTCGCGGGGCTCGCGGCCAGCTTTTAGGGCCGCATTCTCGGCGGGCAGCCCGAAGGCGTCCCAACCCATCGGGTGCAGGACGTTATACCCGCGCATCCACATGTAGCGCGCCAGCGCATCCCCAATCGCGTAATTGCGCACATGGCCCATGTGGAGCTTGCCGCTAGGATAAGGCAGCATCTCGAGAACGTAGTATTTGGGCCTATCCGGCGCGTTGGCTACGTAGAGCGACGGGTCGTTCGACCAACGCTCAAACCACTTTTCCTCGATGGCTTTGTGATCGAATGCTTTCTCGGGGATACCAGCTCCTTCAATGCCGTAACGTTACGGAGATCGTCGCCCGGCTTGTCGACGGGCGTTTCGAGGATGAAAGCTTTTCCTCGCAATCGTGGGTGATTCAGAATGCGGCGGAAGCCTTCAATTCCAATGTTACCTTCACCTATGTTGGCGTGGCGATCGACGTGTGAGTTCAGCCCGGTCTTTGCGTCGTTCGCGTGAATTACCGGTACATGCTCCAGGCCAAGGCTTTCCGAAGCGGCTTCCACCAGCTTCGTCAATCCATGTTCGTGGGCAATGTCAAAACCAGAAACATAGCAATGGCAGGTATCGAGGCAATAGCCGATCGGCATGTCGATATACTGACCCGCCAGCTCCCGGATAATTGCGAGTTCTCGGAGCTTGCCGCCCAATTGCGCACCCGCGCCTGCGGTGTTCTCAAGCAAAAGGGTCAATTTCGCTTTGCGCCTCAGCTTCGGATCGGCCGCCTGCCAGGCTAGCACCAGGCCTTCGGCAACATTGAAGATTCCCTGTTCGACCGTGAGCCCTTTGTAGTTGCCCGGGTGCGCGACGAGATATTCCGCGCCAATAAGAAGCGCGCGCTCCAGCTCGCCCGTAAAGGCGCGGAGAGAGTTCTCGCGGATGGTTGGATCGTTTGAAGCAAGATTGATGAGATAGCTGTCATGGATGATCAACGGCGTGAGATCATGCCTGTCCCTCTCACGATGCAAGTGCCGGATCTGGTCGGGATCCGGGTGCTTGGCGCGCCACATGCGCGGACTTGCTGAGAAGATTTGGAATGCATTCGCGCCTAGCTCGTGCGCCTTAAGGGCCGCCCTTTCGAGCGATCCCGCTGTCGAACAATGAATGCCGATCCGCAAAATTCAGGATACTAGCGCCGCGTTGCTATACTCATCTCGTCAAATGCGGCCGAGGCCGCCGATTATAGCTTCCGTGCCACGGTTTTTTACTTTTCTCGAAGCAGAGGGTCTCCTTCCACAAGTAGAACGGCTTCTGCGAACCATCATCCAGCTCAAAGAGGACTACGAAAGGGCCGACGCGGAGCTCCACCGAATCAACCAGCGGATCACATTGGCAGGAGGCATGATTGCCCCCCGCGAGCAGGTCCAGCAGATTCGAACGCGCAAAGATTCAAGTGCGCGCGCCCTAAAGGAAGCAGTCGAGAAATTTCAGGAAATCGGCTGTCAACTGAAAGATGTCGAAACCGGGCTGGTTGATTTCCCAACTCTCTACCGGGGCGAAGAAGTATATCTGTGCTGGAAACTGGGCGAATCGAGTATTGGTTTCTGGCACCACGTCGAGGATGGATTTCGCGGCCGGCAGCCTGTTGACAGCCAATTCCTCTCGGAGCTTCGCGGCGATTGACGCATCCGAGTTGTTAAACTAACGCTCGGATGATATTGGCCCGAGAGTTCATAGCCTATCTTTCACGGCAGCTGGTAAACCGTCTTAGCCCTGCTGTGTTTGAAACCTCCAATCCAGCGGTCGGCGCTGAACTCATATCGCAAGTCATCGAAGAAGATTTATCGGTCGAGGACCGCCTGAACGACGAAGTGCGCGATCTGCTCGACGATTACAGCGACTACATGCGCCGTGAGAATGTCTCTTACCATGAGATGTTCCGCAGGATTAAAAACCAGTTACTAGCTCAGCGGAAAGTCGTTCGCGCTTCGGGGCGCGACACGGGGGATCCCATGAAGCTGTCGCGCGATAAAGTAAACGACCTGGCGCACAAGATTGTTTCGGCCATTCGCAAATCGCGAGATTTCAGGGTGCGCAAAGATCCGAATGAGCTCCGCCTTGCACTGGTTCGGGAGATCAGTGATCTGCTGCAGATGGAAGATCGAGTGGACCGCGCTGCCCGCCAAAAGATTCGCACGCAAAAGCGGGAGATTGCGGAAGGCGGCGAAGAATACGACCTTCTGCACAAGCGCTACTATGCCGAGGAATTGAAAAAGCTCGGTATTAATTTGAACAGCTAGTTCAAGATTTTCAGCCCTGTGCAGGGGGTGCGCGGCGGAAGGGAGTTGTTGCATTCCGCAAATCACGAGAATCGTAGACCACGAATTCATGGTTCTCGTATGCGGGCGTTAAGCCGGCCAACTGATTCTTCCGTTTGAGTACATAGTAATCAACCGGCAACTGCAGCATTGCGTTTAGCCGGTCGGGCGAAAACGGCCGCAACATCGTCTGTTGCCAGCGCTCCCACCAGTCGTTCGCGAAGGACTCGGAATAATCGACTAAGCTGCCGCTCTCCCAATCCACCCACACGGCACGCCTCGATTCGGCGCGAAACATTCCTGGATAGAGATCCCGTCCTGCGTCGGGAAAAAGGAACATCGAGCTGCCCCACGTGTTGTTATTCGCCCAATCTGCTAACTCGGCAATCTGTGCTCTGGGAATGGCTGAGCGATCGTTCACCCGTCCAATCGATCGCATCCCAAACGTAGCCACCACAGGGACCAGCAAAGCTACCCACTTTAGCTTCGTTGAGCCGAAGCGGATCAGAGAGGCTGTCAGGAGCCCAGAGAACACAAGGCATAGCGATATTTCCAGAAGATTCACACGCTCGTTAAGCCGTAAAAGATCGAGAATGCGAACTTTCATCGGCAGCGCAAAGACGACCAGGAACCACAATAGGCCTTCCCCGTTTCTCCTGCTCGAAATTGCGCGGATTCCCGCAACGCTGCAGACAAGAGATGTGATCGCGACCGTGAACAACAAGGCCCGGGCCGGCTGTACTTGAGAGATAACTGACCATCGCAGCTGCTCGAGCAAGAAGTAAGAAATCGGGACACTGATAATTCCAGAGAAAGGCAGAAGGATAAAGAGCCATCGCGTTTGCCGATTCAGCGCCGGCCAAATGCGGCGCGTCGCCCATAGCCCAACAACCCAAATAACGAGGTACTGCCAAATGTCAGTTCCTGCCCAAAGTGAAACCCAGGCGCTGCTGCTCCTGTAACGCTGGAGATCTGCCGCTTGCTGCGACAATTTACTGAAAATAAGGTGCTGCTCGGCAACGCCAGGTTGTAGTTGTGCGAGGTTCGCAAGCAATAAAGCGAAGATGAAAAGCACGGTACACGCGGGCCGCAGCAGTGGACGCAAGCGCCGGTCGAACAGGAGCGCGGCTACGATCACGAGCGCAAAGGGCATGGCGGTGCGGGCGTCGTACAACAGGCCAATACCGCCCGCTAGCCCTGCTAGTAACGGCATCTCTAGCGCGAGCAGCCCGATTGCCAGTAGTACGAGCCCCGCTGCAAAGGCGCCCGGGACTGGCTCGGACTCCAGCACCGCTACGCCCGGTCCCGTAAGCGCAGCACCCAAGTTCAACAGCATTGCGGTCAGAAGCGCGAGGATGGCGTTCAGTCCCATCCCTCTTGCAAGAAGAAAAATGCCCAATACTCCTGCTGCCCGGCAAAAAAGCTGTTGCGCGATCAAAGCAGTCTTAAAGCTCATTCCCGCTCCCTCATGGAGAAAGAGCGTAACTTCGTCGTAGATCGTATATGTCAGATGGGGATGAGTAGCAACCAGGTCACGCGACAAATAGCCGGGTGCGTCCAAGCGCTCGAGCATCGGCACATAGACTTGTGTGTCCGCCTGTAAGTAGGTGTGACCTGGAAAAACAGCAAATCCGAGCCACGTAATGAAGACAACGCCCAAGCACAGAAGGAGCGCTGGCCGCATCTACTGGGATGGAGTCTTATCGAGCTGCTGTTTGGCCCAGAGGCGGTCCGGGTCCAACTGGAGGGCGTGCCGCAAGGCTTGCCGCGCGTCAGCATTGCGATTCACCTTCCGCAAACTCACGCCCTTCCAGAGGTAAGCCTCGGCCAAGTTCGGATCGAGGGAAATTGCTTTATCAAAATCTTTGAGCGCCAGATCTACTCCGCCGCCCATTGAAGAAGGCAAGTAGAAGTTCCCTACTCCCCGACTAACGTAAGCGAGCGCGAGTTTGCTGTCCAATTGAATCGCCTTGTTAATCTCGTCCCGGGCGCACTGTCCATATTTAAAGCTTCCCAGCAGAGGGTTGGCCGGAATTACTTGCCCACAAAGCTCGCCCAGGATGCGGTGATACTCTGCATTGTTGGGATTTCGAGATGTTGCTTTCCGCGCTGCATCCACACCCGCTTCGGCAAGTGCTTCCGCCTTGTTCCTATCTCGATTTTCGAGTGCTACCTCGGAGGCGTACGAATACGCCAGCGCGAGCTTATACTCCGCATCTACCGATTGTGGATTGGTTTGTGTAGCGCGTTGACATTGCGCTATGAGCTGTTCGAGGGTCGGTAGGTTCTGTCGATCTCGCGCCTGCTCTAATTCGCTGACCGCAGTGCCGGCAGCGAGAATGCCGAGTGACGAGCGCGAAAACAGAGGCCATCGGTGCTGGGAGAAACCGAATCCGCATTCTGCCTCCATTGTAAGAGGCACGATAACGCATTCATCACATTTTCGATAATCTTCTCTGCCCGAGCAAGAAGTACAGCGCCAGAAGGCTGACCAGTAGGCCGTTAACGATCATGACCACAGGCGCGGATGTTTGTTTGATCATAAGGCCGGATGCGAGACTGCCAAAAGGCATGCCCCCGCGAAACGCTACGTTATACACGCTCATGACGCGTCCTCGCATGGCATCGCTCACGTTCAGCTGGACCAACGAGGAGACGGATGCGAACACGATCATGAGCGAAGCGCCCGCGCCGAACACAAGGCCAGTGCTCAAGCCCAAATTCTTTGAATAGCCGAAAGCCGCGATCAGTATTCCAAGCAGGATCATTACCACCAATGCGTGCTTTGCCCGTCCCATCCGGTCTTGAATTCCCGCAACCAGAAGCGCGCCGGCGACGGACCCAACCCCGGACAGGCATACAAGCAACGTAAACGTATTCGAGCCTCCGTGAAGGACATCGCGCGCCATCACGGGCAGAAATGTGATGAGCGGATAGGATAGCAAGGTCAATAGGAAGGCCAGGGCCACGAGGCTTGCCATTCCGTGGCTCTGCCGTATAAACCGAAATCCTTCCTTCATGCTCTCAATGACTGACTCCTCACTCTTTTCCGGAATAAAGCTTATGCGAATCAGGAGCAGCGAGATAATCACGGCCACAAAGGACAATCCGTTGAGGCCGAAGCACCACGCCGCCCCAAACTTATCCAGCGCGATCCCTCCCAGCATCGGACCGACGACTCGCGCAAGATTGAACTGAATGGAGTTCAAGGCAATGGCATTTCGAATGTCATCTTTGCTGACAAGACTCGGAATTAGGGCTAAATAGGCCGGTCCTCCGAAAGACTGCACCAAGCCTACAGTGAATGATAGGCACCAGATGTGCCAGACCCGCACCATCCCGGTTAGTACTAATCCCGTGAGCAGAAATGCGCATGCCATCTGAACGATTTGCGAGATCAGCAGCAAAGTTCGGCGGCTTCCGCGATCGGCGAATACACCCCCAAACAAGGAAAAAAGAAAAATCGGAATCTGCCCAAAGAATGCGTCAAGACCTAAATAGACCGATGAGTTTGAAAGCTTGTATACCAGCCAGCTCTGCGCCAGAATTTGCATCCAGGTGCCGATGCTCGACGTGCACGCTCCCAGCCACATCAGCCGGAAGTCCGGATACTCAAAAGCTCGAAAGACTCGCCTTAACAAGCAATGTTCTTTCTAGAAGTGGCTTTCAGGCGGAATCCTGATTGGGGCGAGTTTGCAAACTGTGCTCGCGGGCTTAATACACGGTGAAGCAAAATGCCGTATTATCGCCTTCTGGCGAAAGCGAATACTCTCCTGGATCCAGCACATCGGATACTTCCAGACGGTACAAGCCTTCCGAGAGGCGGTGCATCGAGAGGTGAAAGACCGCATCTTCGTTTTGTTTTTTGTGCTTCCCCGAAATGACGACTTCTCTACGCCCGTTGCGTACCTGAAAACGAAAAAATCCGAGCTGTTCCGCCCTGAAGCGATCGGGCGAAAAGAGGAAAATTGGTTCACTGAGTGGCGTTCGCGCTGGCGAGGTCGTCCCAGAAACGAAAAACACCTGCCCTTCTTTCGAATTCGATTGAGTTGCCGTTTCCACCTCGGTGGGGATCAACTTGTCACCGTGTAACAAGTAAGGAAGATCCTTGTTCGCAGGTTTCGGTCCTGAATATTTGTCCTGGGCTGGGGCTGTGACTGAGAGAGCCAGCGGAAAACATTTTAAAACCGTTCGCCGTGTCATCACTCCCATTGTGAACTCGTCCCAAATGATAATCAGTTCACTCTAAGCTATAACTGAGTTACGAGCGCATTTGTGCTTATCGCGCGCTGAATGAAGCGGGAATGACAACTACGCTCAAATCCGCGTCCCGGCCGTTGTTGCGAGTCGCCGCTGGCGGTGTCTTCCTGGTATTGAGCGCCGGATTTATCGCTCCATTCATCAATGCGGCTCACTATAAGGTCCGCATCAGGGAAGCGCTCGAAGCCTCACTTGAACGCAAGGTCGAGTTTGGCGAAGTTCACTTTGCATTCTTCTCGGGGTTCGGCTTCTCGCTTCAAGATGTCACGATTCACGAGGATCCTCGTTTCGGAATCGAGCCGTTCGCTTACGTTCCGACGCTCGAAGCCCGGCTTCGAATCGATAAGCTGCTGCTCGGTCAAATCCAGTTCTCGAGCCTACGCCTGTTGGATCCGTCCCTAAATCTCGTCAAAGTGGGTGAGGGCGCGTGGAATATAGGGGAGGTGTTGCAACGGCTGGGTGGGCTCCGGCCTGCTTCTCTCAATTTCTTCCCCGCCTTCGAGATATCTGGAGGGCGCGTGGACTTCAAGCTCGGAACACGGAAGACGACCCTTTATGTCGCCGATGCTGATGTGTCGATATATCCAGAGCCTCTGGGAAAACTCTATATTCGATTTGCGGGCTCACCGGCGCGCACTGACCGCAGTGGAAATGGTTTCGGCCACCTGCACGGGACAGCGAACTGGTATCTTGAACCGCCAATGACCGGCGGGAACCAACTTGAAGCGGACGTCATTCTCGACCCTAGTAATCTGAGCGAGATCGCGACACTCTTGGAAGGCCATGATGTCGGCGTACACGGGATGGCGAGTGCTCATCTGCGCATAGATGGTCCAGCTATGGCGCTTCGCGTTTCAGGTGACCTGCGTCTTGAAGATGTCCACCGCTGGGATCTTTTACCGGCAATCGGTGGGCAATGGCGAATACGCTGCAATGGGCAAATTGATTTGCTCGCGAGAGCATTGAGCCTCGAGGCAACTCCCTGGTACTCCAAAGACGGAACAGAGGTCACGCTCCAAATGCGCGTGAACGACTTTCTTGCCCGGCCTGCCTGGTCAATCTTGGCGCGCCTCCGGGGTGCACCAGCCGAAAGTGTGTTACCGCTTTGCAAACGGATGGGGCTATCTTTCCCTGAAGGTCTTGCCCTGGCTGGAACGGTCGATGGCGCGGTCGGTTATTCGAATCGATCCGGATTGGCAGGTGGATTGGTATTTGATAATCTCGTCGCGACTCTCCCCAATGGTCCTCCGCTTCGTGCTGGAATCAGCACAGCCACAATCTCGCCAAATTGCATACATTTCGAGCCCGGGATGATTCAAGGGGGGCCTGGAGGATTGCAGGCCACCGCGGATTATTACCCCGATAGGCGTCAATTGATTGCGTCCTTGCACCTGGCTGACTACCCAATCCAGGCGTTCGCAAAGGCCGTAGGGCCCTGGCTTCCGGCTCCTTCCGCTCTTCTCGCACTTCAGAAGGGCAATCTTACGGGTCAACTCGTCTATGGGCAGAATGACGGAACGGAACCGGGTTCATGGTCTGGACAGTTCCACTTCACAGACGCGACCCTTCTTCCGCCTGGGCTTGCTGTTCCTGTTACCCAGTCCGATGGCCGCATTACCTTTGATCACTCCAGCTTCACTCTGCAGGGATTTTCGGGCAGATTAGATCACCAGTTAGTGCGGGGCGACTATCGTTACAGTCGCTTTTTAAAGCACCCCGAACTCCTGCATCTGCAATTGTCCTCTGTCGATCTCTCTCAAATTGAGGTTGCTCTCGATCCTGCTTTACGCGCGCAAGGTCTGTTAGCTCGTCTGCGTTTTGGTGAGCGCAGTATCCCCGTTTGGCTCGCGACGCGGAACTTACAAGCGGATATTGCCGTCCAGCAGGTCTCGGTAAATGGAGCGATTCTTGGCCCACTTCACAGCAGCTTAGTCTGGCAGGGTACCGGGATCGACATCAAGTCCGTCAAATTGAACTTGCCTGAGGGCGTCATATCCGCGCATGGAACCCTCGACCTCGCCGGTTACTCGCCTCGCTATCGCATCGCTGCGGCGATAGAAAACCTTCCTTGGGGGGGCGGCACGGTGAAGGCAGATGGCACGCTCGAAACGTCTGGAACCGGGTCAGAAACCCTCCGCAACCTGCGCGCTGCCGGGAATGTCTCGGCAGAAAATGTGGACCTTTCGCCGGAAGACGCGTTTGAGACGCTCTCGGGGCTGTTCGATGTGTCGTTCAAAGACGGTTGGCCGAACCTGCGGCTTTCGAACGTCGAAGCCTCTGACGGCGAGGAAGCCTGGATCGGCGAGGGTTCGAGCCAAAGTGATGGGAAACTCATTTTCGACTTGGAAAACGCAGGCCGCCAGCGCCGCATCGTCAGCACACTTCGGCCCGACATGCCTTCTGTGTCCTCCGAGCTCATAAACACCAGCCCGCGATAGAGGCGCTTCTCGCAGCTCCGCTAAAATCGAGTTGCAGGATGCACGCTAGTGAACCGGTTTGGGAGACCGTTAAGCGCCAATTCGAAGCGGCACGTTCCGAGTCAGCCCACGCAATGCGTTCGCAAATCGTAAGCGAGTTGAACCAGCTCCTTCGTCGTCTGCGCCAATATAGGACCGAAGGCGAATGGGATGCCGCACTTCTCGATGGCGCTTCGCAATTCGTTGGACAGGTCGCTTTATTTGCTTTCCAGGACGGAATCCTTCATCTCCGGGGTCAACGCAGCCTGAATTTGGCGCAAGATCTCTCTTTCTCCGCATCTGATGCGGCAGCTTTCGAAACAGCAATCCGTTCAAAGGATACGGTGGTTGCGCTTAGAACTTCGACGGAGGTAGGCCAAGCGCTCAGCTCGCCCGGTCCCGAAGAACACGCATACGTTACTCCGATCGTGAATGGATCGCGGGTTGTGGCAGTTCTCTTTGCGATCAATCACGATCGCGTGGATGCGGACGGAATTGAGCTGATTACCGGCCTCGCTTCCACGGTTCTTGAACGGCAATCGAACGTCTCGCTGCATACGCAGATCGCCATGCGGCCTCGTCCTGCTGAGCCTCACTCCGCCTCCATGCCCTCGTGGGCAGATCTGGATGAAGACGAGCGTGCACTTCACGTTCGCGCGCAGCGTTTCGCCCGTGTGAAGGTCGCCGAAATGCAGCTATCCCGGCCGGAAGCGTGTCGAGCTGGCCGTCAGCAGGGAGATTTTTATTTGTTTCTTACAAAAGAAATCGACACGGCCCGCGAGATATATCGGAAACGATTCATGACTAATCAGTCAATGGTGGACTATCTTCATTTGGAGCTTGTTCGTACCGCTTTGGGGGGCGATGAACAGAAACTGGGGGCAGATTATCCAGGGCAGTTGTTGTAAATTCCAAGCTCATCGTTGGATGATGCGCGGAATGGCCTGTGTGCTCTGTGGCGTCCTGATTACGTCGTTTGCGTCGATTCTTTTTTCCGCGGCGGCTGCTAAGAAAGCGAAAAAACCAGCTGCGCCTGTGATTCCGGCTCCGAAGGTCGTCGGCATCGCGGGTCTAATTGCGGTTGCACAGCATCAGCTTGATCTCGGAAACCTGGCGGCCGCGGCCCAATACGCGACGTCTGCCTCTAACAAAGCACCCGTACTCGACGACTACGCTCAGTACATCCGCGCTGAAGCTGAATACGGCCTCCAAAACTATGCGGAGGTAGCGAAGGCCGCCACGCATGTCTTCGACCAAGTGCCTGTTTCGCCGTTTATCGGACCTGCCGCCGCACTCGCGGTGCGCGCCGATCTGGACAGTGGCAACGCGAAGCAGGCTCTGGAACTCGTGAAGAAATATGAAGACCGCATTCCGCAACCTATAGCCGACTTGCTTCTCGCCCGCAGTTTTGAAGCTACAGGCGACCTTGCGCAAGCGGTTGAATACTTTCAACGCGTTTACTATAGCTATCCCACGGCCAAGGAAGCAACCGACGCGGCAAACGCGCTCGTGGATCTGAAACAGCGCCTCGGAGATGCCTACCCCCCTCCGCTGCCGACAGCGATGCTTGGTCGCGCGCAGAAGCTTTTTGACACCAAGAATCCTGCCGCCTCGCGGATAGAGCTCGCTGCCGCGATTCTTCAAATAAGCGGCGCTCAACGTGATCTCGCCAGGGTGCGCCTGGGCGAGGCTGATTTTCTCAACAACAATACCGGAGCAGCATTCCAATACCTTACAGCTCTGAAGGTCGATGATCCGGAAGCAGACGCAGAGCGAATCAGCTATCTCATCCGTTGCGCTCGCAAGCTCGATCGCCATGCTGACGTACAGCCTTTTCTAAAGCAATTGGAACAGCAACATCCTAATTCGCCATGGCGTCTCGACGCCTTGATTTTGGTTGCCGATCAAGCCCGAGTCGATAACGATCCAGGGACTTATTTGCCTCTTTATCGTTCCTGTGTCGCGACTTTTCCGAAAGATTCGCGCGCAGCATGGTGCGATTGGCGAGTCGCCTTTGAAAGCTACCGGAAGGATGCAGCCGATGCCAATGACCTGCTTCGCAATCATATCCAGCAATATCCCGATTCCCAGGACGTGAATAATGCTCTGTATTTTCTCGGCCGCTCATCGGAACGGAAGAATGACGCCGCTTCTGCCCGAGCCTGCTACGAGGAACTGATCAAGCGCTTTCCCAATAGCTACTATGCGATTGCCGCCCGGGAGCGTCTGAATCAGCCAATCCTCGAGGCCGCGACTCCGAGTTCGGCCATGTGCGAAGTCTTAGAGTCGATTCATTGGCCGCCCCGGCCGGAGTTTCCGAGCTTTGCGCCTGCCGAAGCTGTCCAGATCCGCCTGGATCGCGCTCAACTGCTAGAGCTTACCGGCTTGCATGATTTTGCCGAGGGCGAGCTGAAATTCGGTGCCCGAAATGACGGCGAACAACCGAATGTTTACGCTTACGAGCTGGCGAAGTATGCCGCAGCCCGGAACGCACCCGATCAGGCGATGCGCTTTATCAAAGCGTACGCGCCGGGTTATCTGTACATGCCGCTCGATGAGGCCCCGGTCGGGTTCTGGAAGTTTGCGTTCCCCATTCCGTATCGCATGTCTATCGAACAGCAGAGCCGGCAAGAGGGTCTTGACCCTTTCCTTGTCGCCGCACTGATCAGACAGGAATCTGAATTCAATGTCAAGGTCATTTCACACGCGAACGCGTACGGGTTGATGCAGCTCTTGCCCTCAACCGGCCGCGAGCTTGCCCGTCACTTCCGCGTGCGCCACTACTCCAGCGCTCAACTGCTTACACCGGACAGAAACATCCAGCTAGGAACCTACTATTTCCGTAACCTGCTGAACTCGTTCGGAGGCCAGGTAGAGCTTGCGTTGGCTTCCTACAACGCGGGGCCCGGTCGCGCAAGTCTCTGGCGCACTTGGGGCCCCTTCAGCGAACAATCGGAGTTCATCGAAACGGTTCCATTCCACGAGACTCGCGGTTATATCCAAATTGTGCTACGAAACGCGGATGTGTATCGCAGGCTCTATGCCGGGACGACTCCAGACGTGCCCGCCTATCGCCCCAAACCTCCGCCCAAGAAAATCAAACGCAAAAAGGTACTGACCCACCGCCCACGTTCGTAAGCCGGCCGGCACCGTACAATCGCAACATGGCCATTGCTTCAGGGCGCCGCTTTCAGAGTTCTCGCATAGCGGAGTTTAAGGAATCGGTCATCCGCGAGATGACCCGTCTTTCGTTGAAACATGGAGCTGTGAATCTCGCCCAAGGCTTCCCCGATTTTGCGGCGCCTGCCGAACTGAAAGCCGCGGCGCAAAGGGCCATCGCGGAAGACATCAACCAGTACTCCATCACCTGGGGTGCTAAGCCATTCCGCGATGCGATCAGCGAGTACTACCGGCGTTTCTACAACGTTGAAGTAGATCCGGAGCGCGAAATCACGGTCTGCTGCGGATCGACGGAAGGCATGATCGCGAGCTTGCTGGCACTGCTCAATTCCGGCGACGAAGTGATTTTATTCGAGCCGTTTTACGAAAACTACTGGCCCGACTCGCAACTCAGCGGCGCCGTGTGCCGGTTTGTGAGGCTCCGTGCTCCGGATTGGAATTTCGATCCGGAAGAACTGCGCGCCGCTTTTACGAAACGAACCCGCGCGGTAATACTGAATACTCCAAACAATCCAACCGGACGCGTCTTTTCGACGCATGAGCTAACCCTTTTGGCTCAGCTTTGCGAAGAGTACGACGCCTTGCTTATCACGGATGAGATCTATGAGCACATCATTTTCGATGGTGAACGGCACGTCCCGCCTATAACACTTCCGCGCATGCGCGATCGGTGCGTCCTTGTGAACAGTCTCAGCAAGACTTATTCGGTGACAGGCTGGCGGGTCGGGTGGGTGATTGCGGCGCCGGAGCTGACGGATTCAATCCGTAAGGTCCACGACTTTTTGACGGTAGGGGCGGCCGCTCCCCTGCAAGCTGCCGGGGTGACCGCACTCGGGTTGCCGGACGCGTACTACGCTGAGCTAGCCAAAAATTACGAAACAAAGCGAGACCTGCTAATGGGGATTCTTGCCAATGCCGGGTTCGAGTGTTACGTCCCGAAGGGCGCGTACTACATCATGTGCGATATCTCCCGGTTCGGTTTCAGCAATGACGTGGTGTTCTGTCGGCATCTTGTCGAGGATGTTGGAATCGGAGCGGTAGCGGGTTCCAGCTTCTTTTCGGATCCGGCGGATGGCGCGAACTTGGTTCGATTTTGTTTCGCCAAAAAGCTGGAGACGCTACAAGCCGCAGCGGAGCGACTGGAGCGGCTTTCAGGCTGAAATTACCAAACGAACTCCCCGCTCGAGTCTTCGCCACGCCTGACGATCGCGGGCTCATCGTATTGGCTGCGTTTTTCAAATCGCTGTTATAGACGGTTGATGAGGCTGGCGACATATGCGGCGCCAAATCCGTTGTCGATATTCACGACCGTGACATTGCTGGCGCAACTGTTGAGCATGCCGAGCAGGGCGGCGAGACCGTTAAAGCTCGCGCCGTAGCCGATGCTGGTCGGCACAGCGATGACTGGGCAGGAGACCATGCCTCCAACGACGCTGGGGAGTGCGCCTTCCATACCAGCGCAGACGATGGCGACGTGCGCCTCGGCAAGCCGCTGATGCTGTTGCAGGATGCGGTGGATCCCGGCAACCCCCACATCACACATCGTCTCCACCTGATTGCCCATGACCTCCGCCGTGAGCTGCGCTTCCTCAAGAACCGGTAGATCGCTGGTTCCGGCGCAGATGACGGCGATCTTCCCCTTTCCGCGAATTGCGCGATCGCGCCAGACACGAACGACGCCCGAGCTGGGGAAATACTCGGTCTCCGCGGTGAGCTTGGCGACCCGGGCTGCCATTTCCGCAGTAGCCCTTGTCAAAAGAAGGTTTTCTGACTTCGCCAGGAGGGCTGCGGCGATCCCGGAGACTTGATCGGGGTCTTTGCCTTGGCCGAGGATCACTTCCGGCATGCCATGCCGCATTTCGCGATGGTGATCGACTTTAGCGAACCCCAAGTCCTCAAAGGGCAGGTGGCGCAGATTCTGTAGGGCGGCATCTACCGTGGTCTCGCCGTCGCGCACCCGTTCCAACAAGCGCTGAAGAGCCTGGGCTTCCATAGTCGGTCTCGCTAAGATGGTAGCGTCCTACGATTGATAACGTTCCTGGAATGGCCCGCTTCTGGACACGTCTGCGCCTCACCCTCGAAATGATCAAGTTCGAGCATTCCGTGTTCGCGCTGCCGTTTGCTCTCACGGGTGCGCTTCTCGCAGTCCGCGAGGGCAGCTTTCAGATTCCGGCACTCGCGTGGCGCTTCGGGTGGATCATTGTGGCGATGGTCGCGGCGCGATCCGCGGCGATGGCGTTTAACCGGATTCTCGACGCAGAAATCGATGCGCGCAATCGGCGCACAGCGAAGCGTCACTTGCCCACAGGGCTTATCTCAACGGGTTTCGCGTGGGGCTTTACGTTCGCGTCTTCACTCGTTTTCTTGTGGGCGGCACGCGAGCTAGGTCGATTATGTTTCTTTTTAGCGCCGGTGACGCTTGCGATTCTCTTCTTCTATTCCTACTCGAAGCGCTTTACACTGCTGTCGCATCTGATTCTCGGGTTTTGCCTGGGGATCGCTCCGGCGGCAGCATGGATCGCGATTCGCGGTACGCTCGATGCGCGTATTCTTTGGCTGACTGCAGCGGTTATGTTCTGGACGGCCGGCTTCGACGTGATCTACGCATGCCAGGATTTTGAATTCGACTGCGTGGAGGGCCTGTGCAGCATTCCGAGGCGATACGGTGTGCGCAACGCACTGCTAATCGCACGTGGTTTGCATGTGGCAATGATTGGCTGCCTCATCATGCTCGTGTTTTCGTTTCATTTGGGAACATTGAGCCTGGTGGGTGTTGCCGCGGTCATGGCTCTGCTGGTATACGAACACGGACTCGTGAAGCCGAACGATTTGTCTCGCGTGAATGCGGCCTTCTTTACCGTAAACGGCTACGTCAGCCTGCTGTTTTTCGCGTTTTGGGCGGCTGACATTCTGCTTCACCGTATCTACTTATAACCAATGCAACCCTCGATTGAAGACCGCCGCTTAGAACCCATTCTGGAAAAAGTAAAGAGGGGGGAACGCCTGAGCCTTGAAGATGGGGTCGCGATGTTTCGCAGCCATGACATTTTGTCACTGGGCTACATGGCAAATCTGGTGCGCGAGCGCCTGCACGGCGATATCACGTACTTCAATGTAAACCGCCATATCAATCCGACGGATGTGTGCGTTGCAAGCTGCCGGCTGTGCGCGTTCGGCAAGCAGAAGCGAGATCCGAACAGCTACACCATGTCGCTCGAACAGGTATGGGAAGTCGCGGGTAAGGGCTATGCGGAGGCGGTGACCGAATTTCATATCGTCGGAGGATTGCATCCGGAACTGACGCTGGATTGGTATTGCGAGATGATCGCGGGCCTTAAAGAGCGCTATCCGGGAGTGCACTTGAAGGCGTTCACGATGGTGGAGATCGCGTACCTTGCGAAGCGGGCAAGGATTTCGATCCGCGAGACGCTGGAGCGGCTGAAGGCTGCTGGGATCGATTCGATGCCTGGAGGGGGCGCCGAGGTTTTTTCAGAGCGGGTGAGGCGGATTATCTGCGACCACAAAATCGACGGAGATGAATGGATTGAGACGGCGCGCATCGCGCATCAGATCGGGCTGAAGAGCAACTGCACAATGCTCTATGGGCACCTCGAAACGGCTGAAGATCGATCCGATCACCTGGTGCGCTTGCGAGCCTTGCAGGATGAAACGAACGGGTTCGTTACTTTCATTCCGCTGGCGTTTCATCCCGACAATACGGCATTGAGCCATTTACCGAAGACGAGCGGGTTTGACGACGTGAAGCAGATCGCCATCTCGCGGCTCATGCTGGACAACATTCCGCATATCAAGGCGTACTGGATCATGATGACGCCGAGCGTAGCCCAAATCGCGCAACGCTTTGGGGCAAACGATATCGATGGGACAGTTGTCGAAGAGAAGATTTACCACGATGCAGGCGCTACAACGGCTCAACATCTCCGGAGACAGGATCTGCTGCGACTGATTCGAGAAGCGGGGCGGGAACCGGTTGAACGCGATACGGCATACCGGCCGGTAACGCGCACCGAGTCTGCGTTTACTGTGCTTGTGTAGAGGATTCGGAAGACAGGCGGAAGCTGCGAATAATGGCGAGCAGCCTGGCGAATCTCTTCGGTTCCCGCTGACAGTCGGCGTGTGCAGCGCCGGATGGGGAGGGGATGCATTCGGCGCCGTCGGTGACCATAGAAGCAACCCATGCTGCTCCTGCTTGGTCCATACGCCTTAGCCCCCGTAAATCGAGGATAAGTTTGCGCTTTCCCAACATCGTCTTGGCAGTCCGCCAGCATCCGCGCAGTTCCGGCACATCAATGGCGGTCAGCTCTCCGAGTAGCTGAAAACGGCACGCGTCTATGCCGTCGTGGATGTAATACTTCAAAGATGAGGAGCGAAGAACAGGGTTCGGCCGCACGGCGGAAACGGATGAATCCGCCACGATCTCTGGTTTCTCAGTTATGGTTTCTACCATACGGTGCAGTTAGTTTGATTCGGAGTTCGCAATCTCAGTTCCAGGTTTTGGAAATGAATGCATCTCTTTTAGCTTATCGAGCAAGAGTCCAAGGTGTTTCAAAGATTTTGTGAAAATACAGTTTACACTCAGAGACTCCAGCAAGCATATAAGCAGAGGTGTCCCTTATCTGAATTGTTCTCTGATAGCAATTATATTCACCGGGGCCATAGCGCGGGGGCAAGAGGCGCAGCAGTCGCCAGCTCAGACTCAGACGCCCTCACAATCTGCTCAGTCGGACCAGCTACCACCGCGCGACCGGCCCGGAGTAAAGGCACCCGGTAAGACGGCAGAAGGAGAGGACAAGCGAATTTTCGGAGTGCTGCCGAATTATCGAACCGCCGAAAAGAGCGCGGAGTACCAACCCATTAGCGCGTCCCGGAAGCTCAAAATTGCTACCAAAGACTCGTTCGATTATCCGCTTTTTCTGCTGGCGGCGGCGTATGCCGGGCTATATCAGCTCGAGAACTCTCATCCAGAGTTTGGGCAAGGCACTGCGGGGTATATGCGGCGGCTGGGGACCTCGTATGCGGATCAGGTGATCGGGAATTATCTAACAGAAGGATTTCTGCCAGTACTGTTTCATGAGGATCCACGTTATTTTCGGATGGCCGAAGGCAGCAAGAAAAGCCGAACGGTGTACGCACTGAGCAGGATCTTTGTGACGCACACGGACAGCGGCAAAACGACTTTCAATTTCGCCGAAGTCGTGGGTAACGGGATGGCTGCGGGAATCGGGCTATCGTATTACCCCGACAATCGGAACGTACAAGACTATATGCAGAACTGGGGAATCCAATTGGCGACGGATGCAACTTCGCAAGTATTGAAAGAGTTTTGGCCTGATGTCAAGCGGCGTTGGCTAACGCGGCGCGATAGGAACGCCAATAATCCCTGATGTGAGCGGTCTTCGATCGCACGTTAATCGTGGCTAAGCGAGGTCACCGCGCGCGCAAGATCGAGTTGATCGGAGTTCGTGGCGTGATTGTTATTTAGCTTGGTCAAGAAGGTGGTATCGAAGCGGCCCGCGACGAAATCGGAATCGTTCAAAATTCGCTCATGAAGCGGGATAGTGGTTTGGACGCCCTCAATGACAAACATGTCAAGGGCGCGTTTCATTCTTTTAATCGCTTCGCAACGATCTTTGCCATAGGTGATCAGCTTCGCGACGAGCGAATCGTAGTAAGGCGGGATGATGCTATCGGTGTAAGCAGCTGTATCGACGCGCACGCCGATGCCTCCAGGCAGGTTCAAGCCGGTGATGCGACCCGGGCAGGGAGCGAATGTCTCGGGATTCTCTGCATTGATCCGGCACTCGATGGCGTGGCCGGTGAGCGAGATCGGGCGCGCGATGACTGCATCGAGGCGCTCGCCTGCCGCGATACGGATTTGGCTCTTTACCAGGTCGATGCCCGTTACAAATTCCGTCACAGGATGCTCGACCTGAATCCGCGCGTTGACTTCGATGAAGTAGAGTTCGCCCTTGTCATCCATGAGGAATTCGACAGTGCCGGCATTGCTATAGCCGATCGCTTCCATGGCGATTCGGAGGCGCGCGGACATACTGGCGCGCAGTTGCGCCGATACGGATGGTGAGGGGGATTCTTCAAGTAGTTTCTGATGACGGCGCTGGATGGAGCATTCACGCTCACCCAAAATCTCGACGGTTCCATGCTCGTCTCCGAGCACTTGAAACTCGATATGGCGCGGGGCTTCGATCAGCTTTTCGAGGTACACGTCGCCGCAGGAGAACGCTGCCGCTGCTTCGCTCTGCGCCTGTGCAAGCAGGGCGGGGAGCTCGGATTCAGAGCGGACCATGCGCATGCCGCGCCCACCCCCTCCGGCAGCGGCTTTTAACATGACGGGATAACCGATCTCGTCTGCCAGCGCCAAGCCTTCCTCGGAACTGTTCAGTACACCGCGCGAGCCGCGCAGAATCGGAACGCCGGCACCTTCCATGATCGTCCGAGCACGCTGCTTCAATCCCATCTGCCGGATGATTTCGGGGCGCGGTCCAATGAACTTGATTCCGGAGAGCTCGCATACTTCGGCGAAATCCGCGTTCTCGCTGAGAAAGCCGTAACCGGGATGCACGGCATCGACGTTGGTGATTTCGGCCGCGCTAATGACGGAGGCGATATCGAGGTAGCTGCGGGAACTTTTCGCAGGGCCAATGCAAACGGCTTCATCCGCAAACCGAACATGCAAGCTGTGGCGGTCGGCTTCCGAGTAAACGGCGACAGTTTTAACGCCGAGCTCCTGGCAAGCGCACATGACCCGTATTGCGATCTCACCCCGATTTGCGATCAATATTTTGCGGAACATGGCAGGGTTGGTCTACGACGGACGGATAGCGAACAACGCTTCTCCGTATTCGACAGGCCGGCCGTTTTCGATGAACTTCGCGACGACAGTGCCGGCAACTTCCGCCTCAATCTCATTCATCAGCTTCATGGATTCGATGATGCAAAGCACCTGACGCAGCTCGACGCGATCACCGACTTTGACAAACGTGGGAGAGCCGGGAGCAGGGGCGTCATAGTAGGTGCCGACGATGGGCGAGGTCACAATTTCGTTCCGGTCATCTTCCTGAGGCGAAGGTGGGGGAGGGGCAGCGGACGGGTTCATGGGGTGAACGGCAGAGGGCGGCGGCATCGACACCGGTGCTGCTGGCGAGGTGGGCAGCGCGACTGGAACGGGGATGGCTGGCGGCAAGACCAGTTCCTGGTTCGCGGGCGCCGAGCTGCTACGGATGCGGACCTTGTTTTCACCGCGCTGTACCTCGAGCTCGTAGATCCCAGTGTCACGGACCACATGGATCAACTCTTTGATTTCGTCGATGGTCATGTTTGTTGTTCAGCCGCCTTGAAGAGAACGGCCTAAAGTACGACCAGTTCTTTCCCTGTAGGAGTTAGAACCTCTGAGCCATGAGTGGTTACAACGATCGTATCCTCGATGCGGATGCCCGCGAAATCTTGCTCATAAATGCCAGGCTCGATTGTAACGATCATTCCGGGTTGCAGTTTCGCATTTTCCTTGCGGCCCAGCCGCGGAGCTTCATGGATTTCAAGACCGAGCCCGTGCCCCGTCGAGTGGATGAATAGCTTATCAGAACCATAACGACGCAACACGTCGCGAGCGGCGCGATCAACGCTCGCGCAAGAGACACCCGGTTTCACGGCATCGATGGCAGCGAGCTGGCTTTCGAGCACGGCTCGATACATGCGCCGGGTTTTTGCGGCAGGCTGGCCGACGGCATGGGTTCGAGTCATGTCGCTGGCGTAACCAGCGACAGTCGCGCCCATATCAATTAATAATAATTGATTGGGCTGGATGGCGTGCGGGGCGGGGTGCGCGTGCGGCAGGGCAGTACGCTTCCCGGACGCGACGATGGTTTCAAAGGCCGGGCGGTCTGCGCCCAGGCGGCGCATTCGATATTCGAGTTCGGCGGCCAGGTCGAGCTCGGTCATAGAGGATTTGAAGTGGCGTAGACCCTGTTCGAGAGCTGCGGAGTTCAGGTTTACGGAGTTCTTGATCGCTGTGATCTCCGCCTGTGACTTGGTCATACGGAGTTCTTCGATGGCGCCGAAGAGTGGTTTGAGGCGGATGTGGGCTGTATTCCGTTTTAACTGCTGGTAGACGTCAAAACTGATTCGGTTCTGTTCGAAGGCGAGCGATTTCAGGCGCATCCTGGTGCCCCATTTCAGAAGCTCCGTGGTGAGTGGTCCTTTGGCGATCTTTACTTCGCAAGAAGACTCTTCCGAAGCTTGTATTTCATAACGCGGATCCGTGAAGAGAAGGGTGCGGCCGGAAGTCACGAGGAGCACGCCATTACTGCCGGTGAAGCCGCTCAGGTAGCGAATATTGGAAAGGGCGGTGACAACGAACCCGGATACATGAGCTTGCTTGAGCACAGGTTGGAGGCGCTCACGGCGAAGGGCGAACTCGGTCCGCTGTTCCAATGCCGTTCCTTCAGGGCTTCAGCAGCAATTTGCCAGTACTCTTGCGGCTCTCAAGATCGCGATGCGCTGCGGCGGCGTCGGACAAAGAGTATGTTCTGTGGATTTGCACTTTGAGGCGACCGGTCGAGATCCAATTGAAGATGTCGGAGGAGCGCGATTTTAGCTCTTTCGGGTCGCTAACGTAATTCGCCAGACTGGGTCTCGTGAGGAAGAGCGATCCCTTTTGACTTAACACCAGCGGATCGATTTGCCCAACAGGCCCGCTCGATTGGCCGA
This sequence comes from uncultured Acidobacteriaceae bacterium, assembly GCA_963737045.1. Taxonomy (GTDB): domain Bacteria; phylum Acidobacteriota; class Terriglobia; order Bryobacterales; family Bryobacteraceae; genus Bog-105. The sequence continues at coordinate 192,662 of CAVTRG010000009.1, forward strand.
AGCTGACCATCATGCCGCGAGGGCGCAGGCAGTCGAGACTCTTGTGAAAGGTGGTCGCGCCAACGGAATCGTAAACTACATCCACGCCCTTATCGGCTGTGATGCGCTCCACGGCGGCGACGAAGTCTTCTTGCGTGTAAAGAATGATGTGGTCGACGCCGTGATTGCGGGCGAGTTGCGCTTTGGCTTCGGTGGAAGTGGTGCCGATCACGGTTGCGCCAGCAATTTTGGCCATTTGGACGATTAGCAAACCTGCGCCTCCCGCAGCAGCATGAACTAGGCAGGTATCGCCCGGCATGAGAGCGAAGGTGGAACGCGTAAGGTAGTGCGCGGTCATTCCTTGCAGCATGACTGCAGCGGCAGTTTCGAAAGTGATTTCATCCGGCAATTCGACCAGCATTGAAGCGGGGACTACGGCGTATTCGGCGTAGGAACCACGCGCCATTGCGTATGCGACTCGTGCCCCTACTTGCCAGCGGACACCTTTCCCGACGGCTGCTATGGTGCCCGCGGCTTCGCTGCCGAGTTTCACGGGGCTTTCGTTTACTTTGTAGAGGCCTATACGGAAGTAGATATCGATGAAATTCACGCCGATGGCTTCAATTTTGACGAGAACTTCTCCTTCGCCGGGTTCGGGCGTGGGGAGGTCCATGTAGTTGAGGTTCTCGGGACCACCGGGCGGGTCGGCAACAACGGCGTGCATGTAGGTGATTGTATGATGCATGGGCGATTGAGCTGGGCGGTAACGCCGACCGCAGAATTTTCGTATTGACATCGCTCCATAATTCCACAATAATAGAACTATGAAAGTAACTGAGGATCGCCTGCCGGTCGATTCGGCAGGACAGTGTCGCTATGGCGAAAGCGGTCCTCTAAACGGACCGTTCATCAGTGACGCTGTTTTGGCCGAGCTCAAGAAGCAGTCTACGGCGGGGTGCCTGCTGTGTGCGTTCGATGAGCGGGACGCGGAAGATTGGGAGTAACTGATGACTAAAACCAAAAACGAGCCAGACGTAACGCGCTACGCCGATATGTTTTCGGCGATGGGCACGGAGCCGCGGCTTCGGATTATGCGTGTTCTTTTAGGCGCACATCCGGGTGGAATGGTGGCGGGCGACATAGGAGCTGAGCTAGATATTCCGGCGTCTACGCTTTCCCATCATCTCGAAAAATTGAAGAACGAGGATCTCGTAAACGTGCGCCGCGAGAGCACTTTCCTGCGATATTCGGCGAACACCGAAGTGCTTCAGGAACTGCTCGGATTTCTGTATGCGGAGTGCTGTACGCGCAATAAAGCCATAGAGCCACGGGCCATCATGAAGCTGTGCCAATAAGGTGTGAATGAAGGAGACAATACATGGAATTGAAAGAGATCGTTAAGGAAAAGTACGGCGAGGCGGCACGACGCGTCTCATCCGGGGAAGGCGTACCCGCGGACTGTTGCTCGGCGATTTCCTGTTGCAGCGGATCGGCGGCGAGCTCATGCGACCCCATTACCTCGAGCCTGTACGGCGAGGGCGAAGGTGAACAGGTACCAGAAGCGGCGTTAAGGGCTTCGCTAGGGTGCGGCAATCCTACTGCGCTTGCTCAGCTCAATGAGGGCGAAACGGTGCTCGATTTGGGCTCGGGCGGCGGCATCGACGTGCTGCTGTCGGCTCGCCGGGTGGGGCCGTCAGGCAAGGTTTACGGGCTCGATATGACCGATGAGATGCTGGCTTTGGCGCGTGACAATCAGCGGCAGGCAGGCGTGGAGAATGTCGAGTTTCTGAAGGGCGAAATCGAAAACATTCCGTTACCGGATCGCGCTGTGGACGTGATCATCTCCAATTGCGTGATCAATCTCTCTGGCGACAAGGATCGCGTATTACGAGAGGCGTTTCGGGTACTGAAGCCGGGGGGCCGCTTCGCGGTTTCAGATGTGGTGGTGCGCGGAGAGGTTCCTGCTGAGATTCGGCGCAATATCGAGCTGTGGGTGGGCTGTGTTGCCGGGGCGATGCAGGATGCGGAATACGTGGATAAGCTCAGCCGGGCCGGGTTTGGCGAAATTGAGATTGAGCCGACGCGTGTTTACGATGTCGAGGACGCCCGCGTCTTCCTCTCCGGCCAAGGCCTTGATGTGGATTCAATGGCTCCGCAAGTGAAGGATAAATTCCTGAGCGCTTTCATTCGCGCCACGAAGCCGGTTCGATGCTGCGCTGATTAGAATTGCAGCATGGCACAGAAATTTACGACTTCGTATATCGAAGATGCGCTCGCCCTGTTTCGCTATTACAAAAACCTGGCCGAAGGGGCCATGAAGCAGGTAACGGACGAACAGCTCTCGGCTGTATTGGATCCGGAAATGAACTCGATCGCCGTAACAGTTAAGCACATGGTGGGCAACATGCGCTCCCGTTGGACGGATTTCCTGACGAGCGATGGCGAGAAGCCAGACCGGAATCGGGACAGCGAGTTCGAAGAACCGCCCGCAAGCCGGGCAGATTTGATGAACATCTGGGAGCGGGGCTGGAACTGGGTTTTCGCGGCGGTAGAGCCCTTATCGGATGCGGATCTCGCGCGTACGGTAACGATTCGAGGCGAAGCGCATTCGGTGATGCAGGCCATAAACCGGCAGATCGCGCATTACGCGTATCACTGCGGACAGATCGTCCTGCTAGCGAAGCATTTCAGAAGCAGCGAGTGGACATCGTTGAGCGTTCCTCGCCGCCAGTCGAGCGAGTTCAACAAACGGGTCGCGGCAGGCCACGCGAGCCAGCGCTAGACGGGCGGTACTAGAAGACGAGCGGGTCGTGCTTTGCAACCTCATCGATGCAAACGAGCGGGATATCGGTGTGAAGCCGGGAATTCATCCTCTCAATGAATGCGTTGGCGAGGATTGCGTAACCAGTATTGCTCGGGTGAATTGCATCGAGCGAAAAGATTCCGCCAAGATACTGAGTTGTGAGGTGGTGTCCGGCCACGTAGTATCCGTCTTTGGCGATACGTGCAAACAGGGAATTCACGTCAACCACAACGGCACCGAATTTCGCGGCCGTTCCAGCAATGATTAGGTTGTAATCGTGAACGGCTTGGCGCGCCTGCGCGATCAGGGAAGCGGGCCGGACTGAGTAGTTGGTGCAAATGTCGAAAATCGGAGCGGCAAGATTCGGAACGACGTAGTCGGTGGGACCTGCGCCTGAGGGCGGCACGCCGCACCTGGCTTCAAATTCCGGATAGGAGACGAGAAACGGGACGTCGGACACGTCAGGGATATTGGAAACAACAATCTTGGCGTGCGTACGGCTCAAGGCGTAAAGCAATAGCTCGTAGGACTTCGAGAATTGCTTCAAATCCGTTGGAGCCACTCCGTTAGTGAGGCTCTGGAGGGCATCGCCGTTGCCTATTGAAACGAGGATGGTTTCGGGGTGGAGCTCGATGGCGCATGCGGCTTCGCTAAACAGAACGTCGCCATTCGGCAGAGCGAGTACTCCACAGCCGGAGGGAGGAGTTTTCAATAAGCTCGGATAACCCAGAACCTCGACAGCGAGCACGTCCTCGAAGCTGGCCTGTTCGGGATTCTTTTCCAGCTTCGGTAGATTGACCGAATGCACCAGAGCGTCCCTGACATCGAAGCCGGGAACCGACAAGTTGAAGGTTTGGACTGGAAGGGTTTGAGGCTCGCGCGCACCCAGACCCGGGGCTCTCATGATTTCTTTTCCTTCGAGGACTAGCGCGGGAGGAAAGCCGGGGTACTGAATGAGCGGCAAATGGAGACTGACTTTGGCCTGGTGCGCGATCAATGCTGCAAACCCATGTTCCTGGCCTCCGGGCGGAGCGACGCTGTCGCTGTCGTAGAGAGAGAAATTCTGGAATCCGGCACCGAGGGAATCGCCGACGACAACCAGGCGACCTACATCGGCCTTGTGCTGGCTTGAATCGGGCTGGCCCGCCCATGCTGGAACAATTGCGAGGGCAAGAGCTGCCAGAACAGTCGAAAAACGAATCAGGGATTTTCGAGAGAGGTGCATCACGATGTTTTCCTTCCCCTATGCGATGGGTACCGCAACGAGTACAAGTAAAGCACGAATGAGGATTTCGAAACAATAGCTAAATGGAAGGGAAAGAGAAGGGCGGTGGAGGGGAGAGCCGGACCGGACATATCCGGCTCGGCTCTTTGTAGAACTATTTCTTATCGAAGTCCGAACTGTTCTGGGGCGTAGTTCCTGATCCGCGAGGTCCTTTGACGACTTCGGGGATGGTGGACTCGCCGGGAGCAGCCGGGGTCGTGTGAGTCATACCAGCTCCGGCGCCTGCGCCGGTCTTCACACCGGAAACGTCGACACCCCTCGATCCAACAGACAGGTTGGCATCCCGGGCGACTGTGTCGTTGATGCTGAGTCCGGCTCTAGCTCTTCGCACACGCTCGGCCTTTTGCTCTTCCGTAAGCGTGGTGTCGGTCGTATCCGCAAAATCACCTTCGGCATCGGCAGGCAGTTCATTCAATTTGGGATCAATCATGTACTTATCCTCTTGCTATTTGACACCGTTCGCAGGAATTCTGGGACGAAAAGAATGCGAACTGGGCCGGATAGGTCTTAAACTCTACCCTGGCAAGGATTTCGCCCCAAACGCGTCTAAGTTGCCAGATGCAAAGGTGTCCTGTTTGTAGAAGCGCGGCATTTTCGGTGCTTGTTCGTTCGAGCAAAATCGATGAAGAATGCCGCGCGCGCGAGCGCTTTATCACAGAGCGGTTAAAACGGCCCGCCCGGCAGGACGAACTGAAAGATCTCACGGACTTCTTTCATCAGGGTCGAGCGGAAATTCTTGCCTGCACCGAGTGTAAGCTGCTGGTGCGGAATGAGCTCGAAGTGCCTTCGTCGGAAACTTACTCGGAGGATGAATATGACCCGAGTGTCATGGAGAGTCTCTATCCGCAATACCTGGATGCGTTTCGCCGAAAGGAGCAGCCATACCGAGCGCTTCTGCCGCGCGGGGCGAAAATCTTAGAAATTTGCAGTCATTACGGCGCATTTCTCGAGACCGCACAGGAATGGGGGTGGTGCGGTGAAGGAATTGATGTCGGCAAAGATACCAGCCGATTCGCGCGATCCAAAGGGTTCACAGTACATGGCAACGAGGTGACCGAATGCAGCTTCGCAGCGAAGAGCTTCGATGGAGTCTTTATCTGGAACTGTTTCGAGCAGATCGCGGACCCAAGCCCTACACTCGCCGAGTGCCGACGAATACTCAAGCAGGGCGGCCCGCTGGTTGTTCGGACGCCGAACGGATTGTTCTATGAAACCTGCGAAGCGCTGCTTGATGATGGGAGCCTGCGTAACGGCGCGGCGGAGTTCCTAAAGAATGCGATGGCATATAACAACCTGCTCGGGTTTCCCTATCTGTATGGATATAGCGGGGCTACGCTCGAGCGCCTTATTGAGCAGTTTGGTTTCAGGCGCGAGGGCATGCTGAATTCGGAATTGATTACTCTGCCGCTACCACAGAACCCGGAGTGGGTAGAGGAGGAGGAGCGCGCAATCAATGAAGAAGTCCGCATGCTAGCGCGCTCGGTGTTGGCCAATCGCCAGGGCACGCTCGCCGGACCATGGATAGAGGCGTGGTTCCGAAAGAATTCGGATCAGTAATTCGGATTTGGGCGCGGGCGACGCGCCACGATCTCAGCGACGGAGCGCCGATGCGCAATGTCGTTCGGTTTGCCTTCGTAGTAGTGCAGAATTTCCCATCCATCGAAATAGGTTCGCAGCTCGCCAGCTCTAGCGCGCGTGGCGGTCGGTTGTTCGCCGGGCTCGGTGATGTGGACAATCGCAAGCAGGAGGCCTCCAGGGACAACTCCACGTTTGGCGGGTTCGAAAAGATCGCGCTGGAGGTAATAGCAGATAGCGATCAGATCCCAAGCCGAGGGATCGATGTTGTATTCGCCTTTTTCGAGATCGGCCCGTTTCGCGTCTATATGGACAGCCAGCGCGGAAGCGTCATTGCGGAGGGTCTCGATTGCGGCAGATGACGCGTCGATCGCTGTGACAGTCCAACCGTGTTTAGCGAGCCAAAGCGCGTTGCGGCCCGTTCCACATGCCAGGTCGAGAGCTTTGCCGGGTTGCAGCTGTTGGGCGGTCTCGACCAGAAGCGGAGTTGAAAGAGCATCGAAGTCTTCAGCGGTTCGTTCTCGAGAGCGATAGCGCTCATCCCAACCACGAATGTCCATGGGTACTTTGATGGCCTTTTGATCTCATACCGAAACTAGGATTGTTTTCGGCATGAATTCAATCCGCAATACGGTAATATCATCTTCCTGCCCAAACTGTTTGGCGGCTTCGGCAATTTCATCCTGATCACTACGGCGATCCACACTAGCCGGATCAGCCAGCGCTTTTCGTTGAGTTGGAACCACTCCCACCATCCAGTAATCAGAAACGCTATGAAGCATGCGCCGAGCAGGTCCACGAGATTGAAGAGCTCCGCCGGTTCCGCTGCCTCGCTAAACCTCGTTAAATCGCTGAGTGCGCCTGCCAGGTAGGCGCAGAAAAACCAGAGATAGACCCTTTCGCTGCGATCCAGCCAGTAAAGCGCCAGAACCGCGAAAGCGAATCCGAAAAACACGATCGATTCGAAAATGACTAGGCGTAGAACCGGTCGTCGCGCTCTCTCGCGAGATCACCAAGCCCGCCAATTACGCCCGCGGCGCCGAGACGCGGTGGCCCGTGCATCCCCCCGGAATCCGCCTGCCTTATAACAGTAGACGGCAGCATGTAGAACCGGATGGCAAGCGTGATGTTTTGTCCCGATGCCGTAGTAGGCAACGGAAACCATTCAGCCGTCTGGATGTAGGTTCTTGGCGGTCGCCTCGTCAGATCCCCAAAATGCCCGATTTCGTGTCCATTCGCGTAGATTTGATACACGTCATCCACGTAGAGCGGCATAAGCAACGCAAGAGGACCATCGGACTGCTGAATGTTTGCCCTCAGCCGGTACCATGCATAACCGCCATACCTGGGTGACCCAGCGCCGTCCATCCCGGTACGTAATCGGAAGAGCCCATCATGTAATCTGTCACGCCCTTCGGTGCCAGATCGACAGTCTCCCAAGCGGAATCGTCGAAGCTCGGATCGGCCCAGCGCGGATTATCGCCCGTGTGAAACTTCCACGGTCCGGTCAGCGCAATCACCGCCCGCCCAATCCGAACCGTCTGCTGGCCCGCGGTAACGGAACAAAACAAGAACGCAACGGCGAGCGCTGGTTTAGGCATGTACGGGAACCGGCACACGTTGAATCGTCACGACCGTAATGTCACCTTCTTGCCAACCTATTTGGTGGACTCAGCAATGTGCGCTGCGTGGTCTCAAGTAAATGTATTTACTTTCCAAGTACATAGTCATTCCGCGCTTTCATAAAGGCAGCTACATCATCTATGAAGGGAATGTAAGCGCCACCATTCATTTGCCCGTTGTCCACAGAAGCAAATTTTGCCCAAGTTGTCTCCATACTCTGAAGTGCGAGGTGGTACTTCTCTCTTGCAGTTGTTGATGCGAACGAGAATTGTTCTTCGAGCGTTCGGGCAGCGGCCAATAGATGTTCGACGCCTGTTGCATAAGTCGCTAGATCCTCAGTCGAGATCGTTTCGTCGTTCGCGACAGCATTCTTCATAAGATCAGCAAACGTATCGTGCGCGGTCAGAAAGGTATCGAAAGCATTTTGAAGATTGACGACGAACTGATTCGTCGATTGAGTGCCCTGCTTTCCTTCCGAGGCTTTATCAGTCGCTTGCGGGTTGCTCAAGGCCGAAAGCAGATTGTAAAAGAACCAACCAACATCCATGCCACGATAATCGAAGACAAACACCTTTGGTGCTCCGTGAGATTCGCATACACCGACGCCATCGACATATGATTGGTAACGGAGGACGTGATCTAACTGAATTTTGAGTGTTTTGGTCTGACCGCCAAAGTATAAAGCGTGCGACGTAATCAGAATCTTGCCGCCATCCAAAGGCAAAAGGCCGGAAGTCCGTTCTTGGTGACCCTGAGAGCCTCCAATGTGATAGTAAATGCCTCCCCCAACCGGAAGACTCACCCCTTGGTAAGTTCTGCTGTGGTTGGTTACCGTGCGCTCTTCGGCATAGGTGACGCAATTTCCAGTTTGAAATATTGGAATTTCTCCAGGCCGCAGGTTGAATGCTACAGTTTCGCCGGTTTCGTCAAAGTCTGGGGTAATGTTGTTTAAGACCTGCCACAACACGTAGCTCATCTGCAACTGCGCCGTAGCAAACCATCGTCGCTGGACCATTTGCGCCGTATACTCGTTGGATAAATGTTTGCCCAACGATCCATCGAATCCTCTAATTATGTCGGTTAAGCGCTCGAATTCAGTCTTCGTGACCGGGGATTTTAGAGAAATCTGGCTTATTGCGTCGTTGGCACCTTGTAGTAAGGGTTCACGAACGTACTTGAATTGCACTTTGCCGTCTGTCAGCATCTTCTCAACTTCGGCAGAAAGTTCATCGTAACTTCGACCTGCCAAAGTCCCATCGAAAACAAGCTGTTGGACGACCTGACCAGTGCTGATAGCTTTCGCGACACACGCCGGGTGGCTGCTCTGGAACCAAGGCGCCTTTTGGCCGCAATACTCACACAAGCTCATTGAGATGCTCCTTTGATACGCCTAGCGAGAGACGTTCCGTTTCCTGGTTCCTTGGACCGATTATCGAAGCTGATCCTAGCGTGGACTTTTGCATTTCGGACAGAGCCGTGGCTCTTCCCTGTTCCGGGGACCCGTTTATGGTCGCATCGTTCGCAGCGGTAGCCTGGCAACTCAGCGCAATCACCGCCCGCCCAATCCGAACCGTCGTCACTGAACCGCGCGCGTCAGCCAGCGGCTGCGTCCCTCTGGGCGCGTGAGCAAGTAGTTGCACCGCGCCACACGCCAGCGCGGCGAGAAGCAGGCAACCAGCGACGCGCATAGTTCCGAAACTATTTCAGGAAAAGCGGCGCAGGCGGCAGACTCGTCCGGATGCAATCCGGTGTACTTCGTAATCCCTACCATGGTGAAGACCTTTTGAAAATGCGGAGACAGCCCGAATGTCTGAATGCATTGTCCCGCTTTCCCGGCCTCCATCAGCATCTGGATGATCAGCGCGATGCCGCTCGAATTCAGATACTCAACCTTAGAGAAATCGAGCAGAATGCATTTCGCTTCGCGCGGCAATCCCTGATACGTCCCGAGCACCGCCGCTTTCGAAGCGCTCGTAATGTCACCGGAAAAACGCAAAACAATCACAGGCTGCCCCGTGGGCCCCGTGACTTCGGTGACTTTCACGTTTGTGGACTTATCCTGCATTTATCTCTTTCTCTTATGAGGTTCGCTTCAGGTGGATCACGAGCCGCATGCAGCCGCCATCCTCGCCTGAGTTCACCCACTCGGCTTCGTCGACTAACGCCTGAATCAAAAACATGCCCAGCCCGCGCGGACTCTCCTCGCCGCGCATTTTCTTATCCATGTTGGGCGTATGCACTTCTCCGTGCACTCCCGTCCCCTGGTCGCGAACCTTTATCTCTAGCGAATCTTTGCTCATGGACAGGATCACGCCCACTTTCAGCGTTTCGTCGAGCTTGTTGCCGTGCTCTATCGAGTTAATGCAAGCCTCCGCCACAGCAGTCTTCAGATCTTCCACGCGGTCTTCGGAGAACCCCATCAGCTTGGCGACGCTCGCAGCGGTATTCATCGCCACCTTCTCGTAGCCCAACCGCGAAGGCAGGCTCAGTTCTATAAGTTTGCCTGCGCCGGCCGCGCATCATCCCGCTTCGTCATGGCGTATGACTACTAAAGCGGTCATGTCGTCCCGTGGTTCTGTCTCTGTGCTAAATGCCTCAAGTGTATGCCAAATGTGGTCCAAGGCGGCATGTCCCTCCTGAGCGCCGCATGCATAAAAGGTTTCTGCCAGCCGCTCCAAGCCGAACTCATCGTCACCGCGAAAGATCTCCGTCAATCCATCCGTGAAGGCCAGCAATCGCGCGCCCTCTTTGAAATCGTGTACTTCGCTCGTGTAAGCGGCTTGGGGCAGCATCCCAATCGGTGTTCCGCTCGCTTCGAGCAAGACCGGTTGTTTGCTCTTTCTCGCGAACAGCAGCCCGGGATTATGGCCCGCATTCACGGCTTCGATCGTATGCGCCTTCGAATCTAGTCGCAGCAACAGTGCCGTCACATACCTGCGTCGCGCTTCGCCGCCTTCCGCAAAATGGAGCGCGTTGAGCTGCGTCGCAATTTCCAGCAGCGGAATACCGGCCGTCGCCATCGCTCGAAATGCTGATCGGAAAGAGCTGGCCACCATGGCCGAAGTCAGCCCCTTGCCCGCCACGTCTGCGACGATCATGATCTGTTCCTCCGAAGGCAGGGGCAGCACGTCCAGGTAATCGCCGCCCACCTCATAACAGGAAACCGAGCGCCAGCCTGTCGTATATCCGGGAACCACCGGCACATCGTGCGGCAGCAAACTGCGCTGGATCGCCCGGGCGCTTGCCAGATCCTGCTCCACGCGTTGCAGATGAACGATTCGCTCGTGGTGCCGCGCATTCTCGATCGCTACCGCCGTCTGCACGGCCAGGCTTTCCAGAAAATCCGATTCTTCCAGGGTGAGCTGAAGCCAGTCACAGGCGCTCGAGCATTATTTTTTCTGCGCAAGCTCAGTCGCTCAGGCTACTTGCCTGCTCTGTCTTGAACCACACAGTTCGTTTGGCTCCTTTCGAATGTTAGGTTGTAGCCGCGAAATTCGCAAGTCTCCAATCTTATGACACCTCGTTCCCTCCGCCGCGCCGCCGAGCGCAAGCAACAAAAGTTTTTGCAAAAACAGAACCGCGCACTCGCTATGGCCGAAACCTTTAGCTCGCCCGAGCCTGATACCGCACCCGAGATCATCCGTGAACCTTCCCACGCCCAGCTCGCCGCCAATCGTGCCAATGCTCAACTCAGCACTGGACCCGCCAGTTCGGAAGGAAAGGCGAGATCCTCTCTGAACGCCGTTAAGACCGGTCTCACGGGCCGCACCGTTCTACTTCCGACCGATGATGCCGCTGCATACCAACAGCACGTGCACCAGTTCGAACAGGAATACCGTCCCGTCGGCCTGCGCGAATCCACTCTCGTGCAGTCCATCGCAGACACTTTCTGGCGTCTCGATAGAATCCGTTCGCTGGAGATGGCCATCTTCGCCCGGGGGCGCACCGAGTTCGCAGCCGACTTCGATCATGAGGACCCTGCCTCGCGTCCCGCCCTCATCGACCTTCACACGTTCCTAACCTATGAAAAGCAGATCCGCAATTTGCAGATCCAGGAAGCTCGTCTCTTCCGCCGCTATGAGAAAGCATCCACCGAGCTTCGCCAACTTCAAAGCGAGCGCAAGACCCGCGAAATCGACGCGCTCGAAGCTGCCGCCAGGCTCTACACTGCCGCCAAACGCGAGAACCGCCCCTTTGATCCGGCTGAGAATGGGTTTGATTTTTCAACTGCCGATGTAGAAAAATATCTGGCAGGCCCGCTCACGGTAAGAAGCACTCGTACAGCTCAAAAGGCAACCCCAGGGGGCTCGCAATTCGCCGCTTCCGCAGCATGAAACGCTTTCTTACGCGCCAATGAGACGCGAATAGAGGCTCCTTGCGACGCCGATGTCGGTAGTTCCCTTGACGATGGCGCGTCCATCGGGGAAGAACGTGAGGTCGTACCTAGGCAGGGCAAGCCGTAATGCGAAGTCGTTCACGCGAACGTTGCCAAAAGGACGAAGGCGCGCGGCGAGTTCCTCGAGATTCAAAGGCCTGGTGATCTCGTGGAGTTGAACTGCATTCCGCCCGCAAAGGCTGACGGGCGTTCGATGATGGCCATCGAGATACCGGAAGTTACGGGCTGCACAGACGAGGCACTGTGGATCGCGGGGACCCGCCGAAATCTGTTTGCTTGTGCCTTCCCAGACATCGAGCGTATGGATGCGGCATTCGAAGTCAGGCCAACCCACGAGCAGGCGCAAACCCGCCGCGACTTGCAAGGCGGCAACGGCGGCGGTGGTCGACGCGAGGACTCCATTGACATCGCAGGTCGGCTGGAGCCCTGTGGGCGGTTCCGGATAGACGCAGGCCAGGCACGGTCCCCGATCGGGCACAATGGGCATGACGACTCCGTAGCTGCCGATGGCGGCTCCATAGACCCAAGGAATATCCAGCTTCACGCTAAGATCGTTGAGTAGATAGCGCGTTTCGAAATTGTCGGTGCCATCGAGGATCAGATTACATCCTTGTGTCAGCTCCTCAGCATTGGATGGAGTCAAATCGTTCACAAGCGGCTCGATTTGAACTGCACGATTTACTTCGTGCAATCGTCGCGCCGCAGCAACGGCCTTCGGCGATTCGTTCCGGGCATCCGCTTCGTTGTACAGCCATTGCCGTTGCAGGTTTGTGTAATCAACGTAATCGCGATCGATCAGGCGCAGCCGGCCGATACCTGCTCGGGCGAGTGCCTCTGCCTGGAAGCTTCCCAAAGCGCCGCAACCGACTATACACACCGCAGCGTCTAAGAGTTTGGTTTGCCCTGCTTCTCCGATGGGAGCGAATAGGATCTGCCGGGAATAGCGCTCCTTTTCGCCCGGAGCCATATACGACCATGGTAACAACGTAAGCTGTGAATTTTGTTGGTTTTCGTAGCTTCCCGAGACTGGCGCGCACGGCTGCATTGCTGCTTTTGCCGGCTGCTATGGCACTTGTGGCCGGGGCTGCTCAAAGCGACCCCTCGACACTGTTTGAAACCGCGCAGAAGTATGAAGGACAACGGATCGCGAGCATCCAATTTGAACCGGCAGACCAGCCACTTACAGGCGCAGAGCTGGATCATGCGCTGGAGTTGACAACCGGCTCGACGTTTCATGAGCGCGATTTGCGGCGGGCGATTCAAAACCTGTTTGCGACAGGACGCTTCTCGGATCTCGCGGTAGACGCGAGTGAATCTGGGGGTGCGGTGGCGCTCAGATTCGTGACGAAACGGGCTTACTTTGTGGGCCGGGTGGTGATTGCGGGCGTTAAAGAACCGCCTAACAGCGGGCAACTCGAGAGCGCGACGAAGTTAAGACTCGGTTTGCCCTACGTGGAAGGAGATAAAACGGAAGCGATTGAGTCGTTGAAAGATTTGCTCCGGCAAAACGGTTTTTACCATACGGGTATTGAAGCCGGTGTCGGCTACAAATCGAAGACTGAGGAAGCGAATCTTACATTTGATGTTGCTACGGGAAAGCGCGCTCGCTTCGAGCAGCCGGTAATTACCGGCACACCTGAGCGCTCAGACGAGAGCCTCATCTCCGCAACGCGCTGGAAGAGACTTTACGGGCTGCTCGGATGGCAGGAATTTACCGAAGCACGCGTGCGGCGGGGCTTGGACAATATTCGCCATCTCTACGATAAGCGAGACCTGCTGGGTTCGCACATAGCGTTGCGCGGGCTTAATTACAAGGATGCGACCAATACCGTGCAGCCGTTGATTGACATTAGGGCGGGGCAGCCGGTAACCATTCGGGCTCACGGAGCGAAGATCAGCACCGCAAAGCTCAAACAGCTCGTGCCGGTGTTTCAAGAACGATCTATCGATGCCGATTTACTTCTCGAGGGAAATCGAAGTATAGCGCAATACCTTGAGTCCCGAGGCTACTTCGAAGCTGCGGCGACTTACCACGTTGAAAAAGGGGCGAGCCCCGACGCACGCATCATTACGTATCAGATCACTCCTGGAGCCCGGCACAAATTTGTGCATCTCGCGATCACGGGCAATCGTTACTTCTCATCGGAGACAATCCGGGAACGGTTATATATACAGCCAGCAGAGTTTCCGAGGTTTCCGTATGGACGATATAGCGGCGCATATCTTCGAGAGGATGTGCAAGCGATTGAAAACCTGTATAGGTCAAACGGTTTTCGTGATGTGAAAGTGATATCGCGAACGGAAGACAATTATCTGGGCGCGAAAAATCATTTAGCGGTAACGATCCATATCGAACAGGGTGCACAGTGGTTCGTATCGGGATTAGCTATCGAGGGAATCAGCGACAAAGATGCTTCAGCCCTCCGTCACGTGGCGGCATCCTTAGCTGGCCAGCCATTCAGCGAGACCAATGTTGCGGATGACCGGGATCGATTCCTCAATTACTTTTATAACCAGGGATACCTAAATGCCACGTTCGACTATTACGTCGAGCCGGCCGATGAAAGCAATCACGTCAGAATCAGATACCTAATGCATCAGGGTTCGCGTAAGTATGTACGTGACGTACTTATAAGCGGACTTGAAACGACTCGTCCGAAACTGGTTTATGACCGGATCGAATCTCGAAAAAACGAGCCGCTCTCGCTGGCCGAGAGTACCGAGAGTCAAAGGCGCCTGTACGATCTTGGCATCTTCGCGCGTGTGAATACAGCAGTGCAGAATCCGGATGGCGAAGAGGACGATAAGTACCTGCTTTATGATTTCGACGAAGCGCGGCATTACTCGATGAATTTTGGACTAGGAGCGCAGATTGGGCGAATTGGCGGGGGAGCTACGAGCTTAGATAATCCCGCCGGCACGACGGGATTCGCGCCGCGGTTTGCCTTTGGAATCAGCCGCATTAATTTTCTTGGACTGGGCCAGACGCTTGGACTGCAAACCGGTGTTTCGACCATTGAGCAGCGCGCTGCATTGACGTATTTCATCCCGCAGTTCGTTTCAAGCGATAACCTGAACTTCACGGCGACTGCGCTGGTTGATAATTCGAACGACATACGAACGTTCGACGCGCATCGGATTCAGGGTTCGGTTCAACTCGGCGAAAGAGTTTCGCGTGCTTATACGGTGCAATACCGGCTGGTGTTCCGGCATGTGACCCAATCGAACCTCAAAATTGATCAGCTGCTGGTGCCGCTCCTTTCGCAACCCGAGACCGTGGGAATGGCTGAGTTCTCGGTCATTCAAGACAAGCGCGATGACCCGACAGATGCTCACCATGGCATTTATACGACATTGGATCTTGGATACGCTCCGGCGTTTCTCGGCTCCCAAACGGAGTTTGGACGTGGGCTGATCCGGAATTCGACGTATCACCAGTTTGGGCGCGATTTGATATTCGCGCGCAGCACGCAGTTCGGGGTAATTACGCGGACTGGAGGGCGGCCTGATATTCCGCTCCCTGAACGACTCTACTCGGGAGGCTCTACCTCGATCCGCGCGTTCCCGGATTTTCAGGCCGGTCCGCGCGATCTCACGACGGGTTTCCCCGTGGGCGGCAACGCTCTGTTCATAAACAACATGGAGCTGCGATTTCCCCTTTACGGAGATAATCTGGGTGGCGTACTTTTCCACGATGCGGGTAACGTATATAGCACGCTTGGCGACATGAGTTTTCGATTTCGCCAGGAGAATTTGCAGGATTTCAACTACATGGTGCAGTCGGTGGGGTTTGGCATTCGCTATCGAACTCCGATTGGGCCTTTTCGCGTTGACTTATCCCTCAGTCCTGATGCTCCGCGCTTTTTCGGTTTGAAAGGGACGGAGCAGGAGTATCTGAATGGAACTGCTGTTGCGACAGTTCAAAAAATCAATGCATTCCAGTTCCACATATCGCTGGGGCAGGCTTTCTAATGAAGCCTGTGTTCATAACTCTATGCTTGGCGGCAATCGCTGGAGCGGGCATTATCGACCGCATAGCGATCACAATAGGGCACGAGGTAATTACGGAATTACAGCTCGATGAAGAGCTACGGGTTACTGCGTTTCTGAATCACCATCCCATCGTGCGTGACGGCAATACGCGGCGCGCTGCGGCAGACCGGCTGATTCAACAACTCATTGTTAGGCGCGAAATGGAGGTAAGTCGTTATCCCTTACCCGACGCAAAGGACATCTCGGCGTATTTCGACCAGGTTCGCGGCGATTATGAAGATGCCGCTCAGTTTGGGAAGGCGCTGGAGGCATACAGCCTAAGCGACGAGATATTGAGGGACCATTTGGCGCTTCAACTAACGACGCTGCGCTTCATCGAGTATCGCTTTCAGCCGGAGGTCGATATTACGGATGCCGAGGTCCGGAGCGCTTATGAACGTGAAGTTGCAACCTGGAAGACAGCCCATTCAGGAGCCGCGCCGAGCTTCGAGGCTGCACGGGACTGGATCCGGAGCAGCCTGCGGGAGGAGCGGATAGACAGCGCACTCGATGCATGGCTGCAAGCGAGGCGCAGGCGCGAGCACATCGTGTATACGGATACATCTCTGGAAGAGACGACGCGATAGATGACTATGAGCCGCAAGCAGCGTGCCGCCCTGGCGGTTGCCGTGAGCATTCTGTTGATCGCTCTGGGCGTGGTCTACTGCTTACAAACGAACTGGTTCAAAGAAAAAGTTCGAGAAGACATCGTTGCGGTGATCGAGAGGGCAACCGGAGGTCGTGTCGAAATCAAGTCGTTCACTTATGACTGGCGTACGCTGACGGCTCATTTTCAGGATTTCGTGGTGCACGGAACTGAACTGAAATCAGGTCCATCGCTGTTTCGAGCTGATTCCATTGTGGTGCGATTACGGATACCTTCGCTCTGGAAGCGACAAGTGGATGTGGCGTTCCTGAGGATAGAACATCCACACATTTATCTCCTGATCCGTCCCGACGGAAGTACGAATATTCCACCTCCCAAGGTTCAGGCGAGCGCAGGTCAAATTGTGGGTGATCTGCTCAACCTTAAAGTGCGTCGCTTCGAGTTACATCGAGGAACGGTTCAGGTGGAAGCCAAACGGATTGGGCTTGACGCGCATGGAGAAAATCTCAGGCTTGCTGTGGGCTATGATTTCGCGGGACCCAGATATGTTTTCGATGCTTCGTCACGCCAGCTGCACATAAATTCCGATCAGTTCCGAAGCGTTCAGGCCGATGTGGAAGCGCAGGGCACCATGGAAGTCGATCGAGTTGTTCTGCGACACCTGGCGTTCAGATCCGGCGACGCAAACATTGAGGCGAGTGGAGCAATATCAGATTTCACTCATCCGAATGCAGATTTGCAGGTGACTGGCCAAGTTGCGGCCGCGCAGCTTGCCGGCAGTGCGAATTTGCCGGACCTTCGCGGTGGCCGCCTAATGCTTGATGGCAGGCTTCGATATGATCGATCCACATCCTTCGTCTTCAACGGGAAGATTTCGGGGCACGATCTCACATATCGATTTCGTTCAGTCGCGTTAGCAGGTGGCGAATTTGAAGCCGATGCCGCCGGGACACGTCAAGAGCTCAGACTGACGCATGTGACCGCGTCGGCTTTGGGTAGCAGATTCGAAGGCGCAGCAAGGATCAAGGACCTGCGTGAAGCTCAAATTGATGGCAGAGTTAGTGGTATTAGTGTTCATCAGATCGGCCGCTTGTATACTAATCGGCCGGTTCCCTGGACAGGAACTGCCGCTGGACCGCTTCACGTTCAAGCAACAATCGACCACAATGCTCACGATTTCGCGATCAACAGTGACCTGCAAATTGCTCCAGCGGCGGGTGGCGTTCCGGTTTCAGGCAATCTCAGCGTTTCCTACAGAGAAGGAGGCGCGCTGGAGCTGGGGCGATCCCACCTTGATTTTCCGAGTACACACTTACAGATATTCGGCAGACCGGCAGGAAAACTAGACATCACTCTCGACAGCACGAACCTGAATGAAGTGCAGCCTATCTGGTCGGTGGTGACACTGAGGAGCAAGGCCGTTGCCCTGCCATTTACCCTCGATAGCGGAAGCCTTCATTTCGAGGGCATTATTGCAGGCCTCTTGAGAGAGCCGCAGGTAAGCGGGATCCTAACGCTAAGCCGTTTCCGAACGTATGGGCAGTCATGGGACAACATTCGATCAGGCGTCACGCTATCCGCGACCGAATTGAATTTGACCTCGCTCGAGATCCAGCAAGGAATGCTGCGCGCGGCCGGTAATGCGAGCGTTGGACTAACGGACTGGTCCATGCAGGAGGCCAGTCCGCTTCGAGTGAAGGGAGATTTTCGAGGGGCCGATGCTGTAATGCTCGTTCACGAGCTGTTGAGAGTGCCCGTTCCGGTGACTCGCGGAATGGCATCAGGGTCCGTAGACATCGCGGGTTCCTTGCGTGCGCCACAGGGTAGCGCCCAGTTCACGGTCGACAATCTTGATGCATACGGCGAACGAATAGACCAACTGCGGGGGACTGCCACCCTCAGTGGTGATCTCTTTCAGGTTACGCAAGCCCGAGCGCAATCGAACTCTTCTGTACTGTCGTTTTCCGGCAGCTACCAACATTCGGGCGACTCTTGGCGGGACGGGCAAGCTCGGCTAAAGGTCGACAGTAAGAGATTTCCGTTCGCGAGTCTTTCGGCTTTACACAAGTATGAGCCCGCGCTGAACGGCCAGCTGGAGATCCATGCCGAGGCTCGCGCGCGTATTGCTGGCGGGCTGATCGAGCCTACAAGTGTGGACGGAAGAATCATGTTCCGAGATGTAACGATTAACCGAGCGAGGTATGGTGACGTAGCGCTGACAGGTGCGACTCATGGTCACACAGTGCGCACTACATTCTCCGGCGATTTACGAGGAAATCAGTTGAACGGCACCGCTGAGGTGCAACTCGCATCTGGCATCCCGGTTAAGGGTGAGTTACGCGTGAACCGCATGGAGCTGGAAACACTTTTTGCGTTACTCAATACTGGACGGGCGAATGCGTTACCGCTGCGCGGGTTTGTGCAAGGCTCGATGACGTTTGAGGGGCGACTGCAGGAGCCCGCAAGGATGCATTCGATCATCCGCATCGAGGAACTACGACTGAATCCGCTGATTGCAGTGCAAACCAGTGGGCCGATGAAACCGAGCGACTTGACTTTCCGAAATCAGAATCCAATCGTATTGGAGGCCTCGAATGGCGTCATTACGATTCATAGCTTACAGATTTTGGGAAAGGACACGAGTTTAGGACTCAACGGATCGGTCGCCTACCTAGGGGGACGAGAAATGGACCTCAGAGCCGAGGGATCAATCGATCTTCGCGCTTTGGGGTTATTCGATAAGAATTTTCAGTCATCGGGCCAATCTCATGTTGCGGCGTTAATCAGGGGATCACTGAACGCCCCTAACGTGACTGGCACTCTAAATGTAAAGAATGGCGCATTTTCCCTCAATAATGCCGTAACCGGCGTAACTGATGTGAACGGCACGATAAAGTTCGAACGGGACCGCGCTACTATCGAAAAACTGACGGCCCAGAGCGGTGGGGGCACCCTCTCTTTGGGAGGGTTCGTTAGCTTTGCCGGCGGCTCTTTTGTATATCGCCTGGAAGCGAATTCCAATGATGTGCGACTGCGCTACGCAGACGGTATCGGTGTCACTGCAAACTCGAACCTGCGGTTAACCGGCACCAGTAAAAGCAGTTTGCTTTCGGGGACCATCAGGATATCGCGGATCACATTCAATCCAAGTGCGGATATCGGCGGCTTGTTGTCCCGAGGTATCACTCCGATCCCGGCTTCGAGCAACAAAGGTGATTTGCTTGCCGGTCTTCAATTAGATGTTCGAGTTGAGAGCACGCCAGAGCTGCAGTTGAACACCACTCTCAGCGAGGACGTCGAAGCAGAGATCGATCTGCGCGTGCGCGGCACTCCCGACCGGCCGATGGTTCTGGGAACTGTTTCCGCCAATCAGGGGGATATTAAGGCATTCGGGACCAAATACACGATCAATCGCGGGCTAGTGAGCTTCACCAATCCGATCGAAATTGAACCCGTACTGGACCTGGATCTGCAAACACAGGCGCGCGGCATCACGGTCGACATAAGCGTTTCGGGCCCGCTGAGTAAGCTCAACATCAATTACCGTTCCGATCCGCCGCTGCAACCGAGAGATATCGTGGCACTGTTGACGGTAGGGCGCGCGCCAGACATCGCGTCTACGCTTGCGAGCACGCGGCCCGCAAACGATGTGAGCGCGCTTCAGGCGGGTGCGAACACTGTTCTCGGTCAGGCGATTTCTCCATCTTCCAATCGACTTTCAAAGTTATTTGGCATCACGAGCATCAAGATCGATCCTTTAGTGCAGGGCATCACGAACACACCACAGGCGCGGCTCACAGTCGAACAGCAGATGTCGCGGGACGTTACGATCACTTACATCACGAACCTTTCCCAGACTTCGGAGCAAATCTTCCGTTTTGAGTGGGCGCTGAGCAGACAGTACTCAGTGATCGCACTACGAGACGATAACGGCGAGTTCGGGATCGATATCCAATACAAGAAACGCTTCAAGTAGAAGACGCATGAGACTTCGCGCTGCGCAGGGCAGGCTCAAAGTGGAGCACAGCATCATAACCGGATTACGTCCTGTGCTGGAGCGCTTGCTAAAGGTGAATATGGAAATACGGTCCGTGATTCCCGGTGTAATTCGGCCTGTGCGTGATGCCAGAGGTGATCCAGCAATCCATGTGACGGTGCCGACCAAAAATGGCTGGAAGGCTATTGGCTTAAGCGCGGGCGCACGTCAGGAACTATTTATCAGCACCGGGCTAACGAAGGAGCAACTTGAAAAGGCGATTCGCGAAACGCTCGATGCCGGTTAACGCTGCCGCGTTGCAAATCCAGCGTTATGCTCCTGCGGGGGCGCCTTTAGAATCCGCGTGAATCTCATTCGTGTTTGGCTGCTCTTCGCTGTCTACGATTTCGATTCTCCCCTTGAAGTAAGCACCCTCTTCGATAATGATGCCCGGGGTGCGAAGATCGCCAACCAGACGGCCTCCTTTCCGAATGGTGATTTTCTTGCTCGCTTCGAGGTCGCCGGTCACGGTGCCTAACACCTCGATTTCTCTGGCCTTGGCATCGGCACCGACTCTCCCGTTTGGGCCGATCGTGAGGCGGGAATCGGGCATATCAAGTGTGCCGTCCACCTGGCCGTCAACGTGGAGACTCTCCCGGCTGGTGATGCGGCCGCGAATCACCATCGCTTTTCCGATGACAGTCAAGGTCGTGATGGACCCCAGCGACTCGGAGAACGGCTCGGGATTATGGGATCCCGAAGGCCATCTCGAATGAGAATTGGTTTTGCGGTCAGTCAAAACGAAGATGCTCCTTCCTACACAGGTTTAGCAGAAACGAGGCGCGCGCCGAGAATTTGAGTACCCGAATGGTGCTGGAGGAGGGGGTCGAACCCTCATGAGAAGTGAATCCCGCGGGATTTTGAGTCCCGTGCGTCTGCCAATTCCGCCACTCCAGCGAACCTGGATTTCAAGCACCTTAGGAATGCGTCCGAAAAACTCGCAGTCTTTCGGCTCATGACCTCTTTTACCACGTTGATTGTTGTGAAGACCAACAATTCCGTGTCTTCGATCCATGCGGGCTGTGACCTGAGAATTCGCAGATAAAAAGTTTATTGTGCCTTACAGCGTACTGGCTAACGTTTCTTGTGAATTTGTCGAAATGTATTACAGGGCGACGGTCTAACGCTACTCCACAGAAAGGACAGTACACCATGACAGATTTCCTACTTTGGCTGTTTCACACCGCTCAAAGCCTTTGGGGCGCATAGGATCCAGTTGGCGTTTTGGTTTGCGGGAGTGGGGCGAACATCGTGCTTGGAGAAAGGCCGTTTCAGGGCGGCCCTCCTAGAACGAGCTTGCCGGCTAGATGCTACGGATCATGTGGTCCGGACAGCCGAGCTGGACTTCATTCATCAGACGCTCGGGCAAATCCGGACCATGTTGTGCAAGGAATGGAATGATGGAGTAGAACCGTTCCTGTAAGTGGCGATACGGGAAGATCAGGTTCATCAGGTAAGCTGAGTCCCGCCTTGCTCGGTCATCTCGCCGCATTCTTTCCCGAGCTGTTTTGTTTGAAAGCTTATCGATTTGGTAAAGAATCTTCGAGGCACTCTTCTTCGCGGCTGCGTTCAGAGTCGGGTCGACATTGGTCAAGTCCGATTGCAGAGTTGACAGAGCCGAAGAGATGCTGGAGCGGACGGACGCAAACTCTTCTTTGAGCGAATCGGGCACAAGTCGCGTAGCAATCCGGGCGCAGACGTTTTCCCGATGATCAAGCAGATCAGGTACGTGGATGCTAAACCGTTCAAGGAGCTTTGTGGCGCGGGAGTCGAGCAGCGTCAAACTGTTTCGCGGAAAGATTACAGGCATGCGACCTAACAGGTTTTCATACAATACCTGGGCCTGCGCCATATAGGCGATCTCCGAGGGGCCGCCGACATAAGCGACTGTGGGAAGTAGATAATCTTGCATTACGGGCCGGAGTAGCGCGTTGGGCGATATGCGACCGGCGAGGCGATCTAAATCGTCCGCGGTGTAGGAAGCGTCGCGGGAATAAAAACGGTCGTCCTTCCAGCGAAGCGGAATACGCTTGCTTTCCTCCATAAGAAAGACGAGCGAAGTGCTGTCATCGATATGCACCTGCGCATGATAGCCGGCCGACACGAGATCCCGATTTCGCTGTCTCAGTGCTTGAATCAAATCGGGAACGCGATGTACGGCTTGATTGATGAAAGGGACCGCCATTTCGCGAATCGCAGGGGCCAATGGATCCAAATAGAGCAGGCCGCAATCCCGGAGAAGATCACTCAAAAAAGCGCGAAATCCGGATCCAAACGTCGGACCGTCGCCTCGAGAGGGAGCATACGATTTTTCGAGACGCGACACCACCTCGTCCGCAAAGGGTAGTTCTCCCAAGCGCTCTCGCAACTCGGTAAGAGGTACTTGCCCCAGCTTGACTTGGCCGACCGGACCGCCCACGCCGTTGATATCAGAAACTGTGATCTTTGCGGGTGTCGCGACATGATTGAAGACCCAGGCGTGATCGACTTCGGCGAGATCATGGTCCTCCGTAGCTAACCAAAAAACCGGCACAGCGGGTACGCCCAATTCACTCAGGTGCTTAGCCAGTTTGGCGGCGGTTAGGGCCTTGAAGACTGTGTACGCTGGACCGGAGAAAAGGCCGACCTGTTGGCCGGTCACAACGGCGACCGTGCCCTTCTGAGCTAACTTTGAAAGTGCGAGCGAATCGCCATTCTGCTCGCGTAGTGCGGAAACGAGCGAAGCCCGGCGCTGCTCTGGAAAATCGATTTGCTTAGCGGACCGAGACAACTGCTCGGCATCGCTGAAGTGACTGGGATAAAAGGTTCTTACGTGATCGAAATCGTAGAGGTAGTCGCCAAACAGTCTGGTGGTTCCGGGAATCAGGGTTTGACGGACACACGAACACTCCATAATTCAGCGCGCATCTAGCAGATGACCACCAGCATAGTAAAGTTCCAGACTTTTCGGTGCGGCTGAGAGGAGAATGTAAACAGGACACCGATGGACGACCAAGAATTTAAAGCACGAGCCGACGCGGCGCTGGAATCGCTTTACAAAAAGCTAACCGGGGCATCGGAACGGTATGATTTCGAGCCAGATTTCAACGCGGGCGCACTTGGGATTGAGTTTGAAGAGCCAAAGGCGAAGTTCGTAGTGAGCCCAAATAGCCCGGTTCGTCAGATTTGGGTTTCGGCGCGCTCGAAGAGTTTCAAACTGGATTGGGATGAGGCCAAACAGGCTTTTGTTCTGCCGCAGACGAACGAAACGCTGGATGAGCTGATTGGTTCCGCAATAGGACAGCACCTGGGCGAATCGGTTCGCCTGTAACACAGATGCCGGGCGTTTACATCTGTTACCCGTTTTGTTTGCAGAAATGCACGTTCTGCAATTTTGCCTCGAGTGTCTCTGTTGAGGACACCCGAACTCTGTACGACCGGGCATTACTCGAAGAAGTGAAGTTCCATCGTTGGGACTGGCTGCCCGAGACAGTTTACTTCGGCGGCGGCACACCGAGTTTGATGCCGTTACAAAGCCTAGCCGCGTTGATCAAGGAGATCCCCCGGGAGCGCCTGGGAGAAATTACAATCGAATGCGCACCCGGAACGCTGACGCGGGAGGCCGCAACGGAATGGCGGCGGTGCGGAATTAATCGCGTGAGTCTTGGAGTGCAGTCGTTTGTAACGGCTGAGCTCCGGCAGACGGGTCGCTCGCACACCGCGGAAACTGTGGACAGTGATATCGCAGTGCTGCGCGAGAGCGGGATTCGTAACATCAATATCGATCTAATTGCCGGCCTTCCGGGGCAGACGTGGGAATCCTGGCGATACTCCCTGGATTGGATCCAGCGCCTTGAGCCGTCGCACGTTTCCGTTTACATCTTTGAAATCGATGAAGAGAGCCGGTTGGGGAAAGAAGTTGTGCTTGGAGGAGAGCGCTACGGAGCAGGCCGGTTGCCGAGTGAGGAGCTGACCGCGAGACTGTACGAGCAGGCAGTGCAGCGGTTGGCGACGTGGGGACTGAACCGTTATGAGATTTCAAATTTCGCGCACGCTGGATGGGAGTCGAAACACAATCTCAAATACTGGAGATTAGAGCCTTATGTGGGATTCGGCTTGGATGCACACTCATTTGACGGGCGGGAGAGATGGTCGAACAGCGATACACTCGCCGATTACTTTAAAAATCGCGAGCACGGAACAATTAATCACTGCGAGGCGATGGAAACTTATTCTTCCGAGGAGCATTTTTTTGTGGGATTGCGGCTGATGAGCGGCATTCGACCTAGCGATCAGGAGTGGGCGCGGTTTGCGGAGCCGATCGACAAATGGCTTAGAGCCGGAATGTTGGAACGTGATGGACCTTCCTTGAGGCTCTCTGATAGAGGGGTCCTGCTTTCGAATGAAATTTTCCAGGAGTTCATCAGTGCGTAAGGAAGAGTGGATCGATCTCCGCAGCGATACAGTCACGAAGCCGACGGAGAAGATGCGAGCGGCTATGGCAGCTGCGGACGTCGGCGATGACGTATACGGCGAAGACCCGACGGTAAACCATCTCGAGGAGCGGGCAGCGGAAATGCTCGGTAAGGAAGCAGCCCTATTGGTGCCGACGGGAACAATGGGCAACACCATCGCTGTCAAGCTGCACACGAATCACGGTGAAGAAGTCATTTGCGAAGCGCGCTCGCATATTCTCGATTGGGAGCTGTCGATGACGGCGTGGTTCTCGGGTTGTTTGGTTCGGGCTGTGCCCACCGAAGATGGTTTGATGAGCTGGAAGCAGATTGAAAGCGCTCTCAGGCCTTTCAGCGCCCATAATGCGCCTACGACTCTGATCTCGATTGAAAACACCCACAATATGGGCGGAGGCAGTATTTATCCGCTCGAAACGATCGATGACATCTGCGACAAAGCGCACGAGCGCGGAGTGAAAGTTCACATGGACGGCGCACGCCTGTTCAATGCTGCAGTAGCGACAAATACGCCAGTGGCACGCATTGTTCGGGACGTGGATTCCGTGATGTTTTGTCTGTCGAAGGGTTTGGGCGCGCCTGTCGGTTCGTTGCTGGCCGGGACGGCGGAAGCTATGGCACGAAGCCGGCTGTACCGGAAGCGGTTAGGTGGCGGCATGCGTCAGGCGGGCGTTCTCGCCGCAGCCGGCCTGATTGCTCTCGAGGAGTCGCCCGCGCGGTTAAATGAAGATCACCAGAACGCACGCTATCTAGCCGAGAGATTGTCAGCGCTGCCCGGCATCAAAATCCATCCTGCTCGCGTGTCGACCAACATTTTGATATTCGACATTTCAGGTCTCGGACTCTCGACGTCCGAGTTCAGCAGGGAATTGAAAAGTGAAGGACTTCTCGCGAATGGCATCAGCGCGAATGAAATGCGCATAGTCACGCATAGGGACGTTTCGCGCGAACAGTGTTTGCGAGCGGGAACGATTCTAACGGAAGTAGCGGCCCGCCAGTATCACGCAACAGCCGCAGTTTGATACCATTTCTCGAAATGCTTATATTGGCTGCGACGCTGGCCATCTTTGTATACGGTTTGATCGCGCCTATTTTGGGTGCACTTCTTCCGTCGTACCCGTTGACGCCCGCGCAACAGGGCAATCTTGGATTAGCGCAAGCTCTTGGGCTGGTAGTTGCTTCTCTATCCGCTGGGCCTGTTATCGATCTCAAAGGTAATAAGCTCGCGCTCGTAACAGGTCTTTCGCTGATTACCGCTGCTTTGTTTGCTGCTCCGAATGCGGGGGGTTACGGAACGCTGCTGATTGCGTACTTCGTGCTCGGCGTGGGCGGCGGCGTGGTAGTCACTGCTGCCAACGCGCTAGTGGGTGCTGTGGAACCCAACAGGCGAGGGTCGGCGTTGAACTTCCTAAACCTGTTTTTCGGGTTGGGCGGAATCATCACTACCTACGCGGCAAGCTACCTCATGAGCCCAGTAGTGCTTTGCTACTCGGTCGCCACTCTAACTGTGATCGCCCTGATTGTAAACGCGATAACGCGAATGCCGTCTCCCTCCGGCGAGGCGAGTTTTCGTCTGAACGAAGTGCCCGCGCTGCTTTCCCGTCCCGCTCTGATTTTGTTGTGTTTCTTCCTGTTTTTGTACGTAGCTTGCGAAGTCGGTGTTTGGAATTGGCTGAAAGCGTATCTTATTTCGGCACACTTCGATCCCCGCGCGGCGGGTGGAGTGGTCAGCTACGGT
This sequence comes from uncultured Acidobacteriaceae bacterium, assembly GCA_963737045.1. GTDB lineage: Bacteria > Acidobacteriota > Terriglobia > Bryobacterales > Bryobacteraceae > Bog-105. The sequence continues at coordinate 219,187 of CAVTRG010000009.1, forward strand.
TTTGCGTTCGGAATCCTCGTGGGAAGAGTCGTGGTTTCAAGAGTGCTGATCAAGATTCCAGCACTGACGGTTACTTTAGCTTCATCCATTCTGATGGTGATTACGACTTATGCCATGCTGCACCTCAGCTCCCGCAGCAGCATCACTATTGCCGTTTTTTGCGCGGGTCTTACAATGGCGCCTGTTTTCCCGACCACGCTTGCAATTGTTGGAGATACGTTCCATCGCGGGGCGGCGACGGCGCTGGGCATCGTGATTACCTGCGGCTGGATCGGACTGGCTGTGAGCTCACCGATTATTGGGGCACTCGCCGAGAATCAGAATTACCAGCGGGGCTTAATGCTTTTGCCGCTTTTCTCAGTAATCATGGTACTAGTGAATCTTGTACTACGACCCGTGCTGAGGCGTGCTGTACCGGCATAGCATTTGCTTTCCATCTGGAATAGACTCAAACAATGTGGGTTTGACCACGGGAGGATTTGATGGCATTTTGTCCAAATTGCGGTGCGCAAGCAACGGGTAGTTTTTGTCCAAATTGCGGGACGGCAGTGGCGGGCGCGAATCCCGGTACAGCCGGCGGAGCGAGCTATGTTCCGCCTTCACCCGCAGCGGCAGGTGTGCAGTCTCCGGGCTTAACGGAGAATGTGGCAAGCGCGCTCTGTTACCTCTTCGGACTGGTGACGGGTATCATCTTTTTGGTTGTCAGCCCCTATAACCAGAACAAGACGGTTCGTTTCCATGCGTTCCAGTCAATTTTTGCGAGCATTGGGGTGATCATTTGCTCCATTGTGTTGTCGATCCTGATGGGAGTGCTTTTTGCTGTCCACGCCTGGTGGTCCGGAGTTTTAGTTATTCGGATATTCGATCTTGCAGTTTTCGTCGGTTGGCTATATATGATGTACACGGCGTATAACAACAAGAAGGTCAAAATTCCGGTTATTGGCGATATAGCGCAAAAGCAGGCGTAAACGGGAAGTTTCGCCACTCCGTCTCATACTGAAGTGGTGAAACTTTCGTTGCATTTTTTTGCTGGTCTGATCGCGGCGGTTACGTTTTGCGGTGCTCTTCGGGCGGAAGATATCAGCCCTCGAGTCGGCGTCATCGAGCTTTACGGAACACACAGGATTTCAGCAAAGAAGATTAGATCCGCACTGGGGATCCAAGAGGGAGATGCGCTTCCCGTTTCCCGCGAGGATGCAGAGGATCGAATCAGTAAGATACCTGGTGTTGTTGCCTCTCGTATCGAGGCTGCATGCTGCGACAACGGGAAAATGGTGCTCTACGTTGGCGTTGAAGAGAAGGACGCGCCGCATTTCGAGTTTCGTCGGGCTCCCAGCGGTGATGTTGCGCTATCTGATGAAATTGTCAGTAACTACCGGACGTTTCTGGAGGCGGTAGAGGCCAGCATTCGCCGGCACGATACCGACGAAGATCTCACTAACGGATATTCGCTCATGGCCGATGCGGACTGCCGCGAGTTGCAGATAGCGTTCATTCCTATGCTCGCGCGCAGCTTGGCGGTAGTAAATGAAGTGCTACGCGAGTCCGCAAACACCGAGCAAAGAGCCATTGCGGCTTACGTTCTGCAATATGGACCGCGTGATGTTCGAAGCGTGAAGGTGATTGTCGATGGGCTGCAATATGCACTGCAGGATCCAGAGGACACGGTTCGGGAAAACGCACTGCGCTCGCTCAAAGCGCTTGCCATCGGGGCCAAGCTCCACCCTCAGCAGGAGATCCGTATCGAGCCTACTTGGTTTGTCGAACTAATGAACTCGGTGGTTTGGTCGGATCGCCGCAACGCGAGCCTGGCGCTCGTGAATTTAACCGAGGTGTCAAATCCAGAGGCGCTCGATCTCATCCGACAGCGTGCTCTCGCTTCCGTGGTGAACATGGCGGGATGGCACGATCTTCAGCACGCGCTGCCCGGATTTATTCTGGCGGGGCGCTTAGCGGGACTGAACGAGAAGCAGATTCAGGCCGCGTGGGTCAACGGTGATCGAGATGCTGTGATTCGAAAAGCGATGAATTCACATGGCCATTTCGGTCATGATTTCTGAGCCGCAGTTCGCACTCGCAGCAATCGCTACAGCGGTGACAACGTTCACAAAGGTGATTACCACATGCGTCTTTGGTGCAATAGATGCAGATGTCGCGCGAGCTTTCACCGCATATCGAACAGGTGAACGTGCTTGCTTCAATCAATTGTGTTTAGACCTTCGGGAGGCCGCTGGCGACTCCTTGCTGATCATACCGCGGCACCGCTGGGCTTCCTGATCGGCGATCTTGAAGTCTTGCTCTTTGCTTGCGGCCAGATCCCGAATGTAATCGCGAAACCGCTCCCGATCGCTGAACTCGCGCGCAATCAGTTCACTCAGTTTGTCCGCGATCGCCCGATCGCCGTACTTCTGAGCGCCTTCGCTCAGAGAGCGGGCGGTGGTCTCAAGCGCTTCCAGCCGGAAGTAGTCGTCAACAGCGAGCGATAAGCTTTCCGTATTTTGAGAAAGAAGCTGGCTCGCAACTACGACATCATTCACTTGCCTTTGCGCAGTCGTCCATTGGATTACGTAAGTGCTCGGTGCGCCCTTCTGGTCATACCACTGTTGCGGGCCCAATCTCGCGATCAACGATTTCAGCTCCTGGTTATCGCTAAGAAGCGCTGCTATGATCTTACGCACGTCCCAGGGCGCTTCGACTCCGGTTGTGGGCGAAGTCTTCATACCGGCCGCGTTTTGCGGAGCCGGAGCTTGAGCTGCATACGCGAGTGCAAGGGCCAAGATCAAGAGGACGGTGCGTGTGGCACGCCGAAGGTGTGAATTCATGGACAGGAACTCTGAGTCAGAGGCGATTGCAAGTTTTGTGTAAGAAATTTGCTCTGCTCAGGTTCCGCGCGCCCAGAATGCCCGAACGTAATCGCCGATAGAACTTGCTTTAAGGGTTTGACAGTATACCGGTACAGCGAGCCACGGTCCAATTGCCGAGAGATACGCTGATCTTTTTGCACAAGGATTGCGTCGACGGCGGTTACAAGTAACGGCTCGCTCTCGGGCAATAGCGCGTGCTGAACGCGAATGGCTCCCTCGATGACGTCAATCCGCACATTGTCGTCTTCGTCCATCGCAAGCGCGATGGTAGCTGGTTGATGGGCGGTTAGCGACGCAACGGGACACATGATTCGTTCTGCCAACTGCCCAACGCCGGGTTGGAAATGGACAAGCACTCGCCCGGCGAGGACGTCTAACAAATCACCGGCGTTTGCTGCGTTCTGGCGAAAGATCACGCGAGAGTTGCTAAAGATGTCAAAGCTACTTCCACCGGCAAGCTCAAAGTGTGCGTAACCATCCCTGCCCGTCGTGATCATCTGCTGAATCGATATTCGGTCGCCTGCGCTCAAGGCCCAAGATTGTCCATCCGCAAGCCGACTAACCTGCCCCGTGGCCGACAGAACACGAGCGCCATAGATCTGAACCGCTGGGGAGCCTGCTCGCGGGCTCTGTGCGAACATTGCCGAAACGCTTCCGATCGCAATGAAACACGAAACTGTTCGCAGCAGCAAATTTCATTTTTCCATAGATGAAATATCACTGAGGCTGGGATTCGACACTGACGTGTTTGATGTCCTCGGCGCGTTCGCGCGCCTGGATCTGCTCGGACATGGCAATCTCGCGAGATGCTTCCGCTGAGTGGCCCAGCTTACGAAGTGCTGTGCCTAAAGAGTAATGCGCCTGAACAAAATTTGGATCCAACTGAATAGCCTTTCGCAACGGCCCGATGGCGTCTTTCGGCTGATTGATCATCAACTCAGACTTGCCAAGCTCAAACAGCGCCTCTTTGTAGTCGGGATTCGCCGCAATTGCGGCACGGAAATGGCGTAGTGCTTCAACCGGATCGTTTTGCTTGCGTAAAATCTGGCCCAGCAAGCAATGTGAAACAGGATCGGTAGGATATGTCTTCAACTCTGCCTCAAACTCCTGTTTCGCAGCGTCTATTTTGCCTTCCTTCCAATAAATGAGACCGAGACCGGAATGAACGCCGAGTAAATGCGGATTCGCCTTCTCGGCAGCCTCATACTCGGCGCGCGCGTCATCATCGCGAGAGAGCTTGTCGTAGGCCATGCCCATCATCGCGTGACCCTCGGCCGAATTGGGATTGACGGCCATGATTCGCGCGAAGACATCCGCGACACGGTCATACTCCTTAGCGCGTGTGTACGCCTTGCCGAGCATGTCGAGAGTAGGGAGATCGGATGGATTCAACTGACTCGCGCGTTCCAGGTATTGTGCTGCTTCACGATAGCGATCCAGCGCGAAATACGACAGACCGGTCAGCTCCAAAACCTGAAAATCGGGCGCCGATTTCGACAGGCTCTCAAAGAGGGGCAGAGCATTCTTGTACTGTTGAGCCCGGAAATAGGCGATGGCTAGATTCCGCGTCGTTGCGGGATCATGAGGCTTGATCGTCAGGGCGCGATGGTAGAGCGCGATTGCTTCGCTCTGCTTCCCTTCGCGCGCCAGAGCAATTGCTAAGTTATTCAGGATCTCTATCGACTGCGGCTGTATATCGAGAGCCCGGCGGAACGCTGCCTCTGCGGTGGCGTTATCGCCGCGCTGGAGAGCTTGGGAACCCTGAATTAACGAGGTTTGCAGATCCTGCGGAAGCGCAGATTGAGCCGCTAGAGCGACGAAAAGACAACTGATAAGGCTCGAACCGATAGACATCAGCAATTGAAAGCGTAACCGCATCACAAGTCCCCAGATTAGCGACTTCCTTGCTAAGTTGAACGCTTCTGGAAGGCTTCTGCCTTGATGATCCCGGCTCCCTCTCGAATGATCACGAGATGATCGACAGGCGCGCTTGAGATCTTTTCGCTGTTTCCGCAAGGCCAGCGGATATCGAGGTCAACTTTGTCGGCCACCCCGAGCCCGAAATGAAGCCGCAGGTCGTTAGCAGAATAGAAGCTGGCTTGACTCAGAACCTCTTGGGCCTGAACCTTGCCGCTGTACCGGACCATTACTCGCGCACCGATTGCGCTCCGGTTCGATTTCGTCCCAATCAGCTTGACCTTCAGCCAATGTCCGGTCCCGCTGACATCGTTTCGCAGCAAAGACGGAGGCTCATTCAGGTTCATGATTAGGACGTCGACATCACCGTCATTATCGAAGTCGCCGAACGCGCAACCTCGACTCGCATGTGCGGTTGCAACACCGGGTCCCGCTTGGTCTAGCAGTTCTTCGAATTTTCCGTTCCTCAGATTCCGAAATAGAATGCGGGGGCTCTTGAACGGATAATTCGGCAATGTTGCCTCGACCTCCGGGTAGACACTGCCCGTCACCCAAAAGAGATCCGGATACCCGTCATTGTCGAAATCGAAGATGCCCGCGCCCCAACTGATGTATCGCGTCTCGACGCCGAGTCCGGCGGAGTTTGTCACGTCTTCGAAGTTGCCCTTACCATCGTTTCGATACAGCACGGCGGTGTCGTCGGCAAAATGCGTTTTGAGTATGTCGAGGCTGCCGTCCAGATTGTAATCGCTGATTCCCAGGCCCATGCCTGCCTGTTCCATGCCGTCTTCATTCAGCGCGACGCCGCTTTCCAGTCCAACATCTGTGAATGTGCCGTCATGATTGTTCTTCAGAAGAAAGCTGGGGGTCGAATCACAGGCAACGTAGAGGTCAGGCCACCCATCGTTGTCGAAATCCGCGGCTACGGTCGTCATCGAATAGCTGCCGCGCGCTTTGGTTATACCCGATTTGACACTCACGTCCGTGAATGTGCCATCGCCGTTGTTGTGATAGAGAGCGGGCGTACTCGGCGGCAGGCCGCGGGGACCGCAATTCACTGGAATGCCTTTCCAGTTGCAATATGGATTCTGGCCAGGTTTAGGAATTTTTTCGAAGTCGAACTCCAGGTAGTTGGCGACGAATAGATCCAGCCGGCCATCACGGTCATAGTCGATGAACGTACATCCTGATCCCCACTTCGTTCCCGTGTGGAGCAGGCCCGCATTTTCGGTTATATCGGTGAACGTGCCATTGCCGTTGTTGCGGTAGAGAGCGTTCTGGCCCCAGTAGGTGATGAAGAGATCATCGAATCCGTCGTTGTTAAAGTCGCCGACAGCTACGGCGGATGCCCACCCGGTACGGCCCAGTCCCGCTTTCTCGGTTACGTCCGTGAACGTGCCATCTCGATTGTTGTGATAGAGCCGATTGATGGCTCCTTCCGGCGGCCCTTCTAGCCGTGAACCGCTCAAGAGAAAAATGTCGAGCCAGCCATCGTTATCGTAGTCAAACAGCGCGCAACCGCAACCCACCGTTTCGAGAATGTACGTCTTATGATTCGGATCGCCATAGATGAGAGGCGCATGCAGTCCGGCTTGCGCGGCAACGTCGATGAAACGCGCATTGAACGGCAGCCCGGAGGGTTTCCCCCGTGGCATGGGTTTTACGCTGCGCGTCGATACGCCTTGCCCTAAAGCATGCAGAATGGGCGATCCTAGCAATCCGATGCAGGTTCGTCTGGTCAAACTTCTTAACTCCTATTTCCAGTATGTGGCTTCACTTCGGCGGCCGAACCAGCGGTTCTGCAGTGGACGAGACGTTCGCCCGCGCAACTAACCAGCGGTGATGGCAGAGGCTACCTTGAAGGTTCCCGAGATGAGTGCCTGAGCTTCTTCCTGTATGCGCCGCAGGTGCTCCGTGCCGAGGAAACTTTCAGCGTATATTTTGTAGACGTTTTCTGTTCCGGAGGGCCGCGCGGCGAACCAACCGTTCTTGGTCACGACTTTCAGACCGCCAATGGGTGCGCCGTTACCCGGCGCCGTGGTCAGCATGGCTTCAATTTTTTCACCTGCCAATTCCTTGGCGATGACCTGTTGCGGCGACAGTTCCTGCAATAGCGCCTTCTCTTCCGGAGAGGCGGGCGCGTCGATGCGCTCATATACGGGGTCGCCGAATTTAGCTGTGAGTTTGCGATAACGCGAGCCAGGATCATCGCCGGTCTTAGCTGTGATCTCGGCCGATAACAGACCCATAATCAGTCCGTCCTTATCCGTGCTCCAGGCACTTCCGTCTGTTCGCAAGAACGAAGCTCCCGCGCTCTCTTCACCACCGAAGCCGAGCGATCCATCGAGCAGCCCATCGACAAACCATTTGAATCCTACGGGCACCTCATCAAGGCGGCGCTGAAGGTCAGCGGCCACACGATTGATAATGCTGCTGCTCACTAAGGTCTTGCCCACGCCCGCATCAGGTTTCCAGTGCGGCCGATTCTGAAATAGGTAGTCAATTGCGACGGCAAGGTAGTGGTTTGGATTCAGCAGCCCAGCAGTGGATGTCACCACGCCGTGCCGGTCATGATCTGTGTCGCAGGCGAACGCCACGTCGAATTTATTCTTTAAGGCGATCAAGCTGGCCATCGCATAAGGTGAAGAGCAATCCATGCGGATCTTGCCGTCCCAATCCACCGTCATAAACCGGAACGTCGGGTCAACATCTTGATTGACAATGGTGAGCTTGAGACCGTAACGTTCGGCAATACGCGGCCAATACGCCACTCCTGCACCACCGAGCGGATCCACGGCCAAATTGAGACCAGCGGAGGATATCGCGGCGAGATCTACGACCCGCCACAACTCCTCGATGTAGTTAGATACATAGTCGAAGCGGTGGGTTGTGGCGGCGTTCACGGCTTTCTCATACGAAAAACAGGACACCCCGTTTAGATCCGCGCTCAGCAATCCGTTGGCATGATTTTCAATCCACTTCGTCGCGACCGTATCCGCTGGACCACCGGAAGGCGGATTGTACTTGAACCCGCCGTCCTCGGGTGGATTGTGCGAGGGCGTAATGACGATGCCGTCAGCAAGCCCGTTTCCTCGCCCCCGATTATAGGTGAGGATGGCGTGTGACAGCGCCGGGGTCGGCGTGTAGCCGCTATCCTGATCGATCATCACGTCGACGTTGTTTGCCGCAAGCACCTCCAAAGCGGTCGCGAAAGCGGGCTCTGAAAGGGCATGTGTGTCCTTCGCCAGAAATAAGGGCCCTGTCGTGCTTTGTTGCTGTCGGTAACGGCAGATCGCCTGGGTAATGGCTAGGATGTGCTCCTCATTGAATGAGGACGAGAAGGACGATCCGCGGTGGCCGGACGTGCCGAAGGCGACACGCTGGGTTTTCTCGCCTGAATCGGGCTTCAGACAGTAATAGCTGGTGATGAGGCGCGGAACGTCAACAAGCTGCGACGGTTCAGCAAGTTTGCCTGCGCGTGGATCGGTCGTCATATGACCTATGGTAGAAAGAATCCCGCCGACGCCCCTACCCAATCCAGATCTTTATTGAAATCGACGCCCATCATCTTGCCGCGCCCGGTACGAATGATGGTCGTGACGGGTCTCAGCCCGCCGTCCCAAATGTACATGATCCGGGTTTCGACCTTTGTCATCCCGCTGGGAGTCGCGACAGTTGCCACGAAATCCATCCTGCGCTGGAGAATGAACTTCGGTTTCTCGCTCTCTGGAATCGCAAGGACCTCTTCCTGGGTTGGAGAGATCTTTACGCCGATTCCAGCGAACGAATAAAGAGGTTTCAGCACGTAATCGTGGAGGTCGTGGGGCAAATTCTTCACCTCCGAGAGAAAGGATGTCTCGGGAACGCACACGTGGTGAAACCAAGGCAGCGAAAACTTGCTCAGCCGGAAGAACCAGTTGGGGTGTCCTGCCCATTCAACGTCCAGATCGTCGCGAAAATCGAAATCGGTCTTGATATCTTTTCGTATTAGCTCGTCTACAATTGCGCGATTGTAAATGCGCTTCACCTCAGTACCGTTGAAATAGAGTTTCCGGCCCACTCTTTTGACATCTGTTATCGGCGCAATGCGAATTCCGAGGAGCTTTTGGGTGAGCAGGAAATCGGCGAGCGTCTTCTGCTGAAAGGGCTCGATTTCGAGCAGGATTACGTGATCTGGCGAATGGTCGCCGAGAATGGCGCGTCGCAACAACGCGAGGTAGCTGTTTCTGTCAAGGCCATCGAGAAATTCGCTCAGGTTTTCCGGCAAATGATAACTGCGCCGATAGGTGTCCGCTAATTCCGGCTGAAACGCATACAAAGACGGAAACCCTTGGATCTCTACCAACTTCGGCTCGAGCGTGCCGTCGCGTGCGCCGACGAGACCGAAATCAGCCTGCACGAATAACGGATGCTCCGGCTCATCAGGTACTCGGAAACGTGACGGGATAGTGGACTCCGAGGCTTTCCGGTATTCCTGATTTTGCGCGAGCTGTTGGTAGAGTTCCTGGCCATAGCGCGACATTTTGTCGAGGAGAGCCTTCGGATAGAACACGGGCGTTTCACTGCAACGAAACCCGACGTGAGTGCCGGACGCCTGATTAATTTGTTGGATAAAGTCAGCGTAGAGTTCCGGAGTCCACCGCTCATTGAAGCGCCTGCGTAACTCAGGTACCACAATGCCCTGACCTAAACGAGAAACTCGCCGTTTCGCATAATCTGGCGATCGTCAGCCCAAATATCAAAGTTTCTTCCGACTACGTCTATATGCGTCGAAGAACTCCACTCTGCACCAGTGTGTGCGCCATACGGATTCCCGAACGCGATGTGCACTCCGGGTATCTTCTCGTCCTGGAGAATGTTACCGATCACGTTCTTAAGAGCAGTATTGGTTCCTATTGCGAATTCGCCGACACGATCGCTATTCTGATCGCGATGAGTGTACTCGTGGAAATCTTTTTCAAGTTGCTTGTTATCCGACTGGATGGCGGTTAGGCGGTTACGTTCTATCCTGACTGTCAGCGGCGTTTCTTTCAGGTCGCCGAATTTACTGCACAGATAGTCACCTACAACTCCGTCGACCACAAATGTCCCATTCACTTCAAATGGCGAGGTGAAGATTTCGCCACCCGGCAGATTTCCCCATTTCTCAGGGCTGATGATTCCGCTAGTCTTTACCCATCTGTACTCGGGGCAGAGATCGGCCGTGATGTCAGTTCCCGCGGAAGTAGTGGCGCGAATCGATCGCGCGCTCTTCACGATGTTCATTATGCGGATGCTCAATTCATCAACTTTTAGGAAATCTGCACGCATGCCTTCGAGCATGATTTTCTTTTCAATATTCACCATATGCGCGTGGCGCAGCTTCTTACGGTTCACCACGTCAGTCATTTGCATGCGTGTTCTGAGCTCATTCGGTTGGGCCTGAACTGCGAAGATGCTGACTTGGCTGGTTTCCATGTCTTCGAGAACTAACTTAGGCATGTCCGTCAGTGGACGCAGCGCAAGATCTTCCAGAACAAAGGTGCGATAGGGGCATCCACAGGCGTCCAACTCCGCCACCAGACTTGCGGCGATCTCCTCGCAAGCCCGATCCGTGATCAGCGTTACTTTTTCAGAAGGCTGAATCTTGAGACAGACAAAAACTGCATTGTGGGCGCCGGCCTTCAACTCAGGGTCGAAGCACTTCGTCATTAAGTCGGTATTCATCATGCGGCCCCAGCACCTATTTGCTCATTGGATAATCCGGCTTCCGTCTCGTAGATGATGTAATCCACTATCTTCGTCAGGTCTCCGGTCTCTTGAAAAATGCGTAGTTGACGGTCCGCGCCCGTTCCGTTTTCCAGAATGCGGTGGATGTAATTGATCTCCTGCCGCGATCCAAGCTCATCTACGACGTCATCGACGAAATGCAAATACTCGTAGATGAGATCGCGGACAGGTACTTCAATTTGTTTTCCGAAATCGATGATCTTGCCTTCGATGCCGTAACGTGACGCCCGCCACTTGTTCTCCATAATGAGCGCGCGCCTGTAGAGTCGGAAGCTCTGATTCTCAGCAAGCAATTTGTAGAGTTTGGCTATCGTCGCCTGGATTAAGGCTGCGATTGCGATGGTCTCGTCAGCGCGCATGGGAACGTCGCAGATACGGAACTCGAGAGTTGGAAAGTTGGGGTGCGGCCGAATATCCCACCAAATTTTTTTGGCATTGTCTATGCAGTTTGTCTTTACGAGAATATTGACGAAGCTCTCGTATTCGCCCCAACTCGGGAAGTAGTCGGGGATGTTGGTCCGAGGAAACTTGTCGAAGACTTTGCCGCGATACGATTTCAGGCCGGTGTCCATTCCCTGCCAAAACGGCGAGTTCGTTGAAAGCGCCAGGATATGTGGCAAGAAGTAGCGCGACGCATTCATCAATTGAATCTGCGTTTCGCGATCTTCAACACCAATGTGCACGTGAAGACCAAAGATAAGATTGGCGCGCGCCACCATTTTAAGATCCTGAACGATGGTGTAATAGCGTTCGTCCGGATAGATGTCCTGCTTGCGCCAATCGGCGAAGGGATGCGTTCCCGACGCCGCAAGCCGCAGACCATTCTGCTTGGCGAGATGAACGATTTGTGATCGCAACGCCTTGAGTTCCTTCGCGGCATCTTTGATGTTGCGGCACACACCCGTACCCACCTCGACAACAGATTGGTGCATCTCGGCTTTGACCGCCTCTTTCAGCAACATCTTGCCTTTGGCGATGATCTCGGAATCGATGTGCGAGCGCAAATCCCGAGTTTCAGGATCGATCGTCTGATATTCCTCTTCGATGCCGATTGTGAGACTAGGCGTCATACTTCATTCGCAATACAGAGAGGGGCCTTTCTTAGGATGAAGCCGCAGTTTTCTTCGCCGGCCCTGCGTTTAAGAAATATGACCACCGATATTCAACGTCGGAGCGTTTTTCGCTGACTGCCTTATCGATCGCGAGTTGTGCCATATTTTCCACAACCCAATCAAAGTTCGCCTGCCCAACCGAATGAACATCGGCGTCTGGAGCGGGATTTAAGAAATCAATTGCATAAGGCACGCCGCTCTGGACCGCCAGCTCCACAGTGTTGAAATCGTAGCCAAGAGCCTTGCAGAGCGTTAGCGAGTCTTTCACTAGGCGCTTTTGAAGCGTATCTGATCCAGCGGTGCCGTCCTTTACATAGCGGAGGTGGTGCGGCTGCTTCGGGTCGTATTTCATCACGCGCACCTTCTCTTGGCCGACCACATAACAACGGTAATAATCGTCGAATTCAACGGCCGACTGAAGCGTCATACACATGCTGCCGGTCTGATCGTAAGCCTTAAAGAATTCTTCGGGCGAGTGAACCTTATAAACGTGCTTCCAACCACCGCCGCTGAACGGTTTCAGGAACGCAGGAAAGCCGATATAGGCAAATACTTCGTCCCAATTCAAGGGGAAGGCAAGATTACGCATCGACTGCACGGTCGTTCCGGGCGGATGCGTCTTGTGAGGTAGCACTACCGTATTGGGCACGGCCACACCCAACTTGCTCGCCAGCGCGTAGTTAAAGAATTTGTCGTCGGCGCTCCACCAAAAAGGATTGTTGATCACCACGGTGCCATTCAGCATGGCGTTTTTCAGGTACGCACGGTAAAACTCTATGTCGTGTGAGATGCGATCAACGATGACGCTGTAACCGCTCGGCTCGGCCATTTTGATTCCGCCGATGCGTATATGTTCAGCTGTCACTCCGGGAACATTCTTGCTGTTAATCCGCTCGACGAGCGCCTGCGGAAAAGTATTCTCCATACCATAGATAATCCCGATTTTCGGCATACTCACCTCGGTTGCAAAGAGCCTTACGTGTGGCTCAAGGCATTAAGTAAAGAATTTTACCGCCATCCGCTGCCAGAGTGGCCAATCGTGGCGCTCCCCCCCAGTCCAAATATCGAGCCAGTGCGGAATCCCTCTGGAACCCAAAATCTGAGCCATTCTGAAGTTTTCTCCAAGGCAAATGTCGTGATCTCCTGCCGCTAGAATCAGTTTCATTTTTTGATAGCGTTCGAGGAACCAAGGATCGCTGATATTGGGGATGTAATCGATTGGGTTATTGAAGTAAAAATCGTTGTCGTAGTAACCATCCATAAATGACCGCATCTCAAACGCCCCGCTCATGGCAACGCAAGATGAAGTGATGTCAGGATGCTTCATAGCCAAATTAAGCGCATGATACGCGCCGAAACTGCAGCCGGTTGTCCAAATCTGCGGAGATCCATTCACGCCGCGGATTAAGGGGAGCACCTCGTACAGAAGATAGTTTTCGTAAGCGATGTACCGCATCACCCTATCGTGCGGATGAATGCTCCGGTTGTACCAACTCTCTCCATCAACGCTGTCGACGCAAAAAATGTGCAGATGTCCCCGTTCGATCCTCTGCCAAATGGCATGAATCATTCCAGCATCTTCGTACTCGAAGAATCTTCCGCGAGAAGTGGGGAAGACAAGAATGGGCGATCCGCTGTGGCCGTAGGCTAACAATTCCATGTTGCGGCCCAAGCGTGGGCTGTACCAGTTGTGATAGTCGCGGCGCATAGAGATCTGTTGAGGCTATTTTAGAGGGCGGCAGCGATTGTGGGGCGAAAAATGTGTGCGCCAAAGCTTCCGCCGCGAATTCGGAAATCAGAGTGTAACCGACGGAACGTACCGTGTGCTTCTGGTGAGCCGGGCGGGACTCGAACCCGCGACCACCGCATTAAAAGTGCGATGCTCTACCAACTGAGCTACCGGCCCGCGCACTTAGAGTTCATCCAAGCATATCATCCGATTGGGCTTTAAAGCCGAACGCTTCTCCTCGCATTTTTCCCGACGAAACACTCACAGGTCTGTTTCATTCTCCTGTTCAAGCTGCCGAATAGCGATGAGCATTTCTTCAAATAAACGGTCTCGGAGCGCAACTCCTTGGATCGCAGCTGGACTTCTTTCTGCGGGAGGAGTAGCTGCGGCTGCCAAACTTATGCAGCGGCGCTCCAAGGCGAAGGTCGATCTGCGTGACAAAGTCGTCTTGATCACCGGCGGGTCACGCGGGCTAGGGTTATCACTAGCATTCGAGCTCGGAAATCTGGGTAGCCGCCTTGCGCTCTGTGCGCGGGATCCGATGGAACTCGAAGAAGCACGAAGGCGGCTTGCTGAGCGCCATATCGAGGCTGCCGTTTTTTCGTGCGACGTCAGCAAAGAATCTGAAATCGAGCCCCTTGTGGCGCGTGTTTTGGACCGCTTCGGGAGAGTCGATGTGCTCGTTAACAACGCGGGAGTTATCAGCGTCGCTCCCGTTGATGTAATGGAACACTCTGATTTCGACCGGGCAATGAATTTGATGTTCTGGGCCCCTGTGAACTTGAGCTTTGCGGTGTTGGCCCACATGAAACAGAGAGGCACCGGCCTCATTGTCAACATCACCTCCGTCGGAGGACGTGTCAGCATCCCCCATTTGCTCCCATATTGTTGTGCGAAATTTGCTCTCGTTGCATTTTCAAAGGGTCTGAGCTCGGAGCTAGATGACGTTGGGATACGCGTTCTCACCGTTGTTCCGGGGCTAATGCGAACGGGCTCTTATCTGAATGCAGAATTCAAGGGGTCCGCGGAACGCGAATTCGCTTGGTTCGGTTTACTGGGCAACCTTCCAGGTTTTTCCGTTTCTGCCCACCACGCAGCGCGATCGATTGTAAGAGCAATTCAGCGCGATCAGCTTACCTGTACGATTTCGGTTCCGGCCAAGCTCCTCATCGCAAGCGACGCATTGCTGCCGGAGATTACTCAAACGATTCTGGCACTTTTGAATGAATACCTCTTGCCGGCTTCGAAAGGAAGAAAGCAATCGCGATCTGGTAAAATATTGAATAGCAGCTTCGGGCAAGTGTTCCAGAGACTTACGTCACTCGGGAAAGCTGCTGCGCACGAACTCAACGAGTGATCTACGATCTTCAAGTACTCGTTATATTACGTGTGTTTGTAACTAAAGTCTTTTAATACATATCTATCTAACGCGGGGATAAATGTGCACTTAGCGGCACTTCTCTGCGTACATCAGGTGTTTAAACTGCTCCAGAAGCGGGGAATAAAGGACAGTGTTGTTGACTGCGTATCCTATCTTTCGAAGCTTTCTACAGGCGGGGTTCGAGTGTTCGACACACAAGTTGAGAAATGGTCGGCGCCTCGATCTGCTTGCCTCGACGCAACACGACCGCTTCGCGGTTAAAGATTATAGGCGTCTGCACGTCTTAGGGATCCGGACAGTTCGAATAGGGGCTCGGTGGCACCTGATTGAGAGAGTGCCCGGTCGCTATGACTTTGATTCGTTGGCCGTAATTCTGGACGCAGCGGCGGAAACGCAAACCGAGGTCTTGCTCGATTTGTTGCACTTCGGCTGGCCGGATCATGTGGATGTATTCGAGCGCCATTTCATATCGCACTTTGTCAAGTTTGCGGGGAAGCTAATTGATTTCCTGAGGACGCGGGGTGACGAGTGCTGCACGATGTTCGCCCCTGTAAATGAGGTCTCATTCTTATCGTGGGCAGGGGGAGAGAAGGGCGGAATTAATCCTTGCACAACCTGCCGCGGCTCTGAATTAAAGCGTAATTTGGTACGGGCGGCGATCGCGGTAAGCAGATTATTGCTCGATGAATTGCCGAAAGCCAGGTTGATTTCTCCCGAACCAGTTATTCATATCGTAGGAGATCCCACAATCGAAGGCGACGAAATTGAAGCGGAGAATTATTCGCGGTCCCAATTCGAAGCCTGGGACATGCTTTCAGGCAGACTTGCTCCCGAACTCGGCGGTGATCCCCGGTATCTGGACATTATCGGACTCAACTTCTACGAACAGAACCAATGGGTACACAATTCGAAACCTCTTAAGCGAGACGATCCTCGATACCGTCCGCTGCACAAAGTCATTCAAGAAGTTTGGACCCGGTATCGTCGGCCTATGTTTATTTCCGAGACAGGCACCGAGGATGAAAGGCGGGCGGAGTGGTTCAACTATATCTGTGACGAGGTCCGAACGGCCCTGAATTTAGGCATCCCGGTGCAAGGTATCTGCCTCTACCCGATTCTGAATCATCCGGGTTGGGAAAATGACCGCCATTGTCACAACGGCCTGTTCGACTACGCCGATGGGTCAGGAGATCGCGACCTTTATTTGCCGTTAGCCAAAGCGATTCTCGAGCAGAAATCCAAACTACCCGCCTGGAACAACGAAACAAACATGAGCGCTAATCATATCGATCTAATCTGTCTTTCGCATCTGCGGTGGGGATTTGTGTTCCAACGTCCTCAACACCTGATGAGCCGTTTTGGGCGTACATGGCGAGTTTTCTTTGTTGAAGAGCCGGTTTTCGAAGAAGGCGAACCGCATCTCAGGTCTGCTGTTTGCCCGAAAACAGGTGTGCACGTTCAGACTCCGATCTTGCCCTTGGGATTGAATCAGGAACAGATCACTGAGCTTCAACGATCTCTGCTGGCGTCAATGATAAAGAAAAATCACGTTACCGATTACGTTGCGTGGTACTACACGCCGATGGCGCGCGAATTTGCCAGCGACCTCAAGCCACGCGTCACAGTTTACGATTGCATGGATGAACTTTCTGCATTTGCAGGGGCGCCTCCAGCGATGCGATGGAATGAGGAGGCGTTGTTCCGCGAAGCCGATCTAGTATTTACGGGCGGCGCAAGTCTATTTGATTCGAAGCGGAAGCAGCATCCTTCTGTACATTTGTTTCCGAGCAGCGTCGAAGTTGCGCATTTTGCCCGGGCGCGATCCATCCAGCGCGATCCCGATGACCAGGCTGGCTTGCCGCATCCTCGTTTGGGCTACGCAGGCGTGATCGACGAGCGAATGGATCTCGACTTACTCAGGCGAATTGCGACTCAACGGCCGGCTTGGCAAATCATACTGCTCGGGCCCGTGGTCAAGATAAGTGAGGAATCGTTGCCGAAAGCCTCGAACATTCACTATCTCGGGCTGAAACAGTATGCAGAATTGCCCTCTTATCTGTCTGGCTGGGACGTCGCGATGCTCCCCTTCGCCCTGAACGAATCAACGCGCTACATAAGTCCCACTAAGACTCCTGAGTATCTCGCAGCCGGGCTCAAGGTTGTCTCTGCTCCCATACGCGATGTGGTCAGGCCGTACGGTGATTTAGGGCTTGTAGCGATTGCGCATGGCGCGGGCGAATTCATCGATGCTGTCGAGAATTTCCTGCATAGTCCGCCGGATACGAAATTTCGGGCGCGAGTCGATCAATTTTTATCCCAGTCCTCATGGGAAAAGACATGGAGAGAAATGAACGAGCTTATTGAAAATACTCTTTTGCTGAAGCGCTGTGCCCCAACAAGTTCGCAATCTAAAGCGAGAATGCAGCCTATAGTGACCGCAAACAATGCCGCTCGCGAAGGCGCTGCGCATGTTTGATTACTTGGTTGTCGGCGCGGGTTTCGCAGGAGCAGTGGTATCAGAACGAATGGCCCGCTGCTTCGGGAAGAAAGTTCTGTTGGTCGATCGACGCAGCCATATAGGAGGCAATGCGTACGATCACTACAACGAAGATGGCGTCCTAGTGCACCGTTACGGTCCGCACATCTTTCACACCAACTCAGAACAAGTGTTTCAGTACCTTTCTCAATACACAACATGGCGTCCGTATGAGCACAGGGTCCTGGCACAGGTTGATGGAAAGCTGGTGCCGGTACCGATCAATTTGGACACCGTTAATCGGCTTTACGGGTTGAATCTCACATCAGAGCAGCTAGAGGCGTTTTTTGCGGAAAGAGCTGAAGCTCGGCCCTCCATCAGGACCTCCGAAGATGTGGTCGTCAGCAAGGTTGGACGTGATCTCTATGAGAAGCTGTTCCGCAATTACACAAGGAAGCAGTGGGGTAAGGATCCCTCCGAGCTGGACGCCCAAGTGACCGCACGCATTCCTGTGCGAACTAACCGGGACGACCGGTATTTCACGGATCGCTTCCAGGTGATGCCAAAGCACGGCTATACTCGCATGTTTGAAAACATCTTGGATCACCCCAATATTCACCTTGCTCTCGGTGTCGATTTTCGCGACATAGTGAATGATGTGGAATTTCGCGAATTGATCTACTCAGGACCCATTGATGAGTTCTTCCAATTTCGCTTCGGAGATCTTCCTTATAGGTCCCTTAGATTTCAGCATGAGACGCTGCAGGCTGACTATCTGCAGCCGGTCGCTGTCATTAATTACCCCAATGAACATGCTTATACGCGCGTAACGGAGTTTAAGCATCTTACAGGGCAGTCACATCGCCAAACCAGCGTGGTTTACGAGTATCCAGCGAGCGCCGGGGATCCGTATTACCCAGTTCCTACACCTGAAAATGGCGCATTGTACAAGCGTTACGCGGAGCTCGCGGCCTCGACAAAACGAGTTCACTTCGTCGGGCGACTTGGCACATATCGGTATTACAATATGGACCAAGTCGTAGCTCAGGCGCTTACACTTTGTAAACAGCTGGCAGCCTCGCCCACTTTCGAGATCCCCAAGGCGGCTGCCGCAGTAGCTGCTGCCAGTCATGGGGTACCCGCGATTCCAGCCGTGGGGTTGTAAGCCGCGCTAACTCGCGATGAGCGAATTGACGATCATCTCGCCCCACCGCGACGATGTCCCCTTCTCGCTCTCGATCGCGCTTTCTCGATGGCGCTCCTTGCCGCTGCAAGTGAACGTCGTTACAGTCTTTACGATCAGCGTTTATGCACCGCGAAGAAATGTACCGGCCGGTGATTCCGAAAATGCAAGATCCTCCGTAAGCTCATTGCGAAAAAGAGAAGATCGCCGGGTCTTCCGATTGCTCGGAAAGAATATCAAGCTCGAAGACCTGGCGTTGCTCGACGCTCCGTTACGATTGGGCATCAGCGCTGACTCGGTTTGCAGAGCACAGAGTTGGTCGATCGAAAGCTGCACTGAAGTAGAGGTCCTCACCCGGCATTTTCAAAGGTATTTTCTTCGCGGTCTTGTGCTTGCCCCACTCGGCCTAGGAGATCACGTGGATCACTTGACGGTGAGAGCAGCTGCCATTAGAAGTTCAGAGGGGTACAAGCTCGGGTTCTATGAAGACCTTCCGTACGCGACCTGGGTGCCTGACTCGTTGCTTCGACGGGCGGTTTGTTATGCCGAGCGCGGAACAGGTAAGACCCTGAAGAGCTGTATCATACGGCGCAAGTGTTACACGCGTCGCAAGCGCAGCATTGTGGCCCGGTACGACTCGCAAATCAGCCGGGATGAGGCCACGGCGATCGCGCGCTTTGCCGCGAGTTACAGAGGTGGCGAACGGATCTGGATACCCAAGCACGCGAGCGCGTGGATATCTCTTGTTCGGCAATCCCATGTCTAAAGCATCCACTGATGTCCTAGTTGAGAAACCTCCTAACGAAGCACTGGAGGCCTGTGTCACAGTTCCGGCGAAAGACGAAGAAGATCTGTTACCTTCAGCGCTGCGTGCGCTGGCAGAGCAGAAAACGACGACGGGACATCCGTTGGATCACGGGCGTTATGAGGTAATTCTGCTGATCAACAACACCCGTGATCGGTCGCGCCAAGTAGCGGAACAATTCCAAAGACTATATCCAACATTTGCGCTTCATATTGTTGAGCGGAATTTCAGTAAGGCCGATTCTCACAACGGGTATATGCGGCGCTTACTTATGGACGAAGCGTGTCGCAGACTAGAAATTCGTGGGGGCGGCGCAAAGGCTATTCTGACGACGGACGCAGATAGCCAAGTGGCTTCAAACTGGATATCGCAGAATCAAGAGGAACTCGCAAGCGGGGCACAGGCGGTTGCCGGGCGTATCGTCATATTGCCTGCCGAAGAAGCTTTTCTTCATCCGGCGACTCGAGCCATACAGAAATACGATCATCTGTATCGCCGTCTGGTCGCATGGATCGAGGATCGCTTGGACCCACAACCTAATGATCCGTGGCCCCGTCACCACCAGCATTTTGGCGCGAGCCTGGCAATTACACCATCCACTTACAAATCAGTGGGGCGCATTCCGCCACGACGTCACTTTGAAGACATCATGTTCTATCAAGTTCTAATCCGGCATGATGTTCGTCTGCGTCATAGCAACCGGGTTCGCATCTTTACTTCCGCCCGCCTCACTGGGAGGGCTCGCTTTGGTATGTCAAGCGAGTTGAGCGATTGGCAAACCTGCGGAACGAAAGGATTGCGAGTTGCCGTCGAATGCGCGGAGTTCCTAAGATATCTCTTTAACGTGCGCCGCCAGCTTCGCCTGCTTTGGCTGGAGTATCGGAACGACGCTGCGCCAAACATGGACCGCGTGCGGCGTCTTTCACGGGATACGGGGATCGCGTTTCCCGAGCTCGCCACTCAGCTGCGATCTGCCCCGCATTTTGGGGTGCTGCTTGAGAACACACAATTTTACGAAAGGTGCCGTAAGCAGTGGCCTGATCACCTTCGCCTCAGACCGATGAAGTCTGTTGTCGATCAGCTATGGGCGGCGTTCATCAAGCAAGCCCATGTTGCCGCTCGAGCACATCAATTCGATACAGTTCTGTGCGAATCCCTCGCAGGGACTTCCATTCGGAACGGTTCAGGAAACTCTCGTGTACATCATCACCGCATAGCGGAAAATCAGGCAGGCGCGGCAGCCAGTGAACTAGTAGCAAGTGGCCAAACGTTGCAGTATGGTCGGTGATCAGGTTACTCAGTCTGACGAGATCGACGGGTTCGAGATAGTAGCCAACTTCGGAAAGAATAGTTAATTCAAATACACCAGGCGGGTATTCTTCCGGCAATGACATCACGCCCAACTCGACATGCGAAAATTGCCGGCATCGCTCTCTAGCTCGTGCCAACGCAGAGGGATTCTGATCCACTGAGACCAATTTGCGGCATCGCGGCGCAAGTTTTGCTGTAAGGACTCCAATTGAACAACCAATTTCGAAAGCGTTCTCGTAGGTGTCTCTTGGGAGAGCTCGTAAGCTCGCTTCGTATTTCTCCGCTTCGTAGGAACTTGATTCGTAGTCCCAGGGATCTTCGTTCTGGTCGTAAATCCGATCGAAGTATTCTCGTGTTCCGCCTGCCATCACCCGTTAGCTTGCCAAAGTGCTTCGGCGAACGGCCATGAATCGTCCACCCATATGCGAATCGGCTTAAATCCGCTCGAACGAGCATACGAAATGAGCTCATCCTTTGTGAACTTATGAGAAAACTCCGTGCAGATCGTTTCTCCCGCGCGAAATTGGAACTTTGTGTCTAGGGCTGCGACGTAGACCACCTGATTGCGGCACGAGAGCAGATGCATTTCGATCCGCCGCTCGTCAGAATTCCAACGAACCTCGTGAACAAATGAGCGCAAGTCGAAATCTGCATTCAACTCTCGATTGATTCGGGCCAGAAGATTTAGGTTGAAAGCCGCCGTTACCCCCGTCGGATCATCGTAAGCGGCGATCATCCTATTTATGCTTTTAACGAGATCCGCGCCTAGCAGAAAGAAATCTCCAGGCCGCAGGTTCGAGCGGAGCTGCTGAAGAAAATCCGGGATTCCAGATCTGTCCAAGTTGCCGATCGAGCTTCCGAGGAATAGGATCAAGAGCGGTTTGCCGCCGGGTCGATGACGAGTGATCTCGCGAAGACCTTCCATCCAATCGGCACATACTGGTCGTACGTCCACAATGTCGCAAAGCTCCCGCTCACACGCGGCAAGGGCTTTCCGAGACACATCGATCGGGACGTACGAGAAGTCGTATGCCGCTCGCATCGCTGCGGCGAGAATGTGCCTGGTCTTTTGCCCCGTGCCGCTGCCCAATTCCGCAACTATCTCGAGAGGACCCGTTGCTGAGATGATCTTGTTCGCGTGAAGGCGCAACAGGCGTTCATCTGCTCTCGTCAGCCCATATTCGGGAAGCAGTGTGATCGCTTCGAAGAGAACGCTCCCCAGGTCATCGTAGAAATATCTTGGCGCTATTTTTTTCTGGCCGGGTGAGGAGAGCCCCTCGGCAATATCGAGGGCAAACTGCGATAACTGGACTTCGGCTGAGGCGGCCATTGTTGTCTTTACTCGTCTACGCAGCGGAAACCCGCGTACACGTAGGGATAATCGCGGCGGAACCAGTTGCGAAATGAAGCCCTAAGCAATCGGGAACCAGTCCGGGGTGAGCCACCCTTCAAAACGTAATGTTCGCCATCAAAGAAATTCGCTGAATATCCGGGATACGTTGCCCGAGACGTGAATCCCGGAAAAGGTCCGAATTGCGTGCTCGTCCACTCCCACCCGTTCCCTAGAAGCTGGCTGACACCGAATGCGCTATCACCGAGGGGAGTCGCCAACACTGGCTCTGGATCCCATCGCTTGAAATTGAAGTTACCGTGGTTGTGAGTGGGCGTGTCGTTTCCCCAAGGATATTGGCGGCTGTCGAGAAACGAGCTGCCATAAGCCGCGCGGTGAAACTGCTGCTCGGAAGGCAAGCTCTTGCCGATCCACTTTGCGTACTCCTTAGCTTCTACTTGCGTCACATAGACCGGCCAGCCGAGAGGCAACGGTATCTCTTCAAACATGCCGTTGTAATAGATCGTCCCGCCACGTTCGCGCCAAAAATGGGGCATAGCCGCTCCTTCATGTACAAAGCGCAAATATTCGCCGTTTGTGACGTTGAAACGTTGGATGCGGAAGCCTGACACCTCTGTGTGCACTTGTCCGTATTCGTTATCCCAGCCGAACGAGCCATCTAGCGGCTTCCCGAGAATTGCACGGCCTTGAGGAATCTCACGCCATTCGTTCTCGGCCTCGCTGTTGGAAGGGTTCAACTCAGGTGTGGCGTTGCATTTCAGCTGATGTGCGAAGTTGTGAAACATGTAAGCGAGTGTCTCTAGATGCATGAGACGGTGTTCGAGCGCCATGTAGACCACGTCTTCAGGTGCATGCTCAAGATTCTCGTCTACCGCTCGACGGCATTGACCTACGTACGAACGCACTCGCTCGAGGCTTGGCCAGTCCGAAGGTTTGTCGGCGGGCAGGTGAGCCGAGTCCGGATCTATGCCAGCCTGGAACAATGTATCCAACTCTGGATCGGGCGATTTGATCCCTAAAGCTTCCCGGCAGATTTGAATAGAATCGAACCCGTCTAGGTGTCCAATGTAGAAGACGACCCGATGCCGTTCCGCAATGGGTCGCTCGTAAAGCGCGTCCTGCTTAAGAATTGAAAATAGACGATCGCTTTCGCATCGGGCCGATTGAAGTTCCTGAATGAGGCTTGTAATAGTGGCTTCCAAGACAGGCATTGGGTTCCTTTGAGAAAGGGAGAACTAGTCTGTAAAGAGTACTATTATGTGATGCCAAAGCGCGCGCGAAAATGCCAGTTTTTTTCGTTGTTGGCAGGCTAAGCGGCTGTGTCTAGTACTAGTCGTGCTAAAGCCAAAGCCTGCTCACGGCTGTGAATCTCGCCTTCCAGTTGCGCTGTTTCGACCGCTTCTAATGCACGTCCAAACTTAGGGCCGGGAGCATAGCCGGCCTCGATCAAGTCACGTCCGCTTATTAAGCGTGTTGGCCGTAACTCTTGTTCCCCCAGCTCAGCTAGCTTGGCTCGAACAAAATCGTAGGTTTCCGTGTGACCGTTGCTGGCGAGGCAATCCAGCCGATGCAACTCAAGATGCTCCTCGAAATGTGGCAGCCGTAAGAATCGCTTCAACGTGCTCGGCCTCATTTGGGGTACATCCTTGAACTGCATATGATGCGAAACCAGCGAGACGACTTGGCTGCATTCCTCATTAGAGAACTTCAGTCTGGAGAGTATCTTTTCCGCCATTTCGGCGCCGACCTCGGCATGACCATCGAAGCGAATACGATCCGCGATACGGAAAGTAGGTGGCTTCCCGACATCGTGGAAAAGAACACCAGTTGCCAAGGTTAGGGTAGGCTCATGAAGTTGATAGAGCATCAGCATCACATGGGTCCAAACGTCCCCTTCGGGGTGAAATTCCGGTGGTTGCTCAACCCCCTGGAAAGCTTTCACTTCGGGTAGGACGTGGATGAGCAGACCGCATTCATCCAGCAATTGGAAGCCCCGACGAGCGCCACCTTCTGTCAGAATGCGAATGAGTTCGTCGCGTACGCGTTCAGCCGAGGTCTGGCAAATCGATTTAGCGCCCTGCCGAATGGCGTCCAGAGTTTCGGGAGCAAGCGAAAATTCGAGACGGGCGGCGAGACGAACCGCGCGCAACATTCGTAGATGATCCTCAGCGAAGCGCTGCTCCGGATCTCCAATCGCGCGAACGAGGCGTGCAGAAAGATCGGCCCTGCCATTTACATAATCCAGAACCTCGCCCGAAATCGGATCGAGCATGAGCCCGTTTATTGTGAAATCGCGTCGCTGCGCATCGAGAGCTGGATCTGTTTCGAATCGAACGACGTTGGGCCGGCGTCCGTCTGAGTAACACCC
The DNA here is from genome assembly GCA_963737045.1 of uncultured Acidobacteriaceae bacterium. Classification (GTDB taxonomy): domain Bacteria; phylum Acidobacteriota; class Terriglobia; order Bryobacterales; family Bryobacteraceae; genus Bog-105. Next base: position 243,453 of record CAVTRG010000009.1, read on the forward strand.
TTCACTCCTGAATGTGGCGACTTCAACATGGACCCCATTCTGGCGGCCAATCAGCATAACGCCAAAATGAGCCCCGACCAGATCGGAATCGGGGAAATAGGACAGGATCTTTTCAGGAGTGGCGTCCGTGCCGATGTCGTAATCCTTGGGCGTGATCCCCAGCAGCCGGTCGCGCACACATCCACCTACGAGGTAAGCCTTGTGCCCACGCGAGCGAAGTTCGCGAATAATGCTGATCGCTAATGTCTCGCGAGCGTTGCTGAGTGAGTTATCCAAGCAGTGAAACGCCTGAAATCAGGCATTCTCACTACCAGTATCGACTCTTGCCTTTGTTTCCGGGCTTTCGCCACCTGCGCTGCTGTTTGCGGCTGCCATGGCTGCTTCGGCTTCGGCTTTCTTAAGATCTTTCTTCGAAGGGGGAGCTTGTTCATGCCGATAGTCGTGGTCGTGATAGCAGGTTCGACACCGAACCTTAGCCGCTTCGTCATTCACAAGCGAGACGATTGAGTGATTTGTGATCCTGCGGCACTTCACGCAGAAATCGTCAATGACGTCCCCAAGTCGCTGTTCACCCATATCAGGTTCAACTAGCAGGAGTATATCAGGATCTGAGCTGGGAAGCGCACGCAGCGCGTCGCTTTCAGTGTCTCAGCGCTAGGCAGAGCACAACCTCCTGCGGTTGAACGACTCTGCTTGGTAGACTGAAGCTTTCGACACCAGCGGCCAGGTAGCTCAGTCGGTAGAGCGCAGCCCTGAAAAGGCTGGCGTCGGCGGTTCGATTCCGTCCCTGGCCACCATTCCAACTCGGTAACGTGCAAAGGAGTTGGGCCTTTTCTCAGCGGTCTATTGCGTTGCAAAATGGCCAACTGGAGTCCAAATGGACTCCCGAGTTCGTGACCCCGGACCAAAAGTCCCGTCGTAGCGGGCATGGTAGCCACGGTAGCCATTGAAAGCAGTTTACGTTGTCTCCTCAATCGCGAGACGAGATTTTTATTTCGTTATATAGAGTCACCAAATCATTCTCACCGTCGGGTAGCAAACGCGGTATTCGGTTGCGCGAACTAGAACGTAAACCTGGTCGCTCGGCTGCCTGAGATTCTTCAATCGATCTAAGTTGGTAGAAACCGCTGCATTATTACATGCAGCGCGATCTTCGCTGCCAGACAGAATCGATCGGAAAAGCGGGATGCGTAGACGGCAGACGCATTGTTGTTTTTCTCTCGGACCTTGAGTGTCTGAATGGACAAAGGTCCCTAGTACTGCGCCCCGCCTGCAGCGCGTGTCTGTTTCCCTATGCAGATGATAAACGCGCTAGGCTCCTGTTAGACCCTGCGCGCGTTAACCTTCGATTCCGTGAATTGTTGAAGGTAAACCCGTGGTCGAGTGCTTGCATAATTTGCTTTAACGAACTGCCGATGAGGGAAACAGGCCACAACGGCGTTTGTAAGGACCTATCCGAGGTGAAGGGCTGAGAGCGATTCTTCTCTTATCTCGAAGCCTCGCGCGTCGGAGGTGCGCATGCATCGATTCAGAACGTGAACCGTTCTTGATCAGCGCAGTCGGCGCCTCAGAACGCCTCGACCAATGACAATTCCGAGCACAGCGATGCAGAGGGTTACGACAACAATCGCGACAACGGTGCCGATGGCTGCTCCAAGCACAAGTGCGGCAGCCAGCATCAAGAGCACTACGACCGAAAGGCCAAATGCTTTTAGGCGACCGTAGAACGATGTGGAAACGATGCCCGGCCGGATTGCCCGAAGAGTAAGTTGAAGCCGTCTACCACGAGGTGTCATTCCGCCTTACCCACTCTCATTTTTCCTCAGGATTTCGGGGTCAGTGTGTTGACGATGTCGAAGCGCAAACCAGACCAGCCCGGGCCTTTGCCGACTTCACTGCGGCGGGCCAACCAAACAAAGATTGATCCGTCGGTTGAGCGGGTGTAGCGGAAATAGCGATCCACTTGAACGCCGGCGCGAGGCACGGCGCGATCCGTGACAAAGAACGGATGGTGCGGCTCCAGAATCGATCCACGGGCTTTGAGTAGAGTGAACCCGCCGCCGGACTGCGGGATCTCCATCGTGCCACGACGCAGATAGAGTTCGCCCTGCGGTGTTTGGACCGGCACCAGCGGTATCCAATTGTCTGGCGGTGTTGTTTCGAGAGTATATGAAATAGGCGGCCCTCCCGGGGTGAACGTAGGTGGCGGCGGGGGCGGGTTGGCTTTCAATCGTTGCTGATATAGCGCGTAAGCATCCGCTGAGGTATCGAGTTCCGAAGGCAACCGATGCTCAACGCCCCATGCCATGGCTGCCATGTCATCTCGCAGGAACAGCACCTCTTCAATCGCATCACCATCGACGGTGGTGCCGAGTGTGGGTGCCATCAGAATGAAGTCCGAGCGAACGCCGTCACCCGAGACTTTGAACATTGACCAAGGCGATTCGCCCGCATTTACCTGAGTCTGTTCAGACGGGCGAATGAGCGTACGGACACCAAATGTATCAGTCACCACAAGAGACGTGATGCGGGTCAGCGTGCCGCGCGGTGCGTCCGCAGGACCGGAAATTCCCACCTGGACGGGCACGGGAACCCAAAACCAATCATTTCCGTAAACGAGCGCGAATTCCATGACCAGCAACTTGGCTAAGTCCACATGCTCAACGTCGAGCTGCCCAAAGTCGGTGACTGCATCTTCGAAATTCCACCAACGCGAATCGGGCATTCCGCGAAACACGACGTGATTCGGCAGGAGGTCGAACGTAACGGTAGAGGTCTGTGCCGGATTCGCCTGCGAGAGCTGGGTGGGGCCGCGTTGGGTTAGTGAGAAGGTGTACCAATCGATATGCCCGCCCGGAAATTCCGGCGCATTCAGCGTGACCGCGTCTGCAGCCTCCGGCGACCCCAAAGCAAAGGCATAGTCGAGCTGACTGGATTGCCATGCTGAACCCGTGGTGGGCTGGCAAAACAGGCTATCGCGATACGCGACAAAGGCGGAGATAACGGCAGGCATACCGGCGTCTGCTGCTTCCGGCGGCAATGGCTGCGCGGCCGTTCCACCGTCCGCGGTAGTTTTCGCGGACACGTACAGCGCTTCTCCGTCGGTTACTCGTCCAGCGGATAGGGACCGGAACCGCAGCGCGTCCGCAGGAGCAGAAGCGGGATCAGGCGAAGCCGCGGCAATCGGAAATGCGTTACGAAAAGTGGCAATAATCGTTTGAGGCGACGCAACGCCGGATTGACGGACCAGATTCTCAAAATACAGGCCCTGCTGGGCCGAGCCTCGTAATTGCAGCGATACGCTTTCGCGTTCGACCTGGACTTCGATGGGCAATGATGGGTCGATCGCGACGGTTGACGCCGGGTTTGTTCGCGGCTGATAGGTCGTCACGGTCCGCATCTCTGCGCCGAGTGTGCTGTGAACCGGCGAGCCGGAATCGTCGCCGATGAATTCGCCGACCTGCCATTGCCGCGCCATCATCCACAACGGATCCCGCACTTGTGCCTGGAGGCTACGCTGCATGGAGCCATCGCGCGGTTGCGGCTCGATGCGCGTCCATGTAGTGAGCGACGGGATCCGAATGATCTTCTCAACGAATGACTGTAGGGGCACTGAAGACCTCCTTCGCACTGATGAAACTCGTGGATAGGGTTGCGCCTTGCAGATTGAAGGCGAAGTAAAGAGCAGGCAGAATCTGCCCGACCTTCTGCACACTATCGAGATCGACGGTGCGAATTTTAGCGAGCTGCAGAGTCTCATCCAGAACTCCGAAAATCAGATCGTCGTCCCAGGTCGGCCGGCTATCAGGACATACAGCCAGGAGCAGCGATTGCGGAGCACGCGCCTTCGGCTCTTCGTAGTGAAACGCCACGGCCGCACGCTCTTCTTTGCTGGGAATTCGCTCGGGCCACTCGTCAATCAGAAGTCCCGCGTACGGCGTTTTGCTCACCGGATCACCTTGCGCAAAGCACGTGAAGACAACGCGACCCTTGAGCGGTGGCTTGTTCGGATCGGTTGGCAAGGCCAGCCAACGATCTGAGGCTTGCAGCGGAAGCTGCCCTAACGTCGGAGCAGGCGCAATCGGGCTTCCGGTGAGAATCTGATATAACGACTGGGCCTGATCCAGACGCGACATCGCTGAGCGAACATGGGTGAGTTGATTCAGCCAGCGGGATGGTGCCGCGGGATCGGACGAAACGAGCGATGCCGATTGTGCGAGGGCACCCTGAATCGAAGGCGCGTCCGGCGGTTGGAAGCGTGGAAGCACCACGAAACCAGCACCGAAGGTGGCACTGAAGACGGACAGAATGTCGTCTTCCGATGCGGTCGCCAGATTGACGGCGGTGGTCTGTTTTTGGCGTTGCGTGAGCGTCTTGAGCGCTGCGATGGCTTGGTCCGGAATAGCGGCGTCGTTACCGGCAGCCGCTACTGCGCCGCTGACTCCGAAATAGCTGGCGCCGAGAAGCGCCGTGCGCATATTTCCGGGCACGCCGCTCGCGATCGCCGTTTGCAGTTGAGAAACGCCGTTACTCAGCGAGGCAACTGCCGCCGCGGCCCGGCTGGCGAGCTCAGTCGTGTCGACTTTACCGCCAAGATCGCCCGCGTTCTTCTCCGGCACACTCATGTCTTGCGGAGTCAGCGCGCGCGACGAACCGATGACCGCCCGCCAGCTCGCGGCCAGAAAGAAAAAGTCCGGAAAAGCAATGAAACCGGCGGGAGCGGTGTAATCAATTTTGGTATCTGAAGCATCCGCGGGGAGTGCCGCGGCACTCAGGATGCGCGCCTCGAGCTCCGCCTGCTGAGGCACCTCAGCACTGTCAGCCATTGCGAGACAATCGAGCGGACCTACATTCAGATCCGTGAGGTGAATCGTCCGGCTCTGCGCGGCTCCGCCGGATTGAAACGTCGCGGTACAGGCAACTTGTGCCGGGTCAGGTAATGCATTACTCAACCAGGCGTCGAGCCAAGGCTCAGCGGCGGCCCGCACCTGCTTCGGAATTCCGGACCACGCAGCGGCGGATAAAGGATCTCCGGCAAACAGCAAGCTGACGCGATGCGTGAGGTCAATGCCGCCACGTGGCGTTGCGACAAAGTCCGGGTCGGGCGGGCGATCGCCTTTCGAAATAGCATCCATCAGCCCGCCCGCGCGCCCGAAGTTACCGCGCATGATCTGGAAAACAGCCTCTGCGATGGACACATCCCCGAGTGCGTCGGCATAGTCATCGATGATCTGGATCACCGCAAGCGTAGAGTTCTGGTCGGCTCCGGCCGGCAGCCCCGGTCCCCAGTTTCCGCCGACAGGAAATGCACCCTGGTCAAAAGCATTCCGCAGACCAACGCCATCGACCACGTTCGATGCCGCGAGTGCTTCAGTGGGGTCGCTTGAGGGTGTCAACTTATTCGCCACAACCGGAAACCGATCGCGGAATGGTTGTATGTACTTGTCCAGTTTTTCAACGTGCATCTCCGATTCGAAGAGATACCCGAGGAGCGCATTCAGACTCTGCCCTTGACGGACACCCTCCAGAAGATAGAGTGCCTTGCGGACGCGGTCGGATGAGATGTCCAGCGAAAGCAAACCTTCATCAGCGGTGCCTTTGTGAGTCATGTAGCCGTTGCGAAGAACAGCAGCGGTGCGCGCCTGGTCAAGCGACGGCGCGTAAATGAATCCCCCATTGTCGACTTGTGGTTGTTGCGGCACTGGCAACACAGTTTGGCGCTGCATGCGTTCTGCGCGAATCCGGTCCATAATCTGCACGCTTTCAAGCTCTGTTCCCTGCACCGGTGCAGGTTGGGACGAGGCTTTTACCTCTTCGACCCAGCCGAAAGCCCCCAGGTGAATGCCGTTGACTTGACTATTACGGGTTCGCTTAAGCATGGCGTTGGCTATGGCAGTGGCCCAAACGTCCAGCCGGTGACTGCAGGCGTCGAGGAACTCCGTCAACAGGCGGTCGAGCTCCGCGGTAGACAACTTTGCCAATCGATCCAGACTGGCGCGAAGGTCGGCCAGGCGCGCAAAGGGGCTCTCCGGTGGTGGATCAACACTAACGAGATACTCGGCCCAGGTCATCGCAGGGTTGGGAATGGACGGGCGGACGAGAAGCTCCCATGGGCTCACCGGGGGTTGGGGCGGAGGACTGGAAAGGGCAATAGCCACGATCTCCTTCTCGGCGAGTTGGGATGCTTGCAAACGCCCGGCCAGCGCCTCGCTGTTGATCGCGAGCGTTACATAATCGAGCAGGACGGCCTGCCGCAAAATTTTATACAAAAGCGCCGAAGGTTGAGGTCCTGGATAATTCTCCGCGCGTATGTCGTCAATCGACGCCTGGCGGAGCCACTGGATGTAATTCCCCTTGTTGCCGCCACCGAAATCTGCGTCGGCCGCCAGAGGCTGAGTCTCGGAGAGAGGCGCGGACTGGACCGTGGGCAACGATATCGGAAAACTCGTTGGCGCCATGCCAAGGTGAATTACACGGGGGTCCCAGGTATTGAACCCGAATGTATCGAGCGTCTGCCGTCCGGCAGCCAGGTGCTTGCTCCACCATCCCTGCCTTAGTGCCGCTGAAACATTCAGGAAGCTGAGGTAGTTCCAGAGAAAATCGTCCCCGAGGATCGTGCGTGCACGAAAGGCCATGGAACTGGCGTCCATGCCGAGCACACTCACTAACTGTTGATCGGGATCGCCCGATGTCTGCATGTGCGGCGCCTGACCGGAACTGTCAAGCCACGACTGCCACATGCGCCGGACGAAATCGACCAACGGTGCTTCTACCGAGGGTGCTGTCAGCCGCGTTTCGACCGGCTTGTAACGAGCGAGCGAGGTGACAGGGGCCACTCCATATGGAGTTTTGCCGGTGCGAAATGCGGGAATCGGACCGCGAGGTATCGCGTTAGCAATTACATACTGCCGCGCTTGCTCGATCTGGTCCGCGCTGAACACCTTGGCCATCATCTGATCGAGAAAATACCCGAGAGTGGCGGGCCAGAGTGCGGTTACGGCATCGGCGCCGCTTTGTTCGTTAATTCCATCCGCGAAGCGAATGTGAGCAAACGTATTCGGATCGAGGCCGAGCATGGAAGCGAACACATTCGCGTCGCAGTTCGCGCTGGAATTCAGAGCGGCTTGCCGCTCCACCGCGAAGCTGATCTCGGAGTTTGGATCCTTGCTCGAGAACGCTGAACTGGCGTCGTTTGTGTTGTTGGTGGGCGAACCTTGCGGCACAAATGCAAACCCGTCCGTGTAATGGTGAGCGTTGATGAGCGCCTGCAATTCGCTGTTGGCGCCCTCCCCCACGCGCAGACCGTAAACAAAAATGCGATCGAAACCGGCTGATTTCTGCGCCGCGGTGATGGGAATTTTCAACGCCATCCCCGCGGCAAGTGCCTGATCGAAATCGATGAGCCACTGCAAACCGGCATCGACAGGGGACCCGGGAGGAAACGCACCTGCGCCGGGAGTGAAGCCCACCGCCAGACTCGGATTGATTACAGAGCCCCGGTGTGAACTGGTCGTTATGCCTGAAACCAGAACGACTGTCCACGCGCTCGGAAGGCAAGCCGCCATGGCGGGCTTCTGCCACGAACTGTCGCGTGTGGGCGGCGAAGGATACGAAGGAGCAGGATTTGGACTCTGGCTTGGCGGCGTCGGAGCCACCGGCTGTTGCACGATGTTCTGCGGCGTCATCTGCAGCGCGATCCACGCCGCTCGTTCCGGAGTGTAAAGCGAAGCCAACTCGCGCCAGGGCGCCTTCACGTCATCCAGGTTTGCAGGAGGCAATCCTGCGCGCCAAACAGCATCCCAATAGTGCGTGCCGTCCGTGACCTCCTGGGCCGTGAGTTCGGGTTCATGCGAGTTGATGGCGATCTGGTCGGGATAAACTCGAACCCAGAGTTCATCGCCGCGTTGGCTCGATATGAATCGAGTCTCGATATTGACCGGAAGCAACAGCAGCGGCGTGCGCGCATCGAGTCCGCGATCTACCACGACAGCCGCGTTCGAATCAGGATTCGGGAGATTGAGAGTATCTGAAGGGGCTGGCATGGTTATTTGGGGGGAAGCATCGAATCGGCGTGGATCAGGATCCGCCATGGGAGCCGGAGAAGGATGTATGCGGTTTGCGCGCTGTTCACTCCCCACTGGTTGGCGGTGTCGTGCGGATTTTTTTCGTCGTTGACGATTGCGGTTCGGAAAGGCCCATTGCCGGGCGTCAACATATCGGGCACGGTTGTTCCACCGAGCACTAACGAGAACACCTGAGACGAAAGACGCCACGGGCTGAATTTAATGATCTGCGCGCGGGTGTTCTTGCCGAGATCCGGCAACTGGAAGCCCGTTTCACCGGCTGCAAAATTGGTCCAGGCAAGCTCTGCCCAGTGTTGCGCCGGGTTGTCTATCTCCGTTGGTTCCAATCCGAAGCGAGGCTCTGACGGTTGCTCCTGAAAGACAAAGAAGAAGCCCTCCGGCGAAGCTTTCGTTCCGCCGCGGGCATCGTCCAGGCTCAGGTTGAAACCGAGGAATGTAATGTCTTTCTCGAGTTGCCCGCGGAAGATGGGATAACGCTCGTCGCTTTCATCGATATCGAGATGGTCGCCCGTGCGCTTGGCCTTTGCGGCATAGACTATGGCAGTCGGATACCGCTTAAAGATCTCTCCGCGCACCAATAACACAACATTGTTCAGAGCAACATCAGTCCGGTTCGGATTGTCGCCCAGCGCATTCGCGAGCGGCCAGGTGTGGATGGGTGGGATGTCTTTCACAAGCTCCGCAAGCGCTGCGGGATCCGTGGGGTCGCCCTTCTGAGGCACGTACGCGCTCACATCCCAGAACTGCCGGAAATAGCTGCCGCGCTGATCTGTCGGATAGTCATTCCACAGAAGCTGGCGCGCCATTTCATGATTCAGTCCCACCATGTAGGCCTCGATGAAAGCGTGATTCGCCAGCACCAGGCCCAGCGTATTTGGCGGAACCAGATCCACACCGGGGAGCACATACTGCTCCGACAAATCGCGCAGCGGCCGATACATCGGCTGATCGAATTCGGGTGCTGCCATTATGGGTTCAATCAGGTCAATTGGTTTCCAGACAAGACCTTCGCGCAGCGTGATGAGTGATGTCACTCTGTTGGCCACGGTAGTCCTGGGATTGAGCCGCAGAAGCAGCGTGCTCTTCAGCGATGTAAGGTCAAGCGACGGCCGCGCCGGCGGATTGGCCGGCAACACTTGCAGATAGCTAAAGTAATCCCTCGTGATGCTACGAAATTGGGCAGCCGCCGCGCTGTCACTGCCGCCAGAGCCAGCTCCCGGCGATGCCACACCCGCGGCGACAATCTGGAACGATGGACGCGGCGCAACAGCAGAGATCGTTTGCGGAGTAAACCCGGAGAGATGCAGTTCCGTAGTGACGGCGCCCGCAGCTAATGCGGCCTGGGCACGCTGATAGAAAACGTAAGCAGTCACCGCGCCTGCGATCAACACAGCCAAAGCTGCGAGAGGTCCGGCGATTCCAGCCGCAACCACTGCAATGAGAATGACGATGACTATCAGCAGGATCAGATACAGCAGCCAGTTCTTCGCCCAGCTCGGAGCCGGTTGAATCGTTTGATCGGTCACCTGATCGATCGAAACCATGCCATCCGGCGGCTTGGGTGGTGGCACAACCTGGATGTCGCCGGAGTTGACACGTGACAAAAGCGACGGCTTCCTTTTGTCAATAACACCTTTGTTCGTGATGAAGCGACGCCGCGGCCTAGACGCGCGGCGAAAGGTGGCCGAGAGCATACGCTCCGGAACGAGGCTCGCCCTAACTGTCGCGCGAACGGTGAGTGGGCTGGCCAACAAGCGCGCATGCAGCGGAGCCGTCAACGTAAACACGGTGTCGGGCTGGCGTATCTGAAAGTGCTGCGCGAAGAGCTGCATAAGCGCTGCGCGCGCCAATTGCGCCTGCTTCAGCTTCTGATTCGCGGCAATGACGCCGTCTACCTGCTGCCAGGCAGATGCCATGAGCTGCGTAAGCTGGCTCTGTACCACCTGCGTGCCCATTCCGCCGGCAGAGCGATTGCGCGGATCGAGGTTCAGTTCATTGATCCACCCGGCGGCAGTGCGATTCACACTCTGCACCGCGGCATGCCATCGACCATAAATTGGGGGAGCGATGATCGGGTCATCTTTGATCGGGTTTGCCGGGTCATCCACCAATGCAGAGGGCTGGTTGATGAAATTCTGCACCGCCGATTGGAAAGCGGTCTTATCAGGATCTTTCCACTCTGTTGGTACAGTACTGACACTGCGAAGAGCGCCTTCGAGTCCCAGCGGCGTACCCGCAGAAGGAATGCCCACCATGGGTTGAGAAACATCCATCGGCCTCGACCCGACGCCCGCATCGAGTACGCGGGGCGTGAGAGCACGCACCAGCGATTCAAAGTCTCCGGCATCACTCGTCTGGAACTGAAATGTGTAGTAGTACGGCAGCGTCAACGGAAACGTCGTGCCGTTGTCCCAGGCCGGATCCGAATGCTGTAAAGCCGAAACATCCTGCCCCAGTCCTATCTGGCGTCCAATCTCAAATGCGGGAACCAGAAATGCCGTGTACGCAGTCTCCGGATCCAAGCGGCGTGGGCACAACAGCCGCGAGATGACGTTTCCCGGAGCGCTCGTGAGAGCATCTGCGATGGGCAAATCACCGCTGATCTGAGTGTGCGCCCAATTCCACGAATCGGCCAAATTCGGAAGTGGATCCCGCTTTTTGACTTCGATTGCCGGAAGTGGATTGGGCGGAGTCGCGGCCCGTGTGAACTCATCGGGCTTTAGAACGATTAGTGAAACCCAGGGCCGCAGGCGATCGCCGTTCGGAGCAGCGGGTGTAAAGAGCCACGGCAAATCCGGAGAATCGAACTCAATGCCTGCCAGATAATTGGGCTCAAAGTTCAGCGTGAGGTTGCGCGGCTCAGTCTTAATGACGTGACGCGGATCGATGCCAATCACGTCGCCCGGTCCGAAGATCTCAACGGTTTTCACCGGCGCCAGACTGACGACGGTATTACTGCCCTGCTGAGCCGAGACCGATAGTTGTACCGCCAGGCTCGCACGGGCCGCGAGTGTCCCCTGGTCAGGCGGTTTGATGCTCGTCGCAACACCTCGCCGAGTCCAGGATAGGAAATGATAACGGGCCAATTGATCGCTCATGCGGCCACCTCATGCAGTGGAAGGATTTGAAGCTGCAACGCATCCTCGGGATGAAGCGCGAGATGCGCATCGAGAGCCGCCTTGGTTGCGTAATAGGTGGAGCCAGAAGCTGAGCCGATATCGGCGCGTACGGCGAGGTCGTCCATACCCGCCACCACGTAGCTCGGGTCGGCGGTGTGAACCGGCTGGAGCGTCCGGCCCTGGCTGTATTTCGCCGCTCCGGTGTTCTTCACCGCTGACGCGTATCCCGCCCCCTGGCGAACCAGTTGCGCGTGAACATCGGCGCTCATTAGGTAGTAGCGGTTGAACTTCGACTGCTTGCCCGTATCGTCGATTTGATGTTCCTGGTACACCACCGTACGCGGCGAGTCCGCGCCCGCCTGGACCGCTGGCGATCCGATGAGGATGCCGGCATCGTACCGTTCAAAGCTGGGCCGGCTCAGCTTGTCCGCATCACTCAGGGTCAGGAACTGACCCGCGGCAAAGTAGTCCTGGAAGGATTCTTTCGACTCCTCGTTCGTGTTGATCTGCACATCGCTAATTGCGAAGTAGTTACCGTCTGAGGGCGTCGCATTGCCGTACTTCGTTATCTGCAGATCCAGCGGAACGACGTTCTCCTTCACGCTCAGCGTCCCGAGCGGATGCACGCGAAGAACGGTCTGATCGGGTTTCGGCGTCGAAAGCGAGACCGCTTGCACAGTCCCGTCAGGCAGGGCAGCGGTCCAGTTACTCGAAGCTCCCAAGGCGGCCATTAAATCCGGCAGCACCGGTTTCGCGGGAAGCGTGACCGGAGTACTGTCTCCCCAGGTGAGGTCAACTGACGCGCTGACCGTGAAGAAGAGAATGTGAATGCTTGCATCTCCGTGCAGGTGCCACGGCCTCGGTCCGGAGAAAAGCCCGTCGACGTTCAGGCCGAGCAGCGAGGCGCCCTCGAAGGAGACGTCAAATCCCGCCGAGAAGTCGAACTCGAACGAGAACGGCGAGAAAATAATCAGGACATCGAAACCCAGGTAGCCATGAATGGCAAAGCCCCCGGCTGCGGCGTAGGCCTCGACATTCGCACCGAACTGAAGGCTGTTCGATGTGATTGCGAAGTAAGTGTTGGCGCTGATGCGTGGGTTATCGCCATCTCCGATGCTGACCGAGAGCCGGTCCATGGCAGGCAGGTTCAAACCGGCAGTATTGAAGTGAGGATTAAATCCGCCCAGCGAGAAGATGAAGATCGGGTTGTCTCCCCAGCAGAGGCGGAACAGTAAATCGCCGGCCAGCGAGAAAATCAATACGCGCGAATCGTATAGCGAGCCATCCAGTTCAAACGTTTTCGTTCCAAAGTCGAGCGTGCCGAGGATATCGATATGCAGCTCAATCAGAGCAGCATCTTGTGTCGGCAGCCCGGCATCGATGAGACCCAAGAGCGCGATGCGAATGGGATCGGGGACTTCCAGGATGACGCCCACGGCCAGAGTGATCAGCGTCGGAGTTCCCCATCCGATCTCGAACATCGGCCCGAAGATGTAGCGGCCCGGAGCCACGGGGAAGAACGTGCGGATGTTGCTGATGATCTGCGGCGCGTTCTTTACCGGATCATCCGGGAACAGGATGCTGTTCAACGTATGCGCCCGGAAACCCGCATGCAGCGCATCGATGGACATGGTGCGATTGATGCCGCCAATCCCGCCAACGCCGTTCAACGTAAATCCGAAGCTGAGTTGGATGGGCGGAAAATCGAACGTGATGATTAGAAGAAACGAAAAACCCTTCGACCCGTCGGGCATTACGGTGTCGATCACGGCGATGATCTTCACCTGAATGATCTCGACGATTGAGACATCGAGCACGCCGGCATACTGGCCGCGATCGGGATCGAAGTAAACGTAACCACCGCCGGCAGCGACTCCGGCGTCAATCTCAAGGCCCAACCCGTTTGGCGGCTTAAACCCAAGCGTCAGATTTGCTGGGCCGAGATTACCTCCCGTTCCGGGAAATCCGAGCAAACCCTTCAGCCCGATACGATCGACGGAAGCTTGAATGGGGCCAAGGCTCAGACCCAAGCCAGCCGACAACTCGATTGTGAGACCTCCCGATGCGAAGCCACCCACGAGATGAATGACAGGCACCGTGATCGGACCAAGCGACAAGTGAACTGGAAGATCAAGCCCGAGCTGCGCGCCGCCCGTGATATGCATTCCACTCTCCGGAGCCCAAGTGAAGCCGAAATCGAATGTGGCATTCACCTTGATGCCGGAAGTGACTTCGCCGATGAAACCATCCGCGTTTGACGTGTCGATCACAAGGCTTCCGCCTGTTGTGGCGAAGCTGATGACGGGTTCCGCGGTAGCAGTATTAGTCCCCGAATCCCAGATCGCGCGTATACCGGCATCGAGGGACAAACTCTGTGCGAATAACCCGCTGCCTCCGGTCTCGCCAAAGATGACGATCGGCGAGTTATCGGCGTGCTTGGCCTGGAACCCGGCTTGTACTTGAATGCTCACCGTGGCTGAGTTGCTGAGCGTCACGTTCAGCGGCGGTGCGATCTTCGCTTCCATACCGGCGTCAAAGCGAGCTTGCGCCGACAGATCTAATGACCAAAGCGGCGTCAAGGTGTACGACTGCGCAAAGTCCTGAACCGCCGGAATGCGAATGCGAGCATCGAGGCCCGGCGGATTGACCGTAGTGTCGGGACTCAGCCGCAGAATGAATGCGTCGAAGAACGGCGCTTGGCCGGGCGGCGCCATCGCGATGGAAGGCAGGCCCGCCGCATCGAAAAATTGGACCAGTTTTGCAAACAGGATGGAGCCATCGAATGTGGGCGAGCCCCATTGAAACGTGTCCGGTAAGTATTTTTGCGGCTTGGTGAAAAGATCGAAGAGCCGTTCGAGGTGAAGATTCCTCGCATGGTACGGCGGGCTGGTCGGATCCGTCGGGTCTGCCGGAACGATCCCGTCATCGATAAGCCCCAGCAGATTCAACGTCGAAACGAAGCCGGCGTTCTTGCCGCGAAGATACTCGATAAGGGCGTAGTCGAGGAGGCGACGCGCCAGTTGCAGTGCAAGATTCTCGAGATTCGCAATCTGCTGCGGAGTAAGCCCCGCAGCACTTGTGACCGCATTCTTCAACGCGTTCGACGCTTGCGAGAAATCGTTAAAGATGTGCCCCGCCTTGTCGATTACCTGCACCGCTGCGGAGATGACTTGTCCCGCATTACCGCCTGTGATCGCCGTAATCAGCGCCGTCACAAGCGGCACGGACGCAGCAATATCAGTAACGGTAGTGCCGATTGCGCCTGCGAATTGGGCCTCGGCGCCAAGACCCGCCGGGATGCCGATCCCTAGTTCGAAAAGAAAGTTCTCTATCTGGTCGGGCACCAGGCGCGGCGACACCACTCGCAACGCCTGTCCGAGTTCACTCGCAAGCTTCTCAAGCGTTCCAGTTTCGGCCACGTGCAGTCTCCAGGGAAGGTAGGATTGGCAGGCCCGTGAAGACTGCGCCGGGCAGAGCAAGCAGCAATGTGCCGTATTGCAGCAGATCGCGCTGCAAGCGGGCACTTCCGTATCGCATCAGTACATCGAGAAGAGATTGCAAATGAGTGCTGACATCCTCGTTGCGAACGCGCTTGGGGATGAGTCCACCGTCAGCTTTGTCCGCCCACAGCATGTGCCGCAGCACGTCCGGCCCATACATTCGGTGCCACTTGGTAGCTACGCGCCGGTTTCGATTAATCAGCCGAAAGACTTCATCAAAGTGCTGGCTCACCAACCCGATCATGATTTGCGCAGCGGGATGGTCTTTGGCCTTCAATGCCGTTCTTTTCAGCGCGTGGCCGATGCGCAGCGAGGGTACGGGCACGACGTCCTGCAAACGCGGAAACGGTTTGGCCGATCGCGGCACTATTTCGGGTGTGGACGACGAAGTCCCTGTTAATGGCGAAGCACCAGTGGTCGATGAATCTGCGCCAGCACTACCTGTGGGGCCGCCTGGCCCAGGGCCGCCGCCACCCGGTCCAGGCGGCGGGGCAGGCGGGCTGAATGCACTACCCGGGGGAATGTTCGCGATGGCCAGTTGAGCGTCCACCTTCCCAAAACCCCAATCGCCATTGGGGGCGGCGGGTCCCGGAGGCGTACGGCAAAAGCTTTGCAAGGTGCTTTGAATCTGAGCAAATGTCAGATTCGCGTTCTTCTGCAGCATCAGCGCAACCACGCCAGCAACGTGTGGTGCTGCCATGCTGGTGCCTTGCATGTCGACGTAGAAGTCGTAGCAGCAGTCGCAGCAGCAGCCCCCTTCCGCTTTCGCCTTCGCTGAAATGATGCCCGACTTTTCCGCTTTCTCAAGACCCGGTGCACACAAATCCGGCTTTTGCCGGCCGTCGGTGGCACGTGTCGGGCCGCGACTCGAAAAGTCAGCCAGGTCGCCTGTCTTGGATGCATAGGCGCCGACGGTAATGACGTTTTTCGCGGTGCCTGGAGAAGTCAGAGTTGCGGTGCGGTCCCGGTCAGGATATGCGACCACCGGGTGCGGGTCCCCGTGAGAACTGAAAATCCACAAGTCCACATCAACCGCGGTGCCGGCGGTCTCTTGCAGAGTGATCGTCCAAGCTCCAGACGCAATCGACCCATTCGGAGGAGGATCGAGGCTGATCGAGATATTTCCCTTGTTGTTGACTACGTTGTTGACTGTCGACGTGATCTCGACCAGTTGGTTTCCGACCAGCGGGAATTGGCTGTGGCCGGATCCGGCTGCAACGGCGCCCGTATTCACAACACCTAGCGGCCCCGCCACCGTAACGGATAACCGTCCCGCGCCGGCGCTGTACCAGATGCTGATAAAGTCGGTCTTCTTATCGTCCGGCGGAACCATCACGGTAATGGTCGCGTTCCCGTTAGCAGCCACATGTTTTTGCGAGTGCGTCCCGGCCCCGTATCTTCCTTGCGCCACGTCATTGGCCTGGCCAACGTCTCCATCATTCCCAGCGGACACCACAATGGCTCGCCCGGAACTGGGAGCAAGCAATCCATCGAGGAAGGTTTCCTCGTTGCTCGTGCCGTCTCGTGCGGTCAGCCCCCATTCCAGACTCATGTTGATCACAGCCGGCCGGGCGGGATTTAATGCGTTGGCCTGCTGAAAAATATAAGTCGCGGCATCTGTAAGGCTTGTGTTCTGATTGGGACTGTTGGCGTCGGGTAGTGCCTTTACGATGATGAGATCTGCTTCCGGCGCAACGCCCCAATATGTCCCGGCGCCATGGCAGTTGCCTCCTTGCAATCCGTTGCCCGCGGCAATACCCGCCACATGGGTGCCGTGCCCATCGGGATTAGCGTGAGCAAACGGCTGGTCCGGATGATCGATGGCGTTTTGAATGTCCGCTGGCAAGAACTCGACGCCGTAACCGTAGGGCGCAGGTGAATGTTGGCCGGCGGCTGGATTGATGCTCTGGTCCCAAAGCCGGAGGATACGGGTGGCATTGTTGGATCTGCGGAAGTTTTTGTGCCGCACATCGATTCCACTGTCGGCGACACCGATCGCCACACCCACTCCTGTGTAAGATGGGCTTCCATTGCGAACAAGGTCAGCGTGAATTTCCGGAATCGAGGTGTCCAGATGCAGCTTGAGCGGCGGCTCGGTGCTGATGTACGTAACGTTGTCCAGCTTTTCCAGCCGATCTAAGCCATCCAGATCAATCCGCCCGACTGCGATTCCGCCGGCATCACCGGTCATCTGCAGTCCTGCCTCGACCAGCGGCTTCACATCGCCGCTGTAGCGAACATGCACGTGGACGACGGAAGCGGCGCTTTCTCCAACCCTTTCTTTTTCTCGGAGCTTGCGCAGGAGATAGTGATCATACTTCTCAAGATTCGGCATCGCTCCTCCTCCGGCGGGAAACCCGTCGATCTTACTATCACGAATCCATAAGTGTCAATAAGAGTTTGTGGGCGAATGTGTTTGCTCAAGCGCGCCGAGCTCCATATCGGTGTAGCCGAAGGCGCACGGGGCCAAGGGGACTAGCTCAACCGCCGATTGTACGAGCTGCATTACCGGGAGGCCGGCAATTGCGCCATCCACCAAAAGCTTGATCGCCTATAATTCCAAAACCCGCTGGTATCACTCAATATCGGCACGCTCTATATAACGAGAAAAATTATTGCCTCTTTATTGAGCAGGCAACAAGTCGTAAGGCGGGTACAACCGCGCGTGTAAGAGCAATCAGCTTGCCTTTTACACCTGGGAGTGCTGGAGTCCGCGCGGAGTCCAAACCTCAATAGAACCCCAGTGGCGCCCAAATGGCGTCCAAATCAATTCAGCGTAAGCCTTTTGTTTTTAGCGTACGTTCTGTGTAAGTGATTGATGTGGCAGCCCTGAAAAAGCTGGCGTCGGCGGTTCGATTCCGTCCCTGGCCACCACGCTTCTAATTCCCCCCGGGAACTCGCTCGCCGCCGTTCTAGGATGCCTATTCGGCAGTTCTCGAAAGGGTTTTGACCAATTCGTATAGAAACGTCTGGCCCTCATAGAAGGATCGGACACTCATGCGCTCATCGCGGCCGTGCATCCGGACATCATTCTGATCCATGAAGAAGCCTTGAACGCCGTAGGTTGGAATGCCGACAGCTCGCAGGAATCTGCCGTCGGTGGCGCCCGGAACCATAGTTGGGATAACAGGCACGCCGGGCCACAAGGTGTCCGTCACCTGGGCGATAGCACGCATAATATCGGGACGCATTGGCGAAGAGGGACCGCGTGTCACGTCGCCAACGATCTTCACGTTCACTTCTCTATCAGCAAATACCTTTTCCAAGGTGTTTTGAACGTGTTCGGAGGAGTCCTCGGGGAGAACGCGGCAGTTCACTGTAGCAGCTGCGAGCTGTGGCAACGCGTTCATCGCATGTCCACCCTCGAGTTGAGTGGCTACGCACGTCGTCCGCAAAGTGGAGTTCCATATTGGGCGAGCTGCAGCCACGTGCTGCATCGCCTCAGTGGAGCCTTGTGCGACTTTCGCGAGATCGTCGCGAATGGGGTCGGTTTCGATTTTGGCCATCTGAGCGAAATACGCGCGTGTCACGTCGTTAGTCTTGAACGGAAATCCAAATTTGGACAGGCGATCGAGCGCTCCGGAAAGATGATAGATAGCGTTGTCCGGGACGGGTAAGGAGCTGTGGCCGCCCTTATTGTGCACTTCAAGACGGAAATTGACTACGTACTTCTCACTCACCTGCACGTCATTGGCGAGTTTCCTTCCATTCGACTCCTCGCCCCATCCGCCCTCATTCAAACAGAATTCGGAGTTGATGAGTTCGCGCTTATTCTTTATAAGCCAATCGACACCGTTGTAGGGGCCACCGCCTTCCTCATCTGCTGTTAGAGCTACGATGATGTCTCGATCGGGTTTGAAGCCCTCGCGCTTATAGCGAATCAGATTAGCGATCCAAACAGCAGCCTGGGCTTTATCGTCGGATGTCCCGCGGCCGTAGAAATAGCCGTCGCGCTCGATGAACTGGAACGGATCCATACTCCAGTCCTCGCGCTTGGCTTCGACCACATCTGTATGGGCGAGCAAGAGAATCGGTTTCCGCGCACCACTGCCACGATAACGAACCACCAGATTTTCTTTCTTCGGGATTGCGCCGCCCAGGTAGATATCGGAATCGGCGAAGCTTGCGGCTCTCAAACGGGTTGCCATGGCCTCGGCCGCCGGGGTAGTTGATCCGGTTGTGTAACCAGATTTGATTTCGATGAGTTGCTTGTAAATGTCGCGCGCTATCTGCTGGTCTGCAACAGGCGGTACTGTTTGCGCGTGAAGCGAACCTAGCCACAAGAACGGTAAGAAATGAAGCAATCGCAATTTAGACATTATCCTTTTCCAATTCGGCGACGCGCCGTTCGAGCGCCCGAACGGTCCTGAGCAATTCGGGCAAGCGGGAGTAAGCGGCAGAAGCACGGAGCCAGTCGCGGGAATCGAAGGCCGGCGATCCACTAACGATCGCCCCTTCGGGCACATCATGCCCCACGCCCGACTGCGCCCAAACGATCGCGTTCTTATGAATCGTAAGATGGCCCGAAGAGCCGGTCTGACCGGCCATAATCACGTTCTCCTCAAGGATGGTGCTGCCGGCCAGCCCCGTCTGGCCGCAAATGATGTTATCTTCACCAACGACGCAGGCATGGCCGATTTGCACTAAGCTGTCGATTTTTGCGCCTCGTTTAATGCGTGTCTCGCCCATGGTTGCACGGTCAACCGAGGTTAGAGTTTGGACCTCTACGTCGTCCTCGAGAACGGCGATCCCCGATTGAACGATCTTGTGTTGGTGTTTCTCGTTGTCCTGAGCGAACCCAAAGCCATCCCCTCCGATTACGACGCCATTCTGAAGCGTCACGCGGTCTCCGATCTGTGAGTATTCACGAACTGCAGCGTGCGAATGTGCCGTGAAATCATTGCCAATGACGCACCCCTCGTAAATTACGACGTGCGGGTGAAGCACGGCATTCGCCCCAATGGTCGCCTTCTCACCTACCACGACATACGCTCCGATTGACGCGTTCGGCCCCACTTTCGCCGTCGATGCGATGCACGCAGTGGGATGAATGGCCAGCGAAGGTTTGGGTGCTTGATAGTAGAGCGCGAGAACACGGGCGAAATCGTAATAGGGGTTCGAAGAGATCAGCGTAGCGGCTGAGGTCTCTTTAAGGGGTTCGGCGGCGATAATGGCGGCAGCCCTCGACATCTTCACTTTGGAGGCATATTTCATATTTGCGAGAAAAGTGATTTCGTCCGGTCCCGCTTTCTCTATTGTGGAAACGCCGGAAATCTCGATTTCAGAATCGCCGGCAAGTTTGCAACCCAAGCGTTCGGCCAATTGTCCGAGCGTGAAACACGGCATATCTAAATTGAAGCAGGGTTGCGCCGTGATGCGGCCCAGGCGTCGTCACGCTTCCGCTACAACAGGGTTGCGCAATTCGCCGATCGCCGGAATTTTCACGACGACTTCATCGCCATGATGCAGATAGCGGGGCGGCTTGCGCACGAAACCGACGCCAGCCGGAGTGCCTGTTGAAATGACATCGCCCGGTTCGAGGGTGAACACGCTCGAGAGGAACGCAATCAGATCTTGGATCTTGAAAATCAGTTCACGAGTGTTGGAATCCTGCAGGAGCTCCCCGTTTACCTCAATCTGAATATCAAGCTCGTGCGGATCGGGGATCTCGTCTTGCGTGCAGATCCACGGACCCATCGGCGCAAAAGTATCGAATGTTTTTCCCATCAACCACTGAGTTGTAGCGCGTTGATAATCGCGTGCAGTAACATCGTTTATAATCGTGTAGCCGAAGACATGTTCCTTCCAATCCTCGGCCGCAATATTCCGCCCACCTCGGCCGATGACAAACGCAAACTCTGCCTCGTAATCAGGAGCTTTGGATACTTTGGGCAGAATGATATTTGCGCCGGGACCAATAATGGACGTTGGAAATTTATTGAAGATCGTGGGTATCTGCGGAATCTGCGCGCCCGTTTCCGCGGCGTGATCGCGATAGTTCAAGCCGACGCAGATCAGTTTGCGCGGCCTCGGGAGTGGAGCAAGTAATCGGACGTTGTCTAGATGGTATTGCGGCGCCCCACTACTCTTTGCGACATTCTCCGCTTTTGCTAGGCCCTCCGGGCCGGCCTCAATAAGGTCAAGCACTGACTCGAAGCCTGCCGGAGACAGGTCGCAGATGGCGTTATTTGCTACAATTCCCGGACGAACTTTTCCTTCAGTTTCGAACGTAACGAAACGCATGAATGTTCCTGCTTTTGCTCGTCCTACAGTGTAGCTGACCGTTCCGGCTCTCTGCTAAAGTGGACTTAGGCTCGTTCGCAGCTGGCGGAACGGACGTGTCCTTTCATATATGGCAAAAGTTTGTGAAGTCTGCGGTCGTGGTCCGCAGTTTGGACATCGGATCAGCCACGCTCACAATGTGAGCAAGCGCCGCTGGAACGTCAATCTTCAAACCGTCCATGCGCTTGTAAATGGTGCTGGTAAGCGGCTTCGCGTTTGTACATCTTGCATTCGCAGCGGCAAGGTTCAAAAAGCGCCTTTAGCGTAAGAACGATTCTTGGTTACTGGCTCCGCTGAGAAGAGGTTTCGCAGCCCGCTTTTCGCTGGAGCCAGTGCATGCCCGTCCGATCAAGTTCGAGAATGTCGATCGGCGGAGCTGTCGTTTCGGGTGATTCCGAGATCTCGAGATTTATAAGCTGCGTCACAATCCTAATCGCGTCGGCATCGCTGCGAACCACCGGAGATCGTCCTCTCAGGTATTGATCAATGGCCCGGCGCTTCCCCAAGAATATGAAATCATAGCGCCCTCCGATTGCTGATGAGTAGGTACGCCGATCAGAGGTCAGGTGCGGCTTCACAGAGCTACCATTGGTGCGGTACCATTCCACGGTTGCCGAACCCACATTGTTTTCCAGCCCGACGAAGGCGGCTTCGAGAATCAGTCCCTTTCGGGTCGCGTTTCGTTCGATGCGGCCTTCAGCCGCAATGGCTTGGGGTAGGAACTGTCGCATTCGTTCCCGGAATCGCTCAATTGCGTAGCGCATTGTGGGGCTACTGTTTCCCACCTCGCTACCGACACTCGCCACTTGCTGGTTATTCGCGTAAGTCAGGCCTGACGCGAGAAACACCAGGCGGCCAGCTGGTACGATTTTGCATACCGAACCTGAATACGTTTCCCCTGACTCCCGATAGCTCCGGCGGCTATCCGCACCGACATAAATCCTGTTTGCGCTGCGCAGAATCACGATACTTGTGGCGTGCGCGCCGGGAACGATCAAACCCCCAACCGACAAAATCAGGCACACAGCCGCTTTCCAGTCGCCTTGCGGAAACCAGCGCGTCATCTCAATGCAAGACGCGCCCTGAGCCTCTTTCGAGTACTGCCCCAGGACTGCCCAGACGCGCTGGGCGAGATTGACATCTTCTATTTGGGTGGCCCAACGATCAGCTCGTTGTCAACGTCTTTCACGCCTTTCACTTTCTTGGCGAGCTTGGTTGCGCGATTCTTGCCTTTCTCGGTATCGACTCGGCCCTTGATGGTAACGACACCATTCTTTACGAATACGTCCAAGGCCCCACCTTTTACATCCTGGTCGGTCGCCAGCCGCATTCGTACTTGGTCGGAAATTCGATCATCTGGATTACTTGGTTTTTGATCCCCCGCGCGTGTAGCTCCAGTGAAT
This sequence comes from uncultured Acidobacteriaceae bacterium, assembly GCA_963737045.1. Classification (GTDB taxonomy): domain Bacteria; phylum Acidobacteriota; class Terriglobia; order Bryobacterales; family Bryobacteraceae; genus Bog-105. The sequence continues at coordinate 265,841 of CAVTRG010000009.1, forward strand.
ACTGCGCCAAAAAACAAAACGACAACGAGGAAGCGTTTCATTGATCTTCTGAGCCTAGCATCGAGCGCCAATCAATGGTGTTCAGAAACAGCCGATCTTCCCGCCAATGAGGCTTGACTTTCACGAACAACGATAAGAAAACTTTGCATTCGAGCAGAGATTCCAGTTTTCGACGCGCTTCCGAGCCGATTTTCTTGAGCATCTGCCCCTTGCTGCCGATCAGGATCGTCCGCTGGCCGGGGCGCTCAACGTGAATGGTGGCGGCGATTCTGGTGATCCGTGGCGTTTTTTCCCAGCTGTCGATCAGGACAGCCGTTGCGTGGGGGACCTCCTCACGCACCGCGCGGAGAATGCTTTGGCGAATGATTTCCGCCGCCAAAAAACGTAACGGCTGATCAGTGATGTAGTCTTCGGGAAACAAGGCTGGCCCTTCGGGCAGGGACTGCTTGATTACCCGCTTGAGGTCGTCGAGTCCTTCGCCTGTGCGCGCAGAGACCGGCACAGCATCTGCGAAAGAGAAGATCTCCAAATAGTCTTGAATCAATGGCAAGAGGAGGCGCTTGTCTTCAAGCCGGTCAATCTTATTCGGTACAAACAAAGCGTTCGTGGCCTTTGGCAGAAGGCCCACAGCTTGCTTGTCTTCCGGCCTCACCGGTTTCGTCGCGTCGGCGAGATAAAGTATGAGATCACGATTCTCCAGAGCTCGATGAACAGTATCCATCATGCGTTTGTTGAGCAGGGCGTCTGAATCGTGAATGCCCGGAGTATCCACATAAACAATTTGAGCGTCCGGGCTGGTCGTTACCGCCTGAATCGATGTTCGCGTGGTTTGCGGCTGATGGGCGGTGATAGCGAGTTGTTCGCCAGTCAAAGTGTTCAACAGTGTTGATTTGCCGGCATTGGGCCTGCCTACGATGGAAACGAAGCCGGCGCGATGCGGTGTTTCTGTCACGAATTCGCGGAAACCTGAGCAAGAGTTCCAACGCGGGAAATGCGCACTTGCTCAACGCGGCGTTCATCGCCGGCCACTATTTCTATGCGCACTCCGTCCCGCTCAATGCTTTCGCCCACTTGGGGCACATGCCCCAGCCACTCGGCCGCCAAACCCCCGACAGTGGTCGATTCGGTATCTTCATCTGGGCGAAAATTCAGCAGCTCCTCCAAACGATCGAGATCGAGACTGCCTGGCGCGAGAAAGACATGATCGGATTCCTGGCGCACGTCCCGGTCGGGCTCGTGCTCGTCTCGTATTTCGCCAAGAATCTCCTCGACAAGATCTTCCATGGTGGCTAGACCAGCCGTATTGCCGTATTCGTCAACAACGATGACCACGTGCGATCCCTCGCGCTGCATGTCCCGCAGCAGATCGTTCACTGGCTTGCTCTCCGGGACTAGATGAATAGGCCTGATCAGATGCTTCAAAGGCTTGCTCTGGCGGTCCTCCGGGTCCAGTTCGAACATATCTCGAACATGGACGAAACCGATGATGTTGTCGATCGTACCCTCGTAGACGGGTATACGCGAGAACTGCTCGTGGATAACGAGTTGGCGCAGGTCTTCCAGCGACCTGTCAACAGAAGTAGCGACGATGTTGGGGCGTGGCGTCATCACCTCCCGCACGTTCTTATCTCCGAACGCGACTACCGAATGTATTAGCTTCCGGTCCTGCTCCTCGAGAATGCCTTCTTCCGCGCCAGCCGTGATCAGCGCCTCAACGTGTTCTACGGAATCGGACGACGCACCTTCTCCGGGTGCCTTGATATCCAGGTCCAAAAGAGCTTGGAAGGCCCGCAGAATTGCAGTTAGCGGCCATGCACATACTACGAAGAGCTTAACTAAAGGCAGCAGACGCAGAATCCACCTGCCTTTCGTACGGCGGTATAGAAACATCGGCAGCACGTACGTGGTAAGTAGCATTGCTAAAAACGAGATACCCACAGCCTCGATGACACTCTGCCAGTGCTCGACTCCGGGCCGCACCAGCGCGCACAGATAGAACAACCCCGTCACGGCCAGCGACACGTGTTTGATGAGAGAGAAAGTCAGCGATCCCCGCTCTGCTTCGAGACCGATCTTTTCGGCCAAAGTTTCGCGGAAAAACGTAAGCGATGCCACCTCACGCCGCAATAGCCGGAGTGACTCGAGGTACAAGAGTTGAACGTACGAGACGAAACCCAGTAGACACGTCAGCGCCAGAGCTATTCCTAAACAGAGCAGATTCATCGGGCTGAGGTGCTAGAGCTTTTAGACGCTCTGGCGAGCAGTGTTTCAGGGAGATGAAATTCAGCACGCCACTTGCGCTCGGCATGAGCCATTTCGCCCCTATCTCGCTCATGGTCCATGCCGATCAGATGGAGAAAACCATGCAGCATGAGTGTACGAATCTCATCAATTCGAGTGTGTCCACAGGCGCTGGCTTGTGCTTCGGCACGATCAATTGAAATCGCAACATCGCCCAGAGATGTACGGGGGTCGCTTGAGGGAAATGATAGAACGTCGGTCGGGTAATCGTGCGTTAAGAATGTGCGATTCAATCTTTGTACTTCCTTGTCCCCTGTAATTAAACAGGTAAAAGGATGCCCGTCACCGACCCTGCTCGCCAAATTACGGGCAAAAGCCCTAAGCTCCCGCTTCTCTCCCGGTGAAAAAGAGAGCTGTTTGGATATACGTCGAAAAACAATCCTGCATTCATCAAAACCATCAGGGGACATGGTCGTGCTCTAAGCGGCTGGGGGGAACTCAGGAATCTCGACCACAGCATTATCGGAGGATTGAAGCGTAAGCTCCCGGGGGGCATCTGTCCCCAGCTTGAGCGCGAGCTGGCGTCCAGTTCCGACCATCTCCTCGTACCGGTCATACGCCTTGACGATCCGCTGCACCAACGGGTGGCGGACCACATCTCGCTCATCGAAATTCACGAAGGAGATGCCTTGTACGCCCTTCAGCACTTCGGCGGCGTTCAGTAGACCGCTTCTTTTTCCGGAGGGGAGATCAATCTGTGTTTGGTCCCCATTTACGACCATTTTGGAGTTAAAACCTTGACGCGTAAGCATCATCTTCATCTGCTCGATCGTCGTGTTTTGAGCTTCGTCGAGAATGATGAAACAATCGTTCAGGGTCCGGCCCCGCATAAAAGCTAAGGGAGCGATCTCAATTACATTACGCTCCAGCAGCTTCTCGACTCTCTCCGCGTCGATCATGTCAAAAAGGGCGTCATAGAGCGGCCTCAGATACGGATCGACTTTCTCTTGCAAGGTACCTGGCAAGAAACCAAGATGTTCGCCCGCTTCAACTGCAGGTCTAGTGAGCACGATCCGGCTGACGCGCTTGCTCAAGTATGCGGAAACAGCCATTGCGACGGCGAGATAGGTCTTTCCGGTACCGGCAGGCCCGATCCCGAACGTCAAATCCTGGCTCTCGATTGCCTCAACATAACGGCGCTGATTGACTGTTTTGGGTGCGAGAACCTTTTTCCCGAAGCTGCGCGATTTTCCACTTTCGACAAGCCGGCGAAGCGAGATGTCCGGGTCCGTCGTCACGACTCGCATATAGCTGTTCAGGTCGCCATTGTTAAATGTGTAACCTTCCTTGACGAGGCTCGCGTAGTCTTCGAGAATACGTTCTGCCCTGCGAACTTGCGCCTCCTCACCCTCCAACTCGAGCGAGTCGCCATCGACAAGACGCGTGCGCAACGCAAGTCCAGATTCAAGGAGACGAATGTTTTCGTCGCGAGTTCCAAACAGAGATTCAATGCCGCGGGATATCTGAATAGAAGATTTCATCAAAAGCAAAACTGAGGAAGAACGCTCCGAGAGACAAATTCGCCGGGGATGCAGATCAGATGAAGAATGGCCGCAAAAGGCTCAGGAAAACGATGGGACGTTGCTGGTTGAACCCACTGGCGCGAGCGCCGGAAGCTCATTCGTGTTTAGTATAACACTTTCGGGGTAGAAAACCGGTGATGATCAACCCATCCGGGCAGCACTGTTCACCCCCGATTTCAGGGTGTTTTCGCGAGTGCCGAAAACATAGTCACAAAAGCTCCAAATTTTTCTCAAGAAATTTTTGTTGTTAAGTTTCAGCCACTTAGCGGATTTCGCCACAGTTCCGGCACTGATTCGAACACCAGTTTCGGAGCCTGAGCATGCTACGTTCACTTCGCTCGCGAGATTTCGTCGCGAGCGAATTCCAGGCAAGTAGCCGGGCACATGCCGGCTCGCCTCTTGGGGGATGACATGGGCGTACTTATCATGATGCCGCCGCGAAATACTGAGACGACTGAATCAGCAGGAGAAGAGAATGGCGCGCCGGCTCCGGTCGCGGCTGTTCCAAGTGCTGGCACCGACTTCTCTGTCTGGAAGACGGCTCCGAAAGAGCGCACAGCAAGCTACTTCCCGACGTACTCTACGGTTTCGAGGGCGATGCAGACTTCGATGCGTACTTGGGTTCGTGAATGGTTTGCTGCCAACGTTGAGATTCTCCTTCGGCCGCACACCGCATACGCAATCCTGGTTTACCAATGCACTCATCCGTTCGCGGGCAAGCCGACCAACATGTTCACGTACGACATTCAGCAAACAGAGGCTCTCGATCGAGCGTTCGCCTCGGCCGCCAATAAGCTCGGCAGAGAGCTCAAAGCTCTCGACACCAAGCGTTTTTCCTGGTTTACGCGAGAACATTACTTCGCCTATCGCAGCAAGGAAGTTGTGAGATATGTCGCGAAGAATCGCCGGGCGATTTACCGGATGCTCAATGTGGAGACGGTTCTCATGGACAGCATTTTGAAATTTGCCATTATCGATATTCCGAAACTCGGTTTGGACGAAGCGGTCGTTGTGCTACGTAGGGCATTTAACACGCAGTTGCGCCGTTTCTCAGACATCGTCGATCTGGGCGATCGTACTGAGGAGTTGTTGCGAATCGCCACTGATGCTCTCCTGACGAGGCTGCCGTCCGAGAATGTGATGCCGCTTCCACTGGCTGCGTAGGCGCTCCTAAGTAGAGGAGCAGGCGATCGACGGTCTGCTCCTCTCGACTGATCGCCTACAGTTTCACAGTGACGGTCTTGATCTCAGAGTACTGCTGCAAACCGTATTCTCCGAGCTCACGCCCGATTCCGGATTGCTTAAACCCTCCAAATGGGGCCGCTGCGTCGAATACATCGAAGCAATTGACCCAAACCGTTCCGGCCCGGACGTTATTGGCAATATAGTGCGCTTTGCCAATATCTCGCGTCCAGACCGCGGCTGCGAGTCCATACATGGTCTTGTTCGCGCGATCAACCAACTCGTCCATGTCTTTAAACTTCAGAATGCTCATGACTGGACCGAAGATCTCTTCCTGGGCAATCTTCATGTCGTCCTTCACATCTGCAAACACGGTCGGAGCGACGAAATAGCCTCGATCTCCTACGCGCTCGCCGCCGCACATCAGCTTCGCGCCTTCGCGTTTGCCAGCATCGACGTAGCTCATCACCTTTGTGAATTGGTCATTGTCGACTTGGGGGCCTTGCTCGGTTATCGGATCGAAAGGATCGCCCACTTTCCGGCGCTTTGCGCGTTCGGTGCTGCGCGACACAAAATCGTCGTAGATCTTGTCCTCGACAAACACGCGCGATCCCGCGCAACAGCATTGCCCTTGATTGAAGAACAGCGCGAAATGCGAGCCTTCGACTGCCTGATCCAGATCTGAATCCGCAAATACAATATTTGGACTCTTGCCCCCGAGTTCCAAAGTGACTCGCTTCAGGTTCGTCTCAGCCGCAGCCTGCATGACCAGGTGACCCACCTCGGTCGATCCCGTGAACGCTACCTTGTCGATATCCATGTGGCGGGCGATTGCGGCGCCCGCCGTAGGACCGTACCCCGGCAGGATGTTCACCACACCTTCGGGGAATCCGGCCTCGAGAATCAGTTCGCCGACGCGAAGTGCGCTTAGCGGCGTCTGTTCAGCGACCTTCAAAACAGCGGTATTGCCACAGGCCAGCGCAGGCGCGAGCTTCCATGCCTGCATCAGCAGCGGGAAATTCCAAGGAATGATTTGGCCCACAACGCCGACCGGCTCATGGCGTGTGTAGCAGAAATAATCTCCCGAGATGGGGATTGTCTTGCCCTGAATCTTGTCGGCCCAACCGGCGTAGTACCGATAGCATCCTATTACGAGCGGCAAATCGGCGGTGCGCGCCACGTGCCGCGGTTTTCCGTTATCCACTGATTCGAGCGCCGCCAACTCATCCGCATTTTTCTCGACGAGATCCGCTAGCCGGTTGAGCAGCTTTCCGCGTTCCGCAGCAGACATCCTGCGCCAAGCGCTCTTCGAGTGAAAAGCCTTCCGAGCGGCTTTCACCGCCAAGTCGACATCCGGCGCATCGGCTTCCGCAACTTTCGCGATTAGTTCGCCAGTTGCAGGGTTGATGGTTTCAAATGTCTTCCCGGAGACGCTGTCCACCCATTTGTTATCGATCAAGATCTTGGTTTGCTTCACTTGCGCTTGTTTTGCGCTTTGGGGTTCAGTGAGAACAGTTGCCATAATTGACTCCTTCCTAGTTACTCTTCACCGAAGCCCATCATATTCCAAAATTTTGAGGAACGCATTCATTTGCTGATTTTAACGCGCTTCCACTGTTTGCCAACTCGTACGACGAGCATGCCTGGTGCTTCTTTTAACAGAAGATCTCTTTGAATCGTGCCATTGATCTCGACTGCGCCAGCTTTGATTTTCCGCGTCGCCTCCGTCACGCTGCCAATAAGGCCTGTCAAAGCAAGCAGCTTATCCAACCGGATGCCCTTCTCGCTTTGAGCTGCCTCGGGCAGGTCGACAATTTCGGTGTCCGCAGGCTCAAGGCCTTGCCGCACCTCGCGATTAAAAGCTTCGCGCGCGGCATTGGCCTCAGCCGGAGAATGAAAATCGGCGACGATGCGGTGGCCGAGCGCCATCTTTACTTCCATTGGACCTTTACTGCCCGAGGTAACCTCCTCGCGGAGCCGCGCTATATCGCTCATTTGCATATCAGTCAACAGCTCGTAGTAGCGGTACATCAGGTCATCGCTGATCTGCATCACTTTGCGGAACATGGTCTTCGGCGGCTCGGTAATGCCGATGTAATTACCTTTGGATTTCGCCATTTTCTCGATGCCGTCCAGACCTTCCAGCAAAGGAGTCGTAGCGACGATCTGCGGCGCTTGGCCGTAATCCTTCTGAATTTCGCGCCCAACGAGCAGGTTAAAAGTCTGATCAGTGCCGCCCATTTCGACATCGCACTCGAGCGCAAAAGAGTCAAAGCCTTGAGCGAGAGGATAAAGCAGCTCGTGAACAGAAATCGGGATCCCGTCTTTGTATCGTTTACTGAAATCATCGCGTTCGAGCAAGCGGGCTACAGTGTACTTCGAGCACAGGCGAATGACGTTTTCAAACGTGAGCGGGCCCAGCCACGTACTGTTGAATCGCACCTCGGTTTTCTCGGGATCGAGTATCTTAAACACCTGCGCTTTGTAGGTCTCCGCATTGTGCTGAATTTCTTCCCGCGTCATTGGGGGACGAGTGATGTTGCGGCCGGTCGGATCGCCGATAAGCCCAGTCATATCGCCAATCAAAAAAATGACTGTATGGCCGAGATCTTGGAAGTGCTTCATCTTCCGGAGAAGAACCGTATGGCCCAAATGCAGGTCTGGAGCGGTAGGATCGAAACCCGCCTTGACGCGCAATGCGCGGCCTTTTTCGCCATACGTCCTCAGCCGTTCGCGCAGTTCTTCTTCACGAATTAACTCAGCCATACCCTTCTTCAGGTATGTAAGCTGTTCTTCGACGGCAGGAAATGGCAAGATCTCTCCAATTGTAGAAGGCAACACTATAATGGCGGCATGCAATCCGTGCTCCTCGTTGGCCTGGCTGCAACTCTTATGAGCGCACAATCTCCATTCGATGCGTTAGTAAACAGATATTTTGACGATCAGTTCCAATTGCATCCCAGCCGCGCCACTGCTTATGGTTTTCACGGCCGGTATGACTCGGAATTGGAGGACTACTCAGCAGCAAATATCACTCGCGAGATTGCCGTCGATGAAAAGTATCTCGCGGAATTTGGCAACATGCCCGCATCAAGTGAGCGCGATCTCGTCTTTTCCAACATCCAGTCGGATTTATTGCAACTTCGAAACATACGGTCGTGGCAGACGAACCCGGATCACTATTCAAGCGGCATAAGCGAATCGATTTTCGGGTTGATCAGCCGGAAATTCGCGCCGCCTGATCAACGTTTACGGGATGTAATCGCTCGCGAGCAAAAAATTCCTCAAGTGTTTGCCGAGGCTAAACAGAACCTCAAGAATCCTCCCAAAATCTACACCGAGGTCGCGCTTCAGCAACTGCCCGGAATCGAGGGTTTTTTCTTGAACGACGTACCTGCCGCATTCACCCAAGTGAAGGACGAGAATCTTCTTTCGCAATTCAAGACCTCGAACGCGGCAGTCATCGTGGCATTGAAGATGTATGAGAACTGGCTTAAGTCAGACTTGCTCGCGCACTCAAACGGCGATTTCCGCATCGGGCCAGAAAATTACAGCAAAAAATTGCTGTACGACGAGATGGTCGATATTCCGCTGGATCGACTTCTTGACATCGGTTTTCAGAACATGCGCGCCAACCAGCAGGAGCTGATTGATATCTGCAAAAAAATAGACCCGAACAAGACGCCGCAGCAGATTGCAGAACAGCTGGAAAACGATCATCCGCCGCCCGATCAATTGCTCCAGAAGTTCCGCGATACCTTCGGAGGGTTAATCGAGTTCATTAATGCGCACCAAATCATCACCATACCTTCGACAGTAAGGCCGATCCTTGAAGAAACGCCGCCTTTCGAACGGGCATTAACGACGGCGTCCATGGACACTCCGGGCCCATACGAGAAAGTAGCCACCGAAGCCTACTTCAACGTCACGCTTCCTGAAAAAAACTGGTCGGCGGAAAAGACTCAGGAGTTCATGATGGCCTTCAACCGCGGCACAATCTTGAGCACTGCTATACACGAAGCCTATCCAGGGCACTATGTCCAGCTCCTTTGGTTTCAGAAGGTGGAGTCGAAAGTCCGAAAGCTGATTGGATGCGGGACGAACATCGAGGGCTGGGCACATTACACGGAGCAAATGATGCTCGATCAGGGCTATGGAAACGGCGATCCGGGCTTGCGGGTTGGGCAGCTACTCGACGCTCTACTCCGAAATTGCCGCTATATTGTCGGCATTGAAATGCACACCGGAAACATGACTTACCAGCAGGCTATTCAGTTCTTCATGAAAAACGGTTATATGAGTCATGCATATGCCGAGCTTGAGGCAAAACGCGGCACATCCGATCCGACTTACCTCGTATACACGCTCGGAAAGCTTCAAATTTTGAAATTGCGGCAGGACTACCAAACGAAACTGGGCGCGAGCTTCTCGCTCGAGCGATTTCACAATACGTTCATGCAGCAGGGAGGCGTGCCCATCAAAATCATCCGGAAGGCGATGCTAGGCGATGACTCGCCGACACTGTAAGCATGGGAGACGCTACTAGCGCGCCAGCAGATACCGGAAGATAGGCAAACCTCTCATGGTTCTACACCCAATCGATTGGATCATTGCGTTCCTTTGTGTTTCGATTTGTTTTCTTCCTGCCTTGGCGTTTGGAAAGCGTTCTGGAAAGAGTACTTCCGAATTCTTCGCTTCAGGCCGGTCAGTGCCTTGGTGGCTCACTGGAATCTCGCTGGTAGCCACAACCTTTTCGAGCGATACTCCGAATCTCGTCGCCAACATAGTTCGGACGCAAGGCGTCGCGGGGAACTGGCAGTGGTGGGCGTTCACGTTGACCGGGGTTGCTACTGTGTTCTTCTTCGCGCGCCTGTGGAGGCGGTCGGGTGTATTAACCGATCTCGAATTTTACGAATTGCGCTACTCGGGCAAGTCGGCAGTTGCTGTTCGCGGCTTTCGTGCGATCTATCTCGGACTTCTTTTCAACTGCATGATCATGGCGACGGTCGATCTTGCGGCGTGCAAGATCGCAAGCGTCTTGTTTGGGCTAAGCCGCTGGGAGACTCTGCTCGGCGTTGGACTGCTAAATGTCGTATTCGCCGCGCACTCCGGACTTTGGGGCGTGTTGGTGATTGACATGTTTCAGTTCTTTATCAAAATGGCGGCGGTGATTGCCGCAGCTTACTTCGCCGTAGAATTGCCGCAAGTAGGCGGTATGAGCGGGCTCGTCACCAAACTCTCCCATTTGCCCGGCCCGGGCGGGTTGAACTATTTGAACATGCTTCCCGATTTCAGCAATAACTGGACCCTCGCGGTGGCCGTGTTTGTCATGCCATTAGCCGTGCAGTGGTGGGCCGTTTGGTACCCCGGAGCGGAGCCGGGCGGCGGTAGCTACGTCGCGCAGCGAATGCTTGCGTCGAGATCGGAAAAAGACTCGCTCGGCGGCACGTTATTCTTCAACCTCGCGCATTACATTCTGCGGCCCTGGCCCTGGATTTTGGTCGGGCTCGCATCTCTGATCGTATATCCGACTTTAGGCGACATCCACCGAGCTTTCCCTGGAGTCGATCCCGCATTGATCGGCCATGATCTCGCTTTTCCCGCGATGCTCAAGTTTCTTCCCGCCGGCTGGATCGGTCTGATGGTGGGCGGCCTAATCGCGGCGAATTCTTCGACGATACTGAGTCACCTCAATTGGGGCGCCTCCTATCTCGTGCACGACTTCTATCGCCGCTTCTTACGATCGGGCGAAAGCGAAAGACACTACGTCACGGCAGGAAGAATCGCAACCGTAATCTTATTCGTGCTCTCATCCGCGCTCGTCTTCGTGCTGCAAACAGCACAAGAAAGTTTCAACATTATTCTTCAAGTCGGTGCGGGAACAGGCCTGCTTTATCTGTTGAGGTGGTTCTGGTGGCGCGTCACCGCGTGGTGCGAAATCGTTGCCATGATCAGCTCTTTCGGTGTGTCGCTCATCTTTGCCGTTATGAGCAGGGAAGGGCATGCGAAGAGCACCGATGAGCAGCTCTTAATTACGGTGATAGTCACGACAATCTGCTGGCTTCTCACGGCGTACATCGGACCTCAGACGGATCTCCAGGTGCTCAAGGATTTCTACACACGGGTGCATCCCTTTGGTCCCGGCTGGAACCGCATCCGCGTTGCGGCGGGAATCTCGAAAGCCGAGGCGATCACCTGGACGAAGAACGATAACGTGCCGCTCGCGATGATGGGATGGGTTTCGGGCATCACGGTCATCTGGTCGGGGCTCTTCCTTGTTGGAAACATTCTTTACGCCCGCACCGGTTATGCAGTGGGGCTGGGTGTTGTCTTTGTGATCAGCGGAGCGGTTCTCATTCGCGTGATCAACCGGCTCTGGAAATAGAGCTGTTCGCCTCTGCGTTCGCAGCCAGCAGGTCCTCCGGACGGCCCACATCGCGCCACTTGCCTTCTATTGCCGAAATTCGCAGCTCGAGTGAGTCTTCAAGCATCATATCGAGCGCGGACGTGAGTTCGTATTCACCACGCGGAGAGCGCGTTACTCGCTCAAGATATTGAAACAGTACCGGGCGGAATGCGTAAAAACCTGCGCTGTTCCAGTGCGTGGTAGATGTGCCCCTGGGCGGTTTCTCGATAATGCTTCGTATGCGCCCTTGCTCCTCGTATACCGCCGCCCCTTGCCAGGGATCATCGACGGCTTTCACGGCGAGCACCGCGGCCGTATCCGGATCCCGATGAAGAATGTCTCCGCAACGCAAATATTCCGAGGAATCGCACAAAATATCTGCATAAGTCAGAAGAAAGCAGTGGTCACTTACGAATTCTCTTGCGAGCCGGGCAGCCGAGCCCGTACCATCTACCGGATCCTGGACACGAAATTCCAGGTTCACAGTCTGCTGACGTGAAGGTTCCGGCATCCGCCATCCCCGGAAATACCGCTCAATCATTTCGTGATGGTAGCCAGTAACGATAAAGAAGTTCTCGACGCCCGCCAGTGCGAGTCGTTCAAGAATGTGCTCGAGGATCGGCTTGCCCGCGATTAGTAACATCGGCTTTGGCGTCTCTTCCGTGACGCCGCCCATGCGAGTGCCCTTTCCTGCCGCCAGTACAACCGCGCGCCGAACTCGTGGTTCATTCATGCAAAGCTCCTGCCGAGGGCTCAGCCAGGATGAGGTGATTCTCGGGATCGAAATCTGTCTGATGTGAATAATAGCGATTCACGAGCTCCGCGCGGACCCGATCGCGGTCGGGAGCCTTACAGAGAAGAACCACGCAGCCTCCGAAACCGCCTCCCGTCAGTCGCGCACCCAATGCCCCTGACTCCCTCGCAATATTCACGAGTGAATCAAGCGGCGGGTTACTCACTCGGAGCAGGTCACGCAGGCTCCCGTGGGAAGCCATCAGAAGTTTTCCAAACGTTTCCGCATCTTCATTGTGTAATGCAGCAACTGCATCCCTGACGCGAGTGCTCTCGTGTACGACGTGTAAGAAAGCGTGTGCCTCGTCTTCGTTCAGTCGGCCGTTGCTGGCCGAGACAGTGAGTTCTTGTAAAGAAAGGGTCTCAATTGCCGACCGATACGATTGAAACCCGAGCTTTTCTAAAGCGCGCGATCCGGCGGCGCGCCGCGAATTGTATTCTGATCGCACGGCGCCGGACTTTTCTGCTGTCGTAAGGCTGTGTGCGATGAGAAATGCCCAATCCTTCGGAATCGGTAACGGCGAGACTTCAACTGGCGCGAAGCTAACCAGAAGCGCGCATCCCGCTTTTGAGGCAAGTATTGCGGCGTGATCCATGCCGCCGCCCCGCGTACCGACAAACTGTTCGCCTTCGGGTAGAACTTCCATTAAGTCTTCGAAGCTCGGACGAACCTCGTTCACATGGAGCAGGGCCAGGGTGAAGCCGGCAAGTAACGCCGATGAGGAAGACAAACCCGCGGCGGGCGGCAAATCGGAAGTAATCGCAGCGTCAATACCACGGACCAGTTTCCACCGCCTTCTCGCCGCCTCAACAGCAGCTTCGAGATAGTTCAGCCAATCTCCTGACAGGCCAGGCTCGAGGCTCGTACCGAGTGCAAACTCCCGTTGACCGTAACGCTCGGAACTGATGGCGCGGATGTGCCCATCGAAGCGCGGACGAAAAGCTATACAGATACGCCGCTGAATCGCCATTGGAAGCACCGGCAGATCTTGATAATCGATGTGTTCGCCGATGAGGTTCACACGTCCGGGAACAGAGACAAGTGAATCGCCCTTCGCCAGCCCAAAGCGCGCGCCTAAGAGACGAAGGGCGTCCTCGCAAAGCGCCATCTAGAGTGAGCCGCCTAATGCACGTTGAGAATGAACAGAACGAATATGCGAGAGCTCGACCGAGATGCGATCTGGACGGCCGCCACTTGCATACATCCGGATTCCATGTGCGTCGGGCAACGGGAATACCAGATTAGTGATTGCGATTCGTCCTCCGTCCGCAAACACCTCGACTGAACACCGGTCAACCAAAATGTCGAGTCTCAAAGTCGTATCCGGTAACGATAAGGGCGCAGCCGTACGCGCCGGGAACTTCCTGCTGAAGCCGGTGACGCCAGAGTGCGTGCGATCGACGAAAAGCTCTCGTGCTTGACGGTCGTACCCGATTATTGTGGAAGTTTCATCCGCAGCTAATATCTTCCAGCCCACCTCATGCGTACTGCCGAGCGAGATGGTTGACTGCAGCTCAAAAGCTCCTTCGGCGTCCAGGCGTGCGGATGAAACGGAACGGTTCACATCCTCAAGCGTTTGCTCGGTGAGGTGGAGCCGCAACTCCCGCAATCCCTGAAGCTCATCAATTGGCTGTTGCACCAGCCGTATGCCGTCCGAAGTAGTCAGCAAACCCAATTTCCGCGGAATGGTCATTTGGCCGCGCCATGGACTGGTCGGCACTGTCGCGGCATACTGCCAGTTATTCATCCAGCCCACCATCACAGGTGCGCGACCCTGGGGAAGTCCGTTGAACGTCAAAGCGCAATAGCAATCTTTTCCGTAATCTGTCCAGAGCGTAACCGATGCTGGGTTATCGTTCACAAATCGAGTGCCATTAAACCGCCCAACGAAATATTGTTCGCCCGACCCGCCCTGCAGTCCTCCGGGATTCAGTCCGACTTTCAGCACCCAGCGCGTTTTCGTTGCCTGACCATCAACTTGCAATCGGAAGAGTTCCGGGCACTCCCATTGGCCTCCCGTTGCGCCTGCCGGACCAAAATCGCTTAATCGTTCCCAATGCTTCAGGTCACGAGAGCCGTAGATCAGCACCTTGTGATCGTCCGGCACCGAAACCAGCATCACCCAGCGCCCGCTCTCGTCGGACCAAAACACCTTGGGATCGCGGAAGTCGGCAAGACCGAGATTCAGCACTGGGTTCGCCGAGTATTTTGTCCAAGTCCGGCCGCGATCGTTGCTGTACGCAAGATTCTGAGTCTGAAGCGCACGTTTATGAGCTGCCGGCGTATGTCCTGTGTACACGGCCACAAGGCACGGCTTGCCGCCCGTGCAAAATCCGCTGCTGTTGTACTGATCGATCACAGTGCTGCCCGTGAAAATCATGATGCCGTTCTGTTCCGGTAGTGCAACCGGCAATTCGTCCCAGTGCAGTAGATCGCGGCTCACGGCATGTCCCCAGCTCATATGGCCCCATTCATTTCCAAAGGGATTGTACTGAAAGAACAGATGGTATTCGCCATCGAAATAGACCAGACCATTCGGATCATTCGTCCAGTTTCGCCGCGGAGAAAAATGGTACTGCGGCCGGTAAGGTTGATCGAACCCGGATTCCAGGGCATGATTGGCGTACAAGCCTACGAATGCAATTGAAAATAGGAGCGACGTCTTCATCAGCGGAAATCCGAGACTCCAATTTTCACAGATGCTCTGCGTGACGCCCCACGCGACCGGCCTGAAGTCACTCACTCTGCGAAACTAACCCTGTGTCGAACAACGATGTCGATGTCGTCGTCGTTGGGGCTGGAGCCGCAGGTCTCGCTGCATTACAAGAACTGAATCGAGCCGGGCAAAACGTTCTGTGCTTCGAAGCTCGGGACCGCATCGGGGGACGCATTCTGACCCTTCATGATCCGCTGTCCCCAATTCCGATCGAACTCGGAGCTGAGTTCATTCATGGACGCCCTCCCGAGATTTGGGAAATCGTCCGATCAGGCCGGCTGACTGCGTACGATTGCGCGGACAAGGCGGTCCATTTGAAAAACGGTAAGTCGAAGCGCCGTCGCGATGCCTGGGAAGAAGTCGACCAGGTAATGAGCGCTATGCGGAAGTCGGCGACTGAAGGCAAGGATCGGACGTTTGCCGAATTCGTCGCGGGATCGCGGTATTCGGAAGATGCGAAGCGCCTAGCGACATCCTATGTGGAGGGTTTCAATGCTGCACGGCAGGAGGAAATAGGTATTGCGTCACTCGCAGAAGATGCACGGGCCGCCGATGAAATCGACGGAGATCGTTCGTTCCGCATTCTGAATGGGTACGACGCGGTTATTCTTCACCTGCTGAACGGCGCCGGCGATCTCGCGACACAGCTGCGACTCAATTGCACGGTCGAAAGGATCGAGTGGAAGCCGGGATCGGCGACTGTTCATGTCCGGTCGTCGGTTACAGATACAATGGACACCGTTCGAGCTCGACGCGTGATCATTACGGTTCCGCTCGGCGTCTTACAGTCGCCGCCCGATATTTCAGGCTCGATCCGCTTTGATCCCGAAATTCCCGATCTTCTAAATGCCGCCCGCGCCCTGCGATTCGGTCAGGTCTTTCGGCTCGTCTTGCGTTTCCGCGAGGCGTTCTGGGAAACCAACCACGACATCTCTGATGCGGGGTTTCTGTTCTCAGACGAGCGGCTATTTCCAACCTGGTGGACTGCTCTGCCTGTTCGCGCCCCCGTGCTCACCGGCTGGAGCGCTGGCCCACATGCAGACGAGCTCTTAGGCAAGCCTCGCGGAAGCATTATCTCTGCGGCCCTTGCTACACTCGCTCGCATTACCGGCTCAAAAAGAAAGCATCTCCGCGCTGTGCTCGAAGCGTTCTATCTTCACAATTGGCATGAGGATCCCTTCGCCCGCGGTGCCTACAGTTACGTACCCGCCGGCGCACTGGCTGCCCGGAAGACGCTTGCCGACCCTATTGCTGAAACTCTCTTTTTCGCGGGAGAAGCCACAAACACGCAAGGTCATGGCGGCACCGTCCACGGCGCAATCGCGTCAGGGTTGCGGGCTGTACAGCAGATGAAGTAGTCCCGCTTTTTACAAATCCTTGGCAGGATTTTCCGAACATTTTTCGTGTTTGGCCGTCTTTAATAGGTTGATTGGCTGCGATTCGACTCATTCTGTGTCACCATAGAATTATCCCTTTGAGAGCTGGTCTCGTTTAGTGTCTAAGTACTTGTCAAAGTTGAGCTTGCTGTCTCTCGCCGCGTGCGCAGTCGTTGTGTCTTCATGTGCCAAGAAGGGTCCCACACCCGCGCAGGCCGCGATGATGATGATGATGCAGGCGGTGCCCGTTCGCGCTGTCCCCGCGGTTTCGTCCGACGTGCCGCTGGAAGTCTCAGGTGTCGGCAATGTCGAGGCTGTCTCGACCGTGGATGTGAAATCGCGCATCGACGGCCAGGTCCTGCGTGTGGATTTTCAGGAGGGCCAGGACGTGCGGCAAGGGCAGCTTCTATTCGAGATCGATCCGGAGCCGCTGCTGCGCCAGATCGCCGAAATTCAAGCCGACTTATCGAAGGACTCGGCTCTCGAGCAGCAGGCTCGCGCCAATGTTCTGAAGGATCAAGCCACTTTAAAGCAGAATCGCGCACAGGCGGACAGAGGGCTCGCGCTCTCGAAGGAAGGTATCTTCTCCAAAGAACAAACAGAGCAGGTCGTCGCCACTGCTGATGCAGCGCAGGCAGCGCTTGACGCCGACAAAGCTGCTGTCGAGAGTGCCGTAGCGTCTATCAAAGCCGATCGCGCCCGCCTCGCGCAAACCAACCTTCAGCTCAGCTACACGAAAATCACGGCACCCATCAGCGGCCGCGCTGGCGCCATCACGGTCAAGGCTGGGAATCTGATTAAGGCCAACGACGCCGCGCTAGTCACGATTTTGCAAGTCTCACCCATTTACGTATCCTTCGGAGTTCCCGAGCAACTCCTTCCCGAAGTGCGCAAATACAACTCAGAACACCCGCTGCTCATTGAAGCTTCAGCGGACGGGCAAAAAACGGTAACTGGAACGCTCCGTTTCATTGACAGCTCGGTCGATACCACTACCGGTACCATCAAATTGAAAGCGCTATTCGATAATCCGCAGCGCGTGCTATGGCCCGGGCAGTTCGTAAACGTGAAGGCGCGGCTCAATGTCGAACACAATCGCATTACCGTGCCGAGCCGCACCATACAGAGCGGCCCGCAAGGCAGATACGTTTGGGTGATGAACCAGGCAACGGGCACGGTCGCGATGCGTCCTGTACAGGTATTACGCAATTTTCAAACGCCTAAAGGTGGCGAAGAGGCAGTAGTTGGGAGCGGCCTTCAGCCGGGAGAAATGGTCATCAGTGAAGGGCAGATGCGCCTTGCGCCAGGCGTTAAGGTTCGCCTGCTCACATCAAACACTGCGCTGAGCGATGCGGGCTCCGCCACACCAGCCATCGGTTCGTAAGGATCGCCATGCATTTTACCGACCTCTTCATTCGCCGCGCCATCACGACCACTCTGCTCATGGCAGGCATCCTGATCTTCGGAATCATCAGCTACTTCACGCTTCCGGTGAGCAATCTGCCTGCCGTTGAGTATCCGACGATACAGGTCTCGGCCTCACTACCCGGCGCCAACCCGGACGTTATGGCGTCGTCGGTCACAACGCCTCTTGAAGCCGAATTCTCAACTATTGCCGGGATCAACAGCATGTCGTCTTCGAGCTCGCTTGGATCTGCCAGTGTCACCTTGCAATTCGATTTGAGCCGCAATATCGACGCAGCGGCGCAAGACGTTCAAGCGGCTATCGCGCGCGCAGCGCGTAACCTGCCCACGAACATGCCTGCTCCGCCATCCTATTCGAAGGTGAATCCGGCTGAGCAGCCGATTCTCTACATCGCCGTCTCTTCCAAGACCATGACGCTCTCGCAACTGGATCAATATGCCGAGACGATGATGGCGCGGCGCATTTCCATGGTCGGTGGCGTCGCTCGCGTGCAGGTGTATGGCTCTCAAAAGTACGCCGTTCGCGTTCAGGCTGATCCTAAGAAACTCGCCGCTCGCCAGGTAGACCTTGAAGAAGTTCGTGGCGCGTTAGCAAGCGGCAGCCTGAATCTGCCTGCGGGCTCTTTATACGGCTCGACCAAGTCCTACACCGTGCAGTCGAATAGCCAGCTTACGTCGGCACCTCAATTTGCTCGCCTCATCGTCACGTACCGTAACGGCAGTCCGATCCATCTCGATGAGCTAGGGAACGTCTTAGACAGCGTCAGCAACGATAAGACGCGGTTCTGGATCAACGGGGGCCGCAGCATGATTTTGGCCGTGCAGAAGCAGCCCGGCACGAACACGGTTGCCGTCGCGGATGCCGTCAAAGCATTGCTTCCAGTGATGCAGCGATCGATGCCGGCGGGCGTTGAGATCGGTAGATCTTTTGATGACTCGGAAAACATCCGGGAATCCATCGCCGACGTTAAAATCACCCTCCTCGTGACCATCTGCCTGGTCATTTTAGTGATCTTCGTTTTTCTGCGCAATGTCTCGGCAACCGTGATTCCCAGCCTTGCGGTTCCTCTGTCATTGCTCGGTACGTTCGCTGCAATGAAACTGCTCGGGTTCACCATCGACATGCTCTCGATGATGGCCATGACGCTTTCCGTTGGCTTTGTGGTCGATGACGCAATCGTCATGCTTGAAAACATCGTCCGCCATATGGAAATGGGCAAGCCGCGGATGCAGGCGGCAATTGAAGGTGCCCGGGAAGTCGGCTTCACGATTGTCTCGATGACCGTTTCGCTCGTCGCAGTCTTCATCCCTGTGCTTTTCTTGGGAGGAATCATCGGTCGGCTGCTGCGTGAATTCTCGATAACAATTGCAGTAGCTGTCTTGATTTCGGGAGTCATTTCGCTGACCCTCACGCCCATGTTGTGCAGCCGCTTCCTGGGGCGTGAGACTCATGCCCGTGGCGGCCTTTATGGCTGGTCGGAGAGTTTCTTCAACTGGCTGAATGACGCCTACCGCCGAACCTTGCTGGTGACCTTGCGTCACCGGCTGATTACGTTGCTCGCGAGCCTTGTGCTGACGGCGGCGACGGTGTATCTATTCGTCGTGATGCCGAAAGGTTTCATGCCCACCGTGGACCAGGGCTTTGTTGAGGGTGGAGACGAGGCAGCGCAGGATACCTCTTTCGAGGAGATGGTGCGCCTACAGCAAAAGGTGAACGCCATTGTCAGTAAGAATCCGTGGGTTGAAACTTTCGGGTCAGGTACGGGCGGGTTCACCCCGCAGCAAAACCAGGGGTTCGCTTTTATTGGATTCAAACATGACAAACGCCGCCCAAAAGCGAACGTGATTATCGGCGAGCTTGAACAGCAATTCATGAAGATCCCCGGCCTCATGGTCTTCTTGCAGGTGCCGCCTCTCATCACGCTGGGTCAGAATGAAGGCCGGAGCCAGTACTCCGTCGCATTGCAGGATGCAGACACCGCGGAACTCTATAAATGGGCGCCCATACTTGAAGCGAAACTCCACTCCATTCCGCAGTTGACAAACATCTATAGCGATTTGCGCTTAAGCAGCCCGCGGCTGGAGGTGCAGATTGATCGGAACCGCGCGCTCGCGCTGGGCGTCACGCCCGATGCGATTGCGAATACGTTGTACGACGCCTACGGAAATCGCCGTGTAACGACGATCCAGGCAGCCTCAGACCAATATGATGTGATTCTCGAGGTGCTGCCGCGAGATCAGCGTGACCCATCGGCCCTCAGGAATCTATACATCCGGTCCAGTCAAGGCAAAATGGTTCCCCTCGCCGCAGTTGCTGACTTTAAGCAAACGGTGGCTCCGCTCAGCGTCAATCACATTGGCCAGCTTCCGGCTGTCAATTTTCAGTTTGATTTAACGCCGGGGGTTGCTCTAAGCCAAGCGACGAAGCTGGTAGACGACGCGGCGCATCAGATCGGTATGCCTGATACGGTGAGCTTCAGTTATCAAGGAACTGCGGCGGCGTTTCAGGATTCTCTCCGTGGCCTCGGGATACTGCTGCTGATCGCGATCCTAGTCATTTATCTGGTCTTGGGAATTCTCTACGAGAGTTTCATTCATCCGATCACCATACTTTCGGGTCTTCCGGCTGCTGGTCTCGGCGCGTTGTTAACGCTGCTACTCTTCGGCGACGACCTCAATCTGTACTCATTTGTAGGGATCGTCTTACTTCTTGGGATTGTGAAGAAAAATGCCATCATGATGATCGACTTTGCGCTCGACGCACAGCGTAAGGAAGGCAAGTCTCCTGAAGAAGCTATCTTCGAAGGATGCCTCAAGCGTTTTCGCCCCATCATGATGACGACTATGGCGGCCTTGCTTGGCACTCTCCCGATCGCCTTCGGTACAGGCGCGGGCGGCGAAGCACGGCGCCCACTCGGCGTTGCGGTCGTCGGTGGACTCGTTGTTTCTCAAATTCTCACGCTCTATATCACTCCCGTTGTCTACCTGTATTTGGACCGCCTACAAACTCGCCGTCGTAAGCGCAAGCCGTCGAAGGAAGTTATCGGCGTGTGGCCGGGGAAAGAGTCTTTGGTCGAGCAGTAAGTCTCCGGCCATTGCGCGCTGGGGCTATGCTGGAACAATGAATCTGCCGAGATTCGTTCTGGTTGAGCAAGCCTTCCCTGATCGCGCCATCCCCAATATCCCCCAGCACGTCCGCAACGAGCTGTCAGCGGCTGATTTCGCGTCGCGAGTTCCGAAACGCGCCCGCATTGCCATTGGCGTGGGTAGTCGCGGCATCGCAAATATCGCCACAATCGTCAAATCGGTGGTCGAGTTCTGGAAAGAGAAAGGCGCGCAGCCGTTCATTTTCCCTGCGATGGGCAGCCACGGCGCAGCGACTGCCGAAGGTCAAGCTGACGTGCTCGCGCACTATGGAATTCACGAAGCGACCCTAGGCGCGCCCGTTGTCAGTTCGCTCGATGTGGTGCCGCTCGGCAAAACGCCTGAGGGCATTGAAACCTTCATGGACCGCAACGCATATGAATCCGACGGCGTCTTTCTAATCCCTCGTGTAAAGTGGCACACTGACTTCTCCGGTCGGATTGAAAGCGGCTTGTTCAAGATGATGGCCATCGGTGTCGGCAAGTTTGCTGGAGCACGTCAATATCACACGTTCGGCTATCGCCTCGGACTCGAAAAAGTGATCCGAAGTGTTGGATCGAAGATTCTCGAGAGTGGAAAGATTCTGGGCGGCCTTGCCATTCAAGAGGGCGCGCATCATGAGACGGCCGGACTCGTCGCCCTCAGCTCGGCTCAGGGCGGGGAAGCCATGCTGGCTCGGGAAGAGGCGCTGCTGCGTGAAGTGAAGTCCTGGAGAGCCAAGCTGCCCGCCCCGGAGATCGACATCCTGATTGTCGATGAGCTCGGCAAGAACATAAGCGGCACGGGAATGGATACTAAGGTAATCAACCGCGGGATCAACGGCGACTACAATCCGTTTCCGGACACGCCTATCGTCCACCGCGTGTACGCCCGCCGTTTGAGCGAGCTTACCTATCACAGCGGAATAGGTATTGGGATTGCCGATGTCATCCACGACGATCTGCTGAATGATATTGACTGGAAGCCTACCTATATCAACTCGCTCACCGCCTCCACCCCGGCGGGGGTGCGAACCCCGATTCATTTCCCAAGCGATCTGGAAGCGCTGTCTAACCTCGCTCCCACGGTCGGCAAAATAGATCTTTCCACTGTCACCTACTGCCGTATACGGAACACACTGGAACTGGTGCATGTGGCAGTGAGTGAGACGATGATTCCGGCGCTGTACTCGAACGCGAAGCCGGTCTCCTCGCCTTTTGACTGTCCCCTGACGTCGTCGAACGACTTAGGCGAGTTCGAAGCGGCCGCGAAGATCCCTTCCACCTATTCGGAAGCTGTCCGGCGCTGATCCTTTCGTGTCGAAGAGCCCAAAAATGTCGGCTGCTGAGTGGGTGCCTCCCACCCATGATCTGGCGAAGTTGCGAGCGGCGGCTCCCGCTTGCCGGGGTTGCGATCTCTACCAGCATGCCACTCAAGTAGTTTTTGGCGAAGGTCCGCGGGACGCGAAAGTAGTCATGATCGGCGAGCAGCCAGGCGATGAAGAGGACCAAAAAGGCCAGCCGTTCGTTGGTCCATCCGGCAGACTGCTAAGCAAAGCGATGCACGAAGCCGGACTCGATCGCGAAAAGATATATGTAACCAACGCGGTAAAGCATTTTAAGTTTATCGAGCGCGGCAAGCGACGCATTCATGCGAAACCCAGCGGAATCGAGATTTCTGCCTGTAAGCCTTGGCTCGAAGCAGAGCTGACCGCGATTGAGCCTGAGATGGTCGTGTGTCTAGGGGCTACTGCCGCACAGTCGCTCATGGGCCCGAGTTTTCGAATCACGAAGGAACGCGGCCACTTCTTCGCGCATCCCTGGGCGAAGCAGCTGATAGCAACCGTTCACCCTTCCGCGATTCTCCGCGTACCGGAGCGCTATCAGGAAGAGTACGGATTATTCGTGCGCGATTTGCAGCTGATCGCCGCAAAGGTCAACGAACTCGATCGCGCCAGCTAGTTCAACCCCGCCTTCCAGCGCTCGATCAACAGCAGCTGCTTCTCAATTTGCTCGCGCTCAGGCGATTCGGGCTCCAATCTGAGGTACGTCTCGAGATCGGCTTTTGCCGCCCGATGATTCAGTTGCCGAAGATGGATGAGCCCTCGATGGCGGTACTCCTCGGCGTATTCAGGCATTGCTTCGATCAAGAGATCAAGCACCCGGCGCGCCTTCGCGAATGCTTGGCCGCGCATATAAATCGCTTTCAAATTACTCAGCATGCGCACGAGGATCTGCTGCTTGCTCACCGGAGCGAGAACAGCCGGATTCGTTCTGAGGTCCACTCCCGCGGTCTCTTTCGCTAGCACACAGCAATCCGCAAACGAGAGAATCCGGCCGCGGTGAAACGGGTCTATCCAATAGCGCGCTTCCCCGTCGTCATATGCCACGATAAAGTGACCAGGCAATCCCACCCCGTACACCGGCCGCGAAAGGCGCCGCGCCATTTCGATATACACGATCGCGAGCGAGATAGGAATCCCAAGTCTGCGCATCAGCACGGAATTGAGGCAACTATTGCGCGGATCGTAATAATTCTCCTCATTACCCCGGAACTGGAGCGTATCGAACAGGAGCTGATTCGTTGCAGTGATGAAATCCAGGCCAGTTGATTTGGAGCCCAGCTGAGAATCGATCTGCTCGGCCAAATGTTCAAGGCGAAACAGTGAACCCTCAAAGTCGAGGCCTGGGAACTCGACACTCGCTACCTCGAGTGCAGCTATATCAAGCGTGACCTCTGAGCGTTCGTGCCGTAAGGCATCGCGCAAGCGCTCCACGCGAGATAGCTTACCACCGGACAAATGAAACGGCGATTCACTCGTACCTAAGTGCGATAGTTGGATCAATTTGCGATGCGCGCCACGCAGGAATGTAAGCCGCCGTCGCCGCAGCAATCGCGATAACGATAATCGCGCTCAACATAGTCACACTATCGAAAGACGACAAGCCGAACAGAGCCTTGCTAAGCAATCTCGCCGCCAAAGTCGAAGCAAAAATGCCGATCGCTAAACCCACGGCGACCAAACGGAACGTCTCTCGAAGCACCATTCCAATTACGCCCAGTCGTGGCGCACCAAGCGCCATGCGAATGCCAATCTCGACGGTCCGGCGTACCGTCATGTACGACATCACCCCATACAGACCTATTGCCGCCAGCAGCAGCGCGAGCACGCCGAAAAAGCTCGACAGCTTGGCAATCAGTTGCTCTTGATCGAGGGTTTCGTCTATCAAAGCGCTCGCGGTTTTCAAGCTGGTGATCGGTAGATGCGGATCGAAGCTCTTGAACTCCCGGCGGACGCTTTCAGAAATCGCGGAAGGTTCGATTTGCGTACGAATTTCGAAGTTAATAACCGAGATTTCATCTGTGTGCTGTAGAAATGCTTGGTACAGGCGGCGCGGGGTTGGTTCTCGAAGTTCTCTTTCTTTAACATCGCGAACCACACCCACAATCGCGAGCGCAGTCCGCTTCTTCCCATCGTCATCCAATACGAAGATGTGCCTCCCGATTGGATTTGTGCGGGAAAAATAAAACCGTGCCATCTTCTCGTTGATGACTGCCACTTTCTGAGCGGTCGCCGTGTCCTGAGCATGGATCCCGCGACCGAGAATTACTGGCGTGCCAGCAACCTGGAAATAGTTCGGTCCCACCCGATCGTAGTCAATCTGCTTATCTGCGTCTGAATGCGGCGTGTAGCCCTCGACATCGGCATCAGTTTGCGAATCTGTGCCGCTGAACAGCCCATTCTCCGAGACCGTCGCGCCTTGTACGCCTGGAATCCGCTGCAATCGTTCAAGAAGTTGCCTCGTGAGCTGGTTAACCTGCTTGTCCTTGTATCCTGCAGTTTGAAAGTCAATCTGAACGAGCATTAGTCCCTTACGCGCATAACCCACATCCGTGCTTTCGAGATTCCCGAGTGTCCGGATAAACAACCCCGCACCCACTATCAGCATCAGTGAAAACACAATCTGGGAAACGATAAGCGCCTTGCCAAATTGCTGCGCGAATCCATATGACTGTCCCGACTTACTCTCTTTCAGGATGGAGACTAAATCGAGCCGCATCGTCTGCAATGCCGGAGCGAGTCCAAAAAGCAAACCTGCGAATACCGAGGCTCCAGCCGTGAACACCAAAACGCTCGCATTGAGCCTCACATCTAGCGGAAGCGGCCCGCTCGAGGAGATCAATCTCAGCAATAGATGGCTCCCCCATTGCGCGAACAACAGCCCCACTGCGCCTCCCAATGCCGCTAGCATGACGCTCTCCGTGAGCAGTTGGCGGATAAGCCTCGTCTGCCCGGCCCCGACTGCCAGCCGCAGCCCCATTTCACGCCCTCGGCTAGCCGCGCGCGCGAGCTGAAGATTTGCCACATTCGCGCAACAAATCAAAAGCACCAGCACCACGATCCCCATGAGCGTTATGAGCGGCAAAGAGAACTCCTTGCGCAATCGCGAGAAGCCCTTCGCGCCAGAGGAGACTTCAATTTTATTCCTGCGTAGGTTTTTCAGGTCATCCGATGACGCGCCGTAAAGCTCCGCGAAGATGTGAGCCGCAATGACGTTCACTTCTGCCTTTGCTTGCGCCTGAGATACGCCAGGATTCAAGCGCCCCATCAGCATGAGCCAACTGACGTGTGCATCCTTCAGATAACTGTGCCCGGGATTCGCTTGCGTCTGCATCGTGATGGGAAACCAGAGATCATTTGGGCGACCGACAATATCGCCAAAAAAATCAGGTGGCGTCACGCCGATGATTGTGAAAATCGAGCCGTTCACGACCAGCTTTCGGCCAATTACGCCTAGATCCCGCGCGAATTTTCTCGTCCAGTATCCGTAGCTGATCACAATTACGGGCGCATTTCCGGCGATGCGAGTTTCTTCTTCAGTAAACGTGCGTCCTAGAACTGCAGAAACCCCCAGGACCGAAAAGTAATTGCCAGTCACCAATCGCGCTTGCGGCGCCTCGCCCTGAGAACCTGCGCTCGATCGCTCGCCTTCCAGCGAAATATCGAGATGCTCGCTTCGAGCCGACCCGAGTACATCCGAGAAAACGTGATTGCGCTCTCGGAAGCGCTCGTAAAAAGGATAAGAGAAGATATCCGTTCGCCCCGAGCCCTGCGACAAACTGCCGACACGTGTCGGGTCGCCGATCGCAACCAGTTCGTTTGGGCTCCGGACAGGCAGCGATCTCAGCAGTGCAGCGTCAATCAAGCTGAATATCGCGGTATTCGCACCGATGCCCAGTGCCATCGACAAAATCGCGACCACTGTGAATCCGGGGCTCTTGCGCAGAAGTCTTCCGGCATACCGGAGATCTTGCGCTAATCGTTCGAAAGACGCCCAGCCCCACATCTCGCGTGTAATCTCCTTCACGAGTGAAATGTTCCCGAATTCCGATTTCGCCGAGTGTGTTGCCTCTTGAAATGTTTCCCCTCGCTCCATCTCATCGAGTGTCGCCATGCGCAAGTGAGCTTGGATTTCTTCGTTCAGATCTGCTACACGTCCTTCGCGCTTGAAAAGCCATACCCAAGACTTCATGCCGATCCCTCGCCTCCCGCCGGATTCATAACGCCCGTTATCGCACCTACAAGTTGGGTCCAGCGGTCTCGCTCGGACGCTAGTTGCTTCCTTCCGGCTGGAGTGAGGCGATAATATTTCGCGCGCTGGCTCGCCTCCGTAAGCTTCCATTCGGATTTCACCCATCCCTGCCGTTCCAACCTGTGTAGCGCCGGATAAAGAGAGCCCGTCTCAACCCGCAAAAGGTCGCCCGATTTCGCACGGATGGCATTCGCGATTGCATATCCATGCTGCGATCCCCATTGAAGCGTCTGGAGAATCAACATGTCGAGCGTCCCCTGTAGTAGTTCGATACGATTTTGATAGTGATCCGCGGCCATACGCTATGTAGATATTCTACTGCCTTAAGGTGTAGAATTTCTACAGCCCTGCTGGCAACGCTCCTTTTCGTCCTGTTCGTTCCATTCGGTTCAGGCGTCCAACGGCACCAGGGTGGCTCATCAATTGCCGGACAAATCCTCTCCGCTCACAATATGGTGAGGAGATCTGTTGGGGTACCCGCGCTAGCTTGGTCGGAGGAGTTGGAAAAATTCGCGCAGCAGTGGGCGAAGTCTCTGATCAGTACCGGCGAGTTCTCGCATCCTCGCAACCTCCCTTATGGACAAAACCTGTTCGAGATTTCGGGGGCGTCGGCGACACCCTCGGAAGTAGTCGTTACCTGGGCCGCCGAAGCTAACAACTATGATCGGCGCACGAATACCTGTTCAGCGCGGTGCGGCCATTACACACAAATCGTCTGGCGCGATACCAGGTTGCTGGGCTGTGCTGTCGCGCGCAATCGACGGCGCGAAGTGTGGGTCTGCGACTACGACCCGCCTGGAAACATCATCGGCGAACGGCCGTACTAAGCAAAACTTTGGTATTCGACTTTACGGGCCGATGCTGTAGCGTGCGCATCCGCTGTTGGCAATTTGATCGCCTAGTCCCCTGCGGACTGACTCCAACAGCGTTCCATCTCGCGTCCAGTTTTCCCAATCGGAAGCTACAGATTTCGATTCCTTGAGCGCCGAAGCGCCTTGACCGCAATTTTTGAGCAATTGGATGTATTCAAAATCCTGTACGCCGTCTCGCAGGTACTTCAACCGCATCGAAGGAGCAACTCCCTTCAGTCCTGCGGGGGCGCCGGGATACACGAGCACGCCTTCGCCCGGATAATCCGGATTTTGCGCTCCTTGCGGATCGGTCCACGGATCGGCTGACCAGTCATCGACGCTCCAGTACAGAATGCCCGTAAGCTCCAAACTTTGGCTCAGGAATCCAGTTTGAATTCTGTAATTGATCGGCAAAAAGTCGATCTCCCACTTTGGCGAGTACGAATCCTGAACGAGATCGTTGTAAGACCAAACTTTGTCGCCTTTCTTTAACACATATGTAACCCGAGGCGGCGAGTATGACTGAGCGTCGGTATAAGCGAGCGGGAGCATTGCCCAAATATCGACGGCCGAGCGCCCGCTTGGCGATCCGTCGCTGTAAAGTTCTGGGACAGGTTCTTGCGTTACGAGATTTTCGACCCCGGCCGCATGCAGGTTCTTGGCCCAATGGATTACTGATTTATAGAAACTCGGACTGGTGCAACTGCTCTCGGGGTCACCCGAATCGTCATAGATCAACAGGGATTGCGGATACCGCGCCTTCGTGCGTCGCAAGACATCGGCCGACGGAGGTCCGGAAGGATTGCACTGGCCGTATGACACGCCATCCCAAAAACCTAAGTCGGTCGCATTGAGGCCGTAGCGCTCCTCTTCTCTCAGCGCTTTGTCGGGATTCACCGCGTCGGGCATAATCCTGTTTCTGAGCAGTTCCTCATTCACTCCTGCGACTGTCGTTCCACCGCCGTTGAAGCTGGATTTGAGCGATGGTTCCAATGGCAGCGTGAAATCCCACACGTGCACAGAAACTTCACCTTTGAAACAGCCCTCATTGCTAGTAACGGCGTAGGAACCGGTGTAGTTTCCGGGCTCAGCATAACGAGGAACAAACACGTCGACCCAAACCACACCATTGTGGCCGGGCGCCAAATCAAGTGGCAACGCCCTGTATTTGCTCTCTATGGGAGGCGCTCCAGTTGCTGGATCAATAAACGGAATCAGTGCATCCGTGAACACATTTTCGGTGGTAATTGGGAGATTAGGCGGCCCATTCCAGGTGGGGCTATGCTGCTTCACTTTGACGTACCATTCGCGGTAAAGGCTAATCTCGCGATGCGAAATGACCCCCGGCCCGATCAGATCGGTTATCGAGACGTCCCTAATTCTTAGTTCTTTCGCACCGGCATGAATGGCGATCTGAAAGGTTTGGTATTCACCTCGTCCGGCATATATTTCCGCTCTTGTCAGGTGGCCTGGCGCTTGGGTCGGCGTGACGCGCTCGAGCGAGCTTTCGACGATCCACACATCCACGCTCGCGAACGCAGGGGACGCGGAGAGCAGTGCGAAAAAAGCAACGATTTCGCGGCTGGATGTCATAAGAACCCCGGGCCGTTTCACTTCACCCTGATCATCACCACTCCGTGCTTCGGCACGTGCGTTGTGAAGCTCTGTTGGAACGCCCCCAGATCCTTGTGACTCCACAAGTCGCGAATCGTCGCGGAAGCTCCCAGGCCGATATCGCTGAAGTTCAGAGTCATAGGCACGGCTCCCCAGTCGCTGCTAAATAGACCAACGGCCTTGCTGCCATCCGCCAGCGGCTTCATCCAAATCTCGAGAGGGCCGACTTGTTTGACGCGCCGGCCTTGCACCCCACCGGGATCCTGATCCACTCGGATGACTTCGGCATTAGTCAGGATGGCAAGAGTAGATCTGCTCATACTCGAGAGATCATTACCGGCCAAGAGTGGCGCCGCGAGCAGGCTCCATAAACTCATCTGAGTCTTCGATTCGTCCTCGTCCATACTGGCATTTCCGATCTCCAGCATGTCAGGATCGTTCCAGCCCCCAGGTCCGGCGAAACGCTCCAGGCCATTTTGGCTGAAGCCGAAAAACATCATGCTGTAATAGTTGTCCCGGATATCGTCGGTAGTGCGCCACATGTTTCCGCCCACCGAGCGGCCCCACTCCCAAACGTTCTCCATACCGTATTGGCACAGGCTGTAAAAAATCGGACGGCCGGTCCGTTTCAGCGCTTCGCCCATTTTTCGGTACGCTGCGACCTGATCGCCTTTTCCTTCCAAACTGCATAAGTCGTACTTAAGCAGGTCCATTCCCCACGCTGCATACGTCTGGGCGTCTTGCTCCTCATGGCCCTGACTGCCTTCGAACTCTGCGCATGTTTTGGGTCCGGGCGAGGAGTAGATCCCGATCTTCAACCCTTTCGAGTGCACATAGTCGGCCAGTGCCTTCATGTCCGGAAATTTTCTATTTGGATGAATGCGCCCTGCGGAATCGCGCTCGCCTTGCCAGCAGTCGTCAATGTTGACGTACTCATAGCCTGCGCTCTTCATTCCGTTGCTCACCATCGCATCTGCTTGCGCGCGAATAATGGAATCGCTCACGTTACATGCGAAATGGTTCCAGCTATTCCAGCCCATAGGAGGAGTTTTCGCAATCTTCTCCGTCTGCCCGGCAATTGCACTGGAGAAGCAGATCATGAGGGCGGCTACCGGCAGTTGTAAACGTGTGAAGTGCATTAGGAAACCGGTTCGAACTCCGATTGTTTGACCCCCGGTCTCTGCTGTCAAGCGAATGTTTGATATGATCCAGCCACGCCGTCCAATAAGTTGAACGCATAAGTTGAACGATAATCAGGTGGGGTTATGAATGTTTCAAACGGGTACTCGGTACCGTCTATAGATCGTGCCTTCGGCGTCCTCGAACTGCTGGCGCAGTCAAAGAACGGATTCTCTATCTCCGAAATAAGTAGGAAACTCAAGCTTCCGAAGAGCTCAGTTCATCTTCTCGTCGTAACCCTGGAACGCCGCGGATACTTGCAGCGGAACGCGCTCAGCGGAAAATTTTCTTTTGGTTTGAAGCTGATTAGCCTCAGCCGCACTGCGCTCGAAGGTTTGGATTTGCGCGATCAGGCAAAGCCATTCCTGCAGGCCTTGATGCGTAAAACGTCGCTAACCGTTCACATGGCCGTGCTCGAACGAAATGAAGCAGTGATCATCGAAAAGGTGGAGTGCCCGGGACTACTGCGCCTGGCAACTTGGATAGGCAGACGATTAGACGTCAACTGCTCCGGGGTGGGAAAAGCTCTAATAGCCTTTCTCCGGGAGGACGATTTCGAACAGCAGTTCAAGGCCAAAGCCTTGGCCAGACACAATGAGAACACCACAGTTTCCATGGCCAAGCTGAGGCGCGAACTGGACCGCGTGAGAATCCTCGGCTATTCATTCGACGATGAAGAGGACGAGATCGGCTTCCGCTGTATTGGCGCGCCGATCTTTGATTTTACGAACGACGTTGTAGCGGCCATTAGCGTCGCCGGCACAACGGCTCAGATTCCGACAGATCGCGTACCGGAGCTGGCGCGAACAGTCAAAGACACAGCCGCTCAAATTT
Organism: uncultured Acidobacteriaceae bacterium; assembly: GCA_963737045.1. Lineage (GTDB taxonomy): Bacteria > Acidobacteriota > Terriglobia > Bryobacterales > Bryobacteraceae > Bog-105. Next base: position 296,758 of record CAVTRG010000009.1, read on the forward strand.
CCTCCCAACTTGGGTATGCGCAGGATAGTTTGACAGGTTGAATTCGAGAAGCACGCTGACAAAGGCCGCATCGCAGCCCCAAAAAGTGTTCAGTGCTTTGGACAGGCGGCTAAGAATTCGCGCCGCAAGGCATTGACATGATGAGCGGTGTGGTTAAACATACGAGAGCACTGGTACGGTTCCTATACGTCAGTGGGATCGCGCCTATACACGAACGTGGAAGGAGGATCGATGTTTCGTTTGCATCGACTGCTTCAGCTTTCTGCAATTGCTTTTTTCTGCTGTTCTTGGACGGCGTTTCTTAACGCGCAATTGAATCGCGGTGTCATCGAGGGCATAATCATGGACGCCCAAGGCGGCGCTATGTCGGGAGTGAATGTCGCCATAACGTCAGCGGATACAAATGTGTCTGTTCGAACCAAAACCAACAGCACCGGATATTACCGTGTTGAAGATCTTGTGCCGGGGCACTACATCGCTCATTTTTCAGCCGCCGGCTTCGCGCCTCTGGACGTGACCAAAATTGAAGTCCCAGCGGGCGAGGTCATCCGGGTGGGCGGCCAACTTCGCATAGGGACGGTTCAGCAGGCTATTGAAGTGCAAGCCGGCGTGCCGCTCGTCGAAACCTCAGCCTCAAACTTCAGCACAACTCTCCAAGGCAACATCATTCAAAATGTTCCTTTAGCCGGCCGCGATTTGCAGCAGCTAACTTACTTGCTGCCCGGCGTGAATAATGTGGGTGGCCCCCCCGGAAGCAATTTTGGCTTTAATAGCGAGTTCGGAACCTTCCCCGATCCGACGCACCTCATTGGTTCTCAGGTGGCCGTCAACGGTGGCCAGAGTGGCGCGAACGCATGGTATCTCGACGGCAACTTAAATATTTCGGATCTTGGAGAGAATATCGTAGTCGATCCTTCTCCCGATGCGGTTTCGGAATTTCAAGCGATCACAAATGCTTTTTCAGCCGAATACGGCCATACGGGAGGCGCTGTTTTTAACGTTGTCCTAAAGTCTGGGACCAAAGATTACCACGGCGATGTTTACGAGTATCTACGTAACAGTTTCTTCAACGCCCGCAACCCGTTCGCGTCCATAGCTGGCATCAACCAAACGCAGGTGCGCTTTAACAATTTCGGCGGGACGCTCGGCGGTCCCGTGATCATTCCCCATCTCTACAACGGTAAGAACAAAACATTCTTTTTCTTCTCTTACGACCAGCAGATTCTCCATCAGGCAGGTCAGAACGTGTTTACCGTTCCTACGCCGCTGATGCGACAAGGAAATTTTAGCGAAGATCCGAATGTCGCCCAGTACGGGATTTATGACCCCTACACAACCGGCGGTCCCGATGCAAACGGTTTATTTGCCCGACAACCGTTTATCAATGCCAGCGGCGGCCTCGCGACATCCATCCCCAAAAATCGCTTAGATCCGACTGCAATGTTCTTTGTGAACTCATTTCCCCTGCCCAATCACATCGACACACTCGGAGGTTGTCCTATTGCCCAGGGGAGCACGTTCAGTGTCTGCAATAACTATGTGGGACCTGTCGCGAGCAGCCAAGATCCGGTCAATCTGTCGCTGAAGATTGATCATCAGAGTGGAAATAGTCACTACTTTGCGGAATGGCTGTTTAATCCAACGCAGTATGAAAACTTTGTCTTGCCGTGGACCGGTCCGACTTTCCCCCAAGACCTCGTTGGCTTCGGGTCCCCGTATAACTTCAATAATCGCAATCAAATTATTGCTTTGGGTCACACGTACACGTTTAGTCCTACGTTACTCAATGAATTTCGGGCCAGTTTCAGCCGGCAATTCATGACCACAAATCCTGCCCAGCCGTATCCGAATAGCGTTAACGATCAGTCAGCAGTGGAACAGCGGTTGGCAGGGCTCGGGTTACCCTCGAACTTTTTTTATCCGACGCCTCATTTCGAAATTGATAACACGCCCGGTGGAGGTTACATTGCCTTCGGGCCAACCTCCTGGACCAACATGAACACGGGCGCCGAAGCGTATACGTTGATTGACAATGTGACAAAGGTCGTCAACAAGCACACCCTAAAAGCAGGGTTCATGTATCGGCTCGATCACGGAATGTACGAAAGTGACTATCCGACAGCAATGGACCTTTCCGGATCTTTGACCCAGAACGCCGTTACGGGCTTGGGAGGGAACGGCCTCGCGCAGTTTGAACTCGGAGCGGTGCCTGCCGACGGAACCGGCTATGCCGGACATTCCACTTCACCCTATACGCGATGGCGTTCCTGGGCCTTCTACATTCAGGATGATTTCCATGTGACTCGTAATTTGACGTTGAATTTTGGTCTTCGCTATGACCTCAATGGTTTCTTCAAAGCACGAAACTATCCAATGGCGAATTTTTGCTTTACTTGCATAAATACGCAAACGGGATTGAAGGGCCAACTGGTTTACGAAGGCAGTCCGAATTTCCCGAATGGCGACATCCTGCCGGCGAACCATAACGGTATTGCCCCGCGCTTAAATTTTGCCTGGTCACCCCTGGGTAAGGGCAAGACGGTCATTCGCGGAGGCTATGACATCTTCTATACCGATGCTCTGGCTAACATCAATGCGCCCGGACAATCGCAGGTGAATGCGTCAGGATGGGGGCTCTCCGCCGGTTGGGATACGAGTTACACTCCGCAATGTGTTGCGTTTGCTGGACCGTGCGTGGCATTTCCCCTGAGCGATACGAGCATCAACAAAACCGATTTACTCTTCCCGTCTATAAACGGGCCATTCCCGGCGCAGGTGCGAGGGAACGTACTCGGCGGCGCTTACGCGTTCACAAAACCCCCCAGAGATCCGATGGTCGCAAACTGGACCTTCGAAATCCAGCAACAGCTACCTGGGACCATGATGATTAGTGCCGGTTATATAGGCAATCATGGAAGTCACCTTGCCGGCCTTGGCCCGGGTAACTGGTATAACTACGTTCCAACTGCTCTCAAACTTAAGTACAGGACCCAGCTTTTTAATAGCTATCCGATAACTCAGTTTTATTCGGGTAAAACGGCGACGCAGCTCGGGCTTTTGTATGCAGATCCGATTACCGGAGCGCCTGCAACCTCGTTACCTCTTTCAACCCTGCTTCTTCCTTACCCGTTCTTTGCGGGTGGAGTTAACGCAAATGGGCTATATCGCGGTTCCAGTGATTACGATGCTCTGGATGTAAAAATTCAGAAGCGATTCTCTCATGGGCTTGATTTCCTCGTTGCGTATACGTGGTCTAAGGAGATTGACACCTCAGTCGGTGGACTCGGGGTAGAGGTCGTTGATCCTATCCATTACAGCCGAACCGGGTTTACGGGATCGCGAGGGGGAGAGCTTGAAAGTTTGTACGGTGGGCCAGCGGCCTTTCAGGATCCAGATAACGTCCGAGCTGAGCGTGCCGTCAGCGTAAACGACATTCCCCGCATGCTAAACATCGCCAGCACGTACGATCTGCCGATTGGAACTGGCAAGGCGTTAGCGGTCTCCAGCCGCCTGCTCAATGGCATTGCTGGAGGCTGGAAAGTGACCGGCAATCTCAACGCCCAGGATGGATTGCCGCTCACGATTACCTGTCCACCGAGCACCCTTCAATCGCTCAGCACTCCTGGAGTGGGGCGATGTAACCTGGTTGGCGACCCAAACTTTAGCGGCTCCCGCACTAAGGCGCAGCAGATCGGGCAATGGTTAAATCCGGCTGCTTTCGAGCCTGCGTTCGGGAACGACCCTACGTTTTGGGCGAACTATGATCCCACAGATCCGCGCGCCTGGACTTTCGGGAATATGGGCCCACGCAGCAGTGCGATCCGCTCTCCGGGATTCTGGAATCTCGATGCGTCGCTGATGAAGGAATTTCATTTCACGGAAGCTAGATACCTCGAGTTCCGATGGGAAGTGTTCAATGCCCTGAACCATCAAAATTTGGGCCTTCCCAATACGGGCTTCTGCCTACCACCGAATCCTGACGGAACGACCGATTTAGTCCACCAAGCTGGTTGTACATTCGGAAGGATTACCAACGTGCAAACGGATCCACGAGCTATGGAGTTCGCCCTGAAGTTTTTCTTTTGACGACATGTACTGCCACAAACAATCTAGAGCAATTCTCGCGAATAATCGTAACTTCATTCCCGGCGGTGTCGTTTCGGTCAATCGTGCCGTAAAGCCGGAAATTGTTTTTGTAAAAGCCGAGGGTGCCTACATGTGGGATGCCGATGGTAATCGATATATCGACTATCACGGTGCGTTTGCCCCACATTTTCTTGGACATAACGATCCGTATGTAACTGAGGCTGTGATCCGAGCTTTGCGCGATGGTGCGAGCCTATATGGATCTGGCACGACGGTCCAGGAGGGCTTGCTGGCTCAGCTAATCTGCCAGCATGTTCCGTCGGTAGACACCGTTCAATTTCTAAATACCGGGAGCGAAGCAACGTATCAGGCTCTCCGCCTCGCCCGTGCAGCCACTGGCCGGGATCACATTATTGTGATGCAAGGAGGCTACAACGGCTGGCACAATGACGTCTCCTGTAATCTGATGACCCCCTTGAGCGAGCTCGGGCCAAGACGTTCTCCGGGCGAATATCCGTATAAGCCCATCAGCGCGGGCGTGCCCAGCGAGCATCAGAAACTAGTCCATTCTGTCAATTTCAATGACCTCGATTCCGTTCGTTACGTTTGTGAACGTCACTCTATCGCTGGCTTGATCGCAGAACCCATCCTGCAAAATGTCGGTATTATCAAGCCCGATAAAGGATATCTGCAGGGTCTTCGAGCTCTCGCGGACCGTTACGGATTCGTGCTCATATTTGACGAGGTAAAGACCGGCTTCCGCCATGCGGTCGGTGGATATGCCAGCATCGCAGGCGTCGCCCCGGACCTCGTTGTATTTGGGAAAGCCGTTGCGAATGGGTATCCCATGGCCGTCCTCGGTGGAAAACGTGATTTGATGAACTATTTCGTCCATCCGGATCCTTCCAAACGCGTCTTACTCGCAGGAACCTATAACGCACATCCTGTACCCACGGCTGCGGCAATCGCTACCATCGAGCGTCTGCTGATGAATAATGGCGAGATTTATCACCAGGTGGACTTACTCGGACAGCAAATGCAGGGTGGAATTGAACAGATTTTACGTGAAACTGGTCTGACGGCCGTGGTCGCCCGCCAGGGCTCTGCCTTTTGCATCTATTTCATGGATCATTTGCCAAGAGATTGGCACGATTTGGCCAAACATCACGATTTCGCTTTTGACGAAGACATGCGGCGGGATCTGATCGAGCATGGTATTTATTTCTTTCCTCACGCCATTAAGCAGTGTTCCATCTCCGCGGCGCACACTGAAGCGGATGTTCAAGCCACCCTGGATTGCCTGAAACGATCGCTGGCATGCTGCATGGATAACTATCCGCATCGAGCAGCAGTAACCAGCTAGCACAAACATGAAATCCTGGCTCCTGTTATTCAGCTGCAACCTGATGTGGGCGCTTCAATTTACCTGCATCAAGCTCGTTCAGGACCAGGTTGGCTCGCTTTTTACGGTGTGGGGGCCGATGACTCTGGCGACCATCATGCTTTTTCCTTTCATTATTGCGGAAAAGAAAAGCGGGCCCACGGGAAAGCACTATAAACGGGATCTCCTGACGTTCTTCATACTGGCTCTGTTCGGCATCTTTCCGGGCCAGATCCTGGTGACGTGGGGCACAAGAATGTCTCTCGCCAGCAATGCTGCATTGCTTATGTTGGCGCTGCCTGTTTGCACGGCAGCCATGGCCTTTATCTTGCTCGGCGAAAGAATGACCCGGGTACGCTGGGTAAGCTTTGGATTGGCGATAGTAGGCGTTGTGATTTGCTCAGCCAAGGACGTCAGTGGGTTTAATTTGGGACGCGGCTACCTTTTAGGCAACACACTCATTTTCCTGGGAGTTCTCGGTAGCGCCTTTTATAACTCTTATGGAAAGAAGTTACTCGAGCGATACTCCGAAATGGAAATGCTGTTCGGAACCTATGTGGCGATGTTCGTCATCCTGACTCCTCTTGTGCTGATTCAGGAGCGGCAGGTATTTGTGAATATCCCGCATTTCACGATGCAAACATGGATCGGACTCGCTCTCTTAACCTTCTTCCATAACTACTTATCCATGGTGCTGTTCTTGAAGGCCTTGAAGCATTTGGATGCCATACAGGCCGCTCTGTCGAATTACTTAATAACCATCTTCGGTGTTGCCATCGCAGCGATTTGGCTGGGCGAAAAATTGAGTGCATTGGCAATAGTCGGAGGATTGATGGTTCTTGTGGGAACCTTACTCATAACTGTATGGCACAGCAGATCGGGTTCGACTGCTCTCGATGCCCAAACGGTCAATAGCTAAGCTCGGGCATTATTCACTGATTCGGAACGCGTGCAATGGCGTCGATCTCCACTTTGATTCCGCCCCCAAGAACGGATTGCACGGTCGTGCGCGCCGGTTTTACACCGGGAAAAAACGATGCGTACACTGCGTCGAATCGCGAAAAGTCCGCTATGTTCGCCAGATGACAGGTACATTTCACGACATTGTCAAAAGAGCATCCCGCACTTTCCAAAATCTTGCCGACATGGGACATCGTCAGACGGGTTTCCTCTTCGATGCTCCCCGAAACGGTTTTTCCCGATTGCATATCCAGAGGTCCTTGTCCGCTCACATACAGCCATCCGTCGATCAATACGCCGGCGGAATAGGATCCTGTATGAGCCGCTTTGTCTGGATGTTTAACTTCCTGCTTTGCCATGGATTCAAATGTCCTTTGGGGTGATATCTAGATGTTAGACGAGCCGAATTTTCCAGTTGTATCTGAAAACATCGCTGTGGGCGTGATAGGACTGGGCTTAATGGGCCGAAGCATCCTTGCCTGCCTTCTTGCCTCGGGTCACCGCGTCTTTGGAATCACCGCGGATAAAGATAAAGACCGGGACGTTGCGCTGCACGTGTTTGCGTATTTGCAAGAAATGCATGAACAAGGCGTTTTGCGCAATGATCCCGAACAAGTGATCAAGCATCTTGAGATTACGGTCGATTTCTCGCGCGTCGCAAGCTGCGGCATCGTCATCGAAACCATAACGGAAGATGTAGAAGCGAAGCAGGCCGTATTACGGCAGATCGAGGAAGTGGTGCCTGCGGATACTGTTATCGGGAGTAATACCTCCGCGATCCCCATTTCGATTTTTCAGGAGCGCGCGCTTCACCCGGAACGCATACTAGGTATTCACTGGGCGGAACCGGCGCATATCACTCGTTTCATGGAAATTATATGCGGTGATCGAACGCTGCCCGTCTTTGCAGAACGCGCTGTTTCGTTCGCGCGCCTCTGGAACAAAGAGCCTACCCTAGTACGCCGTGACATACGGGGTTTTATAACCAATCGAATCATGTATGCGATGCTTCGCGAGGCGTTTTTTCTCGTCGAAAATGGTTATGCCACCCCCGCCGATATCGATCGCTCCCTTCGGAACGATTACGGTTACTGGATCACTTTCGCCGGGCCATTCCGGTTCATGGATCTGACCGGAATTCCTGCCTACGCTGAAGTAATGAAAGATTTGTTTCCGGAATTGGCATGTTCCAAGGAGCTGCCGAAATTGATGCGCGAGGTCGTGGACTCAGGCGCCAAAGGTGTATCGAATGCAAAAGGGTTTTACGAGTACACTCCCGAACAGGCCAAGCGTTGGGAGAAATTGTTTCTTGAGTTCACTTATGAGATTCGCGCTCTCGCACTGAAATATCCCGAGGATGTCGGCGACCGGGTTTAAATGATCCTGCAGCAAATGGCCACCAAACAAAACGCGCGCCGCGAATTCATTCGACGGCTTGGCGCGAGCGCAGCGATGTTGCCCGCCGGAGCCCCCAACTATGCTGCTCCGAACCCAAACCCTCCCAGCCATGTCCTGAACGTCCTCGATTTCGGTGCCATTGCCGATGGCCGTACTCTCTGCACCAGCGCGATTCAGGCCGCCGTCGATGCCTGTGCCAAAGCCGGTGGCGGAAGAGTTCTTGTCCCGCCTGGCAACTATCTGACCGGCCCGATTTTCCTGAAGAGTAATCTCGAAATCGAAATTCTCGCCGGCGCCACACTTCTAGGAAGCACGAATTTCTCCGATTACCCGACCATGCAAGGAATGTGGGAGGGCGTCGAGCGCAAAATCTATGCTTCTATGTTCACCGGTGTTGGCCTCGAGAATGTATCGATTTGTGGTCGAGGGACTCTGGACGGCCAGGGCGCGGTGTGGCTAGAAGCCTGGGGCAAAACCGAAGAGCTCCGCAAGAAGCTGGGCATTGTAGGAAGAGAACCCGAAAATCCTCCCGGCTCCCCGCTCCCGTGGCCGCGCCCGCGGATGATCAACCTCTATCGCTGCCGAAATGTGCTGATCAGCGGCCTGACAATCCAGCAGTCCCCATCGTGGACGGTCCACCCGTTTTTATGCGAGGACGTTTGCATCGAGCGGCTCACGATCCTGAATCCGCCGCACTCCCCGAATACCGACGGCATCGACCCGGAGTGTTGCCGCAATGTCCGGATCTCCAATTGCTACATCAGCACGGGCGACGACTGCATCATGATCAAGTCCGGTTACAAGTATGTGCCGGGCAAACCGTTCGCTTCTTCGGAAAATATTGCCGTCACCAACTGCGTCTTTCGTGATGGCGGATGCGGGGTGGGAATTGGAAGCGAGACCGCGGGCGGCGTGCGCAATCTCGTTATCAGCAACTGCGTGTGTGACGGGACTGATTGCGGATTGTATTTCAGAACTGCGCGCGGGCGCGGTAACGTAGTCGAGAACGTATCGGCAACGAATTTCGTAATGCGTGGCATTCTCGATACCGGCGTTGTGATCGGCATGTTCTATGAGGATGAAGACCGGACTACTGCGCAGCCTTTTAATAAGGGCACTCCCAGCTTTCTCGATTTCTACTGCTCCGGCATCCTCATTGATGGAGCAAGACGCGCAGTCGTCATTGAAGGCCTGCCTGAGAATCCGATGCAGAGAGTCTCGCTCGAAAATGTGTTTGTGAAGGCCACCCAAAGCGGCATCTTTTGTTCACAGGTACACGGGCTCAGTCTCGGCAATGCAGTCGTGAATGCGGCTCATGGGCCGTCAGTCCAGTGCAGGAACATCCACGATCTCGAACTAGTTCGCGTGCGAGCGCCCAAACCAGAACCGGACGCACCCGTTATCGAGCTCGGGGCAGTCCAGCAGGCGCTCATTGAGTCGTGCTCAGCCGCCGCGGGTAGCCCAGCGCTCGTGCGGCTTACGGGGACTGCCAACGAGGACCTTGCTCTGGCGCTTAATCGTGTTTCGAAACACAGTCAAGAGATAGAGTTTCGGAATGGCGCATCGAAGGAGGCAGTCGTAAGCCGTACGTAAACGTGCGTTGCTAGTGAGCCAGTATTTATGAAATTCATCGCCGAGAATTTCCTATTGCATTCCGAGGCGGCACGGCGCTTATACGACGATTATGCCGCTGTTCCGCCGATTTTCGACTATCATTCGCATCTCTCGCCAAAGGACATCGCGGAAGACCGCCAGTTCGCGAACGTTTTTGAAATCTGGCTTGCCGGCGATCACTATAAGTGGCGCGCGATGCGGGCGGACGGAGTCGCGGAGCGCTTCTGCACCGGCGACGCTTCTCCCCGGGATAAATTTTTTGCCTGGGCCAGGACCGTTCCCCAGACACTGCGCAATCCCCTGTATCACTGGACGCATCTCGAATTGCTCCGCTATTTCGGAATAGACGAAACGCTGGATGGACACAGTGCCCCTCGAATTTGGGATAGCGCCAATGCCGCGCTCGCGGACCGTAAGCTAACCGCCCGCGGCATATTGAAGAAGTTTCGCGTAACGGTTCTCTGCACGACGGACGATCCGAGCGAGACTCTCGCGCACCACAAAACCATCGCCGCCGAAGAGCAAGCCTTTCGCATCTATCCCACATTTCGCCCCGACAAAGCTCTCCAGGTCCATATGCCCGAGGCGTTCAACAAGTGGGCCAACCGGCTGGGTGAAACCAGCAATGTCGAAATCAACTCCCTGCAGAACCTGTTACAGGCGCTGAAACAAAGACACGACGACTTCCACACGGCAGGTGCGCGCTCGTCCGATCACGGTCTGAATCATTGTTACGTAAATTTCTGCTCAGAGAGCACTGCAGCCCATATCTTCGACAAAGTGCGCTCCGGAAAACCGGCAACCCCCAACGAGCACGCGAAGTTTGCTGCTTTTCTGATGCTATATTTCGGACATTTGGATGCGGAAAAGGGCTGGACGAAGCAGCTACACTTGGGAGCTCTGCGCAACGCGAACACGCGAGCTTTAGAGACGCATGGCCCTGATTCGGGGTTCGACTCGATCGGTGACTGGCGTCAAGCTGACGCGCTCTGTTCCTATTTGGACCAGCTCGATCGCGAAGGCGCTCTGCCGAAAGTGATCGTCTACAACGCAAACCCGGCGGATAACTACGTCTTCGCTGCTGCTGTCGGCAATTTCCAGGACGGCAAGGGATTCCAGAAGCTCCAATTTGGTACGCCGTGGTGGTTCCTCGATCAGAAAGAAGGCATCGAGTGGCAGCTAAACACGCTCTCGAATACCGGCTTGCTGGCGCGTTTCATCGGAATGACCGCCGATTCACGATCCTTCATGTCGTTTCCACGTCACGAATATTTTCGTCGCGTGCTCTGCAATCTGTTGGGCCGCGATATGGAAAATGGTGATCTCCCCAACGACGAGGCGCTCATCGGCACTCTTGTCCAGAACATCAGCTACAGCAATGCGCGGGATTATATCGGCGTCGAGTGTCCGGCAGAAGCTCCTGCGCAGGCGCAGGCAGGGGTGTGACCTCGGGCACCCGCTCGGGACCGCCTATAGCAGCGTCTATTGGGCGCTTCCGCTGGGTCATCTGTGGTCTTTTGCTCCTCGGCACGACCAAGAATTACATGGACCGCCAGGTCCTCGGAGTTCTCAAAACAACTCTGCAGCACGATTTGGGATGGAGCGAAATCGACTACAGCAATCTGGTCTTCGCATTCCAGGGCGCGTATGCCGTCGGAATGCTTCTAATGGGACCTCTCATAGATTTCCTCGGAACGCGTTTGGGTTATGCCGTCGCGATGGTGTTTTGGAGTCTCGCTTCCATGGCACATGCGATCAGCAGTTCCCTGACAAATTTCATCCTTGCTCGCTCAGCCCTCGGACTTGGTGAAGGCGGTGTCTTCCCCGCCAGCATCAAGGCCGTCGCCGAATGGTTTCCGAAGAAAGAGCGTGCGCTGGCCACCGGAATCTTCAACGCAGGAACCAACATGGGCGCAATTGTCACGCCATTAATCGTGCCCTGGATCACCATCACTTGGGGATGGCGCTGGGCCTTCATTGTGACGGGGAGCCTAGGATTCGTGTGGGTCATCCTGTGGCTTCTTCTTTACCGTAAGCCCGAGCTCCACAACCGCGTCACGCCATCCGAGTTGAGCTACATCCGCAGCGATCCGCCCGAGCCAGCCATTCGAATCAAATGGGTCCAGCTGTTGCAGCACCGGCAAACCTGGTCGTTTCTCCTCGCCAAGTTTTCGACGGATCCAATCTGGTGGTTTTATCTGTTCTGGGCGCCCGACTTTCTGCAACGGCAGCACGGTCTGGCTCTCTCGCAGATCGGATTTCCGATCGTCGCGATTTACGTCATCTCGGATGCGGGGAGCGTCGCTGGAGGATGGCTCTCTTCTTGGCTGATTCAGCGTGGCAAATCGATCAACGTGAGCCGCAAAGTCGCGATGCTGGTCTGCGCGGCGTGTGCGCTCCCGGTCATGCACGCTTACTCGGTTACAAGCTTGTGGGGCGCTGTGCTCCTTATTGGGATCGCTGCTGCTGCACACCAGGGATTCTCCGCAAACTTGTTTACGCTCGCCTCCGATATGTTTCCTTCAGCCGCGCTCGCTTCCATCGTCGGAATTGGCGGCATGGCCGGCGCGATCGGTGGGATGCTGATCGCCAAAATTGTCGGATATGTATTGCAGTGGACCGGCAGCTACAAAATTCCGTTTCTGCTGGCTGGATTGGCGTACTTGGTGGCCTTGGGCTTAATTCAGTTGATCACGCCCAGGCTCACCCCCGTCACTGGACCCACGCTACAGCCGAACCGCGATATTCGACTTCACGAGACCTAAGAAACGCTCAGACAATATCGTAGCGTCTGGAAATAAGCCTTGAAGATCGCGCTTGCCAAGTAGGTTGAGCTCATTCAGGAAATGATCGATGTAAAACCGTTTTTGTGCCTCATCAGGCCTGACGAGAATCTGCCAAACGGTAAACCGCTTGACTACGAAGCTCTGCCACTTCTTTGGAAGGTAATGGACGAACGGAAGCATCAGGTGCGCTTCAATCGGAAAATTTCGGTTAGGCGTCTGCACCCAGTAATGCCGCCCGACTCGGGCCAGCTCTTGCGCGAACGCGTGCTGATCGGCTTCGTTGCCAACGTGTTCAATTACCGAATTGCTGAAAACAATATCGAATGCCCCGTCCGCAAAGGGCAGCATGCGGCCATCACCCGCTATCCAAGCCACTGCGCCATTTGAACGCTCAATGGCACTCGGAAAATTCAGCATCGTCAGCCGGGGTCGAATCCTCGAATACTCCCAAATCAAAGGCGATCCTCCCACATCGAGAATTCGGGTCTCGGCCGATACCTGAAACGTCTTCTCAAACCGCCGCATCCTTCGTGAACGGAAGTGACGCAAGATCCTTCGAAGCAGATCGGCGCGCCCCATGTGCTCTTCTGAAACGCCTTACGACCCGGCCGCAACGCCAGCGATTCAGTCGACCTCTTGAAACCGCCGAGCCATTGACGCGGCAAGTTGCCGGGGCGCGAAGCGCGTAAGAAAAGCCATCGCTGCATTAAGGCGCCCCGCAATGACCAACGGCTTGCCTTGCTTCATTGCATCAATGCCGATTTTGGCCACTGTAAACGCGTCCATCACGTTTCTGCTCTTGAACAGCTTCGTTACTGTGCTGCCGGCGCGCTTATCAAATTCTGTCTTGGTGGGTCCCGGGCAAAGCGCTGTTACTGTTACCCCAAAATCGCGAGCCTCATTGTGCACGGCTTCAGAGAACGATACTACATAGGCCTTCGTGGCGTAGTAAACGGACATCAATGGGCCGGGTTGAAAAGCCGCCGTGGATGCCACATTCAAAATACGGCCTCGGCGGCGTTGCACAAAGCCCGGAAGAAACAACCGTGTCAGATGCGTAAGCGCTCCTACATTGAGCTGAACCATTTGCATCTGCTGTTGTTCGTCCAGCTCCCAGAAACGCCCCACAAGGCCGAATCCGGCGTTGTTGATCAAAATCTCAATATCCAGCCCGGCGCTGGTCAGTTCATCGAAGACCTCGGCTGCCGCATCCGGAATGGATAAATCCTTCACGACCACTCGAGCAGCACGGCCCGTGGTCTGCCGGATCTGCGCAGCTAATTCTTCGAGTTGTGGGCGCGACCGCGCTACGAGCACCACGTCATACCCATCTTCGGCGCACAAGCGCGCGAACTCTCGGCCCAGACCTGTGGACGCACCGGTGATGACGGCACTCGGCATCGTTACTGATTGTTGCATCCAGGCGGCCGCGCTCATCGGCCGCGCTCCGCCTTGTTCTCATCGAGCTCTCGACGGGGAAAGAGCAGGCTGTCCCCTCTCTGCCACGTCTACATTTGCCGTTGTAACCGCTCCCCATCCTTTCCAGTCCCATCTTCGTGGGTAGCACTGCCACCGAATCAACGCACGATGGGGGCGAGGTCAGCAAACCACGCTTCTCGCTCAAGACTCTTTACCGCAACTGCGGGCCGGGTGTCATCAGCGGCGCCGCAAACGACGACCCGTCCTGCATCGTCACGTACTCCATCGCCGGCGCAACGCTCGGCTACGTCACTCTTTGGACCTCGCTCTTCGCTCTTCCACTCCTGGCCGCTGTACAACTCATGTGCGCGCGTCTTGGCCTGGTTACGAAAAGAGGTTTAGCCCGCGATGTCCGTCTGAATTATCCCAAGTGGATTTTGTTACCCGTCTGTGCAATGCTCCTGATTGCGAACACCGTCACTGTAGGCGCAGATCTCGGCGGCATGGGTGAGGTCACCAGCATGATCACCGGCATCTCCCCTTACGTGTGGACGGCCGTCTACGGATGCGTCATCATCGCTCTCCTTCTTTACTATCCCTATCGGACTCTCGAGCGCATCTTCAAATGGCTATGCCTCATTTTGTTTGTGTATGTCGCAGCCGGGATTTTGGCCAAGCCCGATTGGGGTGCGGTGCTGCTCCATACTGCGGTCCCGTCTCTCACGTTTTCCCGCAACTCCCTCTCGGTGCTTGTGGCGATCATCGGCGCGACCATGTCCCCGTATTTTCTGTTCTGGCAAGTTTCTCAGGAGGTAGAAAGTGAATTCTGCCGCCGCCGTCGTCGGCCCGTCGACGCCGCAGCGCCTCCCTCAGATGCTCGCTTGGAGCGTTCCAAGACCGACGTATTCATGGGCTCCTTCATTTCGAAATTGATCACATACTTCATCACGCTCACCACCGCGGCCACGCTATTTGCGCACGGAAAGACACAGATCAATACCGCGAAGGACGCTGCCGCCGCCCTAGGACCCATTGCCGGTCCCGCTGCTTCCTGGCTGTTTGCCGTAGGCATCATCGGCACAGGCCTCTTGGCCATCCCCACTCTCGCAGGATCGAGCGCGTACGCCATCTCCGAGGCTTTCCGCTGGAGAGCTTCGCTCGAGGCCAAAGTAAGCATTGCGCCCAAATTTTATGCCGTGCTCGTGATTTCAGCGCTCCTCGGCCTGGGCCTGATTTATGCTGGCTTCAGCCCCGTACAGATGTTGTTCTGGGCATCTATATTCAATGGCATCTTGGCGCCGCCTAGCATCGTGCTCGTTCTTCTGTTGACCCGCAACCCTGAGGTCATGGGTGAGCGCGTGAACACCGCTTGGATGAATTGGTTCGGCTGGCTCACGGTGCTCTTAACTTCACTTGCCGCGCTTGGAATGTTCGCGTCGCTCCTGCATATATTCTGAAGAGTGCTTGTCTCACCGCCGTCGTAACGTTCTCCTGCTCATCCCGGCTTTCGCGATGGCAGTTTTTTATCTCTACGGCCTAAACCACGTCGGCCTGCTCGGGCCCGATGAACCGAGGTACGCCGCCATCGGCAGCGCGATGGCCCACACTCGCGATCTCATCACTCCCAAGCTTTGGGGTTCTCCATGGTTCGAAAAACCGCCGCTACTCTACTGGATGGCCGCCCTCGGCACGACAACTGAGTTCGATCCCGATCTCGCTGTCCGCCTGCCCGTAACGGTGATGGGCCTGTCATTTCTGGCCGCCGCATTCTACCTGCTTCGTCGTGAGTTCGATATCGAAGTCGCCGCTCTCTCGACCGCGCTGCTCGCTACCTCTACCGGCTGGATTGCTTTTAGCGAATTGTGCTTGACTGACTTGCCGCTTGCGGCTTGCTTCTCTCTGGCAGTTCTCTTGGCGCTTCCCCTATTGCGAGCCGAGCCGCAAATCGCTCACCGGCGCTTGCGATTCGTGCTGATTGGGATCTGCATTGGTTTCGCCGCGCTCGCGAAAGGTCTCGTACCCCTGGCGCTATCTGTCCCCTTCTTCTGGTTTCTTAGGCGCTTTTGGCGCCGCTGGTGGCTTGCCGCTCTGTCTTGCACTGTGATCGCTGGTCCCTGGTATGCCGCCGTCTACGCCTACAACGGAAACCGCTTTCTCGAAGATTTTTTTTGGAGACACCACATCGAACGGCTCTACTCGCCATCCTTGCATCACGTTCAGCCCTGGTATTACTACTTTCCTGTACTGCTCGCAGGCGTTTTTCCGTGGACTCCACTAATAGCCCTTTTCGCATTCGCGCGATCCTGGCGCGATGAACGGAAGCGTTTCCTCGGCGCTATTTTCTGCTTCGGTCTCCTGCTGTTCAGCGTGTCACTGAATAAATTGCCCGGTTATCTGCTCCCTTTGTTTCCGAGCCTTTTTGTGCTCCTTGCTACACAAGTCGCAACTACCAACTCAAGGCTTCTCCGGCTCACCCTGGTCCCTTGCGCATTGCTGATCGCAACAGTCCCAATCCTTGCGCGAGAGTTGCCGGCTTGGCTCAGCAAAGGGCGCTTCTCGTTGTCGCCGAACACGCATTTCACGCCGCTAGATCTGTTCTACATTGCCGCTCCGGTCGCAGTCGCGTTTGCAGCCAGACGTTCGTGGGCTATCGGGTTACTGGTTATTTGCATGGCTATCGGGGGGATTTATTTGAAAGTGATCGCCGACCCTGTTCTCGACGCTCAAGTCTCCGCGCGTGGCTTGTGGCGTCAAATCAGAGCGCTTCAAGGAACTGTTTGCGACGCGGGGTTAAATCGAGAATGGCAATACGGCTTGGCCTTCTATCGCGGGTCTCCTGTTCCCGATTGCCGCTCCGGAAAATTTGCCTTTGCGCTCGAGCCTCAAGCCTCCGGACCCCCAAATATCAGGGCGAATCTTCTACCGAGCCGCGCGCCCTAAGGGAGCGGCCCCTTTATACCGATCCCAACCTTCCTATCCCCTTTAACCAACACGTGTCGGAAATCTCTTGTACGTTTCGTAGGGATACACGCTGTGCCGCTTGACATTTAGTCGGCGGTCAGGTATTTCAACCATTGCGAGGCAGCAGGTTGCTACTTGCCTGGGTAGGCTATGACCTGTACAATACCGGATTATCGCAGGGAGGCAGGAATGCTTCGGGGAGATCCCGGGCGTTGCACGACATGCTCCGCCACGACATGCTCTGCATCGATAGCCGCAATCTTGGTTGCCGCGCTCGTAGGGTGGGCTGACGAGCCGAATTACCTGGCGAAAATCAAAGAGCTTGGAATCCCAGCTCTTAATGGAAAGATTCCGGCGTACTACAGCCCGGGCCATCAGCAGCACGCGCGGCAACTGCAGTCCGCAATCGAGGACATGAACGGTTTTTATCAATCGCGGCTAGATGTCCAGACGAACGTCGCGGCCTTGGCACTGCTCGACTCTAAAAGCTGGACAAATGTAACGGGGAATCCCTACGGACTTCCTATGTGCAGTGGGAACCCGGTAGTGATCTTCATGCCGGCGACGCGCGACAACCCCACCTTTGGTCTGATGATGGCGCGCAGGCAGGCTATACCGCCCGGCCTCTTGCAAACGTTTTTGAAGGAGAACGACACCACTTTCGATGCCGTGGCAGACCAATTTGTCGATCTCATTGGCTTTCACGAACTCGGGCATACGTTGACTCTAAACTTTGGGATCGACCCAAAGGACCAATGGTTCTCCGAGTTTCTCGCGAGCTATTGGTCTTACGCTTACATCTCAGAAAGGCACCCGGAATGGAAACGGGTGTTCGATCTGCTCGGACGGCCTTCTAAAGTACGTCCGAAGAATACATCCTTGGAGGACCTTGAGCGTCTTTACACCGGTGTGGACGATTACGGCTGGTATCAGGGAATGTTCGAAGCTCGGATTCGTGAGATCTATCCGCGCTCGGGGCTGAAATTCCTTATCGACCTCCGAAGGGATCTTCCGCTGACGGATAGCTCACCTGGTTATGCGGCGCCGGTAAGAAGCAGAATGCCGCCGCAGGAACTCATTGAGCGATTGGAAAAGATCGCGCCCGGGTTTAAGGAATGGGCGGTCGGATTCAATTCCAGCTCGCAGCCTGCAACTGTGTCTAGATAGCGATGTACCGGCTTCGATTTTGGTCCTACTGCATCACTCGTCCTTACAGGAAAGCGAACCGGCCGGTATTCCCACAGTTCACTCACCCTGACTTCTCCCCGAGTTCGTTCCGTAAAATCACCCGCTCGCCCGCCCTCCGCTACACAGTTTCCGGTTAGCGCGTCATCCTGGCACAACTCGGAAATCATCTACAGGATCGGTAAATCCTTCCCGACATATCGCGGGTCAGGCAAGACCTCGCTGCCGCGCGGTCGTCAATCAACGTGTAGGCGACTATAAAGCCAGGTGGATCGTTCTATACTGGCGCGTCTTTCGGGACCTATCCTACGACTTGCGTGCGCGCAATTCTAAGTGATTCATATTATGGAGCCGCGGGCGCGCGTTGTGCTGAGGGGTCTCTCTCGGCCCACAGCGGAACTTTTGGCGCTGGCGGCCGAACAAACGCATGGAACGCCCACATCAACGCAGCGGTGACGACGCCGATGCCCGTGACCACCCACCACATTCCTTGCGGGCGCTTAAGTACGACCCCGAAGTAGTGCAGCAGATGGCCGCCCAGAATCCCTGCGATGAAATAGCCTATGGCCACGGGCAAAAATGCGTAGCCCATGTAGAGGCCCTGCTGGCCTGAGGGCGCGAGGCGAGAGACATATTCGTAGAACCGCGCGGCATACATCATTTCACCCAGCGCAAGAACAGCAAAAGCGACCGCGACCATAGGAATGCTGGGGCGGACGGCAAGAACGATCCAGGCGAGCCCCGCCACCAGAAAACCCAGCCCCATGGCTCGCACCGGCTCCATGCGTCGCGTTAAATATGTGATAGCGATCTGAAACAAAATGATCATGGCGGGATCGACGGAAAGAAGCAGGTCCACATCTGCTTTCGAGTTAATGTAATTGCGCGTAAAGAGCGGGGCGGAGATGAATTCCTGCCAAAACACGATATAAAAGCCCGACACGATCAGTAGAAAAACTACAAAGCGGAAATTCCCGAGCACAACGACCATATTTTGGAAGGCCTGGGCCGCGCTCGCGACAGGCTCTTGGCCCGAACGTGCGGGTTCGCGATAAAAGAGCAAAGTTACCCAAAACATCAGAAAGACCGAACAAGACGCAACGCGGAACACCGCTTCCATGCCCCAGCCGAGCTGTTTGCGAACCAAAAACGCGATGATCGGGCCTAGCGCTCCGCCGATGTTCACCAGTGTGTAGTAAATCGAATAACCGATTGAGCGCACGTTTTCTGACGATGCGAGCGCTGTGGTCCCCGCCACGCAAGGCTTGACGACGCCGGGACCCAAGGCCGGAATCATGAGGATGGCCAGCACGAGCCACTTGTCGCCAAGGGAATGTCGGACGGGCGCCATCCACGTGGCCGAGAGCGACCCAAGCAGGAAATATCCAGCGGTCATGACCAAATAGGCGAACATAAGCGCACGACGGAAGCCAAAACGGTCAGCCAAGGTTCCGCCCAGGATGGGCAGGAACCAGACTACGAGCCCAAACGTGCCGAGGATCCAGCCGGTGCGCTCGGTCGAAAAGTGCAACTGCTCGTTTAAGTAAATGGCAAGGACGGCGGTCGTGGCGTAGTAAGCGACGCGCTCGAAAATCTCAGTGAAATTCGCAGCCCAGAAAGCGGGCTCGAAACCGGAGCGAATCTCGTGCAGCCGCTGTCGGAACGGCACTCGCATCTCCTCAACTTGGTGAAACCGTCTGGTGGTGTCCAGCTTTTTTCGATCTTGCCTGAACTCTAGAACATATCAGGTCGAGTTCTTTTGCTTCCGCCCCCGATGAGGGGCAAGAGCAAAGGGGATCAGTGACGGCCAGAAACGCAGCCCGGCTGAAGAATCATTCTAAAGTATATAGGAATGGAGCTGCAGATTCGTCTTGCCCACGACTTTGGACCCACAAGTCGGCCGGGGCCCAAGAATGCCATTTGGCCGTATGACGCGCATCGCTGATATCTGGCGGTCGCAAGCCCGTGTGTAACGGCCAAGTGTTTACGAGTTGTAATCCGAGCGGTCGGCAGACCGGAACTTACTCCTGCCTGACTCCTCCCCCCCAGTTCGTTCGGTAAAATCGCCCCGTTCCCCGACCCTGCCCATCACTCTCGGCCGCCATCACAAATCCGCAAAATCTTCCATCTCACTCCGAATCAGCCGCTTGCACAGCCTCCACCACAACGCCGGCACTCGCGCCCCGCCACAATTTTCACGTCAGCCGGCCATGCACGAGTTCCTCATCGACGAGCTCCCGTCCGATCACGCGCCCGGCCCGACCGGCCCGCGCACCCCCGAGGGCAAAGCCAAATCCAGCCTGAATTCGCTCAAACACGGCTGCCGCTCCGAAAAAATCGTCCTGCCCGACGAAGATCCCGCCCAATTTGAAGCTACCGTCCAGGCCTGGTTCGATCAATACCGCCCCGACAACCACACCGCCATCACGCTTGTCGAACAGCTCGCTCACGCGCACTGGAAACTCAAGCGCAATCAAAAGCGCCTCGACGAAATCGAATGGAACCTCCCCGGCAACGCTCACCACTGGACCGAAGAGCATAAGAAACGCTTCGCCACTTTCACCCGCTACCTGACCACCGCCGAGCGCTCCTTCCTGCGCTATTTCAAAGAAGTCGAAGCCCACTACCATCGCCTGCACCGCGACGAACAAGCCCGCCAACTCGCCTTCGCCAAACTAGCTACCGCCGAATTCAAGCGCCTCGACAAAGCCGATGCCGCCGCGCTCAAACAAGTCCGCCTCGATCAGATCGTCGAGATCGAAGTCGCCAACGGAATCGCAACCACCTCCCTGCACCCGACCAATGCAGAAGTGCTCCAGATCGCCGCCAAGCGTCTGGCGCCGCCGGTCTACATTGCTCGCTGGCTGATGTTCACCGACGGAATCGTCCCTGCCGAATACGCCTGGACCAAACCGGCTCCCGCCCATGAAGGCGGCTTTCCCCAAGCCATGCAACGCGTCCTCTGGCCGCACTGGCTCGCCATCATCGAGCGCGAAAAGGCCACCGGCACCGGCCACATCGGCCCGCTCACATATGCGATCCCATAATGCGATCCGAGCCAGAAGCGTGAGCGACCGCTTTTCACACAGACTCCTTAGCAAGCGATTGGCTCAAGCTACTGTGACACGGCCCCACTATTACAGCGTCTAATCAGCGGCACAGGAAACAATGAGGCTGCGAAAGAGACTTGGTAATAGCGATCTTGAGATCACCGCTCTAGGCGTCGGGGCTTGGGCTATGGGAGGCGCGGGGTGGGCGTTTTCCTGGGGTGACCAGGACGACCGGGACTCCACTTCGGCGATTCATGCGGCCTTGGATGCTGGAATGAACTGGATCGATACGGCCGCCATCTACGGACTGGGTCATTCGGAAGAGGTCGTCGGCGCTGCTCTGCAAGGTGTCTTAAAGAAGCCTTACATCTTCACCAAATGTGAGCGCCGCTGGGACCAGAACGGAAAAATTTTTGGATCCCTTAAAGCTGACTCCATCCGCAAAGAATGCGAAGACAGCTTGAGGCGCCTCAAAATAGACGCGATTGACCTATATCAAATCCATTGGCCCGCCCCGGAACAGGACATCGAAGAGGGCTGGACCGAAATGGCGCGTCTGAAAGATGAGGGCAAGGTCCGCTGGATCGGCGTCTCCAATTTCAATGTGGATCAGATGAAGCGAGCCTTGAAGATTGCTCCGATAACCTCGCTGCAACCACCGTACTCTCTGCTGGCGCGCGATTCCGAAAATCAGATTCTGCCCTTCGCCAAGGCCAACAATATCGGAGTCATCGTGTATTCGCCGATGCGCGCCGGTCTGCTCACCGGCAAGATGACCAAAGAGCGCGCCCTCAATCTCTCTCCGGACGATTGGCGCGCGAGAGATTCGGATTTTAAAGAACCCAAGCTAAGTCGCAATCTCGAGTTAGTTGAAATACTCCGGGCCATTGGCGAGCGCCACGGCCGTACTCCCGCTGAAGTAGCCCTCGCCTGGACGCTCGACAATCCGGCCGTCACAGGCGCGATCGTCGGGTTGCGCCGAGCCGATCAGGTGCAAGGCGTCGCAGGAGCTTTGAGCTTCCGTCTGAGTAGGCAAGAGGTCTCCGAGATCCAAGCTTTCTTCGAACGACCTGCCGAACTGAAACAGCCAGCGAGCGCGAGCTGACCTTAGTGTCGAGCTGCAACTGCACCGGCAGTACGCTTCGACATCGCCTTCTCGACCAGTGCTCGCACCATTTCCTTTTCCTCCGCGCTGAGCTCCAGCCTTGGCGGGCGAACTCGTTCGGAACCCATCCCTACCAGCTCTTGAGCATACTTAATCAGCTGCACTAACTTCGGCACCGTGTCAAGCCTGAGCAAAGGCAGAAACCACTTATACAGCTCAAAAGCCTCCGTTGTTCGCCCCTGCCGCGCAAGCTCGAAAAGCTCAACCGATTCTCGCGGAAAGGCATTAGCAAGACCGGCGATCCACCCAACTGCCCCGGCATACACCGCCTCCACGATCAAATCGTCTACGCCGCAGAGAATGCTCAATCTCTCGCCAAGAATGCTCCGGAGGTCCGTGACCCGGCGAACGTCAGCGCTCGATTCCTTCACTGCATGAAAGTTACTGTGCTCGGCAGCAAGTTCGGCAATCTGTTGAGGAAGGAAGTCAACGCCATAGGCGATTGGGTTGTTATAGAGCATGCAAGACAATGGAGTAGCTTTGAACACCATAGCCACGTGTGCCTTCATCTCCCGCCACTCGCCCACATACACGTAAGGCGGCAGAACCATCAAACCGTTGCAGCCTGCCGAATGCGCCGTTTGTGCCAACTCCACAGCTTCCGCGGTGCTTAACGCAGAGATACCCGCAATTACCGCCGCCCGGCCTCGCGATTCTTTTACAGCCGCTTCTAAAATGTCACGCTTTTCGCGAAGGCTCAGTGTCGCGCCCTCACCCAGCGATCCCGAGACCACAACACCGCTACATCCGTTTTCGACAAGCCAACTTACGTGTCGCGCGAAGAATCGGTGGTCAACCGAGCCGTCAGAACAAAAAGGCGTCGTTATCGCCGGGATGACTCCGCGCCAATCCATGCTCATCGCTGTTGTGCCTCCCTGTTGCTGAACCGAGCCGGGCTGTATGGCGTAGGATCCAATGCCGGAGCGTAACCCAGGATCTCATCCCTTAGCAGACTTGCCGTGGCGAGGGAACTGGTAACCCCCAATCCCTCATGCCCTGTAGCGGCGTAGACTCGCTCGAACCCCGGGCAACGTCCAATCAGTGGCAAGCCATCCGGAGTCCCCGCGCGAAAGCCCGCCCAGCTTGTAATCTGCCGTGCACTGGCTAGTCCAGGCATATATTCAATAGCGCGACTCAGCATCCGGTCGAGAATTGCTGGATCCACGTCGCCGTTTTCGACATCATATTGACGAGAGGATCCGACCAGCAGTTCATTGGTTGTTCTCTGTCGAACGTTGAACGCCACGGAATTCGTTTCGGCGGCGCGTACGCTGTTCAGGTACCCTAGTTCCACCACTTCATGACGCGCAAAATCCAGACCGGCGTCAACCACGAGGATGTGGCCCTTCCGCGGTCGAATCGGCAGACCTGGCGTCACAAAAGAAGCGGCTGTCCCGGTCGCGTTAATAAAATTCGCCGCGGAGAAAGTTGACCCGTCACTCAGACGCGCCCCCGAATCGCTTAAGCTCACTACGCGTTTGCCGCTCACGGAATGCGCACCGCCTCGTAAAGCTTCGCCCAAAAGAAATCGCGCGGCAGAACTGGCTTGAATGGCCGCGTCCTGAACAATCAGCAATCCTCCGGCAAGTCCAGCCCGAAGGTTCGGTTCTGTTTCTGCTATTTGCTGCTGATCAAGAAGTTCACATTTAACACCGAAGTCTTTATGCCGGCTGTACTTAGCCTTCGCTATTTCCAGTTCTTTCTCATCTGCCGCGACCCACAGCGTCCCGCATTCCCAATACCCGCATTCAGCAGGGAGCAAAGGCGCAAGTGCTCTCCACAGCTCTGCCGAATAGCGAGTGAGGCCTAACTGCGCCGCTGACTCGCCCATCACTACGATGTGGCCCATCCCCGCATTCGTCGCGCCGCTTCCGGGCGTTCTCTCATCGATGATGGCGACCCGCAGACCAGCGTTCGTAAGTTCGTACGCGCATGCCGCGCCTACAATACCGGCTCCGGCAATCAGCACATCGTACGTTTCCATAGCTTAATCGGGAATGCCCCAGCAGAATGGATCACGTTCATCGATCACCAGTTCTGCTTCCGCTGTCACGAACGCGGAGCCTTTGATAAACGGAATCACCTGACCGTCAACGACCTGAACCTTTCCCTCGAATACCGTTCCTGTGATGCTTTCCTGGATATACCACTCGTTCTCTTTGAGCTTGCAGTCCGCATACAGGCATGCCATCTTCGCGCTCGTGCCGGTTCCGCAGGGAGAACGATCGTAACTCTTCCCCGGACATAAAACGAAATTGCGGCTGTGTGCGTCACGATTCCGCGGTGCAGCGAAGATCTCGATATGATCGATCTCCAGGCCCTTGTCTCCAGTGACGCCCTGCCGAGCTAGCGCTTGCCGGATGCGCCATGTGTAATGTGTCAACTCTTCGAGATTGCGAAGCTCGAGCTCATACGGACTCTTCTCTTTTACGAGAAAGAACCAGTTTCCACCCCAGGCAACCTCGCCCGTAACAGAACCGTACCCTTCGACCGGAACTGTCACGTCGTGGGCATGTCTGAAACTCGGAACATTGCGTACCGTGACTTCACCGTTCTCGTGCAATTCAGCGCTCACAACACCTACAGGCGTTTCGATTCGGATATTGCCCGCCCGAATACGGCCGAGATGGGCAAGCGTAACGACAAGCCCGATCGTCCCATGGCCGCACATCCCGAGATAACCCACGTTGTTGAAGAAGATCACGCCGGCAGCGCACGATGCATCCACCGGCTCGGAAAGCAGTGCTCCCACAATTGCGTCAGACCCGCGAGGCTCGTTCACGATCGCAGACCGAATATAATCGAACGCGCCACGAAACCGAACGACTCGCTCTACGAAGCTTCCGCTCCCCAGATCCGGACCGCCGCTCAGCACAACCCGTGTCGGCTCGCCGCCAGTATGCGAGTCAACGATTTGAATCCGCATCATCGCCGTTCCTACAATAGTTTCTCGAACTCCAACTGTGTGAGATCCGGGACCAGAATATCCGGTTCTGCGGCCTTCAGCTCTTCGATTGAAGTCACTCCCGTTGCAACTGCAACCGCCTGAAAGCCGTTGCGCTTTGCGGCTTCGACATCGTTCACATGATCGCCAATCAAAGAGAGGCGGGCTCCCGGCTTGATTAAGCCTTGTTTCTTTGCGCGTTGCGCTGCGACACGGGCCAGTCGCGTTCTGGTTGTGCCATCCTCAGCGAATGCACCGATCGAAAAGAACGACCGCAGCCCGGCGAGCTCCATCTTCTTCCAGCCGATTTGGCTCAAGTTCCCTGTCACCAATCCCAGCACAGCGCCGCGCGATTCAAGCTGACCCAGAAATTCCGGGACGCCCACGCAAACATTCATCCGCAGATCGGTCGCGCAATCGGCCATGTAGCAGTTCTGGCATTCCGCTTGGATTTGCCGCATCTTTAATCGAATGCCATGCTGACTGTAGCCTTCCGCCCGCAGCATGGCTGCGATGAGATCGCGATCAAGCATTCCCGCTGTCGGTATGCCGTCGAGCGTCGTCGAGAGCCCTGTCACTTTGCGTATGCCTTCAATCAGAGAACGCTTATGATGTTCCCCCGAACGCCGCAGCAGCGTTCCGTCAATATCGAACAATACCAGGCTTTGAGACTTGCTCACTGGAGCGAATTGAGCTTCGGCAATAACGCACGGAGCAGTTTCAAGAATGTGCCCGAAACGCGTTCGGCAACTTCCAAGACCTCTTCATGGTTCAATTTCTCAGGGGCAAGGCCGGCGGCCAAATTAGTCACGCATGAAATCCCGAGCACCTCCATGCCCATCTGGTTGGCAGCAATCGTCTCCGCAACCGTCGACATGCCGACCAGGTCCGCTCCGATGGCCTTCAGGAAGCGGATCTCCGCCGGCGTCTCGTAGCTCGGACCAAGAACCGCCACATACACGCCCTCATGAAGGGGGAGGCCCAGTTCATCCGCAGTCTCCCGCGCCAGTTCCCGAAGACGCGGAGAATACGCCTCCGTCATGTCCGGAAACCTCGGCCCGAGTTGCTCGTCGTTCGGCCCTAGAAGGGGATTCGTCCCCTGCAGATTGATGTGATCCGAAATCGTTACGAGCGCGCCTTCCGCGAATTCTAAATTAATCCCTCCTGCCGCGTTCGTCAGTACCACGCGTTCGATTCCAAGCTCTCGAAATAAACGTATTCCGCTGGTGACCTGTTGCGCCGTGTAACCCTCGTATAGATGAAAGCGGCCGGACATCACAGCAATGTCCACCGTGCCCCGCCCGTTTGCTCCGAGAGTTCCGATTACAAGCTTGCCCGCATGTCCCGCGGCGGTTGCTGCGGGAAAACCCGGAATCTCCTTGTAGGAAACGCGTAAAGTATGTCCAAGTGCCTCGGCGAACGCACCCAACCCGCTTCCCAGCACGACCCCGATCTTCGGTCTAATAGAAGTCTGTGATGTGACGAATCGAGCGGCATCGTGCATCGTCTGATCAGGCATCAAGCTACAGCAATATTCCCGCAATGCATGCCGACATGAAGTTTGCCAGCGTTCCGACGATCATCGCCTTAAGGCCAAGCCTCGCGAGATCTGATTTACGGGAAGGAGCCAGAGCCCCGATACCGCCTATCTGAATTGCGATCGAGCTGAGATTCGCAAACCCGCACAGCGCAAATGTGGCGATAACGAATGACCGCGGCTGCAAAATCGCCTTCACCTTAGCTAATGCCACAAACGCGACAAACTCATTCAGCACCATTCGGGTTCCCAACAATCTTCCGATGGTCGCGCAATCGTGCCAGGTCACGCCTAGCATCCAGGCAACCGGCGCGAACAAAAACGAAAGAATCGTTGCCGCGGATTCTGGCATCCAACTGACGTGCGAGTGGACCCAGGCAAGTCCACCATTGACCAGCGCAATTAGAGCGAGGAACGCAATCAGCATGCCGGCGATATTTAGTGCGAGCTGCAGTCCATCACTCGCTCCGCGTGCGGCCGAATCGATCAGGTTTACCCCTGGTTTCTCAACCTCCACATTTAATGTTCCTCCCGTAACAGGTCGCCCCGTTTCCGGCACAAACATTTTCGCAAGCATTACCGTCGCTGGCGCGGTCATGATTACCGCGGTCAAGAGATGCGCAATCGAAACACCCGCGATCGCTACATAGGCGCCCATAACAGATCCGGACACGTGCGCCATACCGCTGACCATCACTGTAAACAGCTCGGACTCTGTCAAGCTTTCGAGAAATGGCCGGATGGTGAGCGGCGCCTCGGTTTGGCCCATCACGATACTCGCTGCCACGCTGGTCGATTCCGCCCCGCTCGTTCCCATGAAACGCTGCATCACAATCGCCATCGACTTCACGAATACCTGCATGATGCCCAAGTAGTAGAGAATCGCGAATAGCGAGGCTATGAAGATGACAATGGGCAGAACTTGAAACGCGAAGATGACTCCGAATTGATCATTTCGCAGGCCAAGCTTATCTCCGAACACAAAACTCGATCCCGCTGCCGTGTAGTTCAATACTGCGTTTACGAATAGACTGATACCGTAAAAGAGGGTGCCGAATTTCGTCTTCAGCACCAGAAACGCGAAACCAAACTGCAGGACAATGCCCCACACCAGAACGCGTTTCTGAATCGCCGAGCGGCGAGTCGAGAAGAGAAATGCGCAAGCAATAATGGCCAGCAGACCGGCCACACCGGGAAGCCGTGCCATCCCGCTCGGGCTAACTGACTACTTCCAGAATCAGGTCGCGTTCCTCCACAGGCTGCTGCGAAATCTTGAAGGCATCCTCGACTAACTCAGCGGCTTCGGCAACATGTTCCTCGTTCGTGTAGTAAATCCGGCATAGGATGCTGTCTGGCTCGATTTTATGCCCGACTTTCACCTCCAGAATCACGCCGACGGCCGGATCGATTGAGTCCTCTTTCGTGTTTCGGCCCGCTCCGACCATCGAAGACGCCTGCCCGATCAGCTCTGCGTCAATTGCGCTTACATACCCGCCCCGGCTGGTTGTGATTTCCTGGGCCCCCGTAGCATTCGGTAGAAGATCGAAACGATCCAGCACGTCCGGGTTGCCTCCCTGTGCCTGGATCACGTCCTTGAACTTTTGGTATCCGGAGCCATCCAGCAGTTTGGCCTGAGCAGTTTCGCGCGCGTCGTCCAAGCTCGCCGTAATCTTGCCAAGGAAGATCATGCGCGCAGCCAACTCCAGCGAAAGACGCGTCAGATCCGCCGGGCCTGCGTTCTGCAAAGTTTGCGACACTTCCATAACTTCGAGCGCATTTCCCACCGCGTACCCAAGCGGTTGATTCATGTCCGTAATCAGAGCTTGTACCCGTTTATCGAGCCGCCGTCCAATGCCCACCATCATCTGAGCGAGACGCCGCGCATCGACTTGTTTCTTCATGAACGCGCCCGCCCCCACTTTCACATCCAGAACCAGCGCATCCAAGCCGACAGCCAGCTTCTTCGACATGATTGAGGAAGCGAGCAGCGGAATTGATTCCACTGTCGCCGTGGCATCCCGCACCGCGTACAATTTGCCGTCCGCTGGAGCAACTTCTGGAGTTTGGCCAATGAAGGCAAGCTTATGTTCAGCCACCAGCGACAGAAACTCCTCAATGGTGAGGTCCGTCCGAAAACCTGGGATCGACTCCAGCTTGTCTAAAGTTCCGCCCGTATGTCCAAGACCCCGGCCTGAAATCATCGGCACAACCACTCCTGCCGCCGCCGCAATAGGTGCCGCTATCAAGCTGGTCTTGTCACCCACTCCGCCTGTCGAATGCTTGTCGACCTTCATGCCAGGAATAGATGAGAGATCTACGAGGGAGCCCGACTTCGTCATCGCGTCGGTCAACGCGCTGACTTCGCGGTCGGACATGCCCGAAAAGTACACGGCCATCAAAAAAGCAGAAACTTGGTAGTCCGGGATGTCGCCCCGAGTGTAGCCATCCACCAGGAATTGAATCTCTCCGGCAGAAAGCTCCTCGCCCTCCCGCTTACGATGAATCAGGTCGACGGTTCGCATTTTTCGATTTCTAAGCGTACCATCTCAACCGCTTGAAATCACAGGGTATGCCGTGCCTCAAACGCACCTTTAGCACTGGTAACTTGCTACTTGATACAACGGATTCTACGGATCGCGTTCGCCTTGCCGGTCGTCTCGTCAGCACTGATCACCACGCCATGCAACTCGATTCCGTGGCGCGCCGCTTCCATCCGGCCACCCACGCCGGACAAAAACCTGCGCACGATAATGTCTTTGTCGACGCCGATCACTGAATCGTAAGGCCCGGTCATGCCCGCGTCAGTCTGGTACGCCAGGCCCCCCGGAAGAATACGATCATCGGCAGTCGGAACGTGAGTATGAGTTCCGATCATCGCCGTGGCGCGTCCGTCGAGATACCAGCCCATAGCCACTTTCTCGCTAGTTAATTCGGCATGGAAGTCAATGATTCGGATCTTGATTGAAGACTCCAGGGATGCCAACAGTTCATCGGCCTTCCGAAAAGGGCAATCGATATTCGCCATGTGGGCGCGCCCTTGCAGGTTCATTACCGCATACGGCACGCCGTTGTGTGCCGCGGCGGTAAAAAGCCCCTGACCTGGCAGTCCGTTCGGGTAATTCGCAGGACGCAGAACTCGAGGCTGGCGGTCCAAATAGTCGTGAATTTCCCGTTTATCGAAGCTGTGATTGCCGCCCGTAAGAACCTCGAGCCCAAGCGCCAGCAGCTCTTCGGCGATCAGCGGCGTGATGCCAAAGCCGCCAGCGCTGTTCTCAGCGTTGGCGATGGATAGATCGATCTTGTACTCGTCCACCAGCGCTTTGAAGTTTTCGGCGACTATACCGCGTCCGCCAGAGGCGAATATGTCGCCGATAAAGAGGATATTCATCGAGCGGGAGCGGGGAGAGAAAAAGCCTTACCTGCGAGAGGTTCCTGCTTAGCCTCCGTCATTGACCCCATAAAGAGTAGGGGGGAATCCTCCGAGCGCCTTTAGGCTTCTCCATGGCGTCATCGACACCGGAGCTTGCACACCAGCACTTAGTTCGAGTTGGACTCCATGACATTGACTATCGGATCAATTTTTAGGAGACCAAGAGAGACGCTCTCGCAGGTAACGCTTCGCACCCAGGATAACAGATATTTCGGCGATGCCGATATAAGGCGCTAGGACGCGTCAACTGGGGAATCAATTGGCCTTAAGTCGGTCGGCAATATCTTTTTCCGTGATCGCGCCTTCCCGAATGACGCGCCAGTAGGGCTCGGTGATGTCAATTGTCGTCGAGCCTGGGCCGCTACATACGCCGCCATCGAGCACCAAATCGATCCGACCGTCCATGGCCGCAAACAGTTCAATCCCGCTAGTAATCGTCGGCTGGCCGGAAATGTTCGCACTCGTCGCGATGAGAGCGTGTCCGGTCTTCTCGACCATCGCGTTCAGCACGTTCGAGTTCCCGTGACGCATGGCGAGGCGTCCCGTGTTGCCGGTGACTTTCAGCGGAACCTTGGCCGAAGCGGGAACGATGATGGTTAGGGGACCAGGCCAGAAATGCCGAGCCAGAATGTAGAAGCGGCTGGTCAACTCCTTCGCCAGATCCTCAGCCATCAGCGTATCGGAGATGGCGAGTGGCAGCGATCGCGCACTCTCGCGACCTTTCGCGGAAAACACGCGGCCAACGGCGTGAAGATTGAAGGGATCGGCAACAAGTATGTATAAGGCGTCCGTCGGAATGCCAACAATACGCCCGCGGGAAATCTCAGAGACAGCTCGATCGATGGCTCCGGGATAAGGATTATCAACGTCGATTTGAATAAGATCGGTGGCCACTGGAAGACGTATAAGAGATTAGTTGCCCGGAATTACGGAACCGGATATTTTGTCAGTTTAGCGTTCACCGAGAGCTTCGGCAACCTGGACTGCCATCTCATAGCGTCCGAACGGTGCGCTCAATTGGACGCCGTCCACCATCGAGCGAACCGCGTGCGACATCTCTTGCGCGATACCTATGCCTTCGGCCCGGGCCTTTTCAGCGGTGTCTGCTTTGCGCATGCGCTCCATATATTCATTGGGAACAGGAACGCGAAGCTCATTCACCATGAACTCAGCATTCCGGTAACTTGTAAGCGGCCAGATCCCGGCGATGATCGGAAGTTTGTACTGCTCGGTGTTCTTCAAAAACAATTCAACGAGATCCAAATCAAAGACCGGTTGGGTGACAACATATTCCGCGCCGGCTTCGACTTTCCAGGCAAAGCGGCGTAGCTCCTGGTCCATGTTGAGAGCGCCCGGGTTTGCGCCAACGCCTAGAAGGAGCGCGGTTTGCGATCCCATCGGATTGCCCCCGATATCCAATCCCTGGTTGAGATTGTTAACGATATTCGTCAGGCCTATGGAATCGACATCGAACACAGCAGTGGCGTCCGGGTAAGCGCCCATGCGGGGCGGATCTCCGGTAATGCAGATCAAATTCCGCACGCCTGTCGTGTGCGCGCCAAGCAGTTCGGATTGCATGCTGAGGATGTTGCGATCGCGGCAGCAGAAATGAAGTACGGCTTCTATCCCGGCTTGCTGCTGGATTAGCTGACAAGTAACCTGAGCGCTCATTCTGGCGCTGGCTCGAGGGCCATCGGGAACGTTGATGCAATCGATTCCGTGATCGCGGCAAAGTCGCGCTCCGGCAACTTCTTTTGATGCATCGATGCCGCGAGGCGGGAGGATTTCGACGAATGCAACGAACTTACCGGCGGCGAGCTTCGCTCCTAGCTGCGATTTTTCGGCAATCGGCACTTTGGGAAGAGGTTTGATTTGCGCCTTGCCTTCTTCGACAATCGCGACCGTCGATGACTTCCGCAGCACCGGCTGCAGCGAACGCACTTCGCTACAGATCAGCTTGATGTGCTCGGGGGTCGTGCCGCAGCAGCCTCCAATCACGCGTACGCCAGCCTGTAGGAAGCGGCGGGCATACTGGGACATGTATTCGGGCGAACAAAGGTAGATGTTGCGGCCCTCGATATTCGCGGGCACTCCCGCGTTAGGCATGGCACTGAGCGGCTTACTGGTGTGCGGCGCCATCTTCTCAATGGTTTCCAGCACGACTTTCGGACCAGCAGAGCAGTTCACTCCGATGATGTCGACGGGCCACTCGTTCAGGCTCTCGGTAAACGTGATAGAGTTCGTACCGTCGCGCAGCCTTCCTTCATCATCGACCGTGACTTGCGCAAGGATGATCATCTCGGAACCGGCAGCTTCCCTGGCGGCAAAAATCGCTTCGCGAAGCTCGTTTAATTCGAAGAACGTCTCCAAAACCAGAAGGTCTGCGCCTCCCGCTACCAGCGCCTCGGCCTGCTCCTTAAAAGCTGCGCGCGCTTCACTGAAGGACATGGGACCGAGTGGCTCAATCTGAGTTCCCAGCGGGCCGATTGCTCCAGCCACGAATGCTTTTTCGCCTGCTGCTTCGCGGGCGAGCCGTACGCCTGCCTGATTAATGGCCCAGAGCTTTTCGCCAAGCCCGAACGCAGTCAGACGAAGGCGATTGCCACCGAACGTATTGCTCTCGATGACATCGGCCCCCGCTTTCACGTACTCCTGATGTACTTCCCTGACGAGTTGAGGGGATGAGAGGTTCAGCTCATCGAAGCACCGATTAATGAAAACGCCTTTGGTGTAGAGCATCGTACCCATGGCGCCGTCTGCGAGCACGATTCCCGATTGCAGTTTGCTGCGAAACTCGGCAACACGATTTAGGGTAAGTGGCTCGGCGGCGGTCATGGAGGAAGGTTTGCTACTTGTGCAAGTCTAACAATCGCAGGGTGACGGGATCGCCTGGGAAAGCGTTCAAGAGCGCTGCAGCGCTTGCCTCCCTCACTGCTAATTCGATGTACCCTGAGCTGCCTAAATAAGCGAAACACAAGTCATTCCGTGCATCTCCGAAAGTGTCTTGAAATGTTGTAACGCGGTGCTTGCCAACTTGTAGGCTAAATCGACGCGAGGCAACGATCGAGAATTTTGCGGCGCTGAAGTTTGTGATGGCATTCCCGAAGTGGTCGATGCTGAGCAGTCTGCCCTGCCACTGTCCTGATTTGATCTCGCGGGGATGAAGGTCAGAGAGCAACTCGAGTTCGTTGAGTAGCGGCCCGACATCTCCCGGTTTCGCTTTGCCGCTGGCGAGGGCTGCCGCAACGGGAGCGAATACATCGCGGCCGTGAAATGTTGAAGATGGATTGCTTAGCCAAAGATGGCAATTTGTGATCTCACGCGCGTTCGCTGTTGAATCGCGCTCTACGATCATGCTGAGAACGCCGTTATCGGGAGCGATGAAAATCTGATCGAGCGCTTCGAGCAGCAGCGGCTTGCGTGCGGTGCCCACTCCGGGATCGACAACGATTACGTGGATTGTGCCTGGAGGGAAGTAAGGCGCCGCCTGATCGATTGTATACGCGCCGGAATAGATCGAGAATGGCGGAATCTCGTGTGAAATATCGATAATGTGGACGCCGGGACAGCGGGTGAGGAGAACGCCTTTCATTGTGCCGGCGTAATGATCTGTCAGTCCAAAATCGGTGGTGAGAGTGATGAGGGGACCGGGCTGGGAAGGCTTCATACACTGCTAGAATTGTAGTTTCCTACTCGCAAGATCGCATGGCGCCCACCAGGAATCTGAGCTGCTGTTCCCACGCCACTTGCCCTATGCCGATCCTGTATTTCGATCACAACGCGACGACGTTCATGGCGCCCGAGGTGGCCGAAACCTTCGCGGTAGCATCGCGCCAAGTGTATGGAAATGCATCGAGCGCTCATACGCAAGGTCAATTAGCGCGGCAGGAATTAGAGCGATGTCGCCGGACCATTGCGGATTTCCTGCACGCGGCCCCTGCAGACCTTATCTTTACAAGCGGCGGAACAGAATCGAATAATTTGTCACTCCTTGGACTGGTTAGGCGCTTCTCAGTCGGGCGCAAGCACGTGATCACGACATCTATCGAGCATCCGTCGGTAATGGAATCGTGCCGACAATTAGAGCGAGAGGGAGTCGAAATCACATACGCGAATGTAGACTCGCGCGGCGTGGTGAGCCTGGATGAGATTGGACGGGCTCTGCGGCCGGAAACGGTGCTGATCTCGGTGATGCACGCGAATAATGAAGTGGGAACGATTCAGCCCGTTAATGAGATTGCCGCGCTCGTGCGCGATCGGAGGGTGCGAGGACAGGAGATCTATTTTCACTCGGATGGCGTTCAGGCGCTAGGAAAAATTGACGTACACGTTCAGCGCTTGGATGTGGATTTGTATTCGGTTGCGGCCCACAAGCTTTTCGGTCCGAAGGGTATCGGCGGTTTGTTCGTGCGCAAAGGAGTGCCCCTCCAGAATATTCAGTATGGTGGCCGCCATGAGCGCGGGCGCAGGCCAGGCACGGAGAACGTTCCCGGAGCGATGGCGTTCGCGCGAGCTGTAGAGCTGTGCGCCACGACTGACTCAAGCGATTTGGCGGGATTGCGTGATTTCTTCGAGGCGGAAATTCTGACCGCGTTGCCCGGTATCGAAATCAATGGGGCGCTCGACTCCAGGTTGCCGAATACGAGTAATCTGCTGTTTACCGGAATATCGGCCGAAGCCTTAGCCATTGCGCTTGATATGAAAGGGATCGCCGTTTCAACGGGATCGGCCTGTAGCAGCGGTTCGATTGAGCCGTCGCATGTTCTGCTTGCCATCGGCCGGACTCGCGAGGAAGCACGGTCAAGCGTTCGGTTTTCTTTTGGCCGATATAACACTCGGGAAGAGGTGAGCAGGTTAGTGGATACAGTCATCCACTGCTCCCGGCAAATTCGCAAGGCGAAGCAGGAGAAGCGGCTTGTCGAAGTGTGATTCTGCATCGACAATCGCCGTAGCGATGTCCGGAGGCGTGGACAGCTCTGTCGTAGCTGGTCTCTTGCAACAGCAGGGGTGCCGCGTAATTGGGCTCACAATGCAGCTCTGGAATCAGCGCCGATTTCCAACTCTCGCCCCGGAAGGGGGCGCCGTCGGCCGCTGCTGCTCGCTCGATGATGTCTACGATGCCAGGGCTGTTGCTTCACTGCTTGGGATTCCCTACTACGTCGTCAATTTTGAAGACCGTTTCGAGCAGCAAGTCGTAAAGCCGTTTGTGCAGGATTATCTCGAAGGCCGCACACCCATTCCTTGCACACTATGCAACAACTTCATTAAGTTCGATCAATTTATCGAGATGGCGGATGGAGTAGGTGCCGATAAGATTGCAACCGGACACTATGCCCGTTTGAGTGTCGATGAGCGGAGTGGAAGGTATCAGATGCGTACCAGCGTGGATGCTCAGAAAGATCAGACCTATTTTCTATTTGGGCTGACCCAAGCTCAGCTGGCGCGCACACTGTTTCCCCTCGGGAGCATGGTGAAGTCGCAAGTCCGGGAGCTTGCGAGAGACTTCAATTTACCGGTTGCCGGAAAGAACGACAGCCAGGAGATTTGCTTTGTCCCGAACGGGGATTACGCAACCTTTATTGATGCATATTTTGAGGAGCAAGGCGTTGACTCTGCCGCGACTCGGGGTGAAATCGTCGACACAGAGGGAAAGCTGCTGGGGGAGCACACCGGAACGCATCATTTCACTATTGGGCAGCGCCGCGGCTTACGCATCGCAGCCACCGAGCCGCTTTACGTAATTGCGACGGACCCGGCCACACAGCGCGTGATTGTCGGCCGCGATCGTGATTTGCTAAAAAGCTCCCTTGTAGTAAGAGACGTGAATTGGATTTCGATTGATGCGCCGCAAGAGCCGCGCCGGGCGTTCGTAAAAATCAGAAACAAACATACCCCCGCTCCGGCCCTACTGGTTCCACAGGGAAGTGCCTCGCGTGTTGAAGTTTGCTTTGATGAGGCACAACGCGCCGTGACCCCGGGGCAAGCTGCCGTGTTCTATGACGGCGATCTTGTTCTCGGCGGGGGATGGATCGACTAAACTCCACAATTGGCGCAGCCGAAAAATTGGTTTCAAACTCGCCTCGAGTACGCGGCGGCTCTCTCGCTAATGTGCGCCCTCAGATGGTTGCCGTTGAGAATGGCGGCGCCCGTCGCGAGAACAGCAACTCGTTTGCTCGATCTCGCCCTGCCAAGACTTCGCCGCGTTGCTCTCAAGAACTTGTCATTCGCCTTTCCCGAATTGCCCGCTCGTCAGCAGAGCCAGATCGTAGATGGCGTGTTCCGCACCATCGCGCGCTTGTTGCTCGCTCTCGCCCGGTTCCCCTCGCTTAATGCCTCAAACATCTCTGAATGGATCGCCTATGAGGGGCTAGAGAACTATTGGGCGGCTAAGAAGGCCGGCAGAGGTGTACTGATTGCCACGGCACATGTTGGCAATTGGGAACTAAGTGCCTTCGCGCACGCGCTGATGACGGAGCCCATGCACGTAATGGTGCGGCCCCTCGATAATCCTCTCCTTGATGCGATCGTGGAACGGCGGCGCACGCAGTCCGGCAATCATCTGATGTATAAGAGAGAGGCCGCGCGCGCGGTGATCAAGGCTCTCAGAAACAATGATGCGGTGGGCGTCTTGACCGATCAAAATACAGCGGCTTCAGAGGGCATATTTGTCAACTTTTTCGGAAAACTCGCATGCGCCGGATCGGCCTTTGTGAAGCTCGCGTATCGGTCGCAAGCGGCGGTCATTCCGGGATTCGCCATATGGAACGAGACCCGGAAGCGTTACGTGCTGCGCTTCTACCCTCAGGTTGAATTAAGCGGCGACGCTGAAGTAGACACACAGCGCATCCAGTCCGTTTTCGAGGAGGTCATCCGGCAACATCCGGACCAGTGGATGTGGATTCATCGCCGGTGGAAAACCCGCCCGCCTGGGGAAGAGCCTCTCTATTGAGCCGTACTCTTTCCGACGCGCCGTTGTGCTACGGGCCGCTGATCTAGCCCTAGCACGGCCGTAATTACTCCCGAAAGTGACTTAGGAACCGACAAGGATCCTTGATAGCTCAGACATTGCTGCTTATCGGTCTTCACAACGCGCAGTTGCGTGCCGAACGCTTCGTCCATTTGTTGGGTAGTGCCCCGGATGCTGATGGTGCGTGCTTCTCGATTCTCATCTACAACTGTCAAACCATATTGATCGAGAAACGAACAGACCGAAGCCACGTCCTTTGGATTGGCAGAGATCATCTCGGCAGCTTTTGCTCTCGAGATGTGGGGAGCGCGGCCTGATAGTAGCTGATCTCCCATATCCGAACCTGAGCCAGGCGCTTCGCTCCGGCGTAGAACGATAGTCGCGCTAACTTCCTCGTTCGGAGGTGCAGCAGCTACCCAATTAGTTTTCGACCCGTGCTTTGGAGCGCTGCCAGGAATTTGAACGCGTGGATCGGTCATCGGCGTTGACGCAGTGGAAGACAATCCCGTCAAGATTGCCGTTCCGTTTGGGCTTCCAAGTCCAGTGCAGGGGTCCCAACCTGCTGCCGCGCTGTAGTAACCGAGATTGCTGTCATCGTTATTTCCGGAAGTGATGTCGTTGAACGAAGTATTAAGCCCGTAAAGAGCCGGATTCACGAAACCGGCGCTGTGGCCGAGTTGCTGATTGATCAAGGCGATCAAACCGGCCCATAGTGGAGCAACGGCACTGGTTCCCCCTACTACTTCATTCTGTCCATCAACCAGAACAAAGTAACCCGTTGAAGGATCGGCGTCTCCCGAAACATCGGGTACGCCGCGGCCCACGAAACCCGTTTCCGGCTGTGCCGGAACTGCGGCTGAGGCTTGATAACTCGGCAGCGCGAAGAGGTCACTCACTCCTCCGCCCGTGGCGCCTTCGTTGTTCGCGATCTCATTCCACACGACTTCGGACGAAATGCTGTTTCCTGTGCCTTGCAAAGTGGTTCCTCCGCAAGCCAGCACGTAGGGGCTTGAAGCGGGGAAATCCACGTGCAGTTTCCCATCGCCAACTCCATCAGTAGAGCCGTTGTCCCCACTTGCAACCGTGACGGTGACGCCGAGAGTGCCTGCGTCCTGAAGCGCCGCATTCATTGCGGTTTGAGATTGTTGTGTCCAGGAGTCCTCCGAACCGCCCCAGCTGATAGATACAACGGAGGGCGTCCGCGTGGTGTCATGTACGGCATCAGTAATCGCGTCGATAAAGCCCTGATCCGTATTGGGAGCGAAATAAACCGCAATGTTCGCTCCAGGCGCAATCGAGCCGGCGACTTCAATATCCAGCTCCACTTCAGCGTCCGCCGATGAACCGGGTGAATTCGTGCCGCCATCCACGGAAACAGCCGTAACGCTCGGCTCCGTGATCCCCAAGTTGCTGAAATACGTTTGAAGGTCCGAAGTTGAATATCCACCACCCAGTTCGATAATCCCGATGGTTTCGCCCTGGCCGGTAAGCCCGCCAGGAAAGTTGTACAGAGCCGCGATTTGGGGCGGAGTGAATGTTCCGCTCGGTGGGCTGACGGCTTGCGCCGTAGCGCTCGGAAGAGCTCTGTTGCTTCTACAAAAGTGCGGCTTCGCAACGGGCCGTGTGTCCAGGCCGAGAACCGCAATCACCATCCCCTCCAGTTCGGCCGGAATGGTTAGAAAGCCGGTGCGTCCACGGAAGTCGTGACCCGTTTTCTCGATCTTGTAGCAGGCGAGGTCTGCCCCAAATGCCTTGGACATAAATTCTGCAGCGCCCATCAACACGACCCTGCGCTTTGGAAGGCTGCTTTCGACAACAGTTAATTGAAACTCATGAGCGAACTTTTCTACGAGGCTGATATCCGAGGCACTCGCGCCGTGGCGAGCGGCAAATTCTTCGCGCGATAGATGTTGGTGTACTCCGCCTGTACTCGGCAGAGCGGGATTCGCGCCATTTCGCCGCAGCACCAGAGTGACGCGTATCTTCTCATCCTTCTGGACTGGACCGACGGCTTGCGAACCTGGAAGCGCTTTCCGGTCGCTTCCGGGCAAGGTGATTCTTCTTTCAAAGGCCATGATGGTGTGCTCCTATGTGATTGAGCGAGTTTCGCTGTCCCCCGTTACTATGCCACGGCTCAGGTTTGCCTTACAATGAGGGCGATTACACAACAGATAAAGATGCCCCAAGACACGGCGATTGAAATTCGCCAGCTCACGAAACACCAGGACTTCGCCGACGCGGTCCGTCTGCAACGCGAGATTTGGGGTTTCGACGATGTAGAGTTATTGCCGCTTCGTCTTTTCGTCGTAGCGGACAAGATTGGGGGCCAGGTGCTCGGCGCTTTTGATCGCGCCAGGATGGTCGCCTTCAGCCTCTGCATACCTGCTCTCAAACCAGGAAACAAGTCGTATTTGCATAGCCACATGCTGGGCGTGCTTCCAGACTACAGAAACACCGGCCTGGGTAGGAAATTGAAATTGAAGCAGCGCGATTATGCAATCGAGCGCGGTATTGAGCTAATCGAGTGGACGTTTGATCCGCTCGAGATAAAGAATGCCTTCTTCAATATCGAAAGGCTTGGCGCTATTGTGCGCCGCTATGTTCACAATCAGTACGGTACGACGAGCAGTCATCTTCATGGAGGCCTGCCAACGGATCGGTTGGTGGCTGAGTGGTGGGTGCAATCTCCCCGTGCGCAAGCATACTGCGGTCATCGAGCGTTCCAGAAGCCTATGACGGAAGCAATAGTATCGGTTCCCACGGAAATTCCAGACCTTCGTGAACACGATCCGAAGCGTGCGAGGGAAATACAGGCTCAGATTAGTGGAGAATTCGATTGTCACTTCCAAACGGGGCTGGCGGTCATTGGTTTTGAAAAGAGTGATCGTGTAGGAAGCTATCTGCTGGGCAAGTGGGAATCAAACCCGTTGTA
Organism: uncultured Acidobacteriaceae bacterium; assembly: GCA_963737045.1. Classification (GTDB taxonomy): domain Bacteria; phylum Acidobacteriota; class Terriglobia; order Bryobacterales; family Bryobacteraceae; genus Bog-105. The sequence goes on from CAVTRG010000009.1 coordinate 336,573, forward strand.
ATCGCAGTTATTCTGAAGACACATGCTCAGCGCCAGTATCTTTCGCGAATATGACATTCGCGGTATTGCTGATGACGAGCTACTTGATGCAGATGTTGATCTCCTGGGTCGGGCGCTCGCGACTTATATCATTCGTTACAGCGGACGGACGATTTGTTTAGGGCGCGATTGCCGGTTGAGTAGTAACCGCCTTCATCGTGCGCTCCTGAACGGATTGCTCAGCGCTGGGTCTCATGTGTTGGATTTAGGGATCGTACCAACTCCGGTGCTCTATTACTCAGCGGTGCACTTCAAGGCAGACGGCGCCGTAATGATCACTGGCAGCCACAACCCGCCGGATTGCAACGGATTCAAAACTGTGTGCGGGACCTCAACGATTTATGGCCAGGCGATCCAAGACGTATATAAGCTGATTCAGGGGAATGATTATGAGTCGGGGCAAGGAACCGTGCAGGTAGTTGACGCGGTTACGCCCTATGTCGACGAGGTCGCCTCTCAATTCAAGTTTGAACGCAGGACGAAAGTTGCGGTGGATGCCGGGAACGGCACTGCGGGCCCTACCGTTCACCGGCTGTTCGAAAAGCTCGACGTAGAAGCAACAGAACTGTTCTTCGAGATGGATGGAAATTTTCCGCACCATCATCCGGATCCGACGGTTCCGGAAAACCTCACCTCTCTAAAAAAAGAGGTGTGCAAACAGAAGGCGGAACTTGGCCTCGCATTTGACGGCGATGCAGACCGTATTGGAGCCATCGACGAGCACGGGGAGGTGCTCTATGGCGACATCTTAATGCTTATTTTCGGGCGAGAAATTCTTTCTCGTAAGCCCGGTTCGACGTTTATCGGGGAAGTGAAGTGTTCGCAGATCATGTACGACAAGCTGCGGGAGCTCGGCGGCAACCCCGTCATGTATAAAACCGGCCATTCCCTCATCAAAGCAAAAATGAGACAGGAGCATGCAGAGTTGGCCGGAGAGATGTCCGGCCACATGTTCTTCGCAGATCGGTACTACGGCTACGACGATGCTATCTATGCCGCGTGCCGGCTGCTCGAGATTGTTGCAAAATCGGGCAAGCCGCTGTCGTATCAGCTTGAAGGAATACCAAATCTTGTGTCGACACCAGAGCTGCGCATCGACTGCCCGGACGATCAGAAGTTCCGGTTAGTGGAGAAGGTGGCGGAGATCTATCGCCGTCAGCGCGACATCGTCGAGGTAGACGGGGTAAGGGTGCCGTTCGAGGAAGGTTGGGGGCTGGTGCGTGCGTCGAATACTCAGCCGATATTGGTCATGCGTTTTGAAGCAGCGACGAAGGAGCTGCTCGAGAAGTATCGCAGTGAGGTAGAAGGCATTGTCGACAAAGCCAAGCTGGAATTAGGGCATTGACTGCGTAGTGGTCTGCCTTCAGTTCTTCGGTCCGATGTTCTCGGTGCGGCCCGCTAGTGGCTTGACGGTCGGACCGCCGCAAACTCCTACGCCCGTGTTCAAGAGAGCGTTCAAGAGGTTAAACAGGACCGCATAGATCACCTGCTCGGTCACGGGCTGGCGTCCCGGCATGCGGAAAGTTCCCGGAAGCTCTTTTGCAATCTGAAGACGGACGGCATGGGGAAGAGCCCGCCCGGTCTTGTCTCGCTGATTCGCGAGCGATAGCGGGGTTTGCAACACGCTGCCCGACTTCCCGTCCACATAGAACTGACAACGGGAAAACCATCCGAGGTTGCCTGGATCTGCCGCGTCGAACAGCAGCAAAGGCGCTTGGCGATCAGTGGCCGTAACGTCAAGCGACAGCACCCGGCGTTGATCGTCGATTTTGAATTGGAAACCGGCCTGACGGGCGATGTTTCCTATAAACTCAGGATCCAACTCCAGAAGTAAATATTTGTGAGATCCAGTCTCAAGAATTTGCATTCACCGTCTACATTGTAAGTGAACGGCACACTCCGTGTCGTTAGGGGCTGGTGCCGGCGGCGAGCCCTCCTCGAAGCGTCTCGGCCTGCTCCCGATATACCTGGTGGTCGCGTTCACTGAATTGAACTAACTTTACAACGCGGACGGGGTCTGTATGATCGCGGAGCCAGGTGGCTACCGTTCTTACAGCGATCTCGGCAGCCTCTCTGATGGGATATCCATACACGCCGGTGCTAATCGACGGAAAGCTCATGCTCTTCACATCACGTTCAGCAGCAAGCTTAAGGCACTTGGAATAGCACGATTCGAGAAGTGCCGGCTCGCCGTGCTGGCCATCCCGGTACACGGGGCCAACTGCATGAAACACATATTTGGCTGGTAGGCGGCCTGCGCCCGTCACCACAGCATTGCCGGTATCACAGCGGCCGATGCGAGCGCGAATTTCGTCAAGCTCGCGCATGATTTCAGGCCCCCCAGCTCGATGGATTGCCCCATCGACGCCGCCACCCCCGGCTAGTTGCGAGTTGGCTGCGTTTACGATCGCGTCTACGGCAATGGTGGTGATGTCGCCTCGCAACAATTGCAATTGGGAAAGCCCGAGATGAATGACAAAATCGGAGGACATGGGCAGCTACAGACGAACGTTCACATACAAGCGGCTAAGGCTTCTAATAAGAGATCCACATTTTCATCCGTCGCGAGAGGGCCCATGGTCCCAATGCGAAGAATCTTACCCGCGAGCTGGCCTATTCCGCCCGCTACTTCAATGCCGTATTTTTCGGAAAGCTTACGCCGCAATTGAGCTTCATTGACCCCTTCAGGCGGAATAACCGTCGTCAGATGCCAGATTCGATCTTCGGGATTCGTCACCAGGGGCTCGAAGCCCAATTTGGTCAGACCGGCAAGTAACCGTTGATTTGCTCGACGGTGCCGGTCAAATCGATTCCTTAGGCCTTCCTCATGGATAACTGCAAGGGCCTGATGCATTGCGTAATACAGGGGTGGCGATGGAGTGTGTTGATACACATGCGGCGGCTCAAAATAATTTGCCATTAAACGAAGATCCAGATACCAGGTAAAAGGATCTTCGGGACGATGCTCAAGCCATTCCCACGCTCTCGGAGAAATTGAGATAGGCGCCAAACCGGCGGGGCAGCTCAGGCCTTTCTGCGAGCAACTGAACGCTACATCGATGCCCATATCATCCAATTCGACCGGCATGGCGCCTAAGGAAGTGACGCAGTCGGCTATAACCAGCGCATCTATGTTCCGTGCCGCGGAAGCAATCGCGCGTCCACTTTGGTAAGCGCCCGTAGATGTTTCAGCCTGCACGAACGCGACCACATTAGGGCGTTCGCGTTGTATAAACTGCTCCGCTTCTTCGGCGGTGAACACTTGCCCCCACGGTTTCTCCAGCCGTGCTACCTGGGCGCGCTGACGCTCGCCCATTGCGATCATTCGATTTGCAAAGTGCCCGGCTGTAAAGACCGCGAGCTTCGAACCGGGCAGAACGAAGTTTGCAATTGCTGCTTCCATTGCTCCGCTGCCGCCGGCCGGCACGGTAAACGTCATCTGGTTCTTGGTGCCGAAGGCATTACGAAGGCCGGTTCGTACGTCATGGATGACTTCAAGAAAATACGGGTCGAATATGCCGACCACGGGTTGACTCATCGCTTCATAGGCGCGCGGATCGACCATAGAGGGACCGGGTCCATAGAGCAGCCGTGTGGGAGGAGCAATGCGCTTCGGAGCAGTCGCGAGCATGTTTTCAAAGTATCAGGACGGCAGATGGGCAGCCCCGTTTGGGGAGTGCGCTGGCTCCCAAGCTCGGGAAGTCTCAGGGGCTAGCTCTTTGAGGCCAGGTAAAGAAAGCGCGATAGCCGCCGCTCTTGAGAAACGGTATGCACGCAAGCTAGAAAGCGTTGCAGACCAGAATAGGTACCTTCACCCTCCAGACGCAACAAATCCTGTCTCCTTCGTGACCGGGCATCAAACCAGCGCTGCGAAATGTTTGCCACCGATTCTGTGAGATCCTCAGTCGAGAGCAATCGAAATTCCGCTCCTTCGATCAGGCTCTCATTCTCGCCCGCGGGAAGAAAAAAATAGAAGCCAATGGAGCTGCGCGTCGCAATTTCCTCATTCGACAGAATGCCGGTTACGATCAACGCGTCAGTAAAGAGCATTCTTCCGTTCGGCCGCAAAACGCGATGCCATTCTTGGAGCGTCTGGAGCCGGTTGGGTATGTGACACATGGCATCGTTCGAAAACACCGCATCAAATGAACCATCCTCGAAGGGTAGCGGCTCTCCCGCGTTGATGCACTTAAACTCCATGCGCGAGGAGAGCCCGCTCGATCGAGACAGCTCTTGCGCATTTTGAATTCCGCTCTCGTTCACGTCGATTCCTATGACCTCCGCTCCCACAGTCTGCGCCAGATAAACTGCACAGCCTCCCGCGCCACAGCCGATCTCGAGCACGCGGGAGGAACCGCTAAGGTTAAGTAACCCGAAGAAGTGACGAAACTCATCAGCAGTCATCCAGCCAGTCTGGCCCAAATCCAGGCCATAGGTTTCCTGCCTCGTCTCCTGGTACACCCGTGCTGAATAGGCGGCGTACGAGGAATTGTAGAGGTCAATAGAACCGGACATGACCGACGTTACACTTGTTCTTTTATGATTTAAATGGTGGGCCCTGCAGAACTCGAATCTGCGACCTCTACCGTGTCAAGGTAGCGCTCTAACCAACTGAGCTAAGGGCCCGCGCTGCAAAACCAAGTTATCACGCGCGCGGCTGCGAATCGAGCCGATGAATTTTACTTTTCGAGGAGCTTCTGGATGGCCTCTAATTCTTTCCCGGCCTCGGACCATTTGCCTTGCGAACTGAGCTCGCGATAGCGCTGGAGATGGTCACGCACTTCTCCAAGCTTCCGTACCGCATCGGCCGAAGGCGCTGCTCCTGGGGTCTGAGGAGTTGGCGCGGAAACAGCAGTTTGACCCGCTGGCGTGGGCGTCACGGCACCGTTCAAGGAGCTGATCAATGCCGAGAGCGCCTGCTCATACGTATCGGCATAAGCGAGCCGGTTTCCCATAGCGAGCGCGACCTTCTTCAACTGAGGCATGCTCGCTTGGGAAGCCTGGATATAAATGGGCTCCACGTAGAGGAAGCTATTGTCAATGGGAAGCACGAGAATCTGCCCGCGCAGCACTTGCGAGCCTTGCTGATTCCATAGCGTAAGGTCTTTTGAGATATTTTGGTCCTGGTTAATGCGGGCCTCGATCTGCATCGGTCCGTAAACGATATTCTGCTTGGATAACTGCTCAAAAACCAGCTCGCCCAGATGCGCGCCATCACAACGCGCCGACATGAATCCAATCAGGTTGTCTTTGTTTGCCGGCGTAAAAGGAATGATCAGCATGAACTCCGGTGTGTTCTCACCGGGAAGAGTGGCAACGACATACGTAGGAGTCACCGGGGACGGAGGCTCGCCTTGTTTGCTGCTCGTATGAGCGATGTCCCACAAGTCAGCGCGGTTGTAGAACGCCTCGGGGTCGCGCATATGGAAGTTCAAGTACATCTCCGCCTGTACACTGAACAACGTTTCCGGGTAGCGCGTGTGCGCTCGCAAATCGGCGGGCATGGCTGAGGCAGGTTTGAAAAGCGTCGGGAACAAGCGCCAGTACGCCTGAATCAATACATCGCCGGGATCGAACACATACAGGTTCGTCTCACCTGTGTAGGCGTCAATAGTCGCTTTAACAGAATTACGCATGTAATTAAGCGTCTCGCCAGTCGCCAGTTCCAGCGTTCGCGAGTAAGGATGCGCATCGGACATCATATAGCCGTCGACTATCCACACGAGGCGGCCGGCGCTCGTGAGCACGAGATAGGGATCGGAATCCCAGGTCAGGAAACCGGCCAATGTACGCAGACGCGGCAGGATGGGCCGGTGAATCATCATACGGGTGCTCGAGGTGATGGGGCTCGGCAAAATGATGTTCAGATCGCCGTAGACGATCGCCGCCGCAAGACGTAATAAGGGGGATGAAATCGGAAACCCGCCAGTGCCGGCATAGCGTGTATAGACGCTTTCCGCGCCAGAGGGATAGTTGAACTCGGGCTGCGCAGTATCCACAAACACGGGTTCATGCGCCACCTCGCCGTAATAGATTTCGGGCTTGGTGAATTTCAGACTCTTCGTTGTTACTACGGGTGGTGCGTCCTTTATGAAGAGCACGGGCAGGCCGTCAGGCGTGATGCGGTTCGCTTCCGCCATGACAATGCCGTACCCGTGCGTGTAGATGAAATGCGGGTTGATCCAGCGGTTCCGCGCGTCTCCCAGCTGGCGAATGTCTAATTCGCGCGGCGAAATCAAGACCTGCCGGATCTGCCCATCAATAGGGTATCGATCTACATCCGAATCGATGTATACGTACGGGCGCAGAGGCTGGATCTGCGAGACGGTATCGTGAAAGGCGCGCCAATCCCACAGACGCACATTGTCGAGCAGCGGCTTATGTTTTGCATAGTCAATCGGAATTTCTGGTTCTGCTTCGAGGCCGGTCTCTTTAACACGCTGATTCAGACCATAAGCCGAGCGCGTTGCTTGAATGTGATGCTGGATATACGGCCGCTCCAATGCGAGTTCGTTCGGATGAACGTACAATCCCGAGACGAGCGGCGGAAGAACGTAGCGTATGGGGACAGCAAGCAGAAGCAGCAGTGCCCAGCGTCCTCGTTTGGCAAGCACAAGAATGGCCGCGGCTACGGCGGCGGCAATCATGAGCCATTGCAGCGGCAGGGCGACGTGATCCGCGACCCAGTCCACGCCTACGAGGTAGGCTCCGTGATCCTGCAGGAGGAAACTGTAGCGGCTGAAATAGAACTTGATCGCCAGGCCAATCAGCAAAATGGCGGCAGCCAGCCGGACAAAGGTCGAATCGAACGCTTCGCCGAGCGATACCTGGCCGAATTCGAAGGGGGTTCCGGGATACAAGTTGGGCAGTCTTCTGCTGAGACTCTCAGCGTGGGCAGCAAGCCAATAGATCAGCAGCGAAAGCACCGCGCCCACCAACACTACCCGCAAAAGCAGGTTATAAAACGGCAGGCCGAAGAAATAGAAATGGAGCGGCCGGTTGAAGATAGGGTCAACGAACTCCGCGTGCGATGAGGGCAACCGCAGGCCGCCGAAATACCTCACTACGGTCCAACTGTCGACGGTTGCGTTAGCCACGCCAACGGCTAACAAGACAAGAACCACTAACGCAATCCGCGAAACGAATACGCGGTTGAAAATGCTGGAGCGTACCGTTCCGATTTCCTGCCGAAAGCCAATTTTGAATGCAGACCAGAATGCCGCGAATAACAGAACGGCCGCGAGCACGATTGGAACAGTTCCGTAGAGCAGAAGATTGATCCACGTATCCAGCTGGTGTACTTCGGACCACCACTCATAATCGATCAGAGTTGAAGCAATATATCGCGAGCACAGTAAGAGAGCGAAGACCAGAATTATGACGAAGAGCAGGCCGCTTCTTCGTTGCCGTCTTCCAATGAGCCGGTCCGGGTGTGGCAAGAAGCGAGTATATCGCCGATCTATGGACGTTCATCAATACTGAAACACTTCGATGACATAAAAGTTTCTAATCGCCGGATCTATAGATTCGATTGCACGTATGTCAGTTTGGCCGGTATACTTGGCTAACCCCCTATGAAAGTCAGGAGGCCAAGTGTATACAATCGGGCGCCCGGGTGACAGGCTCGCATCGCGAGGGTTGTACAATCCTGCGAATGAACACGATGCGTGCGGGATCGGGTTCGTAGCCGACATTCAGGGCGAGCCTTCGCATGAAATTGTGCTCAAGGGTCTGCAGATCCTTGTAAACTTGGCGCATCGCGGCGCATGTGGCTGCGACAAAGAGACCGGCGATGGGGCGGGACTACTGATTCAAATCCCCCACCGCTTTTTTGCGAAGCAAGCCCCCAATCTTGGTTTCTCTCTTCCGCCCCCCGGGGAATACGGCGTTGCGATGTGCTTCTTGCCGGTTGAACAGCAGCAGCGCCTACTCTGCGAAGGGATTATGGAGCAGGTTTCGCGAGAAGAAGGCCTGGAAATTTTCGGTTGGCGCGACGCTCCGGTCAATGTAAATGCCATCGGGCGCGTAGCGCGAGCCTCGCAGCCTTACATTGAGCAGTTCTTTGTCGGGCGAGCAGACGGCATGACGCGGGACCAATTTGACCGCAAGTTGTTCGTGGTCCGAAAGCGAGTTGAAGCCCTAATCTCTTCATCTGAAATCCGCGACAGGGATTTCTTCTACATACCCTCCTTCTCCTCGCGCACGATTGTCTACAAAGGTTTGCTCTTAGCCAATCAAATTGGCGATTTCTACAACGAGCTTCTCGATCTGGATACAACCAGCGCGCTCTGCCTGGTGCATCAGCGCTTCTCTACAAACACCTTTCCGAGCTGGCAGCTTGCTCATCCCTTCCGTTTTTTGTGTCACAACGGTGAGATCAATACGCTCCGCGGCAACGCCAACTGGATGAATGCGCGTCAACCAGTGCTCGCTTCTCCTCATTTCGATGTCAAGAAGTTGTTGCCCATTATTCAGGAGCGCGTGAGTGACTCAGCAGCGCTCGACAACACGGTCGAGTTATTAAACATGGCCGGACGTTCGCTGCCGCACGCAATGGCGATGCTTATCCCGGAGGCATGGGATGCGGATTCCGGTATGCCGGCTGAAAAACGGGCTTTCTACGAATACCACGCTTCTCTGATGGAGCCCTGGGACGGACCGGCTGCGGTCGCGTTTACGGATGGAAGCGTAATCGGGGCGACGCTCGATCGTAACGGCCTGAGACCTGCCCGGTATGTCGTAACAAAAACGGGTCTCGTCGTCATGGCTTCGGAAACCGGTGTGCTTCCCTTCGAGGCTGAGGAGATCGAGTACAAAGGGCGCCTCCAACCCGGCAAAATGCTGCTTGTCGATCTCCAGCAGCGCCGCATCGTTCCCGATGAAGAAATTAAGCATCAGCTTGGATCGCAGCAGCCGTATGCCGAGTGGCTAGCCAAGAATCAAATATCGCTTGACGCCTTACCTGAGCCCTCGCGGATACACGGTTCCGATCACGAAACGGTTCTCATGCGCCAGAGATGCTTCGGCTACACCGACGAGGATGTGAGTCTGTTGATCTCTCCCATGGCAGCAAACGGAGAAGAGGCCTTGGGCTCAATGGGAACCGATACGCCGCTCGCCTGTTTGTCTGATAAACCGCAGTCGCTATTCGACTACTTCAAACAGCTATTCGCTCAGGTCACGAATCCGCCGATCGATCCCATTCGCGAGGATCTGGTGATGTCGTTGACCAGCTATATCGGTACGGAGCGCAACATTCTTGAAGAAACGCCGGAACATTGCCATACGTTGAAGCTGCCGCATCCGGTACTGACCAATCGGGATCTGGAGAAGCTGCGGCGTGTCTCGCGCGGCGATCTCCTGGCATCGACATTGCCGACAACTTTCCGTGTGGGTGAGGGTGAAGCTGGACTGAAGCGAGCGCTTGACGGGCTTTGCCGTCGCGCCTCACTTGCCATCAAATCCGGTTACACGCTTCTCATCCTGTCAGACCGGGGAATCGATGAGGAGTACGCCCCCATTCCCTGTCTCCTTGCGCTTACCGCCGTACATAATCACTTAATACGCGAAGGAACGCGTACTGCCGTTGCCCTAATTGTGGAGTCGGGTGAGCCGCGGGAAGTGATGCACTACTGCTTGCTCATTGGCTATGGCGCAAGTGCAATCAATCCTTATCTCGCGGTCGAAACCATTGAAGAACTGGTTCGCAACCGTGCACTAGCTCCGCTCGCTAGCCCCGAGATGGCGATCAAAAACTACATAAAGGCCATCGACAAAGGGCTGCTGAAGGTGTTCTCGAAGATGGGCATCTCCACTCTGCAAAGCTATCAGGGTGCCCAAGTTTTCGAGGCGATCGGGCTGAATAAGGCGCTGATCGATCAATACTTCACGGGGACGCCTTCGCGGATCGAGGGTGTTGGTTTAGAAGTGCTCGCCAGAGAGGCGATCGCCAAACATGAGTTCGCGCTTCGGCATGTCTTTGATTCAGACATGGAGCTTGCCGTCGGCGGCAAATATCAATATCGCGTGAATGGCGAATTTCATCTGCTGAATCCGCTGACGGTCAGTAAGCTGCAGCATTCGGTCCAGCAGCGTAGTTACGCCACATTCCGCGAATACACAGACCTGATAGATGAGCAGAATAAGAATCTATGCACGCTGCGTGCACTCATGGAGCTGAAGACGACCGCTCAACCGCTTCCAATCGAAGAGATCGAACCGGCGAGCGAGATCGTTAAGCGGTTTGCGACAGGCGCCATGTCATTTGGCTCGATCAGTGCGGAGGCCCACGAAACGCTCGCGATAGCGATGAACCGCATCGGTGGGCGCTCGAATACCGGCGAGGGCGGGGAAGACGAGGCGCGATTTACTCCCTTGCCGAATGGCGATTCCAGGCGGAGCGCGATCAAACAGGTGGCATCAGCGCGGTTCGGTGTAACCACCAACTATCTTGTAAACGCCGAGGATCTGCAAATCAAAATTGCCCAAGGCTCGAAGCCCGGCGAGGGCGGTCAGTTGCCGGGCGGCAAAGTGGACGGGGAGATCGCGCGAGTACGCCATGCGATTCCCGGCGTCGGTTTGATTTCGCCCCCGCCGCATCACGATATCTATTCAATCGAAGATCTGGCCCAGTTGATTTACGATCTGAAGAACGTCAATCCAGCGGCCCGCATATCGGTAAAGTTGGTTGCGGAAGTCGGAGTCGGCACTGTAGCGGCCGGTGTCTCGAAGGCTCACGCGGATGTGGTCTTAATCAGCGGATATGACGGAGGCACCGGTGCTTCTCCGCTCACTTCTATCAAACATGCTGGAATTCCCTGGGAACTGGGTCTTGCGGAAACCCAGCAAGTCCTGGTGATGAACGATCTGCGCAGCCGCATTCGTGTGCAGGTTGACGGTAAATTGCAAACCGGCCGGGATGTCGTCATTGCCGCTTTGCTGGGCGCCGAAGAATTCGGCTTCTCCACTGCGCCACTGATCACAATGGGCTGCATCATGATGCGGAAGTGCCATTTGAACACTTGCCCTGTCGGCATTGCGACTCAGAATCCGGAGCTGCGGAAGAAATTCGCGGGAACCCCGGAACACGTAATCGACTTCTTCTTTTTTCTTGCTGAGCAGGTCCGCGAGCTCATGGCGCAATTGGGATTCCGCACGATGAACGAGATGATCGGCCGCGTGGACAAGATCCAAATGCGCCCGGCTATTGAACACTGGAAAGTGCAAGGTCTGGATTTCTCCGCTATTCTTCACAACCCGCAAGTGCCGGCGCGCGTCGGGCGACGGTGCTTAGTCGGGCAGGAGCACGGGCTGGAAGAGGCGCTTGATCATACTCTCTTGCGGCTGGCGAATCAAGCTGTGGAGCAGGGAACTCCAATCGAACTCCAGATGCCCATCCGCAACGTGCACCGGACTGTGGGGGCTATGCTAAGCGGCGAGATTGCCCGCCGGCACGGGTCGAAGGGTCTACCGGAAGATACAATCCGGATCCATTTCACCGGATCTGCCGGACAAAGCTTCGGCGCGTTTCTCGTGAGCGGCGTGTCCCTCGTCCTGGAGGGCGAGGCCAACGATTATCTTGGCAAGGGTCTTTCAGGCGGGAAGATTATTGTATTTCCGCCGCGAAATTCAACTTTCAAGCCGGAGAAGAACATACTCGTCGGGAATACGATCCTATATGGTGCGACCAGCGGCGAGGCGTATCTCAATGGAATTGCCGGTGAACGGTTTGCCGTTCGTAATTCCGGCGCAACGGCGGTAGTTGAAGGCATTGGGGACCACGGCTGCGAGTACATGACCAATGGAACAGTAGTGATCCTGGGCCGGACCGGGCGCAATTTCGGCGCTGGCATGAGTGGTGGACTCGCTTTCGTTTTTGATCAGGCCGGTGACTTTGCCCGGATTCAGTGCAACCGTGCTGGCGTCGATCTCGATCCAGTTGCCGAAGCTAATGACATCCTGCTGCTTCGAGATCTGATCGAGAGACATCTCGAATACACCGGCAGTCCACAGGCCCGGCGCCTTCTGGAGAGTTGGAGCGAGGCATTGCCTCATTTCGTGAAGGTCTTTCCGCACGAATACAAGCGAGTGCTCGGCGTCCCGCGAATAAAAGAACCGCAGGAATTCTCATATCCGCTCGCGGTGCCTTCGCCTCACCTTCCTGCTTGGGAAGGAGCGGTATAGATCGTTGGGACGGCCCACCGGATTTTTGGAGTACGATCGTCAGGCGCCAGAGCGGCGCCCTGTATCCGAGCGGGTTAACGATTGGTTTGAGGTCTACCAGGATTTTCCGGCTGAAAAGCTGCGACAACAGGCGGCGCGTTGCATGGATTGTGGAGTTCCGTTTTGCCACACCGGCTGCCCAGTTCACAATTTGATTCCAACTTGGAACGATTTCGTTGAGAAGGGCCGCTGGCGCGAAGCGTCGCGAACCTTGCATTCGACTAACAATTTCCCCGAGTTCACCGGCCGCATCTGTCCAGCCCCATGCGAGGCGGCTTGCGTTCTTGGAATCAACGGATCGCCCGTCACGATCAAGGCCGTCGAGCAGACCATCGTCGACCATGCATTCCTGGAAGGCTGGATCCAACCCGAACGGCCCCGGCTGCGTACCGGGAAGAAAATTGCAGTGGTTGGATCCGGTCCGGCTGGTCTGGCCGCTGCCCAGCAATTGAACCGGGCTGGCCATCGGGTTACTGTTTTTGAAAAGCACGATCGCATCGGCGGCTTATTGCGTTACGGCATTCCCGATTTCAAACTCGAAAAACGGGTGGTGGATCGTCGGCTGCAGCAACTTTCCGCCGAAGGAGTAGAGTTCCGCGCCAATGTGCACGTGGGCGCGGGTTTCGGCGCCAAAGATTTGATGGCCGATGCCGACGCGGTTTTGTTGGCCATAGGCGCTGAAGAGCATCGCGACGTTCCCATCCCCGGCCGTGAGTTGAAGGGCATTCACTTCGCGATGAACTATTTAACTCAGCAGAATAAGCGCTGTTCGGGAGATTCCTGTGCCGTCGAGCGACGAGATCGTAGCCACTGGGAAACGGGTGATCATCATCGGAGGCGGGGATACAGGTGCCGACTGTTTGGGAACCGCTCATCGCCAGAAAGCGGCTTCCGTTCACCAATTGCAAATACATCCCGTACCTCCTGAGGAGCGCCATCAAAGTACGCCATGGCCACTTGTGGCCTCTTCAGCTACGATCCGAAGCGGCGCACGAGGAGGGCGGAGTTCGTGAATGGAGCGTTCTTACTACGCATTTCAGCGGTGACGAGCACGGGAATGTAAAGAAGCTCCATTGCGTGCGCGTCGGTCCAAAACCGGCGCTCGATCGGGTTCAGGGAAGCGAGTTCTATCTGGATGCCGATCTGGTACTGATTGCGATCGGCTTCTCCGGTCCGGTCCGCACAGGATTGCTCGATGAACTGCGATTGGCCTTGGATAGCCGCGGCAATCTTCAGACTGACCATTCCTACATGACGTCAATCCCGGGCGTGTTTTCGGCGGGCGATGCGCGAAGAGGGCAATCGCTTGTCGTCTGGGCAATTGCGGAAGGGCGGAGAGCCGCCCACCACATTGACAAGTTTCTAATGGGATCGAGTCAGTTGCCCGTTTAATCTACTTTTTCGACGACCTGGCCGATATCGTCCTCACCTGATCTGGTTGGGCACCAGCAGCAGCCGCAGCTATCGGCATTCGGACGTTGTCTCCGATAACACTGGCCATTGCGTGTACTTCCATGCTCTCGTCTTCCACCCGGAAGAACAGTGACCGGCTATCCGCATCAAAATCTGCGCTTATCCAATCACCCGCGTTGATCTGATTCGTCGCCATCAGGTTCGATAGCGGATGAACCAGCAGTTTCTCAATCGCTCTCTTCAAGTGCCGGGCACCGTATTTGATATCGGTTCCCTCGCTAAGAAGGAAGCTCTTGCCGGCCGGGGATACTGTGAAAACAAACGATTTCTCCGCCGGGGACACCAGGATTCGCTGCTGTACCTGACCGAGTTCCAGATCCAGGATGCGGCGCAACTCCGACTCGCCGAGTGGCTTGAAAACAACCACTTTATCGATCCGATTCATAAACTCCGGCGTGAATTTGCGCCGGGCGGCTTCTACTCCGGTCCGGGAAATCTTCTTCTCGAGCTCTTCACTCTCCGCGCCGGACTGGGGCGTACCCGAAACTGCCCGGAACCCAAGCTTCGGTGCTACCAGGGCGTTCATCTCACTAGCGCCGAGATTGCTGGTCATGAAGATCATAGCCCTGGAAAAATCAACCTTCCGGTTGTCGCCGAGGGTCAGAGTAGCCTTATCCAGAATCCCCAGGAGGAGATTCCAGAGCGCATCGCTTGCCTTTTCAATTTCATCGAACAGAATGAAGCTGAGCTTTATGGTATCCGTGTGGTGCTGGTTAATTACCTCTTGGCTCAGCAACGGGTGCGTCTCGCGGTGCCCCAGATAGCCCGGAGGCGAGCCGATCAGCTTCGCGATTTCGTGGCTGTGCTGAAACTCAGCGCAGTCAATCTTGACCACTGCCCGCGGATTGTGGACCAAGGCCTCTGCGGTTGCCTCAACTGTGCGCGTTTTGCCCGAGCCGGTCGGCCCTAAGAAGAGGAAGTTTCCTACCGGGCGCCCTGGCGCCGTCAGACCGGTGAGGTACATCTGATAGATGTTCACGATCTGCTCGATAGCTTCATCCTGGCCGACTACTAGCTTTAGTAGCGTCTTCTCCAGTGATTCGGCGTCTTTGCCTGTCCTCGTCGGATCGAGCACTTTGCGGAGCCGCGTCATATCCCTAGGTCCCCTCTTTCTATTCACGCTGAGCACTCTAACGGCTGATCCCGATCTCTCGGAACCCGCCCATCAGTCCTTTTCGCTTCGACTAAAGTTAAGCAACCAGGCTTCCAAAAACCGCCTTGCTGCTTCCTACTTCCTTCATCGTCAGAGGGAGCTTTTCTATGAAGGGTTCAGAGTACCGTTTCACGTATCGGGCTTTTCTGATTAGTACTTCTGAGGTCGAGAAGGTCTCACCTCAACTCGACTAATAAGAGTTCTTCCGGGCTTGCGCAAAACATCCATGACGATTTCGGCAATGTCTTCAGGTGCGATCTTCCAATCCGACTTGTGTTTTGCATCATGGCCTCCGAATTCCGTATCCACACTGCCGGGCATAATGTAGCTTACGCGCACATTATCGTTGCGGTGGTCCAGCATCATCGCCTCAGTAAAACCGTTCATTCCGAATTTTGAAGCGTTGTACGCAGACCCTCCGAGAAATGGATTCTTTCCCGCGAGGCTGCTGATGTTGATGATCCATCCGCCCCGCGCGTTGTGAAAGCGCTCGAGCGCCTCCCGACTGCAATAGAATGCGCCGGATAGGTTTGTCCCGATCACGCGGTTCCATTCCTCGACGGTCAGCTCGGCTGTAGCGCGAAAGATGCCCGTGCCTGCGTTATTGATTAAAATATCTAGGCCGCCGAGCTCTCTATCTGCGAACTCGAAAAGCTGTTTCACCTGATCGCTGCTGCTAACATCTGTCGCACGGCCGACAATCTTACGTTGTCCCGCGTCTTTCTTCAGCTCGTTTACGGCTCTCTCTACGGATTTGTCATTGCGCGAACAGATAACCACGTCCGATCCCGCCGACATAAGCGCTCTCGCGATCTCGAGTCCGATCCCCTTCGATGCACCTGTCACAATGGCTCGTTTGCCGGTTAAGAATTCATTCATAACTGCTTAAGATCCTTTCACTGATTTAGTTTGTGCGGTGGGTTACGGCCACCACCCCTCAATTCAATGTCTCAATTGGCACAGATTCAGTTTGCGGATGAAGCGGACTTAGGTCAGAACAGGAGCATTCGGCACCTATACTGGAGAAGAGCCTCCGGCCTATGAGCGTATTCTGGCTGCGGACGGCAGCCGCCTTGTACTCCGGTGGTTTGCTGTACGCGCTACTATATCTGTTCCGAAAAAGCACACGGCTGTTCACCCCGGCACTAATCGCGTTCGCTACTGGAACGGTATTACACCTGGTTTCAATCGTTGAAGTACGGGTCGAGACAGGACATCTCCCCGTCAACAACTTCTACGAGACGAGCTCGCTGTGTGCCTTCCTTATAGCCGTCGTGTTCCTGGCGGCGTACAGTTACTACCACGTCGCGATTTTCGGAGTATGCCTGTTTCCGCTCGTGTTCTTCATGACGCTTATCGGGGCCACTGAGTTCCCGGTAGCCATATGGAGCAGCCCGCAAGTCCGGAACGCGTGGCTGATCGTCCACATTACTACTGTTTTGATTGGATATGCGGCGCTTATCCTCGCGGCAGTCGCGTCCGTTTACTATCTTCTTCAGGAGCGGCAGCTCAAACGTAAGAATGTAAGCCCGTCCTCGAACCGTCTCCCGCCCCTTGCCACTCTCGACCGCGTGATCACTCATGCAATGAATACAGGGTTTGTGTTTATCACGGCCGGTGCTTTGAGCGGCGTCGTGTGGGTGTCTATTGAGATTGGCAGGCGTTGGGTTCTGGATCCGGGGATTTGGTTCTTTCTCTTTACTTGGGCGTTCTATCTGGCAATGATTTTTCTGCGCCTTTCGGCAGGATGGCGGGGCCGTCGTATGGCTTGGCTCGCAGTGAGCGTATTGAGCTGCTCTATTGTTACCTGGGCCACGCACGTTGGGCTTAGGGGTCTCTGGCCGCGATGAAACTGGCTCTCGCCGGCATCAACCACCGCACAGCCCCGGTGCAGGTTCGGGAGAAACTAGCCTTCCGCGCGGAAGATGTTCCCGCCGCGCTGGTCTTTGCACAGACGCGCGGTGTCAAGGAAGCGCTGATACTTTCGACATGCAATCGAGTCGAAGTCACAGCTGCATTAACAGACGACGTTTCAACCGACGCTCTCGTAGAAACCATTCTCAGCGGCCGCAATGGCCTTACACTCGATGCCGTTCGGCCGCATCTCTATCTTTTCGAAGAAAGCGAAGCCATTCGGCACCTTTTCCGGGTGGCGTCAAGTCTCGATTCGATGATTGTAGGTGAACCGCAGATTCTCGGGCAGCTGAAGCAAGCTTACGCACAGGCGAGGGGGCAAGGAGCAATCGGGAGCATTCTGGACCTGGTTCTTACACGGGCTTTTAGCGTGGCAAAGCGAGTCCGTTCGGAAACGGAAATCGGGCACAATCCCGTCTCGGTTGGCTACGCTGCCGTGGAGCTGGCCCGCGAGATATTTGGTTCTCTGAACAAAAAGCGCGTCCTTATTATTGGTGCCGGCAAAATGTCGGAGGCTGCCGCCCGGCATCTGCTGAGCGCCGGCGCCACGGAAATTCTCATCACGAATCGAACTGCCGAACGCGCGGACGATCTCGCCCGGCTGTTTCGGGGCGAGGTCATCCCCTACGATTCATTTATTCACCATCTTGATCACGCAGATATTGTCATTGCGTCCTCGTCTGCCCCGGGATACGTTCTGATTCGCGATACTGTGCAACGGGCTATCGAAGCGCGCAAGAACGAGCCGATGTTTCTCATCGACATCGCCGTTCCACGCAACATCGATCCTGATGTAAATAAGGTAGAGCACGCCTTCCTGTATGACATCGATGACTTGCAGCGCCTCGCCGGACGCAATCTGCAAGCGCGCCGGGAAGTAGCGGAACAGGCGGAAAGCATCGTTGCGGACGAAGTTGCCCGCTTGGAGGCGCGGCTTCGGCAGCGCGACGTCGTGCCCACCATTGTCAGCCTGCAGGATAGGCTCGAAGCTGTCCGTCAAGAAGCTGTCGAACGCTATCGCCAGCAGCTAGGGATGCTCACGCCAGAGCAGGAGAGGGCGATCGAGTCGCTGACGCGTAGTATCGTCAGCAAAATCGCTCATGGCCCTATCTCGGAACTGAGACGTCATGCCGCATCGCGGAAACTGGGTGACAATATCCGCGAAGGCGAGCTGATCAACGCGCTCCGACGGATGTTCCGATTGGGTGATCGCTAATTCGGATGGAAGTTGGCATCCCTGCGACGCATCTGACGATCGGCTCGCGCGGCTCAGAACTCGCTCTATGGCAGGCCCGCTTCGTGGCGATGAAACTCGAAGCTCTGGGTGTCACAACCCGAATTGAGATCATCAAGACCACCGGGGACCACCTTCAGACCGCTTCCCTGGTACAGGCTGGAGGCAAAGGTCTATTCACCAAGGAAATAGAAGACGCACTGTTAGCCGGGGCTATTGACGTAGCGGTGCATAGCCTAAAGGATTTGCCCACCGAGACACCCGAAGGCCTCGCAATTGCCGCTGTACCGGAACGCGATGACCCAAGAGACGCTATTTTGGGCGGCCCGCTCGATCAACTCCCAAACGGCGCGATTGTAGGTACGAGTTCCGGCCGCCGCGCGGCACAGCTTCGTATATCGCGGCCCGATCTGAACATTCAGCCCATCCGCGGCAACATCGACACCCGACTTCGCAAATTGAAGAACGGCCAGTATGATGCCGTGGTGCTCGCCGCTGCTGGACTGCACCGTCTTGGGTTCTCTCACCAGATTGCGGAGATTTTCTCTCCGCAGCGCATGTGTCCCGCTGCGGGTCAGGGCGCTCTTGCCATTCAGACGCGGAAAAGCGACGCTGCTGCCGTAATCTGCCTCAAACTAAATCACGAGCCGACCAGTCAATCCGTGGCTTGCGAACGAACAGTACTAGCGGCGCTTGGCGGAGGCTGCCAGCTTCCGGTGGCGGTATTCGCGGAGCCCACCGGCGGGACTCTGCACGTCATGGCGGTCATCGCTTCTCCCGATGGCGCGCTTTGGTTGCGAGCCGAGCAATCCGGGCGGCGGGATTGTCCGGAAGAGTTGGGGCGGGCTGTTGCGCATGATCTTATGGCCAGAGGTGCGGACGAAATTTTAAGCGAGAGTAAGTAGTGGGCGCGCTTCGGGGTCTCCGCATCGTCGTAACGCGCGCGGCTCATCAAGCCGAAGAGCTCGCCGCCCCACTGCGCGAACTCGGAGCCGACGTCATCCTGCTGCCAATCATCGGCATTGCTCATCCCCTCGACCCGGAACCGCTGCGCGAAGCTGCCAGGCGGGTAGATGAATATGACTGGATCATCTTTACGAGCGCGAATGGAATCGCGTCGTTTGCAGCCGAGCTTCAACAAGCACCGGAATCGCTGAAAGCTCGAATCGCGACAGTTGGGGCGGCCACTCGCGACGTTGCTGAGGAGCATGGATTCAAAGTCAGCATTACGCCGGACAAGTATGTTGCGGAGTCGCTAATTGAGGCACTGCGTGGCGAAGACCTGAGCGATGCTCGCCTCCTAGTCCCGAGCGCGGCCGTTACCCGAGATCTTGTTCCTGCCGAATTGTGCAAGCTCGGCGCGCAAGTCGACGTTGTCGAAGCGTACCGCAATGTGCTTCCCCCCGAAGCCGCCGCAATAGCAGCCATGATCTTCCGTGAGCCATATCCGGACTGGGTAATATTCGCGAGTTCTTCAGCCGTGGACAACCTGGTGCGCCTTACCGGCACGGAGCGCCTGAAGCATACGACTATCGCCACAATTGGCCCGATCACCTCGAAGACCGTTCACAAACACGGCCTCCTTGTGACCGCTGAGGCCGAGACCCACACCGTCGACGGGATCGTTCGCGGCATGTGTAAAGCCGCCCGCATCGACTAAGATCGCTTTCAGATGCCTTGGATGCACCGCAGTTTTTGGTTCGCACCGCTGATTATTGCTGGCATTCTCGGCGTCCTTGTACTGATCGTCTCGGTAACACGTTTACGGACGGTCTACACGCGTCAATTCCCCGAAACCCGGCGGGAGCGGCTTTTTCTCGCGTCGGTCGGATTCTTTACAGCAGTGCTCGTGGTGCGTGGGATCACCATCGCGATTCACAACGATATCGGCCCGTTCCATAACGTCAGCATGCATGGCCGGCATATTCATCACCTGGTATGGGGCATCCTCCTGCTTCTTCTGGTCGGATACTCATGGCTGAACCAGATCGGAATTGGCAGCAATCCCTGTTCGTTCCATATCGCCGATCGGCTGACCTCAATGCTCTACGGCGTGGCTGCCGCGCTCACGCTTGATGAGTTTGCGCTGTGGCTCAACTTAAGCGATGTGTATTGGCAGCGCGAAGGACGAGAAAGCTACGAGGCACTGGCCCTGTTCGGCGGATTACTAGGCATCGGCGTCTTCGGCGGCCCGTTTCTCAAGGGCGTCTTCATTCATCTGTTCAAGCGCGAGCCTCACCTATAAAAAACTGAGAGTGTTATTGGAAACAGCGCCGCCCAAGCAGCACAGATTTCGGGACTTTACGACTAATTGGGCCTGGTTCCACTTGGCTTATACAAGCTCGCAAGCAGATACCAAATGAGAAAACACGCGGAGGTGCTCAGCCATCCGTGGCCAAAGAGAAACCGGTATGCCGCATAACCCGCTCCGAGCACAATCCCGACTCCTATCAGTTTGAGCATTCGTGGAAATGTTTAATTTGCATAGCTCGGCAGTGACGTTGAATAAACTACCTCAACCTGCCCCAACCCTGAATCGCGAAAAGGCCGATCATCACGTTCTATGTCTACGTAAATGTGGCATTCCCCCGCGGAAATCTCCTGAATGTATGCGGTTCGCACAATCCCACTGACGTAGCTCTCAGTGTGCGCGACTCAATTTGCAGGATCGCGCGATAAAGGCGAGAATTGTTTTGTAAACAGTAATCAAGCTTTTTTAGCTGTCAGAGGCTATTTTCTGGATCAATCTAAGAGAAAATGTTCTGTGCTCAACCTAATAGGAATAGGAGCGGGATCCCGGATAAGGAAGATTTTCACAATTTTATTGGCCTAGGTCATCTCATTGTGTATGGCCCAATCTGAAACCACTCGTCCGTCGAGGCCCAGATCAGGAAGTGGCAGCAGGACATCGCTGCGAACCCAGGAGATTACAACTCATTGGCCGCGATAGGGGCAGCGCACGGCGAACCGTATGTCAAACGCAGTGCCCTATATACCGCAGCGAGAAACTAATTGCTTGTTCCGGGCTTAAACTAAACGACTGTTTCCGATTGGCGGACGAATACCCATTTTCTGTCGGTAGTGCGCTAAATGTGCGGTCCTTCAGTTGGGGGCGAAAAGAAGAACTGCAATCTTCAGAAGAACCCGACGCGCGTTATTGAAGATCTATATGGAATGAAAAGGAAGCGCACGCTATTTGTCTGGGATCGGAAGCCAGAACGCTGAGAAGTGTCCAGACTTGTCTCTCCCGGCCATGTAAATACTTGTTTCACCCGTAACGCTGTCTATCCGAAGTATGTCTTTAATGGTTGCCGGCACTCCTGCCGCGACGTGCTCTCCAGATAAGGGTTGATAGCGGCCAACAGGCCCGGAGGAAGTAGGTCTTCCTGTTTGGGCATTGGCCAGCATAAGCCATGCAATCGCAGTCGCAAGAGCTATCCCGATTTGCCTTGTGTTCATGGAACTTTTCTCCTTTCACGTCATATTCGCAGAGACCTTCCGATTTGAAACAGATTGATGGCGTACGATCATGGCCCGAAAAGGGTGCGTTCTCCGGAGAACCCTTATAGAACAATATGGGCCATTCGGATCTCCTGAGCGTACTTGTCGTGAATCCTATCGCGACCGCTCCTCGCGTCCTTCTGAAGCATTAGAAGGCGCTGTTTACTTACGGGACGCTCTTCGCGTACAGCGTTCTGCAAAGCCAAAATTTCTGCCTTTAGGTCCGTTAGGGCTTCCAAAACGTCCTCGCGAAAATTCACTAACGCCTGTTCTAATTGTGATCTGCTGTCTGGTACTGCCTTGTGTTCTCCTTCCGGCAGAAATCCTATCAGAGATCAACTCCCCCATAGCCCAGACATGATCTGCGATCCCGCTTTCCAGAGCAGGGGTAACCCTAAGCGCTGTATGAACACGGCAGAAGTTGTACGACGCAAGGGCGGCTCTGAGGCTCTCCCACGTTTTGATGAAGGCGTTTGTTAACGGCGTGAATCGGCAGGTCTGCATTCGTTTCGTCAAATTGCTTCATCGGATACGCGACGCGCATCACGATGAATTGGCATGTCGTGGCCGCTCCGTTCAATCCCAGGTTGGTCTTAATTTGTTTCCTCAAAACGGAAGTGCTGCTGGTAGTCAATCATGTGTACGCAGTACTCTTAGATGGCATTACAAGAAACTAATTGCTTATTCGGACTTTAAACTGAGCGATTGTGTCCGCGTGTTCTTGCGCGTCGTCGGTGCATTTTCTGATACGCTTGATTTCGGGGCTGGTTTCTGGGGAGTCGGTCCAGAACGTTCTCAGGCCCGCGCGAACGCAGATACTGGTCGCGGGGACCGGCTCCTCACCCTTCTAGCCGCTCCAATTTCTTCTCACCTCGCCGATTGAGGCGTATATCGGCGCGGCTCGCCCGACTTTACAGGGTCTCGCTCTTCTCGGGCGGCGGTTCTTTCGGCGGCTCTGGAGCAGCTCCGGGCTTGGAACGCAGGCTGCGCAGCTTAGCCATCACTTCGGGCCGCAGCGGGTACATTTTGTCAAGTCTCTCGCGGTGTGCCTTTTCCCAAGGCTCCATCTCGGGCTCTTGGTTGTCCCCTTTCACTGGCTCGCTGACAGGCTGTTCTAAGCCACTCGCTCGCGGCCGGCAGGTTTTCGTTGCCGATCCAAGTTTCTTAGCTCGGGCTGCCCAGCTCAAGGACCGCGTTTGCATGCTATTTCAGGATATCGCCAATTCCGCTGAGATGGCGACGGTGGCTCGCAAGGTAGATAAAACCTCGGAACCACGCGGCCTTTTCGCTGGCAGGCCATCATGGTTTGACCGGTGATCGACGCGGTCGTCGAAGATGTTCGCCCCTGCGACAACTAGCCCGCTCCAATGGGAACCGGCTCCGCGGCCAGTAGCGGCGTCCGCGGATACCCGATTGGGCTACTTCCCCGGTAAACCGGTTCTTTCAAGCCATCTACCAGGAGGACGACAGACGTTCCCGGCACTTGCGCGGCGGAACGGCTCCCCCGCCGGGTGGCTCTATGCCAGCGTAACAGGTCCAAGCGCGTCAAAAGAGAATCCGCTAACAGGCTATTCCAGATTCAATTAAAGCGGTGGCCTCTGAGGGATTGCTAGGCATCGGCGTCTTCGGCGGCCCATTTCTCAAGGGCGTCTTCATTCATCTGTTCAAACGAGAGCCTCATTGACCGAACACACCTTGCTCTAATGCTTTCGTCAATTCTTCCGGTGCGCGGGCGGGTTCCGGCTCCATAATGTTGCCCAGTGAAACGGAAATCTTGCCAGTGCGGAACCAACGGCCACGTTTGGCTTTAATTTCCCCGAGTCCGCGAAGATGGACAGGCAGGGCCGGTGTCTGTAATTCCTTCCAAAGCAGGCCAGCTCCTGCCTTGAACGGCGCTGGAGTACTGTCCTCCGACCGCCGCCCTTCCGGAAAAACGATGACGCTGTATCCCCGATCTACGGCTTCGCCCGCGTGCGCAAAGCTGCGTCTGAATCCGCTTAACTGGGGTAATGGAAATACATTGAAGAGCCCCGTCACCAGCAGATATTCAATCGGCGCGACCAAGTTCAGGAACCAATTCCCTTGATTGCGCGCGCGCCGCCAATCGAGCATCATCTCCCCGGACATCGCGACGGCGACGCGGCGTCGGATCCGCCCTGGTAATGCATACAACACCAACGGGACATCGTATGTCGTCACATGATTGGAGACGATGAACATCGGCGAGGACGGCCATTTATCCACACTCATCTTTACCGTCGGTTTCGCGAGGAATCGCACCAGCGGCATCCCAATACATTCGAGAAACGCGCTCCGAATTGCCCGCATTACGGGGTTCCAGGGCCAGTGCGGATAAATATGATCTGCGCTCTCGCTTGGTGTGACGTGCGCATTCTGAGACAAGAGCGTCCGCAGCTCCCCGGCCGTCTTGACCCCTTGCACCGCGGAATCGTCCAGCGTTACTCCAAACTGTTGTTCGAGCCGCGCCTGCAATTCGACACGGCCCAGGCTGTCAAGATTCAGATCGCCATTAAGCGATTCGCATATGGCATCTTGCCCGATCTCCCCGCTAGCGATTCGCCGGGCCACTTCGCGCCGCAGCACTTTACCCGTCGACGTGCGCGGCAGGTCCGGCTCAGGCCAAACGACCCATCGCCGGATCTGCTGAAAATCGGCCAACTTGTGATTCGCCGCTGCGACCGCCCCGGCAGGGTCGCGATCGGGCGTCATCACAAGCGCGGCAACCGGTTCTGGCCCACGCTCGGTTTCCGCTTCGATGACGCTAGACGCTTTCACGCCCGCTTGGCGGTCCAGCGCTGCTTCCAAATCTTCTGGATAGATGTTCAGTCCGGATGAAGTGACAATGACATCTTTCTTTCGTCCTCGAAACCGAAGATTACCGTTTTGATCGAACTCCGCCAGATCGCCCGTGGCCAGCCAATCCGAACTCCGTGGATTAAGTCGGCCTTGCTCCCAGATCGCATTCGAAATCGTCTCGCCACGAACCAGGACCTCGCCTTCCTCGCTCAGCCGCACTTCGCGCCCCGGAAGTACCTGCCCGATGGTGCCCTGAGCCGGGTGGAAAGGATGATTCAAGCTCACCAAAGCGGTGGTTTCGGTCATGCCGTAACCCTGAATCAGCGCGAATCCCAGCGAATTCCAAAACTGCTCGCCTGCAGTCGGCAGCGATGCGCCTCCGCAGATAAAAGCCCAAAATTTCAGCCCGAATGCGCGATGAACATGGTGAAAGCGCCACCATCGTTTCCACGCGCTGATCCCCTGACACGCGGCAATGCGCGCATCGATCCCGGGAAACCGCTCCAGCAGGTAGCTCTCAAGTAAGTCAAGCAGACGTGGAACAGCGATCAACAGCGAAATGCGGTCCCTGCGAATCTGCTGCACAATTTCGTTTGCGACGAGACGCGACTCATAGTGCACCTCTGCCGGAATGAGCGGCGGTATCCACAAACCCATGAATTGGCCGAAGACATGGCTCAATGGAAGCGTATGCAGGAAGCGTAAGGGATGCACCATCCACTCATACTTCAAATACTTCTGCATCTCGCTCTCAATCGGCCGTAGGCTGGCAAGAACGTTTTTATGCGTATGGACCACGCCTTTGGGGTCACCAGTTGTGCCAGACGTGAACACAATCTGCAAAGCGTCCTTTTCTTGAAGATCGGCGAGCGCGCCAGCAGTTTGCGGCGTGAGAGTATCGCGGAAGCGCTCAAACGGGATCTGCGATACCTGCAAAGCGAGACTAGTAAGCTTTGGCTCATCGCCGACCATCAGTTTCGGGGAAACATCTCGCGCAACCCGCCCTGCGAAGTCCTTCGTGCTAGCAACGTCTACCGGCACGGGCAGAACGCCTCTCATTACGCAGCCGAAAAAGGCTGCGATCCACTCGGCGCAGTTTTCACCCCAGATCAGAACACGGTCGCCCTTTTCGATGTCTCTGCTTA
Source organism: uncultured Acidobacteriaceae bacterium (assembly GCA_963737045.1). Taxonomy (GTDB): domain Bacteria; phylum Acidobacteriota; class Terriglobia; order Bryobacterales; family Bryobacteraceae; genus Bog-105. The sequence continues at coordinate 362,071 of CAVTRG010000009.1, forward strand.
CGAGCTCGGCCGCAAACCTTCGAGTGAGCGCAGCGAGCTCGCCATAAGTCGTCTTGTGCTGCCTCACTCCGCGCCGCGAAATGACGGCGAGCTGCCTCTTATGACGCTCGAAGTCATCCACCAAAGAGGCAAGGTTTTGCCGGCTGCCAGGCACAACCCCAGCCTACGACTTCGTCAGATCACAGGATGTCGTCCGGAATGTCTGAGCTGGATCGCCTCGTCCTTGGCTGGCGACTGTCCATGCAAATCGGGCGATACGTTCCCTGCGGTTTTGAGTCTACGATCTCAGAAGTCATACGACATGACTAACGGATGAGTTAGTCTCATCGTACGCAAGGAGTTGAAGATGCCACGTTGCTCATCAACTAGCTGCGCCCCGTGCTCCCGCCTGTTATCTGTTGTATTCCTCACGTTGTGCGCTGCTGCATTCACGAATGCGCAAAATACGAACTCGGGTGAAATCCGCGGCACGGTTACAGACCCCACCGGAGCGGTTTTGCCGGGGGCAACTGTGACAATTCTCAACGTAGAAACTGGTGTCACCAGAGACGTCACTACGAACCAGGACGGCATCTACGACGCAGTCTCAATCCTGCCTGGAGCCTACAAGATCACGTTCACCGCAAAGGGTTTTAACAATTTTGTCCGAGACGGGGTCACATTGCAGGTACAGACGCTCACCATGAATGCGCAGCTAACTGTCGGCACTGCTCAGCAGCAGGTAGAGGTCACGGCCGAAGCTCCTATGCTCAAGACGGAAACGGCCGAGCAGTCGACAACGCTCGACGCACAGACCCTAATCAACCTTCCGAATGTCGGCCAGGACTGGGGCAACTACACCAAGATACTTCCCGGCGCGGTGGGTTCCGGCACGGGGATTGCCGTAAATGGGAATCTACCTTTCTACGCAAATTTCCTTGCCGACGGCGCTTCAACCACCCTGCCGCATAGCGGGAACACCGATACTTCCGTCCTGGAGACGATGTCCGAGCTCCAGATTCAAACTTCAACCTACTCGGCGGAATACGGAATCGGCGGCGCTGCGTTTAACCAGATCAGTAAGGGCGGAACAAACGACTTTCACGGCGCTGTTTATGAATACTTCCAGAATGACTTTTTGAACGCGAGAGATTTCTTTTCGCCCAGTGTTGGAAATTTGCGCTACAACAACTTTGGCGGCGCTGTCGGCGGACCGGTCCTGAAGAATAAACTCTTCTTCTTCTTCGATGTAGACAAGACCATCCACAACTCAAACTATTTCGAGCTTGACACCGTGCCCACGGATGGCAGTTTTGGAACGGCTAATATGCGGGCAGGCCAGTTCAACGATCCGTCAAACTTCCCCGTTATTTATAACCCGGTCACACGGCAGCCATTCCCGAACAACACCATCAACATTCCGCTCGATCCCGTGGCACTCAAAATTCAGGATGTATATCCCAAGCCGAATCTCCCCGGGTATATCAAAAACTGGCAAGGGTTGCTCGTCAGTGCAAACCCTTTCCTAAAGTTCTTTGGACGGCTAGACTACAACCTATCTGATCGGAACCGACTAACTTTCTCCATCACCGAGCGGGACAACCGCGGGAGTGGCACTTCCTTCGATTACCCATGGAATAACAGCCAATACAACGCCCCGGATTACGACATATCTAGCGTGAACGCCCAGGTCTCTGATGTATGGACATTGAGTCCGAATGTGATCAACGAATTCCGGTTCGGCTTTACCCGGCAGGGCAACTGGTTCGTTCCGAAAACGCTCGGCCAAGGCGTCCCACAAGCCCTCGGCATAACCTACGCTAAAGCGGACGTCGCTCCCAATGTGAATATCAGCGGAACTGGGCCCTGCTGCACAGAGGTCGCTGCGGGTACGAACGCCGTTTATGTCGAAAACAGCTTCGAACCCGCGGATGTAGTGACCATGATTCGGGGTAGGCACATTCTGAAGTTCGGTGGCGAGCTTCTGGCCTATCAGGACAACTCCACGCCGTGGGGGAATATCAACGCCGGAACGTTTACCTTTACGGGTGTTTTTACTCAGTCGGCACCTTTTTCCGGGGTTGGAGGTCTTGCCTATGCGGATTTCCTGCTAGGGTACGTCGATTCCTGGAACGCCTCCAATACTCCGATTGTTGGTATGCGGCAAAAAAGTCCGCAGTTTTTTGTGAATGACGACTTTAAGGTCCGGCCGAATTTAACTCTGAACCTGGGAGTGCGATACGAAATCCACGGTGGATGGCATGAGGTTAAGAACCGCATCGGCGATTTCGATCCCACGATTATCAATCCAGTCACAAATACTCCTGGCGCCATGTGGTTTGCGCCGAACGATGGACGAAACTCCATTCAGGCCGCCGTTCACAACGTCTTTCTTCCTCGAGTAGGGTTCTCGTGGTCTCCTTTGAATAATTGGGTTGTGCGGGGCGGCTTCGGCATCTACAGTTACAACTGGACCATGGATACGTATGCGGATAATGCCAAGGGACTGGGCACTAACAGCCAGGGATCTTTGTCCGAAACAAACCAAGTGGCCCCGGTTTTCATTCTTTCGAATCCCAATCCGCCTTTGAACTATGTCATAGCGTCGCGTGATCCAGGCGCATACAACGGCCAATCAGTGAATTACTATCCGTATAACACGCCTGTAGCTCGCAATTACCAGTGGTCATTCAGTATCCAGCGGCAATTTCCATACGACATGTTGGCGGAGGCGGCATACGTCGGGAGTCACGCGACTGGTCTGTATTTTCCCGGCGATATCAACCAAGTGCCTCCGAATTTAATTGCGGAAAGCGCGGCTACAGGCAATGGACAAGCTCTGAGACCATTTCCGCAATTTCAGACAATCAACGGCAGCCGATACAACGCAATTTCCAACTACCATTCACTACAGCTCTCGCTGACGAAGCGGTTCAAGAATGGGTTCCAGTTCGACATGAATTACACGTTCGCGAAGATGCTAGACGATCAGGATTCTTCGGGATACGGTAATGGCGCTGGCAGTCAACCGTATCAGAATGCGTACAATCCGGCGATGAACTACGGACCCTCCAATTTCGATCTCCGGCACATGTTCAAAGGCGATGTCGTGTATCAATTGCCATTTGGAAAGGGGAAAGCGTTTCTCAACCGTGGCGGGGTTGTAGACGCCATGCTTGGCGGGTGGCAGGCTTCCACGATTTTTGTCGTCCAATCCGGCTATCCATTCACCGTATTTGTCGGCACTGCGAATAACAGCGGTGTTTTGTCTAGCAATGCTAGCTGGTATCCGAATCTCATCGGAAATCCGAGCGTGCCGAACCCCTCCATTCAGGAGTGGTTCAACACCTGTACTCTGTTGCCCGACGGAACGACCAATCCCACAGGCTGCACGAATCCTGCATGGGCGATCCCTCCCGCGGGTACATACGGCACAGCGGGGCGCAACATCTTGCGAGGCCCTGGCCTGGTCAGCTTCGATTTCTCACTCGGCAAAAGTTTCCGGTTCCCACTGCCTCATGAATCCGGCCAGCTCCAGATCCGGGTTGACGCAATGAATGCGCTCAACCACCCTAACTTCGGCCTCCCGAATAACTACGTGGGGGCATCTGGCGGATCTGGAATTTTCTACACTGAAGGTCCGCGCACCGTTCAGCTCGGTGTAAGATTAGCTTTCTAATACTCTGCAAAATACTGGCATGATCAGAAAGTCCGCAGTCGTGCTGTGTCTTGTTTTTGTGGCCTATTGCCAGTCCGGCGGGACTACCGAGCAGCAGCTTCAACAGCATTTGCGTCAAGCTCAGGAGTACCTCAGATCCAACCGCCCGGATCTCGCTGCTCAAGAGTTCAAAACTATTGTCGCCCTCGACCCGAATAATGTCGATGCGCGAGCCAACCTGGGCGTGCTGTTGTTCTTTCAGGGTGACTTCGCGAACGCAGCTCAACAGCTTCGTGCCGCCCTTCAGCTTCAGCCCACGCTGTGGAAAATTCAGGCTCTCCTCGGTATGTGCGAAAGGCGCATTGGCCAAGCCGCGAACGCACAGCTCGATTTAGAGAAGTCATTTCCGCAACTGACAGACGAAAAGATCCGCGTGCAAGCCGGGATGGAGCTGATCGAGATCTATTACGGAGGAGGATCTCTGGACAAAGCCGCCGCGGTAGTAAGCGTTTTACGGCAGCTCAAACCAACCGATATCGACATCCTATACACCGCGCACCGCATTTATTCGGATCTCGCGGACGAGAGCATGTTGAGTATCACCATGCTCGCTCCCGATTCCGCGCGCATGCACCAGCTTATGGCCCATGAAGCGGCAAGGCAAGGCAACACCCAAGGAGCCATCACGCAATATCGCGCGGCGCTTAAGATCGCCCCCCACATCCCAGGTCTTCATTTTGAGCTGGCTGAGGCGCTGAGCGGTTCTCGACTGCCTGCTGACCGTGAGCAAGTAGAACGCGAGTACAAAGCCGCTCTCGCAGCAAACCCTTTTGACGAAAAGTCTGAGTGCCGGCTGGGTGACATCGCGGCGCGCCAATCTGATTTTAAGGCGTCCGCCGCGCATTACTCCCGCGCTCTCGAGCTGCAGCCCGATGACGCCGATGCGAACGTCGGCCTCGCCAAGACTCTGATCTCAATAAACCAGCCGGAGAAGGCCATTCCTCTTCTGGAGCACGCCGCTCAACTCGAGCCGTTCAATGCGACCGTTCACTATCATCTTTCCACGCTGTATCGAAAGGCTGGACGCAGTGACGATGCGCATCGCGAGCTGGCTGAGTTTCAAAAACTCAAGGGAATGAAAGCTCGGCTGACGCAGATTTACCAAGCTATGCATCTGGAACTCTCCGACCAAGAACAACAGGAGAAGGAGATTCCCGAATAACAAGTGGTATGACCTGCTCGCGACGGCAGTTCATAAAGGCGTCTTTTACTGTTGGGGCTGGAATCGTGGGCGTTCCCGCCGCCATTCCTGCGTTAGGGGCTCAAACCCCAAATGGCTTTGTCAAGACGCGTGGGAAAGACTTGGTTTCTGCCGCCGGCGAGCGGCTCAATCTGCGCGGTATCAATCTCGGCAACTGGTTCGAGCCTGAAGGATACATGTTCTTGTTCGAAGGCGGCCCGCAATCCCCTCGGGAAATCGAGGCATTTCTTAATGAGCTGATCGGGCCTACCGCTGCTGCTGAATTTTGGGAGGAGTACCGCAGGCGATACGTCACGGAAAGAGATATTCAACTGATTCGACGGGCGGGCCTCAATTCGGTTCGAATCCCGCTGCACTACAAGTTCTTCTTGCCGGACGGCGATGGTTTCACGATTCTCGATCCCGCGCTCGAATGGTGCCGCCGAGCGGGCCTCTGGGTGATTCTCGATATGCACTGCGCGCCTGGGGGTCAAACTGGGACCAATATCGACGATAGTTGGGGCTACCCGTGGCTGTATGAAAGCACCAAAGATCAGGAGATCCTCGCCGACGTCTGGAGAAGGATTGCTGGGCGATATCGCGACGATCCAATCGTAATTGGCTACGATCTGTTGAACGAGCCCATCCCGCATTTCCCTCAGCTGCGCAAGTACAACCCCTTGTTAGAGCCGCTCTATCGGCGCGTCACCAAGGCAATTAGAGAAGTGGATCCAAATCATGCGATCGTCCTCGAGGCTGCACAATGGGACACAAACTTCAAGGTCTTTGGACCGCCGTTCGACTCAAATGTGGTCTATGAATTCCACAGATATTGGATGCCCCCCGTTCAAAGTGCCATCCAAGAGTACGTCGACTATCGCGACCGCTACAACGTACCAATCTGGCTGGGCGAATCGGGCGAGAATACTGATGATTGGATTCAGCGGTTCAGAACTCTTCTCGACAGCAACGACATAGGTTGGTGCTTTTGGCCATACAAGAAGATGGAGAAAACCTCGTGCATGGTCGCTATCCAGAAGCCTGTCTATTGGGACGAGATTGTTGCTTTTGCCAAAATGCCTCCGGGTACAGGAAACGCTGAAAAGCGCATTGCTGCGCGCCCGTCGCTTGACCATTCTCGAAGATCGCTCGAAGATCTTCTCGAAAAGGTCCGTCTCAACTCCTGCCACTTAAACGTTGGTTACTTCCAAGCGTTGGGCCTGCGAGCCGCTTGAGTTGACGTATCAGCATGTCGCTCCGGTTAAGCTCTAAACAGCACTGATGACCACCAAGATTTTGCCAGGCCTGCCGTACCCCCAGGGCGCGACCTGGGATGGAACCGGCGTCAATTTCGCGCTCTATTCGGAGAACGCAACCCGAGTTGAGCTTTGCCTTTTCGATGAGCTCGATTCTGACAAGCAAGAAACGATCGAACTTCGTGAATGCGCCGGTTACGTCTGGCATTGTTATGTTCCGGGCCTCACTATTGGCCAGCTATACGGCTACAGAGTTCACGGTGCCTATGAACCTGAAAAGGGATTCCGTTTCAATCCTGCGAAGCTTCTGATCGATCCCTACGCGACAGCTCTTGCGGGGCAGGTGAATTGGGATTACCCGGTTTTTGGATATCGCCTCGGAGATCCAGGCGGTGATCTGAGCTGCGACAGCCAGGATGACTCGGCCGGTATACCGAAGGCCATCGTGACCTCATCGCACTTCGATTGGCAGAATGATCGCTCACCCGCCACACCCTTACACGAATCCATCATCTATGAGGCTCACGTGAAGGGTCTGACGATACAGCATCCCGAGGTCCCTGAAAATCTGCGAGGCACTTATGCGGGACTTGCCTCACAGCCCGTGATCGAGTATTTCAAGAAACTCGGCATCACTGCGGTCGAGCTGATGCCGGTGCATGATTTTCTTCAGGACAAAAGTTTACTCGAGAAAGGATTGCACAATTATTGGGGCTACAACACCACAAGCTTCTTTGCGCCTGAAGCGCGCTATTGCAGCTCCGGCGATCGCGGACAGCAAATCGGCGAATTCAAAAGCATGGTTCGAGAGCTTCACCGCGCCAATATCGAAGTCATTCTCGACGTCGTATATAACCACACTTCGGAGGGCGGCCAAATGGGTCCGACGCTCAGCTTTCGAGGCGTGGATAACACGACCTATTACCGGCTCGTCGAGAACCAGCCCCGCTATTACATGGATTACACCGGGACTGGAAACACGCTGAATGTACGTCACCCGCAGGTCCTCAAACTGGTTATGGACAGCCTGCGTTATTGGGTGCTTGAGATGCATGTCGACGGGTTTCGTTTCGATCTCGCGACCGCGCTCGCTCGCGAATTGCATGAAGTAGACCGGCTCTCGGCCTTCTTTGACGTGATCAATCAAGATCCCGTGATCTCGAAGGTAAAACTGATCGCGGAGCCCTGGGATGTCGGTGAAGGAGGCTATCAAGTCGGCCATTTCCCGGCATTATGGGCCGAGTGGAATGGGAAGTATCGCGACGTTGTTCGCCGGTACTGGAAAGGAGATGATGGCCAATTGTTGGAACTGGGCTACCGCCTCACTGGAAGCAGCGATCTGTACCAGCATGACGGCCGCCGCCCCTCCGCGAGTATTAATTTCGTTACCGCTCATGATGGTTTCACGTTGCAAGACCTGGTCAGTTACGACGAGAAGCATAATCAGGCGAACGGTGAAGATAACCGCGACGGCACGAACGCAAATTATTCCTCGAACTGTGGTGTAGAAGGGCCTACGGACGACCCGAATGTGATCGAGCTTCGTGAACGCCAAAAGCGCAACATGCTCGTGACGTTGTTGCTTTCTCAGGGTGTCCCCATGATTTGCGGTGGCGACGAGATTGGCCGAACGCAAGAAGGCAATAACAACGCCTACGCGCAAGATAACGAGATAAGCTGGTTCGACTGGAACCTCGACGATCGCAAGAAGGATCTCGAAGAATTCACGATCAATTTGATCGCATTGCGCAAGGCGCATCCGAATTTTCATCGAAGGAAATTCTTTCAAGGCCGCAATATTAGCCCCGGGACGACAGACACGCGGCATTTGGACGGCGGCCTGGAGGTTCGGGATATCGGCTGGTACCGTCCGGATGGCGAGCGCATGACAGAGGAAGAATGGACGGCAGGATGGGTTCGTTGCCTGGGCGTGCGCCTCAGCGGAAGGACCTTGGATGATGTCGACCGGCATGGCGAGCCGGTTGTCGACGACAGCTTTCTATTGTGCTTGAATCCGCATCACGAGCACATTCAGTTTTATCTTCCGCCGTGCACCGCCACTTGCAATTGGGAGGTGATCCTCGACACGCGCGACGCCGTTCATACAGAGCGGCGCCCCCTCAAAAATGGCGAGCCCTACGATATGCTGGAGCACTCCGCCGTGCTCTTCTGTGAAGCGAATGCGAGCCGCTAATGGATGGGAGGCCGCTAATCATACATGCCGTGCACATACCATTCACGAGTTTCGGGTTCCCTGTAAATTCGGTAGAGTACTCCATCATCTAAAGCCACGTCCCATTCTTCGCGTACCCAGGATGTAGAAGTCCACCATTCGCCGGATGTTTTCCAGGGGCCGGCGCACTGTATCACCTTTCCTCTCACGCCTGGCGCAAGCACGTCCTGCGGAGTAATTCCCGCCAGTCTTACGCGAGCATGCAGTGCAGGCCGGAACAGGCGTATTGCTAAACGAAGCACCTGCTGTTCTTGGCCTATTGTTTCGGTGTTGATCGCCTTCTGGGCATTCTCAATGGCTGATACATTCAAGGCGGCCATCTGAAATCCATCCGGCCTGTGGGTATTCAACAGCACAGGGCTGCCAACATTCTCTTTGCCCACTTTGCCCTCAATGCGAGCCAGCGTGATTTGCAGCTTATCCGGCGGCGGCGTAGGCGGAAGAAAAAATCCGGGTTGGACCCGTCGCGGCTCGGCTGGTTCCACTCGCAAGGTGAAAGCAACAATGGGCGCGCTCGGCGGATGGCGCTCTAAATGTAATTGCAAGAGTTTCAGCATAGTCGCGCTCTCACTCAGGGCGACGGGAAACTCCAGTTCACAGTGATACTCCTTGTGGACTTCCAATTCGAATCGTGTTTCGAGCAAGCGCGCCGCCCTTGATTGTGACCGCAAACGGCCGCACAACTCACTGAGTACCCGGCCTAACAGGAAGAGCAGCGGCTCTAGCAACTGGATGGAATGCTCCAATTCAACGCGCTCTTCGTAGTTCGTTGGCGGTGCAATCAGGTGCAGCGGGCGATGGATCTTGCCGCATGCAAGACTGCGTAGATAAATACCGGCTTCCCCTAACCGTTCGGCTATGCCTTGTTCTGGTAATGCAGCCAAATCTTCACACGTCTTTAGGCCCCAGCGCGTGAAGGCTTCTATTGTCTCGAGGTGCGCGCGCTCATCGTGCATCAATAAGCACGTGAGCGGCAGGGAAGCTAACTTGAAACTCTCCTCACCTGGCGTGACCAGAGTTACGCCTGGTAAATTGCGTGCTAACAAAACCGCTGTGTCGGGATTTGAGGCGATTGCGAGATTTGCCTTGACGTGGCGCTCGTATCCTACACGGCAAATTTCGGAAGCGATCTGGTGCGGTGATCCGAGCAGTTTGCGCAGCCCGTTAATTGAGAAAACGACCGTATCGGGGGCGGTCCTCTCAATTTCCGGGGCAAACTCGAGGGCTACTCGCGACAGCTCATCGCCAGAAACATCTGTCGCCACAGCGTGCATGCAGGCGTACATTTAAGCCACCGTTTCCATCCAGAGCGGCTGAACCAAAGGTGCTGCGTTCTCAGTCAAAATACCGTCACATTCGATTCCTTCCAAAACCAGGAAAGGCCCGTTCCCTATCCAATGAACAGCTTTACGTTTAAGGTGTAACTTCTTGGCAGAACTGCTTTTTACTTGCGGAGTCGCAGAACAAATAACCAGGATTGTAGGTGTGTGTTCAATAGCTCTTTGAAAGCGATACCAGTAGGACAAGGGGATACGATTCAACACCCGCGGGCTCGCTTCGCAAAGATCCAGCAGCACCACGCCGAATCCGCCCGCATGCAGAAGAAGATCTGCAGCATACATGGCATGTTCGGCATTTCCACGGCACCGAACCCAAAGCAATTGTTCTAATCGAACTCCAGCGGCTGCAGCCGATGCCGGATGAAAGTTGTCGCCCAAATCCACAACTGCACAGACCTCTCCACGCCGGGTCGCCTGCGCCAGCATATGGAAACCGATTGAGGTTCGACCGGATGCGCGGCATCCATTTATCTGCGTGATTTCACCACATGATAACCCAAATGGAAGTAATGGTTTAAGCGCAGGTATTTCAAGTGATAGAGGCTTGGGATCCGAACGTAAGTAACGGGCCGGTTTACAAAATTCTAAAGCGCGAACAGCCGCTGAGGTATTCGCCATTTATTCGCCTAAAGCTATTCTGCTTGATTGGAGGAGAGAATTCAAGAGGAACCCGTACTTTATATCGTGATACGATAAAAATACGGGGGCCAAATGACAGAACCAACTGAAGATGTGTCACTTGCCGGCTATCGACAATTAGCTGAATTCCGATCGCGTATCCGGCAGTTTCTTCATTTCAGCGAAGAGGCTGCTCGCGCGAGCGGTATTGAACCGCAGCAGCACCAGCTTCTCCTCGCAATTAAAGGCCTACCCGAAGGAATTCGTCCGACCGTTACCGCACTTTCTTCCCGGCTCCATCTTCGGCATCACAGCACCGTCGAGCTCATCAACCGCTTAGTCGAACGCGGCGCTGTCATTCGGCGGCACAGTGACGAGGATCGGCGTGAAGTGCTTGTCGAGCTCACCCGGCACGGCGAACACCTCTTACACAGCTTGTCTCTCTTGCACTGGCAGGAATTACAGAGTTCGGGTCCGGCATTATCTGAAGCCCTTCAAGCGGTTGTGCAAAGCACGGCGCGGAATCGGAGGCGATCCGCATGAGTCATTCCCAAAAAACACTCGCCAAAAAAACGCATGCCGAAGAACTGGGCGACTTCACCACCACTCTCCGAGTTCTGACTATTTCTTTGATGGCGATTGTGATTGGCCTCATCGGTTCGGGTGTCGCCTGGTTTCTGCTGAAGCTCATCGGACTTTTTACAAACCTCTTTTACTATCAACGCATCAACACCGCGCTCTCCTCTCCGGCAGGCAACCATCTCGGCATTTTCGCCGTGGCGGTGCCTGTTATCGGTTCTCTAATTGTCGGCCTGATGGCTCGCTACGGATCGGAGCGCATCCGCGGTCACGGCATCCCTGAAGCGATTGAATCGATACTGATGAACGGCAGCCGCGTTCAGCCGAGGCTTGCCATGTTGAAACCGCTCTCCGCCGCCATCTCGATCGGTTCGGGCGGCCCGTTTGGCGCGGAAGGTCCCATCATTATGACGGGCGGCGCATTCGGCTCGATGATTGCCCAGTTCTTTCATCTAACTAGCGCCGAGCGCAAGACTTTGCTCGTTGCCGGTGCAGCCGCCGGCATGTCGGCAACTTTTGCCGCACCGCTTTCGGCTGTTTTACTGGCCGTGGAATTGCTGTTATTCGAATGGAAGCCCCGCAGCGCGATTCCAGTTGCACTAGCGAGCGCTACTGCCGGAGCGGCCCGCCGCTATCTGCTCGGGCTTGGGCCATTGTTTCCCGTTCCAGCCCATCCCGTATTCATCGGACCGGAAGGTCTAATGGGATGCGTGATCGCCGGCATCGCCGCCGGAGCGCTCTCGGCTTTACTCACAGTTGGCGTCTATGCGGCGGAGGACTTTTTCCAGAAACTGCCAATTCATTGGATGTGGTGGCCGGCTATCGGCGGAGTATTCGTCGGCATCGGCGGGCTCATTTTTCCGCAAGCCTTGGGAGTCGGTTACGACACGATTGGCCTCTTATTAAAGGGAAGCACGCCGCTGAAATTCCTGCTGGGAGTGCTCCTCGTAAAATCCGCGATATGGGTCATTTCTCTCGGGTCCGGCACTTCGGGCGGCGTGCTCGCGCCACTGCTGATGATGGGTGCGGCGTTGGGCGGCCTCGAAGGCATGTTTCTGCCCCATTTCGGCCAGGGGTTCTGGCCGCTGGTGAGCATGGGAGCAATTCTCGGCGGTACGATGCGTTCACCCTTCACCGGCATCGTGTTTGCGCTCGAGCTGACACACGATTTCAATATGCTCTTGCCGCTGCTCGTCGCCTGTTTTCTTGGACACACGTTTACGGTTCTCACTCTGAAGCGCTCGATATTGACCGAAAAGATTTCCCGCCGCGGTTATCACTTGAGCCGCGAGTACGCGCTGGATCCGCTCGAGATCCTGTTTGTGCGAGAGGTAATGCGCACGAAAGTCGTAGCGTTGCCCGCTGACAGCACGCTCGAAGAGGTGCGCGATCTGATCCGTCCTGGCCAAAGGCATCATGGTCAACATATCTTCCCGGTAGTCGATAGCCATACATCTGTATTGGGCGTGGTCAGCCGGAATCACTTAATCAAGCTCTTCGAAGAAATACAATCTCATTCCTCGACTAAAACGCTCGCCGAGATCGCATCTGGAAATCCCGTCGTGGCTTTCGAAGACGAGCCGCTGCGCGTAGTCGTTTACCGAATGGTCGAGTCCGGTTTCACTCGCCTTCCGGTGGTCGATCCTGGTGGGGACAACCGGCTGCTGGGCATGATTTCACTCGACGACTTGCTTCGGGCAAGAAGCCGCAACCTCGAAGAAGAGCGCTCCCGTGAACGGGTACTGAGGCTACGGATGCCGCTGCGGCGCTTCTCGAGATCCGAGACGATGCCCGTCCCGTAGTTGGCCAAGATTTACGGATCTTGTGCGTTGTAATCTCGGCCCGGGACTTCGTTTCGCAAAATCGCCGACCCCTCTGTGGAGCGGGTCTCCAGACCTGCTATGCCGCCATTCCCGGCGGCATCGGTCACCGTTTCTGAAACAATCACTTTCCACGCTGAATCAGCCGCCTACACCAAAAATTCTGCCTTCGACCACAGCAGCAGCGTTACAAGTTCGCTGGAGCAGTCCGGAACAAATTAGTCCTCTTCGTGCGATTTAGGGAACATCCATCCCGACGAAATCAAGAAGCTCAGAGAAGAACGGAAAGCATTATCGCGCTCCTATAAGGACTTGCGTAACGTGATCTCGGCGATACTGTTCAGTCGCGATCCGATTGGAATCAACTTGGAGGACAACCCGGATGAGTACGACCCAGAAGCCGGAACCATTCTTCCGAGATTGGAGCCCGGTATCTCGGTCGGTGATGTAAGCGGATTGTTCACGAGGAGTTTGTTCGCTGGTTCGAGGCAGAGAACGCCGGTACTCCGGACAGATACACCGAAATCGCAGCCGACATCCTGGAGAGCTACTCGCGATGGCTCGACTCACGGACCCGAATGTAGACACTGCGCATACATGTCCGGGAACACGCCACATGTAAGCAGCACGCTACTATCGTCGCGTGGACCTAAACGCAGTCTTCGAGACTTGGCATCTAGGCGATGGCAATTACCCGCCTCTGCAGAAAGGGATGTTGGTAAACCTTTCCTTCGAGCTCGAGCCGGACGAAATTACTCCGTGTGCTGACGCTTTGCCTTCCTTATTCCAACATCTAGGAGAGGCGAACTATGAATTCACAGGAAGCGTGCTCCGAGAATACAAGGACATGGAAGACCCTGACCGCCTAATCCTTCTCGAGTGCTCAGGGTTCAGATTCTACGTAACAGGTTCCGCCTCCCGGGGATCTCGCGCCAGACAGGTCGTCCACGGGCGCGGCACTCTGCTCCTCGATCATTACCTCTGGGTGGAGTTCTTGGACCGATACCCAGATCCGCCCGACCTGTTCTATAAGCTTCGGGTTGAACGAATATGGATGAATCAAATTCCGGATGCCTACATTTCTCGGACCGCGAATGCGGTATCGCATCCCACTCGCCTCCAGTACGCTGGAAGCTCCATCCACCGAAGTTGAGGGAATCACCTCTGATCCTTCGGTCCGATACTACGTCGTGGAATTCTCAGATCAGACGGTGGAGCGAAACGTAAAGATACCGATTACGTTTCATGGCTCGGTCCAAGGCGGATCTGCGACAACCCGGTCCATCGTGCATCTACAGCACTGTGGGCGAGATCGTCCAAGGCTAAGTGCTTGGATTATTCGTATCGCAACGACAGCATCGGATCTACCTTCGTGGCCCTTCGGGCAGGGATGTAAGATGCCGCAAATGCCACGCCTGTCAGTGTCAGTGAAACTGCCACAAATGTGAGCGCATCCGTCGGCTTCACGCCGTAGAGCAAGCTCGACAAAACGCCGGTTAACTTAAGCGCGACGACAATTCCGATGACGATACCAGCCAGAGCGGGCTTGAGCCCTTCGCCAATGATCATCCTGAGAACATCGCCTTTCTGCGCGCCGAGTGCCATACGAATGCCGATCTCGTGCTTGCGTTGGGCGACGTTATAAGCAATGACGCCGTACACTCCCAGGCAGGCCAGCAGCAACGCGAGACCCGCAAACCCAGTAAGAAGTAGGGTGACGAAACGCGGCCCCGCTTCCGATTGCGCGAAGTATTGGTCGAGGGTTTTTAAATAATAAATGGGTACGTTCTTATCCACCGAAGCTACCTGGCGGCGAGCCGGCTCGATGATGCTTCGCGGATCGTTGGCCGTCCGGATCACAACAAACATACTGGCGAAAGGGCTCTGCGCTAAGGGAGCGTACACCTCGGGCGCGGGTTCGGAACCGAGATCGCTTTGCTTGACATCGCCGATCACGCCCACGATTTCGCGCATAGGCGGCTCGCCTGGACCGTAGCCGTTGCCTACGCCGGGCCGGACGCGCTTCCCGATCGGGTCCTGGCCAGGAAAAAAGTGTCGCGCGAAGGTGCGGTTGATGATTACAACCGGGGTAGATTTCGGAACGTCACGTTCGGTGAAGTCTCGCCCTTCGAGGAGTGGTATGGCAGCGGTTTGAAAATAGTTAGGTTCGACAACATTGAAATCAGCTGTAGCCCGCGAGCCCAGCGGCGTGGGTTGTCCTTCAATCTCAACGCTCGAAACGATGTTGTCACCCGTCAGAGGCAGCGAGGCGACCACACTGGCGGACCGGACGCCGGGAAGCGTACGGATACGCGCGACGACGTTGCGAAAAAATCTTGGAGCCGATGAGGCCTGCTTTCCAGCGGGCGAATCGAGGTCAAACGTTAACACATGATCAGGGTCAAATCCCGGATCAACCCGCGTCAGGTGCACAAAACTTTGAATCAAAAGGCTGGTCGCGAGCAGCAACACGATGGCTAAGCTGACCTCACTCACCACCAGAGCGGCGCGCAGACGGCTGTGCTCCGGACTGCCGTGGCCAGAGCCGCGACCACCCTCCTTGAGCGATTGGGTAAGACTGATTCTTGAGACTCGCAAGGCTGGAGCGAGACCGAACAAGATTCCCGCCACAAGCGAGATCAGGAAAGCGAAGCTGAGCAGGCGACCGTCAAGGCTGATGGCGTTCAGACGTGGAACGTCAATAGGCATAATCCGCACGAGAAACCTTGTCGACACAAGCGCGATGAGAAGACCGAAGCTGCCGCCCAGCAGCCCCAGCGTGATACTCTCGGTGAGCAATTGGCAGATGGCGCGAGGGCGGCTGGCACCCAGAGCAGCGCGGACGGCCATCTCCTTGCGCCGGCCGCTTGCGCGTACGAGCAGCAGGTTCGCCACGTTCCCGCATACGATCAGTAGAAGGCAGCTCACGGCGGCTAGCAGCACGAGCAGCGGAGTGCGAACGGGGCCGACGAAACCCTGGATCTCCGGTACAATCCGCACAGTGCGCGGCTTGTTCTCAGGATGCTCCTTGTTCAATGCGCTTGTAATCGCAGCCAGCTCGGTTTGCGCTTGCTCGAGCGTGACCCCGTGTTTCAGTAACCCAACAACGTCCAGGTAGTGCGCGCCCCGCTGGTCGATCATCGCGTTTGCGCCACCTCGGGCATCGATGGCGATGGTGGTCCACAGATCAATGGGCTCGGCTTGCAGGGGGAACTGAAACGTGCGCGGCATGACTCCGATCACAGTGAATGGTTCGGCTCCGAGCTGAATGGTGCGGCCCACAACCGATGCGTCAGAACCGAACTCGCGTTGCCACAAACCGTTACTCAATATGACTGGATCGGTGCCACTCGTCGCGGCAGGTTTGTCCTCTTCCGGGAGAAAGCTACGTCCGAGTGCCGGAGTTACCCCGAGCAGCGAAAACAATTGGGCGGATGCCACCGCGCCTTGCAGATGCAGTGGCTCTCGGGGGCCGACTAGAGTGAAGTCGTTCGTTCGGAAAACAGCCATACCGTCGAAGACGTGGTTCCGTAAACGCCAGTCGAGGAAATCGGGATAGGAGGCGACACTGCCTCGGTTCGTGGCGATAAGTTGCGACTGAATTGCTACCGACGGTCAGCAGTAGGAAATGGCAGCGGTTTGAGGAGTACGGCATCTACTACGCTAAAGATCGCTGTTGTTGCGCCGATTCCCAGCGCCAGAGTGAGTATGGCGGTAGCAGCAAAGCCGGGATTCCTTTTTAGCACGCGCAGGCCATAGCGAAGGTCCTGAAGCAGGTTATCAATAGAAACTCCAACTCGGACCTCTCGCACGTTCTCCTTGAGTTGTTCCACTGGGCCGAGCTCCCGGCGCGCCTGCTGCAGCGCCTCATCGCGACCCATTCCGGAGCGCCCCTTCTCTACTGCCAAGAGCTCAACATAGCTGCGGATTTCTTGGTCGAGATCCTGGGCCACACGTCCCTTGAAGAGGATGTTTCGGCAGAGATTGTAGAACTGACGAACCTGCACTCGTTTCCTATGTCGCTCGTAAAGCGCTCGCAATCGCGAGTGAGATTCGCTCCCACTGCTCGGTTTCGGTATCCAGTTGACGTCGGCCCAATTTCGTTAGACGGTAGAACTTCGCGCGTCGGTTGGTGTCAGCCTCCCCCCAGAAAGAACTTAACCAGCCAGCCTCTTTCATTCGGTGCAGGGCTGGAAACAAAGAGCCTGGCTTGACCTCAAATGTTCCATTCGTGATCTGTGCGATTCGGCGCGAGATTCCCATTCCATGCATGTCTTCGAGCGCGAGAGCTTTCAGGATCAACAAAGCGAGCGTACCTTGAAGAAGATCTGTTCCTGAGCCAGGCATAATAGAGCTATAGAGAATCTATAAGAATCGTCGCAAATCTCTTATAGATTGTCAATATGAAAGCGCCGGACGAACGATCAAAACGAGAAATCTCGATGCCTGATTTGGACGGACACTTGGCGGAAGCGGAACGCAAAACGGCAAATCATCTCGGAGCAGAATACGCGATGCTGCCGCCTCGGTGGTCCGCCCGAACAAATCAGTGTCTTGGGCCTTCGCGCAAACCGTAGAAGATGGTCTTGACCAGTTGGCCATCCGGCAGGTCACCCGTCAGCTCCCAAATAGCAGCGCCGCCGAGCTGGTTCCGATTAGCATACTCCATCTTCTCGTGAATCGATTCGGCATCGTCATACGTGAAGAAGTTCAGTGTATTCACTGGGTCGAACAACCAGGGCGTCTTAGTGGTCGGATCGCGAAACATCTCGTAGTTCGGAAGCAGATTGGTCACGATGTAGTTGTACTCCTCGGTGTTGTAGGGCGGGTTTGGCGGAGGAGTATTCGGCTGCGCAGGCAAAGGAGTCGCCGGCACGTATCGGCCATTTTGTGCGAGCGCCTGTGGACTTGATGTGACAGTCCAACCGTAGCTATAGAAAGGGATGCCCAGCAGAATCTTTTCCGGCGGCACGCCCGCAGCCAGGTACGCCTGCACTGTGTAATTGACGTTTAGGTTCGGATCGGGATCGTATTCCGTTTGATAAAGCGGCGCCACGAAGCCGGTCGTATTCTCCCATGGGCCGTTGTAGTCGTAGTTTTCCAGATTAATGTAATTCACGTGCCTGGCGATGCCGGGCAGATCCATCAACGAAAAATTCTGCTCGCCTGGTGGCAGTGCTGCCGTCAGAATTAATCCCGGCCGGACCCGATCCAGCTGTTTCCGGAACTCCTGAAGGAAGGCAACATATTCCTCTTTCTGCGCTCCGGTCGGCCACTCCCAATCGATATCAATCCCGTCAAAAATGCCACGCACGGGG
Source organism: uncultured Acidobacteriaceae bacterium (assembly GCA_963737045.1). Classification (GTDB taxonomy): domain Bacteria; phylum Acidobacteriota; class Terriglobia; order Bryobacterales; family Bryobacteraceae; genus Bog-105. Next base: position 380,112 of record CAVTRG010000009.1, read on the forward strand.
GTGATGTCGATTGGCGGCTGCTCAGAGGCGGTCGGCTCCCAAACCGGCTTAAGGCCAGTAGTGCTTGCAAAGTTGCCGTCGATAAAGCCTTCAATGCAGGAATGCACAAATGCCCTCCGATTTTTTGGATCCGCGGCAGCCGTAAATGCAGCAGTGGGGGCCGAGCCTCCGCCAATGGACACCGTGATTTTCAAATTCGGATATCGCTCTTTCAGTTGCTGCAGCTGATGGAAATTGCCCGCCAGTGCCGGCGCAGGAGAGTCGTTCGTGTGATTCACGCTTGTGTTCACGGTGAACAGATATTGAAAATCCGCGTACTCGTCCGCTGTGGCGCATCGCGGGTTGCCGTTAGCATCCGCTCGGATGACCGCGAACGCGTATGTCAGCGAGCTGAGCTTCCCCGCCGTTCCGCTCGTGACCAACAGCTTCGGGTAGAAATTGCTATAGACCTTCCATTGCGGGTAGTAGCCGTTGATCCATTTTCGATCGCCGCCTCTCTCCCAATCCTGAGCCGAAAGCAGAAGCGCCCCGCAGACGAGCGCAAAACTAATGTGTAAGAGTGATTTGGGCCTCATGGCCCCCCATCATACATCAAGCGCTAACTGCGCAAATCCATCGAAAAATCTGCCGAGTAGAGTCCGTCTCCAGAGACGCCCAGCGCGCTTCCGCTTGCGCTGCCTCAGTATTCTAGAGGATGAAATCAAGGAATACACGCCTGCTTACGCAGTTCGTTTCGCAACGGGACTTCGTTTCGCAAAATCGCCCTCGGCCGCTCCCCTCCAAGCCCGGTCACCGGTTCTAAAAAAATCGCTTTCCACTCTAAATCAGCCGTTTACACCAAAAATTCTGTTTCCGCGCGCGGCAGCAGGGCTATAAATTCGAGCGGGAAGCAAATGCCAGAAACTTACGCCCCGCAATCTCGGCCCGGTCACTCGACGGGTCCTCGCACAAGTAATGGCAAGGCCATCGCCAGCCGCAACTCGACTACCCACGGCTGCTGCTCCCGACAAACCATCATTCGTGGCGAGAGCGAAGAGGAGTTCAATCAGTTGCTCGAAGACTGGCTGCTCGACTATCAGCCCGAGGACAGTCTGCAGCGCTCCTTCGTCGAGCAGGCCGTGCACGCCCAATGGATTCTCCAGCGGAATACGAATCGTTATAACGAGCTCGAACGGTCACTGGAAGAAAAAGGCGTCTTGGAATGGAGCGAAGAAGACCACAAAAAATTCGAGCGCTTCACGCGCTATAAGACCACCGCGGAGCGCGCCTTCACCCGAGCGTTCACGCAATTAGAGCAGCTCCGGAAACGCCTCACTCGAGAACGAGACGCCATCCTCGAGCGTCAGGCGAAAGCAAATCCAGCCACACCGCTAGCCGAATCAGCGCAAATGGCTGTAGGCGCCGCGCACACGTCCGGCCCTATCGCTGAATCCGTGCCGAGCCGCCTTTCGCGAAGCTCCGCACTTGTTCCAGAGTCGCCATTGTCGTGTCACCCGGGAAAGTCGTCAGAAGCGCCCCGTGGGCCCAGCCCAGCTTGACCGCTTCTTCAGCTGGCTCACCGCTCAACAGGCCGAAGAAAAACCCTGCCGCGAACCCATCGCCCCCGCCGACGCGATCGTATACGTCAAGTTCAGCGGTAGGAGCCACGTGCGTTTTGCCATTCACCCACGCAACCGCGCTCCAACTGTGTCGGTTGGTCGAGTGCACCTCTCGCAGCGTAGTCGCAAGTATTTTAATTTGCGGATGCTTTTTGATTACCGAATCGATCATCGCGAAAAAGGCGCTCGGATCCAGCTTGGATTTCGCCGCAACCTCCGGGCCGGGAATGCCCAACCCCTTTTGCAAATCCTCTTCGTTACCGACAAGAACATCGACATTTTTGACGATGCGCCCCAGTACTTCAAGCGCCCGCTCATGTCCGCCGACTGCCTTCCATAACTTTTCGCGATAGTTTAGGTCAAACGAAATGACAGCGCCCGCCGCCTTCGCCGCTTCCATCCCCTCGATGATTAGCTCAGACGTCGTCTTTGAGAGTGCCGCGAAAATTCCGCCGCTGTGGAACCAACGCACGCCGCCAGCGAAAATGGCCTTCCAATCGAAGTCGCCCGGTTTAAGCAGCGCCCCTGCTTCATTGCACCTGTTATAGAAGACCACCGGCGCGCGCACTCCTTGCCCACGATCGCTGTACACCGTCGCGATATTCGGACCGGAAACTCCGTCGTTATCGAAATGCTTATAGAACGGCTTCACTCCCATCGCGCGCACGCGCTCGGCGACCAAATCGCCAATCGGGTAGTCGACCATCGCCGAGGCAATGCCCGTCCGCAACCGGAAGCAGTCCGCCAGGTTGGCGGCTACGTTGAACTCACCCCCGCTGACGTGAATCTGGCACTCGGTAGCCTTGCGAAACGGAATAATTCCAGGATCGAGCCGGTGCACCAGCGCTCCGATCGATACGAAATCGAGCGCGCCGTCCGGTCGAATTTTAAGCCCGTAATCCATTCTCTTCTCCAGAGCTTCACAATCTCTTGCGACTCATCGTATAGATCGCAGAAAGGTCAAAAGATTACCGGACGCGTGCCTCGGCGTGCGCCCACTTGACCGATACGGATTGGATCCGCCGCGCCGCTTCCATCAGGTTCTCGAGCGAGTTGGCGTAGCTGAACCGGATGTAGCCGTTCCCGTAAGCTCCGAAAGCTGCGCCGTCCAGACACGACACACCCGCCTCTTCGAGTAGATAATCAGCCAGCGGCTTGGATTGCATTCCCGTTTCTTCTACGTTCGCGAAAGCATAAAAGGCACCGCCCGGCAGCGCGCACCGGAATCCTGGTATTTCGTTCAGAGCGGCGCAAAAGGCGTCGCGCCTTCGCCGGAATTCTTCCACCATGGAGCGGACCGTATCTTGTGGACCTTCGAGCGCTTCAATCCCCGCGCGTTGAATGAAGCTCGCGGTGCAGGAGTTGGAATTTGCCATCAGCTTGTTTACTCCATCGACGAGCCACTCCGGCATCACTCCGTATCCCATGCGCCAGCCGGTCATCGCGTACGTCTTGGAGAAACCATCCAGGATGATTGTCTTTTCCAACATCCCAGGCAAACTGGCAATCGAAAACGGCGATTCCTTGGTGTAATAGATCCGGCTGTATATCTCATCGGACAAGACAATCAGATCTCTATCACGCACCAACTCCGCTATCTGTCGAATTTGATCTTCGGGAATCAAACCGCCGGTAGGATTCTGAGGAGAGTTGAGAATCAGCAGTTTCGTGCGGCTCGTGATACTGTCCCGCAATCGCGCCAGATCGAACGAAAATCCGCGGTTCTCAATCAGTGGAATGGGCACCGGCTTCGCGCCCAGGAAATGGATCATCGACTCATAAATCGGAAAGCCTGGATTGGGATAAATCACTTCATCGCCCGGTTCGAGCAACGCCATCATCGGAAAGAAAATCATAGGCTTGCCCCCGGGAACTACGCACACGCGTTCCGGCCCGACCTCGATATGGCGCGTCTTCGAAATGTAGCGCGCGATCGCCTCTCGCAGCTCCGGCAAGCCCTGCGTCGGTCCGTAATGCGTCCAGCCCTCGTCGAGCGCCCGTTTCGCAGCCTCAATGATGTTTGCCGGAGTCGGGAAATCGGGTTCGCCAATTTCAAGATGCACGATATCGCGCCCCGCAGCCCCGAGCGCCCGCGCCCGCACGAGAACCTCGAAAGCTCCCTCTCCGCCGATCCGCTCCATCCGCTTTGCTAGTTGCATAGGCACAATTAGCCTTATAGCATTCCGGTACCCGTTCGTCCGTATCGCGCTAACTACGGCTGGAATGTGGAAGCGGATTTCCACACGGCTGCCCTTGGAAAGGACAATGTGTTTTACGTTCGCGTCGGTCCTGGCGGCATGGGCAGCTTCATCCGGTGAAGTAATCCCGCAGACGGAGAGCACCACGCTGACAGCGATCTCACTTTGTCCCTTTCTTCAAGCATGAAGAGCATTGGAAAAAGCTAGACAAGTACAACGATCCCAAGATCGCCTACGGGATTTTGACCGACGGGAATGGAGAAGTCATCTCAAAGGCACGCGGCCCAGCCGACGACGCCAAAGCTGCGGAGCGCGAGCGCGTCATCACTAGCCTGCATTCGACGAAATCGTTACATCGTGGTCGTTACGCTGGAACTCTAGACAGATCTGTAGCGCGCCGCGAGCAGGCCTGTAGCCGCAGTGAGATCGATGTCGGAGATGAGCAAGCCTTCTTTACCGTATGGCTGGTAGCTGAGCAGTGTGCCGTCCGGCCGCACGACGGCTGAAGTGGTCGGCGACCCAGCGCTTGCGCAATTCACAGTTGCGAGCCAGCAAGCGTTCTCGGCGGCGCGGCACAACACTGCTTTTTCATGGAATGAGTTCGCAGGATCGGCGAAAGACGAAGGCCGATAACTGCCGGGCTCGGCTTCATGAAAATGCGGGTGAAAAACAACTTGCGCGCCGTTCCGGACCGCCCAGCGGACCGTTTCGGGATAGCGCCAACCCTCGTGACAAATCGCGATCCCGAATGTTAGTGGACCGGTTTGGAACAGCCGCCTTCCGGAACCGGGCGAATAGATCGCGTCCTCGGAGGGGTCGAGTTGGACTTTGTCTTGGAAACCGGCGATCGTTCCGTCTCGATTGATGACCAGCGCAGTGGCGAACAGGGCGCCACCGGCGACGCGTTCGGTGCCGAGAACAACCGCGACGCTTGTCTTCGCGGCGGCTGCTGCAACCACCGACCAGGCGCGTTCGAGGAACGCAGCGTCGGGCGGCGCTACCTGCTTCCCCGGTCCCCTGTAGCCCGGAATGAAGCACTCCGGAAAGCAGACGAGCCCCGCGCGCTCGATCGACGCTTGTGCGATGGCTTGTTCGGCCAACATAGCCGACTCCTCGCGAGTTGCCGGAAATCGAAGATTGGCGAGCGCAATTCGAAAGGTGCTCATCTCTGTTCGGGAATTACGGGCAGAAGAATGTGCGATGGATGCCGCGAATCGAAATAAATTGAATTTTCGGCAATCCGCCAGCTCCGGTTGTCATTCAATGGCTCCCCGGTATTCGGGTTCACGTCGAAACGCGGAAAATTACTGCTCGAAATGTCCAGGCGAATGCGGTGGCCTCGCTGGAAGATCAGCGAAGTAGGGTACATCTCAATCGTGAACTCATACGGCCGCCCCGGTTCCAGAAGCTCTGCCTTGCTGAGGCTATTTCGATACCGCGCGCGAACGATACTGTCGCCGATGTTGAGATCTATACCGGCAGGAAAGTCGGAGTTCGGCGGATAGACATCAATGAGCTTGGCAGTGAAATCGGTGTCGGGCGCGTTCGACGAAGCCCACAGCTTGACAATCAGGCGTCCGGTGACTTCAATGTTTTGGGTTAACGGAGGTGTCTGGAAAACGAGAACATCGTTGCGGGCCGATAACGGCTTTGAATCCGAGCACAGCCAGAACCCTGGAGTGCATCGCTGGTCCTCTGCACCTTGCGAAGCGAGATTCCCTTGAGAGGAGATGTTTCCTCCAAGCGTGGAAACGGGGTTCTTCGGGTCAAACAGAAACGTGACCGGCGCATAATCCTGAGGCTTGTCTGTCGAGAGAATGCCATTGGCATGCAAGTAGAACGGCGTAGGTCTCGTGCGAGCCAACGGCCACCCTTGTTCTTCGCGCCAGTGGCCGCCAACGAAGATGCGGCCCTCAGGGGTCTTATGCGCGTCTCCCCCTCCCATCACGTAAATGCGCACGGGCGCCTCGCGATCGATCCCGTTGTCGATGCCCTTCAACCAGTGATCGAACCAACGCTGTTCCCATGCGTTCAGATCGATCGCTGCATCGGAAGTGAACTGTGCTTCGCCGGCATAAGTCAGATTCGGCCGGCTGTGAATCCACGGACCGACGATGAGTCGCTGCAGGCTCTTCTTGCTCTCGCGGAGCCGCGGGTAATTAAGATTGGCGACCTGCAGACCCCAGGAATCGTACCAGCCGGTGACGTGATAGACGGGAATGTCCTTGTACTCGTTCAAATGATCGACAACGCTAACGCCCTGATCCTTCCAGAATGCGTCATTATCGCCATGGCTCATCGCCTCAATCAGCCAGCGTTCGTAATCCGGCGCGAATTTTAGCGGTGTCGTTCCGCTCCTTAAAGGCAGAGCCGTCACATATTCGCGAACGTGGTTGACCAGATCGGCAAGGGCAGGAGCGGCAGCCGGATCGCTCGCCGCGCGGGCCGCCGCGACTAGATTCGGGGCTCCTCCCGGATCGCCGAGCGAGAATATCCAGTTGAAGAAACGCAATTCGAACGCGCCATTGTGCCGGACTCCATACTGGCCGTAGTTCGACATTGCAAAAAGCGGAATCATCGTTTTGAGGAATGGAGCATTCGAAAGAGCGAGGGCATGTTGGGTTCCGCCTTCATAAGAAGTGCCGATCGTGCCGATGCCGCCATCCGACCACGGCTGGCGCCCGATCCACTGCGCGGTATCGAAGCCGTCATTCGCATCGTCGGTGAGCGGCCGCCAGTGCCCCTGGGACTTGTATCGTCCGCGCACGTCCTGCACAACGACGACGTATCCGCGAGCAGCGAAGTACTGACCTGGACCGGTGCCGCGGAGTACCTTGTTGTAAGGCGTGCGCATGAGAATGACGGGGAGCTTGCCGTCAATGGGCGTGCCGTTGCGGGCAGGGCGGTAGACGTCCGTCGCCAGCATCACGCCATCCCGCATGGAAACCATCACGTCCTTCGCGACGGCGACCTCGTAACGCGCGTCCGTCTGCGCATCCAGTATTGCCGGGCTCAAGGAGAGAACCGCTAAGAGCGGCGCTCGCGCGCAAACCAGCGAAAAAACCTTCAAACCAAACCTCTGGTACCGCATAAAAGTTGTAAAGAAAGCCCTATTGTGTTTGTAATATACAGACCGTGTTTTGCGAGTGCACTTATACACCTTACTCGCAAAGGAGAGGACATAATGCAACACAATCAGTTGATCCCGGTTGTTGGGATTCTCATGTTCGGAGCGTGTTCGGTTGTCGCCCAAGAAGCTTCAGGCACTGTCGACGCTTTGGAGTTTCAGAAACCCAAGAACGGCATGGTGTCGCAGTACGAGGCTGGACGCAAGCAGAAAGCAGCGTGGCATAAGCAGCAGAACGACACACAACCGCTGCTGGTATGGGAGGTAATCGCTGGAGACAACACGGGAACCTACGTCGTTGGCCGGATGGGGCAACATTGGGCCGATCTCGACAAACCCGCCATTCCGGACGAAAGCGACCGCGCCGAATATCAGAAACTTGTCGGGAATTACGTCGACTCCTTAGTCGCCCGCTACTACGAATCCATGCCGAGCGTTAGTAATCCAGGCGATAACAAGATGTCTTCGAAATACTCGGAAATACTTGTTTTCGAGGTTCGTTATGGGAAGGGCCCGGACTTTCGGTCGTTCATCAGCCAGGTTCACGAGGCCGCCCAAAAGACGAAATGGCCTGTGAACTATGAATGGCATCACCTGGTGGCGGGCGGACCAGCAGGAGTGTTCGTCTTAGCCATTCCGCGGAATACGTGGGCGGACTTCGCAGAAAAGCCCGACGTAAAGCCCCTACGTGACATGCTCAAAGAAGCGTTCGGACAAGCCGAGGCAGATTCAGTGGTGAATCGCCTGAACGATTCAGTGGAGCGAGAATCCAGCGAGATCATTCAATTTCATCCTGAGCTGAGTTACTTGCCGAATAAATAGGTCGCGGATGTAGGCGCAGTCAGGTTGCACTTCCATCCGGTTTGGGCGGCAGAGTTACTACGCCGCCCCAAAATTCATAGCAGATGCGGATGAATTTCAGAAAATTGTGAAGATCGTCCGGCTTTCGAATGTAGCAGCTCGCATGCAGCTCATACGCTTCCCGGATCTCTTGGGGATTCGCCGAGCCCGACACAACAACTACAGGTGTGATCAGCAGCCTTGGGTTTCTCTTGATCTCTGCAAGCACTTCCAAGCCCGACTTCTTCGGCAAGTGAAGATCCAGGAAAATAACGTCCGGGTATGGATGGTTTGCATACTTCTCCTCGCGACGTAGATAGGCGAGCGCCTGATCTCCGTCCGGAACCGAACGAACGGCCTCTGTCAGCCCTGCTTCGCTGAATGCCTCTTTGGTCAGGCGCGCTGCCGCCGGGTCATTCTCGATCAGGAGGATATCCAATTTCTCTAATTCCCCCGTGGAGTCCACGGGCTCGGATGCCATGCTGCGACTTGCCATCTTTGAGAGCGTGCCTAGTCTATCAGAATTACTAGTTCTCTGATTTATCGCGAGAAAGAGCCGAATGTTGGAACCCGAAGCGCCTCTGCCGGATTCTAAGATGATACGGATTGTCCATGCCTTTTCCGTGTCGGATGTTCAAGGTGCTATCGAGCATTTTCTATGGCGTCCTCTGCTTCGGACAAATGCCGCAGCAGCCCGAACATGGCAAGACATATACGCTGAGCGGAACAGTTACGAATGCCATTACCGGTGAGCCTATTCGGCGCGCTCTCGTGCATGTAAACGGTCCTGTGCAATTGTCTTCATTTACCGGCCCCGATGGGCGTTTTCAATTTACCGGTGTCCCTCAGGGACAAGTCTTCATAACCGCTGAGAGACCGGGCTTTTTCGATGAGCAATCACTGCACCCAGGTGGGTACACGTCGCTAAATTTCGGAATTTCCGTGGGGCCGGGCACCAGTGAATTGCATCTTCAGCTGACGCCAGAAGCGACGATCCGCGGCCGCGTGCTCGATCCCGATGGTGAGCCAGTCGAGGGTCTGCAGCTCCAGTTGATCGCGCAAGAAATTCAGGATGGCCGTAAAGTCGTTCAGCCGCGTGCGTCAGCCGAAACCGATGAGAACGGAATCTATAGGATGGAGGGCGTAACGCCCGGCAGGTATTTTATCCAGACCATGGTGCACCCTCTCTTCGCAGCATCCTTGAGGGGCTCGGCAAACGTCTATCCTCCCGAGTACTATCCCAACAGTCCCGATATCTCCTCTGCTCAATTGTTGGAGCTGAAAGGCGGTCAGGAAGCCGAAGCGGATTTTACAGTTCACTTAGCGCCCGCTGCGACGATTAGCGGCGTAGTTTCCGGAATGCTTCAGAACGGAGTTTCCGTTACGTATGGCAACGACGATGGACAGGATACTGGCGTGGGCTATATGCAGCTTGACCCCGCGACCGGCAAGTTCGTTTTGAGAACGATGCCTTTCGGATCATGGACACTCCACTTCACTTCTAATGACGCCCAGGGGAACATGTATTACGCGGAGCAAGACATCAAGGTGAACCAGCCCGAAATCGCCGGGCTGCAAATTGCATTGCAACCGCTGCCTGCGATTCCGGTTGTCGTCAGTCGTGCCAGCGCTATTGCGTCTGCATCTCCTGACAGCTCATCTCCTCCCGCGGATCAAGGCCCCATGGTGCAGGTGCAACTATTTCCGAGTAACCCAAATGGCGAGCGTTATTCAGCCAGCCCACAACCAGGTGATCCGCAACGGTCGCTGTTTTTTCAGGGTGTGCGTCCCGGGAAATACAAAGTTGTCGCTCAGGCATTCGGCCCTGATTGCATCGAATCAGTTTCACAAGCCGGCGTTGACCTGAGTCGTAACGATCTTCTGATCTCATCAGGCTCCCAACCCCAGCCCATCACTGTCTCTCTCCGTAATGATTGTGCGGCTCTAACGGGGGCCATTCATTCTGAATCCCCAATATCCGGGGCATTGGTGCTTCTTCTTTCAGATTCGCCGAACGCTGAGCCCCAGCTCGCCCCCGTCCAGTCCAACCAGAACTTCACGTTTCCGAATCTCACTCCAGGTACTTATCGGGTTTGGGCATTCTCAAGTGTTGCGGGTCTTGAATATGCGAATCCTGATGCACTGCGCGAGTATCCAAGTCAGCAGGTCGAGCTTGCGCCCGGTCAAAAATCGAGCGTAAATATCGATTTGGCTATACGAGGCAATCACTAGTGCTTCCTCGTCTGCTCTTACTGCTGACTGCGTGGGTGTTACCTGGCGCGCATGCCGCCTCTCAGCAAAATCCCGCATCTGGCTTCATCATCGCTGGAACCGTCGAGCAGCACGGAACCAATCAACCATTGAAACGCGTCGAGGTATCGATTAGCCCAGTCGAACACCGCGATCAGACACTCTCCTGCATCACGACCAGTGATGGCCGATTCAAGTTTACGAAGCTCCCACAAGGGAAGTATTCACTTACCGCTCAGATGCACGGCCTGGTTCAGGGATATCGCGGTGACGGGGCATATTCAACCGCGATCGTAGTTGGGTCCGGAATAGACTCGGAACACATTACATTCGTTTTCGACGTTCCTCTAACGATTTCGGGCACCATAGTGGATGAGGAAGGCGAACCCGTTCGCAATGCCCAAGTCTTTCTGTTTCATAGGGGCATTTTCTCCGGCACACCTCAAATCAGGATGCAAGCACAAGCCGGGACCGGGGCATCGGGTGATTTTCATTTCGGAAGCTTGAAGCGCGGAACCTACTTCGTCGCCGTATCCGCTCGCCCGTGGTACGCGCAAGATACACTCCAGAACAGCAACAGTGCCGAGTTTGACGTTGCGTATCCGATTACCTACTATCCCGAGGCGCTCGATCTGGAAGGCGCTTCTCCGATAACGCTTTCGGAGGGTGGGAGTGCGAATCTCCAAATGAGTCTTCGCCCCGTGCCCGCCCTGCGCCTCAAATTGCCAGTGAAAGAGCCGCTTAGTTTTCAGATTTCGACCGCCGGACCTGGAGGCGTCTCGGTTCCCGTCAACACTTCGGAAATGGGTGAGAGTGATGAGCGGGAAATCGTCGGAGTGCCGCCGGGTCATTACCTTCTGACAGTACAGCGCTTCGGGCAGGGATCGAGTCCAACCGTCGCAAGCAAAGCTCTTGAATTGGCCGCTAACTCGACTCTGGATATCAGCGATATCCGCCCTACAAGCATTTCAGGTCAATTGCAGATTGAAGGAGGCCAACTCGCGGTCGGCGGATTGGCGCTTGCTCTGGTCAAGAACAATCTTCAGACCGCCACCGCGCTCGTTACTGCTGACGGATCATTCAGAGTTTCGAACGGCAGCATCTCCCCAGGCAAATACCAACTTCAACTGGCTAATACTCGAGACCTTTACATCAAGTCCATCACAGCGACTGGAGCGGAGTATTCTCATGGCATTCTCGACATCCCCGAGGGTGCCTCCATTCAGCTGTCCATTGTTGCTGCAAAAGGGCTCTCGGATGTGAACGGGATTGCCATCAAAAACGATAAACCGTTCGCGGGTGCGATGGTGCTTCTTCTCCCTCAAGATCCCAGTAGAGGAATATCCATCCCCCGAGATCAAAGCGACAGCGATGGAACCTTCACGCTCAACTCTGTACCGCCGGGCCGTTACACCCTGATCGCCATCGAGGACGGCCGGGATCTCGCTTACGCAGTTCCCTCCGTCATCAAGCCCTATTTGGCGCAAGGCCAGAGCATCGATATCCCCTTGGCCAACGCCGCGACTGGGGTGAAAGTCAACGTCCAGCCGCGCTTGCGCTAACGCACAGTCACGAATGCCATCGCATCGGGCGTCTTGTCCGCGGATAACTGCTTCTTGAGCTTCCAACTCTTCGGGTCGATCTCGTTGATCTGGTTCGTGTCCTGATCGCTTATATACACCTCTTTATTGAAAGGATTCACGACGAGAGATCCGGCATTCGAGCCCAGACCCTCACCAAGGGTTGCCATTACTTTCCGCTGTGCAACGTCAATCTTCCACGCTTGAATCTGACGGCGTTGGTGTCCTGCGTTATATAAATATTTCCCATCTGCGCTGAATCTCGAAACGAACGGCTCGCCATCAACCGTAATCGTGAAGTCGAGTTGATTGTCCGCCGTCCGGAAGAATGCTATTTTGTGCTCCGGCCCAAGGTTCGTCACAAACCAGCGCTCATCCGGACTCAACGTCATCCTCTGGTTCTCGGCGCCGGTATGAATGACGTGCGCCAGCTTACGAGTGGCAACGTCGAGCACCGATACTGTCTTCGATTGGACGTTACTGACGTAAATCGTCTTTTCGTCCCGAGTAACCGCGAGCATATGCGAGTAAGGCGAGCTGGTAGGAATCTTCGCGATAATCCGGCGCTGCTGAGGATCGATCAGCAGCACGGATTGCGCTATTTCCGCCGTAAGATAAATCGTCCCGCTTTGTCCTACTGCGATTCCGTGCGGTCGCTTATTCTCCCCCGTGTCGAGCGTTCCGATCTCGTTGCAATCCGAAGTGCGGATGAAGTGGAGGACGTGTTCATCGGTTCCGGGCTGGCCCACACCGCTCGAACCATAGACGGGGACGTACGCATACCGTCCATCGAGCGAAAATGCCGCTTCGTGAGGACTGACACCCATGCTTGCCTCACAAATGGACTGCTCAGTGTCGGCATCGTACAGCCGGATTCCCGGCAAGCCTTTGCTGACGACCAGCATGAGATTGTGGTGTTCCATTTGTACGGGTGGCGCCTCGGTCGCCCAGTTTACAACGGCCAGAAAGGGCAACAGCAACATTGCGGGTAATGGACAAACGTTATCCATAAATAAAACAATCGTACACGGTGCACCGCGCTCTTTAACGCCTTCCATCTTTCGCTCTGAACTCCATCGCCGAGAGCAGACCGAATCCCAGGGCGATCACCACCCGCACTCCAATTAACCAGAGCTTCTCGCCGGCAAGGGCGCGATTGATTGCCAATAGCACGAATCCCAAAGAAATCGCACAGTACCACCAAGCCATCCAGCGTGAGCTGAGCCGCCGCATCATTTCATCCGAAGCGAAGCGGCGAATGCCGCGATCCCAGTTACTTCGCCCGCGCAGAAAAGTCCCCAGTTGAACGGATTCGGAGTGCCGCCCCTTGCCGTATTGCGAAAGTCCCAGACAAACGCTCCAATAATCATCGCCCCAGCGAGTAGAATCAGCGCCCCTCTCAAGACCGTGATGTGAATCGGTCTGCCAATGTGCTCCAACCACAAGGCCGCAATTCCCGCTGCGATCATCGAAATGGAAACGAGTACGGGGGCGAGGACCGGTCCAACCCACGGAACAGGCACCAGGAACAAAATATCCCAAGTGAGAAACGAGGCGGGCCAGTGAAGCAGAACCTTCAACCAAACGTAGAATGCGATGTCCCAGATTCCGAAACAGACCGCGAAGGCCGCCAACCAGCCCCATATCGTGCGCGCTGCCAGAAGCGCCACGCCCGCGAGCATCACTAACGTAGCCAGCTCACGCCCCAACTCGATCTTCAGCCGTACCGTGTGCTCCGGACCGGCGGCACTCAATTGATCGGCTGTGAGCAGCGGAAACAGGTCGTTCGGCGTGGCTGCTGGATAGAAATGTGCCCGCATCGGGGCATACATGCTGCGCAGATACGCGACAACCGACGCTTCCACATACCCGAAAGCAGCGCTGAACAGTACAAGACCCGCAATAAGACTCCACCAGCGAGCTCTGGAAATCATTTCTACTGTTCCAGTTTGTCAGGCAGGTGAAGGCGCTTTTCAGTTCAATCGCGTTGCCCAAAGCAGCAAACGAATCAGTACCTCGTCCTTAGTCCCAATTAGTCCGAGTAGTGAAGATGGCCTGTCAATTCCGAAATCGCTCAAGCGGAAGGTCGTATCTCCGTCAATCTGTAAAATCTCAGGCTTAGTTTGGTTCACAACGACGTTGACACTTACCGGTCGCGTGGTCTCACGAATGCTTAGGGTACCGCCGACAGCAAAACCGCGAAGCGGTTTTCGAACCACGGTATGTGATGTGAAGCTAATCCGAGGATGCTGCTCGATATCCAGGACCTTACTGCGCGCATAACGAGAGATTTCCGCCTGCCTTTTCGGCCGCAGCCAGTTGTCGCGGCACACAACGCTCCCGGCGTCGATCGTCATTGTGAGTACCGAATTCTCCGGAAAATCGGGAACGTAAGACAGTTCTCCCCTAAACTCTTCGAAGAATAAGAGGTGCTTCCTGCGTCTCATGAGCCCGGTCTTGTAAATCTCGGCGGCAAGGGTGCTGTCCTTTGAAGGCAAAATGGCGTAGAACGTTGGGTGCACGAATCAGGAGAAGACGCATTCCAGCGCAAAAAGTTCGGTAATCTTCAGTTTGTCTTGTGATATGGTGCCTGTCGAATGACCCAAAGCAACACCCTTTCACGCCGCTCGTTTCTGGCGGCGGCGGCCATAGCGCCTTTCGCAGTTCCGGCCCTGGCCCACCGGAAGCAGATCCCTGTCGGGCTCGAGCTCTATTCGGTACGGGATGAGCTGAAAAAAGACCTCCCAGGAACGCTCGATGCGGTCGCGAAGATGGGATATGAGTGCGTCGAGTTTTATTCTCCCTATTACGACTGGACGCCTGAACAGGCAAAGCAGGTCCGCACCCAGCTCGATACTCTGAAACTTCGTTGCTATTCGACGCACAACGATCTGAAGTCCTTCAAACCGGACGGAATAGAAAAAGCCATCGAATTGAACAAAGCTCTCGATGGGCGCTACGTCGTGCTCGCTAACCCAGGTGAGATCACCGCCATCGATGGCTGGAAGCGCGTAGCCGAGACGCTGAATACCGCAAATGAAACCTTCAAGACGCATGGGCTGCACGCTGGATATCACAACCATCAGCTCGAGTGGAAACCCATTAACGGACAAAAACCAATGGAAGTGCTCGCAGCAAATACTGATAAGAGCATCATGCTGCAACTGGATGTAGGAACTTGCCTTGAAACCGGCAACGATCCGGTAGCGTGGATCGAGCAGAATCCGGGCCGAATCCGTTCCATCCATTGCAAAGAGTGGTCACCCCAGAAGGGCTACCGGGTTCTGTTCGGCCAAGGCATCGCGTCTTGGAAGAAGATATTTGCGGCGGCTGAGACCGTAGGGGGCGTAGAGTACTACCTGATTGAACAGGAGGGCAGCGAATATCCCGAACTCGAGACGGCCGAACGCTGCCTCGTCGCGTATCATAACGTGCAAGGCTGATCGATAACTACGGCAGGATTACCGCGGCTCCATCAATCGCATCCGTTTTGACAGCTGCTAGAGCTTCGTTAGCGCTCTCGAGTGGGAATGTGGTCACTTTCGGCTGTAGCTTGATTTCCGCGGCGACCTGAAGGAAATCACGGGCGTCCGTTCGCGTCATATTAGCAACGCTGCGGAGCTGACGCTCGCCCCAAAGCAGGGAATCGTAATCGAACTCAGGAATCCGGTCCAGATGGATGGCGTTGATCGCGACAACTCCACCTTTACGCAAAGTCGCAAGAGCCGCGATGATCACATCTCCACTGGGCGCGAAGGTTATGGCCCGGTCAAGTTCAACAGGTGGCTTGTCGTGCTCAGTGCCCACCCAACTGGCCCCCAGCGAGCCAGCTAACTCGCGGTGCGAAGATCCTCGAGTTGAGACGTATACTTCACAATTCCAGGCGCGCAGAACGGAAATGGCAAGATGCGCCGAGGCGCCGAAGCCGAATAGTCCGACGCGGTCTCCGGGTTCGACCCCAGCGACGCGCAGCGCTCGGAAGCCGATGATACCGGCGCAGAGAAGCGGCGCAGCATGCAGGTCATCGAGGGGCTGGGGCAGCGGAAATACGAAATCCGAGCGCGCCAGAGCGTATTCGGCATAACCGCCATTGACTGTATAGCCTGTAAACGTTGGCGAATCGCAGAGATTCTCGCGGCCGTGTTGACAATACCAACACTTGCCGTCAGTCCCGCCGATCCAAGATACACCAACACGCGTGCCCGTCGCTAGCTCTGGAGTGGTGCCCTCCACAACTTCGCCTACGATTTGATGGCCGGGGATTATGTTCGTCCGGAGGGGCGCGAGCTCCCCCTCGACAATATGCAAGTCGGTGCGGCAAACGCCGCAAGCGCGCACGCGGAGAAGAACATGTCCGGGCTGCGTTCCGGGTTTCGCGACTTCACCGACGAGGAGAGGCCGGTTGGCGATCTCTTGTGGGGACGTGAGGACTGCGGCTCTCATACGGATCGTTTACTGATCCGATCCTATCGTTATATTTGAAGAGGATCGGTCCCCCAAGTCCAAGTGAATGCTCCGCCAAACCTTCTTATATCTTTCGCAGCAGAGCTGGCTGCGTCATTGGATGGAGGATTCGCCACTCTCACGTAAACTGACCTCGCGGTTCGTAGCGGGCCGCACTCTGTCGGAAGGAATTCGGGTTTTAGAGAGGCTTTCAAAGGAGCGCACGTTGGGCACGCTCGATTTCCTTGGCGAAAATGTGACCTCGCTCGAGGAAGCCACGCGTTCAAAGGAATGTTATCTCGCCGCCCTAACCGAAATTGAAAAAGCCAATCTGCCGGCCACCGTCTCCATTAAGCTCACTCAATTCGGCTTGGATTTCTCCGAACAAGCCTGCCTCAATAACGTGATTACGCTTGTCGAATGCGCCGCTGGAATGGAGAGCCGCGTAGAAATTGATATGGAATCGAGCGAGTACACGGATCGTACGCTCCGATTAGTCACCAAAGTTCGGGAACAATTTCCTGATCAGGTGCGCGCCGTCATTCAGGCGTACCTGTTTCGAAGTGAGGCGGACATACGCATGCTTTCAGAGCAGAGAATCCCGGTGCGACTCTGTAAGGGAGCTTACCGTGAGCCGCCCACAGTAGCCTTCGCGTCCAAGAGCGACGTCGATCGCAACTACATAAAGCTGATGAAGTTGCTCCTTGATGAAGGAACCTACCCGGCAATCGCGAGTCACGATGAGAAGATCATCCGTGAAGCGCTACGTCATGTTAAGGAACAAAAAATCTCACCCGATCGTTTTGAATTTCAGATGCTGTATGGAATTCGCCGAGACCTGCAGCGCCAATTAGTGGCTGAGGGGTTCCGGTTGCGACTGTACGTACCATACGGTGACGCATGGTACCCGTATTTCATGCGGCGGCTCGCTGAGCGGCCGGCGAACGTTTTGTTTCTAGCCAAGAATGTGATTCGAAGTTAAGCGAGTGAGAAGGTGCCGGAACCACTCCGGTGCGGAAGGAGTCTAATAGAAGTAATGCGGTATTGGCTGTACTTGACTGCCAAACTTGGCGCTGCCGCAGGAGTCCTGTTCGTACTCCAATGGGCAGTTGAACATCTCTTCCCGATTCCGCCGGCTACGCGGTTCGGGCCACCGCCGGTCATGTTCATGCATGACCTGCTGTTCACGTTTGCAATTTTTGCTGTTTGGCTGTTTGGCGCAGGCCTGTTTTCCGTAATCGTGTGGGACCACCGGCGGCGCTGCCGTGCATGCTACCGTCGTCTCATCATGCCTGTCGCGACGGGGTCTTGGGGAAACATGGTCACTTTCGGCCGCCCAAAGACCGAACTGATCTGTCCCTTCGGCCACGGAACTTTGCGCATTGAGGAACTGCAGATTACGGGAAGACAGTTTCCCGACTGGCAGCCTCATGACGACAATATTTGGAAAGAGCTCGAATCGTACCACCACGCCCAACAGTAACCGGGCGGAACATCTGGCGTCCAACCGGATGAGAGAATCGGTTTAGGCCCCATATTTTGCCCGTACGCCTCAGATTTCCATCGAAGCCGAAGCGCGCGCGCACCGCCTCCACCAAGCGGCGCAAATATCCAGTACTTAAATTGGTCCTGTTCGCCGGCGTCGCGGCGCTGACTGTTGTGCTGATCGTGATTTCGTCCTTTTACGTGAAGTACGCGCGCCTTACCGACGAGAAGCTGACGCAGGGACCGTTTCCCAATTCATCGCTGCTCTACGCGGCCCCTGAATCGGTGGGGATCGGCGATCAGGGCACCCCACTTCAGTTTGCTGCGCGCCTGCGGGAAAGCGGTTATGCGGAGGATGCTCGCGCGAACGCCACTGGTTGGTATCACCTGCGCCCCGATGCGATCGAGGTTTTTCCCGGGTCGGAATCTCACGCGGTATCCGAGCCTGGGGTGATTCGATTCGCCAACGGAAAGATCGCCTCAGTGATCTCGCTGAGTGATAACACGCCTCGAACCGAGTACACGCTCGAACCGCAAGTACTCAGCAGCCTCTACGACAAGAACCGCGAGAAGCGGCGGTTGGTCAGATACGAGGATATTCCCCCTGTCCTCTTGCACGCCGTGCTTTCGATTGAGGATAAGCGCTTCTTCCAGCACTCCGGATTCGATCCTCTACGCATTGTTAAGGCGGTCTTTGTTGACGTGAGAAAGAGGCGCAATGCACAAGGGGCTTCTACCATCACGCAGCAACTGGCGCGCAACCTGTGGCTGAACAATCGCAAGACCTTCGCCCGCAAATTCGATGAACTGCTGATTACAATCCACCTGGAGCGCAAGCTTACCAAACAGAAGATCTTCGAGTATTACGCAAACCAAGTGGATCTTGGGCGCCGCGGATCATTTGCGATTCGCGGATTCGGCGAGGCTGCGCAGGCGTATTTCGGAAAGGACATACGTCAATTGACGCTGCCCGAAGCGGCGACTCTCGCGGGCTTGATTCAGGAACCGAGCTTTCGGAATCCCGTCCGATGGCCAGACCGCGCCAAGGCACGGCGGAACGTCGTGCTCCGGTTGATGCTGGACAATGGATATATCCCCCAATCGCAATATGAGGCTGCAATCGAGACCCCGGTGGTCGTCGCGAAACAGGGCATCGAATCGGCGGATGCGCCTTATTTTGTCGACTTGGTGAACGTGCAGCTTGCTGATCAGTTTCAGGATCGCGACTTCCAAGCGTCGGGATCGAAGATATATACCACGCTCGATCTTGATCTGCAGCGTGATGCAGGCGCGGCGGTCGCCCTTGGAATGCACGAGGTGGAAACTACCCTCGCTAAGCATCACAAGAAGGGTGAACCGGTTGAAGATCCGCAAGTAGCATTGATCTGTCTCGATCCGCATACGGGTGAGATAAAGGCTCTGATCGGCGGAAAAAATTACGGTGCGAGCCAGCTAGACCACGCAGTTGCAAAGCGGCCGTCAGGCAGCGTTTTTAAGCCTTTCGTCTATGCGGCGGCGCTGAACACGGGACTTTCGGGCAGTCCCAACCCGATCACCCCGTCAAGCACATTCGAAGACGAGCCGCGCACATTTGTATACAACGGACAGCCGTATGAGCCGGTCGACTATCACCACAACAACTGGTATGGAACGGTAACTGTGCGCGAGGCGCTTGCCAAATCCTTGAACGTGCCAGCGGTCGAAGTGGCCGAAGCCGTTGGGTACGGCACAGTCGCTGATTTGGCACATCAAGCCGGCTTGGCCGATATTCGCGCCACGCCCGCGATGGCGCTCGGATCGTATGACGTCACTCCGCTCGAAATAGCGGGAGCCTACACTACCTTTGCAAATAACGGAGAAATGGTAAAACCTCGTTTCATCTCGAAGATCGTTGATCAGTCGGGGCATAACATCTGGAGCTCGGAGGTCGAAACCAAGAAGATTCTCGATCCGCGAGTGGATTTCATCCTGGTGAACATGATGGAAGAGGTATTGCGGAGCGGTTCGGGCGCCGCCGTGAGAGGGCGCGGATTCGCGCTCCCAGCGGCCGGCAAGACGGGTACCTCTCACGACGCCTGGTTCGCTGGGTTCACCACGAAACTCCTTTGCATCGTATGGGTAGGTCTCGACGATTATCAAGACATCAAAATCGAAGGCGCTCACGCGGCACTTCCAGTCTGGACAGAGTTCATGAAACGGGCTCACAAACACCGGGCCTATCGCGATATCTCAGAATTTCCGATTCCAGAAGGCGTGGTCAGCGCACAAATCGATCCGCTTACCGGCCAACTCGCAACAAGTGCCTGCCCGGACATTCAGACCGACTATTATCTGCTTGGCACGCAGCCTATCCAGTTCTGCCTTTTACATCAGGGCGGAACGACGCAAATTGCCGGCTGGGAAACGCCGCCTATAGGCCAGCCCGCAACCCCAACGGCAGTTCCCGCGCTGCCAGCGGTTGCGAGAACGCAGAACCTGCCGAACATCGATCTTCAAGGGCAGCAAAGAGAAAAGCCAAAAAAGAGGTCGGGATTTTTCGACAAGCTGAAGAGCATCTTCCGGTAAGCGGCGGTCTCCCCATTTTCGATTAAAAGGGTATATAGTAGCAGCAAGGGGGATCGACTTATGATCTCTTTATCGCCCGGCCATTTGGCTTGCTGCTGCTTGGCACTTTCGCTTACTCCGCTTCGGCTTCCTGCCCAACAGAACCCAGCGACTGCTTCCGGTCTCCGAGCTTCGGTTTCTTCGACGCCGTTGAACTCGCCTCGCACGCCTCTGATCACTACGGAGATGCGTGGGGACATCTATATGGCGCGCAAGATGTACCGGGAAGCGATCGATATGTACCGCGAGGGCCCAACCGATTCGGCGGTACTCGACAATAAGATCGGGATAGCGTTCCATCAGATGCTGCAGCTTGATCTTGCGAAGAAGAACTACGAACGCGCGATCAAGCTCAACCCTAAGTACCCAGAGGCGATCAATAATTTGGGCACGATTTACTACGCCCAAAATAGTTACCGGCGCGCAATAGGTTATTACAAGCGCGCGTTGAAGTATTCGGGCCCGTCGGCCTCAATCGACGCGAATCTTGGCGCTGCTTATTTCTCTCGAAAGGATTATAAGCACGCTACCGAATGGTACGATCGGGCGCTGCAGCTTGATCCCGATATTTTTGAACACCACAGTACGTTCGGAACGCTTCTGCAGGAGCGCACCATCGCCGAGCGCGCGACGTTTCATCTTTACCTTGCGAAGACCTACGCGAAATCGGGCGCAAAAGATCGCGCGTTGATGTATCTGCGGAAGGCGCTAGAGGAAGGATGCAAGGAGCGCAAGAAGATTCCGGAGATGCCGGAATTTGCCTCATTGAAGACAGATCCTGCTTTCAAAGAGCTCTTGGCCGAGAACCCCAAGCCTTTATAGGACAGATTCATCAGCGGAATCGATCAGGCCGAGAATGAGCCTTTTGTGTGCGGAGCGACCGCACGATGCTCTTTCTTCTTCCATGGCTTCGGTTGTTCGCCACTATCGCGCCCTAAAACACGATCGTACTCATGCTTTGGTGTCGTGGTTCCGAGCGAAGTGTTGTACAGATTAACCAGCCCGAGCGCTTCCTTAACATCGTCCTCAAATTCATGCAAAGCTTTGAGCTCTTTCGCGGTCGCGGGCAAGCGTTTGCCTGTCGGCGTTTCAAGGAACATTTGATATCCGGCGCTTAACAGAATTGCTATTTCCGAGCCAACCAGCACGCCGGCTCGCTCAATATCAGGCTGATTCTTCCCCTCGTCTCCGATGATCGCGCCTATGCCTTGCTTCGTGATTTTGACCCGGTCATCTGGAAGGTTCTGCGCGACGAATCCGGCCTGCGCTAGCAGGTTCACGCGTTCGGCAAAGGTAGGCGGCTTTGGGCGACTAGGGCGGAAGAACATGATTTCAGTATAGGGACGGCTCATCGCCGAGCTTGCGGTCCGGAAGGAGATAGTTTTGGACGTAATCGCGAACGGCATCGGCGAATGGCGTGATTGGTTCCGTAAACCCGGCCGAACGCAGCTTCGCGATGTTTGCGCAGGTGTAGTACTGATACTTGTCGCGAATATCTTCGGGCATGTCGACGAAGTCGATTTGCGGCTCTCTGCTCAAGGCGGTGAATATCGCATCGGCGAGAGTCAGCCAAGTCCTCGCTTCGCCAGACCCGACGTTGAACAAGCCTTCGCCGTTTAGATGTTCTGCGAGGAAGAGTGTCGCATTCACCGCGTCTTTTACGTATATGAAATCGCGTCGCTGGCCGCCGTCGGGGAACTCGGGTCGATAACTCTTAAATAACGATACGCGCCCAGTCTCTCGCGCTTGATGAAACGCTTTGTGAACCACGCTTCGCATTGCACCCTTATGATCTTCGTTTGGGCCAAAGACGTTGAAATATTTCACGCCCGTTAACCGAGACAGGATTCCGGCGCGGTGCGCGTAACAGTCAAACAGGTGTTTTGAGAATGCGTACATGTTCAGCGGCCGCAGAGTTGCGAAATCGACCGTTTCTGGCAAACTCGCCTCAAGCGAGCCGTAAGTGGCGGCTGACGACGCATATACGAATCGACGCCCACCCTCAAGGGCAAAATGCGCGAGCGTCTTCGTATATTCGAAGTTGTTGCGAATCAGGTAGGCTGCATCCCTTTCGGTGGTGCTGGAACAAGCGCCGAGATGAAATACGGCTGTGATGTTACTCAACAGATGCGCCGATAATTGGATGTGCTGCAAGAGATCATCGGCTTCGATGTAATCCGCGAATTGAAGTGGAGCGAGGTTCTTCCACTTCTCATCATGGCCGAGGAAGTCAGCTATCAGAATGTTGCGAAAGCCCCGGCGGTTGAGTTCCCAAACCAGAGCGCTGCCAATGAATCCAGCGCCGCCGGTTACGAGGATTCGTCCCTTCGAAAGGTCGATCATTATCCTTTCGTCAGGACCGAGCGGACGATGAGCAGCGGGACTTTGACGCGATGTCGAACCGAGTTGATTGTGGTTCCGAAAATGAGATCTTTGAGTCCGCGGTGGCCGTGCGACGCCATTACGACAAGGTCCGGGTGAACCTGTTTGACCGCTGCCGCAATCTCCTTAGCCGGGTTGTTGCCGTGTCGCACAACCACCTCGACGTTCACTTTCTGCTGGCGGAGGGAAGAGACTATGTGGGCCAGGTAGTCCTGGCCTTCGGTAATCTCCGCAGTGGATGAAAGCGAGCCGAACATCTGGCTTGTAACGCCTTCTTCCACGTGCAGCAGAACGATTCGTGCGTCGTGCATTCTGGCGAGCGCTACGGCATTGCCAAGCGCCTCGCGATCCGCTTCGCTGTGGTCCAAGGGAACCAGAATGCTGGAGTACGTGCGGGAAGGAAAAACAGGGGCCGATTCCTCTTGAACGGTGACCGCGACTCGCTCGGGGATGAAGGGTCGGCGCCGAATCCACGGCCAGCAAGTAATCGTAACGAGCAACACAATACAGCCCATAGCGGTGAGCGTTAACAGACTTATCACGAGCGGACGATATCTGCCGCTCGCTGAGGCCAAATCGGCTACCAAATAGCGGACGAGCCAGATATTGAGTACTAGAACGATAGCTGCACACAGCCATGAGGCGATTCGCATCCAGAATCCGTTCGCGAATTCGCCCATGCGCTTACGGTCGCTCGTGAAATGAACCAGCGGTATGACCGCAAAAGGCAGTTGAAAGCTGATTATGATCTGGCTGAGGATGATCAGCTTGTAACTGCCTGTTGCGCCGGCGAAGTAAATGGTGAGGGCGGCGGGTGTAATTGCGAGAAAACGGGTCACAGCGCGTCGCAACCAGGGCTGCATCCGAAAGCGCAGGAATCCTTCCATTACGATTTGACCGGCCATAGTGCCCGTCAACGTGGATGACTGACCTGATGACAGCAGCGCGAGGGCGAACAACACGCTTGCGGCCGTAGTGCCGAGCAGTGGAGAAAGAAGCTGATATGCCTGTTGAATTTCAGTGACGATGATGTGGCGCTTAAAGAAGACGGTAGCGGCGAGAACCAGGATCGCCGCGTTGACAAAAAGCGCGCCATTCAAAGCAATGCTCAAATCGAAGAAATTGAAGCGGCATGCCAGGCGTTTGTCTTCTTGAGTGCGGCCGATTTGGCGAGTTTGCACGAGCGCCGAATGCAGATACAGGTTGTGGGGCATCACGGTCGCGCCGAGAATGGCAACGGCAATATAGAGGCTCTGGAAGTTTAGCCGCGGCAGCAATCCATTGATGACTTCCGGAACGTGCGGCCGCGCGAAAACGATTTCGAAAGCGAAGCAGCCGGCAATTGTGGCGATCAGAACGAGGACAAAGGCTTCGATCACACGTATCCCCACGCGGGTGAACCAGAGCACCAACAACGTGTCGGCTGCGGTGATGAGCACGCCCGCAAGAAGCGGAAGGTGAAAAAGAAGGTTCAAGCCGATCGCTGCTCCGAGAACTTCGGCGAGATCGCACGCAATTATGGCGAATTCACAGAGTATCCACAGTGTGTATGAGACGGCTTTGGGGTATTCATCGCGGCAGGCTTGTGCGAGATCGCGGCGCGTGACTATGCCCAGGCGAGAGCTCAATGTCTGGAGCAGCAACGCCATAATGTTCGACATCACCAGGACCCAGAGCAGTCGGTAACCGAAGCGCGCGCCGCCCTCGAGATCGGTTGCCCAGTTGCCTGGGTCCATGTACCCAACGCTTACGAGGTAGGCAGGACCCGCGAAGGCGAACAGCCGTCTCCACAGCTTTTCATGGGACGTGACAACGCTCTCATGAACTTCAGGAAGCGAATAGGTGGGCGCTTCGACGGAGCGGTCGCGAAACATGGGCTTGAAATTTCAGTATGGCATCGGAATAGAACTTAGACGAGAAATCGGTTCGCTACTCGCTGATCAGGGTTAATGGGTCTCTGTAATTGCCTGTCCAAACGCAATAAGGTTTCCGTCAGGTGCAAGCACGAGCAGCTCCCGTTGTCCATAGCTCTGGTTCACTGGACCGTAGACATCGCCCTTTGGCAGCGCTTCAAGTTTAGGTTTCAGTTCAGAGTGGAGGAGATCGACGTCATGAACGTCAATATAATAGGCAAAGCGTCGATTGCCGGGAGGGGCGCCGTCCTCGCCTGTTTGCTCCAAAAGACGAAAGCTGACCGTCTCGCGATGCACATACGCGTAGTTTGCAGCGCGAAAGAGTGTCTCGAATCCTAGCGTTTCTGTGAAAAACGTTATCGCACGATTGAGATCGCTGACATGCATAAATGGCGTGATTTGGATAAAGTTCGACAAGGAGCACCTTCCCGAGCCGGAGAGTAGCACAGGCTTACAGCCGGCGTAACGGGTAAATTGGGTCTTGGCACGCGTGCGCAGCATCCAACTGGTGCGATCTGACAGGATTGACGCCATATGGCTCTATTGATTCATTATTTGAGACGACATTGGCCGCTCGTTTGTTTGGCCCTGTTGCTCGCTGCGGTGAACCAAATCTTCTCCCTGCTTGATCCACTGATTTTTCGCTACATCATAGACCGTTATGCGACGAAGTTCCATCAGTACACAACGGTGGAGTTC
Source organism: uncultured Acidobacteriaceae bacterium (assembly GCA_963737045.1). Taxonomy (GTDB): domain Bacteria; phylum Acidobacteriota; class Terriglobia; order Bryobacterales; family Bryobacteraceae; genus Bog-105. The sequence continues at coordinate 405,231 of CAVTRG010000009.1, forward strand.
GTTAGAGGTGTGAGCCTGTTGCTGGGCGCTGCCGTTGGCGTGGCGTTTATCTCGCGAGTGGCGAAGAACTTCCAGGACTATTACGTTAATGTCGTAACGCAGCGAACCGGCGCGCAATTGTACGCAGATGGTGTCGAACGCTCGCTCTCTCTGCCTTACGCCATCTTTGAAGATCAGCGGAGCGGCGAGACACTCGGGAAGCTGCAGAAGGTCCGGGCCGATGTGGAGCGCTTTATCTCTGCATTCGTGAACATTTTGTTCACCGCAACCGTCGGTGTCGTCTTCGTTACTATATATGCGCTGCGCGTGGATTGGATCATTGCGCCTGCATTCCTGTTGACTATTCCTCTACTTGGCGGAATCAGCTCGGTGTTGAGCCGCAGGATCAAATCGATTCAGAAAACGATTGTCGCTGAAACTGCCGCGCTTGCGGGGGCGACTACGGAATCGCTACGTAACATTGAACTCGTAAAAACGTTGGGGCTGGCGAGTCAGGAAGTGAACCGGTTAAATACGACAACGGATAAGATCCTGAAACTCGAGCTCAAGAAGGTCCGTTACCTGCGAAGCCTGAGCTTTCTGCAAGGCACGGCGGTCAACCTGCTGCGAACCAGCATTTTGTTTCTGATGCTCTATCTCATCTTTACTCAGCGAATTACTGTTGGACAGTTCTTTTCACTTTTTATCTATTCGTTTTTTATTTTCGGCCCACTACAGGAACTAGGCAACATCATTAACATCTATCGCGAAACCGAAGCGTCTCTGAATAATTTGGACGAGATCTTACAGATTCCTCCTGAGCCAAAGCCGGCGAACCCAACACCTTTGGGAAATTTGGAATCGCTAGAATTTGAGCGAGCCAGCTTCCAACACCGAAGCGCAAACCGACCAGCGATCCGGGATGTAAGCTTCGGTCTTTCGCGCGGTGAAACGGTGGCGTTCGTTGGTCCTTCGGGTGCGGGCAAGACAACGCTCGTCAAATTATTAGTCGGCCTCTACCAGGCTCAAGAAGGCGTGATTCGTTATAACGGCATAGACGCGGATCAAATCGAGCCGGATGAGCTGAGGGCGCAAATCGGGTTTGTGACACAAGATACGCAACTATTCTCCGGGACGATTCGAGAAAACCTTCTCTTTGTAAGACCGGAGGCGACCGACGCCGAATGCCTGGAAGTGCTGCATCGCGCGGCAGCGGATTCGTTACTCGCGCGGGCCGATAAAGGTCTCGATACCTTAATTGGCGAAGGCGGCGTGAAGGTATCGGGAGGGGAGAAACAGCGGCTATCCATCGCGCGAGCGCTGCTGCGAAGGCCTCGGCTGCTGGTCTTCGATGAGGCCACATCGTCGCTGGATTCCATCACCGAAGAGGAGATTACGCGTACGATCCGCGAGGTGGGACGGCGCTCGGACGTGATGACGATTCTTATCGCTCACCGGCTTTCGACAGTGATGCATGCAGAGCGAATTTATGTGCTCGAGAGAGGGCGAATTGTGGAGCAGGGCACGCATGCCGAGCTGGTATCCGAAACGGGGCTTTACTATGCCTTGTGGAGGCAGCAGATCGGCGAGGGCACGGCAGAGCCCTTGCCTTTAGCTGTTGCGTTAAGTTAGCCGTTCGGAATCGTCGCTGCAAGATCCCGGGAATGCAAATGAATGATTCCGCGCCGGAGCGCAAGCGTCACGGCGTGCGTTCTGTCTTTCGCGACAAGTTTGCTAAGAATGCTTTGGACGTGAGCTTTGACAGTGCCCGCGGCGGTGCCGAGCACATCTGCGATCTCTTTATTGGCAAAACCGCGCGCGACTAAAGTGAGAACCTCAATCTCACGCGGGGTGAGCGCCATCTCGGGGAAAAACCCGCTCACGTGCTCGAAGACTTCCGTTGGCATGAATCGCTTACCCGCATAAACGACCCGAATGGCGCGAATTACCTCAGTGTGCACCATCTCCTTCAGAAGGTAGCCGCGAACGCCTGCTTCTAGTGCGCGGTAAATGTCCTGATCTCCATCATAAGAGGTCAATGCGATGATCTTGGCATCCGGAAATTCTTCGCGGATCTCACGCGTGGTCTCGATCCCACTTTTGTCCGGCAGACGCAAGTCCATCAAAGTGATGGAGGGCCGGTGATCACGATACAACCGAATAGCGTCGCGGCCCGTATTTGCCTCAGCGACTAATCGTAGGTCAGGCTCGGTTGAGAGAATCGCCGCGAGACCCTTGCGGACGAGATCGTGGTCCTCTACGGAAAGGATAGTGATGAGGTGCGCGGAATCCAAATTGAACCTACTTCACTTTACTTGATGTTCGAAGGCATGCTCCGGGTTACGCTCCGCGCCGTGATATTGCGGAAGTCTGATCTCGACCACAACTTTAGTCCCTTGTCGAGGCGAGCTGACCATTGTTAGTTCCACCCCGATTTCGTCCGCCCTCTCACGCATGCCCAAAAGTCCAAAATGGCCGAAGCGGGCGTGTTCCAGATCAGTCGAAAAGCCAACCCCGTCGTCTGCGATAGTCAAACGAAGATACTCTCCATAGAGGTGCAGGCGAATTTCAAGTGTTGTCGCATGAGCATGCCTGATCACGTTCGAGATCGCCTCCTGAGCGATCCGCAGAAGTTGAAATCCTACTTCAGGGGAAACCCGAATCGAAACAGGCTCAACCTCGAGCAAGAGCGAAATTGGTTTTCCAGACACGGCGTCGCGCGAGAGATTGGAAAGCTTCTCAGCGAAATTCAGCGGTTCCGGATCACTTGCGCGTAAGCCCCACAGCGATTCTCTCGCTTCTCTCGAGCATCGGCCGGCGTCTTCGATGATCTCTCCTAGAAGGCGTTTTTCCGCAGACGCGGGAAGCCTCGTCCACAGCGCTTGCAGTTGCATTGTGATACCGGACAATCCCTGAAGCAGGGTGTCGTGCAGTTCGCGAGCGATACGGCTGCGCTCAGCGAGAACCAAGCCGAATGCTTGCCTCAAACGGCGTATGCGCAGGCGGTACCCAGCCGTAATAGCAATTCCCAAGGCCATCGCGAACAGAGGAACAAACCAGGGCCGCTGATACAATCGCGGTTCAATTGCGAAATGCAGTGAAGCGGCCTGAGTGCTCCAGATCCCATCCGCGTTTCGAGCGATCACTTTGAAATGGAAATTGCCGGGTGGCAGATTCGTAAAAAAGGCCTCTCTCCTTGCGCCGGCCTCGGTCCATATGTTGTCGTACCCATCGAGGATGTAGCGAAAAGTGACCTTCTCAGGTGAGACGAAACTGAGTCCCGAATATCTAATCTCGACATTTTTTTCGGACGGCTTCAACTGAAGCTTCTGACCCAGGTGAATCCGTTGGCCGTTTACAAGGATTGCGGTGATCTGAACGGGAGGGGAAATCGGATTGCGCTGCAGATGATTCGGATTTACCGCAACCAAGCCGTTCGTTGTCGAGAACCAGAGGCGGCCGTCTCTCGTCCGGCAAGCGGCTGGTTGCACGCCCGATTGGCACTCAAACCGAAGCTGCCCAGTGCTGAAGGGGATGCTATCGACTATTCGAATTTTGCCGTGGGCGAAATCCTCGAGCTCCTTTTCACTGACTCGAAAAATGCCTTTGCTCGACGCCATCCAAAAGTTGGATTCATCGTCTTTGAGAATGGCGTAGATGCGGTTATCATAAAGGCCGTCTTTTACCCGAATATGAGTGATCGTGCCATTCTGCCATCTTAGAAGACCGGAGCCGAGCGTTCCCATCCACTGCGTGTGGTACACGTGATCGTTGTAGTAGCAGTCAACAGGATGGATGACACCTTCGAGGTGGTGTCTTTGGAATCCCTCACCTCGCAGGGAATAAAAAAAATTCTCTGTACTCGCAAAGAGGCGCACCGTATGACCGCCCTCGATCGCGATCACGTTTTCCGAGTTTGGGCCAGCTGTGCCCGCACTCACAAAACGTGTTCCATCGAAGCGGTCCAAACCTTTGTTTGTGCCAATCCACAGAGTGCCCTGAGCGTCCATGAACAAGGCGTGAATCTCAGGGCCGGAAAGACCCTCTTTCGGTGAGTATGTCGCGAGCACCTTTCCATTGCTGATTCGGTTCAATCCGGCTTTGGTTCCGACCCAAATGTCGTCGTTTTTTCCGACCTCCAAACTGAGAATCGTGCTGTTCGTCAATCCATCCTTTGTGCCCATAGAACGGAAGCGATGTCCGTCGAACCAGTTCAATCCTTTTCCGAGTGTGCCCATCCATAAGTTGCCGGTCGCGTCTTCAAGCACGGGGCCGGCGTCATTGCTTAGCAGGCCTTCGTTGGTGGTGTAGGGCGTGACTTTGCCGTCCGTAAATTGGTCCAATCCGTCCTTCGTGCCCGCCCATAGACTTCCTTCTCTATCCATATATAAGGACAGAACCAGACTGTGAGAAAGGCCATCCCGGGTTCGATAGACGCTGAACTCCCGGTTGTGATAACGGCTAATGCCGTCGTTGGTTCCGATCCAGAGGCTGCCATCTGGCCCTTCTACAAGCGCGGAGACGACGTTGTCCGGCAGTCCATCGCGGCTGAAAAAAGAGCGCGAATGCCCATCCCGTATTTGCGTGAGCCCCGAACTTTTTCCCACCCATACGCTTCCATCTTTTGTGCAGTCGAGAGCCGCGACATTGTCACGCAGCGAAATTTGGGAGTCCGAGTATGGCGCGAACCGAGAACCCTCGGACCGGCTCAGAGCAAAATCCAAACCGGCAACCCATCGAGTAGCGTCACTCCCTTCACAGGTCGAGCGAATCTGGTTGCTTGGAAGACCGTCGACGGTCGTAAACACTCGAAGCTTTCCGTTATCTAAGCGAACCAAACCTGCGTTTGTGCAAATCCAGATCCTGTCTTTCGAGTCCGACGACAAGCAGAAGGCATTGTCGCTTGGCAGCCCTTGCTTCGTCGTGTATCGCGTGATTTGCCCATCTGAACCAATCTTTGCGACGCCACTCCCAACAGACGCGACCCACAGATTCCCTTGGCCGTCCTCCAATAATGCCCGGATCAGGGCGTGTTGAAAGATGCCTTGATTGGGGCTGTCGAACTCGTGGAAGCGCATTCCGTCGAAGCGAATCAACCTGTCTTGTGTGCCGAGCCATAAGAATCCATCTCGAGTCTGCAGGATGGAATAAATGGTCGGCTGGAACAACCCTTCTTCCTGACCCCAAATGCGATGCGAGTATTGGGTCAGCGTCTTTGCTGGATCGAGCGCGGATGCGGATGGAATGAAAACGCTCATCCAAAGCGCCAGCACGAACAAGCTCGAGAGCGCTGACCGAACTCGAGCCGCTGCCTGAGGAGATTCCACGCGTTCCTGACCTATTTTCCCATGCGTTTTACGTATGCCGAATGGCGTAGCGAGATGTAGACCGTTTGGCAGTGGTACAGGGATGCCTTGAGCGCTCATAGTTTATGTGTGAGCGTCGAGAAAACTATCAGCGCACATCCACAGCGGCGTAAGAAACATTGGGCAATTTGGGCGGCGGTATTGTGCCTGCTTTGTGGAAGCGGCTACTTACTGTCTCAGCGAACTTCATCCGGGCCGGGCAAGAACTCGCCTAAGACCTCAGGCAAAGGCAGACAGGGGGGCGGAGCCATTCCGGTCGCCGTTGACACCGTCCGGCAAGGTGACATCGGCGTCTACATCAGCGCGCTCGGAACAGTAACGCCGGTCTACACGGTGACAGTGACAAGCCGCGTCGTTGGCGAGTTGAAAGAAGTGCATTACAGAGAGGGTCAGATCGTACATAAGGGCGATCTGCTTGCCGTGATTGATCCGCGCCCCTATCAGGCGGTGCTTGTTCAAGCGCAGGGCCAACTCGCGCGCGATGAAGCCACATTGAAAAACGCCTATATCGATTTAGAGCGGTACAAGACCATCTACCAGCAGCGGGCGATACCCGAGCAACAACTCGCAACTCAGCAGGCTACTGTCGAGCAACAGGAGGGGACGGTCAAGCTCGACCGGGGAAACCTGGAGGCCGCGGAGGTGAATGTCGAGTACTCAAGGATCACTGCGCCGATAGATGGACGCGTGGGACTACGTCAGGTTGATCCAGGCAACATCGTCCAAGCCAACGGCGCAACGGCCTTGCTGACGATCACTCAGCTCCAGCCGATCACTATGATCTTTCCGATACCAGAGGACTACCTATCCCAAGTGACGCCGCAGATGCGCGCAGGACACAAGCTTCGTGTGGATGCACTGGATCGCGAGGATCAGAATGAGCTTGCCCAGGGAACTGTACTCACCATCGATAACCAGATCGATATTACGACTGGGACGGTCAAAGTTCGCGCAATCTTTGCGAATAAGGACTACAAGCTCTTTCCCAATGAGTTCGTGAATGCGAAGCTGCTTGTGAAAACGCTAAAGGATGTCAATCTAATATCTACCGGCGCGATTCAGCGGAACAACGACGTCACGTTCGTATATGTGGTTAAGCCCGACAAGACCGTGCAATCGCGCAATATCAGTGTCGCGGTGACGGATGGCAACACGGCCGGAGTGACTGGCGTTACTCCGGGGGAAACGATCGTCACGGACGGATTCGACAAGCTGCAAGATGGAGTTCGCGTTTCGATTCGGAAACCTATCGAAGGGTCGAACCAAGCGGCGGGCCCGACAACCGCGCAGCAACAGCAGACGCACCAAACGCCGCAAACCCAGGGCAACGCTACAACTCACGCGAATCCTTCTCAAGGTACGACGAAGTGAATCCATCGCGCCCGTTCATTTTGCGTCCCATTGCGACGTCGCTGCTGATGGCAGCGATTCTGCTGGTGGGCATAGTCGCCTATAAGCAATTGGCTGTATCGGCGCTTCCTGAAGTGGATTATCCGACCATGCAGGTGGTCACGTTTTACCCTGGCGCGAGCCCCGACGTGGTGGCGTCGGCCGTGACGGCTCCGCTCGAACGCCAGCTTGGCGAAGTGCCCGGGCTGAACCAAATGCTTTCAACCAGTTCCGAAGGCGCTTCGGTCATCACGCTCCAGTTCGTTCTCAGTCTGAACATCGACGTAGCCGAGCAAGAGGTTCAGGCGGCCATCAATGCGGCACAGACCTATCTTCCTGCACAATTACCGCTGCCGCCGATCTATAGCAAGACTAATCCGGCAGACGCGCCCATTGTGACGCTCGCACTAACCTCGAAATCCATGGCACTTCAGGACGTCGAGAACTACGCGGATACCAGGCTCGCGCAAAAGATTTCTCAATTGGCGGGAGTGGGCGCTGTCACCATCAGCGGCGGGCAAAAGCCTGCCGTGCGCATACAGGCCAATCCAACACAGCTTGCTTCCTATCAATTGAATTTGGAAGATGTGCGCACTGCACTGGCAGCTACCAGTCTGGATGCCGCGAAGGGCAGCTTTGATGGACCTCATCAGGGTTATCAAATCAATGACAACGACCAGCTACTGACCGGGAAAGAGTATGAGCGCGTGATTGTTGCCTACAGGAATGGCGCTCCAGTCATGCTCAAGAATGTCGCTCAGGTCATCGACGGAGTGGAAAACGTAAAGCAGGCCGCCTGGATGAATCAGACGCCGGCCGTCATCGTCAACATTCAGCGGCAACCGGGAGCGAACATCATTCAGGTAGTCGACCGGATCAAAGCCCTGCTGCCAAGACTAAGAGCGACGATCCCGTCATCCATCGATATCACCACCCTAACCGACAGGACCATAACCGTTCGCGCATCGGTGTCTGACGTTGAATTTGAGCTGATGCTGTGCATAGCGCTCGTAGTCATGGTCATCTTCGTTTTCCTGCGCAACTTAGCCGCGACCTTCATTCCGAGCGTTGCAGTTCCATTGTCACTCGTGGGTACGTTCGGGGTGATGTACCTGCTTGGCTACAGCCTGAACAATCTCACGTTGATGGCTCTGACCATTTCCACAGGTTTCGTCGTCGATGACGCGATCGTCATGATTGAAAACATCATGCGCTATGTGGAGGAGGGCGAAGCGCCGCTCCAAGCGGCTCTGAAGGGAGCGGAACAGATCGGATTCACGATCATGTCGCTGACCATCTCGTTGATCGCCGTGCTGATTCCGCTTTTGTTTATGGGTGACATCACGGGCCGTCTCTTCCGCGAGTTCGCCGTTACGCTGGCTGTCACGATCATTGTCTCCGCGGTTGTATCACTGACTCTTACACCCATGTTGTGCGCGAAACTGCTGCGGCACAGAAAGAAAGCGGAAGAAGGGCGATTCTACAAGGCTTCGGAAAGAGTGTTCGAACGAACCATCGCCTTCTACGGACTGACTTTGGAATGGGTGCTGAAGCATAGGAATCTGACCCTCCTAGTAGCAGTAGGAACGCTGGTGTTGACGGTGATCCTGTACGTGGTAATTCCGAAAGGATTCTTCCCGATTCAAGATACAGGTGAAATCCAGGGCGTCACCGAAGCGGACCAAAGCGTTTCATTCGCTCAAATGTCGGCGCTGCAGCAGAAGGTTGCGCAAGTTCTTCTCAAAGACCCTGCAGTGGAAAGTCTCTCGTCCTTTATTGGGGTGGATGGAACGAATACGACCATGAACGCCGGGCGCATTCAGATTAACTTGAAACCGCTCGCGCAGCGAAAAATCAGCGCATCCGATGTGATACGCCGGCTGCAGCCCGCGCTGGCCAAGGTTGATGGAATGACGCTCTACATGCAGCCTGTTCAAGATCTCACGGTAGAAGACATCGTCAGTCGCACTCAATATCAGTACAGCCTGGAAGATCCGGATCCCAACGAGCTTTCACAATATGCGACCCACTTCGTCGACAAGCTCAAGAGCTTGCCGGAATTGGCTGACGTCGCGAGCGATCTCGAGACGCATGGATTGCAGGCCTCTCTCGCCATTGACCGTGAGACTGCTTCGCGCGTGGGCATCACCCCCCAGAACATAGATGACACGCTCTACGATTCCTTTGGGCAGCGCCAAGTTTCCACTCTTTTCACGCAGTTGAATCAGTATCACGTGATTCTGGAGGTGAAACCGCATTTCCAAACACATCCACAGAATCTGCATGACATTTATATAAGGTCAAGCGGAGGCGGTCCGGTTCCGCTCAGTGCGTTCACGCAAGCATCAAACTCGTCGATGCCGATTCTGATTAGCCATCTAGGCCAGTTCCCGGCTACGACCGTATCTTTCAACCTGGCGCCTAATGCCGCGCTCGGAGAAGCGGTCAACGCGATCCGCAAAGTTGAGAAGGAAATGCCTGTACCGCCCGCCATGCAAGGCTCGTTTCAAGGCACTGCGCAAGCCTTTGTCGCGTCGCTAACGAATGAGCCGCTGTTGATTTTGGCGGCGCTGGTAACGGTTTACATCGTTCTGGGCGTGTTGTATGAAAGCTACATTCACCCGATTACCATCTTGTCCACGCTTCCATCTGCCGGCGTCGGGGCGCTCCTGGCGTTGATGATCTGCCGCTCGGAGCTCACAGTGGTCGCGATCATCGGCATCGTTCTTCTGATCGGAATTGTGAAGAAGAACGCCATCATGATGATCGATTTCGCGCTGCAGGCTGAACGCGACGAAGGAAAGAGCCCCTATGACTCCATCTTTCAGGCGTCACTGCTTCGCTTCCGGCCGATCATGATGACCACTATGGCCGCTCTGCTGGGGGCAGTGCCTCTCGCTTTCGGGCGAGGAGTGGGATCGGAGCTGAGGCGGCCTCTCGGAATCACGATCATCGGCGGATTGATTCTCAGTCAGTTACTCACGCTCTACACCACTCCAGTCATTTACTTGTTTTTTGATGAGTTGGCGGCAAAGATTGCGAGCTTCCGAAACCGCAGACGCGGCGGAGCGCCAGGCTTGCAGCCAGCCCCGGCAGCGGGAGACTGAGCATGAGCCTCTCATCACCATTTATAAAAAGACCCGTCGCAACCACTCTGCTTACGGCTGGCGTGGCGTTAGCGGGCGCCGTCGCGTTTCGGCTCCTGCCAGTTTCGCCGCTTCCACAAGTTGATTTTCCGACTATCTCGGTTTCTGCTTCGCTGCCCGGCGCGAGCCCCGAAATCATGGCGTCTTCTGTCGCAACTCCGCTAGAACGGCAGTTCGGACGCATTGCAGCCGTAACTGAAATGACCTCGACCAGCACGTTGGGGCAGACTGGCATCACATTGCAGTTCGATCTCAGCCGGAATATCGACGCCGCGGCGCGAGACGTGCAGGCAGCTATCAATGCGGCGCGCGGATATCTTCCCGCAGACCTTCCCGGCAATCCGACCTATCGCAAGGTGAATCCCGCCGACGCTCCGATCATGATCGTCGCTCTTACGTCTGACAAATACAGCCCCGGCCAGCTCTACGATACCGGCTCAACAGTGTTGATGCAGAAGCTGTCGCAGGTTCGCGGCGTCGGCCAGGTTGTTGTAGGAGGCGCTTCATTGCCAGCGGTGCGTGTCGATGTCAATCCAACGCAGATCAACAGTTTCGGATTGCAGCTCGAGAATATACGCACGGCAATCGCGGCCCAAACGGCAAATGAAGCGAAGGGAAGCTTCTCGGACGGACACAGGACCTGGTTAATACATGCCAACGATCAGTTGATGCACGCCGCCGATTATAGGCCCGTGATTGTCGATTACCGCAACGGCGCGGCCGTCAAGCTGTCTGACATCGCGACCGTGACGGATTCCGTCCAAGACGTCCGGTCATTGGGGCTCGCCAACGGCAAACCCTCCGCTCTGCTTATCATTTTCCGGCAGCCGGGCGCCAATATCATCGAAACCGTAGACGCCATTAAAGCCGCTCTTCCACAGCTGCAGGCAGCAATCAGCAAGGCCATCAACATGACGATTGTGATGGATCAAACCATCACTATCAGGGCCTCGGTGCATGACGTCGAGCGGACGCTCTTGATCTCGATAGCGCTTGTGGTGATGGTTGTGTTTGTTTTCCTTCGTAACGTGCGCGCAACACTGATTCCGAGCGTCGCAGTTCCTGTTTCCTTGATAGGAACCTGCGGCGTCATGTATCTGCTCGGCTTCAGCATTGACAATCTGTCGCTCATGGCGCTGACTATCTCGACTGGTTTTGTCGTGGATGATGCGATTGTCGTCTTGGAAAACATTACCCGTTACCGCGAAGAAGGGATGAACGCGATGGAAGCCGCGTTCAAGGGTGCAGCGGAAATTGGCTCTACCGTCCTTTCGATCAGCATCTCCCTTGTGGCGGTCTTCATTCCCATTCTGATGATGGGCGGTATCATAGGCCGCCTTTTCCGTGAATTTGCAATCACCTTGTCGGTCACCATTCTGGTTTCGCTGCTCATATCGCTGACCACCACGCCTATGATGTGTTCCCGGTTGTTAGCTCAGGGCAAAGGTCACGGGAAGCTTTTCCAAGCTAGCGAAAACGTCTTCGAATGGATTCTCAAGGTATACGAGCACAGCCTGACGTGGGTGCTGCGCAATTCATTGCTGACACTTTTGATTGCTATTCTGACGCTCTGCTTGAACATCTATTTGTTCATCAAAATTCCCAAAGGATTTTTTCCAGAACAGGATACCGGTCGGATGAGCGGCAACATCATGGGCGAGCAGGACACGTCCTTTCAAGCCATGAAACGGAGAATGGTTCGTCTGATAGACATTGCCGGTTCAGATCCAGGGATCTCGACGGTTACAGGATTCACTGGAGGCGGAGGCGGCACGACCACAAATACAGGTCGCGTTTTCATTTCTCTTAAGCCTCTAAATGAGCGGCATGGCGTTACGGCGCAACAGATAATTGCGCGGCTCCGGCCGAAACTGGCAGTGGTTCCAGGCGCGACGCTCTTCTTGCAGGCGACACAGGACTTGAGGGTGGGCGGGAGGCGCAGTAATGCCGAATTTCAATACACGATTCAGAGCGACGATTTAGGAGAGCTTACTCACTGGGCGCCCATCTTGCTGTCCACCATGCAAAAGCTTCCGGGCCTTGAGGACGTGAGTAGCGATCAGCAGAATAACGGGCTGGAAGCGAATCTGGTGATCGATCGGGATACGGCAGCGCGGATGGGAATTACCCCGCAAACGCTTGACAACATCCTCTACGACGCATTCGGGCAGCGCCTTATCGCTAAGACTTACACGTCTCTGAATCAGTATTTCGTGGTAATGGAGGTTAATCCGGTGTTCTGGCAAAACCCGGATGGATTACGAGAGATCTACGTAAACTCCAGCACGACCGGCCGCGAGGTTCCGCTGGCGGCATTTACTCATTTTGAACCCAAAACTGCGGCATTAGCGGTGAACCACTCAGGCGTGTTCCCGTCTATCACTGTCTCGTTCAATCTTGCGCCGAATGTGGCTCTAGGACAGGCCGTGAATGAAATCACCGCGGCCGAGCAGAGACTGGGAATGCCGACAACCATTCAAGGGAGTTTCTCTGGAACGGCTCAGGCTTTTCAATCCTCGCTTGCAAACGAACCGATGTTGATCGCCGCGGCACTATCTGCCGTGTACATCGTCTTAGGAATCTTGTACGAGAGCTATATTCATCCCATCACCATTCTTTCCACGCTGCCCTCGGCGGGCGTTGGCGCCATTCTCGCGCTGATGGTGACGCACACCGAACTCAGCGTAATCGCCCTGATCGGAATGCTGTTGCTCATTGGGATTGTAAAGAAGAACGCGATTATGATGATCGACTTTGCTCTGGAAGTAGAGCGGCGCGATCGTAAATCTCCTAAAGACGCGATTTTCCAAGCGTCTCTGCTGCGATTCCGCCCCATCATGATGACGACTATGGCAGCGCTTCTGGGCGGTTTGCCTCTTGCGCTGGGGACAGGAACGGGATCGGAGCTGAGACGACCACTCGGCATCACGATTGTCGGGGGGTTAATTGTGAGCCAGGCGCTCACGTTGTACACGACCCCCGTCATTTATTTGTACATGGATCGATTCAGCTTGTGGCTCTCGCGATTGCGGCGCGGCCCACTGCCGGAAGCCCCCGTCCAGGCCGTTGGGCCAGCTACGTAGGTGGAACGAGAAGTCAAATGCATTACAAAATCACCACAGAGCGAAATCCCGCCGAGCGATCGATTACGTTTCTCTTGAATGGGAAATTCAGCGAAGACGCGCTGCCCGATTTGGATCAATCCATTTCTGCAGCGAGGTGCGGCAATGAACGGATCTATGTCGACCTAAGTGAAGTTACTCTCGTTGACCGGAAAGCGGCCCAATATCTTACCGAGCACTCTGGCCGGGACCTGATGCTTACAAATTGTCCAATCTATCTTGAGCGGTGGATTACGAAGGTGGGTGATGAAGCCGAAAACTAAGTGTTATGCGATCAGCATGGGCCTAGCCGCGGGCCTGGTCTTTTTGAGCTCGTGCAATCCCGGGCCAAAATATGCGCGACCACCGGCCCAGGCCCCTGCGAGCTTCAAGGAAGCAACCCCACAACAATATAAGGAAGGAACTGGCTGGAAAATTGCGCAGCCCGGGGATGACAAGATCCGGGGCAAATGGTGGGAAACCTACAACGATCCACAATTGAACGCGCTCGAAGAACAGGCGCAGGTTTCGAATCAAAACATAATCAGCGCCGAAGCAAATTTTCGTGCCGCGCGAGCGCTCGTCGTTTCTGCCAGGTCTGCGCTCTTCCCCACAGTAACTGCCGGGCCGGCTGTTACGAACTCCCACTTTTCTAAAAGCTCGAAGACTTCAACGGTGTTCGTGCCGGGATCCGCATCCGCAATACCCGGGACCATTACTAATTATTCGCTACCTATTGATGTGTCGTATACGATCGACTTCTGGCATCGCATTCGGAACACGATCGCCGCAAATGCGTTTCAAGCTCAAGCGAGTGCAGCCGATGTGGCGACAGCGATACTCAGCACTCAGGCTGAACTGGCGCAAGACTACTTTCAAGTGCGTGCGCTCGACGCCGAGCGCAGGATCCTGGCAGGAACTGTGGAGAACTATCGCAAGAATGTCGCCTTGACTTCTGCGCGTTTCCAAGGAGGTATCGCCTCCGAGGAAGACGTGGTGCAAGCACAAAACCAGCTGGACGTCACAACCGCTCAAGCTACTGATTTAGGAGTTGCAAGAGCGCAGTATGAGCACGCGATCGCCATGCTGATTGGGAAATCGCCCTCCGTGTTTTCTTTGGAAGTCGCGCCGTTCACGCCCAAGCCTCCCGCTGTACCTGTCGCGCTCCCATCCGAGCTGCTCGAAAGGAGACCCGATATAGCGGCTGCGGAACGGCGCGTCGCAGCTGAAAATGCTCAAATCGGAGTCGCTCGGGCGGCATACTATCCGAATGTTACCCTCAGCGCCTCAGCCGGTTTGCAAAGCTCAAGTATCACTCAATGGTTCACCTGGCCCAGCCGATTTTGGTCGGTCGGGCCGCAATTGGCTGAAACTCTGTTCGACGTGGGGGCTCGGCGTGGACTGAACGAACAAGCGCAAGCCTCGTACGAGCAAACGGTTGCGAATTATCGCCAGACCGTTCTTGCCGCGTTCCAGGCCGTAGAGGACAACCTATCGACATTGCGAATTCTGTCCCAGGAAGTTGTCGAGCAGCGTACGGCTGTGCGCTCGGCTGGGCGTTACCTAGATTTGTCTCAAACGCGCTATCGCGGCGGGGTGGACAGTTACTTAAACGTGATCACAGCCGAAAACACGGTGCTTACGGCCCGTGAGACAGAACTCCAAATCCAGCTCCGTCAGATGACTGCAAGTGCCTCGTTGGTCATGGCGCTGGGCGGGGGATGGGATGTTAACCAACTTCCCAAAGCGAAGGAAATGGCCGCAAAGAGATCGAATGCCTCTGGACAAGAGGCGCCAAACAATACGCGTGAGCGAGTTGCCGCCCCGAATCCGCCGCCTCTGAACAATTCGGAACCGACGCCGCCGTAAGTGGTGGACTACTGCACTCCGGGATCCCGCGAAGCAAATCAGCTATTCTGGCGTCAACACGATAAAGGGAACCTATGTCGAAAACCCGACAAACTGCTCTCTTCGACCAGGTAGGCCACCGGGATGCGCTAATTGCGACTCTACAGTCTGATTACGCGCAGGGGTATGTTTTTGAGAAGCATTATCACGAACGAGATCAATTGATTTATGCGTGTCAGGGGGTAATGACTGTAGAGGCCGATCAGGGAACCTGGGTCGTGCCCGCGCAACGGGCGGTCTGGATCCCGGCACGCATTCCGCACGCAGTTCGTATCTCAAGATCCGTGTGCTTGAGAACGCTTTATCTCAGGCCCCGCCTGGCGCGCGCGCTTCCGAGAAGCTGTTGTGTCGTTAACGTTTCTCCCCTCTTGAAGGAGCTAATCCTTTACGCATGTAATTTTAGGACTTTGCATAACGGCGTTCCAGCCGAAACGCATCTGATCAGTATGATTCTCGATCAGTTCGAGCAGCTGCGAAGCATTCCACTCCAGCTTCCGACGCCATTAGACCAGAGAGCGAAGAGGGTCGCCCAGGTTCTTTCAAGCGAGCCAGGCGATGATCGCTCTCTCGATGAGATCTGCAGGCGTGCTGGGGCGAGCAGGCGAACGATTGAGAGATGCTTTTATGAAGAGACCGCAATGAGCCTAGGCAAATGGCGACAGCAACTGAGGCTTCTATACGCGCTGCAACTGCTTGCGGATGGAGAGAAGATCACACACGTCGCCGTCTGTGCCGGGTACAGCGCGCCAAGCGCTTTCGTTTCTGCCTTCAAGAGAATTCTTGGAAAGACTCCGGGACGCTATTTCGAAAACAGCCGAGAAGATTTGCCATCCGCTTCGTAGTACGTCCAAACAAAGCAGCTCAGGAGCACTCGTAAACGACCTCTCCATCGAGGATGGTCATGTCTACTTTTGTGTGTTGGATCTCGCGTGGGTCGATGTGAAAAATGTCGTGGGAGAGCACAGCAATATCGGCGAGCTTACCCGGTTCCAGCGATCCCTTAATATGCTCTTCGCAGGACGCGTAGGCGGAACCCCAAGTATAGGCGTGAACTGCCTCACCAATGGAGATCTTTTGCTCGGGTATCCAACCCTCGCAATGCTTGGCGTCCACGGTGCACCGCGTGACAGCGGCGTAGATGGTTAATAACGGATCGATGGGGGCAACCCACCAGTCCGATCCGAGGGCGAGGACTGTGCCGGCGTCAAGCAGCGAACGGAAGGGCCAGCTATAACGTGCACGCTCGGCTCCAATTCGACGCTCAGCCCACCGGCCGTCATCAAGCGCATGATAGGGCTGCACAGAGGCAATTACGAGCTGGGCTGCGAAGCGCGGAATATCGGCAGGCCTTACGTGTTGCGCGTGTTCGATGCGGCAGCGGCGGTCTCGTGCGCCGTTGTCCTGTTCGAGGTGCTCGAAGAAATTCAAAACTTTGTCGTTGGCCCGATCGCCAATGGCGTGAATTGCCAGTCTAAGTCCGGCGCGGTCGCTTTCGACAATGTTGCCATACATAGTCGCTTGATCGCACAACTCATCGCTCGGATGACCGCAAGTTTGTGGAGCGTCAGCGTAGGGCTCGAAGAACCAGGCTGTCGTTGAACCCAACGAGCCATCAGCGAAGCCTTTTAGGGCACCAATACGGAATCGCGAGCTGCCGAATCCAGCGGCGATTCCAAGATCGGCAAGTCTTCGCCAAATGGGCAAAGGCGTGTGTAGCGACACTCGTACCTTTAATTCATTTCGATGAAGAAGCTTTTGATACGCGCGAAGCAGATCGGCCGAACTGGAGATGGCATCTGCGCCGAGCAATCCCATATCCTGAACGCTCGTGACGCCGTACTGCAGCGAGTGCTCCTGAGCAGAAGAGAGTGCAGAAACCATCGCGTCGACGGTTGGCGCAGGAATGACTCGTGAAATCAGAGTTCTTGCGGCATCTTTGAAAATCCCGGTGGGTGCGCCGCTCGCATCACGCTCGATTTCGCCGCCCGGTACATCGGGTGTATGCCTATCGACGCCTGCCAACTTCATGGCCGTTGAGTTCGCAAGACTGGTATGCCCATCAACCCGGCTGAGGAAAACCGGCTGATCTGGGGTCACGTCATCAATGAGCGAGTGCCTCGGAAGATGCGCCGGCACCCAGTCCTCGGGATCCCATTGCCCAAACAGAACCCATTCGCCTTTGGGTTTGGAGCGGACGAATTCAGCTACTCGCTCGCGAAATTCGAGGGGCGTCTTTGCTTTCCGAAGTTGCACACCGCTCAACGAAGCTCCACCAAGGTAGAAGTGCACATGAGCATCGTTGAAACCTGGCACAGCCAGTCGATTTCTCAATTCGATAACTCGAGTGTTCGGTCCCCGCAATTTCAGGAGATCTCGAGACGCGCCCACGTTTGTGATTCTGTTTCTGGTGATGGCCAGCGCTTCGGCTCGGGGTTGCGCGGGGTTTCCAGTCCAGATTCGGCCCCCAGCCAGGATCAAATCAACAGGCATTCAGCATCCGAACGAAACGGCGACAAGGATTCGCACGCGATTATCTTTATCATCTTTCCAGCCGCTCACGTGTCGATCTCAAGACAATCTCTATCGAAAACGCGACAACGGTGCACAAACCCAACTAAGCGGGGTTACAAACAACTATGGCGTCTGTCGAGCAGCGCCGGAATACACCGGCGGTATCCCTCATTGCGGCACTGACTGCAAGCGCCGTTGTTGCCGGTGCGCCGATTTTCGGGGTGCCAGGAGGAATGCAAGCCGCTGCGCAAACGCCAGCCTCGGAAGTCGCGCGTGAATTGCCGCTAAAACCGACCCGCACGATTAATTTCTCAACCGATGAAGGAACGTGGATATCGGTCGATATATCACCGGACAGCAAAACGATCGTGTTCGATTTGCTTGGCCACCTTTACACCGTTCCAGTTGAGGGAGGAACGGCGAAAGCGATCACGACGGGCATGAGCTTCAACAGCCAACCCCGCTATTCGCCAGACGGGAAGCACATCGTTTTCGTGAGTGACCGTTCGGGCGCTGACAACCTGTGGCTCGCCGACGCGGATGGTGCAAATCTACGAGCTCTGAGCACCGAAGATCACGTCATGTACACATCTCCGGCCTGGAGCCCCGATGGACACTATGTTCTCGTTTCACGAAAAAAGCCCCACTTCTATAAAGCGACATTCGAATTGTGGGAATACGACCTGAACGGCGGCTCCGGTGTCCAGATCACCAAGAGCAACGTGTCGGATACGAATCCGCCTGAGAAATGGCATAACGCGCTCGGCGTGACTCCATCGCCCGATGAGCGTTTCGTCTACTACGCCCACAAGAATGGTTATTTTTCCGAGGACGTCAAATTCCCGCTTTGGCAAATCGCACGCCGCGATCTTCGTACGGGCGAAGAGGATGTGATCACGGATGAACCGGGCAGTGCATTTCGCCCTCAGTTATCGCCGAACGGCCAAAAACTTATTTATGCTACTCGCTACGACGATCAAACGGGATTACGCATTAGAAATCTCGAAACGGGCGACGACAAATGGCTCAAGTATCCGGTCCAGCACGACGATCAGGAGTCGTATTTTTCCAGCCGCGATTTGCTGCCCGGGTATGCGTTCTTTCATGGCGGCAACGAGATTGTCCTTTCCTACGGGGGAAAGCTTCATCGTTTAAATCTCGAGACGAAAGAGGATCGCGTCATTCCCTTCTCTGCCGAAATCTCGCGCGGATTAGGGCCTCGCCTCCATTTCCCAGCTCGGGTAGATGAAGGGCCAATACATGCGCGAATCATACAAGGCGCAACCGCATCGCCCGACGGGAAGCGCATCGCGTTTTCGGCATTGACACACCTCTATACGGCGGATCTGCCGGGAGGATCGCCGCAGCGTCTGAAAGCCGAAAATGAACGTGAGTATCAACCCGCCTGGTCTCCCGATGGTCAGTGGTTAGCCTACGTCACCTGGACTAATGAACAGGGCGCCATTTGGAAAATGCGCGCAGATGGAACCGGCACTCCACAACGCCTCACGTCGGCTCCAGCCTACTACACGAATCTGGCTTGGTCACCGGATTCGTCGCGAATCGTCGCGCTCCGGGCTTCTCGACACCAGGCGATGATCCAACCCGATCAGTTTGGACGCGGGATGAACGTCCTCGACTTGGTATGGATCAGCGCAAATGGAGGCAGCCCTACGGTTATCGCCTCGGGTGAAGGCTTTAGCGGACCTCATTTCACCCGAGATCCCGAGCGAATTTACATAACTTTGACGAAATTGCAGGGGCCTCTCGCAGCCGAGTATCAGCTCTTGTCGCTTCGTTGGGACGGTACGGATCGCCGCGCTGCCTTCACGCTTAGGAACAAGGACGTGTGGGGAGCCGAATTCTCGCCCATTACACAAATCTATATCGATCCCGACGGCAAGCGAGCTCTGGCATTGCATCGCTACCAGCTCTATCTCGTGGATGTACCGAGTCCGGGCGGAGAGCCTCCGGTGCTGGACATGAGCTCTCCATCGTCTTCGGTAGTTCGGTTGACCAGCGTTGGAGCTGACGAGACGCGGTGGGCTGACGACGGCAAAACTATCACGTGGACCTTAGGCGCAAGCTTCTTCGAGTTGCCGCTTGCAGATGTCGCCTCAGCGATTAAGGCAAGTAAGCCGGCAAACCCGGCGAAGCCGGTTCCGCAGCCCAATAGCCCGGAATGGGCAAAGTCCCTCAAGCCTCGCGAAACACATGTCGATATTCAAGTTGAACGGTATCGGCCACATGGGGCGATCGCTCTGCGCGGTGCACGCGTAGTTACTATGCGAGGCGATGAGGTGCTTCCCGTTGCTGACATTGTCATTAAAGATAACCGGATCGTGTCCGTTGGTCCACGCAACTCGGCGAATGTTCCCGCCGGTGCAAAGGTTATCGATGTCTCCGGAATGACAATTGTTCCTGGATTCATAGATACGCACGCACACTGGTTTGAGATTCGCCGTGGAGTGCTCGATATTCCGGAGTGGGATTTGCTGGCGACCCTCGCGTACGGGATCACCTCAGGCCGAGATCCGCAGACCGGAACCAATGACATCTTCCCATACGAAGACCTGGTCAACGCAGGAGAAACCGTTGGATCGCGTGTATATACAACCGGTCCGGGAATCTTTTATGTCAACGATTTCCAATCGGTGGATGAAGCCGCGGACGTCATCTCACGGTACAAAAACTATTACCGAACTAGCATGGTGAAGTCATATTTAGTTGGAAACAGGCGGCAGCGGGAGTATGTCGTCGAAGCTTGTGATCGTCTCCGAATAATGCCCACCACTGAAGGTGCAGCCGACATGCCGCTCGATATGACTCACGTTATTGACGGCTTCAGCGGCAACGAGCACCAATTCCCGATTTTCCCGCTGTACAAAGATGTGATCGACTTTGTAGCGCAGTCCGGCGTATTCTACACGCCCACCTACATCATCGAAGGGTACGGCGGACCAGGCTCGGAAAACTACTTCTATCAGACAACTAACGTTCACGAGGATACAAAAGTTCGGCGGTTTATACCTCATAACATCATCGATACGAAGGGAACCCGGATGACCTGGTACCGGAAAGACGAGTACTCGTATCCCACAGCTGCCGCGGGTGCGGGCGCAATTCTGAAAGCCGGCGGCAAGGTATGCGTCGGCGGACACGGTGAATTTCAGGGTCTCAGTTATCATTGGGAGCTTTGGTCGCTGCGTTCCGGAAACATTAGTAATCTCGAGGCGCTTCGGGCGGCGACGTTGAATGGCGCGGAAGCAATCGGTTTCGCACAGGATCTGGGCAGCATTGAACCCGGCAAGCTCGCCGACCTGGTTGTTTTGCGGAAGAACCCGTTAGACGATATTCACAACACGACAGCTATCCGCTATGTGATGAAGAACGGGGAGCTGTTTGACGGCGACACACTCAACCAAGTCTGGCCGCGAGAAAAGCCGCTAATGCCGCTGTGGTGGAGGAATGAGCATCCTTAGGCAAGTGAGGTTTGAAAGGCAGAAAGGAATTTACGATGTTCAGTAAACAAGCATCGCTCGTGGGGTTATTACTTCTTATGTCCGGCACGGTCGCGCTCGCGCAAACCGCAGGGCAGCTGATCGGCCAGGTTAACGATTCTTCGCAAGCTTCTGTTCCCGATGCGGTGGTGACTGCACAAAATACCGCAACAGGGCAGAGACGCTCGGCGAACACGGATTCAAAAGGCAGTTACTCGATACCCGATCTTCCCATCGGCACTTACAACGTGAGCGTTGAACACACCGGATTCAGCACTGCTCAGCGGCCAAATGTGCAAATCACGGTTGCGCAAACTTCGACCGCAAATTTTGTTCTGCAACCCGGTACTGTGAGCCAGGTAATTGAAGTTCAGGGCAGAGCTGAAGCTGTCGACGTGCAGCCCGGTGAAACGTTAAACAACTCACAGGTTGAAAATCTTCCAATCAATGGCCGGGACTTTGCACGTTTCGCCTTCCAAGCACCGGGCGCGGTCGCCAGGAGCAATTACATCGCCGATATGTCCTTTAATGGACAGCACAGTGTGCACAACCAGTTCGCGATAGACGGTGTGGACGCCACTCGTGTGGATCAGCCATATATGTCCAACGGTTTCGAGCGTGGCTCAAGACTACTAACGGGCAGTCAGGAGACGATTAGCGAGTTCCGTGTCCAGACCTCCGACTATCAGGCCCAATATGGGCGTGCCGCGGGATCATTCGTGAATATTGCGTCCAAGAGCGGCACCAACGATTTCCATGGCACGGTGTTCGATTATTTTCGAAATAACTATCTTGACGCTCGGAACTTTTTCAATACGAAACCTGATCCGCAGGCGCAGTTCCGATACAACGATTTCGGAGCTAATATTGGCGGGCCGTTGAGGAAGGATAAGACATTCTTCTTCGTGAACTACGAAGGCTCCCGGCAGTCGATAGGCGTGACGGGAAGCGGCACGACATTGAGCGCGCTTGCACGGGCTGAGACCTTGGCGACATCGCCCGCGCTTGCACCAATCGTGAACCAGTATCCGATCGGCACTAGTCCTACATCGAATCTCCTGGTTGATAACTACACGACCGTAAGAAGTCTCGCAGTCCAAGAGGATACGGGCAGCTTCAAGATAGATCACAATTTCAGTGACCACGATTCCCTTTACTTCCGGATCAACATTAATGAAGGCGATGTTAACGGGCCCCTATTTGGTGTCGATGCAAGTGCGCTCGGAGTGAATGATCACCAAACCGTGCCTACCCGTACCTCGAACTTCGCGCTTCATGAAGAACACATCTTCAATCCTCATTTCTTAAATGAGGCGCTCATTGGAATGCAAAGGTTCGCAAGCGTGATCGGGAGTGACGAGCCCTATCCGGAAATATTTCTGGGGGCAGTGACAATCGATCCCGGCACGAGAGGTACCTATAAGGAGACCAACGCGAGTTATCAGATTAGCGATGACATGAGCCTCACAATTGGCTCCCATTCCATCAAATGGGGTGGAATTGCGTACCGCGTACAGGTCGACAACTTTTCGACTACTACATCGACCATAAACTATACGACCATGCAAGATTTCATCGCTAACAGTGCTGCGGTCGGAACTATTGTCGTGGGCAATCCTGGAAGCGCCACCTGGGCTTATCAGGTTGGCGCATTCGTACAGGACACGTGGCAAGTGCGTCCAAATCTGACCATCGACTACGGCGTGCGATATGACTACGAGACTCCGCCCTTCGATCCTTCGAACCGCGCCCAAACCTTCGATACACGAACCAATACGCTCGCGCCACCCGGAGGAGAGTATTTTCATCCAAACCGCAACGATTGGGGGCCCCGGTTAGCGATTGCTTGGCAGGCTGCACCCCGAGTTGTGATTCGGACCGGCTACGGTGTCTTCTTTCAAGACTACCCGGTGGGATTTGGAGCATATAATGTACCGACCAATAACATTCCCGGAAATACAACCTTCTTGCAGCAGCAAATTCCTACGCTGGGCTATCCGCTGACGCAGTTCATCACGGGGGGAACCGCTCCGACGCCCACAGTCTATGGATTTCCTTGGAATAAGCCCGACATCTATGCGCAGCAATGGAACTTTACAACTGCGTTCCAGCTCACCAATTCATCCACGCTGCAGGTAGCCTATGTGGGCAACCACGGGTTGAATCTTTGGCGGGATCTTGATGTCAATCTATTTGACCCCGCTGTCGGTGCTCGCCCGAATCCGAACTTTGCCGATATCTTCCTCAATACGAATAGCGGCCAAAACGTTTATCACAGTCTCCAGACAAGCTATACGAAGCGTTTCACGAACAACCTGCAGATCGATGCGAACTACACATGGTCGCACGCAATCGATGATGTGGATGATCAGGGTCTGTTCGATTCACAGCCGCAGGATGTGAACAACTATCGGGCTGAGCGAGGCAACAGCTCCGGTGATGCGCGCCACAGCGGCTCGTTTAACCTGCTGTATCGGCTTCCAATAGGACGTGGACAGAGATTGTTAGGAAACGCCGGCGGCTTCACGGAGAAACTGATCGGCGGATGGCAGCTTGCCGCTTTAGGCCAGGCGCGTACCGGAATCTACGAGACGGTTTACATTCCAATCAGCTCAACTGGCAACGGTCAGTTCACGAACCAGCGCCCTGACGTAGTACCGGGTGTCAGTGTATATCCAGCGAATCAATCGATCAACAATTGGATCAACCCCGCTGCGTTCACCACGCCGGCAGCGGGCACGTTTGGCAATGCGGGACGTGGCATTGTCGCGGGCCCCGGCCTACTGAATATCGATATCTCCGCTATCAAAGATACGAGCATCACCGAACGACTGAGGTTTCAGCTACGCGCGGAGTTCTTTAACGTGCTCAATCATCCTAATTTCGGCCAACCCGCTTCGACTCTGGGCAGCTCTGGTTTCGGTCAGGTGTTCAACACGCTAGGTCGAACCATAGGATTCGGCACATCGCGGCAAATTCAGCTTGCAGGTCGCTTTAACTTCTGAAGCTGCCTTCTCCAGAGCGTAGCGGACTGTCATTTTCAACCTGCACAGAGTGCGAAACAAACGCTTTGCCGTGCTTCTCTTTTCCGAGGGCAATCGCGGTTCCCAGTAGCACAATAACTCCAATCTCGAAGGTCGCAAGTGCCCAGGAGTACCCGAGCTTGTCACGGAGGCTATATTCGATGTTGTTCGTAGGCGATGCAAGCAGCATCCCCAACTGGTAGGCAACGCCAGGCACCAGACCTCTGATTGCATCAGGAGAGAGCTCGTTGAGATGAGCCGGAATGATGCCCCATGCGCCTTGCACTCCGACTTGCATTAAGAATGCTCCGGCGGCAAGCGCGAGCAGCGAACTGCCAAATGCCCATAGCGGAATGACGGCAATCGAGACAAGCAGGGCCACGATCATCCCGCGGCGGCGGCCCCATGATTCGGATAAGCGCCCGAATCCGATTCCGCCCAGAATGGCTCCGAGGTTGTAGATCATCGCCACATGTGAGGCGGTGGCAGTCGAGAAGCCGTGGCTTGTCTTCAGGAAATCGGGATAGAGATCCTGAGTTCCATGCGAGAGGGCATTCATGAGAGCCATGAGAATTATCAGGTACAGGAATGTTTTCCAAAATGAGCCAGCCGTGGCGAGGATGGCGCGCACTCCTGGCGCACGATGCTGCTTCCAAGCTTCGGATTCCTTGACTTGCCAACTGATGTAAAACGCGAGTAAGGCAGGAGCACCGCCAGCCCAAAACATGGCGCGCCAGCCGAGCGTAGGAAGAATCAGCGCGGCGGCAATGGCGGCCATGAGGTAACCGGCGGAATAACCGCTCTGCAACACGCCCGAGACGAGGCCGCGTTTTCGCTGCGGAGCACTCTCCATGGCAAGCGATGCGCCCAAACCCCATTCGCCGCCCATCCCGATACCGAACAAGATGCGCAAGACGAGGAACATGCTGTAATTCGTAGAGAAGCCAGAGAGCAGCTCCATGAGGGAAAAGAAAAGGACATTCGCGATGAGGGGCTTGCGGCGGCCAAATCGATCCGCCAGCAGGCCGAAGAGCAAAGCGCCAACAGGACGCATGGCGAGAGTCGCAGTGATAGTCCAAATGATGGCAGCCTTTGAAACGGCAAACTGGCGCGCGAGAGTGTCTACAAGAAAGACAACGATGAAGAAATCGAAAGCGTCGAGACTCCAGCCAAGATAAGAGGCGGTGATAGCGTGCCAGTGATACGCCGGCGTGCCGGTTTTGTGAAGCGTTTCAGGGGCTCGCGACCGACTCATCTTGCGAATTATATTCACACTTCGGATCTTCAATCTTCACATAGGGGCCAAAATATGGGTGCTTTTTAACGCGAACTAGGGAAGGTGGGAGTGGGTCGACGAGCAGGGCTGACGTCGCATCAGCGCAGGAGCGTCGGTCTAACCACGTTGCGCAGAGATGAAGAGGGCCAGGGCGCGCTCGGCGCCCTGTGTGAACGTCAAAACCGGATCACGCCCTTTATCTCGACGAAGCGTGGTGAGCTGCCCGCTCCAACAAACGAACCCAGAAGGCTAGTCGGGGGTCCGACCGCGGCAATGCTCGAACCAAATTGCGGGTTGGAGATGTCCGCGACTGGTTGGTCGAAATTTGTGTGATTGAACGCGTTATATGCTTGGGCTCCGAAGGTGAAGTTCACATGCTCAGTAAGAGCAACGCTTTTAGTGAGTGCGATGTCCACATCGAAAAAGTGAGGACCATAGATGTTGTTGCGTCCCTCAGTTCCAAACCCGGTCGGAAAGCCGGCAACGGAAGCACTAGGAGCAAATTGCGACGTACTGAGGCAAGGCGAATTCACGGCGTTGGTACAGGTCCCCGGAATATGCGTCAGCGGCGATGCGAAGATAGCAGCGGCGGTGCCGTAGTTGTACCCCTGGAGCGTCCCGAGTGCGGCCCCATCGATTACGGTGAACGGTAGCCCGCTACGCAAGAACCAATTGGACGAGAGTGTCCAGCCCCCAAAGACCCGGTTCGGACCCCAACGGAGCCCGGCGTGGCGCAACACGTCGGAGAACAGCAATGTCGCGCTGAAATAGTGCCGAACGTCGTAATCCGAGCTTCCATAGTTACCACGGATATTGAAGGGGTTCTGTGGTGCCGTGATACTTATGTTCGTAGCCAGGATGCCAAACGGCTCATTGACGACGCCGCCATTTGAAACGTCATCCAGCGCATGGCTCCAGGTGTAGTTCACGTTAAAGGCAACTCCGGAAGACAGCTGACGCTGGAGGCTGATACTCAGTCCGTTGTAGCTCGCAGTGCCAGCCGAAAGATATTGCGTGACCTGCCCGAGGGCTGCATTTGGCGGGGCACTGGGCAGGCCCGCAAAGCCGTTCGGGCAAGCGGAGGCAGGGCAATAAGCATTCAGTCCTTCGTCCCCTACGGGGATGTGAACGCCGTGCATACCGACATAATTGACGCTTAGCAATATCTTCGCCCCAAGCGACTGCTCGACTTCAAAATTCCACTTGTAATAGGTCGGCTGGTCGAAGGTGTTTGGAAAGGAGTTCAAATTGGGAGGCGCGAATCCGGGAACCGTTTTCGAAATGGAGTTGAAGCTTCCCCCTGAAGCGAATTGCGAAAGCAGAGCTTGGTTGGCTTGCGCAGCTGTGGCGAAGAGGCTTCCTGGAGCACCGGGCGCCAAGGTCCCGTTCCCGATGTTGAAGGCATTAAAGCCGGGGGAGTTAAATGCTGCTGCCTCAGTAAGTCCTCCGGGCAGCTGGTCCGCAAAGATTCCCGCACCGGTTCGGATAACTGTTCTGTCTGTATTCCCCGGTCTCCAGGCGATGCCAACCCGGGGTTCCCACACCACGGTTTGAGTGTTCGCATAAGCGTTGTTCTGGCCGGAAACGATGAATTGGTTGTAGGGTGTTGCCGCCGCATTGGGGTTGAGCGCGCCAGTAAACGCCGTTGTCAGACGTGAAAAGCAATTGGCGCTGCAACTGGGGTTGGCGTAATGCTCCAGCCGCAAGTTTAGGGAAACCGTGAGGCGATCGGTCGCCTTCCAATCATCCGCGACGTAGCCGCCCAGCGTATTCAAGCGAATATCCTGTTCCGGGGAAGAAGGAAAGGCTTGGAGCAGCGATGTATTCGGACCTCCTCCGTTAAAGAAGTCTGCCAAATTCGTAGTGATTGCGCCGTGAAGAGGACCGCCGACTCCTTCGAAGTCTAAATCCGTTACGTTGTCATGAAGCCAGCTAAAACCGGCTCGGAAGGTGTGCTTCCCACGGATATGAGAAAGGTCGTCCAGAACCTGATACTGAAATACTCGTCTCCCTTGAGGGTAGTAGAAAGGCCCGGGTTGTCCCCAAGCGCCCACAGCAGTAAATGGGTCACCGGAGAAAATCATAAACGTGGGCAATGCAGCCAAGGCCCCGTTGGGGTCTGATGGACCAAAAACGGCGGAGTAATAAAGGGCGGATCCTTTGAATTCGTTCACTGTGTTTGGCCCGAAAATGTGGGTTTCGGAAATCTGGCCCGTCATTTGGGGCTGGTTACTCTGAGCATTGAAGGTCGCGCCAAAAGGGCTGGTGAAACTCGGTTGGAAACCGTTGTCGCGAGATACGCGAACATAAAAGCGGTCATTGCCGCTAAGAGTGTGATCGACACGCGCGGCCCAAAGGTACTCCTTGTTCGTATTTCCGGGAGTGCTGCGGAACTGGAGAGCGCAGGGAACGCCGGCCGGCAAACCCGTAAAGCCCTGACATCCGCCGCCTGCCACGGGAGTCGCGCCCGCAGCTCCACTGGCACCGTTATACACAGTGAAAATCTTCTGATAGAACGGGACTTCCGCTGCGTTGCCGTTTCCAGCCAAATTCGCCAGAGTCGCCGCCTCAAATTGGGGGCTTGGAATTAGGTTGAGATTCGCGGAGGTTGGCAGAAGATTACGTAGACCTTCGTAATCGACATCGAAGAACGTGTGATTCTTCCAAATCGGACCCGAGACGTTCGTTTGCCACTGATTGAAGTTGTTAAAAGGCCTTGGGAGCCCACTGGCATTGCTAAAAAACTGGTTGGCGTTCAAGGCGCGTCCGTTCCAGTTGTAAACGGCGTCGCCGTGAAATGTATTCTCCCCAGATTTTGTGATGTAAGTGATTTGGGATCCTGCGTACTGCCCGTATTGGCCTGAATAAGCATTGTTGATTACGTTGGCTTCAGCGATGTCGTTCGAGCCCAGCAGGAGGTTGGACGCACCACTATTGTTAATGCCAAAAAATGGGTCGTTGTCGTTCACACCATTTACGGTGAACAAATTGGAAGTCCCGGGCATCCCGTCGGCCACGAAGTTACCGTATCCAGCCTGAGTGTTCATCACCACTCCGGGAGCCGTCTGAGCAACGTAGGTAATATCGCCACCCGGGTTAGGCAAGTTTTCAAGCTGTTGGGCGCTGTAATGGGTCGTTGCATCCGCATTTTCGGTTTGCAAGACTGTCCCCGATTCCGCGACCTCTACCGTTGTCGAAACGCCTGAGATCTGCAACTGAAAATCGGCGGCCGTTGGCTGCCCTGGCGTGACAACGATTCCTCCGCGCTCTTGCGCCCCAAATCCAGCGGCGGAAACGGACAGTTTATAGGTACCCGGTTTGATGAACGCGAAGCGATAGTTCCCTTGGGCGCCGGTCGCCGCTCGTTGGACTGCGTTCGTTTCTACATTTGTCAGTGTGACGGATGCATTCGGAACCGCAGCATGAGCGGGGTCGGTCACAACCCCGGTCACATCTCCGGACGTAATGGATTGCGCTACCGCTGGTATGCCACAAATGAAAATCATCCCTACGGAAAAGATCACGGAAAGGCATCTGTTCAACATTTTGTTCCTTTTTTCAATCCAGCACTCAACTTCGTCGCTATCAACTACGCTACGTGTTGCAGTTGAGTTTCCAATTTTGTTGAAGAGAAAAGCGTGCATCCAATTACCTGCACCTTCCGCCTCGTATCAGTGAGTAGCGCCCATAGCGCCCGTTTGAGTAAGAAGTGGGTAAGCAGCCAGTTAGAACTTGGTGATATAAAGCCAAGCTCGCGCACTTCCAGAAATAGAATCTGTCCGCTATTTTCTACGTGATCCAATAAGGCTCACGCTCTACGTCGTTGATGCTTTTCAGAATGCCCGAAGTGATTGGCACTATCACTTCGCGATTCTGCCAAACACTTGCTCAATGCTTCCCAGCTCTCAGTGCCCAATGAGGTTCTGCTTTATGAGCAACAAGAAACCGTCCGCGTGTCAAACGTTCGCTATCAAGTGAGCCATGAAACCCGCAGGTGTATGAAGCTCAAGGTTTCCGCGAGCGGCGGCTTGAGAACGGAGTTTTCTCTTGAACCGGTTCAAGTTTCCTGATACGTTTCTTCCATATAACGCGTGAGGACGGCTATGTCGAAAGCACGAAGTTTTACGTATGCCTCGATTACACTGCTCGCAATTATCCCTGCTTTTGCCCAATTCGCGCAGCGCGGTTCAGTTACCGGAACTGTCACGGATCAAAGCGGGGCGGTGGTCCCAAATGCGGCAGTCACGTTGACGGACCTGGATCAACAGAAGACAGCTACGACGCAAACCAATGGAAGTGGTCAATACACTTTTACGCAGCTCAACATAGGCCATTACCGTGTGAGCGTTGATCAACCTGGGTTCCAGAAGGCAGTCTCGAATACGATTGAGCTGACGACGCAGCAGAACGCAAAGTTCGACTTTACGCTGTTGCCTGGGACAACCTCGCAAACCGTCGAGGTCACGTCGGCTGAGCCACTAATCGAAGCGGATCGAGCCAGCGTCGACCAAAGCGTCAACTTTCAACAGATCCAGTCCCTTCCGATAAGCGGCCGCAATTACACCTCGCTCGCCGCTCTTGCACCAGCGGTGGCGACAACACCGCTCCCCAACGTCAATCCCGGTGGTACTTACAATGTCGGTGCAACTCATGCCAGCGGCGGGACCCAGTTTGCAGTCGGCGGTCAATTTGAGGGAGTTCCGCCGGATAACGGGTATTACTATAACGGCGTAAATGCAACGGAGAATTATCAGGGTGGTATTAGCTACGCTCCGTCTCCGGACGCCCTATCGGAAGCGCGGATTGCGGTAAGCGACTTTAGCGCCGCGACTGGGCACGACATCTCGAACTTTGAAATATCCACTCGCTCAGGCACGACTCAATTTCACGGTCAAGCTTACGACTATCTCGAAAACGACCTATTAAACGCAAGGAATGCGTATGACGAGGCGGTTGGCTTGTTCGCCAAGCCCACGCTGCGGAGGAATCAATTCGGCGGTGGCCTCGGCGGCCCGGTGATGATACCCAAGCTTTACACGAAGCTGAAAGACCGAGCCTTCTTCTTTGGCAATTGGGAGCAATGGGAAGAGCGCGACGGCCTTCCTAACACTACGGCGCTCCTTCCAAGTGGCGCAGAGCGAACCGGCAACTTCGGCGAGCTCTGCACGGCAGGTTTCAACGGCGCGGGCATCTGCGCAGATCCTACGCAGCAGATCTACAATCCGTATTCGACCACGTATAACGCCCAGGGAAATAGCACACGCTCTCCCTTTCCTTTTAACCGGATCCCAGCGAATCTAATCGATCCAAAAGCCGGGGCGCTTGCGAATCTGTATCCACTCCCGAACACAGTAACCGCAAACGGCTTTAACTACGTGACAGCGGCCAATCACGGGGCATCGACATACAGATTCGACAGCCGCTACGATTATCGATTGTCCGATAAAAACAGTGTCTTCGTGACGTTCTCGAAATCTCATGGCACCGACAATAACAGCGGCGGTGTGTTCCCGCAATACATCGGCGATGTTGACGATCGCTCCTACCTGGTCACCCTGAACGATGCTCACATTTTTACGCCCAACCTCACCAACGAATTTATTTTTGGAATCGGACGTGCTGCGCTCGTGACCGCCTCCCCCAGCGAAATCGCCTTTCTCAACAGTTCGAGTAATCCGTTTAGTCAAATCTTCGCGAACACTGGAACTGGGCTTAATCAAGGTGTTTTGGCGGTTAACCTATTCGGATATTCGAATGCAAATCCAGGCTTTTTTGAAATCTTCCAGGCAGCAAACACGACCTTTCAGATCTCCGACAATCTTTCATGGGTCCATGGTATTCACAACTTCACGTTCGGCATGAATTACTTTGACAAAGGCGAGGAGGACTGGGACTTCAACCGCTTTGTGTCGTTCGGCTGCCCCTACAACTACATTCAGGGGACCTGTCCCAAAGAGGATTTCACCCAAGCAGGTTCCGCGCAAGGCAGCGTGGGCGGAGATGCATTTGCTGACTTGATTCTCGGATTGCCTCGAAGCATTCACCAGCGCTACAACCTCACGGGCGGTTCTCCTACCGCGCCGGCGCTTGATGTTCGTTTTCCTTACTGGGGTTTTTATGCGAACGACAGGATGCAGTTAGGTCAAAAGCTGACTGTCTCGCTCGGACTTCGGTATGACTTAATCGTTCCGATCTACGCGCCGAACAAGTTGTGTTGTGCGCTGGTGAATGAAAGCGTCCCGGGTTGGGAATTGCAGATACCTGGTATTGCGTCAGGAGTACCTCAACATTTCTTGAGTGCTCGCAAAACTAATTTTGCGCCACGCGTAAGCGTGGCATACCAGCTGAGCTCTCGGTTGCTATTCCGGGCAGGGTACGGCCTTTTCTATGACGAAGGCGGCGGCCAGATCTCTGGTTCGGTGGGTAACGCATTGAACGGTGTGCCGGGCTATTTCGTAGGACAGGATTTGACCAATGCGTCAGTCGGCGCGCCTCAGGATACTCCCGTGTTGCACTTATCGAACGTATTTCCAGCCGCACCTGCTGTTCCCCCCGGTACCTATCCTGTGAGCTTAGGACCAGGAACCGGACTCCTTTCGCAGGGCGGTTTTCCCGACGTCTACACATTTGATAATAAGTCCAATACGATTCCGTACTATCATCGTTATCTGTCGGATTTTCAATACCAAGTATCGAAAGACAGCGTACTAACACTCGAATATGTCGGTGCTCAAGGCAGGGACGGCTTATATTTCGCTGGCGAGAATTTGCCGAATTATCAACTAGGCTGGGTATCTGGGGACGCGTTCAATGCTGCTCGACCAAACAATACCGGTAACTTTGGTACAGTATACGTGCTCCATCCGGGCTTGAAGACGTTTTATAACGCAGGAGTCGTCAAGTTCGAGAAGCGGCTTTCTCATGGGTTCAGCATCGTATCTAATTACTCGTTCTCTAAGACGATCGCAAACCGGCAATCTATACCTGGCGGTGACAACGTTTGGAATTACAACCTGAACGGTAGTGAAGGATTAGCGACACTCGACCATACTCATCGATTCCTCTTCTCAGCCATTTGGCAACCGGTTTATGGACAAAGCTGGAATTCGCTGGCTCGTACGGTGTTCGCGGGGTGGCAGATCACCACAATAACGACACTCGAATCGGGAAACCGGTACTCTGCACTGAATTACTCGGGTACGTCGGCCAACAATTTCAATGGTCCCGACCTGATGAGCATCAATCCAGGTTCTGATCCGAATCTGGCGCACTTCGACAAAACGTTTACTCAGCAGTTCAACACGAATGCGTTCTTCGCGCCCGGAAACGGCGTGATTGGAAGTGCTGCTCCTGGAATTATTCAGGGGCCCGGCCAAATCAATTCCGATATTTCTGCCGCTAAAACGTTCAATCTGACGGAACGCTTCAAACTCGATTTTCGGTCGGATTTTTTGAATGCTTTCAATCATCCCCAATGGACAAGCATTTCGACTAGCTTTCCGGCAGATCCAAATACGGGAATACCCTTCGGGCAGGTAGAAGGCGGTCGCGAAGGGCGCATCCTTCAAGTCAGTGCAAAAGTGCACTTCTAGGGCGAGATGCAAGCAAAACTTGGGCTTGCCGCTCTTTTCTGTGGAGTTGCGGCTCTTGCCCAGGACACACACTACGCTCCGAAGAACCAGTTAATACCCGCCCCGGAGTGCTTCACGTTGAAAGGCGCCTGGCAGGGTGGTTACACCCCGTGCACCTCGGCAACGCATGAAGGTTGGTTGAAAGACATCACTCACTGGCGCTTCGAACGGAAGATTCGCATAGGATATAACGGCTCGCGGTACGAAAACCCCGCGCTGAAGTGGACTCAGAGCAGCTTCATTCAGCCGCAAATGATGGTCCAGGATCGTTATTTTTACGATCCGGTCTCGGGAAAATATACGGTTGACCGCTATTTGGATGATCTCGAGAAACGCTATGGAGGCATTGATGCCGTTCTGATTTGGCCTACTTATCCCAACATGGGGATCGATAACCGCAATCAGCACGACATGATCCGCTCCATGCCGGGAGGTATTCCGGGAGTGAAGCAGATGATTGCAGATTTCCACCGCCGGGGAGTTCGCGTACTCTTTCCGATGATGATGTGGGATCAGGGTACTCGCGATCCGGGTAAGCCATGGCCGCAAGCGATTGCAGAGCTGATGAAAGAAATCGGAGCTGACGGCATAAACGGCGATACGCAGGATGGGGTTCCGCTGGCGTTTTCTGAAGCTGCGGAAAGCATCGGCCATCCTCTCGCATTTGAGCCCGAAGGCAGCCCGTCAGATGAGGCGTTGGCGTGGAACGTTATGACCTGGGGCCAGTACACGCAGCAATTTAGCTTCGTGCCGGGAGTGGACAGGTTCCGCTGGCTCGAACCTCGTCACATGGTAAACATCTCCGATCGCTGGAATCGAAGCAAGACGGATGACTTGCAGTACGCATTCTTCAATGGCGAAGGGTGGGAGAGCTGGGAGAATATTTGGGGTATCTGGAACGGGATCACGCCGCGAGATGGCGAAGCAACGCGGCGCGTTGCGACGATCGAGCGTGGCCTGGCGCGCTTTCTGACCAGTAAGGACTGGGAGCCCTTTTATCCCGTGCACCGCTACGGCGTGTATGCTAGCCGTTGGCCGCAAGGGGACCAGACGCTGTGGACGATTGTCAATCGAAACGAATATGACGTGAGTGGCCGGGAAATGTCAGTTCCTGCGCAAGAAGGCGTGCGCTATTTCGATCTGTATCATGGAACTGAATTGCAACCCGAGCGTGACGGCGATAGCGCTATCCTCTCGTTCTCTCTTGAAGCGCACGGTTTCGGTGCGGTCCTTGCGACCCCTGGCGAACCGGATGCAGATGTTCAGAAGCTGATACCAAGAATGAAAACTCTTTCGGCTTCGCCGTTATCAAGTTACTCAAGCACGTGGAAGTCCGTGTCTCAGAAGAATTGTCGAGATGGAACCGAGCAAGTCTTCAACCGCCGCTCCGAACCGCATGTTCAAAATTCCCGGTGGTGATTACGTCTTCAAAGTAGAGGGTATCGAGATCGAAGGCTTCAACGACATCGGGGTGGACGTGCAGTATCCGTGGGAAGACATGCCTCGGCGTTTTCATGAGCACCGGATGAAATTAAAGCCGTTCTATATGGATAAGTACCCAGTGACGAATGCAGATTTTAAAAAGTTCTTGGATACGGTGCGCTACCGACCGGCCGACGATGTGAATTTTCTCCGGGATTGGAAGAACGGCATGTACCCAAACGGATGGGATGCGAAGCCAGTCACATGGGTGTCACTCGAGGATGCTCGCGCTTACGCGAAGTGGGCTGGGAAGCGGCTTCCTCACGAGTGGGAGTGGCAGTTTGCCGCACAAGGGCTGGACGGCCGCATTTATCCTTGGGGCAACGAATGGCAGGGTTCCGCTGTTCCGGCGCCCGATAAGGGCCGAACATTGCGCGGACCAGACAATGTCGACGCTCACCCTTCCGGTGCAAGCCCGTTCGGAGTGATGGATATGGTAGGCAACGTGTGGCAGTGGACAGACGAATACCTCGACGACCACACGCGCGGAGGCATTCTCCGGGGAGGCGACTACTACCAACCTCAAGGCTCGGTCTGGTATTTCCCGCAAGCCTATCGCAACGATCAGCACGGAAAACTTCTGCTCATGGCCCCGAGCTATGATCGTGCCGGCACGCTTGGATTCCGCTGCGTCATGGATGCCGAATAAAACTCTCGTCCTTGTGTTCGGGGCTTAGTGCGTATCTTCTCTGACGACCTCACGTGCATGCTTGTCTTCTCGGATGCCAAGAAAACTCGCATGCCTGAGATGCCCATCGCGCGTCCATTCGCGTATTCCGATCTGTGCAACTAGCCTCGGCTTCAGCCAGCAGCATAGCTTCATAGCTTCGGCTGTTAACGCCATCCCCCGACGCGCATTCGCCGGCTCCGGTAAATTATCGAAGGGGCATTTCGTGGTACCCAGGCCTTTAAATCTGTCGTAGACTCGCTCTTTGCTTCCGATTTCTTTGAATCCGTTTCGTACCTTGCCGCAGAAGATCAGTTTGCCGCCGCTGGTAATAGCCCGCGAGTAAAGAATCGAAACCGCGTTTGGCCGGCACGTATCCTCCAATCACTAGTTCTTGATCCTGGTTCAGTTTGAATTTGATCCAAGCGCCGCTTCGCTTGCCCGGTTCATAGCGGCTGTCTCGGCGTTTGGCGACAATTCCTTCCAGTCCGGTTTGCTTGGCCGCCGCGACTAGCGCGTCCACATTGGCATGGAGCGTAGCTGAAAACCGAACCGGATCTGTTGTGTGAACCAAAGCGGCTTTGAGCCACTCCCGCCGCTTCTCGAGCGGCAAGCTCATTAGGGTGTGGCCGAAATAGGTGAGCAAGTCAAACCCATAGAACTGGATCGCGGTTTTATGTGATCGGCGATTCTGTAACGCGTTGAACGATGGCTGGCCATTCTCATCGAGAGCGACGATCTCGCCGTCAAGCACCGTACCGTCCGGCAAATTTGCACAAGCTGCACTGAGCATCGGAAACTGATCTGTAAGGTTATTGCCGCGACGCGAGAGAACTGTGACTCCTGTGTCTTTCAAAACGAGGACTCGATAGCCATCGAACTTGGCTTCGTACTCCCACTCCCCTCCCTCCGGTAACTTGCCGACTAGCTTCGCGAGCATGGGTTCGATAAACGCTGCCTGCGCGCGCGGGAGCTTGTCCAGTTCGGACCGTTCGATGGTTGCGGCACGCGCTTCTATGTCCGATTGCCGCAGACCTTTCCGGGTGCGTCCTTCCCGCTTGTTCTCCTGATCAATAACCTGAGCGAGGTCTGGTGGTAAGGACTGCTTTAGATCGGCCACGGGGCTGAACAGATCGCCAACCTTTTCGAGGCGCGCGAGTGCGGCTTTTGGATCGAAATAAAGCTCCTCAGCCGTGGTCCGCTTGCGCGCTCGATGCAATTCATCCCAGGTCACTGGCATCGACACGAACGGCCGCTCCTGCTTCGCGCGGAGCGAATAGACGCCTACCGTGGTCTTGTAATCTGTGTTCTGGCTCCAATCGATGAAGACCTTTCCGACGCGCTTCTCTTTGGGCATCTCAGAGACAGCAAGATTCGGGTTTTGCGTCTCGATCAGTTGCGCGATAGAGCGCGCGAAGGGCTGCGTAATTTCGTAGCTCGAACGCGTGTTCAGCGGCAGATACAACTGAATTCCTTTCGACCCTGAGACTTTGGCAAATAGTTTGAGGCCGAACTGCTCAATCACCCCTTTGATGAGAAAGGCTACTTCGATGCATTGCAGAATGTCCGCTCCTCTGCCCGGATCAAGGTCGAACACAATGGACGTCGGCATCCTGATCGCAGGAGCCCGATGTAAGAATGGATGTAATTCCAACGCGGCTGCATTTGCTGTCCACGCAAGTGTCGCGGCATTCTGGACCAATACGTAGTTGATGTCGGGAGCGCCGCCACGTCGTGGCACGGGGAATGTTTCGACCCATTCGGGAGTGAAGCTCAGCGCATTTTTATCCCAATACGCCTGTCCAGTCACTCCATTCGGGTATCGTTTGAGTGTGACTGGGCGATCCTTCAGGTGCGGCAATATGAACGGCGCGACGCGAACGTAGTATTCAATGACCTCGCCTTTTGTAAACCTGGCTTCCGGATAGAGGATTTTGCTCAGTCGCGTGCACTTGACGCGTTGTCCGTCAATTTCGAGCGTGGCCTCATTGGCGGCATTGGAAGTGACTGACGAACTTTTCCGAGTTGTAGCGGATTTTCGCGGCACACTCCCATTTTCTGCAAAGCATCACTGAATAAAGCTCTTAAACGCACAGGGAGGTCACGCCTGGTCAATTGCCCGCGCGACCCTGTGGGCGGAACGGGTCGCCGCTTCCATGCCCCAGTTCATGTTGTCACAATAAGCTCCCGCGAAGTAAACGCGCCCCACCGGTTGGATGCTTGCCGGCCAGAACTTTTTCAACTGCCCGGGTCGGTAATCACGCGCCTGGCACCCCATAGCCCATTTATCTTGAAGCCAGTCAACGGCCATCACATGGTCGATATCAGCCGATCTCCCCGGATAGTAACGTTTGAAGACGCCATAAGCTGCACCTCCCGCGACGCCCCCTTGCGCGGTTCCAATCATGAGGCCCCGATCAGTAGGCACCTCCTGAGCCATGGGCCATAACGGTCCGAGCAATGGGCTGCCGAAGTCCATATTCCCGCTATAGCCATCGCGCTTCCAAAATTTGGTCTGCGACTGGAAAATGGGTCGAGTCTCCACGGTATACGGCATGTTTCGGATAGCGTACTGTTTGTCCTCTGGCCACGCGGGTGTAACCGCGATGGCGCGCAGCATAATCGCGCTCATGCAGCACACGAGATAATCCGCCTCGAATCTCCTATCCTCGGCATTTTCGCGGCACGTGATCACCACGCCCGAATCCGCACGTCGAATCTGCGTCACGGCGCAGTTCTTTCGAATGCAGCCGGCGAGCCGCGCCGCGAAGGCATCCGGAAGCTTCTGGTTTCCGCCCTCCAGCCGGAAAAGATCGTGTGGATCCGAGGGCACCCCGCGTAGCCTGAGAATGGCTGCCCTCCATATTGCTTGAAGAGCGGAGTCGTCGGAGCCAATGCGCCGGATCGCCGCTGCGGAAGCGCCGTCCTGCCGCAGAAGGTTTGTGACGGACAGATCGTCGAGTGAGTCCAGACCAACACCAAAGGGCTGGTACTCGTCTTTGATCTTTTCCATGTAGCGTTGAAAGTAAAGTTCTGAGAGATCGCCGTCAGGATGCGTCCTGAGATAACTGATTTCGCGCTGATTGTATCCTTCCGTTGAAAGAATCTTTGGAGACTGAGCTTCGGCCTCTGGAATCATACGCCCGTTCGCCAGCTGCAGCACATTCTCTCGGTGCGGATAAGGCAGCACCGAAAGGTTGAACTGGTTCACATATTGGCGAAAAAGTTCGTATCCAGGCTTGGTGAAATGCTCAGCGCCAGCGTCGGCATAAAGTCCATCGGCCAGGCCCTCACGCACCGTTCTCACATGGCCGCCCACACGGTCCGAGCTTTCGAGAACGATAACCTCGTGCCCTCGTCTTCTCAGCTCCCACGCAGATGTCAGGCCGGCCAGACCCGCCCCTGCGATTACTACGCGTTTTCGCCGAGCGGAAGCTGTAGTCGGCCACGGCGCAAAAACGTTTGTAAACAAAGCAGAAAGCTTGAGAATGTCACGTCGACTTAGAGCGGGCATATTAGAGGCAATCCCGAGGTTCCGATTTTCCCGTTGAGGTCATTGAATCAGCCTTTCATTCAGCGGGCAAGCATGGTACGCATGGTAACCATCAAATAACACATGAATAGAAGATTATTCCTACAAACGGCCGCAGCAACCGGGTTAACGGCGCGGCTACCCTCCAGGCGGGCAAGCGCCAGCATCCCGGAGCACAATTGGGAAAAATATGACTGGGGAGCAGGACCCGAGGTGAAGGATCGCCTGTACCAGGGTCCATTCCCGCAATACCCACTGGCTGCCATCGTTCCGGAGAGCGATGTCGTGATGGTGACGACACCGTCGAAGGATATTGTTGCGAATTACGGCACGGGTGCGTTTAGTTGCAGCTCTCCGACATTTATGTCGATTTGCCGCGGATAACTTGCGGTGACGAAGGCTAAAGTAATCGCCGGAGTATGTTAGTCAATTCCGTAGCTCCTGGTCGACGCGGGGCATTCGCTTATGGGTAACCTGCGGGCAGGCTGATGACACAATTGATAGGAAGGCAGACAAATACTACCCTTCACTAGACACCGGGTTCCCTTAATGAGGCCAAATAACGAACGATAGTTCTCGTATCCGCGTTATTGAGCTTAGTCGCATAAGAGGGCATCGGATTTGTGGTCACGATGACAAACTGACGTAGAATCGCTTTTTCGAAGGATTTCAATTGACCCGATGAATCGATAAGTTGCACGCTGAATGCATCCTGATTGAGAATTCTCCCGGTAACTCTCTGTCCGTCATGAGTAATCAACTGGACCGTGCGATTGTCGGGTTGGACCATATCGTTTGGAGATGCCAAGGCATGGAATATCTGGTCGGGTGACAAGTTGGAGCCTATGTCATTCAGGTCCGGTCCAATGTATGAGCCCATCTCGCCAATTCGATGGCACGACAGACATCCATTTGTCTGAAACAACTTCTTCGCTGCAACGATTTCCAGCCCACTCAGTGGAGCCAGTTGTTCCGCCAGCTCGGACGGTTGCCCACCGCCTGGTGGTGAGACATTTCCTTTGCCAAAGTTGGTGCTAAGGTAATTGACAATACTCTCAAGCTCTCCCGAGGTCCCCTGGGCCCCCCTCGACAGCATGTCGTTCACCACCCCGCTCCACTCTGGCCGCGTCATTCTTTGGCTTATGGCCACATTGACGCTGTGACACACACTACAGATGCGCTGAAATGCCGCCCTTCCTGTTCCTTCAGGCAAGGTCTGGGCGTCGACGCTCAAGGCAGTGCCGAACAATCCCAGAACAATCGTACATTTCAGTCT
This sequence comes from uncultured Acidobacteriaceae bacterium, assembly GCA_963737045.1. Classification (GTDB taxonomy): domain Bacteria; phylum Acidobacteriota; class Terriglobia; order Bryobacterales; family Bryobacteraceae; genus Bog-105. The sequence continues at coordinate 445,018 of CAVTRG010000009.1, forward strand.
ATATGTCTTATGCATAGCGGCTGCTTAATCTCGGAAGTAACTGTGTTGGTTACTGCTGTAACTCGGTAAATCCCCCAGCAGAACCCGTGCTTAGCTAGGCATTTCGATGTTTAAATCGCGTAATGGCGCCTCGTTGAAATTACGCTGCAGGCCTAATCTGGCAGGGCGAATGCATACATTGTGTCGGCGCCTGTCCCTATGATGTATTGTTTTCCATTTACGGCGTAACTGATCGGGCCACTGGCATTGGCGCCCCCCAAGTACACATGCCACAACGGTTTGCCTGTCATCGCATTGAGGGCGACAAAGTCGCCGTCCATCCCACCGCCGAACACCAAGCCGCCTGCAGTAGAGAGCACTCCGGATTCTGTGTAATTCACCATCTTGAAGTCCCACTTTTTCTCGCCCGTCTTCGAATCAATGGCGCGGATCGCACCGTACCCCTCGGCCTCCGTCTTGTAATTGGGACTCGGACGCCTTCGAAGGGGCGCCTGGACAGGAGAGGGCGGCCAGTCAGCCGGGGGTTGCGTTTCCCCAAAGCCGGGCCACCAACCGTCTCCGGTATACATGTGCATTCGCTTCCATGGAAGAATGGGCCGTTTGCCCGAAAAAGCTTCGTAGTTGTCCCAGACGGATAAATAGAAAAGCTCTGTTTGTGGGTCGTAAGATGGCGGATAGTAGTTTGTGCCCCCTTGCGAACCTGGCATCACCAGAATTCCGCCCATCGGTTTCGGCCAGTACTTTGGAACTCTAATCGGCCGGCCATTCTTATCGATGCCTTCCGCCCAAGTCAGTTTGATAAAAGGCTTGCCTAAAAGGAATTGGCCGGTCTGCCGGTCGAGGACATAGAAGAACCCATTGCGATTAGCCCAGAACATCACTTTGCGTGGTTTGCCGTCCCAGGTGATATCCGCTAATACTGGAATCTGGGTCGCGTCGAAGTCGTACTCATCGGCCGGCGTGAATTGGAAATACCATTTGATTTTCCCGGTGTCGGCATCGAGCGCAATGACGCAATCCGAGTAGAGGTTATCGAATTTGCTGCCGGGCGATCGCTGATCGCCATTCGAAACAGGATTCGGATTGCCGGTGCCCCAGAACACCAGGTTCGTCTCAGGATCGTAGGAACCACTGTTCCAGACGGGGCTGCCGCCGTGCTTCCAGGTATCGCCCGCCCATGTCTTGGCGGCGGGATCGTCCGGCAAATTCGGACTTGTGTAGGTTTTCCAGATTTGTTTACCGGTGTGAATGTCAAAGGCAGCCAGAAAGCAGTTTGCGCCCATATCGTCGGTCGCGGGTCCGACGATGACCACGTTCTTCACCACCAAAGGCGGGACGTCGAGCTGATAGCCCTCTGTCCAGTCCGCGGCCTGGACTTCCCATTTCACCCGGCCGGTTCTCGCATCGATGGCGAGCAGATGATCGCTCCATCCTGTGGTCCAAAACAACGTGTTCCCCTCGATCGCGACTCCCTTGTTGACCATGTACATGCGTTGCCCATGGAAGTCGTCCGGATTAAACGGACGCGAGAGCTTCCAGTACTGCCGGCCTGTGGCGGCATCGAGCGCCACCACTGACGTCAGGCTCGTCGCATACAAAACGCCGTCCACGACAATAGGCGTGTTCTCCATCTTCTCGTCAGCGGGTGTGGTATTCGGTTGCCACACCCACTTTAGCTGCAGATTCCTGACATTGTTCTGATTGATTTCCGTCAAGAGGCTGTAGCGATCGCTCGCATATGTTCCGCCGTAGGTGAGCCAGTTCTGAGGCTCCTGGTTGGCGTGAACCAAGCGGTTGAATGTGACTTGCGCCTGTAAGGAAGCCGTCAGTAACGAAAACACCAGCAACACTCGCAAATTTATGTTCCTCTCCTAAAAAATGGCTGTGACCCTTTGCCCGCTCTATTTGCCGTTGCGCTTCGTAAGCGGCACCAGTACGATGTTCCGGAACTCGACCCCACCGTGGTCGCCTTGCAGCTCTATCGGCCCTGGCCGACCTTCGAACGGGTCGATGGCGATCCCCGTCAGGCCGTCGATGACTCCCTTCTCGTAAAGCTTCTGTCCATTCAGGACCGTAGTGACTTCACGACCAACCAGTCGAATATCGTACGTTTGCCACTCGCCCGGGGGCTTGCCCGCGTTCACTCTCGGCAAAATTCGCGTGTATAGCGCACCGGTGCCGTGCATGCCCGGAGGCTTTCCATAATCGGACGCGATCTGAACTTCATACCGGCCGCGCAGACCGATACCGCTGTTACTCTTCGCGGGGAGGTTATATTCGACATGTAGTTCAAAATTCCAATAGTTCGCTACAGTCCTGAGATCATCCGTTTGACCGGCACATTTTAGAATCCCGTCCTCAGCGCTCCAGCCTTCTGCGTTGCTGGAATTTACGCCGGTCCACCCTTTGAGGTCTTTGCCGTCAAATAGCTGGATTGGCTTTCCCTCTACCCAAGTGCCGTCATCGTGTTCATCAATTTCCGGCGAGCGATATCCAGTGAACGTCAAGGTTATTGTGGGACTCGTCATCGTGCCCTGGAGGACGCCGTGGACGTACTTCAGGTTATATTCGGCACGGTCGTTCGGACTCGGGGCGACTCTGGGGCGCGCCCTGGGCAGCCACGTGAAGTGGAGTATCCCGTTGTTGATTTTTGCGGTCGCTATGTCATCCAGGCTGCCGTCCGGAGACCCAACGAACTGAATCTTCATATCGGGCGTTCCCGCGCCAGTGATACCCAACCACCATGCAGCGGTCGTAGTGAACTGCGCAAAATCGGCGGGTTTGGCGTGCACCTGAATATCCCATGGGCCATTGAAGTCGGCATCAGCAGCTCGGCCCGCCGGCGTAAGAGCGATTACGGCAACCAGCGCACATAGCGTGACTCGGCATCTAACAAGGATTTGCAGGTCTCACCTCGATCAGCTCAGCTCAGCTTTCATCACAGATACTCCATTAACTTGTCCAAAAGAGTTTGTTGCATCGCATAAGGCTCAGGGCCTCCGCTTTCGAGTGAATAAGTACCATTGAAACCCATTTCTTTAGAGATCCCCACGGCTGTAGCAAGACTGAACCTATCAGGATTCCATTTGACATGGCTGACTGTCAGCGCAAGTGGGTACATCAAGCGTAGTCCGCGCTCCATGCTCTGTTCATCTTTCCAGTTACCCATATCAGGATTTGCGTGAATCCCGGACTCGCGGATTACTTTTACAAGCGTGTCGATAGGAATCTGAGGTCCCCGCTCTTCCATGATGATTGCGACGTTTTTCGACTCGCCATAATCGCGGAGTAACTTCAGCGCGTCGATAATCGGGGTAAGATCGTCGCCCCATGTCCTGCCTTGATTAATCATGACGCTGGCACACTCGATCAATGCAGCTCGATCAATCCATTGCTTGGTGAGTTGAATCGCATGCGCGCGAATCTGTGGATCGGGGGAACAAGGGGTGATCGTTCCGCTGTAGCCGGTTGTATCCAATTCGAGATCGATGTTTACCATCCGGGATTTTGCCTTTTGTAGCCGGTCATGAAACTTCTCGTAGTAAGCGGATTCGAGCGAAAGAAAATGCCTGTCCTCCACTTCGACGTTGTGAATGCCATAGCGATCCGCGAGCATATCCGGAAAGTCCATGATGTCGAGTTTCCCCGGCGTTGCCGGCTGGCTCCAATCTCCTACTTGCGTTAGGAGGTCGGAAAAATTCCCGGACATTGCGCCGATGCGATCTAGCTTGGACATGATGACGATGTCCTGCGACACTCCACTGGCAGCGGTCGCTGCCGCAGCAATGGAACCCATTAAAAAGTCCCGACGTCTCATCCTCTTCACCTCTTTTGGCCGCTACAGTGTCGTCCTTTGCTGTGCAATCCAGGGCCCGTGCATTGCGTCGCTAAGTCACTGCCGAGCATCTCTACTCACCGCCTCTCTGACAACCTCGCGTGGGTCTTTGTCATCCCTCAGACCGAAGAATGTCGCGCGCACCTTAGCCCAGAAGATTAGCCGGCCTTCTCGATAGTAGCCAACCAATAAAGAATCGAGCCCGATTTCCGGACGGGTAGCCGCCCATTACGCGTTCCGGATCCTGGTTCAACTTGAGCTTCACCCAGGCTCCCTTCGCTTGCCCGATTCAATAGGGGCGCCAGGTCCAGGCTACAGTTCTCGTCTTTTAGCTCGCCAGACTTGTTGCCCTACAAAACAGTGGCTGTGAAAGTTTGCCGCTGCTGATAACTGAATTGTTACTGCGCCACAGGTGGCACGGGATCAGGTGCAATTACTCCGTAGTAGCGGCCCCATCCAGTAGGGAAGGATATAGTCGATACCCGCATTTCGATGCTTTCGGATGAGCCTCCACTAACCTGGAAAGGATCGCGCTGCCAGAGATAATCGGTCGGCGGCCTGAGGACGACCGGCAGGACACTGCAGGCGTCGATGCCGCACATGGGGAGCATGGCACTGCTCAGCCCCCTGAGTTCATTGCTCACCCTGAATCCGGACCTGGGAGGTTCGGACCATCTTCACAATCAGCGTTCACGTTACCAAGATTTTCAAATTTGATGCAGCGGCTCAGCAATGCGAAATTCATAAGCCTCGTCGGACGGTTGTACTGCTTCGGCAGTATCAATCGCGCAACCCGCCGCAAGCTTCCATGCCGAAAAAGGATGGCCATAATCTCGGGGTTCCGCTCGAATTCACGGGCAGTCCTGGAGATCGCAGCGCCTAGGCGGCCGGCGATTCGCCACTCCCTTTCTTTGGGGCACATCTCAACTGCCCCGGCATCCCAGGCCGCAGTTCCAATTCAGTTCCTTCATGCGTGAACCCACACGCGGGATTGATCGGCGTAACAGCCGCGGTCTGCTTATTTCGATTGCAAGTTCGGCAGATTGTCAATAAACCCCAGGTGCATAACCATTCCACAAAGCGAATCTTCCGGGCACCGACGGGTGCCCTTTCGATCTGTGCGTTCCACGCCGTTCACGACCCTGCGCAGAGTGCGCTAGCTGTTGAACAATAGAATCTAGAAACCGAACGGGTAAATCTGGGCAACCTCTTCGCCTGCTGGTTCGAACATGAACAGGTGGGAGCAGCGATGGCCCGCGCCCCCGGTTCTCCCACTTTTGTGATGCGGCTTCGCCCTGCGTTCGCATTCGAGAGCACGGGAGACACACCGAGACGCGAGTCGAAACGTCGTCTTTTGTGTAAGTTGTTGGAGGCGCGGGGCGGGATCGAACCGCCGAATAAAGGTTTTGCAGACCTCTGCCTTACCACTTGGCTACCGCGCCGAAGCGAAGGACTTTCCTCCCCGCACGATAGCACAATCGCTTCGCGCATTGTTCGCGCGGTACGCTCAATGTAGATTTCTCCGATGAGGCTTACTCTCGTCCTACTCCTATTTGGAAGCGTAATGAGCGCACAGACGAATGTTGGAACAGCTTTCCCCGGTACCGCCGAACTGGTGAAAATGGCCGGGCGGTTCGCGCCGACCCCGCTCAAGGTCGATATATCTGGGCTCGATCCAGGAGACCGAAACGCTTTGGTTAAGGCGATTCAGGCTGGGCATGTGATCGACGACATTTTCCTCCAGCAGCTATGGAGTGGCAATGAGAAGCTGTATACGCAGCTTCGGAAAGATAACTCGCCGCTCGGCAGGGCACGGCTGCATATGTTCTGGATCAACAAGGGACCGTGGTCGGATCTTGACGCACACCGCGCTTTTCTTCCCGGCGTTCCGGAACGCAAACCGCTCGGCGCGAATTTTTATCCCGAAGACATGAGCCGGGAAGACTTTCAGCACTGGGTGTCGCAGTTGCCTGATAAGGACGCCGAGCAGGCGAAGGGCTTTTTTACGGTGATCCGTCGCGATCCCCAGAAGAAATTAGAAATCGTCCCCTATTACACCGCCTATAAAGATGATCTGGAGCGCGCCGCGAGCCTACTGAAAGAGGGAGCGGCAGCGACGAACAACGCTTCTCTCAAGCGCTTTCTCGAGACACGCGCAGCAGCATTTTTGAGCGATGACTATTACGAGAGTGACTTGGCTTGGATGGACGTCGATGCTCCTGTCGATATAACTATCGGGCCATATGAGACATATAATGATGAGCTCTTTGGTTACAAAGCGTCCTTTGAGGCGTATATCTGCATCAGAGATGATGCCGAGACCGATAAGCTGAAAGGCTTTTCCAGCCACCTGCAAGAAGTGGAGAACAACCTGCCGATTGATCCGGCTTACCGGAATCCGAAGCTCGGGACAACCACGCCGATACGGGTAGTGAACGAAGTGCTCGCAGCCGGCGACGGCAATCACGGGGTGCAAACAGCCGCCTACAATTTGCCGAATGATGAGCGAGTGATCCAGCAGAAGGGCAGCAAGAAGGTGATGTTGAAAAACGTTCAGCACGCGAAATTTGACAGCACACTCGTTCCAATTTCCCATATCGTGTTGCCGGCAGGCGCTCAGCCCGACTTAAGCTTCGATTGGTTCTTCACACACATATTGGCGCATGAGCTGAGTCACGGCATTGGTCCGCATCAAATCACGGTCAACGACAAGCAGACTTCCGTACGACAGGAATTGAAAGAACTTTACAGCACCATTGAAGAGGCAAAGGCCGATGTCACGGGGCTATTTATGGTGCAGTATTTCTTCGACAAAAGCATTCTTCCGGGTGGCGAAGGGAACGAAAGAAAGCTTTACAATACGTTTCTAGCTTCGTCGTTTCGCACACTCCGGTTTGGCATCACTGAGGCGCACGGCCGCGGTATGGCGCTGCAATTCAACTATTTGATGGATCGGGGCGCGTTCGTAGCACTCCCGGACGGCACGTTCGAAGTCAATTACGCCAAAGTCAAAGAAAGCGTTCGTAACTTGACGCATGATCTGCTCACAATCGAGGCGCAAGGGGATTACGCAGCTGCAAAGAGAATGCTCGAAGTACTGGGCGTGATGCGCCCCCCGTTGACACGCGCTCTGGATCGTTTGAAAGACATACCTGTCGACATCGAACCGATTTTTGTCACTGCCGATGAACTTACGGGGCGCGAGCAGTAGGGTTCTCAAGACTCTCAAAGACCCCGGTTCCTTTGAGCTGACGGAGACCCTGTTCTTGCGCCTGCTCGGGCTGATTTATCTTTCGGCCTTTGGGTCGCTTTGGCCTCAGATCGTGGGGCTTATCGGCTCACATGGAATCGTACCTGCTGCGCAGACGATGGGCATGATGCGGACCGAGTTGGGAACTCGGGTTTTCTGGTACGTTCCCACTCTGTTTTGGCTCGGCAATACTGACTCAGCGTTGTTGTGGTGCTGCATAGTGGGATGCGTAGCGGCGCTTTCGCTGACCCTCGGTTTCTTTTTGCGCACATCGGCTGCGGTGTGCTTGATTCTTTATCTTTCGTTGGTTTCTGCCGGGCAGCCGTTCAGCGCGTTTCAATGGGACGCTCTGCTGTTGGAGTCCGGCTTTCTGGCGCTGTTTGCGGGAACACGCTGGCTCGTTTGGGCGTACCGCTTTCTGTTGTTTCGTCTGATGTGGCAATCGGGATTGGTGAAATTGCTTTCGGGCGATCCGAACTGGCGCAATCTTCATGCACTCCGATTCGACTTCATGACGCAGCCCCTCCCCAATCCACTGGCCTATTATGCGTATCGCTTGCCCGCGTGGATGCTCGATTGGATGACGGCTGCCACGTTGGTGATAGAGCTCGGCGCACCGTTTCTGATTTTCGGTCCCAGGAAGGCCCGGCACGTCGGAGCCGCATTGCTGATGGGCTTGCAAGTGGCGATTCTGCTGACTGGTAATTACGCCTTCTTCAATTTCCTGACGCTCGCAGTGTGCTTGTGGGCGTTTGATGACCGGACGTTCGCGCCTTTGGCCAAACTGCTCCAGAGAGGCGTGCCACGCGTGCGCCCGCGCATTCTCGAGCCGCTTGTGAATGGGGTGTTAGTTGTGCTGATTGCCATCGGAGCGGTACAACTTATCGGCATGTTTGCGCCGGGATTCGAGAGGTCGTTCTCGAAGCCGATGGCAATGATTGCTCCGTTCCAGCTTGTGAATACGTATGGTCTGTTTGCAGTGATGACGACAACGCGGCCTGAGGTGGTGATTGAAGGGTCAGATGATCGCGTGAATTGGAAGGAGTATTCTTTCAAGTACAAGCCCGGCGAGCTGCACCGGGGACTCCCGCTGGCTGCTCCTTATCAGCCGCGATTGGACTGGCAGATGTGGTTCGCCGCGCTAGGCGAGTATCAGGAAAACGAATGGGTCGGCGGGCTGATGTACCGTCTGATGCAGGGTGAACCAACGGTAATTGGGCTGATGAACCCAGCACCGTTTCAGAAGCCGCCTCACTACATGCGCGCACTACTGTACGATTATGACTTCACAACTCCCAAAGAGCGATCCCGCACCGGAGCTGTATGGCAGCGGCGATTGCTGCGGACGTGGTTTGGGCCGGTTGCGCTGAAAACCCAGTAATTAGAAAATGATCTTCATACCGAGCTGAATGTTCCGGGGCTCACCGGTGCCGATACCCGGCGCGCCTATCGCGGTGCCGAGCGTTGAAGTAATCAGGCCCAGGCCACCCCCAACTGTGTTGCTCGAAGTGATAAGGCCGATAGTCGGATTTGCTGGTGGAGCAAGGTCAAGCGTGTTAAAGAGATTGAAGATTTCCAGGCGAAGCTGGGTCGTGACGCGCTCGGTGATCTTCGTATTTTTGAAGACCGAGAAGTCGACTTGATAGACCGGAGGTCCATAGAAAGCATTGCGCGGCTGATTGGCATACGTTCCCGGAGCAGGTAAGGCGAAGGCCGCCGGATTGAACCAATACGCCGTCTGAGTAGCTTTATCGCTAGGGGGTACGTTCTGAAATGGATTGCTAATGACTTCCGCGCGATCCACGTTTTCGAGCGTGCCACTGGTATTTTGGCCGGCGTAGACCGTGAAGGGTGTACCCGAGTAAAACGTCAGGAGCGAATTGAATTGCCAGCCGCCAAGTAGAAGCTTCATGTGCGAAGGAGTCGGAGCGTCGTAGCTGATAAATCCAGCGAATGACTGGCGGATGTCGTTATCGGAGTTGCCGTAGTCGCACCTTAGACAATAGCTGTTCTGCGGAATTTGATTCCGCGTAGCGGATTGATCGTCGCGGGAGTGCCCCCAGGTGTAATTGAGCTTCGTGTTAAAGCCGTGAAAGCCGGAGGTCCGGAGTGAGGCGATCATCCCGTTGTAATAGCCATTACCAACGGATTGAACCTCATTGATCGTTGAGAGATTCGGGAATTCGCTGAAATACGGACGTGAGCTGTTTGCCTCCGGTGCGCCGATCGGGATCTGATTAATATCGAGAGTTACCGGCAAGTGACGGCTCAGCGTGCCAGTGTATCCAAGTTCGAACACGGAGGACTGGTTGAGCTGGTATTCGATATTCATATTCGAATTCTGAACGTATCCTGTGACGAAGTGTTGACTGACCGAGAAAGCACCGAAAGGTCCTGTGGGGAATGTCGAACTGCCAAAAATTGGGACACCTGGCTGGATCGTGAAGGCGGTTTGGTTAGAGAGCGCGTAAACCGGTGAGAAACCTCCGGGGTTGGAGAGGATACCCGTCGCACCCCGATTCTTGGGCCGATTGTCCCCGAAGTAGTTCACATTTGGAACTTGATAGAAAATACCGTACCCGCCACGGAGAACGAGCTTGCTATTAAATCGCGGCTGGTATGCGAAACCGAAACGGGGGCCGAAATCGTGATAATCGCGGGGCCAGAGGCTACCAAGCTGATTTTGGTAGACGATTCCGCCCATCGAAGGAATGAAGGTTGAAATTCGGTCGGTATAGTCATAGATCGGGCTTTGATAGTTCCAATTCAGCCCGTAATTCAGAGTCAGCTGAGGAGTGATTTTCCAAGTGTCTTGAAAAAAGCCAGTAACTCCGTTCAAGTAGTAATTGCGTTGCAGGTCGCCGTAAGTAATGTTGGCTTGGTTGGGAGCAACTCGCCCTGCAAGGAAGTCGGCCAATGCATTTAGTGAGCCGTTTCCGGTTCCCCAAGTATCGTCAGGACTGATCGCGGCCAAAGGACCCTGCGTGCCATCGAAAGTAAAAGCCCCCCGTTTATTTCTGTCATAAAAGACGTCGAGGCGGGCGCGCCGGTATTCGGCCCCGAATCGGATCTGATGAGGGCCAGTAGTGTAGGTGAAGGTTTCATCAATATGGCCGGTTGTGTCGATCCTGCCAAGGTGAGGCGTGAGTCCTAGCTCGTCAAAGCCGTTGATCAGAAGGTCGGGAGATCCAAGGAGGCTGGGGTTAGTAACGCCTGTGTTCAGGCCCAGAGCTGGCATATCGAATCCCGTATTTGCATCATTGAAAACCTGTTTGAAGTAGTTTACTCCAGCAAGTGTCTGACTTACAAATCGAGCGGAAATGACTCCGTTATACACAAGCGAGAAGTTATGCATTCTACTTGGGGCAACCTGGTAGTAGTAGGGGATTGCGGATCCAACGCCTTCCGTTTGCGAACCGGTACCTCCGAAGTAGCGAAAAGCGACGTTGTTCTTCTCATTGAAAATGTGATCGAGCTTGACTATTCCGTTGTAGCTGTCAGAAATATTGTTGGCCCGGCTGAAGAAATTATTCTGAGTAGCGGGACCGGACAGACTGTTTGCAGGCCAAAGAGTGTTGAGCAAATTTATAGAAACCGGGTTCACCGGCACACCATTGCGGGCCAGGACTTGTTCTCCCAGCGCAACCCAGGCCGCAGAGGGAGTTGTGCCTACTGCGGTCGCGCCTCCCACGAAGTTCTGCTGTTCATAAGTTAAGAAGAAGAACGTGTGATTCCGCCAAATGGGCCCACCTAATGAACCGCCAGGCTGGCTGTTTCTGAGCTCTTGTACTTTTTGATTCTGCGGGGTGAACCAGTTCTTTGCAGCGAGAAATTCATTGCGATTGAAGTAGTAAAGCGAGCCGTGAAAATCGTTGGTTCCGGATTTGATCACGACATTCAGGACACCGCCGCTATTACGGCCCTGTTCCGCATTGCTGTTGGTCTGAAGCGAGAATTCATCGATAGCGTCAATCGGCAGCAGCGTGCCGGCAATACCGGAGACGCCGCCTTGATTCACAGCCTGTGAGTTGTGCCACTCGTCGTTGTTATCCGCTCCGTCGATTTGCCAATTAATGGAGTTGGTGCGAGTTCCGTTCACCGAACCTGCAGCATTCGCGCCAGGATTGAGTTTCAAAAGTTGGGTGAAATCGCGGCCGTTTAGTGGAACATCTGTAATGATCTTTGTCGGAATCACGCTCGTGAGGGCGGTCGAAGATGTCTCAATCGCGACAGTACTGGCTGCCACTTCGACCGTGGTGGCCTGACTGGCGACCGCAAGCTTCGCCTGAAGAGCAAAAATCTTACCTGCTTCGATGTTGATGTCGTGGATGTCCTGGGTTTGGAATCCCTGCTGGCTTACTGTGATGGAGTATTTGCCGAGAGGCAGATCTTGAAAAACAAATTCTCCAGCGCTGGTCGATTGCTCGACGCGCGTGAATCCTGTATCGGTGCCGAGAAGCTTTACCGTGGCACCGGCTATTGTGGCGCCCATTGGGTCGACTACCGTGCCGGAAATGCCGCCGCGGAAGGTTTGGCACAAAGCCACAGTGGCAAAGGAAACAACAATTGCGATGAGTTTCAGTTTGCGAGGAAACACGATTACCTCCTTAGATTGCGAGTTGTCGGGATGATGTGAAAAACAATGAGCGGGAAAGGAGCCCGCTAGGAAACCACCTGATTGCGTATCTTTCCCTGGAGAATACAGAGTTTCGCAGGAGGCGTCAAGAGCTTGGGTTATCGAGCCATTTGTTTTTCAGGCAAATCCGGCTCAAGTTAGGAATGCGTTAGGTATGTTACGCGGAGTTTTTCGCGACTGTTAGACCCGCGACTTGCTTTAATGTGCGTGTCGCGGGCTGCCTAGCGGTGATAAGGTTTCGCAGTTGCCAGATTGGGAAGGACCTAGACGCAGGGCCAGCACCAGCATGCAGATGGCGCTGAAACCAAAATAGGAGCCAATCCAAATCAAAGTCTGACCCGGCGACGATGGATTCAGTCTGATCCAGCCAAAGCCTAAAGCAAAAAACGCCAAAGCGAAACCGACTGACACAATTCCGGCTAAGTCAAAAAACCATACGTCGGCAATACGACGTTGACTCCGGAGGGTTCGCGCGGTAAACAATTCGAAAATGCCCAGGCTCATGGCCATCACGATGATCAGGAGCGCTACAGTACGGAAGCGAATTGTAGAACCGAAGATGCCGGTAAAAATGAGTCCGAGCATCACGAGAGCAAGGCCATTCAGCACCAATAGCCAGTATTCAGCCTTCGCGGATCTCAGAATACCGGCTGTAATCGCGCAAACCCCCGCCGCAAGCGTGAGCTTACCCAAAAATAGAATCGCGCTTTTCCACGCGAACCCTTGTCCTGCGTGATTGAAGTTGCCGATCGAAATAATCGCCTCGAAAACGCCACACAACACGAGTAACCACCAGTTTTTAATCAGCGTTTGGATCAAGGGCAGCCTCTTTCGTGATGATATAACAAAACGGATGCGGTCGCGAATTTCGATAATGCGCAACTGTGACGTTGCATATCGGTGACAAGCCTGTTAGTATGCAACCTGGAGGTTGCACAATGGAATTGGCTGAACTGAGCCGCATCGAGAGAACGATTGAGATTGCGGCGCCCATGGAACGTGTGTGGAAAGCGTTGACCCACGCCGCGGAGCTCTCGGCGTGGTTTCAAGTGAGTATCGAGGGAGAGATCGCGCCCGGCAGTGAAGTATGGATGACCTCCGTGCATCCTCAGCACACCGGTCAGCGATTCCGTGTACGTTTCGCTGAAATGCTGCCGCGTCGGCGATTCGTGTGGCAATGGAATCCCGGGGCGGTTGACCCCAACGTGGATTACTCACGTGAGCCGCGAACGACAGTGACATTTACGCTCGAGCCCATAGCCTCCGGAACGCGGCTCAGTGTCGAAGAGAGCGGATTCAATGAGATCTCATTGACAAGACGCGCGAAGGTCTACGAGGACAACAGCAAAGGATGGACGGAGGTACTCGGCTGGCTGCAGCGGTATGTCGAAGCGGCGAAATGAGCTGAGACTCGCGGAAGCTGCGCTGCTGTTCGCGGCGCTTGGAGATGAGAAGAGGCTGGCGCTGCTGCGGCAGTTATCCCGTGCAGGACCGGCTTCGATTTCCATGCTCTCCGAGAGCTTTCCGGTTTCGAGGCAGGCGGTCACCAAGCATCTGCACTCGCTCGCCTCAGTGGGCCTCATCGAAGGTAAGCACACTGGACGGGAGCATGTCTGGGCACTCAATCCAGCCCGGCTCGCCGAAGCTCAGCGATGTCTTGAAATCGTGGCGCGCGGCTGGGATGAGTCTCTGGGGCGTTTGAAAGCGCAATTGGAAAGTTGAATCCCCTTTCATAGGATCGGCTTGGAAAGCATCGGAAAAGCTGGATCTGAAAAGCTATAATCGAACCCATTTCGAGGAGGTTCGATGTCGACTTCTCTTTACGCGCCTGATTTTCTGGCTATTTTTAACGAGTGCCGTGATACCGGTGGGCCGCTCAACCTCTTTCCGTCGCCTCCCGACTGGCGCGACCACTGGATCTACTTCCTCATCGTTGATCGGTTCAACAATTCCTTGGAGCCGCCGCGGCATCTGCCATTCGATGACCCGAATTACTACGATTTTCAGGGCGGCAATCTGGCGAGCATTCAGGATCGGCTTCCTTATATTAAGCAACTCGGCGCAGGTGCCATTTGGCTAAGTCCCGTTCTTAAGAATGTGCCGTTTCAAGGAGGCACGTATCACGGTTACGGCATTCACGATTTTCTGCATGTCGATCCGCGATTCGCTCGTGATCCCCAGAATGCCGACGCCGAACTTCGCGCGCTGGTAGATGCGGCCCACAATCTCGGGCTGAACGTGATTCTTGACATCGTTTTGAACCATACTGGCGATGTCTTCTCATATCTCTGCGACGCCGATGAAAGCGATTGCATTCACTCGCAGGGCGCGGAAGCCGACTTCCGAAGTTCCGCGCGGGCTATTCAGTGGCGCGACTCGCAAGGTAACGCACGAGCCGATTGGTCCGACATCGCGACAATCCCCACTCCGTCAGGCGGCAACACGCTACGTGATGCCTTGGTCTGGCCCATCGAGTTGCAGACAAACGATTGGTTTCGCCGTCAAGGAATGCCGGGGAGCGGCGGCGACACGATCGGGGACTTCGCCTCGCTCAAGCAATTCCGGACCGATCTGCCCGAGGTCCAGCAGTTCCTGATTCGCGCATATCAATATGTGATTGCACGTTTCGACATTGATGGGTTCCGGATCGATACGCTCCGGTATCTCAAGAACAATCTGCCTCTCCTCTTCGGCAACGCGATTCGGGAATTTGCGCTCAGCGCCGGCAAGAAGAATTTCTTCACCTTTGGCGAAGTTTTTGTGGGTGAGGCCGAGCAAGAGATCGCCCGTTTTATCGGACGCACGACCACGGACGAGACCGACATGGTCGGCGTGGATGCGGCTCTGGATTATCCGCTCTATTTCGATCTCAAACCAGTCGTAAAGGGATTCGCCCCGCCATCGGCACTGGTAAGCATGTATGTACTTCGCAAGCAGGTGGAAGCCGATGTTCTCAGTTCTCATGGCGACGCTACGCGCTACTTCGTCACGTTCCTCGACAATCACGATGTTAAGGAGCGTATCCGCTACTCTGATCCCGCGAATCCTTCCCAATATGACGACCAGGTCACGCTTGGCATTGCGTGTTTGTTTACCTTGCCCGGTATTCCGTGCCTCTACTACGGCACAGAGCAAGGGTTGCATGGCGCCGGCTCTGATCCCGCGGTGCGCGAAGTCTTATGGGGTGGTCCTGGGTTTTCGCAGAACAGCGCATACTACCAACAAATTTCGAGAGTTGCCGCAGTGCGTCGCGAGAATCCCGCATTACGCTACGGCCGTTTCTACTTCCGGCCGATTTCGGGCAATGGACAACACTTCGGCGTCTCGACTTTCCTCAACGGCATCCTCGCGCATTTTGATGGATCAGGAGATCGTCACAATAGCCAACACAGATCCGCTCAATTCTTGCGATGTGTACGTGATCGTGGACAACACGCTAAACCAACCGGGGGATCAGTTCCGCATTCTTTACAGCAATAAACAGCAGCCGCAAAGTCCGGGCGTGGTCGAGCAGTTGAATGCAGGCGACATTGTCGTTCAGGAAACGGATGGCACCACCGGTACGGGTCCGCTGACGTGCACGCGTGTCCTACTCGCCCCGCTCGAAGTGCAGATTTTGGGGCACTAAGTCTTCGTGACCTGCGCGAGCGCAAGCGGCGGCTCCATCGCGATTTCTTCCTTCGCCGGAATTTGTTAGAGTGGTACTTATGTACCAAGGTACCGGCGAACCGACCCACGCCGTCGAACGGGTTCAGACCGGCGTTCGCATTGAAAAGCGAATTTTGAAAGTCATGAAAGCGCTCGCCGAATATCACGACCTCACGCTCGGCGATCTCATCGAGGGCGTCGTGCTGCACGCCTTTGAGGGCAAGTGTGCCTTCGGAACCGAAAGCCTCAAGCTGGTCGCAGAATTGAAAAAGATTTACCACCTTGATCTCGATGCCAGCGCCAGTCACAAGCTCAGCGAGCGCAAGGCAGCAAGGAGGAAACGATCATGAACACGCGGTTTGGCCTTTTCATCCTGAGGCTTGCTTTGGGCCTGGTGATCGGCGGTTATAGCCTGGAACTCGTGTTACACCAGATTCACAGCCGCACACATCATCCGTTGTTGCTCTTAGCTCTCGCCGAGCTGGTCGCGGCCATTTTGTTCCTTTTACCCAAAACGATGCGGTTGGGTGGCATTGCACTGATCGTCGTTTTCGTAATCGCGGCTGCCTTTCATATCTTGCACGGCGAGTACAACGTCTGGTACCTGGCTATATATGGCGCAGCGGCGTTGGCGGTGATTTCCGAGGAGCGGCGGGCATGAGCGATGACGATTTCATCGCGCAACTGGAGGCCTGCACTCTTCCGGAGGACTGCTTTCACCACAGTGATCATTTGCACGCGGCCTGGCTGTACCTTACCCGGTTTCCCGCAACGGAAGCAATCGCAAGGTTCTCGGAGAGCCTTCGCTCTTATGCGACGTTCTTGGGCAGACCGGACAAGTATCACGAAACCATCACCTGGGCCTATCTTCTGCTGGTGAACGAGCGCATCCACCGCTCCAAATCCATCACAAGCTGGAAACAATTCGCGGTACTGCACTCCGACCTGTTCGATTGGAAGAACTCGATTCTGCTGCGTTACTACCGCGAAGAGACTCTGCAATCGGAGCTGGCGCGTCGGGTGTTTGTCATGCCGGATAGGTTGTGCGTTTAAGCCGCTTGCCGGCTATTTAATGCTCGAGAAGTCTGTCGGTTCGAGAAACACCGAGTCCACCTTCTCGACGAGTTTGCCGTTCGCCTCGGAAGCGGCTGCGACCTTCTTCCATTGAGGATCGTTGCGAAATGCCGCCCAACTCTTGGTGGCAGCTTCGCGGCTCGGGAAGGCCAGCATATAGACGAGCGTTTTGCCTTTTAACGGTTCATCGGTTGGCAGCCAGTAACCGATACTCTGCATACCATGCTCATTGAAGATGTCGATCGTATGATCGCGGAATCGTGCTAGCAACGGATCCAGCTTGCCCGGATACGTGTGATACGTACGGAGCTCAAACACTCGATGGTCTGCTTGCGCGTGTAACGTCGATTGCGCCGATCCGGCCCAGTAGCCTGTCAGGAAGACAACCAGCAGCGCGGCGGTGCCGCCGAAGACGCGAGTTCTCATTTCTTAATCCTTATCATTTTGTGAGCTTATCGAACTGTAGAAGCGGTGTAAGCGCGGCACGTATTGGTCGCCTGCGACATACAACAGGTCGTTGTGATGAGCTCCTGGAACGCGCCAGAATTGTTTGGGCTGATTCGCGGCGGCGAATACGGCTTGGCTTTGCGAGAAAGGCACGATTTCGTCAGCGTCCCCATGAATTACGAGCAACGGGCACGCGCACTCGTCGAATTGTCCTCTCGGTATCGAATCCACGTGTAAAAAGCGGGCCAATAACGGGCAGGACCGTTCCTGCCATTTTGCTTAGGGACGCCAAAGGAGATTCAAGAATCAAGCCCGCACATGACCGCCTCGATGCGAGCTCCGCAGCTACAGCTGTTCCGAGGGATTCACCATGAAGAATAATTCGATTCGGGGCGTACCCCAGTTGCAATAGAGCGTCGTATCCCGCCTGGGCATCCAAGTGCAAGCCGCGCTCGCTGGGATTTCCCTTGCTCTTGCCATAACCGCGATAATCAACTACCAAAACCGATGAACCAGCGCTTGTGATCGCCTGCGCATGATCGATTCGATGCGTCACGTTTCCAGCATTGCCATGTAAGAACAATGTCGCAAAATGAGAGTCCGACTTCGGGAACCACCACGCATTCAAACGAATGCCGTCTGCCGTTGTCAGCCAAAGGTCCTGCGCACCTGTCTGCGACTGCAACTCCCACTCACCTTGGGGATAGGGCATTGGGTAGTACACAAGACGATCTACGATCCGGCGCAGCATCAGGACGATAAAGACGAGCAACGCCGCGGTGACACATGCACGAACGAGTTTACGCCGCAACGCCAACCTACAGTAAGTATGTGGGAGGCAAGAATAGGGCCGCCAGAGAAGGCAGTTTGCCGGAAGGGCTGGTCTTTGTACCGGAGTTTCTGACGACGGCCGAAGAGAGCGAGCTCCTTGCGTTCATCACCGCGATCGAGTTTCGTACTCTTCAGATGCATGGCGTGACCGCGAAGCGCCGCATCAAGCAATTCGGATTGCACTACGCGTTTGAGTCGTACAAGCTCACGCCTGCTGATCCAGTGCCCGCGGAGTTCGCCGGTATTGGGGCGCGCTCCGCGGCTTTTGCAGGCATTGATCCATCTGCATGGGCTGAAATTTTAGTGACGGAATATACTGCCGGAGCCGGAATCGGATGGCACCGCGATGCGCCGGCCTTCGGCATTGTTGCTGGCGTGTCGCTGGGAGCAAGCTGCCGGATGCGTTTTCAGACCGGTTCTGGCGCCGCTCGCTTGACGAGTGCGATTGAATTGCCGCCTCGCTCCATATATCTGTTGACAGGAGAGGCACGAACGAAATGGCAGCACATGATTCCACCTACACGCGATTTGCGATATTCCATCACATTTCGAACCGTGCGGAATGCCAATGCACGCCGCACGCGCGACAAGTAGACGCGACGCCCGATCATCTTGAGGCGAGATCATTCACGATCGCCGCAATGCCGGTACACGCGCGAGCAAGGCGGTCGTAATCCAGCTTCTCCGGCGTATCTTCCGCGGTGTGATAGTACGGATATCGATACGGCGCGGTATCGGTGAGCATCAAGGCCCTATATCCGAACTGCCAGAAAGCCCAGTGATCGGACCATGCGATACCCGGTATGGACGCCAGGGCAGCCGCGCCGGCAGCCGGTAAAGAGGTCGCGCGGCGGAAGCTTTTCAATGCCGCGCGCAGGAGTCCAGCGGATCTTATATCGGCAACAAAACCGAGGAAATTACCACGATCCGGGTATCCAGGATGAAATCCGATCGGATAGCGCTGGCTTCCAGGCGCATCCGAGTAATAGCCGATGGTTTCAAGCGAAAGCATCGCGACCACATTCTCGCGCCTTTCACGGCAGCGCTTGGCGTAAACATAGCTGCCCATAGCTGGGGTTTGAAAATAGGGCGGCTCTTCGTTTGCGAAGAATAGCCACCGAATAGTGTTTCTGTGCTTCTGCTTGGCAAAGCTGCGGGCGAGCTCAAGAGCAGTAGCAACTCCGCTCGCGTTGTCGTTGGCTCCTGGAAGCCCGCCAGCGGTATCGTAGTGCGCTCCCACGATCACTATGCTCTTCGATTGTCCTGTACCCCTCTGCTCGGCCTCAAGATTTTCGAACTCTGTCCGGTGTATGACATGTTTCTGCCCCTCAGGGCTATATCCGTACGAGCGCAGCTCGCTTTCGATGTAGCGGGCTGCCTTCCGTAGCGCGTCATAGCGGCCTGAATCTCGTCCTCCGATTGTCCCTGCGAGCATCTGCACGCGCGCTCTGATGCGGTCCCGACAAGCCAGCTCAGTAGAAGTGAGCGGTGGGAGCCGCTGAGGCCTGGACGAGTGGGTCATAATTCGGTTGTTTATGAAACTTGCATCAGCTCGGAGCCGGATCTTCGGATTCCTGCTCGCCCTAGCGTTCCTGCTGCTTGCCGTAGCTTCCACACGTGCGATCGAGTCTGAACAGCGAATCGCTTCCGTTCGCCAAGTGTACGACGGCTCCATGAGTCTCGATCTCGAGGTGAACACTTTCCGTCACATCGATCGATTATTTCCATCCCGCATCGTCCCCCGCGGGACATCGCCGTACCCGGTTCCGAAAGCTAAAAAAGATCTTAGGCTTGCTTCATTCACATCGGATGGAAGAGTTTACAGCTTCGACGACTATTTGTCCCTGAACCGCGTCACCGGATTGCTGGTTATCAAAAACGGCGAAATCGTTCTAGAGAATTACAGGCTTGGCAACACGGATCAGACGCGATGGGTTTCCTGGTCGCTTGTGAAATCGATCAGCTCGACACTGCTTGGCGCAGCTATCCAAGATGGATACGTCGGAAGCCTTGATGAACCGGTTTCGAAATATCTGCCGCAGCTTTCGCACGGGGCGTACGAGGGCGTTTCGATCAGAGACTTACTTGAAATGGCGTCCGGTGTAGGTTGGAATGAAGCTTACACAGACCCGACCTCAGACCGGCGCCACATGTTGGAGTTGCAGATACAGCAGCGTCCAGGCGCAATCGTGAGCTTTATGGGAACGCTTCCTCGCGCATCGCCTCCGGGCACGAGATGGAACTACAGTACGGGTGAAACCCATGTTCTCGGGGCGCTGCTTCGTGCTGCTGTAGAGCGTCCTCTCGCGCAGTATTTGTCAGAGAAGATCTGGGCGAACTTCGGAATGGAGTCCGATGCCACCTGGTGGCTGGAATCGCCGGGCGGATTAGAGGTGGGTGGTAGCGGGTTGAGCGCTACTCTGCGCGACTACGGACGGTTCGGTGTGTTTGTCATAGGCGGCGGAAAGGCAAGCGGTAAACAGGTCGTTCCGGCTGGCTGGTTTCCCCAGGCGGGTATGCCGAAGAGGATCGGCGGCCGCTTGGTCCCGTACGGCTATATGTGGTGGAGCTTTGGGCCAAGTGCCGGTATTCATCAGGGTGCGTTCGAAGCAATCGGCATCTTCGGACAATTCATCTATATCAATCCGAAGCACAATATAGTCATCGTGGTTTGGAGCGCGCGTCCCAAACCCATGGGGTCTACCGTCATTCCTGACGAGGACTTCTTTGCTGCCGTCGTGCGCGGATTGGAACAGTGAGCTAGTCTAAGTCCTTTTACTGGTATGCTGATTCGAGCGCCTCTGACACTTCGTTTCGCCGTGCGATAACTTCTCCTTCGCGGCCCCAAGCCATTAAGTGCAAATTGTGCCTTCTTGAAGGAGAAGAAATGAAAAACGACTGGCAAACTGATTTCTTCCGCGGTGTTGCCCTGGAGCTGTGGAAGCGCATCATCACTCCGGAGCAGACGCAAACGGAAGTGGATTTTCTGGAACGCGTGTTCAACAAGGAACGCGAGGCTCAGTTCCTGGATGTCCCCTGCGGCACTGGCCGTCACGCGATAGAGTTCGCCGAGCGAGGGTACTCGATAACAGGAGTGGACTCGAGCGAAGAATCTATTGCTGACGCGCGAAAGCAATCTCCGGGTCGCGTTCGATGGATCCTTGGCGATATGTGCGATCTGCCTTGGACTTCCGAATTCGATGGTGCGTACTGCTTCGGCAACAGCTTCGGCTATCTGGACTGGGCAAAGGCTCGTGAGTTTCTAGGTGCGATTGCGATGGCAGTCAAACCGGGATGCCGGTTTGTCATTGAGACCGGAATGGCGGCAGAGTCCATTTTGCCCGGATTGCTGAAAGCCCGCTGGCATCGAGCGGGCGACACATTTATGCTCAGCGAGAACCAATATCATCCGCGGGAGGGGCGCCTGGATATCGACTACACGTTCATTCAGGACGGAGAAGTGGACACGCGGCCCTCGTCCAGCTACGTTTTCACCGTCGCGGAGATTTGTCGCATGCATGTAGAAGCCGGCCTGGAGATTCTCGAGTTGCTCGGATCGACCCTCGGAGAAGCGTTCCAGATCGGTTCACCGCGGTTGCTCGTAATTTCTGAGAAGAGATAGCCACAGACCATCGGAGCCGAAATTGGGACCGTTTGACGCGGGTGCGTGATCTCGCATACCATTCGTAAGATCTGGAGGGATCACAGGATGGCGAGATACTTTGCAGAGTTTATCGGGACTTTTGTCCTTGTTTTCGGCGGGTGTGGTGCCGCAGTATTGGCCGGCGACAAAATCGGATTTGCCGGCGTTGCGCTTGCGTTCGGGCTGTCCCTGCTCGCGATGGTTTACACGATCGGGCATGTGTCGGGCTGTCACATAAATCCCGCGGTGACCCTGGGCTTACTGATGACCAAAAAGCTGGAACGGCGATACGCAGCCGGATACTGGATAGCTCAAATCGTAGGCGCGATCGTGGCGGCCGCATGTCTCCTCGCCATCGCCAAGGGCACGCCCAACGGATATGATCCATCGGTGCTTGGGTTTGCCGCAAACGGATATGGCGCGCATTCTCCCGGACAATATGGGCTTGGCGCCGCAGCGCTTACCGAAATTATTCTCACCTTCTTTCTGGTCTTGACAGTAATCGGCGCCACGGACTTGAAAGCGCCCGTCGGTTTTGCTGGGATTCCGATCGGACTCGTTTTGGTTCTTATTCACTTGGTCGGTATTCCAGTCACGAATACGTCGGTGAATCCGGCGCGCAGCATTGGGCCGGCGCTCTTCGTCGGTGGGTGGGCTCTCAAACAGCTTTGGCTATTTATTGTTGCGCCACTCGCGGGCGCCGTTCTCGCAGCAGTCGTGTACCGCGGTCTCGCAGTGCCGATCCTTACAGCCAGAGAGGCAGAGCGAGCGCTCCCGACAGAGCAACAGGAGCGACTTAAGGACCGGTCAGCGGGCGCTCCGTAAACCAGCCGAATAGATCAAAGCAAGCGTGCCTGATGGCATTCACGCTCTCATTGTGCGCGTCGATTGGTAACGTAAAGCATGCTTGTGGGTGCCGAGGGAGAGGATCCGGACGTAGTCGCTCCGGAGCTGACAGAAAAGCAGCGGCAAGAGGCAGAAGATCGCACCTCGGTGAGCGCCAACGTGGTGCACGAAGCGATTCGGCACGACGGGGAAGAAGAGCTCAACCGTCCCGTTTCTGCTTTGGCTTGGTCGGGATTCGCGGCCGGTCTTTCTATGGGCTTCTCGTTCGTTGCCCAGGCACTGTTTAGAGCGTATTTGCCGGACGGATCATGGCGCCCTCTCGTCGTGAATCTGGGATATCCGCTGGGATTCCTGATCGTCATCATTGGGCGGCAGCAGCTATTCACGGAGAACACGCTGACAGCCATCATTCCGCTGTTAGCCCGGCGCAACGTCACTACGTTTATCAGGGTGCTGCAACTGTGGACTGTAGTCTTGCTTGCGAATCTGATAGGCGCTCACTTGTTCGCCTGGGTGGTGGGCGACACGCCCATGTTCAAGCCCGAGGTGCAGGCTGCCATGCTATCACTCGCGAAACAAGCAGCCGATGTGTCTTTTGGCGTGGCTATTCTGCGGGGAATATTTGCCGGATGGCTGATCGCGATGGTGGTTTGGATGCTGGCCGCCGTTGACACCGGACGCATCATGGTGATTGTCATTCTCACCTACATAGTTGGGCTCGCGGGATTGACTCACATAATCGCGGGGTCCGTCGAAGTGCTGTTTCTGCCGATGGTAGGGGCGAAGAGCTGGATCGCGGTGGCCTGGGGATATATGTTTCCGACTTTGATCGGAAACATCATCGGGGGTGTGTCATTAACGGCGGCTCTCAACCACGCGCAAGTCGTCGCGGGCATGCAAGCAAAAAGAAAAAGCCGGGTGTTGGCTGCCTGAGGCGAACTGCCAAGAGACACTGTGCTTCAGGCGCTTCGTTCGGTCACCAGATCGACTACGGCCTGAAGGGCACGCTGAGCAGGTGATTCAGGGAAGCGCGTGATAATGGCCCGCGATCTTTCCGTGAAAGCGTGGGCGCGCTCATAGGCGCGGGCTATTGCGCCGTGTTGTCCGAGAATTTGCAGGATACGCATGAACGGGACTTGCTCATAGCTGGCCTCGGAGATTACGGTCTTTATCGCGCTGCGTTCCTCCGCTGTGGCGGTCTCGAGAGCGTAAATGATGGGCAGCGTCACTTTGCCCTCTCGCAGGTCATTGCCGGCGGGTTTACCAAGGATCTTATCTGTAGAAGTGAAATCGAGGATATCGTCGACCAGCTGGAAGGCCATACCAAGGTTCCAGGCGAAGTCCCCGAGATTCGATTCGACCGATTCGTCCGCGCGCGCTGCGACCGCCCCAAGGCTGGCGCAAGCCGAGAATAGACTGGCGCTCTTGCGATCGACGAGCTCCATATAGTCTGCCTCGGTGATGTCGATGCGATGCAAGCGCTCGAGCTGCAGTAGCTCGCCTTCGACCATCATTTGAGTGAGCGAGATGAGTACGTCGAGAATGTGAAAGTTACGCTCGCGCACCGCAACTTGGAAAGCCTGCATGTAAAGCCAGTCACCGGCAAGCACTGACGTGTGATTTCCCCAAACAACGTTAGTCGAGGGGCGGCCGCGGCGAGTCTTGGCGAGGTCGATAACGTCGTCGTGAACGAGCGTTGCAGTGTGGATCATTTCGACCACCGCCGCGAGGCGCCGGGCACTATCGGTCGATGGACCGAAAAGCCGGTTTGTAAGCAGAAGCAATGCAGGGCGAAGGCGTTTGCCCCCACCGACCTGCAAGTACCGGTTAATAGTGGTCAGGGCGTCAATCGAAGCCACGGATTCGACGCTGATTTCGCGTTCTACTTCCTGCAAGTCCGACTGAACAAGCTCGAGGGCTTCACGTGCCGTCAGGGATTGCCGGATGTTGCTGAACATTTCTACCCCGGTGTTCGGAATCCTCAGTGTAGCTGAGGAGCTTAGCCGAGCGGCTGCGGATGGATTTGAAAAATCTGCTCGAAGTTGGATGTGGTTTGCGCGCCGAGCTCTTCGACGGAAATGCCACGAATGTTGGCGATGACTTCAGCCGTGTGAACGACAAAGCTGGGCTCGTTGCGTTTGCCTCGGTAAGCCATGGGCGCAAGATAGGGCGAATCGGTCTCGAGCAACAGTCGATCGGCGGGTGTGACGCGTACCGCTTCGCGAATTTCGGCAGCTTTGGGGAAGGTCGTGACGCCCCCAAAAGCGAGATGGAAACCGAGGTCGAGGCATTCGCGTGCGGCTTCTGCATTCCCGGTGAAGCAGTGCATAACGCAGGGAAGGTCGGTTGGCTGCCAGTAAGTACGGAGGATCTCAATGGTGTCAACCCACGCGTCTCGCGTATGGATAACAACGGGCATCCGGGCATCGGCGGCGATCTCGAGCTGGCGAATGAAAACCGGCGTTTGCATCTCTTTCGGTACTCCCCAGTGATAGTCAAAGCCGATCTCACCTAATGCTTTAACTTTTGGGTGTTGAAGAAGCCCTTTCAGGTTCGACAATGTATGCTGATCGATCTTTGCGACGTCGTTCGGATGAACGCCGACACTAGCATAGATAAAGCGATACGAATCGGCTAGACGGACCGCGGCTTCGAGATCCGGCGGACCATTGCCGGTGCCGATCGCGAGAACATATTTAAGGCCGACCTGGCGAGCCCGTTCGATGACTGCGGCGCGGTCAACATCGAACTGCGAGTCATCGAGGTGACAGTGGGAATCGACCAGATGCAAAAGCGAAGCGACCTACGCGGCAGGACTGTTTGGGGTGCGGATGAATTCGCCCATCGCTGAAACGAGCTTGTCCACCCGCTCATCGAAGTACGTCTGACTCTCCCTTTGGATTCTCAGATTCTCCTGCATCTGCTCTGCCAGGATTCTCAGGTTATCCTGCATGAGCACCTGCGCTGTCATGAGCTGCTTGTAATCACGGTCGTGTTCTTCGCGCATGTGATCGAAAGCAACAGCGAGGCTCTCGAGCAAGCGCTCGACACGGTCCAACCGACCTGTTCCATCGCCCTCGGGCATGTACTGCCTCTATTTTAGGCGAGCGCCCACTCCTACGTCTTCATGGAAGCCAGCGAGCACGGGCGAGCCGTCTCCGACGCTGGCCGCGACGATCATGCCTTGAGAAGTGAGCCCCCGCAGCTTC
The DNA here is from genome assembly GCA_963737045.1 of uncultured Acidobacteriaceae bacterium. Taxonomy (GTDB): domain Bacteria; phylum Acidobacteriota; class Terriglobia; order Bryobacterales; family Bryobacteraceae; genus Bog-105. Next base: position 470,437 of record CAVTRG010000009.1, read on the forward strand.
CGCGGCTGGAGATTGGCAACGATGACGACTTTGCGCCCGATGAGCTGCTCGGGTTTATACGCTAGCGCGATACCCGCAATGATGGTGCGCGGCTCAGGTTCTCCGATGTCCACTTTGAGGTGGAGAAGCTTGTCCGCGCCTTTGACGGTTTCGGCGGATTTAACCTCGCCGACACGTAGGTCGACTTTGGTGAAATCGTCGATCGAGATGAAATTCGCGTTGTTTGCTGGTTGTGCCGCGGACGGTGTAGGCTGCGCGGTTTGGCCGACAAGTGCGGCTTGCCGCTCCTTCTCAGTGGCTTCCAGTTCTTGCATTTTCGTAATGGTGGATTTGATGTCGAGGCGCGGGAATACGGGTGAGATTGCGCCAATTTTTTGGCCCGTCTGAATAAGCCCCCATGTTAAAGCATCACTTTGCATTTCGCTCAAAGGCTGAGTGAATCCCAACTGGCCCCAAATGGCTTGGGCAGCCTTCGGGAGGACTGGATTCACGAAGGCGCAAACCAGCCGGAGCCCCTCCGCGGTGGTGTATAGGGTTTCATTCAACTGAGTTTGCGCTTCGCTCGATTCATCTTTGGCGAGTTTCCAAGGAGCACATTCGACAATGTATTTGTCGAGTGTAGAAATCGCCGTCCAGATTTGCTCGAGAGCGAGTGAGAAATCAAAGGTCTCATAGGCGCTCATCGCCGAATGGGTCGCTTTCAATATCGATTCCGCAATTATTCGATTCCCGCGTGACTCCGGTATCATGCCGCCCCGGTATTGCTGAATCATGGTGAGCGTGCGGCTGGCGAGATTGCCGAGGCCGTTAGCGAGATCGGAATTGTAGCGTCCTACCAACGCGTCGTAGCTAAAACTTCCATCCTGGCCGAAAACGATTTCGCGCAACAGGAAATACCGGAGAGCATCGACGCCCATCACCTCTGCGATAGGAGCCGGGCGCACGATATTCCCCCGCGATTTGCTCATCTTGTCCTGCTCGAAAAGCAGCCAGCCGTGGGCGAACACACGTTTGGGCAGCGGCCATCCTGCAGCCATAAGAAATGCCGGCCAATAGACGGCGTGAAAACGCAGGATTTCTTTACCGATCAGATGAAGATCGGCAGGCCACAGGTTCTCGCCTTCGACCGCGCTGATGTAGGCGGTCAGCGCGTCGAACCAGACATAGAAAACATGTGCCGGGTCCGCTTCGACCGGAATACCCCATTTAATACTGGTGCGAGTGATCGAGAGATCCGAAAGCCCTTGCTTCACGAACGAGAGAACTTCATTACGGCGGATCTCGGGCTGGATGAAATCGGGATGCGCTTCGTAGAACTCGAGTAGGCGCTCGGTGAAAGCCGAAAGTTTGAAAAAGTAATTCTCTTCCGTGACCTCTTCATAGGGTTTCCCCGTCTCCGGATCGACGTCGCCGGGCTTGGCGTCGGTCACGAACGACTCGCTCACCACGGCATAGAGACCCGTATAGGTTCCTTTATAGATGTACCCGTTATGGTGGCAAACATTGAATAGCGCGTTCACGACTTTGGCGTGGTTGACGGCAGTCGTGCGCTGGAAACGCTCAAATTGGAGGTCGAGCTTCTCCCATTGAGTACGAAATTCATTCGAGATGATGTCGACGAACTCCGAAGGCGTTTTCGCTTGAGCGCGCGCGGCACGCTCGACTTTTGTGCCGTGCTCGTCGGTGCCGGTCGTGAGGACCACCGGCTCGTAGCCTTGCATCCCCTTTATGCGGGCGATGGTCTCGGCGGCGATGGTGGTGTACGCATGGCCAATGTGCGGCGCTGCGTTCACGTAATAAATCGGCGTTGTGAGGTAGTATTTACCCTGATTCATTGAGATGCTTGCGAAAGGCCTGATTCGCTTCTGCGATTACGCTGCGCAGAGGGACGCCTCTCGCCGTTGCGGCTTTTCGGCAATCCTCGTACTCGGGGGCGAAACTGCCCCTTTCCGTGTACTTAATGTGGATTTTACCGTATTGCGTGTCCACCTCGGCGATATTACGGCTGACGACACGGCGCTCCGCTTGAAGGACGCGCAGCCCCAACGTGCTGGTTTCGGCGAAGACGATCTCGGCGAGCTGTTCAGTGAGTTCCGGCGAAGAGAGGATAGAGATCATGGTTGCGGGGCGATTCTTCTTCATGAAGATGGGCGTCAACGTCACGTCGAGCGCGCCGGCCTCTAAGAGACGTTCCATCGTGTAACCCAAAACCTGAGGACTCGAGTCGTCGATATTGGCTTCGAGAACCCTCACGGAGATTAATTCGGGGGACTGCATCCGCTCTCCGATGAGAACTCGCAGCACGTTTGCCTGTGTCGGGAAATCGTTGTCGCCTGCACCGAAGCCTTGCGAGAGCACCCGCATCGGTGGAAGAGCGCCAAAACCGGTCGCCAAAGTTGCGAGAAGTGCAGCGCCTGTCGGAGTAGTTAGCTCCGCTTGCGGGCCAGCAGAATAGATCGGGATGTGCCTCAATAGCTCGGCGGTAGCCGGCGCAGGAACGGGAAGCGTTCCGTGCGCGGTCTTGACGGTTCCGCTTCCAACGTTCACGGCGGAACTTTGAATTTCTTCGATTCCGAGCAGATCGAGCGCACTGCAAGCGCCGACGATATCGCAGATGGAATCGACTGCGCCGATTTCATGGAAGTGGACTTTCTCGACCGGAAGGTTGTGCGATTTGGCCTCAGCCTCAGCAAGACGGCGAAACACCGCTAGCGCGTTTTTTCGAGCCGTTTCGGAAAGCTCGCCCGTTCTGATGATTTGCTCTATATCGGAGAGATGCCGGTGCGTGTTTTCTTGGCCGCCATCAACGATGAACTTGGATGCCGCGATCCCTTGTCGCATCGTCTTCTCCATGCGAAATGAGGCACCCAAATTGAGGCTTCGGAGAGCCGATTCGATGACGCTCCAATCGGCGCCTGCATCGAGAAGCGCCCCGACTGTCATGTCGCCGCTTATACCCGAAAAAGCATCGATGTAGCAAATCTTCATCGAAGAGACCCATTCGATGAAACCAGCTCGCGAGCGTGCTCAACATCGGCCAGGGCCTGTTCTGGGCTGGCGGCGAGAGCGGTCAGGTGGCCCATTTTACGTCCCGGGCGCGGATCCAGCTTGCCGTATATGTGCAGCTTTATATCGGGCACCGAAACGGCAGCGGGCCAGTTCGGTTCGCCCTCGTTCCACAGATCACCGAGCAGGTTTGCCATTGCCGCTGGAGTGAATTGCCTTACATCGCCCAAGGGCAGCCCGCAAACAGCCCGGAGCTGCTGCTCAAATTGGCTGGTCAGGTTCGCGTCAATCGTGAGGTGTCCTGAATTGTGGGGGCGCGGAGCCAGCTCGTTAATGAGCAAGCGGCCATTCTTGCAGACGAAAAACTCCGTGCAAAGCACGCCAACGACCTGCAGTTCGTCAAGCACTGCGCGCGCGATTTCGACGGCTTCGGCGACCACTTGAGCGGGCACGCGAGCGGGGGCGATGGATAAATCTAGGATCCCATTTCGGTGCCGGTTTTCGATAGCGCCGTAATTCACGAAATCGCCCCTCGCGTTTCTGGCGGCAACCACCGAGATCTCCCGATCGAAATCGACAAAGGCCTCGAGCACAGCGTCGCCCGCACCGACACCTTCCCAGGCAGATTCAAAATCCGAGCTCGACGCGAGGCGAAATTGTCCTTTGCCGTCATATCCGAAGTCAGCGGTCTTAAGAATGGCGGGCAGCCCGAGCTCGTTCGCCGCTTCAACCAGTTCTTGAAGGCTGCGGATCGCCCGAAACCGGGTGACCGGCAGGCCGGACTGGGAGAGAAAAGTCTTCTCGCGCAGGCGATGTTGTGTGGTGTGCAGAATCTGTCCGCTGGGGCGAACGGGCGCGCACTCAGCGGCAGCAGCAGCGGTAGCTGCCGGAACATTTTCGAACTCGAACGTCACTACCGAAACGGCGCTGGCGAATTCGCGCACTGCATCGAGGTCTTGGTAATCCGCATTTACTTCGACGTCTGCAACCTGACCCGTGGGCGTGTCTTCATCCGGAGAGAGCGTATGCACGCGATAACCCATTCGGCGGGCGGCAATGGCAAACATTCGGCCGAGTTGGCCACTGCCCAGCACGCCAATCGCATGCCCGGGAAGCACCGGCTGAAAGCGAGAATGATTTGCGGTCACGGCAGCCGGTCTTGCAGAACCGAATCTCTCTGTTGGCTTCGCCAGCCTTCCAGGCGAGACCGGATTTCAGAATATTTGTTTCCAAGAATGGCAGCAGCAAGCAGCGCCGCATTGGTCGCGCCTGCGTTGCCGATTGCGAGTGTCCCAACAGGAACGCCCGCCGGCATCTGAACGATCGAGAGCAGGGAATCGACGCCGTTCAGCGTACTGCTTTTTATTGGAACACCTAGTACGGGCAGACTCGTATGTGCGGCAATCATGCCGGGAAGATGAGCGGCTCCCCCAGCAGCCGCGATGATAACCTCAATCCCTCGACCCGCCGCAGTCTTGGCGTACTCTGCCATCCAATCGGGCGTGCGGTGGGCGGAGACGATACGGCGTTCGTGAGGAATCGCAAGTGTCTCGAGCACCTTACCCGTCTGCTGCATCGTTTCCCAATCCGATTTGCTGCCCATAATGACGCCTACGAGTGGCTGAGTATCTGGATCGGGATCCGGGCTCGGAATCGGCATTCCCTCTATTCGCCTTGCGATGCGGCGAAGCCTTTTTGGCCGTTGAAGGTGTATAAATTTTCGATCTTTATAAAGTCGAGACCCGCCTTCTGTATGCGGTCGAGGAGTTTCACCACCTGCTGATGAGTTACCGGTCCATTGCTCTTCGCCGACATGTAGCCGGCTCGCCAATGATCGGTACAAAACGTCTCTTCGAACCCTTCGGGATAAACTTTGACACCGCGATTGCTCAGCGATTTTAGCTCCAAGCCGTCGCCGTTGAATTGTTCGAGACGCTTGCCGAATTCCAGAGGATTCCTCTCCGGCCAATGCAAGAATACGTCCACGCCAACCAGCTCCTTGCTCGCGGGCGGCTGAGCACTCAACGCGTGCTCGTTGGTTTGCCTCGGAGCCTTGGAATACGAAGCAGGCTTGAGCTTCTCGGGCTTCTTTCCAAGCCGCGCCACCACCGCTTCGGCAAACTCCTTCGTTCCTACTTTCTGTTTACTCACGCCTTCTTTGAAAATGTCGTACGTGTGGACGCCCTCCTCGATGGTGCGCAGCCATGCGTTGTGGATCAGCTCGGCTACGTCAGGCTGGCCGATGTGCACCAGCATGAGAAGACCGCCGTGAAGCAGGCCCGAGGGGTTGGCCAGATTTTGTCCCGCCCGGCGTGGGGCCGAACCGTGGATGGCCTCGAACATGGCGCACTGATCGCCGATATTCGCGGAGCCGGCCAGTCCCACTGAACCCGCGATCTGCGCCGACACATCCGAGAGAATGTCCCCGTACAGATTGGGCATGACGATCACGTCGAAGGCTTCCGGAGTGTCGGCAAGTTTCGCTGCGCCTATGTCGACGATCCAATGCTCCTTTTCGAACTCCGGATACTCTGCTCCGATTTCATCGAAGACCTTATGAAACAGGCCATCGGTGAATTTCATGATGTTGTCTTTGGTGAAGCAGGTTACCTTCTTTCGGTTATTGCGTCGCGCATACTCGAACGCATAGCGGACAATCTTCTCCGATCCCGGACGGCTGATCAGCTTCAGGCACTGGTACACTTCGTCAGTCTGCCGGTGCTCGATACCTGCATATAGATCTTCTTCGTTTTCGCGAACGATCACCACGTCCATGCCGGGATGTTTGGTCTGGACATACGGATGATAGGAGACGCAAGGCCGCACATTGGCGTAGAGGCCGAGCATCTTGCGGGTGGTGACATTCAGAGATTTGAACCCTCCGCCTTGAGGCGTGGTGATGGGCGCCTTAAAGAACACCTTGGTGCGCCGGAGCGATTCCCAAGCGCTCGGCTCGACGCCGGCATTGATCCCGCGGAGATAGACTTTTTCGCCGATCTCGATCGTTTCGGGTGCGATCCGCGCGCCAGCGTGCTCCATAATATGCAGCGCGGCGGCCATAATTTCCGGGCCAATGCCGTCGCCATGCGCCACGGTGATGGGTACAAGATTCGATGCCATAGGTACAGAGCAATGATACCGAGCGATCACAGTAGAGCGAATGTTTCAAATCCAGCAATCGGAGCCGGAGCTCTCTGATTTGCGAGCGCAGACCGGATCTTACGGCGTTTCACGGGACTGATCCGCACCTATGCTGATACGGCCGCCTTCTCAATCTGCTTCAATCTTTCCCTCAGCAATTCCTGTTCCCGCAGGTTCTTCGTCATCGCGATTGCGCGTTCGATTTCCTCACTCGCCTCCCTGAACCTGTCCATCTTCATCAGCAGGTCTCCGCGCACGCTCGGAAACAGATGGTAGCCAGCCAACGCAGAGTCACCGGCGAGCCTGGCCACTGCGTCAAGTGCATCCAGTCCAGCGGCCGGGCCTTGGACCATACCGACGGCGACCGCCCGATTCAGTGCCACGATGGGAGACGGACTGATTTGCATCAGAGCGTCGTACAGAAGAACGATCCGGTCCCAGTCTGTCTCTTCGGATGTGCGAGCGCGCGCGTGACAGGCAACAATCGCCGCCTGCAACGCATAGTATCTAGCGCCACCTCCCAGTCTCAGCGCGTGTTCGAGCGAATTCATTCCTCGCTGAATCTGCGCGTAGTCCCACAACGAGCGGTTCTGGGCCGGCAACAAAACTGCCTCCCCTTTTTTGCCCCGGCGCGCTGCAGTACGCGATGCCTGCAACTCCATCAGGGCCAGAAGTGCATGAACCTCAGATTCGCCAGGCAGAAGTTGCGCCAATATGCGCCCGAGACGCAGCGCATCTTCAGACAGTGCAGCCCGCATCCATTCATCTCCCGATGTCGCGGTGTATCCCTCATTGAAGATTAGATAAACCACCATGAGTACGGACTCTACCCTGCGGCGCAAATCGTCCCCGCGCGGCGTCTCAAACGGAACCTGGGCTTCCGAGAGGGTCTTCTTGGCGCGAAAGATCCGCTGCCCCATCGTCTTCTCAGGCACAAGAAAGGCACGCGCGATCTCCGCCGTCGTGAGACCGCAGATCAAACGCAACGTAAGCGCGATGCGTGCTTCCACCGGAAGTACCGGATGACACGCCGTGAAGATGAGCCGCAGGATGTCATCATTGATAACTTCGTCCGGTGAGTCCTCCAAAGCGTCTCCAAGCCGCGGCTGTTCGCATTCAAGTTCCCGGGCAATCACTTCGTGCTTTTGTACGAGCATGCGGCCGCGCCGCAAAGAATCGATTGCGCGCCGCTTCGCCGCCTTCATCAGCCACGCCCCAGGATGTTCAGGGATACCTTCCTCGGGCCACACTTCGAGAGCAGTCACGAGAGCGTCCTGCGCCAGCTCCTCTGCAAGACCGACATCGCGCGTGACGCGAGCAATCGCGGCGATGAGCCGCGTGGACTCAATCTTCCATACGGCCTCAATCGTCTTCTCGACATCCCGCATCTTTATTTGGCTGCGGCGTTCCGGTGCTCGAATCCCTCAGCCGCCTTTTGCACGTCTTCGGGAAAGTCGGACATCTCGTGAATCTGGCGGACTTCGATAACCTCGTTGTCTGACATGGGCGCACGCTTTGCCCACTCGATGGCTTCTTCGCGCGAGCGCACCTGGATGATCCAGTAGCCGCCGATTACTTCTTTAGCCTCCGCAAACGGCCCGTCCGTCACCGTCGCCTTGCCGTCCGCGTACGACACACGTGCTCCCGTCGAAGGAGGAAACAGTCCATCGAGTGCCAGCAAGACTCCCGCCTTTTGCAACGACTTGTTGTACTCCATCATCTTCGCCACCGCTTCCGCGCTGGGAACTGAATCCGGCGCAGCCGATTCATATCCTTTCGGCATCACGATCATCATGAAACGCATTGAGTTGCTCCTATGCTTGCTTCTTCAAAGGCCCAGCGAACTGGTAGCCATTGATCGTGACGCCCGAGGCCAAAGCTTTCGTGCTGGCGAGCTCGAACGAACGTGGCGGCGTTCCCTCCGCGAAGAAACGTTTCCCTTGGCCCAGCAGGACTGGATAGACGATCAGCCAGACCTCATCCGCAAGGCCGTGTTCGAGCAGCGTCGATGTCAGCGGTGAACTGCCACAGAGGATCAGGTTAGGGCCGTGTTGCGACTGGATGCGGCGAACGCCCTCAACAACGTCCGGTCCAACGGCCCCGAATGGGCCCCATTCAAGGCTATCCGGCCGGTGGGTCACTACGTATTTCGTCGCCGCGTTTAGACTGTCTCCGATGGGACTGCTCGGCGCCTTCGGCCAGAAGCCCGACCAGAGATCGTAGGTGCGCCGGCCAAGCAGCAGATCGAAGCGCTCGCCATACGCTGCGAAGAGTGCATCTCTGCCGGCGGGGGTGCGATAGGGTGCCGTCCAGTCGGCGTAGGGGAAGTCGCCGTCTTCGCCCGAGCCGCGAATCTGGATTACGCCGTCCAGCGACATGTGTTCGAAAATTCTCAGCTTTCTCATTGCGACTCTCCCTGGCTAAGTGCCTTTCTATCCGGCCGGATTTTGTGGAACGCTCGCACCTCGACAGGAACCCGGCAGGCGATGACGGCTTTGCGTCCCCAGGCCAGCGCTTCCTCCATGTCGGCGCACTCGAGAATCCAGAAGCCGCCGATGTATTCCTTGGCTTCGAGGTAGGGGCCGTCGGTGATCGAGACGTTCCCGTCGGGCTGCTTGCGCAGCGATTTAGCGTGGCTTGCCGATTCCAGACCCCCTGCGAAGAACCGGGCGCCTGCGGTATCCATTTCTTGGTTGAGTGCGCCGATGTCGCGAATCATCGCTTCACCTTCGAGCGACGGGTCGTAGTTGTCGGGGTGTTGAATGGCAACGAGATATTGCGGCAATGTCTTCTCCTCTACTCGTTTTCAGGCGGGCTGATTTCCCCGGCCCTTCATTATGTCAACGAACGGCCGGACCAGAGTTCGACAAATCGTCCAGGAAATTTTGCCATTAGTCGCGGTTAATTCCCAAAAGCAGGCGCGACCTGCCTGTTTCCGATAAGCGCACCTCAAAGCAACTGAGGCGAACTACTTCCCGTGCCGTGATCCGCTCCCGCTGTCCACAATGATCACGCACACAGCTCCACCATCGATCATGTGGACTGAAACAACTATGCCCCTGTGGAGCCAGTCGCCGCGTGCGCTTCATGGACGACCTCATAGACAATTGGATGCGGGCCGAAAAGCGGACCCCGCCGGTTTGTCTACGAGTTCGCGAAAGCCGGCGTCATGCGCGGCCTGAAAATGCGCATTGATGACCATCGTGAAACGTTAACGAAACGGAACGGAGCGTCAGGCCTGATTGCACGATGAAGTTTATGGCCTAAATAGCCGGGTTTCTTCTGCATATAAGCATTGACCTGTTTCCAAAATTGCAGGAACTGATCCTCACGTCCTGTGGGGACTTCGAAAGAATTAATTAAGGTAATGGCCGCCATCTTATGTCTCAGTGAAATTCAGTTTTTCTTGACGGATCGCACCCTAGTATCGACGAGGCGGCGGCGCGACGATGGTTGTTGCAAGTTGGCTCAAAAGCTTGGCCGCTTCTTTGCCGAATTCAGGAGTATTCGCCGGGACACGCTTAGCCAATTGATCCAGTTCCGGAAACAGGCGTTCGAATCCAGCAGGACTACCTGACCCAAGGAAGCGAACCGGCGATGAGGAAGTGTTTCCCTGTGCATGAGGAATACCCTTGGGAAGTAAAGCAAATGCGCCCGAGCTAAGATCGTGCCACTGGCCACCCGTGAAAATCGAGAGAACGCCGTCGAGCACGTAGACGTATTCGTCCATATTGTGGTGGAAGTGCAGTGTGGTCATGAACCCAGGCAATTCTTCACAATGGCCGAGCCACCACTGGTTCTGCGATTTGGCGCCGTCGATCAGAATTCGCATTTCTCCTAAGCCTTGCCTGAACCCGACGACATCTTCGGTTCTGACGATCAATGGCTGAGTCGCGGAAGTAGGCGCAGTATTCATGGTTGTATCTCCTCTTAAAAAAGCAACTCCGGATTCCCGGTTCGATAATGCAAGTGCAACGAGATTAAAGAACGATCGGCGATTCATGCTTCTTCCTCGCTTCTGCGGGCCCTGACCGAAGCCTTTGTTCGGCCTGTTCCAGTGCGCCCGCGACTAAAGTTTCTGCAGCCCAGACAGAAACGCGTGTGACTTCTTTTTGAGATAGCCCACGCAAATTCGTCAATACCATTACAGACTCGATACCAACGCACAATGAAAGGGCGGAGACAAGCCGTTCAAAATCTTTTCCTCCAAGTCGTTTTTTGGCCGGTGCGAGGCCGGTCCTGATCCATTCAATCCGGTTGCTCCTCACCGGTGTCAAGTCCTCAGCGCCGCTGACGTTCTGACCTACAACGTGCTCGGCAGTTAGGCGGACAATCGTTCGTAAAGCGCCCTCGTTTCCATAGACAAATCGCTGCACTGTTGCCACCAGAAGCCGGATGCGCGCCATCAGGTCCTCTGGGAATTCAGTATTGGATACCAGGGGCCGGGCGATCTCGATGGCTGCTTCAGCCAATAACTGCTCCTGCGAAAGAAAGTATCGGTAGGCGGTGCGTCTAGAAACCTGTGCCGCTTCGGCAACCGCTGTCACAGTGGGTACTTCGCCACTCTGGATCAGTTCCGACGCGGTCTTCACAAGCAGAGCACGAGTGTGCGCGCGTTGCCGGAATCTACCTTGTTCTTCGCCTATGCTCATTTAGCTCTATGTCACACCAGTGCCATAATAACACAAGGGTGACATTACTAAAACAGAAAACTGGCAAAACCGGGTTCTCGAAAACTGGCCGACTCCGGGACAGACCCGCGCAGCAACTCGTTTTCTTGGGAAAAGCGAGTAATGCAATTTTGCATTCCGATGATATAAGCTGCCATTCAGCAATCGCCGGCCCGCTTAGACGTTCGGGATCATGGGGGGCTTGGGCGCCGGAGATGAACAAACGTCATTGATCTACTCGATGCTCATGTCCGTAGACGGTTACGTGGAAGACGAGCACGGGCGCTTCGACTTTGCCTTTCCCGACGAAGAGGTGAATCTATACATCAACCAGCTCATCTCGTCAGTCGGCACCTATCTTTATGGGCGAAGGATCTATGAGTCGATGCTCTATTGGGAGACTGCGCACACGCTTCCCAACCTGCCAGACTTTTTGCGCGACTGGACGCGGCAATGGCAGGCGGCCGAGAAGATCGTTTACTCCAGAACCCTCGCCGAGCCGCGCAGCGCGCGAACGCGGATCGAGCGCGAGTTCGATCCCGATGTAGTGCGGCAGCTCAAGCGCGACGCCCGCCACGACATCACCGTGAATGGGCCCGGGCTCGCCGCGCACGCCTTAAGGGCTGGTCTCGTTGACGAAGTTCAAATGTTCCTCTGCCCTGCGGTGGTCGGCGCCGGAAAACGGTTCTTCCCCGAGCCGTCCTTCCGGACGGCACTGCCTTCGCTGCGGCAACCAGCTGTCATGCTGTCGTTAGAGTCAGCCGTTCAGGTACTGTCGAAACCGTTCTGAAGCCTGAGCGACCCTGGTCGCCGACCGGTCTTGCTCTAGATGGACATGATCTGTACGTCCTCGAATACACAAATGCAAACGGGCCTGCAACAGAAGGTTGGCGGCCTAGAATCAGACGAGTCGATGCAGCCGGACATGTTGCGACGATACCGACTTTCAAATAGCAGCCTAGTTCGTTCATACCCGGCGATCCGGCCGCGCATCCGCCAAGTCCTCATGCTGCGAGCTATCCGGAAAGTCGGGCTTCAGGATTGTAAACGCTTCGCGACTTGGCAGCAGCTATCGGCGGCAAAACGAGTTCTGTCTGCGTGTTCGACAACTGGGTACCTAGGACCTTCGCATGTTGTACGCTCGACGCCGACAATGCCTCGCTATTCACTCCGTAGTGCGGTAACTGGATTGATCGCTGCAGCGTGTCGGGCCGGCATGAACGCCGCAATCAGGCCCGTAGCCGCGAAGACCATGAGCGCCGTCGCAAGCAGTACAGGATCGGTCTCATGAACCTCAAAAAGCAATGGCCGCACCATCCGGACTAAGACCATCGCCATTGCAAGACCGGCGATCACTCCTGTGCTCATCAAAATCATGACGTCTTTCAGAATCATGGCGACGATCTCAGCTGCGTCAGCGCCCAATGCACCACGTATTCCGATCTCTCTGGTTCGACGGCCAACCGAATAGCTCAACATCCCGAACAGTCCAATTGCTGCTAGCAACAATCCAAAAAACGCAAGCGCGCCGCCCACACCCGCCAGTAATTTCTCGGTACGTAAACTGCTTCCAACAATGGCCTCGAGAGTGGTCACGCCATCCACGTATCCAGATGCCGCCTGTGCCGCTTCCCGGTTCACTAACCGCACAATTGACCCGATCTCCATACGCGAACGCACAAACAGAGAGAACGTGGTTTCGCCATCATCAAGCGGCAAGTACGCGATCGGATCGACCGGCTTTCGCAAGGAACTGTACCGCACATCGGACGCCACGCCGGTAATGACTTTTCGGATCAGTCCTTTTTCAGAAGGAAAGCTGAACTCACGCCCGACCACGTCAGTCGTGTTGAAATATTTCTCCGCGAAGGCACGATTCACAATCGCTGACGTAGGCATTTTCGCCCCGCTATCTCGCGCCGTGAAATCCCGCCCTTTCAACAGCGGCGTGTGCAGCGTAGCGAAGTAATTCGGCGACACGGGATAGAAAATCTCTTGCTGTTGCGAAGGTCCGCGGCCTGGAATAATGACCTGACCCGACCAGCCGCCTCCACCAAAGTTAGGCCACGGAGCCGCGGCCACAGACTCAATGCCGGGAGCGGTCGAGAGCCGTCTCTGCAAATCGAACATGTGCTGCAAGGGATTCTTCGGCTGAGCTGCTGGACCATGCGTTACGGTCAATACGGCTACATTCTTAACGTTGAATCCAGGATCTACTTTGAACAAGCGTCCCAAACTGAATAGGAACGCTGCGCCTGCGATCACGAGGCAGAATGCGCACGCAACCTGCACGACCACGAATGCCTTGCTGAGCCTCATTCTTTGTGATTGCTCTGCCGATTCCCGAACTGCTGCAATCGGCTGCGCGCCCGATGCCTGCCACGCCGGTACAATCCCGAAGATCAAGGATGCGAGCGTAGAAATGCCGGCGCAGAAGGCGAGCACGCGGGTATCCGGAGCGAGAACCAGTTGCAGCGGATCATCCCCGGTCGACAACCAAGACGCGAGAAATGGGGCCGAGAATCGAGCCAGCAGCCAACCCAAGATGCCGCCGAGGCAAGCAAGGAGCAGACTTTCCGTAAACATCTGTCGCATCAATCTCCACCTGCCTGCACCCAGGGCGATCCGCATCGCCATTTCTCCTGCTCGTGCGGTGGATCGCGCCAGAAGTAGCCCCGCCACATTTGCACATGCAATCAGCAGAATTGTCCAAGCGACCGCAAATACTATCCATAGAGGTCGCGAAAACGATTGACGAAAACTCGAGACGCCAGATGATGCTTGCCGCACATGAATCTTACTTTGAAGAAACTGTTTCTTGATCGCCTCAGGCGCCGTCGGATTCCGCTTTACGATCTCGGCGCGGACTGCGTGAAAGGGAGCCTGTAATCGTGCCTGAATCTGCAGAGTCCCGTACCCCGGCGTAATGCGCCCAAGGATGCGGAACCAATGCCAATCCGACCTTGACAGCTCCGCCGCATCGTATTCAGACGCTGGCAGCCATACATCGACGAACTTGCCGGGTTCGACACCAAAAAAGTTCTTGCCGGCAACACCTATTACTCCGTAGAGCTTTCCGTTTATCCGTAAATTGCGCTTAACAATAGCAGGATCTCGGTGGAACTCGCGATTCCACGGATCGTAGCTGATAACCGTTACCGGCGTGGGCTCTTTGTCCTCGGCGGCTGAAAAGAGCCGTCCCGCCGCTGGCGCGATTCCGAGCATATCGAAACCGTTGCCCGAGGTAAATGCACGCGTCAGCTTGTCCTTCCGCAAGCCCTTCACTTCGACTGGGCCAGGAAAACTATACAAAGCCAGTTGAGCCGTTGCCCCGGTGGCATCCCGAAAGGAGAGAAATTCCGGATAGCTGAAACTGTCCCGCTCATTTCCCGCCGTAAATCCCGAATCGGATACATCCGGATAGGTCAGGGTGAACAGTTCGCGCGGTCGGTACACAGGGAGTGGCCGCAGAATGGCCGCGTCCACGATCGAATAGATCGCCGAAACCGACGCCATCGAAAGTGCTAGCGAAACAATCGCCGTCACTCCAAAGGCGGGTTGCTTTCTGAGCCCGCGTATCGCATACGTGAGATCTTTCGTAGTGGCTTCGATTTGCGGCCACAGCCGTACCTCGCGACTTTTTTCCCTGATGCCCGACACGTTGCCGAATCGGATACGGGCCTGCCGGTACGCTTCATCCCGGGTTAGGCCGCCTTGCATCAGCTGTGCCGCCCTGCGCTCGATGTGATCGAGCATTTCTTCGTTTAGCTCTTGCTCCAGCAGTCTCGGCCGGACCGTATTCCAAAGGCGTAACATCCAACGCATCCGCTGTCCTCCGCTCACCTATGCATGCTTCAACACGCGCGCCACACCGGCTGAAAAGGCCTTCCAGCGCTCCGATTCCGCATTTACCTGTTTCCGTCCAGTCGGCGTTATTCCGTAGAATCGAGCTCGACGGTTCGTATCACTCGTCTTCCACTCCGCCGCGATCCACCCTAATGCTTCCATCCTGTGCAACGCCGGATAGAGTGATCCCTCTTCCACGCGCAGGGCTTCCGCCGAAAGTTGCTCAATCTCGGTCGCGATTCCGTATCCGTGCAGAGGGCCTCGGCGTTCAAGCACAGTCAGCACGAGTAGATCCATGGCACTCTGCGCTGAATTGGGTTTAGGCAAGAATAATACTCCGATAGCTAGGCATAGCAATCGTAGTATACTCGTTCGATGTCGGTACTGTCAAAATGATTGTTCAGCCCAGTCGGGCCGTCCCGAGTAAATGATCGGCGATCCGGAGAGAACTCCGGTGCCGCCGAAACGCGAGTAGTCGCGATGTGTAGATCTATAGATGGCCGCCACAGACGATCCAGGTCGAGCGGCGCCGGACGAACCACCTCAACAGGTGTAACTCACTTGTGCGAGTAGAGCTGCAGGGCCGTGGCGAACACCTTGGCGTGGAAGATCGTCGCGCCTTGTTCACCGTTGTCGTCGCTCGTCACGATGTAGAGATCGTTCGTGCCGGGCCTTATGGCCATACTGGTGGACTGCAGGTTGTGCCCTGCATCCCTGCCGGGCAGCAGTATCTGTCCGATAGGGATGCCGTTCTTGTTGAACACCAGCACGCGGCCTTGGCTGTAGATCGCCACATAGAGATTACCGTCGCTATCGGCGCGCATCGAATCCGGAGCCGGACCGATGAAGTGATAAGGAATTGCTGTGCCGACTGGGGCGATGGCGGTCGGGGACGCCAGGACGACCCGATGCAGGAGGTTTCTGGCGAACTCGGTCACCCACAATTCCTTTCCGTCTGGGCTGAGCGCGATGCCGTTTGCCATTGCAAGGTGTGGCAGCACGGGTGTGATCGTCTTGAAGTCGGGCGATACGTAATAGGCGCCTCCCTTCGGTTCGGTCGAGATCCCTCGAAAGTCACTGAAGTAAAAGCCGCCGTGTGCGTCGAAGACCAAGTCATTCGGCATATAGCCGGCCGTGGCGGGAACGATGGTCTGCATACCCGTTCCGTCTGGCTGCACAGCGGCAATTAAACCCGTGCCCTTTGGGATATTCATGGCCGCGATGAAGATTCGCCTATCGTTGTGAATTGCGATGCCTCCTGGACTGAAATCGTTCAAAAGGACAACAGTCGAGAGGCGTTTATCCTGCGTGAGGCGCAGCACACGCCGGCCGGATACATCGCAGAAGAGCAGATTGCCATTGCGCTCGAATGCTGCGCCCTCAAGGACGATCCCCTCGTGGGACACCTTGAACCACGTCTCGGCCACAACGGTCTGTAAGCCGCGTTCGGACGGGGGGATCGGAACCGGCCCGCGAGTTTGCGCGTCATAAGCGAGCGCGCGAACCCCTCCGTTCTGTTGACCATGTGCGCCGCCCGCAAGACACGCGAACACAGTAAACACGGCGAAGCAGGCTTTGTCATGGCGCGAAGCAGGTTGCCATGGGTCGAATGCTATTTCACGCTGATGCCAATGGTCTGTCCGCCATCAACCACCATGGCAAGGCCTGTCGCAAAAGCGCCATCGGTTGAGCTGAGCCACAAAACTGCTGAAGCAATCTCCTCAGGCTTACCTAAACGGCCAATCGGCTCTTGCGCAATCATGCTGGCGTAGCCATCGGGTGCGCCTGCGGCGACACGTTGAATCATCGGTGTGTCGATAATTCCAGGGCAGATAGCGTTCACGCGAATATTGCTTTTCGCATAATCGAGCGCAGCACATTTGGTGAGCCCGATAACACCAAACTTGGTTGCCGCATATGCCCCCTGCCCCGTAAAACCAATCAAACCAGCACCCGAGGAGGTGTTCACAATGGAGCCGCCGCCCTGCTTGAGCATCACAGGCACTACATACTTCACGCACAGGAAAACGCCGCGCAGGTTGATGGCAACGATACGATCCCAATCGTCTTCCGTTATATCGGCAATGGCGCCATACGGCTGTTCCACTCCCGCATTGTGGAACGCCACATCGATGCGACCGAAGGCGGCGACGGCCTTGTCCACCGCCGCCTTTACATCATCGGCCTTCCCGACATCGCAAACGACGGCAAGCGCCCGATTGCCGGTTTCCTGGACTAGACGTGCCGTTTCCTGCACGCCCTCTTCCGCTATGTCTGCCACGACCACGCTCGCGCCTTCCTGCGCAAACGCAATCGCGGTCGCCCGTCCGATGCCGCTTGTAGCGCCAGTGACAAATGCAACTTTGCCTGTAAAACGTTGACTTCGATTCCCTGTCATGATCTTGTCCTTTGAGCGCGGTTTGTCGCGAGTCGGGCCTGCGCACCATCACTTCCGGTATTGCTCGCGGCTGACATGTTCCATCCAATCAACGACCTTTCCGTTGAGCTTCTCCTGTATGGCGATATGCGTCATGCCCGTTATCGGTGTCGCGCCGTGCCAGTGCTTTTCACCGGGCGAGAACCAGACGACGTCGCCGGGGCGAATCTCCTCGATTGGACCACCCTCGCGCTGCGCCCAGCCACAGCCGGCAGTAACAATGAGCGTTTGTCCAAGCGGATGTGTATGCCATGCAGTACGAGCGCCTGGCTCGAAAGTTACGCTCGCGCCTGCTGCACGTGGAGCGCGCGCAAGGCCCTGCAAATCCGGTTGTGCGCTTGGTGCCGGGTCGGGCGCCTGAAACAGTGGATCAATCCGCACGCTGCCCGTGAACCAATCGGAGGGTCCCTTTGCGGATGGCTGCGAGCCGGCTCGTCTGATTTCCATCTCTCTCCTTTTAGGCCGTTCGCTTGTTTGCCGCTGATGCGGGCAGCCGACCGTGTTTTACTGAAATCGCGATCAAAACAGGCGGTAGATACTCAGGGAAGCCGCCTACCGGAAACTTGCGAACGGCCTTTGCGACAAGCTCGCTTGCCTGAGCCGCTGAAACCGGAGTGCCGGGAGTTTTCTTGAACCAGTCCTGCGCTTCTTCGTCGGCTAATCCCTCCGGTACTTTCGGAGCGTAGGGCCATACATGAATGGGCGTGCCCGGTTCCACTCGCCAGCTCTCCGACAGTGGTCCAATATCGATAGCGTTGTATCCGATCGTGTCCATGAATTTCATTACTGCCTGCTTTGCTTCGAGATCGTCGCCAGCAACGGGAAGCGTGGTCCGGTTCGATCTGTCATGGGGACGACCATCAATGAACAGGTGTGACGAGTCGAGGTTATTTAGAGCCTTAACAAGCTTCGCGCCTTTCAGATGTTGCTGGATCAGTTCGCTTGATGTCAGCTCAGCCGCATCGAGAACGGGTATTTGACCGTCACGAACCGGATAATAGTTCATCGTGTCGATGACGATCTTGCCGCTCAACGCGTCAACCGGAAGTTTGTGGTAGGCGTTCAACGGAGTTGCTAACACCACTAAATCGCCTGCTCGCGACGCCTCTTCGGAAGTGGCTGCGCGTGCCCGATCGCCAAGTTCCTGGACTAGATCGGTAAGCGTCTCAGGTCCGCGAGAGTTGCTCATCGCGACGTTTAGCCCGGCAGCAACGGAGAGGCGAGCCAATGCACTGGCCATTGCGCCGCTTCCAATAAATCCGATGGTCTGTGCCATACTGCCTTGTCTCCTCCTTTTGCAGTGATTAGTGTCCAGATCTTAGGCTCAGGTCGTGCGAAGCAGCGTCTTGATTGCCCGGCGTTCGTCCATGGCGCGGTAGCCTTCGGCCACCTGATCAAGCGGTAGCGTCAGATCGAATACTTTCCCAGGATTGATCTTCTGGTTCAGTACAAGGTCGATCAGGTTCGGGAGATAGCGGCGCACGGGAGCTGGGCCGCCGTGAAGATGGACCTCACCAAAGAACAACTCTGTCCCATCGAGTTTGACCTCGTGCGGAACGCCCACGTAGCTGACGTAGCCGCCAGGACGAGTGGAACGGATGGCCTGCAGCATGGATTCCTGCGTGCCAACACATTCCAGCACGGAATCGGCTCCGAGTCCTTTTGTCATTTCCTTGATTCGCGCAATGCCTTCCTCACCACGCTCGGTCACGATGTCGGTTGCGCCGAACTCTCTTGCGAGTTTCTGACGCGATGGGTGACGACTCATCGCGATGATGCGCTCGGCACCCATCTGCTTGGCTGAAAGCACAGCGAGCAAACCGACTGCCCCGTCGCCCACAACCACAGCCGTTTTCCCGGGCTTTACATTTGCTGCATCCGCAGCAAACCAACCCGTCCCCAACACATCGGAAGTCGCCAGCAGACTGGGGATCAGTTCTTTGGGAGGAACATCACGTGTGGGTACCAATGTCCCGTCCGCAAGCGACACGCGCAAGAGCGGCGCTTGTGCGGCCAGCATAAACTCGCGCTGTACGCAGGAGGACGGATAGCCGTCGTTGCAAATGACGCAAGTGTTATCCGAGGTCACAAATGAGCCGACCACGAATTGGCCGGGCTTAACGTTTCTAACCTCCTTACCAACCTCTTCGACGATGCCGCAGTACTCGTGTCCCATGGGGGTCGGCAGTTCTGTGAAATTGGCAATGCCTCGATAGGGCCATAGGTCCGATCCGCAGATACAGGTGGCCGAGAGGCGGAGGATCGCATCTGTCGGCTTGGTGATTGTCGGGTCCGGCCGATTTTCGAAACGAACATCGCGCGGGCCGTAGAGCATAGTTCCTTGCATTTGTAGTCTCCTTTTTTTACCGCCAGGCGACGTGATCACGCCACCGTACTTACCTCGTCTAAAACAGCCTTCAAAATGCGCCTCGTCAGCTTGTCCACAGGAGGCGGCTCACCACTCAACCAATCCTCGATCGCGATAAAAACCTCCCGTGGGACCATCGTCGGGTAGAGTGGCCAGCCAAATCGCCGTGTCGGCCGCTTCTTCCGGTGTGCGCGGGGCCGCCTCGCCTCCCATGCGGGTGCGTACCCATCCGGGGCACATGCTATTGACCTTCACGTTGTTCGGGAGGTCCTTCGAAAGTGACAAGGTCAATGCGTTCAGCGCGGCTTTACTGATGGAGTAGGCGGCAGGACCGGAGAGTCCCTCGGCGAAGGAGCCCCAGCCCGAAGAGACGTTCACGATACGCCCATACCCCCGTTCGTTCATGCCTGGCACGAGTTCTCGGATGAGCTCAAGGGGCGCGAGGAAGTTTACCTGTAAAGAGTAGTTGAGCTTATTACTTTCGATTTCCAGTATGTTTCCGGGCTCAAGTACGCCCGCATTGTTCACGAGAATATCGATGCCGCCATGTACATCGACGATGTTCTTAACCTGCGATCGGATATCCTCCGATTTCGAGAGGTCCAATTGCACGGCAACGGCATTTCCACCGAGTGCCCTGGCGGCGTTCTCACCGTCTTCCGCCCGCCGGCTGCCGACCAGTACCTTAATTCCACCTAGTCTGTTCAGCCCCGCCGCGATAGCGAGTCCGATGCCGCGATTCGCCCCTGTCACCAACGCTGTTCTCATTTTCGTGCCCTCTTTACCGAGAAGGTCCCGCCTTGGCCGAGGCCGTATGCATCACAAGCGGAATGCGATGCAGCAACTTGCGCTAGCGGATTACTGGATTCTGTGCGACTGCGTAAATCTCCACTCGCCTGGGGAGGTCCCTTCCCACTTGTGAAAGGCCCGGATAAAGGAGTTGGGATCCTCATATCCAAGTAGGTATGCTGTTTCGTTTAGTTCGAGCGAGGGCTGCCGCAGATAGTGCTGCGCCATTTCGTGGCGCGCCTCTTCCATCAAGGCGTGAAATGTAGTCCCTTGTTCAAGCAGCTTCCGCTGCAATGTGCGGGTGCCCATGCGCAACTCCACGGCCACGTCTTCCAGTCGCGGCCGCTGCCCCGCGAGTGACCGCTTCAAGATCCCCTTCGCCTGCTCTTGAAGAGACCTGCTCGCCAGATACTGCTTCAGTTCGGATTCCAGTTGGGGGGCGATTACTTCCAGCAGATCCGGGTTGTACGTTATGAACGGCTGATCAAGGTCTTCTACTCTAAAGAAAAGGCGATTGTGGCGCGCACCGAACTTCACCGGACACGCGAAGAAATTCTCGTAAGCCTGCTTGTTTGTAATCGGGCGGCGCAACTCCACGCGTGATGGACGGATATTGCGGCCAATTCCACGCCGGCCAATCGTGACCGTCCACGCGAAGCAAGCATCGATCCAAATGGGGGACTCCGCGACCTCCGCCAGCAGCCACACAAACTCAACCGCGCACTCTTTGCCGCGCTCCAACAGCCGGATTTCTTGCGGTGAGGTCAGTCGTTTATATCGAGCGACGCGGTTTAGGGCGTCGCGGAACGACCGAGTAAATAGCGCAGCAATAGCAATAGGGCTGTAGTTCTCCGGGCGTTCCTCGGAGCCAAGCCTTAGGCCGATGGCCTGATCACCGGTGAGCTCGGCCATAGCGTCGTACAGGGCGCGCATCTCCTCGGTTGTCAGCCAAATACGCGTTTGCTGGAACAACTCGGATGGCAATCCCGCAAGCCTCAACACGGCATTGGCTGAGATGCCCATACTCTCCAACTGCCGCCCCATGACCGAGAGAACTCGAAAACGATCTGCCATTTGTGCGACCAGAATCGAGGACGATCCGTGCTCTCTTGCCGTCCTCTGAACCCAGTCTATCGGCCAGCAGGAGCATCCGTCGCTCGCAGAAAGCGCCGAAGACCTCGCAAAAGGCGCCAACCGAAGTAGCCTGTTCGCGCGCTCCCACTGGAAGCTCAAACGCAATCAGAAGCACCTCGAAGAAATCGAATACGAGCTCCCCTCAGGCTGGACCGGCGCCAGCAGCTGATTGCCCCGGCCTTTATTATGTCGACGAACGGCCAGACCAGAATTCGACAAATCGTCCAGGAAACTTTTCTTGTTGCCGCGCATCCACCAATTCCCTGGTCAGCACCCTGAAGTAGCTTATCTGTTTGGGCGCCGGAGATGAACAAATGTCACTGATC
This sequence comes from uncultured Acidobacteriaceae bacterium, assembly GCA_963737045.1. Taxonomy (GTDB): domain Bacteria; phylum Acidobacteriota; class Terriglobia; order Bryobacterales; family Bryobacteraceae; genus Bog-105. The sequence goes on from CAVTRG010000009.1 coordinate 492,154, forward strand.
TACTCGATGCTCATGTCCGTGGACGGTTACGTGGAAGACGAGCACGGGCGCTTCGACTTTGCCTTTCCCGACGAAGAGGTGAATCTCTACATTAACCAGCTCATCTCGTCAGTCGGGACCTATCTCTACGGGCGAAGAATCTACAGTCGATGCTGTATTGGGAGACTGCGCACACGCTTCCCAACCTGCCAGACTTTTTGCGCGACTGGACGCGGCAATGGCAGGCGGCCGAGAAGATCGTTTACTCCAGAACCCTCGCCGAGCCGCGCAGCGCGCGAACGCGGATCGAGCGCGAGTTCGATCCCGAGGTAGTGCGGCAGCTCGAGCGCGACGCCCGCCACGACATCACCGTGAATGGGCCTGAGCTCGCCGCACACGCGTTACGGGCTGATCTTGTTGACGAGGTGCAAATGTTCCTCTGCCCTGCAGTGGTCGGCGCCGGAAAACGGTTCTTCCCGGATGGTGTGAAGTTGAAGCTGGAATTGCTTGACGAGCACCGGTTCCGCAACGGCGTGGTCTTTCTGCGGTACGCTGTCCGTGGCTGATACGCGTCGCCTTTAACACCACATCAAGGAGCGGGCACTCGGAACGGCCGCTCTGATCCAGTGGGCGGCCAGTCGGGCATCCGGCAATTGCAACCCGACGGGTCGGAGTTGGGCCAATTGACGGGTTGCCCGTGCCATCGTGCGAGCCATCCGGAAAGTTGGGCTTCCGGATTTGTAAACGCTTCGCGACCACACACGAGTAATGGACAGATCCACTTCTCCGAGATGCCGACTCTACGGCGAGTGGACTCGCACCATCGGACCCGGGACGAAAGCGTCGGGTAATTTGTGCAACAGCGTCTTGCAGCAGAACCAGCGCCAATTCCCGCCGCTATTAACAGCCGTTTCGGGGCGCTTAATTTCGGAATAGATTCTTACATCGTGCAAGGCCCAAAATTTACACCGCTTGCAGCGATGCTGCACAACTTACCCTTTTTGCAACGGACGCTAAAAGGGGCGAGGATCTCCGTGAGAACGATTTTATATACTCAGAGTCCCAGGTCGAAACATGAAGAGAGTAGCAGTCTACGGAACAGCCTTCGGGATAGTCGCTTCGTGTTTTGCAAATCCCTCCACGATCGCTAGCCCGTTGGTAAAGATCGATCCCGGGACATGCCGTCCTCTTTCGGCAGAGAAGAAAATCTGGCTTGGACCCGCCTGGATACCATTCCAAGCGTTCGTAAAATCCTGCGCAGTCAAAGATGGCAGGAGCACGGCTCTGTACGTAGTCTCCGTTTGGGCAGACGATTACAACGCAAAGCTGCCCGAGTTCGATCCTGCGGTGAAGTTTCCCAAACCAATTCTGGTCGGACCTGACGGAGTAGTATTCGGTGAGCTTCCCATGAACTTTCCGCGTGATCCGCCCAGAACGCTCACCGTGACAATGGCACGTTGGTCGCGTGGTTTCCCACACGAAATTCGATTCTGGGTCGAAGATCCGACTGTTCTGGGAAATCATAGTCTCCCACCGCTCGAGTGGGACGCGACAAGCAAGACATTCAGAAGATCTAGGTAAGGAGAAGCTCTACGATGGCCGCCCCAGCTAGTACCCCAGCTTGTGAGAACGCTGTCAACGAACTCAAGAAGGCATGCGATGAAGCATATTCCAGATATCCAAATTCGTGCAGTCATGCCGTCTGGTTCATATTGACCAACCTTCTAGATCCAAAGTTTGGATGGCTTGACGCGAATCATTTGATCGACTTCCTGATCGCTTCTTCGGACTGGAAGGAGGTTGCAGTCGACGAGGGGTGGCGCCTCGCAAAGCAGGGGGTCGTTGTGATTGGAGGCTTGAAAAAGCCCGGAGGACACGGTCACGTCATCGTAATCTACCCTGGAGACAAGAAAGCCAGTGGAGGGTACGCGTATACTTACAAAGACAAAAAGACCGGACAAGGCAAAACCGATATCCTTCGCAGCCAAGGCACATATCCCCGGGCGCTCTCAACCTCTATAGGGTCCTGGCCTGGCGCCAAGAGTAAGGGCGATAAAACAGTTTGGGATCCTTGGGCTTCCGATGACTTTTTTTCCGAAGTTAAGTTTTGGACGAAAAAATAGCCGATCTAAGAAATTGGTGAAGTCAGAAACACATAGGGCGGGCTGCAGCGGGTGCACTTGTCTGTATAACGCGCAACAGTCACTTGGGGCCGCCGCTCGTCGCCATTCAGCGGACTGCTGACAACCCGTCCAGGTGGGAGATAAGCCAAGTCTTCGATGGCTGCTATTCTTGGAGGCTGCCGTGCACACATTCACGTCGTTCGACGGACTCCGCATTGCCTACCACGACGAGGGACAAGGTCCGGCGGTTATCCTTTTGCACGGATTCGGCGTGGACGCACTGGGACAGTTCGGACACTTCGATCGCATACTTCCTATACTAGAAAAACGACAAGAGATGTTTCGCGAGGTGTTCGGCGGCGCGCTTCCGTTGCCTGATCCTCCCGCCGAGGGTAGAACCGGCCTTGCCCATGCCCTGCGCGCCGCCGGCGCCCGGACTATCTTGCCAGATATGCGCGGCTTCGGCGCATCGGAGAAGCCCAGCCAACGGAATGCTTATACGGATTTCGCGATGGCGAAGGATGTCGTCTCGCTGATCGAGCATTTGCGACTGGACGCCACCGACATCATCGGTTTCTCGATGGGTTGCGGCACAACAGCCGGCCTTCTCATGCTGCACCAGCCTGCCGTAAGATCCGCCATTCTCGCCGGAATCGGCGATTACGTCATCCAGGACACCGTGATGGACTTTCCCAAAAACTGGCCGATTCCCGATTCCGTGCCGCGACCTATCACTGGCCAAGTCTGGGCAGAGGAAGGAGCAAGGATTTTGGAGCAGGGAGAAATCATTCCTGGGCACCTCGGCTCCGCGAGTCTCATTGCTGCTCGAGTGACGGGCGCGGACCCGAAAGTCCTCGCGGCCGTGATTCGCGGTGCGGTCGCTCCGATATGGCCGACTGAGACGCTCCGCACCATCGACGTGCCTGTCCTGATCCTTAATGGGAAATCAGACGCGGCTAATCAGAAGGTCGCGCGCCTTCTTGCCGAGATTCCCACCGCACAATTCGCAGAGTTCGAAGGCGACCACCATTCCACGCCTTACCAACCGGCCTTCCACCAGGCAGTAGTTACGTTCTTCAGTGAGCAATGGCGCCAGCGCTCCGTCTCCAGATTAGCTGGAAACGATTAAATTCCGTAAGTCTTTTACCGATCCACGCCTCAAAACGACGTTGCCGGAACATTGCGCCTGACGAACCGACAGGCGCAAACCAACTTGACGGAAAACGCGCTAGTCGTAGATGTGAGCGGCGATTTTTAAGATTACCCGCGCTAACGGCCTAGCGTTTAGCTTCCAATTTGCTCCTGTATTGCCCCCCCTTCCCGAAATCCCCCGGAGTTCGTTCGGTAAAAAACCTCACCTCGCCCCTCCGTAACTCCCATCACAACTCCCCCAAATCTTCCATCTCACGCCGAATCAATCGCATTCGACCTTTCCAACGCCCGCCTTGCACTCGCCTGCCCCCACAATTCCAACCAGAGCCCAGCATGCACGACGAAAACATCCCTGACGACCTCCCGCCCCTTCCCCACACCGGCCGAGGCGGTCCGCGTACCACGGCGGGAAAGGCGATCTCGTGCCAAAACGCGCTCAAACACGGCTGCCGCTCCGAAAAAATTCTGCTCGCGGGCGAAGATCCCGCTGAATTTGAATCCACCGTCGACGCTTGGTTCGATCACTACCACCCCGCTACGGAGCCTGCCATCGCACTCGTCGAGCAGCTCGCGCGCTCCCACTGGAAGCTCAAACGCAATCAGAAGCGCCTCGAAGAGATCGAATACGAGCTCCCCGCGAATCCCTCAGACTGGACCGCCGTCCACCACCAGCAATTCACGCTGTTCACTCGTTACCTCACGACTGCCGAGCGCTCTTTCTTCCGCTCCTACAAAGAAATCGAAGCGCATTATCACCGCATTCATCGCGACGAAATCGCGCGCTCACTCGCCTTGGCCCAGATCACGAGAATGGAATTCAAGCGCCTCGACAAAGTCGATGAAGCCGCCCTCAAGCAGCTGCGCTTCGATCAGATCGTCGAAGTCGAACAGGCCGATGGAATCGTCACGACCTCGCTGCTTCCGAGCAATGAAGAGCTGCTCGAGCTTGGCTCGAAACGCGCCGCTCCGCCCGCTTACGTCGCCCGCTGGCTGATGTTCACCGGCGGCATCGTGCCTGACGAGTACGCCTGGACTCGCGCGGTTACACCGAAGAATGGCGCCTATCCCCAAGCCGCGCAACGCATGCCCTGGCGGCTGTGGCTTGAGCAAATCGAGCACGAAGCATCCACCGGCTCTGGCCGCATCGGGCCGCTCCTCGCGCTCCAACCCTTCACCTGATCTCTCTGCATGCATGACAAATCTCAACAGAGCTTGCGCGGGGTGGCGCGACGCATCCGACTGCTAGTACGAAAACGCGCAGCGCAGCGCTAGACGTGATTCACCCCTCCGGAGAGCGCACACGCATCGGCATCGACGCTCTTCCCTTCCGCATAGGACGCGGGCCTGACAACCACCTGATCCTGCGCGATAACCGTGCGTCGCGCGCTCATGCTTCGATTTCGAGGAAGCGCGCCGCCTTCACGAATCGAAGATCTCGAGGGGCCGTCGGTGCGCCGGGAAGCCGACCAAACCCGCCGCGAAGCTGGCGAAAATCGCAAGCAGGAACGCCATCGCTGGGACATTTTGCTCGCCGAAGCGAAAGTTGACCACCAGCAATTGCTCAATTTGAACGTCCGCCACGCCGCTACGGTCGCATCGCTCCTCGAAAATCCTTCGATGGCCGCCGAAAACGCCGCCTGACCCATCACACTCCCCGCAAAAATCTCCCTCCCTTTCACTTGCAGCGTGAGTTCTGCGTTGGCTCTTCGGTTCGTGCGCAAACGCGAGGGAGTACACTGGCAATGTCGGTGTCCCACGCGCAAGTCCGCTTCCCCAGCCAATTGAAAGTGCACGATTACATTGAGCTGACCAAGCCGCGAATCACGTGGCTAATCCTCATGAGCACCGCCGTCGGTTACTACTTCGGTCATCACGGTGCATGGCCGGTGTGGGCTCTTCTACACACGGTGATCGGAACCGGACTGGTGGCTTCGGGAACCGCGGCACTGAATCAGTGGTACGAGCGGGAAGCAGACCAGAAGATGCGCCGAACGTGGATGCGTCCTTTGCCGTCAGGGCGTCTTTCCGCGAATCAAGCGCTTTGGTTTGGAGTGGCGTTGGCCTTAATTGGCGGCCTGGATCTCGGCTTCGGCGTCAATTGGCTCGCATCGGGGCTGTGCATTTTGACGCTGCTGATGTACCTCTTCCTATACACGCCTCTGAAGCAGAAGACCTGGTGGTCGACAACAGTGGGCGCCTTCCCCGGAGCCATGCCTCCGCTGATCGGTTACGCAGCCGCCGCGCACAACCTGACGCCGCAAGCCTGGGTTCTGTTTGCAATCTTGTTTTTCTGGCAATTTCCGCACTTCTACGCGATCGCGTGGATGTACCGCGACGACTATGCGCGCGCAGGAATTCAAATGCTGCCCGTCGTCGAGCCTGACGGTGAGTCCACGGCCCGTCAAATTCTTTTCTACTCGCTCCTGCTGATTCCCATTAGCGTTCTCCCGAAGTGGATGGGCATGACCGGAAGCGTGTACTCCGTTGGGGCGATCGCGCTGGGGCTGCTATTCCTCTACTCGGGAATTCGAGTGGCGCTGGACCGTACGAAGGCGCGCGCACGCAGTGTGCTGCTCGCTTCGGTGCTTTACCTGCCGGCAGTCTACTTCCTCATGGTGCTCGATCCGGTTCGCCTGTGAACGCCCGGACGAGAGCGCTTCTCCCTTTTTTCTTACTTACAGTAGCTGCTGCGACCGCCTGCAGAAATGCCGCGAGCAAGCTGCCGAACTACGGCACGGTTCCGAGCTTTACGATGACGGACTCGGAAGGACACGCGTTCGACAGCAACCTGCTTCGAGGCAAGGTATGGGTTGCAGACTTCATCTACACCAGCTGTCCGGGTCCCTGTCCACGCATGACTTCTGAGATGCATAGAGTGCAACAGCGCGTACGCGGCGATCAAGATGTACAACTCGTTTCTATTTCGGTCGATCCGGATCACGATTCGCCTCGGGTGTTGAACGATTTCGCGCATCGATTCGGAGGACCCGCTAACGATTGGGTTTTCTTGACTGGAACTCCCAAGACCGTACACCTATTGGCGTATCAGGTGTTCCACGTCGGAGATGTGATCGCCAATATGGACCACAGCACGAAATTTATGGTGGTCGATAAGCACGGCGCAATCCGGGGCTATTACTCGAGCGTTGACCCCGGCGGGATCCCGGTGATGTTGCAGGATGTGAACGCTCTCCGCAAAGAACCGGCGTGACGCCGCTCGGCTTTCTCGGCATCCATGATTTGCCGGTCGTGAATGCCACTCTAAACGGAATCTCCGCGATACTGCTCGTTATCGGGTACACATTCATCCGGCGGGGGAGGGTAGCTGCTCACCACCGAACTATGATTACGGCCTTTGTAGTCTCTTGTGTATTCCTCGTCGGCTATCTGATCTACCACTGGAACGTAGGTTCGGTGAAATTCGATAAACCAGGCTGGGTAAGGATTGTTTACCTATGGATATTGGGAACTCACACCGTACTTGCGGCGAGCGTACCGGTGCTTGCGATAATCACGCTACGAAGGGCGATCAAGGGGCATTTTGAGCGGCATCGCGCCATCGCGAAATGGACGCTGCCCATCTGGTTGTATGTCAGCGTCACCGGCGTAGTCGTATACGTTTTGCTTTATCAGGTGAAACCGCGCTTGTAAACGAAAAGCGGCCGCTTCCTCAGGGCGGCCGCTCCCAATTTTCAAAAAATCAGTTATTGTTTAGTACCGACTGCTGCCTGCCGCAGTGGTGGTTTGAGCAGAGGCAGAGGCTTGGCGGTTCACCGAGCTTTCGGCGATCTGGTTCAATTTCTGATCCGCCGCCTTCTCTTCTTCGAGCGTCTGCTGCAGGAGGTCTGCCGCCTCATTTCGCCCCAGCCGGAGCGCAAACGTGCGAGCGGTTCCATAGCCGGAAATCTCATAATGCTCGACGCGCTGCGCCGCCGCGATCAAAGCTGCATCCTTGATGCTGGGATCGCCAGTCGCGCTAACCATCTCTTCACCCTCGGAGATCAAGCCTTTCATGGCTTGGCAGGTCTCACGTTTCGGGTCAGTGCCAAGCTGCCGGAAAATCGTCTCTAGCCGGGAGACGTGTCCCTGAGTTTCAGTCAAGTGTTCACGGAAAGCTTGCTTCAGTTGGTTGGAGTTGGCTGCATCGGCCATCTTGGGTAGGGCCTGCGTAAGGCGCTGTTCGGCATCATAAAGATCCTCGAGCTGGTTCACGAACAGGTCTTGGAAGGAGTTGAATTCTGTGCTTGTAAAGAGTTTCATAGTCTGTGTATTACCTCACCTGGCCTGCCCGGGCTCAAACCCGATATTTTGCAGGCCATCTGTGGGACATCAATCTGCGATTTCTCGTTTCGACAGTTAACTTGTTTTGACCGTCTGCTCGCGGACGAGCTCTGATTTTTCGACTGCAAATGCGCGGCGCGTGAGTCTATATCTAACGGCGAGGCGTGATACGTGCGCCAAACCGGAAGGGGATAAGGATGGCAAATCTTTCAAGAACCACTCGTGACCACGAAGAAATTCGCAGATGGGCGGAAGAGCGCGGAGGTAAGCCGGCGCACGTAAAGCGGACAGGCTCGCAAGAAGACATCGGGGTCTTGCGGATCGAGTTTCCCGGCTTCGGAGGAGACGAAAATCTGGAGCCTATCTCCTGGGAGGATTTCTTCGATAAATTCGATGAGCGGGATTTGGCCTTGGTCTATCAGGAAGAAACAGCGGCTGGGGAAAGAAGTAATTTCAACAAGCTCATAAGCGCTGAAACGGCGGCCGAGAGTGGCGGCCGTGGCCGAGCGGGCCGCTCTCGCGGAAGCCGGTCAAGTACTGCCAAAAAGGCAAGCAAAACTGCTAAGAAGGGGGCGGCCGCCAAAAGCAGTAAGAAAACGACCGCCAAGAAAGCGACTACTAAGAAATCGACCGGCAAGAAAGCTACTTCAAAGAAGCGTACTACCAAGAAAACTGCCTCCAGAAGGAGCACAGGTCGGGGAGCTGCGCGCAAGAAAAGCTCAGGCCGTCGGACCGCGGCTAAGAAGCGTCGTTAGTGACGCGGGCAGTACGCAGCGAGCATCTAAGTTGGGAGAATGGCGCTCAAGACTGCCAGTCGCAGAACCGTTCCGCTCGCATACGCTGTCAGTGGCGCCGTCGTCCTGATCGCGCTGGTTGCCGGCATTTTGTATCTCAGAAGGCCCGGCCCGCAAGAACCATTGGAGGGCCCGGCTTCTCCGGAAGCACGAGCCTATGTCTCGAACCTCACTTTGAGTGACGTAAGCATGAAGGCGACAGAAAACTTCATGAAGCAACAGGTAGTTGAGATTGAGGGCAAAATCACGAACGATGGACCGCGGCCGATTGAAGGAGTGGATGTTTACTGCCTGTTCCGAGCCGTGGATGGGCACGAGATTTACCGTGAGCGGTCTGCCATCGTGCGCAAGAAAGCGGCCCTTTTGAAGCCAAAGGAGACGCGTCCCTTCAGATTGGCTTTCGACAACTTGCCGGACGGGTGGAATCAGGCCCTGCCCACCCTGGTCATCGCGCAGATCACGTTTGCATCCCAATGAAAGTTCTTGTCGTCGATGACGATCCGGATCAGCTCGTGTTGCGCACTATGCTGCTAGAGCAAACGGGATTCGAGACGATTCGAGCCGCGGATGCCGGTTCAGCCGCAGACCTTGCCGCGGCTGAAAAGCCGGAATGTGCGGTAGTCGATTTGCGGCTCCCAACCGAAGAGCTTGGCCTGGAACTGATTCGTGAGTTGAAGAGACTCGATCCGGCGATCCACATTGTCGTAATCACAGGCGGGAATCCCGAGCGTGTGGCGCGTGAACCGGTAGCGGACCTAATCGAAGAAATCCTACAAAAAGGCGGACCTTCGGGACTTCTCATTAGCAAATTGAAGTCTCTAGCGGTCGCGCGATCTGCTTAGGGCTGAGCTTTAACGGGTGCAGAAGCAGCGGGGCCGCGGCGCGCCCGATCGACATCCAGCGCAAGCTGATGAGCAACTTTTGCCGCCACATCGGCGCTCGCGCCGCGGAACTTTCCGCCAAGGCTCTCCTGTGTGGTGGACCACAGAACATCTCCTTCGCGATTGCAAAGCCGGACCGTGGCATACGCCTCGTGTTTGCGCTCGCGGGTATGGCGGGACTCGTTATCGCCCAAAGACAGGCCGGCCGATCCTCCCTTACTAGAGCTGCTTTTTCCCGAGCCTACGCCAAGACTCTCCCTCGCTGTCAGACCCTCGTCAATGTCAAACGAATCGGTGAAGGTCTGGTCATCGGCAGCCCCTTTAAGAATGGCGTCCGCGCGGTCCGGATTCTCTGTCATTACGAATAGTTTTGAGGAATCCAGGCTCGCCATAATCAGCTCTCTCATCGTCGCGGCGCCAATTCCGCCGATCAGAGGTGCGATGTAAATGCGCTTGACTTCAAGCAGGCCGTTGACCGTGCGGGCGGAATCAGCGCCCGAGGTCTGCGCTCGAATGGGTCCCGTCAAGAGTAGAAGCACGGATAGACTCGCCAATTTGAGAAATCTCATCCTTTGCCCGCCATTCTGGCTTCATCATCCTGATATTGGACCCGCTGTCCCGTGCGAGCCTCGAGCGCGACGAGCGTCATTCGAACATCGCTCTTATCTACGCGAAACACCATGGCTTGCTGCCGTCCGTCGTCATCCTGAAATCCGACAGTTAGGAAGTGCTGCCGCTTCTTGGCCAGCAGGAAAAGCGGTGAGATGACCACGGCGACAATGTAGCGGCGGTCTACCTTCTGCCCGTATTCGAGCAGATTGATCCGCTCGTACGGGATTTTTACTTTGGTGTGATTTGAGACGAAAACAAAGTACACCTCATCGGTAACCTTGATGTCGCCGGAGTTATTGGCCGGGATATCGGGACGGGTACCGCCAACGTATTCGGCTCGACTGCCTGAATGCTCTGCGGTGGCGATAAAGGCGAAAGAGGAAAGAGCGACGGCTAGGGCAAAGACGCGCATAGGTGACGACAGTAGGCCTAGAAAAGAGGTGGGCGGGAAACGGGACTTTCTCTCTGAAGTAGCGCTAGCTCCAGATCTTGACGACGGGTACGCCCTTTTTGCAGAGCTCGCACGAGGACGTGTCCTTGTAGTAGCTGGCGTCCATTTTGGCGAGATAGAAGACCGGGAGGGGCGCGAAGTCGATGACGCTCGGATTCGGCTGATAAACTGCGACGGCGAGACCCACGATCTCGGCGCCTTTGGATTGAACGAGTTCGCGGAGCTCCGTCAGGCGTCTCCCAGAGCGCAGAATATCATCGACTAGCAGAACCTTTTCGCCCGGCGTTGGCTCGATGAATTGCCGGAAGCGCATGGGAGAGGCGTCGGTGTCCTGCTCGGCCCAATACACCTGATGTGCCCGGAGCGCTTCGCATACGCCATAGGCGACGGGAAGGCCTCCCGTATTGGGACACACGATCGATAATTGCTTAATCATGGCACGCAGCTCGGAATCGGCGCGCAGACGCCGGCTGAGTCCGACGCTTAGGATTTTCGCGTATTGGAAATAGCGAAAAGCCAGCGCTACCTGAAGATATTCGTCGGTGTGCATGCCGTTGGGATATTCGAAGTGTCCGTCGCGCAGCGCCCCGGTTTCCCGCAACATGGCGATTACTTCTTCGTTTGTCGGAAGGAGATGCATATTCGACTAGTTCGCTTAATGAGCACCTTTCCCGGCTAGGACATGCGGTATCGTCTTCAGGATGATTGACCAATCCAGCCCCAGCGACCAGTTATCAATGTAAGAAATGTCCATTCGCATCCAGGCCTCGAAGTTGAGGCGATCCCGACCTCTCACAGCCCACAAGCAAGTGAGCCCTGGACGCATGCGAAGCCGACGCCTCTGCCACCGCTCGTAGCGCTCAACTTCCTCAGGGACCGGCGGGCGCGGGCCAACAATCGACATATCGCCGCGGAATACGTTGAATAGCTGCGGCAGCTCATCAATCGAAAACTTCCGAAGCCAGCGTCCCACGCTCGTGACTCTCGGGTCTCGCGCAATCTTGAACGCAACCTGTTTCTCGCTGAGATGTTCCAGCTGAGGCTTCAATAGATCAGCGTTCTCGACCATCGAGCGGAATTTATAAAGCGTGAACCGGCGGCCATTAAGTCCGCATCGAGCTTGCCGAAAGATGATTGGACCTGGAGAAGTGAACCGAATCAACAACGCAGCCAGCGCCATCAAAGGAGATAAGAGGAGGAGCGCAATCGCGGAAATGATGATGTCAAGGAAGCGCTTCACCAACAGGCTTAGATCGTCGAGCGGGGCCGCCGAAAACGTGAGAAGCGGGGCATCTCCGACCCGGTCAAGTGTGACATCGCTGTTCACGTGGGGGAAAAAATCGAGTGATATGCGGGTACGCACACCCTCTTCGTCGCAACGCAGCAAGACATCCTCCAGGTCGCGGAGCTTGCTGCTATCCACGTCAAAGATTACCTCGTCAACGATCTGTTCCCGAAGCAGTTTAGGAAGCTTTTCGGAGCATTCGTCTGAGCAAATCACCGCAGAAACCTGAATGCGGAATGGCGATCCCTGGCTCAACTGCCTGACCAGTTCACTCGCCCTATCGCGTTCGCCCACTATAAGGATGTGATAGGGGGTGCCGAATCCGCGTTGGAATACTCCCACAAGGCGGCGCGAATTCCAGCGGAACAGCGCGAGCAGGACCAGATTGTACGCGAAGAACAGAAATAGAAAGCTGCGGCTTAGTTCCAGACGAAGCAGGTATTGAAACAACACCACTAGCGCCGTACCCAACAGGCACTGGCGAAACGAGTTCACCAGTACGCGGCTGGCGTTTGCGGAATCGAGATATTCGTAAACGCGTTGCAGCGATCCGAGGCCAACCCATACTGCGACACAAAACGCCAGTAGAAGGATGTGAGTTTGAAGAGGAAGAAAAAACACAAGCTGCTTCAGCGCCATGCTGGCGCGTGTATGATAGGCGGCCTCGAAAGCTAAAACAGTGAAGAGCGCGTCGGTTACTGCAAACAGCAGCTGAATTTTTTTTCTGTGATGGGCAAACACGCTGGTCTCAGGGGTTACGACGAACGCAGAGCGTGATCGAGATCAGCAATTATGTCGTCCACGTTTTCAATCCCGGCCGCCAAACGCACGAGGTTCTCGCGTATGCCCATGCGTTCCCGCATTTTTGGTGAAACCTCGCGGTGGGATGACATGAACGGGTACAGCAGAAGAGTGTGCACATCGCCGAGGGAAGTTCCTCGAACAATCATGCTGAGGCGGTCCATGAACGCCATAACTGATGCGCTATTTGCGCTCCGGATTTCAAAACTGAGAATGGCCCCGAAGAGGCCAGGCGCGAACAGCTGGCGGATTGCTTCAGCGTCCGGATGTGCCGGATCGGAACAGTAGTAAACTCGCTCGACGCAAGGATGCGACTCGAGCCATTGGGCCAAAATCCGCGCGTTCTCACACTGGCGCTCGAAACGCAGGGCGAGCGTTTTGATGCCGCGCATGGTGAGATAGCTCTCAAATGGCCCTAGCACGGGGCCAAGGATGCGTGACAAGCTCCGCACTAATTCGTGATGCTGTTCATCGGCTACAACGATGCCGCCCAGCACGTCTCCGTGTCCAGCCAGGTATTTCGTTACGCTGTGCACGACAAGATTGGCTCCGAGCTCGAGCGGGCGAATCAGAAGCGGGGTCGCAAACGTGCTGTCTACAACAAGAGCTGCCCCGGCTTCACGGGCTAGTTTCGCGATTTTGTCGATTCTGCCGACTCGCAGCAACGGATTCGAGACGCTCTCGATGAACACACAGCCTGGCTTTCTAGTCGAGATGGCGCGCTCAAGCGCCTCAACGTCGTATACGTCCGCATAGGCAACCTCGATACCGCATGGGCTGAGCACTTGATCAAGTAACGTTAGCGTTGTCCCATACACGGACTGGGCGGCCAGGATAGATCGCGGACGGTCGAGTAGAGCGGCTTGGAACGCAATATTCAGCGCTGCCATACCGGAGGCAGTTGCGAGGGATCCGTGGCCCCGTTCAAGCGCGGTGGTCAGCTCCTCGAGCGCTTCATTCGTGGGATTGGCGTAACGCGCATAACTGAATCCCTGCTCTTCGCCCGCAAAGATGCGATCGAGCTGGGCCGTTGATTGATAAAGATACGTGGTGCCCAAATGAATGGGCGTGGAGGACGGAATGGAAGCAGAACTTCGCGGCTTACGATCACCGGCATGGACAACTTGCGATTCCAGCTTCATTTCCGTTTCCACCGGACGCCGTCTTTGGCATCTTCTATGAGAACGCCCTTCTCGGAAAGCGCGTTGCGAATTTCATCGGCGCGGGCGAAATCACGTGCCTTCCTCGCCTGCGCTCTTTGTTCAATGTATGCTTCGATTTCCGCATCAGACAGGGATGGAGGCCTGGAAGACCCGCCCGGCGACATTGTTTCAGCGGGTTTCAACACGTCGAAAACGCTATCGAAAATCTCTAAGACGCGAGCAGCTTCCCAGCGATTCTCCTCGCCAAACTTATACTCGTCCAGGGCCGTATTCATGGCCCGCACGTATTCGAAAACAGCGGCTAGCGCCTCGGCAGTGTTCAGATCGTCGTCCAGGCTTTCCTCAAATTCGCGTATGGCCTCGCGAGAGCGCTCGCTAACCACTGCATTTCGCCCTGGATGAAGTTTCGCGGATGCGAGGCGGAGCTCAAACTCGCGTAGCCGTTCGATGCCTTTTGCGGCCGCCTTCACACCTTCGAATGTGAAATTGAGTTTCTTGCGGTAAGGCACCGAGGCAAGCAGGTACCGGATAGCTTCGGGCTGGTAGCCCATCTCGAGGAGGTCGCGCAGAGTGTAGAAATTCCCGAGCGACTTCGACATCTTCTGAGATTCAATATGCAGGTGCTCGGAGTGCAGCCAGAACCGGGAGAACGGCCTATGCGTGATCGACTCCGATTGAGCGATTTCGTTCTCGTGATGCGGAAACGTAAGATCGACTCCTCCGGCGTGAATGTCCAGCGTCTCCCCTAAATACCGCATAGCCATCGCTGAGCATTCGATGTGCCAGCCCGGGCGGCCCTCACCGAATGGAGTTTCCCAAAATGGCTCGGAGTTCCGGCGGGCTTTCCAGAGCACGAAATCACGAGCATCGGCCTTGTCGTACTCGTCGACATCGACGCGCGCACCGCTTCGGATCCCGCTGAAATCGTTGTGAGATAACTTGCCATAGCTGGGAAACGTGGAAATGCGAAAGTAAGTAGAACCCTCACTGACATACGTGCAGCCGTTTTCCGAAAGCTTCTCTATGGCTTCCACCATTACCGGAATGTGCTCCGTTGCTTTAACAACGTGCTCGGGCTGTTCGAGCCGGAGAGCTGCCGCATCTTCAAAGAAAGCCTTGCTGTAGACAGCCGTATATTCCTCGATCGATTTACCTTCTTTTGCTGCATTTACAATGATCTTGTCATCCACGTCCGTGACGTTCATGACATGGTTCAGCTCATACCCGCGATAACGCAGCCATCTTCGCAGGATGTCTTGGAACGTAAACGTGCGGAAGTTCCCGATATGAACGAAGTTATAGACGGTCGGTCCGCAGGTATACATACGGACGGTATTGCCTGCGAGCGGCTCGAAATTCTCCAGCTCTTGCGTCAGCGTGTTATAGAAGCGAAGAGCCATACTCAGGAATCAACATAATCGTAACAATCACCTCGAACCAAATTCGGTTGTCCGGCTGGAACAATCCTATCCTGCCCGGCGGCTGAGGTTCACAAGCTCAGGCGAGAATGGGTTGCATGTCTGCCGTGCCTTTTGAGATACAGGCGCGGTGTGCGCACACGGGAGCTCGCGCAGGTCTGTTACATACACGCCACGGGATTGTCGAAACGCCGGTGTTTATGCCAGTGGGCACTCAGGCAACGGTGAAAGGCATCACGCAACGCGATCTCGAGCGTGATCTTGATGTGCGCATAATTTTGGCAAATACGTACCACCTGTTTCTCAGGCCAGGGCATGAGTTGATCGAGCGAATGGGTGGGCTTCACCAGTTCATGGCTTGGCCGCGAGCCATCCTCACCGATTCGGGCGGTTTCCAGGTCTTCAGCCTCGATAATCTCCGGAAAGTTACGGATGAAGGTGTATTGTTCCGATCACACCTGAACGGAGACTCGCATTTCTTTACGCCTGAAAGCACTGTCGATGTCCAGCTTGCATTAGGCAGCGACATCATGATGGTGCTGGACGAATGCTTGCCGTACCCGGTCACTCATGAAACAGCCGAAACATCCATGCAGCGCACCATCCGTTGGGCTCGCGCGGGATACAGCCGTTACTTGAAGCGGGAAAAGAGCTTAGGATGTGCTCTCTTTCCCATTGTGCAGGGCTCGACGTTTCCCGATTTGCGGGTACGATGCACGGAAGCTCTACTTGAGCTCCAAGCGCCCGGCTACGCAATTGGCGGCCTGGCCGTTGGCGAGCCGCGCGGGTTGAGTCAGGAAATCGTTGAGAGGACCGCGCCTTTACTTCCGACGGACCGGCCGCGATACGTAATGGGAGTGGGGACGCCCGAGGAATTGCCGGAGTACGTGTCCAAGGGAATCGATATGATGGACTGCGTACTGCCGACACGAAACGCCCGGAACGGGTATCTGTTTACGTCGACGGGCAAGGTGGTCATCAAACAAGCGCGTTATATAGAGGATGAGAGCGCGATCGATCCGGCGTGCAACTGCTATACCTGCCGGACATTCAGCAAAGCGTACTTGCGTCATCTCTTCCAGGCAGGTGAGATTCTGTTTTCTACGTTAGCTACAATCCACAATGTCCAGTACTTTCTGGAAATTATGCATCGGATGCGCCAGTCTATTTTGCTGGGAAAGTTTCCTGAATTCTTGAGGGCTTCCCGGATGGAATCAGTTCCCGTGCGTGAGGCTTAGCGCGATGCCGAACTCGTTCATTCTTCTCCAAGCCGCTTCTCCCGCAGCGAATTCCTTCCTGAGCGGGCTGTTGCCGATCGTCCTGATGGTGGCGATCTTCTACTTCCTGGTGTTCATGCCCATGCGGCGGCAGCAGAAGAACCAAAAAGAAATGCTGAAGACTCTAGTGAATGGCCAGACGGTCGTGACCAGCGGCGGCATCGTCGGGACTATCGTAGGAGTAAGCGATGATACTGTTATACTGCGCGTCAAGCCTGACAATCTCAAGCTTCAGATTTCTCGCAGCGCGGTGACGAATGTAGTGAAGCCGGAAGACCAGGCCGCCAAGAAGTAGCAGATCACGCCTCCAGGTAAACGCTCTTAGCAATGAAACGCCATCTACGATTCAAATTTATTTTTATTTTGGTTGTCATCCTGACTTGCATATACGGCATCATCGGCTTGCCCAGGAGTAAGGACCAACTCGTTGAGAACTGGCATAACAACATTCATCTCGGCCTCGATCTTCGAGGCGGAACATACCTGGTGGTTCAAGTGCAGCAGCAGGATGCGTTCAATGCGGAAGCGGGCACGGCTGCCGAACGGCTTAAGGATGTAGCGACGAAGGCGGGTGTGCAGTATTCCGATATCGAAGTGGCTGAGGCGAAGTCGCTGCAGGACGCGACTAAGGCGGCGATCGTGGTCAAAGGAGTGCCCTCGACGCAAGCCGGCACATTCCGCAGTCTGGTAGGCGAGCAGTTCGGGCAATGGCTCCTGACCCCACAAAACGCTACGGATTACCGGTTGACCATGAAACCTTCCGAGGCTCTGAAACTCTGGCAGCAGGTGCTGGCGCAAACCAAGAACACGATCGATAAGAAGATCAACGCGCTGGGGCTAAGTGAGGCGACGGTGCAGCAGCGGCGCGAGGATATCGATTCTCAACTGCTGGTACAGATGCCGGGTGTTGATGACCCAGGGAGGGTAAAGCAGATTCTGCAAACCGCGGCTGTCCTTGAGTTATATGACGTTCGGGGCGGTCCATATGCCAGCCGCGAAGAGGCGCTGGCGCAAAACAATGGCGTCCTACCGCCCGGTACGAAACTCATCGGTACGGCCAGTACGGACGCGAATGCCCGTAGCGGGGGGGTGTACCTCGTAGCAAGAACGCCGGTTGTCCGAGGCCCCGATATCCGCGACTCGCGGCCGCAGCAAGGTGATTTGCCGAACTCCTGGGACACGGGATTCGTGCTGAGTCAGGATGCGTCCAAGCGCTTCGCTACCTATACGGGCAGCCATGTCGGACAGCGGCTGGCTATTGTCCTGGATGGGAAAGTGCTGAGTGCGCCGCGCATTGAGAATCAAATCAGCGACACTGGCCGGATTACGGGAGCGCGGACCCAGGAAGAGGCTTCCGACCTCGCTCTCAATTTGCGCGCGGGCTCGCTTCCCGCAAGCGTGCTTTACCTTCAGGAAAATACCGTGGGGCCTTCGCTCGGGGCCGATTCCATCCGGGAGGGATTCATCGCCGGTATAGCGGGAGTGCTGGCGGTGATCGTAGCAATGCTCATCTACTACAAAAAGAGCGGTGTCAACGCGACGCTCGCCCTGATTCTGAACGCGATCATCTTAATCGCCTGTTTGAGCTATTTCGACGCAGTGCTGACTCTGCCGGGAATCGCGGGAATCATCCTTACAATCGGTATGGCCGTGGACAGCAACGTTCTTATTTTTGAGCGGATCCGCGAGGAGGTGCGGGCGGGGAAGTCGCCCATACCGGCGGTCGATACCGGTTTCAGCAAAGCTCTGCTGACGATTATTGATACCCATGTGACGACGATCGTTTCCTGCGCCATTTTGTTCCTATTTGGTTCGGGACCGGTGAAAGGGTTCGCCGTCACGCTTGTGATCGGACTCGCGGCGAATGTGTTTACGGCTGTTTTTGTATCGAAAGCCATCTTTGAATGGGAGCTGTCCCGGCCCAAGCCCGTTGCAGCTCTGAGTATTTAGCGGCTTGACTGGCTGGTCCTTTCCCGGGGTTCCGGCGCAGTTGAGTTGGGAACACTTTATGAATAACCGGTGTCTATTGTGTTGAATGCCGGCCTTTAGAGCTAGATGGAAATTTTCAAGCAAACAAACTTCGACTTTCTCGGCAAGAAATGGCCGTTCATCATTCTTTCGCTGGCGCTCACGGCGGCCGGTTTGGTCAGCCTCTGGATCAAGGGCGGCCCTAGATATGGAATAGATTTCAACGGCGGAGCGCTTATGGATGTGAACTTTATTAAGCGGCCCCCGGCAGAAGCCATTCGCTCCGCGCTTCACAAGAGAATCACGGGCGAGATTGAGGTGCAGGAGGTAGGGAATTCGCAGGAAGCTCTCATCTCCACCGATGTTCGGGACGAGAGGGCGCTCCAGGCGGTGCGCGCGGATATGATCTCGACGCTGAACAATGCCTTCAATCCGCAAGCAGGCGGGAAGCTTGACATCAACACCGCTGGACAGACCGCTTTAGCCAACCGGTTGCGCGACGCACTTCAAAGAGCTTCGATCGCGCTTTCCGATGATCAGCTTCAGGCACTCACGAAGCAGATCACCAGCTACCGCGATACACCCCCGCGTTCGGGCCTCATCCGGAATCTAGACGAACTTTCCGCAGTTCCGGGTGTAACGCCGCAAATTCTGAATGTCATCAAGCAGGAGTGCTGGCCGGGCAATTTCGCCATCCGCAACGTCGAAATTGTGGGTCCGAAGATCGGTGCTGATTTGAGGCAACAGGCGATCAATGTAGTGCTCATCGCGTTAGGCGCGATGCTGATTTACATCGCGTTCCGGTTCGAATGGATCTATGGGGTAGCCGCGGTAATCGCGGTGTTTCACGACACCATCATCACCATTGGGCTCTTCTCGATTTTCAACAAGCAGATCGATCTCACGGTAATTGCGGCGCTGCTGACCCTAGTAGGTTATTCGATGAACGATACGATCGTGACGTTCGATCGTATCCGCGAGAATCTAAAGCTGCAAAGGCGCGGTTCGTTTGCCGAAATCGTGAACTTGAGCATCAACCAGACGCTGAGCCGGACCATTCTGACTTCAGGTCTCACGTTCTTGACCGCACTGTCGCTGTATTTGTTCGGCGGACAGGTCTTGAACGGATTTTCGTTTGCGCTAGTAATTGGTATCATTATCGGAACTTACTCGTCTATATTTATCGCCAGTCCCATTTTGATCTTTTGGCAGGATCTGGCGGAGGGTCGTAAGAAGAAGCGCAGAGCGGCGGTGGTTGACAGCCGGGCTCGAGGAGTAGCGAAAGCGGCAAAGTAGCGTTAGCAAGTCAGGTCCGGTCAGGCTTGACCGGGCGGGAGGGAGTTTGAAATGTTCAATCAAACATTTGTCGACGGCACAACGAAGACCAGGAAGCCAGTGACGATTCTTGTGTCGTTGATACTGCAAATCTCAATCATCGGCATTTTGATTCTGATTCCTCTGATATACACAGAGGCCTTGCCGAGCGCGCAGTTGAAGAGCATGTTGGTGGCGCCCCCGCCGCCACCCCCGCCTCCGCCTCCGCCCCCACCGCAGCAGCCGAAAGTGCAGCCGAAGCCGGTGGTGAAGCAGTTTATAGCAAATCAGCTAATGGCGCCTAAAGTGATCCCCAAGACTGTCAATAAGGTGGAAGACACAGCGCCGCCACCCGACGCCGGAATTGGCGTTGTCGGTGGAACCGGTGAAGCCGGCGGCGTTGCCGGTGGGGTTATTGGCGGCGTAATCGGTGGCGTAGGTCCTGCGCCGCCTCCTCCTCCTCCCAAGGCGAAACCCACCGGTCCGGTCAGGGTGGGCGGTCAAGTTGCCGAGGCCAACCTGATCAGGAAAGTTCAGCCCGTGTACCCGCCGCTCGCAAAGTCCGCTCGAGTCCAGGGGCAGGTAGAGTTCACGGCAACCATCAGTAAAGAGGGTAATATCGAAAACCTGGTACTGTTGCATGGCCATCCTCTTCTGGTGAATGCGGCCAAAGAAGCGGTATTACAGTGGAAATACCGGCCGACAATGCTCAATGGGCAGCCGGTAGAAGTAGTTACTGATATCATCGTCAACTTCACGTTGAGCCAGTAAGATGAGTTGTGATTTTGAGTTAATTCGATTCAACTTTAGGAGATAAGCATGTTATTACAACTTCAGGTATGGGCGTTCTGGTTGCTGCAGGAACAGGAATCGCTTAGCTTCGATCCCCGAACTGTCTGGGGCAACATGGGCGTCATGGCAAAATGCGTGGTCATATGTCTGTTCATCATGTCGGCATGGTCAATAGGCGTGATGATCGACAGATTGATCGCATACAACTCAGCCCGGAAACAATCCCGGGCGTTTGCGCCTGCGGTTGCCGGCGCACTGCGCGAGGGCAAGCTCGACGAAGCCATCAAGATTGCAGATCGCTTCAATAAGAGCCATCTCGCAAAGGTGGTTGTAGCGGGACTGCAGGAATTCAAAGCGCATCAAATGAGCGCGGACATTCCGGGTGAAGATATCGAAGCTTCACGACGTGCTCTGGAACGCGCCGAGGCGATTGTACACGCGGAATTGAAACGCGGCGTAAGCAGCCTGGCGACGATCGGTTCCACCGCGCCGTTCGTTGGATTATTCGGAACTGTCGTCGGGATTATGAACGCGTTCAAATCGATCTCGACGTCGAAGTCCACGGGAATCGGCGCCGTCGCGGGCGGTATCTCTGAAGCCTTGATCACGACCGCCGTCGGTCTGTTTGTCGCGATTCCGGCAGTCTGGATGTTCAACTACTTCACGAACCGAATCGAGGCCTTCGATGTTGAAATGGGCAACTCGAGTTCAGAGCTTATCGACTATTTCCTTAAGCGCACGCAGCAAAGAGCAGCGGTTAAATAACTGAGTATCTAGGAAGCTTCGCTCGCTCGAGTTGAATCGGGAGTAGGGAGCGGCTTTCGGCTGCTCCCCGCATTCTGCCGATGTCCGATACGTGGTCTGGGATTTCAATTGATAACAATGTGGCTGAATAAGGGAGGTCAAAATGGCATATCGGCTACCCAAGGCTATGCCAGTGGTTTCGGAAATCAACGTCACCCCTATGGTTGACGTAATGCTGGTGGTGCTCATCATCTTCATGGTGATCACGCCTATGCTAACCAAAGGTGTCGCGGTGAACATGGTGAAAACCCATAACCCGATTAAGATGGCGGAGGCGGATAAAGAGGATGCCGTCATCATTGCGGTTACACGCGACGGCAGGATCTTTTTAAGTCCGGGGAACTCTCTTGTGCCCGTAGATCAACTGGGCAGCAAGGTTAAGGATCTTCAGACGAACCGCACGGATAAGACAGTTTATATAAGGGCTGACGCGAGAGCGCGTTTTGAGAGTGTCACGGATGCAATTGACGCTCTTCGTACTGCTGGTGTAGATCAACTGGGTCTATTGACGGAAGAGATCCAGGACAAGAAAAAGAGTTTGAATCTTTGAATTCCTGAAAGGGTAGAAGCTTATGGCAATGGCAGTAGGCGGCAAGGGCGGGGCTATGGCCGATATCAACGTGACCCCGATGATCGACGTACTACTGGTTCTCTTGATCATTTTCATGGTCATTACACCTCTGACCCCGCACGGGCTGGATACTCTGGTGCCTCAGCCACCACCGCCCAATCAACCCCCACCGCCGCCCAATCAGGATCCGACTGTGGTGATTGAAGTGGCGAAAGATCACAGCTTGCAAATCAATGGCCAGGCTGTGGCCGAGCGCGATTTACAGAATCGGCTGGAAGATATTTTCAAGACTCGCGCGCAAAAAGTAGTTTTTGTGAAGGGCGATAAAGACGTGGACTACCGATATGTCGCGCAAGCGATCGACGATGCTAAGGGCGCCGGTCTCGACAAAGTGGGTATTATGACGCCAAAGGTCGAGGCAGGGCAATAGGCCCCATTACGGGAGGATCGATAGCATGCAAGAGTCTAAACTAAGCGCGCCACGAGGAGAGCAATCCTTGGCGCGGTGGGTTTCACTGATTCTCTGCGCCGGCTTGGTAGTGATCAGCACGGGTTGCGCAAAGTTAAAGTCCCGAGACGAGATGAACAAGGGCGTTCAGGCGTATCGAGCGAACCATTACGCGGAAGCGGTGAATCACTTCAAGCAAGCTGTTGAATACGATCCGGGCAACCAGAACGCCGAACTCTATCTCGCTACCTCGTACATGATTCAGTGGATCCCGGGCGCGGACTCTCCCGACAACAAGAAGAACTATGACATGGCTCAGAAGACCTTCCAGCAGGTCTTACAGCGGGATCCGAAGAACTCGCTGGCTTTGGCCTCCATGGCGTCCATGGCCTACAACTCCGCTTCTTCGGGTACTCCGGACCAGAAGACCGCTGCTCTGGAAGATGCGAAAAAGTGGAACGAACGCCGGATTGAAGTCGACCCCAAGGATGCAGAAGCTTACTATTATTTGGGAGTGATCAACTGGGCGCAAGCATTTACGCCGCTTCAGACCGAGAGAGTCAACGAGCACATGAAGGCGGACGATCCCGGTCCCATCAAGAATCCCAAGATGAGGGATGAGTTGAAAGCGAAATATGAAAAGATGATCGATGAAGGCATCGACAATCTTAAGAAGTGCCTCTCGATTGACAAAGAGAACGAAGATGCCATGTCGTATCTCAATCTCTTGTTGCGGAAGAAAGCCGATTTAGAGGATTCGCCCGAGGCTTCGAAAGCGGACATTGCCCAAGCTGAGGATTGGTCGAGCAAATCGCTCGATATGAGGCGAATCAAAGCCACTCGCCCTGCACCGGCTGGCACGAAGAAGAAGAAAAAGGGTGAAGAAGCGGGTTAGAGTACCGACTCGCCTGCTCTCAGTTCAGAAAGTACGTGCGGTACAGCGTATCACGCTGTTTAGGAATGAATCCGGCCTCCCTGATTAGCCGCCGCAGTTGCTCCTCGGTGGCGCGATGGTGAGTGCCTGCCGCGGAGACGACGTTTTCTTCAATCATGATGCTGCCTACGTCGTTTCCGCCGAAGCGCAGCCCCAGTTGGCACACCTTCAGACCAGGCGTGACCCAGGATGCCTGGATGTTCGGGATATTCTCCAAGTAGATTCTCGAAAGAGCAAGCATCTTCAGATACTCGACTGCGGTTGCTTCTTGCTTCACGAAACGGCCGAGCGATGTATATTCGTGCTGAAAAAACCAGGGAATAAAGGCCGTAAATCCGCCGGTGTCTTCCTGAATGTGCCTCACGATCTCGAAGTGATTTAAGCGCTGCTCGATTGTTTCTCCGGTGCCGAACATCATAGTGGCTGTGGTCCGCATGCCGAGCGCATGGGCCGTGCGGTGGATATCGATCCACTCCTGGGTGGAGCATTTCAGACGGCTGATGCGATGGCGGACCGCATCGTCGAGGATCTCAGCTCCACCGCCCGGGACGGAATCAAGTCCCGCGTCCCGGAGCCGGGCAAGGGTGTCCCGGAGCGATAGACCGCTCACCTCGGCAATGTTGACAAGCTCGGGAGCGGAGAAGCAGTGGCACCAGATATCGAATCGCGATTTGATCGTCCGTAGCAGATCCTCGTACCACTCAATCTTCAGATCTGGATGTAGCCCGCCCTGCATAAGAATACCTGTCCCACCAAGGTCTACAGTTTCCTGGATCTTGGCGAGAATGAGCTCTTTCGGCAGGATATAGCCTTCTTCATGACCTAAAGGCCGATAAAAAGCGCAAAAACTGCAGTACTCTGTGCAGAAATTTGTGTAATTGATGTTGCGATCAATAATGTAGCTCACGACCCCCTGAGGATGAATCTTCTTACGAACGGCATCCGCGGCCGCTCCTATTCCGACCAGGTCATCACTTTGGAAAATTTCGAGCGCTTGCTCTCGGGTAATCATGCTGGGCGGTCTATCTCATGTTCTCGCAGCGACGGCCGCATCCTGCCTCAGATTGGCCAATTCGAGAAAAGCACGCAAACCTCGATGCTCGTCGGACCCAAGCTCAAAGCGAATATGCGAGCGCAGATATCGTTCCGCAAGCTGCCTTGTGAGGTCGCGATTCAAGTGTTCCTGCTCAACAATTTCATCGATTCTTGTTCTTCCGAATGCATACGAAGCATTGGTGATCTTGCTTATAGCTTGAACGGCGATGCCGGCCTTCCCGGCCCATGCCGCGAAAACCATGGGCAAGCCCGTCAGTCGAAACCACTCGGCGCCCAAGTCGAGGCATTCGAAATCGATGCTTTCGGGGCTGATGCGCAAGGCAGGATCACCGATGACTAGCGCGGCGTCCGCAACTGAAAGCATTCTGTCCAAAATGGGCTCATGTAGCGCGATTCTCGGCTCCACGCCGAAGTGCTCGCGCAGAATGACCCGTGCCAACTCGACGGATGTTCTGGAACCGAGATCGGCGGCAAGGGTCCGCACGCGCCTCCAGGGAGCTTTGGAAAACAAGAGAATGCTTCGGACCGCGCCCAAGCAGGTAATTCCCACACCCGGCACGATCTCGAGGTTCTGGCGCGCGATCTCAGCCACGGGCACCAGGCCGATCTCCACCTCCTTTTCTTCAACCTGTCGAGCACATGCCGAAGGTATTGCAAACGACACATCGACCAACTCGCTTTGCGGTCCGTGCAGCATGCCCCATATCAGCGGCACAGTATTCAGATAGCTGACAGCGCCGACACGGAGCTTGGGATGCCTCTGGTTCAAATTCCAGTCTATCGGAGCGATCGAATGCTGGGCTAAACTCCGCGCTTATCGCCCCAAAGATCAATGTGCAGTCGTGGACTGTAGCGATACCCGTTGACCTTACAGACTTCAGCCAGCCAGAGACCGCGTTCCCGCAGCAGCTCGCGGTGGATCCCTTCGGGCATCAATATAATCCGGTCCTTTTCTGCGGCTAAATCGTTCCGAATTTTATCGATCTCCTCGAGATCGTCTCGGGAAGTGACTACAAATTTCAACTGATAGGCGTATTCCCCAATCAAGCGCCTCAAAGTGTCCGGCTGATAACGCAATCGATCGTGCTGGGCTGCCCATTTTCCGCCTTCACGCTCGTATGGGACAGAGTTTGAGAGCTTCGGACTGATACTCATCAGGTCGCAGGCCACGGGCGTATAGACCGTTCCGGCCGTCTCAATAGTCACGTGATGTCCCGCATCGCGCAGCATGCAGGTGAGCGGTGCGAGGTGAGGCATGATCATCGGTTCGCCACCGGTGATTACGATGTGATGCGCCTGGAAATTTGCAGCGATTTCGGCAATCTGCTCGATCGAAAGATCCTCGCCCTGCGGATCCCAGGAGGTGTAGGGTGTGTCGCACCAGGTACATCGGAGATTGCATCCCGAGGTCCGAACGAACACTGAGGGAACGCCTACAAGGATCCCTTCTCCTTGAATGGAGTAGAAAATTTCCGCAATCTTCACGGCGAGGGCTGGCCCGCTGTATACGCCGGGTCAACCCGACCGGCCTCCTGGAATCCTTTGTTTCGCAAAATGCAGGAATCGCAGGCTCCGCAGGGGTGTCCGTGATCATCGGGGTCGTAGCAGCTATGAGTGAGACTGAGGTCAACACCGAGCTCAACCGCTTTACTCACGATCTCGGCTTTGGTCATCTGGATGAGTGGTGTATGAATGACAATATTACCTGTACCCTCGACTGCGGCTTTAGTCGCCAAATTCGCCATGTGCTCGAATGCTCGAATGAACTCAGGCCGGCAGTCCGGGTAACCCGAGTAGTCGATTGCGTTGACTCCGATGAAGATATCCGAAGCCCCGGCCACTTCCGCGTACGCGAGGGCGAAAGATAGGAATATCGTGTTACGCGCCGGTACGTAGGTAGGAGGAATCTCGCTTTTTAGTGCCTCATTGCTACGGTGCTTGGGTATATCAATGTCACTCGTGAGGGCCGAGCCTCCGAATACGCGCAGATCAATCTTGAGACTCCGATGCTCGCAGGCGTGAAGTTGCTTGGCGATGCGCGCAGCCGATCGAAGCTCTATGGCGTGTCGCTGGCCATAGTCGAAAGACAGGCAATAACACTTAAACCCTTGCTGACGCGCAATGGCGAGACAAGTCGCGGAATCGACGCCGCCGCTCAAAAGGCAAACCGCTCTTCTGGAAAATTGCCGCTCCAACCCCTTCAGTATAGATTCGCCGAGACTGTGCTAAGCCGAAATCAGCTAGCGCGTTGGCGGCTCAGTTTCCGTAACGGTTGCTGCCATCTCGCCCTGATATAGGCGAATCCGCAGGCGCTCGCCCGGAGAGGTTTCGGCCGAAGACCGCAAGATCCGTTGGTGTGCGCCTTGTACGATCGCGTACCCCCGCGCAAGAACGGTCAACGGACTGAGCTGGGTTAGGTGTGCTTCGAAATTTTCGCGGTGCTGCCGGGCCTGCCGCACCCGGTCTTGCATCGCTTTCACCATGCGCTCGGTCGATACTTCGTGCTTGTGCCGATTTCGCGCAATCCGCAGTCGCAGATCGTTCGCATGCAATTGCCGGAGCAAGCCAGCGAGACGTCGGGACTGCGCTTCGATCGAGCGGAGCACACGTCGTTGAAGGTCATGGTCGAGTTCGTCGACCCGCTGCGCTCGTCTCGCGAGCCCTCGATGGAGTAGCGTGGCGGCCCGCGCGGTTCCGCGCTGGTGCAGGTCGCGCGAGCATGAAAGGAGCCGGTAGCGGATAGATTGAGTTGCTTTCGTGCGGCAACCCATGATCTGCTCGAGCAGACTCTCTCGCGTGCAAACGATAATTTCGGCCGCAGCGGAAGGCGTGGGTGCCCGGAGGTCGGCCACGAAATCGGCTATGGTGAAATCTGTTTCGTGTCCTACGGCGGACACAACGGGCAAGCTGCACGCCGCGATTGCTCGCGCGACACTCTCCTCGTTGAAAGTCCACAGGTCTTCCAGCGATCCACCCCCACGAGCGAGAATTACGACGTCCGCCCAGGCGCTCTTGCTGAAGTAGTTGAGAGCACGGCAAATTTGTTCAACGGCTCCTTCGCCTTGCACTTGGGACGGGTAAAGCCGGACATGCAGACCTTGGAAACGGCGAGCGAGGATCTGAAGGATATCTTGGATCACGGCGCCCGACGGGGAGGTCACAATCCCGATGCGTCGCGGCAATCTTGGCAGAACGCGTTTCCGCGATGCTTCAAATAGACCCTCTCCGGCGAGTTTCGTTTTCAACTGTTCAAATGCAAGCTGAAGCGCACCAGCCCCCTGCGGCTGGAGCAATTCAACGATCAATTGATACTCGCCTCTCGCTTCATAGACTTCCAGATTCCCGCGCGCAAGTACTGCGAGTCCGTCTTGAGGCTTGAATCGAACGAGCCGCGCCGCTCCCTTGAACAAAGCGCATCGTACTTGGCTTTGGGAGTCTTTCAGAGAAAAGTAGTAATGGCCGCTGTTAGCGGCTCTGCAACCCGAGATCTCGCCGGCAACCCAGATCGCATGAAAATCGGATTCAAACAGCCGCTGGACCGCAGCATTTAGCTCGCTTACCTGGAAAATTCGCCGTTCAAATTCGAGCGATAACTTCATCTGGCCGCTTTGACTATTTTGTGGGGACATCGTCTAAATACCAGTTTCAGCTAACTGAGCATTGCTCTCGACCGGAACGATCCGGTATTCTAGCGAGTTACCAGGAAAATTGACGCTGATTACTGCACGTAACGGCGCACACGGAGGAATGCATGAGCCCACAGGAAGTCTTGGAATTTGCGAAGAAAAATGATGCGCGTCAGATCGATGTGCGCTTCACTGATATCCCGGGGCTAACTCAGCATATTTCGTATCCGATCAACATGCTCGAAGAGAGCTCATTCGAAGATGGTTTTGGCATAGACGGCTCGAGCATTCGGGGCTGGGCGGCGATCAATGAGAGCGACATGCTCCTGATCCCCGATCCCTCGACGGCATTCATGGATCCGTTCGCGGAAACGCGCACACTCATCATGCTCGGCGACATTCTTGATCCCATCACTCGGCAACATTACGATCGAGACCCACGCTGGATTGCAAAAAAGGCGGAGCTTCATCTCAAGAACAGCGGCGTCGCCGATATTGCATACTTCGGCGCCGAAGCTGAATTTTTCATCTTCGACAATATCCGATTTGATCAGAACGCACATAGCGGGTTCTATTACATAGATGCGGAGGAAGGACGGTGGAACTCGGGTCGGGAGCACAACAACCTGGGATACCGGCCGCGATACAAGGAAGGATATTTTCCCGTTCCGCCCACCGATCACTATCAGGACCTGCGCAGCGAGATGGTAGCCACCATGCTCGAATGTGGCTTAAGCGTCGAATGCCACCACCACGAAGTCGCGAGCGGTGGTCAGTGCGAAATCGATCAGAGGTTCGACACTCTCGTGAAATCCGCCGACAACATGGTCACGTACAAGTACGTCGTCCGTAATGTGGCTTACCAATACGGTAAAACCGTGACCTTTATGCCGAAGCCTCTGTTCGGCGACAACGGAAGCGGGATGCACACCCATCAGAGTTTATGGCGAGACGGCAAGCCGCTCTTCGCGGGAGATAACTATGCCGGTCTGAGCCAGATGGCATTGTGGTACATCGGCGGATTGTTAAGGCACGCAAGGGCCCTCTCAGCCATCATTGCTCCCACCACTAACAGTTATAAGCGGCTTGTACCCGGCTACGAAGCTCCCGTGAATCTGGCGTACTCCCGACGAAATCGGTCGG
This sequence comes from uncultured Acidobacteriaceae bacterium, assembly GCA_963737045.1. Lineage (GTDB taxonomy): Bacteria > Acidobacteriota > Terriglobia > Bryobacterales > Bryobacteraceae > Bog-105. Next base: position 521,027 of record CAVTRG010000009.1, read on the forward strand.
CGGCAGTGCGCATTCCGATGTATTCAAACAGTCCCAAATCGAAGCGGGTTGAGTTCCGGCCGCCAGATGCCGCCTCGAATCCATATTTGGCGTTCGCGGCGATGGTAATGGCAGGACTGGACGGCGTACTGAACAAAATCGATCCGGGTGAGCCGCTCGACAAAGACATCTATGACTTGTCGCCTGAGGAGATGAAAAACGTCCCCTCTATGCCAGCCTCGCTCGATGAAGCGCTGGTGTGCCTGGAGGAAGACCATTCCTTTCTGACGAAGGGTGATGTCTTTTCTGAAGAGCTCATCGAGACGTTTGTGTCTTACAAGCAGAAGGCGGAAGCTGAAGCTGTCCGGCTGCGGCCCCATCCGTACGAATTCGCTCTTTATTACGATATTTGATCTCAGTCCGTTATTCATAAACAGACTCGAACCGCCGATCTCTCGAGAGATTCAGCCGAAGTTTAACACATCATGTGAACTCAACCACAAATTGCAGACAGTTCGTTTAATTCTACCGCGATAAAAAGGCATAAAACCTTTTAAAGGGCGCGGTCTGTGTGATGACTTATCAGTGAAAAGGATTACTTATTAGCCCCTGAAAAGTCCCTACCGTAAAAATACGCATTCGGCTGTTCTGAAAGCAGAACAACTCTCCCTCGAATAGTGGTACTCTGGCTGAGGGCTAGGTAACAGAGTCCCGGCCATCTAAATCGTAGGACTCGATGGAAGAAGCGGGCCAGAGACTGAGGCGAGCGCGAGAACGTTTACGGCTGCGCTACCGTGACGTAGAACAGGCGAGCCAACGGATCGCGAACCTGCACGGGAATGACGAGTTTGTCATAGGGCTGAGCAGGCTTGCTGACATCGAGAATAAGGGCACGGTGCCATCGCTTTACCGCCTGTATTCGGTTTGCGCCATTTATCGGTTAGACTTCACTGCAGTGTTGCGGTGGTACGGCATTGACCTCGGCGAACTCGCAGCGGATGCTGCCGGGCTCCCGCTGGGTGAGACTCATCCGATTGATATCGAATCTGGGGCGGGAGCCCAGGTGAGATTTCCCGCCGAACTCGATGATCAAATCGATTTCCGTCGAACGTCGTATCTCAGCCGGCACATCCACCGTTGGGGCAAATTGCCAGCTGCTATGCTGAACACCGTCGATGTTCGTAAGCAGCGGTATGCGTTCGTCGGCACTGAAGATTGGTCTATGTACCCGATCATTCCTCCGGGTTCGTTTCTGCAGATTGATGAAACGAAGCGGCGGATTGTGACCGCAGGATGGTCAAACGATTTTGATCGGCCTATTTATTTCGTGGAACATCGTCACGGATACCGCTGTGGCTGGTGCTCCGACAAGGATGGAATGCTGGTCGTGCAAGCTCACGCAAGCTCCCAGTCGCCTCCTGAAATTTTCCGTTATCCTGGCGAAGCCGATGTAATTGGACAGGTAGTTGGGATCGCTATGCGTCTCGATCAGGGGAAGCGACGCCATATACGTTCTTGAGTAATCCTAGGATCGCCTCGAAGTCGGATACGTGTTTTTGCCGCTCCGGTCCCTGGATGGAGGCAGGAACCAGGTTCTTGTACGGAGTGAGCCTGAGCCAAGCGTCGATGAGCTCGGCTTTATCGACTTGAGCAATCATCAGGATGTACATCTCGATGTCGGCCTTCTTTTTCTCGAGCGGATAACTCACCCATTCCCTGAATATAGTCTCATGATGCCGCTTAAGAATTCGGTTCGCTTCGGTACCGGAAGAAGTCCCCGTTGACCCGTAGTACTCATACCTGCCAGTATCAGGGTTACGAAGACCTGCCAAATACACGAGACGGCCGTAGGACGTTGCGATGTGCGGCAAATTTCTGAGCCACAGATCGTCCGACAAATCCTGCGTGCTAATGCTCGACCTCACCGTCTGTATTTCCCCGCTTAAATAGATCATACACGGATATATTCCAGAGGCAACGGTCACTAGTACCTGTAGGACTAGGACCGTTCTGTTGACGGAAAACATAGGTCTTAGGCTGTCTCGTCCCCGCTTGGTAGGCTATCGTAACTTGAAGAGCATTTAACGAAAAACAAAGCGTTTTAAATTCCAAAAAGGGGCCGTTATGAAAACATTATTATTTACATCTATTATGATTATTGGCTTAGCCGGGGCAACCGTGGTCAAAGCAGCTGATTTCGCTATTTCCGCGCCGAGCTCTCGAGCCGTTCCAAAGCTCGTCGCAGACCACCCAACTCCCGATCCGGGCAGCAAGAAGGTCCCCAGCCTGCTAAGCTAAACGGCCGAAAATCTTACTGCGGCTGCTCGATCCGGCAAGAGCGTACAGTTGCCCTCAGTGTAGCTTTGCTTTACCATTCTATATGTCTTAAGCGCCAGATATGAGTTGGGTGCGGATTGAAGAAGGTGCAGATATTGGCCTCCGTTTGGCGCTCGCCATTCGGCTACTAGCGCTGCGGCTTCATCGGGTTTACCGCATTTTCTTTCTATTCCTTGTTTCAGAGCTCGCGTTTTCGCTTGCCATTCTAGTAAAAGATTTTGCGCCAGATGCGCTTCCAGATTACCGATTAATGTGGATAACCATACAGACCATAGTATGGATCTTCACATTGGCTACGGTCTACGCACTGTTAGACACCGTCCTTGCGAAGCTTCCAGGAATCCTCGGATTTTCTCGCAAATTGCTAAACGGAACGTTCGCAATTGCGATTCTGTTGGGGCTTGCCAGTGCGAGGCCTGAATACTTAGTCTCTGGCGCTGCGGGACTCACCGGCATAGATCGGCTTGTGGGCATCTGGATTGTTTTGGACCGGGCTATCTGCACGGTGGCGCTTCTTTCGATGGTCTCAATTCTTGGCTTTTTGTTGTGGTTCCCGGTTGAAATATCGAAAAATCTTTTGGTATTCAGTACGGGATTTTTTGTATATTTTGCTGCAAAGACCGGTCTTTTTCTCACGCGCAGCTTCTTTTCACACGAAAGCAGGCACTTGGTGAGCAATCTGGTGATGTTTATTTCGAGTGCATGTCTCGCGTACTGGGCCATGTTTCTCAGTTGCCAAGGGGAAACGGTTCCTGTCAGGGTAGGGCACATATGGCATCGGCGCGAGCAGGAGCGCCTCGTGGGTCAACTGGAAGCCATGAATGCGGCCCTTCTACGTGCGGCTGCGCGGCGCTGAACGGAGCTCTACCGGACAAATAACGGGAGTGCTTAGCGGTTCGCCATATCCGACGGAATTTTAGGAAAAAATTGAGTTTCGAGACAAAAGGCGCCGCTTAGCTATTGAAAACGCGGTTCCATTCCTGTATCTTATCCTTTACGGGTGCCAGCTTGATATCGGTTCTGTTACTCGCGCCACTGTTGCTGTGTGCTATCGCAGCAGCTTTTGGGGTTCCCGTTTTGGTGAAACTCTATAGAAGGTGCAGTATTGAGGAAATCACGCCAGAGTGGCTGGAGGGATTCTCCGTGTCGGTTTACGAACCGATGACTGCTTTGCTAGCGGACGAGGATTTTAAATTCCTCTCCCGGCAACCGGGGTTCGATCTTTCGCTTTACCGCAAGCTCAGGCATGACCGACTTCGCATATTTCGGCAGTATCTCGATCACCTCGTCAATGATTTTAATCGTATGCACCTGATGACGCGTATCCTTATCGCGCGCAGCCCGGAAGATTGTTCCGACTTGGTCAGCGGGCTGATTTGGTTGAAAATCCGATTCTCGATGACGCTGGTGAAGGCGGAAGTGAATTACGTGTTGTGCTTCCTTGGATTGCGCTCACTGGCTGTGCGAGGTCTGCTACTCGATATAGAGGAAATGCACAGTCAGCTGACTGCGGCATTCGCAATGCAGACAGTCTGAATATCAGGATTTCTGATTCTCCCGGCCTGACGGAGCGGATTTCAAGAATTCTCTTAGCGCTGCCTTTGCTTCAACATAGCCCTCAAACCTCTTCTCGGCCAGCTTAAACTCTTTCGTATGCACGCATCGCCGTGCGGCTTTATGTTCCGCGGGATATCTTAAGTGCAGCATCTCGTGAAACATAATGAAGTTCACAATCATCTTCGACGCGGCCTCAGAGTCAAATAGCCTGCTGAGCACAATGGCGTTATGAGATGGATCATAATGCCCCAGAGCAGTTCGCGAGCGCATGGCACTCCAACCCAGCTGGGGGCGCGCCATTAAGCCATGGAAGTAGCGGAGGTTCAGCTCCTCAAAGATTTGCTCGAGATCGTAAATCCGTCCTCTAGGATTCCGAAAAGTCTTGCGCCCGCGCTGCTGCTTAACAAGATGAAGCGTGCGCCGGACATCAGCTCGATTCAGATAGCGGCGATACCGCGCCACTATGTTGACGCTTGGCGGTTGGCCAAACAACTTGCCCAACAAAATGAATGCTAACGCCTCGTGCACTGGCGCAGGAGCGTCTTCGAGGAGGTCGCTTATATTCACCGTAATGTGATTTTCACGGAGCCTGATCCGGCTATTTGCGTTCGCGTATTTGAGAAAGCAAACCGTGACCGGCGGAACTGGGGCGGTGGGTTTCAATAAACGAAACACGCGCACATAAATCTGCTCGACTGTTTCAAAGAACAGTGCGGTTTCAGCCGCCATTTTCTTCAGACTGTACCATGAAAGATCGGCTTTTGCGCACTCTGACGAAAATGCGTAGCGAGTGTTGATAAGAGGATTCCGTGCCACAAGCGAAGATCAGTGCAATTGGATGTTTTGTACCGCCCGGCATATTGACCAACTACGACCTTTCTCAACTGGTCGAGACGAATGACACTTGGATTACTGAGCGTACAGGAATCCGCGAGCGGCATATCGCCGATCCGGGCACGGCCACCTCTGATTTAGCAGTGTGCGCGTCGCGACAGGCGCTCACTAGACGGGGAATAGAAGCTGCCGAGTTGGACGCCATCATCGTTTGCACGGTGACACCGGATATGATATTCCCTTCCACCGCCTGTTTAGTACAGGACCGCCTGGGTGCGTGCGGGGCCTGGGGTTTCGATCTCATTGCCGCCTGCTCGGGATTTATTTACGGGCTCACGACAGCAGCGCACTTGGTCTCGAGTGGGGCACATCGTAAGGTGCTGGTGATCGGCGCGGACACCATGTCGCGGATTATCGATTACACCGATCGTGGTACCTGCATTTTGTTTGGCGACGGCGCAGGTGCGTTTATAATCGAGCCGGCGGAAGACTCCGAAGGGTACATTGGGCACATTCACGAAATCGATGGCTCGGGGGGCGACTTTTTGAAAATGCCAGCCGGGGGTAGCCGGCTTCCGGCATCCGCGGAAACTGTCGCACAACGGTTGCATTACGTTAAGCAAGAGGGACAGCATGTATTCAAGTTCGCAGTCAGGAAGATGTATGAGCTTTGCGACAATTTGCTGCGCGAGCACGGCCTTAAGCCCTCAGATGTGGATCTGCTGATTCCGCACCAGGCAAATAGGCGAATCATCACGGCCACTGCTGAACGCTTGGGGTTGTCCCCTGAGCGCGTCATCATCAACCTCGATAAATACGGCAATACGACGGCAGGCACGATCCCGCTGGCGACAGAGGACGCGCTGGCTCAAGGGCGGTTGAAACGGGGGGACTTGGTCCTATTTGCCGCAGTAGGTGCAGGATATACGGCCGGCGCTAGTTTGTGGAGATGGGCTTACTAGCCTGAACGCCGGAATGGGAAATTCGATTAGCGGCCACTTTCTGCTCGCGTGCAAATTCATGCAGCACACGCTCTACGTATCGGTGAGTCTCAAAGTAGGGTGGAACGCCCCGGAACTTGGTGACCGCGCCCGGGCCGGCATTGTAGGCCGCTAACGCTAGGACAGCATCGCCATGATAGCGCAACAGCAAGTCTCGAAGATATCTTGCCCCTCCTTGCGCGTTCTCTTCCGCACAGTTTGGTTTTATCCCGAGCTCAGCCGCAGTTCCCGGCATAAGCTGCATCAGGCCCAACGCGCCTTTGGGCGATACCGCTTCCTGCTTCAATCCTGATTCCATTCGGGCTACACTGCGCACAAATTCCGGCGGAAGTCCCTGTGCTGTTGCCGCATTCGTGAGCAGTTCTTCCGATGAACGTGTTGAGAGTGAGGGAGCGTTCGCCCGGGCCGGTTCTGGATCGTCAGGGAACGAGTCGATTCGGGCCACCGCGGAGGCGGGTACTTCCAAAGTCCCGTCCGTCGTGTTCAGCACCAACATCTGATTTTCTGTGGAGTGCGATTTGGCTTCCAACTGAAAGCCAGTTGTCAGGGAGATGAGTTCTTTCCCGAAGCAAGGAGAAGCCGCCAACACGCACACCGCAAGAAGGGCCGGCCGCGCGATATTCATGCTCTTCTTATTAAACCGTAGTCGCCATTTGCCCGGCATGCGTCTCGGAAGGCTCCGTGCTGTGTTCGAACTGGAGCTCCTGCTCCAACAATGTAGCGGAAAGCACGGCCTCTACGGCCCTTTCAGCAATCTTGCTCTCCTTGCCGTAACGATCAGCAAACAAATCGGAAACGTCCTGCAGTTGTTTCCTGACATCGGCCAGGTATCTGGCGATGGCAGCGTGTTCGTCCCGGCTCAATGGAGATAGCACCTGAGCTCCTTCAGCGGCCTGTTTTTCGGTTAGAACACTATTTTTACACAACTAACCGTTTATTGCTATCCGAAAAATCCTGAGCGCGCTAGGATGTAGCGATCCGATGGGGCACGCCTCAAACCTGATCTGTAGTCGATGTAACCGGCAGTTTGAACCCAATCAACACTTAGGTCTCTGCGATTGCGGTGGTCCTTTGTTGGCGGGCTATGACTTGCAACGTATTCGCCAGGTCTGGAATAAAGCCGACTTGAAGTCTGAGGTCGCAAGCATGTGGCGGTATTCGCCCGTCTTACCGTGCGATCGAGAAGAAGCCGTGACCCTGCAGGAAGGTTGGACTCCTTTGGTCCAAGCGAAGCGGCTGCAGCAACGCCTTGGCGCGGAGAACTTATGGGTGAAGGATGAAGGGCGCAATCCGACTGGATCGTTTAAAGCACGTGGCCTTTCTTGCGCTGTCAGCATGGCCAATAAACTGGGCATACGAAAGTTGGCTATTCCTTCTGCCGGAAATGCGGGGAGCGCCCTGGCAGCTTACGCCGCGGCGGCCGAGATTGAAGCGCATATTTTCATGCCGCGAGACGTGCCGCAATCCAATTTTGTGGAATGTAAATCGTTCGGAGCGTATGTAACGCTTGTGGACGGCCTGATCAGCGACTGTGCAAGGATCGTCGCAGAACGTAAGGCGCGCGAAGGCTGGTTTGAAGTCACGACACTGAAAGAGCCCTACCGAATCGAGGGCAAGAAGACCATGGGGTACGAGCTTGCAGAGCAGCTTGGATGGCGGGTTCCTGACGCCGTCCTCTATCCTTGCGGCGGCGGCGTCGGGCTGATTGGTATGTGGAAGGCGTTTTCGGAGCTCGACGAGCTAGGCTGGATCGACAATAGGCGACCGAAGATGATCGCAGTGCAGGCGGCCGGATGCCAGCCAATCACGCGTGCATTCGATCGGGGTGCAATGGAGAGCGAGATGTGGCACAACGCCCATACCGTCGCGAGCGGTCTGCGCGTGCCAAAGGCGCTGGGCGATTTTCTTGTGCTAAAAGCAGTTCGTGAAAGCGGCGGCACTGTGATTTCGATAACTGACGAGCGAATGATCGATGCCGCGCTCTTGCTTGCCGAACAGGAGGGCATCTTTCCGGCGCCCGAAGGGGGTGCCTGCGTAGCGGCTCTGAGCCATCTGCTCGAAACCGGTTTTCTGCAGCCTCATGAACAAATCGTGATCTATAATACCGGCTCGGGATTGAAATATCTGGAGGCGTTCGCGACGCGGTTTTCAAGACACGGCGCGAGTGAACACGACAAACTGGGCGGACTCATCACGCCCCGCTAAAAGGATGGACGCGATTTCAGTTTTCGCCTTTTCAGTCCTGGTACTCTGTGGGACTATGGAATAGTCAGTTTGGAGTGGTCGGTTTTCCCCTTGGAGTGACTCGCGTAGATCGTCCAACCCCGGTACCTAAGCTTCCGAACAACAGTTAGGAGAGGATAAGTGACAAAGCTTTTCGTAGGGAACTTGCCCTACAAGGCTACAGAAGCCGATTTACAGGCGTTCTTTGAAGAGGCTGGCATTCACGTGGATAGTGTGAACATCCTGCGGGATCGCTTCAGCGGTGAGGCGAGAGGCTTCGGCTTCGTCGAGATCGGGGATGATGCCTTAGCCAATCAGGCGGTGCAGGCCTGTAATGGACGAGCCCTGATGGGGCGCGCGCTAGTAGTGAACGAAGCTCGCCCACCTGAGCGGCGCGAGCGGGCTCAGAGCGGCGGCGGGGGCGGCCGCCAGCGCGATTTCGGCGGCAGCAAGAATCGCTGGTAGTTTCTCAAATCGGCTAAGTCGATGTTTCACATCGACGCCTCATTAACAGGCGCCGAGGTATGCCTGTAAGCGCTTAAGAGCGCATGTCCTGAAGGCGTCCCTTCCACGGTCCGCCGCGTCCGCGCCAGTATTGAACTGCAGAGTGGATCGTTGCTCCGGTGTAGAAGCACGCTACGAACGGGAGCGTTAAGCACCATGTCGTTCGCAGTGCGTAGAAGCGAATCATCGGGAGATACGCTGCACTCATCAATATCCAGGCTGCAAGGCCGAAGAGTATCATCGTCAGCCTACCCGTCAACAGCAGAATCAGCGGAAGCACATACGTAAGGGCCAGCCCCGCTACGGTCCCGACCAGGAGAAGCGGCGAATGATCAAGTTGATTGAATGCAGTGCGCGAAATCATCCGCCCGATCTCGCAAAAACTGCTGTAAGACCGCATACTCTCTGTCGTCGCTGTAAGCCCCATCCAGACGCGGCCCCCGGAGCGCTTGACTTTGCGGGCCAGCGCGCAATCGTCGATAATGTGGTTTTTGATTGCCGCCAAACCGCCGATTTTTTGGAGCGCTGCGGCGCGGATGAGCATGCAACCTCCTGCTGCTGCTGCGGTCCTCGACGTCTTGTAGCGAATCCATGCCGGCGGATAGAGTTTCAAGAAGAAAAACACGAATGCCGGAATGAGTGCTTTCTCCGCAAGGCTTTTGCACGCTAGCTTGACCATGTACGAGGCCAAGTCGTAATCGTTCGTCTCGGCGACAGCGACAAGTTGTGCAACACTCTTCGCGCCGTGTAGGATGTCGGCGTCTGTTAGGAGCAGGTAATCGGGTGGGAGTGCTTCTGCTCTTGCAACGCCTTGCGACAGCGCCCACAGTTTGCCGGTCCAGCCGGGCTGAAGCGGCTGTCCCCTGATCACAGTTAACAAATCGCTTTTACCGGACCGCTCGGTCGCAGCAAGGGCAAGTTCAGCAGTCCCGTCTGTACTTGCATCGTCGACTAAGAAGATGTGCAGTGCGGCGGGGAAATCTTGATCGAGAAGTGAGGTGATCGCCCGGCCTATATACGGCGCTTCATTTCTTGCGGCAATGACGACTGCCAAGCGTTTGTTAAGAAGTTCTGGGTTTCCGATTGGGCACAGATGGTTCGTGATCCGCCAAAAACCGCCGCGAAACGCCAAGAGGTAGATCCAAATTACGAGTGGAATCGCGGCAACAACGATGAAGAGCACCGGTTGTCTCTTGCTGTCAGGCCGGTTGCTGTTGCGTCATGCAGTGTAATGTTCCCAACCCAAGCACTAGGTCGGTTGAGGCGATCCCGATCACTTTACGCTTGGGAAATAGATTGGCCAGCGTGTTGAGGGCGATACGGTCATGGGAATCGTTGAAGGTCGGCACGAGCACGGTTTCATTCGCGATATAGAAATTTGCGTAGCTCGCGGGCAGCCGCTGGTTATTGAAAAACACGGGTTCCGGCATCGGCAAGGTCTGAATCTGAAACGGTTCTCCGTCTTGATCTCTCACCTCGCGCAGCTTTGCAACATTTTCGTTCGATGGCTCAAAGTTTACATCGGATGGGTCTTGCTCTGTCGCGATTACAATAGTTCGCGTATCAGTGAATCGAGCCAGATCATCGATGTGCCCGTGCGTATCATCGCCTGCAATTCCGTTTTTCAGCCACACGGTGTGGCGTGCACCTAGGTAGTGTGCGAATACTTCTTCCATATCCCCGCGTGCAAACCCAGGATTGCGGGCCTGAACGTCGCTGAGCAAACATTCTTCGGTCGTCAGGAGTGAGCCCATACCATTCACGTCGATACTGCCGCCCTCTAATACCACGCGCTTATTGTTATGGAGTGGAGTCCAGATAGGAAAAGCAAGCCGGGCGGCCAAGGCCTCCGCCACGGCATCATCCAGCTGCGAATTTTCATACTTTGCCCATCCATTGAACTTCCAGTTCAGGATTCCTCTTTGCCCGCTGTTGTCGCGAAGGAACGTTGGGCAATAGTCGCGAGTCCAACTTCGATCGGTGGCAATCCGAAAAAACGTGATCGCCTCCTTTTGTGCGCCGCACTTTTTTAGGACTTCGATTGCCCTTTGCTCTGCTTCCGCATCATTGACGAGGATATAAATTCGCTCGACGTGCGAGAGATGTCGAGCGATTTCGCCATACACCCACGGGATAGCCGCGAATTTACCGGGCCAATCCGCGTGTTCGTGTGGCCACGCGAGCCACGTGGCCTCATGCGGTTCCCATTCGGCGGGCATGCGGAACCCAAGCTGGGTGGGGCATTGCTCCGGCTCTTGCATTCGCTACCCTAACCAGCGCTGAGAGATGGCAGCATACGCATCGATCCGCCGATCGCGGAGGAACGGCCAGTTTCTGCGAACCTCATCCATCTGCTTGGGGTCGCACTCCACGACTAGAACCTGCTCTTGATCCGCGGCAGCTTGTGCCACTACGCGCCCGAATGGATCGGCCACAAACGAGTTGCCCCAAAATTCCAAACCATGCTCAGGCGGTCCTTCGAATCCAGTGCGATTCACTGCAGCCACGAAGATGCCGTTCGCGATGGCATGCGCCCGCTGAATCGTGCGCCAAGCGTCCAATTGCTCTTCTCCATACTGCGCTTTCTCCGACGGATGCCATCCGATCGCAGTCGGATAGAACAGCACATTGGCGCCTTGCAGGCTGGTGATTCGGGCACCCTCTGGGTACCACTGGTCCCAACACACCAGCACGCCGATGCGCGAATACCGCGTTTCGAAGTTCTGAAATCCGAGATCGCCCGGCGTGAAGTAAAACTTTTCAAAATACAACGGATCGTCAGGAATATGCATCTTGCGATACAGTCCGGCCAGCGAACCGTCTGCGTCGAGCACAGCGGCTGTATTGTGATAGAGCCCAGGTGCGCGCTTCTCAAACAGAGAAGCGACTATGGATACTTGGAGTTCTTTCGCGATGGAGCTAAGCGCTTCGGTTGACGGACCGGGTATCGTCTCGGCCAAATTGAAGAGTTCGGCATTCTCTTCACGGCAGAAATATTGAGACCGGAATAGCTCCGGCAAACACACAATCTCTGCGCCTCGACCTGCCGCCTCGCGAATGCCCCGTATGGCTTTCTGAAGATTTGCCTCCGAATCAGATGAGCAAGACATCTGAATGAGACCGATCTTGAACGGAGCGTCGCGCTGGATGCGAGGCGCAGAATTACATGTAGATTCCACCGTTCACATCCAGTACGTGCCCTGTGATAAAACTTGCATCATCGCTGACCAGAAACTTGATGGCGCTTGCAATATCCTCAGGGGTCCCCATTCGTTTCAAGGGCGTTTGCTCGAGCATTTTCTGCTTCATCTCTGCGCTGAGCCCCTCCGTCATATCGGTTTCGACAAAGCCGGGGGCCACGGCATTCACGGTTATGTTCCGGCTGCCCAGCTCCTTCGCCAGTGATTTGGTCAGGCCGATCATGCCGGCTTTTGATGCCGCGTAATTCGCCTGCCCGGCATTCCCCATCTCGCCCACTACAGACGAAACGTTGACAACGCGCCCCCATCGCTCGCGCATCATGCCTGGCAAAACCTGCTGAATGGCATAAAAAGAGCCACTCAGGTTCGTCTGCAGGACCAGCTCCCAATCGGCCTGCTTCATACGGACAGCCAGACCGTCCTTGGTTATCCCGGCATTGTTCACCAGGATGTCGATGCGTCCAAATTCTTTGAGTGCTTTCGAGATACCGGATGCAATGGACTCGGTCTCGCTAAGATCCACCTGGATTGCAAAAGCCTCTCTTCCGGATCCTCGGAGCGAACTGGCGATTTCCTCGAGCTTATCGACGGATCGCGCTGCAAGCACGATCCGGCAGCCGGCCGCGGCCAAAGCACGAACACAAGCTTTTCCGATCCCGCGGCTTGCGCCCGTGACCAATGCAGTGCGCCCGTTCATGAGTCACTCTCATGATAATGGGTGTACGGCAATCGATGGCTTTTGACGACTTGCGTGATTTCGTTCGCGCTCTTGAGAAACGGGGAGAACTGAAGCGAGTCTCTTTCGAGGTAGATCCGTATCTTGAAATCACGGAGTTCGCCGACCGGGCCGTGAAGAATGGCGGTCCTGCTCTTTTGTTCGAAAACCCGAAGCACTCCAAAATACCTCTGGTGATTAATCTGTTTGCCAGTACGCGGCGTATGGAACTTGCTCTCGGGGTAAACAGCATAGAAGATATTGCCCAGCGCATCGCGGGCTTCCTCGAGATGCAAAGGCCGGAGGGCCTTCTGGAGAAGTTGAAGCTGCTCCCCAAACTGGGCGAGCTTAACTCGATGTTTCCGAAAGCGGTTTCGCGTGGTCCCTGCAAAGAAGTCATCCGTCGCGATAGCTTCTCGCTCGACTGGTTTCCCATCTTGCATTGCTGGCCGGGCGATGCCGGTCGCTTCATTACGCTCCCCATGGTCTTTTCTAAAAACCCGGATACGGGTAAGCGGAATTGTGGGATGTACCGGATGCAAGTCTTCGACGAACGCACGACTGGGATGCACTGGCAGAAGCACAAGCAAGGCGCGGAGCACTATCGACGCCGTCTGGCTCAAGGCGGAAGTATCCGAATGCCCGTTGCAGCCGCGATCGGTGCCGATCCTGTGACCATGTATTCGGCGGTCCTGCCTCTGCCGCCCGATGTAGATGAGATGATGTTCGCCGGTTTCGTTCGAGGCCGCCCGGTGGAAATGGTGAAGTGTGAAACGTGCGATCTGGAAGTGCCTGCAAATTCAGAGATCGTGCTGGAAGGATACGTTGAGCTGGGCGAGTTGCGGCGCGAAGGTCCGTTTGGCGATCATACAGGCTTTTACTCGCTCGACGACGAGTACCCGGTGTTCCACATTGAGTGCATCACGCATCGCAAAAATCCCATCTATGCCACAACTATCGTAGGTCCGCCGCCCATGGAGGATTACCACATGGGAAAGGCGATCGAGCGGATGTTTCTGCCACTAATTCGCCTACAACTGCCTGAGGTTCGTGACATGTGTATGCCGGCGCACGGCGTATTTCACAATTTGGTGCTGATTTCGATTCGCAAATCGTATCCTGGGCAGGCCAGGAAAGTCATGCATGCAATTTGGGGCCTCGGACAGGCGATGTTCAGCAAGTGCATTGTCGTAGTTGATGAGGATGTCGATGTCCAAAACGTCTCGGAAGTGGCCTGGAAGGCGTTGAACAATATCGATCCCGAGCGTGATATCGAGTTCGCTATGGGCCCCATCGACTCGCTTGACCATGCCAGCCGCATTCCCAATTACGGCTCGAAAATGGGTATCGACGCTACCACGAAGTGGGCTTCGGAAGGCTTCACGCGGCGCTGGCCCAACGCCATCAAAATGTCTCCCCAGGTCGTCAAACGCGTCGATGAGCTATGGAAGCGCGCGGGTCTCGATCGCCGCTAGCATGGAGCGCATTCCTTTTCGAGCGACAGCGGCATCGCAGCCTTACTCGCATTTTCCGGCTCCCTGTGCGTCTTCTGCTCGACAATGTCCGCAGCATGTATAACGTGGGTGCGTTCTTTCGCACGGCCGATGGTGCAGGTATTCAGCGCTTGCTGCTGAGCGGCATCACCGCTCGACCTCCGAAGAAAGAAATTACGAAGACGGCACTTGGGGCCGAAAGGCGAGTGCTGTGGGAGGCAGTCGATGACCCTGCGAACGCGATCGGCTGTCTTCGAGCGGAAGGCTACGAAATCGCTGCGCTCGAAACCAGCGTGCGCGCCTGCGATCTTTTCGATTGGCAGCCGCGATTTCCCGTTTGCATTCTCTTCGGGCATGAAGTTGAGGGAATCAATCGATCCTTGCTCGAGCTCTGCGACACGCATGTGCGCATTCCCATGCTCGGCGTGAAACACTCACTGAACGTGGCGAACGCCGGAGCGGTCGTGATTTACGAGCTATTACGAAAGTATCGGGCGCTTCAGGAAAACGTTGCTTTCCGCTGAGTTCACGCGATTGGCCGCCACGACCGGCTGTCACGTTCGAGCATCTTCTCCGCGCGTTCCGGGCCATCGCTTCCTGCCTTATAGTTGGGGAAATTCGTCGGCTGCTTCGCGCCCCAGACGTCGAGAATCGGCTGCACCACGCGCCAACCGGCTTCGATATTGTCAGCTCGCTGGAACAGTGTCGCGTCCCCAAGCATTACGTCGTATAGTAGCGTCTCGTATCCTGTGTTCGGAGCAGTGCCGAAATAATCCTTGTACTTGAAATCCATTCGCACGTCTCCAAGCTTTGCTACCGGTCCGGGAATTTTTGCGCCGAACTCGAGCGCGATTCCCTCGTCAGGTTGAATCCGCAGCAACAGCCAGTTAGGCGCAGGGTTGCGAACCGCCGTGCTTCGGAAAAGAGCACACGGTGCTTCCTTGAATCGTATGGCGATCTGTGTTTTCCTTCTTGCAAGACGCTTGCCCGTGCGCACATAAAACGGCACCCCGGACCATCGCCAATTTTCAACGGCTAGTTTGAGCGCGACGTACGTCTCGGTCGTGGACTCATGCGCCACATCGTGTTCCTGGCGATACGCCGGGACCGCCTGTCCGTCCACCTTCCCTGCGCCGTACTGCCCGCGGACAGCATCCTCCGCTACTTCGTCGGGCTTGCAAATTCGGATACATTGAATCACCTTGGCTTTTTCGGCCCGGACGGCATCTGCGCTGAACGAGCTTGGAGCCTCCATTGCCGTCATAGCGACGAGTTGGAATACATGGTTCGGAACCATGTCGCGCAATGCGCCTGTCTTGTCGTAATACCCCCCGCGTTGTTCGACTCCCACCGTTTCGGCTGCGGTGATTTGCACATGATCGATTCGATCGCGATTCCAGACCGGCTCGAAAAATCCATTCGCGAACCGGAACATCATGATATTCTGCACGGTCTCTTTTCCAAGGAAGTGATCGATACGATAAATCTGGTTTTCGCTGAGCACAGCGAGTATTTGTTCGTTCAGCGAGCGTGCCGAGGCTAGATCGTGCCCGAATGGCTTCTCGATCACCACGCGCCTCCAAACGCCATCCTTTTCACAGGCAAGCTCGCTTTTACCGAGATGCTCCACAACGGGTCCGAAAAATTGCGGTGCGATAGCCAGGTAAAACAGAGAATTGCCTCCTGTTCCGCCAGTCTTGTCCAGCTCGGCTAGTTTGGTTTTCAGCTTTTCGTAGGTGCCTGGATCGTTCAGATCTCCTTGCAGGTAGGACATGCGAGAGGTAAGCCATTTCCAGACCTCCTGGTTTACTTGAGTCCCTTCACCGCCGGACTTCACAAATTCCCGTAACATTTCAGCTAAGGATTCGTGCCACCATTCGTCATCTTTGGGTGCGAGGTCCACGCCAACGATGGCGAACTGTTCTGGCAAAAGCTTGGCGCATGCAAGGTTGTAGAGAGCAGGGACGACTAACCTGTGCGTGAGATCGCCCGCAGCTCCGAAAATTACCATTGAACATGGCCCAGCGGGTTTAGCGGATGCCGGCTTGTTGCTCGCGTGCTCGCTCATTTGTATTTTTTTCTCCGTCGTGCGGCATTTCTCTGTTGTCTATTTCTCACTGTATCGGCCTCATGAATAACTGGCCGGCTCGGCAATCCCGGCTGCTCCAGCTACAAGGACGCGGGTGCAAATCTTTCGTGAGGCAGATCCGGACCTCTCGCAGTTCACCCTCCCGGCACAGTACGCGAATCGCAGAGGTTCCGTGCAAGCGGTTCGCGGCGGCAAATCTTCTCTCCATCTCGCCGGGATTCGTCGCAAGCGCACGGTGCAGCGACCGGTAAAGTTCCGGAACGCGAATGTTTTCCGAGGCACGCCTTACGTTTGCGAAATACTCTTCCGCCGTCAACCCACTACACGAGCCATGCGCCCGCCACTCGTGCTGAATCAATACCGGATCGGGCATGATAGCCAGCATCTGAGACACGATCTCCGGAGCAAGAGTCGGCACCGCTGCGCAGAACTCAAGTGGCCGGTCCCCTTCGCGCTGCGGCCAGAGGCCATGTACGACGAAGCCCATTTCACGCCCCACCGCGCATTCCCGAGACATGCGACTTGCGGTTGAGTGCGCGCAAAACGCGGGAGCCCAGGAAAGAGCCAGCACATAATGATCGAAATCTCCAGGCCTTTTGCGTTCGTTTCGGAGGCTCCGTTGGCCTCCGCATCCTGTTCCCGCGAGCAGCAAAAACACAGAAAGGACGCCCGTGCTGCATCTCAAGTAGAAGCGCAGAGTCATAGTTCTACCCAGGGATTTTCGCCTGCTCTTGCTGCTCGATGATGGCAAAAGGCTCACGCAAATCTATGGCGATCAGGACAATCAGCCCAATGATCGGCAATACGAGAGACCGCAGATTTATTTCGTAATCGGCTACCGTGCCCCCGCACGCGCCAAACACGTAGGCTACCCACATCCATCCCAGCCAAACCGTATCGCGGAACACTCTCTGCCGGAAGGAATCCGCCAGCGCCCCGGCTAAACTTTTCCGCTCATCGCGCACGTGGTCGAATGCCCATGTCAGGTATTTCGTTAGTTGCTGTGCGAACTTAACGAGGGTTCCTGTCACGAATCCAGTATTAATAGTCAATGAGCTGAAGTGCGTCAGCGTTGCGTTCTGAATACCCATAGCGATCGAAAGGAGCCCAATGTAAGCAAGAGGAAGATAGCGATCGATTTCCGAGTGACTGATACAAATTGGCACCAGTAGCGCCCCTTCACATAGCAGGGTAATGGAAGCAACTGATCGGATCCGGCTGCGAGCGCTAACTTCGATAAGGAGCCTGCAGAAAACAAGCCCAACAATGTATCCGATGACCGGCCAAATTCGACGGGTAGCTTCGGGCCAGTTCTGCGATGACACTTGTATCCCAAGAGCGACACTGTTGCCACTCATGTTGGCAGTATAGATATGCCCCAGACTCAAGAATCCGACAGCATCGACGAAACCGGCGATTCCTGTCAGAAGAGTTGCTATGAGATACGGTGTTGTGCCTTGCATCATACCCGACCGCATGGTATCGAACCATGTAGAGTGGGGTTTGAGTGGGAGCTATAAGCGTTGCAGAGGAGCTATTAGGTGTGAGTATCGGTGAACAGCTCGCGTATCTATTCATCTTGGCCATTCCGATTGCGTCCATCGCCTGGACCGTCACCCATGAGGATATCTTTCGGGAGGCACGCGACTGGTGTAAACAGAACAGTGAGACCTGCAACAAGCTGTACAAGCGCAAATTCTTCTACCTGTTCACCTGCGAATACTGCTTCAGCCATTACGTGGTGATTTTATTTCTCATCCTGACGCGCTTCAAACTGCTATTTCCGGACTGGCGAGGATATCTCATTGCGGGCTTTTCGCTCGTATGGGTTGCCAACGTGTATATGAATGTCTATTCGCACGTGCGGCTCGACATCAAACGGGAGCGCGTGGAAATTGCCGCGAAGGAGGGTGAGATAGCGGACCCGGCACCCGAGCCGCCGATCGTTGTGTCAACAGAGACTGCGTCAAAAGAACGGGAACCGGAACACGCCAATCGGTAAGAGACCGCACTTGTAGCAGAAGTGCTACCATAGGCTGTCTTCTGGTAGGATACCCGCGCTGAATGACAAAACCTAATAAATCTGTAGCGCATGTTGACCACCTTCACGGAACGCTCGATCTGTTGATCCTGCAAACGTTGCACTGGGGACCGCAGCACGGTCATGGCATCGGGCAGGCGATTCGCATCAGCTCGAGCGACGCGCTCCAAATCGAGCACGGGTCGATTTATCCTGCTCTGCACCGGCTGGAACGCCGAGGCTGGCTTGCGTCCGAGTGGAAGATCTCTGAAGCTAACCGGCGCGCGAAGTATTACAAACTTACTGCTCAAGGCAGGAAGCAGCTGGTTGAGGAACAATCGAAGTGGAAGCAATTGGTGCGTGCTATCCAGCGGACGACCCGACCGATTGAGGAGTGATACGTGTTTCGGCGACTATTTCGAAAGCGATCTAGGGCGCACCATATAGACGAAGAGTTTGAGGCACATCTCGCGCTGGAATCGCAGCTCTTGCAAGAGCGCGGCCTCAGTCGAGAGGAGGCTGAACTTCACGCACGCCGCTCTTTTGGAAACAAATCTTTAGCCATGGAGCAGACACGGGAGGCCTGGATTTGGATGTGGCTCGACCGTCTCTTGCAGGACCTGCGATATGCGGGTAGAACCCTGTTGCATGCGCCCGTTTTCACCGCGGCGGCTGTCCTCTCACTTGCACTCGGCATCGGGGCGGGGACTGCAGTCTACAGCATTGCCGATACCATCTTTCTTCGTCCGCTCCCTTACTCAAACTCCGAGCAGCTACTGTGGGTGACGGTTCGCTTTCCGAAGAGGGATCTCGAATTTGTCGGTTCGCCCGACTATGTGGCTTGGCGGCGCGACAATCACGTCTTCCAGGAGCTGGCAGCAACCCAAGCCATGGGTGGGCAAACGATGCTGCTGAACGGGGAGAATGCTGCTGAGGTTTACGATGTGCGCGTTTCAGCGAATTTCCTAGAGACGCTGGGCATCCGGCCTGAGTTTGGCAGTGACTTCTTGCCCGCAGATGAACTTCCAAACAGCCCCAGGACCATTTTGCTTTCGGATCGCCTATGGAACCAGCGCTTCCACCGAGACTCGAACATCGTAGGGAAAATTATCCGCCTAAACGGTGACCTGTACACAGTCAGGGGCATTCTACCTGCTTCGTTCGAGTTCCCCAGCGACGCGAAGGTAGACGTGCTCACGACTCTACCGGTCTCGCCTACATTGAGCTACAACGACCGCTCGGTAGCAGTCTGGATAGTTTATGGAAGGCTGAAGCCTGGCGTGAGTATTGCTCGAGCGCGTGCCGACCTCGAGCCTTTGTTCGAGAGGAGCAAGGCAGGCATGCCGTCGCTGTTTCGCTCAGGTACGCGACTGGTGCTTGAACCGCTGCAGCAACATCGAATCGGCAATGCACGTACGCTGCTCTTTCTTCTCATCGGTGCTGTCACATGCCTGCTGTTGATAGCGTGTGCAAACGTGTCAAACCTGCTGCTGGCGCGGTGGTCTGCGCGCTCAGGCGAACTTGCTATCCGCGCAGCTATTGGAGCCGGGCGCGCACGAATCGCTCGCCAACTGCTTACCGAAGCAGCGCTGCTTACGTTGCTCGGCTGCATAATGGGTACTCTGCTCGCATTTGGTGTGCTCCGCGGTTTCGCCCACTATGCGGGAAACGAGTTACCGCGAATGGGCGAGATTGGCCTCAATGCCCGTGTGTTCGCGATTGGCCTCTTTGTTTCGGTGCTCGCGACTCTGATTTTTGGCGGACTACCCGCGATGCGAGCTGGACGGCTCGATATACAAGCAGCGCTGCTGCAATCTGAACGATTTGGCCTGGCGGCCGGGTACCGCTTCGCAAAACGAGCACTCGTAACCGGCGAAGTGGCGCTTTGCCTGATCCTGCTGTGTGGCGGGGCCTTGTTGCTCCAAACGCTATGGCATTTGAGGAACGATCATCTTGGTTTCGAACCGGAGCACATTCTCACGGTCTCCATCCCGCTCAAGGGGACGAAGCTCGAACGCGCGGATCGCAACGCGCTTGTGACCGATCTGCTCCATTTCACTCGCCGCATCGCGGGTACAGAAGAGGCGGCGCAAACCGAGTGTACTCCGCTTTCGACAGGCCCGATCTCCGCGACATTCTCGCGATCGGATCGGCCGTTGCCCGAAGCATTTCACCCGGGTGACGGGATTGATCTTTGTGGCGTAGGGGCCGAATACGCCTCAGCGGCGGGGCTTCGCATTGTGCGCGGCCGGTTCTTTTCGGAAACGGACTTCCATCACTTGAATACGCTCGCGGTGATCAATGAGACGGCGGCTCGCGCTTTTTTTCCCGGCGAGGATCCAATCGGAAAACAGATTCTCGGAAACCGCCGCCGGGAGGAATGGAAAACGGTAGTAGGGATTGTTTCGGATTCCAAGAACATTGGGCTCGATGCGCCACCTGCTCCCCAGGCTTTTCTTAATGGTCCGGTCTACCCCGAAGCGACGGAATCGCAATTTATCGTACGTAGCATGGGTGATCAGCAAGCACTCGAATCGGACGTTTTGGCTAAGCTGCATGCAATAGATTCAGGGCTGACCGCAACTTTTCAATCGCTTGATGAAGTGATCGGCAGTATGAGCGCAGGGCCGAGGTTTAATGCCACTCTCGTAGCGAGCTTCGCGGTTATTGCGCTCATGATGGCAGTGGTCGGCGTCTATGGAGTGCTTGCGTATACTGTGGCGCAACGCACCCAGGAGATCGGTATACGGATCGCGTTGGGCGGTGAACCGCGCCGCATCTTTCGGCTCATACTGCGCGAGGGCTTCGGAGCAGTCTTCATTGGAATCGCTAGTGGGCTTGCGTTCGTACTCGTCGTCGCACGTTATCTCAAAGCCGTGCTGTATGGGGTCAGCGCAACAGACCCGATAACGTTTGTGAGCGTGGCGCTCGGTCTGATGTTGGCGGCTGCAATTGCAATCTCGATTCCCGCACGCCGCGCTGCCCGCGTAGACCCAGTGATCGCGCTGCGCCATAACTGATTTATCTACGTTTCCGCCGCCCTACTGATCGGGACGCGGGCGGTTTGACCTTTACCGTCTGCACCCGCGCCCCAGCGCCACTGTCGCTATAGCAAACCGAACAAGGCGATTCCGGCCGATGAGATGGAAAGACCCACCAATAGCGGAAGTGATCGCAAGTAGCAAAACCAACACGATAGAAAGGACGGTTACTGCCGTGAGTGCTTGTCCCGGGAACAATCGTGATCCTGCCTGCAGCCTCGCGAGTCGCGGATGCTCGGAATCGTAAACGATCTTTGCGGTTTCTCCTGGTTGCAAGGTCGGCACAGTGTCCAAGTCCACCTTGTCGATCGCTGGTAACGGCAGCCCCGCGCAGCTTTTTTCTTCTACCCGCCCGACTCACTCATCACCTTCCGCTGGTCTTCCGGGGTGAGCTTGTCATACAGCTCCGTGAAAACCGCGTTTGTCCAGCCGAAACCGGCTTGATTCGCGCTGTATCCAAAATGAATGTTCGCAGCAACATTCGAGCCGCCCTGGACGACATCGTATTTCTCGACAATGTATCCATATTTCAAAAACTCGCGCCTTACCATCGCCAAAAACTTCACCGAAATGCGTTCGGCATCGTCATCGTAACCGTATCTGCGCAGCCCTTGGACAGCGATCATCTGCAAAGGCGCCCAACCGAACGGGGCATCCCACTGATTGCCGCTTACATAGGTGCTGGTTTGCAGCCCGCCGGCCTTCTCGAATAATGAAAGGTTACGTTCCACGCGAGCCGCCTGTTCTTTCGTCGCGAAGCCCGCCCAGAGCGGATAGAACGTCGTAAGGAATGGATAATGGCGTACCCGCCGGTGGACGAAATCGTAGTCGTAATACAGCCCGTCCTTGTCATCCCACATCAGGCGATTGACGCGCTCTCCTCGATCTTGCGCCCGCTTGCGCCATGTCTCCGCGTCCGCCTCACGCCCCAAGGTACGCAGAATCTCACCGGTCTGCGTCTCCATCAGATACAAGAGTGAATTCAGGCAAACCGGATCGTAATGAATGATGTCGATATTGAACGGGCCGAACCGGTTCGATGGGTCAAATCCCGATTCGCGCATCGAGCGATCGCCTTTGAAAAACAACATCGAAAGCTTATTTGTTTTGCGATCGTAATACTGGCTGACGTCGTAATCCGTAATGTCGTGAGTCTTGAAGTACTGCTTGACCAAATCGTAGTGAGTACGGCCCTGGGCATCGCGCTCAGCGGATACCACTTCCGGAGCAGGGCCCTCGCCCAGATCGAAATAGCGGGACAGTCCTGTTTCAGTGGTCAAGTGAGGCTCAGTCGTCCAGAAACTGTAATACTTCTCCAGCAGCGGTACAGAATCCTCTAGCCACGTGCGATCCTGCCTCTGTTGATATACGCCCAACAGCATCTGTGTCAGGAACGGAGGCTGCGAACGAGTAAGGTAGTACGTCCTGTTCGCATTCAGAACCTTGCCGTATTCGCGCACTTCATAGCGGAAATTGTCGGCCATGTCTTTCGCGAGTTCCAGCTCTCGATCACGGAGCAAACCGACCTGAATGAAGTAGCTGTCCCACCCGTACATCTCGTTGAAGCGTCCGCCAGGAACGACGTACGGCTTCGGAAGATAAAGAAGTCCTTGCTCGCGAATGGACGACAGGTCTTCGGGGAGTCGCTGGATCTCGATCTTCTCAAAGTCGGACGGCTGCATCTCCCCCCGCAGCACCTTTTCGACAGCTCGAAAATCATCGCGCCCTGCGACATACACGGGCCAGCGGCCGTCTGGAAGAGGCTTAAACTTCGGATCCACCGCCGCCTTCGCGAGATCTCGATTGGAACGAGTCAATACCTTCCAGGTTTGCTTGATGTAGTCGAGAATCGATTGCGACGGCGCCCCTGCTGGCGACGGGTTCTGAGCGTAGAGTGCAGCTCCCACAAGCGCCACGGCGACAGCAATCGATTCGGCGCATCTCCGCAGATTTCCTACTTGCCTCATGCGTTTCTCCTCATCACGGCAGCCATCCTTCATCCTTCAACACACGCCGGAAGCCCGGGGTTTCGAGCGACACCGCGGGAAAATACGCGCCAGTCAAGGTTCGCTTCCACCAGGCGCCCGTTCGCTTCCTCTCTTCTCCGGTCGTGAAGTGATATTCGTAAAGCAGCGCGCGAATGTAACGCGGCGGCTTATCGGGAAACGGGTTCTTGCGCAAGAGACTCAATGTCGCCGAATCGCCTTGGAGCAACTTCGCGACAAAGTTTACGAACCATGGATAATCTTGATAACTCGACATCGCTGCGAACCACATCAGCCAATCCAGCCGTAAATGGTACGGAGCGATCTGCGGAGGAGCTTTGTTCACGTCGCCGGGTTTCCCCTTGAATTCGTACTCCTGCCACCGCGTTGAGCTCGTGATCACCGAATCGTTCGTACCCTCCACGATCACCTCATACCGCGGCCGTGTGATGCTGCCGAACGCACCATACGTTCCTACCAAATGCAGTGGATTGTAATTGAAGTTCATGATCTGTCGCGCCGAAATCATATTGATGACCACGGGAATACTCAAGACTGCGATCAGCGCGGCGATCCCGATGTTCGCCCACTCAGTCGCTCGCCCGGGAGGATGCATCGCCGGTGTGGCAAATGAAATCGCTTTCGACAGGAACTTCGCGTCCAGCGTTGAAAACGCCAGTATTAGCGTCAGCCAGTTCAGCCACGAGAGATTGCCGCTGATGATGATCGATAACTGAAACACGACTGTGATTAGCCCGGCGATTCCGGCAATGGGCTGCGGCAGAAAATACGCGAACGGGATCAGCACTTCGGAAAAATGATTGAATAGGACGCCGCTCTTGTTCACCCATTCCGGGGCCCAGTGAAAGAACCAGCTCAGCGGATTCGGCATGGGCTGGGTTTCGTAGTAATAGTTGAGGCACGTAAGATCGCGCCAGCAAGGATCGCCTCTGAGCTTGATCAGCCCCGCGCCGAACATGATGCGGAACAGCAGCCAGCGGAAGAGCCAAATGGGAATACGTTGCGGTACAACGTTGGCCGCGCCGAGGAACATGGCGAAAAAGCACGCTTCGAGCAAAATCGATTCCCAACCAAATCCGTAGAACGTCTGTCCGACATTGACGAATGACAGATACAGCAAGTAAATGGCAGCCCAGACCGCGACTGACAGCCATGTCCCGTAACGCTCTGCGATTCCAGTAATGACGAGACATGAAAGAATGACTCCCGCCCAGGCAGCGGCAGTGAAAGCTGCGTCGCGCGGAAATAAATAGAAAAGGCTGGGCGAACTGCGGAACGGAACCTGCCTGACAAACAGCGGAACCGGCAGCAAGCCGCGCTCCCCAAGCAAAGGCCGAAACTGATTCAGCGCCACAAGGAATGCAACGAGGCAGATCACCCCCAGCCCCCGATAGAGCAGTAGCCGAGTTAGCCAATAGCCCCGAATGTCGTCCATGTCAAACAACATACGCGATTCAGGCTTTCGAGAACAGTGTTATTCGCCTATGATTTTCACCAGCACGCGTTTGCGCCGACGGCCGTCGAATTCGCCGTAGAAAATCTGTTCCCATGGGCCGAAGTCAAGACGGCCTCCCGTAACGGCCACCACAACCTCGCGGCCCATCACTTGGCGCTTGAGATGAGCGTCGGCGTTATCTTCGCCGTCTGGTTGTGACGGTACTGCGAGGTAGGCTCATGCGGCGCGAGTTCTTCCAGCCACTTCTCGTAATCGTGATGCAGCCCGGGCTCGTCATCGTTGATAAATACGGACGCCGTAATGTGCATCGCATTCACAAGCACGATTCCTTCCGATACGCCGCTCTCTCGCAAGCACGAGATTACATCCTGACTGATGTTAACGAAGGCGCGTCTGGTTGGCACTTCGAACCATAGCTCTTTGCGATAACTCTTCACGTCACGGCTCCCCGATTTTCGAAATCCTCTCTCCGTCTACTCTAGTCCTATGCGTGTGATCCGCCTGCCTGGCAGAGCGTGAGGATGTTCACCCCGGCTCTTCTCCTGTGCTTTTTGCTGGCGCTTCTTTCCCGTTCCCTGCAGCATCGCCTTCACCGCAGTGTCCATCACAGGCCCGTCCTCATATTCTTAGCTCCCCTTCTCCTCAGCATCGTGTTCTGCGTGACAGCTTATTTCTATGAATGCCTGAGTGTAGATCTCGCGGCCTTGGTGGCGGCTTATACGCTCATTCCCACTGCGCTTATCTACGCGGAACGCGCGCGGAACCAGACAATGCGGCCGTCACTCGTCGACTTCGCGGTAATACTGATGCTTTGGCTACCGCTCGAGCTCGGTGCGGGAGCTGCCCTGGTGCCGCGTCCAGTGCAGGGCGTACTTCATGCGTCGGCGTACGGCGTCGCGGTGTCCCTGGGCGTCTTTCTGTTGGCGGTGGTGCAACGCTGGGCGAATACGAAATACAAGCTGCCGCACAGCTTACTCGATCTCCGCAACATTCTCCTCGGCTACGCTGCCTCCGTTGTACTGCTGATTCCTCTGGGCCTATGGATCGGCTTTCTTGCGCACCCTCACTCACCGCGCCTATCATTGCAATCGGCCGGATTGCGGATTGTACTGATTTTCTTCGGCACCGCATTCCCCGAAGAGATCCTTTTCCGCGCTCTGATTCAAGGCTGGTTTACAGAGAGATTTCAACAGCCCTGGAAGGCAGTGGCCGTGAGCGGCCTCATCTTCGGGGCTTCGCATTTGAACAACGCGCCAGGTCCGCTTCCGAATTGGCGCTATATGGCAGTCGCGACCGTTGCCGGGCTCATTTTCGGTAGTGTCTTCCTGCGCTCGACAAGCGTCTTGGCTTCCACGGCCGTGCACGCCGCCGTCAACACCACGAAATTTCTGTTCTTCTGACTCATTTACTCGCAGTAGTGGCGCCCTGAGCGGACGCGCCGAGATACTTGTCGAACCACGCCAAAGTACGCCGCAACACATCTGTGCGGTCTTTGGGATCATGAAACGCGTGTCCCTCGCCGGGATAAACCACGAGCTGCGTGGGAACGCCCAGCGTCTTCAGAGCGTGCCAGAACTCGAACGACTGCGGCGCAGGACACTCTCCATCACGCTCGCCTACTACGACCAGCGTGGGCGTCTTCACTTGCTTGATGAAATCAATGGCTGAGCTCTTTGCATACACAGCCGGATCGTCATACACAGAGGCGCCGAAATAAGGAATCATCCATTCGTCGATGGAATTCTCGCCATAGTAGCTCTTCCAATCGGCAATCCCAGCGCCCGCAACCGCCGCGCGGAAACGGTTCGTCTGGGTCACCGTCCACATCGTCATGAAGCCGCCATAGCTCCATCCCGTCAGGCCGATGCGATCGTTATCCACCGGAACTTTCTTGATCACCGCGTCGACACCCGTCAACACGTCGCGTAAATCACCACCTCCAAAGTCCTTCACGTTCGCCCGCGTAAACGCTTCACCCTCGCCGTAGCTACCCCTCGGATTCGGAAAGAACACAAAATACCCCAGCCCCGCCATTACCGACATATCGAAATGGGCCGTCGGCCACGAAGCAGTTCTCACGCCCGCTGGTCCTCCGTGAACTTCAACCACCATTGGGTAGCGCTTGGCAGCATCGAAGTTTTCCGGATAAAGAAGCCATCCCTGCACCTCAAAGCCATCGTTGTTCCAGAGCACACTTTCAGCTTTTCCCCAATGCGGGCGCTGCGAATCGTTCGCGTGAGTAACTTGCGTCCAATTCCCTACCGGCCCGGCCCATACTTCCGGAGCCTGCTGCCAGGAGGATCGTGTCACCGCCGACGTTCTTCCATCGCTTGCAAGCGAAAAATTCGGGAAATTACCGGCGTAATGTATGCCTTCGCTGCCTTTCCATAGCGTTTCCGATTCACCGCTCGCGACATCTATAGTCGAAATGGCGCTGCCACCCTGGACTGACTCGGTGAAGACAAGCTTGTTGTTCCCGTGCCAAATGAGTCCGCTTGGCGATGTCTTTCTCCCAGACGTAAGATCGCGCGGCTCTCCGCCTTGGCCGCTCATCACAAATATGTCGCCTCCATTGAATCCTTGATCGCTCATCATGCCGCCAATGAACGCAATCTGTTTCCCATCGGGCGACCATCGCGGAACAGCCAATTGCCGGTCCGGCGGCGGAGTGTAGGCGGATTCCATCTCGCTCCTGTTGATCGAGACAATGTAAAGCTTCGCGGTCCACCAGTTGTTGTCCCCGGGACCGGGCGCTGCGAGCGCCGCGAATCGCCTTCCATCGGGAGCCCAATCGTATTCGTAGATGTTCAACTCTGCCGGAGACACACGGCGCATCTCGCCGCCCTGGGAGCCTACGACCACCAACCGTAAGTTGTGAATGTCGCTTCCGATAGCGCCCGTCTGCGCCGGTACGGCTTCTAATGGTCCTCCGCCCCCGCCGTTTTCCGCATATAAGAACGCTATTTGTTTTCCATCCGGCGACCAGTGAATATCGGTGACATATCCCGTGAGATCCGTAATGCGCCGAGCGCTTCCGCCTGCCGCTGCCACTACATAAATCTGAGCTTGACCGCCCGATCCGGCATTTGAGAAGAAAGCAAACTGAGTGCTGTCGGGAGACGATGCCAGACTCGACTCTCGATACGACTGCTTGCCGTCTCCGGCACTCACCCGTTCCGGTTTCGCTGTGGGACTCTTCCAATCTAGTTTGTAAATCTCCGTGTTGCGCGCATTATCTTGAGCGGCTTGGCCCCATGTTACCCACTTGCCATCAGGCGATATCGATACGCCCTCGAATGACTGCACCTGTTCCAGTTGCTTCAGCACTTCATCGACTTTGGATTCCTGTGCACGGGTCAAGCCCGGAATCAGCAGAAAAAGCGCCGTCACGGAGACTAGGCGCGAACAGGCTTGATTGAAACGTAGGGTGCGGTTAAGCATAGATCTCTTTGGCTATATTCGCATCTCGAGGGATGATCGGTGCCGACGCGTCTGACAAACAAGAAACTAGTGGCCGGAGTCCGACTGGCGTAGAGCCCGTCTCTGCTCTCTCACCCGGTCGTGCTCTTCTTGATCTCGGACGCGCTGCTCGTGTTCGGCCACCAGGCGCTCGTATGCAGGAATCTGCTGGGGGGTGAGAATTGATTTCACGCGGTTGATCTGCTCTTGTTTGATCTTGAGCATGGCCGGGTGATAAGAATCTCTTACTGCCTTGAACTTCGCCTTGGTCTCATCCAGAATCGTTTCGAGCTGGCTGACTTGGCTGGACGTTAAATTCACCTTCGACCGCATCTCCGCAACATAATGCTGCCGAAAATCTTCCGCGCTTCTCGCATTTACTGCCGTGGAGGCATAGAAACGATGCGCTAACGCACCCACCGTCGTGCCGAAACAAAATAGAACTACTGCTACCAGCAGAGCAGTCAGCTGATTGCGTTTCATATCGATTCGTTGTCGCTTTTCGCCTGCTGCTTAATGCAGCGGGACGGGAGCGGGAGCGTTCTCGGGTATGCTTCTGATCGCCTCAGTGTAATAGGTCTTCTCTGCTGTGTGATCTGCTGCAAGCGCGTCGGCATAGCTCGGAGCAAGATGGTTCTCCGGGGCTGCAATGAAATTCAGCAGCAGCAATAGAAGGCACAAAGCCGTGGCTGCCGTCATTGTCGCTCGCGCAAGATTCTGAAAGGCAAACCAGAAACTGTGGCGGCCTTCGATCTTCTCCCATAACCGCGGCATGAAGCCCGCACTCGCCTCGATTTCCGGACATGCGGACCGGTATCTCTCCCAAAGATCATCCAGGTCACGATCATCGCCCATCATGAAAGTCCTCGCATATTTTCCTGAACTCGACTCTCAATGTCAAACCCATACATTCCCGTAGACGCCTACAATTTACCATCGGTTGACGCCGCCTTATACGCCTTGAGCACCCTCTGGCGTGCACGAAACAGCCTCACTTTTAGCGCGTTCTCATTCACCTTGTAGATCTGCCCCAACTCCTTCAAAGAAAGACCCTCTACTTCCTTAAGAGTCAAGAGCAAGCGGTCTTCTTCCGAAACATGGTCGAACAGCGTATTCACAAATTCCCGAATTTGGGTCTTGTGCTTCTCCTCCTGCTCTTGTTTGCCCCCGGCGAAAGAGTCCGCCATCATTACCTGCTGCTCGCTTAGATCCGCCATCCGCGCCTCGTTCCGCCGCTTGGCGCGCCGCAAATAGTCATAAGACGCATTCACAGTTAACCGGTAAAGCCAGGGCTCAAATACCTCCGCCGTTCGGAGTTGATCGAGCGAGTAATACAGCCTTACAAACACCTCCTGCGCCACATCCTCGACATCCTCGGGGCGGCCAATCAGCCGCGAGATCGTGCCAAAGATGCGCCTCTTATACGCCTGAACGATTTGATTGAACGCCTCGCCATCCTGCGCTCGCGCTCTTTCAATCAGTTCTTGCTCGACAAGCATACGGGCCAGCAAATCTATGCCGGACCTCGCCAGCCTTCGATCTACTTAGGCGCTCCGGCAAGTTGCTAGGTTACAAGACCGCCCCAGGACGCTGTTGCGGAACCATTATTTACAACGTTAGGTTCGAGGTGAACTCCGGCTTGTGTTGGGGCAGGGAAGCGTCGCTACTCACACCGCAGCTAAGTTGCCTCAACTCGAGTTCCTGGATCGCGGCTTCGACCGCCGACCTCTTCGCATAGAGCTGCTCGAGCTCTACGCGCAGTACTGCCGAAACCTTAGTACGACACGATGTATTACCGTGCGGCATAGCTTTGTTGTACATCGAATTTCGTCGAACTTCAATGAAGATCGTTGAATTAGTCCTTTTATACTAAGCACCTACGGGAATTTGCTTCCGTTGGAATTGCAATTTGTAATCGCGAGGACCAGAAAAATGTGCGCTATTTGCGTGTGGTCGAAGACCTCGTCCGGGGACTTGATCGGGAGATGACTCAAAAGGAAGTTGTGGCCGCCATTCGCCGGGAGCTGAAGCGCTTCTCAACCGCTGCTCGAGCTGGCGCGCCACCATGACTCGCGCCGCTGCGCTCTGTTGCTTGGAGCCGTTCTCGAAACACCGGAGTTGGTTGACCGGTTATTTCAGGTGTTGCTGCCCAAGGAGGGAGCAGTCTCATGAGCTGGGTTCCCATTTACGTTTTGTGTTTCGCTGTGGGTACGCTGTGGAGCGTTGCTTCGCTGTTGTTGAGCGGCATGCATGCTGGCCACTCTGCGCAGACGGGTTCCCCCCACCTTCACGGAGGACGCTCATTCGCATGCTGGGGCGTGCCGGTTCGCGGCTCTCGTTAACCCAAGCCCCGGGGCGGTGTTCCTGGGGCGAGGCGGAGGCCAAGGCCATTGAATGTGAAAGCTGAATCCTATCAGGAGTGGAACCAGGCGGCAGTCGTCGACAAACTGCTCACCGGTCTCCCGGAAGTAGTCAGGGCGATGGCCTCACCGCTCTCGAATATCGACAAGATAACCATCGTTTCGACCGGCGATGGCGATAGTTCCGGCATGAACAAAGTCACCGGCGACATGACGAAAATCGCTGCTCAGATTCCGGCTCTCTTGGAGACGCTCTCCGGAATCCGCATGTCCGACTTGCTGGGAAAGGTCCGTGGGAATACGTGACCATTCGGACGGCCAAATCCAACCGAATGGCCCGGTCAGCAATTCTTGAAGGAGTAAGTTATGCCATTACTAGAGCGAGTCACAACACTGATCAGGGCCAATGTAAACGACCTGATCGATAAAGCTGAAAGCCCGGAGAAGCTGTTGAAGCAGCTTCTCCTTGATGCAGAACCAATTTATGCAGGTGAAGACGCAAGTGGCGATTGCGATCGCTGATCAGCACCTGCTCGAGAAAAAGCAGCAAGAGAATCTGGACTCTCAGAAGGACTGGCTTCGTAAAGCTGAGCTGGCGATTGAGAAGAACCAGGAAGGGCGCGGGTTGCGGTCAAGAGGTCGCTGACGTACGAGAATGCCGCGCATAACTTCGCGCAGCAGATCGAGAATCAGTTGCATCAGGTCCAACTGCTTCGTGATGCGCTTCATAAAGCTGGAACAAAAAATGATTGAGACCAAAGCCAAGGCCGATCTCCTGATCGCGCAGCACCGAGGAGCGCGGCTTGCGATCCGTTCCGGGGCGCCGCTCCGAAGAATTTCGATCACGACGCCGCGTTCGACCGTCTGAAGCAGAAGGTGTCGGAAACCGAGGCCTTGGGCCACGGCTGTGTTAGCGGAAGCCAACGCGGAGCATCCTTAGCCGCGCTGGAAAAAGCTGACCAGGTGTACCGCTTGTTGGCCGATCTTAATCCAAGGCGGCCCATACTCCGCGCTGAAGTCGCCAATGTGCACGGGCGCTTATGCGCCGGCTGCTGCGGTAACCGGCTTATACCCCGACGTTGCTGCTTGTCTGAGAGCTTCTACACCGTCATTTGTACTGAGCAGCGGCGTCGTCTTCACGTTCCTGCACGCCCCTCCCGCGGCAATGGCCATCGCAAATGCAGCAGCAGCCACATTGTTCGGCATATCTACCACTCCGACAATGTCGAATTCGCCAAACGACATCCAGAAGCGTTCCATTTTGCCGCCCAGCTTCTTGACGGCACCTTCTACGGCTTCTGCCCGATCGTGTGGGTTCTTCACCATTGCCGCCCATGCCTCTGGCGTATAGGAAACCTGAATCAAGTAGTGCGCCATGATCTTTCGACCTCCTCGAAGGATCATACATCAAAAATACTACCTCCACCAAGCCGAAAGCGGCCGATAGAAGATGGCCTGTAGAAAAGTATCCCGTCCGCCGATGAGTCTAAGTAGGACGTTTTACAGGTTCCGGTGCTTACGACAATTCACGATCTGTTCTCTACCTTTGGGGCCCCGGGGGCCGTTCCGCTGATCTGCGCCTGTATCGTTCTGGTAGTCGCTTTGATCGCTGTCATAGCGTTTCAAGTGATAGTGCGGCGGCGGATGCGTTGCCTTAGAAGTGAGGTCGCCGAGCAAGCAACGCTGAAAGAGGCTGCGGAGGCGGCGAACGGGGCCAAACGCGAGTTTCTGACTCACATGAGTCACGAGATCCGGACACCGCTTAGCGGCATCATTAGTTTCATAGATTTAGCTCTAAAAGGTGAAGTAACCGCTGAGCAGCAGGAGTACCTCGAAACCGTACGCACGTCTGCCGAATGGCTCATGCACGTTGTCCGTCAAATTCTCGATTTTTCCCGACTTGAGGCGGGTCGTCTTGAACTCGACAATAAAGAATTTGTATTCGCCGATTGCGTGCGCTCTGCCGTAACGTTTGTCCAGCGGCAAGCCGCGATGAAGAATCTGCGGACCGATTCCAAGATTGATCCCCGTATACCTCAACGGCTTACTGGTGATCCGGAGCGGTTGCGCCAGGTTCTCCTGAACCTCTTAGACAATGCCGTGAGGTTTACGACCAGTGGAGGCGTCATCGTTTCGGCTAACCTCGAGTCCGGCTCCAAGGGCGCGATTACCGTTCGAATTTTAGTTGATGATACGGGTATAGGGATTTCGAGTGAGAAGCAGCGATCCATCTTCGAGCCCTTCAGGCTGGGGGACAGTTCGTTAAACACCCCCTTCGGCGGAGCAGGCCTCGGGCTCGCGATGTCGAGCCGGTTGGTGACGCTAATGGGTGGAACTATTGATGTTCAGAGCCACATTGGCGCGGGCGCGACCTTCCGGTTCACCGCACGATTCCAGGAAGCTCAGAATTGCTTGGAATGCAGCCCTCAGGCTTCGCCTTCTGGAGACCCCGTGGGTCCAGTGTCGGCCGCCCAATCGTCCCCCGGGGTGTCGCCGAAATTTGTTAAACCCAGCCGTCCGTCCGTTGCTTCAACGACTTCCATCCCATAATTGTCGCGAAGTTCCTCCTCCGCGTCGAAACCGTGATCCGGCGGCTTCCGGATGGAAGTTGTTCCCCCCAGACTCGTTGAATCCACAGTAGGAGTTGCCGCGCCCGTTCCTGTTTGGGTTGGTCGCGCTTCGTTATCGCCCGTGTCTTCTCGATCGCCGCGCTTGATCGTGCTGTCATTCATAATGCAACCCGCCTCATCAGGGTTGACAGTTTCCCATCTCAGTAGGTTTCCTACCGACTAGCGGCCATCGGTTATGGTGGACTCTATGAGTTTTCACGGTGCTTTTTACCTGATCGTCTGCATTGCTGGAAGTTTCGCGGTTCGTGTCACTAATGCCCAAAATCTGCCTGTGAAATGGGAGGAGTTGACAGGTGCCGATTTCGCCGCCGGTATTCAGAAAAGCGGCGGCACGTGCATGCTGCCGTTCGGCATCATTGAAAAGCACGGCCCGCAGTTGCCTCTCGGCACGGATCTCATTAACGTTCGTTACGTCTCGTTGCATGCCGCTCAGCAAGAATACTCGGTGGTCTTCCCGGAATACTACTTCGGTCAGATTTTTGAAGCCAGGCACGAGCCTGGCACGGTCGCATACAGCCCTCGGATGCAGATGGAGTTGCTGCAGGAAACTACTGACGAAATGGCTCGAAACGGTTGCAAGAAAGTTGTGATCATCAACGGGCACGGTGGTAACAATAATTTCCTGCCCTTCTTCGCTCAATCGCAGCTAGCATCCCCTCACGGCTACGTTGTATACGTCTTCCTGCTGCCGGGCAAGACGCCTCCCGGCCGTCCGCCGCTGAAATCGAGTGTAGACATGCATGCCGGAGAATCCGAGACATCGCATACTATGATTTCACGGCCCGACCTCGTCCATTTGGATCGGGCTACAAGCGAATCGGGCGCCGATCAAAAACGCCTCGATCTTCCCGAAGGCCTCTACACAGGTATCTGGTGGTATGCGCGATTTCCGAACCACTACGCCGGCGACGGCGCTGCTGCCACAAAGCAACTCGGCGAGTTCGATATGAAAGCCTGGACAGATCAGATTGTCACTGCCATCCGGGCCGTTAAAGCGGATCAGGAGAGCTTGCGCCTTCAAAACGAGTTCTTCGAAAAATCCAAGCACCCGCTCGATACCAAACAGTAACCGTCGTGAGTCCACCTATGCTCATCATTCACGTCCATGTCCATGTCAAAACCGAGTCGATTGAAGCGTTTCGGGAAGCAAGCCTTGAAAACGCGCGCAACAGCATCAAGGAGTCGGGCATCGCTCGCTTCGATGTGCTTCAGCAGTCCGACGACCCTGCTCGCTTCCTCTTGATAGAGGTCTATCGATCGCAAGATGCTCCAGGTCAACACAGGTCGACCGCTCACTATGAAAAATGGCGAGATATCGTAACGCCGATGATGGCGGAGCCGAGAACCCGTGTCGAGTATCAACTTCTCACTCCGGATGATGACTTGCGTTAATCGCGAACCCAATGCAGTTTGAGTTCGCGACCGCGGCCCGGATCGTGTTCGGGCCGGGCACAATCGCGCGTCTGCCAGACATCGTCCGCGAATTTGGCAGTCGAGCCCTTTTCGTTACAGGCCGCAATACGGGCCGCGCCCAGCCGGTTCTCGCAGACCTCCGGAATTCCGGAACCGATTGCTCCGTCATCTCGGTGAATGCCGAGCCAACTCTCGACTTGGTTCGCGCCGCTATCGGAATGGCCCGGAATTGCGACCTCGTTATAGGCTTCGGCGGAGGCAGCGCGATCGATGCCGCTAAGGCGATCGCCGCGTTGGCTCCCAATTCAGGTGAGCCGCTCGACTATCTCGAAATCATCGGCTCAGGCCGCTCGTTGGACCGCCTACCGCTCCCATTTATCGCGATTCCGACAACTGCTGGAACCGGAGCGGAAGTCACTCGCAATGCGGTGCTCGAATCCCCTGAACATCAGCTCAAAGTGAGCCTGCGCAGCCCGCTCATGCTGCCGAAAGCTGCGCTCGTCGATCCCAATCTCACCCTGACTCTTCCGCCCTCCATAACCGCCAGCACCGGACTCGATGCCTTGACCCAGCTCATTGAGTCGTATGTCTCGACCCGCGCCAATAGCTTTACCGATCTGTTTTGCATGGAAGGGGTGAAGCGCATCGCTGACTCGCTCCTCACGGCTTTCCACAATGGTTGCGACCAACACGCCCGTGAGTCGATGTCGTTCGCAAGCTTGCTCGGTGGTTTAGCTCTAGCGAACGCAGGGTTGGGTGTTGTCCATGGTTTCGCCGCTCCACTGGGCGGAATGCTACACGCCCCGCACGGCGCCTTATGTGCCGCTGTGCTTCCGCACGGGATGGCGATCAATATTCGAGCGTTGCGCGACCGTGCTCCCGAGCACGAGACATTGCAAAAATATCGCGACGTCGCACGCGTTCTCACTGGCAACCCGGCCGCGGATGCGGAAGACGCCGCCCTCTGGGTAGCTGACCTCTGCCGTAGGCTTTCTATTCCTTCGCTTGGGACTCATTATCTCGAACCTCAGCAAATACCCGCGCTAGTTCAAAAAGCCGCACGAGCGAACAGCATGAAAGCAAATCCGATCCCACTAACCACGCCCGAATTAACCGAAATCGCAGAACGCGCGTTTTAGCGCCCTACACATTCACGCTTGCCGGCCACGGCTCCTTTACGCCCATTAAAGCCACAGCCGCCCCAAGCAGCGCCATATTCTTACTGAACTGAATCATCTCGTTCTGCTTTTGGCTGGGATCTTTTTGCGTCCAGAAATCGTGCATCATCGGTGAGACGCTCGCCAGAAATGCAATAATCGCCGCCGTGCCGAGTTTCGGCTTCGTGCCGAGTAGAACACTGGCTCCGCCGAGCAGCAATAGAATCGACGAGATAGTAACCGCCTGCTCCGGCATCGGCACATCCTTCAGCCCCGCATATTGCGCGAGATGTTTATGCTGCTTAACGTGGTTGATTCCGTTGTAAAGAAAAAATCCTCCGAAAACGAGGCGCCCGATCAGAAATGCAGCTTTCATATAAGATTCGATCGCTGGGGGCGGGGCATTGTTTCACAACCATACGCTCTCAGCAACCTGCGATGTGCTGGGGTGCCGTAAGCTGAGAATATCCTGCATGCGATTCTTGACTAGTTGTTTCACCAGTATTGTGCTGCTCGCCGGGGGGCCCGGACTCAGTTCTGCTGAAGATGCGAGCCTCAATGTCACCCGCGCCACCCTTGACAACGGTCTGCGCGTCGTTATCGTTCGCGACGCCCTGGCGCCCGTGGCAACTCTCGAAGACAACTACCTAGCCGGCGGCAATGAAACACCGGCGGGCTTCCCAGGCATGGCGCACGCGCAGGAACACATGGCCTTCCGGGGCTGCGCGGGCCTGACTGCGGATCAAATCGCTGCCATTTACGCCCAGCTCGGCGCGGATCAAAACGCCGATACACAACAGAACATTACGCAATACTTCGTTACCGTACCCTCGAAGGACTTGGACATCGCGCTGCGCGTCGATGCAGCTTGCATGGCTGACGTGGCGGATTCTCAAGCGGAGTGGGCTCAGGAGCGCGGAGCAATCGAGCAGGAAGTGGCTCGCGACCTATCAAATCCGACCTACAAATTCATTACGCGCCTAAACAAGGATCTGTTCACTGGTACGCCCTATGAAAACGACGCCCTGGGGACCAAAGCTTCCTTCGATCAAACCACGGGCGAGTCGTTAAAGAAGTTTTTCAGCGAGTGGTACGCCCCGAACAACGCCATTCTCGTCATTACTGGCGACGTCGATCCTGCCTCTACCTTGGCCAAGGTCAAGCAGTATTACGGGTCCATTCCGCGCCGCGCCATTCCAGCTCACCCCGCCGTCAATCTTAAGCCTGTTCCCGCCGACTCTTTCACTCTTGAAAGCAATCTCCCTTACGTGCTCACCTTTGTTTCTTTCCGGTTTCCAGGTACGGACAGTCCCGATTTCGCTGCTGCCCGTATATTGAGCGACGTCCTTTCGAGTCAAAGAGCAGACCTATACGCCCTCGTGCCTCAGGGCAAAGCGCTCGGAACCGAATTTGCCCTGCTTGAGACCTATCCCAAAGCTAGTGCGGGGTTCGCAGTCGCCGCTATTCCCGCGGGAACCGATCCCACAGCTCTGAACTCCGAGATGAAAAAAATCATCGTCGACTACGCCAGCAAAGGCCTTCCGCCCGAGCTTGTGGATGCCGCAAAAAAGGGCGAAATAGCGAGTGCCGAATTTGCGCGCAACTCTATCTCCAATCTCGCCTCGGTCTGGTCTGAAGCTTTAGCGTCTGAAGGCCGCCAATCGCCGGACGAAAACGTTGAGGCCATCAAGCGTGTAACGGTGGGAGATGTCAACCGCGTCGCGAAAACCTACCTTCTCCAGAACGCGGTCGTCGCAACACTCAAACCTACGCCCTCAGGCGAAGCGGTTTCGAGTAAAGGTTTCGGAGGCACTGAGGTCACGACCAGCGCTCCCACCAAACCCGTTCAATTACCCGATTGGGCCGCGGCCGCCGTAAGGACTCTCAGCATTCCCCAGCCCAATCTGCACCCGGCTGATATGACGCTGCCCAACGGAATCCGCCTGCTCGTGCAAACAGAGGAAGCCAGCCCCACCGTGACTCTGGTCGGTTCCATCAAGCAGCAGACTCAGCT
The DNA here is from genome assembly GCA_963737045.1 of uncultured Acidobacteriaceae bacterium. GTDB lineage: Bacteria > Acidobacteriota > Terriglobia > Bryobacterales > Bryobacteraceae > Bog-105. The sequence goes on from CAVTRG010000009.1 coordinate 558,515, forward strand.
AGAAACTCCGCCCGGTAAGGACGGTGTTTCCGACGTGCTCGAGGGCCTGTTCTCGTATGGCACGAAAACGCTCGATCGGCTTGCGTTTCAAAAGGCGCTTGACGATATTGCCGCTTCTGAATCCGCCGGCCCCAGCTTCAGCCTGAAAGTCTTGAAGCAAGATTTCGCGCGCGGTGTCGAACTGCTCGCTGATAACGAACTCCATCCTGCTCTTCCGTCCGACGCTTTTAAAGTCGTGCAGCAGCAAACTGCGCAACTCACTGCCGGTGTTCTGCATAGCCCCGGCTATCGCATGGATCGAGCGCTGCAACACGCACTGCTTCCTAAAGATGATCCCCTATTGCGCGAAACTACGCCCCAAACGGTCTCCGCACTCTCCTACGATGACATCGGGGCCTATTACCGAAGCACTTACCGCCCCGATCTCACCACCATTGTCGTCATCGGCGACATCACGCCTTCGGAAGCACGCGACGCCATCGAAAAGTGTTTTGGTGAGTGGAAAGTCTCCGGCCCAAAGCCTTCCGTGATCTTACCGCCCGTTCCCGCCAACAAGCCTAGCGCGGTAAACGTGCCAGACCCAAGCCGGGTCCAGGACGCCGTCGATCTCTCGCAACAGCTTGAGCTGAACCGCTTCAATAAGGATTACTACGCGCTGCAAGTCGGCAATCACGTTCTCGGGGGTGGCTTCTACGCGACGCGTCTCTACCGCGATCTTCGGCAGAAGGCTGGGTACGTTTACAACATAGACGATTCGCTCCATGCCGGCGAAACGCGGGCCACCTACACCATTGATTACGGCTGCGATCCCCAGAATGTCTCGAAGGCTCGCGCCATGATCCAGCAGGAGCTAGTGACCATGCAGAAAACCGAGGTTACACCCACTGAGCTGCAGCAGGCCAAAGCAATCCTTCTCCGACAAATGCCGCTTCGTGAAGCGAGTGAGGATTCCATCGCCAGCGGTCTTCTCGGCCATGCCGCTATTGGATTACCGCTCGACGAGCCAAGCCGTGCGGCACAGCGTTACTTCACAATGACCGCGGACGAGGTTCGGGCGGCATTCTCGAAATGGATCGACCCGGCCAACTTCGTCCAAGTCGTTCGCGGCCCGACTCCGCAATGACAACTCGTGTTTCAGCGCGTGCGTGCTTCTAATTCCTCTTGCTTGGCCGTATACGACGCGGGATAATTTTCGAATCCGGCACGTTCAAATGCGCGCTGCGGCTCCCGATTCTTCATGAACGTGTTCCACACGAAACCCGTCCGCAAGTTCTCGGCCATCAGCATTGTAATTCCCGTGTCGATTCCGATAACATCCGTGTCGTACCAGTTCTTTAACGGATTGAATGCGTTCACGAATCCGTAGCGGCTCCAGGCGCGCGCTCCGTAGCGGTCCTTGATTGTGTTCAGAACGCGTAAAGTCGCTCGGGGCAGAAATGCCAGCGACCCTCCTGCGGCGCTCGGCACTACCGTCCCGTCAATCGGTCCCATTGCCGGCGGCCCGCCCCACACGACATATCCTTTCTCTGAATCCGAAGCCGTGATGCCCCACAGATCGTCAGTGTAGTCCGGGAATTGCTCGTTGAGCTCCAGACAAAACAGGCGGTGCACTTCTGTGGCGATGATCGAGTTCAGGAAATAATCCGCGTAGCGGTCTCGTTTCCCGCGAAAATCGAACCATGCCTGCGAATACTGATGCACGAACAACGGCGCGTACGAGCCTATGTAGCGCAACCCGTCATACTCAAAGGTCGTTCTCGTCCAGGCATTCCAGGCATCAGGTGCTAAAGGATGCGTAGACGATCCGATGCCGAACAGGTACATCATCATGAGTTCACTGTAGTAATCCCATCGCGTAGGCAGGAACCCGGTCTGCGGTGACCACCCGTGTTGCAGTAATGACGTGTCCTCAGACAGCCACGTCCATTCCACGCGGCTCAGAATGTCGTATGCCAAGCGAGTGATTTCCGAGTGCCGGAAATGTTCGCGGCAGGTGAGCACCCCGCACAAAAGGATCGCCGTGTCTATCGAAGACACTTCTGCGTCCCAGATCCTTTCGCCTGTTTTCATATTCGCGTAATGATAGAAGAATCCGCGATGCGTGGGCATCTTCTCGCGTAAAAAATGCAAAGCGGTGAAAACGCGTTTGTGCGCGTCGGCAAGCGAGAGATATCCGCGCTGGTGTCCAATGCACAGCGCCGTCAGTCCAAAACCTGTGGCCGCAATGCTCGCCACAATGCCGGTATCCGCAGCGCGTACGTTGCAGCGATCCTTCACCAGCCCCGTTTCCGGCTCCGTCTGCTCCAAAAAGAAAAGAAAATTCGCTTTCTCCAAGTCCTCCAAAAAGCGGTCGTCCTGTTCTGAAATGCCCTCACTTGAGACGCCCTCACGCGCAGCGCTCTTGTTCATCGGATTTGCTTGCCATGCTTCCGCTGCCCCGGCACAAGTTATCCCGCCAGCCGCAGCGCGCAACAGTGTCCGGCGAGAGAACCGTTCGCTATAAAATCTGACGGGGGGCATTCATGAGTGGAGGGCAGAAAGCGGCACTTGCCGCAGCTACAGCTATCCTTCTCGGCATTGTAGCTGGCGTGTTGATTACCTTCCGGTCACCTCCCCAGCTAACTCTGGATTTGACCGGCGCTGTCCTCGCTCAGGACAGCGATCCTAGAAAGCAGATGCCCATACCCGGCGCCCGAGTTACGGCCCTCAGCGGCTCGGTTACGGGTGAGGCCACGTCCGACTCAACCGGCTTCTTCCACCTCGCTTTGCGTCCCGGCATAAAGCCCGGCGAGGCAGTCACCCTGAATTTTTCCCATCCCAATTACCAACCCTTACAAATGACGGAGCCTGCGGGAGACCAGATCTATATAGCGCGTTTGGCACCGGTCTCTCGTGAGATCCGCGCCAAAACGAATGGCCCCGAAATTCCCATAAGCGATGTCCGCGTACGTTACTCCGTGAAGACCCTCACCACTGCCGAGATCGGATTTGTTGCAAAACCGTTCGAGGTATTGAATAAGAACGGAGTTCGGTGCCATGGACAGCCTCCCTGCTCGCCAGATGGGAAGTGGAAGGCCGCGATAGGGTCACTCACGCTCGACGCCGGTGCTGGCAACGAGTTCCGCGATGTCCGAGTCTCCTGCATTGCCGGTCCGTGTCCTTTCACGAAGCCCGAATCGGGTGGTGCCTCATTACGCGGACGCATGATCAAGGTCTCCGCGCGTAACTGGTCCGCTACCGCCACTTTCTTGGTTGAGGCGCAGGTCGTGCATACAAGCCCTGTCGATATCGTCCGCTTGTCTTATCCCGTCATTTTCGGTCAAGCTATGAATTTCACACTGCCCGCCACCGCTGAAGGGCCCAGCATCGAAGCCAATCTCAACGGAGCGGACATCGTCTTCCCTCTTGGACCCGCTCTCATTCTGTCCTGGGGCACTTGCACCGCGGAAGTGGACGCCGATCAATCAAAGCTGATTCGCTGCGAGCTCAAACCCGGATATCGCTTCAAGAATGCCGGAGATTGAAACCCGCTTGCCGACACTACACTGAAACTATGCCGCTCCCCAGCGACAATTTTTACCGAATTAACAAACTTCCGCCATACGTCTTCACCGTGATCAACGAGCTGAAGGAGAAGGCTCGAGCCGCCAATCTCGACATCATTGACATGGGGATGGGTAATCCCGATGGGGCGACCCCTCACCCAGTCGTCGAGAAGCTCATCGAAGCCGCACAGGATCCCCACAATCACCGCTACTCAGTTTCCCGTGGCATTTCGCAGCTCCGTAGCGCCATTACTGAACGTTATCGGAAGCAGTACGGAGTAACTCTTGATCCCGAAACGCAAGCCATCGTAACTATCGGCGCCAAAGACGCTCTTGCGCACCTGTTGTTCGCCATCATAGGCCCGGGCGATACAGTCGCCTGTCCCAACCCCGCCTACCCCATCCATCAATATGGCGTCGTCATGGCCGAAGGTGAGGGACACTTGCTGCCCATGCCCGATGCGGAAACATTTCTCGACAATCTTAAATCGCTTTTCCGCGCTACCAACAAGCCGCCCAAAGTCATCTTGATTTCTTTCCCGCACAATCCCACCACCATCTGTGTCGATCTTGCGTTCATGCGTGAAATCGTCGGCCTCGCGCGTGACCATGGCTGCTACATCATTCACGATTTCGCATACGCAGAGCTCGGATTCGACGGTTATCGTCCGCCTAGCATCCTCGAAGTGGATGGGGCTTCCGATTACGCCGTCGAAATTTACTCTATGACGAAGAGCTACAACATGGCCGGCTGGCGTGTCGGCTTTTGCTTGGGAAATCGCAGCTTGATTTCAGCTCTGGCCCGTATCAAAAGCTATCTCGATTACGGCATCTTCCAACCCATACAGATCGCGGCTGTCACCGCGCTCCTGGAGTGCGAATCGGCTCCGGGTGCAATACGCGATATTTATCAATCCCGCCGTGACGTTCTCATTCAGGCTCTCGCGCAAGCTGGCTGGCATGTCGACCCGCCGCGCGGGTCCATGTTCGTGTGGGCTCCTGTTCCGGAGCCGTTTGACGGTACCGGCTCCCTTGAATTTGCTAAGCAACTGATGAGCGAGGCCCACGTTGCCGTCTCGCCCGGTATCGGTTTCGGGCCTCTGGGGGAAGGCTTCGTCCGCTTCAGTTTGATCGAAGAACCCCAGCGCATTCTGCAGGCGACAGCAAACATTCGCCACTTCCTGGAAAGTAAAGCGCGCATGTCCTCGTCTGAACCGAGTCTTACCCCCCGCCTCCTCCACGTATAATTCAGAAGATGGCGGCGCTTCCCGATGCACCTCTACCAGAGCTCATCGAGATCCCTCAGCTCTCGGTCGGCGCGCTCGATCCCTTGTTCGAGGAAGAGATACGCGTCTGGGACAGGCGCTTCGCTTGGGATTTTCGCCCCTCAGCCGATCTGCTCCGCCGCTTCGTTCAAATTCAATCGCTAAATGGCTGCGGGCTGCGGTCGGGCGCCGAAATCATAGGCTACGCGTATTACGTCTGCGAAGGACGCAAGGGTTTGATCGGCGATTTTTACGTCCGGGCAAATCACGCTGGCGCATCCACAGAAATGTTTCTGCTCGGCGCCATCGTTCAAGCCCTCATGCTTGCCCCGGGCGTGCGCCGCATCGAGTCGCAGTTGATGCTTCTTCACGCGCCGCTCGCTCAGCCTCTGCCATTTCACAAATACATGATCCGTCACGATCGCTACTTCATGCAGATTGATCGTGCTTTGATAATGAAGCTGCCGCCCAAGCGCACCGCGTTTCGCGTGTCCTTTCCTGTCTGGGCGGAACGGTTTCACGAAGAGACTGCGCGCGTCGTTGCCGCCGCATACAAAGGACATGTAGACAGCGAGATCAACGACCAGTACCGCACGATTTCCGGGGCTCGCCATTTCCTGACGAACATCGTGAAGTTCCCTGGCTGCGGGCGCTTCTCACCGGCGTCTTCCGTTGTCGCGGTCGACGAGAGCACCGGGCGGGTTTGCGGCATGTGCCTTGCCAGCCTGATCTCGCCCGTCAGCGGGCATGTGACTCAGCTGTGCGTGCTGCCAGGTATCCGCGGAGCCCGTCTTGGATACGAGCTTCTCCGGCAGACCCTCCTGAAGCTTGCCGGGTTGGGCTGCACCTCCGTCAGCCTCACCGTTACTTGCTCCAACCTTGACGCGATTCGGCTCTACGAATCCATGGGATTCCACTCCCAGGCAACCTTTCCAGCTCTCGTCTGGGAAGGCTTTTAGGCGATGGAAAGCAGCGCGCGCTGTGATATTCTCACATTCGTTTCGCAAACTACTCGACTGGGGAGGCATTGACAAACAATGAAGTACATATCTGTCGCACTCGCATTATTTTTTGCAGCCGTACTGGTAGGAGCGTCGCAAGACAGCGGCTCACGAACATTGCGCGTGACCGCGCACTACACCGGGTCCGGGACTGTGGATTCAACCCACCCCGTAGCCGTTGCGCTATGGAACTCGCCCTCTTTCGTATCAGAGAACACTTCCATGCCCATCGCAGTGAAGGTGAGCAAGACTAACGGTGGGACCCTCACCTTCTCCGACGTGAGCACCTCGCCGGTATACGTCAGCGCAGCCTATGATCCAAGCGGCAAATGGGACGGCACGTCCGGACCGCCTCCTACCGGTTCATCGCTGGGAATGTACAGCAAAGAGCCCGGCAAACCCGAGCCCGTCGCCATCGAACCGGGAAAGACGGCCAACGTTAAGTTTTCCTTTGACGACAAAATCAAAATGAAGTGAACTGTTGTTGTGGCTCTCCTCGTACTGAGCGATCGTCGTAGCCCAGACATACGAGTTATTAGCTAACGGAGCGAGGTGCGAGCCGGTTGATGACCGAAAAATTCTTTTAGGCAACGCGCCAAAGTAGCCGTTCAGTATCGAGAACGAATGATTTCTCATTGTGAGTGTGCGCCTCATCGTCGCCATCCCCGGTTACGATTAATCCTCCCCTGATATGGATTTCGCGCGGACTCACGTGAATCGCCCGGTGCTCGTGTATCCATCCTGGGGCGTCTCCGCTGGTCTCGAGTCGCTCAATGGCGAACGTTGCAAGATCGAGCCGGCATACCTGCGTGTATCCATAATTGCGCCTGCCGCAATAGCCGAGTGCACCGACAATATATATCTGATCGCCTATCAGTGTTGCGGTATGAAAATCGGTCGGTGGAAAAATCGATTCCGGATAACCAAAGATATGTATGACGCCGCCGGGTTCATGAACGAAGACGTCGTTGTAGATACAAAAATTCTTATCGTAGAAGTCCTCGTGTTCACTTGCGATCTGAACGACACGACCGTCCGGCAGCAAGGTAAGCGATTGGCCAAAGCGTCGAGCGCACCAGACAGGCAAATCGGCGTCAGTGCCCCAGTATAGGCGTGCTGCTTCCTCGGCAGAAATGCCAGCACGGATCATACTCTCCCAAAACGGTTCAATGATCTTTTCAGGGTTGCGTATTCCAAACCGTCGCGACGGTGCGCGACGATAGTCGCTTATCGACGCCGAGAGTAAGGCTTCGTCTGGCTCCGCGTCAAGATTCAATAAGGATCGCCGGCCCTCGAAAGAGAGTTTCCCTGGATCTGCGCCGGTATCAAGCAGCCGAAGCGCGATTTCGCGTGTACAGACCGAGGATATAGGGGGGCCCACCTTCGATTCGCGGTTCACATCGGCCCCGGCTCTTAGAAGAACATCCACTGCTGATGTGTTCGAATTCTCCACTGCGCTGATGAGTGGCGTTCTGCCGAAATTATCTGTCTGCTCAACTGGTATTCCGATTCCCAGCAGCCATTCGAGCATCGAGGTGTCGTAGTTTTGTATCGCGTAAAAGAGTGAAGGGTCCCCCCCACAGCCGCGTGCATTCGAATCAGCCCCATGCTCGAGGAGAAGACGCGTTTTGGCAACATCACCGGTTTGGATCGCGATCAGCCACGCGGTTCGAGACCACCAATCAGTTTCCTCCAAATCCGCTCGGGCTTCAAGAGCGGCCTCGACATCCGGGAGTTCGCCGAGGCCTACTGCTCGCATTAACGGTGTCCAGCTTAATTGGGCCTCGTCAGCCCCTGCATCGAGCAGGAGCTTCACGGCATCGAATCTTCCGTCGTGGGACAGCTCGCGTATGGCGGACTCGTGGTAACGTGACATCCCATTCAACGCAACACCCCGCGCACTCAATAGCTTTAGGAGCTGAAGCAGATTTTGATCGTGCGGTATGTCCCGGCCAAAGACAGCGTCAATCAATGCATCGTATCCGCCATCTCTCTTGTAGTGAATGTCGGCTCCGTTTTCGAGCAATACGCCGAGCTTGTCGAGGTTTCCTCCGTGCAGGCAAAGCTTAATCACAATTGGCGTTTGCTTAAATTCCGGGGATGGCACATCGAGAGTGGCACCCTGAGCAAGGAGCAACTGAACCAAGTCAACCGTTGCCCTGGGACTTTCGACAGCGTACATCAATGGTGTGTAGCCATGTAGGTCCCATTCGTTAATGTCGAGGCTCTCAGTGGAATCAGACGAGGTCGGGCGTAATATGTCCTGAACTCGTTGCAGGTCTCCGCGCTTCACAAGGTGATGAAATTCAAAGGGCCTCGGCACCTGAGTTGATGATATTATCCCCTGCGTTACTCGTACGATCACGACCCGGCGCCTGGGCAGCATCAATCCGCAGGGTGTACTCGAGTCGATTAAACAACCTCGCCGATATATGTCAGCGCAGCCTATGGTCCAAGCGGCAAGTGGGACGGCATGTCCGGGCGCCTCCTACCGGTTCATCGCTGGGAATGTACAGCAAAGAGCCCGGCAAACCCGAGCCCGTCGCCATCGAACCGGGAAAGACGGCCAACGTTAAGTTTTCCTTTGACGACAAAATCAAAATGAAGTGAACGCCGTTCGGCGAGCCTGCTGAAACAAATCGCGCGCTCTATCCTCGTCCAGGAGATCAACAGCTTCGTTGCGCGATCCACGTCCTTCTGGCCACTCCTGATCCTGGCGGTTCAGAACTGACGCAATCAGGTACAACCGATACGCCGGGTTCGCCGCTTGCGAGGGATTCGAAGAATTGGGGGTACCCGTAAGCGCGGTGCGCGAGTTGGTCGTGGCGGCTTCTCAAAAATGAAAAACGCAAGGGAGAGTAGGTCTCGAGCTCCGCGAGATATTGTTCCGTGTAAAACTCGCCCGAGCGACTTACGGCACGAATGAGCAGCGAATTGGCATTTTTTCGCAAGAGCTCTTTGAATGATGAGCAGCCGTTCGGAAGCGCATGCATGAGTTTCATGACGCTCTGCGCGAAATTGAAGGTGCGATTGGTCACCTCGTCCAGCGACCGACTCTCCGCAGCCTGAGAGAACACGTTGACGAAGCCGCCTTTGCGATCTTCGAGCAGATCATCGAGGTCATCCGCCATTTGGAGAACCACGCCCCATGCAAACGCAAATTTAGCCTCGCACTCAGTCAGAGATCCGGCCGCAAGATACGCATCAGCTAAAACGGACGTTCCTCCCTTCGTAACAGTTAGCTTCAGAAAATCGGTGCCCGCTGCCGGAGCGGCCCTAGTGAGTTGGCAAAGGCTGTCTTCTTGTGCGCGATGGATATCGAGCAGACAATCGTAAACCTGTGGATGCTCGAGTCGATCGTATTGCGACTCGATGAAAGAGACGAGGCGCCAGACTGAGGCCTCTAACTTGTTCAAGATGGCTACTGGCTCGCCCTGTAACCTTTGTCGAAATCGTGAGCTAAACGCCAGCTTCTCTTCGGGTGGAATGTTCGGATCATCTAAATAATTGTCACTATAGGGATAGAGCATGCTGTACCCGAAGATGGCCGGTGTCAACTGCATACCTTTCCCTAACAACGGCTGAAATCCACAGGCAGTCCACGCATTACGGCAGGCTTGAAGGATATCGCTCGAACTCACGGCGGGATCGAAAATACGAGCGCTCCGCGCCAGGCCCCTCCCGATCGCCGGAAACTTTTCGCGCAACAAAAGTGCGATATAAGGATCGTCCAGATCCAGAGCCAGACTGGCAAGGCGAGCTGCCTCTGAGGTAATTCGTGCGTACGAGTCTTCGCGGTCCAATGCTGTTTCAGGCGGACTTCGCATCTCGGCTTCTGCGCGCTCGAGAGCCTGGTCGAACAGGATTTCTCTTTCTCGCTGCTCGTTTTCGTTGTACTGGCGGCCCAGCGTCGGGAAGTCAGTTGTAGTTTGATGCCAGGTGGCGATCGATTCCTCGGCAAAGCTCGAGGCCGCCGCTGTCATGAATCCATTACAGGCGTACACTACACAAAGTTACGAAACCTTCGTTCGGCAGGTTCAGCTTGGTAAATGCCGGTGCCGTGGTAAAAACCGATGAAGCGGTTAGTGGACGGATGGTGAACGAGTCATTGCGCGAAGAGTTGATTGCTATGCGGGCGGAAGATCTGCGGGTGCGTCAGCAGCTTTTGGAAGCTGGGGAGCTTGGCAATGGCTATTCGCCTCGTATGGAAGCCGTCCAGCGAAAAAATGCTCAGCGATTGAAGGACATCATCGCCCAATACGGCTGGCCCGATACGGAGTTGGTCGGCCCCGAAGGGACTCTTGCGGCCTGGTTCATCGCCCAACATGCGATCGGCGAACCCGATTTGCAGCGGCACGCATTGTCGCTCATCCAAGAAAAAGTACGTCAAGGCGCAGTGCCCGCAGCACAAGAAGCGTATCTGTTCGACCGCGTGGCAATGTATGAAGGGCGTCCCCAGCGGTACGGCACGCAATCACTGCCCTGTTCCGACGGGCAGTATCGCCGTTGGACAACTGAGCATCCGGGCCTGCTCACGAACCTCGGGCGGCGCTGGTCTTCCCCCGGTAAGTGATGTACCCTCTCACCTCCTCGTTTGACACCCAAAATTCCGATTCGCTAGACTAAAGTATTCGAGTAATCGAAGCGAAGAGAATAAGTCTGTCCATGCGTACTGAAGTTCCATCGAAGAGCCAAATCGTCCGCGCCTGGCATGTGATCGATGCAGAGTCGGCCGCCCTCGGGAGAGTCGCGAGCCGGGCAGCTACGCTTTTGATGGGCAAACACAAACCTATTTATGCGCCCTCCATCGATACCGGCGATCACGTAATCATCATCAATGCCGCCAAGCTGAAGCTCACGGGCGGCAAAGAAGGACAAAAGATGTACCGCCGCCATACCGGTTATCCTGGCGGGTTGATTGAGACGAAGGCGCGCCGCATGCGCGAGACACGCCCTGAACGCATGGTCGAACTCGCAGTTTCCGGCATGCTGCCAAAAACCAAGCTCGGGAAACAGATGTACCGGAAACTAAAGGTATACGCTGGCGAGCATCATCCGCATCAAGCGCAGAAACCTGTTCCGCTTGCGTTGAACCAGTGAAGAAAAGATTGAATAACGAGAAGGAGTTGTATTGCCAGCGAAGTTAGTACAACAATTAGGAACCGGACGGCGCAAAACCGCCACCACTCGCGTCTTTTTGCGGGCCGGCAAGGGTCAGATCACCGTAAACGGGCGTCCTTTTGAAAATTATTTTGTGAACGAATCGGCTCGCGCCTATGTGCGGCAGCCATTGCTTGCAACCGAAACAGCCGAACATTTCGACATTCTGATTCTCGCTCACGGCGGCGGGGTAAGCGGGCAAGCTGGAGCCGCTCGGCTCGGGATTGCCCGGGCTTTGATTGAATTCAATTCCGAACTGAGAGGCAAACTCAAACAGCTCGGATTTCTCACGCGCGACGCTCGCGCGCATGAACGAAAGAAGTACGGTCAGAAAGGCGCCCGCAAGCGCTTCCAGTTCTCGAAGCGGTAGCTCCTCGCTTGTTTCGTTCCAAACTCAACACGTGCTGGACGCCTCAGGCGTCGTTTATGAAATGCGCACAGCCGGAATCGAACCGGCTATGCGTCGGTGAAACCGGACCCGATTGATAGCGCGCAAATTCCGCTTTGGGCCGCGCGGCTCTTCGGTCGAGTTCTTGAACAAGTGAAGGAGGCAGGTTGCCATCAATTTCAATGAAGGAATTGCTCGAAGCAGGCGTTCACTTCGGGCACCAGACCAAGCGCTGGAATCCAAAGATGAAGGAGTACATCTTTGGCGAACGTAATGGAATTTACATCGTCGATCTACAGAAGACGCTGAAGCTTTTCAAAGATGCGATGCGCTACGTGGGCGAAATGGCGGCACAGGGCAAAACTGTGCTCTTCGTCGGTACAAAGCGTCAGGCGCAGGAAGCGGTCGCTGAGGAAGCAACGCGCTGTTCGCAGTATTACGTTAACCAGCGCTGGCTGGGTGGGTTGTTGACCAACATCATGACAGTCCAGCGGTCGATCAAGCGCCTGAAAGAGCTGGATGCGATGTCCACGGACAACGCGTATGAGGGGCGCGCGAAAAAAGAAGTGGGCCGCCTGGAACGCGAACGCAAGCATCTGCAACAAAACCTCGCTGGCATCAAGGATATGAACGGCCTGCCGGACCTGCTGTTCGTGATCGATTCGAACAAGGAAGCAATTGCAGTCAAAGAAGCGCGCAAGCTCGGCATTCCGGTCGTCGCCGTTGTGGATACAAACTGCGATCCTGACGAAGTGGATTACGTGATACCGGGCAATGACGACGCGCTACGGGCGATCCGGCTATTCACGACGAAAATCGCAGACGCGGTAGTCGAAGGACGTTCGCTCGCGACCGAGCAGGATTTCGCTGCCGAAAAGATCGTCAGTGAAGACGAGACTGCGGCCGAGCACACTCCCGAAGAGTACACGCAGTACCTCGATCCAAAGTATGCGGAACAATTGATGTCCGAAAGCTTGGCCACCAGTGAGGAACCGGAAGGCACACCTCGGAAGGGCCCCGTCAGTGAAGCGCCTGAAGAGGTCGCAAGCACGACGGCTAGCGAACACTAATCACTCTCTAGCTTTCGCGTGCGATCCGGGGACGAGGAGGCCTGGACGAACGACGTGTGTGCACGAAGTGTGTGTAAGAGGATAGGAAACAGAGGAATCGATGGCTGACATTACACCAGAGCTAGTCAAAAAACTGCGCGAGAGAACAGGCGCGGGCATTATGGATTGTAAGAGAGCGCTGGTAGCGACAAACGGAAATATCGACGAAGCGGAGGTCTTCCTTCGCAAGCAAGGGATTGCCGCCGCGAGCAGGAAAGAGAGCCGTTCCACAAAGCAGGGACTGATCGGATCCTTTATCAGCCCGGGCGCAAAGTTGGGCGTACTCGTCGAAGTGAATTGCGAGTCGGACTTCGTGGCGCGAACAGAAGACTTTCAGGCTTTGACGGCCGACGTGGCTGCGCACATTGCCCAAACCAAGCCGAAAATTGTGCGGCTTGAAGAGGTAACCGAGGCAGAGCGCGCAAACTTTCGGGAACATCAGGCCTTGTATGAGCAGAAGTTCGCAAGAGATCAAAACACCACCGTCGGCGATCTGGTAAAAACGAAAATCGCGAAACTGGGAGAGAACATTTCCATATCGCGGTTCGTCGTATTTGAGGTGCCCGGTAGCGGCGTTGTCGGGCACTATATTCACACCGGCGGCCAAATCGGAGTGCTGCTTGAAGTGCATACCACAGCCGAAGAGGTTATGCGCAAGCCGGAGTTTCAGATTCTCGTGCGCGATATCGCCATGCAGATTGCGGCGTCTGCTCCGCAATGTGTCAGCAAAGAGGATGTCCCGAAGAGCCTTCTCGATAAGGAGCGCGACATTCAGCGGGAGCGCGCGCGCGGCGAGGGTAAACCGGAAAAGATGCTGGACAAGATCGTAGAAGGAAGAATGAGCAAGTTCTACGAAGAAGCCTGTTTGCTCGAGCAGCCCTTCATTCGTGAGAACACCATTTCGGTCGGAGATCTCATCCGGACCGCCGGGACGAAGCTCGGAGACGATATCAGCGTCGCACGGTTCGTCCGCTACAAAGTAGGTGATGCAATGGATGCGCCTGGAGTGCAAGAAAGTCCGCTTCCGGTAACTGCCTGACCACCCGACCACGAGGGCTGAATGCCACACTATCGACGAGTTCTGCTGAAGATCAGCGGCGAGGCTCTCGCAGGGCCGAGTTCTTTTGGACTCGACCCCGATCGAGTGATGGCAGTTGCCGGGGAGGTTGCAGAGGTCGCTCGCGCGGGGGTGCAAATCGGGCTTGTCGTAGGGGGCGGCAATATCTTTCGCGGAATAGCAGCGGCAGCTCACAGCATGGACCGCGTCACCGGCGACCAAATGGGGATGCTGGCCACCGTGATCAACGCCCTGGCCTTTCAGGATGCACTCGAACGGCAAGGCGTTCCCACCCGTGTCATGACGGCGATCGAAATGCACCAGGTCGCTGAGCCATATATACGACGCCGCGCGATTCGCCATCTCGAGAAAGGTCGCGCAGTACTCTTTGCGGCAGGCACTTCGAATCCCTATTTTTCGACCGATACTGCCGCCACTTTGCGGGGCTTGGAAATTCACGCCGAGATCATCGCCAAAGGTACCAGCGTCGACGGTGTCTATGACAGAGATCCCAAAAAATACGTGAATGCGGTGAAATACCCGGAAGTGAGTTATACGGAAGTGCTATCGAAAGACTTAGGTGTAATGGATGCTTCAGCAGTGGCCATGTGCCGAGATAATGGTATGCCTATCACGGTTTTCGATCTCAACGTTAACGGCAATATAATGCGAATGGCCATGGGCGAGGCAGTTGGTACGATTATTCGTTGATCGCAAAGAGCCGAATATGAAATCAGAACAACAAGCCGGCGGACAAGATCGCGGTGCTGCGGCTCCGGGGTCCGCCCCGCTTCGAAACGCCAAGGAAGTGGAAGTTAACGCGCGGACGCGCATGGAGAAGGTTCTCACCGAATTGCAGCAGGAAATGACGCACATCCGGACGGGACGCGCGTCGATCAGCTTGCTCGATAGCGTGCGCGTTGATTACTACGGCTCGCCCGTGCCATTGAATCAGGTGGCACAGCTCCATGTGCCAGAGCCGGCCATGATCACAGTACAGCCTTGGGACACCTCGATGATGGGGGCTATTGAAAAGGCCATACGCAATGCGGATCTCGGCTTGAATCCTTCGAACGATGGCAAGATCGTCCGCGTTCCGATTCCGCCTCTAACTGAGGAGCGTCGGCGTGATCTGGCCAAGAAACTCAGTCATCTTGCCGAAGAGCGGCGAGTGGGCCTGCGTAATGTTCGCCGCGATGCCAATGAGCAACTGAAAAAAATGCTCAAGGACAAAGCCATCAGCGAGGACGACGAACGGCAAGCGCTCGACACAATTCAAAAACTGACCGACAGTCAAATTACAAAGATCGATCAGGCAGCAAAGGCGAAAGAAAAAGAAATTCTCGAGTTCAAGTAGGCCGGCATTCGAAGGCGATTCAGCTGGATGAACGTGCGTCTCTTAATTGCTGGGCTACTCTTTGCGAAAAGCATCATCTTCGCTGCGCCCTCACCAATTGACTCCAGCTACTTCTCCGAAATGCGCTATCGCCTCATCGGGCCATTCCGTGCGGGCCGCACAGTTGCGATTAGCGGAGTTGTGCAACAGCCGAACGTGTTCTATATGGCGCCGAACAACGGAGGTGTTTGGAAAAGTACCGATTACGGGAACACGTGGGCACCGATTTTTGACGGTCAACCTACGGGATCGATTGGCGCGTTGGCTGTTGCTCCCTCAGATCCGAATATCATTTACGTCGGCAGCGGCGAAGGCTTGCAGCGGCCCGATCTCTCCGTTGGCGACGGTGTATACAAATCTACGGATGCAGGTAAGATGTGGCAACATTTGGGATTGCGTACCGGTTATCAGATTGCTTCGGTCATCGTGGACCCACACGATCCCAATCGCCTCTTTATCGCTGTGCTTGGACACCCCTATGGGCCCAATACAGAACGTGGTGTGTATCGTTCTATAGATGGCGGCAGCTCTTTCGAACGAGTCTTATACAAGGGCCAAGACACAGGTGCCGTTCAAGTAGCATTCGATCCAACTAACCCGCAAACCGTTTATGCCGATCTTTGGGCCGCCCGCCAAGCGCCCTGGGAGGTTGGAAATTCATTTAACGGCCCTGGAAGCGGTATATACAAATCGACAGACGGCGGGAACACGTGGAACCAGCTCACGCGAGGCGTTCCGACCTTTGCGCAGGGGCTGGGGCGGATTGGATTCACGATTGCGCCAAGCGATCCGAAACGCATATACGCGTTGATGGACGCTTCGCCTGCTTATGGCGGGCTGTATCGCTCCGATGATGCCGGCGAGAGTTGGCAAAAGATCAACAACGAAGAACGCCTGTGGGGTCGCGGATCCGATTTTGCCTGTGTCGCGGTCGATCCCAAGGATGAAGACAAAGTCTATATCGCAAACACCACGACCTATCGCTCCACTGATGCGGGACGCACATTCATCGGAATCAAAGGCGCACCTGGAGGCGATGACTATCACACCATCTGGATCAATCCTCAAAACCCTGAAATCATCTTTCTCGGAGTCGACCAGGGCGCAACATTGAGCGTCAATGGCGGAAAGACCTGGAGCTCCTGGTACAACCAACCCACGGCGCAGTTCTATCACGTGATCACAGACAACCGCTTTCCATACTGGGTCTACGGGGGCCAGCAGGAGAGCGGGTCCGTGGGGATTGAAAGCAGAAGCGACGACGGGTCAATCACCTTTCGGAATTGGCATCCCGTGGGGGTCGAAGAGTATGGGTATGTTGCGCCCGATTTGCTGAATCCGAATTTGATCTACGGTGGAAAAGCGACTCGCTTCGATTGGGTTACGGGCGATGTTCAGGATATCGGGCCGCAAGTAATTCCCGGTAAGTATCGCTTTGTGCGAACCATGCCGTTGCTATTCTCGCCTGTCGATCCCCATACGCTTTATCTCGGATCGAACGTTTTATTCAAAACCACAAACGGCGGCGAGAGCTGGGATATTATCAGCCCCGATCTCACCCGCGAGCACTGGGAGATCCCATCAGTAATTCAGGAATTCGAGTCGCAGGATCCTGAAAAAGGACAACACCGCGGCGTCATTTACACGATCGCACCTTCGCCGAAAGATCTGAACCTGATTTGGGCGGGCACCGATGACGGACTGATTCACGTAACGCACGACGGCGGCAAGAATTGGCAGAATGTGACGCCTTCCGAGCTGACGCCGTGGAGCAAGGTTTCGCTGATGGAAGCGTCACACTTTGACAGCGGCATTGCATATGCAGCAATTAACCGGTTCCGTCTGGATGACCTCAAACCGCACATCTATAGGACACGGGATGCAGGGAAGACGTGGCACGAAATCGTCAATGGGCTTCCCTCACGTGCAGTCGTCAATGCTGTTCGCGAGGACCCGAGGCGAAAAGGGCTGCTCTTCGCAGGCACCGAAATCGGAGTGTTCGTTTCCTTCGACGATGGCGATCACTGGCAATCGTTGCAATTGAATCTTCCCGTCACGTCTGTCCGCGATCTCGTCATCCATGGTGACGATCTTGTCGTCGGAACCCATGGCCGCTCTTTCTGGATTCTCGATGACATTACGCCTCTTCGGCAGATGCAGGAAAGCGTTCCGGGATCGAAGTCGCTCCTATTCGCGCCCGAGAATGCGATTCGGTGGCGTTGGAATCGCAATACCGATACTCCGCTCCCACCTGAGATTTCAGCGGGGCAGAATCCACCCGATGGCGCGATTATCGACTACAGCATCGGCGCGGCCAGCGGACCCGCGACCCTGGAAGTTTACGATTCAAAAAATCAACTCGTGCGGCGTTATTCGAGCGAAGACAAGCCGGAGATGACGGAAGCAGAGTTACAGAAAGAGCTACACGTGCCAACCTACTGGGTGCGTCCGCCGAGGGTTCTTTCAACGGGTGCAGGCATGCACCGATTTGTTTGGGACCTTCGTTATGCTCCGCCCAAAGCGTTAGCTTATGACTATCCAATAGCGGCGATTTATCGCGATACGCCACGAGTGCCTCGCGGCCCTTGGGTGTTACCAGGCGAGTATACGGTCAAGCTTACGGCCGCAGGAGAAACCCATTCGGAACGGCTGACCGTTGCCATGGACCCGCGCATTCGCACTCCCATCGCGGATCTCGAGCAACAACTCGAGCTGTCATTGCGGCTCGCCGATATGATGCAACGCGATTATGCTGCGTTCGCCCAAATTCGTGGCTTGCGAGACCAGATCAAGAGGCTCGGGCAGAAAGGGCCTGGGGATCTGAAGGACGCTGTTCGAAAGTTTGATAGCCAGCTCGCCACCCTGCAGGGCGAAGGCGGTTCACGGTTCGCCCCGCGAACTGATGGAGCGCAGCTAAACCTCAGCCAGCTCAACTTCGAGCTGTCACACGCCTTTGAAGTGATCCAGGGGTCCGATAATGGGCCGACCACTCAGGCAAAAGCAGCAGTTACTGAATTGAGCGAAAGTCTTCAAGGTGAACTGAGCGCCTGGGAGCAGCTCAAATCGGGAGAGCTTCAGAAGCTGAATGAGCAATTGCGGAGAGCTAACTTGCCGGTCGTTAGTGATGCGCCGGCTGCGGCTCCATAGCCGCCGCGGGCTGAGCATTGCGCGCTCCGTCCTCTGAAAACATTTGCACCTTGATTGGCGGCATACCAACAACCTCGTACGTGCCCGAAGCAATACCGATTCCCGCTCGATCCAGTTGTTCCAACAGTTCGCGGCTGATTTTCGACTTTATCTCACGCACTCCATAATCGGTGACGATAAAGCGCACCGCCATCTCCAGCCAGTTGTCGGTCAAACGCCAGTAAACTTTCGGCTCCAGCTCGGATCGCTTCATCACGTAACGCTTCTCAAGCTCCTTCAAGGCGTCTTCGCTCATGTCCGCGATTTTCTCCGTGTGCTTGCGAGTTGCGTCGAGCAAGATCTGTTCAGCCTTTTGGCGGTCTGCGTTATAGGGAACCGGCAGCCGCATCTCTTCCCAGATATAAGGAAATTCGCGCGTGTAGTTATAGACAGGCTCGTCAAAGATATTCGCGTTCGAAATCCTGACGATCCTGCCAGTGTATTGCCGCGCCTGAACCCACATCGGGTCGGCTGCGTCACCCTCGGCAGGCTGGCCCATCTCCATAATGACGGTCTGCAGAAAGTTAAGTGCAATGACGTCGCCGCGCACACCCCCCATTGTGATGCGATCACCTACGCTAAACGTTTTGCCTCTGAGAATCAGAAGGTATCCAGCGAAGGCGGTCACGACTTTTTGCAGCGCGAATGCCAGGCCTGCGGTAACTAAACCTGCAGCCGTCGTGAGATTGGTGGGGTTATTAAACCAAATTGAGATGACGCCAACGACCATAATGATGGCAAGCACGATCGAAATGCCCTGATGTGTCCAGAACGCGACCCGCTTGGCGCCTTTGTCGCGCGTCTCTCGTTGTGCAACCCATCGCAGGGCGCGGCCCAGTAAGCTCAGAAAGACGATGAGGACAATAGAGAAAAGAAGCCTTTTTCCGTTCTCAACATTGACGCCGACCAGCTTCACCCCAAACAGTTGCAGCGCATGATCAGGACCGACAAATTGAACAAAATTTTCCACGGTAATACCTGATTCCATGCTAGCGATTCGGGAAGTACCTCATGCTCATCCTCCGTAGAAATGCGAGTGATTCAGCCATTTCGTCGATCCCATTCATCCCGTCTTCGATGCTGATCCAGCCCTGGTAACGATGTTCCGCAAGAATGCGAAAGATCGAATCGTAATCATTCAATCCCTGGCCTGTGACTCCGTGAAGAAGCTTATTGGAGTAGCCTGCCGTCCCCTCGCTCTGGCGTAACTCATTGAGGGTAGTTCCCTGCGCTAAGTAGCGGTCGCTTGCGTGCACGCTAACCACGCGATCCGCTACTCTCCGCAACAGCTCAATAGGATCATCGCCGGCAATGATTGCGTTTGAGGGATCGTATTGCACACCGAAGTGTTCGCAGTCGGGAATGGCTTCGAGTATCTGAAGGAACCGGCTCATCTCCTGCGCGAATTCCGGGTACATCCAGAATCCATCTTTGTAATGGTTTTCAAGCCCAAGCACAACCTCGTGCTCTCTTGCGACGGGAAGCAATTCCTTAATGGCTTCGATGACCCATGCTTTGCCTTGATACCAACTGACCTCTGGATAACGCTGGCCCGTTAGCACTCGGCACACCGCGCGCGGGCCGCCAAGGCGTCGGGTAATGCGAATCATTTCAGCTTCGTTCGCGATCTCGGCTTTTCGAGCAATCGGATCCGGGTTCGTTAAATCCGGAGAGCAGCAGAGCATCGGCATGGTAAAGCCTGCTTCTTGGAGCGCCTCTCCAATGCGATCGATGTACGCATTATCGAGACTCGTGAAAAAACCGGTGTACATCTCGAGCCCGTCGGCATCGAGCTGCTTTGCCATCTCGATCCACTCGAATAGCGACATGCGGCCGTTCGCGATCTCGTCCAAATAGCATTTTGGAAAGGCCGAGATTCTGACGGGCATCAGGGTGTCAAGACAGCCTTGACTAGCTCGCCACGATCCATCCGCTCGAAACAATCCAGCCATTCCGAGAGCGCAGCGACTCGGCTAATCATCGGCTCAAGGTTGATCTGGCCGGAAACAATCATCGAAATGACTCGCTCCCAGACGAACCAGTTATGAGAAAAGCTGCCCTGGATCGTGACGTTCTTTTGCACGGCTGGATCAAGACTGAAGTGCATGGGCTGTGGTCCCCAACCCACTTTGATGATCTGACCCGCCGGACGGACGGCTTGCATCGCCAGTTGTAGGGTGGCCGAAGCACCGGAAGCATCCACCACCACATCGACACCCAAACCATCGCGCAATTGCCCGAGATATTCCGTAACGCCGCCATCGAGCGTCACGTCCGCACCCAGCGCCCGTGCGCTCTCGAAACGGACTGCATCGCGGGGCAGGCCAGCCACGATTACTCGCCCAGCACCACTGAGCTTGGCCATGAGCGCACAGAGCAAACCGATAGGACCCGGCCCGATTACTAGAACATCATCGCCAGCCCGGACTCGGCCATTCACGCATACGGCGTTATAGGAAACACAGCACGGTTCCGTAAGCGCAGCCTTATCGAAGGTCAAGCTATCGGGAATGCGATGAAGGCAGCGCTCGGGTACGCGCACGTAATGTGCCATCGCGCCATCAACACCGTAGCCGAACCCGCGCCGCGCCGGATCGAGATTGTAGAGGCCTCTGCGGCTCAGAGGCGAGGACTCATCAATCACCGCGGCGGTCTCGCTTACGACGCGATCCCCTTCCTTGAAACTCGAAACCTGCATCCCCGTTTTCGCGATTGTTCCCGCGAACTCATGACCCAAAACGCAGGGATAGTTCACTGGCCAACTCGCAGATCCGTTCCATTGATGCAAGTCGCTACCGCAAACACTCACCCCGCCGACGCGCAGCAACACCTCGCGATCACCGATCTCAGGCACGGGAATCTCCCGCAGCTCAACCGAAAAGGGCTCGCGAGCGTAGTTGACCAAACCCGGCATGAGCCCGCTCATGCGCCACGCTCGTTTGCGACGGGTACGTCTCCGTAGGCGTGTACCTGTTCGCAGATCTTACGCAGCACGCTTTCGAGATCCCCGCCTGCGGTCCGGAAAGCATGCGCATCGATTGCGAGAGGCGCTCCGATCACAACCAGCGGTGCGCCGTAATGGGGTGTAGCGATCGCCTGCTCTATCGTTAGTCCGCCCACCGCCTGCACCGGCACGGACACAGCGTTTACCACCTCCCGTAAACGATCGAGTGGGGTGGGTGCGTTCAGCCCGCGTTTGTGACGGAGTGTTCTCATGTCATAACCGGTATGGTGAACAATGTAGTCGCAACCGAGCCCGACTAACTGTTTGGCGCCTTCCACGGGATCCGGCATGGCCATGTTGTCTCCCATCACCTTCACATCCAGATCCGCGCCTGCTTTCACGACAAGCTCAACCGTTTCCGCATGCGCTTGACCCATGACAACGACCATACTAGCCCCGGCTTTGGCCATGATTTCTGCTTCCAGCCAGCCGCCATCCATCGTTTTCAGATCAGCCACGATAGGCACGCCGGGATAACGCGCGTGCAGTTCCCTCACCGCACGCATGCCCTCAGCAATGATGAGCGGAGTTCCCACTTCGAGCCAATCCACGCCAGCGCGAAGCGCCATCTCAGCCGTGTGCAGCGCCTCTCGCAAATCCGTTATATCGAGGGAAAGTTGAACAGTAGCTTGCATTGCTAGAGCCGCTGACCCGACGCCCTAAGATATCTCATTCCAGCGTCTTACGGCGTCCTAAGGCCCCAAAGAAAGTCATGCGGAACCGTTTAGTTCCGATATGCCTGTTGTGAAGGGAAAGGTGCGTCGTATGAGAGAGTCAGTGCTACGCGGTCACTACCTCAAGAGTGGTGCGGGTGCCTTGCCTATAAGGAATACGATCCTTTGCTCGAAGAAGAGCGAACGAGGAGCTTCTTTGATTCTCCTCACGTTCATGGTCGCCACACTTGTGATTCCTGTGGTCGGCTTGGGTATCGATGGATCTATCGTGTATTGGCTCAAGGCTAAGCTTTCGGCTGCTGTGGATGCAGCAGCTTTAGCTGCTGGCCGTTCTCTCAGTGTCGGCCTCACGCTAAGTGCCCAGGAGACCTCTGCGACCCAAACAGCTCAAGAATATTTTGCTGCAGATTTCCAGCCGGGGTCGATGGGCACGACGGTGATCAACGGCAATCCCACCGCTAACCAGCCGACCGTTACTTTTGCTCAAACTGGCACTCACACGCGCACGGTATCGGTACAGGCGACCGCTACGGTTCCGCTTTACTTCATGCGTATTCTGGGCTTCAACACTGCAACTATGTCAGCAACGGGTCAAGCCACACGCCGGGACGCAAACGTCGTGCTCATCATTGATCGTTCTTACTCCATGCAACTGGCGGGTGCGTGTAGCACAATGATCGCCTCCGCTCAGAATTTCGTAAACTATTTTGTCGATGGGCGCGATGAACTGGGTCTTGTTACTTTTCAGTCGACCGCAAACGTAGACTATGCCTCGACCATTCACTTCAAGTCCAATAGCCCTAGTCTCAATACCGTTCTAGGCACGGCAGTCTGCACTGGGTATACCACCACGGCCTCGGCGCTAAGTCTGGCCTATAACCAAATCACCAACGTCATCAACCAGCCTGGGGCTTTGAACGTGATTGTTCTATTTACCGATGGCCAGCCTGACTCCATTGTGGGCAATTTCGCAATTAAGACCCAAGCTGATACTCGCTATGGTTGGAGCAACACCGGGACGCCCACCGCTACACCAGCCAGCTCATGTACTGGCCCAGGGCCTCTAACCGGAGTGGTCATTGGGGACTATGGAACACCAGACCCCACCGGTCCTACGGCTGGAGTATTTAATCCAGCCCCCGTTGCGATTAATTCCAATCTCCCCGATACAAATAGTATTGGTGTGCCGGTACCACCCGTAATCAGTGCTCCCGGATGCGTATTCGCTAACGGCTCCTCCAGCGACAAGGTTCGTTTGGATGTGGCCGCACTCCCTGCGACGGATGCCTTCGGGAACTCACTCTCGGGCTACAAACCGTTGGACTACTACGGCGCCGGGAACTATTCGGGCCTAATCCGAATCGACACTCCAAGAGCGATCGTAAACGCGGCCATTAATACCGCAGATAATGAGGCTAACACCATCCGGTCCGACACGACCTTCACGCCGATTATCTACACCATCGGACTGGGCGGAACTCCTGTTCAGCAGATCGATTCGGATTTCCTGGAACGCGTCGCGAATGATCAAAGAGCTTCAAGCTATAACCCGAACCAGCCAACGGGAGAGTTTATCTACGCCAATGCTGGCACGCTCGCGTCAGCTTTCCAGCAAATCGCATCTCAAATCCTGAGGCTATCGCAGTAGATCCTTGGTTGGGAATCAGCAATGTGGGAGGAACTGGCCATCCGCGTAAGCAAGCAATAACTAGAAAATAGACCTGGCGCTTACTCCGGTCGTTCCGAGGTAGCTCCACCAGCTCAGATCAGGCGTGCTGACGTACATTTCTGACACGTAAGAGTATTGGCCGGACACCAACGGGATCAAGCTAGAAAAGCCGGGCGCGCGCGTGCTGGTATTGTTCAAGTAACCTGCTTGGCTAACGTTCCCGCTGCTATCC
Source organism: uncultured Acidobacteriaceae bacterium (assembly GCA_963737045.1). Lineage (GTDB taxonomy): Bacteria > Acidobacteriota > Terriglobia > Bryobacterales > Bryobacteraceae > Bog-105. The sequence goes on from CAVTRG010000009.1 coordinate 582,201, forward strand.
ATAAGACTTGCGTTAGGCGTCCCGAAGGCGCTTGATTTGACTGAAGAGTTGCCGATGACGATCCGGCGCGTGATGACCGTCTGGTTCACATTCGCGCAGTTTGATCCAAAGCCGCCTGCGGTACAATCATTAGACCCAATGAAAGTGATCGTGGATAGAATGACGACTCCATTTCCGCCGGAGGTCTGAAAACTCAATCCCTTGGCAATATCGACAAGTAGATTTTGGTTTGCAGACTGTGAGAAATCTATTCCGTAGGAATACATATGGCCAGCGTCGCGGGATACCTGTGTCACTTCAATTTCCCGAAGTAGATTTTGGCCTATAACCATAGTCCCGAACAGTAAGGGGACCAAAAATAGGGCCGTGGCGAGTGTGAATTCAACCATTGCGCTGCCTCGTTCGCGCGAATTCGGGGTTTTTTGTTTGAACATATCAATTACAGGAAGGCACGATGCCATTTGGATCGCTTTCAATTACATCGGACGATGTAGCTGAAAGAACCATGGGGGTGTTGCTGAATAAGATTGCGGCAAGTGGATTTATGGAAACTCCGCTAACCGTAACTGTAAGAACGTTTCCTCCAGCGCAGCTGCCTGCACCCGTGAGCTGTGAGAGTGTTGCAGCTGAATAGTACTGTACGGAAATGTCCGTTTGGGCATTACCCGACGGAATAAACCCTCCCGCATATTGCATTACTATCTGCCGGACGGAAGAGGTCATCCCAGCTTGGCCTGTCAATACCTGGCCTGTTACGCCATAACGTACGCCCTCGCGCACCGCTTCTTGAAGGGTGGCTTTTGCGAATATCACCCACCCTATATCGATAATTAGAAATACAAACGCCAATAGCGGAATAATTACGAAAGCGAATTCGACAGTTTGCGCGCCCTCGTCGAAAGTTTCACGGGCTGATCTCTTTCCTTCCACTGGAGTCCTTCTAAAACGAGTGCTCAACAGTAAACATTTTTCGCAGTTTCAGACATACATCACATCGGCAAGAAAGTTGAATCTTTTCGTTACAACAGCTCTTTTAATGTGCGGATTGAATTTCGCCAGCAGCTCCGGGAACAAAGCGCCGCAACACCCGGCAAGAATTCCTTCCAGTACTGGCGCAGTGTGCTTTAGTACTCAAATCGTAGTACCTGATTAGCTAACAAACCGTTGCCATTTGATTACATACCGCCTTAGTCTAGAAGCTACCGATACGTACAGCTTTCATGCCTAAACCCAGAGCGCAAGTTTTTGGGGCGGTCTATTCCGTCCCCAATGCTAAGTGGTTACTCACATGATCAGGGTGCTTTTAAGTTCCGCTGATCTTAAATTGCAGTCTTTGCTGGCTGCCGCTCTCGGGCGAGAGTTCGAGATCCTACTGGAAACCGATACAGACCGGTGTAAACAACTGGTTTCGGATCGGTCCGTCGACGTATTCCTCTTGGACTTAGAGACGCGAGACCGATCGTTGGAAGAGTTGGTGAAGGTTTATGACGAAATAGCTCCGCTCGGAATCGCCGGGATCGCGATAACGGACGACGCCGCGAGGCAGGCCGTTATCGAGTTGATGAGCCGCGGATTACTTGGGTATTGCCGCAAGCCGCTTGCGATTCGCGAGATGAAGCCGATGCTCCGCCGTGCATTTGAGCACACCGCTCTAAAGCGGGAGGTGGAGAAGAAACGAGTCCTCGAGCACGAACGTGAGTCTCAGCAGTCCTCCTGCGACGGCTTGATCGGGACTAGCCGTCACATGCAGGGCGTTTACGATCTCATTCGGCGTGTCGCGCACCTCAATGCGTCTGTTCTCATTACCGGCGAGACGGGTACTGGGAAGGAGTTGATCGCTCGCGCAATTCATACGCTGGGTGGAAGAGAAAAGCTGCCCTTCGTGGCCGTATCTTGCGGGGCAATTCCAGAAACTCTCATTGAGTCGGAGCTTTTCGGCCATGAGAAGGGCGCGTTCACAGGCTCTGCCGGAATGCGGCTCGGCTACCTCGAACAGGCAGGAAGCGGCACTCTATTGCTCGATGAGATCGGCGAACTCAGCTTGATGACTCAGGTGAAGTTGCTGCGCGTCCTGCAGCAGCGAGAGTTCACCCGCCTGGGCAGCAGCCGTCCCATTCCTTTGAAAGCGCGCGTGCTGTTGGCCACTCACCGGGACCTGGAGCAAATGGTGCAAAAAGGCGCGTTCCGTCTTGATCTCTATTACCGGATGAATGTCATCACTGTTAAGGCTCCCTCTTTGGCAGATCGCCCGGAAGACATTCCATTGTTGGCACAACACTTCGTCAAGCAATATGCGGATCTCTACAATCCGAACGTGATGGGTATAACTCCGGAAGCCCTAGACCTTATGCACCAATACGAGTGGCCGGGCAACGTCCGTGAACTGGAGAATGTCATTCAAAGCGCGACTGTGCGGGCGGACGGAGAATACATTATTCCAAAAGATCTGCCCGAACGTCTTCAGGAGATGGACGTTCCAGTCCCGATCGATTCGCCTCTGGTCGGATCGTTTGAGAGACTCCTGCGCGACTACAAAGTGAAGCTCGCCATGAAAGCCATCGAAGAGTGTGACGGCAACAAGACCCTGGCAGCTCGCAGCCTAAATATATCCCGGGCCTATTTGCATCGCCTGATCAGGCTTACTGAAGGAGTCGAAGACTTCACGGCGGCCTGAAATCCAGCTTTCAGGATTCAGCCGTTCACTCGCTTCTCAGCTGGTACGCGAATTGCTTCAAGTCATAGCGGGTGCAACAAGGAATCGACAACGGCGAAATCGTTGAAGCGGTTCTCGTCAGCAATACCAGGCATCGCACCCTTTTTTCCCGCTCATTCCAGCGCCTTTTCTCGTTTCCCGTCCTAATCGCTGCCTGCCTGGCCTTTTTGACCATTCTGGGCATACGGTCTCGCTTCAATGACCCCGACCTCTGGTGGCACTTGAAGCACGGCGAAATCATGTGGAAGACGCATACGATTCCGGCAACCGATACGTTCTCCTTTACAACCAACAATCATCCGTATACCGATCACGAGTGGCTTTCGGAGCTTTGTATGTACACAGCCTGGAAGCTTGGGGGCTATACAGGACTGATGCTGTGGCTCGCCGTGTTTTCTTCGGCGCTCATGATCGCGAGTTACATTCTTTGCTCTCTTTATTCCGGCAACGCGATAGTGGGTCTGCTGGGTGCATTCACAACCTGGTGCCTATCGACTGTTGGCTTAGCGCTGCGGCCGCATCTCATCGGATACCTGTTTCTCGTTTGCGAGCTGTTGATTATTCATCTTGCTCGCACCCGAAATATAAGGTGGTTATTGGCCCTTCCTCCGCTTTTTGCAATTTGGGTCAATTGTCACGGTTCGTTTCTTCTGGGCCTGGTAGTCCTGGCAATATTCGCCGTCTGTTCTTTCATTCATTTAGAGCGTGGCCTCCTGGTGTCTAATCCCTGGGGAGCGCCGGCCCAAAAGCGTTTGATACTTGCGTCCGTGCTGTCCCTAGCTGCTTTGTTTGTAAATCCATTTGGGCTGAATCTCGTTTTGTATCCGATCAACATGACTTTGAAACAGCCATTAAATGTTGCGACTATCGCAGAATGGCAACCGCTGAGCTTCGCCGATCCTCGTGCCTGGATCCTGTTTGCAGTAATCGGACTTATACTTCTGGTCGTCGTAGTGCGGAAAACCGAGATTTACCTCGACGAGCTGCTCTTGCTCACGCTGGCGACCGTCTTTGCCGCTCTGCATATTCGGATGCTCTTTTTCTTCGGTATTGTCGTCGCGCCCATTTTGTGCCGCCAGTTAGCTCCGCTTTGTGATGGCTACAAAGCGAACTGGGACCGCCCTTTACTGAATACTGCATTTCTAACCGTGTTGGCAATCTTGACGATTTACGAATTTCCGAATTCTCAAAATATTCAATCTCAGATCGAGAAGAGCAATCCCGCAGGTGCGATAGACTTCATGCGCCGCTCTCATATTGCGGGCCGGATGCTCAACGAATATGGCTACGGCGGTTACCTGATATGGACTGCTCCCGAGTACAAAGTATTCATCGACAGCCGCACCGACATTTACGAATGGACGGGAGTTCTCAAGGACTATATCGACTGGCGCCTGGTTAGGGTCGATCCAGCTAGCGTTTTGGATCGATACCGAATCGATTTTTGCCTACTACCGCGAAATATTCCGATCGTTCGCGTGATGCGTCTGCTGCCTGCATGGAAAGTAGTTTACTCGGACGATTTATCGGTTATTATCGCGAGATCCAAACCAGTGCTGCATGACACTGCTTCTGTGTTTGAAACCTCGACCGCCGAACCAAAGGAACCGTAACTATGTCAGGTCTACAGAACGCGCCTCTCCCTCCCGTAGCCGTTGAAGAAGGGGCGGCAACTGAAACACCGCGCCAACGTTACTCGTTCTACAATCTCACGCGTAAGTTATGTTCGTTTCCGGTTGTCTTGGCCGCAGGCCTTGCCGTAATTGCCGTTCTGACGGTTCGTTCACGGTTTAATGACCCTGATCTCTGGTGGCATCTGCGATTCGGCCAGATCATCTGGACAACTCATTCCATCCCACTCGGCGATCTCTTCTCCTACACGGCAGCCGGCCATAAGTGGATGCCGCAAGAGTGGCTTTCAGAAGTAGTTCTGTACTTAATGTGGAAAGTTGGTGGACCGACAGCGCTAATGGTCCTGCTATCGACGCTAACTTGTCTGATTGTGGTCGGTGGATATGCGCTGTGCTCAACGTATTCGGGCAATGCAAAAGTGGCCTTTCTGGGCGGCCTGACAGTATGGTATTTCTCGACCGTCGGATTGGGAACCCGGCCTCAGCTCGTCGGTTATGTACTTCTGATTGGCGAGCTGCTCATCCTCCACTGGGGCCGTCGCCGCCCGGGATGGTTATTTGCTCTGCCGGCCCTTTTCGCCGTTTGGATCAATTTTCACAGTTCATTTTTCTTCGGAATCTTTGTCCTGTTGACGTTTCTTTGTTTTTCATTTCTTGAGCTCCAGTGTGGATTGCTCAGGTCGGAGCGTTGGAATCAACGCCCACGAAACACGCTTGCGCTCGTTTCTGTTCTTTCGATTGCTGCTCTTTTCCTCAACCCGATTGGTCCGAAGCTGGCGTGGTATCCCCTCGATGTGATGCTCAACCAGCCGGCGAATCTGGGCGGTATCGTCGAGTGGCAACCGCTGAATTTTGACAACCTGCGAGCCTTCATGTCAGTCGCGGTGTTTGCGCTGATTCTCCTCTTACCTGCCTTACGGCGCTCCGTGCTGCGCTTCGAGGAACTGGTGCTCATCGCCACCGCGTTCACTTTCGCACTGCGCCACAGAAGGATGCTGTTTGTGTTTGGGATCGTCGCGGCGCCCGTTCTCTGTCGCCTGCTTTCCAAGGCTTGGGACGGATACGAAGCCCAACGCGATCGGCCATGGCTGAACGCACTATTTATTGCCGGTTCAGCAGCCCTGATATACGTCGCGTTTCCAAATCCGCGCCACCTCAATGAAGAAATAGAAAAAAAGAATCCTGTGAAAGCCGTTCAATTCATTCGAACGTCACATCTTTCCGGAAGAATGCTGAACCTATACATGTGGGGCGGCTATTTGATCTGGGCCGCTCCGGACCACAAGGTTTTCATAGATGGTCGCGCTGATTTGTACGATTCTGCCGGTGTACTCACTCAATATCTACAGTGGGCTCGAGTCGAGGCGAACCCGACTACTTTGCTCGACAAGTACCGGGTCGATTTTTGTCTGCTCTCGAAGGATAGTCCCACGTCTCGAGTCATGCCATTCCTCCTCGGCTGGAAAAGCATTTACTCGGACGATGCAGCCCTGATTTTCCAGAGGATGGCCCCGGCGACGGCGCTTAAGGCGGGGCAAGATCGTTTATCCAACTGATCGCGGGAATGTAAATGCAGGATCGCATCTGAGTTGGTAGTGTCTACACCTGGATACAGCCCAATTGTGACCTTGCTCCGCATCCGCCCTAACTTGTTGACGTGAGATACTCTGGGGCCGGATCGTATGGCCAAAGAATTGTCAGTACTTCTTCGGCAAGGATTCTATTCAGATGAAGCGTAATCCCACAAAACTGCGTTCGTGCAGCCTCGCGATGCCTCGGAATGGAACAGGCAAGCCGCGCGTTCTGGTCGCTGGGGGCGCAGGCTACATCGGCAGTCACGTTTCGAAGGCGCTTTTCAAAGCTGAATTTCAGCCAATCGCATTCGACAATTTGAGTACCGGCCACCGCTGGGCCGTGAAGTGGGGCCACTTCATACACGGGGATCTGGCGGATTTCACGTTCATTCGCGAGGTGCTGCGAGCTGAGCACATTGATGCAGTCATCCACTTGGCGGGGAGCGCTCTGGTAGGCGAATCGATGAAAAACCCGGCGATGTATTTCCGAAATAATATCGCGAATTCGATAAATCTCCTGGAAGCGATGCAGGCCGAGGGCGTGCCGCGGCTCGTGTTTTCATCTTCCTGTGCGGTATATGGAAATCCTGAGTCGCTACCAATTTCGGAAGACCATCCGAGACAGCCGAGCAATCCTTACGGAGAATCGAAACTTGCCATTGAAAGACAGTTGGGTTGGTATGGCGATTTGTGCGGCCTACAATCAGTCAGTTTGCGATATTTCAACGCAGCTGGTGCGGATGAGGAAGGCGAATTAGGCGAAGATCATCAACCCGAAACTCACCTTATCCCCCTGACCATTCGCGCGGCCCTCCGCGAAGGGCCGCCTCTGACCATTCACGGCAGCGATTATCCGACTCCCGATGGCACCGCCGTCCGTGATTACGTACACGTAGCGGACATTGCGGATGCTCACGTTCGAGCTTTGCGATATCTCTTTGAAGGTGGATTAACGACCGCCCTGAATCTTGGCGGCGGAACGGGTCGGTCTATCCGACAAGTAATCGCTTCTATTGAGAAAGTCGTCGGCCGCACTGTTCCCCACGTCCTCGCAGACCGAAGACCCGGCGACCCTGCAGTGCTCATTGCCGATTCCTCGCGAGCACGAACCGTCCTCGGATGGGAGCCGAGGCGTAAGTTAGCGCATATTCTTCAATCTGCATCGCGCTGGGAAGCCAGGCCTCAAGCAAGTCAAAATCAGCTTCCCCGCCCAGGACCTTCGAATCCTCCAGCGCAGAGTTAGCGTCGGATGAGGGCTGCTGTTATCGGCGCTGGTCCGGCCGGTATTACAGCCGCGTATGAGCTTGCAAAGGCTGGCGTAGCGGTCGATGTTTACGAAGCGGCCCCTCACGTTGGAGGTCTCGCAAAGACGATCGAGCTATGGGGCCAATTAGTCGATATTGGCCCACATCGCTTTTTCAGCAGCGACGCCCGGGTCAACCGTTTATGGCTCGAAATTGTGGGCAAAGACTACCGAATGGTAGACCGGCTGACCCGCATCTTCTACAAGAACGAATTTTTTGACTATCCGTTAAAACCGTTCGACGTTCTTCCGAAGCTTGGCGCTCTCGAAATTGCACGGTGTGGACTCAGCTACGCCCGTCAATGCGTGCGAGGTTCATCCCTCAACGGCTCCTTCGAAGACTGGGTTGTAAGGGCATTCGGTCGCCGGCTGTTTGAAATCTTCTTCAAGACGTACAGCGAGAAACTCTGGGGAATTACCTGCAACGAATTAGACGCCGATTTTGCCGCCCAGCGTATAAAAAAGCTCTCTTTATACGAAGCCGTCAAGAACGCGTTTCATCTAGGCCCCGCTGGCCGGCATAAGACGCTCGTGGATCGGTTTGCTTATCCCCTCCAAGGGACAGGCATGGTGTACGAGCGCATGGCCGCGTTCATCAAGTCGCGTGGCCAAAAGGTGTATCTCCGTAGTCCTGTCGAAAAGGTGATCGTGAAGGATAAGGCGGTGCAGGGGCTGCAAGTTGGGGGCAAATTCATGCCTTACCAGCAGATAGTTTCCACAATGCCGCTTACGTTGTTAGTGAAGACTCTACCGGAGGTGCCGGCCGATATCCGCGATAACGCCAGTCGTCTCAAGTTCCGCAACACGATCCTGGTCTACTTGCACGTCGATCGCGATCGTCTTTTCCCTGATAACTGGTTATATGTGCACTCACCTGAGTTACGGATGGGCCGAATTACGAATTTCCGAAACTGGGTGCCGAACCTCAATCGCGACCGGAAATCGACAATTTTGGCGCTGGAGTATTGGGCTTACGATACTGACGATATATGGTCGTGGGAGGACGAGCCGCTGATTGACCTTGCTACACGGGAGCTGCGCCAGACTGGCCTCATCGGTGACGGCCGGGTCTTAGACGGCTTCATTTACCGTGTGAATCGCTGCTATCCGGTTTACTCGAGAGGTTACAAAGATCTTCTACTGCCGATTGAGAATTACTTGTCCGGAATCCATGGCCTATACGCGATCGGCCGATACGGCGCCTTCAAGTACAACAATCAGGACCATAGCATTCTCATGGGTCTTTTGGCTGCGCAAAACATCATTGACGGGGCCTCACATAACCTGTGGAGTATCAATACCGATTACGAATCGTATCAGGAGTCGGCGATTATAACGGAGACCGGTTTGCAAGCAGCCTAGGATAGTTGCGTTCGCTTCATGATTTCGCAACCTATGCCTGAATCAATCGCTCCGCTGGGTGTGCGGGCAAACAAATGGGCTCGAATTTGGGAAACCCTAGAAAGTACCTGCTTTCAGTTATACATTCTTCCCCAGATTTTAATCCTGGCATTGGTTCCGGTTTACTGCATTTATCTCGAAGCTCCCGCAACTAGCGTGCTTCATGACGATGGTTTGTACATCGTCACCGCGCAGTCACTCGCACATGGAACGGGTTACCGCATTGTCAGTCTGCCGTCAGAAATACCTCAAACGAAATATCCGATTCTATACCCGGCCATTCTAAGCGCAATTGTACGAATGTTCCCTGGCTTTCCCCAAGACTTGTTGTTGATGAAGTTCATCTCCCTGATATCGACCATATTGTGGTGCTTGGCCTGTTATCAGTTATTCCGCGACTTGGGACGCGGCGAATGGACCTGGTGGATTCTTTTCTTTACCCTGGCATTCCCGTGGGTGATATTTCTCAGCAGTTCGGTTCTCCCCGACACTCTTTTTGCATTCGTTTCGACCTGGGCGTTGGTTCTTCTGATGCGCGCAGCGGAGAAACGTGACACGCACGTTACTCGAAATGTGATAGTTGGCGCTCTGCTTTGCGGTGCCGCGTTCCTGACGCGAACAACGGGAATCGCCTTGATTCTCGCTGCCGTCGTGGGCTTATTGTGGCGTCGAATGTACCGCCATGCAGCGATGTTTGCGGGAATCTGCGCTGCCTTGTGTGTGCCCTGGTTGTATTGGCAGGCACTCCAGCCGGCTCCGGTTGATCGCGTTCAGACATACTACTCGAAGATCAGCTACGCGCAGGGAGCCATTACAGGTGGTTACAACCTCCACCAGAAGTGGAACGTGCTTGTTCATAATCTGCTGTTTTTGCCTGCGAGCTTCGCGGAGGCTATTAGCCCTCGGTACTCTGCCTTGGGCCTTATTGCAGCTATATTGCTTTGGTCGGTGCTGCTCTTCGGCCTGGTTCGCAACTTCCGGAAAAACCTGACCCCCTTGAACGTTTGGGCGGTGTGCTATCTAGGCGTGCTGCTCTGCTGGCTGTGGCGTCCGACCCGCTATGAAGTGCCTCTGATGCCGTTGCTCTTTTTCATGATCGCGGAAGGGATCCGCAATACACGAGTTCTATCCGCACCCCGCAGATTTCGGTATCGGTTTATTACAGGCGCTCTGGTGCTAGTATGCGCTGGATCGGTGTGGCTGTCCGTCGGTAAGAGCACGGCGGAAACTATTCGAACACATACGCCCGCAGCGAGGACCGGCTTGGAACCGGTCAATTGGCCCGACATGATGCAATTAGCGACGTGGGTTCGAACGAATACGCCGCTGGATGCAATCGTTTCAGCCGACCTCGACCCTATTTTTTATCTGTATGGAGGGCGTAAAGCCATACGCCTCTTTAAATCTGAGCCGTACGAGCTCTTATATGCTCCGAATTCACCTCAGCCGCTTGGATCCGTCGAAGATCTCCGAGCTCACCTCAGCCGCAATAAGATCAGCTACGTAGTCCTAACACCTCACGAGGGACGGGAAGAGATCTGCTTTCATGAGTTATTCGGCTCGCTGCTGTTGGCCTATCCGCAAGCATTTCATCTCGCGAAGAGGTTATACGATCCCGAGTACGTTATCTATGCGGTCGACTACAAGCGCTTATAACAGAGTCAGGAACCTTGTACGGCGATATTTTGGGCGGATCGAAATCGGGTTGCACCAGCCACGCCTGCCGATTCTTAAAGTATCCGAGTAGTTTATGGTTACTGATGGGATCCATTTCCCGCGCCCAAACTACTTTCGCGTGGTCAATGTCCGCGGTGTTGTAGACCCACTCATTCGCCGCGGGATGCCCGGCGGCGTATCTCACAATCGCTAGTTGTGGGCCCGGATGGCGTTCCAGTTCGGCCAATGCGTCTGCGCGTGGAACCCCAAGCACAGGCGTGCCGTACCACATCGCCGGCGACTGCTCGACAGCAACGTTCAGCGGATTCGCACACAGCCGCAATCCGGCCAATGCCAGGCAGAGTATGGGTGTAAATCGCATGATCGCCAGACCTGACGGACTCGACAGCCGCAAGTGCCGCATGCATTGTAAAAGCACGACATAGAACCCGGCCGTAAATGGGGCTGCATAATGAGGAAAAAGCCAGGCATTCAAAACCAATCCCAGCCCGAATATCGAGCCAGTAATGACCAGAAGCCTCATGCGACGGTCACGAATGACTCGTGGCAACATCATGAGCGGCGGAATGAGAGCGATACCGAAGAAGAAGAGAAGGATTACAGCCAGTTTCCTCGCCGTTCTTGAGAGCACCCCGGAAACGGTTTGGAAGCGCAGAAAATCCGCCAGTTCGACGTTCACATAGAAATCCCGCATGACTGCATGGTGATAAATCGGCTCGGGATGTGCCGATTGCCAAACGAACTGCGGAGCGGGCATATACGTCGCCCGATTGACTTCATAAGGCATCGTGAGCGGGTTTCCGAATACTCGATGGTTGTAATACGCCATGAAACCAGCCGTCGCCAGGAGCACAACGGCCGCCGGGGCGATACGCCGAAGAACCTGTATGCTGTGAACCTGAGGTAGCCGCCAGTACCGCAGTGCGACAGCGAAGACTGCCGGCAAAGATACGAGGAGGCCTTCGTAGGGACGGCTGATTGCGAGAATGGCAAAGCCCAGGGCCATGACGAGTGCATGGTCAGCTCGAAAGGCGCGCCTCAGGCGCGGTACCCCGCCCAGGACCAGGGCGCCCCCAATCGCCGCCACTGCGCCGCCGTGATAAGCGTTTCCCCAGTAACTGAAGAGTGCCAATCGCAATACCGCCAAGAATCCGCCCAGTAAGGCCCACCCCGGCGGGAGCCAGCCCTGAAGCATCCAGCAGATCGCAGAGCACATAATCGCCGCGCTGAACCAAACGCCGTACCAAGGATGGCCCAGCAGCACTTGCCCCAGCGCCAACACTAGCCCCTGGGCAGGAAAGTACATTGACATGTAAGTGGGCACATGCTCGATATGAAAACTCTCGAAGTATACCCAGATAGGGTGGGTTGGATTCGTCAGGCGGCCCGAAGCAAATGTATCCGCTGCTAATAGAAAACTGAATTCATCATGCGTGTACGGATGGGGGATGGGTAAGGCCGGCAGTATCGCAAGCCGAAGAATTCCGGCGGCGAGTCCAACCGCTAAAACAGAAAGGCCCTGACGGCGCGCCAGCCGAAGGAAAAACCGCTCCAGTTCAGCAAAGAACCGAGTTCCGGCGCGGGGAGCGCAAAAAGCAAGAACGACGGTGATTAGCGTCAGACCGGTTTCGATGATGAGAAGCGTGGGCCGACTGCCAAGTGATTCAGCGGGACGCCCCGTTGTAAAGAATGCAAGAACAATCTGAAAGGGGAATTTTGGCCACGCGCAGAGCATTCGATGCTAAAAATCAAACGACGGAGCCGCCGGAGCGGCACCGCTCCAAAGCTGCGCAAACCGCTTAGGTTACATCTTTACTGAGTTCGCTGCCGATCTTGATAAACACCGCATTGATCTGGGTTGCGAGTTGTTTCATCCCAACCGTTGCCGCCAATGCAACCAAAGCCGCCAAGAGCGCGTATTCGATTAGATCTTGGCCGCTTTCATCTTTGAGGGCCTGCAAAAGCGTTTGGCCCTGTACGTAGAGTTTAAGAACTGCGTTCCTCATTCAACTGGTCTCCTGATCCTTTTGATTTCATCCGCGCCTCAGCAAGCTCGAGCGGCACAAATACGCACAGAACTACAACGGGCGTTCAGCTGCGAACCAGAAAGCGGAGCCGGAATAAGCGGCTCCGCTCCTTGATTGCAGAAACAGCCTAAGTTACGTCGGTGCTCAGTTCGCTGCCGATCTTGATAAACACCGCATTGATCTGGGTTGCGAGCTGTTTCATCCCAACCGTTGCCGCCAATGCAACCAAAGCCGCCAAGAGCGCGTATTCGATTAGATCTTGGCCGCTTTCATCTTTGAGGGCCTGCAAAAGCGTTTGGCCCTGTACGTAAAGTTTAAGAACTACGTTCCTCATTCAACTGGTCTCCTGATCCTTTTGATTTGGTCCTCGCCTTAGCAAGGTCGATGTCGCGACGGCAATTGAACGGCCAAAGCCGCCAGTCTGGCACTTCTATGAAGTTTCGACCCTCGTCTAAGCTGATACCGGAATTTGTGTATACGCTGGGGTACTTTCGATCAAGGTTGTAAACCAGTGTTGACAGACGCGAGTCGCGGATGCGCCGGGAGCCAAGAATTTAGCCAAAGTTTCGCGCTTGCTGCAAGTGGGTTCTGAATTGCCAACAGGGAAGACATGCCGTGCGGAAGCGTTCCATCCACAATTCCGCTCAATGGGATTACCTCTAGATCGTTGGCTGAGGGTCACGCTTGAGAAGCTTACTCACGCTGCATTCAATTTCGTGCTGGTTGACGCTTGCAGTACTTGCAATCGCAACCGTACTTGACCTGCGAACACGTCGCATCCCGAACTGGCTCGTGATGCCGTTCCTCCTCATGGGGCTGGCGGTTTCGGCAGCCTTCGGCGGAGTGCACGGCTTTGAACAGAGCGTCTTCGGACTCGGGATCGCGGCGGGCGTTATGGGTGTTTCTTCACTTGCTTGGCGGTATGGGCATGGGGGATGTCAAATTGTGCGCCGCTATAGGGGCTTGGGTGGGTCCCAACCAGATAACAACGGCTTTGGTGTTTACAGGTATTGCGGGCGGGGTTATGGCGCTGTTGTGGGCTGCACACGGTGGAATTTTGAGGCAATCGCTCAGGAACACCGGCGATTTGATGCTCGGCTTTGCTAAGGCGCCGCTTCGTCCAAACCCGGCCTTGCTTGCAGATTGCGAGCTTCGGAAAATGCCCTATGCTCCGGCGATCGCAATCGGAACGGTCCTATCGTTTTTGGCGGTTCGGTAAATCATGTCAACCTTTGCGCGCGAAACGGAGTCCCTGAGTATGAGCGCCCTATCGGTGGTGCTGATTGGCCCTGAGGAGGACAGCCGTGTGCGAATGGCCCAGGTGTTGACTGGGCCGCAGGCCAATATCGCGCGTCAGTTAACCGCGTATCCGGAAATCGACGATCTCGCGCAAGTGATCGATGCCGAAACTGATGTGGTTATTGTGGACCTCGATTCGGATCCCGAGCGCGCGCTGGACGTAGTAGATAACGTCTGCAGCTCGCGACCGGCGATTACTATGATGGTCTACTCCGGGGCGCCCGATCCGGAGTTGCTCGTGCGATGCATGCGCGCAGGTGCGCGGGAGTTTCTGACTCAGCCTGTTTTGCCCGGCACTGTTTCTGAAGCGCTTGTCCGCGCCTCAGTCCGGCGTGACGAAGTCCGAAGACACAAGAGAGCCACGGGCAAGCTGTTCGTCTTTGCCGGTGCTAAAGGCGGTGCGGGCGTAACCACGGTGGCCACCAATTTTGCTGTCGCCATGGCTCGCGACAATCCCGGTAAAGTAGCGCTGGTCGACCTCAATCTTCACCTCGGAGATGCGGCGCTTAGCTTGGGCCTGACGTCGCGATTTTCGGTTACGGACGCATTTGAGAATATCGGGCGCTTGGATTCGGATTTCATCTCTGCTCTTTTGCAGCGGCATTCCTCAGGATTAATGGTGCTCGGTGCGCCGGATAAAATCACGCACGTTCGTCATTCGGAACACGATGTCGACAGGCTTTTCCGCACCTTACGGGACGACTTCGCTTATGTAGTGGTCGATGCCGGATCGAGTTCGGGCGAGATCTACGAGGCGCTCTTTGACACTGCGGATACGGTGTATCTAGTCACGCAGACCAGTGTGGGCGAGCTTCGGAATGCAAATCGATTCGTTTCGAGTTATTTCAACGGCCATCAGCTCGGCAAACTCGAAATTATTCTCAATCGATTCGTACCCAAGATCGGCGAATTTGACGAAGCGACCATCGCTAAGGCTTTGACCCGGCCGCCCAAGTGGAAAATACCAAATGATTTCGCAGCCGTAAGGCGGGCCCAAAATACCGGTATCGCAATTGCATCCGAAGACACGCCGATAGCAAGAGTGTTGTCCGAAATGGCTCGAGCGGCGTCCGGGCAGTTGCTCAAGCAGGGAAAGAAGCGGAGGTTCGGCCTGTTTGGGTAAAGAGAATCCTGCGGGGCCGCAGCGAAAAAGACACATGGAAAAGCTGAATCTCGAACAATTCAAAGCCGATGCACATCGCAGGCTGATTTCTAAGCTGGATCTCGAAAAACTCGCAACCGTGGAAACCAGCAAAGCGAGGCAGGCCGTTGCGCTCCTCATCCAAGAGGTTATCGTCGACGGCAAGCAACCACTCAGCGCGAACGAGAAGGAGAAAATCCAAGCGGCCCTGCTCGATGAAGTGTTCGGCCTGGGTCCGCTCGAGCCGCTTCTTCGCGATCAGAGCATTTCAGACATTCTGGTCAACAACAAAACCGGCGTTTACATTGAACGCGCTGGCATTCTCCAAAAAGTGCCCATCGCTTTCCGCGATGACCGGCACATCTTGCAGATCATTGATCGGATTGTATCGAAAGTCGGGAGAAGAGTAGATGAATCCTCTCCCATGGTGGACGCCAGACTCCCCGATGGATCGCGCGTGAACGCAATCATTCCTCCGCTCGCGCTCGATGGTCCCGCGATCTCTATCCGGCGCTTTGGAACCGGTCCTCGCACCTCTGATGCGCTGATCCAACTGAAAACCGTTTCGCCCGAAATGCTGGAGCTCTTGGCAGCGGCAGTGCGCGCGCGTATTAGCATTCTAATCTCTGGAGGAACCGGAGCCGGAAAAACGACTTTTCTCAACATGCTGTCGCAATGCATCCCGCAGCAGGAGCGGATAATAACGATCGAAGATGCCGCTGAGCTGCAGCTTGCGCAGGAAAACATCGTTCGGCTGGAGACGCGGCCGCCAAATATTGAAGGCCAAGGGGCCATACGGCAACGCCAGCTTTTGATCAATAGCCTGCGTATGCGCCCGGATCGCATCATCGTCGGCGAGGTGCGCGGCGAAGAAGCCTTTGACATGCTGCAAGCCATGAATACGGGCCACGAAGGCTCGATGACAACCATTCACGCCAACAGTCCTCGTGACGCCCTGGCTCGGCTTGAGTCGATGGTGGCCATGAGCAATCTCAACATTCCCGAGCGAAGCGTGCGTCAACAGATGGCCTCGGCCATCACAATCGTCGTCCAATGCTCCCGGATGAGCGATGGCACCAGGAAGGTGGTAAGTCTGTCGGAGATCACCGGCATGGAAGAAAACATCATTAGCATGCACGAGATTTTCACTTTTGCGCGCAAAGGGATCGGACCAGGCGGCAAGGTGCTGGGAGCTTTTCGGCCCAGCGGCATTCGCCCAAAATTCCTGGAACAGCTCCGCGTCGCGGGAGTTTCTCTCCCCATGCACTTGTTTGAAACATCTATGGAAGTTAACTGAGGGACGAGGAAATCCATTATGTTTCCCTTCGTTTTGATCATTTTCGTGGTTGCGTTCGGACTTACCGTCCTGCTGATCGCAGCAGCAAGCGCAGGAGAGGCGCGGCGCGCTAAGGCCAATCTCGAGCGTCTGGATTCGGCCGTAGGGCCCGGTGGAAGAGCAGAAAGTCCGATCGACCTTAGGAAGCAAGATATCGCGAGCTCTGTTCCATGGGTAGATCGCCTCTTAATCCGGCTCGACGTTGTAACCAAAATACGTGATCTGCTGCATCAGGCTGATTTGAATTGGGCGCCTGCGTCATTTTTGGCAAGATGCTTTGTTTTCTGGTTGGTTGTCGCGGGCGGCATTTTCCTCTGGCGCGGCCTTATCGTTGCGGCTTGCCTATTCGGGTGCGTCGCTGCCCTGGCGCCGCTTGCCTATGTCCTCAGTAAGCGGTCCAAACGCGTCAAGCAATTCGAGCAGCAGTTGCCGCCGGCTCTCGACATGATGGTCAGCGCGCTGCGAGCCGGCCACAGCCTGGTCTCCTCGTTAGAGCTCGTCAGTCACGAGTTTCCTGCGCCGCTCGGCCCGGAGTTCCGAATCTGCTTCGAGGAGCAGAATTACGGACTCGACCTGCGCATCGCCATGGAACATCTTGTCGATCGGGTTCCGCTTGCGGACATGCGG
Source organism: uncultured Acidobacteriaceae bacterium (assembly GCA_963737045.1). Classification (GTDB taxonomy): domain Bacteria; phylum Acidobacteriota; class Terriglobia; order Bryobacterales; family Bryobacteraceae; genus Bog-105. The sequence goes on from CAVTRG010000009.1 coordinate 598,930, forward strand.
ATCGTGTCAACAGCCATACTCATCCAGAGAGAAACCGGCGGTAACCTGGCCGAAGTCTTGGAAAAGTGCACGCAGGTGATGAGAGAAAGGTTCAGGCTCAATCGCGAGATCCGAGTGCGGACTGCGCAAGGGCGGCTTACTGGCTGGATTCTGTCTTTCTTACCAGCAGTGTTGGGCTTTTTACTTTATGTTCTCTATCCGGAAAGCATGCGGCTTCTCTGGACGCGGCCCCTGGGCCAAAAATTGCTCACTACCTCCGTGATCATGACACTCATTGGAGCTTGGATGATCCGGAAAATCATCCGCATCCGAGTGTAAGAACTGTTTATGGAACTCGCCTTCATCGCCTTTCTTGCCTTTTTCATTCTTGTGGGGAGCGCCGGTCTCCTCATGTTTTACCGCGCCGAAACAGTTCAGCGGCTCTCGGCCGCGCTTGCCCCAGACACGAAATCGCTGGGCTTCTTGGGCCGGCTGAAAACGGCGGATCCAAAGGCATCCCTGAAATCGCTGGTCCAGCCGCTCGAAAAATTCGTTCCGAAAAGCGCGGAAGAGGTTTCGGTCATCCAAAAGCGGCTGATACGTGCCGGCTTGCGGCGCGAGTCTTACGTTCGGATTTTTTATGGCGCGAAAGCCCTCACGCCCGCCTTCTTGTGCCTGTTGGTTTTCATTACTCATCTGACGAATTATTTCGGCTGGTTCGCCTACCTACTGGCTCTCGGCTTCGGTTGGCTGATTCCGGATTTTTGGTTGGGACGCAAGATTTCACGCAGGCAAACAAATATCCGCTTGGGACTGCCGGATTTTTTGGATCTCATGGTGGTCTGCATGGAGGCCGGACTCAGCATCGACCAGGCTACTCAGCGTACCGCCGGCGAATTGCGCCTTTCGCATCCCGAGATCACTGACGAACTGGGATTAATGCTCCTCGAGCAGCGCGCGGGTCGCCCTCGGGGTGATGCCTGGAAACATCTGGCGGAGCGCACCGATGTACTCGTAATCCGCACGCTCGTATCGGCCGTGGTTCAGGCCGACCACTTCGGCACCAGTCTCGCGAAGATACTTCGCGTACACGCGGAGACGCTGCGCACACAGCGTCGCCAAGCAATCGAGGAAGAGGCCGCGAAAACGACAGTGAAGCTGGTATTTCCACTCGTCCTGTTTATCATGCCCTCGCTATTCGTAGTGACCCTCGGTCCAGCGTTGATCAGTTTGCAAGACGTTTTCGAAAATCTCATGAAATAAAACCAAAGGAGAAAATCTATGGACAACACCAATTTGATCCGGATAATCGCCGGGGTGCTTTTTTGCATCGTGCTGTTTATTTTGATTCAGCGCCGCAGAACACGCGTTCGCTAGATAAAGGAACCGTGCGGCGAGGATTGCGCTGGGAATGACCCGTCGACAGTCCAAGCCGCGCGGAATGTTTTGCAGAATGTGACTCAGCGCACATGAGTGCGTGTCTGCCGTTCGCGATGAAAGGGAGGTGCCCGTCTGAGTACAGTTTCTATACGTTCTGCCAATAATCAACCTGTAGTTAGCCGTACCAATGGAAAAGGCCGAGTGCGAAGGATCTACTGCGTTTTCAATCGAACCCGCGAGTCTTTCTTGAGTCTCAATGTAGCGGCCGCGCATACTCACTTCGCGCGGCTGAAGGGACTTCTCGGAAGAGTGAAGCTGAGAGCTGACGAGGGGATCTGGGTTCTCCCGTCACAGGGTGTGCACAGCATCGGCTTGCGCTTTTCGGTCGATTTGATCTATTTGGACTCCGCGTACCGCGTCGTCCATGTTGTCGAATCGTTCGGCACGTTTCGCATCGGACCCGTCCGAAGGCGCTGCGCCAGCGTCTTGGAGCTCCCAACTCGCACGATTTACTCCTCGCAAACACAAGTCGGCGATCAATTAGTGATTTGCTCGTCCGAGGAGTTGGAGCGCTACTTGAAAGATAACCAGAGCACAGCGGCTTCGCCCGAATCTGCGGCATGAAGTATGCAGGATAGAGCGACAGCACCATTGAACAAACCTCGTCCGCGTCGCTGGCGCGGAACGGAAGGGCAGGCTGCGCTCGAGCTGGCGCTGACGCTCCCACTCCTGCTTTTTATTGTCATTAGTGTTGCCGATCTCGGCGGATTGCTCTATGCGTGCATGACGGTCTCAAACGCAGCTCGCGCTGCGGCCCAATATGCAGTTTTGGGCGGCGCCAATGCCGACGCGCCAATTCCCGCGACTGCCGCTCAAATTACAGCTCTCGTGGCGAATGACACAGTGGTGCTGCCGAACAGTGCAAGCGTCGATACTACGATTTGCGAAAACAACAACGGCACCATCACCCAACTCGCGGGGGCGGGAACATGCGCTAATGTTCCCGCAGATCCGGATCCCACCCACTACGTTTTGCTGAGCGTTTCCGTGCAATATACGTACGCTCCCCTCAGTCCGATATTTGATATTTGGCAGTTCGTGGCACCTTCGGGGAACATTACGCGTCACGTCGAGATGAGGGTAATTCAATGAGCATTTCTTCCGTTAAGCGGCACCTCACGAACACCGCAGGATCGAACCTCATCGAGTTCTCGTTTGCAATGCTAGTGCTAATTCCACTAATGCTCGGTTTCCTCGATCTCTGCAGGCTCGTTCTGGTGTATAACACCATTGGAAATGCCGCGCGCGTAGGTGCCCGCTACGCCATCTCTCATGGAGCTGATCGCATAGGATCCGGCACCAATGGTCCGAGCGATTCAAACGATTACAGCCAGGTATTGAACGTGGTGAACGGCTATCTGCGTTCGATGGACTTCAAGACGGCGAGCGACGCTCATTCTCCGTGCCCCGCCAACGGTGCGGACCCCGCGGGCGCTTGCGTCCAGGTCGATTACCCCGACACCTTAAACACAGTAGGGTCTCGGGTGAGGGTTAAAGTTTACTATCGTTACAATGCTTTGACCACGTTGCTCAGCACCGGCTGGAACATCGGTAGCGTCAGTGAGGGGGTGATTTCGTTTTGAGACATCCAGTCTTTGCGAGCAAAAAAGAAAGCGGCCAAGCTCTCCTTGTCGTCATAGCGGCCCTGGGTATTTTCATCCTTGCCGCGCTCGGCTTCGCCCTCGACATCTCGCGCTGGTACACCGAAAAGCAGGTGTTACATTCGCAAGCCGATGCCGCCGCGCAGGCCGCAATGATGAGTGTCTTCGATGGAACAGAGTTGACCGACGGCTTTCTCCCGCCCTTCCCAGTTACCTGCGGCGGCAGTTCGACACCCTGCCAGTACGCGACCCAGAACGGATTCCAGACTGGGGATACCGTGACGGTCAACTTTCCTTTGTTTGGTGGTGCTCCCGGTGTGCCTCTCTCCCCAACGGATTTGATCAACGTAACGCGCGTGACAGCGAAAAGACCAGTCCCGCTCACGTTCATGCAATATGTTATGGGCAACCCTAGAGTTAGCCCTTTGAGTGTCACGGTCCAGGCCACCGCTGCAATTGTCCAGATCAATTCGACAGTGCCGCTCATCGTGACCCATCCGACTCTGTCGGGCGCACTCAACGTGAGCGGACCCTTAACGGTCTGTGGAGGGCCGGAACGCGGCATCGAGGTGAACTCGAGCGATGCCGCAGCCGCCAATGTCACCGCAACAATAAATTTGGCGCAAGGAGGCCCAACCGATACCAACGCCACTTGCAGCGGCAACGGGGCTAGCTTGGCCGTATGGGGCGGTCCCACCGGAGCGCCCGGCCCCGTGTCCCTCGGAAGCGGTCAATACGTTCAGCCCGCTTCACCTATCCGCGATCCGCTGGCGAGCGTTGCCGCTCCTGCGCTTCCGGCTGCTCACTTACCGTCTGTAACCGATACCCCCGGGGGAGCAAACGGGTGTCCAGCAACGGCTCCCGCAAATTGCACCGTCTATTATCCCGGTCTCTACACAGGCGCCGCTGACAGCATTCCCGCAGCTACCGACACTAACACAATCATGGCTTTTACACCCGGCATCTATTACATGCAGGGGGCGAATTTCGGCTCCGGTACGGAAGGTATGGTTATGGCCGTTGGACAAACCGACCCCACCACTGGATGGACCGGCAACATGCTTGTATACATGACCGGCACGGGCGCACCGGCCACCACCGGCGCCGTCAACATCACGAGCAACGTGATCGCCGGTTTAACCCCGGCCGTCAACTTGGTCGGATCGCCTTTCGCTTCACCATATGAGGGCATGCTTTTCTTCGTGGATCGTACTGCCGCAGCGCAAACGCACACGATTTCAGATGCCGGAGGCGGTCTGTCGCTCTCTGGCGCCATCTATATGACCAACTACCTGGGCGTGATGTTAATTGCCCCAGCGCAATACCAAACTCTGCAATTAACGGGGAACGGCGCGGGTAGTTCGATCAGCGGATTGATCGTCGCCAGTGCGCTCTCCGTCTCTGGAACGGGCTTCACCGTGTCTCGCACACCGGGGACAACAGGCACCTCGACAGCGCTAATACCGGTCAGACAAGTCGCGCTCGTCCGTTAAATCTTCCGCTCAATCGGGCTGCCCGGGAATAATCAGGAGAACCTCGACCGCGATCCGTTCGCCATCCCTGCTCGCCGGGCGAAACGCCCATTGCTGGAGTGATTGAATCAGCGACTCACGCTCCGGCAGCATCTGGGGATATACCACCGCCAGTTCGTTAAGACGCCCCTCCTCCGTTAGGTTTCCGTGCAGCATCACGTAATCGAAATCGGAGCCTTTGAAGCGATCGGGCCGAAGGATCAGAAACGGCCAAGGCGGGTCCACAGGCGTCGCCCTTCCTCTTACTGTGGCTCGCTGCTCTACGGTCCTGGGAAGGCAATACTCCAGAATCCACTTCTTTCGGAGGCGAACATCTAGGTAAACCGTATAGATGATTCTTCCGGTCAGGCTGCCAGCACTCTCCGGATACAGAGTTGAGGCTTCCGAGCCCAATACGACAACGTTGAATTTTCCCTCCTTCGCCATCGTGATGCGCGTGAGGTCTTTGCCCGCGACCCAGCCCAGTTCTCCGGACCCGGCACTACCATTTCCGGTACCAGAACCCGCGCCACTACCGCTTCCGGCATTCGCGCCTCCCCCCGATCCGCCGTTCCCGATTCCGCCATTTCCGCCGGCGCCGACTCCCGAGCCCGTACCGCCGTTTCCAACGCCTGAGCCCATCCCGCCTACCCCAGCCCCTGAACCCTGACCTCCATTGCCTTCCCCAGCCGTGCCTTGACCTTGTGACCCGCCATTCCCAGAGCCATTCGAATTGCCGCCCGTCCCGGAGGTTGCTTGGCCCGCTCCCCCTGCGTTTTCGTTACGCGCCGTGGCAGTTTGGGCTCCGCCAGGCTCGGGCGGTGCAATCTGATTGGCCGGCGGTAGCACTGCGATCGTTGTGGCGAGCGCAGGGCTGTCGGGAATTGAAATGAGATTCGTAAGGTTCTCATCTTTGACACGCGGCGAGACAGTTTGCGGCACTTCCTTTGCCTCCTGCTCCCCCGTGACTACTACGGGAGAGCTCATGGTAGGAGGACGAGGCAACCTAGCGAGCTCGTTTATGGGCGTGGGCGCAACTCTCACATCGGCAAGCATTACTGCGCCGTTCGGCAGCTTGAGCGTGGGCGGCGCCGAGATATTTACAGACACCTTTGGGGGTGCTTTCAATGGGGGTGCGACAAATCGCTTGGTTGGGAAAGGAGGCGGCTGCGCCTGCGTCCACATGATCGCGGCCGGAATGGGCACGTCTGGCGGAAGCATTACTTTCGCCAGAATATCGGGCTGTATAACTGTCTGTTTGACGGGATCGGTTTTGGCTACAGGGGCGAGTTCGAATGGGCGCACCCGCCGCCGGGCTTCGACGGCCTTCGCAGCCGCCCCTTGCACTCCGGACTGTCCTCCCTGAACTCCCTGCCGCCAGGCCGTACCCGCCGACAAGCCTCCGTTTCCGGCTCCGCTTGCACGAGTGCTGCGCTTAGGCAGTGAGAGATCGAAAAACCGGACATGATAGCGATGAATGACCGACGTCTCGGAATGGTTGTACGGATTCGATGGCCAGAGAATCAGCACTACCGCGAGGGCAGCATGCAAACCAACGGATCCGGCAAATGCTGGCGAACGCCGTCGCTTTTGCGGTCTAGCTTCAAAGATCATCGTCTTGGCGATTCCCTTTCTGGTATCTCTCTAGCCCGGAATATTCGCTACGGGTTACTCGAGGGCGAACTTGTGCTGTGGGGCGGTTTTGCTTCTGCAAATCAGAGACCCAAACGGTTGGCCTAGTCTTACCAACAACCCCGAAGCGCAGTGTCAACGTCCATAGACTGAAAGCCTTGGCTAGTAAACAGGCGATCACAGTGGCGCAACCCACGTGAAGTTAACAGGTTGATTCTCCACCAAACGGCACTCGATTACCTTGGCAACCCGATTGCGCCTTGATCGGACGACCCAAATCTTTGTTGGAGAGGAAGTAAGCAGCCCATGAATCGCCGACTGACCACCATTCTGTTTTGCGCATTCGTTATTGCGGCTCTCTGCAGCTACGGCATATATCGCTTGGCGGCCATGCAGGTGATGAAGTCGCGCGGGGGTACTACGCGCGTTGTTGTCGCCACTCGCGACCTGCCCACCGGAACGCTTATCCATGATTCTGACGTAGCGTTCACTACCTGGTCCGGCGCTCCGCCAAAAGGCGCAATGGGGTCAGCCAAGAAAGTCGTTGGTCGAGGCGTGATCACGCCGCTCTATCAAGGCGAACCCATTTTGGAGAGCCGCTTGGCCGCGGTCGGCTCGGGTGCGGGAATTGCTGCAGTCATTCGGCCGGGAATGAGAGCCTGCGCGGTAAAGGTCGATGAAGTGGTCGGAGTATCCGGGTTCGTAGTTCCCGGCCAGCGCGTCGATGTTCTCATTTCTGGAATGGCACCAGGCACCCCCGCCAATGATGGTCCAAAAGTAAGAACGCTGTTGCAGAACATTGAGGTTCTTTCCGCGGGCACTAACATTCAGCGCGACGCGGAAGGCAAACCGGTGCAGGTGCAAGTGGTGAACCTCCTGGTTACGCCAGAGCAGGCCGAATTTCTCAGCCTTGCGAGCACCGTGACGCGCGTACAATTGGTGCTGCGCAATCCTCTCGATACCGATTCCGCGAAGCCGCCATCGCTGGCCATGGCAAGCCTCTTCTCCGATGGGACTGCTCCCAAGCCCGTGGTAGTGGCCCACCGCCCACCCGCTCCGCATATTGAGAAGCCGCCACCCGTGCGCGTGTATTTGGTGCAAGTCCTGAATGGGGCCAAGAAGACGGAGGAGAAGTTCAGTGCGCTTACGGCAAATCAGCCACAACCACAAGCAGAGCAGCAAGCTCAGAAGTAAGAGTTCTAGCGATCCGAGCAGTGAAATACATTCGCATCACGAGGCACAACAGTGAAACAGTATTGGGCACCCCCGATTGCCATACTTACAGCAACGTGTGTACTTATATTTTCTTCCGTTACCGAAGGCCGACAGGCCGTTCCCAACCAGGCGCCTGCAGACACACCTCCGCAAGCGACTGGTCAAAGCTCGGAGGAATCGCCCAACGAACTGTTTGTGACCGTCGGAAAATCCGTAATTGTCAACAGTGCCGCACCCATCGAGCGAGTCTCAGTGGGCTACGGCGATGTGGCTGAAGCAACCGCGATCAGTCCGCACGAAGTTCTAGTGAACGGTAAGGCTCCTGGCGATACTAGCCTGATCGTTTGGCAGGAAGGTGGCGGCAAGCTATTCTTTGATCTCACTGTTCAGCCCAACCGCTACGTTGCTCATAATCAGGTGCAAATTATTCAGCGGGAATTAAATAAGGAACTGCCCGGGCAGAAAATCGACGTCAGCATGGAAGATAGTCTGATTTTCCTGCGCGGCACGGTCAAGGACCTCACCAGCTCAGACCGTGCGGTCGCCATTGCTTCTTCCGTAGGGAAAGCTGTCAATCTTTTGTACGTGAATGTTCCCGCTGCCGAGGCGCAGATCTTATTGAAGGTCAGGTTCGCGAGCGTGGATCGCAGCCTCAGCAGACAACTGGGCATAAACATCTTCAGCCTGGGCGCAACGAACACTATCGGGTCCACTAAGTACAGGTCAATTTTCGCCGCCGCCGCTCCCCTACACTTACGAATATTCCGCTGAAGGCAAACGCGAAGGGCTTCGTTACAAGTGGCTTATTCGCTCACGAACGCGCTCAATCTGTTCTTCTTCCGCCCTGATCTGAACATCGGCGCAGCCATCGAAGCCCTCCAGACGCAAGGTGTTCTCGAAGTCCTGGCGGAGCCCAATGTTTTGGCACAAAACGGCAAACAGGCAAGCTTTCTGGCCGGCGGCGAATTTCCGTTTCCGGTTGTGCAAGGGGCGGGCGTGGGCGGCGCTAGTTCAATCACGGTCCAGTTTAAGGAGTTCGGCGTCCGATTGAACTTCATTCCCACAATCACGCCCCGCGGCACTATTCATCTTCAAGTCTCTCCTGAAGTCAGTTCGCTCGACTACGCGAACGGCGTCACTCTGTCCGGCGTTACCATACCCGGCGTCTCGGAGCGGAGGGTAAATACCGAGGTAGAGCTATCGGAACATCAGAGCTTTGCAATCGGAGGCCTGCTCGATAACCGCGAAACAGAAACATTCAGCAAGGTCCCCTGGATAGGAGACATCCCCATCCTCGGTAAGCTCTTTCAATCGAAAACATTGACCAAGAACAACACCGAACTGATCGTCATCGTGACGCCCGAGCTCGTTCGACCCATTCCGGCCGGGAAACCACTTCCTGCTCTCAAATACCCGGTGCCCTTCTTGCCGCCAAATACCGGCATCGCGATGTCAACGCCCGGCCAAGATATAACCGGCCCGGTACCCGTCGTTCCGCCGACCCCGAGCATCCCTGTCGAGGCGCTCATCAACAGCGAGAAACCTGAGCAGCAGTTGAATACGCACGTTACAAATGCGGTGAGTTCTACGGGAACATCAATGGGCTCGACAACTCCGCACTAGCAGGTATTGACCGGCTCGCCGACGAAGGTTTGTGAAAGTGCGTGGGAATTTTCGGCGGCAACACAGCTCCGCGCAATCGCAAAGAATTTTAATACGAAACGAGACCCGGAACACGATTGTCGCGGATGCTGCAGAGATTGCTGACACAAGCTCGACCAGGAACAAGGGACTTCTCGGCCGGAAGGACTTCATCGCCGGAGAGGGATTGTGGATCGTGCCCTGTGCTGGAATTCATACCTTCTGGATGAGATTCCCGATCGACGTTGTCTATCTCAATCGTCGAAAGAAAGTCCAGAGCATCAAGAGCCGAGTGCGGCCGTGGCGCTTCTCGATGTGTCTGCTGGCCGATTCCGTTCTGGAACTTCCCGCGGGAACCATCGATCGAGCCCTCATCACTCACGGCGATCAACTGAGCTTTGGAGCTTAGCGTGCCACGTCTCCGCTAACCTGTCTATGCGCATCTTGCCTCGTATGGGCGACGCGTAAAATCGAGCGAGCAGCGCCTTCTGAAGCGTTGGGGCACGCAACAGCCTAACGAGAGCTCCTGTTCAGCACGAGAAGCAGCTGACCAGTTTTCCGATCCGCGCAATATCCGCCATAGGAGTACTCGTAATTCTGCGCTTTCACTGAAGACAGCGGAAACAGAATCCGGCTTCCGTCAACAGAAGCCGAAGCGCCGTTCCACTTTGCCTGCATCATCTCTCTCTGAGCGCTGATATAAAATAATTCGCCGCTGTTGCGTCCCCATTCCGGAGAATAGGCTCCATGCTGCGAAATTCGAATCGCACGATTTTGATGCAGCGGGAGTACGTTGAGATTCGAAGGAACTGGCGCAACGTACACCTCATCGCGGCCGCTCATATCGGACGTAAAGGCGATCCATCTGCCGTCGGGCGAGAAGCGCGCTTCAGAAGATATCGACGACGAGGACAATAGAGGCGAAACTCGACGGTCACCCCAGTGCAGCAGAAAAACTTCCGTTCTGTTTGGGCGCGTACTTGTAAACGCGATCCATCGGCCATCGCTCGACCAGTCTTCCGCGGCTTTGCTCGATTCTTCCTTAAACAAGCTCTGAGCCGACTTATCCGCAGCACGGATCAGAAACAGCTCGGGGCCCGTCCTTCCCCAGTAAGAGAAGGCAATTTGGCCATCCAGGGAACCTATGGCGAAAGCGGATCGGCTCTGCCCCGAAGCCAAACGGATAAGCTTATGGGTCGGTCGAACCAAGCCCCATACGTCCTCCTCTCCGGGTTGTGATCGAGTTAATAGCACCATGCGCCCGCTCTGCCAGGGTTTCGGCGACACATATCGTCCCCGCAGATCGAGGGAGTCGATCAATTTACCCGAGCGATGCATCCAGGCCAGCCGTGTCGAATTGTGTCGGTTCGATTCGAGCGGCGCCTTTCGTGTATGCGCAATCCGCCACACCATGCCCACAAGTAAGACAACGGCCGCCGCATCGAATAGACACAGCGCAAGAAAGCCTTTCGAAAAACGGAAGCGATGAAGCGCATTCATGGCGAGGTATCAGCTTCCTGTATGCTTTCGCTCGTACACGCGGAATGGGCCTCTGTTGAAGACCACAGTGTATTCGGAATCTAAGAGATGCCGTACGTACGCGTCGACTTGAGGCTCATCGGCCAGAAATAGATGATCCCACCAGATCTCGTACCACATGTCTTCCACAATCAGGTAAGGGATAGCCCCGCTGTAATACCCCAGGCGCGCATCGTCGATGACGTTCTGGAATCCGAGGTCGAAGCCGAAATAAGAATCGGCAACGAGATTTCCGCCGTTCGCTGCGAGTTTCTCACGGACGAACTGCACTGTCGGAACGTATTCGGACGCATACGCGTTCTTTCGAATCTTAAAGGCTATCGTGCCGACCTGGCACAGTACTAACACGGCCGTGACAACCGTGGCGAGGACGGGTTTTGGAATTGCTCGCGTGTAACTGGTGCATAGCCAAACGGCAACAAGACCTGCATAGAGCGGAAGAGCGAAGACGAGATAGCTTTCAGACTTGTGACCTATAAACCAGGTCATCAAGGCGAGGTGTAACGCCGCGATAACGAATAGAGCGGTCAGGCCGCGATTCTTCCGGAATCGCGCTGTAACGATACACCCCAAAGCCGCCGCCCAGTAAAGGAAGGGGATCAGGATCGCATAATTCGGTACCGGTCCTCCCCACAACACCATCAAACCATAGTGGCGAAGATAGCGGAGAACGATTTCGCGTGCGACTGCCCGAATGGGGTGAATGAATCCCTCCCATCTCACACCGCCCCGGGCGCCCGAATTCGCGCTGAACTGGGCCAAGAAATAGTCGGGGCGGTCTGAAACATAAAATCCCCATGCAACCGCCAGTACGAGATACGGCGTCACGACAACCCAATCGCGCCAACTCACCCGGTCGCGGTCATAGTAGAAGACCAGAAAAGCAACGCTAAGGAAGAAAATCAGGCCGTTAGGATGGGTGAACACTGCCAAAGCGATAGAAACGTTCGCGATCCAAAGTCCCAGCCTCCAGTGTTTCTCTCGCAGCAGCAGATAGCTCGCGATTCCCGCCGCACCGAACGTTTCACACATCATGTCCATGCGCCCGTCGGCTGCGCTCCACAAGAACGTATAATCGATGGCTAAAATCGCCGCGGTAAGCGATCCGGCCAAACGGCTTCCCGCGAGCTTACCGATAATGGCGTACCAGGAAAGCAGACATAAGAAGCCCAGCGCTATGCCGAGCGAGCGCATGGTCAAAAGGCTGAAGCCGAAGACCTTGTACCAGACCCCCTGCGCAAACATGGAAACCGGCAAAATCCAGTACGTCCGCTCATTGATACCCGTCAACTCGGCACTCAGCCAAGAACCGGTAGGCTCAAGACTGAGCGTGCCGGTCTGGCCCGTGCGGGCCCAGTTCGCCGGTGCAGAGCCGAACCAACCCTCATCCACCCACGGAGTCTTGACCCGAGCCAGGCTGAACGCTAGGAGTACATAGATAATCAGCCCCGATGCAAGCAGCCACAAATGCGCTTGGCGAGCTTGGTGCGAGGTCCGACAGTTTACGTCTGCCCGGAGCGCAGCAGTCGGGGCAGAGATTACTCCCGGTGGTTCCGTCGCCTGCATTCTTGATCGAGGTTTATCAACAGATCTTTGGCAATCGAAGGTCCAACTCACCGGGACGGATAAGCGTTGTTCGACCCTTTACTTGCGTAAATGGGCCGTGTGTACCAGGGATCACCCGCAGTTGGCGTTGTAAACCGTCGTTGACACTCTCACCCGAAAGATGCTTGCAAACAGCAGATACACAGCCGTTTCTGTGAACGGATGGTGGAGGAGAAATTGCCTCGCAAATCGCAAGGCGACGACTGCGCCCGCAAGAAGCGGCGAATGCCAGAAGAAACTGCGAAAAGATTTCCTGCGCTAGACGGACTGCGTGGTCTCGCGATCCTAATGGTTCTTGGGACGCACGGGTCCATGCACGTTCTGAGAGTTACCGGGAAGGGCTTTCCCGCATTCTCATCTTTCGGTTGGACCGCGCTCGATGTTTTTTTCGTTTTATCCGGATTCCTGATCACCCGCATATTGCTGGACAGTCGTGGTGACCCTCGGTATTATCGAACCTTCTACGCGCGCCGGTTCCTACGCATTTTCCCCCTTTACTATGGCTTCTGTCTCGTATTGTTTGGAGTTGTTCCACAATTCGTGGCGAACCCAGGTTCGTTTTATCGCGCTGCGCCATGGTACTTCCTCTTTCTTATTAGCATTCCCCTAACCCTTCATGGCGAGCGAGGCGCAGTCGCTTACACCAGCCACTTTTGGAGCTTGGCGGTCGAAGAGCAGTTTTATCTCGTTTGGCCCTTTCTTGTGGCGCGGCTCAGTACGAAAGCCTTGCGGCGGCTCTGTCTCTTCATGATTATCGTTGCGTTTTTCTGCAGAATTCTGGTAGTCGAATTGGGATACCCTTGGGGAGCATACGTTTTGCTGCCATGCAGAATGGGGGCGCTTGCATGCGGAGCCTGGATTGCGATCGCAATGCGCGAATCACCCGCGCAACTGAAGCAGGCGAAACTTTGGTTTGTGATCTCGGCAGCCTGTGTGTTACCCATCATCATCAAGGAGCGGAGCGCCTGGTTCCTTACGCCGGGAATGGCAACCGTGGGCAGCACGCTCGTGACTTTCATGTGCTCCAGTCTGCTCGTGATCGCCATGTCTGCCAATGCGTTCAGCCGGTTCTTATCATCACGGATACTGCTTTTCTTCGCGAAATACAGCTACGGATTATACGTCTTCGATAATCCGGCGGTGCACATAGCTCATATGATCGTGGGCTATTCAGAAGGACCGGGTGCGACCGCTCTGCGGTTGGTACTCTCCACTTCGATAGACCTGCTGATGGCGTTGGCATCGTGGCATCTGGTCGAGAGCCGATTCCTAGCGTTGCAAAAGCACTTTCGATACAGTTTTGGGGGGCGCGACGCGAACAACACTTTTTCTCCCCAGCCACTCGTTACGGCTGAAATGGACGGGTCTGGAATGCTTACTGGGCGTAGTGTCGCAACATGATTGGCTCACCTGTGACTGAGGAGCTGGCCGTTACCCGCGCCGATTCAAATGCGACCAGCGCTTGGGATCGGGAGACGAACCCGAACCCGCTGATCACTGCGATCCGAATCATTTTAAGCCGTCCATATCTGGTAGTCGTTCTTTTTACGCTTACCTACCTTGTACCCACGCTAAAGCTTGCCGAATCCAAAGCCATTTGGGACGACGAGTTTTTTACGCTCTCTATTTCACGAAACACCCCGAGCGAAATTCTTAAAGCATCAGCAACGGGCGCGGATCAAACTCCCCCAGTGTTCTTTTTTGTTACCCACACCGTAATGCAGCTACTCGGCAGCAGCCATCTCGCTCTGCGTCTTCCTGCGATCTTAGGGTACTGGTTGGCATGCGTTTGCCTTTTTTTGTTCGTTTCACGCCGTACTTCGAACTCGTGGGGCGTAATAGCGATGCTTTGTCCCATGGCCACATGGGGATATTTCTATGCTTATGAGGCACGCGGGTACGGGATGTTACTTGGATTCTCCGCGCTAGCTTTGCTGGCATGGCAGCGGGCGACTGACAAACGATGGAGACCGGCTTGGATGGCCGTTCTTATCATCAGCCTGGCGATGACGGTCTGGAGCCACTACTATGCGGTCTTCGTTCTAGCGGCGCTCTGCGTGGGGGAGATCACGCGGACTTGTTTTCGGAAGCAACTTGATGTGCCCGTGCTCCTCTCACTCTTAGTATCGTTCGCAGCTATTTTGCCGCTCTTGCCAGCCATACGCAAAGCCCATGGTTACTCTCACCTTTTCTGGGCAGATGTCAGCTGGGGCAAGCTTATCCCGACGTATGCCACGCTCGTATATCCTCTCAGTTCCATCATCGTCCTGCTGTTATTTCTGGCAGTTGCACGCATCATCTATGGTAAGCGCGATTTTGAATTGGACTTTCCTAGCGCATTTCTTCCATGGGAATTAACCACAGCTGCGGCGCTAATGGCGATCCCGGTATTCGCGATGACAGCGTCAAAGCTGGTTACACATGGGTTTGCGACACGCTATTCATTGCCAGCCCTTTTGGGAATTGTAATCGTCTCGATCGAGGTCGGTTTTCGGTTCAGTAGAACGAGCCGCAGGATTCCGTTAATTATCGGTGCTTTCGTGTTCTTGTTCGTTGGACTTAACGTTTTGCGGTCAACTCATTACCGAGCTGATGTTGCTCGCTTATCGCCCGTCTACTTGGAGCTGAAAAAGTACGCCGATATGCCGATTGTTTGCGGTGAAGCCTACTGGATTTATAAGCTTTCGTTCTATGCGCCACAATCATTCGCTCGCAACCTCGTGTATCTTCCCGATCCCCAATTGTCTGTTAGATATTTAGGCTACGACACGGCAGACAGAGAGGTGCTGGCACTTCGGCCGTGGTTTCCCGTAAATGTTGCTGATTATCGAGCGTTTCTGCAGTCGCATTCAAGCTTCCTCGTTCTGGACGGAATGGACAAGTGGTCCTGGATTTCCTCCGATCTTCTGTCCAGAAAGGGTTTTCAAATGCAGATGCTGCACAGATTCGGGCCAGTTCTGCTTTTTATGGTGACTCGAACTGACTCGGCCACTCTGCCTCGAACCCCAGTCGAAGATAAGGCACAGCTGGTTGCAGCACACAGCCATGGACGCGACGACCTGTTCAGCACCATCCACGGCCGAGCCTCGCTGTGCTCCCAGTGGATGCCTGGGGATCCGAACTGCGCGGTACTGCACTAGACTGCACGTTTTCCTTGGTCGCACCAATTTTGGCCTCGCGCTTGCAAGCGTTACCAGGGCTGCCAGCAACAAGCTCGCCAGGCTAGCGTGTTGGGGCGAGTCTCTGGCGTCTCGCGTACACAGGTGTCACCAGAAGAGCACACGGTCGTCATGTCTGAAGCCTCACTAGAGCGGAACCTTCAAGAGATGGAGCAGACCCGCGAGCGCTATTGGCGCGCTTATCCGGGCAGCTCACCCATAAAACTGCGCTGGCGGGCTCTGACAGTGCGCCACTGCTTCCACGTGTTGCCCGGCGAATCGATCCTCGAGATTGGAGCCGGCGGCGGATTGTGGACGCGGCAACTCGGGACAGTCTTCCGCGGCAGAAATGAAATTACTGCGGCAGTCTTTAACTCAGATCTGGCGAACAACTCGGAGTGGGAAGAAATACCAGAAGTCCGGAAAATCGTCGTTACCTCTCTGGACGAGCTGCCTGCCGAGAGCTTCGATTACGTAGTCGGAACCGCCATCCTATGCCACAACCAGTACGCCGAAAATCTAAAGGCGATTTATCGCTTGCTGAAACCGGGCGGCCAAATACTCTTTTTCGAAAATAACCTGTGGAATCCCCAGGTATTTGCGAAAAATTGCATCCCCCCGTTAGGGCATGTAGCCGGAAATGCTCGATGCCAAATCGGTATGAGCAAATACAACTTCCTCCGCATTGCTTCGCAGCAGGGATTCGTCAATATCGACGTCATTCCATATGACATCATCCATCCCCTGCTGCCAAGGCTATTCATTCCCGCCGTGCAGGCGATAGCCTTCCTGTTTGAGCACGCCCCGCTGGCTCGCAATCTATGCGGCACGCTTTACTTGTGGGCCAGGAAACCTGGAGGCGCAACGGCTCGCTCGCCCGTAAACCTCGCGGAACATGCGATGTTCAGGAACGCTGTTTCATTTGTCGTGCCCTGCCATAACGAGGAGATGAATGTCGCCCCTCTCGTATCGGCTCTGTTTAAGCACTTCGGGGACTACGTTCATGAGGTTCTGATTGTGAACGATAACAGCAGCGACCGAACGGCAGAGGTGATATCCGCCGTCGCACAACGGGAGCCCAGGGTTAAGCTCATTGACCGTAAGCCCCCGAATGGGGTTGGTCGCGCGCTGCGTGACGGATACGCTGCAGCTACGGGCGAGTACATTTTCACGCTCGATGCGGACTTCGTTCAGATCATCCCAGAGATGCGCGATCTATTTGATGCCGTTGCGGAAGGATATGACGGGGCGTTGGGCAGCCGATTCACCCATGAGTCGATCATGGTGAATTACCCGTTCGCAAAGATCGTCTTGAATCGCGTCTTTCATCTAATCGCCCGGCTGGCGCTCCACGTGCGATTCCACGACATATCCAACAATTTGAAGTTGTATCGGGCTGGTGTTCTGAAGAGCATCGAAATCAAGCAGCACGATTTTGCGGCGAACGCCGAGACGGGCCTGAAACCGATTCTGGCCGGATATCGCATCAAAGAGGTTCCCGTGTCTTGGATTAACCGCACGGTCGAGATGGGGAACTCATCTTTTCGGATTTTGCGGTTTGGGCCAAATTACGTATCCGCCTTATGGGAAGTGATCCGGTCAGCTCGTAAGACCATGGCGAGCGCTCCCGTAAAGGCGCTTCGAACCGAGATTTGAAGCGTGACGATGATCTTACTGCCATCCATGAGTCGGAAATGAAACGCCACACCACATTCCGCGCTTTTGAGACTTTCGTCGCGATTGCGGTAATCGCGTATGCGGCTTGGCTCGCCTCGAGACAAGCGTTCTATTGGTTCCGGGACTACGATGACGAAGGATATCTCATTCAGTCTCTCCTCCACTACATAAAGGATGGCGGGCTGTATACGACAACATTCGCCCAATATGGACCGTTTTACTTCTATTGCCAGCAGTTCATGCACGATCTGCTGGACTTGCCGTTCACGCACGATGGCGGTCGAACCCTTATGTTGCTGTATTGGTTGGCATCTGCGGCAATAGCCGCTATCGTCATTTACGGCTTGACGAACCGGCCGTCGCTATCATCTTTGGGCTTCTTTGCGACATTGATAATCTCGGTTGTTCTCAAGCGCGAGCCCGGCCATCCGCAGGAGATCATTTTGCTGCTTACCCAGCTTGGCCTATGTCTTACGCTGCTTGCGAAGACCAAGCCCTCGCAAGCCATTCTGTTCCTGCTCGGCACGATTGGCGCGTTCCTTTGCCTTACGAAGATCAATGTCGGGATTTTCTTCTTAGCCGCTCTGTTCTTTTCCTTGACGTGCCTGATGCAGCGTGGCCGGGTGCGAAATGTCCTACTAGGTTGCGGCTTTGCCGTCGCGATTCTCATGCCCGCCGCGTTGATGAAGTTATACTTGCTGAACTGGGCACAAGCTTTCTGCTTTATCGCGACCGTCTGTATTTTCCTGGTTCTATTCACTGCCAGCCAGCTTCAGGTCGATGATCCTTGGCATCCGCGAGAACTGATGTTCTCTTTGGGCGGCTTCATTGCGGGCGCGAGCCTTATCCTCGGGGGTGCGCTCATACAAGGCGTCACGTCTCAGTCCTTGATCGACGGAGTGCTTCGTAGCCCACTCAGACATCCACAGATTTTCTACAGGCCCCTTCTTTTTCCACCGGAGAGCATCATCCTTGCAGCGTTCCTCACTGCCGGACTCACGGCAGCTTGGGTTTTCCCCGATAAGGTGCGTCTTACGCCGACCAAGCTTGCAGTGCTCAAGCTCCTCGCCGGCGTTGTCGCAATCGTTACGCTGATTTATCCGCCAACGCTTTCTGCGGCGGCTACGGAGGTGAACCTGGGGGTGGTCGTGACGATGTGCCTCTTACCGTTGCTGTATTGGCAAACGCCCGGGCAATCGGCGTCGCTGAAAAGCCTTTTCCCCCGGTTGATGCTGACGACAGTTATCGTGTTTGAATTCCTGCAGGCTTACCCTGTAGCGGGAAGCCAGGTAAGGATCAGCCTAACACCTGCGATCTGCTGGGCATGCGTTTTGATCTTCGATGGGTTCATGGCTCTTCAGAAGTCATTACCTCGGGATTCAATGCTATATCCTTTGCCGACGCGGACTACCTGGGCAGCCATAATCCTGTCGCTGACCGGCACGGTCGCGCTCGAAGCACGATTGATTCACTTCGACATTCATGAGATGGGACCAACTCTGAACCTTCCCGGAGCGGAGCATATTCACGTGAGTGAGGGTGAGGCGAAGATCTTTCGAGAAGTCACGGCTGATATCCGCGTAAATTGCGAAACGTTGTTCACCATGCCAGGCATGGACAGCCTGAACCTCTGGTCAGGTGTTCCCACGCCCAATGGACAGAACCTCACGGGTTGGATGACGGCCTTCTCCAATGACCAGCAGAGCCAGATCGTCAGAACATTACGCAGCGCAACAAAACCGTGCGTCGTCTATAACCCTCGCCTAGTGCGCTTTTGGATGCCGTCCGGCGAGGCCGCACTCGTCACGTCTCCCATTGCGAGATACGTGAAAAGCGAGACAAAAATTATAGCCAAAGTCTCTGATTATCAGTTGAGGATTCCCAAGCGTGAGGCATCCGAAACTCAATAACGGCTATCCCGGTGGCAGCTGGATTTGAAGACGGTTCAGCCGGTTTGTTTCATGGCGATCGATGAGATCTGCCGACAGCGTTTGTTGCGTTCCGTCTGCATCGAGATAATGTAGCTTGCCGCCCTGGACCCAAGTCGCGACGGCGGAACGTTGCGATCCATTTTTAAGGGCGATGATGATCGTGCTTGCTCCGGCTCCGTTATCACCGGATCCGGGCGCCACGCTGTATTCGTGAACGACGGCTTGCACCGGTCGCGAAGGTCCCGCTTGAGGCGGCGCGGACGGCACGAAAACGACGTTCGGCGGGGATGAAGGCCCCTCCCCATACTCTCCGGGAAGGTAGTTGTCTCCATAGGGATAGCCGCCCCACAGGCCGTAGTCTCCAAAGCCCGAAAAGTACGGGTTCAAGCGGCGTTCAGAGCGGCGCTCAAAAGCACGATGCGTGCGCACGGCAGCTCCGGTTCCCGAGATTCCACGGACACCGGGGTTCGTTCTTGCGAATCCTCCCGGATGTTGCGCGAGTGCAACCTGAATCACTAGGAAAACCGCAGCGAGACGCATGAGGAGAGCTCTCCAGCTCTATCTCAATCGTAAGTCCAGAACACAAATTAAGCAATGTAACTTACAGACGTCGAAAGCGGAAATAGTGCTAAATCGGCGTAAAATTTTTGGTACGCCCGGTAGGATTCGAACCTACGGCCTCTTGCTCCGGAGGCAAGCGCTCTATCCAGGCTGAGCTACGGGCGCATGGGAAACGGGCTACTCGCTCTTTCTGGCAACAGCCACCTTGGTCGGGCTTGAAGCCCGTCCGGAAGCTGAACTGTTCAATGAAAGTAGTTCTTCGATGTGCTGTCGAACGGCGTCTTCGGCAACTACCTTTGAATAGGCTCCATCGCCGAGCGGGGGCGTCTGATAATGAATGACACCCTTGCGGTCAATCAATACGAGCTGGGGAACCACGAACCGCTCTGCCATGCTGAACCCCATAAAGCTCAGCATCTGGTCTCGCGTCGTCCAGCCAACGGGAAACCCGACTTGATAATCCTTGACGAAGTTATCGACTGCGAGATCGGCGTTATCGTTGATTGCGACGTCCAGGGCCTGGAAGCCGCGGCTTCCGAATTCCTGTTGGAATTTCGTCATCACGCGTGAGGCAGCCTGGCAATGCGGGCAGGTCGTAAAGATGAACTCGAGCGCGACCACTTTGCCGCGATATTGACTGAGCAGCTTTTGACCCTGGCCGGGAACGTTGAACGCCAGTTCCGGGGCCTTCCGTGGTAAAGCAGTGTCCGCCGCAAGCAAAAGCACTGCTGCACATGCAAAACCGGCAAGGGAGGCAAAGATTTTCTTCACGGATGGAACTCCACACAACAGTGTACCTTAGCGGAAATCGTCTGGGGCGCTGGTTTCAGACGTTCCCAATCGCTCAGATTACCTAAACCTTCGACGCTCAGCACATCGCGGCCCGAGAGGCGCACGAGAAAATATCCATTGTCCCCGTGACCGGCAAATGCGGCGTCGTTGACCAAGGAGATATCGCAATGCTTCCATTTCGCTTTGAGTACCTTCTGATACGCGGCGAAGAAGGCCTCGGCTTGGTCTTCGTGGTCCCATTCGGAGGCGTATTCGAGCAGTGGCGTCCGGCTGTGGCCGATCTCGGAGATTTTGAAGCGACCTCCGTATAAATGCGGCGGCAGGATTGTCGATGTATTCGCGCCAACGTACTGCCGCAGCAGGATCTCGTGATCGAATTCTCCAAGCGATCCTTCGGTGAGGTCCTTTGCCTTCTCGTTTAGAGACAGCTTCGGCAACGCGGGCGTAGCCGCCTTCCGGTGATCGAAATAGCGATCCGGGTGGATGATTTCGGCCGAGTCCGTAGGAGGGTTTTGAAATACGGCGGCGAAAGCTTCCTTGCCCATCCGCCTATAAACGGCGTCGAAGAAGAGAATGCCTTGGATATATGGGAAGAGTAGCGATTGCTGAATGTAAAGCGGCGAGTTCTTGAGGACTGGATAATCCAGCATGCCTTCTTCGCTCGAACTTCCAACGGATTTAAGCATCTCGGCTGTAGGGCTTGGAGGCTGCCCGGCTTGCTTCAAGTCGTAAGCGATCATGAGCCACGAGGCCTGTCCCTCGACGACGGCAGTATGGGCAAGATTCTCGTCATCGTTCGAGGGCGTATCGTCGATAAACTTCCCCAGGTTGAAATGCTGATCCGCGAGTGCGTGGGAAAGCTCGTGGGCCAAGGTGGTGGTCTCGGCGATCCCTGATGAGCCGTCCAAAAGAAATAGCCTTTTCTTGTCGTAGTCATAGAAGGCGGCGGCTTGCTCGGTGAGTAGATCTATCGTTGATGCGCGCAGGTCGAAGTCGGGTGGGACCAGGCCAAACATTTTGAGCGACAGCTCATCCGCGTAGATCTCCTCCGGCTTGAGAGTCTTCTTTATGCGTTTTGTGAGAAATAGCCGCAACTGCTGTTTAGAGATCCGTTCGTATGGCACGGGATGCTTTTCCGAAAGGCCGCTAATGCCCGAGAGGGTCCTTACGATGGAGTCAATCTGCTCACTTTGGCTCGCCGCAAGCACACAAATCGAGCCAAGGAGGACCGAGAAGAGTAACCGTAGCCGGCGGGACATGTATGGCGGCCACAAGCGCCATCTCCAGACTACTCAATGGGTTCAAATTACGCTGGTAACTCTTAGAGCGATGCTATTCTGAAGACGCCTCCCACATATCCAGCACTCATGGATTTCCTGAAAGGCCTAAATCCGCAACAACGCGAAGCTGTCGCGCACGTAGAAGGTCCGCTATTGCTGCTTGCGGGCGCAGGGAGCGGCAAAACACGGGTCATTACACATCGGATCGCGCACCTGATCGAGGCGCATCACGTCCCCGGGCCCGCCGTGCTGGCCGTCACATTCACGAATAAGGCTGCCGACGAAATGCGTCAGCGAGTCACGAATTTGTTGGGAAGCGCCGAAACCGCAAGGACGCCCATGCTTTCGACCTTCCACTCGTTCTGTGTTCGAGTCCTGCGGCGTGATGGCGAATCGCTTGCTGAACTCCGGCCAAACTTCACTCGGCGCTTCACAATCTATGATGACGACGACCAGGTCGCGCTTCTTAAGTCGATTTATAAGCAGCTCGGGTTGGATGAGAAGTTCATGCAGTACCGGGCGGCGCTCTCCCGTATCAGCCATGCCAAGAATCATGAGCAGACTCCGCAGGACTGGTACAAGGCGGCGACCGATCCCAAGCTGACCAAGCTGGCGAAGATCTACGAGCGATACGAGGAGCGGCTCATTGCGGCGAATGCGCTCGACTTTGACGACTTGCTCCTCGAATCCGTGCGTCTGCTCCGCCACGACGATGCACTTCGCCAGCTTTATAACCGGCGGTACGAATTCGTGATGATCGACGAGTACCAGGACACGAATCGAACGCAATACGAGTTGATGCGCCTTTTGACTGAACTCCGGCACAACGTGTGCGTGGTGGGCGATGAGGATCAATCGATCTACGGCTGGCGGGGCGCGGACATACGCAACATTTTGGATTTTGAGCGCGATTATCCGGACGCAGTAGTGATCCGATTGGAGCAGAACTACCGATCAACCAAGAACATTCTGGAAGCGGCAAGCGCGGTGGTGGCGAACAATAAAGAGCGCAAGGGGAAATGGCTTTGGACGGATTCCGAGGCCGGCGCGCACATCGGCTATTACGAAGCGCCTGACGGAGAGAATGAGGCGCTGTTCATCGCGGATACGATTGAAAAGCTGCTTGCCAAAAATCCGAACGAGCGCGTTGCGGTGCTGTACCGCACTAACTTCCAGTCCCGGCAGATTGAAGAAGCGCTTCGACGCTACGGCCGCAAGTACCTCGTGGTGGGCGGGTTCAGTTTTTATCAGAGAGCCGAAGTGAAGGACCTCCTGGCGTATCTCAAAGTGCTGCTGAGCCCGCAGGATTCGATCAGCCTGCTGCGGATCATCAACACGCCAGCAAGGGGTATCGGCAAAGGCACCATCGAACAGATCGAGCAATACGCGCTTGAACACGGCATGAGCTTGTGGAACGCGCTTCCGAGAATGCTCGAAGAGAAGGTGTTCCCGACACGGTCGGAATCGGCGATCAGATCATTTTTGAACCTGATCAAACAGTTGACAGAGGTGCTCGAAACGAGCAGGCTCGATCAATTGCTGCGCGAGATCCTCGAGAAGACCGGCTATGGAGCAATGTTGAAGAGCGACATATCGCCGGAATCGGAATCGCGTCTCGCCAACCTGGAAGAGCTTGTGAGTGCGGCTGCCGAGGCAACCGACAGAGGCGAGACGGTAGCCGATTTTCTGGATCATGCGGCGCTGGTCGCAGAAAGCGATGCGCTGGACGAGCAAGCGGCGGTTTCACTGCTGACCATGCACAACGCGAAGGGCCTGGAGTTCTCAGATGTTTTCATCGCGGGCCTGGAGGAAGGCATCTTCCCGCACAGCCGTTCGCTCAATGCAGAAGCGGGGATGGAAGAAGAACGGCGGCTCTGTTATGTGGGAATGACGCGCGCGCAGAAGCGGCTGTATCTGACGTGGGCACGTTATCGCCGCAGGTTTGGAGGCGCTCAACCAGAGGTTTGTTTGCCATCGCGGTTTTTGAATGAGGTTCCCCCGAGCTTGCGCGAGAAGCTCTCGAGGTACCGAGAGCCGCATACCGAAGAAGTGGAACTGTTCGCGGAACAGCACGATGTACGTGAATCGGTGAAGCGGAATCTGTACACCGGGCGCACATATAATTCGGTTGAAAACATAGCGCAATTCTTTTCGGAGCGAGGCATGGCTCCTCCGTCTGGCTTTACGCGGGCCGCTGAAAGTTCAGCGCGTCCCGTTCCCACGCCACCCAAAGCTTCCCCACCTGCGCCGCAAGGTCGACCCGCAACTACGCGAAGCGGCGTTAGCACCCGCGCCCGCGCCGGAGCAACCGTTCACCATCCGAAGTATGGACGCGGCACCGTGTTGCGGCGTGAAGGCGAGGGCGAAGATGCGAAACTAACAATAAGTTTCCCGGGATACGGGCTGAAGAAAATCGTGGAGAAGTACGCAGGGATAAGAATCGACGAATGAATACGAAGCACGTAGAAGACAGAGCCGAGCGCAAGCGCCTGAAGCGCGCTGCCCGGAAGAAGGCAGCTCCCAAGGCGAAGCGGGCATCAGGCGTGGCCCGCGGTTCGAATAAACGAAAGGTGAAGAAACTCGTAAAGGGTCAGCGCAAGCGGTAGCTAGAGTTTGGTAGCGGGAGCTAGGCGCGGCGCGCGCCCGTCCTTGCTTCCCGGATATGGATGCCGGGGGTGGCAAGACTGAAGCCCGCGCGCTCCATGCCGGTTTGGATGTAGCGGTTGCGCATGAACCAACGCCAAACGTTTCCAGTTAGCAAGTTCTCGATGCTCAGGAGGGCAATGCCGATGTCAATGCCGATCACATCCGGATTGACCCACAGCTTCTTGTCCTCCCAATTCGGGTTGAAGGCATCGGTAAATCCGTAGCGCTGGTAGATCCTGTCCCCGTACACATCGCGCATCTCGCGCAATACAGGAAGGCAGATCTCGTGTGCGAACATCAGGGATCCTGCTGCTGCGCACGGCACTAGAGTTCCGTTGATCGGTCCGTCGAACGGGGGGCCACCCCAACTTACGTAACCGGCGGGGCTATCGGAAACGGTAATACCCCACATATTCGGGCCATAGTCGCCGTATTTCGATTGCAGACTGATGCAGAAATCGCGGTGCGCATACGTCGCGATGATCGAGTTCTGAAAGTAATTCAGATAAGAAGGATCGCCGTCCACCTGGTGGCGAAAGTCGACCCAGGCATGAGAGAACTGATGCGTAAACAACGATCCCCCACTGACGAAGCTCCAGTTCTCGTATGTCACTTTTGGCCGCTGCCAGGCATACCAGCTTTCGGCGGGAATGGGGCGGCGCGGAGATCCAATAGCGAGTAAGTACAGCAGGGAAGCTTCACTGTAGGCAAACCATCTCAAATCCAAGAATCCTGAATCGGGCGCTACGCCATGCGAGAGAAGCAATGAATGCCCGTTGAGCATCCAGGCGAAGTCGACGCGTTCGAAGATCTGCCGCGCGAGGGCTCTGATCTCGCGGTCAGCAGAAAAGTACTCGCCCGCAGTCAAGACTCCGGCGAGCAGTAGCGAGGTATCTACACTTGAAATTTCGGAATTCAATTTGCGCGCGCCCGTGCTGGCGTCCATGAAGTGGTAGTACCAGCCGTGATCGTGGAAAGCGCGCGACCAAAGAAACCGAAGTGTGGCGAGAACACGGGTGCGAGCTTGCGCCTGCGAGATCCAACCGTGCTCGGCCCCGATGCAAAGAGCGGTGAGGCCGAATCCCGTTGCAGCAGAGCTCCCGACATTAGCGCCAGCCGAGATTCCATTCATTCTGGCGCGATCGAGTGATAACCCGGTGTGCTCATTCGTCTGCTCCCAGAAATAACGGAAGCATCGCTTCGCGTAGTCTTCAAGGAACTTGCGGTCCTCCGGTTTCAGAGCGGGCGAAATAGCTGGAGGTGCAACCTTGGCGAGCGCGCTTTGCGCGAGCAACATCGCGCCAGCGGTTGAAAAGAGGAACTCGCGCCGCGAGAAGGCTTTCTCTACATCTTTTAGAGCGCTCAAACGTCTCACTGAAGCGGAAATTTCCTTCTATTTTAGATGAGGACCAACATGGGTGGGTTGCGGGTAAGCACTCCCACCTTAAGTATCGGCGCAGATTCAGCTCTCGACCACACCTATATATCAATTAGCGACCTAGGGATTTTCTGGTAGCAAAGAGCACCGTATGACAGAATTCAGAAGATAAATGAGCCAACTGCTGAAGACGAAAAGCATCGACGCACTTTGTGCAGAGTCGGAGGAAGAGGGAAAAAAGCTGAAGAGGTCGTTAGGTCCTCTTAGCTTGATCGCCTTTGGCATTGGCGCGGTGATCGGGTCGGGAATTTTCACTATTACGGGGACGGCGGCCGCTGGACCGCGCCTCAGTATTCCTTCCGTCCTGAAAGCGCCGGTTCTCGATTTGCTGCTGCATGGAAGAGCGGCGGCTTCGATCGTAGGGCGTCCGGGCGCCGGCCCAGGTATTACGTTATCTTTC
The DNA here is from genome assembly GCA_963737045.1 of uncultured Acidobacteriaceae bacterium. GTDB lineage: Bacteria > Acidobacteriota > Terriglobia > Bryobacterales > Bryobacteraceae > Bog-105. The sequence continues at coordinate 624,976 of CAVTRG010000009.1, forward strand.
ATTTTGGTCGCGATCACCTGCGGTTTTGCGGCTTTGTGTTATGCGGAGCTTGCCTCCATGATCCCGATCGCCGGGAGCGCATACACGTACGCCTATACGACGCTCGGTGAAATCTTTGCCTGGATTATCGGCTGGGACCTGATACTGGAATACGCCGTTTCGAACATGTCTGTCGCGGTGGGGTTTTCTGCCTATTTCAACATCATGTGCGACTACCTGTTTGGCGTTCATCTTCCGAAATATCTCTCGGAGCCGGCGATCATTGAAGGGCATGCGACTGGGAGTCTATTTAATGTTCCCGCGCTGCTCATCGTGATGGCGCTGAGCTGGCTTCTCGTCCAGGGCGTGAAGGAAAGCGCCGGCACCAACAATTTAATTGTTGCCGTGAAGATTGCGGCTGTTCTGCTGTTCGTGTTTGGCGCTGCTCATGCGATGCAGGCTTCGAACCTGCATCCGTTTCTTCCAAACGGCTTTCCGGGAGTGCTGACGGGCGCGGCGATCGTGTTCTTCGCTTTTATCGGTTTCGATTCGGTTTCGACGGCAGCGGAGGAGTGTACCAATCCCCAAAAAAATATGCCCATTGGAATTTTGGGGACGCTGGTGATTTGCGCTTTACTATATACGTCCGTGGCGCTGGTGCTTACGGGGATCGTGAGTTGGAAGACTTTGGACAACGCGGCGCCGATCGCGAATGCGCTGCAGGCGATCGGTATGAACAAGCTTCGGTTTACGGTGACGGTGGGAGCCTTGCTGGGCATGATCTCGTCGCTGCTTGTCTATCAGTATGCGCAGGCGCGTATCTGGTTTGCGATGTCACGTGACCGCTTGCTTCCAGACCTATTTTCAAGAGTTCACCGGAAGCACCGAACGCCCCATGTCAGCACCTGGCTGGCCGGGTTGGCGGTCGGCATACCGGCCGGAATATGGGACATTGGCACGTTCGCGGAACTCTCGAATATCGGAACACTGTTCGCCTTCATTCTCGTATCGGCTGGTGTTGTTGTACTGCGGCGGACACAAGCAGAAAGACCGCGATTTTTTAAAGTGCCGCTTTCGCCTGTCACTCCGGTCATCTCGATTGCGTGCTGCCTGGGACTCATGTTAGGACTGCCGCTAGAGACCTGGATCCGCTTCGTAGTCTGGCTGATAATCGGGTTGTTCATCTATGTCGGATACAGCAGAAAGCGAAGTCCGCTCAATCAAGCTGCCTGAGATAAGACACAAACCGATACTGCAGTATGCGCTGCTCGGGATATTGCTGCTTTGGGCCCTCATAACCCAAGGCCTCATGATTTACGTCCAAGTAATCTCCAAAGAGGATCTGGGCGTGCCGTTCGAGAGGGCGGATTTCACAACGCGCATCAGCCATGTTGCCCCAAGCTACGGGAACAGTGGCCTCCAAGCAGGGGACGAGGTTGTTGCACTGGATGGGAAGCAGATTGAAGGGTCCGATCAGATCGACAGAATGCGATTTGAGTTGCACCCCGGCGACACGCTTTCGGTAACGGTGCGCCGCGGCGCGGCAGGCGGCACTCGGACCGTGACAGTGCCCATTCGCATGCACACCTATCCCACAGACACGCCCGGGTGGCCCATGGTTCTGGGCTTGTTTGTGTTTTTTCCGCTGAGCTGTATTCTCTTGGGATTCTATATCGCTTTCGCGCGTCCGCGCGACCCGATCGCTTGGATCACTATGGCGATGCTCGCCTCGTTTAGCCAGCTGATTGGGCTGGGAGAGTACGGTTTGATTTCGTCTCCCTGGCGCGAAATCGTGATCGTTTTCCAGTCAGCGCTGAACGGCTTTTGGCCTGTGTGGATGCTTCTTTTCGGGCTATACTTTCCTGCGCCGTTCGGCTTTATCCGCAAGCGGCCGTGGATCAGCTGGCTACTCGCGGCACCTTTCCTGGTGATCACGTCCGTTGCGCTCTATGGTCACCTGCTGGAAGGGAATCACGTACACGAGCTGGTTTGGGTGCACGATTTCATGCGTCGCATCAGCCCGTTTGTACTCATCCTAGTTTCGCTCTACATCTCCGGTTTCTTCTTCTCTTTGGGATGCAAGAGGGCGAGGCTCCACGACCCTGATGCACGAAGACGCCTGAATATTATGACGGCGTGCTGCTCGCTAGCTCTGACACCGTTAATTCCGGTCGTGCTGAAACAGGTGAATGTTCTGCCCTGGCTACCTGAATGGCTGATCACCGTGTGCTTGCTGATGATTGTGTTCTTTCCGATAACGATGGCCTACGTCATTGTAGTGCAACGCGCAATGGACGTGAGTGTGGCGGTGCGAACCGGTGTTCGGTACGCACTGGCCAGTACGGGGTTTAAGATTCTGCGGATGGTCTTGGTCGCCGGTGTTATCGCGCTGACGGTGCATTTCGCATTAGAGAGCGGCCATCGCGGGCAAGCGATCCTTATAGCCGCTTGTGGGGCGGCGCTCACTTTCGGGCTAAGACGGCTCGCGGGCAGAGTGAGCTTGTGGATGGATCGGCGCTTTTTCCGGGAGGCTTACAACACGGAGGTAATTTTATCCGAACTGAGCAACTCCGTAGCGGGCATTCGAGACACTAAGACGCTACTCGAGACCGTGACTCACCGGATTGCCGATTCGTTACACGTTCCGCGGATTGCGGTTTTGCTTGAACGAGGCGACGGGTTCGAGCCGGCTTATGCACTGGGCTTTAATGGAGCCGCGCCGCCGGTTGAGCTAAAGCGAGATGCGCCCACACTCCGGTTGTTGAGGCAGTCGCATTCTCCATCGAAGGTTTACTTCGATGATCCGCAGTCCTGGGTGCACGGCGCTCCCGAGAAAGAGCAGGCAGCTTTACAAACGCTCGACTCGCAGATTCTTCTACCACTGGCTCAGAACAACCGGATGCTGGGTGTAATGAGTTTGAGTCCTAAACTATCGGAGGCGCCGTATTCAAAGGAAGATCTCCAACTGCTCGGCGCAGTGGCGTCACAGACTGGACTGGCACTCGAGAATGCGCGGTTGACAGAGAGCATCCGGCAAGAAGTGGCGCAACGGGAACGGCTGAATCGCGAGCTCGAAATTGCGCGCGAGGTGCAACAGCGGCTGTTCCCGCAAAACTTGCCGAAGGTGGAGGGCTTGGATTTTGCGGGATACTGCAGACCCGCATTCGGAGTAGGTGGGGATTACTACGACTTTATTCGGCTTGCGAACGATCGTCTCGGCATCGCCATTGGAGATGTTTCGGGCAAAGGGATCGCAGCGGCACTGATGATGGCGAGTCTGCAGGCATCCCTGCGTGGCCAGACGATTAAGCCGTGGTCGACCTTGTCAGAAACGATAGAGCACATTAACCGGCTGGTTTATGATGCGTCGGCGGAGAACCGATATGCGACTTTCTTCTATGGCGAGTACGATTCCAGAAGCCGGGCGCTGCGGTATGTGAATGCCGGCCACAATCCCCCGATCGTCTGCCGCGGGGGCATGGACGGCACGAGAATCATTCGGCTGGATGAGGGAGGCATGGTGATCGGTTTGTTCGCTGAAGCTGCTTACCAGGAGGCGCAAATGATGCTCAAACCTGGCGATGTCCTGGTTGCATTCACGGACGGTATCAGCGAGGCCATGAACAACGCCGATGAGGAATGGGACGAGGAACGGCTGATTGCGACTATCCGGGATTGCGACACACGTTGCGCTGCCGATATGATTTCGTACATTTTGGAAAGGGTAGATACGTTCACTGCCGGGGCGCGACAGCATGACGATATGACGCTGGTGGTTGTGCGGGTACAGTGAGGGAGCCCGTCGCTACGCTCCGGGCTTCGTGTCTACTCGCCACGCAGGACCTCTAAAGGGCGTTGATCGAGGATGCGGGCGCTCGCGAACCAGCCGGCGAGGTTAGCTAGTACAGCAGTACCTATCATTGCGATGAGCAGTGAGGGCCAGTCGAACTGGGGGGATGCTTCGATAAACTTTTCCGAAACGACTCTCGTAAATATGTTCGCGAGGATCCCACCGACGAGGCCGGAGACTGCCCCGAGGATAGTGAATTCGATCGAGAAGATAGCGGCAATACGGCGCTTTGTCCCGCCTAGCGTTTTGAGGATCGCAACTTCGCGGATGCGGCGGTAGCGCGTACCTGCCACGCTCGAGGCAAGAATAATGACACCGGCGATGATCGCAAACAACGCGAGGAAGCGGACCACTAGCGCGACTTCGTCCACCGCTTCCTGTATGCGTTTGAGCACGTCAGCGAGATTCATCACAGTGACAGTCGGGAAGCGGTCAAACAAAATTTCTTCGAGCTGCGGAATTTTCGCGGGATCGACGTGAACGGCACCGTAGTAGACGACGGGAAGATCCTGAAGCGCGGCACGCGGAAAGACGAGATCATAACGGACGGGTGCACGCGCCGAGCGGCGGAACACAGCGACTAATGGAGCGTTGAGAGTGCGTCCAGCTACCTGGAACTCGAGACGATCGCCCAACTTGAGTCCGAAGTCATGCTGGGCTTCGTCCGATACAGCGAGCTGGGAATCGCGAGCCGTTGGACTCCACCAGTGCCCTTCCTTCAGCTCAAGTGTTCCCGGCATGGCTTCGGCAGTTGTGATACGGACGGTCTGGAGACGATTCTTATGCTCTGTAGTAAGGGGAAGATTTTCTGCGGGCACGCCGTTCTTTTCGAGCATTCGAGCGACGATGTAGCCGACCAGCTCGACTTTCCCGGTGACTCCGGGCTGGGATTCGATAAGCTTGGTGATCTCCGACGAATTACGAACATCCAGCAAGAAAACGTTGCCGGATTTGCCAGGACCTTCGCTAGTTACCTCACGCAGCACGGTGCGCTGTAGCAGGTAGGTTGTGAGGGTAAACATCACGCCTACACCGAGAGCAACCAGCACGGATCTCGCCTGATTTCCTGGTCTATACAGATTCGCGAAACCGTGACGGAACGCGGGCGGGAGACGGGGGTTCCACATGGCGATTGATTTACGCATGGAAAAGAGCAGCAGAGCGGCAACGAAGAAGAGCGCGAGAATGCTCGCCGAGAGGCCGGCCATGAAGTAGCCGCCCATCTTCCAAGAGCCGCCGAGCCAGACGGCGATCAAGCTGAATCCGGCCAGAATGAGTAGAGCGCCGGCAAAGCTCGGGATCTTTTCACGCCAATGCTTGCGAGTTTCTAAGGCGGCATCTGTCATGTTACGGCGGAGCACCAAGCTCGGGCGAACGCTTCGGACGCTTAATAGCGGCGGAAGAGTAAACAGGAGCGTCGCCAAAATGCCCAGGCACATGCCTTGGAGGCTGAACGACCAATCCCACGCGACATGCGGCAACAATGAGAACACCTGTTGGATCAGCCAGGGAAATGATTTCTGAACAATCGCGCCCACTGTAACGCCGAGCAGACCGCCTGCAGCTCCCAGCCACAGGGTTTGGAGCAAGTAAATCTGCAGAATCTGATTCGAGCGGGCACCCACGGCTTTCATGACTGCGATGGTGTCCATTCGCTGCTGCAGATGCGAATACATGGCCATAGCGACTCCCAAAGAACCGACAATGAGGGCGATCAGGCTGATGAGGCTCAAGAAGGTGGTCGTATTATCGATGGCTTTGCCCACTGCTGGACTACCCTCGCGGTAGTCGCTGATAAAGACGCGAGGAAAGGTGTCCTTCAACTGCCCTTTGAGCTGATCGAGATTTGCATTGGGCTTTAGTTTAAACAAAAAGCGCTGCGCTGCGCGGCTGCCGAATTGAATCAATCCCGTTCGATCGAGACCCGCACGGCTGACAATCATTCGCATACCGGGACCAAAGCCCGAGGCGAGCCGGTCGGGCTCGCCGATCAGCGTACCGGTAATTCGGAACTCTTTCCCGCCAAGCCTGACGAGATCGCCGCGGCGCAACTTGAGGCGCATGAGCAGCTCAGTCGTAGCGACCGCGGATGAATCGTCCTTCAGCAGCTCGGCGAGCGGACGGCGAGGATCCAAGGATAGAGGGCCGTAGAACGGGTACACAGCGGGATCTACACCCTTGACGGAAACCATTTGCGGTACATGGGCGCGATCGGAGGCGGCCATCGAAACGGTTTCGGTGACGCGAGTGAGTACGCCGTACTGATGCGCCATGCTGCTCAAGCGGTCAATCTGCTCGGGGTTCGGCGCGTTCCAGGTCTGTGCCTGAACATCGCCAGCGATGAGTTGCTTGGCATTCCGCAGCAACATGCCTTTGAAGGCATAGCCGAATCCCTTAACCCCGCTCAGGGCACCGACACCGACTGCAACGGCAACGATGACGAATAAGAATTTTGCTGGCGAGGCGCGCAGCTCACGCCAAGCGATTTTGGAAGCCGTCCGGAGGAACACGATTACACTTCCACGGGCGTTGCGGCGAGCTCGTCGCTGAGAACGCGGCCGTCGTGCAGGGCAATAATCCGGTCGGCATACTCGGCCAAGCGGCGGTCGTGAGTGACAAGGATCAGCGTTGTCTTTTCCTCACGATTGAGTTGAAGGAGCAGATCCAACACGTGCTGTCCATTGGCGCTGTCCAAGTTTCCGGTGGGCTCGTCGGCCATTAAGATCGGCGGTTGCGTGATGAACGCACGCGCTAAAGCGACGCGCTGCTGCTCACCTCCCGATAGTTGAACCGGGTAGTGGTGGCCGCGATTACTCAGCCCCACACGCATCAGAAGGTCCTTGGCACGTTCACGTGGATCGCCTGCGGAGCCGCTTAATTCGGCGGGTAACAAAATATTCTCTTCAGCCGTGAGAGTGGGGACCAGCTGATAGGACTGGAAGACAAATCCTATCTTGCGGCCGCGCAGACGTGCCAGATCGTCTTCTCGCAAGTTGGTGATATCAGTGCCATCTAAAACAATTGTTCCGGATGTGACCGTATCCAAACCGGCCATGAGACCGAGCAACGTACTCTTACCGCTCCCAGAAGCACCCATGATGGCGAGAAACTGACCACGAGGAACTGAAAAGGTCAGGTCACGAAGAATTTCGACGCGGCTGGGCGGATTTTCGATGGTTTTTGAGAGATGCCGTACTTCGATCATGTGCGGTGGGAGCGGTTGTGAGGCCATGTCAATCTGAATATGTGGGCAGAAGGCGATCTCTTGTCATTGTTACAGCCGGGTTGATGCTTGGTTTTGTAGCGACGGGTTCTATTAATGAACAACGTGCAACGGCAGGGGTACGTTCCAGTTCTCAGGCAGCGGCTCATGAGCGGGTGATCGTGACTTTTGGCGATAGCCTCACGGCGGGTGTCGCGGGCCGCAGCTATCCGAATTACTTACAGGATCTGCTCAATGAGCATGGGTATCCGTATCGTATCGACAATCAAGGCGTGAGCGGCGATACTACGAGCGATGGCTTGGCTCGCATCGATAACGTCATTGCAGTACATCCTGCGCTGGTGATTCTCGAATTTGGGGGGAACGACGGGCTGCGTGGTCTGCCGGTAGACTCGATCCGCGAGACATCTGGAAGAGATGATCGTGCGCCTGAAGCAGGCGAATATACCGGTGGCGCTTGCCGGCATTACACTACCGCCAAACTACGGCCCGGACTACGTTCGCCCGTTTACGACGATGTTTCCGGAATTGGCCAAGAAGTACCATTTGCGACTGCTGCCTTTCCTATTAGTGCATGTATATCAGCATCCGGAGATGATGCAGCCGGACGGAGTGCATCCGAATGGCGCAGGCAACAAAATACTGGCGCAGGATGTCTTCGAGTTGATCAGGCCGCTGCTTACAAGAGATAGCAGCAACAGAAAAGTCGGGATGCTTTGGGGCCTCCCGAGCTATCGCTCACATGCCTGATGTGCAGACTGCACTTCGAAAGGAACTCGGGCTGCGCGATCTGGTGCTGTTCAATATCGCCGCACTCATTAGCACGCGCTGGATCGGAATTGCGGCGCACGTTGGGCCCGGAACAATAGTCCTTTGGATTCTCGCGGCGGCTCTTTTATTAGTGCCATGCGCATTTGTGGTCGCGAATCTCTCCCGGCGCTTCCCTGAAGAAGGAGGCCTGTATATTTGGACGCGCGAAGCCTTCGGCGAGTGGCATGCATTTGCTTGCGGCTGGTTTTATTACCTCAGTAACGTGTTCTGGATACCTGGCGTGTTAATTGCGGGCATCGGCATGATGACGTACGCGTTCAGCCCGAAACTGGAGAAGTTAGCTGAAAATCCGAGTTTCGTACTGCCGTGTGCCTTCGGTTTCCTGATCGTGGTTGTCGCGTCCAACTATGCCGGACTTCGGGTAGCGAAATGGGTGGATAGCTGCGGCGGAGTGGGTGGATATGCAACCGGGTTGATTTTATTCGTTTGCGCCATAGCCGCGTGGTTCATCCGAGGGTCTGCGACGAAGTTTCACTTGCTGCCCAGTTTGGATTTACAAAAGTTGAATTTCTGGTCGCAGCTGGCGTTTGCGATGACAGGGCTGGAGTTGAGCCCGATTATGTCGGGAGAGATACGCAACGCGCGCCGGAATGTGTTCCGCGCGACATGGATCAGCGCGGGATTAGTCGTTCTGTTCTACGTGGCCGGCACGAGTTCTATCTTGACGCTTATGAAACCCGATGAAGTAAGCCCAGTAGTGGGATTGGCCGAAGCAGGCCAGCACGCGTCGATTGCTCTGGGGTGGTCGTGGGTGCCACTTGCTATTGGGGCGTGCATTTTATTTAGCATCGGCGGACAGCTTGGAACTTACGTAGGTGCGTGTGCGCGGCTGCCGTTTGTTTTGGGAATCGCGAATCTGCTTCCGCCGGCTTTCGCGAAGCTGCATCCAAAGTACAGAACTCCTTATGTGTCGATATTGTTCCTCGGCATTTGCGCTGCTGTGCTGATCTTTATCAGTCAACTCGGCGAAACGTTTCGAGGAGCCTACCAGCTCGGAGTTGACATGAGTGTCATCACACTGTTCATCCCATTTCTGTATCTCTTTGGCGCGGCGTGGAGATTTGGGCAGAAGATACCTGCACTGTGCGGCTTTTTCGTGTCTGCAATCGCCATTGTCTTCTCATTTCTGCCAACTGCGGAGGTGAAATCAACATGGTGGTTTGAAGTGAAGCTGGTGGGGGGCTGTGTTCTGTTAATCGCGATAGCGCGGATGTTCTACGTCCGGTATCGCTCGCGAGCATTGTGAGCTATCCCGATTCCGTTCGATATCTGTACGCGCTCGGTAATGAACTGAAAGCGGGCGCGAAGTTCGGCTTGGAGCGGATGAAAAGTTTGTTAGGCGAGCTTGGGAATCCGGAGCGCGGGCAGCGATTCGTGCATGTAGCAGGAACAAACGGGAAGGGCTCGACGTGCGCAATGATTGCGAGTGCGCTGCGAGAGGCGGGATACCGGACGGGACTATACACTTCGCCGCACCTTGTAGAGCCGACGGAACGGATACAGATCGGTGGACGTTCGGTAAGTTCACAAGAATTTGTGGGTGCGTTTGAGAAGGTTCATGCGGCGGCTGAAGGATTGCTACAGAACGGGCGCTTGGACGCACATCCATCGTATTTTGAGACGGTCACGGCAATGGCGCTGGTGATATTCGGTGACCGGTGTGATATCAGCGTGCTCGAAGTTGGATTGGGCGGCCGTCTTGACGCTACGAATGTGATTGCTCCGGAGGTATGTGTGATTACTCCGGTGGCTTTCGATCACGAGTCGTTCTTGGGAAATTCGCTCGAAGCGATTGCGGCGGAGAAAGCAGGCATTGTGAAGCCGCGCGTTCCGGTGATACTCGCGAAACAAGAAGCGGCGGCGGAAGCGGTGATTGTAGACCGGGCGAATGAGCTGAACGCGAAAGTGATCCGAACGCAGGACGCCGAGTTATCCAGTGTGCACGCGACACCGCATGGCTCGAGTTTCAATCTGGATGGGGCACGTTATGAGTGTGCGCTGCCCGGAAGGCACCAGATCGAGAATGCGGCAGCGGCAATCTTGTGCTGCCGAGAATTGGGAATAGAGATCTGTCACATTCAAGCGGGCCTGACGAATGTTAAGTGGCCGGGACGGTTAGAAGTTGTTTCGCGAAAGCCGGATTTCGTGTTAGACGGGGCTCATAACCCGGCGGGGGCCGCGGCTGTCGCGGCATACATTCGCGAGTTCCGTGCGGATCGTCCAGTTTGGATAGTATACGGGGCGATGCGGGATAAGGCGATTGAAGAGGTGACGGCAGAGTTGTTTCCGTTAGCGCAGCGCGTGATTGCAACTGCTCCTGATTTTCCAAGAGCGCTCCGGCCTGCGGCGATACTCGAAGCGAGCGAGCACGCGAATGCGACAGTTGCGAATACGGTTCAGGAAGCGATCGAAATGGCGCGCAAGGCTCCCGAGGATGCGGTCGTGTTCTTTACCGGGTCGCTGTTTCTGGTTGGCGAGGTGCGAGGTTTGCTGCTTTCGTAAAATGGGCATTCATGAGACGGCTGCGCGGGCTGCTGGTTGCGGACCCTGCCATTATTTTGGCCACCATTTTTTTTGGCACGATCAGTCTGATCGTTTCCTTTTTTGACCAGACCGGAGCGGTTCAGATCAAGGTGGCACGCGCATGGGCGAGAACGTTGCTTGCGCTTAGTGGGGTGAGGGTGAAGGTTGAGGGATTGGAAACAATCGTCTCGACCGAGAGCTACGTTTTCGTTTCGAACCACCTGAGCTTCATGGACACGCCGGTCGTGCTTGCGAACATACCAGTACAGTTTCGCTTTCTTGCGAAACGAGGTTTATTTCAAATTCCATTTCTCGGACAGCATCTCAGCCGAGCCGGGCACATTCCCGTGCCGCGCGAGGATGCACGTGCAGCAGTTAAGACGATGCAGCGAGCAGCCGAGACGATCCAGAAAAAAAGGATTTCGCTGTTGATGTTTCCTGAGGGGGGACGCTCACATACCGGAGAGCTACAGCCGTTCAAGGAAGGTGCGGCTTACATTGCGATTCGCGCCGGTGTTCCGCTTGTCCCTGTCGCGATCAGCGGAACGCGCGAACTGCTGCCGTGGGGATCGGGCGTGGTGCTATCGGGCGATGTGAGATTGCGGATTCTCGAACCAATCGAGACGAAGCATTTGAGCTTGAAAGATCGAACGGCGTTGACGGAGCGGGTGCGCGTGGTGATCGCCGAAACTCAGGCTAACAGCAGCCCGTTTTCGCAAGCACAATTTCATCGATTTGCACGAGAGTAGGATACTTGCCCGTGTAGCACGAGTAGCAGAAGCGGTGATCTGAATCCTGAACTGACTCGCGGAGGGCTTCGAGAGACAGGTAGGCGAGAGAATCCGCTTCGATGTATTCCTGAATCTGACGAATGTCGTTGTTCGCGGCAATCAGCTCGCGGTGCGAAGGCGTGTCCACGCCGTAATAACAGGGCGATATGGTGGGAGGGCACGAGATTCTGAAATGCACTTCACTAGCGCCGGCATCGCGCACCATGCGAACGATTTTGCGGCTGGTAGTACCGCGAACGATTGAGTCATCGACTAAGATGACGCGCTGGCCTTCGAGCAGATGGCGGACAGGGTTGAGTTTCAACCTGACTCCAAAGTCTCGAATGGCTTGGGAAGGCTCAATGAAAGTTCGGCCGACATAGTGATTGCGGATCAAGGCTTGCTTGTACGGGATGCCGGATTCGGCGGCATAACCGATGGCCGCGCCAACTCCTGAATCCGGGACAGGAACAACGAGATCGGCTTCGACCGGGTGTTCGCGAGCCAGCAACCTTCCCATCAACTCGCGGGATTGCGCGACAGATTTTCCGAAGACAATAGAATCGGGCCGCGAAAAATAGACATGCTCGAATGCGCAGTGAGCTGGAGCTTCGGGTGTTGTGTAGAGCTCGCGTGTGATGCCTTCGCGGGCGACGATGACCATCTCGCCAGGCTCGACGTCACCTATATACGTGGCTCCAATTAAATCGAAGGCACAGGTCTCAGATGCGAAGACGGTTGCGAGGCGTCCTCCCGAGAGTTCTAACTGACCCATCGCCAGAGGACGGAAGCCACGTGGGTCGCGAGCGACGATGATGCGATCTTCGGCGAGAAACACGAGGGAGAACGCGCCCTCAATCTGCAAGAGCGCATCGCGCAAGGCTCCTGATAAGGTTCGCTCGCGGGAGCGAGCCACAAGATGAAGAATGACTTCGGTATCACTGGTGCCCTGAAATATGGAGCCGTCCGCTTCGAGGTCACGGCGGATCTCGATGGCGTTAGTGAGATTGCCATTGTGCGCGACGGCAACGTGACCTTTACTGCAGACGACAGAAAATGGCTGAGCGTTTTGAAGAATCGTCTCACCGGCGGTTGAGTATCTGGTGTGGCCAATTGCGAGAGAGCCAGGCAATTGGTTCAAGACGTCCGGCGTGAAGATATCGACAACATGGCCCATTTTGCGATAGTTGTAGATCTTCTTGCCGTCGCTTGATGCGATGCCCGCGCTTTCCTGGCCGCGGTGCTGGAGCGCATGCAAACCGAGATAGACGATGTTTGCGGCTTCGGGGTGTCCATAAAGCGCAAACACGCCACACTCTTCATGGAGCTTATCGAACGGGATTTCCTCGTCACAATAAAGCATTCGTTTTTTACACCATCACAGAGTTATGGAGGAGGTGTTCTAGAGCGGTATCCCAAAGATTTTTCAGCTCGGCAACTGAGGTTTCAATGAGGATTTGGTCCTGGTTGCGAATCACCACTCTTGAATCGAGTGTAGCGCCTATTTCGCGCGCTTGAATACCCTGCTTTTTAGCAGATGAGAATACGCGATCGGGAGTTGCAGTCGAGACCAGAATGCGTGAAGGCCCTTCATGAAAGAGAAGCAGCTCGGGATCGATACCGGAATCGAGGGTAATGTCGGCTCCGACGTTTTCGGGACCCAACGCGCATTCCGCGAGTGCGACGGCCAAGCCGCCTTCACCAATGTCGTGAGCGGATTCGATTGCGGCGTCGCGGACCAGCTCACGGATCGTAGCTTGAACGCGCTTCTCGTATTCCATATCGAGGCGGGGCGGAATGCCCCAGAGGGAATTTGTGATGACCTTCGCGTACTGAGTGGCTCCAAATTCATGGCAATCAGGAGCACCTAATCCACCGAGCAAAATGACGGAACGCCCGGCACGCTTGAATGGAATCGTAATCGGCGGCGCGGTGTTGAGGGTTCCGACGATGCCGACAACGGGAGTTGGGAAGATCGGATTGCCGAGCGTTTCGTTGTAAAGACTGACATTGCCGCCGGTGATGGGCACCTCGAAGAAGCGGCAGGCCTCGGCAAGTCCTTCGATGGACTCGACGATCTGCGCCATGATTTCGGGGCGCTCGGGATTGCCGAAGTTGAGGTTATTGGTTGTGGCGAGCGGAAGCGCCCCGACGGTGGATAAATTACGGCAGCACTCGGCTACGATCAGCTTGGTTCCTTCGCGCGGGTCCAGTGAGCAGTAACGGCCATTTCCATCGAGCGACATTGCGACGGAGGTATTTGTACCCTTGATGCGTAGGATGGCGGCTTCCGATCCGGGGCCGGCGATTGTGTTGGTACGGACCTGGTGATCGTACTGCTCCCAGATCCATCGCTTGGAACAGAGATCGGCCGAAGAGAGGAGGGTCTTGAGGTCCGCGGTTAGATCTTTGCTGTGGATATCGGGACCGTGCAGCGGCGCTGTGCGCAGAGGGGTTGTATAGGGGCGGTTGTAGAGAGGCGCTTCGTTTGCAAGGGCGTGGTTGGGGATTTCGGCGAAAGTTTCGCCTGCGCTTTTCACGCGTAGCATGCCGTCGGACGTAACGGTACCGATTTTGACAGCGTCCAGGCCCCACTTTTTGAATACATTGATGATTTCGTGCTCACGGCCGCGCTCGGCGACGAGCAGCATGCGTTCTTGCGATTCGGAGAGCATGATTTCGTAAGGGGTCATGCCGCTTTCGCGCTGAGGCACGAGGGCGAGATCGATTTCGACACCTGTACCAGCGCGGCTTCCCATTTCGCACGTAGAGGAAGTGAGCCCGGCGGCACCCATGTCCTGGATACCGATGACGGCTCCGGTTTGCATGGCTTCGAGACAGGCTTCGAGCAGCAGCTTCTCCATGAAGGGATCGCCGACCTGGACGTTGGGGCGCTTCTGTTTGGACTCTTCGGTAAATTCGGCGGAAGCCATCGAGGCTCCGTGGATTCCATCGCGGCCTGTCTTCGCGCCTACATAGATAACGGAGTTGCCGACGCCGGTCGCTTTGCCGTAGAAGATTTCGCCGTGACGAAACACGCCTAGGGCGAACACGTTGATGAGCGGGTTGCCGTCGTAAGACTCTTCAAAGACGCACTCGCCGCCGACAGTGGGGACGCCAAAGCAGTTTCCGTAATGCGCGATGCCCGAGACTACGCCTTCGAGGATGCGCCGGTTTCGCGCGCCGGATTCACTGTCGTCGAGCTTCCCGAAGCGGAGTGAATCCATGACGGCGATGGGGCGGGCACCCATAGTGAAGATGTCGCGCAAGATACCGCCGACGCCGGTGGCCGCGCCCTGGAATGGCTCAATGAAGCTAGGGTGGTTATGCGATTCGATTTTGAAAGCGATTGCCATTCCATCGCCAATGTCGATGATGCCGGCGTTTTCGCCAGGACCTTGCAGGACGTGAGAGCTGTGAGTCGGAAGCTTTTTCAGATGGAGGCGAGAGCTCTTGTAGGAGCAGTGTTCGCTCCACATGACGCTGAAGATGCCGAGCTCGGTGAAGGTAGGCTCGCGGCCGAGCAGGCTGAGGATCTTGTCGTACTCGGAGGGCGTGAGCTGATGGGCGGCGATGAGCTCGGAAGCGGGTTTGCTGACGACGCCCGGGGTCATGAGCCGGACATCGCGAGTAACGGAGTTGTGGACGCCGCGGCTTGCAGCATCGATCCTAAAATCACAAGCCCGTCGCTCGAGCCCGTGAGCGAGTCGGCGGCGCGCTCGGGGTGCGGCATCAATCCCATGACATTGCGGTGTTCGTTTACGATTCCGGCGATATCGCGCAGAGATCCGTTGGGGTTATCGACGTAGCGAAGGACAACACGATCCTCAGCCTCAAGCTGATTTAGAGTTTCCTCGGCGGTCACGTAGCAGCCTTCGCCGTGTGCGACAGGTAGCTTAAGGATTTGGCCCTTTTCAGCCTCTTGAGTAAATGGAGAGTTAGTGGACGCGACTCTTACAGCAACTGTCCGGCAGACGAATTTACGGTCGGCATTTCGAACCAGAGCGCCGGGTAACAGGCCGCTTTCGGTGAGAACTTGGAATCCGTTACAAATGCCGAGAACGAGTCCACCATCGCGGGCAAAATTTTTGATGGCCTTCATGACAGGCGAGAATTTAGCAATCGCACCACAGCGCAGATAGTCTCCATAAGAGAAGCCACCTGGAAGGATCACCGCGTCGATGTTGCCGAGGGAGGAGGATTCGTGCCAAACGAACTCGGCCTGATGAGGCTTGAGGTTTTGGGAGACCGCAAACCAAGCGTCGTGATCGCAATTACTGCCGGGGAAGACTACGATACCGACCTTCATCGCTCGAAGGAACTGTAGGAGCCGCGAGTTATACCCCGCTTACGGCAGGAGCAGCTTTCTTCCGACTGGCACGCCGTTTCTCGACGGGAGGCTGCCGATCGCTCTTTTTCAGAGCGGGGAGAACAATGGAGGTAACAAACTTTTTCTCGCCATGATCATCGAACTTGATTACGAGATAATCATCGTTGCAGGCGAGCACCGACCCCAGGCCAAATCTTCCATGTTCGACCTGCGCTCCTTGAGCGTACGCCGGTTTATTTGCCATGGTAAAAAATTCCTCCTACACCATTGTAACAATTGACTTATGGTGCAAATAAAAGCAGTTGAATCCGCTTCCATATAATGGATTCAGCAAAGCCAGAATGGGTTCAGCAAAAACATGGACGACCTGAAGAAGAAGCTGCAGGAGGAGATCACGGCTCTGGAGTATGAGCTAAGGAATGAGCTGCCGAAGGAGATCCTTAAGGCGCGGGCGCACGGGGACTTAAGTGAAAATGCGGAGTACCATGCGGCGAAGGAAAGGCAAGCTTGGGTGAACGCGCGGCTGGGGCAATTGCAGGCGAGATTGCGTGAATTTTCGATGGTGGATTTATCAAAAATTCCGCACGACCGGGTGGGGCTGGGGTCACAAGTAGTGGTACTCGATTTGAAGAAGGATGAAGAATTTACGTACAATCTTGTGGTTAGTGAAGAGGCCGACGTGGCAAGCGGGAAAATTTCGACCAGCTCGCCGATTGGTCGGGGGCTGCTTGGGAAGCACGTGGGAGACACGGTCAAGATTCAGATTCCCGACGGAATCAAGGAACTGGAAATCGTAAGTCTGACGACCATTCACGACGCGGCTGCGTCATAGTTGTAATAGGGATGACTTTTACTCGCGCAATCGGGGTCAGTACCAATCGGATCATCCGAGCGATTGTGCGAGCGCTCGCGCTCTCGAAGATCAATCCGAACGTGCTGACGTTTTTGGGGCTGGTGATCAACATGATCGCGGCGACGTTTCTGGCGTTTGGGCGGTTCAGGACTGCGGGATGCGTAATCATTTTTGCGGGACTGTTCGACATGGTGGATGGGCGGGTGGCTCGCGAGACAAACCGGGTGACGCGCTTCGGTGCGTTTTTCGATTCAGTGCTGGATCGATATTCGGACATCGCTCTGCTGGTCGGGCTGCTGGTGTATTACGGGACGATTAACAGAGCGTCGTATGTGGTGCTGACAGCGATTGTAATGGCGGCTTCCGTGATGATCAGTTATACGCGGACGCGGGCAGAGAATATTGTTCCGACGTGTAAGGTCGGTTTTCTCGAGAGGCCTGAACGAATCGTTTTGTTCATTATCGGCGCGCTATTTGACCGGATGGCGCCGGTTTTGTGGGTGATTGCCGTGCTTGGAAACTTGACGGTTGTGCACCGGATGATGTTCACGTACCAGGAATCGAAGCGGCTGGAGGACGCGCAGCTGCGGACGAGATCGGTGGGGGCTCCGAGTAAGAGCGTTTAAGGAACAGGGATAGGAAAAGCCGAACCAGGAGATCCGGCGCCGACGGGGCGCCCGCCGCACGTGCATACATTAGTTTTCGAGGATGACGACGGCGAGTGCGGTTTCAGCAGTGTGAGTCAATGAAATCGATATTCGCTTGACGCCAATGGCGCGTGCGCTACTAAGGGCGATGCCGCTCAGATGCAGGGTAGGACGCCCGGAACTCTCATTCACTACTTCGAAGTCTTTCCAGGTGACGCCATTTTTCCAACCTGTACCGATAGCCTTCATCCCGGCCTCTTTGGCAGCGAACCGCGCTGCAAACCGCTCAGCTGAGTTGGCCTTGTTCAAGGCATAGGTGCGCTCGCGCTCGGTGAACACCCGATTCAGAAAGCGATCGCCGTATTGAGCGATGGTGTTGCGGATTCGCTCGACCTGGGCCAAATCGGTGCCGATGCCGAGAATCATGCTCCATCAGGAACTCACTATTGCTGAGTCTTGCGGAACGCGGCCCAGCGTTTCCTCTGCGCGGCAGCGATTCTTTTGCGCGCATCGGCGCTTAAAGTACGCTTCCTACCCGGCTTCATTCTTCTCGATGCCGCCTCAGCGCCATTCGCCTTCGGAGGCCTGCCGGGGCGACGGCCTATCATCCCGCGGACCTGGCTGATCTGTTCCTCTAACCTTTTCCTTTGCGCTTCCAAACCCTGGAGAGCCGCTTCTAGAATTTCTGCATTGGGGGCAGCGGATCTTTTTGGCATAGATATCTTAATTAGTAACTAGAATACTAACACAATTTCGTGAAATAAGTGCGATGAAGCTAGGATTCCGAGTAGCACATCAGAGTGACAGGCCCATCATTTACAGAGCGTACCTCCATATAGGCCTGAAAAATGCCGGTGGAAACGGGTGAACCATGACTTCGGCAAGCCTCGACGAAGCAGTCGTATAAGCCTCTAGCTAGTTCTGGTTTTGCAGCATTTGAGTAGGAGGGTCGATTGCCCTTATTCGTATCACCATAAAGTGTAAATTGGGATACAATTAGCAGCTCACCCGAAATGTCGGCCAGACTCCGGTTCATTCTTCCTTCGTCATCCGGGAAGATGCGCAACTGGACAACCTTTCGCGCCAGCAGCCCGGCACGGGCAGGCGTGTCATCGAATCGAACACCCAAAAAGACGAGCAGCCCTCTTCCGATGTATCCTGCGACCCGGTTTTCGACGAGAACGCTAGCTTCCGACACTCTTTGTACCAATGCACGCATAAGACCATTGGACACAAGAGCACGTTGGTAAATCACGATATATTCTGCGAGTTCAAGGTGCTTAGTCTCTCGGTTTTCTCAAAGAAGTTTTTGGCAAATGACTTTTCGGATTTCGGCTGTTATCCCGGTCTACGCGTATTTGGGATACGCGGTAGTTCTCTTTGCCGTGCGGTGGCTATGGATGCGAAGCGTTGAGAAACGGGATGTTACACCGGGGTTGTCATTGGTTACCTGCTTTCAACGATAGAGTAAATGTCGAGCGAAAAATTCGAGGTTCACTCCCCGTTGATTACCCTATCAAACTCGTCGAGATTGTATCGATCCGGCTGCGGCCGAAGACTTTGATGCTTCCGTATTACTTCTCGTTGATCAATGCAGCCGCATTTCTAGGCACCTATCACGCGGGAACCGGGTCGAAGGGCATGCGGCGGAAGTAACGGTAAGCGATGTGTCACCGTCGCTACGCTCGATACTGGGGTTCGACTACTTTTTGAGAAAAGAAGGTGCGGTCTCGGATGGCGAAACGCTTGTTGACATCGGCTAAGTGCTGCTCGATGTCGCGAGTTGAAAATTCGAAGCCAAATTCGGTGGGATCAAAGCGTGCGCGAGCGCGCCGGGCGTCTTCATAGAGCTCGCCTGCCTGCTTCATACGGCGGCCTGCGAGCTCTTTTCGCTCCTTTTGTAGTTGCTCGAGCTCGGCGCGGTCTTTTTCACGCTGCTTGCGCAGGCGCCCTTCCTGAATACTAAGGTTGTTGAGCTGTTTCTGGTAGGCAAGGAAGACTTGCGCTTCGATGAGCGGCGCGAACGGCGGGTTCTTCCTGCTCGAATTGGGAGGCGAACTCGAGGCGGCCGAGGGCGTAGATACCCATTTCGAGGGAGGGAATGCGCAGCAGACGCCATTCGGTGTCGGCGAGCCATAGCCTGACTGAGTTCTCGGTGTCGCCTATCGGTTGGTATTGGTCGAAGAAGCGCTGGACGTGTTGCTGGTAGGCAACGACGTCATCGCCCGGCAGCAGGATGGTGCGGCCGGTGAGACCGGTTTTGACTGCGTTTAGAGAAGATTTGGACTTGCCCTCGGGAGTTTTGGGGCCGGTAGACAATTGAGCGTTGACACGATTGGCATGAATTTGCGCATCTGAAGACATTGGAAAAGGAACCTCCGCGAGCACGGTAGCCGCGGGGCTTGGGCGAGGGGGCGGGCGTTTGCGCTTAAGTTATTCAGCGGATTGAGCAAAATTATGTAGCAGGGCGGTGGATGGTATAGTTGCTCAGGAGCGGGCGCGTAGCTCAATTGGCAGAGCAAGTGACTCTTAATCACTAGGTTGCAGGTTCGATTCCTGCCGCGCTCACCAGAAGTCATTAAAGGGATGGGACTTGATCACCCGCCTCCATTCGGTGAGATCGTGGTGCTGTTTCGTGGTGCCCGATCTTAATTTTCCCGAATCTGTGTCTCTCTCATGCGTGAGTTAACCCAGCATAATGCCGGTTCGTGACTGCTGTTCAGGAAGTACGGAGATATCCCATAGACGCCAACTCCACGCGACGCGGCGCGCGCGACCACAGCCGCTTCGTCCAGGGAATACCTCGGCCACAACACGACGTGAGCACCAGCGCCGTCACCCGTTACCTCCACGCGGTCTCCGAAGCACTTGTCAATAGCCTCGAGTAGCGCCAGCCGGCGAGCAGCATTCCTGCGTCGGACCCGGCGGAGATAGCGTTCCTACATTCCACTGCAGATGAATTCTGCGAGTGTTTCCTGCTCCAGCGTCGCAGTGTGCCGGTCAGACAACGATTTCGCTGCCGCGAATGCCGCGACCAGTCCCTTGGGTGCGATCAGATAACCGATGCGGAGCGCCGAAAAGACGGTACGGGAGAATGTGCCGATGTAGAGCAGGCATTCTCCGACGATGAAGGCAAGACTTGGGAAGTAAACTGGATTGCGACAGACACACGGGTCATCGATGAATCGGAGAGAGGGCACTGAACTTGACACAGTATAAGTGATGAAACCTACAACACGAAGTCAACTCCGCAGATTGCCAAAGCGCGGCTCGCACGAGCCCGAAACCATTCATGCCATCCTCGATGCCGCGTTCCTGGCACATGTCGGCTTTCAGGTGAACGGTCAGCCCTTCGTCATTCCAACTCTGTTCGGCCGGCAAGAAGAGAAGCTGTATCTGCATGGATCGGCTGCCAGCCGTATGTTGCGTGAGCTGGGAACCGTGATGCCTGCGTGTGTAACCGTAACCCTGGTGGATGGACTGGTGCTGGCGCGGTCTGCGTTTCATCACTCTATGAATTACCGGTCGGTGGTAGCTTTTGGCACGGCCCGTACCATCGACGAACCGGCTCAGAAAATGCGAGCTCTGCGCATCGTCTCGGAACACGTGATCGCGGGCCGCTGGGACGATGTACGCAGGCCTAGCGAGAAGGAGTTGAAAGCGACTTCGGTGCTCGAATTTGTCATCGAAGAAGCCTCAGCGAAGGTTCGTACCGGTCCGCCGCTCGATGATGAAGAGGACTATACGCTGCGAGTCTGGGCCGGGGTTGTTCCGCTCGAGCTTCGGGCGAAAGCGCCTGTACCGGATTCTCGACTAGTAGACGGCGCCGAGGCACCCGAGTACGTGCTGCAATTTCGGAAAGCATAACCTCACAAGTCTGCTGAAGCGGATTCCAATGATTAAGCCAGGCCTCCGCTCGAAATTCCTCGAGATATTCCAAAGCAAGTCTGTTCCGGCACATGCAGAAATCGGAATGAAAATACTGGGTCCGTTCCTATCGGTCGAAGATCCGGACACCTTCTTTTTTACGCGCGGCTTTCTCGATCTCCCTTCGCGCGAACCGATGAAAGCAAAGTTCTATGAAGGGGAACTCTGGAAAGGCGAGCTAGAGAACGTCCTCATGCCGATGTTGGAGAAGTATGAAGCCGTAGTCGTTGAAGATGATGAGGGTCTGGTTCATTGGCCTCTCGAGACAAACTCGAGATCTTCGTAGTTATCTATCTGATCGGCTGAGATGAACGTGCGACCGGTGAACTGTGGGTCGAGAATCATGATGCAGCCGCCGTACTCTTTGATGTACCAATTGACTTCCGGGTCTTCTGGGTCTGAGGCGACGAACTCAATTTCTGCGGCATTTCCATGAAAGAGTACCCGGTCGCCTCTTTTAATGTCTTGGCCCCCCTGGTACTTAAAAGTGTTCATGAACGTCGTATCCTCCCGTTTCGTCGCTTGTTTCTGGTTACATACAAGTAACACGGCAGTGCCGTATGCCGAAGAGATCGTAGTGATCCAGTCATCTCTCTCGAAGGCCGACTGCAATCAGGGATGTTGGCGGCCAGGGAAGAAATCGATCCATCCGACGCAGCAGAGGCACGAGATGATCGAAAACAGCAAGCTGGAACCCGCTCAATGTACGACGCCGTAGAATTTTTCCATTGAGTAGCCAACCCGGATACGTAGCCCGGTTGAACTCGAGCATTTGATCAATCCGGAATCCGGCAGCGGCCATTTTCTGGCGCAGCTCAGGGCTAGAGTAGCGGCGCCGATGCTTCAGTACTTCGTCGAATGTTCCAAATGCAGGCGCGCCTTGAGGAACCAAGATAACCGCACGCCCTCCCGGAACTAGCGCGGAGTAGATATTGCGCAACCCTGCCGCATCATCCTCAATGTGCTCGAGCACGTTCAAGCACACCACCGTATCCATGCGCCCGCGGAAGATTTGAAAATCTGTCGGGTTTGCGAGATCGCATAACGCCGAAGTCATATTTTCGCCCTCGTGAATCAGCCCGTTCAGCTGCATGAGATATGCGGGATCGGCGTCGGTAACGATATATTCGCGCGCGTAAGAGTGAAGCAAGCGTGTCAAGTTGCCGATTCCCGCTCCGATTTCGAGAACACGCCCTGCGATAAATGGTGAAACCACATCTGCCATCCAGGAATTGAAACGTCTGGCGTTCTCCATTTCACGCAGCATCGCGGCTGCCCGGTCAGAATATGGCGTTGAACGGATACCGCTGGCGGGCATGGCCGGAATCACCGCGTTCCCTCGAAGGGCGTTATTTTCGGAGGGTTCGCGTCTGGTTCCAGCAGCCAGGGTGTGCGCGCTGGATAGTAGCGCCGAAGCTGTTCGTCTTCGCTCGGGCCGAGATCGCGCGCCCAAACAATACGTGAGGCGTCTATATCGGCGGCGTTGCTGATCCAGTTATGAAACAGGTGACGTGGGCCATAACGGACGAAGACAAGCTGCTTTCCTGGGGCGCGTGCGAGTTGGCCGCCGATCGCAATTCGCCCTTCGGGATCGCCATAATTGATGAAATCCCAGCTCTCATACTGACCCAACGCAGAAGCTACCCGATCGCCCCCGAACAGATGCACACCGTACCAGAACAAAAAGTGAGCCGTACACAACAAGATTACGACGTGTGATACATACCGGCCTTGCAGCCAAGCCGGACGCGTGAGCGTGTTCAACCATTCCAGGCCAGCAACGGAGGCAAGCAGAAAAAGGCACGCGGCAGCAGCAATGTAATGCGGATAGAAGTAAGGAAAAAAATTCGCACCTAGCACAAATATGAGAATTGCCGTCATCACCCAAAGTTGGTGCAAGCTTCGAGTTGACGCGATGAATGCGGCTAGACCCACATAGAGGGGTGCCAACAGGAAAAAGCGATAGAACCGCACGCGCTTGGCCAGCCGTTCGGTAAAGCGGCCTAGGGTTTCCGGGCTGTCTCCGTGAACTACCGCTTGGGCGCGGTAATCGATATCTTGATCAGGAGTCAGTTGCCGATGCGGCACCGGGTTCGATTGAAATGTAAATGTCGTGGGAACACCGTACTCATGCCTGCTCAGTACGTTTGGAAGCATGGTCCAACTGCCCGTGACGGCTTTGTCCTGAAGAAGGGTGAGAACAACTGCCGGAAGCACCGCCGCAACGATGATCGGAACGGCTCGCCGTAAGCTGTCCCATTTGCAGTGGAAGCGCAACCCGAACACAAGAAACAAGGTGACGCTCAGCATGAGCATGATCAACTCATACGGGCGTGTAAGAAGTTGGATCGCTATTCCTGTGCCCAGCAGCACAGCGTCGCGAGGGCGCCCGTAGTCACACAATCGGGGCAGAGCGCCAAATACGAGACAACCGGCTGAAGCCGAAACCGCCCCGCCCCAGTAGCTGTTCATCCAGTAGCTCAGCGGCCCAAATTCGAAGACCGCCAGCAAGCCTCCCAGCAGTGCCCACTCCGGGCGAACCCAAAAGCGGAGCATCCAATAGCCCAAGGCGCACAGGGCGCCGGTCGACAATAGAACGCCAGCCCAGGGATTCCGAAATATGACTTGTCCTAACGCCAGCACAAGCCCTTGTCCCGGTGGGTAAATCGAGCTATAGGTCGGCTGCTGCAGAACGAAGATTGTCTCGAAGAATCGATGCATCGGGTGCGTCGGGTTTGCTAATCGGAAGTGCGCCAGCGTATCGGCCAGCAGGAGATAGCTGAAATCGTCTGAACCGCTAGGCACGGGAACGGGGCTGTTAGCGAGAAGGCCGATCCGCAACAGGATAGGCAACATGCCGAGCACGAACATGCACCAGGCGGGCCGATTCGCTAGCCGCTGCATGTATGGCTGCATGGCGGGCCATGACACGACGATCAATACCAACAGCGCCGTCACAATGAAAGCGATGAAATCGCTCGCGCCAAATCCTATCGGATTACGCAGCGGCAGAAAGGAGCGGAACAGGTGGAAGAAATACATCCCGGAATCCAGCCGAGTAGTTATCTCATTTCTGTACTTGCGCCGGCGACGTCCCGCCGTACGGACTCAGTTTCGGAGATATCGCGTCAGGCTCTAGGAGCCAAACCTGCCGGTCCCGATAGAATGCTTGCAGTTTTTCATTTTCCGCAGCGCCGAGATCGCGCGCCCACACCACCCGTGCCGAATCGATATCCGCCGCGTTATAAACCCACTCATTTTGAAATACGTGATTTTGCCAGTACCGAACAAATATGAGCTGTTTTCCTGGATAACGCGCAAGCTCTCGATTGACAGGATCGCGGCGCGTTCCGTTGGCATGGTTAATTACATTCCAGGTCTCGTAGGGTTGGATTTCAACTGCGAAATCGTGAGCCTCGAACACATGCGCCCCGTACCACAGCCCGAAGCTCGCGACGCAAACGAACAGGATTATCGCTGCCGCGTAATGACCGGCTGGCCACTCGCGGATCTGGAGACTCGCTAGTTTCTGCAATCCCGTCACGCTCGCGAGCACGAAAAGACAGGTGACTGCGGCGATATAGCGCGGATAAAAATATGGAAACAGATTCGAGCCGAGCGCAAACAAGACGAGAGTGATGACGATCCAGAGGAACATCCACTTGCGGATGGTCGCAAGAAAGATGCCCAGCGCAAGATAGAGAGGCGCGAGAAAGAAGAAGCGATAGAAACGAACGCGATACTCGAGGCGTGCCAGAAACCTGCTCAGGGTTTCCGGGCCTTCTCCATGAAATGAGCACTGCGCCTTGTAATCCAACTCTTGTTCTCGGGTGAGTGGCACGTGTGGAACGGGATTGGGCTGAATGGTGAGTGTGGCGGGCACGCCATATTGGTACTGACTGACAAAGTACGGCAGCGTGGTCCAGCTCTTGGTCACCTGATAATTCTGAAGTAAGGTTAGAGCCACTGCTGGCAGCGCGGCGGCGACGGTCGCGGGCGCCACTCTCATCAGCTTGCGCCAGGCGCTTTGCTCTCGTAAAATCAGCAGAGCGAAAAACGTGCCAACACTTAAGACCAGCAGAATGGATTCATAGGGTCGCGTGAGCAGTTGCAGACCCATTCCCGCACCGAGTAATACGGCATCGCGCATGCGTGGCTGTTTACGCAAGCGCGGCAGGGCTCCGAATACCAGGCAACCGGCTATTGCCGAGACTGCTCCGCCCCAGTAGCCGTTCATCCACTCGTTGAGGGGCCCGAACTCGATAACCGCAAGCAGGCCGCCCACCAGCGCCCAAGCGGGCGTAGTCCATCCGCGCAGCATCCAATAGCAAAGCGCACAGAACGCAGCGACGGACAATACCACGCCGGCCCAGGGAAGACGTAACAGCACCCATCCCAATGCGAGCACCAGGCCTTGGCCGAGTGGATAAATGGAGCTGTAGGTCGGTTGCTGCAGAATAAAGAACGTCTCGAAGAATTGATGCAATGGATGTGTTGGATTTGCCAGGCGGAAATGACGAACTGTATCCGCCACGAATAGATGGCCGAACTCGTCATAAATGGCTGGTGAAGGAACCGGGTGATACGGCAGCAGGGCAAGCCGGAGCGCGACGGGTAACGACGCCACAATCACGAAACAGAGCGTCGTCCTTTGTGCTATGGATCTGGTCTTCTGCACGAGCCATGGCCGAAACTGGAGCAATGCGATCAGAACGACAATAAGAATGAGCTCGACGAAATCGGTGATGCCAAATCCGATCGCGTTATCCGGTGCCAGGAACGAGCTAACAAGCCGGGAAGGATGCAATTCTTAATGACGATGGCAAAGCAGGCGGGCGTTTCACGGGATCTTAGAGCCTAAGCGAGGCCGTGCCTCTAACGCATTTCGCTCAAATCCTGCCGGGCCGCTGATATATGATCTTGATCTATGTCTGACACCGGCATGACTCGGCGAACCTGGATGGGAATTGTTCCCGGCGGCATGACTCTTGCGGCCCTAAGAGGCTCCTTACGTGCCCAGCAGTATCAAATGGCCGGAGCCGACCTCAAACTTGGCGTGGCCTCCTATTCCTTCCGGCACTTCTCGCGCGCTCAAGCCATCGAAATGACCAAACAGCTGGGCACGCCGTACCTGAACGTGAAGGAGTTCCACCTTAAATTGAGCAGCACTCCTCAGCAAATTGATGAGGCAGTGCAAGAGTTTCACAATGCGGGGATCATTTTGGTCGGCTGCGGCAACGTGAGCTTTCAAAAGGACGATGAAGCAGACATTCGCAGTAAATTCGAGTACGCCAAGCGCGCAGGATTTCCGCTGATTGTGTGCGCGCCCACAGCTGTAACGCTTCCGAAACTCGAAAAGTTCGTCCAGCAATACAACATCAAGATTGCCGTTCATAACCACGGCCCGGAAGATAAGAATTTCCCAACGCCTCAAAGCGTCCTGAAGATCGTCAAGAACATGGACCCGCGCTGCGGTCTGTGCATCGATGTCGGCCATACCGCACTGGCAGGCGTCGATATTGTCGAGTCGATCGCCGAAGCTGGACCCCGCCTCTTGGATATGCACGCCAAAGATCTCCGCGATTTAAAAGTGGAGGACAGCCAATGCCCCGTCGGCGAAGGTAAATTGCCGTTCCCGCAGATTTTCTCAGAGCTCGTGAAAATGAAGTACACCGGCTGCGTCAATCTGGAATACGAGGCCGATCCGGAGAACCCACTGCCCGGCATGCAGAAGAGTTTTACATATATCCGGGGCGTCCTGGCCCAGCTCCAAGCTGCGAATCACGTGCGGACGATATGAGATTTTTTCGATCATTTCTTTTGTGTATAGCGGTGATCTCCCAATTCGGAATTTTAGCTGGAGAAAAAAAAGTACCGGATCACCTCATTCCGCGCCGCTCTACTCAAATCAAAGACGGATTCGGTATCAACTCAGATCTCCCCCGCGACCCTTACATACCTTGGAATCGCTGGTGGTGGACGCGTATCTTCGATGCAGGCGTGAATTACATCCGCATCGGGCAGTACGAAAACAGCTCGGATTTCACGAGTTGGGATTGGGTGGAGCGCGAGCGAGGTAAGTATTCCGTGCCTCCGGAGCTAGACGATTACGTCAATTCGCTTGTCGAGAACGGCGTTCACATCGAAATACAGCTGCTGTATGGCAATCCGCTCTATACGTCACCAGCGGGGCGTGCTCCTCAAATCATCACGCCGGCGCCGGGAGGGTTTCATAATCCCGATCGAAGCTTGTATTCGGTGTTCTGGCCGCCAACGACTCCCGCACAAATCGAGGCGTT
Organism: uncultured Acidobacteriaceae bacterium; assembly: GCA_963737045.1. Classification (GTDB taxonomy): domain Bacteria; phylum Acidobacteriota; class Terriglobia; order Bryobacterales; family Bryobacteraceae; genus Bog-105. The sequence goes on from CAVTRG010000009.1 coordinate 652,208, forward strand.
TAGTAATTACGTGGCCTGGATGGTCAAGCACTTCAAGGGGCGTGTCCAGTATTACGAGATTTGGAATGAGCCGAATATTGACTATTGGAATCCGGCCCCGAACCCTGAAGAGTATGGAAGGCTCTTCAAAGCTGCCGCGATCACGGTCCACAAATCTGATCCCAATGCGAAAACCGTTTTTGGCGGACTATCCGGAGCGGATCGAAAGTATGCGAAACGGGCGCTTGACACCTGCAATTGCGCGTCCAGCATCGACGTGTTCGCGTATCATAACTATCCCGACTACGGTCACAACCTGAATCCCGAGGCCGTCGGAAACGATAACGACACGAATGAATCCTCGAAACCGTTGCGCGAGATGGTCCGTAGCTATCCCGGTATTCGGCAGGATCTCCTCTTTTGGGATGACGAATTCAACGACGGAATTCCCACCTGGACGAACTCTGACGAATCGGTCCAAGCGAAATATATTCCGCGCGGAATGCTCCTCGACCGAGCCACCGGTGTGCGGACATTTGTGTGGCTGATCGTCGGTGCAACGGATGGAAACGAACTCGACGACTTTGGAATGCTTCACGGCCTGCGGTTTCAGCCGGACGATTTCACTTCTCGTCCCGTTTTTGCCGCGCTGCAGAATACGAACACATTGTTTTCCGATACTCACCTCGATGCATCCATAAAGATCGAGAGCGGAGCCAAATCGCGGCGGAAAATCGCCACTTACGCGTACCGTTCCTCCCAAGGTAAGGCGATACTGGCTTACTGGCTTCCGATACTGAGCCGACCCGGAAATCAGTCCTCGGTGGACAGCATCAGCGTAAGAATCTCGAATTCCGACATACAGAATCCTGTACTGATCGATATTGGCTCCGGAAAAATCACTGAGCTGCGATGGCGATCAGGCACGACCGATACCTTGGAACAGCTGCCCCTGCACGACAGTGTGATGGCGATCGCCGACCAAAGCTATCTGGACTGGCCCGAATTTCCAGAGGCGCCCAGCGATTTGAATGTAAGCCGGAACGGAGCTGGAATACAGCTCACCTGGAAATTGCACGGCGGCCACCCGGAGTTCATCACTGTGGAGCGCCGCAGCGGAAGGGAAGGGAATTGGCAAACGGTGTCCAAGCTTCCCGCCCAGAAGGCTTCGTATTCGGACAGCCCACCTTCTCAGGCCGACGGGCCGATCTCATACCGGGTGCGCGCTGGAAATTCTAGCGGCCCTTCAGCCTATTCAAATGTTGCTACTCTTCGGGAGTAGATCAATCCCACACTCACCTTTCGCGGGAACTGATGGCAGAAACTAAGACGACTCAATCAACCGCCACTTCGCTGCGGCGAGCGCTTACTGTCTGGGATCTGGTCTTTTACGGCCTTATTATCATTCAGCCATCGGCACCCATGCCGCTATTCGGCGTGGTCTCGGAAGAGGCGCGAGGGCACGTCGTGACGGCGATCCTGATTGCGATGATTGCCATGTTGCTCACTGCCGTGAGCTACGGGAGGATGGCGCGCGTCTATCCTAGCGCGGGATCTGCGTACGCCTATGTGACCGGAGAGTTCGGTAGATTCGCCGGCTCACTCACCGGGTGGTCGATTGTGCTCGATTATCTGTTGAACCCGCTAATCTGCACGATCTGGTGCAGTAAAGCCGCAAGCAATATTTTGCCCGCCATACCGTATCCAATTTGGGCGCTCCTGTTTGCTTTGACATTCACGCTGCTCAACCTGCGCGGGATCGAAGCTTCGGCGACTACGAACCGCTGGATCACGATAGCGATTTCCGTTGTCGTCGCGTACATGCTGATTGTAATGATCCGCTATCTTACCGGCGTGCCTCTCGGTCCTGGATCCTTAACCAAACCTTTCTATGATCCAGCCACTTTCTCGCTGTCCCACGTCCTGACTGGAACCTCCATCGCCGCTCTCACTTATATTGGCTTCGATGGCATCTCGACTCTGTCGGAGGAGGTCGTCGATCCAAAAAGAAACATCCTGCGGGCAACGGTGCTTGTGTGCTTGGCAACTGGGGTATTTTCCGCGGTTGAGGTGTATCTTGGGCAGCTCGTCTGGCCCGATTTCCGCCATTATCCAGACGTCGATACGGCGTACAGCTTCATAGCCGGGCGAGCGGGAGGCTTGGTTTTGTTTCACATCGTCAACACGACTCTACTGATAGCCACGATTGGCTCCGGAATTGGAGCCCAGTTAGGGGTCGCGCGATTGTTGTATGGGATGGGCCGTGATAATGCGCTGCCTCCCCGCTTCTTCGGCCATTTGAGCAAGAAGAGCGTGCCAAGCTACAACGTTATGTTTAGCGGCGCATTTGCCCTGATAGGCGCTCTCTCGATCAGTTATCAGCTTGGCGCTGAGCTATTGAACTTCGGAGCATTTCTCGCGTTTACGGGAGTCAATGCAGCAACTTTCATGCATTACTACGTGAAAGGGCGGAATCGACATTGGAGTTATCTCGTTCTTCCGCTTGCCGGATGTGCAGTGTGCCTGTATATCTGGTCTAACCTACGCTGGCAAGCCCGATTGGCAGGATTCATCTGGCTTTGTACTGGTGCAATCTACATGCTCATTCGCAACCGAGTAGTCGCCCGTTCAGCGGAAGCCTGAGGGCATTTACTTCTTTTCATCTAGCGGCGCAAGAGGAATCTTCTTCCCAACAATCGCTTCGAAAGCTCCCAAATTGGCCGATACTCGCCCCGAATAGAGCTGGAACCGGATCTCTTTTTTTTCCAGTAAATTATCGACTGAATAGTAATCCATCACCGGAAGATCGACAGTCACGTGGATCTTCCTGTTCGATAGATTCAGCATGACGAGGATCTCTTCATTGCCTTTCTTCCGCAGAAAACTGAGGACGCTGCCCGGCTCCGTGTTGTTGATCCAAGTGAGTTCGCCCGAAGTGAAGGCTGGATAAGTCGCGCGAATCCGAAACAGTGTCTTGTACTTCTCCAGAGTTGCCTCATACTCATTCTTGTCGCTTTTGATCTTGAGCTCCTGCCACTGAATCGGTGCCCGTGTTCTCCACTCAGTCGGAGTGGGATCTCCTACTTCCTGCCCGTTGTAGATGAAGGGAATGCCATCCAGCGTGAAATTCAAAATCGTGGCGGCCAAGGCTCCTTCTTCACCAAACTGGAGAACTGCCCGCGGCCAATCGTGGTTGTCGCCATAGTGCAGCAGTCTCGCCCCACGCGGCATCGTGTCCCTCATACTTTCCCAGTTCTTGCGCAAGTCTAGCGCCGGAGCTCCGTCGCGAAGGACAGATCGAAGTGTCAGGTAGTACTGGAAGTTGTAGTTAATGTCGAACGCTTTGAGCTGATCGTCCGGCCTGTCGGATTCTGAAAGCAGAATGACATCCGGGTTTACGGCATCCAGCGCTTTCCTCGCTTCTTCCCAGAACGCAACTGGCACGCCGCCGCCCACATCGCACCGGAACCCATCTATTTTGAAATCGCGCACCCAATGGACCAAGCTGTCAATAAGATATTTGCGGACTTGCCCATTGCGGTAATCGGGTAATGGTTGTGGCCAGAACCCGCGCGCGATGTTCCCGTCCGGAGTTTTCACGAACCAATCCGAGCGCTTCAGCATCACACTATCGGGTGCTGCATGGTAATACACGATATCCAGCATGACCTTGAGTCCCAGTTTGTGTGCCGCGGAGACGAAATCATGCAGGTCTCCTTCGTTCCCGTAATCGGGATCGATCGCGTTGTAATCGGCAATGTTGTATGGGGACGCGTGCGGAGCGGCGGAATGTTTTGCGATCGGACCTAAATAAACAACCCCTGCTCCCAATTCGGCGACGTACGGCAATCGAGGAATCGCGCCTCGTAATGTACCTTCTGTGCTGAATGCGTTCAGCCAGACTTCATAAATTGTGAGGCGCGGAAGCCACTCGGGTACGGGCCTTGCCTCGCGCGAGCCGAACGAGAGATTCTGCCCGCAAGCAGATCCAACCTGAAGCGCGAGTAGAAGCCGTAGTGCGATGAATCGCATGTCTGCGGCCATTCTACAAACCGGGGTGACGCTAACCGGCTCTTCGCGCTAGAAAGTAATCCGAAGCCGCAACCGGATCGCGCGCCGGCTGTCGATTCCTTCCTGAGAGAAGCTGTTGATCAATTGTCCGAACGAAGGATTCGTGTTGATCTGCGTGATGGGCAACAGCTGGCCAGTGGTCTGGTTCACCTGAAGGTTGAAGTCTCCAAGCATGGCGAACGGCCCGCCTCCGCCACCGTAGTTCAGATCGGGTGAGAGCAGCGGGTGATTGAAGAGGTTATCGACGTCAGCGCCGACTTCGGCTTTGACGCGCTCGCCGAAGCTGAAGAACTTGTGAACGCCGAGATTCACACCCCATGTGCCAGGACCCCAAAGCATGTTGCGCTTAGCAATTGCCGGGTTGTTAAAAAGATCCGCGCCGACCGGCGGAGGACCGAACGCAGCGGCGTTCCAGAAAAAGTCCCCGTTCCTTTGGCTATAGTTGTTGCTTAGAACGACGGGCCGGAAGCAGGTTCCGCAGCCGAAGTCTCCAACGGCATCGACCGATCCCACAGCCACGTTGCCAGGCTCAACCGGATCGCAATCGTCGCACACCCAGAATGGGGTGAAACCGGTCCCGGACTTGGCGAACATATTGAACGTCGTTTGCCAGCCCCCGATGAACGCATCCAGCAGTTTTGGCATTCCAGAGCCGAACTGGCGATCCCGCCCCACGGGAAGATCGTATACGCCGTAACCAACAAACCGGTGCTTCGAGACGAAGCCTTCCGGGCCATAATCGCTGTTCGGATCGAAAATGTTGTAAGCCACCCCGCCCAAACTGGAGTTGCCGGTGTCGAGTCCGGTCGACTTCTCGTCCATGTATGTATAAGCGGCGCTGAACATGAGATGACTCGTGAAACGATGCTCGACCTGCGTCTGGAACGCGTTCATGCGTCCGTGCCCGAAGTTCTCGAAACCGATGACGTATTCCGCAAGCGCGGGATAAGGCAGCCTCGCCATATCCTGCGGCGAAAGCGCACAGGTGCCTTGAGTTGGATCGCAGATCGTTACGCCGTCACCTTGCGTGGTTCCGAACGGAATGTTGTTTGGCGGAAGCTCGTCAAGATCCCTACCGGCGATAAGCCCATGCAACGAGGTACCCAGATACGAAAGGCGCAGCGCCGTGTTCCAGCCGAGGTCGCGTTCAAAAGTAATGTTGTATTGCTGCACTCGCGGCTGCTGCAGATTAAGCGGAACATAATTTGCCGACGGCGTGTTGCCTACGCCGGTTGTAACGCCGCCAGTCATCAGATTGTTGCCGTCGGGTCCGCCGGGCCAACCTTGAAGCGTTGGAGCCGTGGGATCCGTTGTGCTGTTTCGGTATCTCACCGAGGCATTGAACGGATTCGTCGCGATCGGGTCGCGGATGCCTTGGGCCGCCGACGTTGGATAGTAAACACCCCATCCTCCACGTAGAACGTTCTTTTCACCAATGCGCCAGGCGAAACCAACTCGCGGCGCAAGATTGTTTTTATCCATGCGGAGCAGTCCGCGCCCAACGCCCGCTTGCGGCGCATAGATATATCCGTAACTCACGATACGCGGGTCGAGATACTGAAGCGTCTTTTGAGAAGGGATGATGAAGACCCCGTTCTGCCCGGTGTTCGGGTTCTTCAGATTCGGATCGAAGTTCGCCAGCAGATCGTTTTTCTCGATGAAAGGCGTAATCACTTCGTAACGCAAGCCGAGATTGAGCGTCAAGCGCGAGCTGACCTTCCAATCGTCTTGGAAGAAGTAGCCGGTTTCCCAATTCGAAACGTTCATCGCCGGCCGCGGTAAGACAACGTAAGAAGCGCTTGTCGGTGCCAAGCCTAGGAGCCAATCGGCCAATGGATCCGTACCGCTCCCACTATAAGTTGCCAGCCCGCGAACGTTGCCTCGATTCAACGCGAACCCGTCTACAGCCTGATTGCGCACAAAGTCAGCGCCGAATTTCAGATTGTGAGTGCCGACTACCCAGTTGAGCGTGTCACCGAAGGTTTGCAGGCTCTGGTTCAACGGTCGATCTGTATTGCGCCCGCCGTTGGGGAAGGTCGCGAACGCACCGCTAAAGTTGATGGCTGGCTGGCCAAACGTACTGAGTTCGGAAGGGCCTACCGCAGAACCGTACGCATTGATCTCAGCCTGTGTGAAACCGATGCTTGATAAAAACCCGCCGAGTGTCGTGTTGCTGTGTACAAATAGATTTTGCCGGTTGAAGCCGCCCCGTAACTCATTCACCACATTCGGCTTGACAATCCGCGTGTAGGAAAGCGATACCGTGTTGTTCTGCCGGTCTGTTTGAGTTAGACCAAGCCCCGTATAAGGCTGGCCAACGAAGCCAGTGTTCGGAGAGGTATCCTCCGTCGGGCTTCCGGAAGACGATAGCGCCGAAGCGTTGTAGGTGACGAAAACGTGATCTTTCTCAGAGAAATCATGATCCAGTCGTAGAGTGCCGAGCTCCTGATATGCCGAAGCGGATATCAGGTCTTGATATCCTGGCACGCGGCCGGTGGCCGGATCGATGGGAGCGGACAGACCGATTGGAGTGAAGTATTTGCTGATCAGATTTTGAACGGTGGGATTTAGCAGCCTTTGCGGGATGCGAATGAATTGTTGGCCCATACCGCCGACGGTGTCAGTCGCAATCTCCTGGGGCGTCAAAGTAATGCCCGCCGGAACGGTGGGTTTGATCGAATCATCAACCAGCGAAAAATTGCCGGCGAGCAGCGACGGATGCGGCAGGTTGTTCGATTGAACGGTGTCGGGTTCGATGGTGGAATTATGCTCGTACGCCATAAAGAACCACGTGTTCTTCCTTAGGCCGGGTATGGGGCCGCCGAATGACGCGCCGACATCGTTGATGTTGAAGAATGGGGTCGGATATTTGTTCTGAAAGGCAGTGGGTGCGAAGTTGGCCGCGGCGTTCTTATTCTGCAGCGACCAGGCCGCAAGCGCGGAATTTCTGTTGTTGTAAAAGAGAGAGCCGTGATACTGATCCGTACCGCGTTTCGTGGTCACTCGAACGGTTGCAATCCCGGGATATTCGGCGCTGAAATCATTTGAAAGGACGTTTAATTCGCCCACAGCCTCGAGCGACGGCTCGCTGGAAGTCGGCTGACCAAAAATGCCGCCATTTGAACGCTGTCCGTCTAATGAAAAACTAGCTCCGTAGCTCTGGAAGCCCAGAAACTTGAAGCTTCCCGGTTCATCGGCTTGAGTAATATTCGGATTCAAATAGAGAAATTGGTAAATGTCCCTGCTATCGCGTGGAAGCTCGATGACCGCCTGATTATTCAACGAGCTGCTAATAGTCTGGTCCTCGGTGTGAATCGGAGCGTTTTCCGCGGTCACCACAACGGCTTGTTGCGTTCGAGAAACTTGAAGCTTCGCATCGGCAGTAATAATCTGGCTACCAGTTACGGCCAGATTTGTGATCTCCACGGATTCGAGACCCGGCGCCGAAACCGTGACCTTGAACCTACCTGAATTCAGGCCGAAAACTTGGTAATCACCATGTCCGTTTGTTGCGGTCTCGCGGGTGGTATTCGTTGCGAGATCCGTGACGACGATTCGCGCGTTCGGGATAACACCGCCGGTCGCGTCCGTCACATTACCGCGAATTGTTCCGAGATCAGTTCCTTGGCCAAACGCAATGCCGCTGGCCATCCCGAGCACCAGCACGACTGAAAATAAGAAACGGATAAACCTCGAATTCTCCATTACCCCTCCTTGACCTGCGTTACGGATGGTTGTATCACGAAGACCAAAGAAACGCAAGCAAGAGCAAATATTGCAAATATGGCTCAAACCCGAGCAAGACACATTTGACCGGGGCGAGTGTTCCTGATTACACTCAGTCAAGGCGTAATGCCGTACTCCAACAACTCGCGTCTTCTAGGGGAAGAGCGTCGCCGAAAGATACTGCAAATTCTTGAAAAGGATGGTCAAGTAACCATCACGGATCTTGCCAGGCGCTTCAAGGTGTCTGCCGTTACGGTCCGGGCGGATTTAGATGGCCTCTCGGAGAACGGGACGGTTCTGCGCTCTCATGGCGGCGCGGTGAAGCGCAACGAAGCTCAAGATTATCCGTTGCGGCTGAAGGCCGCTCTTCACCGTCCGGAGAAGATTCGCATAGGGCAGGCAGCCGGCCAACTCGTCGGTCCGAACGAAACGATCATCCTTGATTCCGGAACCACCACTGCCGAGATCGCGACCCATTTGAAACACAAGCAGCTACGGCCGCTGACCGTTATCACCAACGCGCTAAATATCTCGCTCGAACTTGCCGATGCGCCGGGAATTTCGGTCATCGTTGTTGGAGGTCTCTTGAGGCCTGTTTCCTACTCGCTCGTGGGCCCGCAAGCCGAAACTATGCTCCGCGACTTGCATGCCGACAAGTTCTTTCTTGCGGTGGATGGATTCGATTTGGAAGCCGGTCCTTCCACTCCCGACGTCTTGGAAGCACAATTGAACACTCGCATGGTCCAAGTCGCCAAAGAGACGATCGTTGTGGCGGATTCGAGTAAACTCGGACGCCGAAGCCTGTCTCGTATCGCCGCGATAGAACGCATCAGCAGACTGATCACCGATCGGCGCGCTCCTGCCGACTTCGTGGATGCGCTCCGCAAACGCGGAACGCAGGTTACCTTGGTGTAGATCTCGTCGCCGGCGTCCCGCAGCTCGAAGCGATTGACCGAAGCACGTACTGCGTCCGAGCGGCTTCCACGAACGGCTTCAGTCCATCGTGAGTAAAGGCCAATTCCGGGACGGCTTCCCCCAGACTTCTCGTCTCGCGTAACGCTGCGTCGCAATGCCCGGTTCGCTGGGCCGAAAGCGCCTGCTGCAAGAGAACCTCAATCCAAATCTGGCGTACATTCTTACCGCCCTCCTCGCGCGGGAAAAAGCGGTTGTAAAACAGCCGTTTTGCCCCTTCAAAGTCGCCTGCCTCAGCGCGGTTCAACGCAAGCTTATACACCAGCTCGGAAGGCATTTGAGCCAGATCCGGATAACGTTCCAGTGCCTGAACCCGTTCGTGTGCAGGACGCTTCAAAAGGCTAAGCGCCTGTTCCATGCCATCGTAAAGTGCGGGGTTCCTCGGGTCTACCGCAACTCCTTCTTGAAAGGCGGACAGCGCACCTTTAAAATCTTTTTGCACGCGTAGCAGGACGATACCGATATCTGCATTCAGGACCGGCGTGCGCGGCGCAAGCTTGCGTGCTTCGTCCCATTCATTTAGCGCCGCATCGCTCAGACCGCGAGAAAGCAAAAACGTACCAACCAAGTAATGGGCTGTGCCATCTGACGGATTGGCGCGCAGGGCAGCCTTTAAGACTTGGATTGTTTCAGCCCGATTCGGAAACACGTACAACGTCGGAAGTCTCGAAGCGGTTGCATAATCATCCATTGCCGGCTGACCTAACTTCTCTTTGCAGTACCCGCGATAGTAGGCAACTAGCGGATGATCTTGCGGCAAGACCGTACCTGGTTCGCTGTGATCAGGCGGGGATGACGGATACTTTCTCGACAATACGTGTAGCGCAGGCCTGTAAAGACCTAGCCGCATGTATTCCGACGCGATGTCCAAGACGCGGTAGGGGTCCGCGCCCAGGCTCGGCAGATCCGGAGTTCCTAGTTCTTCTCGAAGGACGTAGCTGAGCGGATATTTTGCCAACCACTGGTTCGCCAAGGTTCGGGCAGCATCTTCATCGCCAACCGTGCGGCGAACCGCGACCAGTTCCTCCGCGGTACGAAGATCATTCGGCTGGGTCCGCAAGCTCTCTTCAAGGTGATGCTCCGCTTCATTTAGATGTCCTTCGCGCGCCAGCAATTCTGCCAATCGCACCGCGCCAGGCGAACGAAACTGGGGCATGCGCTCAGCCGCTTCATACTCGGTTTGCGCCTTGCGCTCATCGCCTCGCTCGTCGTACGTGATTCCCAGGTAGTACGAAATCTCGGGATTGCTGGTGTCTCTCGACTCGACCTGCTCGAGATAGCGAATAGCATCATCGAACCGCAGTAAACAGGCCGCCACCCTCCCGGCCGCCTTGTTCAACGCAAATGATTGCGGGAATTTCGCCAGTCCCTGTTGATAAACCCCAAAGGCGGCCAGCGTCGCCCCGTTCAGCTCGTCATCTTTTCCAAGCTGAACCCAGTCGTCTTCGGATCGCTTCTCAATCCCCGGTACTTGATGCGACGTTTGTGGACCAGTCCGAATCTGATCAAGAGGTGTCCAGTCATACTCGCCTTCCGTATGCCGGAGCAGAATCACGCCTTTCGCGTCTTTCAGCTCGAAAGTGAACCGGTGGTTTGGATTCGAAATTGAAATTTCTCTTTCCCACATCCGCTCAGGTGATAAATCGGCTTGCTGCTCCGCAAGCACCTGTGTTCCATCCATTAGGCGGATAGATGCACCTGGAATGCGCTGGTTCGCGTTGAACGCGGCGCGAAGCTGATCGCCGGACCGGCTCAGATGTACAACACCCGACAGATTGGCGCGCGAGGTTCCCCCGGTATCGCGGACCGGCATCCAGTACTCGGAAAAACGAATGCTCTGGCGCGGTTCGAGGAACGCGTACGTCTCCTGGTTGCGAAAAAGTCCTGCTTGCACTTCAGCATATGCGCTGTCGTTATCCGAAAGCGCTTTGCGCCAGTCCAACCCGTCCGCATCGACGCCCCACGACCAGATCTTTTTGGCCGGAAGCTCGGCGTAATCGGCGAAGTGCACCGTTCCTGTGTTTGTCCGCGGATTCCAGATGGCCATGAACGGCTCACGGCTACCATGCACGAACAGCGAAACCGGCCCCTTCGTCTGGTTCCGGATAATGCTCAGGTCCGTGCCCTCACGATCTACCGGCCAAGGCTGCACCTCCTTGAAGCCATGACTTGCAGCGAATCGCATCGGGTACTGAATCTGCGAATCGTCCCAGACCTGGACTGCCCCGTTGTTCCACCAGTAAAACCGGTGCCTCACATCGCTGCGGTTGCTCAACGTGACACGCTCTTCAAGCACGGTTGAGCCGGGGCGCAGGACGAGTTCGACCGTCCACTCCATCCCGTACACTCGATCGATGTTGCCTACCGTTACCGATGCGCTGCCATCGTCATGTTTGCTGAAAGCGAAGCTGACAGGCGACATCGATACCCAATTGTGTGAAACGGGAAAATTGAACTCGATACCGAATGCCGCCCAAGCGCCTCGATTTCCGATCTGCGCTTTCTTGATCGACGGGTTGGCGTAGAACATTGGCTGACCGCTGAGCTTATCCATACACGTGTATACATGCCCGCCGATATCTGGGAGAACGGAGCACTTAAGATACTCGTTTTCGAGATACACAGCGCGCCAGGAATGATTCACGCGCTCGCCTGTCAGGTTTTCACGAAGCGTGTACGGGTAGTTGAATCGTGTCGTCGCGAAAAGATCGAAGGGCGGATTCGGATCGGGGGCGCCTTCCTCGTAGGTGGGCAGAGTGAGCGCGCCTTGCCAAACCCTTACGTCTGCATTCGCCAGGCAAACAAGCACACCCAACAGAAACAGGAGCCTGATTGTCATGCTGAAGCTGCGGCTTCTGCCATGAATTCGCGGGCTTGCGTGTCGGTAGGTTGGTTGACGGTACCGCCCAGACCGAGAGTGGATAGAGCGCCACATGCTGCTCCAAAACGCATGGCTTCGCGCAGTCCCGATCTGCTGAGCCAGCCGTGGAGGAAACCGGCATTGAACGTGTCACCGGCGCCTGTCGTGTCTATAGGTAAAACAGTGAAGGCAGGGACACTGACAATCTCGCCGCGATCGAGCGCCATGCAACCGTCCGGGCCAAGCTTTGCAACGATGAGCGTCCTTCCGTTTTCGAGTGAGTGGAGCGCCTCCGTCCGATTCTTCTTGCCAGAAATGGCCGCTAGCTCCACCTCGTTCGGTAAGAACACGTCAACTTCATCGAGCGTGTCGATCAAGTCCTTTCCCCATGCTTCATCAGGGTCGAATCCCGGGTCGATGGACGTAGTAAGGCCGTTCGCATGAGCTCGCGCGAGTAATGATTTCAATCCCGGGCGTAGCGCGCGCTGCAGAAAGAAGGAAGAAACGTGCAGGTGCCGGTGTATGCTTAGACACTCATCTGAAACATCGCTGGCGCGCAAGGCTGCGATCGCGCCCAGATAAGTCAGCATCGCCCGATCCTTTGCCCATGTGATCGAAACAGTGATGCCCGTGGTTAGCGATGGATCGCGATCGACTGAGGAGCAATCGACACCAAACGATTCAAGCGACTTTATGCAAAGATCGCCCCAGGCATCGCGGCCCACTTTCCCGATAAAGGTCACTTCATCTACCTAGTTTTGCCAGTGCGGACGCGCAAATCGCAGAAGAGCTGCCCACCGTTAGTGAAAGATCCTCGACCAGAGTTTCACGTCCGAGGACTGGAAACGATATTGGATTTTGCAGAACCAGATCGACGTTCAACTCGCCAGCAATAAGGATCTTCATTCCCCGTGATCTCCCCGCGTGTGAAGGGCGAAGTTCTCGACAACTCGGCTGATCACTCCGTCCTCAGAGGGAGAGTCCGGGCGCAATCCTTCTTTTAAGCAGCGGAAGAAGCCTAACAACTGCCCAACCACGACGTAAACCAGAGAAGCGTTCTCGTCTCCGATCGCGGAGAGACCTGGACACTCAACCGAGACATCATTTCCACGCAGCAGATCTCGCGGTATATTCTCGCCGACGATCAGCTTCGATGATCCGAGCTCCTTTCGATCCAGCTCCCGGATGAGGTCGAGTTCGTAAACCCGCACACCGGGATCGGAGGAAAGAAAGCAGATCACGACCGTATTCCGATGCACGAAACTCATCGGGCCGTGGCGAAGCCCGAGGTACGTTTCGGGCAACGTGCTGACCCGACCCGCTGTCATTTCGAGCATCTTGAGTGCAGCTTCGCGTGCCGCGCCTACTCCCGAGCCGCTGCCGAGGAAAACTGCCCGCCCAAAATCTCTTTGGCCTACTCGCGCCAAGGCATCGAAATGGCGATCCATCAAGTCTTCGAGGATTTTGCTCAACTTGCCGGAAAGGGTTCGGAACGTTTCCGGCATGTTTAGCGACCCGAGTGAAAGCGCAGCAAGAGCCAGACTTGTGAAGCTGCTCGTCATCACCAGACTTCGATCGTTTGTGCGATCATCCAAGCTGATAACCGTAACTCGCGCGTCCTTGTCATAGCGCGTCGCAAGGTTCCCGCTTGAATTGCAAGTGAGGACCAAATGGCGTACTTCCGGCTGAGTATCCAGGAGCAGCTGAAGCACTCCTACACTCTCCGGACTGTCGCCCGATCTCGCGATTGAAACCATCAGCAATGGACGTGACCGAGGTAACGCGACATCGGCGTGGGTAAGAATCATGCCACTGCCAATAGCTCGCGAGGTAAGTTCTAAATTCTGTTGGAGCGCGAACCGCACGCACTCACCGACATATTCCGAACTGCCTGACCCTGTGAATATAATCCCCTGTACACCACGCAAGCAGCGTTTCAGATCTCCGTTTCGAGCGAGCATGCGGTTACAGGTATCGAGTAGCGTTGCAGGCTGCTGGCGAATCTCGCGCAACGTATGAAGATAGCCATCGCGCTGCTGATCCGCTTCGGACCTGCTCAGGAGGCCGCTCGCAATCGATCCGGTCATTGCAGTTGTCCTGGCTCAAGAATGGGCGTCACTATATCGAGCGGCTTCGCCTGCCCATTGACGGACCCATGCCAAACGCTGCCGCCGAAGGTTGTGACGTACACGCCGGTTTCATCCGCCGGATCGGGAATTACGCGATGGCCCCATTTGAAATTGAAACCCGGGATGCGCGTCCAATGCTCGCCGCGGTCGGTCGAACGCCATGCGGAAGACTCGAACCCGGCCGCATACAACAGCCTTGGGTTGCGAGGATCGACCGTTACATCGTAGACATGCTGATCTCGATCCAGCACCTGCTTCCATGTTCGGCCGGAGTCATTCGACAAATAAATACCGCCTCCTTCGCCGTGCATTCCGGCCGCGCGTGCCCATGCGGCTAAATAGAGCCTTCCGGGAGATTGAACATCGATTGCCAACCCATTGGGTGCATTCACGCCGTCGGGCATCGAAAGCGTACTCCAATGTTCCGCGCCATCGCTCGATCGGTATATCGCCCCGTCCGCATCATTGCCAAATTCGCCGTGCTCCGAACGTCGCGCCAGTAATATATAGAGTGCTCCATCCAGCGCTTGCGCGAGACGCCAGGCAAACGGCTCTTTTTGCCTGATACCGGTATTCTTGAGCCGCCAGGTTTTCCCGCCGTCCGTGCTCTTGTAGACACCACGCCCGAAAGCCGTCACATACAGCGTCCGCGATTGCGGAGAACTCCTCGGATCCAGAAGAATGTGGGTTGCGGCGCTCTCTTCCATTCCGCCGTTCGACTTCGTCCACGTTTTCCCGCCATCGTCGCTTCGGCACACTCCACCGCGATAGCTGAGTACCGAATTCCTCCGCCACATTTTCGGGCGAGGGAGGTCGTGCGTCCCGCTATTGACGCTCCATACGCGTCCCCGAACGTCCGGATCAAACGTGACCCAGTACGTCGTGTTGCGCCATTCGGCCGGAACTCCGGCGGTTGAACTGAGCCAAGATTTGCCGCCATCCTCACTCCTGAAGAGCCCAATATCGGTATAACTAATGAGCTGCCGTTGCGAATCAAATGGATCGAAGTGAATGCCGTAACTCGTCGTGACGTCCAGGCCCGTGCTCATCCATCCGCGTTCCGGCACTTTGCGCGAGTACACTGCGGTCCACGTCGCGCCTCCATCTTCGGTTTTCATCGTGCGTCCCAAATCGGTTGCATAGGAGAGATTCGGATTATCGTCAGCCACGCCCAGCATTAGCGGATTCTCGCCCCAGTCCGTACCAAAGGTTTCGGTGATCCAGGCATCGTGCACGTTCCCTGCGGGCTGTCGTGCCTCGTTCCAAACAAGTGTCCAGGTTCGCCCTGAATCAATGGTCTTCGCGACGCCGTGCCACTCTTTGCCTCCGAGTTCCAACTCACTATAAGAGAGATAAGCGGTTTCCGGTTCGTGCAGACTTGTGGCTATTGCCCGGACGCGCGCTCCCGTCCCAGGTAAGCGACATTCACGCCAGTTCGCGCCGTCGTTGCTCGACACGAAAGAACGGTCTTTGTTGACACCGTAGATTGTTGCCGTTCCGCCTCGGAAGCCAGCTGACAAATAGCGAAATTCTGCCGGTGTGGGCGCCGGATATGATTTCATGCCAGTTCGGCGTTTTCACGTAAATCGAGTGCGCACACCCGAGAATGAAGGCTTTTCCGGACAGCCATAGAGACAGGGCCGGCTCTGGAAGGATCGCCTCGCGACTCCATGTCTCACCTGCATCGCGAGAGACAAATAACGCATTCACAGACTCGTTCGAAGCGGCAGCATAGAGCGTACTGGTAGCATCGGGATCAATCGCCAAAGCGGTAATTGAGCCAAGCGGATCCGGATCAGCGAGGATCGTTTCGTCGGCGTGATCCGAGCTCATCTGGATGCCCTTAACGCATGAGGGTTTTGGATGCACAAGCTTCCACGTTTGTCCTGTATCTTGGCTGCGCCACAGTCCCGTTGCTTCCGCGTAAAGAATTTTTGGATCCTTCGGATCGAAGGCGAAGAACTTCACTGTTCCCCTCAGATTGAACATGCGCCACGATTGACCGCCATTATGCGTAATGTAAGATCCCGTCATATCGCACGACACAAGGACAGTATTTGGATCAACTGGGCTAATCGTTGGATTGAACATTGCGCCGCCGCCGCCCGGCCCAAGAACGCGAAAATCCCCCGGGCGCTGGGCAGAACAGAGAAGTGATGCAGCGACGAGCAGAGCCGCGGATCGAATGGTTTGCAAAAGCATTTGATTCTTTGCTTCTCTTTCGATAATCTTCCTTTGTCTACCCCTTCGCATTGTAGACTCCTCTTGATGAATGCTGTCATAGCTCACGGCGGTGGACCGACCTCTGTAATCAACGCTAGTCTCGCCGGGCTGGTGGAAGAGGCGCTCTCACGTGGGATTTTCGCGAAGCTATACGGCGCCCGGTTTGGAGTTTCCGGCCTCCTCCAGGAAGATTTTATGGAATTACTAGAGCAGGATCGAGCGCTTGTGGACGCGGTCGCGCGCGCGCCGGGTTCCGCGCTTGGGTCGAGCCGTCTGCGACTTTCAGCGGAAGATTATGGCCGCATCCTCGAGGTCCTCAAGAAAAGAGATATCCAATGCTTCTTCTACACTGGCGGGAATGGATCGATGGACACTGCGCTCGAACTATCACGCCAGGCGAAAGGAGCTGGATACACGCTTCAAGTCATCGGGATTCCGAAGACTATTGACAACGACCTCTGCGTTACCGATCACACGCCCGGCTATGCCTCGACCGCACATTTCTTCGCTCTTGCAGTGCGCGATGTCGGCGAAGATAATCGCTCACTGCCGCCGCCGATCTCCGTCCTGGAAGTCTTGGGCCGAAATGCAGGTTGGATAGTTGCTGCCACGGTACTCGGTCGAAGCCGTGACGATGATGCTCCACACTTGATTTATTTCCCGGAGAAGCCGGTGAGTCTGGACCAGATTGCCGCAGATGTAGAGCGGGTGTACCGCAAATTAGGCCGCGTCGTTATAGCCGTCTGCGAAGGGCAACTCGACGAAAGAGGGGCACCGTTTGGAGCAGAGGTTGATCGAGCCGAGAGCACTGTTCATCGCCTTGCCTCGAATCTGGGTCATACACTGGCGCGGCTGATTTCGGCGAAAGTCGGCCTGCGCGCACGAGCGGAGAAGCCTGGGCTTTTCGGGCGATGCTGCGGAGTTCTTGCTAATGAACTTGATCGCCACGAGGCATGGGAGTGCGGACGCGCTGCTGCAGTAGCCGCTGCCCAAGGCGAATCGGGCCAGATGGTGGCAATCCGCCGGGAATCCGGCGAGCCGTATCGTAGCAGCACATTCTTGACGCCGCTCGAAACGGTTGCTCGCAAAGAACGCCTCTTACCGCGTGAATGGATCAACAGCGCAGGAAACGATGTCACATCGGATTTCATTAATTACGCGTCACCGCTCATTCCCCGCGTAGAGAGCTATGCGCGCTTTTAGAAGCTGGTTTGCGTTTTTCCTTTTCCCTGGCTGTTGGTTGCTATTCGCGCAAAACTCGTCCACTGTTTCCGTAGAGCGCGGGCAGGCGCAGTTCAAGCAATCGTGCGCATTCTGTCACGGGCCAGATGCGAACGGCGGCGCTGAGGGTCCGAATCTTATGCGGTCTAAGGTCGTCCGTCATGACGATAACGGCAATCTCATCGGTCCGGTAATTCGAGATGGCCGTCCGAAGAAAGGCATGCCGGCGGTCGCATTGAGTGAGTCTCAGATCGCCGACGTGGTTGCTTATCTACATTCCCGTTTGAAGGAATCGGATCTCACAAGCCCACCGAATCCGAGCGGTTACTCGCTGAAACTGCTTCTAACCGGCAATGCCGAAGCGGGGAAGCAATTCTTTTACGGCGATGGCCAATGCAGCCGTTGTCACTCGGTCGGCGGCGACCTGAAGGGAATCGCGAACAAGTATGCGCCTGCCGATCTTCAGGCTCACTTTTTGTATCCTTCGGACGTGCCGAAAACGGCGACTGTGACGACGCGCTCGGGCCGCGAGTTTAAAGGAGAGCTAGCGTACGAGGATCTGTTCACAATCGCGATTAAGGATGATGGCGGCTGGTATTACTCCTGGCCCGTTGGTGAAGTCAAACTCGAAATTCACAATCCGCTTGCCGCGCATCTCGAGCTGTTGCACAAGTACACAAGCGCAGACATACATAACGTGTTTGCTTACCTGGAGACTCTGAAGTGAAGCTGCTCGCTGGCTTCTTTGCAGCTGTTCTGAGTGTTTCAGCGCAAGGACTCGATCCTTCGGCACTGCTGAAGCCGCCCACGGATACCTGGCCAACTTATAACGGCGATTATTCGGGACGGCGGTACAGCACACTCAGCCAAATCAATCAGGGGAACGTCGCGTCGTTGACCCTGGCGTGGGCGTTCCAGACGCATTCGGACACGCTGAAATCAACACCTCTTGAGGTAAACGGAGCTCTGTACTTCACAACTCCGGATAATGTGTGGGCCGTCGACGCGCGGACGGGGCATCAAATCTGGCACTACACGCGTCCTTCGCAAGGCGATCACGTCGGGAATCGCGGGGTTGCGATGTACAAGGATCGCTTGTATTTCGGTACACCCGACGCGCATTTGATTTGTTTGAACGCGCGCAATGGCAAGCCAATCTGGGACATTCCGATTGCGGATGTGAGATTCGGCTATTACGTCGCAATCGCACCTTTAATCGTCAAGGATCGCCTGATTCTTGGAACTTCCGGCGATCAGGCTGATGTGCCGCATTTCATCGAAGCGCTCGATCCAATGACGGGAAAGGTCTTATGGCGCTGGAATACGCTGCCCGATCCTGGTGCGCCCGGCTCGGAGACATGGCCCGACACGGACGCGCTGCTTCATGGCGGCGGTCCGGCATGGTTGACCGGCACTTACGATCCTGATCTCAACCTGATCTACTGGGGTACGGGCAATCCGCATCCGGTGTTGGCGGGTGTTTCGCGCACTGGCAACAATCTGTACACATGCTCTATCGTCGCGTTGAACGCGGATACCGGGAAGCTTGCGTGGTATTACCAGCCTTCGCCGCACGACACGCATGATTGGGATGCGGTAGAAACTCCTGTGCTCTTCGATGGGGAATTCGGAGGCAGGACGCGCAAGTTGTTGGCGCAAGCGAGCCGTAATGGGTATTTCTTCCTGCTTGACCGAACTACTGGTGAGCACCTCTTGACCGCGCCCTTTGCGTCTGTTGACTGGGCCTCTGGTCTTGACGCGAAGGGTCAGCCCATTTCGAATCCTGATAAAGAGCCGAAGCGGGACGGCTCCCTGGTCGGGGCTTATGAGGAGGGCGCAACCAATTGGATGGCGCCCAGCTTCGACCCGCAAACGGAGCTCTTTTACGTAACCACATTTCAAGGTTTCACGATGTATTACCTGAACGTGAATGAAACCAATAGGCCTGAAGGACATCAAGGAGGCGCATCGAGTCCGCTATGGTCGCAAGCAATGGTTATAGCGATCGATTACAAGACCGGCCGGGTTCGCTGGACGAAGAAGGAGGAGGAAGGGGAAGGCCATCCCGGTATTTTGACCACAGCTGGGCACCTGCTGTTCACGGGAGATGTTTCAGGCAACTTATTGGCTCTTGATCCAGGAGATGGTCGAACGCTGTGGCACATGAATGCGGGAGGCTCGCTTGGCAGCTCACCGATGACGTATGAGCTGGACGGCAAGCAATATGTGGTGATGGGCGTTGATAGCGTTCTGTATGCCTGGACATTGCCGAATGTGCGTCAGCTTGGGTCCGGGCTGGCGTTGGATGGTGTATTACAATGAATGCAGATGCGTAGTGCAATCACGGTTAGGCTACCTGAGGATCTTGCCGAATGGCTAAATGAGACAGCTAGAAGTACAGGTGTATCGCAGGGCCAGATCATTCGGGATCAATTAGAGAAGGCCCGCACTGTTGAAGAGCGGCCGTTTTTGCGTCTGGCCGGCGCAGTTTCAGGATCTCGCAACCTATCCACGCGTAAGGGCTTCTCAAGAAGTGAAGGCCATAGCTGATACAGGCCTTCTCGTCGCTTTGGCGAACCGTAATGATCGTTATCATGCCTGGGCCATTCAACTCGCTCGTCAGGCAACAGAGCCGTTGCTTACCTGTGAGGCTGTTCTTGCCGAAGCGGCATTCCACCTCGCGGACGCATCGCTGGTTCTTAATTTTGTGTTGGCGGGGTTTGTGCAGCCCGCGTTCACTATAGCGGAACATCTCCCGCGAATAACCGAACTGGCTGAGCGGTATCGCGATCGCCAGCCGGATCTGGCGGATTTGTGCCTTATTCGCATGAGCGAGTTGTACCCGAAGCATGCAGTCATCACAACGGATCTCGCAGACTTTCGTGTATATCGTCGGAATCAGCGTGAACTGATACCCGTGATTGTTCCGCCAGTTCCCTAGCCAGGCACTGTTGCTTTTCCTTGGATACTAACGCTCTTGAAGTCGCCCGTTTCGTCGAATGAGCCGATGCCCACTTTCCCGGTCCGAAGACTCACATCAACTGCGTGCAAAGCGGGTATGGGCTGACCGTCGACTCTGACGTCTACGGCGCCTGAATTTCCGTCGTGTATCAGCCGAACGTGATACCAGCGATTCGTAGCGGCAAACGCAGCAGGCCCCTCTTCGGAGCTGATTCGCACGCGCTCACCCCCGTATACATGAAAGATGCCGTTGTGGACGTGCTCTCTTGTAGCTGCGTCTATCGATAAGTGAGCGTAATCGAAGTGAGCGGGGTCGCGATACGCGAACACGATGATCAGCGAATGACCGAGCGGCCGGGCATCTAAGTCAACCGTGACGGTTCCGAAATCGGGCGTTTCTGCTAGGGCGAACTGAATAGGACGCCTTGGACCGGGAAGCGGTCCCCGGGGCGCTATTAGCCGCAAAACCGGTTGAGGACCGCTGTTGTCTACTCGCCAATCCGCAGCGATCGGAACTCTCCAGTGGTATCCGAATACGTTAATCACGTCGGCTACAGCAAAACTCGACAGAGCGGCAAGCAAAGCAGCCAGAGTTCTCATCTCGTTATGCTACGCCCAGAGTTCCGTGCTCAAGTACTTCAATCCGGAATCGTTGATGAGGGTAATGACGGTTTTCCCCGGCAGCAGCTTGAGCGCCGCCGCGACGTTGGCGCCGGAAGAGAATCCGGCAAAAATACCTTCTTCTATTGCCAACCGCCGGGCCGCGGTGATTGCTTCCTCGTCCGTTATCCGTAAATAGCCGTCGATGTTATCTGGGCGAATCATTTCGAGTTCTGCGTCCGCGTATCCGCCTCCTTGGATTTGGTGGTGAGGCGCGGTGACGGGCTGGCCCGAAATCACCGCGCAGCCGGCAGGCTCCACGACGAAACACGCTATCGACGGATCATGTTCTTTGAATCGCGCCGCGCAGCCGGCGAAAGTGCCTCCCGATCCGACGAAATCGCAAAATGCACTAACGCGGCCATCGGCTTGGCTAAGAATCTCGGGCGCCGTATACAAATAGTGGGCGCGAAAATTGCTTAGATTGTGAAACTGATCCGCGCGATATGCGCCGCGCTGCGCAACGATGCGGGTAGCTTCTTGCTCGACCAACTTCAAGTCCTCACCCGACACGTAACCGGGCTGCGCATCCGGACGCTGATCCACGAGCACCACCTCCGCGCCTAATGCCCGCATCATTCGAGCGCGCTCCTCCGAATTGCCTTTCGACATAACGGCAACGAAAGGATAGCCTTTAACGGCGCATACGATCGCAAGACCTGTACCGGTGTTGCCGCTTGTCAATTCGACAACCGTTTGCCCAGGCCGCAGCGTTCCGTTTGCTTCAGCATCTTCGACGATCTGACGCGCGATGCGGTCCTTCTTGGAGAAGCCAGGATTGAGATATTCCAGCTTCGCGAGCAGGCGCCCGTCGATGCCTCTTCCGATTCGAGAGAGTTCGACGAGTGGAGTTTGCCCAATCGCTTCAACTATCGACGGCAGCGTGGATGCAAGACGATCAGGCAACCGGGGCTTTGGTTCTGGCACTATTCAGGATTTCACGCAAACGGCGCGCGATAATGAGATCCTCGCCAGGTTGCAAGGTCATCGAGATAATTTCGAGCTGGTTCTTCGGCGGCTCATGTTTTGGATCATCGCCCTCGCGCACCGCCGCGACCATGCTGGGATTGCTATTGGTTAGGACCTCGATTCTCGGTTGACCCGCGCGCAGCTGCTCGTCGCATTGAGCGACCGTCAACCCAAATTTCTGTTCGTCCCACATCACCCGCAACGTTGGATAGCTGTTTCCTTCTTCTGGAACATAGGTCTTGGTCGTGACTCCGGGGACCGTCTCGACCAGCTTCGCGATACGCTGCACTTTGGCGTTCCACTCGCGATTCAGGGCATCGAGGTCGATCTTCTGCCAGGTTTCGATGGCCGTCAACATTCCGATAATCTCTTCCTTCCCGGCTTTCATCGGCCTGCAAACGGCACCCTCCCAGGGATTCGTATTTGCGAGCGCTGCGTCGATCAGCTCCTTTCTTCCAAGAAGCACGCCAGCACACTGCGGACCGCGCAGACCTTTCCCGCCGCTGAAGCAATACAGATCGACACCCATCTTCGCGTAACGCGAAAGATTATCGAGAGGAGGAATTCCGGCCGCGTCGTCCAGGAGCAGCGGCACATTTGCGCGGCGCGTAATCTGGAGCGCTTGAGGCAACCGGTCATCGCGCCACGTCGTGTACACCATCGCCGTCTGATCATTCATTGCCGTCGACAGTTCCTCCAGCGTTCGTGCGAGCACTAATTTGCCGCCGGCGAGGCGAAGCGCGCTGTCGAAAGCGATGCGTCCTCCCAGCATGACAATTTCGTGCTTCAAGCCAGTGGTGTCCGGGAGTTGCCAGATCTTAACGGGATCGGAGCCAGCGATACAGGCCGCTGCTGCCGCTGCCATGGCTCCGGCGGCCCCAGAGGTGATCATTGCCGATTCAGCCCCCGACAGGGCTGAAAGCCGCTTGCCTACTGCCCGCTGCAGCTCAAACATATCGACGAACTGCAGCGATGCCGCTTCCATCGCGCGGCGGACTTCGGGCAGCATTAACGAGCCGCTCAGATAGGTCCACGTTCCGCGACCATTGATGCAGGGCCGCACACCGATACGCTCGTACACATTCGCGGCAGTTCCAGTAGCTGCTCCGAGCAACTTGGTTGAAAAATCCTGCCACGCAACGGCTCCCAGAACAGGTGTGGCCGCAACCCACTTCATGAACATGCGTCGCTCATTTGAAATTCGTGTCATACTTCCTTTTCTAATGATCGTTCCATCAGTGCCGCAGATTATGATAAGCTGCTTCGTTCGATTCATCCAGTCTAATGAAGTTCCATCGTTTCACGTCATCCGTCACTCTGCTTGCGAGTCTCTTCTGCTCCGCTCTTCTGAATGCGGATGAGCGCCAAGTCGATCCGACGTTTCTGAGGCGCGAGCTTTCCACGGCTAAGGAGAAGACTGCGGACCTCACAACGCCCACCTGTCATTACAAGCCTCTGTTCGGCGCGGGCGATGCTGACACTTCCGTGGTGGTCGGGGTGGCGCGTTTCGGTGAAGCAGTCATTGATCCGCATGGGGAGTGCGCGTCTGGCGAGAGTTCCGAAGAAGATCGAGTGTACGTTGTGCTCGAAGGGAGCGGCGCTTTCAAATACCGGGATCAAGATCTCCAGCTAAGTAAGGAAGATTATCTGTACGTGCCGGCAACGGTGCCGCACCGGCTCAGTAATCCCTCGAGCGGGTCTCTGCGCGTGATCGTCATGGGTTTCCATACAAAAGGATTTGAGGAAGCCCCAAAGCCGAGGCGGGCGTTGAAGGCCAACATCGAGGACGTGCCGACGCAACCTGTGAGCGGTCATCCGACTTCCACTCTGTACCGGCTTCTGATGGGAGATGTGGACAGCAAACGGGATCGCATTGCGGCGGGGCGGGTTCTGACTAGCCTATTTCTGATGGAGATCGCGCCGGGTGGGACCAATTTTCCGCACCATCACGAGCGCGAAGAGGAGATTTATCTAGTGCTGGACGGCCGCGGCGAAATGGTTGCGGGAGGCGGAATGAACGGAATCGAAGGGCGTCATCCCGCAAGCGCCGGTGATACCTACTTCTTCCGTCTTAATTGCACCGTGGGATATTACAGCGCGCCGGGCGTGAAATCTCGAGTTCTGGCAGTGCGTTCGTGGTACCCCGGTATGGTGTTAAAAGGGATGGAGCACTAGGTTCGCGAACGAAGGTGAGTTGCGGAGGTAGGCGCATGAATCGAGGTAGGGGCATGAATAGACGATCGGGTAGCGGCGCGATTTTTCTAGCACTCGCAGTGTTCGGTGCACAGCTGCTTAAGGCCGATGTTACCGGCTCCATTCTTGGCACTGTAACCGATCCAAGTAGAGCGGCCGTTCCCGCCGCGATAGTGAGCTTGACGAACCGCGGTACAGGATTGGTTCGCAGAGTCCAGACGAACTCAACGGGTAATTACGAGTTCCTCGCAGTGCCCATCGGAGACAACTACTCGCTCGAGGTCACCGGCGCGGGGTTCGACAAAGCCGTCCAGACTGGAATCAAGCTGTTGGTTAACCAGAGATACCGGGCCGACTTCAAGCTCGTATTGGGCACCGTGAACCAAACGGTCGAGGTATCGGGAACTGGGGCTCAGGTGGAAACGAGCAACACGCAACTCGGCGATGTGATCGATAGCAAGAAGATGACCAGCTTGCCGCTGAACGGCCGCAGCTACATTGATCTACTCGGGTTGCAAACCGGCGTGGTGCCCGTGTCGTCTGATGCTGCGGTGAATGATAGGCTGGTTTCCGGAAACGGCAATCCCGGAAATCTTTCGGTGAATGGAAATCGGGAGTCGGCAAACTCATTCCTGGTAAATGGCGGGGACGTCGAAGAAAGCGTCAATAACGGCGCATCTGTTGTCCCAACTCTCGATTCGATTGAGGAATTCCGGCTGCTGACCAATTCCTTCAATGCTGAGTACGGCAGGTTTTCTGGAGCGATCGTAAACGTAGTTACCAAATCTGGAAGCAACGAATTTCATGGGTCCCTTTACGAGTTCTTTCGCAATGACAAACTGGATGCGCGCAGCTTCTTCGATCCAACTCTCGGCGCTTTCAAACGGAACCAATTCGGAGGAACCATTGGAGGCCCGATACTGAAAAACCGGCTGTTCTTTTTTAGCGATTATCAAGGCACGCGGCAAGTGAGGGGAGTATCGTCGGGCGAGATACCCGTCCCGTCGCTTTCAGAGCGCAGCGGCAATTTTTCCGATTTGGGTACCACCGGATTTTCGCCATTTACAGGCGTTGCCCGCGGCCTAAACATTCCCAGCAATATGCCCGGTGTCTTAACGCAGCGGCTCGGGTACACGGTCAGTTCAGGGGAACCTTACTGGTTCGCTGGGTGCACGACCACGGCGCAGTGTGTCTTTCCCGGTGCTGCCGGTCCGGTTATTCCACAATCGGCGTGGTCGCCTGTCGCTAAAGCCGAGCTGAAATTTATCCCCTTGCCGACCGGCGTATCTGGAGGGCAGCCGTTCTTTTCCAGTGCCTCCGAGAACGAGACAAATCGCGACGATAAGATTGGCGAGAAGATCGATCTCAACACCAAACGCGCTGGAAATTGGGGATTCTATTATTATTTCGATGACACAACTTTCTTGAGCCCGTATCCTGCGTTCACTTCCAACGTGCCCGGCTTCTCCGCGATTACACCCTCACGTGCGCAGCAGTTTGCCGTGAATCAAACAAGTATTTTAAGTCCGACAGCCGTCAATGAAGTCCATCTCAGCTATACGCGGTTAGCGCTATTGAAGAATAAACCCGTTGGTGGGCTTGGCAAGATCACAGATTTTGGGTTTGTGGAAGGCGGTCTGGGCGTTATTCCTTCGAATCCCGCCTATGAAGGAGTTGCGCCTGTGGCGCTGAATCAAACCGGCGTGAGTTTTGGGCTTCCCGACGGAACTACGGGCCAATACAACAATACGTACCAGGTATCCGATAACTTTTCAAAGGTGTTAGGAACCCATACCATCAAGTTCGGCGGTGATGTGCGTTATCTCCAGGTCAATGAAAGAAACGCTTACACGTCGAATGGCTGGTTCCAATTCTCCGGAACCGAAACGGGCAACGATTTCGCGGATTTCCTGCTTGGCGCTCCGGATGTGTTTGAGCAAACCAGTAATCAATACCTGGATTCCAGGACGCGCTACGGAGCCCTTTACGTTCAGGACTCGTATAAGGTCCGGTCGGATCTCACAGTGAATTACGGATTGCGTTGGGAGGTGAGCGAACCTTTCTACGACACGCAAAACCGGATTCAGACGTTTAATCCCGGCGAGCAGTCCACCGTTTACCCCGATGCCCCAAAGGGCTTTGTATTCCCGGGCGATAAAGGGATTCCCAAGACGCTCGCGCCCGTACAGTGGGGCCACTTTGCGCCGCGGTTGGGCTTTGCCTACTCTCCGGGCGCAACCAGCGGTATTCTTGCGAAGATTTTTGGCGGCCCGGGTAAATCGAGCATTCGCGCGGGCAGCGGCATCTTCTACACGGCCATTGAAGATCTCACATTGTTTAACGAAGTGGGTGACGCACCGTTCGGCCTGTTTTATACCAGCCCAGTTCTGGTTTATTTGGAGGAACCTTATAAAGCGCGCACCACGGTGCAAAATCCCGGACAGCGTTTTCCGTTCACCATCCCACCGCCCGGCGCTACCGGTATCTGGCCGCAATACCTACCGATCTCGGGTGCGCCCACATATAAGCACGACAATAAACTTCCGTATGCCGAAGATTTCAATTTCACCATCCAGCGCCAACTCTTCAATACGGCCGTGCTTTCAATCGGATATGTAGGAACGCGCGGACATCACCTGTTGGCCACAATCGAGTCGAACCCCGGTAATCCGGCGACGTGTTTGCAAGTTGCCGCGGCGCTTCCAGCCGGACAGGGATGTGGTCCATACGGTGAAGATACGATTTACACGTTACCGAACGGTCAGACAGTCTACGGTACGAGGCCGTATTCCGTGACCTCCGGGCGCTATCTCAGCCAGGGCCTTCTCGATTTCGCCAGTAACACCTGGGAGCAGACAATCGCCAATTCGAATTACAATTCGCTCCAGATCAGCCTTCAAAAATCAGTAGGCGCTTTGACCTTATTGGCTGCTTATACATGGTCTAAGTCCCTGGATAATTCGTCGGGCTTCTATGATCAGATCAACCCGTACAATCCGAGGCTGAGTAAGTCGCTTTCCGCGTTCGATCTAACTCACAATTTTGTAATCAGCTATAACTACGATCTTCCCTTGAAGCACATCTCCAATAGGCTGTGGGACGGGTTATTCGCGGGATGGGCGGCATCGGGGATCACGCGTTTTACGACTGGGTTCCCGATCACCCTGAGTGAAAGCGACGACGCAGCCCTTTGCGGCTGTAGTGGCGTAGACGTGCCCAATTACAACAACCAGCCGATCCAATTTTTCAACCCGCGAAATTCACCGAATCACGAGTATTTTTCCACAAGCAATTTCACGCCGGAAGTTCTGGGGGTGGCTGGTAACGCGAACCGCCGGTTCTTCCACGGTCCAGGGATCGATAACTGGGATTTCGCGCTCCACAAGAACACGCGCATTTTCGAAAGGACGATGCTCGAGTTCCGCGCGGAATTCTTCAACATCTTCAATCATGCGCAGTTCACGAATCCCTCAGGCACAGTAAATGCGAGCAACTTTGGCCAAGTCACGAACGCCCGGGATGGGCGGATCGGGCAGATGGCTCTGAAACTGAGCTTTTAAGTGCGGGCTTTCTCTGCTTACCTCGTTGCCGCCGTCCTATGCGGCCCGGGCATGCTGTTTGGAGCCGCGGAAAACTCGAAACTCCGACCCGATTGGCTGGTAATCTTCCGGCAAAATCTTCAGCAGACTCTGCAGTTCTGGGTTGATCATTCAGTCGATACAGAATACGGTGGGCTTCTGGGTCGATTGGATCAGCAAGGAAAACCGCTCGCACCCGGTAATAAATCTGTTGTTTTGGAATCCCGGGCAATGTGGTCGTTTGCGGAGGCGTATCGCCGTTTTCCGGATCCCGCCTATCAACGCCTGGCGTCGGCGTGCCTGAAGTTTTTGCGCGAGAAAATGTGGGACAAAGAGCACGGTGGGTATTACTTCCTTGTGAGCCGCGAAGGCAGAGTAATCGATGATACTAAGCAGCTGAATCCAATGTCTTACGTTTTGGAAGGACTCGCGGAGTATGCTTTGGCTTTCAACGACGCTCAAGCACGCCGGGAGGCATTGGACCTTTTTGAAGTGATCGACCGGCACGCTCATGACAACGAGCACGGGGGCTATCGAATTGCATTCACGGCAGACTGGACATGGATTAAAGATTACAAGGATGGACCCAATGCGTCGGGCTCATTTGGACGGAAGTCTTACGATTGGCATCTTGGCCTTTTAGAAGCTCTCACCACGGCCTACGACGTCACGGGGGACGCCCGCATCCGTGCTCGGGTTGAGGAACTGCTGGATCTATTTGTCAATAAGATTATCGATTCCGACATTGGCTATGGCCGCTACTATTTCACACAGGATTGGCAAGTGGCGGACCGGAACGGCGACTCGAAGGACTGCGAGTATGGGCTGGACCTTGAGGCGAGCTGGCTTCTGACAGAAGCTGCGGAAGTGGTCGGGCGAAATCAGGATCCCAAGATTCGACGCGCCAGCCTGGCTCTTGTCGATCATGCGCTGCGCGACGGATTTGATAACCAGCACGGCGGGGTTTACCGCACGGGACCGGCGAAGGGACCCGCGGCAAACAAGAACATGGAGTGGTGGCAGCAAGCTGAGGGCCTCGTTGCCTTTTTGAACGCGCATCATCTCACGGGCGATGCGAAGTACTTGCGCGCATTTGAGCTTCAGGCCGAATTCGTGAATGAGCGGTTTGTGGATCACACGTATGGCGAGTGGTACACGGCAATTTCGCACGACGGGGAGATTGATACCGAAAAGGTGGGCCCGTGGAAAGCCCCGTATCACGTCACTCGATCTTGCCTCGAAATCATCTCGCGCATGGGTCGGACGCTCTGAATCGGCGCAATGGCGCTGCGCTGTCTGACAATTCTGGTATTGCTGCGGGTGGGCAGTTTTCGGATTGCCGCGAGCGGGCAAGGAACATCTTCGTGTAATAGTGCCGCTGAATCGTATCTGGCCAGTGCGCAGAAGGCCTTCGCTACGGGTCAGTCTGAGGCGGGCGAGCACCTGCTGGATTCGGCGGTGCGTGCCGACCCAAGCTGTGCGGATGCGTATTTTCTCAAAGGAGTTGCGGAGTTCCGCCGCGGTGAGATCGCGCTCTCGATAGAGCAGTACCAGCGCGGAATCAAGCTGAAACCGGGCTCTTACAGCGGCCACTACAATCTGGCGCTCGCCTACGTTCGCGACAAGAAGCTGAAAGAGGCGCGCCTCGAGCTTGAGGAAGCCGTGAAATTAGATCCGCGCCAAGCGGACGCTGTTTATAACCTCGGCGTGGTTTTGCTGGAGCTTGGGGAGCCTCGGACGGCGGTGATGGATCTTAAGCGTACGCGTGAGCTGAATCCATCGCGGCCAGACGTTGCGTTCAATCTGGTGCGCGCCGAAGTTGCGGCGGGACAGATCAATGAAGCGAAAGCAGAGGCGCGCCAATCCGCGCAGGCTTTCGCCTCAGACGCGGAGTGGAACGCTGCCGTAGGCCAGCTTTTTATTGACGCAGCGGAACCCGCCGGCGCTATAGATTATTTGGCGGCAGCTCATCAACTTCGTCCTGACGACGCGCATGTCCGCAATCAACTCGCACTGGCCTATCTTCGGACTCATCAACCCGATCTCATCTTGAATACAATAACTGAGCCGCGCACTGCCGACGATCATTACTTGCTCGCTAGCGCCTACTACCTTTCTCACAAATTCGCCGAAGCGGACCGCGAATCGGAGATTGCCCTGAGTTTAGAGCCGAATGCACCGGCCATCCTGATTTTGCGAGCTCACATCCTGCAGCGATCCGGCCATCAGGAGCAAGCGCTGGAGCTAATCAAGAGAGCAGCCGGCGTGAGGCCAGACTGGGACGAGCCGTATTACAGCGCTGGCGTGAGCTATTACTTTCTGGGCCACTATGCGGAGGCGCGCGAGAATCTCCAGCGAGCACTACAGCTTAATCCGCACTCGGCTCGAACGCTATTCCTTTTGGCTACGACTTTGGCTCACCAAGGCGCGGCTGCCGAAGCTCAGCCTTACATGGAGCGTGCCATTTCCGTTCAACCGGAGAACGCCCGCCTGCATTGCCATCTTGGACTTATCCTGCTCCAAGAGAACGACTCCGTCAGAGCCGCACAGGCCTTCAGACAGGCGATCGAGCTGAAGCCGGATTACGCACTCCCGCATTATGAGCTTGGAAAGCTGCTGATGCACTCGGGTGAATCGAGAGATGCCGCAAAGGAGCTGGAGACGGCTATCGCTCACGATCCAAGCCTAACCTCGGCTTACTACCAGCTCAGCCGCGCTTACTCCAAACTCGGGGAGCCTCACAAATCAGAGATGGCTCTTGCCGAATTCGAGAAACTTCATAAGCAAGAGGACGACGCTCAGACGGTCAATGAAGATGCGGCAAAAGAGACGAATCCGGAGTAGACACACGCAATTGAACAGGAGAAGCCCGGGAAGGGCGAAACGGGAGGTGTGTCCCTATTCTTGAGCGGACATCTGCTGATCCGTATCGCGCCACGCGCTGATCTTCAGTCGGCGGCATACCCAGCAGAGGTCATCGGAGGTTTGAGGGCCGGTCAGCGGAGTACAGGCACTCCCGCAAACCGCGCAGCGGATCGTCGCTACGGGCCTCATTGGTTCTATGGACTTTTTCGCCGAGTCTAAAATCTCAGGCGAGATGATTGGCTCAGGCGGCAATTTCCTTTTCATTCTTGTCTTCACTATAGAACAGATCGGACGAGTGTCAAAGGGACTCTAGGCTGCCCGGTCGCGGCGCATGACATACCCGGCATCAAGCGGCGAGTGGCAGTGCGAGCATTTCTGCCCGGGCTTCACGATAAATCTCTTAGCTCGCCAGACCACCTCAGCTTGCACGGTGTGAGTGCAGATAGGACAATAGGCCAGGTCGATGCGCGATATGGGCTGGGTACGGTTAGCAGTTGTGTTCACCATTTCAGTCACCTCAAAGAATTCCTCAGAAACGCAATCCGCTACATGAGACGCACCGAGGGCGCTCCAGGGTTCGGAAATCAGAAGGTCGCTTTTGTCTTTCCCGGTCAAGGTTCTCAGTACCCTGGCATGGGCAAACTGCTCGGGGCAGAGTACCCGGAGGCCTGGCAGGTGTTTGCTGAGGCGGACGAGGCTCTCAGCTTTCCTCTCTCGGCACTCTGCTTTGACGGGCCGGAAGAAGAGCTGAAAAGAACCGAGAACACGCAACCCGCGCTGCTGGCGGTATCGATCGCGGCCTTTCGAGTTTTGCGCAACCTGGATTATAAGCCCGATCTGCTTGCCGGTCACAGTCTCGGCGAATATTCAGCTCTGGTGGCTGCCGAATCGCTTGGTTTTGCTGATGCCCTGCGGCTCGTGCGCAAGCGCGGTCAATACATGCAGGAAGCAGTGCCCGAGGGAGTGGGCGCAATGGCAGCTATCCTTAAACTGCCCGAAGGTAAGCTGGATGGGATTTTGCAGGAGGCCGCGCAAGGGGAAGTCGTCACGGCAGCGAACCTCAATTCGCCAGGTCAGGTGGTCATCGCCGGTCACGCCCAAGCTGTAGCGCGTGCCATGGAGCTGGCCAAGGCTGCGGGGGCAAAACGCGCCATCCTACTGCCCGTCAGCGCGCCCTTTCATTGCCCGTTAATGCGTCCGGCTCAGGAAAGACTACGAGCGGATCTGAAAGCGACTAATTTCAAAGATCTAGTTGTCCCGCTAATTAACAATTGGCAGGGCAGGGAAGTGACCTTGGCCGAAGAAGCTCGCAACGGGCTTTACGAGCAGATTCCGAATCCTGTGCGGTGGACCGATACCATTCGCGAGATCGCCCGCCAGGGAATTAGAGTGTTTGTAGAAGTAGGCGCGGGATCGGTGCTATCAGGGTTGATTCGGAATATCGATCCAGCGCTTCAGGTGGTAAAGTTTGGCGAGCCGAGCGACCTCGAAAAGGTACGAGCCATTCTTACCCGGTGAGATTCGGCCCGGCACTCACTTACTGCAAGCTGCCGCTGGGGCTTAGAACCTGTTGCAGCCGGTCGGCGAAATTCTCGCCAGATTCGGTTCCAAGCCGCCGCTTGGCTGTCGGTAACGACGATTCGATCTCGTGTACCAGGCGCAACAAGCTCTTAATGTTCGATTCGGTGAGCCTGGCACTCCCGGGGACGTCCAGGCGCGGCAAGTAATTTGTGTCCAAGCCGAAGTCGATCCGAAGATCTTCTTGCTCTCGCGGCTGTTCTTCGGTGCCGTTGTCGAATTCCGGACCAAAACACGACAAGGTCACAGGCGCCGGGGCGAGTTTCCACTCTTCCTCGAACTGCCACAAGTCCCACCAGCTCTCGAGCTGATAGGCGACATCGTCTCCCTCGAAGTCGCGAAAGATTGCAACAGCTTCGGAGACGTCCAGGGGTCCCTTCAAGGGTTCCTCGAGCAGCGGGGGTTCTGTCGCGTCGATTGCGTGAACGGAAACGATCGATTCCGGGCGCTCACGATGTGAAAACGGAAACAGCCCTAGTAGTTGTTCGAAATGGCGGAGACGGTCATCCCGGCTCTGAGCATCGAGCCAGATGGACAAAAACAATTGATCCGTCACACCTTAATTATTATGGTGGACCGAAAATGGGGGCCCACAACATCAAACAAATAACCCGGCAAATGTTTGCGATACTAAATAATGATCCTTGTAGTCGCGTTATTACTTTGTCTGGCCGCCGTGGCCAGCTTCGCCGCATATCAAACCGCTGAGGCCAAGCGCTGGCGCCAAGCGGCTGCGGAAACGCGAGAGCAACAGGAACGCCAACGCGCCGAGCTAGAGGATTCGGAGCGCGCTTTAATTCAGCAGCAGGCCGAGAGCGCGAAGCACAGGGAAATCGCGGAAGTACAACTGAAACTGCTGACGCAGACCCAGCAGCAATTGGAAGAGAAATTCCGTAGCCTTGCGGCAGATGCCCTGCAGAACAATAGCCAGCTCTTTCTCGATCGAAGCCGGGAACAGATTCAGCATCTTGTGGGTCCTGTGAACGAATCTCTTCGCCGCTTCGAAGAGCAGGTACAAGCGATTGAAGTATCGCGCGCCGGAGCTTATTCCGAAATTTCTGCGCAGGTTGGCGCCCTGACGCAGCTTCAGGAACGTGTGCGCCAATCAACCGACCAGCTGAAGAACGCCCTGAGATCGCCCATACAGCGGGGCCGGTGGGGCGAGATGCAGCTGCGCCGCGTGGTTGAGCTTGCGGGGATGCTCGATTACTGTGATTTTGCCGAGCAAAAGACCTTATTCGGCGAGACGAACCAGCGTCCCGATCTAATTATTCGCCTACCGAATCAATGTCAGGTAGTAGTTGATGCAAAAGTTTCCCTGGAAGCGTATCTGCGTGCGACTGAGTCGCAGGATGACGCGGAGCGCTCCCGTTATCTCCAGGATCATGCCCGCCAGGTCAGAACCCATGTCAGGTCGCTAGGAGAAAAGGCGTATTGGCAGCGCCTGACTTGTTCTCCCGAGTTCGTCATTGCATTTCTGCCTTTGGAATCACTGTTTGGCGCCGCTCTCGAAAACGATCCGACTCTGCTGGATTTCGGCGTGGAGCGGCGAGTCATGATCGCGACCCCGGTTTCACTGATCAGTTTGTTGCTTGTGATCGCGCATGGATGGCGGCAACAGGCGTTGGTTGAGAACGTAGATAAGATTCGGGTGGCCGGCCTGGATCTCTATTCACGCCTATTGACGATGAGTGAGCATTTCACCAAGCTCGGCGAGGCGATCGGGAAGACGGTGGCCACTTATAACCAGACAGTTGGCTCTTTGGAGAAGAATGTCTTGCCTTCGGCTCGCAAGTTCAAGGACCTTCGACCCGCAGGAGCCCAGGAGTTGGAGGAACTAAATAAGATTGAGTCCGGCCCGCGAACGCTGGAACCTTCGAAGTGGCACATTCTGGAAGCGGGCAAGCAGGCGAGTTAGTTCAGTGTCCGTGGCTAGGCTTTCCGCACGAAAGCCGACTTATGAGGACTTATCCGACTGGTCGACGTTCCTGGTCTGGATGCGCCGCTAGCAGCCGCCAGGTCTACGCGTACGATCAGCGGGCAAAGCCATAGCGGCTAATCAGTCAATCCAGTCTCGTAAGGAGCAGGCGACATCTTGATGCGTCCAGCTGACGCCCGAGTGCCTGGATCAGCACTCATGAATTCGGCTCTGGTTTCGCGCTCGTAAATCTCGCGACGTATAATCTCCAGAGTCTTTGGTGAATATGACCGGCAGCCAGAAGCGGAGTACAAGAACACGGCCGAAAATGCGGAAGGAAAACGCCGCCGCGCACTCATTTCCAGCGACCGAAGGTACGGATGAGCATAAATCCGTGCACCGCTGATCTGTCATTTAGGTCGAAGTCGACGTGAACAGCGCAACCTGGTCAGCTAGTTCTGAGTCGGTCCCTGTGAATACTGGCCAGCAGGTCCTTTGCGAAACGTACACGGTTTTGGAGATAATCCCCATCCAGGAGCTTATCTTTCTTCAGCTTTTCAATCAGAGCTAGCCGACCGGTGATGTCGATTGTAGTCGGGTACGGGCCAGGATCGGAACAGAACAGATTGTAAACGCGGCGCAAACCGCGGGACTTGTCAACCCATAGAAGCAGGTCCATGCGGTTGTCGCGATACCAACGGATCATGGCCATTTCGGGGTTGTTGGTCCGAATCCATTTATAGTCCGCATAAGCGCTATGTCCGGCGTTCTCCAAAAGCGCGATATACTCTGCGAGATCGTCGTATATCTCCCGTCTGGCGCGTTTTCTTTCCGATCTGTCGAGCATCCATCGCTTAGCTGGTTCGGAAAACACCGAAATCACCGCGCCAAGCACAACGCCCGTTAACGCAACCCATGGACTATCAGGCATGAAGAGAACTCAGCGGGACAGCTCTGATGAGCTGCAAGGCTGTTGCGCGGAGCCGGGTGAGTGCAGCGGGTGACAATAAAAGTCTATCCGCCGGTGAGTTGCGCGATACACTTCGACTGTGCGCATCGAGTTCACGGATGACCAGGCGCAAAGCATTTCCGGCCATTCTACGGCTACGGGACCCCAGCTACAGAAAACCGATTGAGTAAGTGCAGTGGAACGCTCTTAGGGCTTTGCGGACTGGCGCTGCCAGAGCTCAATCTTATTCCCATCCAGGTCATAGATCCAGGCAAAGCGACCGTAGGATTCATTCATTCGTTTGGGGTCAATCTTTACTCCCTCTTGTTTTAAGCGGTCGAGCAAAGCATCCAGATCATCCACGATATAGTTGACCATGAACGGTGCCTGACTGGGATCGAAATAGTGAGTCGAGCTGGGGAAAATAGTCCAAACTGTAACGTGTTCCTTTTGCGGGTGGTCGTGTTCGCGCCACGGAAGCATCACGCCTTGGCCTTTGTCAGTGAGTCCAAGATGCTTCGCGAATACCATTCGCGCATCTGATCACGATCAGCGGATTTGAAGAACACACCGCCGATTCCAAGCATGCGCCCGCGCTGCTCCATTTTGACGGGCGGCTTCGACTCTTCAGGTTGCGGAGATTGCACTTGCTGTCCTCCTTTTGAGCCGGCCGAGATGAGCAACAGCGAGCCGAGCGCAACTGTGCTCCAGGGTACTGGTTGCATGTTGGATTATACGGGTTCGATTGGAATAAAGGCCCCGGCCGATTTTCTCCAGAATGCGGTAGTGCGAGATGTTGGCCAAGCACGGTGAAGCGCCGTCTTATTTCGCGACCGGGCACGGGGGTGTGAGCTCCCAGGACGAATCCTCCTCCAGGGTGACGTGCGTGCTCTCTTGCTTCCAGGGCCGATTTGGGTCACCCGGTTTATAGAGTGTCCCATCAGCGCGAAAGGCGCGGGCCAGACTGCCCCGATCTTCCATCGTCAGCTGTGAGTTTCCGAAGCTCCCGTACAAGTCGAACCGGGGATGGCGGTCGGCAGTAAATCCGGCGAGAAGCGGCCAGTTGTACAGATACAGATGAATGGGGACGCCGCGCAGGTCGGTGCCGTGGTTACGCGGCATCTCAGCGCCGAAATGCAGACGGAATTTCTCGCCCGCGGGGGTGCAGAGGAAGGCGGTCCCTTTCAGGGGAGACTTGCGATAGCCAGGCGTGGTGGGTGTGAAGCGGACCGATAAATAGTAGTCGCCACCGGCCGCTTTGGAGTGCATCCAGCCTCGTCCTGTCCAGCCCGGCACGAGGTGGAAGTGTCCGCCGAAATAGAAATTCCAGGGGGCCAAGAGGACAAAAATGGCGTACACGAGGGCGCAGCCGAACAGCAGTGCGAGCACTGGCTGTACTAGACAGCCCACGCATCCACGATGGTGGGGCCGAGCCGATCTGCGGAGAGCAGTCACAGTTGATCTAGTCTAGCGGGCGGCAATTGCCGGTGACGGAGTTATAAGTGCGCGCGCTGGTGCGCAATCCGGTAGAATCACTACTCAAGTCAGGAAAGTGCGCGAATGAAGCTATCGGTGTTTTGTGGAGTGAGCGTGGATGGCTTTCTTGCCCGGCCGAACCACGCGCTCGATTTCTTGGAAGCGGGTGAGCAGGAGGCCCACGGCTTCGAAGAATTTTATGCCAGCGTCGACGTGATGGTTATCGGACGCAAGACCTTCGAAGTCGTACTGACGTTCGGTAACTGGCCTTACGGCAAGAAGCCGGTTGTCGTGCTGAGCGGCCGTGCGCTCGATTTCTCATCCGTGGCCGGCGGAGTGGTTGAGCAGCTCGGGGGCGAACCGGCCGAAATCGTAGCACAACTCAAAGCGCGCGGCTTCAAGCATGCTTATGTAGACGGCGGCGTGACGATTCAGCGATTCCTGGCGGCCGGACTTATCGATAGATTGGTGATCACGCGGGTGCCGGTCTTGATCGGAGCCGGAATTCCGTTGTTTGGTCCGGTGCCGCACGATATCAAGCTCCGGCATGTTGCGACGCGTTGTTATAAGGGCGGCCTGGTGCAGAGTGAATACGAGGTTGGCCCTGCGTAGCCGTGCTTCGGAAACGGCAAGGTGGCGACATGCAGCGCTCTAGTCCTTAGCTCACCGCTCTCTTCACGAGCGCCACGATGGTTGCCTCCTCTGCAGGGGTCATCTCCTTCAACGCAAAGGCGGTCGGCCACATGTGGCCATCGTCGAGGTTTGCTTTGTCGCTGAAGCCGAGCGTCGCGTACCTCGTTTTAAATTTCTGTGCGCTTTGAAAGAAGCAGACGACATTGCCGTCCTTGGCATACGCGGGCATACCGTACCAGGTTTTCGGTGCGAGGGCCGGCGCAGCGGTTTTGATGATTACATGCAGCCGCTCGGCCACGGCGCGATCCGGTTGTGGTAGTTCGGCGATCTTCGCGAGCACGGCGCTTTCTCCATCCGCCTGGGCGGCACGCGGTCCGCTGCGGCCGTCGGCCTTCAGCTCCTGGATGTGCTCCCTGATCGCGGCTCGTTCTTCGTCGGTTAATCCCGTGGGCTTGTTTCGGCGCGCAGTAGTGGTCTCGGTCAATTTCTGCGTGCGCTTCTTTGCAGATTCCATAGTGCTTTCCTTTGAACGAGGATATATCAAGGCGTGCCGCTGGATTCCATTTCAAAATCTGCGCTCGAGCCGGGGCAAGCAATGTTCAATGACATCAGATGTGGTTGCAGGATCCCGAGGCGTGTCGCAAGGATTTCGAAACGTTTCTAGCGGATTTCGGGACCGACTTCCCGGCCTTCCGGCCCGAAATGGCCTTCCCGCCCCTGACGGACGCCATGGTCGAAACCATCCGCGCCTACGCGTCTGAGGTCACGGAACCCGCCCCCGCGCTTGAACAGCTGGACTTTCAATCCCGAATCGGAAATTGTGAGACCTAGCGGCTCTTTCAGGCATCACACCCGGAGCACCGGTTGCCCGAGGCGAAAGGAGAGTACGATGCCGCTCCCGTCCGACGAGAAGATTCTTGCGCTCAGCGAGAAAATCATTCAGCAATTTGACACGATCTTCGGACTCCATCCAGGATTCAGACCCGCGCACGCAAAAGGTCTTCTGCTGACAGGAGTCTTCAGGCCATCAGCGACTGCGATTAAGCTCTCACGAGCGCCACACGTCAAGCGCGAGTCCACACCCGTAACAGCGAGGTTTTCGAATTCCACCGGGCTTCCGCTGATTCCGGATAACGATACGAATGCCGACCCGCGCGGACTCGCCATCCGCTTCCATTTGGCGGAGCACGTTCATAGCGATATCGTGAGTCACTCGACAGACGGTTTTCCCACTCAGACCGGTGAGGAATTTCTCGAGCTCCTACAAGCTATTGCGGCGAGCAGTTCGTCTCAACAGTCACCATCGCCGGTCGAGAAATTTCTGCGCACGCACCCGGCCGCTTTAGCATTTGTACAAACGCCGAAGCCTATGCCCGCCAGCTTTGCACAAGAAAAATACTTCGGCGTGACCGCCATGCGTTTCACGAACGACGATGGTATCAGCCGTCACGGTCGCTATCGGATTCTACCGGAATCGGGGGAGCAGCACCTCACTGCGGACGAGGCGAGAATCAAAACCGCCGATTCTCTTTTCGAAGAGCTTGCGCAGCGTCTCGCGACAGCGCCGATTCGATTTCGCATCCTGGTGCAATTGGCAAATGATGGCGATGTCGTCAACGACGCGACATTTCACTGGCCGGAAGACCGCGAGATCGCAGAATTCGGTACTATCACACTCACAAACATCGCGCCGGATAACGCGCGCGAACAACAGAAGATCATTTTCGATCCGATTCCGAGAATTGAGGGGATTGATCCGTCGGACGATCCGCTGCTGGAATTGCGAGCCGCAGTCTATCTTCTCAGCGGGCGAAGACGGCGAAAAGCTCCCGAACTGGAAGATGTCTCGCGTACTTCCGCGGCCGTGCGGTAGAAATGCCGGAACGTTTTCGCGACGGCCGCTACCATTGTCTCGGCAGAGCGCCAAGGAGATGTCCGCGAATGCCTCCAACGACAATTACTGAAACCAAAAACCAAAAACCGTGGCGGCGCCAAATAGCGCATTCCAGAACGCACTTGATGGGAAGCAAGAGACTCCGCTATTGGTCATCAGCGCTTCGAGCTGCAGTTGGTGTTCCCTGATGGAACCTAATTTGCCAACCAGTTTCAGTGCATACCCAAACAGAGGACCTCAAGGTATGTCGGGATTGTTTTCCGTCCGCATCTTCATGGGCGGACGCGTATGTCAGTAAGGCGATGCCTTCGGCCAAAACAGCTAAATCAAAATTTTCTGAGCGGACAGCTGGAAGTACGCTCGTCGGCCCGAATTCGTTGAGAATATCGGCGCGAGTATACCGTCGCCCTGATCGTCCGAATTCCACGAAATCTGGATGTAGCAGCGCTTCCATGCGTTCCCTGTTGCGACGGGCTTCAATCGTGTGCAGCTCTGTTTCAAGGCTTCTGAGCTCTTCAAGCAACATAACGCCATTGTCATTCGAAGGCATTCAGCAGTTGGGCGATGCCATACCGACTTCCCCGTATTAATGTGCTGCCCGGGATTGTGCCGGATGGCCAGTAAGGCCCGGGTCTACAGCACAACCTTTTGCGAATTGAACAGCCGATTCGAGGGTCAACACAACGCGAACTTCACGATAAGCTAGGTACTCTGGTGTGGCACGCGGTTCGTCAACGCAGGTTTATTCGATCGGCTCCGCGCGGCGGCTGCCCCAAGAGCCAACCAGAAGGTGATAATTGCGCCTGTGAAAAGCTCCGCGCGATACCGAGCCCACCAAAGTCGCTGTAACCGATAACTCATATGGCCATTGCCGACGCGAAAGCTCTCCACGACCTCGGACCAGATCTCTCCCAGCATCGTGCCCGCGGCCGCGATCACAACAGAGACGAAAAAAGCCATTATGGCTGTGGGAATCCATCCCTGTTCCTCAGGCGGATACTTGTGCCAAATGAACCGGGCGACTCCTATCGCGGCTAGGCAGTAAAGCAACACAGATGGCAAGTTCACCGCCAAATCAATGGGAGCGCGGTTGCGCCCAAGTGCGCCCGACACAAGCCCGACGACTAGGCCGTGTTCCTTTGCGATCTGCTCAAATAGCGATTCCATGCACCGGTTCCTCGCCGCCTCATACGCCTCACCGGATACATAATTTGCGGTTCGTAGACCATAATGAGTATCGGCGTATCGGATCGCCAGGTCTTCGGCGAACTCCGCGTCCGCGCTGAGATGCCGGGGCTCGGCGGATCGGATCGAGATTTCTTGCGGCCATTTACAATCAGCGTTGCGCCCATCGCGACGGACACAACCGACAGCAACTAAGAAACCCAAAAGCGCGGCAGAGGATGTGGCCATTCGCATTGTCAATCGGGGCTGTGTATAACAGAGACACCAAGCTCCAGCGAGCGGTTCCCATGAACCGGGAACCCGCCAGAAGTCGCGCAGCGTTGACTCGGATCTCCAGCCGGGCATTCACCTTCCTAGGCGACTGCACGCGTAACCCCAATGTGAGTGACGTGGGGTCGACTTGCGAGGACCAATCGAACAAAATTCTTGGATCGAGTGGCAATGACCGTGGTTTTCAGTCCACGCTCCGACTCAGCCCAATCCGCAAATCTCTCCGTCAGGCAAGTCGTCGCCGCACTAGGGCGATGGAGCTATGAATTGCTCGATAAAACGCGTTCACAGTCTCGGGATCGTTCATTTCCGCCGCATCCCAGTTCAATACCATCGAAAAATATACCCACCGATTTGGAAAGTAAACTCCTCCGGCAATGGAACGTGCATGCTCCCCCTTGATGTCCGCGTAGCCAGCCTTCCCAAACACGCTCATCCCTAATGGAAACGGAACCAGGTAGTTGATGTCCCCAAGCGAAAGAATTCTTCTGAACTGGAAGCGGGTTTCTCGATGTGAAAAAAATTCTCCCCGCAGTGCACGCGAGAAAAACGAAACGAGATCATCCGCAGATGAAGCGAGCGTCTCAACGTCATTGAGGAACGGATGCACAAGTGGTCCCTGCAGCAGTTGTTTCAGCTCGTCCCAGGTAATCGTCTTATAATTCGGAGCTCCGGCAAGGTACGCGGCGAAAACGCGCGTGCTGTCCGGGATCATCGTTTTTTTCAGCCCGATTGAGGCGATGAAACTGCGCACCGCGTCGGCGCCTGCCTGCTTCAACACCATGTCAGTCGCCGTGTTATCGCTGTGTATAATCATCGCTTCCATCGCGGTCTGCTCGCTGACAAGTCCAGAAAGATCAGGTGGATTAAAAATTGTGCTTCCCGGAGACCAGATATTCTCATCCAGCTTCAGTTCACGCTCGGCGATCTGACTCCCTACAGTCGGCGAGTCTAGCTGCCGCAACCGCTCGCACAAGATAACCGCCTTCAGCGTGCTCGCCACGAACATTCGTTGCCCGCTGTTCAGCTCAACCAGAAGCTCAGGATCGCTGCCCCTAGCCGGGGCCCAGATCTTTAAAGCCCTTCGCTCGGGTAGATCTGAAAACATCCCGAGAATCTCCTCTTGCAGCCCGGAGCAGTCGTGGCCCGCGGCTTGGTTTGCGAGCGCTATTTGCGCTGCGGAGGTTTGCGGATGGCAAAGGGCGGCTCCCGCTGCAGTGACACCTGCCCGAGCTAAGAAGTTTCTTCGATCCCGTCGCATAGTCCTTACATTGTATTCTTTGGGATAAGAACGGGAAATGCGAGCCGTGATCATCTGCAAGGCTGAGTCGACGTTGACGGGTTGAACCCTGCAGCAGTTTATTCCGCATTACGACTGATACACGCCTTTGTACCTTGCTAACTCCCAAATGCACTCCCAAACCCGAGACCCTATCCACCCATTCAATCCAAACGATTCTCCCCACAATAGAACCATGGCGACCGCGTTCACCGACCCCTCGGCTCAACTCGACTTCCCGGCCTTCCGGCCCGAAATGGCCTTCCCGCCCCTGACGGACGCCATGATTGAAACCATCCGCGCCTATGCGTCTGAGGTCACGCAACCCGCCGGCATAACGATCTTTTCGCGTGGCGAGCGCGGCAGCGACATGTTCGTTGTCCTCGAAGGCAACCTCAACATCTATACCGGCACCGGAGAGAACACGAGCGAAACCGTGATCGACCTCGGCCAGCACCAGTTCATTTTTCCGACGACCTCCCGCGAAATACAAACGGTTGCCTAGCCGACCTAAGACAAAGCAAAGCTTTTTGGATAAGCGATCCGCAGTCGATATGAGTCTTCTGCCCCGATTACTCCAAACCTGACAAGCTTGCCTGAATCCTTGGACTTCCTAATCGCGTAGGTCTCCACCTGCTGAACCACTGCCTCCGAGATCTGACCCTCAAATTGGACGAGAAACATCTCCGCGGCCGAATCGAAAAGCCTGGGAATCTGATCTGCATTCTTTCCGAGCTTTTTTAGTGTCAATGGGGGCTTCGTTGCCACGCCCTTGAACGCAAAAGCAGTCCGAACACGCTTCCCGCTTATGGACACAAAATCCGAGTAAAGATCGTTCTTCTCTCCACCCCAATCAGTGAATGACCCCTGATCGCCGAGAATGTTCGCAAATCCATACTTGAAAACATTCTCTTTTAGCCGCTTCGGCGAGATGCTGCGTAACCTCGGGTCTGTGGCTCGGATCTTGCGAGCCTTCGAGAAATTGTCAATCAGATCAATCGTGACTGCATCGACCCGGATCGAGCTTTGCCTGTGCACCTTAACCGTGACCTGGAGCTTTCCCTGCTTTGCATCTGCGAGTGCTTTGAGCCGCTCTCGGTTTCGAGCCAAGCGAAGAATTTTATCGCGACTCGACACAAGATCCTTCTGTTTCAGAAAGTATTTCTTGCCGTTCTCCTTTTGTCCGATGACGTAGCCCTTGTGCTCCATCGGCGTAGCAACCTGGAGCACGCGCACCTTAGTCAGCTTGGTCACGCTGGCAATATCTTCTGCGGATTTCGGGCGACTGCCGCCAGGGTAGATGCACTCCCAGACAGCTTGCCTTGCTATCGAGCCACTCAGATATTCGCTTATCTCGTCATGTTTTCCCGCATCAAAAATCCTTGTGGGCGGAACCATGCGTCTTATCTTTGGCGGGGAGAGCTCTGGAAAGGAGAGCGGTAAAGATGACCGCCTGTAGCGGACGAGCGACAGATAAGACGTTCGCTTTTTCTACTTACCACTTTGATCCTCTCTCCGCTTCTTCAAGGGTTTGAGAATTTCATTGATCGTACTCTTGCTCTTGCCGATATATGCTGCAATCTCATCCTGCGTATAATTCGCAACGTGCATTTGAAACACAAGTGCCTTAAACGCTAGACTCACCTCTGGTTGCGAATCGGCGCGCCTCATTTTGAGCCCCTTTTCTTCTGTCGAGATTTCCTTAATGCGACTGCGTTGGCTGTCACACCGGTCAAGGCGGCGGTTTCTGCATTGGAAAAACCCGCCCTCAACAGCGTTTCAACTTGAGAATCTACATCGAGCCCCCTCAGCGAAACTAATACTAGCGCGCGTAACACCTTCTTGAGGGACACGTTCGCGTCAGGCAACATCATCCTTCCCCCCTTCCGAACTCAACTTCAGGCCCCCTCTCTTCCGCAGCGTGGACAACGCCACGTTGACGGTATTGGGTGTTGTGCCAAGTAACGTAGCGATTTCCTTGGGCCCCATTCCCGCGATTGCCAAAAGCCGAATCTGTTCTCGTTGACTCCTCCCGTTTACCAAGTTGACGGCAAAGAGGCGAACGAGCAGATCAATCTTCCTTCCGAGATCCTGAGTGTCGTCAGCCAGCATTCTTATTAGCTTTCCCTTTGGTTTTTTTCAGAGAGGCGGAGACATAGTTTGCCTCCCTGCCTACGATCCGTCCGATCTCTGCCGGAGCGAGGCCATGAGAAGCCAAAATTCCGATTTGATCCGTTATGGATGGCGCTCTGTCCCGGTCCACCAAGAGACACAGCAGATGACTTATGAGATCAAGTTTCCTCTCAAGCCGTTCAGCACTGTCTGTAGAAATTGCCATGATAATATTATGATCCTCACAACTGACTGTATACATTATACTTTATTACGTCTCATTAGGCAACAGCGTCGTAAGTAAAACATGCCCCGGGAGTGACGGCACCGCACATTCAGCTTGTCCGCTTTTCGAGATGTTGTGGGGTACTGCGGGGGTTACTATGCAGAAACGTGTGAGGAACCAGTGCGAACGTCGAGCCCAACAACGGTTGGCATGTCCGACGCTCCGTTGCCGCGGAATCCGACTGCAGGGCGGCCAGCATTTCCTGTACGCAAACCAAACAGTCGAGAGGAGTTCAGCCGTATTGGCCTCATTACTCCCCCCAAACGCGCTTGTACCCCGGCTAACTCCCGAATGCACTCCCCAAACCCGAGACCCTATCTGTCCATTCAACCCAAACGTTCCTCCCGCACAATAGAACCATGGCGACCGCGTTCAGCGACCCTTCAGCTCAACTCGACTTCCCGGCCTTCCGGCCCGAAATGGCCTTCCCGCCCCTGACGGACGCCATGATCGAAACCATCCGCGCCTACGCGTCTGAGGTCACGGAACGCGCCGGCATAACGATCTTTGCGCGTGGCGAGCGCGGCACCGACATGTTCGTTGTCCTCGAAGGCAACCTCAACATCTACACCGACAGCGAAGAGAACACGAGCGACACTGTGACCGATCTCGGCGACCACCAGTTCACGGGGGAGCTCAACATGCTGAACGACCAGCCAACGATGGTCGGCGCCCGCACGACCGTCCCG
This sequence comes from uncultured Acidobacteriaceae bacterium, assembly GCA_963737045.1. Taxonomy (GTDB): domain Bacteria; phylum Acidobacteriota; class Terriglobia; order Bryobacterales; family Bryobacteraceae; genus Bog-105. The sequence continues at coordinate 696,884 of CAVTRG010000009.1, forward strand.
AGCGTGTTGTTGCGCGTGACACGCGGCGACCTGCGGCGTCTCATGCGTGCTGAAGGCGAGATCGCAAACCTGATCCTGCAGGCCTTCATCTGGCGTCGTATCGGTCTGGCGTACCAGACCAAAGTCGGCGTGACAGTGATCGGCTATGAAGGCGGGGCCGAAACCCTCAAGCTGCAACGCTTCCTCGCGCGCAACGGCTATCCCTATCACGTGGCTTCGGTCGAAGCTTACAAAAGCTCCTCCGTGCTCCCTCCGCTGGATGCGGACTCCTGGCCCGCTGTGGTCTTCAGCGATGGTCGAGTGCTGCATCGTCCCACGGTCTCCAAGCTCGCCGACGAACTCGGTATCTCGGAGTTGCCGGACAAAAGCACCATCTATGACGTCGCTGTGGTCGGGGCCGGTCCTGCCGGTCTCGCCGCTGCCGTCTATGCCTCTTCGGAGGGTCTCTCCACCGTAGTCATCGAAGGCATTGCGCCGGGAGGGCAGGCGGGCACCAGTTCCAAAATTGAAAACTATCTCGGTTTTCCCACCGGCATCTCGGGGCAAAGACTCGCGAACCGTGCTTTTGTGCAAGCCCTGAAATTCGGCGTGCGCTTCGCCGTCTCCCGCGACGCCCTTACCCTCGAACGCTATGGCGATGTTCACAAGATCACCCTCGAAGACCACATTTCCTTGTGCTCCCGAACGGTCGTCATCGCCACCGGCGCACAATACCGCAAGCTGCCGCTCGAAAACTTCGAGAGGTTTGAAAATCAGGGCATCTACTATGCAGCCACCGGCATGGAGACTGCCTACTGTCACGACAAAGAGGTCGTTGTCGTAGGCGGTGGCAACTCCGCCGGGCAAGCTGCTCTGTTTCTCGCTCAAACCGCAGCCCACGTCTACATCATGGTTCGCGGCAAATCACTGGCGGCCACCATGTCGCAATATCTCCTCTCGCGAATCGAACAATCGCGGCGCATCACCATTCTGACCGAGACCGAAATCGTCTCGCTTGAAGGCAGATCCCAACTGGAACAAGTAACGTGGGTGAATCGCCGGGACGGATCGGAAACGACCAAGGCTATCCAAGACCTGTTCGTCATGATCGGTGCTCAACCCAACACGTCGTGGCTCAAGGGGGTCGTTGCCCTGGACGAGAAGGGCTTCGTCATCACCGGCGGCCCGCAAGGATTCGATAGCACTCCTTACGCAACCAATACTGCCGGGATTTACGCCGTAGGAGATGTGAGAACCGCCTCCGTGAAGCGCGTGGCTTCTGCGGTAGGAGAAGGCTCGGTCGTCATCTCAGATGTGCACCGCTACCTGACGCTTCACCGAGACGCGCTTACCACTCACGGCTAGTCACACATTTCCCCACTTCCCACATAGCCCGTAACATCTGTCACTTACCCGCCGTCCTGCACCCGCCCCTCTACACCCTGCCGTAGCTTCTGAGCGTCATGACCACCTCAGCTCAAATCGCAGCCAATCAGTCGAACGCGCAACGCTCGACCGGGCCTAAAACGCTGGAAGGCCTTGCGGCTTCCGCACGCAACAACTTCCGCCACGGCCTTACCGGCGAGTTCAGGGTCCTCAGGTGGGAAAATCGGGAAGAATTCGCTCAGCTCTCCGAGAGCCTGCGCAAGGAGCATGCGCCCGCGACGTGCACCGAAACCTTGCTTGTCGAGCGCATGGCGCAACATTACTGGCTGAGCCAGCGAGCCCTTCACCTGCAGAACCTCTGCGTCGGAGACATGTCTCTTGATGACGCATTCCCGAATGCAAAGGACGGCAACAGCCTCGCTCTCTATCTCCGCTATCAGGTCACGCATGAGCGCGCCTTTCACAAGTGCCTGAACGATCTCCTAAAGCTCAGAGCCGAAAAGCGCAAAGCCGAAATTGGGTTCGAATCGCGAGAGCACAAGAAAGCGGACCAAGGCCGCCACGAAGCCGCCGAAAAGCGCAAGCAAGAGGTGCACAAATGGAACGTTTCACTCGCCGAAGCCAAGCTCGATCGCCAACTACTCCAGAATTCTAAAGCCGCTTACCCGGAGCCCGGAGCGCAGCGACGGGTTCTCGCCACCGAAAATGCTGCCTAATTCGCGGTTTACTGATTCAGCTTTTCCGTAATCGTCAGCGGGCTACTCAGACGGAACGTCAACCGTGTTTCGATGGGCAGAGTTGCGGTCTTCCCGCGAGTAGCGATCGCGGCGCCAGTTCCGGCCGCGCCGCCCGCACCCGCTCCAATCGCAGCGCCTTTACCGCCCCCGGCGACTGCGCCAATGATCGCGCCCACTGCCGCCCCGCCCGCAATTTTCGCGGCATCTTCGTTCGTGCTCTTTGGGCCTCTTTTGTCCCAAGTGCTCGTCTCGATCTTCACTCGCTGGCCGTCCGTTGTGTTGATCTCCGTCAGGGCAAGGGTCAACTCGGCCACGCCCTCGACGCGACCCGCCTTTTTCACAGTAGCGAGGCGACCGAGAACTTTGGAGCCCTTATCTGCGATGACAAAGCCGTCGGCGATAATGGGCGATTCAAGCGTCGCTCGAAACGTATCACCTGTGTAGTTGTCGTTTGAGCTCAACGCTTCCGCGAGACGGACTACGACGTTCGTTCCGGACGGCAACGTCACTGTGTGGGGCTGGGGCGCAGGAGTTTGGGGCGTCGGTGGTGCTGGATTCTGCGGCGGAGCTGGTGGGACGGAATTTTCTTGGGGAGCCGGTCCTGGAGGCGGGTTGCCGGAAGACTGAGGCGCCGCCGACTGATCCGGTGCGGGCTGCGGCTCTTGTGGTTGGTCCGTTGCGGGCGGCGTCGGAGGGCTGTTTTGAGCGATTTCCTCCGGTGGCGCCGGCTTGGCGCTTGCCACGCGCGTCTTCGGATGAAACTTGTGAACCGGTTTCGGGGCCGGAGTGGCATCCTCTTGCGGAACAGGAGGCGTTTGGGTCGCCGCGTCGGACGAATCTTGTCCGGTAACAGAACCGCGATCCTGCGGTGTGGAAACGTCGGTAGTCTGCGTGGCGGGGCGGACCACCAGTTGCGGATGGATCATCTCGTTCGTCCTCTGGTAGATCCGGACGCCTCCGAGCGTGATCACTATTCCGGCGAGAAAGGCGGCGACGACTTTGATCAGACTAGACGAGCCCATGCGTGCACCTTCTTAATATGAGAACGCTAGTGTAGCCCAACACGTTTCAGACATCACAGTTAAAATAAGGTCATCCCAGCCAATGATTACGGAGCGCCATATCGCCGATTTCCCGGCAAAGTACAGGGTAGGTCCCATCTCGATCAGCCCGGCCACGATCCTAGCGCCTATGGCGGGTGTTACCGATACTGTGTTTCGCCGGCTGATCCGCAACCAAGGCGGGTGCGGGCTCCTCATGACGGAATTTACCAGTTCCCATGGCGTCGTGAGTACGCGGACAGCCAAAAAGCCGAATCGCAACTTCCGCTATCTCTACTTCGAGCAGGATGAGCATCCAATTAGCTGCCAATTGTTTGGCTCCGATCCGCACGTCATGGCCGAGGCGGCAAGGGTGTGTGAAGACCGCGGGTTTGACATCGTGGATATCAATTTCGGCTGCCCGGTAAATAAAGTGGTGAAGTGCAACGGCGGATCGGGCCTGCTGCGTGACCTTCCTTTAGTCGAAGCGATTCTGCGTAAGACTCGTTCGGCCATTTCGATCCCGCTCACCTGCAAATTCCGCGCTGGCTGGAACGATCAAGACTTGGTTGCTGTTCAGATGGCGAAGATTGCCGAGGATTGCGGCTTGGCTGCGGTCGCTTTACATCCGCGCACGCGTGAACAGGGCTATAGCGGCCGCGCCGATTGGTCGCGAATCGCTGAAGTAAAGGCGGCTGTGAACATTCCGGTAATTGGAAACGGGGACATTGTCACTCCAGAGGACGCGGTACGCATGTATCGCGAGACCGGATGCGATGCCATCATGATCGGAAGAACAGCGTCTTTGAACCCTTGGATTTTCCGTCAAATGGACGAATACCTTCGGACCGGATCGTATACCGTGCCAGCCGAGCAGGCCCGATACGAGATGATGAAGACCTATTACTTAATGCTCGAAGAACACGGTGAGCCGGATGCAATCGGAAAAATGAAGCAGTTTGCGACCTATTTCACACACGGCGTTCGAAACGGCTCCAGGCTGAGGACTGAGATCTACAGGACTCAGGACGTAAAGCGAATTCTCGAGACTGTCGACGCGTTCTTCCGTGACCAGCTAGGCGACGTTTCCGCGCGGGAATGCGCTGAAGTTGCTTGAAGCACGTTCAATTGATTACCGACGGAGCCTGCAAGGGAAATCCCGGAAAGGGAGGCTGGGCTTGTATTCTGCGGTACGGCGACAATAAGCGCGAGCTGTTCGGATCGAGCCCGCATACTACGAACAACCGTATGGAGCTTGCCGCGCCCATCGAAGGGCTGAAAAGGCTGAGGGAACAGTGCTCAGTTGAAATCATCACCGATTCGGAGTACGTGAAGAACGGCATCCTGAAATGGATCGAGGCGTGGAAACGGAATGGATGGAAGAGCTCCGGGAAAAAACCTGTAAAGAACCAGGATCTCTGGATCATGCTTGACGAACTTGTGAACGCGCACGACACGCACTGGAAATGGACCAAAGGGCATGCCTCGCACGAGGACAACAATCGCTGCGATGAATTAGCGAGTCGCGCCGCCGAAGAGCAGATTTCAAGTGAGCCCAATCCAATCAAGCTCCCCTATTGAGTTCGCCTCGGGCAACCGCATTTGCCTGTTCGGAGGCACCTTCGATCCAATTCATGATGCTCACTTACGGCTGGCCACAGAAGCGCGCGAGAGGTTCTCCCTTGACCAGGTGTTATTCATTCCCGGCCGTAATCCGCCCCACAAAGATCTCAGGAAGATCACCCGGTATGAGCATCGCTTCCGGATGGTGGAAATCGCGTGCCAGCCTTATCCGGCGTTCATTGCTTCTCGTTTGGAAGCAGGAGAAGAGCGCAGCTATACCATCGATACCTTGGAGCGGGTCAAGAAAGAACTCGCGGCGAGCGATCAACTCTTGTTTCTGATCGGAGCGGATGCATTTGATGAGCTAGAAACCTGGAAAAGCTGGCGTGAAGTCGTCCGACTGACTGAATTTATCGTAGTCACCAGGCCGGAGCACGACTACCGTACTCCAGCGAACGCGTGCGTGCACCCCCTGGATGGGCTATCGCTTCCGGTATCGAGCTCGAGCATTCGCAGCAGATTGGCGGCGGGACAGCCGACACCCGAGCTGCCTGCAGGTGTCCGCGAATACATCGAGGCGCACAGGCTATATGGATTTCACCGAAAAGCTACTTCTTTGCGGTGACGCAGTATTGATCGAACGCTTCCGTCAGTAGCTTTGCAATCTCAATCGCTTGCCGGCTTTCAATCTGGTGCCGGTGCAGCACGAAAACGGGTTTGCCATCGCGAAACAGCGCCATCGAGGGAGATGAGGGAGGCTGGCCGGGAAGCAGTTCGCGGACCTTCTCCACAGCTTCTAAATCCGCTCCCGCAAAGACGGTCGCGGCCGTATCCGGACGCGTGTGGTGTTTCAGCGCAACTCCCACCGCGGGACGCGCCTTTCCGGCCGCGCAGCCACACACCGAATTAACCACCATCAGCACAGTTCCGCTTCCGTCTCGCAGAGCGTAAGTGACTTCCTCCGGCGTTCGCGTCTCTTGAACGCCGTGCTGCGTCAAATCCTGGCGCATGAAAATAATGAGTTGCTCAGGGTATCGCAAGAATAGCTCCTTGAATTACGTCCCGGTTCGGGCTGTCTGAACTTTCGGTGTCGCGAGATAACCGACAATCGTATCCTTACGGACCTGATTGACTACAATCTCATCTGGCTGTCGAGCCTTGGAAGTATAGAACTGGATCGGCTCATTGACCGTCCGGTCTTTCTTCTCAACCTGTTTATCGTCCGCCGTTATCGTGAGGGTGAACTTGTTCCGCTTTACGTCAACCTTCTTTAATTGCACGGTAACATCTCCAACACGCGTGGCCTGCTTGGATTTGGTTATCGTGAACTCCGAGTAGTTGCGCTCGCCGAGAGCCTTTAGCGCATCGAGCTCTTTCCCGTTGGTCGCGATCAGGCTCGCATGATTATCGACGTCACCGGTAACTCGTTTCAGGTTGGCGACGGTTTGTTCCAGCTCGCTCCTTGTCTTCTGGACATCGGTCTTTACATTGCCGACATCTGTGGAAACATTCGCGAGTTGAGTGGTTGCGGTATCGGCTGTTTGCTTCACAGAGTTTATGACCTGCTGCTGCTGGGCCTGTTCGCTTGCCACTTGGGTCTGCAGCGCCTCAACTCTTTTTTGCGCATCGATCTTTGCCTGCCCGACTGCCCGGTTCGCAGCTCGCCTTTGTGCCTGCAGATCTGACTGCAATGCCTCAATTGTGTGACGCGAACGTTGGACGTCGGCTGACGAATCGATACGCATTTTTTCGACGGCGCCCTTGAGATCGGCGCTTAATTTTGCCATCTCGTTCTTGTTGTCCGTCTTTACACGCTCAACCTGTGTGAATAGGTATATGTTGGATACGACCAGGAGGGCGATCACTCCGATGAGTAATGGCATCCTCCAGTTAGCGCTGGACGGCGGTGGAATGATATAAGTCGGCTGTTGTGGTGCGTTAGTACTCATTTTCTTTTCCTCTTAGAGGTGTCACGGTCATGCTCAGAAAGAGTGAACATCTACTGAGCAGCTTCAAATGTATCTTTACTCCTATTATCTTTCATCTGTTTTCGAGTGCTCTGTCCGAAAGGTAAGCTGGTCGTGGTATATGAGGTGCCCAAAGTAGCGAGTGTTTACTCATCGACTCATCAAACCGGAGCTGTTGGAGCATGCTCCGCGAGAAGAGGCGCACCGTAATCTCGCGGACCTGAATCGTATTAACAGTCGCTTTGGAGGCCACTCCACCCTGCGCAAAATGATGGCGCAAGTTGCGGTTGAGACCGATGGATTCACGCTCTTGGATATAGGTGCCGCCTCTGGTGATACCGCAAGCTTTTTGCAACGCCTTTATCCTCGCGCTTCTTTCATAAACCTGGATTACAGCCCCGTAAATCTGGAGCATGCGCCAGCGCCAAAGCTGATCGGGGATGCGTTCGCACTCCCATTCCCACCGGAAAGCTTCGATTTCGTGCTTTGCTCATTGTTTTTACACCATTTCACCGATGAGCAGGTGGCCGGGCTCTTGCGAACCTTTTACCTTATCGCTCGCCGCGCTCTCCTGGTTTGCGATTTGGAACGTCATCCCCTCTCGTACTGTTTTTTGCCGGCGACGAAATGGTTGTTTGGGTGGCAGCGGATTACGGTTCACGATGGACCCGTGTCGGTTCGAGCTGGGTTCCGGCGTAGCGAGTTATTGGCGTTGTCGCGGAGAGCCGGAATCCAAGGTGCTCGTGTATCTTTATATCGGCCTGCATTCCGGCTATCGCTAATCGCTCCAAAGGACCATAATCGCGAGTGAGCAAACCCGGTGGACACTCGGAGGAAGATGCCCACCGGAGGCGCAGAAACGCATGGAGCGCCCTGCGCCGAACTCGCTGGCTATGGTGAGTGACGGCTTAGCACCGGAAGAAATTACAAGATTCTAAATCTGGTTTCCGTGCGTCAGGGTGACGGATGTATGCCACAACTCGGGAACTGGATCGCCAACTACAAACCAGAAACCCGCTGCTCCAAGTAGAAGGACTGCGCACGCGGTCGCGAAGGCAATAAAAAAGGAGTGCGTCTCACGTAACACCAGGCCCGTGACATATGGGGCGAGAATCCCGGGTAGATTGCCGAAGCAATTCTGTAAGCCGGTCCATTTCCCGGCGGCCTCGATTCCCGCAAGCCGCTGGGTTAACGCCCAATTATTCGAGGAGAAAAGGCCGAGTGAGATGCAGCAAAGAATCAAGAAAACATTTGAAAGCACTACTCCCGACACGAGAACTGCGATGAGCATAAACACACAACAGCCCACGAGTCCGCTGGACACAAATGCCTGACGAACTCGGCCGGGTTCCCGGCCCTCGCGGATGAGACTGTCCGCCAACAGTCCAGAGAGAATCGAAGCAGCCGCCAATGTCAAGAACGGCAGAGAACCCAGTATCGCTAGCCGGTTTGACGTGTAATGCCTGGCGCTTTCGAAGTAGTAGGGAAGCCAAGTCAGGAAGAAGTACCACGTATAGTTCCCGCCAAAGAGACCCAAAGCGGTCCCCCATACAGCTCGCCTAGAAAGCAGTTGGCGATAACTGGGAGCTGATGAGGAAGCAGTTGAAGATTGTTCTGCAGGAAGCGTCGGGGCGATGAGCGACCACGGTATTAGCCAAAGAAGACTGATGCAGCCTATAGTGGCGAACATCCCGCGCCATGACAGCCAACCAATGATCTTCACTCCGACGAGCACGCCTAAAGCTGGACCCATTTTCGACCCGGCATCTATGAGTGCATTGGCTGTTCCGCGAAGATGTTCCGGGAACGAAATAGCAATGATCTTCGAATAGGCGGGATAGGCAACCGACTCGCCCACTCCGAGCAAAAAACGCAGCAGCAGGATCGCAGCGAAGGAGTTTACGAGCCCAGTCAGAGCCGTTGCGCCGGACCAAAGCAGAAACGCTCCTGCGTAAACCCAGTTGACGTTCCAGCGATCGATTACCTTACCCGCCACTAGTTGCAGCAAGGAGTATGTCCAGAAAAATGCGCCCAGCAATATGCCGAGCTGATCTGGACGGAAGCGCAGATCGCGCTCGATGCTCTTAGCCGCGACGGCGAGGGTGGTGCGATCCGCGTAATTGATACAAACAGAGACAACCAGGAGCGCAAGCGCCGTCCAGTGGAAAGCTTTCGAGCGACGGCCGCTATTCATGCGCGCGCCTACTCTATCAGAAAGTTAACGTAAGTAGAACAGACTGAGGCGGGGTAGACTTGCGCGTTCGAGAATCGCGGCATCGAGATAGCGCCGTTCGAGCATGGTAAGCTGCTCAGCGGTCATTTTCCCACGGTAGGGCCTCAGATCGCGTTCCAGTGCTTCGCGAATTGTATAAAGATCATTATCAGTTTGGAGGATCCGTCCGACGGCTACCATTTTGTCTTCCAGGGCGGTAAGCCGCCGCTCGAGATCTTCCAACTTGTCGACGTAGCGCTCCGACTCATTTGCTAAACCTTCGAGCGATGATGCGATTTCTTGAAATCCATTCTCCGGTTTGATGCGCAATGTTCCCGCCGCAACTTCCAGGTGCGTTCTGAGCTGTTGGGCTGTGAACGGTGCTTCATGGCTTGCCTGCGCACGTTTAGGTTCGGCGGGTGTACGCTGTGCATTTTCTAATACCGCTTGTGCGCAATACGCGACTGAATTAACGGCGCGATACTTCTGTTTGCGGCTGCGCCATTTCTCGAAAGCATCATCGATGCCCTTTAAAACTGCCTCGAGAGGAATGCCGGCGCTCTTCCAGGTTTCAATGAGCGCCCAATCGAGTGGGGAGAGAAGAAATAATCCGGTTCCGCGGGCGCGTTGGAAGTGCTCTTCGATCTCTGTGAAATAGTTGAAATAATTGCGAGGCCAGTCGGCTTCGTCTCGCAGCTCAGATTCGGCCGATTCGCCCATGAATTGCGGCTAATTTTCCGGACGCACGCCGCCGGCCGCGACTCTCTCTGTACGGCCGCTATCGAAGCGCACGAGAAGAAAACCGCTTTCGTCTAGGCCTGCCGTAATGCCTTTTCTCCCGCCGTCTTCAACCATTACTCGGCGATCCAATGCATAGCTTGATGCTGCCGTGAATGCACGGATGATAGGCGCAGGTCCTTCTGTCTGCAGCATCGAGCAAAAAGCATCTACCGACTGGATCAAGTGAATAATCAGGTCATCGCGAGATTGAACCACCCCGCCATTCTCGATGCGCAGCGAGGTTGCGGGGGTGCGTAGCTCCGAGGGAAAAGATTTTTGATTCACATTGATTCCGATGCCGGCAATGACACAATCGTCCACAAGCTGGGCAAGAATGCCCGCTACTTTCCGGTGCCGGATCAATACGTCGTTTGGCCATCGTAGATCGCAAATGACGTTGGTCGTTTTCTCAATCGCTTCAGCAGCTGCCAAACCAAGTACTAGATTGATAATCGGCAGATGATCCGGTGGCAAAGGGAGGCGAAGCACAATTGAGCAGTAAACGCCAAGTTCGTTTTCTGAATGCCACGCGCGCCCTAAACGTCCCACCCCGGCGGTCTGCTCTTCCGCTAAAACGACTGTGCCGGGAGAAGCCCCCAAGTTTGCGAGTCGTGCTGCCTCGGTCATCGTCGAGTCGATCGTTTGAAAATAGTGCACCTGCCTATCAGGAAACATCCGTTGAACCCTGTCAGCGTCTAGGCGCATCTATCAGATCGAGCCGGCGTTTGATATAGAGCGGCGATCACTCGAATCCTTCGAGCAACCTTCTGTTCTGTTCGAGTTGAGTTTCGTATCCCGCGAGCTTAGAACGTACCGTAGCGATTACTTTTTCCGGTGCCTTATTAAGGAAAGCAGGGTCCTGAAGCTGTCGGTTCGAGTTTTCGATTGCTCGCTCCAGGTTAGCGATTTCTTTCAGTATTCGCATTCTGGCTTCCTCGCTCAGTGCGCCGTTCTGAGTCGAGGATTCCGGAAAGATCTGCAAATCGAACTCCGGCGTGGAGCGAATCAGTCCTTTTTGCTCCCGCAGAACGCCTGGGCGCTGCTCGATTTCCAGTCGAGCGAGCGTGCCGACAACAGCGAGATCTTGGGGTTCAAAATGGAAATTACGGAGATACAGAACTGCCGGTAACCTGGATTTCGGATCCAATTTGTTGTCGGCCCGAAGCTCACGGGCTGCGTTGACGATCGCCTGCAGTTTCGTGAAATTATCACCTCGCAAATCGTGGATGGAAGACTCCTGAGCTTTGGGGTAAGCGGCCAATGAGATTGAGATCGGGCGTTCGCCCGCGGCCATAGCAACCAACCGCTGCCAGAGTTCCTCGGTAATGAACGGCATGAAGGGATGCAAAAGACGCAGCATGGACTCGTAAACGCTCAAAGCCGCTATCCAGTGGTCATCTTCTCCGGAGTTCTCCCGGAACCGAAGTTTTTTCACTTCCAGATACCAGTCGCAGAACTCGTGCCAAATGAAATCCCAAAGCTCTTGTGACGCCTCGTGATAGCGGTGTAAGTTCAAGCTGTTGTTGACGACGCGCGCGCAAGCGTCGAACCGGTCCCGAATCCAGGCGTCCTCGATGGAGACACACTGGGGCGTCGTTCCGGGTGTCCACTTCGTAACACCCGAGCGCTCCATGTTTAGGAACAGAAGGCGCGAGGCATTCCAAACTTTGTTTGCGAAGGCTCTGCTCGCCTCCATCCGGTCTTCCTTTAAGGCAATATCAGCGCCGGGTGCGGCTGAAATCAGCAGGGCGATACGCACAGCATCAGTGCCGAAGCGATCCATCAGCTCGAGTGGATCAACAACATTGCCCTTGCTCTTCGAGATCTTTTGGCGCTCGGCATCGCGGACCAGGCCATGCAGATGCACTTCGCGGAACGGAACCTCGCCTGTGCATTCGAGACCGAGCATGATCATGCGCGAGACCCAAAAGAACAAGATGTCGAAGCCAGTGATAAGCAGGGAAGTGGGATAAAAGGTCTTGAGATCCTCGGTTTCATCGGGCCAGCCCAGTGTAGAAAAAGGCCACAATCCGGAGCTGAACCAAGTATCAAGCACGTCGGGATCTTGCTCGATTTCAGTGGAATGGCAATGAGGGCAGGTGGCCGGCATTTCGCGCGAGACCGTGATCTGCTGGCAGTTTCTGCAGTGCCATGCAGGAATACGATGACCCCACCAAAGCTGGCGCGAAATGCACCAATCCCGTATGTTCTCCATCCATTGAAAAAAGACGATTTCTCGATCGTCTGGCACAAATCGGATGCACCCGGCCTTCACGGCCTCCATCGCCCTAAGGGCAAGCGGCTTCATGCGTACGAACCATTGCGCCGATATGAGCGGCTCAATGACGGTGTTGCACCGATAGCATTTGCTGATGTTGACGGTGTAAGGTTCCGTCTTGACCAATTCACCGGATTCTTTTAAAGCGGCAGCCACTCTCTTCCGTGCTTCAAAGCGATCGAGGCCAGCGTATGGACCGCCGGAGGCCGTCATGCGAGCGTCTTCGCCGATGACCTTCACGAATGCGAGATCATGCCGCTTTCCTATCTCGAAATCGTTCGGGTCATGAGCCGGCGTGACCTTCACAACACCGGTACCGAAACTCACATCAACCGCCGGGTCCGCGATAATCGGAATCTCACGGCCTATGAGTGGAACTATGGCGGTTTTGCCGTGTAAATGTCTGTAGCGCTTGTCTTCAGGATGAACTGCGAGGGCAGTGTCACCAAGCATGGTCTCGGGACGAGTCGTGGCCACGGTCAGAGTTTCGTTAGCGCCGGTCATGGGATACCGAATGTACCAGAGCTGGCCTTCAACGGCTTCGTGCAGCGTTTCCACGTCGGAGATGACCGTCTGGCAGCGAGGGCACCAGTTCACCAGGTACTCGCCACGATAGATGAGGCCCTTTTCCCAGAGGCGGACAAAAGTCTCGCGAACGGCGCGCGAAAGCCCTGCGTCCATCGTGAAGCGCTCACGAGACCAATCGACGCTTGCACCCTCGCGCCGGATTTGCATCTGGATGCGGCCGCCGTATTCCTCTTTCCATTGCCAGACACGGCGCTCGAACTCTTCGCGGCCGAGCTGCTGGCGCGTTCGGGCTTCTGCGGCAAGCTGCCGCTCAACTACCATTTGTGTACCAATTCCGGCATGATCCATGCCCGGAACCCAAAGCGTGGTATTACCTTGCATCCGGTGCCATCGCACGGCAACGTCCATAACCGTGTGTTCGAGCATGTGCCCGATGTGGAGAGATCCCGTCACGTTTGGTGGCGGAATGACGATCGAGAAAACGCTGTGAGGCTTCGCTTGGGCTGCATCGACGTGGTAGATACCGGAATCGATCCACCACTGAGCCCAGTGCGGTTCAAAGCGCTGCGGCTCGTAGACTTTCTCCAGCTGCATCAGTGATCTCAGCGTAGCAACTGTGTTGTAATGGGTTTGATTCCGTCGCTCGAGCCGAGATCAATGTCGGATACAGCGACGTGCGATGCTCCTCAGTAGCTCAACGGTAGAGCATTCGGCTGTTAACCGAAGGGTTGTAGGTTCGAATCCTACCTGAGGAGCCAAACCCTTATTCCAGTGATTTCCAGAATATCGTTTGAAGTGCTTCACTAGCCCGGCACTACTGAGATGGCGGAAAGCGCTTCCGCGACTCAGCCGTGGTTTCGCTCAGACTCGCGCAGATATACTAAGGCGTTGAAGATCGCAAGGTGGTGCATCGCGGTATTTGTGACGGAGAAGCAGAAGTAAATTATGCGAGACGCCGAGTTAGCATTCCCACGGCCGGATTCCTGGATCGTGCTTGCCAACAAACTTCTCGACGGCCGGAAAAAGCTGGTTTGCATTTCAAAGGGATGAGTTGCGAAGAGTGGGCCATTTTTGCCTGCCAGTCGTATTAGTAACCTGCCTGGTGCCGACCTTGTTTGCACAGCAGGTACTAACTTGGCACCAGACTCAAGACAGATTCCGGGCTAATAACCCGACCTTATTAGCAGGACAAACGACAATTGGCGAGTCACGCGCTCAGGAGATCACGGCAGATCTCAGGCCGAATCCGGACGTAAGCCTTGGCTGGGACCAGCTGACGCCATTTAAGAGCAACCCCTACCGGCCCCTTGCGCAGTCATATGTATTTTGGAGTCTGAGCTATCTGCGCGAGCGTGAGCACAAACGTGAACTACGGCTGGCGAGCGCGGAAAAAGCTACTGCGATTTCTATATCGGCCCAATCAGACCTGGAACGAACCTTGATGTTCAACTTGCGCGATGCCTTCGTCCGTGTGATGCAGGCCAAGGCGGTACGCGGGGTGGCACAAGAAAATCTCGACTACTACGACAAGGAAATCGCGATCAGCCGGGATCGGCTCAAGGTCGGCGACATATCGCAAGTGGACTTCCAGCGCGTGAAGCTGCAGCGGGCTCAGTTTGCATCGGACCTGCAAACGGCGGAAGTCAATCTGCGCACCGCAAAAATTGACCTTTTGACGCTCCTGCGGGACCCGGTTCCGGTCGACGAATTCGACATCTCGGAGAGTTTCGATTTTGAAGAGTTGCTGACTTCGCTGAATGAGCTCCGGACACTCGCGCTCAATACCCGGCCGGATCTCCAAGAGGCTGAGCGGTCGCTCGATAAGGCCAAAATCGATCATCAACTCGCGATTGCGAATGGTTCCGTGGACCCGACATTCAGCGTGGATGCATCTCACCAACCTGCTCCATTGAATACATACGTGGGCGCCAGCGTCAGTTTCCCGCTGCGCATATTCGACCGGAATCAAGGCGACAAGTTGCAGACACTGCTCGACATCGGACGGAATGAAAAGCTGCGCGATGCCGCGAAGTTGACCGCGCTCCACGACGTGGACTCGGCGTATGCAACTTTGGAAAGTGCGCTCAAACTGTTGCGGCCGTACAAGGCCGAGTATCTGGAAGAAGCGAAAAACATACGATCTTCGCTGTCGTTCGCGTATTTGCATGGAGGTGCGTCGTTGCTCGACTTCCTGGATGCACAAAAGGAATATCGCGATACCGAACTGAGCTATTTGAATCTGGTGGGCTCATATTTTTCTGCCGCGAATCAATTGAATTTAGCCGTTGGACGTGAGGTAATCCGGTAAGAGAACGGCTACGATCTCGAAGATTAACGCGTATAATCGGCGGAAGAAGGAAATTGCCTCCCAGGCCATGAGACTTGGCTGGCGGCATTTCGAGTCGCTTATCCGGTGCAATTCTTATACTCAGGCAACTGATGCAGCAGCCTCAGCGAAGAGCCTCAGGCAGCGCCCCGCTCTTTTTTGGAAACGCGAGGTTATACCTTTCCGTTCTTATCTGACGAAGATGGTGTGGTAAGTGGGTATTTCGGTATTTCCGTGGTTCCGACGACCATAGTGATCGATCCGGACGGAAGGATTGCAGGTTCGATAGTCGGTGAGGCCTCATCCGTCCAACTTGGCCAGATTATCAATAGGGCAAAATCCACGCAGTGAAAATCAAGAAAGTCAGACTTGTAGCACGTCGCCTTTCCGGGCTACAAGCGCATAAAGCACAGGGGCCAGGAAAATCGACAGGAACAGTCGTGAGATCATACCGCCGACAATCACGATCGCGAAAGGCTTCTGAGAGTCGCTCCCAATTCCTGTAGACATCGCAGCGGGCAGCAGGCCGAAACAAGCCACCAATGCAGTCATGGCAATTGGCCGCAAGCGCAGCACTGAGGCTTCGAGCGTGGCGGACATAGGGTCTTTCCCTTCGAGCCGCAGCTTGTTAATGAAAGAGTAGAGAATTACGCTGGTCTGCACCGCCACGCCCATTAAGGCCACGAATCCCAGCATCGATGACACGCTGAAAGTTGTTCCCGTCATACGGAGGGCAAGCAATCCGCCTACGGGCTGGGTAATCAGCACGCTGAAGAAAATGATGAGCGGAAACTTCAAATTTCCATACAGAGCGAACAGGATTAACAAAATCAGCAAAACGGTGAGCGGCAGAATCACTTTCATTTGAGCCATTGAAGACAGATAGTCCTGATACTCTCCACCCCAGTCAAACGTGTAGTCGATAGGCAGCTTGACGGCTTGATCCACCCTCTGGCGCGCTTCTCCGACGGCGCTGGCCAAGTCGCGTCCGTCAACGCTGAACTGTACTCCGATGTATCTCGAATTCGCCTCCCGGTAGATCAGCGATGCACCGTTTTCAACGCGTATATCGGCGAACTGGCTCAATGGAAGATGCTGTCCGGCGGGCGTGGTGATCAGCAGGTTTTTAATCGCGTTTTCGTTTTGCCGGAATGGCTCCTGCATTCGCACCACAAGATCGAACTGCTCCTCGCCCTGGATGATTTGGGTCGCGGCGGTGCCTCCCAACGCAGTCTCAATCAAGGTGTTCACGTCGCTCACGTTTAAGCCATAGCGCGCGATCTTGGCGCGATCGGGTTTGATGGTCAGGCTCGGCTGGCCCAGTTCCCGGACAATCACGACGTGAGTAACGCCACGCACGTGCGAGAGAACATCTTTCACCTGCTCTGCCTTCTGCTCCAGGGTTTTCAAATCGACGCCAAAAATCTTGACTGCGAGCAAGCTCTTCAATCCCGTCTCGGCCTCGTCTACGGCATCCTCGGCGGGTTGCGTGTAGTTGAAGATCACTCCTGGAAACGCGGAAAATTTTCGCTGCAGTGCATCTATCAGTTCCGGCTTCGTATGGATATTGTGGTGCCAGGAGGCGTCCTCATAAGGGCGCAGCCCAACATAGAACTCATTATTGAAGAAGCCGGTCGGATCCGTGCCATCGTCGGGGCGCCCTAATTCATTGGCAACGGTGGTCACCTGGGGGAAGCTCAGCAGAATATTGCGGATTTGCGGGGAAAGCTTCGAGGCTTCCTCGAACGAGATGGTGTACGGGGTGGTGGCCCGCACCCATAGCGCTCCTTCGTCAAGATGCGGCATGAACTCTGCACCAATTCCTGGAATTAGGAGCAGTGAAGCGAAAAAAATTGCCAGGCAGACTGCCACAGTCAATACTCGATTACGCAGACATACGGCGAGGGCCCTGCCATAGGAATCGCGGAGCCGGTCATAGATTCTGAGTTCGGGTTCATGCACGTGCTTACGCAGGAAGAACGCGCAGAGCACCGGCAGCAAAGTCAGGGCGCAGATGAGTGAACCGACGAGCGCGAAAGACATGGTATCGGCCATGGGTTGGAAGAGCCGCCCTGAAGGACCGGTCAGCACATAAATGGGAAGATATCCCGCAATGATTACGGCAATCGCATAGAAAATGGGCCGTTCGACATCACGCGCCGCTGCCCGGATGACATCGAGCAGGTTATAGCTCTGGCCGTAGCGTGCCGCTAGCTCACGGAAAATGTTCTCGACCATCACGACGGCGCCATCAACGATGATCCCGAAATCGATCGCCCCGATGGACAGCAGATTCGCCGGAATGTGGGCGCGGTCGAGGCAGATAAAGGCGAACAGCAAGGCGAACGGAATTGTCACAGCTACGATCAGCGCGGTGCGAACGCTGAAGAGCATCAAGCCGAGGATCACCAGCACGAGGATCATGCCGCGCACCAGATTCCGCTCGACCGTGCGCGTGGTCTCCTCGATCAAGTAGCTGCGGTCGTAATACGGAACCACCCTGACATCTCGCGGTAGAACGTGCCTGTTCAGTTCTTCCGTTTTCTCCTCTACGCGCTTTAGGATGACCTGCGCCTGCTCTCCCACGCGCATCAGGATGACGCCTTCGACCGCTTCCTGCTGCCGCATGTACCCAAATTGCCCCAGCCGCACGGCATGACCGATCTGCACTTTCGCCACGTCACGCACATACACGGGAATCCCGTTGTGCATCGTCAGCACGATATTCCCTATATCTGCTGTATCGGTGACTAATCCGAGTCCACGAATGTAGTAGATCTGGCCGCCCTGCGCGTAAAAGCCGCCGCCCGCGTTGGCATTGTTCCCGCTGAGCTGCTGCTGCACCTGCGCGACGGAAATCCCGTACGTAAGCAGTTTGTTTGGATCGAGCAGCACTTGATACTGCATGGTCGTGCCGCCGAAACCTGAGTCGTCCGCCACACCTGGAATGGACCGGTAACGGCGTTCCAGCACCCAATCCTCAATGGTCTTTAGCTCTTGGGGCGTTCGATCGGGGCTCTCCAGAACATAGCGATAAATCAAACCGCTGGGGCTGAATAGCGGAGAGAGGCTTGGCGTGACGCCTTGCGGCATGGTGGCATTCGTTACACGCTCGAAGGCCTGCTCGCGAGCGAAGTAAGGATCGGCACCATATTCGAAGTTCATCTGAACGGAGGAGAGCCCATACAGCGAAATCGAGCGCAGCGAGCCGAGCCGCGGAATACCGTTCATCTCGATCTCAAGCGGAATTGTGATTAGCCGTTCGATCTCCTCCGCGGCGTGTCCGGGCCATTGGGTGATGATTTCAACGTGCGGAGGCGAAAGATCGGGATACGCGTCGATAGGTAGTCTTTGGAAGGCGATCGCGCCCCAGATCATCAGAGCGAGCGAGGCGATAACAATCAGGAAGCGCTGCGAGAGAGCGAACGAGACCAGGCGTGAAATCATTCCGGGACTGGCCTATTGATAGCTGCTGGCGAACTGCAGAAAGACGCTGCCTTCCGAGACCACTTTTTCGCCTGCCTTCAGCCCGCTCCGTATCTCCACGTACCCATTCTGCTGCGCGCCCACAGCCACCGATCGGCGCGCGAATTGACGCGGCTGCACTTCCACATACACGAACGGTTCATTTTCCGAGTCATGCAGCACCGCGGAGACTGGAACACTGAGAACATTTTTATCCGTACCGGTATGAATCACTGCCTCAAGGTACATATCTTTCTTCAGAAGATCTCCCGGATTTCGAGTGACAATGCGAACCGGGGTGGTGCGTGTATCCGGATCCACCATGGCGCCGATATAAGATACCCTGCCGCGAAACTTTCGGTCAAACGAGGAGTTCGTTTCTTCCACCGCATCCCCGATGCGCACAAAAGGCAGATCGCGGTCGAAAATGTGGCCCTGGACCCAGACAGTCGACGTATTGCTCAGCATGAAGCAGGTGGTGGACCCGGCCTGAATCAATTGGCCGGGCATAACCAGCTTCTGCACCACTGTTCCGGCGATCGGAGCGCGTACGGCGAGCTCCGGGCTAATGGGCACCCCCTGCCCCTCGGCATTATTCAACTCTTGCGGGGTAATGGCGAAGATCTTCAGCGCCTGCAAGCTGTTCTGGACATCGGTAGCGGCGCTGTTGTAAGCTGCTTCTGCGCTCTCGACATCTTTCAGTGCGGCGGCTCCGTGAGCGAGCAGGCTTTTCTCGCGATCGAGAGCCTTGCGCGCCAGATCCTGCTGGTCCCGGGCTTTCCTGTAGGTTGCGATGGCGTTAGTGATGTCGGGACTCGCCACGTAGAGCAGCGGGTCCCCTGCCTTCACATGCGACCCATAGTCGGCTACAATGCGAGTGATGGGGCCGCTAACCTGCGTAATCGCCGGCGTGGTGTGATCCGCATCCCAATCTACCGTCCCGGTGGTTTCAACGTCGATGCGCCACGTGGTACTTTGCACAGGGCCGATGCGCAGATGCGGAAGCTGCTGCTGTGATACCGTAAACAGGCTGGCCTTGACCGATTGAGCTTCGCTTGGGAGATTACTCTCAGGGGCGTTCCCGCGGCCACAACCCGCTTGAAGGAAGGTCACCGCGAGTGCCACAATAACTGCTGACACGGCGCGGCTGACCCTCGCCCTGCCATTCATGCCAGTACGGTTATCTCCCCATCCAAATGGCTTGGTTCGCTCCTGATGATATATCGAAGAGTTTTCAGCGGATTGCAATGTCCAGATATAGCGCAACGCTTGCAGAGCAATTTTCGATAAGCGCTGGCTGAGCTTCCGCAACAAGCGGACAGCCAGGCGGAGAGGGGCTTCCGTCGGTTCTGATATCGGTGGTCGTTGTTAGCTGTTAACAGAGGGGTTGTAGGTTCGAATCCCAGATGTAGGGCCTTTTATGTCCGGACCGGACAGATAATCAACTGTTTCGCGGCACAAACCAAAATCCTGCAACCTGGTGTCTCCAGCATGAGTCACACGTTTTCGATATTTTGGAACAATTCATGGCAGTTAAGCCGTTCGCTCTACTAACCGTTTTAGCGTGGACACTCTCGCCTTGTGTTTTTGCTCAGCCGCTGCAACCCGACGAGAATCCGCCTGGCCCACAGTCAACCGAGCAATCACCAGAACCGAAATCTGACTCGGATCGCGCAGTCTCCTGGAAGCTGATGCTGCCAAACATTGCTGCGGATCAGAAGGAGATCTGGCTCTTTCCTGCTAAAGCGGCGCGAAATAGAAACTGGATTCCGGTCGCCGCCGTTCTCGGCACGACCGCAGCGCTCATCGCGCTTGACCCAGTGGACTCGCGCTATTTTCGAACCACATCGACCTATCGCGGATTCAACCAAGTGTTCACGAGTAATGCCACGACTCTTGGACTCGTCATTGCGCCTCTATCGCTTTACGGTTTGGGGCTCATTCGAAAAGATTCCAAAATGGAGAAGACGGCGCTGCTGGCCGGCGAAGCCGTGGCCGATGCTGAGATCGTAGCAACTGTTTTAAAGGACATCGATGAACGCTTACGGCCTGTGGCGGTGCCAAGCCGAGGAAACCTTTCCGACACCTGGTTCGAAAGCCACGGGTCGGTTCTGCGGGGCAATGGCAGTTTCCCATCGGGCCACAGCATAGCGGCGTTTTCCATCGCGACGGTTGTGGCCCGGCGATACCGTCAGCATCGCTGGGTACCCTACACGGCGTACGGATTGGCCGCACTGGTGGGATTTTCCAGGGTATCGCTCTCGGAACACTTTCTTTCTGACGTGTTTGTGGGCGGTGCGCTCGGCTATTCGATCAGCCGCTTCGCAGTACTCCGGCAGTAAAAGGATCGTGGCCCGCGTCCGGACGACTCTTCTCCCGCTGCTGGCGCTGATTGTCGGCGTTTCCGGAGCGCAATTGACGACGGGTCTCGTGGAAGGTAGTCTCCGAGCTTCGGATGGGGGCGCACTGAGCGGCACATTGATCATCGCGTCTGGCGCGGGGTTCGAAACCCCTATTCGGACGAGCTCGGCGGGCGAATTTGAACTCGCTCTACCGTATGGGTGGTATCGATTTAGCGTACGGTACCAGAACAAGCCAAATATCATTGGACCCAATGTTTTCATCGCGCCGCTGCAAACGACTCGAATCGATCTGATTTTGGATGCTTCCGGAGCGCTCCGCATATTGCAGCAGGCCAAGACGGCGACGGTACCAAGACCCTGGGTGGATTCCACACAAATGCGCGTTTATCCCGAAGGATCTATATCACAGAGTGCCCTAGCGAGTCGCGAACCAGGAAGCGTCACTGAGCCTCTCGACTTTACTGGGTTGGCGGATAACCGATTAGGAATCGTATCGCAACGTGGGTTCTCATGGACGGCGACGCAATTCAGCGTCGCAGGACTGGATGCCACAGACTCCTATCAGCCGGGCTACCCGGTCGTCCTGCCCGACCTACAAGCGACTGAGGAAGTGGTGCTGCGGACCGCCTTCGGGCTGACGACGTCGGATAGCTACGGCACTGAAATAGGCTTATATCCGCATCAGGCTGGTGCCGCGTGGCACGGAGCGATTTCCACTGTGAATACCGGTTTAGGACTCGCTTCCAGCAACTTGCCTCAGGCAGCAGAGCGCGGCCTCGTGCGGCAAACGGAAAGATTCACCTGGTTCACTCGCGACAGCCTTGAAGCCGGAGGTCCCTTGACGCATTGGGCAGATCTCTGGGCCTCCGGTGCCGGGCAGTGGGCATCTCAGAGCCTCCCGTTGGCGTCGCTGGGCACGGAACAGGTCAGTAGAATCCTGTTCGGTAATGCGGGGAGTCAAGTTCGCGCTGGAATACACGATCAGATACATCTGCTTTACAGTGGTTCACGTCTCGATCTTTCAAACGGCGGAGTACCTGCCGGACTGGAAGCATTAGCGGGCCGGCGCGAATCGCCCGAGTTCAATCTGCCATATGGCTTCTTGAATAACGCGGAAGCCGATACTTTTGATTTTCTACAAGCCGGCTGGACACACGAATTCTCCGCGAATCCAAGCGCGGGCGTGGTCGAGATGCGCTACGGATTTTCGACCGCTCATCTGAATACCAGGCCGTCTTCAGAACCTGTGCCGGACCAGAGCCGCATTGAGCTTTTTGGCAGCACGGTTAGCGGAGCGCCGCCTCTTACGAATTTCGCCGTTCGTAGACGTCAGGAGATTGCTGCAGCATGGCAACCGGGTTTGCTGCGAGCGGGAAGCACGCGCCACCAGATCACGGTCGGCGGGGCATGGAAGGATTCTTCCTCACTCAACAGATTCAGCACGTCGTCGGATCTTAACCTGATTACGGCGAATGGAACGCCTGCATTTGTGGTTGAGTTTAATACTCCGCTTCAAACCCGCGAAAACATTCGTTCGTTCTCGACATATCTCGCGGATCACTTCGTTGTTGCCCGTACGCTCTCGTTCGATGTAGGCGGGCTGCTGGACCTTGCCCGCGGTTCTCTTCCGGCGCAATCCAGCCCATCCGGCGCATTTGCACCTTCGCGAATGTTTGCGGGAATGTCGGACCTGATCGTATGGACAAGCCTCTCGCCGCGCGCCGGTTTCGCCTGGCAGGTTCCGTATCTGCACGGATTCGTGGTTCGAGGCATGTATGCCCGTTTGTACTCGCCAATGGCGGGTAGATATCTCGACTTTGGAAATCCAAACAGCCTGGGAGGAAGCGAATATCAATGGATCGACCACAACTCGGACGGGTGGTTCGAACCCGGCGAACGGGGTGCATTACTGATGCGTTTCGGCGGCCCCTATTCTTCCATTTCTCCCGGTTTGAAACGGCCGTACGCGGACGAGTTTGATGTTGGCGGCGAGTTTAGAATGCGTCAAAGCACCGCGAGCATTCATCTTTTCCGGCGCGATGAAAAGGACCGTATCGCCGCGATTGACACAGGAGTGTCTCAACAGGCCTTTGCGCCAGTGTCCGTTCTTGATCCCGGACCGGATGGAATTGTGGGAAGCTTCGATGACCAATTCTTGACCGTTTACCAACAGAATCCCGCTACGTTCGGTCAAGATCGATTTCTTCTGACGAACCCGCCCGGGTTGCGAATGCTGAACGAAGGCTTATTGGCCGAGGTGCAAAGCCAGTGGAGGAATCTGACATTCGATGCCTCCTTTATGGCGGAGAAGGCGTGGGGGCCGACAAACCCGGGCAACGCATATTTTGAGAATGATCCCGGTGTGATTGGCGCGTTGTTTCTCGACCCGAATACCACTATCCATGCAACCGGCCGCAGTTATACCGATCGCGCCTATGTTGGAAAAATTCTGGCGACCTACCGTTTACCGCCGAAATGGGGCGGGATAGAAGTAGCTAGTGTGGCCGACTACACTGATGGCCTGGTGTTTGCGCGGCAATTGTTAGTTGAAGGCCTCGCTCAGGGCCCCTTCTTGGTTCCAACGACCGTTCGCGGAAGCCCGGAGGGTGGGAACCGAGCTCAATACGTCCTGAACTGGAACCTCCGATTTGGGAAGACGTTCTCTCTTACGCTTGGGCGCATGACGGGATCGATTGACGTTCTGAATGTGACCAACGCGAACAACAGAATTCAGGAGAATGATCTAAGCGGGCCAGCGTTTAATCTGCGCTTGCCCGTTGCCATACAGCCCCCGCGCTTCGTGCGGTTCGGATTCCGATATGAGTTCTGAGTTGGGAAGCTACAGGCTTACCTGACACTTAATGAGTATGGTGCAGTAGCCAAGTGGCGAGGCAGGGGTCCGCAAAACCTTTCTTCGGGAGATTCGAATCCATCCCGGCGCCTCCAACTTCCAAGTGGGAATTAACTTCACTTAATCGACGGTGTCGGAAGCGCACATGTTTCGGGCAGACGCGATGCCTGGCAGTAATAGAAGTACTCTAGTACAAACCGCGCGGGTCACTTGCTTTGCACGTCGCCGCCGTATTTGACGAGTTGTGCTGTGAAGGCGTCGGCTCCAGCGGGAGCTGGCACGGTGCCCGTCAAGATCTCCTTGCTGCTGACCTTCTGTCCATAAAGCGCCTTATCGACGTCGGTATCCGCGCGCAAGGTCCCGCCCTGTAAGGAAATTCCACCGAAGAGACCTCGGGATCGCGACCATGAGAGGATATCTGCCCGCATTGTCGCGTCAGTCTGGGCCGTAACGTCTCGCCCGACTGGGCCGGCAGCGGCAGAGACTTCGCCGCCTAGCGTAAATTTGCTTGCGAGCATCCCATCCATACCCTTCTTACTCATAACGAGCATCACTACGTCGGTTGCAGAACCTCCCAATTGCAATCCGAATCCACCACCCTCGACTCGTAAAGCCGCGGGTCCAGTCCATCCCCCGCCTTCCTTTCGGCAGGAAGCGTAGCCACGTCCGTATTTTCCCGAAAATATGAATCCGGCTTTCTTCATGCTCGGGATTACGACGACACAGTAGGCCTTATTGAAGAGACTGCTTGGAATGGATTTGTCCGGCGTCCCCATAATTTCTTGCAGAACCTCCCCCGAGGCCTTGAGGCGCTGCATATCTTCATCGGCGGCCAGCGTTGTTCCCACAAAGGTGGCGGCCAGAAGAGTGGCCGTTAGTAGCTTCATTTTGTTCCTCCTTTCTCATAGTACTCAGCGCACGCTTGCTGCCTCCCATTTATATTCGCGTAAAAATTGCCATAATGGGGCGGTTTGCATTTGGGGTGCACGTGTCCTAAAATCCGAGTAAGGCGCAGGTTCTATGCTCATCGTTGTACAGCGCAGAATCCTTATTGGGGCGGCTATTATTAGGGGCCCGGCCTGAGGCTGCGCTCAACGAAGCGAGTTTCGAGGCCACCGGGCGAAAGCCGGTGGCCTTTTGCATTCAGGGCACAGAGCGGAAGCTCTCGAGAACATCTACGAATTTTAAAAACGATTAACTTATGAAGATTTTTACGTTTGATACGACACTGCGCGACGGCGCACAGGGCGAATCGGTCTCGTTTTCCGTACAAGACAAACTGATGATTACGGAGAAGCTCGATGATCTTGGAATCGATTACATCGAGGGTGGTTGGCCCGGGTCGAATCCCAGAGACAGAGAATTCTTCGCGCGCGCGAAGAGTCTGAGGCTCAAGCACGCTAAGCTAACGGCGTTTGGCGCAACCCGGTTCGCAAAACATTCAATTGAGCAAGACGGGAATGTGGCGGAGTTGCTGGCGAGCGGAACGCCTGTGGTGTCGATCTTCGGCAAGACATGGAAGCTGCACGTTGCGCGCGTGCTGGGGATCACAGAAGAAGAGAACTTGCGTCTGATCTCAGAGACTGTTTCGCACCTGAAAAAGCAGGGGCGCGAAGTCATTTACGATGCCGAGCACTTCTTCGATGGCTACGAGGCCGATCCGGCCTTTGCTCTGCGCACTTTGGATGCCGCTGAGAGCGCTGGCGCAGATGTACTTTGCTTATGCGACACGAACGGCGGGACTTTGCCCATGCGCCTGGTGGAAATCGTAGCAGAAGTGAGGAGGCGTTTCGACGGAGTGCTCGGGATTCACTGCCATAACGATTCGGAAGTAGCAGTTGCGAACACGATTTTGGCTGTCGAAGCCGGGGTAACGCACGTGCAGGGGTCGATTAACGGTTACGGGGAGCGCTGCGGAAACGCGAATCTGTGTTCCATCCTAGCGGACCTCGAGTTGAAGCTGGGGCACACGACCGTGGGGCGGGAGAACCTACGTAAGCTGACCGGAGTAGCGCATTTTGTGGCGGAACTGGCAAACTTACCATCTAGACGCGAGCAGTCCTTCGTTGGCGCGAGTGCGTTCGCGCACAAGGGCGGTGTCCATGTGAGCGCGGTGTTGAAGGATCCCGCCAGCTACGAACACGTCGATCCGCAAACGGTCGGCAATGTACAGCGCGTCTTGCTGAGCGATCTCTCCGGACGGGGCAATATCAGTTACAAACTGAAGCAGCACGGACTTGAGGAGCACCTGAGCGATACCGCGCGGCGCGAGGTGCTGCAACGGATGAAGCAAATGGAATACGAAGGGTACGACTTCGAAGCGGCCGAGGGCACGTTCGAATTGCTCGTGCGGCAAGCTGCGTTTCCCGAGTTTCACCCGTTCGACATCGTGAGTTATGAAGTCACTACAAGACTTGAGGGCGGCGCTTCGAAACTGCACGGCAGCGATGACACAGTGACGGCAGCCACCGTAGTCTTGCGGGTGAGCGATGATGTGCACTCGGCGAGTACAACCGGGCATGGCCCCGTGCATGCGCTGGATATGTGCTTGCGGCAGTGTCTCGCATCTATTTACCCGGCTATCACGACCGTACGGCTAACCGACTACAAGGTTCGCGTTTTAGAGGGGAGAGGCGGCACGGAGTCGAAAGTACGGGTTCTGGTCGAATGGACTGATGATCGGAGGAGCTGGACGACGGTTGGAATCTCCGACAACGTGGTCGACGCAAGTTGGCGGGCGCTGGTCGATGCTCTTAGGTTGGAGCTGATGCGTTTAATCGAAAAGGATGAGCCGGCTGGGTCAATGATGCGCGATTACAGTTGGGGCGTTTAGAGCCGGGGAACACTATTCAATTTTGAGCAGTAGATCGCGCGCATCGACTGTATCGCCGGAGTGCACGACGATCTCCGTAAGGGTTCCAGCGACGGGCGCGTACACGGTAGTCTGCATCTTCATTGCGTCCATCGCCAGCAGCCGGTCGCCTTTCTTGATTTTTTGTCCGACGGTCACATGCAGCATCGTAACCGCGCCCGGTATTGGCGCACCCACTTGACCGGGTTTCGTTAGGTCCGCCTTTGCGCGCACGTCCGTTGACTGTTTCAGGGACTTATCCCGGATTTCCACTTCGCGGGGCTGCCCATTCAGCTCGAAGAACACCGTTCGCATGCCGTCGGGCTTTGGCTCCCCTACAGTTAGAAATCGAATAATCAACGTTTTGCCTGGCTCGAGCTCGACCGTGATCTCCTCTGCTTCCTGCAGTCCGTAAAAGAACTGCGGGGTGGGCAGGACCTCCAGTTCTCCGTACTGAGCGCGTGCGGCGGCGAATTTCGTGAACACGTCCGGATACATCAGGTAACTCATCAGGTCCGTCCGGCTCGAGGCCTGGGTCTTCTCGGCCATTTCCACTGCGGCTCGCGGAAGATCGGCCGGAGAAAGGCGCTCACCAGGCCGCCCCTCATCCGGCTTCTGCCCTCGCAGAATGATCTGCTGAAGCTTCGGCGGCCAGCCACCTTCTGGCTGTCCAAGCGAGCCCATGAGCATCTCAACAACGGAGCTGGGAAATGTGAGGTGATGATCTGGCGCAAGATTTTCCAAATCTCTGACGCTCATATCGCGACTGACCAGATACAGCGCCAGGTCGCCGACGGCCTTGCTGGACGGGGTCACCTTCACGATGTCTCCCAACGCGCGGTTTACATCAGCATAGGTGCGAGCGATCTCAGACCATCGATTCCCGAGGCCCATAGCATTCGCTTGCTCTTTCAAATTTGTGTATTGGCCACCGGGCATTTCATGGATGTACACATCCGCGGTGCCCGATTTCGGCGCATTGTCGAACGGAAGATAGTACGTGCGAACCGCTTCCCAGTAATCTGAGCAGCGATTTAGCGCGTCAAAATTTAGGCCGGTGTCGCGTTCGGTATGGGCCAGTGCAGCGGTGATTGAATTCAAATTCGGTTGGCTCGTCGTACCGCTCATCGCGGAGATTGCGGCATCTGCCACATCGACAGCTGCCTCAGCGGCTTTTAGAACGGTAGCGGCATTGATTCCGCTTGTGTCGTGGGTGTGGAGGTGAACGGGGACGTCAAGCTCCTCTCGCAGAGTCTTTACAAGCTTGTAGGCCGCGTATGGGCGGAGAAGCCCCGCCATGTCTTTGATGCCGAGAATGTGTGTGCCCATCCGTTGCAATTCTTTCGCAAGGTGGACGTAGTATTTCAGTGAATACTTTTCTCTCGCGGGATCAAGGATATCGCCGGTGTAGCAAATCGCCGCTTCGCACAGCGCTCCCGTTTTTAGCGTGGCTTCGACAGCGACCTGCATGTTCGGCATCCAATTGAGCGAATCGAAGATACGGAAAACATCTATACCCTGAGCGGCGGCTTCCTCGATGAAAGCTTTGACTACGTTGTCTGGATAGGCAGTGTAGCCGACCGCATTGGATGCGCGCAGCAGCATTTGGAAACAGATGTTCGGTATTTTCGCGCGTAAATCCTGCAAGCGCTTCCACGGATCTTCCAGCAGAAAACGCATGGACACATCGAAGGTCGCGCCGCCCCAAACCTCCAAGCTGTAAAGGTCCGACAGCTCCTTTGAGACAAACTCCGCAATGCGCAGCATGTCATAAGAACGGACGCGCGTCGCCATCAAGGACTGGTGTGCATCGCGGAACGTAGTGTCGGTGAGGAGAAGCCTGGATTGGCGGCGTGTCCAGCCGACGAACGCTTCCGGTCCCAAATCGTGCAGGAGTTGACGCGTACCGTCGGGTGCTTTAGCAGAAGCAGATTGCGGGACAGGTGCCTCGCGAAGCACGGAAGGCCTCGGTTTATTCGCGACCTCCGGGTTGCCATTCACAACGACATCGGCGAGATAAATTAGTAACTTGGTCGCACGGTCGCGCCGCGGCTCAAATTCGAACAGTTGCGGCGTATCATCCAGAAAGGAGGTTGTCGCCTCCCCGGACTGGAAGGCCGAATCGTTCACGACGTTTTCGAGAAACGGGATGTTTGTCTTCACGCCGCGAATGCGGAATTCACGTAAAGCGCGATCCATGCGCTGGCAGGCCTGCTTGAAATTGGTTCCCCAAGACGTTACCTTTACGAGCAGCGAGTCATAGTACGGCGAAATCACTGCGCCGTTATAGGCTGATCCGCCATCGAGACGAATGCCGAAACCTGCTGGCGAGCGGTACGTGCGGATCTTGCCGTAATCCGGAACGAAATTGTTTGCCGCATCCTCGGTAGTCACGCGGCACTGCAAGGCGGTCCCGTGCAATGGAATCTCGGACTGCTGAGGCAATCCTACTTCCGGATCATGCAGATTTAGCCCCTGCGCCACCTGAATCTGAGTGCGCACGATGTCGATCCCGGTAATCATTTCCGTGACCGTGTGTTCCACCTGAACGCGAGGGTTCACCTCGATAAAGAACCACTCGTGGGTATCGGCATCGACCAAGAATTCGACCGTTCCGGCGTTGTAATAGTTGGTGGCCCTAGCCAGGGATACGGCAGCTTCCGCTAATGCAGCGCGGATTTTGTCAGGCAGTCCGATAGCGGGCGCGACCTCGACAACTTTTTGATGGCGGCGTTGAACGGAGCAATCGCGCTCGTATAAATGCAAAATGTTGCCCTGTGTGTCACCGATTATCTGAATCTCTATATGTTTGGCGCGCCGTATATAGCGCTCTAGGAATACGGAGTTGTTCCCGAAGGCAGCGGCTGCCTCCTGGCTTGCCTCTTCGAGCTTCGACGTAAAGTCTGCAGGGGAATCAACAACGCGCATGCCGCGTCCGCCGCCGCCCAAGGCCGCCTTGACGATGAGAGGGAATCCGATTTCGTCAGCGATGGTTCCTGCGCGCTTGTCGTTCGGGTCAACAGGATCTGCGGTCCCGGGAACAACTGGAACACCCGCCGATTTCGCCAATCGCCGTGCAGCAGTTTTATCTCCGAGAGCTTCCAAGATTTGGGCATTCGGCCCGACAAACGTAATGCCGGCGCGATCGCATGCATGGGGAAGAGCAGGATTCTCAGCAAGGAACCCATATCCCGGATGAATGGCATCTACATCTTTTTCGGCCGCCAGCGCAACGATGCCCTCAACATCCAAATACGCTTGGACAGGACCTTTCCCTTGGCCAATGAGATATGCCTCGTCGGCTTTGAAGCGATGGAGACTGAGCCGGTCCTCCTGCGAATAGACGGCGACCGTCCTGAGGCCGAGCTCGTTTGCGGCTCTCAGGATTCGAATTGCGATCTCCCCACGATTCAGGGCGAGCAGCTTTCGCATGAAACTAGAAGACTCGGCGATGCAATCGCTCAACTCTGAATTTCGCGGTGTCGGCGACCGCCATAACTGCCATCACGCCGGCTTGCACGGGATCGGTAACGACCAGGTCGCACGCGTCCGGAACACTGCCGGCCATATTGAGGCTGATCACGAGCACCCCCTGGCTACGCACTTCGCGTACGGCAGTTTCGATATCGCCGCCCATAAGAGCGCCAGCTAAAACCACGGCGCAAACCCTAGGAAGGCGGAGAACCGCGCGAACGGCGGCAGCAAGGGTCTGTTCACCGACTAGCGGAATCGTGTCCACGGAGATGCGCTCGCCGCGTATGTTGTGCCGGTCGGCTTCCGAAATGGCTCCGAGCGCCACTTGACCAACTTGCGCCCCGCCTCCTACGATGATGATCCGCTTGCCGTAGATCTTCTGAAGAGATTGCACGGCATCGAGAGAACGAACTACGTCAAGATCCTGAAGATCCTTGACGAGGGTTTCTGAGTCCCCGGGCAAGTCAACCTCCAAGTAGATGCGGGCGTCACTCGGCTGATCCTCGAGAATGGAAATAGAACGAATGTCGCCATTGTGCCTGGCGATTACACCGGTTAATTGATGCAAGACACCAGGCGCGCTGGCTGTAACCAGGACCAAATCGAGGCTGCCGGTGCTAGGCTCATTCAGAGCGCCCCTTCCTGCTTTAGGTTCGTCGCTCATTAGACATCGCGAAACATGATTGTATACGCAGAAGACCCTAGGATTGGGGAAAAGGCTCTTCTTTGAAAACGCTACTCGTAATGAAGTTTGGCGGCACCAGCATGGGTGGCGCCGAGCGGATGCGGACAGCGGCGGAAATCATTTCTGAGCAAGGAAGCGAACACTCGTTGGTAGTTGTCGTCTCGGCAATGGCCAGGGTAACGGATTTGCTCTTAGAGACGCTGCGCCGCGCCGAACTGGGTCACAGAGCCGCAGTTGACTCGAGTCTTCGGGGTCTTTTAAACCGTCATCTTCAGGTGTGTGAAGAGCTATTCGATCCGGCTGCGAGCGCGGCGAGATTCCGAGAAGGCGCGCGCGAAGCGGTGCAATCACTTGTCTCAGAGTGCCATCGGATCGCGAATGGAATTCTGATGCTGGGCGAGCGCCCCCCGCGCTCGGTAGATGAAGCGCTGGCGATCGGTGAGCGGCTTTCATCGGCACTCCTGGCTCATTATCTGGGATCTATCGGAGTCGATGCCCAATCGATCAACGGGAGCGACGTGATTGTTACCGATGCGGTCTTCGGCAATGCATCGCCGCTGATGGACCAAACACGGAAAAAGTGCGCTGAGAGCCTCTTACCACTGATTGAAAGAGGAGCTGTGCCGATCGTGACGGGTTTCAATGGCGCGACCGCGGACGGCCGTCCGACAACGCTCGGTCGAGGCGGTTCGGATTTCTCAGGATCCATTCTGGCAGCAGCTCTGGATGCCCAGGAACTATGGATCTGGACCGACGTGGACGGCATCATGACCGCCGATCCGCGCTTAGTAGAGAATGTAGCGGTGCTCGATCAAGTGAGTTATGCCGAGGCGGCAGAACTTGCCTACAACGGCGCCAAGATCCTTCACCCGAGGACGCTCGCGCCGTTAGTTGAGAAGCACATTCCCGTGTGGAGCAAGAATAGCTTCGCACCGCATAAACCGGGCACAAAGATCGTCTCTCATCTTGACGAACCAAGGGGCGTGCGAGCCGTCACTTCAATGTCGAATGTGGCGCTGGTGTCAATGGAACCAGCCAATGCAGCGTTGAGCGGAACAAGGTTGATGGCCCGTGCTCTCGACGCTCTTGCGCTCGCGAACGTCGAAATTCTGGTATTTAGCAGCTCGAGTTACCGCCAGAGTTTCTGTTTTCTGATCCGTAAGCATGATGTTGTCACTGCATTAAAAGCTTTGGAGGCAAACCTTTCAATTGAGGTGGCACACGGATATCTAAAGCCGATCGAGGTCGATGAGAATGTCGGATTACTTGCGGTGGTAGGCGAGGGAATGCGCGGTACGGCAGGCCTTGCGGGACGCGTGTTCACCGCGATTTCACGAGAAGACATAAACATCATCGCGATCGCTCAAGGTTCGAGCGAACTTACAATCGGCATTATTGTGCGGCTGGACGGCTTGGAGCGGGCAGTTCGAGCGGTGCACGCGGAATGCCATTTGGGAGAGACGAGGGTGGCGGCTAAGAATGAACGAGTTCTTCTAAATTCTGATGCACCATGACAGTCCGGATCGTGAAAGGCAACCCAAGCGGGTGGAAGGTCGTTTTCAGCAGCTGTTCGATCGCTCCGAAGTTTCGCTCGGTAAAAGCGACGATTGATGGGCCAGCACCGCTGAGGCAGATGCCGAGAAGATCCGGGTGCTCAAGAGACAGAACTTCTTCGAGACCGGGAACGAGCTTCCTTCGAAACGGCTGGTGCAGACGGTCGCGAAGCGCTTCACGGAGTAATGAAAATCCGCCAGTCTGAAGAGCTTGAAGGAGCAGCGCGAGCCGCTGCAGGTTGAAGACAGCGTCTTCGCGAGAAATTGTTTCAGGTAGAGCGTTCCGTGACGTCGAAGTCGAAAGCGGAAACTCAGGAGTGAGGACCACCAACCTCAGCGATTTCGGCCACTGGAGCCGCACCGCGAAAACAGAGCGGTCCGGTAATTGACAACTTATAGTGAGTGCGCCGAGTAAAGCGGCCGCGACGTTGTCAGGGTGCCCATCGAGCGCGCATGCGGCGTTAAGCAAGGCCTGAGGAGGCAAGGGCCCGGCAATTGCCTCAAAAAGCCGGAGTCCTGCTACAGTAGCTGCAGCACTGCTGCCGAGTCCGGCGCCCATGGGGATCTCGCTGTCTACGTCGATGGAGAGAGAAGGGAAGGAACTCCCGCGCTGGCGGGCAAGGAATCGAAACGCCCGCTCAATATAATTTTCGCCATCAGGCGCGCCGTGCGCAAAGTTGAAGCGCAGTTCGCCCATGTCTGGCTCAAAGCGAACGCGAATCCGCAAGTAGAGCTGTATTGCGACGGCTAGCGTGTCAAATCCAGGACCGAGATTCGCAATCGATCCGGGAACTTTGATTTCAAGGTTCTCATGTGAAGGACGATCGAATGCGTCACTGGGCATGAACTCCGGCCTCTCTGGATTCGATTCTTGGCTGAGAGCTGATGATGTAATCGGTGTCTTTGAGTGCGTGTCCGGTGAGAACGGCAGCGATGATCGCGTCGGGATCAATCGTTCCTATTTTCCGCAATTTTCGTATTCCGGCGAGGGTTGTGGCGGAGGCGGGTTCGCAGCCAACGCCATCATGTCCGATGACCGCCTTGGCTTCTGCGATCTCCTGATCGGTCACATCGATCACAAGGCCGCCCGTGAATTCGAGGGCTTGGAGAGCCTTTTTCCATGAACGCGGATTGCCAATGCGAATGGCCGTCGCAATGGTTTCAGGTGCGGGCGTCGGTTCCAGATGTTTCGAGCCGGAGTTCCATAGACGCGTCAGCGGATTCGCACCTTCTGCTTGAACTATGACCATACGGGGAACCTTCTCGATGAAGCCAAACATTTTGAGCTCCGAAAAAGCTTTCCCAAATGCCGATGAGTTGCCGAGATTACCACCGGGGACAACTAAGTAATCGGGTGCTTTCCATCCGAACTGTTCAAGCATTTCAAACATCGCAGTTTTCTGGCCTTCGATTCGAAACGGGTTAATGGAGTTCAAGAAATAGGTGCTCGGATCGCCGGCCTGTAGAAGCGCGTCGAGCGCATCGTCGAAGTTCCCTTCTATTTCGACTATCTCAGCGCCGAAGTCAAGCGCCTGAGCTAATTTATTGCGGGACACTTGGCCCGCGGGAAGATATACGCGCGCTTCTAAACCTGCGCGGGCTGCATATGCGGCGAGAGATGCAGCCGTATTTCCGGTTGAAGCACATGCAACCGACTTGGCTCCGACGAATTTTGCTTCGGTAATTCCGACAGTCATCCCGAGGTCTTTGAAGCACCCGGTAGGATTCCAGCCGAGATGCTTGAACCAAAGATTGCGAACCGAAGCCCATTTAGCCGATTTCTGTGCCCGGACCAGCGGTGTGTTGCCCTCAGAAATCGTCACGATGTCTGAATGCGCATAACCCTCGGGCAGAAATTCGCGGAATCGCCACACGCCACTGGTATCGAGCGGATCGTTTGAGACTCGGCGTTCGAGCCAGAGTTTTTTCAAGCCAGAGGTATCTCGAAGGTTCTCGTTACTTTGCTCAATGACGACTTCGAGCAACTCTCCGCAAACGGGGCAGGCCAGGGCGTGATCATGAAGCTCGAGAGTGCTGCGGCACTCAGGCGCGCTACAGCGAAGGTGCATTGCCGGTCCCCATGAAGACTCCAACTTAGCATCCAGTTTGAATTCACAGCGCTGAGTTCACGTGATCTTGTACGATCGGCTCAGGTGGCTCAAGTGGAACGGCGAGCGAGCGTCGGACGCGTCGGCAAACGCATTGGCGTGATGGTTCTCTTTTGCTTTTGCCTCGTATACGCCTGTGACTATCTTTTGCTTCGATACAGGATGCTAAAGAGTCGAGATCCATTCGGCGCTGTCGAGATTCATTCCTATTACGCTGTCCCCCACAAAGATGGCAAAACCGAATTTCTTTTCCAACCGCCCGAGACGGAGACCTGTGTTCACTCGCTTTTCCCCCATTCCGGTGATGCTCCCTGCTGGTATGTGAGCCGGAGAACACAAAGGCGGATTGACATCTGAAACGCAACGCCGCAGATAAAGGCGCGCGTTTGCGACTTCATGACGTTTATGTGAGCCGAAGAATGCGGCAGCTGCTCGAAAATGAACAGAGTGTGTTAGAAGGACCGGCGTAGTTGAGTTTAGGTAGTACTAATCGTCTTTTTAATACTGTTGACAGTTTCCAGCAACGATCTATATTGCTAGTAACTGGAGTTCTCAAGGTAGATGCTTCGGGTTTCGCGCATGTGTACGAGCGAAGCTGACTCATGCTATCCGTCTCGAAGTATCGCTTCAAAACTTCAGTCCAAAGCAGCCAATAAGTTATCTCAAGCTGCGTATAAATCACAACAGGGAAAAAGAGGAGAAGTATATGATCGCAAAGTATTTTGCGTATGTTCCGATCGCTTTCGCAGCCGTTTGCGCTCTACAAGGCGCGCCGGCCGCAAATACGACAATCACAACAAACCCGGCAATCGCTAATTACGCAAGGCCGGTAAGCTTCGAACCGAATCGAGGACAGACTGGGAAGCAAGTAGATTTCCTGGCGCACGGGACGGGGTACACCCTGTTTTTGTCTCATGCGGAAGCCGTAATGGTTTTCAGAAGCGGTGCTGCGGTTCGAATGAGCCCCGTCGGCGCGAACGCTTCGATTTCAGCTGCGGCGCTCGATGAGCAAGCAAGCAAGAGTAATTACTTCATCGGCGACGTCCCGGAGCGCTGGCGGACAGACATTCCAAACTATGCCAAGGTGCACTACGCAAACGTGTACCGGGGCATAGATCTGATCTATTACGGAAACCAGCGCCAACTTGAATACGATTTCGTCGTGAAGCCGGGAGCCGACCCGGGCCTCGTGGAGCTCCAGTTTGACGGTCCCAGCAAAGCCGCGCTCGACCGTTCCGGGGAGCTCGTGATGCACACAGATTCAGGCGAGCTGCGTTGGCATAAGCCGGTCGCTTATCAGGAAGTGAACGGCAGCCGGAAGCTTATCGAGTGTGCTTATACGAATGGCAACGCCAACCGCTTGCGATTCGCAGTTCGCACTTACGATCACAGCCAACCACTGATCATCGACCCGGTATTGGTCTATTCCACGTACCTCGGTGGAAGCGCTGGCGACGCCGGTACAGCCATAGCCGTTGATGAAAAAGGTAACGCCTACGTGACCGGTTTGACGATTTCAACCGATTTCCCGACTAAGAATGCATTTCAAAAAACACTCAAAAGCAGCCTGCAATTTTCAAATGCCTTCGTAACTAAGTTCAACACCCTTGGAGAGCTGGTGTACTCCACGTATTTGGGCGGCTCTGGGTCGATATTTCTAAACGCTGGCGATAGCGGTGCCGGTATAGCGGTGGACGTCTTAGGAAATGCGTATGTAACTGGCGTTGCGTTGTCTGCCGACTTTCCGACGAAGAACGCCTTCCAAAAAACCCTCAAAAGCAGCTACGGCAACGCCTTTGTTACGAAGCTCGTCGCCGCGGGGGACGCGTTGGTGTATTCCACATATCTTGGCGGGAGCGGTGTTGCGGCCTCGATCTTCGGCGACTCCGGCAATGGGATCACCGTGGATGCGCATGGCAATGCTTATGTAACTGGCTTTACCCCGTCTGTGGACTTCCCGACCAAGAACGCATTCCAGAAGACACTCAGAAGCAGTAACGGAAATGCCTTTGTCACGAAACTATCGCCAGTAGGAGAACTGCTTTATTCCACCTTTCTCGGCGGAAGCTCCCCCGCGCTGGGCGACGGCGATGAAGGTCGCGGTATAGCAGTAGATACGAACGGTCAAGCCTATGTGACAGGCGATGCAACTCATTTCGACTTCCCGACGAAGAACCCCTTTCAGAAGGGAAAGCCGAACACCGATGGGGGAGCCTTTGTTACAAAATTCAATGCTGCCGGAAATGCTTTGGTCTATTCCACTTTCCTCGGTGAAAGCTCGTTCGGTCTTAGCAGCGGCCGAGGTATTGCTGTAGATGCGCATGGCCAGGCGTCGGTAACGGGTTTTACCCAGGCTACCGATTTTCCAATCAAGAATGCATTTCAAAGGGTGAAGAAAGGCCCGGACGGCAGTAACAATGCATTTGTCACGAAATTCGAGGCCTCCGGAAGCGCTCTTGTATTCTCTACATTTCTGGGCGGGTCGAGCGAATTTGGGGGCGAAGGTCTCGGTATCGCTGTTGATGCAGGAGGAAATAGCTACGTCACAGGCTTTACCGAGGCGAAGGATTTCCCGGTCAAAAATGCCTTTCAGAAAGAATACGCCGGCGGGATCCCTGGGTCCTCTGACGCTTTTGTCTCGAAGTTCTGTCCTGTCGGCACGCTCGTATACTCAAGCTACTTGGGGGGCAAGAGCGGAGATAATGGTCGCGGTATCGCGGTGGACGCAGAGGCCAACGCATACGTGGCAGGTGATACAAGTTCTCCCGACTTCCCAACCAAGAACGCTTTCCAACCTGTGCTGGGCGGCCCAGGTGCACAAAACGCTTTCGTGACCAAGATCAGCGCGAAGTAAAGCTTTTTCCATTTGCTGGACCGGTCGTAGGGTCGGTCCAGCTGATTTCTTTACAAGCACCAAAAAGAAGAGAGAGGGGAAGTATATGATCGCAAAGCATTTTGCGTATGTTCCGATTG
This sequence comes from uncultured Acidobacteriaceae bacterium, assembly GCA_963737045.1. GTDB lineage: Bacteria > Acidobacteriota > Terriglobia > Bryobacterales > Bryobacteraceae > Bog-105. The sequence goes on from CAVTRG010000009.1 coordinate 734,003, forward strand.
CTTTCGCAGCCGTTTGCGCTCTACAAGGCGCACCGGCCGCAAATATGACAACCGCAGCAAACCCGGCAATTGCTAATTACGCGAGGCCAGTAAGCTTCGAACCGAATCGAGGACAAACTGGGAAGCAAGTAGATTTCCTGGCGCACGGGACCGGGTACAGCCTGTTTTTGTCTCATGCGGAAGCCGTGATGGTTTTGAAAAGCGGTGCTGCGGTTCGAATGAGACCCGTCGGCGCGAACGCTTCGATTTCAGCTGCGCCGCTGGATGAGCAAACAAGCAAAAGTAATTACTTCATCGGGAATGTCCCCGAGCGCTGGCGGACAGACATTCCGAACTATTCCAAGGTGCGCTACGCGAACGTGTACCCGGGTGTGGATCTGATCTATTACGGAAACCAGCGCCAACTCGAATACGATTTCGTCGTGAAGCCGGGAGCCGATGTAGGTGCTGTCGGGCTGCAGTTTGACGGTCCGGCGCAACCGCTGCTGGAACGGTCCGGTGATCTCATCATGCATACCGATTCAGGCGATCTGCGTTGGTGTAAACCGGTCGCTTATCAAGAGATCAACGGTGGTCGAAAGCTGATCGCATGTGCATACACGCGTAGCAACGCTGGCAGCCTTCGATTCGCAGTTGGCACTTACGACCACAGCCAACCGCTGATCATCGATCCAGTGCTGGAGTACTCGACGTACCTGGGAGGTAGCGGAGACGGACTCTTCGGGGGAGATATTGGGAACGCGATTGCGGTCGACGCCCACGGGGATGCCTATATCACGGGCAGCACCATCTCCGATAATTTCCCTACCAAAAACGCCTTTCAGAATACGAACCTCGATGGCTCAATGGAGGGCGATCTCGGGGTTGCTTTTGTTACGAAATTCGACACGCTGGGAAATCTGGTCTACTCGACCTTTCTGGGCGGAGGTGGAAACTTCATTGAGGGCGTTGGCGACAGCGGTAACGGTATCGCCGTTGACGCAGCAGGACATGCCTATGTCACAGGATCAACAGGTTCTGGTGATTTCCCTACCAAGAACGCTTTTCAGAATTCGCTCAGTGTAAGGGAGGGCGCGTTTGTTACCAAGTTGGGCACTACGGGAGATGCGCTGGTCTATTCCACGTATCTTTCGGGAATCCGTGACGAGTTCTGTGACATATTTTGCGACACTTCGGGAAACGGCATCGCGGTCGACAGCCATGGCTTTGCGTATGTCACCGGATTTACGCAAAGTGACTCTTTCCCGCTGAAGAACCCTTTTCAGAGCCAACTTAAGTTTCCGGGCCTCTCTTCTGACGCTTTTGTCACCAAGCTATCGGCCGCAGGAAACACGTTGATATATTCGACTTACCTGGGTGGATCCGGAAACGTAGACGTCACCTTCGGCGACATCGGTAACGGGATTGCTGTGGATGCACACGGTAGCGCCTATGTAACTGGAAGCACGAGTTCTAAGGACTTCCCCACCAAGAACCCGTTTCAGAAACAGCTCAATGCGAAGGGCGGGGTGAATGCCTTCGTGACGAAGTTCGACGCCGCAGGAAGCGCGCTCGTATATTCGACCTACCTGGGCGGGTCAGGAAAGTTCTGCTACCCAAATAGTTCCGTCTGTGTTGGCGATTCTGCGAACGGCATTGCCGTCGATGCGCACGGGCAAGCATATATAACAGGTCTCGCGTATTCTCACAATTTTCCAATCAAGAATGCCTTTCAGAGCCACAATAACGGGAAGTGTACAGAATGCACAAACGCCTTCGTCACGAAATTCAACGAGGCGGGAACGGCCCTGGTTTATTCAACGTACTTGGGCGGGAGCGGCAATGTCGCGAATCAGACCGGCGATCTGGGTGCGGGCGTCGTCGTGGATCGAGAGGACCAAGTCTACATAACTGGTACGACCAATTCCGTCAATTTCCCCACCAAGGACGCGTTTCAAAAGACGTACGCCGGCGGCCAAGACGCTTTCGTCACTAAACTTTGCATTGACGGCACCCTGGTCTACTCGAGCTACTTGGGGGGCAGCGGGTTGGATGGAGCGATAGATTTCGTCGGCCCCGCTCCGCATGGCGGAATCGGTGTCGATCTGGAGGGGAATGTCTACGTCACTGGGTCCACCAGCTCAGCGAATTTCCCGACCAAGAATGCCTTCCAACCCATGCTGGCCAACACCGGACAGGGCACCAACGCGTTTGTTACCAAGATCAGCGCCAAGTAAGACACACCTTTTTCTACTAGCTGGATCGGTCTAAGGATCGGTCCAGCGCTTACGAATCACCTAAACTCAGCACAGTAAATTCAAAGCAGATGCCAAGCTTGGTACGCTCGGCTCAGGCGGCTTGAGTGGAACGGCGAATAAGCATCCGGCGACTCGGTACACGCGTTGGCGTGATCATTCTCCTTCTGCATCCTATACGCGTGCTACTATCTTTTGCTTCCGTACAGGATAAGTAACAGGCGCGATCCGTTCGGCGCTGTCGAGATCCATTCGTATTACGCGGTCCCGCAAAAAAACGGAAAGACTGAATTTCTTTTCCAACCGCCCGAGACCGAGACGTGTGTTCACTCACTTTTCCCGCACTTTGGCGACGCTCCATGCTGGTATGTGAGCCGGCGAACACAAAGACGGATCGACATTTACAGGGCAATCACTCGAGAAATTCCTCGGTAGTACTAATCCCCTCTTCAAATTATTGACAGATTCAAGTAGGGACTTATAGTGCTAGTAGCTGAGTTCAAGTTAGATGCCGTCTGGTGGTAACTAGCGTTTAGCAGATCTTGTACGGGGCAAAGCTGGTTAATCCTAAGGCGAGGTGTACTTCAAGGGTTCAGTCCAAAGCAGCCGAGGAAGTCATTTCAAGCTGCGTATAAATCACAACAGGGAAGAGGAGAAGTATATGACTGCAAAGAAGTTTGCGTACGTTCCGATTGCTCTCGCGACTATTTGCGCCACACAAGGCGCAGCAGTGGCCGCAAACACAATAACCACAACAAACCCGGCAATCACCAATTACGCGAGGCCGGTGAGCTTTGAACCGAATCGGGGGCAAACGGACAAGCAGGTCGATTTTTTGGCGCACGGCACTGGATATAGCTTGTTCTTGTCCCATGCTGAAGCAGTCATGGTCTTGCACGATGTGACCGTTCGAATGAGACCAGTCGGGGCGAACGCTTCTATTCCAACTGCGGCGCTCGACGAGCAACCGAGCAAGAGTAACTACTTTATCGGGAACGTTCCCGAACGCTGGAGGACAGACATTCCGAACTATGCCAAAGTACGCTACGCGAACGTGTACCCGGGCGTCGACCTGATCTACTACGGGAATCAAAGGCAGCTCGAATACGATTTCGTTGTGAAACCGGGAGCCGATCTTGGCAACATATCGCTGGACTTTGAGGGTCCCGCCAAAGCTGAATTAGACGGCAAGGGCAATCTTCTGATGCACACCGGCGTTGGCGACGTGCAGTGGCACAAACCCGTAGCCTATCAGGAAGTGAATGGTCGCAGAAACTTGGTGGGATGTGCTTACGCACCCAGAGGTGGACTTCGGTTCGGGTTTCGACTGGACGCTTACGACCCGGCCAAACCACTGATCATCGACCCGGAGTTAGAGTACTCCACATATCTCGGCGGTAGCTTTAGTGATCAAGGTTTCGCCATTGCCGTGGATACTCGGGGAAACGCTTATGTGACCGGCACTACAACCTCGGATGATTTTCCTATTAAGGACGCGTTCCAGAGCGTAAACCGAGGGAGTCAAGTTACGGGCAGCACGCTCGGAAATGCTTTTATCACAAAATTCGATACTACGGGAAAGTTAATCTATTCGACTTTTCTAGGCGGATCAGGCAATCTCAACCTGAACTACGGCGATTACGGCTATGGGATCGCCGTTGATGCTTCCGGTTATGCCTATGTAACCGGCTTAACTGGTTCGACGGATTTCCCCGTCAAGAATGCCTTCCAAGGCGTAATGAAGGATGCGTTCACCGCGTTCGTGGTGAAGATTGGCGTGGCCGGGAACGCGCTAGTGTATTCCACCTATCTTGGTGGATCCGGAGGCAATTTTGATCTTTGTGGTCCGCTCTGCGGGGATGCCGCGGAAGCTATCGCTCTTGACGCTCGCGGGGATGCCTACGTAACCGGGTATACTTCCTCTCTTGATTTTCCGACGAAGAACGGGTTTGAGGATACGTATCCGGCCGGCTCAACGTATGCCGGTTTTGTTACTAAACTCAGCCGAGAAGGCAACGAATTGATTTATTCAACGTACATCGGTGGGACTGGAGGAATGACTAATCCGGTGGGGATTGCAGTCGACGTACATGGCAGCGCTTACATAACAGGATCTACGTTAGGGAATCTTCCTACTAAGCACGCCTTTCAGAGCGAATACCCAAAAGCTTTTTGCGAAATCCCTGGATTTAGTGCTGCATTTGTTACAAAGCTAAATGCGACGGGAGACGAGTTAATCTACTCGACCTACTTAGGCGGTCACTCTTGCTCGGAGGATTACGCCAGAGGCATCGCTCTTGACGTTCATGAGCACGCTTATGTTACCGGCGCGACGTATTCTCCCGATTTTCCGATCAAGGACGCCTTTCAGAAACATCTCAAGACTCGGTTCGGGAGCGCCTTCGTTACTAAGCTCGATGCAGCGGGGAATGCGCTGGTCTATTCAACATACCTGGGAGGGAGCGGCGACGCAACAAACAATGCGGGGGATACGGGGGCTGCTATCGACGTTGATCGAGAAGGTCAAGCATACGTAACCGGTCTTACGAATTCTACCGATTTCCCCACCAAGAACGCGTTTCAACCAGTGTACGGAGGCGCCGGCGATGCGTTCATCACTAAGCTTTGTCCGGTAGGCACGCTGGATTATTCGACTTATCTGGGAGGCAGCGATAGAGACCAAGGTGGTGGCATTGCCCTGAACACGGCTGGCGATGCTTATCTAACGGGGATAACTGATTCCACCGACTTCCCGACCAAGAACGCCTTTCAACCCATGCTGGGCGGTCTGTCGGCGGCTAACGCCTTTGTAACCAGGGTAAGCGCTCACTAAAAGCACGCATCCTTTCCACTGGCTGGATCGTCTAGCATCGGTCCAGCTGCTTAGGGCATCGCAACAGGTCCGATTACATGCAGATCCACTAAGGCGCTCACGAAGAATTGAAAAGCTATAGCTGTAAGCATCAGCCCCATAAGACGAGTCACGATGCGAATACCGATCTCGCCTAGCACCGCGCCGACGCGATCGGCGCTTGCAAGGACGATGTAGCAAACTAAAGAAGTAAGAGCGATTCCGACGAGGACTGGAATGGCATCGCGCCAGCGAGGCGCCTGTCCGACCAGCACCATAACCGTCGAGATGGAGCCCGGTCCGGCAAGCATGGGGATGCCCATCGGGATAATGCCGACGTCTTCGATATCGACCGCGTCACTCTGCTCTTCCGGCGTTTCGCGGGTTCGCGAACGGCGCGCTTGCAGCATGTCAAGGGCGACTAGCAGGAGTAACAGGCCTCCGGCGAACTTGAAGGCTGGTAAGGTAATGCCGAAGAGCCGGAACAGATACTTGCCGATGGTCCCGAACACGCTCAGGATCACCAGGCAGGTAAGAGAGGCGCGACGGGCCATCTGTTTGCGCCGCAGGTGGTCGTAACCAGCGGTCATACCGAGGAACGCGGGGGTGGCGGCAAAGGGATCGACGATGAAGAACACGGCTGTGATGGCCGTAACCCACTGAGTGAGGAAGGCGTGCAAAGCAGTTCGATCTTAGCGCACGCCTCGAACCAAGCAAAGCGCACGATTTTGCGTGGTAGACTCGTGCTCGAAACGGGAGTGCGCATCGTGCGGGTAAGATTGCTGCTCTTGCTGATCTCTTCGGCTGCTTTACTGATCGGTCAGACGACTCCTCAGTCCGAGGCTAGTATCGACATCCGGGTGAATACGACGCTGGTGCTCGTTCCAGTGACAGTCACGGACGATTTGAATCGATTTGTTCTCGGCCTCGATAAGCAGGACTTTCGCGTTTTCGAAGATGGAACAGAGCAAAAGGTGAAACAGTTTGCTGGTGAAGACGCACCTTTGTCGATTGGCCTTCTTGTGGACACAAGCGGCAGCATGGGAAGCAAGATGGAAACCTCTCGTCAAGCCGTTGCCCAGTTCCTAAAGACAATGAACACACACGATGAAGCTTTTCTCGTCGAGTTTAGCGACAAAGCAGAACTGGCTGCCGGATTCACGGACAATACGAGCGAACTTCAAGAAAAGTTGACCCAGGTGGAGTCGGAAGGCTTGACGGCTCTGCTCGACGCCGTGTACATGGGGCTGCATGAGATGAAGAAGGCAAAGAATCCACGCAAGGCACTGCTCATTATTTCGGATGGCGGCGATAACAATAGCCGGTACACTGCTGGCCAGATTAAAAACCTGGTACGCGAAGCGGATGTACAAATTTATTCGATGGGGGTGTTTGAGCGATATCCGTATTTGGGAATGAGCGCCGCGGAACTCTCCGGTCCTCGCTTGCTGTCGCAAGTCTCCGAGCAGACTGGAGGGCGGGCGTTCGCAGCCGCCAGCGATAGCGATCTGCCGAGTATCGCGACGAAAATAGGTATCGAATTGCGAAATCAGTACGTGCTTGCCTATTCCCCGAGCAATCAGGAACGGGATGGAAAGTATCGCAAGATCGAAGTCAAGCTCAAACAACCGGCGGGTGTTCCGCCGCTCAAAGCACGCTGGCGGCTCGGGTACTACGCTCCTACGCAGTAGACCCGTTTACAGGGATCAGCGGTGGATTCCAGGCGCCCCCACGTGTACCGCGCCGACTCTTGGCGCGGCTGGCGTTGGGGAATAGTATCGAGGCGCTACTGTGGTTGTTCTTGGAACTGGTCGCGGCGCGAACGTCGAAGTGCCGACAGGCGATCGGCGCGGCAATGTTATCCGAGTCGGGGGAAGCCCAGGATAGCGAGTCCGAACTGGCCACGGTGAGTGTGCGGGCGACAATGGGCGTGTCGGCAAACGGGAGTATCGGGGCAGGTATATGAAATACGCCGTATACATATTCCAAATGCCCGGTCCGAATGGCGCATTTAAGTACAAGAAGCTGCTGTCCAGGGGCACTGGGCTGACAATCCCTCCGTAACTCGGACCCGGCGAACCTAGATAAACATTGGGATCTCTGGCACCCGGATCGCTGTCCATTTGTCCGGGATCGGCAGTGCTTTGCGCGGCAGCGCGATTATCCGCCGATATGAATTGGCTTCTTTCGTTAGACCACTGAAAGAAATCGTCGTCATCGCCCTCGCCGTACTTCTGCGTTTCGAGGCCTAGAGAGAAAAAGAAGAGGTGAGAGGAATCGACCAACGAAGGTTTGCCCTCACGTGTAACTTCCGCTTGGCCGTTATAGACCTGAAGAACCGGCGGCTCGGAATCCATCCTGTAGACCCCCTTTTCAGGAAACCGGATCTGGGAGGCTTTGAAGACAATGACGATAGTGTTGTCGGCGGTGCGGTTGAGCGAATCGAGAATAGCAGAGCCTTGAAGCAACTCCAGGCGCGTGTCCTTGAGAGCGCTAGAGATCATCCGGACAGAGGTGTTTTCGTCGATTCGAAGGAATACACCCGGCGTGAGAAGAATCTCCGCCCGGCCTTGCTCGGTTCGCAAAATCGAGCCTTCCTTGATGGCCGGGAATGTGCCGAATTTTTGTTCTAACGGCTGGTCATCGATAAAGACCGCGCCTTCCGAAAAATGGATAACTCCGGAATGGATTGAGATAACCAGTTGCGCTAAACCCGGCAAGCAAAACACCGAGGTCAGAATGAATGCGAAGAGCCGGCGTGAGAGGCACATAAACCACCCCTTGTGAAAGCATGAATCTTGATCGACGATTTGTCAATCCGCGGAATCGCCGTTAATCCTGCAAACCCGTGTCGGCACAACGTATAATCCTGATTTGATCAAAAGATTATTCGTTTTCCTGACGCTCGCGCTCCCATTTCCCGCTTTACCGCAACAGTTCGACATTGTGATTCGCAACGGCCACATTATCGACGGGACTGGATCACCCTGGTACGCCGGAGATGTAGGGATTCGAAGCGGCCGGATTACCAAGATCGGCGCGCTAGCTGATGCTCCTGCAGCCCGGGTCATCGATGCTCGCGGGCTTATTGTAGCTCCCGGATTCATCGACATGCTCGGACAATCGGAGCTCTCGATGCTCGTCAATCCCCACGTACCATCAAAGATTTTCCAAGGAATCACCACCGAGATCACCGGGGAAGGGAATTCCATCGCGCCTTTGAACGAGCGCATACTCAGCGCAGATCGCCCAGGTTTTGCGCATTACAACATCGACCCCGATTGGAAGACATTCAGCGAGTATTTCGCGCGTCTTGAGCGAAAAGGGATGGGAATTAACCTCGCCAGCTATGTTGGCGCGACTCAGGTAAGGCGGGTGGTGCTGGGCGACGACAATCGGGCACCGAGCGCAGCCGAGTTGGACCGTATGAGTGCCCTCGTGCGGGACGCCATGCAAGAAGGTGCGGTGGGCGTCTCGACAGCGCTTCAATACGCGCCCGCGCCTTACGCCAAAACGGAAGAACTGATTGCGCTTGCGGCAGAGGCAGCTAAATTCGGCGGCATTTATGCAAGCCATATGCGCAGCGAAGGGGATACCGTCGATGAGGCGCTGGACGAAGTGTTTCGGATCGGGCGCGAAGCAAACATCCCTGCCGAGATCTGGCACCTTAAAGCCGCCGGCAAACGCAATTGGGGGCGGATGCCGGAGATTGTCAAGCGCATTGAGCGGGCCCGAGCTTCCGGCTTAGATATCGAAGCCGACACGTACGCCTATCCGGCATGGTTCAATTCCTTTTCAGCCTTTGTGCCGCCATGGGTGCATGATGGTGGCGAAGCAAGAATGGTGGCTCGTCTCAAGGACCCGGCTGTGCGCGCACGGATCCGTAAGGACATGGAAACCGATAGTAGCGGCTGGGACAACGAGTGGCTCGAAGTTCCTGGCCCTGAAGCGATTCTTGTGAGCGTCGTCGAGAATCCTAAGCTCTTGCCTTTGCAAGGCAAGACGATTGCCGAGATCGCTAAGGCGCAAAACAAAGATCCGATCGATACAATCCTCGATTTGCTGATCGAGGACCCCGGGATGTCTGTCGCCGTGTTCGCAATGTCGGAGCAGGATATCGCCTATGCTCTGAAGCAACCCTGGGTCTCCGTGGACAACGACTCGCAAGGCACCTCGCCCGAAGGAATCTTGGGGCGGGAACATCCTCACCCGCGGGCTTACGGGACGTTCCCTCGCATCTTACGGAAGTACGTGCGTGAAGAGAAGCTGCTTACCTTGCAGGACGCGATCCGGAAATTCAGCGCTCTACCGGCGCAACGCATGCGATTGATCGATCGAGGCGTCTTGAAGCAGGGAATGTGGGCAGATATAGCAGTGTTCGATCCCGCGGCTATCCGAGACATCGCCACGTTCGAGAACCCCAATCAGCTTTCAATCGGAATGGAATACGTACTCGTGAATGGCGTGCCAGTTATAGAGCAGGGCAAGATGACCGACGCACTACCTGGAAAGGTGTTGCGAGGCCCCGGCGCGCACCAGTAGATCCGGTTTCGCATTGAGCAGATCCATTTGGTTCAGAATCAGTTTGAGCACACCTTCGTCACCGATTTCGGAATTGATCATGAGGTGATACAGATAACGCTCCGGCCAATTCGCTCCGTAGTACTTTTTGACAAATGCGGCCCGCTCACGATCGATGGTTGCAATGAGATCCTCTGCTTCACTCTGGGTCTTGCCTTGAGCTGTGATCCGCCGAATCTTCTCTTCGGTAGAAGCATAAATGAATACGCGAAGGGTATCATTTCTTTTCCGCAGGAACCACGGGGATCCTCGCCCGATGATCACGCTGTGGCCCTTTGCCGCGATGTCGTTTACGATCTGTTCGAAAAATCGCGCCAAATGCTCCGCATCTAAGAGTTCGAGCTTGTCACCGCCATGCAAACTCTCTTCGTAGCTCCCTCGCATAAATACTTTCACGAGGCGGTAATACGCAGGATCGGGGCGTTCTTCGCGCTGCTCGACTGAGTGCACATCGCATCTCAAGCGCTTCGCAATCTCGCAGGTAATGGCGCGATCCCATAACGTCCAGCCCAGTTGATCTGCCAGCGCTTTCGCTATAGCCGCTGCGCCCGAGCCATATTCGCGCTCGACTGCAATAATCTTGATCACGTCCGCCTCTCACTGCGATATCCATTTTACGCAGAAGATCGCACTGAAGGTCAGGGACCTCTCTTTTGTGGGATCGGGAACCGCAAGCGATTCTGATCAAGAAATGCTCGAACCTTTTCAAGCGTTTGAGCTTTGCCTTGCATCCAATGAATTAGCAGGTCGTAAGTCAATACGGTATTGACGGGAGCAATGTAAACTGCGGAAGTACGCTGGTGGGGAACTTTGATGAGCAGCGGCACGCGCGGATCTTTTCGCTTCGCGCATAGCTGGGCTTCCTCGCGTGTCCACGTCGGCCGGTCCTTCCAAAGGTTCTCGCGCAGCGGGTGATCGCCACTGACAATGATTGCGCTATCATCCCAGAACCCGGCACTCTGGAGTTTCTCCCTTATCTGTCCTAACGCTTGATCCACGAGTTCCAGATTGTCAAAGTAATCAGAGCCTGAGTGGTCGGCAAGTCTGTCCCGGTTGCGATCGTAGATTCCCGGCGGGTGCGGAATCAACCAATGCAACAGTGTCAGGTTCACATCGCTGTTCGCGAGAACGTTAAGAGCGTGATCGAGCGTCTTCTTGTACTCGACCTGCTGCTCTCTGGCTACGAAGTCGTATTGTTCGGGTTCCGACATGCCCCACCACCCTGGAAGAAGAAATAGCGGCCCGCTTTGACGAATGAGGAGCTCAAGACGAAGAGAATTTAGGACGTCGACATTCGGTGTCCAAAAGCAATCCACCAAGCTGGAATTGAACATACGGCAGTAGGGATGATGCCATCCGACAATAGCTGCGTTCAGGCCATGGTCCCGCGCAAAAGAAAACATAGTAGGTTGCGCTCTCCAGAGGAGGTGTCGTTTGCCTTGGGTCGAGCTCACAGTGAGATAGAGATCATCGGGTCCGCGAGGCTTTGCGTCATCGACTTGCCTGCCGGTCAAAAGGGCGGGAAATGAGATCGAGGTCATTTCACCGGGGCTGTGAGCATTTGTTGCAGAGAGACTCTCACTGCGTAACCGATCGAACTCAGGCATTTTGACGGAATTCGGCCGCAGATCGAGAGATAACTCATAGTCAAGCTCGTCGAACACAATCCAGACTATGTGAACTTTGGACCCTTGATCTCTTGTGGATAGCGTCGGGCCGTCCGCGAATTGGGCGCTCGAGGGCAAGTGAGCGGCGCGCCATCCAAACGTTAACAGCTGGAAAAAGAGCAGCGGGACGACCAAGAGCACAGCCGGTTTTCCGATTTTGGCTGAGAGCCTGGGCGCCAGCGAGATAAAGGCAGCAACAGCTACTGCTGCCACGACGACTACGGTATAGCTCTCCTGAAAATAGGAAAGATCCACAGACGTTATTCCCGAGACGAACAGCGGAATCAGCGTAAGTAAGCGGTAGAGGACGAAGGCTCCTCCGATCCGGAAAAGACCGGTTTCGGAAAGCCAGCCTCTTCTGAAAGCAACTTCGACCACAATAAATGAAACAGCAGCGACGACCGCCAATGATCCGAAAAATGAGGCTGCTACGGGCCAGTAAAAGGGCTGCGCGCGATAATAGCTCGTTGAAAGATCGACCGATCTAAGCACAGCCTGGAATTCATGCAGATACAGGAAGTTTGTTACCGAGAGTACGATCAAAAGATGAACGAGACTCCTGGGCACTCGTTCCGTCAGGGGGCGGCTTGATAAAACGCTCACGCTAAGTTCTCTCCGAGAGGTGAGCCTTCCACAGCTCTGATCGCCACAGACGCTTAGTGTTCATTGCCCCTCTTTTGCAATAAGTACAAGGAGCGAAACGAACCTGGTATGCGCTCAGAACGAAGTATCCTAAATCTGCGGTGGCAGACGTCTTCGAAAACGACTCTCGTCAAGTCCTTATGTAATTCGCCTCTCCCGCGTAGAAGCCTCTGAAACATCGAATCGTCAGTCTCGATGAATTCAATGATGGCGTAGTTTGAGGTGAGATCAGCGGCCATTTCGAGGATAGAGGGAAGCGGAATACGCTCGCTTACAAGCATGTGATGGATCACAGCGAGCATAAAAATGCATTCAAACGCGCCAGTGGCACGATCCAAAAAAGATGGGCACTCGCTGTTCAGCCATCCGATAGCCGGGCTGGGTCTCCCAAGGTTAATCATTAGGGGAAGGATGTCCAATTTTTCGGCCTTTGCACTGCGCCACAACTCGCCGAGAACAACTTGGTCGTAGTCAATAGCGACGACGCTCGCTCCTTCGAGCGCTGCCAGACGGCTGAAATGGCCGGTATTGCAGCCCACATCGAGGACCCGACGCGGCTTGATTTCAGAAAGCGCATCTGCGACGAATCGCTCCTTGGCGGAAAACGTATTCGCCGTGTAGTTATTGTCGGAACTTAAGTAATGCGACCATTTGGATTTGCGCTTCAAAGGCGCTAAGCGGTCGAGTGCGCGATCCATGCGATGAAGCAGGGAACTCAATACATAGCGCGACATTTCGGGATTACGATTTGTGCGCGGCTTGTAGAGCTGGTCGGGATTCCGTGGGCTCCTCTTCGCAAGCCAAGTAGGCAGGGAAACTAAGCTGAGAAGCCGGGGAGAAAGCTTTTGGCCGGCGCTGAGATAACGGTAGAGCTCTTCGGGTTCGAGGCCGTCGCGGCGAGTCGTAAAAATTTGATCGAGAGGTGTCTGAAACAGGCGATTGGCAACCAGCGGAAGGAGAAATGTCCGCGTGAATTGTCCATAGGGCAGCCACGTAGGATCTCCTGGAACGCGACGCTCGAATGAGAGCAGATCCACGAAAACTGGATTTGCGCCGCGGAACAAAATATTGTAGGGCGTGGCGTCTTTTAGTCCAAAGTCGTCCTCGAGTGCCTGTGAAGCAAGCTCGATCGTCAGCTTGCCCGCAGCATACAACATCTCCGGCGCCCACTCGTGAGGGTAACTCGGAAAGGGAATGCGCTCATGCTCGACGACCACGCCCCAATCTAAGGAATCCAGCAGGTCACGAACATCCGGGTGGCAGCGTAGTGATTCGATTTCCTGAGAATCAAGCACTCGGCTGGAAACCAATTGGCGGTTCGCCATCCAGCCCTGACATTTCTCCGAACGAAGGACCTGGAGAAGTTCTTCTGTGGCGTGCTTGGCGATAACCCGGAATACGCGGCCGTTCGCATGGACAACTTGGCCGGCCGGGTCGCGAAATGAGGCAGCAGAGCGGATTGGGGTGGGCAAACTGCGCAGTGTCAGTGCTCGGGTGAGTTCTCGCGATCAGACCGGTGACGCGTCCACTTCACCAACTTCCTGGCATAGAACAGGAACGCTACAAACGCCGAAGCAATACCCTGCCATATCAAGGCGCCGGAGCCGGGATCAACGTACGCGTGGGCCCGTCGTTCGAACAGAAGTCCCAGGAACAGAAACAACGCCAACATACGGATCGCTCTGTCTTTGTCCACGTTACCTCCTATGGCTCACTAATTATACACACATGCTGTTACAAATTTGAAATACATTTGACATCAAAACGTGTGGGCATTCCACGTTTTAGTACTAATCAGCTACACATTATGGGCGGAGAACATTACTGAGCGCAGAGCCTGGGAGCTCGCCAAGTCTCATCGCGATCTTTTGGCCGCCGCAGCTAGTGTCGCCTGAAGATATACTTCACTTATGGCGGCGCTCGTCTCGCTTCGGCCTCTTTCGACACAATTCGATCCGGCAGAGTTGACGGCGAAGGAGAAGGCCCTATTTGCGGCGATCCGCAGCTTGCGCCGCGTAATCATTGCGTACTCCGGTGGAACGGACTCCGCCTATCTGGCATGGGCTGCGCATCGGGTTTTAGGCGCGGACGCACTCGCGATTACTGCCGATTCGCCATCTATTCCGGCTTCTCACAAGCGCGATGCCGAAGCGTTCGCGCGAGAATGCGGTTTCCGGCACGAGTACATCGAGACACACGAGTTTGAAAATCCTGAATACGCTAAAAACGACATTAATCGGTGTTTCCATTGCAAGGACGAATTGTTTACGCGGCTTCAAGATCATGCCCGTGAGCGAGGCTTCGCGTATATCATCTACGGTGTGAACAAAGACGATTTAGGCGATTATCGGCCTGGTCAACGTGCCGCAAAGATTCACGAGGTAAAAGCGCCGCTAGTCGAGGCCGAGCTGAGGAAAGCTGAGATTCGCGAGTTGGCACGGAGAGCCGGGCTGTCGATGTGGGACCGGCCCGCCGCAGCGTGTCTCAGTTCGCGCGTGCCATACGGGACTCCGGTGACGGTTAGAACGATTCAAACCATTGAACAAGGTGAAGAAGCAGTCCGTGCGCTGGGTTTCAGGCAATTTCGGGTGAGATTCCACGGTGATATGGTGCGAATCGAGATCGCAAGAGAAGAACTGCCGAAGGCACTTACGGTCGAAAGCGCTCAAGCCTTCACGTCGATTTTCAAGCAGCTCGGGTTTATTTATGTGACTCTCGATCTCGAAGGGTACCGGCAGGGATCACTGAACGCAACAATCGAGGCGGGGAGCCCGGAATAGCGGCATCCAGATCGTGTCGGAGATTTTTCAATCAGTCTTTGTATCCGACGAACTAGTCTTCTTGTCAGACGAGCTCGTGGTCGAAGCCGATTCTGTCGAGGGGCTTGCAGCAGGAGCCGTCTCCGGCTTCTTCGAAGCGCCGCCATCACCCTCAGGTTTCGAGCTCCTGGCGTAATCATTGACGTACCATCCGCTTCCCTTGAATTGAAGGGCGGGGGCGGAAAGCAGGCGATGAACGGGTGCGCCGCATTTGTCGTGAGTCGTTACCGGCGGGTCGGAAAACTTCTGCATCACCTCAAACCGATCGCCACAGCCTTCGCACTGGTACTCGTAAAGAGGCATAGTTGATCGAGCCCCAGGCGTTACCGTTCGCGCAACGGGCTTCTATCTTGGATAGGATGCTGCGCGCCATTGAGCGCTCGCGTGTTATCGCCATTTGTGAGTTGGGCCGTCGTTGTCCTTCCAGTCACAAGGTCGATGGATTGCTTAAGCAAGTTATCCTCCGTATGCTTGGGGGCCGTTCCAGGAATTGGATTTCCGTCCTGGTCGAGCTCCGGCGAATTGTCGTTCTCAGCGAGCTGAACAGAAGGAACTACGCCAGTATCCTGAATGGCTTTCCCCGAGGGCGAATAGTATTTAGCGACTGAGAGAATGACCGCCCCGCCGTCGTCCATCTGTATAGTCTTGCGAAGGCTTGCGTCGCCATAGGTCCTCTCTCCGACAACTTGCGCGCGCGTGTCATCGAGAAGAGCTGCTGCGGCGACCTCGGCTGCCCCGGCGGTGGAACGGTTTGTAATCACGACCAATGGACCCTTCCACAGATCGCTTTCAGCTTTGGCATCAAATTCCTGCTTGTCTGTTTTCTGCCCTTTGACATAGGTAATCTCACCTTTGTCCAAAAACAGATTGGCTAATGGAATGCCTTTGTCAGGCTCGCCTGTCGAGCAATGCCGAAGGTCCAACACGATGTACTTTGCCCCCTGTTTTTTCAGGTCCTGCAGCTTTGCCCTTGCCTCTTCGACCTGATTTCCCGAAAGGCTCCTGACATCGAGGTATCCCACCTTCTCAGGCATGAGCTTCGCAATAACCTGCGGGAACGCAACATCTGTGCGGGTCAGAGTCAGCTTCTGAGGATCAGGATTACGAAGCCGCAAAATAGTAATCTCTACAGTGGAATTTGGATTTCCACGCAGTAGCTGTTCCGCGTATGCCAGCGGCATGTCGCGCGTGGCAATGCCGTTGATGCTCTCGATGAGATCACCCGTCGTGACGTTCGCTTTCTCCGCCGGTGAGCCCGGTAGAGCGTCGACTACGGCTACGTACCCGTAGCGTTTCGCCAGAATAAGCCCTACCCCGGCTTTGGCAGAATCTTGAGTCTTTTCGTATTGGCGATATTGATCCGCGTTCAGATAGCTTGCAAACGGGTCCACCGATTCGAGAAGGCCGTTGATCGCGCCGAGAGTGACGCTTTTCATGTCAGGTTCCTCAACGTATTCCAACTTGATACGTTCGAGAACCTCGGTATAGACCTTCAGGTGTCCATAGACATCATCTGCCGCCACAGCGTGTCCGGTTCTTGCGCCGATCAAAAGGAGAACGACAACGCAAGTCGAGCTGCCGACAATGGTCCATTTAAAGCGGGTGTTCATGGGAAGATTTCCGGGGGCTATCCAAAGTATATCGAATATGTACTCGGGACGCGTCCCGGGTGAGTTGCCAAATCACCCGGTCGATCGCGACGTGCTAACCCGCTTCCAGGTGGACAGTTAAGTGTCTTAGGCCGGGATGGAAACCGGCATGGCCGGTTCCAGCGTGGAGCTTGGAGCGATGGGTAAAGCATCGAAGCGCGCAGTGAAGTGGAATGTACTTCCGGTTCCTGGCTGGCTTTCAACCCAAAGCTGACCGCCCATGAGAGCAACAAGCTGATACGAGATGGTGAGCCCTAAGCCCGTTCCGCCGTATCTTCGAGTAGATGAGGTATCCGCCTGGGAAAAAGCCTCGAATATCGTCTTCTGCTTTTGTGCGGGAATGCCTATACCGGTATCTGCGACAGCGAAATGCAAGGCTGCCTCATCTTCCGAAGCCCAATCGGTGGTCACGGACAGTGTGACGCTCCCTTTGCTGGTGAATTTAATGGCGTTATCGGTCAGATTGAGTAGTACTTGGCGCAACCGAAGCGGATCACCTACCAGGTTACTGGGGATATCAGGGTCCAAATTAGCGTGCAGCGCAAGCTTCTTTTGCCGCGCCCGGAGCGAGACCGATCTGATTAGCTCGTCTACCGAAACTGCCAGATTGAACGGCGTCTTTTCGAGGGTCAGCTTGCGGGCTTCTATTTTCGAGAAATCAAGGATGTCATTGACGATCGAGAGCAGCGAATCGCTCGAAATCTTGACGGCTTCCAAATATTCCCGCTGCTCGTCGCTTAAATCGGTGCTCAGCGTGATATCAGTCATTCCTAAGATTCCGTTTATGGGTGTGCGGATTTCGTGGCTCATATTAGCGAGGAAATCACTTTTGGCGCGACTGGCCGCTTCGGCAGCGTCTTTGGCTACTGTTAGCTGCTCTTCCGTGCGTCTGCGAACGTCGATCTCCGCCTCGAGCGCCTGGTTTGAGTACATCAATTCGCTTGTCCGCTCTTTAACTCGCAGCTCTAGCTCATCGCGCGAACGCCGCAACTGTCTTTCACTTTCCCGCAGGGCGGACGTGCGTTCGTCGACGAGAATTTTGAGCTTCTGTTCGCGCATTTTCAATTGCTTAACGCGCCACCCATAAGTTCCTGAACCAAGACTGAGCACGAGCATTGCAAAGAAGAAGTAAAACGCCTTGGTCTGATAATAATGCGGTTCCAAAGTCAGTGAGAGCACCGCACCATCAGAACTCCAGACCTGATCGTTGTTGCAGGCGACGACGCGAAATTGATATTCACCGGGAGGAATGTTCGTGTAGTAAGCTACCCGGCGATTTCCCGCCTGCGTCCAATCCTTGTCGAAGCCTTCGAGCATGTAACGGAATTGGATCTTTTCCGGAGCGACAAAGCTGGGAGCCGTGAACTGGAATTCCAATTGCCCTTTTCCAGGAGGAAGAACCAGGGGTTTACCAAGAGAAAGATCCTTGTTGTCGACGAGAACCCGCTCGAGTACAACGGGTGGCGCTAATTTGTTCTTAACCAAGTGGGACGGGTTTACGATTGCGAGACCTCTCATCGTTGGGAAGCAGAGCCGTCCATCCTTTGTTCGCCATCCGGCCGGTTGAAATCCGCCATTGCATTCGCGGCTTTTCATTCCGTCCGCCGTGCCGTAAACCGTCGACGTGATTCGCGCTAGGCGTCCTTTCGCGAATGCCTCGAGCTGTTCTTTGCTGACCTGGAAGACACCCTTATTCGAGCTCATCCATAGGTGGCCCAGTTTGTCGTCCAAGATCTGAAACACCGAATCATCAAAAAGACCTTTTTCGATGCTGTAGGTCGTGAATTTGCCATGGCGGAAGCGGCTCAGTCCGCCTCCATTTGTTGCCAGCCAGAGCGTTCCATCCGAATCGCCGTAAATCGACCAGATGAAATCATTAGCTAGTCCTTCGCGAGTGGTGAAAGCAGTGAACCGGCCATTATGAAATTTATTCAGGCCGCCTCCGCCTGTTGCAATCCAAAGATTTTCTTGTGCATCTTCATAAAGGGACAGCACGCTGTTATTAGACAAACCATCGCGAGTCGTGTAGGTGAGGAACTCGCGCCCGTCAAAGCGGCTCAGGCCGCCTCGTGTGCCGACCCATAAGTTCCCCTTACGGTCGATGTAGGTGCACAGCACGAAGTCGTTCGGCAAACCGCTCTTGCCATTGAAGGTCGTGAACGTACCATTTTTCAACCTGGCTAACCCACGGCGCGTTCCGATCCACATACTGCCATCCCAATCCTGCAGAATCGAGAAAACGAGGTTGTCCGGAAGCCCCTGCTGGGTGGTGTACGAGGTGACCTGGCCGTTCTCCCATCGCATGAGCCCGTGGTCCGAACCCATCCAAAGCGCCCCGTCCTTGTCCTCGTAAACGGGGAGTATGGTATCGCTCACCAGCCCGTCGTCTTTCGAAAGAGTATTGAAGGAACCTTTTTTCAGGCAATTGAGGCCGCTGCCTCCCGTACCAAACCACATGCTCCCTTCACGATCTTGAAGTATGGCCCGGACTTCCTTCTCTTGAAGTCCATTCTCTGACTTAAAGGAGCTGAAACTGTCATTCGCGAACCGGTTAAGTCCACCCGCCGTCCCTATCCAAATGCTTCCACTGCGATCTTCAAACAACGAAAAGATTGCGTCGCTCGCGAGACCATCTTGAGTGGTAAATCGCATCCCCGAGCCGTTACTAATCCGATAGAGCCCATCATTCGTACCGACCCAAATCGATCCGAGCCGATCTACGTGAGTCGAACGGATATAGTCGGTCGCGAGAGCACCTACGGATCTACAGATCGAAAATTTTCCATCCGAGAATTGGCTGAGGCCGGCGTGAGTTCCAATCCAGAGCGTCCCATTTTGATCCCCTGAAATGGAAAAGATTGCGTTATCTGGCAGTCCATCAGCTTTCGTGAAGACATGAAAAGTCCCGTTCTGAAAGCGGACCAGACCGCCCCCGTCCGTCCCGATCCAGATCACGCCCGCTTTGTCCTCGTAAAGCGAAAGAATGGAGTCGTTCGAGAGACCATCACGCGAGGTGTATGCCGTGAATCGGCCATGCTCAAAACAAGAAACTCCGCCGCCGTTAGTGCCGATCCATAAAACTCCCCGATGATCTACGAGTAACGCAATGATCTGGTTATGTCGAAGTCCCGGGGTTGAATGCTTATCGAAAACCGTGAAGCGCACGCCGTCGAACCGCACCAACCCTTCCTCAGTGCCAAGCCATAAGTATCCGTCCGGTGTTTGCGCGATCGAGAGGACAGAGTTCTGGGGCAGTCCCTGGGCGGATTGCCAAGATTGGTGAATGTACTGAGAAATGGGTGTGACTGCCTCAACGCTAGCCGCCTGGCTGCATAGTGATGCCAAACATACGAGCGCCAATAATGCCGTCGAGATGGATCTGTTCTTATGCAATGGCAACGCTCACCTTTCAAAGAATTGATCGGCTGATCGCGCGCAAAAGTTGAGGGACTAATAGAGCCGCTACAACTTTCGTATCGGTTCTTCCTAGCCGGATGGTTCTGACTCAGTAAGTTATGGCGTTCGGTATAACCAGGATTTAACCGGGGAGACTACCTCCCGCCGCTCGTTCTACCAGATGTACTGCTTAGCGTCCGCGCGTCTTTCATAGCGATCGAGGACGTGGACGACTCGGATCTTCTTCAGCTTTGCCGGTGAGAGTTGGCCGAGCGGAACATACACGATCTTGCGATTCCTGCGTGCCGCCAGTTGTCGAAAAATACTCCTGGGAGCCTTGGCTGCGACATAGATTACATGTTGCTCCATCGAGTAGTCGAGTGCCGCCATGAGGAGTCTTTCTGCTTTGGTTTCGGCTTTTTCGTAATCCTGGTCCGTCCAAACGTCATACAGCCGGCGAGGAGGAAGAGTCATCAAGAGGCCGCCATACTCAGCTCGTCCTATCCCGGGCCCCACGATGTGCTCGAAGGGTTGCGTGGAGTAAAAAGCCATGTCTGACTCATTCTGGTGCTCACCCAGCCAGGTTGTTAAGTAAGAGTAGCGGCCCTTGGCGTCTTCATCGAAGATGACTACCACCGCGCCAGCGTGGCTTGAGAGCTTACCGTTTTCCCGAATGTAAAGCTTTCCCTCGGACCAGTTCCGAACCGTCTCTCGAAGATCTATGCCGTCTAGCATGGAAGCTGTGAACGGCTCGACGCGGGAATGCTCCTCTGAAAGCTTCGTTTTAGCGTACTGTTTGAGAAATCGACCGTAGTTCTCGATCACCAGATCTTCCGGAGGATAAGAACAGATGCACGCTCCGTTCGTCTGATTTGCCCATTCGCCCTTAACCTTTTCTCGCTTCCGCGATTGAAGGCCGGCGGGCTTCAGCATCTGTTTCATCCGGGGAAGACGCCGGCGTATGCGCAATTTTCGGGTTCGGATCCAGACCTCTTCGCCCGAGAGATTCAGCGTTTCTAAAGGAGGATCTTCCGTTTGCTGAACTGTATAGCGGTTGGCCATTTGCCAAACTTCATAAGCGTAGTTATCATCTACGAGACCGCGCGCAGCAAGCGTGAGATCGTACAGCCCTGGTAGCAACGAACCGTCAACTAGGGCAAGATTTCGGCCGAATTTTGCGAGCCCTCGGCGCTGCCAAGATCGCATATGCTCGCCCGTGTTGATTGAGTACTCCTTCTCCGCATCGCGCAACAATGCAAGCTGCCAGCGCGGACGGTCGAATTGAAAAGAGTCGGCGTGTTCCCGTGCTTCGTTATACAAGCTCTGGTAATAAGGAGCTTCACTCGTCACTTCCGCAAGGCAGTCCGGATGGAGGTTGAAAACTTCAGCGCGGCCAAATAGCCGAACGTTCGGCGCGGGCGGCTCATCTTGCGGCGCTTCCATCGCGTCCAGCATGGGATCCAGCATGTTCAACGACACTACAGCACAAATAGATGCGAGCGGGTCGGCTCCTTGTAGCTTCCAAGCCATAGCCGCGGCATGGGCCTCTATCTCAGGCGTTCGCGGTTGAGAATAGACGCGATGCGCGTCCAGATACTGCTCGGTCCCGATTAACTCAATTGAGTACGGCTCGGCGTACGAGGCAGTTAAATGCGGCTTTTCATGAGTAGCTGGCTCGAGGAGTACGACCTCAGCGTCGAGCTCACGCGCCGTTCTAAGCGCCTCGACAAAAGGGTCGCCCGGCTCGATTGGAATATAAGTTGCATTCTCGTCCTCATCATCGCCCCTTTCAGGGATCACAATAACGGACATTTGAGGCAGGCGAGTCACGGCGACGCGATACTGATCTTCCAGAGAGGAGGGGATCTCTATCGCGATCACGCTAGGCCGGTGCTCCAGCAGATACTGACGAACGCGGAGCGCAAACTCTATGCGTCCAGGAACAACCGGCAGGTACGCTACGTTGCCGCGCTGAAGAGTTCCCGCCCCATCCCGCTCGAACCCCATGGCTTATAGGCTATTTCCGGATACTGTACCGGACCGACTCTTCCCCGAGCACACCGCGCATTGCGGCGAGCAACATTAGCCTATCCGGCTGCCCGGTCTCTCGCTTCAGCTTCAGCGCATACCGGGCCACATTTATCCCATCCCGGACGGTGTAGCTTTCATCAGCGGCGTGCGCCTGCTGGAGAAAATTTGTCACGTATTGAAGAATTTCATCGGAGGAAAAGGGAAGATTCTCACGCAAGATCGCCAGCTCCTCCTCCCGCTCAGGAAAATCGATGAGAATCTGTGGTTGCAGGCGCGAGTGAATGTATTCAGGAAGGTCGAATGTCGAAGAATCATCGTTCATCGTGGCTACGAGACGGAAGTTGTGATGCGCCTTGATCTTGAGACCAGCCACTATGGATTCAACGTACCGGCGATTATCCAGCAGCGGAGCAAGGCTCGCCCAGCTCTTTTCGCTCATCCGGTTCCCCTCGTCGAGAATGCCGACACCGCCGCGAATCATAGCCGTAACCAAAGGCGATGCAACATATTTCAAGCGTGAGGCGCCTTCAATGACCGGGGTGATCAGCAGGTCTTCGGGCCGGGTGTCCACTGTGGCTTGAAAGATGTATACTTCACGGCCCAGCCGCCTTCCGGCTGCATACGCCATTGTGGTCTTGCCTACTCCTGGCTTGCCGAGCAGGCGTGGATTCATCGGAAAATCGCGATCGTCAATGATCATCCAAGCGGCCATCAATTGACGCATCGCCTCTTCCTGTCCGACCCAGGTAACACTCAACTCATCGGGGTGCGCTAGGTGCAGCTCGATTCCTTCAATAGAAACCTTCTTTGGGTGGTTTAGAACTGCTTCGTCATGTTGCTCGTTCAAGCTGGATTGAGTCTTCAATTTACGATTCGTAGCCTTCGTATTCCATCGTAGAATGAGAATGCTCTGGGGATGAGGCCAAAACTGCTGCGGCTGGTCTATGCGTTCGAGTTTCTCATCGCCTTGGTAGCCATATTTACGGCCTGGTCCGAAATTGGAGGACAGGCGGCCCTCGACCTCATGCACTGGGGGTGGAAACTTGGGCTGAGTTTAGCGTTGGCGGGTGCAATTGTCGCCTATTCGGCCGCGCTCGTGTCTGAAGAGTCTATATGGACCTTGCGCTCCGCTCGTTGGCTCACCGCCATCATACTCGTAACAGTGGCCATGGGCGGAGTGACCTATTATTACGTGATGCAGGAGGAGGCTGCCGATCTGGATGAATCCGGTACCATTTCAGCCTATCGTCCTAGCTGTATTCCGCCGTTATATATTCGATGACAGCAAGAGACACCCCTGCTGCGTATGCGACTTGGACTACGCCGGAATCGCAGTTTACGGTCAGCTATTCGCTTCCGCTGTTTCACGAGATAGATTTCCTGGTGAACGAAGGTTACCGCAGGATTCCGCATGGAGGAATTGAGATCGGCGGGTTGCTATTCGGTCGCCTGGACGGCAACTCACTTCGCCTAGAGGCGTTTCGAATCATCGATTGTAAGCATGCGTCGGGACCTTCTTTCACGCTATCGGAACGGGACCTCGCCCTCTTGAGACAGCAGCTTGCAAAATCCGCATCCGATCCTGGTCTCGAAAGTCTCGAACCTTTGGGCTGGTTTATCTCGCATACGCGCAGTGAACTGCGTATGAATGAGCGTGAGAGCGCTCTCTTCGGCGAACTTTTCCCGGAGCCGGGAAGAATCACTGTGCTAATTAAGCCCGAGCGATTCCAGCCTACGCGCTTTGGTTTTCTCATTCGCGCGTCGGATGGCCGGATGAATCCGGACGCAAATAACAACGCGGTCATCTTGCCACTGACAGGGCGTTCCGATCAAGAACCTGCATCTGTCACAATTCCGGCCATTCCAGTGCCTTCTCGCGCCGAGAACGAGGCTAAGCCGCCGATCGCGCCGACCGCCGAATCTACTCCGGCAGAGCCATCCGGAAAAGAGACCTCGAACAGGCTTTCGATTGCGCTGTCCCGCGAAGCGCTCACTGCGGAAACGCATCGGGAGCCATCACCCGATCTCCTGGGCGCGGCCCCTGAATCTGCAACCGGAGCACTGGTGCAGACAAAACCGCTGCCACCGCTCGCGGAGATGAAGAAGTCGCGCCCCCTCGAGCTTCACAGACGCGCGCTAGACCCGAATGATGCTCAGTATCAATTCCGGCCCGGGGCAGAAGCCGATAAGGGTTTGAATTTGCGTTTGGCGACGGCTCTCTTATTCGCCGCCATATTAGGCTGCGGCTTGGGGTATTGGGCCTACCAGCTAATTGCGCCTTCGCCCATCCCGCTCACCGTTGAACCTAAATCATCAACCTTGCTCGTTTCGTGGCCTGTCGAGCAAACGCGAGATGCTGGCTTCGCAGCGTTGAAGATCGACGATGGTAATCCTACGCCTCTCACTTCACAACAGAAGGCTTCCGGAGAAGCAGAAATCAATCTCGGCGGCGACAATATGAAAGTAGAGCTGATCGTTCAGCACCGTATCAGTGATGCCCGCGGAATCGTCCGTTATGTGAGAGCGCCCAGGCTGCCGGTTTCGCAAAACCCGTAACGTTCCAAGCCTATTCTCAGTAACCGGGCCTGGCGTTTGGCCGCCTGGTTCCTACCACTGGCGACACAAACGTCTGGCCGGCCATAACTGCATTTACCGCATCTGCTAACTCGATACCCGCCGCCCCCTTGATCACATACGCGCCAGCGCCGAGTTGAAGAGCCTCCGCGGCGTACTCGGGGTCGCTGTATTGACTCATCACAATAATGCCGAGATTTGGCCTGAGTCTCCGAAGCTCTCGCGCAGCAGCCAGCCCTCCCATTACCGGCATGGAAACGTCGAGCAGAACCAGCTCGGGACTGAGAGATTCCGCTTGCTCGATTCCGGAGCGGCCGTTATCGGCCTCTCCCACAACCTCTGCACCGAATGCTTCAACAATCATTCGGAGGCCTGCACGGATCAACGCGCTGTCATCAACGATGACGATCCTATATCGATTCGAGAACAAGATTTGTCTTCTGTGATCGGGTTGCCAGGCTCAGTACTTTAAATGAAGCACTGGCCGTAGATCTCGTCAACTGGAAAACTCGCCAGTGTGTGTTGATGGTCTTTCTTGCCGATTAATCCAAGCTGAAGGAAGAGCGCTCCTCCAGGATCTTGCGAATGGCGTCTGCCTGGGTCTGCCGCTGGCTGGCCTCTGAGCGCAGGCGCTGGTTAAGAGGTGCCTCAAATTGGTCAGCCAGTCGTGTTGCTAAAGAGGCGCCCTCCTCCAAAGTAACGATCGCGCCATAAAGTGCCTTTTCCTGGGCAGAAAAATGCTCCGATAGCATGCTCCTAGGAGAGAAGGTGTGGCCTACGCGGCACCGGTACTCCTTTCCGTTTCCACGCCTCACTTCCCAGATCGTGCCCCGGCAATCCGGGCATGTCAAATCGACAATCTCTGGTTTCATGTTCGTAGCCTCGATCTCAGGGCCTTTGTGCCTTGCTCCATCCCTCGCCAAGCGAGCGAGAAGCTCTCCCATTACCCGTACCCCAATAATGTAATCGGCCTCGACCTCACGTAGGGCGCTCACAGGCATCGATGGAAAAGTGGCTTCTTCGGGGTTCTGCACGATTGCGATTCCGCCCCGCCGTTTCACCTCCCAGAGCCCGGCGGTCCCATCGTCCAATTCACCCGTGAGAATGACCCCAGCTACCTGCTCGCCATAGGCTAAAGCTGCCGACCGAAAAAGTACGTTGATGCAGGGCCTGTGGTGCTGTTCTTTCGGTCCTAGGCTCAGGTGAACATGATCACGTTCTATAAGTAAGTGGTGGTCAGGAGGCGCGACGTAAATCTGGCCATGTTCAATTTTCGAACCATCTGGCGCATGAATCACAGGTAAGCGCGAGGACCTGCCCAGGATTTGCGGCAGATAGCTTTGCGCTCGTGGCGGGATATGAAGCACGATGAAGAGCGCTCCTGGAAAATCCGCCGGTAGTTGACTGACAAGCTGCTGCAGAGCCTCCACTCCTCCCGCGGAAGCTCCTACTACGAAAATGTCCTGCTTCGGCATAATCGAAGATCGCCAGCTTTAGGTGACCGACGGCACAGGCACGTTCACCGTCACCTTTGTACCTTCCCGTAAAGCTGATTGTATTTTCAGGCTCGCGCCGATCAGACGCGCTCGTTCCTTCATGCTGATCAGACCTAGACCCGGCTGATTTTGTTCCGTGACAAATCCCTTGCCTGAGTCTGCCACCCGAAGTTCAACTGCCCCAGGCACTCCGATGAGCTCTAGCTTCACGTGTGTTTTCCCCGCATGTTTGGAAACGTTACGCAACGCTTCCTGCGCAATGCGGTACAGTCCCGTCGCGACGTCCAGCGGGAGTGTCTGAGGTGCATTCTGGGCGAAGAAAGTGGCAATCATCCCTTCCCGTTCCCCAAACTCCTGAGTTAGTGATCGTAAGGCAGGCGCCAAACCAAGTTCCTCAATCATCGACGGGTGCAGCCGATGCGACAAGGTCCGCACATCTTCTGCAAGCTCTCCGATCTCTGCCAACACTCGCTCTAGCTTCTGTTTGGCCTTTGCCGGATCTTCCATGATGGCCTGCAATACTCCATCGCCGCCCATATTGATTGCGGCCAGCCGCTGGCTGATGTCGTCGTGCAGTTCGCGAGCAAGTCGCCGGCGCTCCTCCTCTTGCGTAGTCATGAGACTGCCGGTGAGCGCTCCCAGTTCGACTCTGCTTTGGTCGAGCTGTTTTGTCGTAGATTTGACCTCGCCCGCGAGCCGCTCACCCTCAACCGTCAAAAGGCGCTCAATCTCCTTGTGCGCCGTAATCTCTTCGAAGGTTACAAGGAGGAACTGCTCTCCATCGGGTTGGAGTACAGAGCCTCTAATAAGAAAATTTTTCGGGCTCTCGTCCGGTGTCTTGTGTTCGAATTCGAAGCTTCGGGCATTGCCGCGCAACGCTTCCAAAACCGAGCGCAGCGGTTGGTCCATCCCCCACAGGACGGCCGCCAAGTCGGGTAGCAACCGCCTTTTAAGACTCTGGACACTCAAACCCACGAGAGCACAAAAAGCTTCGTTGGTCGAATAAACCCGAAATTCGGAATCCAGTACTACAAGCGGGAGCGAAATGCCTTCGATGATGGACCTGGCGAAGTCGCGCGCATCCCGCAGTTCCTGCTGGCTGCGGCGCAATTGATCGATGTCTACCAGGACCACCACGAGCCCATCGATCTTGTTGTCAGTCGTGCGATAGGGCCGCACCTGCAAGACATACCAGTGGCCTTCGCGATCTTGAACTTCCATTTCCCGAGGACCAAGCGTATCCAAAACCTCCTTGAAAAGAGGCTCCAGGTGATCGACTTTCAAGTTGAGCCGAATATCTCCAAAGGGCCGGCCGATATCGCTGGTGCGAACACTCATGAATCGCTGAGTCTGAGGCGTGAAATGCCGGATATTGAACTCGCTGCCGAGCATGAGCACCGGAAGATTCACGCTGTTCAGCAAATTCGACAAATCGTTGCTGGTCTGCGTGAGCACCGTGTTGCGGTTTTGTAACTCGTCGTTTACTGTTTGCAGCTCTTCGTTCGCGCTCTGCAGCTCTTCCTTGGTTGTCTCCAGCTCTTCATTTGTACTTTGCAGCTCTTCGTTCGCGGACTGGACTTCTTCATTTGCCGAAATCAGCTCCTGATTTTTGAAATCGCGCTCTTCAAGAAGCGATTGCAGATACAATCTTGTCGAGGAGAGATCATGCTGCAACTGGTCAATCAGTCGATCTTTATCCTCCTCTCTTGCTTCTCGCGGCAAAGATTCGGTCGTCGCAATGGCAGGACCATTCCCCGTCGTCTTCGACGGAACGAACAGCACGAGGTAACACTTGGACCGGCACGATGCTGTGTGCATGGGAAGCACTTCGAGCGTCATCTCGCGCTTCTGTTCCCCGTCGCGAAACTCCAAACGCTCCATTTGCACTGGCAGATCCCGGTCGATGGCTCGCTTCACAGCGGCTGTCACATCGGCAGCAATGTCGTCGCGCGTCATCCGACTCAGCTGGAGCGAAGCGGCGCCAGGCGTCAATTCTAGAAACGGACCGGTATGGCCGCGAGACTGCAAAATCTGCAAGTGTTCGTTCACTATCAGCCCGGGTGGGCCATAACGGGCAAGTACGATCTGATCTGCTGTCCGCTGTAGTTCTATGTCGGACCAACTATCAGCCGTGTGTAGGCTGGGAGTCTCAGGGAGGTAATCGGGGGGGAATACACGTGGAACTGAATCCAGCAGCGCCCGGGTGGGCGTGGTGCCTATTTTTGAATAGATCTTATGCTTACGATCAACCAAGCTGAAAAGATCTGTAAATTCGCGAATCGTCTCCGAATTGCCTAGAAGAAGAAATCCGTCCGGGCGAAGCGCGTAGTGGAAGGTAGGGACTAACTGTCGCTGTAACTGGGATCCGAAATAGATCAACACGTTTCGGCAACTGATAAGGTCCAGCCGCGAAAACGGTGGATCGTTGCAAAGGTTCTGTCGCGCGAAGATGCACAGGTCGCGAATCCGCTTCGCAGCCTGATATCCGCTTTCGGTCTTGACGAAGAAGCGGCGCAGGCGTTCGGGCGATAGCTCATTGGCAATCGATTCGGGATACATGCCGAGGCGCGCTTTTAGAATGCTTTGCTCGCTGGCGTCCGTTCCGAAAATCTGAATGGATGGTTCCTGCGGCCTCCCGGTTAGAAACTCGAGCATGCAAATTGCGATTGAGTAGACCTCCTCCCCGGACGAACATCCCGGGACCCAGATCCGGACTTGGCGGTCAGCCGCGCCATCCTCAAAAATTTGTTGCAGCACAACCTTCTTGAGCGCCTCGAACACCTCAGGTTCACGAAAAAATCGTGTGACGCTGATAAGAATGTCCTCTTGGAGCTCCGGAAGTTCCCGTGGATGTTTCTGTAGGAATGACGCGTAATCCCCGAGCGTGTTCATCCGGTGCATCAACATACGCCGGGCGATACGCCGGCGAATCGTGGTCGGTTTGTACAGCCGGAAGTCAACGCCGGAGACGCCTTTCAATAGCCTGAGAATGCGCCCGAAGTGCTTGTCTTCGTCCGCGGGAGCGTTCCCTTCCTCAAGCTGGCGTAGCTCTGGAATTCGCTGGCGATACGCTAGCTCGGCAAGATGCTGACCGATCTGATCCGGCGACATCACGGTATCGACGTGATCGCCAGAAATGCTGCTGCGTGGCATGTCAGGAAAGCGCGCCGTTTCGGGCGCTTGCACGATTGTGATTCCACCTTCACCCTTAATTGCTCTTAAACCTGTCGAGCCGTCGGAATCCATGCCAGAAAGCACAACTGCAACCGCAAAATTCTTTTGTTCGGCTGCCAACGATTGAAAGAAGAAGTCGATGGGATGGAAAATTCCATCGCCAGACCGCGTTTCCAGCTGGAACAGTCCGGTTCGCAAAGAAACGCGCGCGTTCGGCGGAAGCAGGTAGATGTGATCCGCCTCGGGGCGGCTGCCGTTCTGTATGTTCAGAGTTGGCATCTTGGTGTGGCGCGCAATGATTTCCGGCAAATAGCTCCGTTGATCTGGCTGAAGGTGCGGAATGATCACAAACGCCATGCCCGTATCGGCAGGCAAATGTTGAAATAGTTCGATGTAGGCCTCTACACCCCCCGCGGAAGCGCCAATTCCAACCACCGGAAACGGCAATGAATGCGCCTCTTGCTCTAATGCTGGATCATCGGCGATAACAGGCTCGTCGGTCTCGAGCGCCGCTTCGCTTGGGCTGAGCGAGGCCGCTTCCCGGCTTTCAGTCGCCACGTTGTGTTCTGGACCTATCTGCCGAACCTGATCGTCTGCCACTGGACACCTCTCGAATTCCCCTGGGTACTACCTATTCTCTTCCAAAATCAGCCGCAGGTCCGTTCCCTTCATCTGGTTCGGCTTCTCCCCGCCCAGAATGCCCAGCACTGTTGGCGCGATGTCCTTCAAAGCGCCGCCGCCTCGCAGTTTTATCGGCTCATTTCCCACGACAATCAGTGGCACGGGATTCGTCGTGTGATACGTATGCGGACCCTTTGTAACGCGATCAATCATCTCTTCGGCGTTACCGTGATCCGCTGTGATGATCCAGGACCCTCCAGTTCGCTTCAAAGTCTTATAGATTTCGCTCAAGCCCGCATCTACCGCTTCGCAGGCCCGCAACGTTGGCTCTAATTTCCCCGAGTGCCCCACCATATCGGCATTTGCGTAGTTCATCACGATCACATCGAAACTGTTTTGCTCTATCGCCTTTACGACGTTTGCGGTTATTCCAGCGGCGCTCATCTCGGGTTGTAAATCATAAGTCGTAACTTTGGGTGAGGGAACTAATTCGCGCTCTTCTCCTGCATACGGCTTTTCATTCCCCCCATTGAAAAAATACGTCACATGCGCATACTTCTCCGTCTCCGCAACGCGGAGATTCTTCAAATCGGACCTTGCCATTACGTCGGCCAAAATATCGTCCGGATGCTCCGGCGGCAAGACAAAAGGAAGCGGTAGAGTTTTGTCATACTGCGTCATCATCGTGTACGTAAGATCGCGGGGCACTAATGACCGGGATGGCTGCTCGAGTGAGATGCCGGTGAGCGCCATCGTAATCTCCCGCGCGCGGTCCGCCCGGTAGTTGAACATGACAACGCTGTCGCCGTCCTGAATGAGCCCGAGCGGTTCATTGTGCCGATCGACGATTGTAATCGGCTCGATGAACTCGTCCGTGACACCGCGCTCGTACGATTTCCGGACCGCCTCAATGGCGGATTCGAATCTCGCCCCATTACCGAGCACCATGGCGCCGAAAGCTCGTTCGATGCGATCCCATCGCTTGTCCCTGTCCATCGCGTAGTAACGACCGCACACGGAAGCAATCTTTGTCACACCGAATTCCCGCATTTTGCGCTCGAGTTGCGCGATATATCCAGCCCCGCTTTCAGGAGGCGTATCGCGCCCGTCCATGAAGCAATGCACAAACACCTTTTCAAGCCCGTGCTGCTTCGCCATTTCAAGCAGAGCGAAAAGATGTGTGAGCTGCGCGTGAACGCCCCCGTCGCTGCACAAGCCAATCAGGTGCAGGCGGTGTCCCTGGGCCTTCTGCATGGCATTGAGCAGCACTGGGTTTCGAAAGAACTCGCCAGAGCTGATCAACCGATCGATACGCGTCACATCCATATAGATGACACGTCCCGCGCCCATGTTCATGTGGCCGACCTCGCTGTTCCCCATCTGTCCTTCCGGCAATCCCACGAACGGCCCGGACGTGTGGATCAGCGTATTGGGATACGTCTGGAGCAAATGATCATAAGTCGGCTTTCGCGCCGCGGCGATGGCATTGCCTTCAATCCCGGGCGAATAGCCCCAGCCGTCGAGAATTGTAAGGACGACCGGTTTAATTCTGTTCGGCATTCGCCTTTTGCCGGAACGCTCGTCTTCCCAAATACACCGCTCCCTCTCCGAGCTGTTCTTCGATGCGCAGAAGCTGGTTGTATTTGGAAATCCGGTCCGTGCGGCTGGCTGACCCAGTCTTGATTTGACCGGCATTCGTGGCTACTGCGAGATCGGCGATGAACGAGTCCTCCGTCTCACCCGAACGGTGCGAAATTACTGAGCTATAGCTAGCGCTCGCGGCAAGGCGCATCGCTTCGAGAGTTTCAGTGAGCGAGCCGATCTGGTTCACCTTGACGAGAATCGAATTGGCTACACCTCGTTTGATTCCCTCGTGCAGCCGCTCAGAATTCGTTACGAAAAGATCGTCACCGACGAGCTGCAGCCTGCTGCCCAAGGCCTCCGTAAGCTGTTTCCAGCCCTCCCAGTCGTCTTCCGCCATGCCGTCTTCAATCGAGATAATCGGAAACTGCCTGACCCAGTCTGACCAGAACTCGACCATCTGGCCCGAGGTCTTTTCGCTCTTGTCTGACTTCTTGAAAACGTATTTGTTCGTGCTCTTGTCGTAAAACTCGCTTGTGGCGGGGTCGAGTGCGAGTGCGATCTGCTCGCCCGGGCGGTAACCGGCCTGCTGGATGGCTTCCATCAGAACTTCAAGCGCCTCTTCATTCGACCGGAGACTGGGGGCGAAGCCACCCTCGTCACCGACAGCTGTCGAATACCCTCTCTTCTTGAGAACGCTCTTCAACGTATGGAACGTCTCAGCACCCATCCGCAACGCTTCGGAAAACTTCGATGCGCCGACGGGAGCGATCATAAACTCCTGAAGATCGACCGAGTTGTCCGCGTGCGCGCCACCGTTAATCACGTTCATCATGGGAACCGGCAAGACGCGTGCGTTCACGCCCCCGAGATACCGGTAAAGGGGTGTCATTTCGGAATCTGCGGAAGCGCGAGCAGCCGCCATCGACACCGCGAGAATTGCATTTGCGCCGAGCCTTCCCTTATTCGGGGTCGCATCGAGCGTCATCATCGTACGGTCAAGGACAGTCTGGTCCGATGCATCGAGGCCAGCGAGGGCAGGGGAGATCGCTTTGCTGATGTTTTCAGCCGCCTTCTTCGTGCCTTTTCCCAAATACCGCGACTTGTCGTTATCTCGAAGTTCAACTGCTTCATGTTGGCCAGTCGAAGCGCCGGAGGGAACAGCCGCGCGCCCTACTGTCCCGTCGGCAAGATGTACGTCCGCTTCGACAGTCGGATTGCCGCGCGAATCGAGGATCTCTCTTCCCACTACTTTTACGATTTCCATTTGCGCGACTTTCAATGTATCAGGCGGTTTGAGGGTCCAAGCTACAATGGACTGTCAACCGCTGTAATGCTAGCGGGTGAAAGGTGGTGACTTTAATTGGCAGAAGTCCATCTACAAGATGGCGAAACGCTTGAAAGCGCTTTGCGGCGCTTCAAACGGAAAGTGCAACAAGAAGATATCGTCAAAGAAATCAAGCGCCACTCCTTTTACCTGAAGCCGGGAGAGAAGCGGCGGACTAAAGAAGCTCTGGCACGCAAGCGCAATCGCAAAAAACGTCCGCGCGAAATCGAATAGACCGTTAACAATGTAAGTAAAAGAGGCCCGCGATTCAGCGGGCCTTTCCTCGTTCGAGAACCCATCCAGGTCCACAGTACTGGGAGTTTCTTCTCCCTACTGCGAGAGGATATGGAAGGATGCCAGAACCGTTCTTAATCAGCGAGTTACATCCATTCACACCTTAGGAGGAGCTTAGGAGCCTACCTCTTTCAAATTAGAACGACCTGTGACATAGTGATTACCGCGACAGTGCGTTAGGGCTGTTGTCGAAATAAACGGAGGATAAAAGTGAAGTCTCTATCAGTACTTACATTCATAGCGGCAGGAATCGGGGCAGGTTTCACGCCGTCACACGCCGTCGCGCAGCAGCCGGACAATTTTACGGTTTATGCCACGGGTCTTCAGGCGCCGCGCGGCCTCAGATTCGGCCCCGATGGTGACCTATACGTGGCCGAGGCCGGAACCGGCGGGACAAACAGTACCGTCGGCACGTGTCAGCAGGTTCCGGGACCCCCGGGCCCGGGGCCATATACCGGAGGGAAAACAGCCAGAATTTCCAAAATCGCACCAGACGGCACGCGAAGCACAGTGGCTTCCGGATTTCCGTCCACGGTCGACGCAATGGGCGATCTCAGTGGAGTTGCTGATGTGGCTTTCCTGGACGGCACACTGTACGCGCTTGTCGCAGGAGGCGGATGCTCACATGGAAACCCGGACAGCCCTAATGGCATTGCACGGGTGGATCGCGGGACGGGTCAAGGGACTCTCATCGCGGACATTGATGCTTACCTGAAAACTCATCCCGCCAAGTACGAGAGCCGAGATGACTTTGAACCCGACGGGAGTTTTTACAGCATGATTGCGGTGGACGATCGTTTGTACACAATTGAGGCGAATCATGGCCAGATGTTTTCCGTCTCCAGACGTGGAGAGATCAAGCAAGTGATCGACATTTCCGCGTCACAGGGCCACATTGTTCCGACCTCGGTAGCGGAACGGCATGGCTCGTTCTATGTGGGAAATCTGAATCTTTTCCCAATCGATCCGCAGTGGGCGCGGGTTCAAACGATTTCGAAACGTGACTCCGACGACTACGACGATCACGGAGTACCCGGGTTCGATACCGATAGGCGCGGTTATCACATCGTGAATTCCAAAGCGGGATTTACGACGGTAGTTGCCGTGGATTTCGGACCGGACGGATTGCTCTATGCTCTTGAACTCTCTGACATGGCGGGATTTCCCACTCCTGGCGCGGGCAAAGTGGTACGGGTCAAGAGGTCTGGGGAAATTGAGGACGTGATCACCGGATTATCTGTGCCTACCGGTATGACCTTCGGGCGGGACGGCGCTTTATATATTTCGAATTTCGGAGCCGCTCCGGCGGGAGCCGGTCAGATTCTGCGGTTCGATATTGCACCATGTTGGTAGTCGGCTTTTAACTCCGAATTCAAGAAAGGCCCGCCATTCAGCGGGCCTTTTAACTTCTGGACCGGCTGCGGTAACTGATAACAAACCGGAAAATAAAAACCGCCGGGCGCAGGACCCGGCGGCCGTATTCACTCAGGAGTAAGAGAGCGATCAATCGCCCATCGCACCGACTTCTTCGCGCACTTCGTGCTGCGCCGGTTTGGTTGTCGACCCGAGCAGACCGTCCAGAGGCACGAACCCGCCCTCCGGCTTCTTCTCGCCCAGGACGTGCTCCCGGTACAGGCGCATCATCTTCTCGTCTTCGAGTTTCTTCTTCAGCGCCTCGTCGCGTGCCCGCATCTTTTCTTCACGCGCGTTCTTCGCAATGCCCTTCAGCTCAAGATCGTGCTGGCGATCTGCCTTGACGTGCTCTTCGACGAGAACTAGGCTGTGATCCTTGCTTTGCAGAGGAACGGCCTTGTTGCCCGCGAAAATCTCATGACGCCCGTGCTCTTCGTACCATTTGGTCAGAGTAGCGGTCATATGCATCTTCTCGATGATATTTCTCCAACCCACGCCGGTGTTATAAGCGCAGAAAGAGATTTCACCCTCTTGCGTCGCGTATGGAATGATGCACTGCTCCGTGCGCCTGAAATCGTAATTGAACAGATCCTGGAACCACATTCCGGCGATGAACAGAAAGTTCCAGCGGTCAGCGCGGCGCTTCTCGATATCTGCGATCGTGCGGTCGCCAGTCACTTTGCCGTACTCACCGCTTTGCGCCTTTTTCGTCATTCCGAAGCACTTGTCGAACTTGGCAATCAAATCCGTCAGCCTGAAATGCGTAGGTGCTTGGAACGGATTGTAATTTCTGAGGAGGGCCAGCGTAACGCCTGCAACAGAGAGGAATCGCCCGCGCGCTGCATCGTTAATGCGCGCAATGTCCTTCGCCAACTGATCTGCATGCAGGAACGCGGTGACGGGGACGTGCTCTTTCGTCTCCTTGTCGCACATTACGGCCATTCCGATCCCGCAGTTCGGATGACAGCCGCAGCTTAACTGTCCCCAATCGGCGCTCGGGCCGTGTACCAGGTCGGCAAAATCGGAAAACGTGCTCATGAAGCTGATGGGGAACCAGTCGCGCACCGGCTCGCCAATACCCGTCTGATTCTTCACGTCATGAGCAAGATGAGAGAGCGTATAGCGTTGCGCCTTGCGTCGCTCTTCCGTGATGGCTTCATCGCGCCCAGTAAACGAAACCGGCTGGAATGAAAGGAATGGAATCTTCTTCGGATTGTCGAGAGCGAACTGCACTACGTGGCCGACCTGCTCGTTGTTGATGCCG
Organism: uncultured Acidobacteriaceae bacterium; assembly: GCA_963737045.1. Lineage (GTDB taxonomy): Bacteria > Acidobacteriota > Terriglobia > Bryobacterales > Bryobacteraceae > Bog-105. The sequence continues at coordinate 769,617 of CAVTRG010000009.1, forward strand.
TTGAGGATCGTAATGACGGGCACTATATCGACGCCCGCCTTCCACAAATTCTCGATTGCTCGTAGTTTCACATCGAAAAGGTTGCCGACCGCACGGTGCGAATTCGCCGCATTGCCGATACCGTCAAACTGCAAATATGCGTATCGCAGCCCTGCCTCTGCGGCCGCCTTGCAGAACTCGGGGCTCTTCGCGAACTCAATGCCGTTTGTGGCCGCTTGAACGCTGTTGTATCCGACTTTTCGCGCGTACCGCACTGCCTCTATAAAATACGGAGACAGGGTAGGCTCGCCGCCTGAAAACTGGACCGACATCTGGCGCCGCGGTTTAATCGAAATCGCGTTATCGAGAAGCGTCTTGATATCTTCCCAGCTCAATTCGTGGACGAATCCAACCTGGTTCGCATCCATGAAGCACGGATCGCACATCATATTGCAGCGATTCGTCAGATCAATGGTCAGAACCGAACCGCGGCCATGCTTGATCGTGCTGGTGCCGTGATTGTGAAGAGTTTCGTCGTTGTGAGCGCGAATGTCGCGCCCGGGAAACACGTCCTCGAGGTGCTTTGAGAATGCCGGGTCGATTGACATGATGTCTTCGAAGTAGCCGTGCTTCGAGCATTCCTTCACCATCATGATCTTGCCGTCGCGCTCGATAATCCTCGCCTTGATCTCGCCGACGGGTTCGTTCAGCAAAATCTTGTAATCGACTTCGCCATCGACAATTCTTTTACGAATCTCCGGAACACACTTGGGGCAAAGTGAATCGGTTTCGCGCGGCCAACCGAGAGGAGGCTTCGACTTCTGATAGCTCTTCAGCAGCGGTTTTTCGGACCATTTGGGAGTGAAGGAGGGATTCTGCTTGATCTGGTTAAGCCCATCAAACACCTGCCATAATCCATTCGCCCCCAGGGCCACCGCCTTTTCTATGTACTTCACTGGTTTGTGCATATCGTTAAGCTGAAAGACTGCTGCGCTTTCCTCCGCGAAATTTGCCCGGGGAGGGCGCTCCCCGAATACCCCCAGTATAAAATTGGGGTAACTCCTTGATAAGAAAAAGAACGCGAAGTGTGCGGTTTAGCGGTTGTATGGGCGATTAGGCGCGCTGAATTGAGCGCTTACGACCGGAGATCTTCTTACATTTCAAGGACTTAACGAGCCGAAATGGCCGCTCCAATCACCGCGGGACACATAAAAGAACTGGCCCAGGGGTGCGGCTTTGAGCTGGCTGGGGTCTGCGCTGCCATCCCATCAAAAGACTTCGAGCGGTTCCAAATTTGGCGAGGCGATGGGCTCGCCGGGGAAATGAAGTATCTTACTGATCATCGCGGAGATCTTCGGAGCGATCCCCATAACTTACTGCCGTCCGCCCAAAGTATCGTCTGCGTGGGAAAGCTCTATAATTCGCCCCTTCCTTATTCAACTCAAGTCCCCGGCGTTGATAACGGCTGGATTTCGCGCTACGCCTGGGGTGCTGATTACCACGATGTGATGCGCGCGGGATTGGAACTGCTCGTGCATCGAATTGCGGCGATGTATCAGGATCCGTTCGAATGGAAGGTGTGCGTGGATACCGCGCCGCTGCTCGAGCGGTCCTATGCGCGCGCCGCGGGCCTGGGATGGATTGGCAAGAACACCTGCCTGATCAATCAGCAGCAGGGCTCATGGTTCTTCCTTGGTGAACTACTGTTATCCATTCCGATAACGGCGGATCTGCCACCTCCGGATCGGTGCGGCACATGCCGCCGTTGCATCGACGCCTGTCCAACTGAGGCGATTGTCGCGGATGGAGATAACGGGTGGAAACTGGATGCGCGACTCTGCATCTCCTATCTCACGATCGAAAAGCGCGGCGGGATACCGCAGCCGCTTGCGTCCAAAATTGCGAATCATGTGTTCGGCTGCGACATCTGTCAAGATGTGTGTCCCTGGAATCACCACGCGCCCGTAACCTCCGACGTGATGTTTCAGCCTCGTGAATTCGCTCCCTCGTTAGGAGCTATGGCTGAACTGACGGAACAGGAATTTCGTACCCTCTTCAGGGACACAGCCGTATGGCGCACTAAATACTCCGGCTTTCTGCGAAACGTCGCCATCGCAATGGGGAACGCGGGCAGGCCGGAATTCGTTGGGCCACTAGAGAAGCTTGCTCGGCATGAGGACGAGACAGTGGCTGGGTCAGCCAAGCTGGCGCTGAGCACTTTGGATAAGCACAAGCACTATATACAAAATACGCAAGCAGGTCTTTAATGCAGTTCCTTAGGCCGTTATCTTCGGTCGCACTTTCTTTCGCCACGGCAGTCGTGTGCTTTGCATCATCTTCCAAATTCGAATTCCAAGACCCACTGACGAAACCGGGGTTCGTTCACTTTTATAACAACGAATTTGACGCCGCTATCGAGTGCTTTGAGCAGGACATCAATGCCCATCCCTCAGATCCCGATGCCTACAATCACCTGGCTCAAGGAATTCTCTACCGGGAGATGTTGCGCAACGGAGCCCTCGAGAGCCAGCTCATCAGTGGAACAAACGCGTTCCTGCGCCGTCCTAAGATGGACGTCACCGTTCGAAATAAGGCCCGGTTCATGAGCTCGATTGACCGGTCGATGCAATTGAGCCAGGAATTACTTAAGAAAGATCCGCGCGATATTCGTGCACTGCACGCCTTGGGCGTGGCGCATGGCCTTAGTGCCAACTACTCGTTCTTAGTGGAAAAGGCCTGGATTGACGCCTTGCGTGAAGCAATGGCTGCTCGGAAGTTCAACGAGGAGATTATCGACCTCGATCCCAACTGCGTTGACGCGCAATTGATTCTCGGTGTGGACGAGTATGTGGTCGGCAGCCTTCCCTTTCACATGCGAGCTTTTGGGTTCGTTGCGGGGTTCCGGGGCGATAAAGAAGACGGAATTCGAAAATTGGAAGAGGTTGTAAGATCTGGCGTCGTAAATCGATACGACGCCGAGATTCTGCTCTCCGCTATCTATCGCCGCGAGCGTTGTCCTCAGAAAGCGATTCCCCTATTACAGGACGCGGCGGCCAGGTTCCCGCGCAATTACTTGCTGCGTTTTGAGCAGGTGGAGATGTATAGCGACTTGGGCAATAAACAATCGGCTTTGCGCGTGCTCTCCGAGATAGAGAACTTGCGCCGCACCGGAGCTCCCGGGTATGCCCGCCTGCCCTCCGAAAAGATCAGATATTTGAGAGCAAATTTACTCTTCTGGTACGGTGATCTCGATCCCGCTCTCACGGATCTGAAGCAGGTTACAGCAAATACGAATCAGCTTGACCTTGGGACCGTTGTGATGGCATGGCTGCGACTCGGACAGGTCTACGATCTCCAAGGCAAACACGAACGCGCCGTGGAAGCCTATCATGAGACTATGAAGGCGGCACCGCAATCAGCGGCTGCGACGGAGGCCAAGGGCTATTTGTTGAGTCCCTATCGCCGGAAACGAGCAGCCGCCTAATCTCGCCTCGAGGTCCACTAAATGCACACTCCGCCACTTGAACCCGGCACATCCAAAATCAAGCTTTACGAGCAGATCTGCGAACAACTGAACGAGCTGCTCGGAAGTGAAACGAACTTTGTCGCGAATGCCGCAAACACCTCGGCATTGCTTTATCAATCTCTTCCTGATGTAAATTGGGTCGGCTTTTACATCGCGCAAGGGAAGGAATTAGTATTGGGCCCGTTTCAGGGCAAGCCCGCGTGTGCGCGAATTGCGTTCGGCAAAGGCGTCTGCGGTACAGCAGCTGCTAAGCAAATTACGCTCGTCGTCCCCGATGTGAACGAGTTCCCCGGTCACATCGCGTGCGATAGCGCTTCGCGGTCCGAGATTGTTGTGCCGCTCCTGAACTGGGGCAAGATGCTCGGAGTTCTCGATATCGACAGTGCGAGCGCGAATCGTTTCGATGAAGATGATCGGGAAGGCATCGAATCGATCGTATCGGTATTCCTTGCCTCTCAAGTGAGCGAGATGCCAGACCTCAGCGAGGAAGCAGCGACGGTCGGTTAGCCAGGTTGTGGCAACTTTCGGTTCACCGGCGCAGCAAGTGGAAGAGCTTGCTATCCGTGCGCGACAGCTTCTCGCGATGGGACACCTCGCCGCGGCGCGAGACCAGTGGGTGACCGCTCTCCAGTTACTAACGCCGGACTCCAGTCAATACCGAGCCGTACAGCGGGAGATCGAGAAGATCGACGCACGCCTTTCACCCAAACCGGCCGCCGGACAGAAAACGGATTGGAAAAAGCGGCTCGGACCATTTGGAATCCTCGTTGCAGCGCTGATCAAATTTAAATCCGTGGTGTTGCTTCTGCTGGCCAAGGGCAAATTCCTGATCAGCATTCTCGCATTTTTGGGCGTTTATTGGAGCCTCTTCGGATGGTGGTTCGCGGTTGGGCTCTCGGGCTCGATTTTATTGCACGAGATGGGGCACTATTTCATGGTGCGGCGTTTTGGTTTTGCCGCTGAACTCCCGATGTTCTTGCCGGGGTTCGGCGCTTACGTTAAGTGGAATGGCGCAAACGTCGATCCCGCCATTCGCGCGCAGATCTCTCTTGCGGGACCGCTCTTCGGTCTGATTTCGGGAATCGTCGCGTACGGAATTTATCTCGAAACGGGCCACGGCGTTTGGCTCGCTGTTGCTCACCTTGCCGGCTGGCTGAACTTGCTGAACCTGATACCGGTCCTCATATTCGATGGCGCGTCCGCGCTGACCGCAGTCGGGATGCAGGGCCGGCTGGCGCTAGTGGCTGTGAGCCTCGTGATGTGGTTCATGCTCCACCAGAACCTGTTCTTGTTGCTGGCGATCGGAACCGGGTATCGGATCTGGAAGCGCGATTTTCCCGCCCAACCAAATCAGGGAATCGCCTATTACTTCATCGGTTTGGCAGTGGCAAACGGCTTCCTAAGCTGGTTCGCCGAAGTGCCCCTTCCAAAATAGTTCGGCATCTGACCGTCGAACATAGTTTGCGTCCAGAACAGCCGGGTCGAGCCATTCATCCACCTCCCCACAACGCGCGACCGCGCCGGCCAAGTTGCGTGGAACCTCGATTTGAGGCATCGCGGCGAACCTGGTTCCTTCGAGGGCCGTTCGGAACGGACTCCCTTCCATCCAGATGAACTCATATGACGGCAGAGAAAGGCTGTCGAGCCATGCTGGGAACTTCAGGACGACTTCTGGTTCCACAATCTTCAAGTTCGAATCATAGACAGCGCCGAAAACTTCGCCGCGGCGGGCATCGAGAACGACGGCGCGATGGGCCAAATTACCAAACGAACTCATGGCCCTGAGATTGGAGACCCCGACGGCTGGTTTGCCCATTCCCTCCGCCAAGCCCTTAACGGCCGACAGACCTATGCGCACTCCGGTGAAGGAGCCAGGACCGCTTGCGGCGGCGAAACAGTCGATCTCGTCGAGTGCTATTCCGGCAGCGCTCAGCAGCTTTTCGATGGCTTGGAAAATCAGGTGGGCGAACCCTTCTGGCGCATGGAGTGTCTGTTCGGCTACTGTTTGGCCGTGACAGCGGAGTGCGACGCTGCCGAACTCGGACGTCGTGTCGAGCGCCAGAATCATCAGGGGCCCAACGCGTAAACCTTATCCAGCTCGTAAGCCTTGCCATTGGCATTGATTGCCTGAAGTCGCATGCTCAGAGTTTGCGCACCGGCCTTCAGGAGGTCGGCCGGAACTGTAAAATTACCAAACGAACCCACACCCAGCACCCGCGCGCCTTGATTGCCTGGAACGACCTCGCCCCACCAAACGAACTGCATGGTTCGGCTGGCACGATTCGCCCGTATTACCTTGGCCCGATATGGGGTAGGAATTTTGGCATTGATCGATTCACCAGGAGGATCAACTACTTCGAACGGAATCTTTGATGTGTCACTTTCTACTTCCTGGACAGGGGGGTCTTGCGACTCGAAATAGTAGGACCGAAGCATGTGTTCTTTGTGGCCCTCGCGCGGCACATGGAGTACCCAGTCATGTGAGGAAGCGGGCGTCTGTCGGCTGAAGACCTCGCCTTTGTAATCCTTCAAAGGAATCTCTTCGCCAGTGATCGGATTAATCCAGAGCGGGTTGTATTTGTGCTTCGGCAGCGTAATCTCGACGATTCCCGGGTTCTGAGCATAGGCGAGATATTCGACTTCTTCCAAGCCTGCGGCACGTGCGCCATCAACGTCGAAGTACGGCTCGAGCTCCCAGTGACGAGTGTCGGACACCACCTTGAACCAAGTCCGAACCGCCCTCAGATTGGCTTCGTTTCGTAAAGATTCATAGGACACGCTGGGATACTCGCCGTTTGTAGTAGAGGTCCAGAGCTCGTGACGAAAGGCGTCGGGATCAGTCGCATTGATGACGTGAATTTCCGGGGACTGCGTGAACTGGTGTTCGACAGCGCCCAGTTCGGGATTCGGGGACGCTTCAATCAGATAATTCATCCAACCGTCGGGAAGGAGCGGGGAAGAGGTGACGCGGGCGTCGGTCGACCGGGGATGCTGATACGGATCATACTTTTTCAAAGACGAACCCAAATCTTTCAAAAGCGCGCGAGCATCGGGCGTATCCTCGAAATGCTCTAGACCCTGCCACGTCACGTTCAACGCTCCGTATCGGGCTACCAGGTAGCGCACAAGCAGGTCGCGCTGATCCGAATGATTCAACTGGCCCGATTTTAGGAAAGATTCGTCCGCGAGAAGCAAATCGAGAGTCAGGCCGCACCAGTCGACTGCAAAGAGACGGTCGTCGAGGTTGGCGAAATAGGTGAAATTGGGTAGGAAATCGGCCGAGAATGGCTTGCCGGCCCCGGTATTTGTTAGTAGTGGTCCACGGACGTGAGTGAAGCCATCGTGCTTACGCGCGTCGAGCCAGTTCTCAAATGTGGGCTGGTCGATTTCGAGGAAAGGCACGGCGGCAGAAAGCCACAAATGAGGCTGCTTGTTGAAAGTTTTCCAGTGCCGCAGGTTGGCAACATCGACAAAACCCGGGCTGCCGGTTTCGGCAACGCTGAAGCTCGATTCCTGATTGTCGAGGCGCTTGATCAGACCAGAGACATGATACGTCCACGTGCCCGGGGTTGTGGGAGTGAAGCGGACGCGAAGACTATGAGATCCATCCCAGAAAGGGCGCATCAGGTAAGTGATGGATTGGGGAGAACGGAATTCAACGCTTAAGATTTCGTCTTTATACGGCGATACCGATTGCGGGAGCTCGCCTTCGCGCCATTCGAAAGTGAGTTCGCAGGGCGAAAACGCGCGCGCTCCTTGTGAACAAGAATTAATATTGGCCCTGACATTTGAAACTGCTAAGAAGACGAGGAGGGCCGATGCGCAGGGGCCCAAAGTGCGCATATATTCCAGAATAACGTGGAGAGAATAAAACGTTTTTTGGTACTCTTGTTACTAAAGCAAACACCACTGGGGCTCAGAAACTTGTAAGGAAACGTACACGTCCTTACAATCGAGGACAAGAGTACGGTAGGCCGGATGGTCGATAAGGAACAGCGAGGCTGCTTATGGACATCATTGGTGATCGGAAGTTTGTAGAGGTGCCAGGCGGCAAGACTCACGAGTTGCCACCGTTACTGGTGAAGACCGTCCCGGGAGTCAAGCGCCTGGACAAGATGATGGGCATCGCCGCCGATATCATCGAACAGGAAGACATGGTTCCTCCGGTTGCGGGCGACAAACTCATAGACGAAGAGTCCGTTGAGCGCCGCAAAATGGATCTGGCCTTAAATCTAGTCGATCAATACCTCGGGCTGCTCTGCCATTGGTATTGGGGCGATTCCGTGGTTGAGTGGATCCGGCAGTGTGAAATCACGTTTGGAGCTCGGATAGAGCTGCGAAATCTCCTGAGAAGTGACCTATGGCCGCATGCGGGAAGGAGCAGCTTCGTAACGTTGCTCGAAGACAAGGCCGTCAAGACTGAAGGCGTTCGACTCGAGAAAGCGGTTGGATTGAGACTGGCCTTCCGGCAAATGCCGCCAATTCGCTGCTGTTCGGATCAGTTCCTGTTCTATCTGAACAATTCAGTGGCGGCAACCGCGTATCGCACATGGCTGAACACCACTCCGAGCCCCATCGCTTCCTTCCCTCCGGAACGATTTGCATTCCAAATCGTGAACATGTCAGTGGACGTTCACTAGATCCTAGATTCTTCCTGTTTCGCTAACGCAGCAGTTGCGAGCGTGCCGCCGAGGCGTCGATCCGATGACCGCGAGACGGGCAGAATAGGCAGCCGCGCCGTCAACAAATTGGAACCCTTCCAGCAGTTCGCGGTAATACGTTGTGAAGGCTTTGCAGATGGCGTGAGCAAGACACGGCCTAATGACGAACTGAGCGATGGCGAGTTGCTGCGGCTCTCGAGCAAAGGAGATGAGGACGCATTTCTAATTCTCTTCCGGCGTCATGAGGGGCCGGTATTTCGATTCGCTCTGCATATGTCGGGAAGGCGCGAAACGGCGGAAGAGGTGACGCAAGAGGTGTTTCTAACGCTCCTCTCGGAACGCAGGCTGTATGCCGAAGGGCAAGGGGCGTTGCAGGGTTACCTGATCGGAGTGGCGCGAAATAAGGTGCGGCGGCATTTAGCCGAAGCTCGAACGTTTGGTTCGGAATCAGGCGTCGAACGAGGTAGCACCGGTGCTGAGGTGCTTGATTATTTGAGTAAGGGGCAGGAGCTCGGATTCTTGCGAAACGCGATTCTTAGTCTTCCACCGGCCTATCGCGAGGTAGTTGTGCTATGCGAGTTGGAGGATTTGACTTACTCGCAAGCAGCGCAGCAACTGGGCTGTGCAGTGGGGACCGTGCGCTCGAGATTGCACCGGGCCCGAAAAATTTTGAGCGCGAAATTGCGTAAAGGCGAGAGGTGTCCAGTATGACGGACCAGGACGAGTTACAAGATCAATTTCGGCGGCTCGCGAGGACAGCGCCGCAGACGGGGAGTCCGGCTGTCGAGGACATGATACGTGCGGCGTTCCGTGCTCGCTTACAGAAGAAAACGCGGCCATGGAATTACGTGGCGAAGATCGCGGCGACGGCTGTGATTGCGGCCAGTTTGTACTCGGTTTGGGAGCAGTGGACCCATCGGAGAGCTTTAGACCAGCAGATAGGCATGAGTGCGGCAGGGCGCCAGAGATCGGGATTTATCGCGCTGCCGTATGCGCAGAGCGAAGTACCTTTGGAGCAGCCGGTAATCGTACGGATCCAGATTCCGGTTTCGGAGTTGGGCGGTATGGTGATGCCTGTTTCGCCTGCTTCAAAGGCACAAAGAGTGAATGCAGATTTGCTTGTCGGGCAGGACGGAGTTGCCAGGGCAGTACGGTTGGTTGAATGAGAAGTTCGGTAGGCGATCAGGAGGAAAAGCGAAATGCGAAGAATATTGCTAATTTCGGGTCTGTGCGTAGGATGCGCGGTTGGCCAAACGGCGGCGGTGAATCAGAAGATGGTGAATCAGAAACAGATTGCGATTCAAGTGGGTGATGCGGCTGAATTGGGGCCCATTGGCATTACTACAACGCTAGCTGTACCTCTAGGAACAGTTACGGGCGCGCCATACTCGGCGGAGACCAGCACGCAACGAATACAGGTTCTGGCCGATGGCAACAGGATCGAACAGACAACTTCCGGTAATGTCGCGCGGGACAGCCAGGGCCGGGTGAGAAGAGATGAGGGGCTGCCAGGATTGGCAGAAAAAAATGGAGATCCGCCGCATATTGTCATGATCGATGATCCGGTAGCTCACGTGCACTGGACACTGGATGCACAAACGAGAACCGCGATAAAGATGTCGATTCCCGGCCGGAAGAATGGCGGGGCTATGGCCGCGATAACGCCGCCGGGAGCGACCAGGAACTTCTTTTACGTTCAATCGGGTCCGGCGATAGCTTCCGGGGGGAAAGACCAAGCTTTTATAAAACGTGAGATTTTGGCGGCTGATGATTCCGATGTGACCAAATCGGATATGGGAACACAGACGATTGAGGGAGTTGCAGCCCGCGGTACCCGGATCACACGTACGATTCCCGCGGGGCAGATAGGAAATGTTCAGCCGATCGTAATCACCACCGAGAGTTGGTACTCGCCGGACTTGAAAGTATTAGTAATGAGCAGGAGCAACGACCCGAGGATGGGCGAGACGACCTATAAGCTGACGAATATTCAGCGTTCAGAGCCCGCGCCAAGCTTGTTTCAACCTCCCGATGACTATACGGTGAAGGACCAGCCAGGCGGTGTTTTCTTCAACAGGGAGAGTAAGAAAAACTAGAACCATTCGGGCGCCCAGGCAGCACATTTCGCCTAGGACCAGGTTTCAATCGAATCAAAGACCAAAAAATTCTGGAGGAGCGCGTATACTTCGACCGGCTTACAATGCTGGAGCAGCTGGGAGTATCGCCTGAATCGCTCAGCACTCAGGCAAAGAGCGCGACCGGATAACAGGATTGCCCTGGGTCGGTGTCCGGAAACGCACAGTTTGTGCCGGCTCTGGTGCCTCTTTCTCTCCACGCGCCTGATGATCTCCATGAAAACTCAGTAGCTACGATTCTCGTCAGCAAGGTGACCAAAATGCAGTAGCGATTCCGCATACACGTCATGTGGAACGACATCCGAATCGGTTTCAGATCACTTGCTAAAGCGCGCGGGTTCAGCGTGGCCGCGATCACCGTCATGGCGCTGTGTATCGGCGCAAATACGGCAATTTTTAGCGTCGTGAACAGCGTGTTATGGAAGCCCCTGAACTTCCCGGAGCCGAACCGTTTGGTTGCGATCACGGAAGTGCTCTCGCCAATCAACGCAAACTGGGGCTTCTCCACGCCTGACTATCTCTTCCTTGGGCAGCAGGTGCGATCATTCAGCTCGCTTGCGGCCTATACAGGCATGAACTGGGAGGTTTCGGGAATCGACCGGCCCGAGCGCGTGGATGGAGATCGCGTGACGCCATCGCTGTTCACGGTGCTCAGCGCAGCGCCTCAAATCGGGCGTGTTTTCACCGAAGATGAAGATCAGCACTCGCGTCAGGTGGCCGTGATCAGTGACCGGTATTGGCGCCACACATTACAAGCGCGAAACGATGTAATCGGCCGGACGATTTACCTCGACCGTCAGCCGTACACAGTCATCGGCGTAATGGCTCCGTCTTTCGTTTTCCCGCTGCGCCAGGCGGGATTCAATGGCACACCCGGAGACGTTTACGTCCCGATGTCGTTTACCCCGTTCGAGCGAACAGGTTTCGGATACATGTTCAACAAGGGTGTCATCGGTCGCCTGAAGTCAGGAGTGACGCTGAACGCCGCAGCCGCAGAGGTCAAGGGCATTCTGAGAAGAGCCGCGCAGCAGTATCCGTCAGATTTTCACTCTGAACCAGGGTTTGCCATTTCGGCGACGCTGCAGCGCTACCACGACGCGGTTACCGGTAATCTTCAGATTGGATTGCTCGTGCTCTTGAGCGCGATCGGCGTTGTACTGCTGATCGGATGCGCGAATGTGGCCAATCTTCTGCTGGCGAGATCGGTCGACCGTAGACGCGAGTTTGCCGTGCGATGCGCGCTCGGGGCAGGCCGGGCCGATGTGGTTCGCCAGGTCTTGACGGAAAGCCTGCTGCTTTCGCTATCTGCCGGAATCACCGGATTTGCGTTGGCGGTGTGGCTTACCCCGGTTCTGGTCAAGATGACGCCTATCGAGATTCCCCGGCTCGACGAAATCAGCATCGACTTCTCCGCGCTGCTATTCACGTTCGTTGTCTGCTGCCTGGCTCCATTCGTGTTCGGACTGGCTCCTGCGTTTGAAATGTCACGGCTAGAGATTGCGAGTACACTCCGCGAGGGCGGGCGTACAGGAACGCAAAGCAAGCGTCAGCGGAAATGGATGTCGATTGCAGTGGTTTCCGAGTACGGCCTTACGGTCGTGCTGCTCGTGGGCGCAGGGCTGCTGTTACATAGCTTTCTGCGGCTTCGCAAGGTCGACCCAGGTTTCCAGACGGAGCACGTTCTCAGCATGGCGGTTAATCTCCCCAAGGCTTCTTATCAAACGCCTCCTGAGATACGGTCCTTTTATAACCGGTTAATCGGGAGCATGCAATCGATTCCCGGCGTGAAAGACGCGGGCGCAATTACCGATCTACCGCTGAAGCCAAGCGACGAATGGGGACTTGCCATCAAGGGCAAAGCGCCCGGTAGCGGGGTGCCGCGATCCATTTTGCTGTCCTGGGTGAGCGGGCACGCGATGAAAGCACTCGGAATGAAACTCGTTGCAGGCAGGTTCATTTCCGACCGTGACACTGTTGGGGCTCCTAAGGTCATGGTCATCAATGAGGCGTTAGCGCGCAGTGCATGGCCGAACGAAAACCCTATCGGAAAACGATTGAGCCCCGGAGGTCCTCCGGATTCGGACACGGATTGGCAGACCGTTGTCGGAGTGATTCGCGATGTCCGGCAGGGTCTTAGCAATGTAAACACCAAACCCGAAGCGTTCCAGAGTTTGGATCAGGGCAACGCCCAGATGTCGGCGAAGTCTGCCGCTTTCAGCCTGCGGGGAATGCATCTGGTAATCAACTGCGCTCAGGATCCGGCGTTCATTGCTTCCGCGGTGCGGCGAGTGATTGCGCAACAGGACCCGTCGTTGCCCGTTACAGAGATCCAGACTTTGGACCAATATGTGAGCGCTTCGATTAACCCGCAGCGTTTTGACACTTATCTGGTTGGCCTGTTTGGGGGGTTGGCTTTATTGCTCGCAATTATCGGGATCGGCGGGGTGCTGTCCTATTCCGTGGCGCAACGCACGAACGAGTGGGGTGTCAGAATGGCACTCGGGGGAAACCGAGTCGATATATTGCAGCTTGTCCTGACAGACGGGCTGAAGCTTGCGGTGATTGGCATCGGAGCCGGAATTGCTTGCGCATTCGTCGTGGCACGCTTCATCTCCGCGCTTTTGTATCAGACCAGCCCCCGCGACACGTTGACGTTCCTGCTAATACCCTGCTTGTTGTTGATCACAACAATCGCTGCGAGCTTTGTCCCAGCGTGGCGCGCGACAAGGATCGATCCGATGGTTGCGCTCAGAGCGGAATAGCCGCCCAACAGCACCAGCAGCAAAGCCACGACAATTCCTGCTGCGAGTCGATTCACGTAATGCTGAAATCGACGGCAGCCATGTGGTCCGCTACGCGGATCGCTTGTGCGGCAATGGTCAGTGCCGGGTTCACGGCCGCTGAGGAGGGGAAAAACGAGGCGTCCACGACAAACAAATTCTCATGGTCAAAAGATCTGCAGAATTCGTTCAGAGCAGACTTTTCCGGATCGCTGCCGAAGCGCACTGTACCGCATTGATGCGAGACCGAGAGGCCTCCCATGTGTTTCGGAATATTAAGAACGAAGCCGATCTTTTTCATCATCGAGACGGCTTTTTCCGTTAGACGCCTATGCCCAGCCATGTTGTTCGCCCGGTAATGGAGTCTAATCGTTTCTCCTTCGAGAATCACGCGATTTTCGGAGTCAGGCAAATCCTCCGACATAATCCACCAGTCCACGCTTCGGTCAGTCATTACGTTGCCCATAAAGCGGGGAAGGTACTTTTGTTTTGCGGTCAGCATTCCTGTTTGAAGTTTGCCGAGACCTTGGATATTGCCCATCGGGTAATTGAAACCAGCATCTCCGAAATAGAAGTCGTTAATGCAAAGTGTCTTTTGAAAGTTTGTTGAGTTGACCTTCCAGCCGACGCACATGAGAGCTGTGTTGTTATGTGCCATGTAGTTGCGAGCCACCACACCGGAGGAATTCGCTACGCCGCGAGGCGCCTTATCGCACGCGGAGCGCAGCAGCAACACAGCAGAATTCACGGCGCTGGCCGATAAGGCTATTACCGGCGCAGTGATTCGTTCGGTGCTGCCGTTAGTCGCGTACTCCACGGCATCGACGCGCCGGCCATCGGCAGTGAGGATTAAACGCGTCGCCTTCGCATTTGTCTTGAGCGTGAGCCTTCCCGTTGCCAGGGCGGGCTTGACCGCTGCGACTTCAGCGTCCATCTTTGCGTGCACCCGGCAGGGAAAGCCATCGCAGGTTTTGCAACGGATACACGAGCCGCCTTCTTGGAGTTGCACTCCGAGGGGAAGCGGGAACGGCTTAATGCCTTGATCCGAGAGCGCCGATGCAACCCGTTCTATTACCGGCTCGTTCTCGAAGGCGGGATACGGATACTCGGGGATGCCGGGCGGTTCAGTTGGATCCACGCCGACCTTACCGTGCACCTGGTACATTTGTTCCGCGAGGTCGTAGTAAGGCGCAAGTTGACGATACGTGATCGGCCAGGCGGGTGATATGCCTGCCGCGTGTTCCAGATCCCCGAAATCCCGTTCTCGAAGGCGAAGCAATGCGGCGCCATATTAGTTTGCTGCTTCCGCCTACGTAGTAATAGGTGCCTGGGCGGAACGCCGCACCTTCTTTATCTAACCAGGTTTCTTGCGGAACGTATTTCTGTTCGAAGAAGACGGCGTTGACGCTCCAGTTGTCGGGCTCCTGTGGCAAGAAGCCGCCGCGCTCCAACATGGTGACTGTCAAGCCGTGCTGCACCAGCCGGTTCGCTAGCGTGCCACCCCCAACACCACTGCCGATAACGATTACATTGGGAGAAGAACGCATGGTGGGCTCCTTTGTATGAACTTTCACAACGGATGCAGTTCGACTGCCATCCAGATGCAGTCGGTATCGGCGTAGTAGCGATGCCACGGATAACTGAAGCTACGGTCCTTTCCCAGGAAAAAGAACGGGTCGTGCGTGAACCCCGGTGGCATGAGGACGTCTTCATAGAGCGTTTCCGCATTGTTTTCGAAAAACTTCTGCATGTGACCCGTTCCGAAGATCTGCGTGTGCACTTCGAGAAAGCCATGTTTGTTGTGGATTCCGCAATCTGTTTCTTCCGGCGTATACCAGAGGTTTAGCTTGAGCTGGTATTGCTGACGGGCGGTCGAGGCTGCAGATTCGCGACTGAACGCACCGACTGGATCGAGCTGCACTTGGCCGATCTCATCTTGCGCGGAAACGTAAAGGGGGGTTGTGCGGGAAAACTGTGGATCGCGATTACCGTACCAGTCCCAAAGAAGCGCGACCCCGCCGAGGTTCAAGCGCTGGCGTACGTGAAACAATGCGGCGGTTTCACCGCTCTCAATGGTGCACTGCCGGAGCATCGCCGATTTCCAGGGGAGAATCACGCCTTGCACTCCGGCATTTCCCGCGGCTCTGTAGCGTAAGACGGTGGGGGAGAGATTCACGATTGTCGCATTCTCAACAGGCATTTCGCGCATTGCGCTCACAAGGGCGCTTTCGATCCAGTCATTCGAAAACGAGAGAGGGCGGCGTTGGTTAAGTTCAGACATTCTATCTAGGAGTAGAATGTATCGCACAGCAGATCGGGAAGGAGCTTGTGGATGCAACTCACCGTTGGACAGGTCATCGGAAAGGCTCTGAAGACCTATGGCGTTCCTTATGTCGCGGGATTACCGGGACACGGCAACTGGAGCATGATCGACGCGTTTCACGATCCGGTTTCAAAACTGCCATTCATTCAGGTGATGCACGAGCAGAGCGCTGTCCACATCGCGGATGCGCACTATCGTGTGACTGGTCAACCCATTGCCGCCTGCACTTCGATCGGTCCCGGCGCGACGAACACAATTATCGGGCTCGCGACCGCGTACTGCGATTCCACGGCGCTACTTCTGATCACCGGGAGCGCCGCCACGCACATGCGAGGTCATGGCGTGATGCAGGAACTCGATCGGTTCGCTTCGCCCGACTTTCCGCATATCGCTGCGCCGGTCACCAAGCGGAGCTTCGATGTGATTCGCGCCGATGAGGTGCCTTTTGTAATGCATCGCGCCTGGAATGCAATGTTGACGGGACGCCCGGGTCCGGTGCATATGGAGCTGCCGCTTGACGTGCAGGTTGAAATGACTGACATCGATATTGCGGAGCTCACGAAACGGCTACCCGTGGGCCGGCCGCGCGCCGACGCACAGGCGGTTGAGGCGGCCATCAACCTTCTCCTCAGCGCCGAGCGACCTTGCATCGTGGTGGGCGGCGGAGCCACTACAGCGAATGCCTCGCCGGAGCTGACACAACTTGCCGGGAAGCTCGGTATCCCGGTCGTTTTCACTTGGAACGGCAAGGGCGCAATCGCCGAGGACCACCCGATGTGCGCAGGCACGGCAGGCTGGCCGGGATCGCTGCCCGGCAACAAGACAGCCGCAAATGCAGACGCCGTGATGTCACTGGGCTGCCGGTTTACGGACTGGTCGTCCTCGTCCTACCGCAAGGGGGTCACATTCTCGATCCCCGATGCAAAGCTCATCCAAGTCGATATAGATCCACGCGAGATCGGCAAAAACTATCCAGCGGAAGTCGGCATTGTGGGGGATTGCAAGCTCGTCCTTTCCGACATACTCGCCGGTATCTCGAATGAGCAAGCCCGGAAGGCGCATGAACGCAGAACCTCGTACCTCAGCGGGGTTGAAGCACTGAAGCAGCAGTGGGAGGAGCGCCTGGAGCGACGCCGTGGGTTCACCGGCATGCCCACAACGATGCTGCGCACCTTGCGGGAACTGCGTAAGGTGCTGCCCCGCCACGGCATCGTTACGGTGGGATCCGGTCATCCGCAGAGCACAACCAAGCAGGCGTTCCCGGCCTACGAGCCTCGGACACACATCACGTCGGGCTCGTTCTCGTCAATGGGATTCGCGCTGCCCGCAGCAATTGGCGCAAAGCTTGCGAAGCCGGATACGCCGGTCGTGTGCATCATTGGAGACGGCGATTTCATGATGTCCGTCCAGGAACTGGCAGTTTGCGCGATGTACAACATTCCCGTCACATTCCTGATTCTCAACAACTCGGGCTACATCTCGATCCGCGACGGCCAAGACTACCTCATGGGCCGGCAGATTGGGTCCGAGTTCAATAGACACAGCGCGGACGGGCAACCCTATTCAGTCGATTTCACACTGCTCGCGAAGTCTTTCGGGTTCGAGGTCGCAGCGAAGGTGCAAGATGCCGACGAGATCGGCTCGACGATCAAGCGGGCGCTGGACGCGAATGCACCGGCCATTGTTGAGGTACCTATCACCCGAGATGCTTCTATTGCCGCTGCGGAAGTTGTGGGCTGGTGGGATTTCCCGGTTCTGCCAACGGCTTCGGACGCGGTGAAGGCGGATTATAAGGCGGGCTACGCGGCCGAGCAGCATCGGTCGCCGGCAAGCGGTGTAGAGCTAGCTGAACCTGTTTCCGCAAGTGGCTAAGCGAAGCACCCGAAGACCTCGAGGGAAATCATGACGCGCTATTTGAAGCGGGGCCGAACGCCTGAGGCGAGAACTGCAGAGGCGCAGAAAATTCGTGACGTCGTAACCGGAATTATTCAAGAAATTGAGAGTCGCGGAGACGCGGCTCTGCGGGAGATCTCCGAGAAGTTCGACAAATGGAATCCGCCCACGTTCCGCCTTTCGGATTCTGAGGTTGAGGGCTGCCTGGGCCAGCTCACGAGTCAGAACATTGCGGATATCCAGTTTGCGCAAGCTCAGGTGCGGAACTTCGCTGAGGCGCAGCGCTCCTCGATCACGGACGTGGAGGTCCAGACGCTACCGGGCGTGATTCTGGGCCACAAGAACATGCCAGTTGACTCGGTCGGCTGTTACGTTCCTGGCGGAAAATATCCCCTGATCGCCTCGGCCCATATGAGCGTAGTGACTGCGAAAGTCGCGGGCGTACCGCGCGTGATCGCCTCATCGCCTCCGTTTAACGGTAAGCCCAGCCCCGCGATTGTGGCTGCGATGCATTTGGGCGGAGCGGATGAGATTTACTGCATGGGCGGCGTGCAAGCGATCGCCGCGATGGCACTCGGGACCGAGAGCGTCGATCCCGTATCGATGATCATAGGGCCTGGAAACGCCTACGTTGCTGAAGCGAAGCGGCAACTTTTCGGCCGCGTCGGTATCGATCTGATCGCCGGCCCAACCGAAACGCTGGTTATCGCCGATGAAACGGTTGATGGCGAGATCTGCGCTACGGACCTTCTGGGGCAAGCTGAGCATGGACTCAACACCCCCGCCATCTTTCTTACTACCTCAGAGAGGCTTGCGCGCGAGACGATGGCCGAGGTGGAGCGCCTGCTCGCGATTCTGCCTACAGCGGCCCTCGCGTCCATTTCCTGGCGGGATTACGGGGAGGTAATCGTATGTGATTCCGATGAGGAGATGGTGCGCGAAGCCGACCGCATCGCCTCCGAACACGTCCAGGTGATGACTCGCGATCCGGACTATTTTTGGAAGAACATGCGGAACTACGGTGCGCTATTCCTGGGCCCGCGTACGAACGTGGCATATGGCGATAAAGTGATCGGCACCAATCACACGCTCCCGACAGGCAAGGCGGCGCGTTACACGGGCGGCCTCTGGGTTGGCAAGTTCATGAAAACGTGTACTTATCAGAAGGTGATCACCGACGAGGCATCGGCGATTATTGGCGAGTACTGCTCACGTCTTTCCGCGCTGGAGGGCTTCTTCGGTCACGCCGAACAGGCCAATATCAGAGTGCGCCGGTACGGCCGACGTAATGTTGGCTACGCAATGGCTGCCTCGCCCAAGTACTGAGCCCTGCCGGACAAGTAGTCCGATTCGGACTACTGCGTTTGGAAAAACCGGACCATCTGGTGCAAACTTAGAACCGGCGATGGAGACTGCATACGGCTACTCGCGGCCTACAGCGATCATTTTTTTGGGACCGCCGGGCTCTGGCAAGGGAACTCAGGCGGCCCAAATTTCTTCTGCCCTCGCGATCCCGGCAATTTCGACCGGGGAAATGCTGCGACGCGAGTGTCAGTCGGGCTCGCCGCTTGGTAAGGCCGTCCAAGCCGTTCTCGCATCAGGCCAACTGGTCAGCGATGACTTAATGAATCAGGTAATTTCCTCGCGTCTCCGTCAAACCGATTGCGAAAACGGCTTCATTCTGGACGGGTATCCAAGGACCGTGTCCCAGGCGCGCTTCCTTAAGAAACTCCTCGGCGACTTGCGAATGCCCCATCCACTTGTCTTTCATTTCGATATCGCGAATGAGGACGTAGTATTGCGTTTGACTCGCCGCCTCCAATGCTCGCAATGTGGTCGAATTTTCAGCATGAGCTTAGACCCGGCGCACGGGAAACGCGGGGGCGGCCAGATGCTGTGCGATCGTGATGGCTCGAAGCTCATTCATCGCGCCGATGACAACACGACTTCGATTCGGGAGCGGCTACGGGTGTACGAGGAGAATGCGACTCGGCTAATTCGGTATTACCGCAATCGGGGCTATCATCGGATCTCTGCAAGTCGCGCTCCCGAAGAGATCTCAAAAGAACTTTTGGCCATTCTCAGCTCCCAGCCGTCAGTGCCCATGTTGCCTACGCGCGCCAGAGCCGCCACACAGCTCAGCTACGTATAACGGGATCCCCTCAGTACCCGCTCTTCTATAAGCGGTATTGACAACACTACCCCTCATCCCGCACCTTAATAGTCGAGACGTACGTAAGCAGATGTACACTCGAACGCACCGCACACGTCCGCACCGATATAGAAGATGAACTACCTCGGAACGCTCACGCCGCGGCACTTTGAAGTCTTGCACGCTATCGTTCAGAATTATATAGAGACCGGTGAGCCCGTCGCCTCGCGCACTATCGCGCGCAAGTATCCCATGAGTCCGGCCTCCATCCGCAATACCATGGCCGATCTTTTGGAAGCGGGTTATCTTTCGCAGCCCCACACCTCGGCTGGCCGCATCCCTACCGACCGCGCTTATCAGAGCTATGCCAACACGCTCCTCGGAAATCGCATCGTGCAGGCCGAGTTGAGCCGCCTCCAAGCTGACATTCAGAAGGCCAATACCGTAGAAGGCCGGATTGAGCGCTCTTCTAAGCTGCTGACGGAAATCACGCGGAACTTCGGCATCGCCGCCGCTATTCCCACGGAGAACCAAACGCTCGATCAGGTCGAACTGCTCTGCCTCCCCGATCGACGCATCTTGATGGTCGTGGTCACGCGCGATCGCATGGTCCGCAACAAGGTCATCACAGTCGATGACAACATCTCGCAAGACGATCTCACGTCCATCCGCAATTACATCAACTACAACTTCGGCGGCTGGATGATTCAAAATATCCATCGGGAGCTGAAGCGCCGCTTGGATCTCGAAAGCGCCGCATACGATGCGATCCTCAAGCGCGTCAGCTTGATCTACTCCAAGGGCCTTCTCGATCTCGGTCTCATGCCTGAAATCCATTTCGAAGGCGCGGAAAATCTGATAGGTCTCGATCTGCATCTCACACGCGAGCGCATGCGCGACCTCTTCCGCGCTCTCGAAGAAAAAAAGCGTATTCTGCAACTCCTCGAGCGCTTTCTGGAGCAGCGTGATGGCGAACTCGCCATTCAAGTAGGCCTTTCCGATGTACATCCGAGCATGAGCGAGCTCTCGCTAATCGGCGTGCGCTTTGCTCTGCCCAATGGCCTGGAAGCGCACGTCGCGGTGCTCGGACCCATGCGCATGAACTACCATCGCGCCGTTTCCGCCGTGCTGCACGTCGGCCAAGCCTTCAAAACTACGACCAGCTAGCGTGAACGGGCACCCGTTCATCCTGCGCCGATGTTCTGCCCAGGTGATGTTGCCGCTAAATTCTATTGATCGTGATCCTCGCAGCATTCCCTACCATCGCCGTGCCGGTGACATGGGATCGCGAGGCAGGCGTGTAGTTCGCCGGTGTTGGTGACGCCCCCGCAAACAATCTATCCGGAATCGTTGATTGAGAAAGCGCCGGTAAGTTGCACAAACGGTCCAGGATCGCGGACGAAATCGTTGAGGTCCTTCGGCTCTCTGCCGTGCCATACAAGGACGCGCCCGAAGTACGGATTACTTGGCTCGATACTAAAGCCCACGATCTCGCCCCGATCGTTGATCGTATGGCAGCAGCCGGGGATTGTCGCCACTGCCCCGGGAAAAACGCCGTAATCCAGCATGCCCGCGTGTCTGGTCCACAAGAACGCGTGAACCGTGCCGTCTTTCGGCGATTGCGCCACCCCAACTACTTCACCTCGGTTGTTAATGCTGCTGGCGCCCTTGTTTGCGCCTCCCAGGCTGCCAAGGTCGTGGACGGAGCCATCGCTCTCCCACAGTACAGCGTGCGCGGCTGTAGTGTTGTTGACGGCGGCGGGCGGCAGACTGGTGGTGGAACACAAGCCTGAATTGCCGACCACCTGGCCGTGGTCGTTGATCGTGAAGGCGACTGCGACAGTGTCGCCCTTCGATACCAGCGGAGAGAGTACTCTCTCGATCTCGCCGTTTGGCCCCCAGATCACAGGTTGAAAGCGGTAGACCTGAAAGGGCGTCACCATCGAGCAGCTCGAATCGAAGGTGCCATTCTCCGCAACGCCGCTGATCTGTCCGAGATTGTTGATCCAAAAAACATTGGCGTTGTTGCCGCCCGGCAGGTTGGGAAGCGCTGTCTTTACCCCGTTCCTCCAAATGGCACCGCGGGTTACACGGTGAGTCGGATTTGGCGGATCCCACTGACCAAAATCTTCGCCGTTCGGATCCAGCGTGGCAATCTCGGAACCCGTCGCCACCTCGCCACGCGCGCCAATTCCGGCTGCGCCACTGTTGCACGTTGGACAGGCTGGAAAGAGTGGTGGACCCAAAACGCCTAGCTTGGACATACCTTTGTGTTTGGTCCACAGGGAAGCGGTTGCGGCGAATCCATCCGTCTGAGCCGGTGTTGCCGTCGCACCGGCAACCTGGCCGGCGTTGTTAATACCAAAACCAAAGCTATATGTTCCGCCTAAGGTGCCGAGGTCAATCACTCGGTAATGAGCGACGTGCAGGCGTTGTGTTCGTGCTCTGCCTGCTCGATCACCTGCGCCGACGTTGCCAGTACAACGATCAGCGCCGCTCCGGAAGTGCGTGTGAGTGTTGTCAATTTCATAATGCCTCCCTTGCCTCGCGAAAAATCCTATCTGTCGTGATCCTCGCAACACTCCCTACCATCCTCATGCCGGTGACATGGGGTCGCCAGGAACGCGTGAACATCGCCAGTGCTTTTCTCCACGGCCCATCCCGCGATCTCTCCGGCATCATTGATGCCGAAGCCAAGGAACAGATACAATTGGTCCGGGTTCGAATCCGCCGGAATGAGGGCGTTAAGGTCCTTCATCACGTTGTCCTGCCAGAGAAAGGCGCGGCACTTCCCACTGAAAAGGCCACTGATAGGGTCAGCAGTTGAACATGATGCGCCAACCACCTGCCGCTTGTTGTTAATCGCCTTCTTGGGCGCCGCCGTGCTCGAGACAT
Source organism: uncultured Acidobacteriaceae bacterium (assembly GCA_963737045.1). Lineage (GTDB taxonomy): Bacteria > Acidobacteriota > Terriglobia > Bryobacterales > Bryobacteraceae > Bog-105. The sequence continues at coordinate 791,961 of CAVTRG010000009.1, forward strand.
CCGCACCCACCGTGCCGAGGTCCTTGATGCCTCTCTCCTTAGTCCATAGGAACGCGTGAGTGGTTTTGTCGCCAGGCAGATTCGACGCCCCGATTACTTCACCACGGTCATTGATAGCGGTAGCAGTGTTCTTCGTGCCTCCTAGGCTGCCGAGGTCCTTGGGCGAGCGATCACTTTCCCAGAGCACGGCGTGCGGCCCGAGTCCGACCGGAACAAGTTGGGTGTTCGCGCAAATACCCGAGGAGCCCACGGCTTGCCCGCGGGCGTTGATCGAGTAGGCGAATCCGACCGTGTCGTCGTGGAGCGGCCGGAGCTCGTGGATCGTGCCATTTGGCTCCCATATCACAGCTTCGTAATCGAAGACTTGAGAAGGTGTCGCCAATGCGCAGCTTGGGTCAGGAGTATCGTTCTCCGAAAACCCGACTACCTGGCCCCGGTTGTTAATAGTGTGAGCTTGGGCGTTATTGCCGCCCAGGGTAGGAAGCGGCTTTATCACGCCGTTTTTCCAGACACCCCCGAGACAGATAAGGGGGGTGCCGAAAGCGCAAAAGTTCTCGCCGAACGGATCCGGTGTGGAAGTATCCGAAACAATCGGCACCTCGTCCCTGTCGTTAAGCGCGTGCGCGATGCTGTTTGGTCCGCCCAGGGTACCGAGGTCCTGCATACCGGTGTGCTTGGTCCAAAGGAAGGCGTGTAAATCCCCGTTTCGCAGGCTCGCATCCCCGGTCACATGGCCTCTGTTATTAATCCCAAAAGCTTGGCTGAAGGTTCCGCCCAGCGTGCCGAGGTCTTTGACTCTGTAGTGTGGAAAGCGTTCTCGTGTATGTTCTTGCTCTCCCTGCGCGATCATCTGGGCCGGCATGGCCAGCACAGCTAACAGCGCCGCTCCAGAAATGCGTGTGAGTGTTGTCAATTTCATAATGTTGGCAACAGTACAGCGGAGCCGCTTCGCTGTCCATGCACGCACGATCATTTCTGGATCATTAGTCAAATGACTGAGCGCTAGGCAGTTATTTCACAGTTTCATCAGCCGGAGTTCAGTAGTAGACTGTGTTCTGTTAAGCAAGCGATTTTATGGCAACGCAGCCGCAGCGTTTGGCTCGCCTGTCTTTCGGACCCTTTGAAATCGATACGTCAGCCGGCGAACTGCGCAAGGGCGGCGTTCGTGTGCGGCTGACCGGGCAGCCGTTCCAGATCCTGCTGATTCTGCTGGCCCGTCCCGGCGAGGTGGTGACCCGCGAGCAACTGCACGAGCGGATCTGGCGAGACGGAACCTTCGTCGACTTTGAGCACGGCCTGAGCGCAGCTATGAATAAGCTGCGGCGAGCGCTCGGCGATTCGGCTGAGAATCCGCGTTACATCGAGACTGTTCCAGGCCGCGGATACCGATTTATCGGCTCGGTTCAGACAGAGATCACCCCAGAGCAGCCCAAACGACCGCTGATTCAGATCCCAACGGGGTGCACGGAACCAGTCGCTAAACCGGGCTCCCAGAGAATCTGGATGGCAACAGGGGCGGCGATGGGCGGTGTTTTTGTCGTTTGCCTGGTGATCTGGATGGCCTTGCAGCGACCGGCCGGCCTCCCAATACAAATTCAGCAGCTCACTACAAATTCTGCCGAAAACCCGGTTTCGCATTCGCTCATTTCTCCGGACGGGAAATACCTGGCTTACGCAGATGCGGCCGGAATAAAGATCCGGCTGATTAGAACGGGAGAGTCGCACCTGCTGCCAAGGCCGGAACTCGTATCAGCGGACGATGCGTGGTTTCCGTCCGCATGGTTTCCGGACGGAACGCGGATTTTGGCGAATTCGATAACCTCGACTGCAGTTCTGAGCTGGACTATTCCCATAGTCGGCGGCAAGGCGGCGCGGGTTCGGGACAACGCTCTTATCCAGTCCATATCTCCAGATGGGTCCCTCATCGCTTTCACCGCCGGAGGTGAGGCGACTTCGGCAGCCAACACGAATAACGAGATCTGGCTGATGGGTCCGCGGGGCGAAAACGCAAGGAGGGTCATTCACGGCGACAGAGCGACTTACTTCGACTGCGTCCGGTGGTCGCCTGACGGGAATCGCATCGCGTACCTGCGGTTCAGGAATGACTCACCGGACCATAGTTTGACGAAGGTCTTTGCAGACTACACGTTGGAGAGCAGCGATCTGGACGGAAACTCGCGCACCATTATTCTTTCGAACCAACATAGCCGGATTCATTCCGAGCGTCATCTGGACAGCTTCTCCTGGGTGCCGCACGGGCGTCTTATCTACACGGTTCGCGAAAGCGAAGCAAATAGCCGGGATACGAATCTTCGGGAAATTTCAGTCGAGTCGAAGACCGGCAAGCCCGGCGCCAGCCCACAGCGCGTGACGAATCTGGCCGGTTTTGAGGTGGAGAGTCTCAGCGTGACGGCCGATGGCAAGAGACTCCTCTTTGAGAACCTTTCGGACCAATGCCATGTGTATGTCGGCCGCCTCCTTCCTGGTGGGAAAGTAGAGACTCCCAGGCGGCTCACTCTTGACGAGCGGCATAATAGCCCGTATGCCTGGACGCCCGACAGTAAAGCAGTCGTCTTTCGTTCGGATCGGACCGGCATAGGCTCCATTTACAAACAGGCGCTGGACGAGAATGAGCCTGACCTCATCCCGACAGGCAGCGAGGTAGTCGAGATCATACGCGTGAGCCCCGATGGCAAATGGCTTGTGTACCAGGCCCTTCCCAAAGTGCAATCCTCGAGCCCGTCCGTCTCGGTTCATATCATGCGCGTGCCATTGGCAGGCGGTGGCCCTGAGATGATCTTCGAGACAAGCGGGGCTGACGTGGATCTCGATTGTGCTCATCGTCCGGGTGGCCAATGTCTGGAGTCCGAACGGAGTGCGGACGGCAACGCGTTCGTCTTCTACAGTTTCGATCCGATCGAGGGCAAGCGCCATAAGCTTTTCGAAATCGGCATGCCCGTTGATAAGTCGCTCAACCCGATGCTGTCTCCTGACGGCTCACGGATTGCGTTAACCGGAGCAGACACTCAAGGCCGCATCGAGATCAGGTCACTGGCGGGGCATATCGAAAGCACGATTGAAGTGAAGGCGTGGCCGAAGCCGCTGTCCATTGACTGGGCTGCCGATGGGAAGGCGCTGTTCGTCTCACATCCCGGGCTGACCGGTTCCCCTTCGGGGCCGATTGGGACGACGCTCTTGAGGGTGGATCTTCAGGGGCACGCACAACCCATATGGGAAACGAGAGGTGGCCGATATACCTGGGCCATCGCCTCCCCGGACGGCAAGTATTTGGCTATCAGAGCACCGGCAACCGAGCGCAATGCTTGGCTGCTTGAGAATTTCTGAGAACTCGCTCTAGAGATCGTCAGGCTTTTCGGTTCACCGGCATTGTTGGCCTGGTGTAATTGATCCAGACCTCAGCGGCGATCAACTGCGTTGTGAAGCCGAGCCAGAAAGCCGTGCCAAAGAAGTCGTGAGGGCCTAAATGGGTAATCATCCGGGTAGCGAAGAACGCGCCCACGATGGGCCGGATAGTAGCGACTGCCAGCCCAATTGCAAAGGCCCGAATCATCCATTCCCGGTGAAGCGCGATATTCCGGTGGCGGATAGACAGAAAGCCCTTGACGAGACAGAACAGAAAGATGATCGCGAAGAGCATTGTGGCAGCAGTCTCATTAGCGCCTCCTATTGCCATTTGAGGGCTCATCACTAGAGCCGTCCCGCCAATGACCATGCCGGAGCCGAGAACCACGCGTCCTATCCAGCGGTGCAGTCCCGGCTTGCGGCTCCGGAGACGGCGGATAAACTGAAGAGGCCCGAGCACCATAAACAGGAACCCGGGAGCGATGTGGATCATAGTCAACACGGGATGCCGTGCAAAACTCGCATCGACTTGTGCCGCTTCTGGAAAACGGGGCTGTGGAGGAGACGGTGCCATCAGAACCAGTGCTCTTCGGATCACGATCGCAACTCCGATCAGCACCAGAAAGAGAGTGAGTATCCAGAGAATTCGTACTATCGCGGGTTTGGGTTTCGCCAACGCTATATCACGTCGCGCGCGCATCCTTTGCATGCTCGCGACATTAGGCTCGATGGGTGTATTTTGCGCAAGATTGCGTCTCGGCATTTGATCCGGTGACATTCGGGTGCGTGATGTGCGTCCTGGTAATGGTGGGCGCCGCCGCTTGCCTGTTTCCTGCCAGGAAAGCAACCAAGGTAGAACTAGTTATTGCATTGCAGTATGAATAGCATGATCAGCCGGGCTCATCTCGGGGTTGGGCTTTCAGCGATCCTCGAAAGTACGCCTTCCACGACCCGGTCACATCTGGACAAGTGAAACGGATAGATCTGAGGGGCAACGATGCCTGCGCGACGTTCGAGTTCCTTTCGCAAAAGAGCGCGGCCTCGGTGGAGTCTCGTTTTGACAGCCTCCACTCCAATATCTAAAGCCGCGGCGGTGTCATTCACGTCAAGGCCTTCGACAACTCTCAGTACGAACACAGACCGGTAAGTATCCGGTAGAGAATCGATCGCACGTTCGAGGACCGACCGCAGTTCACGATCGTACGCCTGGCTCTCCGGGTTTCGTTCATCCGATCTCACGGTATTCATAAGTTCCCCTTCCATATCTGAGCTCGGTCCGTTACTCCTCTTGGCTTGTAATCGCAGCCGGGCCAGCGCCTCGTAAACGGCGATTTTCGTTAGCCAAGTAGCAAATTTTGCCTCCCCGGCAAAATCACCGAGATGCTGGTAGGCGCGAACGTACGCCTCTTGCATCACGTCTTCAGCCTCGGCATCATTCCGCAAAATCGTTACTGCGATGCGGTAGATCCGCTGATTATAGCGACGCATGAGGATTTCGTACAGCGCGGCATCACCACCTCGAATAAGCCGCACAAGATCTTCGTCGGCGACGTGATCCCATTTAGCGAGATCAGACGGTGAGGCAAGCATTCGGGAAGGGGGCAGCTTCAATCTCCTCTTAATAGAGTGACGTCCGAACTCGCGGGCTTGCGAAATTTTTTTCGCTTCTCTGCAACGCAAAGCAGCCTCGGCACTCTGTAGGAATGGAAATCACGTTAGATCCCTAAGTAGAGGTAACAATGACATTAGACAACAGACTCGATTCCTCGTGGTGGGCGCTCAGAATCGGCATCGGCGCGGCCGCATTTCTGGCAGGTCTTGACAAGTTCTTCAACATTTTGGCGGATTGGGGCATGTACTTAAGTCCCTTCTCTCAACACCTGCTGCCCATGGACGCGAAAACGTTTATGCACCTGGTCGGCATCATCGAGATGCTTGTTGGGCTTGCGATTCTTACACGCTGGACGCGCATCGGCGCTTATGTTGCGTCTGCTTGGCTACTCCTGATCGCAGTCAATTTGCTGACGTCGGGCGGGTTTTTTGATTTGGCAGTGCGTGATGTCGAGATTGCCATCGCGGCTTATGTTCTCGCCAGAATGACCGAAGTAAAGCAGCCATCAGGGGTTACCGAACGCGCGCAGCGGAATGCGCTCGAAGGTAATTCGATGCGTACCGCCCGGACGCCTTAACCGGCTCCGAATCTCAGATGTGCAGCTCGATTTCAAAGGGGAAACAAGTAATAAACATGCGTATATCTATAGCAGTGATCGCGCTCTTAACAGCGCCGATGCTGGTGACAGCGGAGACCTGGAAGGACGCTTCCCTTGTCGATGCGAACTGCTCCGCGAAAGTGAAGAGCAACCCCGACGTGCACACACGCAATTGCGCTCTCCAATGCTCAAAGAGCGGCTTCGGCATTCTTACGGCCGACGGGACTTTCTTGAAATTCGATGCGCAGGGGAATGAGCAGGCCCTCTCCGCGCTAAAGGGTTCCGAGGCGAAGGACCATCTGCGGGTTACCGTGACGGGCGATCGCGAGGGCGACATTATCAAAGTGAAGTCGCTCGCAATGTGATTGCCTATCTGAGAAGTTTTTGAAGGCGATCAACGGGAGGCGAACAAGAGCTAGAGCGTAAGCCGGCAGGCAACGGAAAACGGTCGCCTGCCCCACTCGCTAGTGCGGAGCTCCCACTGTGGGCGTACCCGCTCCGAGACCGCCGGCCTGCGAGTTCGAAGAGCCTCCACCGTGGAGCCCGACAGCAACACCTGCGGCGGTTGCCGCAGCGACTCCGATTACAATTCCGGCGATGGCGCGATTAGAGAGCATCTTGTGGTGTGTTGGTTGGCGCGCGGGAAGACTGGTGACGTCGCGATGCGCCCTTTCAGCATCCGCATAAGTGAGATAGTTCTCCTGACGGATCTGGGCAGTTGCGACACGCCCTTCGTATTCAGCGGCGACGGAGATTGTGAATGGCCCAGTGGCAACGGGTTCGAGTTCTTGAGCCGTAGCGCGGCCATCCGATTCGGCTACCGCTGAGAAGGTGCGCGCACCGTTGGGGGAACAGCACGCTCGGGCCAGAATCCGGGGACGTGAAGTTTACGACCGCACCAGGCGATAGTGAGGTCTGTCGTGTTTGGCGCAGATGTTTCAGGCGTCGCGGACTGTTGCGCAAACAGCAGCGGACATTGAAAGCCCGTGAGGCCACCAAAGATGGAGAAAAAGACTCGAGGCGCTAAGCGCTTGATGCGCACATAACCATTATGGGGTTCGTCAATGAAGGTGGCGCGAACGTCTTGCTGGAGCCTTCCATTTTCGAGACGAGAAAATCTATTCTAGCTGCATGAGAACTTGTGGCGAACGAAACAGGAATCGGAGTAAGCGAAGACGAATGATACGAATGGCAGCCGGCGCCGTCTTGTTAAGCGGCGCAATAGCAGTGATGAGCGGATATTGGCAAAATGAACGCCAGCCGGTTCCTCAGACTGACACGAGCTTCATCGATGCTGAGGGCACGGCCCATGTTACCCGGGTCGTTCCAGTGCCTACCACCATTAGTCCTGAAGCGCAGAAGGTCCTCGCCAGACGTGTTCCGGATACCGCAGCGCCTGAAAGTCTGACGGAGCGCCGCCGAAAAACCGATGCATGGCAGCGCAGGGCCGGTGAAAAATCGCTCGCCATGTATCCAGTAAACATCCGCGAAGAAGTAATCGCCGGTGTGTCCGCGAAAGTGATTACGCCGCTGCAAATGCCTCAGGACAAGAGCGGCCGGATTCTGATTAATCTTCATGGAGGAGGGTTCAATTCGGATTCCGGTTCGTTGACCGAGACGATTCCAATTGCGAATCTTACACAGACGAAGGTGGTTGCCGTACTTTACCGGCTGGCACCGGAGCATCCGTTCCCAGCCGCAGTTGATGACAGCGTTGCGGTTTTCACGGAGTTGCTAAAGAAGTATAAGCCTCGGAACATCGGGCTTTATGGAACTTCGGCCGGAGCTATTTTGACGGCGGAGGTAGCGGTTAAGCTACGTCAGCTAGGTCTCCCACTGCCGGGGGCTCTCGGAATCTTTTCTGGTAACGGTGATTTGAGCCGGGCTGGCGATTCGCAGGCAATCTATGCGTTAGATGGGTTCTCCGGGCCACTCGGGCCACCCTCAAAAAATTCGCACATGAATGCATACCTCGACGGCACGGATGCGAAGAACCCTGTTCTATCGCCGCTTTATGCAGATCTGCGCGGGTTTCCGCCCACGCTGTTCGTCACGAGCACGCGAGATTTGTTGCTAAGCGGAACTACGATTCTTCACCGTGCCTTCCTGCGCGCAGGTATAGACACAAATCTGGTTGTATTCGAAGCTTTGCCGCACGCGTTTTGGAACGATCCTGAATTGCCCGAATCAAAGGAAGCCGACGGGATAATGGCGGCTTTCTTCGATAAGAATCTCGGACGGTAGTTGCCAAACCAGGAGCTAGCCCATTCACGAATGAAAGGGCTAGGGCGCGTAGGCACACGCCCTATAATTCGTGACTCGGAAACGCCAGCAGCGAATGGGATCACCTCTGGCCTAAGAGGCGGCCAGATTGGTGTCTATGCGCGTCCAGACGTTCTTTATAGTAGTGCCTGTGCCGGTGAGCAAGGCAATACTGCCAAGGGCGATGAAGGCCATGAGCAGAGAGTATTCGACCATGTCTTGTGCATCTTCTTCTTTACGGAACTTTGTGATGAAGGAGCGAAGTGTGTTCATGTTTCGCTCATCGGCGCTGGTTGGAAGCTCGGAGTTTCAGTAGTACTTAGCAGTACTACTATTACGTTGGAGAAGACAGTGTGATTCTTCGCATGATTTTAGGTTCGCTCGCGGCCGGCGTCCTTCTGTACGCGCAGGAGGGCGGCACGTTAACCGCGCGGCAAGTGATCGAGCGCATTAAGGGTCATGTGGATGTGCCGTGGCGCAGTGAGACGGTAGACACGTTCAAAGCGGGTGATCCGGATACGCGCGTGACAGGAATTGCAGTGGCGACCATGGCGACCTACGACGTGCTCGTTCGTTCCGTTGCAGCGCATAAGAACCTGATCATTACGCACGAGCCGACGTTCTACAGTCATCTGGATGAAACGAAGGATTTAGAAAATGAACGAGACCCTGTGTGGATGGACAAGGAGCGCTTTATTAAAGAGCATCAGTTAGTGGTGTGGCGGTTTCACGATCACTGGCATTTGCGTCAACCAGACGGAATTATGACGGGTGTAGTTCGGGCGCTTCAATGGAAGTCATTTCAACAATCGCAGAACCTTCAAGGCCCGGATGAGGACATTTTCATATTGCCGGAGATGACGGTTGCGGAGTTGGCATCGCAGATGAAGAAACGGTTGGGAACAAACATCGTGCGCGTAGTGGGTGATCGACAGATGAAGGTCACCAAGGTGGGATTGATGCCAGGCGCCGCTGGGCCGGTCCGGCACCGTGCGATGTTGCAGCGCGATGATGTAGAAGTTCTAGCAATCGGAGAAGTACCGGAGTGGGAGACCATTGAATACGTATGGGATGCCTCGGCGGAGGGAAAACGGAAAGCGCTCATCTTGCTCGGGCATATTCCGAGTGAGCAGCCGGGAATGGAGTATTGCGCCGAATGGCTGAAGGCGTTTGTTCGCGAAGTGCCGATCGAGTTCATACCGAACCGGGAACTCTTTTGGCTGGCCAAGTGAAATAGGATTGCAAGGAGGGAATACAAACGATGGATTTGGCGAAGCGCAGTTTTCTGCGGAGCGGGATCGGGACAGTTCTCGGGGCGACGCTCACCCAGGTGGGCGGGCGCGCATTTCAAAAACCGACGTACGAAGCGATGTTGATATCTTGCATCGATCCGCGCATGGTGGATCCGGTGCACAAATACATGAGCGGTCGGGGACTGGATGGGAAGTACAGCCAGTTCGTCATTGCAGGAGCCGCAATAGCCGCCGAGGCGAAGAGTTTTGCTTCCTGGCACCAGACGTTATGGGATAACCTGGCAACCTCAGTCGATTTGCACAAGATCAAGCGCGTGATCGCGATCGACCACCGCGATTGTGGCGCCGCGCGTATTGCCTATGGTGCTGACAGCATTGCCGATCCAGCAACCGAGGCGGCCACACACCGGAAAGTGATGATGGCCTTTAAAGAGGATGTGCATAAGCGACATCCTAGTCTGGAGGTCGAAACTGGGCTTATGGCGCTCGATGGAAGCATAGAGATGTTTACGTAAGAGCTAGGTATAATTGCGAGACGGAAGCCCGATGACATTAGTCGAGCGATTCCCTCGCTTCCGCTCCAGTCAAGTCCGATACGTGCTGCCGGTGTGCCTCGTCGCGGCATCGACTGTAGCTTTCTTCTACTCTGAGCGCGTTCTCAGCTCACCTTTCCTTATTTCATTTATGGGGGCGGTGGGAATTTCCGCTTTGTTTGGAGTCGTTCCGGGGCTCATAGCTGGAGTATTGGCGACTCTGGCCAGTGACTTTTTCTTCATCCCGCCGTTGCTGGAGCTCAATCTAGATCACTCGACATGGCTCGCCGGCGCAAATTATGGACTAGCACTGGTTGCGGCGCGGGCAGGCGCGGGAATTCTTCAGAGTACGGGGCGAGATCAAAAGATAAAACTTGCGCTATACCAGTTGCTACAAGGCGTCGTGAACGGCCAAAACGCGAACAGGCGTGTGCTTGGGAGACTCGATGGGCATACGGCGGGCGAGATCGAGGGTTGGGCTTTCGACAAGAATGAGCCTTCGAAGCCCCCGAAGATTACGGTCTATGTGGATGGGCGCCCTCGCGCAGAAGTTCTTCCGGTTTGGCATCGGGACGATGTGGGGCCGCATTGTTTCTATTTCGACTTGTCCGAAAACCGTCCACCAGGCCCGGCGCGCGTGGAGGTCGAATTTTCAGATGGACAGCCACTATCCAACTCTCCCCTAAAGATCGAAGTCCCTCTAAGCTCCGCTGCACCTCTTCGGGAGGCCATTTTGTTCATGCACATACCGAAGACAGCGGGAACGGCATTCCGCGAGGCGATTGTAGGCAATTATAAACGGTCGCAGGTCGCCTATCTTTATCCTGATCCGCCGGGATTTCTTCCCTGCGATTTTGGATCACTGCCGTTGGAACAACGCGCAAATTTCCGATTGGTTCTGGGGCACTACCATTTTGGAGTGCATCACTTTTTGCCGCAGCCCACGACTTACGTCACGATCGTTCGGGACCCGGTACGGCGAGTGATCTCGCATTTTCTATATCTCATCGAGCATGAAAAGCCGGGTTCGGGGGCACCGCCGAGTTTGCTGGCGGAACTGTTAGAACGCGGGGGAACGATAAATTTAGACAACTTGATGGTGCGCTGCTTCAGTGGAGTTAAGAAGGTAGAGGTTCCGCCGGGCCACGTAACGCGCGACGTTTACGATTTGGCCGTTCACAATTTGCGAACGAGTTTCAAATTCGTTGGGTATCAGGAGCGGGCCGATGAGGCGTATGCTGCGATGCAGGTGCTCTTCGGGTGGCACCTGCAAGGCACCCTCAAGGTAGTGAACCGCCTAGGGCGACAGGATCCACGCTTCGAGTCGGTTCGCGGAACTATTGAGCACTTCAATCATTGGGATTGCCAGCTTTATGCCGAGATACGCCGGTTATTCCCGGAAGATCGGATCGGGGCGGCCAGGATCAATTCCCAGACCAGCGAATGAAATCGACACGCGAACTCGTTCTGGAATATAACGACAAAGCGGCGCTCGAAGAAGCATTTACGATTCCCGGATCGTGGTATACGAATCCTGAAATATTGAGGCTCGAAGAAAGGGCTGTTTTCGGACGGACCTGGCAACTAATCGGGCGCACGGATCAGTTAGTTGCACCGGGGGATTACATTTCGGCGGAGGTGGGGGGCGAACCGGTCCTTGTAGTGCGGGGAACGAATGGATCCCTGAACGCGTTTTTCAATGTGTGCCGACACCACGCGGCGGCGGTGGCCACTGAGGCGTGCGGAAAAGCGAAGTTATTCCGCTGTCCTTATCATGGCTGGACGTATGGTTTAGACGGGAGCTTGAAGGGCGCGCCCGAATTCAATGAGGTACGGAACTTCGATCGCGGGAAGAACGGCCTGATGCCCGTGCGGGTGGACACATGGGAGCAGTTTGTCTTCGTTACTTTGGACGAGGGTGCGCCGGCGCTTGAAGAGTTTATTGGAGGACTTGCAGGAATCGTAAAGCCACTCCACTTGGACATCCTGAAATTCTACACGCGCAAAATCTACAGCCTAAATTGCAACTGGAAGGTATTCATTGATAACTATCTGGATGGCGGGTATCACGTACCGCACCTGCACAAGGGACTGAACAGTGCCCTCGAGTACAAGCAGTACACGATTGAAAACGGCGAGCGATACTCGGTGCAATCGAGTCCCATGGTCCGTTCCGCCGAAGATGAGTCCGTGGCCACCACGCGGCGGGGCGATCGCGCTTATTATTTATGGCTGTATCCGAACTTCATGATCAACGCCTATGAGGGAGTTATGGATACGAACCTGGTGATTCCCAGTGGCCTCGACAAAACGCAAGTGATCTTCGACTTTTTCTTTGATGATGTGAGCCCGGAACAGGAATCGAAGAATGCCGAAAGCGTAGCGGTTAGCGACAGGATACAAGACGAGGATGTGGGCATCTGTGAATCCGTGCAGCGCGGCTTGAGATCGAGAGCGTATGGCGCAGGACGACTTTCGGTGCGCAGAGAAGCGGGCGAGCACTTATTTCATCGGTTATTGGCGGGGCAGTTGAAGGGGAGTTTGGAGTAAGCGCGGAGCGGGAGGGTGCGCGTCACTCTCCATTTCCAGGTGCTCCGGCGCAGATGAAATTGAGAGAATTCGTGATCTAAGCAGGCGAGACTGCTCCGGCAGGAACAATAGCGATCCACGAGCCATGTAGGACAGATCGCAGTTTCGGAAGGTTGGCCTCATGATACCCATTAGCGAATGCGCTTTCGGGCCGAGAAACACGTGACCGATCTCGTGCGCTGCCACGTGTCCCAGAATTCGGCCGCAGGACAGATATAGGAAATCCCTATGCATTGCGAGTGCGCGGCTGTAACCGATCTTGACTCTCGCGGTTCCCGATGTCGAACCCAATAGGTCAGGGCTATCCAGGACTAGAAGTTGGACCGTGGTGTCATCCGCAGCCTTTCCGCATTGGACGGGGGTCGGGCCTGTGGCTGCTATAGGTGAGCACTGGATCCAGCGAGTCTCGACGGCAGCTGCCTTGAAAATCCTGCTCGCCTCTGTTTGCATTTCCATCACATCGGCGTGTTTTGCAGAGCTGTAGTTGTAAACGCGGATGGCAATAGCAGCAGAGTTTCTCGGGTCGATGGAGGCAGCTCGGATGTTAGCTCCGAACACAGCGCCTAGAGAGACACCGAGGACCACTGTACGGCAACCTGCAAAGGTTTGGGCTCTGTAGTTGTTGCTAATCCCCGGGCGTGCCGGCAATTGCGGAAACTGACCGCGCTCGATCTGCTGAAGCATTAGACACTCCTCTCCTTGCACTCTTCGCAAGTGATGTGGTTTAGGCTTGAGGCCGACGAAGTTCGGGCCGTATCAATGCAACGGCGCGTTAGTTTTGGCTGAATTTCAGCAGTGCGTACTTCAAATCAGGGCATCCACGCGCGAAACGCAGGGCGGTAAGCTCGCCGGATTTTGTGAGCCACCGCTCCGCGAAATATCAGCTCACTCAGCGATCATGCTCATAGTGCGCGGACGCTTTATGAAGTCTGAAAGTGTGTTCATGTGAGCCTTTCTGTGGCGTTTGAATTTGTTCCAGTTGAGATTGCCTCGGGAACATGACGGGATGATCAACCCCGCAGTAAGGCAAGTCAAGGTTTGCGAGAGTCATTTGCAGATCACAGGTCATCGCGCAGAGATCATTCAATTTAGGCGAAATCGCGCGGTAAATGTCATAAGTTATCCGGCGTACACTTGACGACTTAGGACAGCGGAGATAAGGTAACGAGATCCAGGGGGATGGGGTACTGTGCAGACCGAGAAGCCTTCGATTCTCCGCTTCGGCGCTTTTCGGGTCGATCTGGCGCAGCGCGAAGTCCTGAAACACGGGACAAGAATTCGCCTCAGCGGCCAGGCCTTTTTGGTATTGGAGCGGCTGCTGAGTGAGCCGGGCCAGCCGGTAAGCCGCGATGAATTACGCAGAATGCTTTGGCCGGAAGGTACCTTCGTCGATTTTGAGCATAGCCTTAATGCGGTGATGAACCGCTTACGTTCACAACTGAACGATTCTGCAGAAGAACAGCACTACATCGAAACTCTTCCCGGCCTGGGATACAAATTTGTGGGCTCTGTTCAAGGTGTTCTCTCACGTAATGGAAACGTACCGTCTAATCAGCCAGGAATAGCGAATGAAGTGGCGCCGCAGGCCATAACGGTATCAGGAAATCGAGAACATACAAAGCGCCGATCCTTTATCGGTTTGTTAAGCGCTGCAGTAGGATGCGCGCTCCTTATAGCCGCGCTTACGTGGTTCATCTGGGGCTGGATCACTAAGGACAGATGGGGCTCGCGAGAACCCGCTATTAACGCGATCGCCGTCCTGCCGCTCACGAATCTCGCTCGAGATAGTGGAGACGACTATTTCGCCGATGGCATGACGGAAGAACTGATTACTGAGCTTGCCAGGTTGAGCTCCGTTCGGGTCATCTCGCGAACTTCGATCATGCGGTACAAACAGCCGGTCCGATCCTTGCCGGAAATAGGCGGCGAACTCAATGTGGATGCTGTGGTCGAAGGCACCGTCAGGCGTTCGGGGGATCGCGTCCGCATTAGTGTCCAATTGGTCCGCATTTCACCGGAGCGCCACCTCTGGGCGGACGCCTTCGAGGGTGATATTCGCGATGTGCTAAGTCTCCAACGCGATGTAGCCCATGACATAGTCGGCCAGATACATACGAAGCTTGCTGCGCGGCAACAGGCAAGCCGTAATTCCGACAAGCCTGTCGATCCGGACGCCTATGAAAACTATCTGCGAGGCCGGTACTTCCTTGCGAGACGAAATGCGGAGGCGATGAACAAAGCTGTCGGATACTTCCAACAGGCCGTTCAGCGCAGCCCGCAGTATGCGAAAGCCTACGCCGGTCTAGCGGTGACATACGACCTCCTGGCTACGTACGAGCTGCTTCCGCCAAGCGACAGCTTTCCGAAGGCAAAACAGTTTGCCAGCCAGGCGCTGGCGCTCGACAATACACTTTCCGAGGCATACACCGCGCGAGCTTCGGCTGCCTCCTTCTGGGAGTTCGACTGGGCCACTGCGGAGCGAGATTTTCAACGTGCTATTGCACTCGAGCCGAGTTCTGCCCTTGCGCATCACTGGTACGGTGAGCACTTCATCAATATCGGAAAAGCCGAGCGCGCCGTCTCAGAACTTAAGCGCGCGCGTGAGCTTGATCCGCTGTCGCTTCCAATCAACAGTACTCTCGGTCGAGTTTATCGCGATGCGGGCCGATATTCTGAAGCCGTCGATCAGTGCAGGAAAACTCTCGACCTGGATCCCCATTTCTCCATGGCCCATTGGTGCCTCGGGCAGGTTCATATTGGAGAACGGCGGTATGCGGCGGCTATTCCAGAGTTGGAACGAGCAACTGCATTGGGGACAACTCCCATTCTGATGCGCGATCTCGCGTACACGTATGCCGCTGTTGGGAAGAAGATGGAGGCGAGAGCAATTCTTGAATCGCTCATGCGGAAGGCTCAGTCCACTTATATTCCACCGTATTCAATAGCCGTCGTGCATGCTGCGCTGGGCGAGAAAGATGCGGCTTTCCAATGGCTCGAGAGGGCTTACAGGGAGCGAGATGCCCAGATTACGGACTTGGTGCTGGGCCCGGAAGTGGATTCGCTGCGCTCCGACCCGCGCTTCGCGCAACTGATTCAGCGGCTGAATTTACCGAAATAGAATACATTCACATGCAGCGCGGGTTGAGTTCGAGCGCGCATGACGCGGGAAGGCTTTCGGTGCGGAGGGAAGCGGGGGAACACCTATTTCATCGGTTACTCCCGAGGCAGTTGAAAGAAAGTTCGGAGTAGGCGAGGGGCGGGGAGGTGTGCCTCGCTCTGCATTTGCCCGCGCTCCGGCGGGGATGAAAGTGAGAGAACTTTTGATCGAAGCAGGCGAGACTGCTGCGGCAGGAATAATAGATGCCCTCGACCCATCTCGGACAGATCGCAGCGTCTGAAGGTCGGCCTCATGATACCGGCCGCGGAGTGAGCGTTTGGACCGAGGAACACATGACCGATCTCATGCGCTGCCACGTATCCCAGAATTTGGCCGCAGGACAGTTCGGGAAAATCGCGGTGCGTGGCCAGTCCGAGAGTATAACCGACCTTGACTCTCGCGGTTCCGGATGTCGAACCCAACAGTTCAGGGTCATTTACGAGTAAAAGGAAGACGGTTGTGTCATCCGCAGCCTTGCCGCACTGTGCGGGGGTAGGGTCTGCGGCTGGTATGGGTGAGCACTGAATCCACCGAGTCTCGATAGCGGCTGCCTTGAAGATTCTGGTTGCCTCTGTTTGCATTCCGATTACATCCGCGGGTCTCGCCGAGCTGTAGTTGTAAAGGCGGATGGCAACAGCAGCAGAGTTTCTCGGGTCATCGATGGAGGCAGCCCGGATGCTAACTCGGAACAAAGCGCTTAGAGAGACACCGAGGACCACCATACGGTAAGCTGCAAAGGTTAGCGCTCTGTACTTCTTGGTGATTCTGGGGCGTGCCGGCAATTGCGGAAGCCGACCGCACTCGATCTGCTGAGGCATTAGACACTCCTCTCCTTGCACTCTTCGCAAGTGATGTGGTTTAGCTTGAGACCGACGAAGTTCGAGCCGTCCTGTCCACCAATTACCGGACGGGCGTAGAGCGAATTTTAGAATGCTAGTAGCAGCAGGGCCTCAACATGGCGTGCCCGCTGGAGGCGATTCCTACGACCCTGAAAGTTAGGACACGGCCCTCAGATTTCTCCGTTTATCGGCAACACAGCCCGACGGGAAACGATGTTTCACACCTGTTGGAAAGGAAGTGGTTGGCCGAGCCCTGGCCGTCGTAGACGAGGTGGTAAGGTTGGTTGTCAAGTACCAGGTTATTCACGACGATGTTGTGCGCCGCCACGCTTCCGTAGAATCCCGGGAATACTGAGACGTCGGCTGTGGAGACGGCGACGATACCCCCGGCGAGCGGGACGCCATGAATGATGCTCGGGTCACCGCCCGGCTTGTTGTCGCGCACCCTGTTCTCTCGAAGCACGATGTGGTCACCGCCGGCGATCAGGATGCCTATGCCGGTTAGCGAAAACGGCAGCTCCGCGGCCTCTGCCGAGCAGAATTCGTCGTTGTGCGTCACGATGTTGTGGGAGGCCCGCCAATTGTGGACGCCGGTGGTAGTGCCCGAGTTCAGGAAGACCAGACCGGAGCAGCTGTCGTGCAGCAGGTTGTCCGTCACACTGCCTGTGGACGCATCCCGGACGAGGATCCCCCAGAGGTCGGCAAAAGCGGTGTTGTACCGGACGGTGAAGTCGGCGTTTGGCGAGTTGCCCACATAGAAGCCGGCGTCACCGCTGCCGTAACTCGTGTTGTACTCAAACTGGCCGTGTGTGGATGTGAAGGCAGTAATGCCGTAGCTTTTGTTGTTCGCCGCCACATTGTGGTCAGCGCGGGGCCGGTTCGTGCCGGCGAATATGATGCCGACTCCCGAGAAATTCCGCACCGTGAAGCCCGTCACGCGTACGTCGTTCACAACGCGAAGAACGTCACCGTCTGGGCCGAGGTCAGCGACACAAATACCATTGAGGCCGAAGTTTTCGTAGCCAATGGGCTCGATGTCTATAGCCATGCAGACCTGCTCTGGCTTGGCTGGCGGTTCGAGTACCGTTTTCCCCGGTCCCGCGCCCTTGAGGGTGATGCCATCCTTAGCGATAAGCAGGTTTTCGTGATAGGTGCCCGGATCGACACAGACTGTGGCGCCCGTCGGCGCGCCGTTAATCGCGTCCTGAATGGAGTGCCCGACCGCCACGTGAACGGTGCACGCCGGGTCCGGGGCGCTTCGCCCGACCCCCGTGAAGACGAGACCGATGAGAACTGCTGCACAAAGAGCGGACGCTCGCGATGCTGATATGAAAGTGCGAAACATGATTTTCCCTCCGATCGTTCTTTACTGACGGCTGTTTACTTGCGTCGTAACCTGCTGAATTCTTTTGTCCATGGTCGCCGTGGGATCGAACGCTCCGGTGACTTGAACGTCATACACTTGACTGGGTAGCCGACCCGGGATTATTTCGCGTCAGCTCTTGGCGCATGCCACACGGGCGCTTTCCTGATTTTGAATGTCACGCGCGAATTACAAAAACCGTCGTGGTTTTCCCCGATATTCTCTTCAAGTATTTCGCCTACAACACCGCTGAAACGTCCCGTCCCGCCGAGCACTACGCGATACGCGGACTTCCGCGCATTTGGCCAAATGCCATCGGTGAGGATCGTTGCATTATCGTCGGGAAGCGAAAACGACTCGGTGGCGAAGGCAATGATGCGAGGCGCCGCCGGGTCACCAGCGATAGACCGGTTAAAGGCTGCGGTGTTCCCGGTGAACGTTCCACGTTCCCGATATTTTCCGATTATCCGGGCGTTCGGATCAGGTTCAGCTATACCGCTCGGAATCGAACCATTTGGATAGATCGAGCCGCCCACTAGGAACGTATCTCCTCGACTAAATAGCGTTTGCCCTTGCGCCGGATCAACATCATTCTGAGCGTTACTCTTCAGATGCTGGGTGACTTCTACGGTAAAGGTCTCGAATTCATGTTGCTCAGAGGTCGTGATTTCGTCGCCCTCCTGGGCTCGCGTTGCCGAGGGGAAGATAAGTCCCGCAAGCACCAATATTCCTGCGCCCGCTAGCGCTAGCGCTGTAACAGCCATCCTCTTCGCTGGCCGCGGACACCTCAGCAACGCTTCGACTGTCTTGTTTATATCCGTCCCGTATTGCATGCTGAACTCCTATGGCGGCATGATCAACCCCGGAGTACGGGCAGTCAAGGTTTGTGAGAGTCATTTGCAGATCACAGGTCATCGTGCAGAGATCATTCAATTTAGGCGAACTGGCGCGGTAAATGTCATAAGTTATCCGGCGTACACTTGACGACTTAGCACAGCGGAGATAAGGTAACGAGATCCAGGAGATGGGGTACTGTGCAAACCGAGAAGCCTTCGATTCTCCGCTTCGGGCTCTTTCAGGTCGATCTTGCGCGCCGCGAGGTGCTGAAACACGGGACAAGAATTCGCCTCAGCGGCCAAGCATTTTCGGTGCTGGTACGTCTGCTCAGCGAGCCGGGCGAGCCGGTGAGCCGCGATGAATTACGCCGACTGCTTTGGCCGGAAGGTACTTTCGTTGATTTCGAGCACGGCCTCAATGCCGTAATGAACCGCTTGCGTTCACAGTTGAGCGATTCTGCAGAAGAGCAGCACTACATCGAGACTCTTCCCGGCATTGGATATAGATTCGTGGGCTCCATGGAAGCGATTCCCTCAAACAACGGGGACTTGAAGCGTACTGACCAGCGAGCGGTGAATGAATTTGTCCCGCAACACACGACGGTGTCATGGACCCGACACAGAATAAGGCTCTGGTCCACCATTGCTGCGGTAAGCGCCGTGGCGGTCTTGCTAGTAGTGGCCGCTAAGTTCCGAACTGAATATTCACCTCATTCGTTAGTCTTGCTGCCGTTCCACAATCTCGCGAATGATCCGGAACAGGAGTTCTTGGCTGACGGTATCACAGACGCACTTACTACTGAGTTAGGCCGGTCGCCGGATCTGCAGGTAGTGTCGGAAACGTCAGCCAACGCTTACAAGCACACCACTAAGCCGGTCGGGGCGATTGCGCAGGAATTGAAGGTGAATTATTTGGTCGAAGGTTCCGTCCTTCCCTTTGGGAACCGAGTTCGTGTCAATGTGCGTTTGGTGCAGGCGCAACCAGACCGGCATCTTTGGTCGAAGAGTTACGAGATGGATCTCGGTGAAGCGCCGAGGACTGAGGCTGACGTCGCCCAAGCCATCGCTACGGAGATCAGCGGGAAACTCATCCACAATCACCGCCCGCCGGGAAGCGGCATTAAAGCGGTCAGTGCCGAAGCTTACGAATCTTACCTGAAAGGCAAGTACATGCTGGCGAAGGGCACGGAACCCTCGATACGCAGGAGCATTAAATATTTCGAAGAGGCGATCGGGAGGTCGCCTAATTTCGCAGACGCTTACGCCGCCTTGGCCGACAGTTATTGCGCGCTTTCTACCGTCTACGCTCCTCCCACAGAGGTCATGCCGAGAGCACGCCAGGCAGCGGATAGGGCGTTGCGGCTCAATGACGACCTGGGCGAAGCCCACGCTGTTAGGGGACGAATCGCAACGCTGTATGACTGGGACTGGCGTGTTGCCGAGCAACATCTCAGGAGGGCGATTGAATTGAACGGCAGCAGCGCATCGGCACACGTGGGGTATGTCGATTTCCTCGTAAGCAGAGGAAGATACAAGGAGGCATTGTCAGAAGTCAAAAAAGCCCAAGCTCTCGATCCAATCTCGTTGTCTAATAGTGCCGAATTGCAGTTAGACCTTTTCGACTCGGAACGGTTCGACGCCTTGGCAAGTTATGCGGCTAAGTCCCTCGAAATCGATCCTGAATTTCCTTGGGCGCACACCTGCTCGGATGGGTTCGAGCGAGTGAGGGGAAGCTGACGGAGGGTCTTGCTCATGCAGAACGGGGCCTCCGAAATGGAAGCAGTTTCGAGCAGACTATGCTGTTGGCCGAAATACAGTTGAGGGCGGGACAGAGGAAAGCCGCTGAGAGTCGGCTGGACGAGCTCCTGGAGCACCGCAAGAAAGGTTATGTCTGCGGACATGCTCTGGGAGCCCTTCATTCTGCATTAGGCTTAAAGGAAGAAGCGTTGAAGTGGCTGGAAACAGCCTATCAGGAACGCTCGGATTGCATGCCTTTCCTGCAGAAGGATCCGGCAACACTGGCATTGCGTGGCGAGCCGAGATTTCAGGCACTGGTCCGCCGAGTGCAAGCGGAGTGATCGTACACATCATTTACCTCACCAACGGTGATGCGGGTGGAAGCGACCGTTTCTTCGGCACACGTATCGTCCGCACGAATTATTCTCTTCCGGAGAAGCTATGGCCCGTGTCCAAGAAGCTTACTGGTATTACCAAACGCAGGGCCGCAATCACGCGCGCGGCTATGTGCTCTTGTATCCCGATCTGCCGCGCGTGGAACATCATCAGGAAATCCTCGATTGGGCGCACGGCTGCCGCTTTCAGCAACCAAGCATTTAAGGAACGTTAATTCGCCACAAATCGGCGCCGACGAACTTCATCATCTGCGCTTTGCCTTCGACCACATAGAAGAACTCAACGGTATCGGGAGCGAAGGCCTCTTCTCCGACACGGAATAGCGACTCGCCTAAAGGTTCGAGAGGCGAAGTGCCATCCAGCCACAACCTTCCCTTTCGCATTACGACGCGCATGCTGCCAAACCACGCGCTGTCGGCCCGGTAATGTCCGACGAATGATTCGAGAGTAGTCGGGACGGGGTAGCTGTGAGGACCGGTGTATTTCTCATTGGTGTACCAGTCGGCCCCGTGCATCATCTCGATTACCGCTGGTGCCTTCTTGGCAGCCGTTTCGTCTGCGGTGGCCTTCGCGCGGCCAAACAGAATGGGAAAACGCTGGAATTCTTCAACCGTCGCCAGAAACATGTCGTCTCCGGCAGATTGCAAAGGCACCGGATGTGACTCCACGCGCATGATCAATCGCTCACCTTCAGCCGCGACCGCGATGCTCTTGCCATCCGCCGACGTGTAGTTGCCCGCATAATCGTTCGCCTTTTTGACCACCATGGGGTCGGGAAGATCGGGCATCTTCGGCAGCGCTTTGGCCTGGACTTGAGCATTCATTAAGCGCACTGCAAATTGCGTTACGGGATTGGGCCGGTAGCCCTGGCCTGCGTTAATGGACGCGAAGGCGGCGACGCCCCCATCGAGATCCACGTGCATGGCCGACATGAATGAGACCATTCCGCCTGTGTGCCGCAGAATGGTATGCCCGTCCAACTGATCGACACCAATTCCATAGCCGTATGAAGCGGTAGGGCTGAGCTCTTCGGCTTTAATGTATGGCTTCGAAAAAAGTGCAAAGCTCTCCTCGGATACCACCCGGCCGCGCGGACCTTCCCCCTTACGCAGGAGCATCTGGAGGTAAAGCGCCATATCGTGAGGTGTCGAGACGATGCTGCCGGCTGCATCATCAAAGACCAAATTTCCTGCCCGAGCGAGAGGAGCGTTGCGCGTGTATGTCAGATCGTCGTAGTAGGGCACATAGCTGTCGGCCGTGCGCTTGCGTGTCTGGTTCGTAACAACCGTAGCCGATGAAGTCATGCCGAGCGGCTCCATGATGCGGCTTGACACCGCCTCGTTCCAGGGCCTTCCATCTAACTTTTCGATCAAGTAACCCAGAATCGCGAAACCGATGTTGCAGTAGTGGAAGTGCTCGCCAGGTTTGAAACCCTGTACGTGCCGCCCCTGTGGATCTGGAAGGAACAGAACGAGAGCGTCAGGCAGTCCCGAAGTGTGCGTCAGCAGATGATGGACCGTGATTGGTCCATAGTTCGCCTCAATTGGTAGCCAGGGAAGGTACTCGAGAATGGGCTTCTCTAAATCAAGCTTCCCCTCTTCACGCAACCGGAGCAGCGTGAGGGCCACAAACGACTTGGTAATGGATCCGATTTCAAAGAGCAGCTCAGGTGTGACCGGGGCCTTCGTTTCCAGATCGGAAAATCCAAACGCAGCGGTCCGCACCGTGCCGCTTGTGTTCGCCAATCCTAGAGTGAGGCCAGGTGAGTTCTGGGCGCGCATATACTGCCCGATGAACTCATCTAGAGGGCCGAATACAGGCTCAAATGATGCTTCCCGAGCCGGGCCCTCCGCGACGAATAAAGAACTCGCGGCGCAGGCCGCCGCTGCTCGCAGGCCGCCCAGCAAGAAGGCCCGCCGCTCGAAATAGGAACGCGTCATAAACGGACAACGTTAGCACGCGTCGCCCGGTCACCGAACTTGAATCGATGAAATCCTGTTATTCCAAGTATGCGAACGGTCGTTCGGGTAACGAAAGTTCTTTAAGTTCGCAACATCGAACGCTACAGCGGATCGGCCGCCAGAAAAGTTTCTGTCGTTGTAGATAATCGCTCTTGCACCGCCGAAGACTCTAACGGAAGATATCTGGTCTCCGAAATTGCCCAGTCTGGGATAGCTTTCACCCCTCCTCATACAGAAAACGTCGCCGCGGAAGTTGGCTTGTCTATAAAAGCAGGCGCCCCCTCGGTTCCAGTGGCCCCCATTCCACTTGCCGCGGGGCGGCCACATCGCAGGATTGCTCGGCCCAGGATGCCACCACACAGGGCCGTTGGGATACATGGGCGGCTGAGCCTCGAGCCCCATTAATACCGCAAGGACCAGCGCAAGAAGCAGGCCTAGAGCCATACCTTGTGCTCGCATCGGAAATTTGCTCCCCTTTCGAATCAATCCTTTGATGCTTCAAGAACGGACTTCTTCTAGCTGAGTATAGGTGGTTCGACACAGGCCGGTCCAGGGATCCTGTACTTTTCCCGCCAAGCCGCCGGGCTTCTTGCGCGCGCCTCGCTGTTTATTATATATTCATGATAGTGAATAAATATAAGGACAGACTCCAATGAGCAGCGCCCTACGCCAACCCGTCGCCCATGTCCGACGCCATGGGTTACGCCACGATCTCGATTTCTCGTCCGAAGAGTTACGCCAGCTGTTAAGTTTGACGCAGCAGATCAAGCAGTCTCCACAGCGATATGCCTCAGCGCTGAAGGGTCGTTACCTGAGTCTCTTGTTCGAAAAGCCCTCGCTGCGCACGCGAATGACCTTTGAATTGGCTATTAAACAGCTTGGTGGCGATTGCGTTACACAGACGGGCATGATCTCGGAACGCGAGCCGCTGAAGGACGTTGCGCGAAATCTCGCCCGGTGGACCGATGCGATCGTAGCGCGGACTTATTCCCAGGAAACGATCGATGAGCTGGCGCGCTGGTCCAATATTCCCGTTGTGAATGCTCTTAGCGACACGTATCATCCATGTCAGGCGCTCGCAGACATGTTCACGTTGAAGGAGCGCTTCGGTCAAGTACGGGGGTTAAAGCTGGCTTACGTGGGCGATGGAAATAATGTGGCGCATTCCCTGTTGCTGTGTTGTTCTCGACTTGGAATACATTGTTCGGTCGCAACGCCGCCGGCGTACGCGCCGAAGCCGGAGATCGTTGCGCAGGCGAAGCGAATCGCGAGCGAGACGGGCGCTGATGTACAGATCGTCCACGACCCCCTTGCAGCAGTGAAATCGGCACACGCCGTCTATACAGACGTTTGGGCCAGCATGGGGCAAGAGCCCGAAACCGAACACCGGAAAGAAGTGTTCGCGGCGTATCAGGTGAATCAAGCACTTTTTGCCCGGGCGCGCGAAGGGGCTGTCTTCATGCATTGCCTGCCGGCAAAGCGCGGCATGGAAGTGACCGACGAAGTCATTGAATCATCACAATCAATCGCATTCGACCAAGCGGAAAACCGTCTGCATGTTCAGAAGGCGCTGCTTTTGACCCTGCTTCAATAATTGGGTAATGACATGCAAGAAAGTGGCGCTCGCCTACTCCGGCGGGCTGGACACGTCGATTATCATTCCGTGGCTGAAAGAGCACTATAAGTGTGACGTTGTCGCCGTGTGCGGCGATATCGGCCAAGGAGGCGAAGAACTTGAGGGATTGCGTGAGAAAGCGCTCAAAACTGGAGCATCTGAAGTGTATGTGGAGGACATGCGCGAGGAGTTCGTCACCGAATATCTCTGGAAGTTGGTGCGCTCGGGTGCGGTGTATGAGCACAAATACTTGCTCGGCACATCCATTGCGAGGCCTCTCTTAGCCAAACGGCAGGCCGAGATCGCACTGGAAACGGGATGCGATGCGCTGGCGCACGGCTGTACGGGCAAAGGCAACGATCAGGTACGGTTCGAGCTGACGTATAAGGCGATTGCTCCGCGGCTGAAGGTGATTGCACCGTGGCGCGAGTGGAACATTGCTTCGCGCGAGGATGCGATCGAGTATGCCCATGCACACAAGGTTCCGATCTCGCAATCGACCACGAAGATTTACAGCCGGGACCGCAACATTTGGCACATTTCGCACGAGGGCGGTGAACTCGAGGATCCCGCGAATCCGGCTCCGGACCATATATGGATGCTCACCAGCAGTGCTGCGGATGCGCCCGCGAGGTCTGCGGATATCACGATCGGATTCGAAAAGGGCGTGCCTGTCTCCTTGGATGGTCAACATCAACTCAGCGGGGTAGCGCTGCTCGAGGCGCTCAACAAGATCGGTGGTGAGCACGGTATTGGACGGATCGATCTTGTCGAGAACCGGTTTATAGGAATGAAATCTCGAGGTTGTTACGAGACGCCGGGCGGATCGCTTCTCCTCGCTGCAATTCGGGAATTGGAGGCGCTCACGCTCGATCGTGCCACTCTGCACTATAAGCAAAAAGTTGCGCTCGATTATGCGGAGATCGTGTATAACGGCCTCTGGTTTACACCGCTTCGTGAATCGCTCGACGCCTTTTTCGAAAAGATTACGGACCCGGTGACCGGCGAAGTGAGGATGCGGCTGTATAGAGGGACCATCCAGCCGCTCAGCCGTAAGAGCCCGAAATCGCTCTACGATACGGATATTGCCAGCTTCACCATGGGAGAAGCGTACGATCAGAAAGATGCGCTCGGCTTCATCAATCTGATCGGGTTACCCATCAGAGCGCGGGCGGCGCACAACAAGCCAATGTGACGCTCGCGTAACAATGATGGTTGATGAAGTTATGGGGCGGTAGGTTCGAGAGCGGACCATCCGAGACTTTCGAGCAGTTTTCCGGCTCACTGCATTTCGACCGCAAACTTATCTTCGCGGATGTCGAGGGTTCACAGGCGTTTGCCCGGGCACTCGCGCGGGAAGGCATTTTATCCCCGAACGAATGCCAGCGAATTGTCGATGCCTTCTCCGAGATCGCGATCGAAGCGCGAGAACCCGCATATTTTGAAGACGCCTCCGACGAAGACGTCCACACTTTTGTAATTCGCAAGCTGAAAGAAAAGGTCGGAGCCATATCGGAAAAGATTCACACCGGCCGCAGCCGCAACGAGCAAGTTTCGCTCGATACTCGCATCTATTTGCGAGCCGCGTCCGAGACGCTAACGGATCAGGTGGCGGGGCTTATGAATGAGCTGCTCATCCTCGGCCGCAAGTATCCCGACGCCCTGATTCCCGGGTTTACCCACCTGCGACGCGCTCAGGCCGTATCGTGGCCGCATTACCTTCTCGCCTATTTCGAAATGTTTTCGCGCGATGTGGAGCGTTTGCAGCAGGCACGCGCGCGCATTAACGTGTTGCCACTCGGCTCAGGCGCGCTAGCCGGCAGCGGTTTCCCATTTGATCGGGACGCCATTGCGCGAGAATTAGCGTTCACTGGCATCACTCGCAACAGCATGGACGCGGCATCCGACCGCGACTTCGCGCTAGATTTTCTCTACAGCTGCAGCCTTGTCATGCTCCACCTGAGCCGATTCGCCGAAGACTGGATCCTTTATTCGAGCGAAGAGTTCAACTGGATAAAGCTAGGCGATGGCGTTACAAGCGGATCCAGTTTGATGCCGCAAAAGAAGAACCCGGATTCGCTCGAATTGATTCGCGGCAAATCTGGCCGCGTGTTTGCGGATCTTACTTCGGTTTTTATCACGCTCAAAGGTCTGCCGATGACCTACAATCGCGACATGCAGGAGGATAAAGAGCCGCTATTTGATGCCTTCGAGCAGACTTCCGGGTGTTTGGCGATGGCAAGAGTTGTGGCTGCATCCGTTGTTCTGGATTCTACGAAAGCTTCGATCGCAACAGAGGAGAGCTGGGTGATCGCGACCGATTTGGCCGAGGAGCTCGCGCGAAATGGAGTCCCATTTCACAGGGCGCACGAAATCGTAGGCCGCCTGGTTCTCGAGAGCATGAAAACCGGGAGGAAACCGTCAGACTGGACGAGCGAAACTCTTGCCGCTTTCGCTCCAGAGCTCAAACCGGAAATGGCTCGGTTTCTGGTGTCTCGCGAAGGTATGAAAACTCGCGAGCTGCCTGGAGGAACGGGACCGGAAGCAGTGGCACGGTCGCTTTGTGAAGCCGAGGAACGGCTCGCGGCTTTGCAGAAGCACTCGACTAAGTAGATGAATAAGAGCTTTCGGCAAGGCCAAATACTAAAAGTACTCCGGAGCAAGGAAATCTATACTCAAGAAGAGTTAGGCCGTGAACTAAGCCGGCTTGGCATCCACACCACCCAAGTCACGCTCTCGCGCGACGTGCGCGAGCTCGGTCTTGTCAAGACGGCGGAAGGCTATCGCCAACTTCAAACGGAAACGACGGGTCCCGAGCTATCGACGGTCGCGAGCGAGTTTCTGTTGGATATTCGCGTGGCTCAGAACCTTGTCGTGCTTCGCACATCTCCGGGAAATGCGAACACTCTTGCAATCGCTCTCGATCGGGAACAGTTCGAGGAGGTCGTCGGCACTATTGCCGGGGATGATACGGTCCTCGTCATCACAACGGACAACAGAACTGCCGCCGATTTCCGTGAGCAAATGCTTGAGATGATCTCCGCTTGATGTCAGGGCCGGTGACTCGATTCGGAACGGCGCCCGTGATCGGCCGTAATCTTGCATCCGTTATCTGATAAGACGCAGGGCACGTGCTCAAACTGAATGGTGGTGTGGTGAATATCGAAGCCACACAAAACCTCGTTGATACGCGTCAGAATTCTTTCGCTCGCGGAGGGCGGCATGTCTTCAATGAGCACGTGCGAGCTGAGTGCATGCGTGCTCGAACCGAGACTCCAGATGTGCAAATCATGAACGTCGAGAACGCCCTCAATTCGCGCCATAGCTTGCGTGACGTGAGTGAGCTCCAGCCCTCTCGGCAAACCCTCGAGCAGAATGTTCAACGACTCGCGAATAATATCCCAGGCCGTGTAAATGATTAGGATTCCGAGTGCGATTGAGAGCGCCGGGTCTATATAAGTCCACCCGGTAAATCGGATGGCAACGGCACCGATCATGATCGCGACAGCCCCC
The DNA here is from genome assembly GCA_963737045.1 of uncultured Acidobacteriaceae bacterium. Classification (GTDB taxonomy): domain Bacteria; phylum Acidobacteriota; class Terriglobia; order Bryobacterales; family Bryobacteraceae; genus Bog-105. The sequence continues at coordinate 819,588 of CAVTRG010000009.1, forward strand.
AGAGCATCACCTAACATGTGCATGAAGGCAGCGCGGATGTTGAGGTCACCCTTCTGACCACGATGGAGCGCCAGCATAATGGCTCCGTTCAGGATCAGAGCCGCGGCCGCGACCCACATCATGATTTGCTCGTTTACCGCTTCCGGGCGCAGGATTCGAGTTGCCGCTTCCCAGAAGATAAAGACCGAGATAACGATCAAGGTGGAGGCATTCAGAAACGCTGCAATAACGCCTGCTCGTTGGTAGCCGTAGGTCTTGACCTGATTCGCCGGCCTCTCTTGCAAATACAGCCCCACAGCGGCAAGCAGCAACGCAAGCGCGTCAGTGAAATTGTGTCCCGCGTCGGAGAGCAACGCCAGGCTTCGGGCGCGGAATCCGGCGTAAATTTCAAAAGCTGTAAACGCGAGGGTCGCAATTACAGATAGGCGGAGAATCCAGCCCGTCCCATGTGCGTGACTATGATGATGATGACCCAAGCGCTATTTTCAATTTACGATAAGCAGAAGGAGTCCTGGTAACTCGATCCAGCGACAACAAGCAATTACTGCGGCTGATTCTGTGGCTTCTCGCCAGGCCGATAGAGCGAAGGGATCTTCTTCTTCTGATTGTCCTCAGTCTGCGCAGCTTTCTTTCGTTCAGCTTGCTCCTTCGAGGGCATCATGGCCTCGCGCTCTTTCTTTTCTTTAGCATCTGCCGCCGAGAGTTCTGACCCGCGCTTCCCGGTGTCTTCCAGCGCAAGCTGCCGGCTGTCATTGGTCGCGTCGATCGCCGATTCCAGTACGAACTTATAGCGCTCGAGATCCTTCGGGGCGCTCTCCTCAATTTTATTCAACTTGTCGAGGAACTCCTTCTCCGCCGCCGTCACCGCAAGCAAGCCCTTATCGAGAGGCAAATTGTGGCGTAAGGCGTCATCCGAAACAGAGTCGATGGCATCGATGATCTTGCTGTAATCCTCGAGCGTGTTGTGGATGAAAATGCTGCGACCCACCTTGTCTTTCGCTAGATACTGATCCAGCAGGTCCATACGCTGCCTCGCGAAACGCACGTACAGTAGTAGACGATCGTTCGGCTCCTGCGCTTCACGGACCTGATCTACTTCGTTCGCCGTCAGGAAGTCGCGATTTTGCGCACAGACCAGCAAAGCTGCACACGCAACGCCACAGAGAGCAAAACCAGTTCTCATTTTTTCATCACTCCATCCAGGAGCTTGTCATGGATGTCCTCCAATTTCCGTTGTGTGTACTCAGCCCATCCACGCTCCGGAATACTCAGGTCATCCACAAGCCCTTGCATGCGCCGTTGCAGGAACGCCACCTTCAGTTCCGCCTTCTTATAAAACCTCGCTTTATGCGCAGCCTGGAGCGACCCGACACATTCCTTGAGCGCATTGGTCATGTTCTCAAGCTCTGCGTCGCCCTTCTTAATTTCACCCTTGTTATAAAAGTCGCGCGCGTTGTCGAATGCAGCATCCGCAAACGTTAAAGCTTTGTCCGATCGCCTGGCGGGATCGTGCTCCGCCTCAAGCTCTGCAACAAATGATTGCTGCGCCTGGACAAAGACGGCAAATCCCAAGCCCAACAAGATCACCTGAATCAGTGTCGTCAACTTAAAAGACTCCGTCATCGGTTGGCCTCTCTTTCGAGAATCCGGCTGCGCTGCCGTGCTATGAACTCCTGGTCAGGATGCTGCCCTTGACTCAGTGCGAGAAAACGCTGGTAACTTGCCAGCGCTGGCTTCACCTGATGCAATTTGTCCAGCACAATAGCTCGTAAATAAAAATTACCAGCTTTTTCCGCATTCAGGTTGTGTACCTGGTTTAATGCACCTAGCGCTTGAGGGTATAATTCTGCCAGTACGTACGAGGTCGCCGCCTCGTTCCATGCCTCCACTGAATCCGGCTTCAGCTTCGTGGCCGCCATAAATTCTGCAGCCGCCGCGACGTACTCGTGCTTGTCGCGGTGAATGCGTCCCACTGCCATGCGAACGTCATAATCATTGGGATTTTCGGCCAAAGCCTGTTCAAGGAGGGGCCTCGCCAAGTCCGGCTGATTGTTCTTGAGATACGCCGTCGCGAGCGCCAGTTTATTGGCGGAAGTCGGGGAGAGTTCGACCGCCGCGTGAAACTCTGAAACGGCATCGGCCGGGCGACTAGTTGCCAAATACAAGCGGCCCAATTCCTCGCGCGCACCCGCCTCGTTCGGAAACTCCTTCAACAGCAAAATAGCGTCATCCGGGCGATTGGCCTTTGAAAACGCAACAGCCAGCTCCAACAAATAGGAGTTCAAATTTGGGTCCAGTACCGCTGCCTGCCGATAATGCGGTAACGCATCATCCAGGTTGCCTTGCCGCTCCAAACTTTCGCCGAGTCCTAAATGTGCTGCCGCCAGCTTCGGGTCGAGTGCAACGGCTTGCCGGTAAGCAGCCGCTGCGCCGCTGAAGTCTCCATTGGCAAACAAACTATCGCCCAAGTACCGAAGCGGCCGAGCTTGGTTTGGCTTTTGTGCCGCTGCTTGTCTAAGTAGCGGCTCGGCGTCTTTGGGCCGGCGGTCGCGGATATACAGAATACCTAGATTGAGCTCAGCCTCATAGAGTCCCGGCTTAAGCGCGAGCGTCTGCTTGTAGTGCTCGGTGGCCTTGTCATCCTCATTGAGTGCAGTCTCAGCGAGCGCCAGGTTGAAAATCGCCGAGTAGTCCTTCGGGTCGGCGCCAGCGAGTTTGGCGAAAATTTGCTGAGCCCGTTGATAGTCGTGATGATCTAGGGCCTGCAGCCCTTCTGCTTCTGGATTAGTTTGTCCGCCAGCGAACAAGGACACGGCAAGAAGCAGCATGTCGAACACAATGAGATGCTCTTTTCATTCATTGTATCGAGTCGAGCGCGACCTCATCCCGGCGTTGCTGAGCCGCAGCTGCTGCCTCTCTGTGCAAATGGCTCATGCTCACACCCGTGATCGCCAGCGCCAGGAACCCAACAATGATCAGCGGAATCGTAACTACTGCCCACAGAATCAGCGAGAACCGCTTTGCATGTCCGGCCGCCAATCCGAAAATGATTAACGTTCTTGCCGTCACCCATTGGAACGAGCCTAGATTTCCTGGCGCCTGCGGAACGATGCTGCTAAGCCGAAGCAGGACCATCATCACGAACGACGCCGTCCACGGCACTGCAAGTCCGGTTGCCCTCACAAGCGTATATATGGGGAGAATCTGCGCAAGCATAAACGCGCCGCTTACGGCAAACGAAAAATAGATATAGCGCGAGTGCCCGATGAGATGAAGATCCTCGATAAGGGTATTGAACCAGCGCGGCCACGCCATGCCAAACAACAGATCGAATGACTGCTTCTTGGCATACATCGCATAACCAATGATGATTCCCAAGATCACAATCATGATCCCGAGGATGTACCCTCCGTTCATCAGGACCAGAGGCATCCTGTGCACATGCAAACAGAAAAAGAAGCAGCCCATCAGCCAGATCCCGTCAAAAATTCGTTCGATGAGCGCGGAAGCGAAGGTCACTGATAGCGGAACCGTCGTGGTTCGCGAAAGCAAAAAGCAGCGGATCAGTTCGCCCGCACGGAGAGGCAACACTTCGTTAGCGAACAGCCCAACGTAAATGGCGCGAACCGTATGGAGGAATGGCACGGGCTCGATCGGCTCCAGCAGCAATTTCCATCGCCAGCCCTGCAGCAGAAAAACGAAGAGGTTCGACAAAACTGCTATCGAAACCCAAGCCCAATGCATGCGCCGGACTTCGCCCCAGATGTGCGTGAGGCCGGCCCCATTCAGAACCCATGCCAGGCAGATGAGAGAAATTAGATTCGTGAGGATGACAATCGCCCACGATCTAACTTTCCGCGAGCGCTCAACAGGCCTCGGGAGCGCGGTCTGCGTGCTCACGCCCCCATGATATCGCCTGACAACGAGATCTTCAGGCCCTAGCCATCTGCCATCCGAGGCTTGCCGCCGTCGCTGCGAGTTTGGCAACTTTCACCTGTTCGACGTGTGCACTCAGGAGGCTGGCGAACAGCTCCGGTCGTGCGGACAGCGCACGGAGGGCGCGGTCACGGAGCCAGGCTGAGCGATCAAGTGTGAGCATAAAGCCGGCCGTAAAGACTGGATGCCGGGTAATCCGGGCGTGCTCGGCCTCATACAGGCTAAGGTCGCCCGCTTCAATTGCGGCAACTAACGCAACAGCTTCCTGAAACGCCAAGCCCAGGCCCTCACCGGTGATCGCGTCGACACTTCCCGAAGCATCGCCGACCAGCGCAATGTGCCCGCGGGTTATTCGCTTTATCCGGCGTGTAGCGGCAAAGGAGCCTCGTTCCGGTGTTGAAACACGAATGCCCCGGAGGCGGCTGAAAAGGGTCGGAAACCGCGGCAGAGCGTCGCCGATTCTTAAGCGCGGATCCCGCGACATCAAGGCAATGCAAATTTCACCCGCAGCAACCGGCGTGACATAGAGTTGGCAGCCTTCATTCCAGTGAATCTCCATCTCGTTCGCCCACGGCGCGATCGCGTAGTGGCTGCGGAATCCAAAACGGCGCGATTCATGGCGGATCTTCGAGAGCCCCGCCCATCGGCGGATCATGGATTGCCCGCCGTCAGCCCCTACAATCCAGCGGGCGCTCATACACCCGGCGTTCGCCTGGACATTATGGTTATCGATACCGGTGACTGAAACGCCCCAGTGCATCTGAACCCCTGCCTTTGCCGCGGCGTCGACGAGCAAGGAATGCAGAACGGTCCGGCGAACACCGCGTCCGTTACCCTGCGGAAAAGGTGCAGAAACACTGTGCCCCGGACCCGAGAAGCGAATGCTGTGGAAAGCAAATCCTGCGGTCTCGGGAATCTCGATGCCTAGCTGTGCGGCAGCCCGGAGGGAATGCGGCAGCAGCCCTTCGCCGCAGGCTTTGTCAATCGGTGGCTGACACCCATCGGCAAGTGTCACTGTGAAGCCACGCCTCCGGCAAGCAATAGCGGCAGCGAGCCCGGCCGGTCCCCCTCCGAGTACAAACACGTCGGTATCAAATATCACGGCACTGGTCTTTCCCTTCGAACGGAAAGCATTAAGACGTGTTCCCGATTGGATTCGCTACAACCACCTCTCGCTTGTTACAAAAGTTTTGCAGAAAGCGAACACGCCATCTCGCTCACCCGGCCTACTTCCAGGCGCCCAGCAGCCGACGTAACAAAATCAGCTCTCCGAGATGGTAAGCGTTATGATCGCCGACCAGCAAAATCTCCCGCAACGTCGTTTGCTGTTCCTCCGGCTTTACCTGCGCAAACAGATCAGTTGCTGGATTCTCGACGAGCTTCACGATCGCTTCGAAATCTTTGCGAAATGCGGCGAGGCTTTTGTCCCAGGCTTGCTCAGTGGGGGGCGCGGGAGTCTTCGGCCAATACCCGGCAGGGAAATCGGGCGAAACGTGCTTGGGATTACGCATGAACTCGAGGATGTCTTCCTGAGCGATGCGCATGTGTTCCAGCACCTCCCATGGTGAATGCGCGACGCCCTCCGGCCGCTTGCCCCGAATCGGCTCGGGTATACCTGCAACCGCTGATTCGAAATTGGCGTGTGCTCCACCGTCTTTGAGTAGATAAATCAGATGTTCGCGTAGAGATTTGTCTTTGTCCATATTCGACCCCCGAATCGCGATCTTACCGCGCGCGTCTCAGATTGCGAAAGCGAAGCAGCCGGTTCCTATAAGGGCAATCGCCCAAATGAGATCGAAGTTGATCCAGGCCTTCCGCAACAGCGCCAGCCCGAACTTTTTGTAGACAACCAGCGCGATCACGCCCGTCGACCCGAGATACGCCAGCGTGTGGACGAGCGTAGCCAGAATCCCGGTGACTGGATTTTGGAAACCGTTCATGTGCATGTGATGCGCGTGAGGCATAGCGTTTAGCCCGAACACGACCGGCAGAACCATCAGTCCAGCGCCATGTGCAGATGCCACCAGGAATGACCAGAAGGTAAGCTCTCGAAATCCCACCTTCATTCCGCCTCCGCGTAGGTGCCGACTGCGCACCAGCTTATATAAGCCGAGCGCCAGCAGCCCCAGAGCGATCGCGATCTTGAGGTATTGCCGAGGCACGACGATCTGAACCAATCCAGCAATAAGAACTGCGAGGCTAATCGCTATTGCATGACCGAGCGCAATGGGCCAGAGGCAACGCACCACTGCCTGCGCACTGTTCTGCTGCATACCGACCGCAACAGCAAACAGCCAGCCCATGGCCGGGTTGATTCCGTGATAAGCGCCGAGGAGGACCAGAGCGAGCCAGCCCCACTCCGCGCCATGGCTCATGCGTAGCAGTAAGAGTCGGAGGAGGCGTCACCGCCTTCGAGACGCACCTGATGCCCTCGCAGGTCGCCGAAATCGACAAGAAAGTTCGGATCGAGATTCATCCCGCCTTGAGGACTAAGGTTCACCTTTACCATCCAGCTCCGGATGCCCTCGGGATAGAACTGGGCGTCCCACGGCGAGTATAGGGAGTTTGTGAAGTAAGCGCGCTGGCCATCACGACTGAGCTCCACCATCTGGGGTCCACCGTTGAGAGGCGCTTTGGGTTGCTTGGGGTGCGGCGCGCGGCGAACGATTCCGCCCACGTGCAACGAGCCGGTCTTCTTGGGGTGAAATGGATCGGAAACATCGTACTGCAGAAATTCGCCCGTGCCAAAGCAGGAGACATACAGGAAGCGATCGTCGAGCGAGAGATTGATGTCGGTAATCAGCGGCGGCACGGCTTTGAATCCTTGGAGCAGAGGAGGCAATTGATCGGGTTCTGCCGGTTCGGCGGGCACATCTATGACTTTTTCGATGCCCCACTTTCCACCATTCCGATGCCATAGCCAGATCGATCCCGAGAGATCCTTAGTAGACACCACAACGCCGAGAAAACCGTAGGCCTTTGTCGGGTTATGCGCGGGCCGAAGTTCTAAAGCCATTTGATATTCCGGCCCTAAATCTAGTTCCTGAACATGACGCCTTTTGCGCAAATCCCAAACATGCAGCTTATGGCCGTAGCCGTTCTTCAGCAGAATGTCCGGGATCACCCCATCCTGCACCATTTTGGGCGTGCCCCATTCACTCGTAACGACCGTGTCATATCCGAGATGCCACCAGAAGTCGTACGCCAGATACTGCGGACCGCGGTCCAGCTCCCATTGGCCCAGCACGTCAAAGCTGTCCTGGTCCATCACGAAAATTCCGCCGGGACCGTCGCCGTTCGTTGATCCCAGCGCGCTGGCATAGATTCCCTCCGGCCCGCAGTGAATGGTGTGAGGCGAACTGTATCCGGCGCGCGCGGCCAGAGTCTCAGGCTCGATAACCTTCACGACTTTCGGCTGACGCGGATCGGGTTTGGTGTCGATGATGTGAATGCGGGAGGAGCGGATACCCGGAACAATCAGATACCGCCGCTCGACGTGAGGGTGCGGCGCATAGGGACACAGACACGCGCTGCAGGCGTTCCAGCCAAAGTGATGCAACTCGTCACCAACATTGGGCATGTCGACTTGGCCGACGATGCGGCCGTACCCAGAGGATTCAGTATCTACATCGACAACACCGAGCGCGTCCGGCTTCGCACCATTGCCGGCATTGAGCAGCACAACGAACGCGAGCTTCTCAGACGGCGCTTGCATCGCCATCTTTGCGGAGGGATAGAACGTCGGATCGGGACGCCAAAGTGCCATTGGATTCTCCTTGAAGTGCTCCACAACGGGAACACAAGTGATTGTAATAAAGCTATTGAGCTTTAGTGGGCAGTCGATTGGGCCGGCGTTCGCTTGAAGAAAAACAGTGTGACCAGCGCTGAGCACAATGAGGAAGACGCCACTACCAGCAGGGGCAAAGTCATGGTGTGAGTCGCATCGTGAATTTTGCCCACCGCGTATGGGCTGACAAATCCGCCCAGATTTCCAATCGAATTGATGCACGCTATACCAGCTGACGCGGCGGCCCCAGACAAATAGCTGGTCGGCAGCGACCAGAATGTTGAGGCTGCGGAAAGGAGGCCGGCCGCAGCGAGCGTCAACGCGGCGAGGCCAGCCAGCCCTCCAATTCCGGGCAGCGCTGAAATGCCCAATCCCGCCGCGCCCGCAAAAATGACCAACGCCACGTGCAACCGGCGTTCCTGTGTGAGATCGGAATGACGCCCGACCAGAACCATTGCAAGTGCGCTAACGCCAAACGGGATCGCGGTCAGCAGGCCGATGTGCCAGGGATCTTTCGTAATCGTGTCCTTCACAATCTGCGGAAGCCAGAACTGGATTCCGTAGGTTCCCATGTTCACACCGAAGTAGACCACGCATAGCAGCCATACGCGGTAGCTTCGAAAAGCGTCGGATACCTGGTGACGTGCCGCGCTATCGGATCGCTTTGCCGCTTCTTCCGCCTGTAGGCGCTCGACCAGAAACGATCTCTCCCGATCACTCAGCCACTTCGCCTTGTGCGGGTTGTCTGCAAGAACGAACGTTGTCGCGAGCCCGGCGGCGACTGATGGCACCGCCTCGAGCAGGAATAGCCATTGCCAGCCTCGCAGGCCTCCGACAGAAGACATTCTTCCGATAAGCCAGCCCGAAAGCGGCCCTCCGAGTACACCGGATACCGGGACTGCGGTCATAAAGGCAGACACTATCTTCGCGCGGTGTGTCGTCGTGTACCAGAAAGTCAGATAGAGAATGACACCGGGGAAAAAACCTGATTCTATGATGCCGAGAAAAAATCGAACCGTGCAAAACTGTGTCTCGTTTTTGACCCCCATGGTGCACGCCGACACTATGCCCCAGACAACCATGATGGGACCCAGCCAACGTTTCGCACCAATTTTTTGCAGCATCAGATTGCAAGGAACTTGAAAGCAGAGATAGCCGATAAAGAAGATTCCCGCGGCTGTGCCGTAAGCGGCATCACTTAAGCCCAGATCTTGCTGCATCTGCAGCTTGGCGAACCCCACGTTCACACGATCGAGGTAGGCAAAGACATAGCACAGAAAAAGAAACGGGATGAGGCGGCGCGTGACTCGTTTGTAAACACCTTGCTCAAACGCAGGTGTATACGTCATGCTTATCGGCAGACCCTCAAACTGCACCTATTCAACGCTCTAGGAGCGCCCACGTGTCTTACTGATGACCGTGCCGGGTGTACACGGCTGCGAGGGGCGCGTCATCGGTCAAGTGCCCCTGTATCTCGTAGGCGCTCGCAATTAGGGATGCCGAATTCGTCGCATCCGGCTGGCAATTCGGCTCGGCTTTGGCCCGCAGGACAAAATTTTGAAGCGCATCCACTGTGAAATCCCGCTGAGTGGGCCCACCGTTCTTGAGCACGACGAGTGCTGCTTCCAGCGGTTCTGTAAGACCATGTTGCGCCCCGTTATCCGGCACGGTGGTCCGCACCAAAGAGAGCAGCGATTTAATAGCGTCCCGCGCGTTGCTGGCGCGCTCCGATTCGAATGCGGCGTTTTGCGCCAAAGTGCAATTATAGGTTTCGCCAAAGCAGGGCAGGTTCCAGCCGTTTTGGCCTAAAAACATATCGTTCGAATTCAATAATAGGGGGCCATTCACCGGATCGCGGCAATCAACCCCCGGGGGGCAACTTCCGCCGAATGGCACCACAACCGCAGCCTCAGTTACGCTGTCGCAACTGAAATAGCCGCAGTCCACCCCAATCCAGGCCGGGCCACAGCCGCCGCTGTTAAAGGCATACGTGGGGCCATCAGGCGGGTAATCGTATTGCTTGACATATTCGCATGTGTTATTTATTTTGTGCACGTCGTAGTAGGGAATGTTGATGTGCCATACCGCCGGAGAGATGGTCTCCCAAAGCCAGGAGGCGTACCCAAGGGCACCAGTCCGACGCATTTCCACGACATAAGGATCGCTCGGCACGATGCCCACTTTGGAAGCGGCAAACGCTTGGAGCTGAGACCAGTTGCTGACGAGAGCATCATGCACATCATTATTTGCATTTTCTGCGTGTGTGAACATTGTGGCGAGCTGCCCTTTTACTGCGCCGACCGCGATTGACAGATTGGGAGCTTGGCCATTGCCGTGGACCTCGGAGAAAACTGTAGACAAGAGGAGACCGATGCCAGGCGCGACAGGGACACCCACAGCCGCGGTTACTCCTCGCGCGATAGTGACTAACAATGAGAACAAATTGGCGGCGATTGTACTCGACTGGCCCGCGGACAGTTTGCTCGCGACCGAGTCAGCGTCGAGACCTGCAAATGTGAAGATATCGCGGGTCAGCGGTTGGCTACCCTGAGGGCCAAGAATCCAGTCATCCGCAGCTTTAACGTATTTAAGTTCGGTTATGATTTGAGCCGTAACTGCTTGCCAGTTGGCATCGCTGGGCAGGACACCAGTGGGCGGCGCCAAGCCCTTCAGGTCACTTAGCACTGTCCCGGTCTGCCCTACAAGCTCGTCGTAATCAGCTCGAATATCCGATCCGTATCCTAACTTGCTGCTGATGTACTGGTAGTAGGTGTTCTGAACGCCGGTAAAGGCCGGGAAGTTTGGTGTCCCGGTCACTTCGGTCGCCCTCCGGCCGTTGCTGCTAAACCGCCACGTCTCGATGCCCGTGTCTGAGCGCCCGATGAGCTCCGCTCCGGGTTGACCGTCAATCTGACCGGCCTGGATGGTGAGATATCGCTGGGGCAGATTCCACCCGTTAGCATCGCTCATGCTGGCGATATCTGGCCGCGTCACGGTGCTGAGCCTTGTCCAGCACTCGTCCTTCGCGTTGTAATGCCACACCAGAATGCCTTCTCTTCCGCGAGCGATCAGCTCAGCTCCGGGCTGGCCGTCCATATCGGCCAATTGAATGGTCCGGTTGTACCGCGGTTGATCCCAGCCGTTGGAATCGCTCAGGTCGGTGAGCGTCGGAAGTGATGCCCAGTTTCCACGCTCGTAGTGATACACATGCAGCCCATCGGGGCCGCGGGCGATCACCTCAGCTCCCGGACGGCCATCGATGTCGGCTGCCTGGATTGAGGAGTAGTGGCTCGCTTGATCCCAGCCGTTCGCATCGCTCAGCTCGGCAATGGGGGGGAGTGACGACCAGTTTGCACTCGTTTTGTCGTAGTGGTACACATGAATGCCATCGGGGCCGCGGGCGATTACCTCAGCTCCTGCCTGGCCGTCAATGTCGGCTAGATGGATAGTCGAATAATGCTTCGGTTGATCCCAGCCATTGGCGTCGCTAAGCTCGATAATGCGCGGAAGCTCTGACCAACTCCGGCTCTTTCCCTCATAGCGGTACACATGGAGCCCGTCGGACCCTCGTCCGACCAGTTCAGCGTGGCCGTCTCCGTCGATGTCGGCAAGATGAATCGTTGTGTAATACTGGGGCCGTTCCCAGGGGGTGGAGTCAGTATCGCCGTGGGAGCTATCAGGGAAGGGACCAGCAAACGCCAGCTCCTTCCAGCAATCCGCCCGCGAATCATAGTGCCAGACCTGGATTCCGTCAGACCCGCGCGCTACCAGTTCAGCCTGACCGTCTCCGTCAACGTCGGCAAACTGGATGGTGGCGTAGTACTGCGGTTGATCCCAGCGGGCGGCGTCGCTCAAGGGTGGTCCGGGTTTTTTGGCGATCCATGCATGACTCGCGCTATCGAAACGATTGACAAGGATTCCGCTGGGCCCGCGCGCGATGAGCTCAGCCCGGCCATCGCCGTCAATATCGGCAAGCTGGATCGTAGCGTAGTACTGGGGCTGATCCCATCCCCCAATATCGCCCCATGCCGGTGTCGGCGGGAGCTGAACCTTATGACGGGATCCAATTGTTGAGGCGCCATCCTGACCCGTGTCAGATGTGTGTCCTGCGAATCCGCCCGCGATTAGGGTGCTGCTCACGAACATAACCGATACGATCAGCTTCGCCGTGTCGCCGTACTTTTCTGCCGTCGGGCAGATTCTCTGCGACCTCATACTCTGCTCACCTCTCTCTTGAATGGGGAACTAGCATTGTACATGAAGAAATCACTCGTGGATCTTTTCTTTCCGCTCCAACATCTTTACAAACTGCGCTATTTTCCTGGCGCGCGTCTCAGCCTTTTTAGCTGTTTGTATTCGCCAAAGGACCCCATAACGATTGGCTCTATCTAAAGTTTCAAAAAACGCCTTGGCTTTTGGGCTCGCATCCAAAGCAACTTGAAAGTCGTTCGGGACTGCCGCTCTAGCAGGCGAATCGTATGCTGCTTCCCATCGCCCGGTCTGTTTTGCGTTCTCGATTGCCTTCAATCCTGCGGGCTTCATTTCTCCGCTCGAAATGAGCGCGAGCGCCTTCTCCCGGTTGATTCTCGACCAAAGGCTTTTGGGTGAACGCGGCACAAATCTCTGAAGCCAGCTCTGTTCACTTTCGGGTCGCTTCTGCCCGTCGATCCACCCATAGCAAAGTGCTACTTCGAGGGCTTCCTTGTATGTCACCGATTCCAGGTTCGACCTTTTCTTCGCCAACCGGAGCCACACGCCAGAGCTCTGCCCGTGTCTTCTTTCAAGCCAAGCAGCCCAGTTTTCCTTGCTCTTGAAAAGCATGATTGAAGGACCAACTGCCCTGTACTGTTCCATAATTTGCGTGTGGCCCCTCCGATCTTACCGGCCGGAATCTCCGTATCGGACGTCGAGAACGAGCTACAGCAGATCATCGCAAGTAAGGTTTTCGCCCAAGGTGAACGTTTACGGCGATTCCTGGAGTTCACTGTCAAGTGGGCCCTCAAGGAGCGACCCGAACAGCTTAAGGAATATGTGGTGGCTTTGGAGGTCTACGGCCGGAAGGACTCGTTCGATCCAAAGGAAAATTCCATTGTGCGGGTGGAAGCCGGCCGGCTTCGGTCCAGGCTCAAAGAATATTACGAGGACGAGGGTCGACGCAGTCCTCTCCGGATCGAACTCCCCAAAGGACGCTATATTCCGGTATTTCGGAGAGTGGCGGATAAGGAACTGATATCGCCCGAGCCGCCTTCCCTGGCAGTTCTCCCCTTCGTCAATATGACTGCGGAGCCGGACAATGAGTATCTCAGCGATGGACTAACAGAGGAACTGATCGGCGCACTCGCAAAGATCGATCGTTTGCGTGTGGTAGGCCGCACCTCTGTCTTTCAATTCAAAGGCAAAGCGATCGACGCACGCGAAATCGGCGCTCGTCTCAATGTCCGAGCACTGGTGGACGGAAGCTTGCGCAAGGCCGGAGAGCGACTACGAATTACCGTGCAGTTGATCGGTGCTAGCGACGGCTGCCAGCTCTGGTCGGAGCAGTACGAATGCGAGATGAAGGATATTTTCGCTGTCCAGGATGAGATCACCGGGAAGGTTGTGAACGCGATGAAAGTTCGCCTGGTCGAAGGAAGAATCCAGGCCCCTGCCAGTCCGGCTCCGAAGGTGGGGGCTTATAACCTCTATTTAAAAGCCAGATACCAGCAGACCCGACGGACGCCAGGCGGCCTGCAGAAAAGCGTCGTCAATTTCGAGGAATCCATTGCCCTCGATCCGCATTTCGCGGCTGCATACTGTGGCTTGTCGGAATCGTACTCGATCATGGCTTATAACGAGCTGTCGCCACCTCGCGAGCTCATGCCGAAAGCCAAGACAGCTGCACAACGGGCGTTGGAACTGGACGGAACGCTGGCAACTGCCCATGCGCTCCTTGGCGACGTAATGAGCGCCTGGGAATGGGACTGGGAAGCCGGCGAGGAAGAATTCCGGCGCGCTATCCAGCTGAACCCGGGCGATGCCTTGGCTCATTATCTATACGCAACTAGCAACCTGGGACCACGCGCCCGGTGGCCGGAAGCTCTAAACGAGATGAACCGTGCGCTCGAACTCGACCCAGTGTCACCGGCCATGAATCGTGATCTCGGCCAGCTCTTGTTCATGCAGCGAAACTACGATCAGGCGATCGAGCAGTTTCAGAAGACACGCGACCTCGATCCGGAGTTTATCGGGGTTTATTATTGGCTGGGTCGCGCCTATGAACAAAAGAGGATGCCGGAACAGGCGTTGGCCGCCTTTGAGCAGAGACTGCAGTCAGGCATGAACACGCGTGTTCTGGCGGGCATCGCCCACCTACATGCTGCTTCAGGAGACCGCGCAAAGGCGCTGACGCATTTGCATCAACTTGAGAGATGTGCCGAGGGTGGCCGAGTTCCCGCGTTGGACCTCGCAGCAGTGTACGTTGGCCTAGAAGAAACAGATCGGGCGTTCGAGTACTTGGCTCGCGCATTTGAAGAGCGCTCGGCGGCCATGTATCAACTGAAAGTAGATCCAATTTACGATCCCTTGCGTAGTGATGCACGCCTCACTGCGCTGCTCGAAAAGATGGGCCTCCGTCCATAGCGGCATCTCCATCATCGGTCCGTCGTGGTGGGATGCTGCCCAGGCTCACTCTACGCTGCTGAAACTCGAGACGTCGGAACGCCGCCCCTCAAACTCGAAGGGCGGCGCGCCGTTCCACGTGGCGGGTTCGTCCGAAACCGCTCGGATCAGATCTCGAAACCCCGGCGTATCTCGAAGTGTGCTAAGTCGTAAATCCGTATTTAGAAACTGGTAGTCCCGCCACCCGCATGCGATCGCTTTTTTCAGGAATGTCAGCGCATCCTCAGATTTGCCCAAGAGCGCCTGACAAATCCCCAGGTCGTAATAGCTTTGTGCATCCCACGCCTCCCAAATAAAGCCGAAGTCGAATGCTTGTTTGTGCGCCAGCAAGTCGCGCGCCCGGTCAAGGCACCCATGTGCCCTTTCGATCTGGTCGAGCGCAATGCAAGCGTGACACTGCCTCAGCAGAGCGTGAATTAGAACATGTCCCCCGCCAAGATGCGTTGGGCTCGAGAGCAAGTCTTCTGCCATTCGGAATTGCTGCAATGCTTCCTCATAAAGAGCGTTTTGGAATGCGACATCGCCAAGTCCGCAATACGAGATGGCCATCAATACCTCGCGGTATACGTGATCGGATTGGCTAAGCTCCACGAGTGAGCGGCGATGAAGTTCCTCGGCCTGCGATGCCTGTCCTTCGCGGAACGAAAGCACAGCACGAAGCGTGCGCGCTCCATGAAATCTTGGGCCGGCCTTCAACGCGCCTGCAGAGTCCTGAATGGCAATCGCGTCGTCAAAATACTTCTTCGCTGTGGCATACTCACCACGCTGCATGCACATCCAGCCCAGGTGCAAATGACTCCACGGATAATTCGGTTCAGCCGCGATGCTTTTCTGAAATTCAGTGAAAGCATCGTTGAACAAATTGCCCTCATGCTCAAGAGACGCGCGGCACAGGTAGGCGGACCCGAGCATGTAATAAGCCATATAACTTCGGGGATCGAGCTCGATACTGCGTTTTCCCGTCTCGAGCGCATCATCGTAGCGCCGGCTTCGGGTATACGCATATGTGAGCCAAATGTGTGCGTCGGCCAACTCAGGGTCTTCCTTTATGGCCCTCTGCAGGTATCCAATGCCAATCTCGAGCTCGCGTGGATCGACGGAAGCGATATAGCGGAATAGGTAGGCACTTCCGAGGCCCGAGTTTGCGAGAGCGTAGTGGGGGTGAATCGTGAGAGCCTTTTCGAATAACTCTTTCGCCCTCCCGAGACTTGCTTTACCAAATTCATTTAACTGTTGACGCCCTCTGACGTAGTATTCGTACGCCTGAATACTGTTGGTTTCAGGCTTTCCAATCTTTCGCTTCTCCTGATCCGAGAGATTGATTGAAAGCACGTCCAGCAAGCCAGTGACAATCTGATCCTCGAGGTAGAAAATATCGTCGAGTGTTCCGTCCGCTTTAATCGAGCCCATCGAGTCCCCTGTAGCAGTCCGGCTAAAATGCGCCGTGATTCGGATGCGAACGCCGATCTTCTGGTATCCGCCCCAAACGATCCACGTGGCGGGTAATGCATCCTTTAGTAGCGGAATCTCCTTCTCCGAGACTTTATCGAGACCCAATCTCGAGATCGCAAGTACTATTTTCTCCGCGCTGAGGACTCGAAGCCCCGTTAGCTTCTGCAGGTCAACGGTTACAGTCTGCGCGATTGCCGAGCCCAGCCAAGCCGCCTCAGGATCTCCCGTCAGGTTTCTAAACTCTGCGATAGCCACGGAATTTGCGTCTTCTTCGCCGGCTGGCGGCTGACAAGTTTTGTCCACAGATGCGATGAAACGGTATCCGCGGCGCGGCACGGTTTCAAGAAAACGCGGGCTCTGACGATCCTCACCCAGCGCTGCGCGTATCTGATTAATGCAGAAGTTTATGCTGGCTTCGAAATCGACGTATGTGTCATTTCCCCAGAGCGCTTTGCGGATCTCTTCGCGGCTGACGATCTCACCGGGCCTTTGAGCAAGCAGAACGAGTAACTTGAACGGCTGCTCCTGGATTTTAAGCAGTACTCCGGCCTTCCGCAGTTTGTAACTGTGAGGCTCGATCTCAAAGCTGCCAAACCGAAGAGTGCCCACGTCCCCCCGTTTCGTAGCTATATCATCTCAAAATTCCAGATTCAAAACTCCGAGAGAGTTGCACGCCGGTTTAAGAGACGCCGCAAATGCTAGAGCCTGAGCTCTTTCCTGCCTAAGCTGCACCTCATACGCAACTAAGAACTCAGTTGATCGATTCGACCGTAAGATGCTGTTGTGAAGTTTACTCAGATACCGAGGCGCGTGGAGGGATCAGAACTGGCCACGAATATTTGCTCATTTTCAGCAGGAGAACAAAGATGCATAGCTTTCAACGAATCGCGGCACGATCCGTCGTAATAGGTCTCGCATGCGCGGCACTGCTGGCCGCCGCTGAATCGGTCCCGTTCACGGGCCGAGACATGGGAACTTTCACAAGCGCTCCGACGGAGAAAGGGCACGCCGTCTTGACGGAGGATTCAGCTAGCGGCGAGGCAACTCATCTGGGCAGATACACGCTTGCAGCCCATGAGTTGATCAACCTCGCGACTCTGGACGTTACGAAAGGGGCGTTCACCATTACCGGCGTCAGCGGGGACAAACTCATGGGCGAGTACAGCGGGAAGGCGTTCACTACGGACACGCCCTCCATCATTCGCTATGAAGTTTCCGGCCCGATCACTGGTGGGACGGGCCGCTTTGCAGACGCTCGCGGAATCATTGCCTTTTTCGGCCTAGCCGATTTGCAATCGGGAAGGTTGAGTGAGACCTTGCTCGCGCTAAGGGAAGCACGCGAGGACGAACGCTAAAGGAGGCTGCTCGGATCAGAGCCGCAATAGTGGATCGGTATGGGCCAATTGGCTCGGCTTCTACGGTTATTGAATAGAAAGGAATCAAAAAACATGCACAAGCTTTGCGTTCTAACTCTCATCATCACTCCGTGTCTATTCGCTCAGGACAGCGCCTCAGGGCGTCACTGTAAAGCAGTCGGCGGCGGGATTGTGACGAACTTTATCGACCCAAGCGACACGCTCGGTACTGCAACTGGTGACTTCAAAGGAGGGCTCGGCGTGCACGTCAATAGCGTTACGGCGGGGCCGAACGGCACTACGATCTTGCATAACCACCATCATTGGGTGACCGAGGCCGGCGATACGATCCTATTCGACGACGCTGACGCTACGCTGTTTCCAACACCTATCTCGGGCTTGTATGCGGGCAGCTACATCAACGGAGTCAAGATCATCGGTGGAACGGGGCGCTTCGAAAATGCCACGGGAAATCTGACGTCAACTTACGGCGCGGTGGATCTTCCCAAAGGCCAGGTTGTGCTTCGGTATGAAGGACACGTCTGCCTGAGCGGAGACGCTGAAATATCTGGCAATTGACATACAGAAGAACGATATAGAGGACGGATATGAAAAGAACCATCTTTGCGATATCACTTAGCGGCCTAATCGTTTCAATGCTGGCGTTTCTACCCGCTCGAACGACCGTTGCTCACGCGGAGAACGCTTGCTCGGCAGTGCCTAAACCGTCCGGTGTTTATGGACTCGCGGTTGAAGGTTTCAATGACGGTGGACAGCCAGGTTCACTCACGACCGATAACTTCTACCCGCTCTCGGGGGCCGGGACTTTCGCCTTTACGCCGAGCAGCCCGGAAGCTTCCTCGGGGACGGTCGCGAGACATCTGTTCGTGAACTTCGGCGGTGCTGTTGTTTCACCGCCAATAAGCGATAGCGGGCCTTATTCCCAAAACCCGGACTGCACATTCTCCGCCACATTCACGGATGTTGGCGAGGTCTGGAATCTAATAATCGTCGAAGACGGGAAGCAGGTGAAGTTTTTTGTGAATGCACCCGGAAGTGTCGTTGCAGGGACTATGGTCCGTCAACGGGGCCACAGCGTCGAGAAGAAGACGGCCCTGATCGGTAGGACATCTGTGCCCTGCTTAACGATCTTCGGTGAGGATCTCAGCGATGTTACTGACTCCGAGGTAACCTCCCGCTTCTTGCGGCGTTCGGGGACAGGTTGCAAGCTGGATCAAGCGTCTCTTCGCGCCAGGAGGGAACCTCCTTTTCTCTCAGCCCAAGTATAAAAAGGCGGCTCCTGAAGATAAGAAAGGAACACTATGAACTCACGAAAAAACGGCCGAACTCGACTCTTGGACCGTGCACTCAGTCCGGTGGGCACCCGCATGTCGCGGGGTGCGAACAGCTTACTATGAATCTGCTCATATTCATCCCGTGGATCGTGGTGGTGTTCGGTTGTTGGATTGGATATCATCTCGTTCGGCAGAACGGGCGCGTCTTACTGCGGTTGGAGTCGCTGGAGCAACAACTCCGCGAGTCACGGCTGGGCGGCGCTCAACAGGTACAAGCAGCACCAACGGTTGCGGCCGGTCTGCGACTCGGTTCTGCCGCACCATCGTTTGAACTACCGGATTTAGCTGGCCGGACAAGAAAGCTTTCCGAGTGGCGGGGCCGACGCGTGCTGCTGATTTTCTTCAATCCCAAATGCGGTTTCTGTGTGCAGATGGCGCCTGATTTGTCGGCCCTCCCGCAAGATGGACTCGGAGCTACGCCGGTACTGGTTACGACCGGCGATCCCCTGGAAAACCGGAAGTTCTTTGATGAGTACCGGCTTCCTGGTCCGGTGCTCCTGCAGAAACAGATGGATGTTGCAACCATTTATAAGGTCTCCGGTACCCCGGTCGGTTACGTGGTTGACGAGGAAGGGAGAATTGCCAGTGAGATGGCGGTCGGCGCTCAGGCTCTCCTGGCTTTGGCAGGTGAGTCCGGTGCCCCGCAACTCAAAGCAGCCGGGAACGGATTACCTGCAAACGGCACCGGACCTGCGGGCTCCAAACATGATTACGATCTTTCTCGCAGCGGCATCAACCGAGCGGGCCTCAAGGCCGGAACCTCAGCGCCGGCGTTTCGTCTGCCGCTCCTCGATGGCGGCGAGTTATCCCTCGCGGATTTCCATGGCCGAAAGGTGCTGCTCGTGTTCTCGGATCTCGGTTGCGGTCCTTGCCAAGTGCTCGCTCCGAAATTGAACGCGTTCTATTGTGAGAATCCCGAGCTTCAAATCGTCATGATCAGCCGCGGAGACGCTGAGGCGAATCGTCTGAAAGCGGCGGAACAGCAGCTCACATTTTCGATCGTGCTCCAGAGGCAATGGGAAATCTCTCGCCTTTATGGCATGTTTGCAACTCCGATCGGCTATCTCATCAATGAGGAAGGCGTCATTGAGGCCGAAGTGGCTGTCGGGGCGGACGCGATTTTTGAACTGATATACGGTAAATCGGCTCTGTTGAAGCCGATGCAGTGTTGACGTAACGGGAATGCGGGAGCGCGCGCGCACAAACATTCTAGTTTGTTTTTAGAAACGGAGAAAGTTCATGAACAATCGGTTCGACAATCTCGCGATAGCGTTGGCTGGCGGCCTCTCTCGCCGGAACGCCTTGACGTGGTTCAGCAGCATTCTGCCGGGCACATTTATCGGTGCAACTCTGGCGCCCCGCATCGCCCTGGCCAATGCCGCCCCAAATACAGCGGGCAACAAAGACGCCAAGAAGGTCTGTGACGGATACTGCGATCACGTCCTCAAGCACGAGCGAAAGCAATGCCAGGATTCCTGCATGCAATGCAACGGCAATATCCAAAATCTGTGCGGTCCGCAGGGGGCGCTGGTTTGCTGTTCCGCAGGCACAGTATGTTGCCAGGCCGTGAACAGCTGTGGCACACCCGTGTCTGCGTGCACCGACACTCAGATTGACCCTCTGAACTGCGGGACGTGCGGGACGGTCTGCGTCAATGGCAGCTGTGTTAACGGCGCCTGCGTTCCAAATTGTCCGGCTGGTCAAATTGTATGCGGGACAGTGTGTACCGATACGTCGCGAGACGCGAACAACTGTGGGTCGTGTGGAACTGTGTGCCCACAGGGCACCATGTGCATCAGCGGTCACTGTGGTTGTGTCGCCCCATTGACCAACTGCCCGGGCGCGGGATGCGTAGACACAACAACGAATGCGAGCAACTGTGGCGCCTGTGGCATCGCCTGCCCAGCGGGGCAGAGCTGCGTAAACGGCACGTGTACAACCGGAAGCTGCCCCTCGGGCCAGCTTAAATGCGACGGCATCAACTGCTGTCCTGGCACCACTTGCTGCAGCGGTACGACGCCGACGCCTACGGGGATTTGCCCCATCCCGCATCAAAACGGTGTGGGACAGACCTACTACGATTGCTATCCCGATGGGGTTCCTGGGATACAAAGTACCTACAGCCAAGTTATGGCAATGGATGCGTGCGCGGCCGCGCAAGCGGTTTACGGCGGCACGTGTACTAGCGGTGGCGCCTGCGGGAGTGGTCTTAATACCGGTCAGGGCGTTAACTTGCAGGGCTCGAATTTCTGCATTGTTTGGCTCTACAGCGGCCCGGCCGCTGGCCATGTGTACAACAACACGCAATATCCGTACACTTGCTTCTGCCCGGCAACCACGGATAGCGCTTGGACCTGATAACGGCTCGAATTTCTTCATTTATCCATTCGCGGCGCCTTCTTAGCGATCCGCGATGAGCTATCGGCGATCAATGTTACTAACTCCCAGGTAACCTCCCCGTCCTTGCAGCGTTCCCAGTCCGGATGCAATCTGGACCGTGAATGCTGCTAATCAGGTTCGCCGCCGTCACGCTGCTCTTGCTACCCGCGCTAGCAACCTCACAGTTTCGGCCGCAGATTCCTAAAACCTGGGATGCGGAGGCTCTAAAGGACTTTGAGCTGCCCTTAGCTGGACTCGGCCACAGCCCCACGCACGTTTCTTCGGACTATTACTATCGAATTCCCGTAACAGCCATTCCGAAAACGTATCCGGTTTACGCGCCGGATCGCGAACCGCCGGGTTATCTCGAATGGCTGAAGCAGCAGGAGCCGCAAAGCGCGGTCGACTTTCAGAATCTGAAGACGAAAGATGAATGGATCCGCGCCGGCGAGATCGTTTTCAACTCACCCTTTCGCGTTGCCGAGGGCGTCAGTGCCGAGAATCTGCGTCAATTCAGCGGTGGTGCCCTATATCCCCGGGCTGCTCGGGATGGCACGTATCCCTACGTTCGCTACTGGGTCCGGTGAAAAGGGAGACGTGCGAGCGTTTTTTACGGTGTGCGGAAGCTGTCACACGAGAGTGTTAAACGATGGAACCGTTGTGCCGGGAGCCCAAGGAAACATGAATGAGCGGGTGTTCCATGCCGAGGATCTCGCCAGTGGGCAAGCCGATCTAGCGAGCTGGCGCATTCGGATGAAGCAGAACTCCGCCGTGGCTTGGATCCGGCCCGATCCCGCCGAGGGTAATGAGTCATTCTCCAGGGAACAGGCCATCGCCATCGAGGAAAGCATCGTTCCGGGCACTTTCGTCCGCACCGGCACAAATCACTTGTTCCCGCCTAAAATGCCGGACTTGATCGGTGTCGAAAACAGGCGATATCTGGATGCTACAGGCTTGGTTCAACATCGATCGATTGGTGATCTCATGCGCTACGCGGCCCTGGTCGACGGAATGGAGCAGCTTTCAAGTTACGACGGCCTTCGCCCGTTCGGGAGCCTACCGGATCCGAAAACAATTGTGCGCCATAGTGACGAAGCTCTCTATGCTCTTGCTCTATATATATACTCCTTGAAGCCTCCCGAAAACCCAAACAAATTTGACAGTCTGGCTCAGCTCGGGCAGAAGGTGTTCGAGCGCGAAGGGTGCCCCGTGTGCCACACTCCGCCTCTCTACACGAACAACAAACTCATTCCCGCTGACGGTTTCGTCGTCCCTGAACAGCACAGGCTAAAGTACTCCGTGCTTCAGCATCGATCGGCGTCGACCCGCGCCTGGCTTTGCAAACTCGAAAAGGCACTGGCTACTACCGCGTCCCGTCGTTAAAAGGCGTGTGGTACCGGGGACCGTTCCAGCACAACGGCTCTGTGGCGACACTCGAAGACTGGTTCGATCCGGGCCGCCTTCGTAGCGATTATGTGCCGACCGGATTCGTTGGTTTCGGCGTGACGGCTCGTGCAGTGAAAGGACACCCGTTCGGCCTTAACTTAGCGTCGAAGGATAAATCAGCATTGATCGCATTCTTGAAGACTCTAT
Organism: uncultured Acidobacteriaceae bacterium; assembly: GCA_963737045.1. GTDB lineage: Bacteria > Acidobacteriota > Terriglobia > Bryobacterales > Bryobacteraceae > Bog-105. Next base: position 842,102 of record CAVTRG010000009.1, read on the forward strand.
AAGCTGCGAAATTTGCCTTCGCTAGCGATCTGTTCGATACTGGAGCCCCAATCATGATCTCACCCGCCGCAATCAGCCGCTTGAGAGAAAGATTCCGAGGCGAATTGGTGTCGCCTGGAGATGGGGGTTATGACGACCTCCGCAGAGTCTACAACGCAATGATCGACCGCCGCCCGGCGCTCATCGCCCGTTGTGCACTTGCAGCTGACGTTGTGGCTTGCATCAATCTCGCTCGCGAGCAACGCCTGGAAGTGTCGGTCCGCGGCGGTGGCCATAGCGTCGCCGGAAAAGCGGTTTGCGAGGGCGGCTTGATGATTGACCTCTCTGAGATGAAAGCGATCCATGTTGATCCCGCGAAGCGTAGGGTGCGCGCGGAGCCTGGCCTCAGCCTCGGCGAGTTCGACCGCGAGACGCAAGCCTTCGGTCTCGCCACCACGCTCGGGATTGTCAGCAACACCGGAATTGCAGGCCTGACGCTTGGAGGCGGCATTGGTTGGCTGAACGGCAACTACGGCTTGGCTTGCGACAACGTTGTCTCATTCGAGGTGGTCACTGCCGACGGCCAACTGTTGCGTGCAAGTGCAGAGGAGAATGCGGACCTATTCTGGGCGCTGCGCGGCGGCAGCGGCAACTTCGGCGTCGTCACCTCGTTTGAGTACAACCTGCATGCCGTTGGCCCCGTTTTAGCTGGAATGAGCGTTCATCCATACTCCAATGCTGTTTCTGTGCTGCGCTTCTATATTGAATTCGCCGCCAGCTGTCCGGATGAACTATCTACGGCCTTGGCGATGCTCTGTCTTCCAGATGGAACGCCAATCGTTGCCATGGTCGCGTGTTACTGCGGCGACTTGCGAGAGGGCGAGAAAGCCATCAAGGCGCTCCGGTCATTCGGCACGCCGATTCTCGACAACATTCAGCCCATGGACTATGCGGTATTACAGTCGATTCTCGATTCCGCCTTTCCGCCGCGCCAGCAGCATTATTGGAAATCGAATTTCGTACGCACTCTTACGGAAGAAGGCATCGAGGTCTTAGTCGAGGGTATGTCGCGCAAGCCTTCTCCCCTAACTATCGCGTACTTGCAGCAGATGCACGGTGTGGCTGGCCGCCTCCCTCCATCGGCGACCGCCTTTCCCCACCGCGGAGACCACTTCGATTTCTCGCTTCTGTCCCAATGGACTGACACTACTGCAAGGGAGCCAAATATCAGCTGGACTGGTGAACTTTACAAAGCTTTGCGCCCTTACATGGAGGAGTCGGTCTACGTCAACAACCTCGGCGAGGAAGGCAGCGATCGCGTCCGCGCAGCGTATGGACCTAACTTCGATCGCCTGGCGGGGATTAAAACGAAATATGATGCAGCGAATTTTTTCCATCTGAACCACAACATCGCTCCCCAGAGCACGGGAGGTGCTTCCTACATCGCTTGAAGCAGGCCGCGCCGCGCCTGCGATATCATGCTTCGCATTATGTGCGACCAAATTTCCCGTCCCGTGCGCAGCAATCCTGCGGAAAATCCGCGCGACACGCCTAAGCCAATCCGCTTCGTGTTCGATACGCATCATCACGGTGATCATGCTTATGGGAATGAGATTTGGATCGAGAACGGAGCCACGCCGCTTGCTCACACGGGTGTGATCGAGGAAAGGAAGCGTTACGAGATCGGATATTAGCGTCCCGATCCATTGCTCGACGTCCCCATGTGTGTGGGCAACTCCAGAGGTGATGCAATTCCACTCGATGCTCGCCGTCATCAAAATACAGCTCACTGGACGCGGCGAGGAATTTAGGCCCGCGGGTGATCTGCCCAGGCCATGGTCCTCGAGGTCTGGAGAGCGTAGCGGAGGATCAGCAGCTCTTTTTCAAACAACTGCGTGAACAGGTTGGCGCTTTGGTCCAGGCAAAAAAGACTCCCCGCGAAGTGTACAAGACTGTTCCGTCAGTTCGGTCCCAGCTCGTGGCCCAGCCGCGAAAAGTGATCAGCGCGGGCGGGTAGATGGGGAACCTCGGCTCGAGACTAAGCCTTACGAAATCGAGCGTATCGCTTCCGTAACGCAGCTCGTTCAACCACGCTTCGCTCAGTTTCCTCTCGATGTGGGCGAGGAGGTTTTTCCGATGCGCTCTGAATTTCGGAAGCAGCGGGTTGCTCAATCTCTCGCAACATCAACGTATGTTCCTTCGTTGCTGGTTCCTCTCCTCCGTTCACTGCCGGGCCGCCTGGTTCCCTGATCAACTCTGTTGTGCGGGGCGGAAGCTCTTCGGTTTCCTCCTTCTTTTTGAAGTGGCGGCGAGCGAAATTTATGCCCTCATAGCTTTGGTAAACAAGATTGCCGCGATAGAGGTCATTGCGAAGAGTCAGGATCGACTGCCGAAAGCCCCTTTCGACCACAGGAGCTTTCGCCGGGATGTCAGGGGCAGCTTCCAGGTCGATAGGGTGCTTAGGATCCTTGCATTCATTCAGTTGCAGAACTGCAACGTCGCCGTCTGTTAACAGAGGCTCTCCGGTCCCGTTTTTGGCATCCCTCGGCAGCCATGGTCGCGGAAACAATTCCGCAGCATCCACGCATCCTGTAAACACGAGATCGTTTACGATCTTGGCGCGTTCATTATCGATGAATGTGTCAATAACGTGGATGAACGTCTTGTTCTTGCGCGAGATCACAATCCCGATGTCCTGTGTGGAGGACGCTGTCAGCACCGTAACTCCGCGCCAGGTTTCTGGCCGTTGCCAGATACGCAGGTGGTGCCGCTTGGCGAAAGTGTTCAGAGTTTTAGAAAGCGTGAAGTCCGGCTTTTGCTCGTCCAACAAGAGCGTGGACATCGGCGCGCTTTGATAACCCTGATTTTCGGCGATAGAGCGCAGGGTCATGAACCCTGTCGTCATGCTCAGCTCGTGCGATTGGACCCATCCCGATGCGCGAAAAGCACGCTCCAGGGCAGCAGGCGACCCCAGAAACACAAGGTTCGTCAAGTCCGAAGGTTTATTCGAGTCCGCCGTCATTGTGCGATACGGGAGTTTTTTCAATAGCGTCTTCAGAGCTGCCTCATCTGCAGGTCCAGCATCGATAGGCATAACAGAGGGCGCGTACGTCTGCGGAATGGTTAAGGGTGAAAGCAACTTCACAATCAGGTCCGTTCCAGCCGGCAACCAGATCTCTGGCTCAGCGAATCGAAGCATGCGCGGCGTAGCCACGTTCATATATAGGTACGCAATTGGGTCGACCATCGCAAATCCGGCAATCAGGTTGCTTGCGCGAAAGCCGTAGGTTCCCGTCGAGCGAATCCCTTCTATGCGGCCCTCCCGGTCGACGGACTCTCTCGCGTTATCAACTTCCGTCAATCGTTCACTGAACGGAATTCCTATCCCCCCAGGCAGGATCAGCTTTTTGAAGACAATCTCGACACGGGCCGTTTCATGAATGAGACCGAGCCCTACTCGCCTGACCTCTTGCACGTTGCCGGTCACCTTCGTTCCGATTGGAATTAGGATTCGTTGCTGTTCTCGGATCGGCGCGACCAGCACTCCCTCTACATCGTTTTCCCGCTTGGTCGAGAACGAGGCGACTGAGTGCGTCAGCCGAACCTCCAAAATGGTTCCGGCGGGCACCTCAGCGGCTTCAGGATTGGTGATGCTCGATGCAATACATGGCCAGAGAGGAACGGCAATGGCAATCGTCAGAAGGAATGAAATAGCCTCTGATGTTGTGCCGCTTCTTGCGCCGAGCATTGCATCACTGCCGAGCATTGCATCACTGAGGATACACGGCAGGCTTCCGATAACTTCGAAACCGACGGCTAGCCGGGTGAAGCGATTGCTACGGGTTATTCCACCCGCAAGGCCTCGACGGGATCGATGACTGTCGCCTTTCGTGCCGGGATATAGCTTGCCAGCAGAGCGGCCGTAACGAGAACAGCAGGAACGGCGCAAAACGTTATCGGATCGAGCGGACTGATCCCGAATAGTAGAGCCGTCATCAAGCGCGTTACACCCATCGCGGCAGCAGTCCCACCTGCCACGCCAATGCCAGTTAGCAATAGCCCATGTCCGAGGAACATGCGCCTGACGCTATCCTGTTGCGCTCCCAGAGCCATGCGAATCCCGATCTCGCGAGTCCGCTGCGACACTGAGTACGAGATCACGCCATAAATACCCACCACTCCCAGCAGCATCGCCATTCCGGCTGCAACGGCAAGCATTACCAATGTGAACGAGGTTCGGGCCATTGACTTCTCGTAAATCTCCTTGAGCGTGCGCACGTTCGCAATCGGGACATTTGGATTCACTGACCACACAGCGTGCCGCACTTCGTCAAGGAAGCTGGTGGATCCGGATCGAGAGCTGCGAATCGCAAAACTGATGCCGCGCTGAACCATTACGGATTGATCCCAAAAATCCTTGATCATCATCGGCCAGTAGACAATTGATGCAGCCTTCTGATCTACTCCGTCGTCCCGTTCATTTCCGACAACGCCAATAATCTCTCGCCACGGCCCTTTGGGACGCTCGTGGATTCGTTTGCCGATGGCTGCGGCTGGCGCCCCCCAGTATTCGCGCGCGAAATTCTCCGAAACGAGGACGACGGGCCGCATTTGATAAACATCGGACCAGTTGAAGTCACGACCAGCGAGCAGTGGGTTCCCCACGGTCTTAAACATTCCGGGAGAAATGAACTTGAAACGACGCAGGGGTGGTATTCGTGTTTCTGATCCAGGCCGGTCTTCCGCGAAAACGGGATCATTGTCGTTATGACCTTCCATGGTGACCGAGTTCGCCAGGCCAACAGAAGCCACGCCGGGAACCGCCGCGATTCTGTCCACCATCTCGCCATACATGTGTGCAGCTCTCCCGGCATCCGGTACCTGTGCCTCAGGTATGTAAATTCGAAACGTGAGGATCTGATCCGGGGTTGTGAACCCAGGCTGAACGTCCTTTAAAGCAATAAAGGTACGAATCATCAGGCCCGAGCTGACAAGCAGAACCAGAGCCAGCGCAACCTGCACAACGACCAGCACGCTTCGGGCACGGTGGCGTTGCCGGCCTTCACTCAGCGTTCGGCCTCCCTCCCGCAGAGCAGTTCCAAGTTGAGGTCCGGCATATTTCAACACGGGTACCATGCCGAACACGGCGCCCGCAATCAGGGAAACCAGGGCTGTAAAGAGTAGGACGGGCAGATCGATTGAAAGCTCGTCCAATCTGGGAAGATTTGCGGGCCCCAATGCAATCAGTAGGCGCAATGCCGCATACGCAATCGCCAATCCGAGCGCGCCTCCGATGAGTCCGAGTGTCACGCTTTCAAACAATAGTTCACCAGCGATCTGCAGCCGGCCGGCTCCAAGCGCCGCACGGACCGCGAGCTCCTGTTGTCTTCCCTCTGCCCGCACTAGCAGCAAATTGGCCACGTTCGCGCACGCGATGAACAGTACAATGCCGACCACGGCCATCAACACCCATAGCACCGTCCCAACGTCGCCGATCACATCTTCCATGAGAGGCCGCACCTTCGGACCCAGCCGCGCACTCTTCATCATCTCGAGGGTCATGCCTGGCGCTGGGCGGAACTTCTGGGCCATTATGGGGAGCATACGAGCGACATCCGCGTTGGCTTGCGCGATCGTAACTCCGGGCTTCAATCTAGCGATGGCTTGGTAGCTGAAATTTCCAATGAACGCCTCATTACGGTTCAGTTGAAATGGCAGCACCAGCGCCGGTTTGAGATTCATGAATCGAAAGTATTGGGGCAATACGCCTATGATTTCTCTGGCGCGTCCGTCCACGATGATTCTGCGCCCGATCACAGAAGCACTGCCTCCGAACCGCCGCTGCCAGTAGCCGTAACTCAACATCACAGTGCCCGGACTCCCGGGCAAATCATCTTTGCGCGTGAAGCGTCGTCCCAGAACTGGCGGAATTCCGAGGATTGGCAGCGTTCCGTCGGTTACATCCAGGCCATCAACCTGTTCTGGCTCGGCGAGACCCGTGACACTTAGCGAGTCATTGTTCCACAGACCTATGTCCTGGAAGGTCCGGCTCTCTTCGCGGTATGTGAAGTAGGTTGCTGGTGAGGCGTTAACTTCTTTTAGGTTAAGGCCTGCCGCAGTTTGCCAAACCCCGACGAGAGCATCAGCATTGGGGTAGGGAAGGGGCTTGAGCAGAACGCCCCGCACGACACTGAAAATCGCGCTATTCGCGCCGATGCCCACGGCCAGGGTGATCAGCGTGATCGCGGTGAACATTGGTGCGCGCCCCAACCTGCGAAAAACGTGTTTCAGCTGATCCCCATAGAACGTCATTACCGCCCCTTTTCCCTCGCGCATGCGATGCCGGCGTAGGCCTGTCAAAGACTGATACGCGGAACCGCGGGCGGAGTTCCGGAGAATTTCACCTAAGAAGGCTTCGAATACGTACGAGCGCACGGGGCTTTCAAGTGAGAGTTCGGGAAGCTGCGCAAGCGAGCGGCGTTTCTGTTAGAGTGAAGAACCGTATGCGCCTTTTAAACCTAATCACCGCCAGTACCGCACTGTTCTTGGCGATGCTTCTATGCACGAGTGCCGCTCATGCGCAGCAAAACGAGCAATTGACGGGCAAGTGGAACATGGTTTCCACAACGCCCGACGGCAACGACATCGCCTGGACGTTATCGATCACCTACAAAGACGGAAATTACAGCGCAATGATCGGCGGCGATCAAGGCGAGACTACCGCGAATGACTTCAGAGTTGAAGGTTCGAAGGTTCACATGCGCGTGCCATATCGGGGCGAGGAGTATGACATCGATCTCTCTTTAAAAGAGGACAAGCTAGTCGGAACGTGGTCCGGTAACGGTGATAGCGGCACCACGAAGGGCGAGAAAGCCGCGCGATAACGCGTCGAGTCGTTTTAAATCCCGGGGCGGCGCTAAGCTTGGAAGCGTTACATTCCCCCTCCGCGTAAATTTCCGAGGAGTGGACGAACACTCAGGCCGGTAATCCCTGCTCTGAACTAGACATGCCCAACTTCATTTCTCCCGGCCTAAGCCTCTCCGCCGCCCTCTCGTGGGGAGCGGCCGATTTCAGCGGTGGAATTGCCGCCAAGAAGGCCAATGTCTTCGCGGTCGTTCTCGTTGCACATCTCGTGGGATTGACTTTCATGGTGAGTCTCGCTCTCCTCACGGGAGAGCCCTTCCCAGGTCCCACTTCGGTCGTATGGGGCGCAGTCGCAGGACTCGTGGGTGGCATCGGCCTGGCCGCATTCTACAAGTCTTTAGCCGTGGGTACGATGGGAGTCAACGCGGCGCTTTCTTCCGTGATCACGGCTTTGGTTCCGCTGCCGTTCAGTTTCAGCACGGAAGGTTTGCCGTATCCAATTCAAATGGTCGGCTTCGCGCTGGCACTCCTGAGTATCTGGACTATTACCGCACCTCGCGGTACTACCGTTCGCTCGAAGGGCTTGGGACTCGCCGTGATTGCCGGATTTGGGTTTGGTGGTTTTCTCCTATTCATCAAATTGGCTGGATTTCATGCGACCTTTTGGCCGCTTGCGTCAGCGCGTGCAGCTTCGTCTGTACTGATGATGACCATCCTCTTAGGGAATCGCGGCGAGTGGAAAATAAATCGCAGCTCGGCATCTATCGCGCTTTTTGCAGGTATCCTGGATTCCGGCGCGAATGCCTTATATGTCGCGGCCACTCAGCGGGGACGTCTGGATGTAGCGGCAGTCCTGTCGTCGCTTTATCCAGCAAGTACGATCATCCTCGCTCGGCTCGTACTTAAGGAACGGCTTTCGAAACTGCAAGGCGCCGGCGTGGTTGGAGCATTCGTTGCCATTGGATTGATAGCTGTTGCCTAAGGTTACTTTCGCTTGAAAACGAACGACGATTCAGGTGTCTCGAGCACGAGCTCAGTAACTTTGCCGGAAGGATCTCGCCTAAATTCGACTAAAGTGCCGGGCTGCGTCTTGATCGCAAAAGTAGTCCCGTGTTTCGGAACAAGCGGGCGGACGGGACTTCCCGGCGTAGAGCTGACCAGCGTGTTGCCTTGCAGAGCTACCGAAAGAGTGTTGCCGGGAAGATCGTAGTCTCCGACGAATTGCTGGAGGAAAGCCGTGTCAAACATCTGCTTTTCGGCGACTCGTTCGAAGACGATCGGCTTCACCTGTGATTCCAGAGGCATGCTGAGGCTCGAAATATCGCCATTCAAATCCGTGATGAAAGTGACCTTGGTCTTTTCGAGTGGGTCCAGCGGATCGGGTGCAACAGCAAAGGTGTCGTAATGAAAGTGGTGCACCGGGCGGCTCAGACGATTGAGCGTCAGCTTGAGATCACTCGCTGCGGAATCCGCCTGAGCAATGGTGACCTTCCCATAACCGGGATTCGAAAACTCGCCCACATAGTCCTTCATGTCATGGGAGGGATGAGTGCCCTTTTTCTGGCCCGTCAAGCCCTGATGTTCGCCTGTAGCTTCCGCGTCATTAGCCTTGTGCTCCTCTTGAACAAAACGCTCCGTCCAAGGCACCTCGCTCAATCCCAATTCGCGGTCGAATATGTTGTAGGCCATCTGATCGCGGAATGCTGTGCCGTCCAGATTCGTTAGAATTACCGTTCCCACTCGTTCCTGCGGCAAAAAGGCCAATTCCAGAGCGAAGCCGTCGAGATTGCCTCCATGCTCAATCATTTTGTGACCCCGATAGCTTGAAATGAAAAAGCCCATTCCGTAATTTCCCTCGCCCAATTCTTTGTAATTGGGAGTACCTTGAATCACCATCTGAGGAGTTTGCATTTGGGCGGAGCTGTTTTCCGACAGCAATCGTTTGCCTTCGAAGCTGCCCTTTTCCATATGAAAGAGCAAGTATCGCGAGAGGTCGTCGATATTGGAATTGATACCGCCCGCCGGCCCGATATCGCCCCAATCAGCGAAAGCGATCTGCTTTACTTCCTGGGTCTTCCAGTTCTTCCTGTACGGCAAAGCGTGATCCGGAATTTTTTGAGCATCAGCCGAAGAAAAGAGTGTGCTGGTCATTCGGAGCGGATTCAAAACAAGCCCTTGCACCGCCTGCTCCCATGAGGAATCATTCAACTCGCCTGCCAAATAACCGGCAGTAATGAACATCAAATTGTTGTACTGGAAAGTTTGGCGGAGCGGCTTGTTGGATTCCAAATAGCGAAGCCGATTGACCAACTCCTTTCGTGTGAAGTTGGACGAGTACCACACCAAATCATGGCGAGGCAGGCCAGAACGGTGCGTGATCAGGTCGCGTACTGTCAACTGATCCGTGGCGACCGGATCGTACATCCTGAAACCCGGCAGGTAACCGCGCACAGGCTTGTCCCACTCGACCTTGCCTCGATCCACGAGCATGCCCAGCGTGGTAACCGTGAAAGACTTTGACATCGATGCGATCGGAAACACCGTTTTGGTGGTAACCGGAATTTTGTTTTCTACATCGCGATATCCATAGCCTTTGGCCAGAATGATTTTGCCATCCTTTACTATCGCGATTGCTGCGCCCGGGACCTTGAACGCTTGCATCGTTTTCGTGACAAACGCGTCGAAGTCGCCGAGGTCTGGTTGCTGTTGGGCAGCAAAACTGCGGTATGAGCAAAGGAACAGAAGCGCAAGACTAATTCCCAACCTTGAGAATGCTGAGGCCGCTCGAGTGCGGAAGGATGATGTATTGAGCATATTTAGTCGAACATGGTAACAGAGCAGATTTGGAATTTGAGAACTCGTGCGCGAGCAGCAGTTAAAGTGAAGTGGGATCAGTATGGCCAACTGAGGCATACTGACACATATGAGAACTACATTGATCATCGATGATGGACTCTTGCAGAGAGCACGGGAGATGACGGGAATCCAGGAGAAAACTGCTTTAGTGCGCGCGGGCCTCGAGGCATTGATCGCCCGTGAGGCCGCGAAGCGCCTGGCCTCGCTCGGGGGAAGCCAGCCTCGGTTGCGCGATGTTCCCCGGCGGCGACCTGTCTGATGGTGCTTGTCGACACATCAGTTTGGATCGAACATTTCCGAATGGCGAGTCCGGCTCTTGTGAAGCTTCTAACGGAAGGATGGGTGGTGACGCATCCTTTCGTTTACGGTGAGATTGCATGCGGCAACCTGAAGGATCGCGCGACAATTCTCGCCGATTTTAACGCTTTGCCTAGTGCGAAAGAAGCCTCTAATGGCGAGGTTTTCCGGTTGATTGAGGATGCGCGGCTTTGGGGAAAAGTATCGGCTGGGTTGACGGCCACCTTCTCGCGTCGGCTTTGATAACGGAGTGTCAGTTCTGGACTTTCGATAAGAGACTCGGTCAGATCGCTCGCGATGCCGGCATTATAAGTCAGAGTAGCCTTCCATGAGTTTTAGAAACGCAGAACAGCGGTAAAGGCGCCGCATAGCTGCAAAGGGGTTCCCGACCACGGCCGCTCATGCCCCGATGCTTTGAAGGTTGATAAGATTCATTTCGCAGCGGAAGCCGACGTGTGAAACGAAAGGCGCCCCTTGGGAACCAGGTGTTTTCTAGAACCGAAGGCGACGTACGCCGCCGGGCACACATCGTTGCTGAGCGGAAGTTTTTTCTGCTGTTCTTGTTCCTTTTGGCCTACCTGATCCTCTATCCCTATACTCAACACAGTGGTTTTGAATACGTTGCCCTGCGCGCATTCGGAAGCGTTGTCACATTGCTTAGCGTTTACGCTGTCAGCTTCAGGCGCGCGTTCGTGGTTACTGCGCTGGTACTTGCATTTCCCGCGTTGCTGCAACGCCTGCTGCTGCCTCGAGCTAATGAGGGCGCTCTTCCGCTGCTCAGTATAATAATCACTTTTGCGTTTGACGTGTTCGTGATCGCAGTCATCTTTCGCCACGTATTCAGTGAGAACGCGCCCAATGCAGAGGCTATCTTTGGAGCCCTGTGTATATATCTCCTGGTTGGCTTTAGCTTTGCCGCGGCGTATAGCTTGTTGGCCACGGTACAGCCACACGCGTTTCATCTGGATCCAGTTTCGAACCTCCGCAGTGTTCCCAACCGGTTTGATCTCATCTACTACAGTTTCGGTACCATGACCTCGCTAGGCGCGGCGGGCATCACACCCGTGTCGGACCAAGCGCGTTCGCTCTCCGTCATCGAAGCCATTCTCGGCATCCTGTATCTGGCAGTGTTGATCGCGAGACTAATGAGCGCCTATCGGACCCGCCCGGCGGCTTAGCCCTGGGACGAAGAGAGGGAAGCGCTGCTCATCCCGTAACAGCGTAAAATTTGAAAGGCCCTAGGCCGCCCATGGTTTCCGCTGAGCTGTTACAGCAACTTCGCGACTCGCTTCAGAACCGCCGCATACAAACGGGGATTGCGCTGCTCGACCGGCATCGGACCGATTTCTCCGCAATCTCGCCTGAGCAATGCGGCGGTGGTACAGCCGTGGGGTGCCTTGCGCAATGGCTCGACGTCGGGTTCGATTGTGAAGATTTAGTCCTACATCTCTTAGCACGATTCACAAGAACTTCGCGCCATACGCTTCCGCTCTCGGATTACGCGCATTTGCGCCTTGCCGAAGCGGTAATCGCGATGCGTAAAGAAGATCTTCAGGAAGCGCTCCGCCACCTTGATACCACTTTGATGGTGAGCGAAGAGATTGACGAGCCGCGCACGGTCGTGATCGCGAATTTGTGGAAGGCGCGCTGCCTCCGCAAAGCCGGGGAATACGAGCAAGCTCTCGACCTGACCAAACGCGGAAGAGATCTGGCGAGCAGCATCGGCCTGCCGTACGTCGCCGCAGTGATCCAGACTCTCGAGAGCTGGCTCTTGTTTCAGAAAGGTGAAACCAAGGAGGCGGTCCGCATCCTGCAGGAAGCCGAGGTCGTTCTCCGCGAGACGGATGACTTCATCACATTAGGTAATATCCAGTCCACTTATGGGCGCATAGCACTACGTGAAGGCCGCTACGATCACGCAATGCAGTACTTTGAGGCTTCCATAGAGCTGTTCAAGCGCCGGGAGTCTTTAGATCGCTATCTCGCCCGCTCGCTGACCAATATCGCGCAGGCAAAGCGCTTCCTGGCCTTGCAATTGCGCCGCAGGATAGAGGCAAACTGGGAGCGGCAACGCAGCGCGAAATCGTCCGGACGCGCCGGCACGCAGCACAAGGCCGGCCAATTGGAACGCATGCATGAGCTGCTTAGGAAGGCACAGGCAGACTTGGCCCAAGCCGATGCAATTTACAAGCGCGCCGAAAATCACCATGGAGCTGGAAATGTCGATGTCAATCTGGCCCACGTTTACCTCGATCTTGGCGATCTTGACCGCGCTGAAGAGAAGGCGAGCGAAGCGTTCGAGCTCGGCGCAAGCAAGACGGACTACCTGCTCATGTGCCGCGCCCGGATTGTACAGGCAATGGTGGCAAATGCTCGTTATGAAGAACAGATTGGCGAAAGCGATGATCCCAGCCGCTTCGCGCAACTGGCGCATGACTGCTCGAGGGAGGCGGTCGATCTGGCGCAGCATACTGAAAGCCGAAGATTGACGGCACAGGCCTATATCTGCCAGGGAACAACGCTGGTCAACGGCTTTTTTAACAACACCGAATCTGCCCGCGCGTGCTGCGACCGCGCCGAGGTGTTTCTCGATCATGATCGCCGCGATGCCCTATGGGAAGAAGTAACCATATTGAGGACTAGAATTCTGCACTCCGGTATCGAGGATCCAAATCTCCGGGCCTGGTCCCAAGGAGTAGTCGGCGACAAATCTCTCCAGAAGGTGGTCGGCGAGTTTGAAGAATTACTGATCCGGAAAGTCTGGGAACGGGAAGATCGTAAGATCTCAAGAGTGGCCCATCGGCTCGCCGTCTCGCCAAAGAAGGTGCGGCGCATTCTGCGCCATCTGGGCCTATTAGAGGAACAACCTCGATGAAGACTGAAAAGAAGTCGAATGCCGCCGTGATCGATCAGGCATCGAACAACTCGAACGAAAGCAACATCGAGCGGGATCTCTCGTTCCACTTGGTGCGTGTCGTCGAAGACGCCGCTGTGGCGTGTGCGCGCACAATGGGCCAAGGAAACGCGAAGGATTCCGACCATGCCGCCGTGCAAGCCATGCGGGAGGCCTTTGAGACGGTTCCGATCGCGGGCAATATCGTGATAGGCGAAGGCGAGCGCGACGAAGCGCCCATGCTTTATATTGGTGAGCGCGTCGGCGCCCCCGAGCTGCCGGGAATCGAGTATCCCGGTCTCGACATTGCAGTCGATCCGCTCGAGGGAACCAATTTGTGCTCTACCGGCGCGCCCAACGCTATTGCCGTGCTCGCGGCGTCGGAACCCGGCGGGCTCCTTCACGCTCCCGACTGTTACATGGAGAAAATTGTTGCAGGGCCTGCCTGCCGCGGTGCCCTCGATCTCGACGCGCCGGTATCGCAAAACCTAAAATCAATCGCCAGACGGCTGGATCGGGACGTGAAGGATCTCACGATTATCGTTCTCGATCGGCCACGGCATGCCGATCTGATCGCCGATATTCGGCGTTCGGGCGCGCGCATTCGCTTGATCGGGGATGGCGATTTGTCTGCCGCGATCGCAGTTGCGGTTCGTGGGAACGGAGTGCATGCGGTGATGGGCATAGGCGGCGCTCCTGAAGGCGTGCTTGCCGCGGCCGCCATGCGGTGTCTGCATGGTGAAATGGTGGGGCGTCTGGTCATCAACACACCCGAGCTCGAAGAACGCGTTGCCAAAATGGGGATCAAAAATCCGAACCGTATCTATACGGCCGGAGATCTGGCCATCGGTAGTCATATCATTTTTGCGGCTTGCGGAGTTACCGATGGAGCTCTTCTGCGCGGCGTGCGCTTCTTCGGGGAAGGCTACCGTACCCACACGCTGGTTATGACCTCCAGCACGAACTGCGTCCGCTTCGTAGATGCCGTACACATGCATCGCAAGCCCGGTCCGCGCGGTGTCCGGTTGTATTAAGGATGTACTGAACCCGTGAAATCACCCACAAAAAGCCGTACAGCCGCCCCGCCTCTAAGCCGGAACAAGCACCTGCTCAGGTGGGTCGAAAAAATGGCCGAGCTTACGAAACCCGCCGCCATTCATTGGGTCGACGGGTCACAGGAAGAAAACGATGCGCTCTCGGCCCAGATGGTTTCGAGCGGCACTTTTATCAAGCTGAACCAGGATCTTTGGCCGGGTTGCTACTACGCACGCTCAGATCCTAGCGATGTCGCGCGTGTTGAAGATCGTACGTTTATCTGTTCACTGTCAAAGGACAGCGCCGGTCCCACGAACAACTGGGTCAATCCTTACGAGATGCGCAGAAAGCTAAAAACGCTGTTCAAGGGTGCAATGCAGGGTCGTACGATGTATGTGCTCCCGTTCAGCATGGGGCCCATCTGTTCCCCCATGTCTCAAATAGGAGTGCAGCTCACCGATTCGCCTTACGTAGTCGTAAGCATGCGTATCATGGCGCGGATCGGTCTGCCTGTATTCAAGATTATCGACGAAGACGTGAAGCGCGTCGTTCCGTGCATGCACAGCGTGGGCGCGCCGCTCACGCGCGGCGAAAAAGACGTGCCGTGGCCTTGTAACAAAGAGAAATATATTGTCCATTTCCCGGAAACCCGCGAGATTTGGTCTTACGGCTCGGGGTACGGCGGCAATGCGCTGCTTGGAAAGAAGTGTTTCGCACTGCGGATTGCTTCGAATATAGCGCGGGATGAGGGCTGGATGGCGGAGCATATGCTCATCGTCGGGATTGAAGATCCCGCCGGTGAAAAGACGTATGTAGCGGGTGCCTTCCCTAGCGCGTGCGGAAAAACGAATCTCGCGATGCTGATTCCGCCTAAGGGCTTCGACGATTGGAAAGTCTGGACCGTTGGCGATGACATTGCGTGGATTAAGCCGGACGAAAACGGGCTCCTGCGCGCGATTAATCCCGAGGCAGGTTTCTTCGGAGTCGCTCCCGGAACATCCGTGAAAACCAATCCGAATGCCATGGCAACGTTGTCGAAGAACACTATTTTCACGAACGTCGCCCTGACGCCCGAAGGTGGCGTGTGGTGGGAAGGCATGACGGAGGAGCCGCCGCCCGAGTGTCTCGACTGGCAAGGAAGAAAGTGGACTCCGCAAATCGCCAAAGAGACGGGAGCAAAGGCCGCCCATCCGAATGCGCGCTTCACTGCTCCCGCCTCCCAGTGCCCCAGCATTGATCCGGCTTGGGAAGACCCGCATGGAGTCCCCATCAGTGCCTTCATTTTTGGAGGACGCCGCGCTACCACAATGCCGCTTGTGTATCAGGCGTTTAACTGGACCGATGGCGTTTACGTCGGGGCCACAATGGGTTCCGAGACCACGGCCGCAGCGGCAGGCGCGATCGGAAAAGTACGCCGCGATCCCATGGCTATGCTTCCGTTTTGCGGTTACCACATGGGAGATTATTTCCGGCATTGGATCAAAATGCAGCGGCTGCTCCAGGTTACGCCAAAAATTTTTCATGTGAACTGGTTCAGGAAGGACGCCGATGGCAAATTCATTTGGCCTGGGTACGGTGAAAATATGCGGGTGTTGAAGTGGATTGTCGACCGCTCTAGGAGTCGCGCCGTAGGTAAAGAGACCGCGATAGGATGGATCCCTCGTTATGAGGATTTCGACTGGAACGGCCTGGATTTCCCTGAGGAGAAATTTGAAGAATTGCAGACTGTCAGCCCCGCGGCTTGGCGCGCCGAAGTCATTGGTCAGGAAGAACTTTTTATCGATCTACACGACCATCTGCCACCTGAGATGATCTACGAACGAGAGCTCCTGATATGCCGCATTTAAGTGGCTGGACTACTTTAAATATACTAAAAAATCTTAATGTTAGTTTCAGGACTCTTTCACCTAGTTTCTGCGAGTATAGTTCCTGAGAGCACACAGTGCTATTACTCAGAAGTTAACAAGGAGATATCCCGAAAATGAAGAAGATCATGATCGCCGCCCTCGGACTTTCGCTGTTGCCCTGCAGCGCTGTTTTCGCACAGAACACATCCAGCAGCAGCAGCAGCAGTCAGAATACGATGAGTGATACCAGCGGCACCACGACAACGAAGCATAAAAAGAGCCACAAGAAGAACAAGAAAAACTCATCGGACACCATGAGCTCGACGATGAGTGACACCACGAACAATCCGAAGTAGTATTGCCGATTTATTGGCGCGAATTAAGCGCGGTCTTTGAACCCGAAGGGGTTCGGGACCGCGTTTTTCTTTTGGGCGCTCCGGACTCGGGCGGACTGCCGGCGCTCCGGCCCTCCCGGCGAAGTTCAAGAATGAGGCTCATGACCAGAAGCTCGATTTTATCCCTCACAGCCAGATAAACTTCTTCACTCCGCCCCATCGGATCTTCTACCGGCCAGTCCCGCACTTCAACGGGGATGCGGGGCGGCAACTTCGCTCCGCTCATATTGATGATGAGGTCGAAACTCAAAGCGTCTATCGAGCTTAGATCCTTCGGAAACTGGTCGTCGATATTGATGTTCTTGGCCTGCATGACCTGTTTCGTGAGCGGTTGAACAATAGGCGCCGGCGCTAAACCCGCACTGGCCGGCTCGATTTCATTCGCTCCATAAACGCGGGCGAATCCCTCAGCCATTTGGCTACGACAGGAATTACCCAGGCATAGGAAAAGAACCCTCTTCACTCGCTCTTCAGTTTAGCTGAGCCCGTTGCCCTCTCAAATAGAATGGAGCTGAGCCGTCGACGATAGGGCCGAGGCTGATGCCGAAGGACAATTTTCGTACCGCCCGATCTCTACTCCTGCTATCCGCACTCACGAACGCTGTTCTTTACTCCTGTCTTGTGCCACTTTGGGAGGGCTTCGACGAACCGTTCCATTACGCCTACGTCCAATCCCTCGCGCTGGATCACCGCTTCCCGGTTTTGAACAATACGCGGATCTCTCGTGAAATTAGCCGGTCGCTAACTCTCACCCCCGTCAGCCCCATTCTTCATCGAACTCTGCCCGGCAGCACCTCATTTCCTGAATGGTTTAAGTTATCGCCTGATGAAAGGCTGAGGCGCAATAGAGCGCTCTCGTCATTGCCGTCGGACTTAGGTCGCCAATCATCAGAATCTAAGAATTATGAGGCGCAGCAAGCGCCCCTGGCTTACAGCTGTCTTGTCCCATTACACGCCTTAGTATCTTCCCTAGGCTTGAAGAGGCGCATCCTCGTGCTTCGGCTATTTGTCGCCGTTTCGTCCACTCTGCTTCTGTTTGTCGCAAGTCAATTATTGGCGAATGCGCTGGACCTCGAGGCCCGGTTCGGGTTACTTGGGCTGGCCTGCATCTTTGAATCTCAAATGCTATGGGCCTCTGTCGCCCACGTGGGAAACGACTGGCTGGCTATCCCGCTAGGTACCGCGTTAATCGCTTATCTGGCGGGGGCGGCCAAGCGCTGCAAGAGCAAAGATCTGGTGATTACTGGCATCGTCCTCGGAATAGGCTTGCTGACAAAAGCGTATTTCCTGGCGTTTGTTCCAGTGTTCGCCGTGGTATTAATTTACCGGCTTGTTCGGTCTTATGCTCCGCTTGGCACCGTGGTGCTGGCCGGGGTTGTACCTGTCCTGATTGCCTTGCCATGGTATGCACGCAACATCTTTCTTTACGGAAGCCTGAGCGGTATGCAAGAAGCCGCTCGCGGCGTCGGTTTGGCTCAAGCGTTAGGCGCTGTCGTTCACATCAATTGGCCGAGCAGCTTCATTGAACTGGCCCGTTCCAGTTTGTGGACCGGGAATTGGTCTTTTACTGCTTTTTCGCGAAACACGCTGAACTTCGAGCTTCTTCTCATGGCGGCCGGGATTACTCTGTTGCTCATTCGTAACAGGCAAATCACGCGCGCGGAGGTCTGGATCGTTGCGGCTCTTGCCAGCTTCGGCCTAGCGCTCGCATATTACACGTGCGTGGCTTGGACTGACACCAAAGGCGTAGCCACCGGCCCCGAGCCGTGGTATCCGCAATGCATCATGCCCGCAATATGGATGCTTGCCTTTCTAGGTTTTGCGCGAACTCGACGGTTGGGCCGAATCCTTGCTGCAGTCACTTCATTGACCGCTGCATGGATAGCAGCTCTGACGTACCTTGGAAAGCTCTTTCCCCTATACGGAGGCTACGAAGGCCGCGCAACCATTCCCGCGCTTTGGCATTGGTGGAGCAGTGATCCGCAAGTGCTGCTGTCCACCGTCACGTTGATTGAACCGGCTCTGCTATTTGCGTTGCTGTTACTGTTTCTGGTCCTGCTTCTGGCTGTGAATACGATCCTCTTGAAGCGGCTTGCTTGACCTTTTCAACAAAGTGCTTGTGAATGCGTTCATCGGATGTAAGCTCCGGGTGGAAAGTCGCCACCATGTGTTGGCCTTCTTCGACAAGTACAGGCGCACCCAGATATCTCGCCAGTACCTTACTTTCGCGGCCAACTCTGCGGATCACCGGAGCTCGGATGAAGACGGCTTCCGCTGGCTCGCCTTCAAGATCAACCCGGGCGATTCGGCTGTCGATCTGACGTCCATAGGCGTTTCGTTCGACAGTCAGGTCCATCAGTCCTAACGACTCTTGCGGAGGATTCAGCACTTCAGAAGCCAATAGGATTGCGCCAGCACAGGTACCGAAAATCGGCCTCTCCTGCCCGAACTTGCGGAGCGGTTCAGAAAGACCTTCGATGTCGAGCAGCTTGAGCATCGTGGTGCTCTCGCCTCCTGGAATCACCAGCCCGTCAATGCTCTCGAGGTCCTCCGCAGTGCGCACTTCCACAGCCTGCGCGCCAGCCCGATCGAGAGCATTTCGATGGGCCTCGAAATCTCCCTGCAAGGCTAATACGCCAATTCTGGGTTCCATTCCGGCTACCAGCCGCGCGTCTGCATTAGCTCGGATTCCTGCAGCTTCGATACGTCGAGTCCCGGCATGGCATCACCTAGTTCCTCGCTTGCTTCGAGCAGCTTGACTGGGTCTTGATAATAGGTCGCGGCCTTCACAATCGCCCGGGCGCGCTTCTCCGGGTCGGATGATTTGAAAATTCCCGATCCCACAAAAACTGCTTCAGCGCCCAACTGCATTACTAGCGCCGCATCTGCAGGCGTGGCGATTCCGCCCGCCGAGAAGTTTGGAACCGGCAGCTTTCCGTGCTGGGCGACATACTCGACGAGTTCTAATGGCGCTTGCAGGTTCTTCGCCTCATGCACCAACTCCTCTTTGCCGAGAACCGTGAGTTGCTTCATCTCCTTGACGATCGTTCGAATGTGCCGCACGGCTTCCACGATATTTCCCGAGCCGGCTTCACCCTTGGTGCGAATCATCGCCGCTCCCTCGGCAATCCGGCGCAAGGCTTCGCCGAGATTTCTCGCCCCGCAGACAAACGGAACTTTGAAATCGCGTTTATCGACGTGGTGTTCCTCGTCGGCAGGCGTAAGCACCTCGCTCTCGTCAATGTAATCGACGCCCAAAACTTCCAAAATTTGAGCTTCAGTGAAATGCCCGATCCGGACCTTCGCCATAACGGGGATGGAAACTGCGCTCATGATCTCGCGGATGACCCGTATCTGTGACATCCGCGCGACACCGCCTTCTTTGCGGATATCCGCGGGCACACGTTCGAGCGCCATGACAGCGCAAGCGCCGGCGCGCTCGGCAATTACAGCGTGCTCGGCATTGACAACGTCCATGATCACGCCGCCTTTCAGCATCTCGGCCAGGCCCACCTTCAATCGAAACTGATCATCTTGGAAAGTCATTCGGTTCTCCTTCTTGGATTTCACTAGCTATACCAGTGCCGCTGCGGGTTCGAGATCCGCGTTTGACGACTTGGTCGAAAGCTCCTGACGCGCCACCTCACCCAGAATTTGCATGCCACGCGCAATCTGTTCCGGGTTTAATCCACCGAAGCTGATTCGTAAGCCTCGTCCATGGCTGCGCTTAGCCGAAAAATAGCGGCCTGGTAAAAAACTGACTCCACGCTCTTGGGCCCGGCTGAGGAGGGTGTCGGCGTTCAATGGCGCAGGAAACTCGATCCATAGGCTCATGCCCCCGTCCGGCCGCGTGAACTTCGTCCCCGCGGGCAAGCAATTTGCACAGCCCCGCAAAACCGCATTCAGCCGGTCCCGCCCGGCGCGCCGTGTCCGCTCAACGTGCTGAACGAGCTCGCCTGATTCAGCAAAACGCAAAAGGACGGCCTGAGACAGCTGATCGGAATGAAGGTCGCTGATTTCTTTCGAATCGGCTAGACGTGTAATGACGGCTCGAGGCGCAATCACCCATCCCACTCTCAGACCCGGGAATGAGACCTTCGAATAGCTGCGCAGCAGGATTGTATTGCCCGTCTCATCGAGTTCTTTAAGCGTCGCTAGCGGCGTGCCTTGATAACGCAATTCGCTGTAGATATCGTTTTCGACCAACACGACACCGAATCGCTGCGCGAGTTCCACTATCCGCTTCCGCCGGTCCAAAGGAATCGTAACGCCTGTAGGATTCTGAAAGCTGGGAGTCAAAACCAGCACACGCGGACGCTGTTGCTGAAATACTTCTTCCAATCGGTCCACTTGGATTCCCGCATCGTCGAGGTCTACGGAAACGATGTTTGCCCCCGCACGGGTAAAAACGCGCACCAGGCCGTGGTACACAGGATCCTCGATCACCACCGTCTCGCCGCTGGGCGTAAATAATCGCGCAATGAGATCGAGCGCCTGCTGGCAACCGTTCGTGATCATCAGATCGTCGCCCACCCGCGCGATTCCCGTCTGCGACGATTGCTCCAACAGATAACGCCGTAAGGGTGCGTAGCCGTGCGCGGAACCGAGTTGCAGAATTTCGGCTGCATCGGGCGCATCGATCACTTGCTTCGATAACCGACGGAATTGAGCCAGAGGGAAGCCATCCTGAGAAGGCCGCGACGTGGCAAAGCTGATGTCAATGTTGTGCAAACCAGGTGCTAATCCCGATTCGATGGGTGGAAGAATGGCTTCCCAGTCAGTGGCTACGGCTTGCGTGGCGTTCTCACGTTTTGCTACAAAGCTTCCCCGGCCCACGTGGCCGCGAATCAGTCCCGAGTCTTCGAGCAGGGCGTACGCCGCCGAAACTGTGGTCCGATTCAGTCCAAGTCGCCCAGCCAATTCGCGCGTGGCTGGGAGGCGGTCTCCGGAACGGATGAAGTCATGGGAGATGAGTCCGCTAATTGCCTCTGCCAGTTGCCTGTAAAGCGGCACATCCGAGGAAGGATTCAGCGCAAGATTGAACAGATCAGGCAACCTCTTCAAGCATACCAAATTGGCCGCTTCAAGGCAGCCATTTTCAAAGAGTGACTGACTCTACGCTACAGTTGAGACACTGGGCATGCGGCATCGGAGCTTGTTAGCGAAACTGGGCGCCAGCCTTTGTGTTCTGTTATACCTATCAACTTTTTTGGTGGCCCAGCGAAAAAAAAACGAAGAGCCGAAAACGCAAGTATTGCCCTTACCCAAAGAACTGCCGATGGCGCTTGCAGCCGATACGGAGGCGCTCGATTTTCATATCTCACCGCTCCTGAAAACCGGAGGTCTAGGGGCACAGATCCGCCAAAGCTTGACTGACCTGATTCGTGACACTCGGGGCGAGAGGATCATCAAATTGCGCGCATTTGTGGCGGGTGCGGGCGATGCTCGGCGCGTCCAAGCTCTGGTAGGGGATATCTTCGCCGACCGAAAACTGCCGCTTCCAGTTTTGAGCATCATTCAAGTCGGCGCTCTCGCCGACAGCTCCGCGGCGGTCGTTATCGAAGCGGTGGTTTCTACTAAACGGGTAATCAACCCGAACGGTCTCGCCTTTTTGGCCGGACAAACCGGAGCGTCTTTAAGCGAAGCGTTGCAGCGGTTGAAAGAAAGCGTGAACGCCATACCGGTTCCTGCCGACCGTGTCCTTACTTGCACCTGCTTCACGTCTCGTATCGCCGAGTTTGCGTCCGCCCGTTCAGCAATCCAGTCCGTCTTCCCAAACACCGCTGTGAACGTCGTACAAGCATTACGCGAGCCGCCGAACGATGAAAGCATGTGTGAGGCGGTGGCCCAACTGGCTGAGCCGCCGCAACAGGGCCCGGTTGTATGGCTGAAGAATGCGCGCGCCACTCTGGTCAACTCGCATCGCTTGATCTTTACAGGTCTCCAGCTAACTTTCGGTAATTATCTTGACGATGCGCACGAAGCATTTGCGCGGCTTCAGCGCGCCGCTGCGTCTCTTGAAGCCGTAGAAGCCCCTGTAGAGGTAAACGCGTTTTCACTGGATTCATATGCGGGCTCAGCCTTGCGAAAAACGACCTCCGTGCCGCTCAGCACGTTCACGGTCCAGACCGTCGAGGGGTTGCCGGGCGTCGATGCGTCCGCAGGTATAGAGGCAGTGTTGGCGCCGCGAGTGGCAGCCCCCGTCACTGTGTTGCGCTGAATGCCACCAGTGATCGCAAGTTTCGGCGAAGTCATGCTTCGCCTTACCCCACCCGGATTCGAGCGGTTTCTGCAATCCCCACAATTCATTGCCACATTCGGCGGAGCGGAAGCGAACGTGGCGGTTTCACTCGCGCACTTCGGCGCAGATAGCCGCTTCATAACCGTTCTTCCCGAGCACAACTTCGTCGCGGACGCGCTTCCGGGCGAGCTGCGCCGCCATGGCGTTGACGTCACCCACATTGTTCGAGCTCCTGGCAGGATGGGCGTCTATTTCGTAGAAGCGGGAGCGAACCAGCGCCCTTCGCGAGTGCTTTATGACCGTAGTGGGAGCGCCATGGCCATCGCAAGACCGGGCGCGATTCCATGGAGAAGCGCGCTGAAAGATGTCTCCTCCTTTCACATAACCGGCATTACGCCTGCTATCAGCGCCTCAGCCGCCGAGCTCGCTCTCGAAGCGCTGCACACAGCGCGCGACATGGGAATCCAGACCTCTTGTGACCTCAATTACAGAAAAAATCTTTGGAAGTGGGGCAAGGCCGCCTCGGAGGTGATGCCCGAAATCGCGAAGCTGATCGACATCTGCATTGCGAACGAAGAGGACTGTCAAAAAGCGCTCAACCTGCACGTCGATATCGACGTCGAATCAGGCAGCTTGGAGCGCGAGAAATTTGCCGAGCTGAGCGAGCGTGTCCTCGCTACTTACCCGAATCTGAAAATGCTCGCGATCACTCTGCGCGAATCGAAGAGTGCCTCCCATAATCGCTGGTCAGCGTGCCTGCATACCAGAAGCGAGTTTTTCCTGAGCCGGAAGTACGACATCACGCATATCGTCGATCGCGTGGGGGCTGGCGATAGCTTCGCGGCAGGACTCATCTATGGATTAACGCGTTTCGAATCGCCTCTCGAAGCACTCGAATTTGGAGTGGCAGCTTCTTGTCTGAAGCATTCCGTTCCGGGCGACTTCAACCGCTTCGCTGTCGATGAAGTGGAGGCATTGATGAGCGGCGGCGGCTCTGGCCGGGTACAGAGGTAAGTAAATCGCTCGCTATAATTCAGAGCAGGCATCTCCTACATGCAGTTTTCTAAGCCGATAGCCCTTATTGCGGCTCTTTCGGTAAGTACGTTCCCGCTCCTCGCTCTCGCCGCTCCCCAGAACTCTTCCAGCAACACCAGCCAAACCACGGTAACTCTGCCGAACCCCGATCTCCCAAAGAGCGCCGAACCCTCAGCTGCTGGACAAAAGAATGACAAACCCCCGATCCGGGTCAGTGTTAACGAGGTCATCGTTCCGGTGACCGTAACCGACGATAAGGGGCGCTTCGTTTCGGATCTGGACAGAAAGGATTTTCACGTATTCGAAGAAAATAAGCCGCAGACAATCCAGTTCTTTACGCGTGAGCGCAACCAACCAGTGGTTATCGGTTTCTTGCTCGACATGAGTTCGCAAAGCCGCATCCATTGGGAAAACTTCCAGAATGCGGCTGAAGAGCTGATCCAAAACCTGCTCCCAGGAGATCCAAAGTATAGCGGCTATTTGATCCCCTATTCTCAGGACGCGGAAATCGCGGTGGACACCACCCACGATCCCGGGCCGCTGGTGGACAAGGTTCATAAGCTAAAGCCGGGCGGGGGTTCTGCCCTGTTCGATGCGATTTATCTTGCGTGCACCAGCCGCAAGTCGATTCAGGGCGAACCCATCCAGCCGAGGCGGGTCATTGTGATCATCGGCGATGGCCACGATAACGCAAGCAAGCATTCACTGGGCCAGGTAATCGAACTCGCGCAGCGGAATCTCGTGACGATCTACTGCATCAGCACTCAGGCGTTCGGGTTCGCCAATGCAGGTGATGACAACCTGGTCCGGCTCGCTACGGAGACCGGCGGTCGCGTCGTGTATCCGCTCGGCGAGGTATATAAAGATACAGATGGATATCTTTCCAAGCCCTCCGATGATGGCAATTATGCGCTCACCGTCGGAACGGGCGCTTACAAATCGGCGGTCGACAATAAGATGTACCGTGCGGTAGCCGATATCGTTGGTGAAGTGACGACGCAATACATCATCCGCTACGTTTCCGATTCCGAAACATCGAAAGCATACCGCAATGTGAAAGTAGTTGTGGATCTGGCCAACGTACGGGTACGCGCCCGCAAGGGTTACTATGCCGCCACACCGTAGCCGGTACGCCGCAGGCCGGGCTATTTCCCCAAACCTAACCGAAACGGTAAGCTGATTTGAGGATATCCTGAGCATGTCGTCGGCCCGCGTCATCAGCTTCGGCGATTATCAACCCAAGCAGGCCGAATATTCGCTGCTGCTCGCAGAATTGCCGGCACACAGCCCGGAAACGATTGGAGTGCTACTGCTCGATCCGGCAACCGACACTCTGCACGTGCGATTGCGGCGGGATTGGAGCACGGTAGCCAGCACCGAGGATGCCGAGGTGCTCGAAGAACTCGAGAGCGATTTGGCCTCGCGGGCTCAGGAGCAGGGTGGAGCGGCGGTCCTCGATTTCCTCGAGAATGTGGCCTCGATGTCCCTCCGTGTTACGGATCGCGAGGCTATATCTGTTCGGAATTTCGACAAGACACTCTCAGAACTCTACCGCGAGCACGTAAGCTCCCGCGTATTACGCTTCGAAACCCATCTCCCGCGCTTTTCGCTAGCTGCAGCGGCCGGACCATTTCTTACGAACCCTTTAGACATTCTCGAGAAAGAATGGATCGAAATGCCGCCAGACCTCAGGCTGAATGAAGACATGTTCGTCGCGGAAATCCGAGGGCATTCAATGGAGCCTAAGATTCCGAATGGCAGCTTGTGCGTGTTCCGTCGAAACATCGTGGGATCTCGTAACGGGAAGCTCGTGTTGGTACGCAACGCTGAGCTGACGAGTGATGATCGGTATACAGTCAAACGCTATAAAAGCGAGAAGGTTTTTACGGAGGACGGCTTTCGCCAGACACGCATACGCCTGGAGAGCCTGAACCCGGCATACCCGTCCTGGGACCTCGATATAGACGAAGAAAAGTACGAGATCGTCGCTGAATTCGTACGGGTACTCGAATAGCCTCCCTGTTATCTCACGTTTGCCGTTTCCGCCTTGTGGCCCTCGCCTTCTCTTCGAGCACGGCGAATTGAAGCTTGCGCTCGACACCGTCCGCCCGATCCAGCCGCACCCTCAGCTGATCCCCGATTGCGTACACTCTCCGGCTGCGCTCGCCAATGATCTTTCTGCCATTCTCGTGATACCGGAAATGATCTCCCGGTAAGGTCTCGATCGGCACCAGGCCTTCTACGAAGAACTCGGTCAGCTCCACAAAGAAGCCGAACTTTGTGGTGCTGATGATGAGTGCGTCAAATTCATCTCCGACGCGTTCCTCCATGAATTTGACTTTCTTCCATTCGATGAGCTCACGTTCGGCTTCGGCGGCGCGGCGCTCCGTCAAGGACGTATCGTTACCCAGCTCATACAACCTCGAATCATCCAGCAGCGGCTCCCCAGCATCAATCTGGTGCGCCAATATGCGATGGACCACCAGATCGGGATAGCGGCGGATCGGCGACGTGAAGTGCGTATATGCCGGTGCCGCGAGCGCGAAGTGCCCTTCGTTTACTTGGCTATAGCGGGCCTGCTTCAAAGATCGCAGCATGAGGTAGCTGAGGATCCGTTCCTCGGGTTTTCCGGCAATCTTCGAAATGAGCCGCTGATAATTTCCTGAGGAGATATCGAGATCGTTGCGGGCAAGCACGATATCTTTGCGCGCCTTACGGCCATCACGCCCGCGCTCGACGACCGGAAACCGCTTCACCAAGATGGCGCCGATTCCGAGCGAATAGCCGAAATGGGCGGCGATTTCCTCGAAGTCCATGACGCGCTTAGGGTCCGGCTTTTCATGGATTCGGTACAGGCTGGGTACGCCAGCCGCTTCCAGGTGTGCCGCGACGGCTTCGTTTGCCGCCAGCATAAATTCTTCGATAATGCGATGTGCGATATTCCTCTCCGCTCGCGTGATCCCAATCATCTGGCCCGACATGTCGAGCTCGATATTCGTCTCCGGCATATCGAAATCGATTGAGCCGCGCTTCATTCGCTTGCGATTCAAAATCAGCGCCAACTCCCGCATGAGCTCGAAGCGGTCGACTAGTGTGTAATAACGCTCGCGCATGGCAGCATCGCCCTCTAGCAAGCGAAACACGTTTGTGTAGGTCATCCGCTCGGCGCTGCGAATCACGCCGCGAACGAACCCCTGCGAAACGGTATCGCCCTGGCGGTCGATTTCGAGCAGGGCCGACAAGACCAGCCGGTCCTCTTGCGGGCGCAGTGAGCATATGTCGGTTGAGAGCTCGACCGGCAGCATGGGGACAGCCCGGTCCGGGAAGTAGACGCTCGTACCGCGCAGCAAGGCTTCTCTGTCGATGGGCGTTCCGGGCCTGACGTAGTGGCCAACGTCCGCAATGTGAACTTGCAGGGCAAAATGGCCGCTGGGCAGTTTCCGCACCCAAACCGCGTCATCGAAATCGCGCGCCGTTTCGCCATCTATCGTGACAATGTCGAGGTGGCGGAAATCGCTCCGCCGCTCTAGCTCGGTGGGGTCGATCCCTTGCGGAATGCGCCAGGCTTGCTCGATTACTTCTTCCGGAAATTCGTGCGGGAGGTGGTGTTTGCGAATGATTATTTCGACATCTACGCCGAAATCGTCCGGGTATCCAAGTACCTCAATCACCCGGCCCACAGCTTCATCGCGGTCCTCAGGAAATTCAAGAATCTCGACATTGACGATCATGCCGTCGAGCTCTTCCAGGGAAGAAATCTCGCGCGCAATCGCGCCGACGCGATTTATCGACATTCGATTCGACGGCAATTCCAGACCCTCGGGAACCCTGATCCATTGCCGAATCCGGTCATCGGATGGAGCGACGAAGTTGCCGCGCTTTCGTACATGAAACTCGCCCACGACAGTAACGTGTGCGCGCCGCAAAATTCTGATGATCTCGCCCTCTGCCCGGCCTCTCTCGTCGATGCGCGTCACGTGCACCAATGCGCGGTCCCCGTGCATTCCCTTTACGGCTTCGTGCGGGGGCAAAAAGATGTCGCCCTGAATCGCGTCACCCGGTTCATCGGGGATGAGAAATCCGAAGCCGTCGCGATGAATGGAAAGCGAGCCGGCGGCGTATTCGCGGCTTCCGGCTACAACGGCGTAGTGGCCGGACCGCAGCTCAACCAGGGCTCCGCGGTCCGACAAACGGTCCAGCGCTGCTTCGAGCGTTGGCCGCTCCTCGCCTTGCAATCGAAGCTCTCGTATGAGTTGCTTATAAGTGGCTCGGCTGTGAGGCAGTTTGCGAATGTGTTCCAGCAAACTGGAATCACTGAAGCGCTTGTGCACTACCGCAATTATAGAAACGCGGGACTTCGCGCTATATAGTGAGCAAGATGGAGCTGAAAGCGATTCGCCTTACGATCCCGGAGAACGGAAACATTATCGTCGGCCAGAGCCATTTCATCAAGACCGTTGAGGACATATACGAGGCCATCGTGAACACCTCGGCCCACATTCAGTTTGGAATTGCCTTTAATGAAGCTTCGGGCGATTGCCTTACGCGCGTCGATGGGAACGACGAAGGGCTGAAGCAAAACGCGATTCAGAATGCCAGTGCTGTCGCGGCAGGTCACCTGTTCGTTGTTTCGCTTCGAAACGGATTCCCGATTAATGTGCTCGGACGCATTCAAGCCGTCCCCGAGGTAGCGAACATCTACTGCGCAACTGCGAACCCGTTAGAGGTGATCGTTGCGGAAACAGAACAGGGTCGCGGAGTCCTGGGCGTCATTGATGGGAGTTCGCCCAAAGCCGTGGAAACCGAATCACATGCTAAAGCGCGCATCGAGCTGCTCCAAAAGTTCGGCTATAAGCGCTAGAGGATCGGTAGCAGTGTCCGCTCGCGCAATCCCCCTGCACTCAGCCCGCCAATTTCCAGATCCGCGATCTGATTCGCTTCACGCTGCTTCGCCATCTCGATTTTCAGGTAATTGCTTGTCAGCGCGATTCCAGCCTGGTCGAGCGTGACCGCGGAAAGAGTCTTGCCGATCATCCGCCGCCGAAATTCGAGATTCTTGCGATCCGACAAGGCGCGCAATACGCGTGTGCGCTCCCGTCGCACTTCCATTGGCACAGCTTGGCCTTGCTCCGCGGCCAATGTGCCGGGCCGCTCGGAATAGGTGAAGACATGCAGATACGTAAAGGGCTGCTGATCTATAAAACGCAGCGACTCCTGAAATTCGGCTTCCGTTTCACCTGGAAAACCTGTCATGACATCGGCTCCGATCGCGGCATCCGGCATGAGGCGACGCGCCATCTCGATGCGTCCCCCATAGTGGCGCGTCCGGTACTTGCGGAACATGCGCTTCAAAACCGCATCGCAGCCTGACTGTAAAGGTAGATGCACGTGTTTCGCGATCCTCGACTCTGCCGCAACCATCTCGAGCAGTGCATCGCTCCAGTCCATCGGCTCGACAGAACTGATGCGCAGCCGGTGTACTTCAGTATTGCGGAGAATCGCCTTCAACAGGTCGGCGAATCGCATGGTACCGGGTAGATCCCGCCCCCAACGGCCCAGATTGATCCCGCTCAAGACCACTTCCGAGTAGCGCCGGCTCAAATCACGTACCTGCTTCATGACGCTTTCGATATCCGCGCTACGGCTCTTGCCGCGAACCGAAGGAATAATGCAGAACGAGCACCGATTGCTGCACCCATCCTGGACCTTGAGATTGGGCCGCGTACGATCCTCGTAGGCCTCTCTCACTGGACTCGCTGTGAAATCATGTTGCTCCAAGATGTCGGCGACCAGTACCTGTCCGTGATAGTTTTCGCTCCGCGCAGAAACAATCTCGGCAATGTGGGTCTTGTGTGAATTGCCGATAACCCAGCGGACACCTTCGAGGTTCGCCAGTTCCTCCGGCGCACGCTGGGCGTAACAGCCAGTCACGAGAATTTGGGTCTCTGGGCGATCTCGATGCAGACTTCGGATCGCGCGGCGCGCATCGAGATCTGCTGCGTGTGTAACTGTACACGTGTTCAGAATGACGAAGTCTGCATCCGAGCGGCTCGCGACAACTTCGAAGCCACGCTCTTCAAGAGAGGTTTGAATGGCTGCCCCATCGGCCTGGGATGCGCGGCATCCAAAACTCTGAACGTATAACTTCGGCATTCCTTCTCAGTGTAAATGCGAGCTCTCCTTTCGGAGCAGCCTGCGATGACAATTTATCAATCGGCGCTCCTCATCGATATCCGGCAGCCTGGAGCTCGAAAAGCTCGGCGTACTGGCCTCGGATCGCAAGCAGCTCCTCGTGTGTCCCTTGCTCAAGAATTTCGCCGTCGTGCAACACCAGTATCCGATCGGCCATCCGAACTGTCGAAAACCGGTGCGAAATCAGCACTGCAATCTTGCCGCGTGTGAGCTCGGCAAAACGCTCGAAAACCCGATGCTCGGCCCGCGCGTCGAGCGTGGCTGTCGGTTCGTCAAGAATGAGCACTTGCGCGTCACGCATGTAGGCGCGAGCCAACGCCACCTTCTGCCACTCGCCGCCTGAGAGATCCACGCCATCATTGAATCTCCTCCCCACCATCTGATCCAGACCCTTTTCAACGCGCGCTGCCACATCCGAAGCAAGACTCAGTCGCGCCGCTCCTTCGATTCGCTCGCGATCGTTCAAGAGCTCGATCCGGCCGACGCCGATGTTCTCCCAAAGCAGCATGTGATACCGCATGTAGTCCTGGAAGATAACGCCTACCTCGCGACGCCAGTCCTCGACATCGTATTCCCGCAGGTCGATTCCATCAAGCAAAATCTCGCCTTCCGTTGGGTCATACAATCGTGCGATCAATTTGGTAATCGTCGTTTTTCCCGCGCCGTTTTCGCCAATCAGCGCGATGCGCTGGCCCGGACGCAGCTCGAAACTCACGTCATGCAGAGCATACCTTTCCGCTTCTGGATACCTGAAACTCACGTGCCGGAATTCCAGGCCTCGCGTGATCGGACGCGGCGCATGCAATGCATGGGGCACGGAACGAATCGTCGGCTCCATGCGAAAAAACGCGAAAAGGTCGTCCAGATACATCGCTTCCTCGCTGATGCCCGAAAAGCTCGACAATACGCTTTCGATCAACGTGCGGCTTCGTGCGAAGCTTCCCGCCAAGAAAGTCAGATCACCGACGGTCAGAGTCCCGTGCAGCGTTCGATAGAGGATCACAACGTATGCACCGTAATAACCCGCCGTCCCGACCAGCGCCAGCAACGATCCGATTGCGGCTCGCCGGATCACCAAACCGCGATTCTCTTCATAAAAGAGGTCCGCAAGCCGCCGGTATCTATCGGTCAGATAATCGCCGAGACCGAATATTTTCACTTCCTTTGCGCTTTCTTGGGTCGCTCCCAGCCAACGCAAGTAATCGAGCTCCCGGCGCTGTGGTGTCCAGCGATACAGTAACGAATAGCTGAGCGAGGCGAAGTGCGTTTCTCCAAGAAAAGCCGGCAGCACAGCGCATACCAGCATCAAGAGCAGCCATGGAGAAAAAACAATTAGGGCCGAGGTCAGTGTGACAAGTGTGACCAAATCTTGGGCCAGACCCATAACCTGGGTCATGAGCTGCATGCGGCCCATCGTCTGACGCCGTGCGCGCTCTAGCTTGTCGTAAAACTCGGGCTCCTCAAAATGAGCCAGATCGAGTATAGACGCGTGCCGCATCAGGTCGACGCTTACGCGGTTTGTGAATCGATCACCGAGCAAGCTGTCGGCGAGTGCCACCGCCCGGCCAAGCAGGTCAGATGCAACCGCCAATGCAAGCTCCACTGCAACCAATCGCCACACGGGCCCAGTGTCGATGTGGCCACCTCGTACCCTGCGAACCACGGCATCAATGATCAGTTTTGCGACATAGAGCGTCGCAACAGGCAAAGCCGCCCTCAAGAGCCGGCACGAAACCGAGATGAAGGTCAGCAAGGGACTCGTCTGCCAGACCATTCTCAGCAGTGGCGCCACGTTCTCGAGAGCTCTCAGCCGCTCTCGCCATGTTCTGTCTACTGGGGTTTCAAAACGACGCGAATAAGAATTCGTTGGCGTTTCCGCGCCTCCTTTGCTGTGGGCCGTTGCAATCCGGGAACACTCCGGTGCCCGTTACCCAAAGGCTTCGCGGAACAAATCGCCGCGCGCCGCCTTCTTTGGAATTTTGCGTCGTGCCCAACCCGTGGCCTCGGTTAGTATTTCAGCTAATTGTGGATCATGACGGCGCAGGGCTTCGAGATAGGTTTTCGCCGTTTCCTCAGAGCATTCAGTCAACTTGCCGCCCGCAGCGATACGCGTGCGTTTGGAGAAATCTCGAAACATGCTACGCGCCATTTCGGTGAGTACAGCGTGGAGATGGTTTCCCGACATGCCGCTCCTGCGCAACGCCTCCTGGGCCGCAAGAAACAGAGGGATCGGCACGATCGTCGTAAGCAGTACTGCTGCAAAGTAAAGTCGTTTAGTGCCGGGACGAAGCTCTAGCACCCGCGCCTCGTTCAATTCGATGAGCCGCCGAATTTGCCGGACAGCGCCGAGTTGCCCTTCCACCACAAACCACGTGCGGCCCGTGCTGGGAACGCTCAGAAGTGTTGCGACCGATGCGCCGCGAGCGCGTAATGGCTCCAGCACGTCAGCCGAAAGCCAGCTTTCGCAGAGCACTAATGAAATGTTTTTAAAACTCAGCTCTGATCGGGACAGTTCCTCGACAATGCGGGAAACAGCGCGGTCAGGCACCCGCAAAAGAATTAATCCGGCTGATTGCAAACCTTCGTAATCGGCCACTGCGTAACCCGCTTTGAGCAGGTTCGAAAACCGGCGTGCCACCCGCAGCGATCGTGATTTGATGGGCCCAAGTTCTTCGGGCATTCTGGGCAAACGGAGAACTGTCGAATTAGTTGAGTTACCCTCGACTATCAGGCCGGCTTGCAACTGCTTCTTCATAAATGTTGCTCGCTTTCAGCGCTCTCATTCGATCGCGAAATCGCGCTGCCTTCTCGAATTCAAAAGCTTTCGCGGCCTCTCGCATTTTCAGTTCCAGCTCCACAATCAAAGTGTCACGTTCTGCGGGTGTTAACTCCCTTTCGGCTTCAGCTTCGGTTTCCAATGGGACCGTGTAGTAGTCCGCCTCAGCCACCGCAACAAGGCTCATATCGATTGGTTTGACGATCGTCTGGGGAGTTATGTTATTCGCTTCGTTATACACCTGTTGCAGCGCTCGCCTCCGATCTGTCTCACGAATCGCCCGCTGCATGCTCTCAGTCAAGACATCTGCGTAGAGAATCGCGCGCCCGTTCACATTGCGGGCCGCTCGCCCGATAGTCTGGATCAAAGACCCGGTCGATCGTAGGAAGCCCTCCTTGTCGGCGTCAAGCACTGCTACTAATGAGACCTCTGGTAAGTCCAGCCCTTCACGCAGTAAGTTGACTCCAATCAGGACATCATGGGTGCCGCGGCGCAAGTCACGAAGAATTCTTATCCGGTCGAGCGTACTTACCTCCGAATGCAAATACGCGCATTTTACGCCAACCTCGCCATAGTACTCAGCGAGATCCTCCGCCATGCGCTTCGTCAGGGTTGTTACCAGAACGCGTTCATTTCGCTCCGACCGCAACCGAATTTCGTTTAGCAGATCGTCAACCTGCCCTTTGATCGGCTTGATATCGATCTCAGGATCCACCAACCCGGTAGGCCGGATGATCTGTTCGATGACGATGCCAGCGGCTTTCGTTAGCTCATACGGACCTGGAGTAGCGGAGACGTAAATCACCTGGTTCACGCGGTTCTCGAACTCTTCAAACGTAAGGGGCCGGTTATCTTTTGCGCTTGGCAACCGAAAGCCGTAGTCGACCAGGATGTTTTTGCGCGACCGGTCGCCGTGAAACATTCCCTGTAATTGCGGGATCGTCTGGTGACTTTCGTCGATGAAAATCAAAGCGTCGTTCGGCAAGTAGTCGAGCAGCGTCGGAGGAGCTTCACCAGGCAGCCTACCCGAGAAATGGCGTGAATAGTTCTCGATTCCGTGGCAATATCCAATCTGCTTTATCATTTCAAGATCGAACATAGTTCGTTGGTAAAGCCTCTGCGCCTCCACCAGCTTGCCGCTCGCTTCGACCTCCTTATGCCACCATTGCAGCTCATTCTCGATACTCTGCATTGCCTGCTCCCGAGTGGGCGCATCCATCACGTAATGCGTCTTGGGATAAATGGGCAACCGAAGATAGGTCTGCTTCACTTGCCCGATACGCGGATCGATTTGGCTGAGTGATTCGATCTCGTCTCCCCAGAATTCGATCCGGTAAGCGTTATCGTCATACGTTGGATACAGCTCCACCACATCGCCGCGCACTCGAAACGTGCCTCGCCGGAAATCATGGTCGTTTCGTTCGTAAAGAATCTCTACCAGCCTCTGCAGCAACTCTTTGCGAGTCATGTGCTGGCCCTTTTCGAGCATCAGCAGCATCCCGTAGTACGCTTCGGGCGAGCCCAAACCGTAAATACAACTAACGCTGGCGACGATCACGCAATCGCGGCGCTCGAATAAGGAGCGCGTTGCTGACAACCGCAGCTTGTCGAGCTCGTCATTGATAGTGGCTTCTTTCTCTATATAGATGTCGCCCGAAGGAATGTACGCCTCCGGCTGATAGTAATCGTAGTAGCTAACGAAATACTCGACTGCATTTTGCGGAAAGAAGCTCTTAAATTCGTGATAGAGCTGTGCAGCGAGCGTTTTGTTATGCGCAAGAACGAGCGAAGGCCTGCCAAACGCTTCTATGATTTTGCCCATAGTGAACGTCTTTCCGGAGCCGGTAACCCCGAGCAGAACCTGATGCTTTTCGCCCTCTGACACTCCGCGAACGAGTTGCTCGATCGCGCTCTCCTGATCTCCGCGAGGCTGATAATCGAGGCTTAATTTAAAGGGCACGAATTTAAGTATAGAAACGCTGGATGGTGCCGCCAACAATTCATTGGTTTTCCATCGACTACAAAGACGGGAGCGCGTCGATGCGCTCGCGCTCGGCATTGAACTCGCATCCGACAAGGGCGATACAAGCAATCAGGTAAAGCCAGACAAGAAGCACAATTACAGTTCCGAGGCTCCCATAGAAGATGTTGTAATTCGCAATGTGCCCGACATACCAGGCGAAACCAGCAGTCGCAAGCAACCAGAGAAACGTAGCGAGAATGGCTCCTGGCCAAACTCGCAAGAATCGTGACGCCGTTGCGCCCTGGATACGCTCGAGTTCCGGCCGATAATTAGGACCGAAGTAATACAACAGTCCTGTAACGAAAGTAGTTGTACAGAAGGCCAATCCATACCGCGCCAGCCGCCAGAGAAACTGGACTGGTGCGCTGATGTCCGTTACCGCCGGCGACCGAATCCAGTGAAGAAGTGCGGCTTCGCCACGGTCTCCGAAAATGATAAGCGATGAAGCGACAACGGCGGGAACAGCTGCAATTAGTACGAGGAAGATGGCCATCGCACGCTGCTTTAAGAACGGCCGTCCTGCAGGGATGCGGTAAGCCGCTTGGAACCCCTCCATCAAGCTCAGCATCGCTCCGGAACCACCCCACAGAGACACGATCATAGCCACGATCGGCAGCGAGGCCGGCTTCCCGCTTTTCTCTCTTAGACGCGAAAGAATTAGTTCCTCAGTCCCAGGCGGGACCACCTGCATTACGAATGTCGCAATAACATGCACGACAGCTTGCGCACGCGCCCGGATCAGAATCAACGTAAGCGTTGTGAGTATGGGAAATAACGAAAGTAGAAAAGAATACGCAACCCCTTTTGCAATCCCGAAACAGTTATCCTCGTACGCGGCTATGAAGGCCCGGCGCAGGAGCCAAAACGTGCGGGATAATAACCCGGGCTGAATGATCACATTGGCGAACAACCCGTCAGCGGTTCTTGTTCCCGGGGATGTGCGCGCGCTGTTCGCCATATCCGCGATTCCTCGCTAGACGATAATAGCCGAATCTATTATGCGTAGAAGTACTACATTTGGTTACAGGTTCTAAGCAGCTACCCTTCATGCAAGTATTTGAGCTGACCCGGCATCTCATCGACATTGAATCGGTCACTCCAAACGAGCGCGAAATCGGCGATTTCTTATGGGAGCGCCTCTCTAAAATGGCTCGGCAGTTCGGTGGCAGGGCTGAGCGCATGCCCGTGGAAACTGATCGTGACAATGTCTTCGTCACCTTTGGTGATCCCATTGTGGTGCTCTCGACGCATATGGATACGGTGCCCCCGTTCATCCCTTCACGCGAAGATAAGGACCATATTTGGGGTCGAGGCGCGTGCGATACCAAAGGCATTATCGCCGCCATGATCACGGCTTCTGAAGAGCTACTCGCGAGCGGCAAACGAAATTTCGGATTACTGTTCGTTGTGGGTGAAGAGCGAAACAGCGCGGGTGCGCACGTTGCTGCGCGGAAACCGCGGGGCAGCAAGTTCTTAATCAATGGAGAACCGACCGGGAACAAGCTCGCTCTCGGGGCAAAAGGCGCCCTGCGTTACGAAATCCAAGCTCGGGGGCGCATGGCTCATTCCGCTTACCCGGAGCTTGGCGAATCAGCAATAGACAACTTGCTGGACGCGCTCGAACGCATCCGACGTATTGAGCTGCCTCGCGACGACGTGCTTGGCCCGAGCACTCTAAATGTTGGAACAATTGCTGGCGGCCGCGCTCCTAATGTGATTTCAGATGAAGCGCAGGCCGAGATCATGATCCGCATTGTTGGAGATGCTACGGAGCTGCGTAAACAGATTGCCGCGGCCGTCCGGCCGGAGGCTGAGGCGCGAGAGGTCTTGCTGATCCCCGCAATGCGCCTTTCCGCACTCGACGGCTTTGAAACCACCATCGTCGCGTTCACCACCGACATCCCGGCCTTTGGAGACACCTGGGGGCAACCGTTTCTAATCGGCCCCGGTAGTATCCACGTTGCTCACACAAGTGAGGAGCGAATATCAAAATCAGAGTTAATGCACGCAGTCGGGTTATACCGCCAGCTCGTCGAGAGACTCTCGCGAACCATATGAGACGTATCGACATTGGCATTCTTGGCGGCACGGGAATGGTTGGCCAGCACTTCATCCGGTTCCTTGAAGGCCATCCTTGGTTCAACCTAACCTGGCTCGGAGCAAGCGATCGCTCTGCCGGCAAGAAGCTAAAGGACGCCACGGCATGGCGTCTTGATGGAGATATGCCCGCCGGCGCCGCCGAAATCGTCATCTCCGATTCGAAGCCTGGCAAGGCCCCCCGGCTTGTATTCTCAGCGATGGATGCTTCGGTTGCCACTGACATTGAACAGGAGTTTGCGAAGGCTGGCCATACTGTTGTCTCCAACTCGCGGAATCATCGCATGGAGCCCGATGTTCCATTGCTGGTTCCCGAAATCAATCCTGGCCACCTCTCGCTGATTCACTCGCAGCAAACGAATCGCGGATGGAAAGGCATGATCGTTACGAATCCCAACTGCTCGACTGTTGTTCTGAGCATGGCGCTCGCGCCCGTAGTCCAGTTCGGCATTCAGCGCGTGATCGCGGCAACGTTGCAGGCGGTTTCGGGGGCCGGTTATCCAGGCATGCCTTCCATTGATGTCCTCGCAAACGTCATTCCCTACATCAGCGGCGAGGAGGAGAAGATCGAGCAGGAGACACAGAAGATTCTCGGCCAGGTTTCAAGAGGTCAAGCGCTGCCGCTCGAAGCGCGTGTAAGCGCGCACTGCCATCGTGTTCCAGTCGCAGATGGACACACAGTAGCAACATCCGTTGAATTCTCTTCGAAACCAAGCATCCAAAACATCGAGGATGCAATTACTGCTTTCCGCGGGCTTCCGCAAGAGCGAAAGCTGCCAAGCGCGCCTCCACATCCGCTGATTTATATGACGCAGCAAGATCGTCCCCAGCCGCGGCGTGATGTCTCCCGTGAGAATGGGATGACAGTTATCGTTGGGCGCGTGCGGGAATGCCCCGTGCTGCACGCGAAATTCGTGGCTTGCGGTCACAACACCATTCGCGGCGCGGCGGGAGCAGCAGTTCTCAACGCCGAGTTGATGGTATCTGAAGGGTTCCTTGACTAGGCAGCACAGATGATCGTGATGAAGTTCGGCGGCACCTCCGTCGAATCGCAAGAAGCCATCCTGCGCGTGACCCGGATCGTCAAAGCTCATCAGCATCGTCGGCCGGTGATAGTGGTCTCCGCGATGGGCGGCACGACGAATAAACTTCTCAACGCCGCCCGTGAAGCTGAGGCCGGTCGGCGCGGTCCAGCGCTCAGCTTGGTAGATGAGCTGCGAATTCATCACCTGACTCACGGACTGGCCCTCGCCGGTGCAGCTGCTGCAGAGCTGGACCGCTATATCCGGGCCCATTTCGAATGGCTGGACGACTTGGTAAGAGGTATTGCTGTGGTTGGTGAGCTGTCACCTCGCTCGACGGATGCCATCGCCAGTGTGGGCGAACGTTTATCTGGCCTGATCGTCACGTTTGCGTTTCAATCCGCGGGCATGTCCGCCCAGTATGTCGATGCCCGGCGGGTTATCTTGACCGATGATCGTTTCACCCGAGCGCAGCCTCTACTCGACAAAACTTACGCTCTGCTGCAAGAACGCGTGCTCCCCATTGCGGATACCTCGGTTGCCGTAATGGGTGGCTTCATCGGTTCGACAGAGAATGGGCAGACAACCACGCTCGGCCGCGGCGGTTCCGATTACACTGCATCTATCGTAGGAGCAGGTTTAGGAGCCGAAGAAATTCAGATTTGGACCGATGTCGATGGCATGCTCACCGCTGATCCACGGATTGTTCCTCGCGGGCACCGCGTAAAAAGCATCTCATTCGCCGAAGCTGCGGAAATGGCGTATTTCGGCGCAAAGGTGCTGCATCCGGCTACTGTTGTTCCTGCGGTTGAGCGAAACATTCCAGTGTTGATCTTGAATTCGCGGCGCCCCGAAGCTGCCGGCACGCGAATCACCTCAGCGCCTCAGCCATGCGAGAATCCGGTGAAATCGATTTCCTGCAAACGGGACATAACCGTTATAAATATTCAATCTACGCGCATGCTTATGGCCCACGGTTTTCTGCGCCGGATCTTTGAGATTTTTGACCGTTATGGAACGAGCGTTGACATGGTCTCGACTTCGGAAGTTAGCGTATCCCTTACGGTAGATAACCGCGACAATTTAGAATCGATTTGCGAGGAGCTTCGCCATTTTGCGGACGTCAGCACGGAGGACATGCAGGCCATTGTCTGTCTAATTGGCGAAAATATCCGGCACACGCCCGGAATCGCTGCCCGCGCGTTCCAAGTGCTGGGCCAACAGAACATCCGTATGATTTCGCAAGGAGCGTCGGAGCTAAATCTGGGGTTTGTAATTTCAGAAGACGATCTTAGAGCCGCCGTAACCGCCCTGCATGGCGAATTCTTCTCCGAGCTTGATCCGGCTGTATTTGATTGAGAAATGCCATGAGTGGCGTCAAGAAACTGGCGTTAGTGGGCTACGGAAAAATGGGGCGGCTCATAGAGCAGCTCGCGCCCCAGCATGGCTTCGACGTTGTTCTACGCCTCGACTCGAAGAACAATGCAAATGGCGCGGGTGTGAGCCCGGACTCACTTGCGAATGTGGACGTGGCAATCGAGTTTACTAGGCCCGAGGTCGCGCCGACAAACCTCGTGCGTCTTGCGGAAGCGAGGATTCCAGCAGTGACCGGAACCACTGGATGGCTCAATGGGTTGGAACCCGTCAGCAAAGCTGTACGGGAAAACAAGACCGGATTGGTTTGGAGCCCGAACTTCTCTGTCGGAGTTGCCGTGTTTCGAAAACTGGCTGGCGTCGCTGCTGAACTCCTGCGGGATCAGGACGAGTATGGCGCTTGGGCCTGGGAGATTCATCACGATACAAAGAAAGACGCACCGTCGGGAACTTTGCTGCACATTGTGCGGGCAATCGAACAGAGCGGGTTTAACAGGAGCATTAACGTCAGTTCGAATCGCGCCGGCAAACACCCCGGCACGCACGAGATCGGCTTCGATTCAGCCGCCGACACGATTACGTTACGGCACGTAGCTCGTAATCGCGAAGGCTTTGCGCTGGGGGCGCTGAAAGCTGCACAATGGGTTTTAGGTCGCGAGGGCGTCTATACGTTTGAAGACGTTCTGTTCGGAAAATCTGCGGCAGAGTAGCTGAAACTCCGGCCCGCGAGGAGGTCCATATAGGGAGTATGTTCACCGGTTGTGGAACGGCTTTAGTCACTCCATTTAAGCCCGATCGCTCGCTCGATGAACGTGTGCTGCGGGCGCTTGTTAGTCGCCAGATTGATGCCGGCATCGATTTTTTAGTGCCTTGCGGCACTACAGGCGAAAGCCCTACGCTTACCCACGAAGAGCATCTTCGTGTCATTGAGATTACGATCGAGGAAGCCAGAGGGCGCGTTCCAATCCTTGCCGGAGCAGGCGGCTACGACACATCCAAGGTAATCCAGCAAATCGCAGAACTGGTGAAGATCGGCGTCTCCGGCATCCTATCGGTAACTCCCTACTACAACAAGCCGACGCAGGAAGGCGTATACCAGCACTTCCGAGCTATCGCGGAATCGACCGAACTTCCCATCATTGTCTACAGCGTCCAACCGCGGACAGCCGTCAATATCGACCCTGCCACGGTCGCGAGTCTTTCCGAAATCGACAATATCATCGGGATAAAGGAAGCTTCGGGAAGTATTTCGCAAATGGCCGGCATCCTTGCTCGGGTACCTGAATCATTCCTCATGCTGTCTGGCGACGACGCAATTACCCTGCCACTGATCGCGCTTGGCGGACGTGGGGTTATATCCGTTGTTTCGAATCAAATACCCAATGAATTCGGGCAGCTGACGCGCGCCGCGCTCAACGGGGACTTCGCCAAAGCGCGGCAACTGCAACGCAAATATCAAGCCTTGATGGAGGTGAACTTCATCGAAACAAGCCCAGGACCTGTCAAGTTCGCCATGGCGCGAATGGGATTGCTGGAACCCATCTGGCGTCTGCCTATCGTTCCTCCGCAAATTACGTCTCAGCAGAAGATCGAGAGCGTACTGGAATCTCTCGGCTTGCTTTCGGGAGTCCGTGTTTGAGTGATTCGCACCCGATCCTCAAATTGCGCGAACAAATCGAGATCCTATTCAAACAGGAGCCCGGGCAGTACTCGGACGAGCACAGACAGCTCTTCGAGAGCTTCCGTGACCTGCTGAACTGCGGCGCCATCCGATCGGCCGAACCTGATCCCTCGCAGCCTGCAGGATGGCGCGTGAACGGTTGGGTAAAGAAGGGCATTCTGCTCGGCTTCCGAATGGGCGCCACTATAGAGATTTCGGGCACGGGCGCTCCTTCTCAGTTCTTCGACAAATCCACCTATCCCTTGAAGAGATTCACCGCGAATGACGGCGTGCGAATCGTGCCAGGTGGTTCGAGTATTCGCGACGGCTGCTACGTCGGCCGCGGCGTCACCTGCATGCCGCCCATGTTCATAAACATAGGCGCATACGTTGATGACGGCACCATGATTGATTCTCATGCGCTCATCGGAAGCTGCGCTCAAATCGGTCGTAACTGTCATATTTCTGCCGCCTCGCAAATTGGCGGCGTTCTCGAACCGGTGGGCGCATTACCCGTAATCATCGAGAACAATGTACTAGTGGGAGGAAATTGCGGCGTATACGAAGGCACTCTCGTCAAGCAGCGAGCTGTGCTTGGAAGCGGCACGATTCTGAATCGTTCCACGCCCGTGTACGATTTGGTCCGCGGGCATGTCCATCGCGCATCGGATATTGCTCCGCTGATTATCCCCGAAGAAGCAGTAGTGGTGCCAGGTTCGCGCAATGTGCAATCGGGACCGGGAAACGAATGGGGGATTTCACTCTACACCCCGGTAATCGTGA
This sequence comes from uncultured Acidobacteriaceae bacterium, assembly GCA_963737045.1. Taxonomy (GTDB): domain Bacteria; phylum Acidobacteriota; class Terriglobia; order Bryobacterales; family Bryobacteraceae; genus Bog-105. The sequence goes on from CAVTRG010000009.1 coordinate 883,471, forward strand.
AGTACCGGAATGAATCCACCGAAACAAAAATTCAACTCGAAGACTTGCTCAGATAGCGTCTATTTGGGGCTGGCGCTGCGTGCCGCTTTCTTCCCGGCGCCTCTCTTAGAACTTTGCGCGCTGCCTCGTATTTGCTGATCTGAGCTCGCGGGCTTCTTCAAACTCGCAAGACTCCTTCGGAGTGCGTCCGCAATGTCGACGACCTCCGCTGGTTTTGAAACTTCAACCGGGGTCAGCGGTTTGCCTTTCACCTTGTTGGCCAGAATCGATTCCAGCTTCTCTCGATAGGCATCGCGGTATTTTCCCGGTTCGAATGGAGCGGCAAGAGAATGAATCAGCGTTTGCGCCAGGTCCAGCTCTTTCTGTGTTACTGCTTTGACATCGGCATGGTACTCTTCGTCTGCCCGGACCTCGGAAGTGAAGTACATGGTATGCGAGATGATTCCGGTCTTCCCGGGACGCAGCACCACCACATGTTCACGGTTGTGCATTGCGAATTTTGCGATGGCGACCAAACCAGTTAGCTGCAACGCCCTGTATAAAAGAGCGTAGGCTTTCTCGCCCGCCTCTTCAGGTCTGACATAGTAGGAGGTCTCGAAGTATACAGGATCGATCTCAGCGAGTTGAACAAACTCCTGAATCTCCATCTCGGTCGCTGTCTTGGGAGCGATGCTTTTTAATTCTTCCGGATCGACCACGACAAACCGGTCCTTCTCGTATTCGTACCCTTTGACTACGGAGCGCTCTGGAACCACCTCTTCGCTTCCGTTTCGAACTGAGACCTGCTTAATGGGCGTGAGGATCGGTTCTCGATCGATCCGATCCTCCGGTCTTTGGAGAGTCGTAACCTTCGGCCGGGATGCGGAAATACCGTCGGGTGCCGTGAACGCCTCGCGATGCGCCCCTTTCTCGGCCGCCGTCGAGCCCCGCTGTGAGCCGCCTGATTCGCTTTGAGGCTCCTCCTGATACAGTCTGCGAAAACTGATTCTCTCGGGCCGGGCCGCACGGAACAGCCGGACAGGAATCGAGATGAGCCCAAATGTGATGAAGCCACGCCACACGGTGCTCGCCATAATAGGATCCCCCCAGGTCGGACTTTCCTTTAAGTATAGTGTTTCGGCGCATGTGCCCGCCGCAACCGCAACGCCGGGTGACACGTCCCACCCGCTGTTATACTGAGCTTTCTCCAGGGTCTTTCATTGAGTAGGTACAAACCGGTCTTTTTTGTTCTTGCTTGCGCTTTCGTTCTTAAGGCGCAAGAGTTTACCAACGGCCAGGCCGCTCGGGCCATGATCGGGCAACTTTCGTTCACGTACGCGGAGGGTACGCCAAGCCGACAGGTAGTAGGCGGAGTAAGCGGATTAGCTTACGCTAACGGAACGCTATTCGTGGCGGATTCGAACAAGGTGAGCGCGGCTCCTATAAGCAATCGCGTTCTCATGTTCAATACCACCCAGATACCGGATTCTCGGGCGGATGTAAGAAGTGTTCCGCAGTTCAGCACCGTGTGCCCGGTTTGCGGATACCTGGCAGAGAATGTTCTCGGCCAGCCGAATTATGCCTCTGTAACCGGTGGCGTTAGTAACCAGGCATTACAAACCCCGACGGCAGTTGCGACCGATGGCAGCGTTTTAGCAGTAGCGGATACCGACAACAATCGCGTCTTGATTTGGACCTCGATTCCCAGGACTGTGAACGCCCCAGCCAACATCGTGCTTGGCCAATCTAGTTTCACCGCCGGGGGAAGTACGATGAGCCCGACCGCGCAGACGCTGCGAGGACCCCAAGGAGTATGGATCCAGAACGGGAAGTTGTTTGTCGCCGATACCTCGAACTCTCGCGTTCTGATTTGGAATCACATTCCCACTCAAAACGATCAGCCGGCCGATCTGGAGCTGGGACAGCCTAACTTCAATACGGCCAACCAGCCGCCAGCCGGTAGCGGGAACCCGACCGCCGCTGCCAATCAACTGTTCCAGCCTGTGTCGGTGACCTCAGACGGTATCCGATTGTATGTCTCGGACCTGGGATTCAACCGCATCCTTATCTGGAACGGCATTCCGGCAACCATGGATCAGCCTGCGAATGTGGTGATCGGGCAACCTGACATGACGAGCACAGCCCCTAACAATAGCGCCGTTTTGTGTCCCGCGTATGGTGCAAATCACATCTGTGCCAATACACTGAATACTCCGCGATTTGCGCTGTCTGATGGGACTCGTCTATTCGTTGCCGACGGCGGTAATGACCGGGTTCTACTCTTCAACTCGATTCCGGCAAGCAACGGCGTGAGCGCAGATGGCGTGTTGGGACAACCGGACTTAACACACGACGTGGTTAGCAGTCAGACTACTTCTACTGGCACTTCGATTGACAATGCCGGAAGTGTTGATACGGTCCCATCTCCGATGTCGCTCGCGTTTGATCCGGTGAGCTTCAACCTTTTTGTCAGCGATCCGTATAACCGGCGCATTCTTATTTTTTCGCCTGGCGATACTCTATTGCCTGCCCAATCCATCTTGGATCATGCGAGCGAAATCATAAGGCAGCAAGGCACCGTAACGCTGGCGCTGGCGGGAACCATTGTCGCAAAGGATACGGTGACCGTTACGATTGCCGGAAAAGCGTATACATACACGATCCTAAGCACCGATACGCTTGCGTCAATAGCGCAGGCGCTGGTGAATCTGATCAATGCAGGAAAAGGCGATCCAAACGTAACGGCTCTGGTGGGCCTCGCTTCCGGAGTAGTGTATTTGAGCTCAAAACAGGCAAACCTCGCATTCGGTGCCATTTCGCTCACGGCGGCGACCTCGAACGCTGCTGATATCACAGCAACGGCTTCTGGAGGCTTTCTGACGGCCGGTACCGCAGCAACGGTCGCGCCGGGGACGCTGGTCGAGATCAATGGAACGAATCTCTCGGATAATACGGTGACCACGCCTCTCACGGGCACTCTGCCCGGCAAGGTTGGCGGAACTCAAGTTTATATGGATGGCTTTTCTGTCCCCATATGGATGGTCTCTCCAACTCAGGTCATCGCGCAGGTGCCGTTCAGCTTCGGCGACCGCAGCAGCAGCAGCGTTTATGTACGCACGGAGCACAACAACGGAGGTACCGTGACCGTAACCAACGCTACCCCGCTGACTCTTGCGCCTGCCAATCCTGGGCTATTTAGCGCGCCTCTCTATGCTGGTGAGCCCAGGCCGTGGCCCGCTTCGAATCCTACGCACCAGCCTTCAAATGCGGCGACGCTCGTGTCGATCGACGGCACCGCGAACGCGGGCGACGTAGCGAGCATCACGATTAACGGCCGCAAGTACAGCTACACAGTAAAGAGCACCGATATCTTAGGAAGTATCGTTGATGGTTTGGTCGCGGCTATCGATAGCAAGCCCGATCCGCAAGTTACGGCTTCGAGAGGGGGTGCGTTCACGCGCGTACTGCTAGTTGCCCGGCAGGCTGGCGAAGCTGGGACGGGCATCCCCGTATCCGGAAGCGTAAGCTCAGGAGCTAAAGTCACTGTAACTGTTTACAACGCGAAGACGTGCTGTGCAGTGGTGCCCGGTTCGCTGATTACCCCTTTAAATCCTGCTCTTCCGAACGAAATCATCTCTTTGCCCGGAACGGGATTGGGTGCGCTCGGGGGCTTGGCGGCTCCCTATCCCGTTGCCGGTTACCCCTACACGGGCCCACAACCCAATTCGGCTGCGAATTCGGTAAGCGCAACCATGAACGGCGCAACAGCTCAGGTGGTTGCGGCCGGTTTGCCGACGAATTCCTACGGCATTTATGCGGTTCAATTGTTGCTCCCTGCCAAGTTGCCGACCGACGCGAACACTCAGGTCTATATCGCTCAGAACGCGTTCATCAGCAATATCGTGACCGTCGCAACCAACGCCAGCGATATTGTCGAAAGCGAGAACGGAGTCACCGGAACGACTTCGTTTGTCCCGAGCGATTATGACGGCGACGGGAAGGCCGACTTCTCTGTGTGGAGGCCCTCTAACGGCACATGGTACATCCTGCCCAGCAGCACGGCTGTCCCGTACTCGCAGCAATGGGGCCTGCCCGGGGATACCCCGCTCCTTGGTAGCTTCAGCGGTAAGGGCAGAGCCGATTTTGCGGTCTGGCGTCCGTCGAGTGGAAACTGGTTCATTTTGCCCAGCGTGACGGGAACCGGGTATTTCCAGCAGTGGGGATTGCCGGACGATATTCCCGTAATGGGTGATTTTGACGGCGACGGTAAAAGTGATTTTGTAGTCTGGCGCCCCTCGACCGGTGACTGGTTCATCCAGCCGAGCGCGACAGGTAGCGCATATTTTCAGCAATGGGGGTTGGCGGGCGACGTGCCGGTACCTGCCGATTACGACGGCGACGGGAAGACCGACCTTGCGGTTTGGCGCCCTTCGACGGGCATGTGGTTTATCTTTCCGAGCAACGGCACCGTTCCGTATTCCGTGCAGTGGGGTTTGCCGGGCGACACGCCGATACCTGCCGATTACGATGGCGATGGGAAAGCGGATTTGGCAATCTGGCGACCCTCGACTGCAACTTGGTTTATCATGCCGAGCAGTGGCGCTGCTGCGTACTCCCAGCAATGGGGCTTAGCCGGCGATACGCCGTTAGCGCGAGACTTCGACGGCGACAGAAAAGCGGATTTAGCGGTCTGGCGTCCCTCGACGGGCATGTGGTTCATTTTCCCAAGCAGTGGAGCCGCGCCGCTTTCGCAGCAATGGGGCCTGCCGGGCGACATCCCGCAGTAAACCGCGTTCACATGCACATCAAGAAACCACGTCTTCTGACGCCCGGGCCGACCCCTCTTTTACCTTCGGCTCTGCGCGCCATGATGAATTCCGATGTCCATCATCGGACCGACGATTTCCGCAAACTCTATCAGCAGGTACTTGCAGATCTGAAGGAGGTCTTGGCGACTACCAATGACGTGTTGATCTTGGTCGCGTCCGGTTCAGGCGGCCTTGAAGCGGCTGCGCAAAATTTCTTCTCGCCGGGCGATGAGGTGGTGGTCTGCTCGGCGGGCAAGTTCGGTGAGCGCTGGGTAGAGATTATGAACGCCTGGGGAATGAAAGCCACTGTCCTGAGTGCTCCCTACGGCCAGCCAGTGCAACCCGAAGCTGTCGAGAAGGCGCTTACAAGCAACCCGAATATCCGGGGCGTTTTCGTCCAGGCATCCGAAACCTCAACCGGCACGCAGCACGATGTGGAGGCCATGGCTGCGGCGGTTAAGAAGACGGATGCAATCTTTATAGTCGACGCGATTACCGGCCTCGGTACGATGCCGCTGGACATCGATACTTGGGGGCTGGATATCGTAATTGGCGGTTCTCAGAAGGCGTTTATGATCCCGCCGGGACTGGCCTTCGTGTCCATCAGCCCTAAAGCTTGGTCGCTAGCTAACACAGCCAGCGCGCCTCGTTTCTATTTCGATTTGAGGCGAGAAAAGAAGAGCGCCGCGGGCGGGGAATCATCCTGGACCCCGAATACGGCTCTGGTGCTCGGGTTAGCAGAGGCGCTGAAATTCGTTAAGTCGATCGGAATGGAGAAACTGATCGAGAACGCCCAGCTGCTTGCCAGCGCTGCCCGTGAAGCCGTGACTGAGCTTGGCCTCGAGTTGTTCTCAAACTCGCCCGCTTCCTCGGTGACTGCAGTTCGTCCACCGCCCGGAATGGACGCGGGCGTGATCGTCAACGAATTTCGCGACCGCTTTAACGCGATCATCACAAATGGCCAAGGTTCGATGAAAGGACAGATCTTCCGGCTCGCGCACCTTGGCTACTTCGATTTTCATGATCTCTTCGCGACGATAGCGGAGCTGGAGATCATTCTTGCCGCTCGGGGCTACCCGGTCCAATTCGGGAAGGGAGTTGCCGCCGCGCAAAACGTTTATGCTGAGGCGGCACTTTCGAGAGAAGCCGCGCTTGCGGTAAATCAGCATTATTAAGTGAAGATTCTTGTTGCGGAACCGCTGGCCCCGGCTGCGATCGAGTCCTTGCGCGCTCAGCCGGGATGGGAACTCATCATAGCGGACCCGAAAACGTATGTAAACTATCTCGCCGACTGTGATGCTTTGGTAGTGCGCAGCGCGGTGAAAGTGACGAGCGAGGTGCTCGCGAAAGCTCCAAAGCTAAAGCTCATTGGGCGCGCCGGGGTTGGGGTGGACAACGTAGATCTTGCTGCCGCAACTGCAGCCGGTGTGCTGGTGATGAACACGCCTGGCGGAAACTCAGTTTCTGTCGCGGAGCACACGCTTGCATTAATGCTGTCCATGGCGCGTTCCGTGCCGCAGGCGAGCGCCTCCGTGAAGTCCGGCAACTGGGAAAAGAAGAAGTTCCTGGGCAACGAGCTTCGCGGCAAAACCTTGGGCGTCGTGGGCCTGGGAAGCATTGGGCGCGAAGTCCTAAAGCGGGCAAAAGCTTTCGAGATGCGCGTCGTGGGACACGATCCATACGTCAGTTCGCACACCGCGCACGACTTGGGTGTCGAGCTGTCGGCTTTGCCGGACCTTTACGCAAACAGCGATTACATTACTTTGCATGTGGCCCTGACGCCCGAGACTGATCATATGCTGAACGCGGAAGCCTTTGGCCAGATGAAACCGGGGGTTCGCATCATTAACTGCGCGCGAGGCGAACTGGTCGATATGAGTGCCTTGCGGATCGCGATCGAAAGCGGAAAGCTAGCGGGCGCGGCGCTTGACGTCTTCGAGAAGGAACCGCCGGGAAAGGACTCGGTCTTCGAGTTAGATGCCATCGTCGCGACCCCACATATCGCAGGCTCGACAGAGGAGGCGCAGGAGATCGTCGGAATTCGTATCGCCGAGCAGGTAATCGAATACCTGACGAGCGGTATCGCGCTAAATGCGGTGAACATGCCAGCGCTCACTGCGGAGCAGTATCGAGCACTCGGACCGTATGTCGATCTCGGTGAACGGCTGGGCATTTTCTTGAGCCATATCTCGTTGGGCAATCCCCACCGCATCCGCTTCGTCTATTTCGGACGCCTGGCGGACCATAACACTCAGATCCTGCGAAACGCCGGATTAGCGGGGATTCTAAGCCGTTCTATGGAACACAAGGCAAACTTGGTCAATGCCATGCAGATCGCGACCGACCGCGGCTTCAAGGTGGTCGAGGAGCGCGAACCGGGACGCTCGCATATGGATTCCATTCGCATGGAATTGGAGTCGGATGCTGGCTTGTTCTCAGTGGTCGGAGCGGTTGTGCTCGATAAGCCACGCCTATTGCAGGTCGAAGGAATCTCATGTGAGGCAACACTTGGTGGCCATCTGATGTACTCGAAAAGCGAAGACGTACCCGGAGTGATTGGATATCTCGGCAGTGTCCTGGGCCGGAATGGAATAAATATCGCAAACTTCGCTTTAGGGCGCGAGGATGTGCCTGATCATGCGGCGCCTAGACCGGCCCGGCAGCCGTTGACGGCTATCTCGATCGTCGAAACCGACCAACCCGTTACGGAGCCGGTTATCGCGCAACTATTCGAAAATCCGGCCTTTCGGTTTGTGCGTCGAGTCGAATTCGCGCGCCTGGGTTAAATTCAGGATGTTGAATTCAGGATTTGGTTGTAGCTGCTCCCCAGCCACCGCCGCCCGGCGTTTCGATTCGTAACACTGCTCCACTCTCAACCGGAACGTTGCATTTCCCCGGCAGATCGTGTGGCACGCCGCTTTCGATAAGGACATTGTGGCCCGCCTTGCCGGGCTCGCCGCCATTCAGCCCATACGGCGGAAAAATACGCCGTTCCGTTAGGAGCGTAACCTGGGCTGGCGCCAGTAGCTCGATCTCGCGGATCAAGCCGTCTCCTCCGCGATGCTTACCGTCACCCCCTGAGTTCCTACGGTACGCATACCGCAGAACACGGAAAGGGTACGCATATTCGAGCGCTTCAATGGGCGTGTTCAGGGAATTGGTCATATGCGTGTGAATACCCGAAATGCCATCAGCAGTGGGTAGCGCTCCTGAGCCACCGGCAATCGTTTCGTAGTAGGCGTACGCCTGACCGCTCCTTGGATCGATTCCCCCGATCGTCACGTTGCTCATGCTGCCCGAACTTGCAGCAGGAATTCGATCCGGCGAAATTTGCGAAAACGCCCGCAATAGCACGTCGACGATGCGCTGCGAGGTCTCCACGTTTCCACCCGCAACTGCTGCTGGTGGACGAGCATTCACGACGCTGCCCTCCGGAATAATTACTTCAACAGGCCGCATGAGTCCGGCGCTCGGAGCGGCTTCGTCCGGGAGCAGACATCGCAACACGTAGAAGATCGCTGAATAGGTGATAGCGAACACCGCGTTCAAGCTGCCCGCCACCTGTGGATCTGATCCGGAAAAGTCTATGCGTATTCGGCCCTCCGCCGGATCCGTGGTAATGCTGACAGTGATCTTCACCGGAGGGTCCGTAATTCCGTCGTTATCCAGAAAGTCTTCAGCGGTAAATGTGCCCCGCGGCAAGCGCCCCAGTTCGGATCTCATCAAAACTTCGGAGTGCCGCAGAATCGCAGCAACACCGCGCCCCAGCCGCTCCATCCCATATCTGTCGATAAATTCCGTTGATCGCTGAACCCCGATACGGCAGGCGCCGATCTGCGCGGTCAAATCTCCCTCGCGCTCGCGAGGCGTTCGCACGTTATTAAGGATCAGCGATTTCAGGCTCTCATTGAGAACGCCTGCACAAACCAGTTTCACTGGTGGGATGCGAATGCCTTCTTGCCAGATCTCGCGGCACAAGCCCATGGATCCCGGAAAGGTGCCGCCAACATCGGCGTGGTGCGCGCGGTTTGCAACATAGAAGACAGCTTGTTGTACGCCTTCCGTAAAAACAGGCATCACGAGAGTGATATCGGGGAGATGTGTCCCACCCTGATACGGATCGTTCAGGATGGCGATGTCCGAAGGCTCGAAATCTAATGCGGCGATGGCGGCTCCAACCGACATCGGCATCGAACCGAGGTGAACAGGCATGTCATCGCCCATCGCGATGACATTACCCGATCCATCGAAAACCGCGCTCGAATAGTCGCGTCGTTCTTTAATATTCGGAGAGAAGGCGGTGCGCCTCAGCGCCGCGCCCATCTCTTCCGCAACCGAGTGAAATGAACTTTTGAGAACCGCTAGCTCAATAGGGTCCAGCGACAAACCTACGGCGCTGCAGTCTTACTTGCGGGCTTCCGCTTCGTTAAATCTTCTGCCGCCTGGAGATGCTTTTCAAGCGTAGGGAGTGCCTGACTCGCGTATGCCTTGATATCCGCGTTCTGGCCGTTCTCACCTTCTTTCTTGTACACGGCAATCGCTTTCTGGTGCCCCGCGACCATTTCGCGCGCGAAGCTGCGGTCAAAAGCGGCTCCCTTGAGCTTCTCGAAGGGAGCGATCATCTTGTCGTGCTGAGCGTCCAGTCCCTTTGGAACCGTAAGTCCAGCTTTGGTCGCTGCCGCAGTGAGTTGCGTATAGTCGTTCGTATGGTCTGTGACAAGCATCTGAGCAAAATCCTTGACGTTCTGCGCCGAAGCTTGGTCCGCAGCTAACTGGCCTAGGTGAGCCTCAGTCATATCGGTTTGCGCGGCCATATCTACGAACTTTTGACCGTTGTCGGCGGCAGCGGTCGCTTGCGCGAACGCGAGACTGCCGCTAAGAGCACAGCAAGATAATCCAATGAAAATGGTTTTTAGGCGCATCTTATCCCTCTAAGCTCTAGATGCCAAAAGACGTGGACTTACAACTAAAAATCTCCGGGTTTGCCGCTCAACAATTGATTACAAGATTTTCATACTCATCGACATACGCGTCTGCGCCCGGAGAGACAAAGCCAGTCGAACTATATTCGACGATTACTGCGGGGCCGCTAAACCGATCCCCGCACTCGAGTTTGGAACGGTCGTAAACAGGAGCTGTAAGCTGCCGGTCCGCGCAATAAATGGGCTTATGCCGGATGACGGCTTGCCGGGCATCGCCTTGTCGCATCGATTTTCGCTGAGCCGAAATCCGCTGACCTTCAGCAATCAGGCGTACACGCGCATTGACAATTTCAACCGGTCGACCCGGATCGCAATACCCGTAGCGCTGCTCATGGAGTTGATGGAACTGTGAGACGAAGTCGCCGGACCAATCCACGTTCAGCTCGTATCCTTGCCCGGCATAGCGAAGATCAAGAGAACGAAGCGCGGCAGCTGCCAAGCCCTCCGACTTCATGTCACGGAAACCCAAGTCTTCGAGAGCTTGAAAATGCGCCATCAGTGCCCGGTCTTGCGCATGAAGCATGACCGTCCGCGAATAGTCTCGTACGACGTCCGAGACAAGGATTCCAAAAGCCGATAACGCGCCGGGAGACGTGGGCACCAAAATCTTCGGGATTTTGAGAGCGCGGGCCAGAGCGCATGCATGGAGCGGGCCTGCCCCGCCAAAACTCACCAAAACGAAATCCCTTGGGTCGTGTCCCCGCTCAATCGAAATTCTTCGGAGCGCCTTCTCCATGTGAGAATCGGCAACGCGCACGATCCCTTCGGCGAACGCCTCGGCACTGGCGAGTTTCCCTTTGGCCGCCTCGAACCGATGCCTGGCGGCTTCAATGTCCAATTTCATAGTGCCGCCTAGAAACCACTCTGAATCTAGTCGCCCGAGCAGCAGGTTGGCATCCGTGACTGTCGGCTCAACACCGCGCCCGTAGCATATTGGACCGGGATCTGCTCCCGCGGATTGAGGGCCAACCTTCAGCGCTCCCCCGCGATCGAAGCTCGCGAGTGATCCGCCTCCTGCGCCCACGGTATGAATGTCCAGCGTGGGGACTGCGACTGGCATCCCGTCCATCTGAAATTCGGTAGTGGTGCGCAGGCCCGCATCACTGTCGATAAGTGCCACATCCGTTGAAGTGCCTCCCATATCGAACGTCAAGAGCCGCGAGAAGCCTGCATTCCGTGCTGCGGCAAGAGCTCCGATCACGCCTCCCGCGGGTCCGGAGAGAATCGTTCGAACCGGTTCGCGCGCGGCCACCGAAGCCGGGACAATTCCGCCGGACGATTGCATGACCTGAAGACGGCATCCCGTCGAGCGCAGGCCCGTATCGAGATACGCGAGATACCGTTGCATAACGGGGGCGAGGTATGCATTGATCACCACAGTCGAGCCGCGCTCGTATTCGCGGAACTCCGGTAGAATTTCATGGGACGCCGAAATCGGAACGTCTAAATCGCGCAAGGCATCGACTACCGTACGCTCGTTTGCAGAGTTTGCAAACGAAAATAAAAGCGAGACAGCAATGGATTCCGGCCGCTCAGCTTGGATTGCCTTCTTGAGACGTTCCAGTTCTGCCCCGCTGGGTGCCCGAAGAATGGCGCCGTCGGGACCCGTGCGTTCCGGTACGCCGAATCGCAAGCGCTCAGGCGCGAGAGGCTCAGGCTTTCTGAAAGACCAGTCATAAAGCTTAGGGCGGGCCTGCCGCCCGATCGCGAGAATGTCTTCGAACCCTTCTGTTGTGACAAAAGCAACGCGAGCACCCTTTCGTTCCAGCAGTGCGTTGGTCCCGACCGTGGTTCCGTGCCGAACTTCGATCTGTTTCCCGTGCGCGACCTGGGCAACCGCTTGTAGCACCGCTTCGCCTGGTTGTGCTGGCGTCGACGGCACTTTCGTGACGTTTTGGCGGCCTTCAGAGACATAAACACAGTCGGTGAAGGTGCCGCCCGTGTCGATTGCGATCTGCATCCCGAACTGCCAACGCCTATACTACCCTTCAGCCCTCCTTCAAGCCCGTATGCGAAGCTTGACCGAGTGACTGCTATGAACCACCTGCCGCGCATCGCCGTGATCGGAAGCGCCAACATCGATCTGACCACGTTTACTGATGTGTTTCCGCAGCCGGGACAGACGATCTTGGGCCGCGAATTTCACCTTGGCTTCGGCGGTAAGGGCGCTAACCAAGCCGTAGCTGCTCGATTATGCGGAGCCGAAGTCTCGATGGTGGCGCGCGTGGGTGATGATCTGTTCGGGCCTGCCACGATCCAGAATTTCGCCTCCTATGGGATCGATACCACACACGTTCAGATCACGGGAGGCGTTTCAAGTGGAGTGGCTCCGATTTTCGTCGACAGCTCGGGGCAGAATCGGATTTTGGTGGTGAAGGGCGCGAATGACCGACTATTGCCTTCTGATGTAGACGCCGCCTCAGATGTACTCCTGAACGCCGACTTCATTGTGCTGCAGCTCGAAATCCCACTCGATACCGTGTATCACGCGTTGCGTTTTGCGCGGGTGCATGGGATCCGAACGATTCTTAACCCGGCTCCCGCACAGCCGCTCGATTTCGGGGAAGCTTCGTTCGCTGATTACCTCATTCCAAATGAGACGGAAGCCGAAGCGCTCACGGGAATGCCGGTCAGCGATATTGACCAGGCAAGGGCCAGTGCTCAGCGGCTCTTAGAGACCGGCGTGCGCCGTGTCATTGTGACTCTGGGCGCGAATGGTGCGCTTTGTGTGGGCCGCGAAGGCGCTCAGCACGTGTGCGGGTTTGAGGTGCAGGCGTTCGACACCACCGGGGCGGGAGATGCGTTCATCGGCGGTCTGGCCTACTTTCTCGCAATGGGTTGTGAAGAATCTGAAGCCATCTCTCGCGCCAACATGTACGCTGCGCTCTCGACCCTCGGAATCGGCACACAGAAATCGTTTGTCACACGAGAGCGGTTTGAAGCCGAGTGGCCGGTTCGGGCCAGGGCCTAATCTCCTGCCTTCAGAAAGCGGTCGAACCACCCGAGCATGCGGTTGAGAATGTCGATTTCATGCTTCTCTTCACGCGGACCATGCGGCTCCCGAGGATAAGTGACTAGTTCGGTTTCAACACCGTAACGCTTGAGTGCGCGGTAGAGGGCAGTCGACTGACCGAGCGGATCTACTGGATCGTTTTCACCTTGCAGAATCAGCGTCGGGGTCTTTGCGTTTCGAATGTACATATAGGGGGAACTGTGGGCGAATCGCTCGGGGTGCTCCCAAGGCGTGCTGAAATACCACTCATCATAGGCCGGATCTCGTTCTGTCCCGAACTCTGCAGTGAGATCAAACATGCCTGCTCCCGAAACAGCGGCTTTGAAGCGATTCGTTTGCGTGATCGCCCATTCCGCCATGTAGCCGCCGTAAGACCACCCGCCGATGCCCAGGCGATCGGGATCAGTTTCGCCACGCTTCAGCACGACGTCGACTCCCGCCATCAAATCTTTAAAATCGGCGCCGCCCCAATCGGCGCGATTCGCCTTGAGGAAGTTTTCGCCATAACTCGCGGAGCCCCTCGGGTTAATCATCAAGACTTCGAACCCATGTGCCGCGAGGAGTTGTGGCCAGGGAGAGTACGTCGCAGAGAAACTGCCCGCGGGGCCGCCATGCACATACAGGATCATGGGCCGCTTGGTCTGGGCTTTTGCATTTAGCGGCTTCATGAGCGCAGCCTCAATATCGGTACCATCGAAGCTCTTGAAGTGGAACAGTTCGGCGTCTCTAAGCGTGATGCCGCTCCATCCCTCCTGCACATGACTCACCTGTTTGGGCGCTCCATTCGCGGCCTGAAAAAAGAGTTCGGGCACGCGATTGAATGCGAATGCGACGAACGCAAGATCTCCGCCAGGTGCGACTGCGAAATCGCCGCTCGAATAGGGTAAGTCGACGGCTTTAGGGTCGCTATTGCCGTTTAATCGATATAGCCGGTACCTGAAACCATCCGCAACCGAGATCACAGCGTTCGTATCGTTCTGCCACTTCACACCCAGCACGGGCCGATCGAGCGATGCCGTAATATCGCGCGGCGTGCCGCCCGCGGCGCTTTGAAGAAATAGATCGTAGGGCGTAGGCCCGCTATTGCGAGCGGCTGCATACGCAATTTGCGTGCGGCCGGGCGAAACCGTCAAACCGCCGAATGGCTGCTTCGGTTGCGCAAACAACGTGAGCTTTCCGTCTGCGACCGAGATGTTGAACAACGCAGTGTTCCAGGTTTCCAATCTCGGGTGATCGGTGGCCACTGCGAGGATGCGATCGGCTGAAATCCATTCGAAATCCTCGATGCGCCATGAACCACGCGTGATCTGGCGAGTTTTTTTCGAAGCGACATCGACCACCCACAGGCGGGAGAGATCCTGTTCACGGTCGGCGACCTTCGCGTCGTCCTTTTCTTTTTCCTTTTTCTCGTCTGCCTCGGATTTCGGTTCGGGCGCCAGGAATGCGATCTGTTTTCCATCGGGAGACCAACGAAACTCGCCCACGGCATTCTTCCCGGATGTGAGAGGGCTCGCTTCGCCGCCATCGGTTCGCATAAGGTAGATCTGCATGCGCTCCTCCCGGTTGGAGAGGAAAGCCAGAGTGCGCGAGTCCGGCGACCAACGAGGTGAGTTCTCCGATTTGGAGGAGAAGGTGAACTGCCTAAGTTCAGCGCTCGGCGACTCGAGCACCCAAATGTGCGATTCCGGCGCTGCGCCTTTAGGTGGGTCGGAGACGACGCCAGCGAGACGTGAGCCATCAGGTGAAAATGTGAGGCCGGAAATGCTTCGCGATTTGATGGCCTGCTCGGGAGTGAGCGCCGCGCCTTGCATCGAAAGCACAGAGACAGCGAGGAGACAGGGCAGCGTGAATGGAGAGTGGCGCATAAGCGAGTTAGCGTAGCACGCGACTCGCGTCCCTGAGCTGAGCTAAATCCGCCGGAAACCCGTGGAACCGACCACTTGGCACATTCGAGTGGTTCGACACATTTGACCTACCGGTTTTTTTGGCAGCAGTCTCCCTTGTTGCCGGGATATATTCCGCCTGTAAGTGACCGTATTTTTGATTTTAGAGGCGCGGCAATGACGTATTTCCGCCTGCTCGCTCACTTCCGTTGCTCTTTCGTTTTCAGGAGGGATGATTCCCTCCGGCTGTTGCGATTGAGTCCATTTTCGGCCCCTCAACTCGCAACAGCTTTTTTTTGTGAATACGAGCGAATTGAGCCCGATCCAGCAAGTCCCAAGTAGCGCGGCTGCTCTCATGCGCTACGTTGTGATCAGGGACAGGCTCTCGGGTGCTGCCTTAGTCGAAGATGCGCATACGAATTTGGCCCTCGGTGGGGATTTCTTTTGCTGTCTTGCTTTTATTGGTCCCGCTGTTCGCCTGGCTGGTCTCGCGCGAGGCGGTGAAAATCGATTTACGGAGGAGGGATGCTCATCATGCGTATCAAACGGCGGATGATGCGATTACGCAAATTCGCGCAAACATCTATAGAACTGCATCCGTTTTGCGTGACGATTCTAGGCAATGGGACCAGTCAGCGGCAGACAACCGCATAGCTGCGCTTCGTTCCGCGACAGCGCACGATTTCGATACGCTCTCGTCCCTGCTGGATACGACTCAGCACACGCAGTTACTAGCTCTGCAGCACGGGCTCAAGAATTACTGGACGTCGCTTTCGCATATCTTGGAGACGCGTCATGGCTCGGATGGCCGGCAGAATCTTTCGGCCAATGAGAACGACAGGCCTGAGGAGGTTCTGCAACTCGCGGAACGAATCGACGCACTCAATGAAGCCAATCTGTCGCTCGAAGAGCAAGAAATTCAGAAGCAGCAGCGGACTCTCCAAGAGTTCGCCGCGGGAGCAACAAGCCTGCTGTTCGTCCTCGGAATGGCTATCGCAATAGTGAGTACGGCGTTTCTGGCCAGATTGGAGCGGGTCTCTCAAAAAGAGAAGACACGTGCCGAAAGCGCGGAATACGAGTTGCGGCGGTTATCGAATCAACTCGTTCGCGTACAGGAAGAAGAGAGAAGGACGATC
Source organism: uncultured Acidobacteriaceae bacterium (assembly GCA_963737045.1). GTDB lineage: Bacteria > Acidobacteriota > Terriglobia > Bryobacterales > Bryobacteraceae > Bog-105. The sequence goes on from CAVTRG010000009.1 coordinate 899,272, forward strand.
TCTCGAGAGCTGCACGATGAAGTCGGGCAGATTCTGACAGGATTGCGCATGGAGCTGGGAAGCCTGTCACGTGGCGAGGTCGACGCGACTTTCCGTTCCCGCCTGGAGAGCGTCAAGCGACTGGCGGAGGACGCGCTGCGGTCGGTCCGCAATCTGGCTCTGCTGTTGCGTCCTTCAATGTTAGACGATCTCGGGCTCGAGCCGGCGCTACGGTGGCAGGCAAAGGAGTTCTCGCGACGTAGCGGAATACCTGTCTCGGTGAATATCGAGGGAAAGATGGATGCTCTGCCCGAGACTGTTCGGATCTGTCTTTACCGGGCGATTCAAGAGGCTTTGACCAACTGCATGAAGCACGCCGAAGCGACCCGCGTCAGGGTGACGGTGCAGCAGCAGGAAGATCTAGTATCCGCCTCAGTGCAAGATAACGGCAAAGGATTGGATGTAAGTCAGTTCCACACTCAGGGTCTCGGGCTTATGGGCATGGAAGAGCGGGTACGCGCGTTAGAAGGGCAGCTCACTGTCTCCTCTCAGCCCGGCAAAGGGACCCTAGTGAATCTTGCCTTACCGGTGTCAGCGGAGCGTGTTGTTAGCAGCGCCTAGGAGCGCAAAGCGCACGGAAGTGCGCCGCCAAAACAGAAAACAATTCGCTATCTCATCTAGCCACGCTCTCGATACGCACTCGTCGTGCGCGATTTCTAGAGAGCTGTTCTTTTTCCTTTCTCCTGGGTTTCCGCCAAGTGTCTCGCGTTTTGACGGGATAGGCTCGAATTCAATTTCACTTTAGAGTGGACTCAGCTACAAAAATCCGCCACGCCTGGAGCACTCTGTAGAACCTGCGGTTTGTCAGAATTCCATAAGTAAGAAATGAAGCTAAAAGTGCTGATTGCGGATGATCACGGGGTCGTGCGGAAAGGTTTGCGCCTGTTGCTCGAAGAATATCCAGAGCTTGACGTAGTGGGGGAAGCGGCCAATGGCCGTGACGTAATTCGGCTGGCCACCGAACTATCCCCTAACGTTATCCTTATGGATGTCGCCATGCCGCTATTGAACGGCATTGAAGCCGCCGAACAAGTTCGCAAGGTGAACAGCGGGATCGGCATCATTATGCTCACAATGCACGCGGACGAAAGCTACGTGTTGCGTGCGCTGAACGCCGGTGTCAAGGGTTATCTTTTAAAGGAGTCGGCTGAAGACGACCTGCTACGAGCCGTAAAGGCGGTCTCACAGGGCAAGCCGTTCTTCAGTCCCGCGATCACTCAGACGCTGCTCGAAGATTACATGCGCGTTCTTAAGGAGGAGGGCCTCTCCGACAGCTTCGAGCTCTTGACTGTGCGGGAGAAAGAAGTGCTGCAGCTACTAGCGGAAGGCAAGACGAACAAGGACGTTGCGGGAATTTTGGACATTAGTCTTTACACTGTAGAGAGCCATCGTACCAACCTGATGCAGAAGCTGAATCTGCATAACACCGCAGAGATTGTGCTGTACGCAGTACGCAAGAATTTGGTGCGCTGAGGCGAGTTCGCCCTGAATCGGACCAACCCTGGATAGTCCCAGGGCGGAGACAGAAAAGGATCTAGTTGAAGACATCAGAAGTGTTGCACGCGTGGGGCAAAATCCTGCAAGGTGGCCGGCCATCGCTTTCGATCGAGATCACCCGAGAATGTCCCTTGCGCTGTCCCGGCTGCTATGCGTACGAGAGCGGCCATTTAGGCGGCGGGATTACGCTACGGGAACTTCAGGATCGTAAGGGAAAAGATCTAATTGACGGCGTTCTCGAAATTGTGGATCGACTGAAACCGCTGCACTTGTCGATAGTCGGCGGTGATCCCCTCGTCCGATACCGGGAACTGGAAGAACTCGTTCCCTTATTGCTGAGCCGCGGAATTCACGTCCAGATTGTTACCAGTGCATTCCGGTCCTGGACTACCGATTGGAGAAAACTGCCTCATCTGAACATAGTCGTATCGGTCGACGGCTTACAACCGGAGCATGATGTTCGCCGCAAACCGGCGACCTACCAGCGCATCCTGAAGAACATCGTGGGTCAAAGGATCACCATTCACTGCACTATCACAGCTCAAATGATGAAGCGGGCGGGATACCTGGAGGAGTTCTTGAGCTTCTGGACGTCACGGCCGGAAATCGAGAAGATCTGGTTCAGCCTCTTTACCCCACAAAAGGGGGACCAGCTCGAGGAAATGCTTACCGCTGAGGAGCGGCATCGCGCAATTTATGAGATGCTGCGGCTGCGAAAACAATTCCCCGCACTGGACATGCCGGAGGGCCTGATCAGGCAATTTGCTTCGCCACCACATAACCCGGAAGAGTGCATTTTTGCGCTGACGACGCGCACCGTGTCGGCAGATCTAAAAACCAATATCACGCCGTGTCAGTTCGGGGGGAATCCGGACTGCAGTTCGTGTGGATGTATTGCATCGATGGGGTTGGCAGCAGTTGGAGCGCATAAATTGGCCGGCGTGATTCCAGTAGGAACAATTTTCAGAACTTCTCTGAAGATTGGGCGGTTGAGAATTGGCAAAAGAACTGAATCTATTTCGCCGCCACCGCTTCGAGTGATTCCCTGACATGCGGCCGGAGCTGTTTGCGCACGATCTCGATTCTTGGAGCCGCCAAGACGGCCCGATGAAAACTCCGTTCTCAACCGTTTTCGGACCCATTGTCACGCTTTCAGGGGATAGTTTGAAGCACGTTCAAGCCTTACATTCGGGGTTGGAGAATTCATTCAGATGATTTGGTATATCCCCGCGGATGGCCAGAGAAAGATTAGGTCGGAGTTGGAAAGGATGCGGCGCATACGGGGAGCAGAGGGTGCGTAGACCATCTGAACTCGATAAGTTGCTGGCGTTCTCCGCACAAATTGGCCGCGATCCCTTCCTGATTCAAGCCTCGGTTGGAAACACTTCACTCAAGATTGATGGCCGCCTCTGGATCAAAGCGTCCGGAAAGCGGCTAGCGAACGCGCTGCAGGAAGATATCTTCCTCCCATTGGACCTCTCGCGAGTTAGGAGTTGTATACGCCAATCTGGCCCAATCGCAACAGCCGTGGCGACCTTATCTGGCGAGCAATTGACGCCCTCGATTGAAACGGCCATGCACGCCATACTGCCGCAGCGTGTCGTCGTTCATGTGCATTCGATCAATACGCTCGCATACGCCGTTCGCTCGGACGCGCGGGAGCACTTAGAATCCCAACTGAAGGGCTTTCGGTGGCAGTGGGTTCCATACGTCCGCTCTGGTTTACCCTTGGCTCGAGAGATTGAACGGGTCCTGCGGCGCTCTTCACCGTTCGACATCCTGATCTTAGGGAACCATGGCCTAGTTGTCTGTGGTGATGATTGCCGATCCGTTGAGTTATTACTCAAGCAAGTGGAACTGCGAATCTGCTCAGTGCCACGGCGAGCGCCACAGTTTGACAGTACCTTTCTGCTGAGTCTTGCGGAGGGATCTGATTGGCAGCTTCCGGACTATACGACCTTGCATAGCCTGGCAACGGACGAAGTCACAAGAAGCATACTTGCGAATGGCTGCTTGTACCCGTGTCAAGCTCTTGTCCTGGGGGGCACGTTTGCCTGGAGACCTTTCTATTCAGGTCTGTTTCATGAGGCAAGTCGAAATTCAAATTATGGTCCGTGCCGTCGCGCTTTCCTCATCCTACAAAACAAGGGCATATTACTCAGTAAACACATAACGAGCTTGGAACTCGAGAGCCTTATAGGTCTGGCGGAAGTAGCGCAACGTATCGACGGGGCAGCTCCCATTCGCTATCTGACGAGAGCGGAATGTGAGGAAATCGAACGCGCGAACCCTTACCGCTCAGACTGGCAAACGAACCACATCCCTTTATCGGCATAAATTCCGATGGGGTGCGCAATCCCTAGAAGGCCTGAACCTATCAATAGACGATACAATCGAGACTTGGGCGGGAGTAACTCAATGGTAGAGTCACAGCCTTCCAAGCTGTTGGTTGCGAGTTCGATTCTCGTCTCCCGCTCCAATGTCCGCTCGTTAGCAGCGCTTTGAGGCCGGCATAGCTCAGTTGGTAGAGCATCTGATTTGTAATCAGAGGGTCGGGGGTTCAAGTCCCTCTGCCGGCTCCAATATCTTCAAGAGTTTGCAATCACTGAACCTGAACCTCAGGCTCGAGTACAGGGACTTTCACATGGACCGCTCGAAATTCCCACTGTTTAGGTGGAGGCTTGCGCTCATGCCCGGTGCGCCGCAGGACTGCGTGCCAGTTCATCGTTGATCGGGATCACGCGTCCTGTGCCACTAGCCGTCTTTGCGCGGCCGAAAGTGACCGTACGTCCAAGCAGGTCGATTTCTCCCAGATGAGGGTGATCGCTTCGCCTAAGCGCATGCGAGTCAGTAACAGGACGGGTACCAGCGTGCGGGGGATCGGCTACCGAGTCATTTCGACGCCATTTAGCAGCCGATCCTGTTCCTCCGGAGAGAGCGCGCGACCGATATCCTTTCGCTCTTTGAGCTTCCTCAGCTTGGTCACAGTTCACGCCAAGTGCTCCCAAGGGCGCGCGACAACTCTCCTGATTTCATGTTGATCGTCCGACCACTGGCCCCTTCGGCTTGACGTTGACGAATGTAGGATCGGACTCGCTCGACAGTGAGGTCCGAAAGCAGAAAGTTTCCGATCAGCCGCTTCGTGTGTCTAAGACATCCATCCGCGAAGATGATCGATTTGGGCCTGCTGTTGATCAGACCCTCGGGTCTAACTCATCCACACTCGACATTACAGATTCGCTATCGATTGACCAGATTGCCAAGCGAATTTTTCTCTCGCCCTCGTGCGTAGCACGGCCGCGCTTTGCTGGTCATCGGCTTGTGCCGCCTTCGCCAGTTCGGCCTTCGCAAGCGAGACCCAGCCCTGCGGTGTAATTTCGATTGTTGTTGTCTCCCCAGAATATTTCGCCATACACTGTTTGATCGTCGGTTTGCAGCGAGTCGAGAAAAGAAATATACGGCGAAAGCTGATATTCGCTTACGTTTGTAAATACTGGACTCAAACCCTTGATTCCAGCCTTGCATAAGCTACTTCCGGATCGCCGATAATGCGACCAGAGCGTCGACGATGAACCACTCACACTCCTTAAAACCACTCCAAAGCGCTCAAAGCCGACGCAAACCGTCAGACACTCGTTGGCGGCAATTGGACGTGGACAGGTGGCAAGGGGTGATGTGCGTGACCAAGCACGGCGTTATCGACCTTCCGTTGCCGTTGCTGCACTGTGCCGGTGTAGCGTAACCAGTGTGCTGGTTCCAGCACCGATTGGCCGTATGCGAGCAGGATCTCGCGGCCATCCAGTCCGCGGCGGACGACACACTTTTCGTTTCGCACCTTCTCTATCCGCTCGCGGTACAGAATCATAGCGTCACACAATTCATGAATAGCGTCGAGATCTTGGCCAAACTCCTGCTGGATATCTTTACGGGCGCACTCCGATGTGAGCGGCTTGAGGTAGTGGTCCCACAGACATTCCGTCAGCTCTCGGAATTTCAGAAAATACACATCCCATAGGTCACGGGATTCCCACCAGCTTTGCGGACGCACACCAGTTGACCGCGTCTCAAGCGCAATTACCACGCGTTCGATTTGCATCCGAAGCAGGCTGCCCATCGAGAGGAAGATCTGGAGGAAATTTGCAATACCGTCGAGCGTCAACGTTTCGGTGTGCCGGTTCAGTTTTTTGAGGTGCCGTTCAAAGAACTTCAATGTCGCTTCATGGAGCGTCTTACAGATCTGCAGGTTACGCTCGCCAAGATGGCGCATGCCGTCCTGGCCTTCCCATACTGGCCGATTCCTTAGGGTCGGCGGCTGCGGCGTGTTCACGAGCGGGATGTCGCAGAAGTTCAGAAACATCAGAAGGGCTGCATCGTCCCCGGCTCGCAGCAGATCATTGAGCACCGACAAGAACTGGCCTGCGCTCTGCATTGCCTCCCGAACGTGGCGCTCCCGCCGGACGCTGCTCTGTGTCTTGATGTCCAGCAGGTTGGTCAAAAAGACCAAATTGCTCAACTGCTCATGTCCGCTGGACGTTTCGATGCTGACAAGGGTAGAAAACTCCTGCAACCGCGACAAGATCCGCTCGGGAACGGCAGCCGAGAATCGCTCATTGGAGAGCCGCATCATTGGAAGCATCTGCACACGCGAGCTCTGGACGTGAAGTCTGGCCCCCACTGTCTCGATTGCGATTTCGACTGGGATGCGGGCCAGCATCATCAACTTGTCATTTGCGAGGACCGCCTCTATTAGCCGGACCAGCATTGCCGGGGAATTCTCCTCATCCTCGCTGGGTGCTGAGTGCAGTTGTTCCGGCGACCGAAGGTGATATGCCGATCCAGACGGATCGCAAAACCGCCGCGAGTCCAGCGTCTTCGCCGAAATGTCAGGCACGACGACGACGGTTTCGATGTTTCCGCCTTTTCCGTGGGTTAGCAGGGCGGGACTCGTGAAGTTCGCGCTGCCGTACACCAGAGTTCTCATCTGGCCGGACTCGAATACCATGGCCTTTGCATGGAGCGGTTGCCGATGGCCGTCGTCTTCGTATGAGCACAGCAGGACTTCGGTACGCCCAGATTGAATAGACGGGTGATCCAGCCATTCTGCCGTCATCGTGGTCACCCCGTTTTGGGTATACAGCACAAGCTGGCTTGGCGCAAAATCCTGCATCACCCGGTCAACTAAGCCAGGTGAATCGTCAAAAAATCGGGAAACCACGTGGATGCGCTCCACTGGGCGCGGCACCATGGCCGAAATCTGGCCCCCAGAGAGACCGCTCTAGATTATGTAGCAGGCGAACGGACCCAACATCGCCACGCGTAGTTCCTCCCAGCCAGGGCGTGTTGCGGCGAAATTCGCAGACGTTCGAAGACAGCGATTCCGCTGGCCAACCTTCGGCGAGCGCTTCGACAAAGGCGAAGGCGTCCTGGAACATTGGAAGAAGCTCTTCTTGCTCGTCCAATTCAAAATCGAACACGTCGGCAAGTTCCGCGTTCGATGTGAGCCCAGCCTGGGTGAAGTTGGCACTGCCGAGGATCAGCCGGCCGGAGGTTTTCGTAGAGAACAGGAAGAGCTTGGGGTGAAATCGTCCCTTTGTCTCAATCTGGCTCAGCAAATAACGAAGGTTGACGTGCTTCGGACGCTGGGACTCGGGAGCGAGCGCGATTTTTTGGTAAGTTGACCGGTCCGTACATACAGAGATGTTGTTGTTGCCCAATCAAGGCGTTGAAGCGTTCCAGGCAGTAGTTTTCAAAGAACAAGGGGTCGAAGGTGAATGTGCACAAAACGGCGTTGTGGTAGGTGCGGCTTGAAAGCGCCTCGTGCAGGTCGAGCCGCGAGTTCTTATTTACGCGTGCCATCGGTTTTCAGGATTTGGCTCAATTGCCGCCGACCGTCCGCAGTGATCGAAATCTCGTCATCGGCTCCAACTTCGAGAAGCCCGAGATCCCGGAGAATCCGAACGCAGTTCCCGTGACGGGACGCTCGAAACGCCGGTAGATAATCTTGGTCCTTGTGTATCTTGCCGTCCAGCCGATGGAGCCAACAGCTTTCCAGCCGTCCCTTCTCGTACATCACACGGTCGTGCTGGTCCAGGACGAACGGCTCAATCAGAGATGCTACGGCGGATTTCCAGTCAAGATCGGGTCGGAACCATTCGTCCAAGGCGGGCAGCACGATGCCGGTCCAGAGGTTCGGTCCCGCCTTCGTGCCGATATTTCGAGCGAATTCATTGCGCGCGCCCCTCCACTTTGAATAGAGGACGGCGAGCAAACCCAGGCCAGTCGCCGCAATCTCTTCTGGCTTCCCGGCGCGCTCCACGAGTGCCCGCTCACTTTTGCTGCTGGTCGCGCCAATGTCGATACGCGCCGCGCGGCAGTGTTTTTCCGAAGGAATGTTTTGCATTTCAAGCGTCGCCATCAGATCTCTAGGTGCAGCACCTGCGCCAAATAGTTCAACCAACGTGGCTCCGAAGTTCTGTCCAGTCAGGCTTGAACACACGTCATCGAGCGCCATGCCGGACGGCTGTAGGTTCAGAACTTCGAGGGTGCAATACAAAAGGTTCTCGAGCGCCTGGGTGAGGTATTCGTGGGCACAGAACTGCTGCCAAAAGCCGTAGCAAGTGGCAAGCACTGCTGGCGGCTGATACGGCATCGGAGGCTCGTCATCACGCCAGAGCACGCCATAGTAATAGGGTGGGTAGACCAGATAGTAATCGAGGCTCTTGGGCTTGAAACCAGCCTTCCCGTATTCGGACACAGAGTGCAGGACTAGGCCGAGAGTGTGCCGGCGCAATAAATCCGTATCTGCAACTTCTGGACGATCCAATGAAAAGAAGAGATTCCGGAGCAGTTCACGTTCCTCGGCCGCACGTTCCTGGTCCAACGAATCAAGGGAAAACTGTTCGGCAGACTTCTTCAGCACCTCAAGCGGAACTACCCTCTCACGGAACTGGTTCTGCTTCCAATAACGAGTCTGGGAGACGCTGTGATCGAAAGCCTTGGCCAGCGCTTCCCCTCTTCCTGGTGCCGCTCGATCAATCCCGTCCTCCGTGCGATGGGTCAACCCCAGCCCGTAGAGTGACCCGCCGTAGTACTGACCGTAGCCGCCCATCGCGTTGGAGGGGAGGACAGCGAAGTTCGTGTCAACCTCTTTGCTCTCGGAGTACTTGCCCAATCGGGGCCGCACAGAATCGGCTCCGACCACGGAGGCAGAATCGGCATTGTCATGTAACGTTGCGAGCGCAATGAAAGCTTCGCGCCTTCGGAAGCCCGCCGCGAATTCTGCATGTCGCTTCGGTGCCTCGGATTGTTCAACGTGCCAGAGCGCCCATGGATAGAACGAGTAGTAGCGCGCACGGTAGGTGGTGGTGATGATGCCCTTCAGCAGATAGTCGGTGATCATGAAGGAAACACGCGATAAGCCGAGTGGGTCTCTCCCGCCGAGTTCCGTTACGACGTGTTTCGTCCACTTTGGGACCCTGGCGATTGTTGTTGTGGCTGGCATGGCATTCTCCGGGTCACCGAATGTCTGCGAATCTAAGAGACCCTCATTCTATTCTGTTCATAACAGAATAGAAAGCATTCCAGCTCCGGCGGGAGCACCTTGTACAGGAGGCGTTTCGGCGTCGAAGAATTGAGTGGGGTGCTAGGTGATTTTCGTTGCCACTCAGATCGCATTCTTATACCGATTGCGATGTAGCTTTTGACAGAATGCGGGCTAACCCAAAAGTATTCACCTGAATCAGCTGCAGTCAAGCTAAGGCGCTAATAAGAATTTCAGTTGACGCCCAAGCCCATCTGCGGTATGAAAACAACCCTCACTCCCGGAACACTAAATGAATAGGATGAATAGAGGACCCAGGGAAGCGGTTGCACGGGCGTTCGCGCTAGTAAGACTCAGAGGAAAACGCAGGAGGTGGCATTGATTCAGCGGCGGCGAGGATGGGGAGATAAGGATGTTTCTCCCGCCAGAATGCCTGAACAGATCCGGCAAGCAAGGCAGCTCTGGAGTTGCGAGAACGCGAGCCGAACGCGCGCAAGCGGAAAAAGAGGGCCGTTAAGAGCAATTAACGCCCATGGGGATTTTCGACGAACCTTCTAAACAGCCCCTTCCCAATCCGCAACTTGAGGATTACCAGGTTGCAGCGGCCAAGGGGCTCGTATCGATGATCCCTTTCGTGGGTGGGATGGGTTCCGAACTGATTGGATTGCTGAGCTCACCTGCTGCACAGCGGCGCGATGACTGGTTTGAAGATCTTGCCGTCGGCTCCTAGATCTGGAAGGACGAATGGAGGGGTTTCGCTTAGAAGATCTGTCCAAGAATGAGCAATTTGTCTCAGCAACGCTTCAGGCAACGCAAGTAGCCCTGCGGACGCACAGCAAAGAGAAGTTGGAAGCTCTAAAGAGCGCGGCTTTAAACGTTGCATTGGGAAAAGAAGTTCGAGAAGATTTGCACACCATCTTCCTCGGGCTCGTGGATCGGTTTGCTCCGTCACACATCACCCTTCTAAGACCATTTACAGTTCCTCGGCTTATCGGTGGCACGGGTGCGTATTGAGGTTGGCAGACGCAGTACGCGCAACAACAGTTGGGACCCGCACAGCCGGACCCGAAATAGTTAGGTGGGTTAAGGAATCGAAGGAATTCGCGTCCACGAGCAATTATGTGATCAAACTGCTAATTAGCGATCTTTTCAACGCTGGGTTGAGTCGCGTGAACCCAACCGAGCCCTATTTGTCACGAGAACAGAGCTGGACGAGCGAATTGGGCAACGACTTCTTAAGATTCATCACTGAACCGAAGCGCTCTCCTGCATGAACATCGTAAAGGATCACGGCTTCCGGCATTTTTCAAAACTTTTTTGGAAAATTCTGTTCGTAAAGGCTGCCCCTAGAAGGAGACCCGAGATCGGGTATCCCTTAGACAATCCCGGCCTGACCACAGCCGAGGGAGGTTGATAGGCAATCTTCTGGACCTGCGCCGTACCTTCGCGCTTGGGCCGGCAAGACCGGCAAGCGAAAGGAAAGAACGGCGCACGTGTGGATGGTTGAGATCGGACCCTATTCGCACGGGGAAACGCGGGAATCGCACTATCGCGGAGCCCGTATCTATAGGGCTTCTGAGCCACAGTGCGTACAAAGGAGCAATTCTGAATAGTGTAGGATGAAACTTACCTCCCCAACGCTCGCCAATTCACGCTTCCTCCCGGAATTGTCGAGGATTTCGAAGTGCAATACCCCGCGGCGCTAGAAAAGTAGCGGTGGAACAACAAGGATAGGAGGGATACTCCCGTTAAGTAGTTTCGTGCGGCCGTCCGTCCAGCTAGCTGGACTTTAGCCCGAGGTCACGGTAAACGTCGGCCGCGGTCCGGAACTCTTTGCCAAAATTTCCCTCGCGAACATCTTTGCTGGCGCTTTGATCTGAACGACCGGCAGGTACACGATGAATAAGCAATTCTCGAACGTCACATTTTCCAAATGCAACGGGCCACCGCGATATATCACGATGCAGTTTTCAAAAGTATAGTTTGTAAACGAGAAACCATCCAATTCCTGGCTGCACCCATCGACCGTCCCGTTGGAAATTAAAAAGTTCTTTCTTACTCTCAGTGGCGCAGTCACAAATCCGCAATGCGTGTGCCTTACTGCCTCTGCGTTTGGAAAGAGCTCGGTTTTTTCCCGAACAAATGAAGCGTAGTTGATGATGGCAGATATAGCTTCGCGCGCTTCTGTGCTGTTAAGGTCCAGTGTCGCGAGCTTGGTCTGGATCGCCTCGACAGCGCGTAAATCTGCTGCGTCGCCTTTTTTCTGCGCCTCGTTTAACGTCTGAACCAGTCGAACCAAGTGGTGACCAAGTACGGGTGCATCGAGCGACGAGAACTGCTGAATAGCGATTTTGGGATCGGCATTGAATGATAGGCCGAGATTGCCACGGAGATTAGCAATTTGCTCGCCCTGTTTCCGTAGCTCCTCGTTGATCGGCTCCAGCTGTCGCTTAACGTCAAGAGCAATGTCTCGCTTCTGATCTTCGTCGCTGTGAGTCTGACTCGATTGCCATTTCGCAATCATGAAAGCACCCAGGATGCTGACAGGTACCGTCACGCCAGCGATTAACCAGGGGGATTGATGCCAGAATGGTTTTGGTGTCTTGGCTAGGCCTTCTGCGTCGGCTTGATATTTAGACAGTTCCGCTCTAATTAGTCCTTCAGCTTGCTTTCTAGTGAGGGGTTTATCAGAAGCTGAGGGTTGGCTAGGTCTGTTAGCCATGTCTGAATCAAACCACCAATCCATCACCAGAATTTCATCCAGCTCCTCGGCACGCAATAAAGACGAGATCGTGATGGAAGTGCTCTTGATCGTATCAGAGCTAACCTGCATTGTGTAAAAATCTGAACACGGCGATGCGCCATCGAGTAAACCGAAAACGACCTAAATAGATGATTTTGCTGAAGATCATATTTGGGGGCCGTTTGTGATGGTGGGGAACACCCAGTCTCGAGTGTGCAGGTTGACCGGGGCGACCCAGCACACTCTTCCTCTCGCCCTGAATACCGTGTGCGAGTGATCTCGGCTTAGGATCCTTACCAGGAGCAGTATGGGCTTGGATCCGCTCGGGAAAATCCGGCAAGATTTCCCTGTCATATTGCGGTGGTCAACCATGAACCGTTCCGTGCCCCCGTCCGATAGAAGAGCAGGACTGATGGAAGTGCCGTTCAAGCCACATTGCGAAAGGCGGAACGAGTTGTCGGAGGCGGTGGTGGACCTGTCGATCAGGCTGTCCATTGCCGCATCGCAGATGGCCGATCTTGCACCTGCCGCGAATACTCCTGCTTTCGCGAAGGCGAAAGCGGAGGTACAACGACTCAGAGATGAGTATGAAAACCTCAGGGCCGAGTTCGAGCGGCACCGTGCTCAGCACGGGTGCTGAGTGCTTTCAGTGTCTCCGATATATAAGAGAGCAGTACTGCCGTGACTCCCGGTGCTTGCTCCTTCTGCCCCAGTCGTCTAAAGTTGGGTAAACCAGCTCTTCCCACGAGGGCGGCCAAGAGCACAGGGTGCCCCATCAGTTGTTAAATGCTGCTGGAACCTAAGGCTGCGTGGTGCAACGCAGCCTCGCTCTTCTTCTCGCGCGAGCCTTTCTCAATTGAAATTCATGCCGCACATGCCGCCTTGGCACATGCCACTGCCGCATCCGCCTACGGGTTGAGAATCCTTCTTGGTACTACCCGTTTTTGACGCGAACGTGGAGTACTGGGTGGTCAGGTGATCCTCACCACAGGAAGGGCAGCGCACTGCATCGGCTTCCGCGCTGCGGCGCACAAGTTTCTCGAATTTGGTTCCACAGTCGTCGCAAGAGTATTCGAAGATCGGCATGCTTATAAATTAGCAGGGCTCGACGCGATCCGAAGCTTGATCTGAAGCGCGGCCGTGCGAGTCATTTACGATAGAGGTATGCGACGCAGAGTATTTTTGAAGCGGGGGCTCGGCGCTGCGTTGGCGCTGGGAAGTGGCTTCAGCGCGGCTGCGGCAAATAAATTTGGGACTCGAAAGACCGTTAAGGTGATCGAGTTTACAGATGCGGGTGAGCGAAAGGGAGTTATGGAAATTGAAAAGGTTGCGAAGACAGACGCCGAATGGCGCAACCAGCTTACGCCCGAGGAGTATAACGTGACGCGGCGGGCCGGAACGGAACGTGCGTTCACAGGCAAATACTGGAACAACCACGAACACGGAATTTACCGGTGCGTCTGCTGCGGGAACGCACTGTTCTCGTCCGAAACCAAGTTTGAATCGGGCACAGGATGGCCCAGTTTCTGGCAACCTATCGCGAAGGAAAATGTGCAAGATCGAGTCGACGCGACGTTCGGGATGACCCGCACCGAGGTTCGCTGCGCCAAATGTGAGGCACACCTTGGGCACGTGTTTCCTGATGGCCCGAAGCCGACAGGTCTTCGTTACTGCATGAATTCCGCCGCGCTCGATTTCATCAAGAGCTAGGAAGCACCGCTACGTTTGGTCCACACACTTACCGGCAATATCAAATTCCACACGGAATTCAGGTCGCGGTTCGTTAAGGATTCGCGAGACATCATCGTCTACTTGCCGCCCGATTACGACTCGGCGCGATACCGGCGCTATCCGGTTCTCTATTTGCACGATGGACAGAATCTCTTCGACTCGGCGACGGCCTTCAATCACAACGAATGGGGGGTTGACGAAGTCGCCGAACGGCTGATTTTGAATGAGGAGATCGAGCCGTTGATTGTGGTCGGAATCTACAATACGGGCACGAAGCGCATGAGCGAATATACGCATGTGCCTGATTACCGTGGGCGCGGTGGTCTGGCACGCGCTTACGGGAACATGATCGCGCGCGATCTGAAGCCGTTCATCGATCGTGAATATAGAACACTGTCCAGCTCCGCGAACACTGGACTTGGCGGCTCATCACTCGGGGGACTCGTCACCATGTATTTGGGGCTGAGGTATCCAGAAGTTTTTGGGAAATTGATCGTGATGTCTCCGTCTGTGTGGTGGGCAAATCGCGACATCCTCAAGAAGGTTCATAGAGCGGGTCACAGGGGATTACAAAAGATTTGGCTTGATGTGGGCACGTGCGAGGGCATCAATCCAGAAGCTTGCTTGAGGAATGTGAAAGATTTGCGGGATGCGCTTGTTGCCAAGGGGTGGCGGACTGGACAGGATCTCGAGTTCGTGGAAGATCAGGGGGCCGGGCACGATGAGAGAGCCTGGGGGTCCCGCATCGGTGAAGCGCTGAAGTTTCTATTTCCGGCACAGGCGCGGAGCGCTGAACTTCGGTCGTCGAGTTTCGGATAGGATAAAAGGCTATGGCTTTCTGTACAAACTGCGGGACGCAATCCGCCGATAACGCGAAATTCTGCTTGAACTGTGGTCAGCCCATCGGGGCGGGAGCCGCCGGCAGTTATTATCCGCCCGCGCCTCCGGTTCAGCCGCTTAAGTACGACATTGAAGGTCACAACCTGCAGATTGCACGCGTGCATCTTCAACCGGGCCAGGACATATACGCTGAGGCCGGGAAGATGGTCTACAAATCGGCGGGCGTCGACTGGCAGACTCGCATGATGGGCCAGTCGCTCGGCGACAAACTCATCGGGGCTCTGAAGCGCAAGCTCTCGGGCGAGTCTCTATTCTTCACTCACTTCCGCGCCAATGCGGCTGAAGGCGAAGTTGGGTTCGCTGGGCACTATCCCGGCAAGATCCAAGTCTTCGAGCTCGCGCTTGGCCAGACCATCATGGTTCAACGCGACGGCTTTCTATTCGCTCAGGGCACTGTAGCGTTCGACATTGCGATGGTCCGCAAATTGGGGGCAGGACTGCTCGGGGGGGAAGGGTTCATTCTCCAAAAGCTGACAGGCCCTGGAGCGGTGTTTGTCCACGCCGGAGGAGATCACGTCGATTTCACTCTTGCGCCGGGCGAAACACTGCAAGTCCAGACCGGCCATCTAGTAGCCTTCGAGCCAACCGTTGATTACGACATTCAGATGGTCGGCAGCATCCGGACGGCGATCTTTGGAGGAGAAGGACTGTTTCTCGCGACGCTCACCGGTCCGGGGCGGGTCATCCTGCAGAGCATGACGCTCGAGCGGCTTCGGCACGAGCTTTCGCCCACGGAACACCCGCATGCCGGGGACGAGCGTAACCCCTTGAAGGCGATCTCCGGCCTGGGCGGCCTCAGCAGCTTTTTATCGAGCGATGATTAAGGGTTGCCAGGTATAGAGCGCTTCGCGATGTCCGAAGCGCTGGTTCAAATTGACGGATTGGGGCGCGCCGCTTCCGAGCTACCGACGGGACCTCGATTGCCCAATTGGCTGCGCAAAAGCCGGACTCATTTCGAGTCAGTCCATCGTCTAAAAACGGAACTACGCCAGCGGCGACTCCATACGGTCTGCGAGTCCGCACGGTGCCCGAATATTCATGAATGCTTTCATCGGGGTGCCGCTACGTTCATGATCCTGGGGAACCTGTGCACCCGGGGGTGTGGCTTCTGCTCAGTTCCAAAAGGGTCGCCTTTGAAGAAGGAATTCTTGCTCGATCCGAACGAGCCATGGCAGGTGGCCGAAATGGCCGGACGAATGAAACTGAAGTATGTCGTGATTACGTCCGTGAACCGCGATGATTTACCCGACGGTGGGTCCAGGCACTTCGCTGAAACGGTGCGCCAGGTTCGCACAGCGCTGCCGAAGGCGCGGGTTGAGGTGCTAACGCCCGATTTTTGTGGCGATCCGGATGCAGTTGCGCGCGTTCTGGAATCTGAGCCGCATGTGTTCAACCACAATATGGAGACGGTTAGCAGGCTTTACCGCCGAGTCCGCCCGCAAGCCGACTACCTGCAATCGTTACGGGTTTTGAAGTTCGCCAAAGAGTATGCTCCGGGCGTTCTGACGAAATCTGGCTTCATGGTGGGGCTTGGCGAATTAGAATCAGAAGTCCAGGAACTGATGCGAGACCTACTGGCTGCGAACGTAAATGTCGCGACCATCGGGCAGTATCTTCAGCCAACACGGCGAAACCTGTCCATTAGTGAGTTTGTTCGTCCCGAGCAATTCGACAATTATCGTAATTACGGGCTCGGCATCGGGTTCAAAATGGTTTTTAGCGGGCCCTTCGTTCGTAGCTCATACATGGCTGATAGCGTTAGCGAGCAAGCTGCCCGGGCAGATGCCTAGGCAATTTCAGGTCTTCCTCCATACTGTTCTCGCTTTGCTCTCTTCCGTTCTGCTGATTCTGATCTTTCCCAAATTCGATCTGCGTTTTTTAGCGCCGATTGCGCTTGCGCCTTTGCTGATCGCACTCGTTCGCACTCGAGAAGCTTGGCTACGCTTTGGCTATGGTTTGGCGGCGGGGATGTTCTTCTGGTTTTTCCTATGCACATGGATTCAGTTCGTGCTTGAAGTGCATGGCGGGATGGGAAAGTGGGGGGGCTGGAGCTCGTTTCTGCTGTTTTCGATTCTGAAGGGACTTCATCTCGCGGTCTTCAGCTGGTTGGCGGGCCCGCTCATGAGGCGAGTCTACGCGATACCAGCCGTTGCAGCGCTGTGGACAGGCCTCGAGAGGACGCACGGAACGTTCGGATTTGCATGGCTCGCCTTGGGGAATGCAGGGATCAGTATGTCGCTACCACTGCGGCTTGCGCCATTTGTCGGAGTGTACGGACTATCGTTCGTATTCGCAATGTTGGCCACCGCTCTGGCGTGTGTGCTGTTGGGATATTCGCGGATCCGGTTAATTCCGCTTATCGCGCTTCCACTGTTATGGCTGCTACCGGCGATTCCGGAGTCCATACCAGCGAATGACAGGGCTCTTCTGGTTCAGCCCAACATTGACCCCACGACTGAATGGACCAGCATCGTGCAGGAAAAGACAGAAGAGCAGTTGACGATGATCTCCGATGCTTTGCCCTCGCCTTTGATCATTTGGCCCGAATTGCCTGCGCCGTTCTACTACTACAACGATCCTGCCTTTCACGAGCTGACAGGCCAGATAGCAGAACACCACGGATATTTCTTGTTTGGCACAGTCGCTTATACAGCGCAAAACCAGCCGCTCAACTCGGCGCTGCTGCTGGGACCGGATGGAAGGGAAGCAGGGCGCTATGACAAAATTTATCTCGTCCCGTTTGGAGAGTTTGTACCGCCTCTCTTCTCATTCGTGAACCGGATCACGCAGGAGGCTGGCGACTTCGTTCCAGGCCACGATATAAAGCTGTTGCCGGCCGCGGGACACCGGTTAGGCGTCTTCATCTGTTATGAATCTGCCTTCCCCGACCTTGTGCGCCAGTTCACAAACAAAGGCGCGGACGTGCTAGTAAACTTATCGAACGACGCCTACTTCGGGCGGAGTGAAGCACGCGAGCAACATCTCCTGCTTGTACGAATGCGCGCGGTTGAAAATCGCCGTTACATCGTTCGGGCAACTAATGACGGGATTAGCGCCGTGATCGACCCCGCCGGGAAGGTGGTCAAGAGACTGCCGCCATACCAAGAGCTCGCGGCGCCCGTTCGATACGGCGGCGTACCGAGTACGACGTTCTATGCGCGTCACGGCGATTGGTTTGCGTGGGGCTGCCTGGCGGCGTGTTTAGGGCTCGCCGGCTTAGAGTCGCGATTGCGGTGGAAGCGGCGCTAAGATCGTCTTCCTTTTACGTGTCGCTTGTGCCGCGCGTGCCTGGACTGTACATGCCTCGGAACAGGTGGCGACGTCACGACGTGCTGATTCGTAACAGGTGAGGCGCTTGTGGTCGCCTCGCTTCGTGGATTCTTGTCATCAATAACGATCGATCTAACTCGATCGAAAGAATCGTTGAATCCGGCACGACGGACGATAGCTCCATTTGTCGTGTCAACCGTAAGCGTAGCTTGAATATTTCCAGTATTGCGAGGTAGAAGCAAAACGCCGCTCTGTTGAAAAATGTCCGTGACGTTCAAGTGCTCGCTGGAAGACCCATCAACAATGTCAACCCGAGCGCGATTGGCTTTGGCGAGATTCGATTTCCAGGACACGAGCAAGTCGTCAGCGTAAGGACGGACGCTTAGAGCAACTTCGGGGCGATGAGTGTGCGCGAGCTGCACGGACTTCCATGCTCCGAAACCGGCAGCCACGAGCGCGGCTGTAACGAGTGCAACCTTCTGAGCCAAAGAGAATCGGCGCTCATGGCTTTCGAGAGGTCGAGAGTGGGCCAGAGTCCTAGGTTCACGCGCGAACTGATGAGGTGCAGCATGGCTAAGAGCGCTTAAGAGGCGCGGCAAGCGAGATGCGCGCTCTTTCAGGTTCGGCTGAAAAAGACGAGAACAGTCGGCCGAAGCATCGCAGTCTGTACTTACGAAGGGTTGGTCAGTTCGAACCGTGCGAAGCTCTGGCAATTCAAGAATCTTCGAAGGACGGTTCGGATCGACGGTGCCGTCAACATTCCGCGAGAATATCCCCACCGCGACATTGCGCAGATCGTGAGGCCTGAAGACCATTACGAACTCGGGCTGTCCAGGGAAGTAGGTACTGTGCAGGAGGAGCTCGTAATCTAAGAGCACAAGTTCACTGCGCGTGTGGGAGCAGTACCACCCCACGGCCTCAAGCCCCTCAAGCGACGGGTCGATCCGGGGAGCTTCTAAAAGCTCCCGAAGACCTCGCTCGTCATTCTCGGAAAGCATAAAACGAGGGCCCAGGGAATGATCGCAAGGCAGCGGGCGAAAATTCTCCGCAGTCACCTGAACGCCATCTCGCCGCCCGAAGAGGACGCCGCCTACTTCCAACCCGCCGTGCAAGCTCGCGGTATAGCCGTCGATTACAGAATGAGCGATTTTCTCAAGTAAGCCCGGCGTGACGTTGGGCTCGAGGATAACAGTCTCATGGGCACAACGACCCGCTACCGCTTTAGCCGACATCGGAGATTACTCGAGGCTCCCATTATGTGATATGCCCAGCTAACGCCGACGCAGTGATGAGCAAGCATTTTAAGCCCGAGCATACACCTGAAGCAATACAAGTTGCAATAAGAATCGTTAACAATGTTTGAAACACTTCATGCCTAGCTTGTCGGAGCGTAATTCACCCGGCAGACGTATTTGTGCTGCGTGTCGTCGCAAACCGAAACGGTGAAGGTATGAGAGGATGCGGAGGATGCCTTCCGCGGAGGCCACCTATTCAGCGCAAGCCGTCGATCAACGATCTAGCGCGGCTGGATTACGCACCGTCGCTGGAATAGAAGCGCTGAAGGGGATCATCGTTCTGCTGCTCGGATTGGCTCTGCTTGGCTTGGTTCACAAAGATGCTGAAGACGTTGCGGAACGTCTTCTCGAGCATCTTCACGTGAATCCGGATCGGCGGCTCGCCCAAGCCCTGCTGCGGACGGCGTCGCGGGTCACGGATGCGCGGTTGTGGAGCATTGCGGGAGCGGCACTGGTCTATGCGGGCGTGCGGTTCACGGAGGCGTGGGGTCTATGGAACCGGCGCGTCTGGGCAGAGTGGTTTGCTCTACTTTCTGGAGCGCTGTACTTGCCTTGGGAGATACTCAAGGTCGTTGAACGCCCGAATTGGGAACATTTCGGGATCATTGCTGCAAACGTAGGCATTCTGCTGTATATGCTTCAAATCCGGATTCGAGCGTGCCGCTGAGCTGGATACGAGAGCTCTGGGTGGCCAAGATTAGGTATACCCGGGACGCGGACGACATGATTACTGAAGCTACCCGCAAGGCCCCCGCTGCGGCGAATCGCTTTGCTTCAGATTCGGGTAGCAAAGTGGGATTGATCAGGCAAGCCAATCAGGGCGTCTTCTCGATCATCGCGCCGCAGACGAGGGGAGTGGCATGGCCGAAGGCGAAGCCGGCGGTTTCTTCGGCGATAGCAGCCTGATGTAGATGTACGGGTCGTTACGAGGGTAGAGTATTACCTGAACAAGTAGCAGGGAGGCATGCAGGATAATCCAGTGATGAAACGATATCTGAAAATTCCGGCTAATCTGGCGATTTGCATTCTGATCGCGAGCTTCTGCTCGACTGCACTCTTCGGCGCGGAATGGAGGCAATTGTTCGATGGTAAGGATTTGTCGGGTTGGAAGCACGTGGGGCCCGGATATATGACGGTCGAGAATGGATTGATTCAAACGCATGGTGGCATGGGATTGCTGTATTGGACCGGCGGGCCGCTGGGCGACTGTGTGATTCGCGTGGTCTACAAAATGCGGGATCAGAACGACAACTCAGGTGTGTTTATTCGCATACCGATCGAGCCGCGAGAAGAGTGGATGCCTGTCCGCTATGGCTACGAGGTGCAGATTGACAACATCGCACCGGGTGAGGACGAATATCACGTCACCGGTACTCTCTACTCGCTGACGAAGCCGCTTTCCAGGCCGGGCAAGCCGGGGCCTGAATGGAACACGATGGACATTACGCTCGATGGACCGCGCACGATTGTGGTCGTGAACGGTCAGAAGGTGACTGACTATACCGAAGGCCAGCCTGTGCCTCCGAAGAAGCTTTGGTTCGAACCGGAGCGTGGACGAAGGCCCGATCGGGGATGGATGGGCCTGCAGAACCACAGTGATAAGGACATCGTGTTTTTCAAGAAGGTCGCGGTCAAATCGCTGAAGTAGATTCTCAGAGCGGCCAGTGAATCGCCCGGCGATTGAGGAGACCAAATCCGGCTTGACGCGTGGGATGGGACTGTTTCCTGCCCTGGCAGCCAACATGCTGCAGATGGTAGGGGTCGGGCCGTTCCTCACGATCCCTTTGATCTTGTCCACCATGCACGGGCCGCAGGCGCTCGCCGGCTGGATTCTCGGCGCGCTTCTTGCAACTTGCGACGGGCTGGTCTGGGCGGAGCTGGGCGCGGCAATGCCGGATTCGGGGGGCTCCTACGATTATCTTCAGCAAGCGTTTGGGACGCAATCGCTTGGGCGGCTCATGGGATTTCTGTTCCTTTGGCAGGTGATGTTGGCGGCTCCGCTTACGGCCGCATCGGGAGCAGTAGGATTTGCGGATTATGCGCGCTATTTGGTGCCGGGCTTAACCGGGCTTGAGCATAATGTCCTGGCAATTATTGTGTGTATTCTCGCAACTGTACTTCTGTATCGCGATATTCGGGCCATCGGCAAGATCTCGACTGTATTGTGGGTCGGCCTCATGCTGGCCATCGGGCTGATTATCTGGGGAGGCATTGGACATTTCAGCGCCGCGCGCGCGTTCGATTTTCCGCCCGGGGCTTTTCGGTTCACCCCGAGTTTCTTTCTTGGACTGGGCGCGGCCACGCTGATCAGCATGTATGACTACAGCGGCTATTTCACTGTATGCCTGATCGGCGGTGAGGTAAAGAATCCGAGCGTGACGATCCCGCGATGTGTTCTTTTGTCCATTGGCATTCTGGCTGTGCTGTACGTGGCGATGAGCTTGTCGATTATTGGCGTCTTGCCGTGGCGAGAGGCCATGGGCTCACAGGCGATCGTCTCCGACTACATGCAACGGCTGTATGGGTCCCGGGCAGCGGCGTTGATGACGGGACTGATTCTGTGGGTGGCATTTGCTTCTGTGTTTTGCGTTCTGCTTGGCTATACGCGCGTGCCATATGCGGCGGCATCGGAGGGCCATTTCTTTTCTGCGTTCGCGAGGCTACATCCCAAGCGAGGTTTCCCTTCATTTTCCGTAGTTTTTATGGGTGTTCTCTCGGCTGCGGCTTGCCTGCTGTCGCTCGAGGCGCTGATTAAAGCTTTAATCGTGATTCAGATCATTACTCAGTTCGCGGCGCAATGCGTGGCGGTTATCTTGATTCGGCGATACCGGCGAGATATTGCTCGACCATTCGCGATGCCGTTGTATCCGTTACCAGCGCTGATCGCCTTAGCAGGTTGGATCTTTATTCTGGCTTCGAGCGGGGCGGTTTACGTCCTCAGCGGCTTTGCTCTGTTGGTATTCGGCGTTCTGGCGTATTTGTGGCGGGCGCATAGGGCGATGAAGTGGCCGTGGAGATTAGAACCCCGCGAACTCCAGGCGGGTCCATAAGGAGTTCTGTCTACACTGGGTACAGGAACGCGATCACGCGTTCTCAGAACGGAAGGGCAAGTGAACAGTAGATTGAAACAAAGTGTTTTAGGACTTGGACTCATAGGCATAGGAGGCGCATTGGCGGTCGCCGGAGCGACGGTGGTTGTGTCGTCCTTTGCAGGGTTGTCGAAGGATTTGTTGGAAACGGGGTTTCGCAGAGGAAGAGAAGGAGTGATGTGCGGAGTTCAGAGCGCGGCCGCAACGGTTGGAGAGATCGCCGGTAAAGCGCAAAACAAATTTGACGAAGCGGCCAGGACAGCGCGACAACGTACGGCTTGAGAACGGGTGCCTAGTCAGAGGTTGTGAAGTGCCGTAGGAGTTCTCGCCTCCGGTATCCTGAGTGCGTATGAAGCTCGCTTTCATCGGACTCGGAAACATGGGCTCGGGAATGGCACGGAACCTGTTACGGGCGGGGCATCAACTCACTGTCTACAATCGCAGCAAGAAAAGAGCAGAAGCGCTAGCCGGCGAAGGCGCGAAGGTTGCTAACTCAGCAATAGAAGCGTGCCGCGACTGCGAAGCGGTGTTCACGATGCTGTCCGACGACGCCGCAGTCACAGAGATTGTGTTTGGCGAAAACGGGATTGCCTCAACCCTGAAGAAAAATTCCGTACATATCTCCAGCAGCACGATCAGTACGGCGCTGGCCCGGCGCCTTGCGACAGAGCACGCCGCTAGAGGGGAGTGTTTTGTGAGCGCTCCTGTTTTTGGCCGACCTGAAGCCGCAGAGGGCAAGAAGCTGCTAATACTCGCCGCGGGTGAGCACGATGTTGTCGAGCGTTGCCGGCCCTTGCTTGACGCCATGGGGCGCCGGACAGTCGTCGTGGGATCCGAAACGTGGCAGGCGAACGCGGTGAAGCTTTGCGGGAATTTCATGATCGCCAGCATGCTGGAGACGTTCGGTGAGGCGTTCGCGACGGTACGCAAAGCCGAAATAGATCGCCAGGTATTCATCGAGGTCATCGGTGACTTGTTTGCATCCCCACTCTATAAGAACTATATGGGGATTGTGGCGGATGAACGATTCGATCCAGCCGCCTTTGCATTGCCACTCGGATTGAAGGACATCCGGTTGGTGATCGAGGCAGCAGAGGAACTGGCTGCACCCATGCCCCTGGCCAGCCTGATTCGCAATCAGCTGGTTTCCGCTGTAGCGCATGGGCAACAAGACCTCGATTGGTCGAGTGTCACTCGAGTTGCGGCGCGGAATGCGGGATTGGAAAGCTAGCTGCTGAACCGAAGAATCACCCAGTGCTGTGCCGCTTTGTCGTAGACGAACTGTACGCTGGCATCAAATTCTTTAGGTCCGGGGCGGCTGGCACACCAGACGATGTGATCCAGATCGATGGCGGTTGGATGCGAGGTCTGATCAGGTAGATCAAGCTTGTAATCGCAGCTGGCATCGTGCTTTTTTATGTATTTAAGCCAGTTCTCAGCTTTGTTATTGTAATGCAGCAGCGACGACGCGTTCTCGGGTGTTAGGGAAGGCGTAGGCGGCGGCGGTGAGCTGCATGCTGAAAACAGCAGAGCACAGATGAAGCAAGAAGCTTTGACCATGGTCCTGCACATCGTAACATTTGTGGCCTCTCTCGCCCCTAATGGGTGCTACCGGCCTTTGCGCCAAAGAGCCGCAACGCGATCGCGCCGAAGACCTGTTTTGCACGGGAATCGCGGAGGAACATCCAATCGAGAGCACGTACCGATAGAGGCGGTACCCATGCGGGATCGCGCTCCTTTCGACGTTCAATAATACCCGCGAGAGTTTCCTTGGGACGCGTACGGAAATCGTCAAGCATTACCGTCCGGTGGACGCAGGAGATCGTGCAGAACGGGGCACAACCTTTAGGCTTTGCGCCCTCTCGGACCAGATCTTCGGGTGTGTATTGTTCGAGCGGGATGCCAGGACAGCCGCGCTGCTGGGAACAGTAATGCACCAAGCCGTCTTCGCAGATGTAGAGGAAGCGTCCGCCCGCAGGGCAATGCCAGCGGTTCGCTTGCGCGCGGACCACGTTGCGTTGAAAGGCGTCGAGGTGCGCGAACGAGAATAACCCAGTTCCGAGCGCAAGAATCCGGTCATAGATGGTCGTTTGGAGCGCACTCAGCGGGCGGAGCTGCCCGCTTGTGTCGTGCAGAATGCCTGTCGTGCTGCTAAAGCCCAGCTCACGTGCGCGTGCGGCGATCTGGAAAGCGTCTTCGGCATGGTTGATCTCAGTGCCCAATACGGAGTTGATTGTAACGTCGAAATCGGCGTAGTCGGCCAGCCAATGAAGCTTGCGATCGAGTACCTTGAGGCTTTTCTTCGAGACGTCGTCAGGCTGCACGTTATCGATGCTGATCTGAAGGTAGTCGAGGCCTGCGGCGTTCAGGCGCTTGATGCGATCCGGCGTGAGCAGATAACCGTTCGTGATTAGAGTCGCGATAGCACCGTAGTTGCGAACTTGCCGAATCAACAAATCAAGATCGGGATGGAGCGCAGGCTCACCGCCGCTGAAAGTGATGATGCTGGTACCGAGCTCGCTTAATTTGTCGATGCGCCGCAGCATCTCAGAAGTTGGCACGGGAGGAGAATCGCGATCGAACTCATTGCAATATGTGCACGTAAATTGCAACGGCGAATGGGGATGATTTGGGCCAGAATCGGGTGGTTCGCCGACGCGATCGCTCGGGCGAACATGCGAGCTTCCCGCCAGCGACGCTGAAGCCTGAGAAGGGCCCGCATATGAAAGAGACGCAATCGGGGGAGGCGTGGATTCGGCTTCTTACCTGTTTTTCAGGAGCAGACAGTAGACTGATGAACGTGCGTCGTGATCCCGAGTTCTTTGAAGAGGAGGAACTGGATCTTGTGTATATGGCGAGACGGCTCCGCGAAGCTCTCAAGCTAGAGAAACTGCTGACCGAAGCCGGAATCGAATATCTGGTTGAGACCGGGTCGTACACCGGAGGCCTACTGATGCGGCGCGAGTTGACTGGAGCTTTCTTTTACGTTGCGCCGTCCGACTTGGCAAGGACACGCAATTTGCTCCAGGAGAATCGATGCCGGCCGTACTCGAAAGAGAATTGAACTACGTGGAAGTAACCGGTTCCGATTGGCGGAGATTTTCGGCCATTTTTTCTGGAGCGGTATCCGCGAGGAAGGTGCCGAATCCGGTCTCCATGGTGGCGAGATATTTGAGCTTAGTCGGGCTGCGCTGCAAAGGTAGAAACTGCACGTGGAAATGGTAGAGGGTTTCCGGCTGGCGCAAAGGCGCCTGATTCACTGCCATCATTAGCGGCATAACGAACCCGTAGAGATTGTCATACTTCCGCCGAACCACGCTGATCAAGCTGGCGAGACCGGATTGTTCGTCAGAGCTGAGATCGAGCAGCGTGCGAAGGTGGCGGCGGGGGTAGAGGGCTACTTCGGCTGGAAAGCGGGCGGCATAGGGAACAAAGGCCGCAAAGTGATCGTCGGCCCAGATCACTCTCGAGCCGTCCTTCAATTCCTCTTCCAATAAATGGCAGAATAGGCATTTGCCGTTGTTCGCGGCAGCAAATTGCCTGGCCGAACAGATTTCCTTTTGAATATTGGGCGGTACGAAAGGAAGTGCGTAAATCTGGCCGTGAGGGTGGGGCATGGTGACGCCGACGGCTGCGCCGCAGTTCTCAAAAGGCGCGACGAATGCGATCTGGAAATCTTGTGCGAGTTGACGAGTTCGCTCGGTCCAGAGATCCACGATTTTGCGCCAGTGATCGAGACTGAGTTTGGACGGGGGGAGGGTGTGCTCCGGCGAGTACAAGACTACATCACACAGTCCATACGCACCGGTCTCGGCGAATAATCCAGGCTGAGGCGCGAATGCCCCGGCTGTTTCGGAAAAGGCAGGGAAATCGTTCGGATATAAATAGACACCGTAATGATCCGGGACGTGCCCCGATCCGGGATCGAATGGACACCAGTCCGACGGCATTTGCGGGCGGTCCTGGCGGTGCGTGGAAACGGCTACCCACTGCTGCAGCAAAGCGTGCCAACGAAGCTGTTGCATGGATCGAGACGCTGGAACTTAATGGGACGCGCTCCGAACGGGGACGGTAATCCTATTGCTCACGAAACCGTTTTGAGCGATGAGCAGGAGGCTCTTCGGACCATCCGGTAGATCGGATGGAAGAACAACATGAACCTCGTAGATTCCAATGGAGCCTTGGGGTAGACCGGCGAAGGCAACCTGCGCCGAGCGGCCGTTCACTAACGCAGTTACCGGGATCACCACATGGGCGTTAGACCCGCTGTGAGGAACGCCTACTAAAGGTGGAGCGCTTACGCCAGCCTCTTTGACAGCACCTAAGCCTGCGGCCCACAAAACTAATGTTTCTCCCGGCTTCGCCGGATTGTCCGAAGTCACGGGAACTCCACTTTCTCCAGCGGAGCCGCTAGAAGCGTGAAGAACCAGACCGCTTCTTGGCTCGGTGCCGCCGAAGGCAAACAATCCGGGATTTGCGGCAACAATTTGAATTCCCGCGGCACTCGTAACTGTGACGGTACCGTCATTATGCGCCACTCTCACGTAAAGGCTGGCGGCTGAGGCGTTCCCGACAGAGTAAGGAAGCTGGGCGCGAATCTGTCCCGGGGACGCCGACAAAAGCGGCAGGGCTACACCATTGAATATGACTTCGGCATTGCCGAGCTTTGTGGGTAACGGCTGAGTGCTGTCGTCCGGTGCGGATGCGTTGTCGTCGGCCAGCCTGTTGGCGGTAATCGTAATCAGCGTTCCCGGCGCGAGCGGTCCGGCAGCAAGACTGGCAGAGTTGGCGATCGCGTTGGTTGTAAGCGGCGAATCCGCGGCAGTGAAGACGAGAATGCGCCGATTGCTGGAATCAGCAACAAACAAATCGGTGCCGTCAGAGGCTAGCGCAGTAGGATGATGCATTGTGTCCGCACGCGGGATGTCGCTCGTTTCAATGGACGTGAGATTTTGCTGTCCAAGCACGGCGTCAGCAGGCTGGTTATTGATGGCCGGGAGCCCGTTCCAAATCAGCACGCGCCGCAAGGCGGCGTCCGCGACAAACAGATGCTTACCGTCGAATGCGACAGATGTCGGCTCAATCAGGGTACTGCCTGAGACCGATGGCTCCTCAGAATTCGATTCCCCGAGGACGATATCGGGCGTCCGGTTGGCGGCGCTCACGGTGGCATCACGCCAAATTAGAACCCGGTGATTCGGAGTGTCCGCTAGAGCAACGGTATTCCCATAGATACTCACTGCCGGGGATTCTTGCAGGACTGATGCCGTGGGAGCGATAGTGGACAAAAATCCGCAGACAAGGCAGCCGGAAGCACTCGTCCGCACAGCGTGATCCTTAACGCTGGGAATTCTTGCCAAATCAAAAACATGGAGTCGATGCTCGGTGTCGGTGACATACAGACGGCCATTTGAAAGCAGCAAATTTGAAGCAACGACGCCCGACTCAGAAGCGGAGAATGAGGGCTGCCCAATTACGGCGCGTGCGGCTTGACCGTTGTGAAACTCAGCAGCCCTAACAGATATGCAGAGCAGTAATAACGCGGCGAGGCGGATGATCATGCGTTCGACAGGTTGAGTGTAACGGGAACGGGACGCCTTCTAATAGGCTACTTCTTTTGGCGCTTGTAAGTAGCGGAAATTCTCGTGGAGAGGCCGCCACGAGAAGCGAAATCTCCGATGACCGTCGCTTGCACGGGATCCGCGGCCCGTATCACGTCGGCTAGCAGACGATTTACTACATTCTCCTGAAAAATGCCTAAGTTCCTGTAAGCCAAGATATACATCTTGAATGATTTTAGTTCCAAACACAGCTTGAGGGGAGTATAGATGAGACGCACCGTTCCGTGGTCTGGGAGGCCGGTCTTGGGGCAAACCGATGTAAACTCGGGCATCGCGATTTCTATCTCGTACTGACCGTACTGATTCGGCCAGGTTTCGATTTCAGGCAGGGATGCTTCGACGCCCGCGCGTGCATGTTGGTCGGTGTACTGGCGAGGTCTTTTCACTGACAAGCTCGCTTCACTTGCAACCCTCTTCATCGGCAATCCAGCTTTCGGGCGAGGAGCTCGAGAAATAGGCCAACGTCGGTGACAACGCCTAAAGCCTGGCCCGTACCGCGATCGCTAACTTTCGTGGGGACTGCAGGATTAATGTCAACACAAACAATTTTCACCCAGGCTGGCAGCATATTCCCGACAGCGATCGAATGGAGCATGGAGCTGAGGCACAAGACGACGCCCGCACCTTCCAATTGCATCGCGTATGCGTCCTGCGCCTCATTCATATCGGTGATTGTTCCGGGCATCGGGCCGTCATCACGCAGACTGCCAGCCAGAACAAAGGGTACATTCGCTTTCACGCACTCGTACATAACACCGGTGGTGAGGCGACCCGAGTTGACAGCTTGGGCGATGCCGCCTTCATGATAGATCGCGTTGATGGCGCGCATGTGATTGCGATGGCCATGCTGCTCCAAACGTCCGTCGCATGTGCGAACACCCAAAGAAGTTCCGAAGAGGGCCGATTCGATGTCGTGGACAGCAAGCGCATTACCGGCCAATAGCGCGTCCAGCCAGCCGTTGCGGAGCAGGCGCGATAACGCTTCACAGCCGCCTGTATGAACTACGACTGGCCCTGAAACCGCGATGATCTTCTTGCGGTCTGCACGCGCTTGTTTCATCAATTCGGCGGTCTGGGCAACAGCCGTCTCGACCTGACGCTCGGAAGAGATTTCATTGCTCATGAAAGAGAAAGCGAGCCGGTCGCGCTCTTTTGCTTCGGGCAGGACGCGAATGCCTTTCATCCCCACGATTATTAGATCGCCAGCCTTGATGTCCCGCAAACGGCGGCAGGCTGCCGAGCCATTGTCAACGACGATCATGGCGTCCATCCGCTGTTTACGCACTTCGATCCACTGGCCGCGATAGCGGATGAGAGTTCGCTGGTTCGTTGTGGAATAGAAATCTTCCGGAGCGCAGCAATCGCGCTCCGCCGGCTTTATTTCGGCATCACCTGAATCGATCGCCGAGCAGCCGAGACCCACCAATTGGGTCATCATCTGCTCCATTTGTTCCTGAGTCGGTGCTTCGACACGCAGGCGAAGCGAGGATGGCTCACTATTCGTTCGGCCTATTGAAAAATGCTCCACTTCAAAGCGGCCGCCATACTCGACGACCGTGTCAAAAATGCGCTCCATGATGTGGGAATCGATGAGATGGCCTTGCGCTTCGACTACTTCGCAGGGCAATTCGGATTGTGAAAACTGCAGAGCCATATCAGGCGTGCGTGAGGAAGAGTGGAAGGCCTTCTTTATGGGCGTAAGCCGGACGGTACCGATCTTTATTGAACATTGCGTCGACGTCGACTCTGCGTGGACCGAGTTTCGGATCCGGAATGGGAACCATTGCGAACTTTCCATCAGAAACGGATGCCATCAGGCCATGCCGGTGTGAGGTGAAAGCGTCATAGGCCATGTTGCCGAACGTGGTTGCGACCATAGTGTCCAAAAAGTCTGGAGCTCCGCTTCGCAGGTCGTAAGTCAAATCGCTCACAACCGTCTCGGCTCCCATTCGTTTTTTCACTTCATCGCTGAAATCTTCAGCGACGTTGGCTTTTTTGCGGTGGCCGAACGCGTCAGCCTCACCGTACTCGCGCACTTGATAGCCTTCCCACTGTGCGCCTTCCGACATGATGACCAGGCAGTAATTGCTTGGATTGTTGCGCTTGTCCGTGGCCAATAGGTCGATCATCTTCTGAAGATCGAATTTGTACTCAGGAATGGCGCAGCGGATGGACGTTACATATGCAGTATAGAGAGCAGTGTAGCCCGCGTCGCGTCCAAAAACGCGGAAAATGCCGACGCGCTCATGCGAGCCGACGGTCGTACGCTGTCTCTGGATCGACTCCTTCGCCCGCGAGATAGCGGTCGAGAATCCGATGCAATACTCGGTGCTGCGAACGTCGTTATCCATCGTCTTTGGGATCCCGATCACGTTAAAGCCCAGACCATCGAGTTTTGCCGCGTAGCTCAGCGTGTCGTCGCCGCCGATTGCGACCAAATAGTCGATATCGAGCCTTTCGAGGTTCGATATTACCTGCTTACTCAGATCGTAAGTGGTCGATGTGACGCCGTTTTTGGTGGTATCAGCCGACGGGAAATTGTCCTTGTTAAGGAAATCGGGCACTTCCTTCATCTTGGAGGGATTCGTGCGGCTGGTGTGAAGGAAGGTTCCGCCGGTACGGTCGACGGTGCGCGTGTTTTCGCGACTCAGCGGGAGTACGTAATGCCTTACGCTCTCCGGATCATCGCAGTTAAGGTGAGTGAGTCCCTTCCAACCGAGGCGAATTCCAGTTACTTCGTGGCCATCCGAGGTGCTACGGTACACAACATTTTTGATGACGGCATTCAGGCCGGGCACGTCGCCACCCCCAGTCAAAATGCCTATTTTCTTGCCCGACATGACATTCCTGACTTCGAGCCGGTTAGACCCACCACGCCGCAGCCGGTTGCTCGCGAATGATGATCTGGTTTAGAAACTCGGCGGCTTTGGTGAGTCCTTCGTCGGGAGCCATGAGCGAATCCTCGTGTTCGATCGAAAGCACGTAGTCGTACCCATACATGCGCAGCGTTGAGATGAACTCCTTCCACCAGCCGTAGGGATGGCCGTACCCACAGGTTCGGAATATCCAGCTACGGTTTTTTTCGTCCGTGTATTTCTTTGTATCGAGGACGCCTGTTTTCGGCAGATTGAAGTCGTAAATCTGCGTGTCTTTAGCATGCACGTGGAAGATACTATCGCCCAAGATGCGGACGGCCTTTATGGGATCGATGGCCTGCCAGAACATGTGGCTCGGATCGTAGTTACATCCGACGCTATCGCCTGCGATCGACCGGAGCTTGAGCATCGTTTCGGGGCTGTATACGACGAAACCGGGGTGCATTTCGATTGCGATCTTTACGCCGTGATCCTTCGCAAACCTGCCGTGCTCGATCCAATAAGGCGCGACTTTTTTCTCCCATTGCCAGTCGAGAACCTCGAGGTATTCAGGGGGCCAAGGGCAAGTGACCCAGTTTGGAAATTTTGCGTTGTCACGGTCGCCAGGACACCCGGAGAAGTCGATAACGACTGGAACACCTAACTTGGCCGCAAGTTCTACGGTTCGTTTGCTGGTTGTGGCGTAATTCTTCGCAACTGCGGCATCGGGATGGAGTGCATTGCCGTGGCAACTCAGCGCGCTAATTGAAAACCCTTGATCGTCGAGTCTCTTTTTGAACTCTTTGAGCTCCTTTTCGTTCTCGAGCATGGAGAGTTTGCAATGCGGATCACCCGGATAGTTGCCAGTTCCGAGCTCTACCGTCGAAATATCCAAGCTTTTCAACTTTTCGAGGACTTTTTCGAGGGGGAACGTCGATAGCAGCGGAGTGAAGACACCAACTCTCATGAGCGAAAGAGTATCACAGCGCGCCAGATTTCCACAGCAGCCACAGCATTGCCAGAAGGAAACCTAGTAGGGCGTTGTACTCTTCGTTCTTTCGATAAAGGTGCCATGAAAATTGGGCCGGAGCGCCGTGCCACTTGCTGATCGAAAAGAAACGATTGATCCGATTCGCATAAGCCTTGTATTCGGGAAAAATGTCGCGCAAATGTTGTTCTTCGAGCCCAATGGCGGGTAGATAAACCAACACGAACGTTACAGCGAAGATGATTCCAAGTACAAAGTCACGCGCGGTTATCACAATGCCCGCCGCAACCATGAGCGTTCCCATATAAAGGGGATTTCGTACGTAGGCGTAGGGACCGGTAGTGGCGAGCTGCCGATCTTTGGCCAAGTGTCCTGCTGCCCAGGCGCGGACCCCAAGACCTGCCAAAGAAACAGGCAGGCTAAGAAGAATCGAGGAACGCGAAGGCTTAGAGAGCCATGCGAACGCGATGAGCAAAACGAATCCGATCGGGACACGTATTCGCGCGACGAAATCAGCGTACGGCTTGGGAAACGAGTAACGCTGCGTTTTGTGCTGTATTGAACTGCTCACGAGTGGGTAACGAGATCACGTTGAGCAATGGACTGCAAGAGAGTATTCGCAACTTGCTCGGGTGCGATGGCCTTCATACTTGGATGTATGTTGTTGTGCCGCGCATAGGTGGTGCGTATGTTCCCGGCCCGGAGGATTGACATGCTGGGTCCATAGGGGCCCGTGCGATCAGGATCGGTCGGGCCAAATAGAGCGACGCCGGGTTTGTGAAGGGCCGCAGCGAGATGCAGTGGACCACTGTCCACGCCAATTACTGCGATGGAACGGCGGGTAGCAGCAATTAAGCCCCCAAGGGAAGACGTATGCACGCGTATGTGCTTCAGCTTCGCTAGCTCGGTCGCCCGGCGTTCCGGCACGTTGGCGACGAGCTCCAGGCCCTCTCGATTCAGGCGTTCCGCCAGCAGCTCATAGTTTTCGATTGGCCACTGTTTTCCAATCCACCCAGCAAACGGATTCGCGAGCACGAAGGGGCCGGAAGGAAGAGCTCCCTCATGGCGACCGGCAGGGATCCAAACATCATCCGTAATCTCCGAGGCACCGGCGGCTTGAATCAGTTGTAGATTTCTACGAACGCGGTGGGGCCCATACGCAGCAACTCGATGCGTATAGAGAACGGAGGCTAGCGGTTCCCGGGCGACTGATGAGTCAAACCCGTAGAAGAGTTTCGGACGGGCTACGCGTCCGATTACCGCGGATTGAACGAGCCCCTGGAAATCTATCGCGAGGTGGGGCTGTAGAGCACGCAAAGCGTTCCAAGAAGACCTCAACGCATGCATGCTGCCTCGCTCAAAAGCGATCAGGCTATCTATATAAGGATTGCCTTCGACGAGGGGAATCCACCTCGGCGCGATCACCCACGTAAGCGGCCTTTCGGGGAAACTCTTCCGCAGGCTAGCGACGGCGGGAAGCGCGTGAATGATATCACCCATGGCGCCTAAGCGGATGACCAAAATAGAGGCACCACTCATGAAGATTGTTGCACCCGGGTCTCTTCTAATAGAGTGAAGGCGGCTTGCGCGACACGGTCTGCGCTCACGCCCATCATGCAGCGGTGATCGATCGGGCACTCACGTAATAGGCAAGGGCTGCATTTTACCGGTTCGCGCACGACACGGGTGTGTGGGCCGGTTGGGCCGGTCGCGGCGTCGTCGGTAGCACCAAAAATGGCTACTGTCGGCACGCCGAGTGCCGAGGCGATGTGCATGGGCCCGGAATCGTTCGTAAGATAGACCTTACACGCTGCCGCAAGGTCTATGAATTGCCCGAGAGTTGTCGCCCCGGCAAAATTGCCGCAGAGAACACCGGCGCGCCTGACGCGTTCATACACAACATCACAGATGCTGATTTCATCGTTCGAGCCGAAAATGGCAATGGATGTACCGCGTTTTTCGGCAATTTGCAAGGCCGCCTCCGCGAAACGCTCCGGTAGCCAGCGTTTCGCACTGCCATAAGCTGCGCCCGGACTAACGCCGATAACGCACCCGGTGAGCCCTCGTTCGAGGAGTTGTTCTTGGCCTTTTTGTGCAGCCGTGGGGGCCCCGGACAGTTTTACGAAAGCTTCGGGGGCGTAGCCGTCGATCAGGTTCGCGCGCTTGAGAAGTTCCAGGTAATAAAAACGTTGATGGCGGGGAGCCTCATAGACGGAAGGAACAGGTACGGAATGGGTCAAAAGGCAACCCCGCGCATCACGGCTATAGCCGATGCGAACGGGAATGCGCGCCAGCCACGTTAGCGCAGCCGCATCAAACGCATTCTGAAAGAGAATCGCACAGTCGAATCTGCGTCTCCGGAGATCGCGAGCGACGCTCCATCTTTCACCTACACCCTTCCAGGTTCTTGGAGCTTCATAAAGCATCACCTCATCGCAGAGGGGCTCGCGATCGTACAGAGCGGCAACGGACGGCCTGGCGAGTATCGAAATCCGGGCGCTCGGAAATCGTTCGCGCAGCACGTGCAAGGCAGGCAGCGACATAACAGCATCGCCAACCCAATTTGTCGCTCTGATTAGGATGTTTCGAAATTCCATCTATGATTCACGCAAGCGCTCAGCATGCTCGCTGTTCAGGAGCTGACGAACGAACCTGAATCGTAAAATGAGATTGGCGCGACTCAAGCACTTGACCCATCCAGCAACACGAGAGCTTTTCCAATCAGCAGCGAAACAGGCGGCCTTTCAATCATTGGTTCAGCGGCTGACGCGAGGCGATCCCGGCCCCTTCTCGATTTCGGGGTTGGTCAACACGGCGAAAGCTTTATACCTGGTTCTTCTCTATCAGCTTACAGAAAGGCCGTTATTTGTTTTGACCGACGGCAACAAGCAGGCGGAAACACTGCTCGAATCGACTGAAGCTTTTTTCGATCTTTTGCTGGAGGGCCGCAACCTGCCGGCGCCTCAGTTGATGCCCGCGCTTGACGTGCTGCCACATCAACGTCTGTCGCCGCATAACGAAATTGCGGAAAAACGGGCGGTCGGGTTGTGGCGGCTTTCGGCTCAAACCATTCCAATCACCATTGCTCCGGTTGCGTCTGCGTTACTGCGCACGGAGCCGGCAGACTTCTACCGGCAGCTTGCTGTCACTCTGCGCGTCGGCGAGGAGATTCCGCTCGAAGATCTCGTCCAGCATCTCGAAAGCGTGGGCTATGAGCGGCGGGAGCCGGTCGAAATGGTGGGCGAATACTCCACGCGAGGCGGCATTTTCGATGTGTTCCCGGCCGAAGCATCGAAGCCCGTCCGGGTGGAATTTTTCGGCGACGAAATCGAGTCCATTCGGCAATTCGATGTGGAATCTCAGCGTTCGGTTCTAAAGGTCTCTTCGGCGGCCCTGCTGCCGCTCGCCGAGTACCCCCGGTCGCGTTCCATTCTCCGGCAGCTAGCCGACGCCGCCGAACATGCTGAATTAGATTTGGCGAACCCGGGCGAGATCTTCCCTGGCTGGGAGTTTCTGGTCCCGCTGGTTCGTCCGCGTCGTAGCAACATTCTCTCGTTGATTCCGGATGCTCTTGTTGTACTCGACGAGCCGCAAGCCATCGAGTCAGCCGTCCGACGGTTATGGCAGCGCCTCGAGCATCCTGACCGTCCGGCACTTATCGAACCCGAAAAGAATTTCGCCACCTGGGAAGAACTGAGCGGAACAATAGCGGATCGGAGAAGCATTGCTTTTCGGGAGTTGGATGTGCTCGCCGAAGTGGGAGAAAATGACGCGGCCAAGAGCCTGCATATACCAACGCGGCCCTCGCTTACCTTCCAGGGCAATATGGCGCTTGCGGTTGCAGAAGCACGCAACCTGATTGAAGCCGGGAATCGAGTAGCATTCTTCGCGGCATCAATAGGCGAGGTGGAGCGTCTGGCCGACGTTCTGCAGGAATACGCAGTGCCATACCAGCTTGGGCTCGAAGGATCAGGAGCACGCTCTTCCCTCGCAGAACGAGCCTACCATGCTGGCGCGGTCTCGAGCGCATACCTTGTCAAAGGGTCTATCCGGCGTGGCGCCGTGTTGACGAATTCCAGGTTGGCCATTCTGGGCTCCGAGGATCTGTTCGAATCTTCGGAACTGGTTGCTCGTCAGCCAACGAAATCCCAGCTCGCAGCTTTCACGGCAGACATCGCCGATCTAAAGGCGGGTGATTTCGTCGTGCACACTACGCATGGAGTGGGCCAATTCCTTGGGATTCGTGAGATCGCGCAAGGGGATCAGAAGGGAGATTTCATGCTGATCGAGTACGCGGCGGAATCGAAATTATACGTTCCGTTGACGCGGCTCGATCTCGTCCAGAAATATCGGGGCGCTGGAGAAGCGAGACCTCATCTTGACCGTCTCGGCGGGGTCACTTGGGAGAAAACAAAATCGCGCGTCAAAGCGAAAATGCGCGACATGGCTGATGAATTGTTGAAGCTTTACGCGCAGCGGCGGATGGTGCAGGGGTTCGCGTTCTCGCCAGACGGCAATTGGCAGCGGGAATTCGAAGACGCGTTCGAATATACACCGACAAAGGATCAATTGACTGCGATTTCACAAATCAAAGCGGACATGGAAACGGAGCAGCCAATGGATCGGCTACTGTGTGGGGATGTCGGCTTCGGAAAGACGGAAGTTGCGATGCGCGCCGCTTTCAAGGTGCTCGGCGACGGGAAACAGGTCGCCGTCCTCGCTCCCACGACGGTCCTATCGTTTCAGCATTACGAGACCTTCAGGCACCGGTTCGCTTCCTTTCCGATTCGCGTAGAGCTGGCGAGCCGCTTCCGGTCTCCGAAACAGATAAAGAGCGTGTTAGAGGATCTTGCATTGGGGAAAGTGGATGTGCTCATCGGGACTCACCGGCTCTTATCAGCGGATGTGAAGTTTAACGATCTCGGGTTGCTGATCGTGGATGAGGAACAACGCTTCGGCGTGAAACATAAGGAGCGGCTAAAGCAGTTACGACACAACGTCGACGTGCTGACGATGAGCGCCACCCCCATTCCACGCACGTTGCACATGTCGTTACTCGGCCTTCGTGACATGTCGGTGATCGAAACGGCTCCCAAAGACCGCCTTTCCATCAATACCGTAGTTGCCCATTTCAATCCGGATCTCATAAAGACGGCCATTGAGCAGGAAATGGCTCGGCAGGGGCAGGTCTATTTCGTCCACAACCGAGTCGACACGATCTTCATGCGAGCGGCGTTCATTCAGGAGTTGATTCCGAACTGCCGAATCGGTGTAGGCCACGGTCAGATGGGTGAAGCGGAGCTGGAAAGAGTGTTGCTTGGTTTCATGAGACACGACTACGACGTGTTTGTCTCGACGACAATCGTTGAGAACGGGCTCGACATCCCGCTAGCGAACACGATCATCGTCGAAAATGCGGAGCGCTACGGGCTCAGCGAATTGTATCAACTGCGCGGCCGGGTGGGGCGGTCAAACCGCCGGGCGTATGCGTATCTTCTCGTGCCCGCAGATACGGAATTGAGTGAGGTGGCACGTAAGCGGCTCGCGGCCCTTAAAGAGTTCAGCGATCTTGGCGCCGGATTCAAAATTGCTGCACTCGATTTAGAGCTGCGGGGCGCCGGAAATCTGTTAGGGGGCGAACAGCATGGGCATATCGAAGCTGTGGGATACGACACCTATATCCGTTTGCTTGAGGAGACGGTGCGCGAGCTGAAGGGCGAAGAAGTTCCACTCGAAATCCACGCGACTCTAAACCTAGGACTCGACATTCGGATACCCACCGGCTATATTGCTGACGAGGCGCATCGCCTGAGATGGTACAAGCGCGTGGCCGATGTCAAGAATGAGGATCAGGGTTTACGCGTGCTCGATGAACTGGGGGACCGCTACGGACCGGTACCGGAGGAGGTCGCTAATCTACTTCGATTCTCGCTGCTGAAGAGCTTTGCTGAACGCGTCGGGATCGAATCCATCGAGAGAAGACAGGGCTTTGCGAACATAAAATTCCATCAGCAATCGAAAATCGATCCTATTAAGCTGATGGGCTTGGTTAGAAATACGCCGAACGCCCAGTTCACGCCTGCAGGTGTGTTGAAGCTTCCGCTCGGCGCATCTAGTAATCCCGGTCAACTCCTTTCAGAATTGAAAACAAGATTATTCGAGCTGACTGTGGAGGAACTTATTACGGCTCTGAAATGAGCGCTTGCTAACTCATTTTTATGGTTGTTCATGGTGTGCGGAGTGTTGCGATAATGGAAGCGATCACCTATGCAATTTACAGGATTTGCTGCTGCTCTCATCTGCTGTGTGTCGTGTTTAGGCGCTGATATCGCGGTCGTAGATCAGATCGTTGCGCGTGTCAACGGAGACATCGTCAGCCAGGACGAACTGGAACGCCTTACCCGGGAACTCGGGCAGGAGCTCAAGGCGCAACAAGAGACAGGCTCGCGGTTCGACCAGGATTATCAAAGCCGTCAGAAGGATATTCTGCGCGATCGGATCGACGAATTGCTGCTCATCCAGAAAGGCAAAGAGCTGAACATCAATGTAGATTCGGACGTCAGCAAACATATGGCGGATTTGCAGCGCCAGGCGAACATTACAGATCCGGACAAGTTCCACGAGTACGTACGCCAGCAGGCTGGGATGAGCTATGAGGACTTCCTGGCCGAAATGCGGAATCAATATCTGACCCGTCAAGTCATAGGACAGGAGGTCGCGCGCCATATCAACATTACTGATAAGGATATACAGGAGTATTACGACAAACACAAATCGGACTTCGTGCGCGAGGAAAAGGTGTTTCTGAGCGAGATACTGATTTCGACTCAGGGTAAGGATGCAAACGGTATTGCGGCAGCCGAGAGGAAGGCTAAGCAGATGTCGGCGGATGCTGCGAAAGGTGAGCGGTTTTCGGATCTTGCGCGCGACAACTCCGATGCTGCGACCGCCAAGCAAGGCGGCGAACTCGGCGGCTACAAGAAGGGTGATTTAACGAAAGAAATTGAAAATGCAGTTTGGAGTTTGCCGAAGGGCTCCGTCACTCAGCCGATCCGCATACCGACAGGGTTTGAAATTTTGAAAGTGGACGATCATACAAAAACCGGGCTGGCCGCGCTCGTGGACGTTCGAAGCGATATTGAAAACATTCTGTACGGTCCCAAGATGCAGCCCAAAGTACGCGAGTATCTCACGCAACTGCGCAAGACCGCATTCCTACAGATAAAGCCGGGATACGTGGACACAGGCGCTGCACCTGGCCAGAACACGGCTTGGCAAGATCCCGCGCAGTTGAAACCTGAGACTGTCACGAAGGCTGAGGTTCAGGAGAAGACTCGCAGAAAACGGCTCTTCGGAATGCTTCCCATACCGGGAACGCAGACAACAGTGACAGGGAAGAGCAGCTCTCGCTGATTCGCCTATGAAATCGCCGTATCTCGGCAACCTCGTCCCGAACGAGGTCGTTACAGCCCAGTTCCTGGTTCTCTCAAAGGAAGTGCGGCAGAAACGAACGGGTGAGCCCTACCTGTCGCTACATCTCGCGGACCGAACAGGCGAGATGGAAGCCAAGATGTGGGATAACGTTCCCGATATCGTACACTCCTTCGAACGCGACGATTTCGTAAAAGTGAAAGGGTTGCTTCAGGTTTACCAGAACCGCTCGCAATTCACTGTACATCGTCTAAGGCGGCTCGAAGAGCACGAGGTGGATTTTGCGGACTACTTCCCGTGCTCGGAGCGCGACGGAGAGGAAATGTTCGCAGAGCTGAGGTCGACCATTGCGAGTATTAAAAATTTCCATCTCCATGCGCTTCTCGATAGTGTTTTCGACGATGAGCAATTGGCCCAGTTGTACAAGGTGGCTCCAGCCGCGAAAAACATTCATCACGCCTGCCGCGGAGGTTTGATCGAGCACGTCCTATCGCTGTGTAAACTGAGCCGGATCACTGCAGCGCATTATCAAGATATAGACATCGACCTTCTTCTTACGGGCGCGATTCTTCACGATTTGGGAAAAATCAATGAGCTTTCTTACTCGCGCAGTTTTGGTTATAGCGCGGAGGGTCAGCTGCTCGGGCACATCGTGATCGGACTGCAGATGCTCGCGAGCAAGTTCGACCAAGTGCCGGGCTTTCCTCCTAAGCTGCGTATGTTAGTAGAACATATGATCATCAGCCATCACGGTGAATTGGAGTTTGGCTCGCCTAAAGTTCCGGCGTTTCCCGAGGCACTGCTCTTGCATCACCTCGACAATCTGGATTCCAAGATGGAAGCGATGCGAATCGCTCTAAGCCGCGACCGTGTAGAGGGTGAATTCACAGGATGGATTAGCGCACTTGAGCGTATCGTCCTGAAGAAAGATCGATTCCTGACTCATGCCGAGGCCCCTGCGAGAACTGACGCGTTGCAACAAGGCCAGACGGAGATGCCGGAGCCCGTTAGCGTGCCTATCGAGCAGTCCCGGGAGACGGCACCCTCGCCGTCGGTCCCGGGTCAGCCCGCACCGCAAGTGGCTCAGGAGCTCCGTCCCGTCAGAGATGAACATAAAGGCCCAGCAAACACGCTTTTCGGGGAAAAGCTGCAAGCCGTTCTGCAGCCCCAGAAGTAGTTTGAATGTTACGATTGTGGATTGTCAGGCTCCGGGCTTCGTGCAATGAGCGGTTGTAAACCCCGCCAGGTCCGGAAGGAAGCAACGGTAGCGATTTAGCTCGTGTGCCGCGGATCACCCGGGGTCTGGCATTTTCTCCCGGCAATGGTGAAGACTCTTGCTGGAAGAAACGTAAGTTGCCCCCGTCAGCTCCGTAATCGAATCATCCGATGTATCAAGTAATCGCTAGAAAGTATCGTCCTCAGAACTTCGACGAGCTGATGGGGCAAGAGCACGTTCAGAGGACGCTCAGTAATGCAATCGCGAGCAACCGTCTTGCGCATGGCTATATCTTTTCTGGTCAGAGGGGGACGGGTAAGACAAGCGTGGCAAGGATTCTGGCACGCTGCCTGAACTGTGTCAACGGTCCCACCGTGAAGCCGTGCGGCGTGTGCTCGAGTTGTGTCGAAATCGCTGAAGGCAATTCCGTCGACGTAATCGAGATCGACGCCGCTTCAAATCGCGGGATCAACGAAATGCGGGAAGTTCGTGAAAACGTCCGCTACCGGCCTGCACGGGATCGCTATAAAGTCTTCATCATCGATGAGGCACATCAAATCACCAAAGAAGCGTTTAATGCGTTGCTGAAGACCCTCGAAGAACCGCCAGAATGGGTCGTTTTCATTCTGTGCACGACCGAGGCACACGAGATCCCAAACACCATCGCTTCGCGCTGCCAGCACTTCAGCTTCCGCTCTATAGATTATGCCGATCTAATGGTCCGCCTGAAGCAGATTACACAACAGGAAGGAATCGATGCACCTGAAGAAGTTCTTTCGGTCATCGCCCAGGCAGGTGAAGGCAGTGTTCGAGATTCGTTGTCGGCTCTGGATCAAGCCATAGCGTGTTGCGGAAATGTGCTGCGGGTTGAAGATGTGTGGGCGTTGCTGGGCTTATTCGGAACTGAGTCGCTTCGCGCGGTAGCCGAGGCTGTTCACAAACAGGATGGCGGGCGCATGCTGGAGATTGTCGAGGATCTCGAACAAAGGGGGCAAAGCTTACAACATTTCTGCCGTGAACTCTCGCGTTACTGGCGGAACCTGCTGGTTGCAAAGATCGCCGGTAAGCCGAGCCGCTTGATTGCCGGGTCTGATCAAGAGCAGCAGGCGCTTTTGGAAACGGCTGGCGCTTTCAGTGAAGAAGACTTGACGCGCTATTTGAATCTGACCCTCAATCTGTACCAGACGATGCAATCTTCCCTGCAGCCTCGGTTGCATTTGGAGCTAGGGCTCATCAAATTGGTGCAAGCAGGAAGGCTTCAATCGATCGAGCAAGCCCTTGCAGAATTGGGATCGCGTGACTGCGTAACACCTCCATCAGGTAGCGACTCTGGCTCTGTCGTTGCTTCAGGCCCGGCCGGAGTATCCAATGCCGTGAATTCCCATTCACCTTCAATGAAGTCGCTTCCCACTGGGCAGCCCACAACGCCAAAAACCACCGAGGCGCAATGCAGTAGTGAACGTGATCGTGCCAGGAGCGGCAATTTAGGAAAGGAATTGTATGACGCCCTTTGCAAAGCTGGCCTTCATACCACAGCCGATGCCGTTCGACATTCGACATTGCGATTGGAGGGTAGTGAGCTCATCGTTCGAGCGCCGAAACCGCTCACATTTGCCCTGAAAGATTCGAACACGCAGCGCATCGCGGAGCAGGTGATCGGTAAACCAGTACGGGTGCTGATTGAAGTCGGTGAACATACGGAAGCGCAAGCAGCGCCGGTATCCGAACAGCCCGTCTCTATCAGCGGGAGTAATGTTCGAGAGCGCGCGCTATCACATCCCGGCGTTAAGCGTTTCCAGGAGCTTTTTCCGGATGCCCAAGTTCGTACCGTGCGAGATTTGAATGAGTGAAAGGGACCACGCAAGTCAGCTATGAAGATACCGGGCAACATGCAAGGCATGATGAAGCAGGCGCAGCAGATGCAGGAAAAGCTGCAGGAACAGGTTGCGGCTATCCGCGTGGAGGCATCAGCGGGCGGCGGGATGGTAAGCGTGAAGATGGACGGCCACAAGAACGTACTTGGCGTAAAGATCGATCCGGAAGTAGCGGGCGACCTTGAAATGCTGCAAGACATGATGATGGCCGCGTTCAATGAAGCTGCGAAGAAGGTGGACGACGAGGCGCAGTCAAAGATGGGCGGCATGCTGGGCGGCCTCGGGCTACCGCCCGGAATGTTTTAGGCATCTGACGAATGCCAGAGTTCGCTGAGCCGCTCGCCCGGCTTATTCAGGAATGTAAGCGGCTGCCTGGCATTGGTCAAAAATCCGCGCAACGCATAGCGTTCCATCTGCTGAGGGGATCGCGTGAGGATGCCGAGAACCTCGCCCAGGCAATTGTCGATATCAAAGATAAGCTTGGCGTTTGCGCTCAGTGCAATAACATCAGCGACGAGCCGTTGTGCCTCTACTGCCGCGATCCACATCGTGAGCACTCTCAGATCTGCGTTGTGGAAGAGCCTCACAATATTCTGCCCATTGAAACGACTCATGCCTTTCGCGGCGTATATCACGTCTTGCATGGGACGATTTCGCCTTTGCGCGGGATCGGCCCTGATCATCTGAAGATCAAGGGATTGGTGGACCGTCTTCGCGATTCGGAAATACAAGAGGTTATTGTGGCGACTAATCCGACTGTGGAAGGCGAGGCGACGGCAGTTTATCTCTCAAGGCTGTTGAAACCGCTCGGCCCTCGCGTAACCCGTATTGCTATGGGAATTCCAGTGGGAAGCGATCTTGAGTTTGCCGATGAAGTGACCATGTCACGTTCACTCGAGAACCGGAGGGAAATGTAGATATGAACCCAGAACTCGAGTTCTTTCTCGAAGAAGCGTTCGGTTCCGTGAACTCTACCTCTCTTGAGATTGGCCGGGTTGTAGTTGAGCCCGACTACGACAAAAGTCCCGATCCGCAAGACCGCGAACCATTGGTCACCGAACTAGTCCGATGCATTCAGCGAGAGTCACCAAACATCGCTGAACTGGCGTCGCCCCAAGGATGGGAAGTGAAGATGTTGGGCCGGTATTCGATTCTCGCAAAATATATGCGCCGCGTCACGCTGCATAAAGGGCCATCGGAGCGGCCATGGATTGAAGTAGCTCCGCCGGGGAATTGGATCT
This sequence comes from uncultured Acidobacteriaceae bacterium, assembly GCA_963737045.1. GTDB lineage: Bacteria > Acidobacteriota > Terriglobia > Bryobacterales > Bryobacteraceae > Bog-105. The sequence continues at coordinate 942,602 of CAVTRG010000009.1, forward strand.
GAACCTATACGACCAAGGCAGCACCGGTAAGACTTAGATGGCGATCTGTAGACCAACAAGTTCGAATCGATAACTGTTGTATGGTCGCAAGTCCATGTGCATCCGCCAGCGTCAACTTCTGATCCGCGAACTTCTTCAGCAACACAGTTGCGCTACGAAGCTCGGAAGCATCAAAGGCCTGAATCGTCAAGGCAGGCAGTTCGTTTACGAATTGTAAGAATTGAAACGACCTTCGCGCATCGTACCTCCGAAGAAACCAGCCGTGCCCCTCTGAGATGACCAATGCGGATGTCGTCAGCGATGGTGGCGAGATGAATAGCCGTCGAAAGAGCGGATGGTGAGAATCGGACCCATCAAGAACGCTGATGAACGCTGCCGTGTCTACGTACACGTTAGTCTTTGACGCCATAGATCAATTCGTCAATAGATTCGCTCGAACTCGATTTGGGATCTCCGGTTTCGACCATCCCGACGTAGCGCATCCAAGCCTTATCAGTTCTTAGAGAAAGATTTTGGCGTATAGAGCGGCGAACGAATTCGGCGACTGAGATTCCGAGGCTTTTCGCTTCCTTTTGCGCGAGCTTATACTCTGTTTCATCGAGCGTCACCTGGGTCCGGATCATGTTATCACCTCTCGCTCGAATGATAACATCAGTAGCGTCCGGGTAAGAAAGTTACACTGAAAGCAGTGCTGGTCAATATCGCCTCTTCGCTCGAGCGTCCCAAATGGCTCCGCACGCCGGCGCCTGTGGGCGAAAACTACCGTGAACTGAAGGAGTTGGTTACACGCCTTCAACTGCACACTGTTTGCGAAAGCGCAGCCTGCCCGAACGTAGGCGAGTGCTGGAACCGGCGTACAGCGACGTTCATGATTCTGGGGAACGTCTGTACCCGGCGTTGTGGGTTTTGTGCGGTTAATAAAGGCGCTCCGCTGGCCATAGACTACGATGAACCGCGCCGTGTGGCGGAAGCTTGTGAAGTGCTCGGCTTGCGGTATGCGGTTGTCACGAGCGTGAACCGTGACGATCGCAAGGATGGCGGCGCAGAGCTTTTCGCGCTTACGATTCGGGCCATTCGAGAGCATGTGCCAGATTGCCGCGTCGAGATCTTAGTTCCTGATTTCCAGGGATGTCACAGCGCGATGAACACCGTCATGAATGCTCACCCCGATGTGTTGAACCACAACACTGAAACGGTTCCCCGTCTATACAGGCAAGTGCGCTTGGGTGCTCGATACGAACGGTCGCTCGACATGTTGCGCTATGCGAAACAAATTCGCCCGCACGTTCCTACAAAATCTGGGCTGATGCTCGGGCTGGGCGAGGCGGAAGAAGAGGTTTTGAATGTCATGCACGACCTGCGCGATCATCATGTCGATATCTTGACTCTCGGGCAATACCTAAGGCCTTCGCAGAAGCACTTACCCGTTATTCGCTACGTGCCGCGGCAAGAGTTCGATGCATACAAGCAGGCCGGCTATCGTATGGGTTTCGCCCACGTCGAAGCAGGTCCGCTCGTCCGAAGCTCGTATCACGCCGACAGCTCGCAAGAGAGCGCGACAGTGAACTACGCGCGTACTCATTAGACTATTTTTCGGTGGTGGCGCCTACCCAACGAGTTCACGCTCTCTCAGCGAAAAAGCCTTGAAGCCGTGGCGGTCTCATTTACATTTGTTGTTTGCCGTTTTGAGCGCCTTGTGGGTCCTTCTGCTTTATCGGCACGCGCTAAGTGGCGGATTTGTATATGATGACGTTCCGCAGATTGAACGCAATCCCGCTTTGCTGATATGGCACGGCACGTTTAAATACTTTGTTTCGCAGGTCCCATTCAACAACGACTTTCGCGGCTTCGCTGGATCGTTTTATCGACCGCTGTTTTGGCTGAGTCTGGCATCGGACCGCAGGATATGGGGTCTGAATTCATCGGGTTTCCACTTCACCAACCTTGTGCTTCATTGGGCCAACGGCTTACTTGGATTTTTATTATTGAGAAGGTTCGGTATTTCAGTTCTGTTGAGTGCTGCCAGCTCTCTCTTGTGGCTCAGTCTTCCGATCAACTGCGAGGTAGTCGCGTGGATATCGGGGCGGTCTTTTTCATTGATGACTCTGCTACTGCTCTTCGGCGTTTTCGTTGCCGATTCGTATCCCCGTTCGAGGCGGCCCGTGCTACTAATTTGCTACTTCGTTGCTGGATTGGGAGCACTTCTTTCTCATGAAGCAGGTGTGCTGGTGTTACCTCTGACAGCTCTGGTTGTTTATGCCAGAGATCGCACCCTGAAACGATCACAGCTGCCACTGGCCGGAGCCGCAATCAGCATCGCAGTTATGTATTCCAGCATGAGATATTTCGCGGGGGCCAAATTGCCCATCTCTTCACCCGCGTTTTTTTCATTCGGACTTTCATTTTTCAAATATCTGGAATGGATGCTATTTCCCGTCCACATGAGCGTCGAGCGGTCGAGTGATGTGCCTCAAAACAGTTTATCTTTTACGGCTGTTGGTGCACTCTTTGTCATCGCAGCGCTGTTTCTCCTAATTTTTGGTCTGCGTAATCGTTGGCCTAAGCTAGCGGCGGGTCTGGCCTGGACCTCCATTTCTCTGCTGCCGTTTTGCGGGCTGATTTTCATATATCAAGGCATGGCCGAGCGGTATGATTACGTGGCTTCGGGGGGTCTTGCTTTCGCGGCCGGTGCGCTCGTGCTACGGGTTCGAAAGCCGGTGAGACCGGTGATTCTATCGTTGGTGATCTTGTGGGCTTTGTGGGGCGTGTGGCGTCTCGATGCACGGGTGGCCGATTGGTCTGATGAGACCTCGCTGTACAAAGCGTCTCTAAATGCAACTCCAAAAAGTTCAGTGCTTTTTTACAATTTAGGCATCGCCTCCGCCGAGGCAGGTGATCCGCGAAGTGCCATTAATTACTACCAACGCGCAATTGCAATCAATCCTGAATATGTCTCGGCTATGCTGAATCTGGGAAATCTCTATCGCGCGCAAGCCAGGTACTCAGACGCGATCGCGCTGTACCGGCACGCGATGGCACTCGATCCGCGAAGCCCGGATCCATGGATTGATCTTGGAAATGCATACGCGCAGGAAGGATCTCCCGAAAAGGCGGAGAACGCCTATGAAACCGCTCTTCGTCTTAAGCCCGATGACACGCGGGCCATCATTAATCTAGGAGCTACACTTCAGCAGTTGGGGAATCTGTCGGCTGCCAAGCAACAGTATGAGCGTGCAATTTCTGTCGATCCGAATCAGGCTGCGGTGTATTGCGACTTAGGCGCGCTTCTTGTTCAACAGGGAAATGCCGATATGGCTGTCGAGCAGTTCACAAAAGCCGTTGAGGTCGATCCCTCCTATTCGCCCGCGTATTTCGATCTGGGCGTTTTGTACCAGCGAACGGGCAATAGCGATTTAGCCGCGCAGATGTATCAAAAGGCGCTACAGATCAAACCTGATTACGAGAAGGCCCGCGTGAATCTCGAACGTCTGCGCGGTAAAGGATAAACAGCCAGGGCCACTATTCGAGGCGATAATTCGGGGCTTCTTTCGTGATGATGACATCGTGGACGTGGCTCTCGCGGAGCCCGGCAACGGTTACACGTAAGAATTTCGCTCTTTGCTGAAGCTCTGAGATGGTGCGGCACCCGCAATAGCCCATGCCGGCGCGAAGGCCTCCAACTAATTGATAGGCCATGTCGGCAAGCAGGCCTTTATAAGGAACACGGCCCTCAATGCCCTCGGGAACAAGCTTCCCGTTAGGATCTTGCGAGTAGCGATCGGTAGCACCTTGAGACATAGCGCCCATCGATCCCATTCCGCGATAGCTCTTGAAGGTTCGACCCTGGTAGAGAATCGTTTCTCCGGGACTCTCATCCGTACCTGCGAAAAGGCTGCCGATCATTACTGTATCAGCGCCCGCAGCGACAGCCTTGGTGATATCTCCAGAAAATTTGACTCCGCCATCCGATACAACTGGAACACCAGCGTCACGGGCGGCTTTTGAACACTCAATAATTGCTGTGATCTGCGGAACCCCAGCGCCGCTCACGACACGCGTAGTGCAAATCGAGCCGGGTCCGATTCCTACCTTGATGCCGTCGGCTCCGAGAGCGATCAGATCTCGCGCACCTTCATATGAGCCGACGTTTCCGGCCAGCACTTCCACGTTGGGTAGAGATTTCTTCACTGTCTTCACGACGTCCATTACGCGCTGGCTATGGCCATGGGCGGAGTCCACCGCGATCACGTCGACTTTCTTCTTCACGAGTTCCTGCGCACGCTCGAGGAAGTCGCCAGTGGATCCAATCGCGGCGCCGACACGCAAACGGCCATGTGCGTCCTTTGCGGCAAACGGGTATTTTAACTTTTTTTGAATATCTTTAACGGTGATAAGACCTTTTAGCGCAAAGTCCTCGTCGACTACCAGCAACTTCTCGACGCGATGCTTGTGCAGGATCTCACGAGCGTCTTCTAGTGTCGTGCCAACGGAAACGGTGATGAGATTCTCCTTTGTCATCACTTCCGAGATAGGCAGATCGTAGCGAGTTTCAAAACGCAAATCGCGGTTCGTTAAAATGCCGACAAGTCTCCCATTCTGGGTTACGGGCACGCCAGAAATCCGGAACCGGCTCATGAGATCGAGAGCTTCGGAGATGCTGCGCTCGGGTTCAATAGTCACGGGGTCGACGATCATGCCGCTCTCACTTCTTTTAACCCGGTCTACTTGTTCGGCCTGCTTATCGATGGGCATATTGCGATGAATAATACCGATCCCACCTTGCTGAGAGAGCGCGATGGCCATATGCGCTTCCGTCACCGTGTCCATGGCGGCGCTCACAATCGGGATATTCAGTGGGAGATTGCGAGTCAGACGCGTGCTGGTATCCACTTCCGCGGGAGTGATTTCGCTGCGTGCCGGTTGCAGAAGGACATCATCGAAGGTGAGCCCCTCCTGAATTGCATCGGAAATCATCGTGGATAAGATCATCCTAGCAAGTGAGCGCTCGGTGCGACTCTAAGTTCGTAATCCTAATTACTTACAGATTGCAAAGCGCGGCTATACTGAATAAACGTGAAGCTCGTTGGCCGCTATCAGATCGTGGAAGAGCTGGGACGCGGGGCAATGGGTACAGTTTACAAAGCGCTCGATCCAGCTATAGGCCGAACGATCGCCATCAAAACTATTCGCCTAACAGATTTCTCCGACACGGATGAGAGGCAAAGAATCCGGGAGCGACTGCTTCGTGAAGCACAGTCGGCGGGGGTACTTTCGCATCCCAATATCGTGACTATTTACGACGTACTCGAAGAGGCCGAATACGCCTATATCTTCATGGAGTATGTCAATGGCAAATCGCTTGAGAGGCTATTCCGAAGTCAAACAATGCCGAACAAGTCGGCGCTGCTCAGATATTTTCGTCAGGTCGCAGATGCCCTTGATTATGCGCACCGCAAGGGCGTAATTCATCGCGATATCAAGCCGGCAAATATTATGATTTCCGAGCGTGGTTCCGATCTGGAACCGTTGGCGAAAATCGCCGATTTTGGCGTCGCCAAATTCGTTTCGCAAGAGATGACGCAAGGCGGCACCATGATGGGTACTCCGAACTATATGTCACCGGAACAAATTCAAGGCACAACGGTGGATGCACGTTCAGACCAGTTTTCACTTGGAGTCGTGGTATATGAGATCTTTTCGGGATCGAAACCGTTTGTTGCCGAAAACCTTCCGGCACTCTTTTATTCGATTTGCAAGCAGGAGCCACAGCCAGTACAGCGCTTGAATCCCAAGCTCGGCGGAAACGTGGACAAGGTGCTGCAGCGGGCATTGTCGAAGAATCCGGACGGACGTTACGCTTCTTGCACCGACTTCACGAGTGCGCTCTCAACGGCTTTGGAAGGCTCTTCCGAATTCGCAGCAGTTCGCGCCACAGAAAGAGCGAAAGAGCAAGGCACGCTCGATGCCACGGCGATTGGGGTCGGCGGCTATATTGATGATCGATACGATCCGGTGAATGTTCAGGACCCGACTCTGCAGCGCGGCTCACAGATTCCGTATGAGCTGCCTGCGCTGCAAAGAAGGAGACGGCTTGGCGAGGAGGAGCAACCGGATCGGCGTCCCCGGCGGAGCTCTTTCGGCAAGAATCTGGGCCTATTGCTTGCGATTTGCATGGCAATCGCGGGCGCAGTGGTCTTCTTCATGCGCTGGAAACCCCACCCAAGTGTACCGGTTCAAGTGCTCGATACGAAGTCTGGGCCCGTAGCTCCACCTCCGCTAAACACGAATACGGCGAGACAAGGCGAGCCAGCGAATAAGATCGAGCGGCCAGTGAACCCGAACCCCACGGCAGCGAAACAGGAACCGCAGCAGAGCCAAACCAGCGGCGACGTAGGAAAGAGCGTACCAGAGAAACTGGACGACGGAACCTTCGCGACACCTGCGCCGAGATCATCCAAACCGGAAAACAAGCCGTCTGTGAGCGAGCCGGCCGGGACGGCAGTTCAGGATGTCGAACTTCTCAGCGAGCCTCCCGGCGCGAAGATGGTCGTGGACAACAGACCGGATAACGCATGCACTTCTCCTTGCACGCTTTCCCTGCCAAATGGCCGCCACACAATGGAAGTTTACTTAAATGGCTACGCGGTGGCCCGGCGAATCTTCACAGTTCCGAACGATACCAGCCTTTTCGTAACGTTGGCAAAGAGCATGGGAGTGCTAGTCGTGACCTCCACACCACCGGGCGCTACGATTTTCGTCGATGGCAAAGATTACGGACATACTCCCTCAACCCTGCATCTCGCGACCGGAACTCACACCTTGCAACTTGTGAACGGCCCACTTCGGCACGAAGAGACGGTGGTGATACAGAACGACGCCTTCGCGGCACGAGACTACCAATTCAAGAAACCATGACGGGCTGGTCCGTCCGTGCATTATCGTGTCTGCTTCAGGCACTCCAGGCGGATATTGTGCCCTTTGGTGACCAAATCCCAACGTAGCGTTACATCGGTAGGGGCCACCATTGCCGGCGTACGGGTTCGAAACTCCTCTAGCGCGGTTGTCTCGAAACAGACTGGCCTGGCTGCCAAATCTCGCATCTGATCCGCCAACGTGCGGGACTGCAAGGGCAAAGGTGCCCAAGTTCTTCCCGGCGCGAAGTATTTCAAGTACCAATCATCCGAATTAAGCGCCTTATAGAAGACGGTGGCGTTCTGGGGCAATTCGCGATTTATCGTTTGAGCCAGCGTGAGGACTGGGTCTGCGCTGTCGTGGGAATGAGGATAGATGAACGCGCCAAAGTTCCACGCGCCTATCGCGATTGCCAATGCGAAAAACGCGGGTAAGTGTTGACTCGGTCGATTGTGCGAGGCGATATAGCACGAGATGAGCAATACAATCGGCGGCCAAACGAACAGTTTGTGAAACACGCTACCCGGATCCCATGAAGCGAGGAAAATCGCACAGGGCAGAAACCAGGCCCAAAGCACGAACATTGTGCGGACACTCGGGCGCAGTCCTTCCAGAAGGCATATCCGTCGAAACAGAAGAAAAGCGGAAACCAACATCCCGAAGCAGATCGTTAACGAGATACCAACTGCGACAGAGAAGTAATCGCGTATGAAAGCCAGTTTGCCACCGACGAAAAGTCTAATGTAGCTGATTAGATAAGAACCTACCAGCTGTCCGAATGAGTGGGTAAAACCAGAATTGGAGGCGTAGCTGGTAATCCAAGCCGCCAAGGATGGATAGTTACCGCGGTCGGCGTAGAAGTAACACAGGAGATAAGCCCCAGCGACACAGGCACCTGTACCTAGGCAATAAACAACGCAAGTGAGAAATTTCTTTCCTCGTGAGTGTCGCGTATCAAGAGCGATCGCTGCGATTACCGCGAAGTAAGTGAAGATCGCGAGCTCATGAAATAACATCGCCAACACGTGGCACGCCGCAGCACTTGCGAGCCGCGGCGGTTGGTCCACGGCAAAGCCGACTGTCAGGGTGAGAAATAAAACAGAGATGATATAGCTGTCGGCATCCGTCGAGAACTTCCACCAAGTTGCTCCAAACGCGAACAATAGACACGAAAAGAGTGCAAGTGAAGACGAGTTTGTAATACGTTTCGAAAGCCGGAAGACGACCAGCGCAGCGGCGACGCTCCCGACAACATTGAAAATCTGGAGCACCGTAATAGCCCGCAAATGCACACCGCAGCCCAGAACTGCCGAATACAGCACATATCCCAAACCTGAATACAAGAGATGATTCGGGTGAAATAGGATCGAAGCGGGAAGCTGTCCTTGATGAACGCCTTCAATATTGAGCGAGAACAGAACACCATCCCAATAATAGGTTTGAGTCAGAAAAGCCACATACAAGCCCGCAATGAAGACAGCGAGCAGGTATGGTCTGAAAGAGTGCATTCGCTCGCTTACGGCAGGTCGGCAGCTGCTGCGCGAGTATTCTTAAGCTCTATTTCGCTCATACGCCGCCGAAGAACTGAGCGGGCGAAGTAGAGTGGCCGGTGCTTGGTTTCCGCATAGATTCGACCTACATACTCCCCGACGATACCGATGCTCATCATCTGGAGACCCCCCAGGAAAAGCATTCCAATGAACGATATTGTCCAACCGGGAACCCAAGTGTGAGTAAATAGGCGCACGATCAACGCGTAAAGAATGCCGAGCATTGAGAGCGCAGCCGAGAGAAATCCGACAGCGACAACAAATCGGAGTGGAATCGTAGAGAACGATGCGATTCCGTCCAAGGCTAAATTCAGCATCTTTTTCAGCGGATACTTGGTCGTGCCCGCGACTCTAACGCCGCGCGCGTACTTGAGACCATACTGTCTGAAGCCGATCCAACTGCACATCCCGCGAAGCAGCCGATGCCGCTCGGGCATGCTCTTGATTGCCTCGACCGCCTTCCTGTCGAGAAGTCGGAAATCACCCGTATCCGGCGGGATTGCGACGTCGGAAAGGGTGTTGATGAAGCGATAGAAGAGTTTTGCAGTCCATAGTTTAAACCCGCTTTCTCCTTGGCGGGTATCACGAACCCCGTAGACTACTTCATAACCTTGCTCCCACATCTGCAACATTTTCTCGATGATTTCCGGCGGATCCTGAAGATCGGCATCCATGATGACCACTACATCGCCCGTTGCGATTTCAAGTCCCGCAGTAACGGCAATCTGATGACCGAAGTTTCGTGAGAGCTCCACAACCGTGACGTTCGGGTCCGACGAATAAATTGCCTCTAATAAAGGAAATGTAGAATCGCGCGAACCATCGTCGACGTAGACGATCTCATACGAGGCATCTAGTCGCCTCAGCACTTGAGTCAAGCGCCTATGACACTCTGAAATCGCCTCGCTCTCGTCGAAACAGGGAACGATCACAGTGATGCTTTTTGCTCGCGAGGTTGCTTCGGTCAAGCTCAAGATCCTATAATTACCGCATTCGCGAGAAAAACGCCCAGCGCAGCTCGACCACAATACTGCTGATCGGCTTATTCAAGCTTCTGAAGGGTCTTCTGCTCGTCGCTGTAGGAGTCGGTGCTCTGAATCTCCTTCACAAGGACGTAGCTCTTGTCGTCGCCCATTGGGTCAACGTGCTACGTGTTGATCCTGAGAACCGATTGATTCATCCGGTATTGACCAGAGTACTGCCGTTGACGTCGAAGCAGTTGAAGGAGCTCGGGGCCGGAACATTTTTCTATGCAGCGCTGCTGCTCACCGAGGGCGTGGGGTTATTGCTGCGCAAGCATTGGGCTGAATACTTCACCGTGATCACGACTGCTGCTCTCATTCCACTCGAGATATATGAGCTCGCAAAACATTTCACGGCAGCGAAAGTCATTGTCCTTCTTGTCAACGCTGCAATTGTTGTGTATCTTATCGCTCGGCTATATCACGGAAAGCCGGATACCCGGCGATACCCGTCGCCGCAATTGCAGCACGATTAACAGCGCGCGCCACCACTTCCGCAGCCATCACGCCTACAGGGCTGATATCCGTTGTTAACTGCCCCTGTCCGGTACTCGCCGCGAAAATCGCGTCTCCGTCGAACATCGTGTGCACAGGATTGATCGTGCGAGCGAGCCCGTCTTGTGCCATTTGCGCAACTTTCGTCGCCTGATCCTTATTCAATGCAGCGTTTGTCGCGACCACGCCGATAGTCGTATTCTCACCGGTTCTTGTTTCGACTGCGTACCCGCTGACCAGTTGAGCCTTGCTATCGCGGAAAGCCTTACCATCGGGAGTTCGTGCTCCCGCCAAAATGTGGCCCGTTTGCGAATCGACAACATCCCCGGCGGCATTCACGGCAACGATCGCGCCGATGATAAGGCCCGTTTTTTGTATTTTGATGCTTGCGGTCCCAATTCCAGATTTCATCGCCGAATGCACTCCGAAGAGCTTGCCCACACAGGCGCCAGCGCCGGCGCCGACATTACCCTCAGGAACATTCGATGAGCTTGCAGCCTTACAAGCAGCGTATCCGGCGGCAGCATCGGGACGGATTTTTGAATCGCCAATCTGAAGGTCAAAGAGAATTGCCGCCGGAACAATGGGCACGACAACGGGCCCGAAGTGATATCCGAGCTCATGCTCTTCGAGATAGCGCATCACGCCGCTCGCAGCGTCCAACCCAAACGCGCTGCCGCCCGATAACACAATGGCGTTAACCTGTTGCACTGTATTAACCGGATTGAGCAGATCGGTTTCGCGCGTTCCCGGGGCGGAACCGCGGACGTCGACACCCGCAATGGCGCCCCGATCAAAGATCACGACAGTGCAGCCGGTGGGTCTGCGACTATCGGTAAAGTGACCCACTCGGATCCCGCCAACGTCTGTAATGCTTCCGTGGGATTCGCCCGAAATCTGATCCGCCTTACTCCTGGCTTGCGTTGTGCTTGCAAGCAGTGCGGCAGAGCGCACGAAATTGCGCCTTCCGATTTTGTATACGTTCGATGATTCACTCATACCCTGCTTCCGATGATAGAGTTTCACGGGCGAGCTTCTTTCTTCGAATGCGCTGGGTCGCCTTCTTCGTGTTCGTTGTTTCGTCGACATTGAACTATCTCGATCGTCAACTGCTAGCTACGCTCGCCCCGCTAATCATGGCGGAGTTCAAGTTCGACCAGACCGGGTTCGGTTTTCTGATTTCGGCTTTTTCAATTGCTTACGCCGCCAGCTCGCTATTAGCCGGCCGCTTTCTGGATCGAGTCGGCGTGAATCGCGGAATGTCAGCGTCGGTGAGCTGGTGGTCAGTAGCTGCCATTGCCACAGGACTGACGCGCGGTCTCGGTGGGCTTACGATTTGCCGTGTGGCTCTAGGAGTGGGCGAATCCGCTGGAGTGCCTGCGTCTGGAAAAGTTAATGGAATGTATCTGAAGCCCGAAGAGCGAGCGCTCGGAACGGCTGTAAACCAAATTGGGCTCAGCCTCGGGCTCGTGATTGCGCCACTCTTTATCGGTATGGCGCGAGCTTACACGTGGCGCGCCCCATTTGTAATTACAGGTTTGTTTGGCTTTTTGTGGATACCCCTGTGGCGCGGGGTTAGCCGTATCGTCCCGCCCGGGGATCACTCTCGGAAATTGACTGCGAGAAGCTTCAAGAGCCGACCAGGATTCTCCCTTTTACTCGACAGGTCGCTAGTTCTGATCGTATTGGCGAATGTTTTATGGATGGGAAGCTATTCGTTGTGGTCTAACTGGACCACGCTTTACCTGACACGCGTACATCATCTAACGCTCCAGCAATCGGCGAGTTACGTCTGGCTTCCTCCGCTGATCTCAAACCTCGGTGGCTTCTTTGGAGGCTGGTTGTCGCTGCGCTGGGTCCGGCATGGGGCTAAGCCGGTGGCTGCACGCCAAAAAGCCGTTTGGGTTGCTGCTCTCGGCTCCCTGACAACCCTTTTGCTTCCATTCGCACCTGATGCGCAGTGGGCAACCACCGTCATCTCGATCAGCTTTTTCTTCGCTCTAGCCGGCAGCGTAAACATATATGCGATTCCAATCGATCTGTACGGGGCGGCGCGCTCGGGTTTGGCGATCTCAGCACTGACGTGCGCGTATGGCGTTCTACAGACCGTAATCTCCCCAGTTATCGGATACCTCTCGGATCACAGGCTGTACACGCAGGTCGTTTGGATTGTGACCCTGCCTCCCATTCTTGCGGCGATCGTATTAATGAGCGTGCAGACGAAAGCGAGTGGGGGTGAGTGAGACCTCATTTCCCGCAGCTACCGCAGCCTGCTGTGGAATTGCGGCCGCGGGCCCGAGAAAAACACTAGGCAATAGAGGCAAAGAAAAAGTGTGGGTGATGCGCGGCTCGCACCCTAATAGCCCAACAGTCGCTCGCTCTCACGGATTAAATCCTCAACTTGCGGCAGGATCTCGCTTTCAAGCTGCGGGTTGTATCCCACCCAAGTGTCGAGCGCCGCAACCCGCCGCACGGGCGCATCGAGATCGCTGAATAGTTCATCGGCGATCCGTGCCGCGATTTCGGCTCCGTATCCCCATGAGAGGGTATCCTCATAAGCAATCAACACGCGGCTGGTTTTCTTCACGGACACCGAAATGCTGTCCCAGTCGTAGGGCGAAAGGCTTCGTAGGTCGATTACTTCGACGGATGCGCCACGCCTCCTTTGCTCGATCTGTAAAGCTGCCTGGAGCGACTTTTGCACGAGTGCGCCATACGTCACGATAGTCAGGTTCTGTCCGGGCTTCACGACCTTTGCCTTCCCAAACGGGATGGTGAAGTCGGGTCCGGGATTCGGGGCACGATTGTACGGCTCGCGATACAGTTTCTTGTGCTCGAGGAAAAGAACGGGATCATCGGAGCGAATGGCCGTGCGAAGCAGTCCGCAGGCGTCGAGAGCGTTGGAGGGGAACACGACCCGTAAACCAGGAATATGCGTAAAAGTCACTTCACCGCACTGGCTGTGATAGATCGCGCCTCCGGTTAGATACCCTCCGATCGGCACTCGTACCACTACCGGGCAAGAGAATCCGTTGTTGGATCGCCAGCGAAAGGTTGCCAACTCGTCGCGAAGCTGCATCATCGCTGGCCAAATATAGTCGAAGAACTGAATTTCGGGAACGGGCTTCAGCCCGCGCGCCGCAAGACCGATCGCCCGGCCCACAATGCCGGCCTCGGCTAAAGGAGTGTTGAAGCAGCGCTTGGATCCGAAGTTCCTCTGTAAATTAGCGGTGGCTTTGAATACTCCGCCTTTCCCCTTGACCTCGGACAGGTTCTGCTCGCGGCTGCAATCCGCGACGTCTTCTCCAAATACCAGGATGCGTTCGTCACGGGTCATCTCTTCGATCAGCGTCTGATTGATGGAGTCGATCATGGTGCGCGGTTCGCCCTGAAAATGCGGCTGCACATCGAACTCACTGGATGCCGGATCGATCGTATCGGAATACAGGTGTATCAGCGCGGAGCCTCGCGGGGGCGGGGCCTCACTGAGCACGCGTTCCGTAATCTCGGCAACCTCACGGTCTATCTCACGAGTGATCCGTTCCAGAGCCACGCGGTCCAGCATGCCTTCGCGCAGTAAGAATTCGGGATACGTTTTGAGCGGATCGCGGCTTGCCTCTTGCTCGCGCTCCGATTTCGGCTTGTAGAGGCGCTCATCGTCGGAGAGCGAATGCGAATAGGGACGAATGACTGAAGCATGCACTAAAGCCGGTCCATGGCCTTGACGGCAATAATCGAAGGCTTGCGTTAACCCACGAAAAGACTCCATGAAGTTCGTGCCATCTATCTCTGCACGGAAGAGTCCCGGAAAGCCTTCGAGCAGCCGCGCTATATTGCCGCCTGGTGTCTGCCGCTCAATGGGAACGGAGATGGCGTAGCCGTTGTCTTCGATGAGAAAGAGCAATGGCAGGCGTTCGAGACAGGCTACATTGATTGATTCCCAAAATTCACCCTCACTGGTTGCGCCTTCTCCGGAACAGACGAGCGTGACCTCATCCGACATTGCGTCGAGATAGCTTTTTCCTTGAGCGCAGCCGGCTGCTTGCAGAAATTGCGTACCCGTCGGAGAGGAGGAGGTAACTATCCGCAAGGCAGGCGCCGACCAGTGCGAAGGCATTTGACGGCCTCCGGAATGCGGATCGCGAGCTGCTCCTACGGCTTGGAGCAGCATCTCCTCGGCGGTCACGCCCAGGGTGAGAGCGAGCGCCCGGTCACGGTAGTACGGAAAAACCCAATCACGTCCGGGTTTGAGTAGCATACCCGCCGCGATGCCGACGGCTTCATGACCTGCCCCGCTTATCTGGAAGAAAATGCGATTTTGCCGTTTAAGCAGAATCTCGCGGTCGTCCAGTGAGCGCGCCAGGTACATGATCCGGAATGCTCGAACGAGAGCGTCGCGGTCGAGTTCGCTTGGCAAAGCGAGGAAGGGCTCCACGACCCTTTCTGGGGATTGTGTCTGGGTGGCCACCATCCGCATTATCTCCTGAGACTGGCGCTCCGCCAAACGGGCGCTATAAAGTTGCGCATCGTAAGGTACTATTCCGAACTGGAGAGCAGAGTTATATAGAATCAAAGCGGGAGAGACCACAAACTTCATGGCGGGTGCAGGGGCAGGTCTGGAAGGCGTAGTCGCAACATCATCCAACATCTGTTTCATCGATGGTGGACGGGGAGTGCTTAGTTACTTTGGCTACAACATCCATACTCTGGCCGAGAATGCCACGTTCGAGGAGGTCATTTATCTTCTTTGGAATGGCAAGCTGCCGAATGAGAAAGAGCTGGCCGGGTTAAAGTCAGCGCTTGTTGCCGAGCGTAATTTACCGCACGAAGTCACCGCATTCTTGAGGACCGTGCCAGAGGGCAGCGCGCCTATGGATGTCCTGCGTACGGCGATATCGATGCTGAGTCTCTATGATCCGCTTGCGTCGGACAATTCCGACCAAGCAAACGTAAACAAGGCCGTTAAGCTCATGGCGCGAGTCGCCACGATTGTTACCAGCTATGACCGCCTTAGGAATGACAAACAAGTCATTCCAGCTGAGCCGGGGCTTGGCTATGCCGCGAACTTCCTGGCTACTCTGACTGGAAAAAAGCCCGACGATGTTATGGAACGCGTTTTTGACGTCGCGCTCATTCTTCACGCTGACCATGAGCTAAATGCCTCGACTTTCGCCGCTCGCGTCACTGCGGCCACATTGTCGGATATTTACTCAGCCGTGACTTCCGCGATCGGGGCATTAAAGGGTCCGCTGCATGGGGGCGCGAATGAAAACGTCATCCGGATGTTGCTGTCCACTAAGACACCTGAGGAAGCAGCCGAAAAGGTAAAGGGCGATCTTAGTAAGAAGATCAAGATCGCTGGGTTTGGGCATCGCGTTTACCGAACAGTCGACCCGCGGGCGATTCACCTTAAGAAAATGAGTGAGGAATTGGGTAAGCGTACGGGCCACATCGAATTGTATGAAAAATCGGCGCGCGTAGAACAGACGGTTCACGATCTTAAAGACCTGAACGCGAACGTGGATTTCTACTCCGCCTCGACGTACTATTCGCTCGGTATTCCGGTTGATCTCTTTACACCCATCTTCGCTGTCAGCCGCATGTCGGGATGGACCGCTCACGTTCTCGAGCAGTACAGGAATAACCGGTTGATTCGGCCACGAGCCGACTATAAGGGTGCGCCGGACGGTCAGAAGTGGATTCCCATTGACCAGCGTTCCTAGCCAGTCCCTTCTTGGTTTGCAGGCTGTTTAGGAATGTACGACCTTACCTTTTTCCGCAGCCACATCGAAGACATCCGAGAACGGCTGGCGCGCCGCGGTTACATCCTGGACCTTGACGCATTTCGGGACCTTGATAAGCGGAGGCGGCAGTCTGTGACGGAGAGCGAACAGCTCAAAGCCGAGCGCAACGAGGCGACTGGGGAAATCGGCAAACTGCGCAAAGCGGGCGCGGACACAACGGAGCGGCAACAACAAGTCCGTGCGATCGGAGAACGGATTGCGAAACTCGATGAAGTAGTTGCGAAATTGGACTTTGAGGTCCACGATTTTCTCTCTCGTATTCCAAACATTCCACACGAGAGCGTGCCCGTTGGAAACGCCGAAAGCGATAACGTGGAAGTGCGCAGGTGCGGACACATCCCGGAATTCTCATTTCCGCCGAAAGCGCATTGGGATCTCGCTCCGGGGTTGGGGATTCTCGATTTAGAACGTGCCGCGAAGGTGACCGGAGCCCGATTCGCCGTGTACTGGGGTATCGGTGCGCACCTCGAACGTGCCTTGATCAACTTCATGCTCGATGTGCATACGAACGAGCATGGATATCAAGAGGTCCTTCCCCCGTTTCTGGTCAACTCTGCTAGCTTATACGGAACAGGCCAGCTGCCGAAGTTTGCTGAAGATTCATTTCGGTGCGAAGGTCATGACCTGTGGCTCATTCCCACTGCCGAGGTTCCCGTAACGAACCTGTTCAGAGACGAAACTCTGAACAGCGACGCCTTGCCGATTTCTCTTTGTGCTTATACGCCTTGTTTCCGTAGCGAGGCGGGATCTTATGGACGTGACGTGCGCGGTATCATTCGCCAGCATCAGTTTCAAAAAGTGGAGCTAGTCAAGTTCACGCGTCCGGAGCAAAGTTACGAAGCGCTTGAGAAGCTTACGCATGATGCCGAACAAGTGCTTGAAAAATTGGAGCTGCCGTTCCGCACGGTCGTTCTCTGTACGAGCGACATCGGGTTCAGCGCGGCCAAGACATACGATATCGAAGTGTGGCTGCCTGGTCAGAGCGCCTACAAAGAGATTTCGTCTTGCTCAAATTTTGAGTCCTTTCAAGCTCGTAGAGCTCAAATTCGAGCGAAAAGCGGTAAGACGAAGGCTGAATTCGTGCATACTTTAAATGGCAGTGGTTTGGCGGTGGGCCGAACCTGGGTAGCCATCATCGAAAATTACCAGCAGGCCGATGGAAGTGTTCTTGTGCCGCGAGCACTGCGATCTTATTTGAACGCAGAACGAATTGATCGCTCGGGTGGGCGTCTCATATAACGGCTGAAAAGACCTGAGGCTCTGCATAAATCTGCCGTTCACAGGGTTCGTAAGAATCTTCCAAGTTTTCACAACCTCGTCTTTCTCAAGTAGGTAGCGGAAATCTCCGGCTTTTGGTAAGTGCTGCGTTCCCACAGCAGGCCGTTATCCGGTGCTTCACTAAAATCGCCCATTGCAATTGGGGCAAATCTTTACTTGAGGCAATATGGGAACACTGCGACAGCGCCTGTCGGCATTCATTTTCTGTTCAACGCTTTTTCTACATTGCGCGTTGGCGCAGTCGACTTTGACCGAAATTCAAGACACCGTCTACAATCCTGACGGGTCACTTTTCAATGGCACTGTCGTCATAACCTTCAACGGCTTCACTAATCCAGGTAATACTGCGCCTCAGAGCACGTCAGCGCAAATCTACACTGGAGCACTTTCGGTGCTGTTGGTTCCCACGACGACTGCCTCACCAGGTGCCTATTACCAAGCTGTCTACAACAACACGAGCGGCACAGTCACTTGGACCGAGACATGGTCGGTACCTCCTAGCGCGACTCCGCTGACCCTAGCTCAAGTTCGGACATCTACGACTGAAGGCTCGGGCTCTGGAGGCTCAGGCGGATCAGGCGGCTCTGGCGGTTCTGGAAACATTACACTTCCAATTGCCATTTCCGATGTTACGGGCCTCAGCGCGGATTTGGCTCAAATCAATAGCTCACTAACCGGCCTCACTGCGACGGCAAATAGCCTGACCAGTACCGTCAGTGCGAATTCCAGTTCTATTTCGACCTTGACTACGACCGTCAACGGCCTGGGTACAACGCTGACAGGGATGAGTAACTCGGTTGGCACACTGAACAGCTCGGTCACTGGGCTAACAAACACAGTTAGCGGAATCAACAATGCGGTGACCACGCTCGGAAACAGCGTCACAAGTCTGAGTTCACAGGTAAACTCGTTGTCGGCGGGCTCTACCACGTCCGCCTTTGCGGACGGCGAAACGCCGGCGGGAACCATGGACGGCATCAATGGGACGTTCACGCTGGCGTCAAGCCCAGCGCCGGCCGCTAGCCTCCAGCTATTCCGGAACGGCCTAGAGCAAGCAAGTGGAACCGATTTCACGCTCTCGGGGAGCACCATTACTTTCCTCAATGGGAATGTGCCGAAGGCTTCGGACGTGGTGCAAGCGTTTTATCGTTTTGCAGGAGCGGGTCCGACCGCCGCATTTTCAGATGCTGAACTGCCGGGCGGAACGATAAACGGAACGAATCTCACGTTTACACTTGCTGCCTCACCGAGCCCGATCCTTAGCTTGAAGCTCTACAAGAATGGAATGCTGATGCAGCAGAATGGGGACTACACTCTGAGTGGAAGTTCTGTTACGTTCGCGAGTGCACAAGTCACCCCACAACCCGGCGACTCGCTCGTCGCCTACTATCGGCATTAAGAGCCCGGCGAATTTAAGTACTTTTTCAAGTCGGGATGTACCTGGGCCTGAATGTCGGGATCGTTTATATTCGCGGCATCAATGAGGCGCGGAGGCAGAAAGATCTTCTTTTGAGTTCTCTTCTTTTCTATTGCCTTCACAGCTTCGATAACCGCTGTCTCCCCCATTTTGAAGGGATCCTGAATAACTAGCGAATCTATCGATCCCGCGCGGAGCTCGTCGAGAAGCATAGGACTTGAATCAAACCCGACCAGCTTGACCTTGCCCCCCCTCCCCTTAAGCGCCTGAACTGCTCCTGTGCTCCCTGATTCGTTGGAGCAGAAGATCCCGTTCAAATCCGGATGCGCAGTGAGCATGTTTTCAGTTACAGTCAAGGACTGGGCAATACTCGCCATGCCAAATCGCTCATCGAGAATTTGAATGGCCGGGAACTTGTCGTGAAGCTCGTGCCTGAAGCCGCTCTCCCGGGCGGTCGTGGAGGCTCCTCCGGGAGTGGTTTTCACCATCACAATTTTCCCTCTCCCATCCAAGATTTTTCCCATTCGATCTGCTCCTAGCTCTCCGGCGGCATAATTGTCGGTTGCGACAAATGTCACGTACTTGTCCGTTTCGACTCCCGAATCGTAGATGATCACTGGAATGCCCGCATTTGTGGCGCGGTCGACAGCAATTTTGAATGCTGACCTATCGGAAGGAGCAATCGCAAGCGCGTCGACCTGGCGATTGATCATGGTCTCCGCAATCTTCATCTCGCCGGCAATGTCCGTCTCGTTTGGCGGACCGTTCCAAAGAATGTCTACATCATTTTCTCTACCGCCCTTTACTGCTCCTGCGTGAACGCTCTGCCAGAAGAGGTCAGCGCTAGCTTTTGGAATGACGGCTACTACTCTCTTATGACTTCGGTTGCAGGACGCCGCGATAAGCGCGGCGCACAGCACGCCTGTAAGCCTAAGCAAACGACGACCCGGTACCAGCACATCCGGTAAGCTATCAGGGAGGAAACGAACATGCAACTTGGGCTTGTGGGCCTTGGCCGGATGGGCGCAAATATGACGAGGCGTTTGATGAAGGGCGGCCACGAGGTCACCGTCTTTGATTTAAACGCGGCAAACGTTCAGAAGGTGACCGCAGAAGGCGCTCAAGGAGCTGTTTCGCTTGAAGATCTTGTAAAGAAGCTTCCGAAGCCCCGGGCGGTCTGGGTGATGGTTCCTGCTGGTAAGGCTACCGAAAACACTGTCCAGAGTCTTGCGGCAGCGATGGAACCCGGAGACATGATTATCGATGGCGGCAACAGTTTTTACAAAGATGATATTCGCCGCGCTGCCGAGCTATATAAGCGCGGCGTTCACTATGTCGACGCGGGAACAAGCGGCGGTGTTTGGGGTGTAGAGCGAGGCTACTGCCTGATGATCGGAGCGCATCCCGACGCTTTCAAGCATTTGGAGCCTATCTTCAAAACGCTGGCGCCGGGTCTCGGTGATATTCCACGAACGCCTGGCCGTGAAAAATTGGGCGGTACAGCGGAATACGGGTATCTACACACCGGGCCTCCGGGTTCCGGCCACTTTGTGAAAATGGTTCACAACGGAATCGAATACGGTGTCATGCAGGCTTATGCGGAGGGATTTGATTTGTTGGCGCATAAGGATTCGACGGAGCTTCCGGAGAACGAACGTTACAAGTTAAACGTCGCCGACATCGCCGAGCTTTGGCGCCGCGGCAGCGTGATTGGGTCATGGCTGCTGGACCTAACAGCGATGGCGTTGGCGGAAAATCCCGACTTGTCGAACTACAGCGGATTCGTCGAGGATTCGGGCGAAGGGCGCTGGACCATCGATGCCGCTATTGAGCAGGCGATCCCGGTTGAAGTTTTGGCTTCGGCGCTCTTCACGCGATTTCGGTCCAGACAAGAGCATACATTTGCTGAAAAAGTGCTCTCAGCAATGCGCTACAAGTTTGGCGGGCACGTGGAACAGCGCCCGGCTGGGGCTTAGTTCTGGGCTGCCGTTTCGAGCTCCGGTCCCGTCGGCGTGATCCTGATTGGGAAAATGTGCGCCGCCAGAATGGCCGGACCTAGGAACGACATTTCGGCAAGTTCGCCATGCTGTGTTTCTTGGCGCTGATACTGGTCGAAGACTAAGTTCCCCAGCGAGTAAAAGATCAGGGCTCCGCGATAGGTTTCCGACGGTTGAATCACGTGCGGATGATGGCCGATCACCAACGTTGCTCCGGCATCAATCGCCGCGTGCGCGAACGCAATCTGTGCCTGTGTGGGTTTCGCATGTATTCGACACCATCGTGCATGGAAACAATCACCACGTCGACGCGTTTACGGAGCGTTGCAACGTCGCGGCACATTGTGGAGATGTCTGTAATGGCAATCCGGGTGTCGATATCGTGCCAGTTTCCATTCTGCTGGTCGAATGTATAACCGAGGAAACCGAACCGCACGCCGTGGCGCGCCAGAATCACGCCGTCGTGTGTCGTTGATACGGATTCACTCGTACCCAAGGGCGCGATCCCATGCGAACGTAGCCATGCGACCGTGAATTCGACGCCATGTGGGCCGCAATCGCGGGCGTGATTGTTTGCGGTGGATGCAATGACCACGCTCGCGAGTTTCAGTCCGGCAATTGCGTCCGGGGCGGCGTGAAAGATCAACCCGTGATCGTAGTAAGGGCCTCGATCAGAGAAGGGCGACTCCAGGTTCACGAACGCAATATCCGCAGCGCACATGAGAGGGGCGATCTTGCGAAAAGGAAGGGCAGGATCGCGGGCCGCAAGCATCTCGCGACGAACAGCGCGGCAAAACATCACATCGCCTCCAAACAAGAGCCGGTTGTACGGCGTTTCCGAGTGGTGCGCTTCGGCTTTGTGCGGTCGCGGAGCACGCGAACAGGAACAAATCAGCAGAACCCCAAGTGCAAGGGATTTACAGATGAATCTAGAGCTTAGAAGCAGCAGCTTTATCCAAAAACCACATCGCGGTATCGGAGTCGCGGGCGGCGATCTGACACGGGTACTTGTGCTGATCTTCGGGGCCTTTGAGAACATTGTGAACCGCATCCGCCTTGTCCTCGCCGACTGCTTCAATCACGGTACGCTGAGCGGCCATCAAAACGCCAGGGAGAAGAGTCACGCGGTGACTGCGCAATTTTTCAACCCACACGGCAGCGGCGATGCCTGTGCGATTGTCGATCAATGGTTCGCCTGGAAATAGACTGGCCGTGTGGGCGTCGGGTCCGATACCGCGATGAACGATGTCAAAGGCCGGTAGCTGATGATCCTCTAGCGAAAAGAAGCCCGTGATTTCGTCGATGTAATGGGCAGCGGCTTCATCGGGCAGCAACTCCCCGTGAATCCGGTGCACATTGTTCTTGGAAACCTGAGCGGGCGTGAGCAGGGTTTCATTCGCGAGTTTGAAATTGCTCTGATAGTCAGTGGGGGGGACACAACGTTCGTCTACCCAAAAAAAATGGACATTGGACCAATCAAAACCAGATTTCGCCAGATTCGCGAAGAGATGACGGGGCGTACTACCGCCTGAAATCGCGAGCGTAGCGTGCGGCCGCGACTTCAGTGTTTGCGTTAACCCATCCAAAATATATTTTGCACATGCATCCGCCACGCCTTGCGCATTCTCGGCGATCTGTTGTAGCGATTTACCTGTAATCAATTGCAAGCTCCTGAGCGCGGGCGAAGGCGGAGTCGAAGGCCGGGTCCGGCCCTAGTACCGACAATTCCTCGTTCATCAGTGTATAGAGACTCGCTTCGGTGAAGCTGTAGATTCTTTCGCGCCCGTTCGTGCTTCGCAGCCTCATGCAGTCCTGACCGGTGCGTTCGAACTCGATGGTCTCCGAATCAGAGCGCATCCTGACGCGATGCAGTCCGGGGCCATAACCGTCCACTTTTGCGATTGAGACGTTCGCTTTATGGGGCGCAGAAAGCCAACCGGCGATGTACAGAACTGACGCACACGGCTTATCGTCGGTGTGGGCAATCTCAAGGCTGTGGAAATTAGAAAATTTATTCTGACGTTTCGGGTTATCGAATATATGAGCGATCGGCTCGCGCCAGCGGGTCAAGCGTGTCCACTCCAGATCGGCAATTACGCGTCCTCTCGACCTCCAGAGGGCGAGTGCGTGAAGCGCGTCTGCCGGACTCTGACCATGCGTGTCGATGATCACTTTGCTAGCCAGATTCATGACCGCCTCGAGTCCGGCCTTCTGATCGGGCGTGGCCGATGAGCTGAGGGCGGCACTATGACGGCACCACAAAACAACCGGCAAGTCGGCAGGAATGATGCCGATGACCGTGGGACCAATATTAGGCCAACTTTCGGGAGTCGCCGTAATCTCTATTTGCTCGCAACAAATCTGTTGTGCTTTTCCGAAAGGCTTCCAACATTGCGCCAGGACACGAGCCTCGAGGCCTTCCTCAGCCTTATCGGAAACAGCGAGAACGATTCCGCGGCTTGGGTGCTCATGCATTAGCTCGGAGATGGTTTGCGAGGCGCAGAAACCGCCGTCATCCTCGTCGCTAGCAACGATTAGCGTCATCGAGGAAGCGCGCAGAACAGTAGGCTTGCCCTGCTGTTTCTCTTCCTGGCCTAAAGAGGTCCAGACCTTTGTGAGTGCTTTCAGTATCTGTTCAGGCTGCGCCGGATGAATTACAGCGCTACTCATGGCACTCTCCAAACGTGGCCTTGACGCGCGAGCATCTCATCCGAAGCTTTCGGGCCCCAGGAACCAGCCGGGTAATTCGGAAAATCAAATTTTTCGTGCGCCCAGACATCGAGAATCGGCTGTACGATTTGCCAGCTTGCTTCGACCATATCCTGGCGAGTGTAAAGTGTCGCATCGCCCACCATCGCGTCCACCAGAAGCGTTTCGTAAGCGGTGGGCGAGCGTTCTCCGAAGCTCGAGCCGTAGTTGAAGTCCATGGAAACGGGGCGAACGCGCATCCCGCTTCCGGGGCTCTTCGAGAGAAAGCGAAGCGAAATGCCTTCCTCCGGTTGAATGCGTAAAATCAGTAGATTTGGCCGTGGCGGTAGTAGCCCGGTCTTCGTCTGCTGCTTGAACATCGACAAAGGGGGCGCCTGGAATTGAATGGCAATGTCGGTAACGCGCTTGGGCATGCGCTTTCCGGTGCGAATGTAAAACGGGACGCCAGCCCAGCGCCAGTTGTCGATGAAGAACGTGACCGCGGCGTAAGTGTCGGTCTGCGAGTGTGGGTCGACACCGGGCTCCTGACGGAATCCGGGCAGATCCTGGCCACCGACCTTTGCCGGACCGTACTGGCCAGCTACCGCGTATTTCGGCACATCTTCCGGCTTCATCACGCGCACGGCACGCAGTAGCTTCGCACGCTCGTCGCGTACATTGTCGGCGTCGAAGACAGTGGGAGGCTCCATCGTCACGGTCGCCATCACCTGACTCAAGTGATTTTGAATCATGTCGCGGAGTGCGCCGGCTTCCTGATAGTAGGCGCCGCGTCCTTCGACTCCAATTGATTCGGCGGCAGTAATCTGCACGTGATCGATATAGCGGCGGTTCCAAAGAGGCTCGAAGATCCCGTTTCCGAACCGAAAGGCTAGGATATTTTGAACCGTTTCTTTGCCTAGGTAGTGATCGATGCGGTAGACCGAAGATTCGTCGAGAAAGTGATGAATCTGGTCGTTTAGCTTGCGGGCGCTATCGAGATCGTGCCCAAACGGCTTCTCGATGATGACTCGCCGCCACCCGTTTCCGTGCTGCAAATTGTGCGCGCCTAATTGCTCAACGACTTCGGCATAATAGCTGGGCTGAGTTGAGAGATAAAAAACGACATTCCCGGCAGTCTGATGGGATCGCTCTACTGAGTCCAGCTTTTTTCCGATTGCGTCGTAAGCGGCCGGATTGTTGAGGTCTCCCGCGACATAGAACAGGCACTGCGCGAACGAATCCCAGACCGTTTCATCGAAAGGCGCGTCTTCGAGGAATTTGGAGACCGATTCCTTCATTCGCTCCCTGAACTGGTCGTCAGAAAGCGGAGTTCTAGAATTGCCGATTACCGCAAAATTTTGCGAGATACGGCGCTCGTAAAACAGGCGATACAGCGACGGGAGAAGCTTTCTTTTCGCTAAATCGCCGCTTGCACCAAATATGACGACTGCGCAGGGAGGCACCGTCCGGTCAAAACGGAGCTGGTCTTGAAGGGGATTGACCTCGGGCAGGGGTTGAACCAAAACGCTCATTCTTTTTCTCCCGTGCGCTTATCCTATCAACATGCCAGGCGAGAAAAAAATTTTAGCCGTAGTCAGCGATTTGATGTTCACGGTGAAGATCCAGGAAGCGGCCAAGCGCGCCGGCGCCGAGGTTATCTTTGCGAAATCGCAGGACGAAGCTCTAGCCCAGGCGAAGCAGAATCCGTCAGTCGTCATCCTCGATTTGAACAATTCCACGCTTAACGCGTTAGATGTGATCGCCAAGCTGAAAGGTGGGGAAGTTAACAAAAATCTTAGGCTACTGGGATACGTATCGCACGTTCAGGCCGATCTGAAGCGAGCCGCGGAGGAAAAGGGCTGCGACGTAGTGATGCCGCGATCGGCGTTTTCGCACAATATGACCGCGATTTTGAAGGGGTATGCGGAGGCAGGGAAGGCCTGATAGGTCGAAATTACCAAACGAACTCCCCCTAGCCCTGAGGCAGTTTCGAGGTGTCCCAACCACCGCCAAGTGCTTTTATTAGCAAGACACTAGCGTCCATACGCCGACGTAAAAGATCAACTTCGGTTCGTTCGTTTGAAAGTGCGGTGCTTTGCGCAGTGATGACTTCGAGGTAAGTAACCAAACCGCCTTTGTAGCGGTTCAGCGAAAGCTGAAGGGAATTCTCGGCCGACACGGTCGCTTCGTGCTGCTTGGCCAATTCCTGCTCTAGTATCCGGAGAGTAGACAGGTTGTCTTCAACTTCCTGGAAGGCCGTTAGGGCGGTCTGCCGGTAGCTGGCGACATCGGCATCATAGGCTGCCTGGGCCGATTCGACCTGAGCACGTCGGCGACCGGCGTCGAAGACAGTTTCAAGCATCTGAGGGCCGACTGCCCAGAAGCGGCTGGGCCAATTGAACCAGTTCAGGAGGCTAGTTCCCTCGAACCCGCCGCTCGCAGTCAGCAGCAACTGCGGGAAGAAGGCCGTGCGGGCAATACCGATCTGTTCGTTTGCCGCGGCCATACGCCGTTCTGCGCCCGCGATATCGGGCCTGCGCTCGAGAAGCTGTGAAGGCACGCCGATCGGGACCGGCGGAGGAGCTTGCTTGAGCGGCATGACTGGAAGCTTGAACCCTTCAGGAGGCTTGCCCAACAACACGGCGATCGCATGCTCATACTGCGCGCGAGCGACACGCACGTCGATGTCTTGCGCTTCCGTGGTATTGAGCTGCGTTTGCGCCTGAGTGACTTCGGCTTTTGAAGCGAGACCGCCTTCAAAACGATTCGTCGTCAACTGCAGAGCCTTTCGATACGCCACTACAGTGTTTTCGAGAAGCTGCTTCTGCGCGTCAAGGCTGTGCGCCTCGAAATAGTCCGTGCCGACCTCCGCATGCAGAGATAGCCGGACGTTTTCAAGATCGGCGGCGGATGCCTGGAACTGCTCGCGAGCAGAAGCTACGGTGCGTCGAATGCGACCCCACAAATCCACTTCATAGGAGAGGTCCAAAGGCAGGACGAACACTCCGCCCGTAATGCCTCCAAGGCCGGTGTTTTGGTTGAGCGAAGTATGCTGCGCGGTAATCTGCGGCGCAGTCGTGATGGTCGGATACAAAGAGGAGCGGTTCAATGCAATGGCTGCGCGCGCTTGCCGGAAGTTCGCTTCAGAAACCTTCAGGTTCTGGTTCGCGGAGTCGACTTGCTCTTCGAGGAGATTGAGCTGAGGGTC
This sequence comes from uncultured Acidobacteriaceae bacterium, assembly GCA_963737045.1. Classification (GTDB taxonomy): domain Bacteria; phylum Acidobacteriota; class Terriglobia; order Bryobacterales; family Bryobacteraceae; genus Bog-105. The sequence continues at coordinate 968,973 of CAVTRG010000009.1, forward strand.
GCCGTACAGCTCCCACCATTTGCCGCGCATGACGGCATCGCTGGGCTGGGCAGGCTTCCAGCCGTTCGCTTCCTGAAAACTCCCAGGCGGATTCTCGGAGTACGCTGGGGCGGCGGGAGCAGACGGCTTTGTATATTTCGGTCCCACTGTGCAGCTGCTTAGCAAGACCGTTGCGGAGAGCACGATCCGCGTCGTTCTTCGATTCATTGCAAGAATAAGTTTTCTATGGATCAGGATATCGGGCAGCTTTTTCGCGCGCGGGGAGCAGGTCGGCACAAGAGGGCCGCTTACGCTTCCGGCTCAGCTCAAGGTGGCTTAAGATACACTACAGCGGGCCGATGTGGCCGGCGGGGTTGGTTTTTTCGCGCTCGATGATGGCGAGCCAGTGTGGCCAGAGGATGCGCTGCATGGCTTGGGGAAAGTCGCCGTCATGCGCGGCGGGCCGAGTTTGGTCCAGGCGTATTCGGCAGGGACGATGCCGTCGGTGAACATCAGCCAGCGGGCGATGTAGATGGGCGGGGCCAGAGCGCTTGGCGGCGATCTCGAGCACTGCTTCATTGGTCGGGTGCAGGGAGGTGGCTGCGATTCCGTCGGCGACTTCGACCTCGACGATCTGATCGAGGCGGACTTGTTTGAGCGCGGCGGCTATCGGCTTTGTCGAGGCGTTTGAATTCGATGGTAGCTAGTTTGGCAAAGGCGAGTTGGCGGGCCTGTTCGTCGCGGTGCAGGCGATGATAGTGCGCTTCGACTTCTTTGAAATAGCGCAGGAAGGAGCGCTCGGCGGTGGTCAGGTAGCGGGTGAAAGTGGCGTAGCGTTTCTGATGCTCTTCGGTCCAGTGGTGGGCGTTGCCGGGGAGGTTCCATTCGATTTCGTCGAGGCGCTTTTGATTGCGCTTGAGTTTCCAGTGGGCGTGGGCGAGTTGTTCGACGAGCGTGATGGCGGTGTGGGTGTCGGGGCGGTATTGATCGAACCAGGCCTGGACGGTGGCTTCAAATTCGGCGGGATCTTCGTCGGGCAGGACGGTTTTTTCGGAGCGGCAGCCGTGCTTGAGCGAATTGAGGCTGGATTTGGCTTTGCCTTCCGGGGTGCGCGGGCCGGTGGGGCCGTTGGGGCGATCGGGCGGGAGCTCGTCGATGAGGAAGTCGTGCATCAGCGCTGACGTGGAAATTGTGGCGGGGCGGGAGTGCGGGGTGGCCGCGGAATCAATGCAAGCGGCTGATTCGGAGCGGGATGGAAGATTTAGCGGGTTTGTGATGGCGGACGAGAGTGATGGGCAGGATCGGGGAACGGGGCGATTTTACCGAACGAACTCGGGGGCGCAAGAAGTGGGCGGAGCGGGAATGCGGAAGGTAATTGGACACGATCATCGGTCGTTCAAGACTCTACGGCTGCTTGGGACGCAATCATACCTCGCAAACTATCGGTTCCCAAGCGGCGCCGAGCAATCCAGATGCAGGAACGTCAGAATCCGGGTTTTGGGCCTGAGCTCAGCGAAGGCCCACAAATCGGCGTTCTTTCTTAAGATACACTGAACGACACTCGTGTTAACGGACCTGCCCTTTAAGCTATCAGCCAAAAGTTACGCAAGAATCGATGGCGCGCTGTACCTAATCGTCATTGCTATCGGATTGTGGGGCGAGGCATTCGTCCGGGAGAAGCTCATCGTATCTGGAGATACAGCGGCTACATCCGCCAACATTAAATTGATGGAGTCCCTGTGGCGCTTTGCTATCGGGGCCGAAATTATCCTGCTGTTGTTGGCAGTGACTTCGACCTGGATCTTGCTTCTTTTAATGCGGCCAGTCAGTGCAGATCTGGCGTGGCTAGCGACCTTCTTCAATCTGATATCGATCGCGCTGGAAGCAGGAATACAACTGAATCTCGTAGCGGCGTTGTTCCCGCTGGGGAATCATGCCTACCTGAAAGTGTTCACCCCTGAACAACTCTCCACGATGACGTACCTGCCGCTCAGGCTGCATGGTTACGGCTTTGGTCTGAGCCTGATCTTCTTCGCCTGCTTCTGTCTAGTGATGGGATACCTGATCTTTCGATCGGAGTTTCTTCCCAAGACGCTCGGCATTCTGTTCCAGATCGCCGGGTTGTGCTATCTAATCAATAGCTTCGCGCTGGTTGTGGCGCCTGCCCTTGCGGATCGGATATTCCCCGCCATCCTCGTACCTTCTTTCATCGGGGAGCTGTCTCTTGCGCTATGGTTGACCGTCAAGGGCGTCGACGCTGTGAAGTGGCAACAGAAAGCGCGCGCTTTGGCGAGTTCCTTGCCACTGCAAGCTTGCTAAGCGGGGCATCTGAAACTGAAAGCATCGCTCACCGTGCCCCCACCAAGGCACTTGGAAGGGGAAGTCGGGGTTGCTGAGATTACGTGGTTTGCGCGTGATACGCCCAAGTGAACGGCTACCCACGATAGCTCTATCCTTTGCGACTAGTCCCGTTTCCGGTTGGCGACAACGGGACATAATTCTATACGCTTGGCGTAGGAGCAGCGCGGGTATCGAGCGAGATCGACTCGGGTGCGGGATTTGAGATCCCCGCACCCGAATCCAGCGCAAGGGCTTGCGATCGTCGAAACAGCTTAGTGCTCCCAATCGGATCGCCTTTGATCGTCCCAATCACATCCATCTATTCGTCGCAACGAATGTTCAAGGACGTATTGTCCGACTGCACTACCAAGCGCCTGCCCGACCTTGCAAGAGTTTCGAAAATGAATGCCGCCGAACACGCGCGCATCAACGATTTCTTCTAACGCCGCAGAAAAGCTCGGGTAAGTCCGTATCTGGCCAGGTAGCGCATCGTTGGTTACGGTAATTGCAGTCCTCTCGCCGAAGTGATGCGAAAGCACTCGTGCAGCGGCGCCGCTCGCGCAAGAATGGGCCGACGGGTATTCCGGAAACGGCGGAGTAGGAATGAGCGGCGTCCATTCCGGATCTGGGGCGGTTTCGGGATTGTTGTCAGTATCGGCGAGTGTAATCGCTGTGATGGGCCGCCAGAATACGTACGTGTATTTCGTATCCCAGCAGCCGATCATGGCATCGGACATCGCTAGATTCACCTGTGCGAGCAGACGCGCGGTTTGCAACATGCTGAAGTGATGCTCCTCTGCTAGCGAAATCGCGACAGGATCCCAGAAATCGGGCGGATTGCCCGCTTGCCAGAAAAGCGTGAACTCTGTTTGATCAGGTGTCCGGCTCGTACTCGAGCTGCTTCCCATTAGCTTGGTCTCATTGAAGTCTATTGCATATTCGGTGCTATCCAAGGCAGGAGGCGGCGCCGACCGGAACTGTGAGGGCGACTTGATGACCCATGGAGTCACGCGTGCGAGCTGAGGCGCCAACCCTGGCTGGGACTTCGGCGGGGTTGGTCGCCATTCGCCGGGAGCCGTTCCCCCCAGGAAAGGGGGCTGCGTATCGGCAAATCCATCCTTGCTGCGCCAGGTCCAGATCTCGTCGGCAACCGTCTGGCCCCATTTAATTCCTTCCTCGATGGGCTCGGAAGACTCCGCGCCCCAACCGCGGGAGATTTCCTTCAGTGATTCCGCCCGCTGCTGATCCAGCGCGTCCGATTGTGCTGGATACAGGCGAATCAAAATAGCGTATGCAGCCTGCACTGCTGCAGCGCGCTTCGATGCCTTTCGTGGACCGGGTTCTCGGACGAAAATGGGCGTGTATCGCGGATCGATGCCGTTGACGGCATCGAAGACCGCCGCCTGCACGATGGCCGTGCTTCGTGTCGTAATAGGCGCTGGCGTGGCCGGCAGCGTCGGCGTTGACAGGAGAGTGGCCTCGAGCATAATGTGGTTCCACTCGGTGACTTCATCGGCTGCTATCGAACTTGCTCCGGCGAGGAGTAGTAGCGAGGCTGCGATGAAAAGACGAGGTAAACTGCCGCCGTAGTAGATCGCCCTTTTCATTTTGTTGCATTCATCTGGTTCGTCCTTTCCTTCGCACTGATTGATTTAGGAGTAGTGCGTGCGAACAGCATGCTAGATCCCGCCGCAAACTGCAATGCACGGAAGGCGAAACGTAGGTGGCACGCTATCCTCCTGAAAAGTTTAGAGTTCTGACGAGTGGTGAAATTGTAAGGTAAGGTATAGACTCGTAGGTCGAATAGATGTCGAGCGCGGTTATCCAGGCAGAATCGAGCGCGTCGGGCCGCATTTTTCGGTTCGGCCCGTTCGAGTTCCGTGCCGAAACTGGAGAGCTGCGAAAATACGGTCTTCCAATCAAGCTCGGCGGACAGCCAGTCAGTGTTCTCGCTATGCTGCTCGAGCGTCCTGGCGAGGTGATCACTCGAGAAGACCTGCAGGAACGACTCTGGCCCAAAGGCACTTACGTCGATTTCGAACACAGCATTAATGCCGCTGTGAAGCGGCTTCGGCACGCGTTGAGCGACTCGGCGGACTCGCCGCGTTTCATCGAGACCCTCGCCCGCATCGGATATCGCTTTGTCGCTCCGGTAGATCTGCATGTCGATGAGGCAGCTTTTCGTAATGCAAGAGGCGCCACCGAGCTCCGCGACACTGCCGCCAGCAAAGCGGAAGCACATCGGCGACGGTTTCCTATGTTGTCGGCTGCGCTAGGTAGCATTACGGTGGCCGCCATAATCGTCAGCGGATTACGCCCTACGCGACAGATTTCGCACTCACGCGAGTCCCGGTCCTATTCGTTCCCTGGCTGTTCTCCCTTTAACCAACGTTTCCGGGGATCCCGAACAAGAGTATTTGGTGGAGGGCATCGCCGACGCGCTCAGACAAGACCTGCAAGGTATAAGCGCTCTGCGGGTCATCTCTCGATCCTCGTCTATGTATTATCGGAGAAGCGGCAAGCCGCTGCCCGAGATTGCGCGCCGGATGAACGTGGATGCGGTTATCGAGGGTTCCGTTTTGCGTGCCGGCGACAGGGTTCGCATCAATGTCGAGCTGGTGCAGGCTGGAAACGATTCACGTCTGTGGGGTGGCAGTTATGACCGCCGCTTAGAAGACGTACTTACGCTCCAGAGCGAAGTTGCACAAAGGATCGCCGACGGAATTCGCGTAAGGTTGACATGGCCGGAGCGCGAACGCCTGACACGTACCCACACTGCCGATCCGGACGCTTATTTGGCGTATTCCAAAGGAAGGTTCTTCTGGAACAAAAGGACCGAAGCCGATCTGAAGACCGCAATCGGTTATTTCCAGCAAGCCATTGAAAAGGATCCCAAGTATGCCCTTGCGTATGACGGTCTCGCCGATTGTTGGGCGCCCTTGGCATGGTACGGCTATGTGCCTCCCGGTGATGCTTTGCCGCGCGCGAAAGCGACCGTGTTGAAGGCGCTCGCTTTAGACGCATCGCTGGCAGAGGCGCATACGACGCTCGCTTTTGTGACGTTTTACTACGATCGCGATTGGGCCAACGCGGAACGTGAATTCCGCCGCGGCATTGAATTAAATCCAAACTATGCGAACGGGCATCACTGGTACGCCGAGTTTCTGACGCTCGCAGGGCGCCCTGGAGAGGCGATTGCCGAGTCGGAACGTGCTCGGGAGCTCGACCCGCTTTCGCCAATCATCAATACGTGGGTCGGTTCCCGTTATTTCTTCGCGCGGCAATATGATCGCGCGATTGAGCAGTACCGACACGCCCTCCAGATGGACCCTGCCTTCGTGCCCGGGCATTTAGTGCTTGGACACGTACTCGAGCAGAAAGGCCTGTATGGGGAAGCCATTCTGGAATTCGAAGAAGCGGTGAGGCTGTCTGGCGGCAGCCCAGTGTACCTGGCCTCGTTGGCGCACGCGTACAGCGCGGCGGGCAGGCTAAGTGAGGCGCGAAAGACGTTGGACGAGCTGATGACGCTATCGAGGCAGAAATATGTGTCCTCATACGATCTGGCGCTCGTATCTTTGGGCGCGAGTGCGACCGATCAGGCGCTGACACTGCTGGCTCAAGCCGTGGATGAACGCTGCCCGCGGGCGATGTTTCTGGGGGTCGATCCTCGTTTTGACAGCCTTCGCAATGACCATCGATTCAAAACGCTGGCCCTTCGAGTCGGGCCGCCACATAGCCCGCTGAGTGTGCTTTAGCGACAGAGCTCGTCGGCTTGCGACGCGCCATTAAGGGCCCCGCGACGTCCGGGAGCGAGCGCCAACGCAGTCCGGAATTCGTTCGCAGCACGACATGGTTGCTGCTGCTGCAGAAGCAAGTAACCGAGCTGTTCGCGCGCGGGTAGGATGGGCCCCGGCGTGACAGGGAGCTTTTCGATTGCGTCCTCTTGGTTAGCAGCCTCGCGCATCAACGCTACCGCTGGATCGGGCTTTTTCGCTGCTTCGGCTATCCACGAGATGACTTCCTGCCTGAGAATCTTCACCTGCGTTGCCCAGTAGTCGTTGCCGGCTGTGCGAAGCTGATCTTCCAGAGACCGCAGCACTCCAGCTTCCGCATGAGCCTCCGCGACTCTCCCACTTCGAGCGTACCCGAGCCCGCGAGCCCATACCGCAACCGCGATAGCGTGGGGCGGAGCTCCCACTGGAGAAACTACGTTTGTAGCCTCGCCCCATTGGTTTCGTTCGACCGCGTAGCGAACGGGTATTGCAGTTGCGGCGTACGCTGCCTTGAAGTCGCCAGTATCTAATTTGGGCATCCCACGCAGTTGCTGTACTATCTGAGCTGCGTCCGAGTTGCGTCCGAGTTGGAGATAGGCGTAGACGAGATAATCCATTGCGTGCAGCTCTTCTCCAACCTCGCGCTGCTGATGGGCGGCTTTCCGGGCCGCAATATTGGACGCGATGGAATCGCTCCATTGCCCAAGCCGGGTGAAGATATGGGATGGCATGTGCAACGCGTGAGGAGCTGAAGGCGCGATCCTGGAGTATGCTTTTGCTGCTGACAAGCCTCTGGGCGCCAATTCTGTGTTGTCATAGGCATGGATCAGGTAGTGAAAGACTCCCGGATGCTCGGGGTGAATATGAGAAAGCGGCTCGAGTATTTCGGCCGCCTTTTTCTGCCTCGCATGCGATTTGTCCAACGGAGATGCATTCGACAGAAGGGCTAACGCGCAGAACACCTGTGCTTCCACATCTTTCCGGTTCTCGCCGGATAAGTCGCACATGGCGCGCTCGTACTGTAACGCCCGCGTAGCATACGGGACAGCGGAGGTGCGCTGATATATCCATGCCAGTGCATCAATGAACCTGCGCTCACGTTCCGAGCCAGCTCTCAGAGCTTGCGCTTGCCGGATTTCTGCTTGACCGATCGGGATAGTCGCTGGGGGCAAAGGCGGGTCCCAAAGTTCATGAAAATGCGTCATGGCTATTCCCCAATGCGCAATCGCGCAGTGTGGATCCTGTTCTTCCACCGCTCGGAAAGTATTCTCCGCGGCGATATAGGCGAATGAGTGCAGTAGCGCAACACCGCGGTTGAAGTCCCGCTGAACTCCGGGTGCACAAGAGATTGGAAACGACACGGACCCCAGTTTTTCAGGCGCAGTATGGTTATGGATTTCCTGCGAAATCAACAGCAAGGGACATAGAAGTAGGGCGCAGAATCGGAAACGGAACAATTCGGAATCACCCAAGCGTGACAGCTTAACAGTTTATAAGGTTCGCAGACGGGAAACATCCATACTGGCACGAATGAATTCTTTCCGGTTTGCTCCTGCATTTATGCGCAACCCGGAAACTGAACCCACCGGCCGCACTAGATCGTGATTAACGGCCCAGGGTTTAGGAATTTCACTTGGCCGTATAGTCGGCATGCCGTACATGTGCTCTGTCCGGTTGCTCCGGGATGGCGCGCTACCCGGAAACTGTGCTGGGTAGGAGCTGACGAGTCTGATTTTACCGACCGGACTCGGGGGGAACACAGGCTAATACCCGTGGTAAGACCTCCATTGCTTTGCTCTCCTCGTGCGGCGAGAGCGGCCAGAGAGCGGATCAAGCGAATTCTCGCACACTAATGTATGAGGGTAAGATGCCTTCCTTGATGACCAGTAGGGCGTGTATCAGCTCACGATCCGACGGGCAACCCGTCGCGGCGCGCCAGGCTCCGAGTGACACCGTTTGCTCACGCGCGTGGTTCGGAAATGCCGCTTGCTGTCGCGGTGCGTAGTACGATTTCATGCAGTGGCACGCTTATGTTCGTATCCCATCAAAGTTGAGTATGCGAACCAGCGCAAGATCCGGGAGCGGAACAAGAAGGTCTACCGCGTTGCGCACTGGCCGATTTGGATTTGGGTGTTCTTTCTTGCTCCGGGCCCACTCACGTTTAGCTTTTTCGCACATGGGCCGAGCAGGCAGCACTTGCTGTGGCTTTTGATTGTGATTGCGGGAACCGGCATCGCGGGCCTATCGGGCCAACTCCCTGGCGTCGAACCTCGGCCTTATATCCTCCGCTTCTGTGAAGACAGGCCGAACCCGCTATACAGGAAGATTTGTTACACGTTTGCCTGGAACGCGATTCTCAACTTTGCAACGTTGAACCTGGTCGGACTCCTCATTGCGGCAGGCACAGGCACCTGGTATCTGAAACAGATTTATTCTCGCGCGTACTTCCCTGTTTTTTGTGTGATCCTTTGCCTGGGCGGTCTCGGACTGTTGCCGAGAACCGGGGCCTCCACAAAAGGGGAAGGCACCGAGCGGCGTTATTTCTATGGCGCTGTATGGGCGGTTACGATGGCGCAATTGTTACTTCTCCTGCTATGGAGAGTTCTGCCGAAGACGCATGCTACAGATGATCTTAAGTTGACTGCGTATGTCGCCGCTCTCGCGTTGGCCGGGGGAGCCGCGATGCTTGGATTGTTTCCGCGTACGCGGCCGATTCTTCCAGGCGAGCTTGTTGTTGCGGACTGATGTTGCCGACGCGTGATTTTCCTGGTTGTTTTGGGAAGTTTGATCGGTGGGGGCCTGGTGTATCAGGCTCTCGGCAGCTATTATGATGCGCGGCGCTTTCCGGCGCCGGGCCGGCTCTTCGATGTGGGAGGCTGGCACCTTCACATTCATGAGCAAGGGACGGGAAGTCCCGCCGTAATTCTGGAATCGGGGATTGCGGCGAGCTCATTGAGCTGGGCGCTCGTGCAACCTGCGGTCGCGGAATTTACCCGCGCTTGCAGCTATGACCGCGCCGGTCTTTCGTGGAGTGGAACGTGTGCGGGTTCGAGGACGCTGCACCAAATCGTGTCTGAACTTGAACGTCTCCTTTCGAAAGCAGGCGTGAGTGGTCCGTATGTTCTGGTTGGCCACTCTTTCGGAGGGATCGTAATACGGGCTTTTGCCCATCTGCATCCGGGCAAAGTGGCCGGCCTGATCTTCGTAGATCCTGTGCCGATTGATTACTGGGCGCATTGCGGACCCAGGGATCTACGGCGAATCAGGCTAGGGGCGAAGTTGTCCCGACGTGGCGCAATACTGGCGCGATTTGGGATAGTGAGGGCCGCTTTGACTGTGCTCGCTTCGGGAAGAAAGAGAGTTCCGCAATTCATCGCTCGATTGAGCGCGGGGCAGGGCAGAGACGTGATCGCGCGTCTGGTAGGCGAGGTTCAAAAGCTGCCGCAGGAATTGTGGCCGGTGGTTCGTTCGCACTGGAGCCAACCGAAGTGCTTTCGAGCGATGGCGGGTTATCTCGAATTGCTGCCTGAGAGTGCGAGGAGGGCGGTTGCGATGGCGATTCCTCCAGAGATTCCGTTCATCATTTTGTCGGCATCGAACGCAAGCGCAGGTGAGCTGGAAGAGCGCGAGTCATGGGTTCGGCAGAGCAAGGAGGGGCGACACATCCGGATGGAAGAAGGCGGGCATTGGATCCAATTGGAGCGGCCGGCGATTGTTGTAGCCGCAATTCAGGAACTCGTGATTCGGGCCAGAGACGAAAAAAGAGCACCGGCGGTTGATTAGACCGCCAGTGCTCACCCATTGCACCACGAGGCCGGAAGGAAGGACCGTTCTCGATTAGCGGGATAGGAGCGGAACCGATATGAGAGCTGCGACTCCAATGTGGCTGCTAGCTTCTTTTTCGAGGCTGGGCAGCTTCATTTTGTAGCTATCTCCCTGGATCCAGATCTGTGAGAGCGAGCACTCGCCCGCGTAACAGCTGAAGACCAGCTTCGAGGTGTCGTTTTTGCCGGTCTTGTCCGGTACGCCCATTACGAAAATGGCGTGGCCCGTGGCGGCTTCGCGGAGCAGGAATTGACTGCGTGTGCTGGTCTCACTGATCGTGTATTTGCCTGCAGAGAGCGTTCTTTCGTTCGCCTGATAAGTGAACGGAATGTTCGCGACGGCTTTCAGATCCTGAGCGCTCAGAGCGGTGGTTCCGAGCAACGCGGAGAGACCCGCGGTCAGGGCGATGTTTTTTAGGTTGAGTTTCATATATAAGCTCCTGGTTTGGATTTGGTCTCTTTCGCGTTTCCGTTGAGAGATGCGCTTTAGAGTGCAGATGGCGTGCCAATCAGGAGCGGGATGGATTTAGAGGGAGTTGGGGGACGTGAGCGGCCTGGAGATGGAAGGAAATCGTTAATAGGTAGCTGATTGGATAATGCGGAAACTGCTGCGCTTCGGGTTACGGATTACGGCTCGACGACGCACGCGGCTCCAATGTTGGCCAGTGCCGCACGCGCGCGCTTCAGTTAGCCTTCCTATATATGTTGCTTGCTAGTGTGGTCGAGACATCGCGGCGGATCGGGGAGACTTCCAAACGCAATGAGAAAGTCGCGCTCCTGGCCGAATTGTTGCGACAGCTGCGGGGCGAGGAGATCGAGATCGGAGTCGCGTTTTTGTCGGGGAGTACGAGGCAGGGGCGCATCGGGGTTGGGTACGCGACGATTCGGGATGCTGTCGCGTCGTCAGCCGAGATCGCCAGCCTCGAACTTGTGCAAGTCGATCGCGCGCTGGATGCGCTCGCCGCGGTCGAAGGTTCGGGATCGGAACAGCGCAGGCGTGAACTGCTGAAAGGTCTACTGACACAAGCCAGCGCGGAAGAGCAGCATTTTCTGATGCGGCTTCTGCTGGGTGAGCTGCGGCAGGGCGCGCTCGAAGGTCTGATGCTGGATGCTTTGGCGAAGGCTTCCGGCATAGCAACCGAACGGATCCGGCGCGCGGCGATGATGGCGGGAGGCGTGGCGCAGATTGCGCGGGCAGTGCTCGAAGAAGGGGAGGCCGGGCTCTCGCGTTTCAGCATTCAACTGTTCCGTTTCGTGCAACCGATGCTGGCGCAGACGGCGGAGGATGTGCCGGACGCTTTGGAAGAGCTCGGAGAAGCGGCGCTCGAATATAAGTTTGACGGGGCGCGGGTGGAAGCACACAAATCGGGCGATGACGTGGTTGTGTTTTCGAGACGATCGAATGACGTGACGGCGGCCGTTCCCGAGATTGTAGAAGCGGTGAGGGCCATGCCCGCGAGGGACCTGATTCTCGATGGAGAGGTTCTGAGCCTGGATCAAAACGGACGGCCTCATCCATTTCAAATCACGATGCGGAGATTTGGGCGGAAGCTCGATGTCGATCGAATGGCACGAGAGCAGCCGGTCATGCCGTTCTGGTTCGACTTGATCTATTTGGATGGGAGCCGGCTGATCGATGAACCGCAGGCGCGCCGCTTCGCCGCTCTGCGTGAATTGGTTCCGTCGGAAATGGTTGTACCGCACCTAGTAACGGCAAAGGCGGAGGATGGCGAGGAGTTTCTGCACCAGGCGCTCGAGCGCGGGCATGAGGGCATCATGGCGAAATCCACGCAGGCAGGATATGCGGCGGGAGCGCGGGGGCAGAGCTGGTTGAAGATCAAGCGCGCGAGAACGCTCGATTTGGTGATCTTGGCCGCGGAATGGGGGAACGGGCGGCGGCAGGGATGGCTCAGCAATCTGCACCTGGGTGCGCGGGATACACAGAAGGGCGGGTTCGCGATGCTGGGGAAGACGTTCAAAGGGCTTACTGACGAGATGCTGGCGTGGCAGACGCAGGAACTATTGAAGCTTGAAATCGAGCGCGATGGCAACACCGTTTATGTGGAACCAAAGCTAGTTGCCGAAATTGCGTTCAATGAGATTCAGGTAAGTCCACGGTATGCGAGCGGCCTGGCGCTACGGTTCGCCAGGGTGAAGCGCTACAGACCGGATAAAGGAGCCGACAGCGCCGATACGTTCGAGACAGTTCAGAAGATGGCGGCGTTAGCGTAGGATGTAGAACGAAGAATTGAGGAGGCCCACTGTGAAATTTTTGATTACTGCTGCGGTGATGCTGTGCGTCGTTGTTTCGCTGCCCTTACACGCTGCGCCTAAGTCCGACATTTCCGGGAAATGGCACTTCGTTCTTCAAACCGAAGGCGGCGACCAGGAGAGGGAAGCTACTTTTCAGCAAGAGGGCAAGAAGGTGACAGGTAAATGGGCCGATGCCGACGTTCAGGGCACGTTTGAGGATGGAAAACTCAATCTCGAATTTCCGATGACGTCAGAGGAAGTCGGGAAAGGAACTCTGACGATCAAAGGCCAGCTTGCGAAGGATTCCCTGACAGGCACGTGGGAATTCCAAACATACAGCGGAACCTTCAAAGCAACACGCGCCCAGTAGTATCTAATAATCCACGCTCACGAACCGAACACTGTTCCTTTTACCGGGGAAACGGTTGAGGTGTGTCGGCGTCACATGGCCATTAGGTGAAATATATGGCAACGCAGAATGAAACTGAAGAGCGGCTCGCGAATGGCTTAGGTTGGTTCAGTATTGGACTCGGTTTGGCTGAAGTATTAGCGCCGCGAAAGATGGCACAACTGATCGGGATCGCGGATGGCGATCAGACGAATACGATTTTGCGAGCCTACGGACTCCGTGAAATAGCGGCAGGCGTGGGGATCCTCATGCAACCGAAACCGGCTGGCTGGTTGTGGGGACGTGTGGCGGGCGACGCAATGGATCTCGCTTCGCTTGGGAAGGCGCTCGCATCGGAGGACTCGGACCGCGGCAGAGTGGTGGCAGCAACCGCGGCGGTGCTGGGCGTTACGGCACTCGACGTGTTCTGCGCTCAGAAGATGAGCCAGAGTTCGGACGAAGGGGGAGCTTCGAAGAGCGGCGCCGTTCACGTGACAAAGACAATCATCGTCGGACGCTCGCCGGAAGAGGTTTATGGCTTCTGGCGGGATTTTAGAAATTTCCCGACGTTTATGAAACATCTGGAGTCGGTCGAGGTCACCGGCGAGAATCGGTCACATTGGAAGGCGGAGGCGCCGGCCGGCAAAACGGTTGAGTGGGATGCAGAGATCATAGACGATCAGCCGAATTCGCGTATTGCGTGGAGATCGCTCGAAGGATCGGATATCGACAATTCCGGAACGGTGCAATTTGAGCGCGCTACGGGCGGGCGCGGCACCCTGGTCAGCGTGGAACTGAATTACGCTCTCCCGGGCGGAGTAGTCAGCGCAACATTGGCGAAGCTATTTGGCAAAGAACCAGGGCAGGAGATCGATGATGACCTGCGCGCGTTCAAGCAAGTGATGGAAACCGGCGAGGTGGTTAGGTCTGACGCCAGCATTCATCGCGGCATGCACCCGGCGCAACCACCCGAGCAGCCGTCTGCCATCTCAGCCACGGCATAAGCAGGAACCATTAATGAAGGAGTTTAGATCATGAGAGCCAACTGTTGGATGGGCAAGGAAGACATGCGGGTCCAAAATGTGCCCGACCCGAAGATTCTCAACCAGAGGGATGCAATCGTAAAGATCACCGCAACCGCGATCTGCGGCTCTGACCTGCACATGTACGACGGGATGATCCCGACTATGGAGAGCGGCGACGTTGTGGGCCATGAGTTCATGGGTGAGGTGGTTGAGGTAGGGCGCGGCGTTCACAATCTCCAGAAAGGAGATCGAGTCGTAGTTCCATTTCCGATTGCGTGCGGGGGATGCTTCTCGTGCCAGCACGGGATGTTCTCGCTTTGCGAAAACTCGAATCCGAACGCGTGGATGGCGGAGAAATTGTTCGGCCACTCGCCGGCGGGTCTGTTTGGTTATTCACACATGTTGGGCGGATACGCCGGAGGGCAGGCCGAATACGCACGCGTACCGTTTGCTGACGTGGGCCCGATTAAAGTCCCGGATGAGCTGACAGACGAGCAGGTTCTGTTTCTGTCGGATATTTTTCCGACGGGCTACATGGGCGCGGAAATGTGCAACGTTCAGCCAGGTGACACCATTGCTGTGTGGGGTTGTGGACCGGTCGGCCAGTTCGCGATGAAGAGCGCTTTTCTGTTAGGGGCAGAGCGGGTAATCGGGATCGATCGTTTCCCCGAACGGCTCCGAATGGCACGCGAGAAAGTGGGCGCGGAGACGATCAACTACGAAGAGAATGACGTACGCGAAGTACTGAACGAGACGACTGGTGGACGAGGCCCGGACGCATGCATCGACGCGGTCGGAATGGAAGCGCACGCGCCGGGGCTGCTCGGGATGTATGATCGCGCGAAGCAAGCGGTAATGCTGGAGACGGACAGGCCAATTGCGCTGCGCCAGGCAATCATGTCATGCCGTAATGGTGGAACGGTTTCGGTGATTGGAGTGTACGGAGGCGTTATCGACAAGTTTCCAATGGGCGCGGTGATGAACCGTTCGTTGACGATCAAGACCGGGCAGTGTCATGTGCAACGCTACTTGCGCCCGCTCCTCGAGAGGATTCAGAAGGGACAGATCGACCCGAGCTTTGTCATCACGCATCGCATGCGGCTGGAAGACGCGCCGGAAGGATACGCGATCTTCAGAGATAAGCAGGATGAGTGCATCAAGATTGTGCTGAAGCCGCATTAACGGCGACGTGAATTTCGTTAACGATCGAACTCTCGCCCCGAACTAGCTTGACGAGCGTGTTGCCCCACAACCGTCTGAGCTTGATCATATCTGGCTGTGCGGCGGCTAACAGATCCGGGTTTGACGGCAGTAACAATCACCAAAGGCGCCTCGCGATGTGGCTGCACTTGCTCGAAGCCAGTTCGCGCGGCATACGCCATCAGTTCAGTTGCTGTCGAAAGTATGGGCAGATAGGGTGGGCGTTCCTGTTCTTGGGAAATTTGGGTGCCTATGGCGAACGAAGTCCAGGCACGCTCCGATTCCAAGTCGAGATTATCAATATAGAGGCGACCGCCGGGACGCAGAACCCGAAAAGCTTCTTGAACGTACCGCCAGCGGTCCATCTGATCGATGTGCGCGAACATGTTGGTGGAGTAGACGACATCAAGGGAATTGGAGGCGACTCCGCGCAGGCTGATATCTTTCAGCTGGATGAGGCGGACGTTTTTCAGCTTCCGTAGGCGGTCCGCCGCATAGCCCAGCATGTTTGGTGAAATGTCGGCACCCGTCCAGTGATGGCAGTGAGGAGCCAGTTCGAGCCCGATTCGCCCGATACCGCAACCGATCTCCAGCACATCGTCGCTGGCGTTAATTTTCAAGAACTGCAGCAGCCGGTTTAGCGGTTGACGGGCCGAACACTGAACACCATTTTCCTCCCGTTCACCGCAGACGGCAGCAGCGGCCCGCTCCGGCGAGGAAGCGAGCGCGTCCCACACTTCTGCGTATTGCCGGCGCCGTAGATGAGTGAGATCGCGCCACCGAATGTCTTTGAGTGCATGGGTGGAGTATCCCCAAACGTAGGACGCGCATTGCAGAAGCGCGGCGGCAGCCAGAATGAGAGGCACATGAGGGTATGTTGCAAGAGCGATTGTTAGGAAGAGAGCGGTGGCCAGCGCTGCCACGGGTGGAATCCAGCGGTGTTGCCGGATCAAGAGGGAGGCAGACAAACGCGCGTTGAACCTTGGTTGAGACATACTTCACAAGTCTTCGCGATCATCATATGGCCTCAGGCATCTCGCTGTGTAAAGGTCGCGTAAACAATTTGTCAAAAAGGCTGCGCCGGACTACCGAACGTGGGTAGACCATCGTAGTCTTGACATCAACTACCTTAGGTTTCTTCATCCGCTATGCCATGTCCGAATGCGACGCTGCCGAATTTTTTCATTGTCGGGGCACCGAAAGCGGGAACGACTTCGCTCTCTTCCTATCTGCGTCAGCATCCTGAGATTTACATGAGTCCTATCAAGGAGCCAAATTATTTTGCCTCAGAGATACGTCCGGAGAATGTGAGCGAAGAATTTCAGGAGCACGTCAGGCGTGACATAGACGCAGTGAAAGCGTACCTAGACGGTCCGATGTCGGAAATCCGGTTCGGAGGGATGGTCTTGGAATGGGAAGATTATCTGAAATTGTTTGGGAACGTGAAAAAAGAAAAAGCCATTGGTGAAGCCAGTGTGTTCTATCTTTGGTCGAAAACAGCAGCTCCAAACATCTTTTCGAGAATACCAGCGGCCAAGATTGTGATGATCTTGAGACATCCTGCCGAGAGGGCGTTCTCACAATACCTGCACACTGTAGCTAACGGGGTCGCTTGCGAGTCCTTCCGCCAGCAGATCCAAATCAATTCACGGTGGGACGGAAAGAAATTCAGCGTAGCGTGTCCAACTCTGGAATTGGGTCTCTACTACGAACAGGTCAAGCGATACCTTAACCTGTTTCCGAGAGAAAACATTCATATCTTTTTGTTCGAGGATTATCAGCAGCAACCTGCGCGAGTAATGCAGGGACTTTTTCGATTCCTTAATGTCGATCCGGATTTTACTCCCGATATGTCCCAAAAGCACCTTGAACCGCAAATACTCAGAGCCGTCGCAGTTGCTCACTTTCTGAAGTGGTGTGGGGCGTGGCGGCATCTGAAGAACGTGAGTCCACGTATGTTTCGGCCTCGCCTTCGTGCGATTGCTTTTAGAAAGCGTAAGTCTCTCGCGATGGACCGGCAGGATAGAAAGTATCTGGTGGAGTACTATCGAGACGACATAGGAAAATTATCGAAGCTCCTGGATCGCGACCTTAGCAGTTGGCTTACGTAGGGATATGGCTATGCGTGAATCCTCTCGTTGGCTTTGAACGGAGATTAACCTTGGATCGCCGTGTGTTCATGCAGGGCCTGCTTAGCGCTTCTGTAGGGGCCGCAGGAGGAGCGATTTCGT
Organism: uncultured Acidobacteriaceae bacterium; assembly: GCA_963737045.1. Classification (GTDB taxonomy): domain Bacteria; phylum Acidobacteriota; class Terriglobia; order Bryobacterales; family Bryobacteraceae; genus Bog-105. The sequence continues at coordinate 985,986 of CAVTRG010000009.1, forward strand.
GCTCTAAGTCGGCGCCCGTTCCTGTCAGTCCGATACCTGCGCCCGTTCCCAACCCCAATCTACCTTCTCCGGAGAAATCGGGCATTGAGCACGTGATCGTTGTCACGATGGAGAATCGCAGTTTCGATCACTTTTTAGGTTGGCTTCCCGGCGCGGCGGGCATACCGCCAGGGTTGAGCTTCAGCGATTCTTCTGGAGCGGGTCATCCGGTTTATCCGCTCTCGGGAGATTACACCGGCTGCGGCCATCCGGTGCCCGACAATTCCTATGGAACCCCCAATGTCACCGCTTATGACAGTGGAAAGATGGATGGCTTTTTGCGGGTGCCCGGCAACGATATTTACAGCATCGGCTATTACACGGCGGCGGATATCCCGTTTCTGGCTGCCTTCGCGCAAGCCTATACGACCTGTGACCATTGGTTTGCGCCGATCCTCGCGGAAACTTTCCCGAATCGCATGTTTCTCTGGAGCGCGCAAACTGATCGCCTCTCGAACAGCTATTCTCTTTCAGAGCTTCCGACAATCTTCGACCGACTTTCAAAAGCCGGGGTTTCGCATCGGTACTATTTCGGAAACATTCCGTTCTTGGCATTGTGGGGATTGAAGTATGTGTTTTCGGCATCTCACCTGGATGATTTCTTCCACGATGCTGCGTCGGGGAATTTACCCGCCGTTTCGTTCGTCGATCCGAAATTCACGCTGCTCGACGATGGCTTAGGAAATGACGATCACCCGCATTCCGATATCCGAAACGGGGATGCGTTTCTCGCGCAGGTATTTCACGCCGTTGCAGCAGGCCCGAAATGGGGCAGCACGGTGTTCATCGTGACATTTGATGAGTGGGGAGGATTTTTTGAGCACATAGCGCCGCCCCGCATCGTCGCTCCGAATAAGATCGATACCGATCTGGTGAATGATGAGGCACTGCTCGGGTTCCGTGTTCCTGCAGTGATCGCTTCGCCATTTACGCGTGGTGCGAATAAGGTCGATTCAACAGTTTACGATCACACAGCGGCGTTGAAGCTGATCGAGTGGCGCTGGGGGCTGGCACCTTTGACGTTGCGCGACGCCTCATCGGCCATTGGCAACCCGGCCGTGGGGTTCAACTTCGCAGCGCCGAATGCGAGCGTCCCTCAGCTGCCACAGCCCGCGACAGTACCGGGCCGGCCCTGTCCGCCTCAAGCGACCGCAAGCAGGGCGCAGCCGTTAGCGACGGGTACGGCCCAGGGCTCGACGGAATTTGGAGCGCTCGGTGCAACACAGTTGGTGCGTGACTGGCTGAGCCATCCGCGGTTTCAAGAACAGCCGCATTAGACTACTGTGGAGCAACACTTCAGAAAGCCCTGGCCTGTGAATGCCTCACAGGCGGGGCTCGGACGAACTGTATCGAACGCTACTGTGAGGATCTACTCTGCCTAAAGACTTGCCGCGCAAGGTTGTTCATTCCTATGCAATGCGACCATTAATAAGCGGAGACAAACGTACAACCCAGTGCCGACGTGATTGTGAAATACGCATCGATGGCAGGCTTCGGGCAGGAGTTGACTACAGGTACAGACGTACTGCAGCTGACCTGCCCGTTGGGACCGCCAAAAACGCCGTAGACTGTGTAGGACTTACCATGATTTAGGGTGGTAGGAGACGAGTAAACAGATGTGGTGCCCGGCTTTGCAGACCAACCAATGTAGGCAATGCCGGATCCATAAAAGGTGCCACTAACCACGGTCGTTGCTTCATTAGTAAGCTCAATTTGGATGTTCTGGCAGGTGAGGGGAGTGGGGCTGACACTGATAGGGATGTTTAAAACACCCTGTCCTCCATGCTTGTCGTCCGCCACGGCGGTTAAGACGTGTGATCCGACAGGCACGTTAGTCGTGTCCCAGTACATTACGTAAGTGCCAGGATTGGGCTCGATTGTAAATTCCTTTAATAGGCCGCCATCCAACTCAAAATACACCTTTATGAGACCTACGGTGTCTTGAACCGTGGCTGATAGCTTGACCTGTTTGCCCCATACCGTTTGATGGGCTAGAGGTGTGTTCCATACAATGCTCGGTTTAGCCAAGATCGAACCTGCCGAACCAAGCAGCAGCACTGAGATTGAGCCCAACCTTCGAATCATAATGCACCTCCCAGTAGAGATCCCTGACGGATTGTGTGTGGCGGATTGGAAGTAGTATGGCTCCGGCCAATGGATATTGCAAGGACAATCTATGCATATCAGTGCATGCCGCATGACGTTGCGTGTGCGACTTTAGGCTGACGTTCACAAACTCTACTTTCCCTGGCGGATCTCGACCCACGCCTGTTTCGCCGAGCTCTCTGCAACTTTTTCGAGAAGAATCATTCCGCGAAGGCCGTCCTCAAACGTCGGGTAGTCAATGGGGGCGGAAGGATCGGCGACACGGGCGTAGAAGCGCTTGAACAGTTGTTTATGTGAGTCATCGTAACCTTCACTGTGGCCGCCTGGCAGATCAGCGAAAGCAGCTGCGGCGGGATAGAACAGCGAAGCGTCCTTGATAATTACCTGGTTCGGTTCGTTACGGTGGCCAACCCACAGAGTGTCGGGTTGCTCTTGATCCCACGCTGCGCCCGCTTTGGTGCCGAAGATTTCGAAAACAAATCGATTCTTGCGCCCCGCCGACATCTGGCTTACCGTGAACGCTCCACGCGCACGGTCGCCCAAACGCAGCATGACCATTCCGAAATCGTCGGTATCGATAGGAACCTCGTCGTAATCGCCGGGCTGAAGTTTCTTGCCCGAAAACGTTTCGACGGATTGCTTGGGCCGCTTGCGCTTTTTGTGGAACGTGGCGAGATCGGCGCAGACCGCGGTGATCTCAATGCCTGTGAGGTACTGGATCATGTCCATCCAATGAGAGCCGATATCTCCCATGACGCGCAACTTGCCGTTTGATTTCGAATCTATACGCCAATTCCAATCCGTGTCATACAGCAACCAATCTTGCGAGTAGGTGCCCTGCACGATAAGAATGTCGCCAAGATCTCCTGCCGAAATCATTTGGCGGATCTGTTGAATTACTGGATAGTAGCGGAGATTGTGCTGAACTGCGTTGATGGCGTTTCTCGATTTCGCGGCTTCGACGAGGCGCCGAGCTTCGTCCACAGTCATTGTGAGAGGCTTTTCACACAACACTGCTTTACCTGCTTCGATCGCCGCAAGCGACATCGGAAAATGATCGACGTTGGGAGTGCAGATGTGCACCGCCGCGATTTCTTTCTTCTCTAAGACATCTTTAAAATTGCTTGTTGCGAACGGGATTCCGGCATTTTCTGCGAACTTCCGAGCCGTTTCAGGCCGACTTCCTACGATAGCTGCAACTTCGACGTTTCCCAAGCGGCGCACGTTCTCAACGTGAACCTTTCCCATGAAGCCTGTCCCGACAATAGCGGCGTTGATCTTCTGCATTAACGTTTTCTCTCCCGTTGTCACATGAAGCTTCCAGCATTCTAGACGGATCGCAGTAGGATGCCGAACTTGCTGAGTATACCCAACGCTTGACTGGCGATAGGAAGAAGCTACAACGTCTATTTCAAAATGACCACGATACCTCGAATAGTAAGGCTGTTTACGGAGGCCTGACAGCAGTATGGGGTTAGATCTGGGTTCTGATTTTCATACGACGAAACGCTTCAATCCCAAAAGCTGTAGCTTTCCTCTACTTGCGCGATCAAGTTGCACACCCATTCGATCGCTGAATTGAGGACACCAACAACATTGGCTGATGCGGAAACTTTCGGAACTTGACGTGCATCAGAAAGTGCAGCAAAGAGCAAACATAAAATGCCTGAATCTCGAACTACAGCAATCGCAGTATGGACAGAGCCAGCGCGGGCGTGGACTTTGGGCGTACTGCAGGCTGTCGGAACCACGCTGTCCAGCGGCGCAACGTGGGCGGGCGATACCGCTCAGCGGTTCGGAGCGCTGGTTTCGGCGCTGATGGGGCCGGCCGTGGTATCGGTCTACGCATTGGCACTATGGAGTCTGGCATCGAATCTCGGTTGGACGAATACATTCGTCTTTTCGAGAGGGCCATTATCCAATTGGTTAGTGTGGTTCGCAATGGCCGTTCTGGTCAATATGGCTGCCAGCATCCTGAGGCGACACACTCAATCAGAGAAGTAGTTTAAGTCTGCCTTCTTTGATATAAAGCGCAATTCGAGTCTTCTGTACTTCTGTTATCCTCAAGGAAGGAACGCCCTCCCGTAGCATGGCCTTCAGTTCGCGCTCGTACGTGAATCGGTATATCCCGTCTAATCGCTTTCCTGTAGGCCTGAAGTGGCTACTGATTGTAAACACTGCCATTTTCGTCGTTTCGATTTTGGCAAACCGGCAGATCGGGCCGATTTTTGACAATTTTGCGCTCGTCCCCGCGCAAGTTGTGCAGACGTTCGCGATCTGGCAACTGGCGACCTACATGTTTCTCCATCTGGGGTTTGGACACATCCTCTGGAACATGCTTGCATTGTGGATGTTTGGCGCCCAGCTGGAACGTTTGTGGGGCACTCCCAAATTTCTTAGGTTTTACTTCGCGTGCGGTATCTTCGCGGCTCTCACCGTTATCGTCTGTGCTTACATTTTTGGCGGGACTCACGTCAGTACGGTCGGATCCTCGGGAGCGATCTATGGCGTTTTGGTCGCTTACGGACTTATGTTCCCGGATCAGACGATCCTATTTGGTTTCTTAATCCCGATTAAGTCAAAGTATTTTGTGATGATCATCGGGGGTATAGTGTTCCTGCAATCCTATATGGCGACGGTGGGGGGCAGGGGAACGAGCATTGCGGTTCTTGCTCATTTGGGTGGTTTGGCAGCGGGCTATCTGTTGTTGCGGGGGAGGCGCCTGCGGTCTCAGGTGATTCAACCAGCGGCGGCCGGTTATAAAGAGTGGAAGCTGCGACGTGCCAAAAAGAAGTTTGAGGTATATCTCCGAAAGCAAAACGGTGATCGTGATCGCTGGGTTCATTAGCGGTTTGGATAATCCGAGCGCAAGGTAGAGAGTTATGAAGTTCCGATTTGTTTCCGCCGGTCTCGCCGGCTTCGCTTTCGTTTTGGCGAGCTTGTATCCGTTGCAAGCGCGAGCTCAGGACAGCCCGCAATCTCAGGACAACGATTCAGTCGCTAAACCCAAGAAGAAACCCGGTGACATTCCACCGCCCGATCAGCAGCAGATTCCTTCTGAATACAAGAAGCAGAAGGAAATACCGCAAAACACGCCCACATTCGAGGCCAACGCAACTACCGTTTCGGTGGATGTGTCTGTGCTCGATAATAAGGGGCGCTTCATACCCAACATTCCTCAAGAGAAGTTCCGTGTACTCGAGGACGGAGTACCGCAGCAAATCTCGCAATTTGGGCATAGTGAAGCACCGATGACTATTTGCATGCTGATAGAATTCAGCGGCCGGTTTCAGGCGTTCTGGAGTTATGGCTGGTACGAAACACTTCAGGCATCGTATGGCTTCCTCGAAACATTGAAGCCGGACGACAATGTGGCCGTCGTGGCATTCGACATGCGGCCAACCATCCTTTCCGATTTCTCGCCCGACAAGCGGAAAGCTGAAGAAGCCATGGCGCGGCTGCGCATCCCGGGGTTCAGTGAATCGAATATTTTCGATGCCATGACTGACATGGCCGATCGCATGTCAAACATTGAGGGTCGTAAAGCGATCGTTGTGATTGCAAGCGGCTTAGATACGTTTAGCAAAATCACGTTCGATCAAACGCGTAAATCATTGCAAGAGTCCGGAGTGCCAATCTATTCGATCAGTATTTTGCAGATTGCGCGTATGATGGCGGAGGCGAGGGGCATGGGTCCCATTCAAGAGATGGACTTTCTGCAAGCTGATAACGAAATGAAAACGTTTGCGAAGGAGACTGGCGGACAAGCATTTTTCCCGCGTTTTATCGGCGAGTATCCTGGCGTGTTCCGCGCGATCGAGGATTCATTGAGAAATCAGTATTCTTTGGCTTATCATCCTACGAACACCGCCAAAGACGGTAAATTCCGCCATATCAAGGTAGAGCTTGTGAACCCATCGACGAATGAACCGCTGCGAATTGTCGAGAACGGAAAGAATATTAAGTACCAGATCCTCGCGAAAGCCGGGTACAAGGCTCCTCGAGAAGTTGATTAGCTTCCTGCGGATCTGAGGGGCAGTAGGATTCGCACGCCTCTGACATGAAAGTAATCTCCTCGAAGGAAGTACTCAAGAACAGGCTTTTCACGGTTGCCGAGGAGGTCGCCACCGACCCTGGCGGGTTCAAGATCGAACGCTTCATTGTTCGTCATCCGGGGTCGGCGGTTATGATGGCGGTCGATGACAGGGATCGCGTCTTGTTGGTTAAGCAGTTCCGCCTTCCCGCTGAACGAGAGCTGTGGGAGTTGCCGGCGGGCCGGCTCGATCCCGGTGAATCTCCCTTGCAGGCTGCGAAGCGAGAGTTGCGCGAAGAGACCGGCTACGCAGCGAAGAAGTGGGCCAAGCTCGCTTCGTTTTGGGCGACGCCCGGATACGTGGACGAGAAGATGAACCTCTTCTTGGCGCTCGATCTCACCCAGGGTGAACAAGAGCCCATGGATGATGAGCGGATCGAGGTGCGATGGTTTCCCAAAAAAGAGCTCAGTGACCTAATCAGGGCAGGGAAGATCCTCGACGGAAAAACCATAATTGGATATTTCCTGTGGCTCGATTACAAGCGGAGAGCGAAAAGGCCGCTATTCGCTCGTTAGCGGACGCTCCATTAACTCCGCCAAAGCCTCTCTCGGATCCTTCGATTCGTACAGCACTTCATGCATTCTGTTTATAATCGGCAGCTCCACTCCCTTTTCGCGGCCGAGCTGGTGAGCCGCGCGGCAGGTCGCGACTCCTTCCGCCACCATGGACATGCCCGCCAGAATCTCATCCAATTTGCAGCCTTCACCCAATCGAATGCCGACGAAGCGATTGCGCGAGAGATCGCCTGTAGCCGTCAGAACGAGATCGCCGAGGCCGGCGAGGCCGCTCAGAGTGCGTGGATCACCACCCATTGCTACCGCGAGACGTGTTATTTCAGCCAGTCCTCGGGTGATCAGTGCTGCGGCGATGTTGCTCCCCAGTCCTAGCCCCCGACAAATGCCTGCGCCGATGGCGATGACGTTCTTCAGCGCAGCCCCGAATTCAACGCCAGTCACATCGCGGCTGACGTAAAGCCGCAGTCTCGGTGTCGAGAACGCGTGCTGGATCTCTTCGGCTGCGCTCGCCTCTTCGGCAGCGATCACCACAGCAGCCGGTTCCCGCGCTGCAATTTCTCTTGCGAAAGTGGGTCCGGAGAGAACCGCAATATTTCTGGAACGACCACGGAGCAACACTTCTGACAGAACTTGTGACATCCGGTACAGCGTTCCCTCTTCGATGCCTTTCGTCCCGCTCACAATCCGAGTTTCCGCGGAAAGGCTAGGCCGGAGTTGGTGCAGCACATCGCGCATGTGGCGAGACGGAACTACGATTAGCGCGATATCGGCATGCGCCACGCTTTGCGCTAGATCACTGGAGACCTGCACATGTTTTGGCAACTGAACGCCGGGGAGATAGCGCCGATTCTCGCGCATTCGCTCCATCTCGGCCGCTCGCTCCGAATCGCGAGCCCAGAGACGAATCGAGTCAAATCGCGTCGCCAGCGCGATCACTAATGCGGTTCCCCAACTTCCTGCCCCGATAACGGCGAGCCGGCTCACGCCGAATCACCCTTGAGTGAACCGCCTTTCAATGAGAACATGTGTTCTTCGCCATGTAGCAGGCGAAAGATATTGCTCCGGTGCCGGTAAAGGATGAGCAGAGCGGCGAAAAGCGACCCTATAAATATCGGTGGCGCAGGATGATCGAAAAGCCAAACCGTGATTGGAAAAAGGATCGCTGCGATGATCGAACCCAGCGAAACATACTTCGTGAACGCAACAACAATGATGAAAATTAGCAAGGTAATGGTCAAAGCGATCGGAGCGAGTGTACAGAACGCGCCCACGAAGCAAGCAACCGCCTTGCCGCCTCGAAAACGTAGAAAAACAGAATAAGAATGACCGAGCATCGCCGCCACCGCGGCAAGTGCCACGGCGAGCGCATCGCCATGGGTGAGTAAGCCCGCGACCCATACCGCAAAAAATCCTTTGAGAATGTCTACTACCAGAACGATCAGACCTGCTTTGCGTCCGAGCGTGCGATGAACATTGGTCGCACCGATATTGCCGCTGCCCATCGTGCGTACGTCCTTGCCGGACGAGAGAAGCACGAACAGATAACCCGATGGCAGTCCGCCAATGAGATAAGCCAGAACTGTCGTGAGGGCGGTAGCGAAGTACATATCTGAAGAACACTTGCCGATTTCTAAGGGGCTGCGAGGGCAGATTCGAATCTGTAGGCCCGGAGTTGGCGGTAAATGCTCGCGTTCGAGCCCGGGTCGCTTCGCAAGAGGGTGAACTGCTTCACGGGAAAGGTGCCAAACGAGATCCGCCTTGCTTCTTCGACCCGTTGTCGCAATCGCCCCAGAGGCACCGGATTTTTGATGCGGGCTAGCGTCAGATGCGGCGTAAAGCTCCGGCTTTCTTTGGGTATACCCATTGTCGCGAGATGCTCGTCAGTTTCACGCGCCAACTCGAGGAGCGGATCGCCGCCTTGAACTCCCGCCCACAGAACGCGCGGGGAACGCTCGTTCGGAAACCAGCCGAGTTCTCTCACTTCCACCTCGAACGGCTCGCGCGGGCGTAGTGAAGCGAGCGCTTCATCCAATTCATCAATGCGCGATTCTGGCCATGACCCAATGAATTTGACGGTGATGTGAAGGTTATCGAGCGGGTTCCATTTAACAAGCGCTTCCGGTCGAAGCGCGCTCATGAGGCGTTCCAGCGGCAATAAGACATCCGGGTGCAGATCGATTGCAGTGAAAAGTCGCATTTCGAAGTGGCCGTGCTATGTTCTAGCGTACTTGAGATTCACTGGAGAATGGTAAGGGGCAATCAGGTCGCCGGGACTGAGCCTGCACTGGATCCTTGGCCGCTACGCAGGTTGCTGCGTGCGACTGCACCCTTAAACCTGCCATTCTTCGCGCGCCCAGCTGTGGATTTAGCGCGCAGCCTGCTGGGGTCTGTTCTCCTGCATGGCAAAACAGCTGGAATGATCGTCGAAACGGAGGCGTATTTAGGGTTGGACGATCTTGCCGCACATGCGTCTCGCGGAAAGACCGAACGAACCAAGGTGCTGTTTGGTCCTGCCGGTCGCGCCTATGTCTATTTCAGCTACGGTATGCATGAGTGCCTGAATGTAGTGGCAGACCGCGAAGGAGCGCCCGGATGTGTATTGATCCGAGCGCTTGAGCCGTTATCTGGCTTGGTGCACATGTATCACAGGCGTCATTGGCGGGGATCACAAATTGGTCTGGCAAATGGACCGGGCAAATTGACTCAGGCGCTCGCAATTACGCGCGAGCATTACGGCCGGCGCCTGGACCGCGGCGATCTGACGATTCGTCAGTGGCGCGAAATGCCTGAATTCGAGGTTGGCGTGACGCCCCGAATCGGAATCACCCAATGCACCGATTGGCTGCTGCGCTTCATCTGGGCGGGACACCCATGCCTCAGCCGCCGTGATCGTTAGAATAGACCCGATGCAAATACAGCTCCTGCTGCTTCTGCCATGTGCGCTCCTTAACTTTTTTGTACCGGTCGCCCGGCAGCCGATCCCAGCTCGGGCTCTCGATCAACGGGTCAGAGCCAAGGTCGAGGGTTTTCGCGGAAAGGTGACCATGTACGCCAAAAATCTGCAAACAGGGGTCAGTTATGGAATTCTGCCCGACCAACCCGTGCGGACGGCAAGCACGATCAAGCTGGCGATCATGGTCGAGTGCTTTTCAGAGGTCGCCGAAGGAAAGCTGAGGTGGAATGATCTCATCAAAATTGTTCAAGACGAAAAGGTCTCAGGGAGCGGCGTCGTGCAAGAGCTATCCGATGGGGACGAACTGCCCATCCGCGATTTAATGCACCTCATGATCGTCGTGAGCGATAACACGGCCACCAATCTTATTCTCAATCGAATCGGAGGGAACGCGGTAAATGCGACAATGGCGCGGCTCGGATTCCAGCAGACTCGCGTGATGCGGAAAATACTGGGTGATGGAGCGAACTTGAAAGAGCACGTCAGCGGAGTCACTGAGGAGGGAGCGAAACCCGATAACAAGCGATGGGGCATTGGGCGGAGCAGTCCGCTCGAGATGGTTACGATTCTGGAACGGCTGTATCACGGCGACCTCGTCAACAAGAACGCCTCCGATGAGATGCTTACTGTCCTGAAGCACCAGCAATATCACGAGGGTATCGGGCGTGATATGAAAGACATAACGATCGCGAGCAAATCCGGCGCGCTCGATCACCTGAGGAGCGACGTCGGGATTATCTATTCGAAAAGTGGGCCGATCGCGATGGCAATCACGGTCGATGACATCCCTGACATCGATTACAGCCCCGACAATCCGGGCGATTTGCTGATTTCGGCCGTCTCCGAAATTCTAGTCGAAGAGCTCGGACGACACCAGTCAGATCAGTGATGCTTGATCCGCTTGTGGTGGCTTGTGTGAGGGTTCTTTGCGTGATGCGCTTTGTGAGCCTTTGCGTGCATCGGCTTCCGGTTCGTAAAGTTCTGACCTTGCAACGAAGGCTTGGGTGCGAACGCGGCAGACAAGCCGAGAGGCGCCAGTATAGAAATCGTGAGTATTGCTAGTGAGAGTCTCATTCTCAGACCTCAATTTGCTCAGTAGCGGTAATGGTCGGCTTTATAGGGACCTTCGATCGGGACAGATAGATACTCCGCTTGCTTCGGAGTAAGAGTGGTGAGTTTCACGCCAATTTTCTCAAGGTGTAGGCGCGCGACTTCTTCGTCCAGTTTTTTCGGGAGCGTGTAGACCCCAATCTTGTATGTATCACGGTTCTTCCAGAGATCGATTTGGGCCAAGATTTGGTTCGAGAAGCTGTTACTCATGACAAAGCTGGGGTGTCCCGTTGCGCAGCCAAGATTTACAAGGCGGCCTTCAGCAAGCATGAAAATACTATGGCCCTCTGGGAAGGTGTACATGTCGACCTGCGGCTTAATGTTGGTCTTCTTCACTCCCCGTTCGGAGTTCAAGCGATCCACCTGGATTTCGTTGTCGAAGTGGCCGATATTGCAGACGATCGCCTGGTCTTTCATGTAACGCATGTGCTCTAACGTGATGACATCAAGGTTGCCTGTGCAAGTGACGTAAATGTCGCCGCGGCCGAGCGTCTCTTCGATAGTGGTCACCTCGAACCCTTCCATCGCAGCTTGTAAAGCGTTGATCGGATCGATCTCTGTGATAACGACCCGCGCGCCCATACCGCGCAGCGAGTGAGCCGAACCTTTTCCAACGTCGCCGTAACCGCAGATCACGGCGACTTTTCCCGCCATCATCACGTCGGTTGCGCGCTTAATACCATCCGCGAGCGATTCGCGGCAGCCATATAGGTTGTCAAACTTCGATTTGGTCACTGAGTCGTTCACATTGATTGCAGGTACCAGCAGCGTGCCGGCTTCCTGCATCTTGTATAACCGATGAACACCCGTAGTCGTCTCTTCAGAAACGCCGCGCCACTCTTTCGCGAGCGCATGCCAATGCTTCGGGTCTTCGGCGTAAACTTTTCTCAAAAGATCCTTGATCACCTTCTCCTCGTGACTTGAGGAGGGCGAGTTGACCCAATCGCTGCCTTCTTCCAACTCGTAGCCTTTATGAATCAGCAGCGTCGCGTCCCCGCCATCATCGATGACGAGCTGCGGTCCCTTCCCTCCTGGATGACTGATCGCCTGATATGTGCACCACCAGTAATCCTCGAGCGTCTCCCCTTTCCAAGCGAATACGGGAACGCCAGCAGCAGCAATGGCTGCCGCCGCATGGTCCTGAGTAGAAAATATGTTGCAACTGGCCCACCGCACGCTTGCGCCCAGTTCGACCAATGTCTCAATGAGAACTGCTGTTTGGATCGTCATGTGCAACGATCCGGTGACGCGCACTCCGGCGAGCGGTTTTTCCCGCGCATACTTCTCGCGAATTGCCATGAGGCCGGGCATCTCGTGCTCAGCTACCGAGATCTCCTTGCGGCCCCAATCCGCGAGCGCTAGATCAGCAACTTTATACTCTATTGTCGGGTTTAGGGTGACAGTTCCCATGCTTCTTTATGATAGCGAGACGTGCAGCGATTCGAAAGCGATGTTGCGCGCCGCCGCGTATCCCAGCGCAACGACACAGAGGAACATCATCAACACTTCGCTATCACCCAAGTTGTACTCGAACAATCCACCCACGAGCACGCCAATGATGACTGCAATCGTCCCGTGAAGAACAAAAAGTTGTTGAGACTTTGTCCTACCGGCGCGCAGGACGCCGCGAACGCAATCCCAGACCGTCATGCCGATGAACCACAAAATACAGAGTAATGCCGGAATGCCGCGTTCTGCCGCGTACTGAATGTAAATGTTATGCAGGTGGCCGTAATATCCGGGAGGCAGTGGCCGCTGAATGTCGGCCGGAACATAAGAATCGAAATTGCGCCGGATCTCTTCAGGCCCCAATCCAAACCATGGATGTGCTTTGATCATCTCGATTCCCGTGCGGAAGGTAACGATTCGATGCCGGTTCGAATCAACATCTGCGCGAGGCTCGATCAGCGACATCATGCGGTCGCGGGTAGCTGTCGGCGCGAACGCGAAGGCAGCGGCAGCAATGACTGGAATTGCAAGCGTCATTTTGGGCCGCCAGAACCAGACCAAGTACAGCGTAGATGGGATCGCTGCAAGCCAAATGCTACGCGTCCAACCCAGCAAAATCGTGGCCGATAGCACGGCGAGGCTCCCGTAAGCCCAAGCTGGCATCTTGCGGTTCGAGAAAAAGTACTGCGCCAGCAGGAGAGAGAACACGCTGAGCTGTAGGGCGCCGAATGTCATCCAATGGCTTTCAAAACCTGTGATGCGCCTCCGAAGATACGCGACGTAGAATCCCTCGGGTGAAAGCTTGTCTTGCTCGTATTTACTAACGAACTGCACAAGACCCCAGATTCCGGATGCGGTGGCCGCAGCCGTCCACGCAACCATCACGTAGAAAACCTTGGCGAACTCCCGGACAAACACGCTGTAAATCAGCGGCAGGAAGAGAAATACATAGAATTTGCGGATCTGAGCCCGGCCGCCCCAGGGATCGGGCGATAGCACGTCCGCAAGCGCAGTCCAAAGGAAGAACAGAACCAGTGGGATCCAGATACGCGGAAATTCAAATCGCTGCCTAAAGATCAGGAGCAATGCAATACCGACGCCCAGGAGTAACTGGCTCGCCGCGATCGAGACGTGAATCAGGGCAGCTGCAGCGATGGCGACGGTCAGGAGAATTCGGCGCTGATTCTCCTCGGAGACAAACATAAACGCACAGTATGACAGCATGGGGAGTAAACCTCTATGCAGGTGTATTTGTTGCGCCACGGAGCGGCGGAAGAGGATCGCAGCGGATTGAGTGACGCGGACCGCCAACTGACCGAAGACGGGCGCCGGAAGTTGCGGCAGACGCTTGAGACTGCCTCCGCTGCCGATGTTCAACCTACGCTGATACTGACGAGTCCTCTAAAGCGCGCTATCGAAACGGCGGAGATCGCGCAGCAAGCGCTCCATTACAAAGGCGAGCTGGAGCAGACCGAAGCTCTTGCCCCGAATGCCACTGTCGAAGAGGCTTGGAGAGAGATTCGCAGGCACTCGAAGGAATCGGCCATTCTGCTGGTCGGACATAATCCGCTGTTCGCCGAACTCGCCGCCTATCTGCTTGGCGCACGAGACCTTCAGATAGACGTCAAGAAAGGTTCCATCGTTCGCATCGATTTTGAAACTCTTTCCTCACAGCCGAAAGGCATATTGCGATGGTTCCTCGTGGCCAAACTGGCTGCCTACCGCGGTTAGCCCAGGATGAGTCCACGGCGTCTATGATGTAGATGGGACTTGATGCGTGACGAAAACGCCCAAACCGACCTTCGCGCCTTCTGTAGACGTTTAGTTTTTTTGGCTTTTTTGACCGTAGCCGCTAACTGCCAAACACCTCCCGTATCCCAGACTTCCCCCGGTCCCATCGACTTCGAATCACACGGAATGCATTACGAGGCGCTGACCAGGAGCGGAATCACCGTGATGTTCGCTCCTTTGCCGCCGCACGTCAAGGACTACAACATCGTTCAGATCACCGTAACGAATGGTTCTCCCGTGTCTTGGACAGTGAAGCCGAGCGACTTTACCTTCACACGCCAGGACGGCACGGTGTTGCAAACGATTTCGGCGGATGAGGTCGTGTCATCGTTGCTTGAGAAAGCTGGCCGGAACGATGTCATCAAGCTCCAGCTGCTCTATGAGGCAAGCATTTATGCTCTTTCGAACTTTCGATCCACGAATGGCTACGAACAGCGGCGTGAGGCCGCGATGGCGCAATTTGTAAATCCGCGTTTCAAAGCTGCTGCTGCCGCTTCTGCAATCACATTGGTGCCGGCGAAGCTAAAGCCCGGTGACAGTACTGATGGCGCAGTTTTCTTTGAAAACCGCACGAAGGAAAAAAGTTTGGGAGCTGGTCGTTTCATCGCTCATACATGCGGCGAAACGTTCGCGTTTGAGACCTATCCGGAGTTGAAGACCCACTAGTGCCTCTGTTTGGCGATCCCGCCCCGCTGATCGGATTCATCGATCTGCATTCGCATACCACGGAATCTGATGGCACGTTAACACCCGCCGAGTTGATCTCGCTGGCGAACCGAACGGGTTTATCGGCGCTAGCCATTACGGATCACGATACGTTCGCGGGATATGAGAAAGCTGAACCGCTGGCTGCCCAAGCAGGGCTCGATCTTCTCCGCGGAATCGAGCTCAATTCGAGACTCGGGCTTCCAATCGATCGCAGCGACCGCCATGTTCATGTCCTTGCGTATTTTCCTTCTGGTGCGCCTTTACCCGGATTCAACGCTTGGCTGACCGGCGAACAAGAGGATCGAAGAACTCGCAACCGCCGACTCGCTGAAGCTCTCCAAGAGCGCGGTATTGACATTACGCTGGACGAAGTTCAAGCCCGGGGCAGGAGCATGGCCGGACGGCCCCATTTCGCGCGCATTCTCGTCGAAAAGGGGTACGCCGAGGACTTTGATGATGCATTCCAAAGATATATCGGCGAAAGCGCGCCCACTTACGTAGAACGTCAGACACAAACTACTCAAGAAGCGATCCAGACCATTCTTGCAGGCGGCGGCGTTCCTGTCGTGGCACATCCGGTAAGGCTCTCTCTGTCCAAAGATCTCGAGCGCGACGTGCTTATCCAGCTCAAAAAGGCGGGGTTGCTCGGCTTGGAAGTTTACCACTCAGAGCATTCACCGAAGTTGCAGGCTCACTATCTCCGCCTTGCAAACGAATTGGAATTGCTCCCTACGGGCGGCTCCGACTTTCACGGTGGGCCGAAGCCCGGCGTCAAATTGGGCCGAGGGTTAAAGGACAATCTACGAGTCCCACGCGAGTTTTTGAATCGCATGAGAGCGCAACACGGAAATCGGGTATAGCTTTTATCGCAGCCGCTCTGCGTCCTTCGTACAATTGAGGCTTGTCCATTGTTCTTCCCAGACTTCGCTTCAATTTAGACTTCATGCCCTCGCCCGATGCGTCGCGTCCGGGCTTGTTGATTCGCGACCCATACCATTACTCCGATGCCACATTGCTGGTGCCGCCTATCCTCGTGCAAGCACTCGAATGTTTCGACGGCTCGCAGTCAGCTCTTGATCTCCGCTCCGAGCTCGTGCGGCTTACCGGTGAGATTCAAGTAGGAGCGATCGAGAAGAACTTGTTCGACTCGCTCAGTGAGGCAGGATTCCTCGAAAACGACACCTACCGCGAATTGAAGGCTAAGCGCGAAGCCGAATTCGCCGCGGAACTGAAACGCGAAGCCATCTTCGCTGGTTCAGCGTATCCCGCTGAGTGTGATCAGCTGTCATCTCTTTTGGCCGCCCAGGTTGGAGGAGCTTCAGGGGCGAGTTCCACGGTTGGAATCGCGGCGCCTCACGCGAGTCCCGACGGGGCCTGGCGTACCTACCGCGCCGCCTATCAGTGCTTACCACCCCGAGAGGAAGCGGCGGATCGGACGTTTGTCATTCTAGGCACCTCTCACTACGGCGCCCCGGAACGCTTTGGACTCACGCGTAAGCACTTCATTACACCATTAGGCGAAGCCCAAACCAATATCGAGTTGGTAAACGAATTGGAACGAACCGGCGGCGACGCGATTCGAATGGAAGATTATTGCCACTCTGTCGAGCACTCCATCGAGTTCCAAGTCTTGTTCCTACAGCACGTCTTCGGACCGAGTGTGCGGATTCTGCCGATATTGTGTGGGCCTTTTATCAAGAGCATCTATGAAGGAGGTCCGCCGGAGGAGACGGAAAGCGTAGCTCGGTTTTTCGGTGCCCTCGGCAACCTGTCCGCTCGCGAGGGCAAGCGCTTATTTTGGGTGTTGGGCGTCGACATGGCGCACATCGGTCGGCGCTATGGTGATGCGCTTCGAGCGACGGCGGATTCGGGCGAAATGCTGGCGATAGCCCAGCGGGATCGCGGCCGTATTGAACAGATTAACGCGGGAGCCGCTTCTGCGTATTGGTCACTCGTTCAAGAGAAGCATGACGACTTGAAATGGTGCGGTGCGTCCCCGATTTACACTTTCTTGAAAATGATGCCCCACGTGAGCGGCGAATTGCTCGATTATCATCAATGGCAGATTGATCCGCAGAGTGTCGTTACATTCGGAGCATTACGCTTCCAAGATGGGCGCGAGTGAACTTATTGTTGTCCGCCGCCCCACCAGTAACCCTTCCGCGTTCGGATTTCGAGGCGCGGCTGGTTTATAACGACTTTGATGGTGTGGAAACCCGACTCGTTCTTGTCATTCGGATTGTAACTGAGCAGGTACTGGCTGTTTAGCTCCTTGCCAATGTCCGTTATGGCAGCTTCCAGCGCCTTATCGGTCCCGAAGCTGTAGATCTTGCCTCCCGTAAAGTAAGTGAAAGCCTCGGCTGGAGTCTTCTTGAACAGATCCCGAATGGAACGATAAATCGGGTGCGCCGCGTTCAACACGTTCCCATCCTCCTGTTGGACCACATTCGTTTCGCTGTATGCGCCGTTGCCGCGTGTGTTAGGAAGCGCTTCTGGCGGAACGCCGCCATTCTGCGGTCTGGGGTAATCGGGCTTTTTATAAAACGCCGTCATGAACTTCGAAATGTCTACGCAGTAGACGATCACGTTGTCGAACTGCATGGCGTGCACAGCTTCTTGCAGATGCGTCTCGCTGCCCTTATCCACGTTGCGACTCAACAGCAAAATTACGCGGCGTCGCACATTCTGAGGATCGTGGTCCTTGAGCATATGGTCCGCCTTCATCACGGCATCTATGAGAGCTGCCGTACTCGACCCTGCAGTGATCTTGTGCATCGAATCGTCCAACTTGCTTGGATCATTTGTGAAATCCTGGATCACCTGCATCCGATGATCAAACGCCAACACGGCTATGTCCCCCTCCTGACCTGTTACCAACCCTTGCAGGAGTAGGCCGGCGCGCCTGATCTTTGGAATCATCGGCTCCACTTCGGAATTTGCTTGGACCACTAAGACGAGCGAGAGTGGCTGCTGAGTAACATCCGATTCGATCTTCTGCGGTTTGTCGTTATCGAGAAGCTGAAAATCCGCAGCCTTGAGGCCGTTGATGTAGTTGCCATTGTCCTTGTCAACCACGGTGGTGGGTACGAGCACGTAACGAACTCTTACGGTTCCGATAGTGGGGACATCAGATCCGGGCTGATCATTCGTCGAACCGGGTTGCGCGTTCGGTTGTGCAGAAGGTCCCGTGGAAGGGGTGCCGAGTTGCCCGGGTTGTGGAGGCTTTGGCGGAAGTTGTCCCGGCGGCAAGATCTGAGACGATGCCAAGACGGCAACTAGCGGCAATAATCCGACAGATCCCAGTAGCTGGAAACGAGCGTTAACCCGCAGCTTTGGCATAAATCTTGAGATGCTCTTGCTTTCTCCCGAATTTCTTCTACGTACCCAGTTTCGCACCTGAGGAGTGCTCTGTCTTTCCCTCCAGTAAGTCGACTACGTGAGATATCAACTCTTCAATCGCTTTCAGCGAGTGTACAGCGCCACGAGGCGAGCCCGGCAGGTTCACAATTAGCGTTCGCTTGCGGGTTCCTGCGACAGCTCGTGAAAGCGCTGAAAATTTCGTCTGCTCCAAACCTTCCGAGCGCATCAGCTCAGCAACGCCAGGTATTTCGCGATCGAGGATGCGTCGCGTGCCTTCTGGGGTGACATCCCTTGCGGACACACCGGTTCCTCCCGTTGTTAAGATTACCGATGCAGTTGAGTTATCCGCCCAATCTCGTAAGCGCTCCGCGATCAAAGCTTCATCATCCGGCACGACCTCGTAAGCTTTAATATTCCATCCCAGTTGCTCACAGCGCTCACGAACTACGGGTCCGGAGAGATCAGCTCTCTTTCCTAAAGCCGCTGAGTCGCTCACCGTAAGAATCGCAACCGTGATCACTTGTTCGCAGCCATCCTCCTATAAGTGCCAGATTTCCCCCCTGTTTTCTCGACAAGATAGATCTCACGTATCTCGATTCCCTTATCTAACGCTTTAGTCATGTCGTAGATCGTCAAGGCTGCAACCGCAGCCGCTGTGAGAGCTTCCATTTCTACTCCCGTTCGAGCCGCCGTTGCTGCCGTCGCGGAAATCTCGACGCCTCGCATCCCAACGTTAAATGTCACGCCAACATGTGTCAGTGGCAACTGATGGCAAAGCGGTATCAAGTCAGAGGTTTTCTTAGCGGCGCTGATACCTGCAATACGCGCAACCTCGAGGGGATCGCCCTTCGGATTGCGGGGAAGAGCCTCAATGACTTGAGGAGTCAGCGCGACAAAAGCGTGCGCAGTGGCAGTTCGTTCCGTGACGTCCTTTCTTGAGACATCGACCATTGAAATGCGCCCGTTTGCGTTGTAATGAGTGAGCCTCTTTTTCATAACTTGAGCATGACGCGAATCGAATCGCCGATCTCCCAGCTTTGCCGGTCGTGATCCGCGACCAGGAACGCGTTAGCTTTCGCCAACGCAGGAACGTCGCTCGATCCCTGCCAAGGAATATGTCGGATACGCTGTCCATCTGGGCTCAACCGCGCCGGCAAGAAGCGTGTCAATCCGCCTTTATGCTGAAATCGAGCTTCGAATCGCGCGGACAGAAGTCGCAACACCGGTTGAGCCTGTCCCGCCAGCAGCCGTAAGGCGAGGTCGGCGAAGAGCTGATACGTCACGAGCGTTGACCCGGGGTTCCCAGGTAATCCAAAGACCGGAGTTTTTCGTACAGTTCCAAAAGCCGTCGGTTGCCCGGGTTGGATACGCACGCGCTCAAAGTAAAACTCCGCGTTTAGCTCGCGCAAGATCGGCTTAACGAGGTCGTACTTGCCCGCCGACACCCCGCCTGTCACTAGGACAAGATCGTGCTGCAAAGCCTCGGTAAGCAGCGGACGCAAAGCCTCCGGTGTATCGCGAGCAACTGGCAGCATCGCGGGCCGTCCGCCTGAAGCGCGGACTAGAGCGGCCAGCATGTAAGAGTTCGAGTTGCGAATTTGATGCGATGCCGGTTTTTCCTGAAGATCGACAATCTCATCGCCAGTCGCGAGAATCGCAACTGAAGGCCGGGGTGCCACTTGCACTGACAGATGACCGGTCATGGCAATGGCTGCGATGTGGCTTGCATCGAGTTCTGTCGCCTCCGGAATCAAAACGGAACCGACTTGCGCTTCGGCACCGCGCTCGTTAATGAACTGCCCGGGTGCGGCATGTTGGTCGATCCTGACTTTTGACGCGCCGCCTTCCTCGGGCACCCGGATCACGTGTTCGATCATCACAACTGCGTCCGACCCCTCCGGCACCGGCGCGCCTGTCATGATCTCGACAGCTTCAGAATTTTCTAGCGGCGTTTGTTCCTGTTGGCCCGCTCGCACTTCGCCGCGAATGCGTAATGTGCCGGGAATATCGCTCGATTTGACCGCAAACCCGTCCCGCAGCGATCTTCGAACTGCCGGATAGTCCCGGTCGGCGACCAATTGTGCGGCCAGAACGCGTCCATGCGCCTGCTCCAATGGCACTAATTCCGGTGTACCCGGCCGGTCAAGCGAACCCACAACCTTCAGAACGATTCGCCGCGCCTCTTCGAAATCCACTATCGGCTTAGCTAGGGAACCCCTGGACACGTTTGGATTGTACCCTTCTGCAGTAACCGCGTTGACTCTCAACAATTAGCGTAAAAAGTGAAACTCTTCACCGATCTCGTGAAGACAGACCCGCTCCGGTGTGCGGCTCGCAACGTCTAACAAACGTCCAATGGGATCCAGGCGTGGTTCCCGTCCGAGCTGAAAGGTCTGATGATGCACGGGCAGCACAAACTCAGCGCCTGCAAAATTCGCCATCTTCCAGGCCTGCTCCGGGTTGCAGTGCACGCGAATCCAAGGATCGTAAGCGCCGATCGGCATAATTGCCAGATCAACGTCTCGCGCGCCGCGTATTTCTTTGAAGGAATCGGTCAAAGCAGTGTCCCCGCCGAAGACAACCCGATATCGCCTGGACTCCAGAACGTAGCCGTTATAACCGCGGAAGACATCGCTGCGCATGCGCGCACCCCAATGCGCCACTTCAAATGCCTTGATTTCCAGGTCGGAGGCCTGCACTTTCTCGTTCCACCGGAGTTCATCTACCCTCGCATAGCGCCTTCGCCGCAACAGGTCAGACGTACGGTACGCGCTAACCACACGCGTTCGGCGGTTCTCTAGTTGCCGGAGGCTCGGCAGATCGAAATGGTCCATGTGCGCGTGTGAAAGTAGCACGAGATCTACAGGCGGAAGTTCGTCAATTGAAATCGCTGTGCCTACGAGGCGCTTGATCCCGACCGTCAAAGGGCCAAGGTTCAGCCCGATACGCGCGCTGAACACGGGATCGGTGATGATCGTGAATCCGTCGATCTTCAGCAGCACGCTACTGTGCCCTAGCCAAGCTGCATGTAAACCTTCGTCCGGCCATAATTTCGGTTCCGGTCGATGTGGCGCGGGAAGGATTTCGCGCTTATAGTCTTTCGAGACTTCATGGAACAAGGCAGGCGCGGCTCGACGCAAGAACCTGACCGTTTCCGGAGCATGCCGGATGTGGCCTGAAATTCTTTTGGCTTTATTTAGGTGTGAATGCCCGTAGGTAGTATGCTTCACGTTTTCCGTGTCAAATACGCATGAATCGCGCGTGTATCACTTCCATACTCGCAGACCTTTCCACAACCGCAGCGACGCGCCAATAAGCACCTTGGCTCAACACAATCGCGTACGCTTGCAACTTAGGCTAGTTTTTAAGAAATTTCGTCATCGCCTCGGCGGTTGTGTAGACCACCCCATCTATAAGGAGACGACCAGTGTACGCTCCCCCGGGGCCCTCGAATTCCCAAGCAATGTCGTGGCCTTGCCGCGCGAGCTTAGCCCATTTCGATGCTTTCGATGCGTTTTGTTCTAACCATAAATGGTTACGCTCATCGGTAAATGAGCGCAGTCGGGAGTGGCCAAGCGTGTCGCTCCAGGTCTTCATGTTCGAGAACTCGGCCATTATCCAATACAGAGCGCGCGTCGGAAAAGAGTTCTACAGATATCGCTCGCGCAGAATTTGAATGTGGTGAACCAGATGTCCCGCGATGATGTAAGCCAGGGCACGAACCGTGAACGTATTATCGCTAGCTATGCCGCTTCGTCCCCATGCATCCTCGGGCATGTTGCTGAAGAGCGAAATGGTCGAGAGACGTACACGCCGGAAGTCCTCGACATGATCCGCCCAGGCAAAGCGGTCCGCTTCTGCGCCCGCCGCCGCGATGTTCTGATCGTAGCTGGGCAGCGGAGTGGTGAATCCACGCGCGAACCAGAGCGCTCGGAATGCCAGGGCTCGCTCGGTATCGCTGATATGATTCAGCACCTGCCGGATACTCCACTTTTCGGGTGCGTAACGATACAGTGATTTTTCTTCGGAGATCGCCAAGAAAAAGGCCCGCGACTCGTCGAGCTGCCTATCGATAGTAGCGCCCGGATCATCTCCGGACACCTGGTTGATGTAAGTGAAATAGTACGGGGCCGCTTCCGCTTTCCCAGGCCGTCCGATCATCAAATTACTGTAGCTCATCAAAAGGGCAGGCGGGCCTTTTGCGTATCTCAAAAAGTAGCAATAGTGAATACATCATGCGAGCCGTATCGGCACGCCATCCAGACCCGACCTTCAGCCCCGGCCGGTTAGGCGCCTCAAAAGCGTCACAGCTTTCCTTATATCTGCCTGTCGCTTCTCTGCATTCGGTTCCTCCCGTTCAATGCTCAAGACATCGGTATAACCAACTTCCTTGAGCTTCGAGAGGAAGCCAGGGACATCGACGCTGCCTTCACCAAGCGGGCGCTCGAGTCCCAAGGCTGTGGGCTGGTCGAGCGGAGGCCAATCCCCATCCTTACAGTGGACAGAGATCACATGGCTGCCGAGAAGCCCCAACGCTTCGAGCGGATCACCGGTTCCGTAAAGAATCATATTCGCCGGATCGAAGTTGATCTTTAGATTTGGCCGTTCGACATCTTCAATAAAGGTCAACAGAACCTTGGCCGGCTCTTGACCTGTTTCAAGCGTGAAGGCCTGGGTGTTGTGAGCGCAATGATCGCAGATGTCCCGAGCCACATCGCGGATTTCTCCATATACCGGCTCATCACGTTCATGCGGAACGAATCCGATATGACAAGCAACGCTTTCAATCCCGAGTGCTCTCGCGACATCCGAAACAGTTTTGGTGCGGGCGACTCGCTCTTGTCGCGTGGTTTGCGGCACTAGCCCGACGGTGCGCTGTACGGTTGGAATGTCTGAGTAGTCCTCGCCTACATAACTGCACACAGCCGTGGTCGCAGTGAACTCTTCTTCTGACAGCGCATGGGCCCATCGTTCTGCCGCCCCTTCGAGCGGCAGGTCGCCCGGAAAACCGAGCTGGCCCGCACGCACCCCGAATGCTTTCACGCTTCTTAAAGTCTCGCGAGCATGCGCACCGGCCCAAAACATAAGGCCGATTTCCAGGTCCTCTAGAGCGCGCATTTGAATTGTTCTCCTCCCAAATTTCTCGACTGTTTCATGAGAAGCGCCAGCTTCACAGCGTTCGCTGACTCCTCAGGCATGCAGCGCTCGGGCCTACGATTTTCACGGCAGCACTCCGCAAAATAGGCAAGCTCTGTTTCGTATGGATCAGCACCGTCGAGCTCCATCTGTTTCCTCTCGCCTGCCTGATTGCTGAGATACAGTCCCTGAGACGTAAGCTCAACCTCCGCTCGTTCAGCGCGCACCTGGAAAGTCATGGAAAGCGGAGTACCGGCTGCAAACCAACCACCTTGAATCCGCACCTCAGGCCCATCGCGGTAAATCAAACTGGCGGCTATTGTATCGACCGGGCCAAGAGTTTTCGCCGCGACCCGATCCGGCTCCCCAAACAACCAAAGTGCCTGATCGATATCGTGGATCAACAAATCGAGCACCGCTCCCCCGCTACGGCTCTCGTCGGTCAGCCAGCGGCTCCAGTCCGGCAAGCCGCATCGACGAATGAATGTAGCGGACATGATCGCGCCGTATTCTCGCGATCTGACAAATCCCTCGAGGTACATGTAAGCCGGCCAAAATCGCAGCACTTGCGCGGTCATCAGCACGCGATGACTCTCTTCCGCTTCGGAAATCATCCGGTCGCAATCAACGGCGGTGAGCGCGAGAGGCTTCTCACATAAGACGTGCTTCCCAGCCCGCATTGCAGCGATCGCAACGGAAGCATGCAGGTCCGTAGGTAGGCAGATATCGATGGCGTCCAATTCGGGATCGCGGACGATGTCGCCCCAATCTGAGCACTGGCGTACATTTGAAAAATCCCGCGCGGCAGCTTCTCGCTTCAGGTTGCCGCCACTGAATTGCAAATCGCCCGATAATGTTCGCAGGTTGTGCGTGCAAACGGCGGTAAGCTCGACACCCTTCAGCTTTCCGAATGCGTCAGCATGCGTGCTGCCCATGAAACCGAATCCCGCGATACCCACTTTCACGTCAGTATTGTAATTCGCTCAACGACGTGCGACCTGCTCCCTACTTGATGAACCCGCTCCAGCGCAGCCCGATTCTCCACAATCGCGGCTGACCGGTGTTGGGGAAGGGCGTCAAAGCAACCAAGTACGTCCGGTCGAGAAGATTCTCAACTGCCACAACGGCAGAGAGACTCTTCATAACATGCTGTTCAGCGGCGAGCTGTAAAGCAGCATAGCCGGGTAGCTTGAATTGATTCAGATCATCGTCAAACTGGAGCCCGAAGGCGCGCACCCCGCCCGAAATCAAAGTTTGCTTGCGTGTGTATGCGAGGAGCGCTGTGCCTTGCTGCTTTGGTACTTGAGGGATGCGCGGGCCGCTGGATAGCCGTGCGTCGGCAAAAAGATAGCCGGCTTGCCCGCTCCAGTGATTCCATCTGCGCGAAACGTTCGTCTCGATCCCTTGGGACAGGCCGCCCGGAAAATTGCTGCGTTGGCGCAGAATCAAAGTGGGCGAGATGCTTACTGTGGCGTTATCGATCAAGTTGCTAAGATCGTCCCGGAACAACGTCACTGATACCTGCGTACCTTCCCGCGTCCAATCCACGCCTGCTTCAACGCCCGTCAACCCTTCGGGTAGTAGAGCAGCGTTCGCCACCGTAAGCACATTGCCCACTCGGAAATTGCGATAGAGCTCATTCAGTGTGGGAGCGCGAAAGCTGCGATACGCGGAAGCACGGAAACGAAACTGCCCAGCGCCAATTGCTACGCCGCCATTAGGGCTGACGAATGTTTCGCCATGCTGGCCTGTGAATTGGTGACGGATTCCGGTAAAAAACTGCACGCGGCCCAGGCTGATATCTCCTTGGGCGAATAACCCGTGCTCGAGTAATGTGCCTCCTGACGGAGTGAGCTTGTGTGTATTGTACGAATAGTCATAACTGACGCCGTGGGTGTCGTCCACGTCCGCGCCCGCAATCGTGTTCCATTTAACTCGATTCTCGCCATGATGCTGCCAGTACAGCGCCCCTCCAACATCCTCGGCTGGTACAGTCTGCCGCGATGTGAGTTTTTCTGATTCTCTGTCCGGCGCAACGCTAGAGAACGTGCTGTGATACTGCTCCTGTGTGTGGAAAGCGAGGAATGAGAGCCGATCGTTACTCCAGGAATGCGAATAGTTCGCGCCCAATGTCCCGAGCCCGGTCGAGTTATGAGTAAGTACAGTACCGTTATGCCGTTCTTCTGCAAGCGCATCGAAGTGCAGTGAGAAGCGATCCGCAGAGCCTACATAGTCGAGATTCAGGTCTCCCGTCGCGAAACGGACATTCGCACGATCGTCGACCGCGCCGCGAACTGATTCGGGCGTAATGTAGTAACCATTCGTCGTGAATCCGCGGGAATGGAGCGTTACGCCCCAGTGCCCCCACACATTCGAATACGCTCCGGAAATATCCTGCGTGTCTTCATTGCCGCCAAAGTAGTTGGCAAAGACGTGTTCGTGTTGTGGACCTTGGAAATTTTCCGGCGGCGAGAAAAGCGAAATCGTGCCGCCCATTGCGCGATCGCCGAACACACTGGTTGAAGACCCGCGATCGATTTCTACGCGATCGATATAAGCCGGATCGATGCGCGTCCAATAAACCCAACCGCCGAATGGATCATTGATAGGAATACCATCCCAAAGCACAAGGGTTCTGCTTGCTCCCGAGGATCCGATGCCTCGCAAAGAAACACCCTGAGTCGTGGGATTGGCCACAATGCTTGATGACCGGCGAAACAGACTGAAGCCGGGCACCTGACGAAGACGGTCGTCCAGATTGACTCCGGGTGTCTGTTTAAGCTGGTCTTCACTGAGGACAGTGATGGGCGCAGGGCTCTCGCTCGAAATCGTTGCGTTCACCGTCACAGTGGTCTTGAGAACGGAGGGTTGATTGCTGCTGGATGAGTTGGAAACCGGCTTTGGCGGGACGTTCTGGGGAGAATTGTCTTGTGCGGCGGCAACGAACCCTAAGAATACTAAGAGCGATGCACTGCCAAGAATACATGCATGGCAAATACGGCCGCCACACTCCGATGACCTCTCTTTACCGGACTGGGGAACGAACATTCGCTTTGACTCGTATTCTATAGGTACATGGTGACTGAGTACGCGATTGAAGCGTCGGGTCTCGAAAAGATCTATCGCTCGCGATTTCGTGGACGCGAAATCAAGGCGGTATCAAACCTGACGCTTCGTGTGCCAGCCGGGGTCAAATTTGGATTGCTTGGCGCAAACGGAGCAGGGAAGACTACCTTCGTAAAGATGCTGCTTTCCGCTGTGAATCCCACGGCAGGTTCAGCCGCGCTGTTTGGCAGAGATGCGCGTCATCCGGAAGCGCGCCGCCCCGTAGGATATCTTCCGGAAAACCACAGGTTTCCTACCTATTTGACCGGTTTCGGAATGCTGGATTTTTACGCTGCTCTCTCGGGCTTGGAGGGGAGCGAGCGCAAGAGGCGCATTCCTGAACTGCTGGATCTTGTCGGCCTGCGAGATTGGAGCGATGTCCGCATTAAGAAGTACTCGAAAGGCATGCTGCAGCGGTTGGGGCTCGCACAGGCGTTAATCCACCGGCCAAAGCTTCTCGTACTGGATGAACCCACCGATGGAGTAGATCCGGTTGGCAGACGCCATATACGAGATATCCTGAACGGCCTCACGGGAACCGGCGTTACCGTTTTTATCAATTCACACCTGTTGAGCGAGGTCGAGGCTTTCTGCGAGTACGTCGCCATATTGAAGAAGGGCGAACTTGCGCTTGAAGGCAAGATCACCACTTTGCTGGGTACGCGAGGATATCGAGTCGTCGCTTCGGGTCTCAGCAATGAACTGCTCATCGAACTTCGCGCAGGTGGAGCATCGATCAGTCGCACGGAGAACGCAGTCGAGCTCGGAGTGACTGACCGCGAAGAAGCAAACCTGGTGATCGATAAGGTGAGGCGCCACGGCGGATTCATTGAGAGCGTCTCTGCTTCGACCAGCAGCCTCGAGGACCTGTTTATACAGACCACTGAAGGCCAGAGAGTGGTCGCGTGACTCCCGAACTTGATCGATCGCGAACGAAGGTCGTCATCGCTCTGCTCCTTGATACGTTCCAAGAAGCGCGCGCCCGGTGGTTGTTCTGGGGTCTCTTCGCACTCTCCAGTCTGCTCATCGCGATCTTCCTCTTCGTTCTCAGGATCGATATTGTGCAAGGCGCGGTGTCATTCATGGGTATCGAAGCAACTACGCGCCGTGTTTACAACATCGAAAAATTCGTCAACCTATCGTATGGCTGGGTTTCCATCATTCTCTACATTTGGGGGACTTTCCTCGCCATCTTTGCTTCCGCCGGACTGATTCCAAGCGTTCTTGAAGCAGGTCGCATCTCGTTGCTGCTTTCAAAACCGCTCACTCGCACGACTCTTCTGATGGGCAGGTATCTCGGAAACATTTTTGTCGTTTCGGTAAACCACATTTATCTGATCTGCAGCATTTGGCTCATCATTGGAATCAAAACGCACATCTGGGAGACACGATTTCTTTTGGCGATTCCGATCACGATTTTCATCTTTGCCGTGCTCCTTTGCGTCGTGGTTCTGATAGGAGTGATCTTTGAAAGCGCAGCATTGTCCGTGATGGTGCCCGCGGCATTGATGCTTATCAGCACCATCCTGGCCCAGCGGCAATTTGTCATTAGATTATTGGACTCAGAATGGTCCCGGCAACTGTGGATGGCATTTTACTGGATCGTTCCGAAGGTTTTCGATTTAGGCGCGGCAATGAAGCAGATCATTGAGTACGATCGTCAGGCGAATCTACTCGTGCCGGTCTGGACGTCCGGCTTATTCGGTTTGGCTGTCCTCTCAAGCGCCATTTACATATTTCAGAAAAGAGATTTTTGATGCGACGTCAATCTAGGAGCCGCACTCTGGCCATAAGCTGCGTTCTGACGGGACTAGTTGCTGGATTTGGTTGCGGCCGGCTCGCGACTAAGGGCGTCGCCGTCGATTCCTCCTTCAAGCCGTTCATACCGGCGGATACGAAGGTTTTGGCTGGTGTGCAGATCGCGAACCTGGAGGCCTCCCCCCTTTATCAGAGCCATAAAGGGCAGTTGAACTTGGCTCAACTGAATGAGTTCACGGAGCGGACGGGAGTCGACCTCACTCGCGATTTGTCGGAAATCGTGATCGCATGGAATGGTGAGCAGGCGGTCGCCTTGGCGCGGGGCAGTTTCAATCAGAGCAAAATACAGCCGAAGCTTAAATCATTAGGAGTACACCAGCAGACCTTTCAGAAATACACGCTATTTGGCGACGCCGCAAATTCCCTCGTATTCATCCGCGACGGGCTGGCATTAGCGGCTCCATCACAAGCGGTTCGGAATCTGATAAATGGCAACGGTGAAGCCGGCGTCGCCGGGGAGTTGCAGGAGCGATTGGAAACTCTTCCGAAAAGTTCTGAGATGTGGGTCGTGAGCCGGGGTGGGCTGCCCACAACGGGCATTCCTATGCGTTCCGAAATCGGATCCGCATTGTCCAATATCGTTGCATTCGTTAGCGGTACGGCTATCGGAGTCGCCATCGACACAGGAATCCATCTACAAGGAGACCTCACCTGTGTCTCGAATGAGGGTGCACAGCGCGTTCGTGATGCTTTGCGCGGCGGCATAGGGTTAGCGCGCCTCACCACAAGAGACAATCAGCTCGATTTACTGCGTCTCTACGATTCCATTCACGTCGAGCAGGCCAATGCGGCGGTTCACGTTAGAGCGGACCTTCCGCCCGATCTCGCCAATACAGTAATCGGGTACATTCCAGAAATCAGAAACCACGCCGGTCGGATTCTTACCGAGCCCCGACCGTAAGGGAGCGGCCGTTCCCTACAGAGTAGACACGCCGCCTTCGCTGATGTAGTTTCGGTTCCAGGCGGGAATTTCGACTTTCACGTCGCCATTCACCACTGCCTGACAGCCGAGCCTCGAACGAAGGGTCAATCCAGCTGCCATATCGAGGCGATCGAGCTCGTCGTCGTCGGCTTCGGACAGATTTTTATCGCCTTCGACAACGATTACGTGGCAGGTCGTGCAGGCACAGCTTCCGCCGCACGCATGCTCGAGGTGAACGTTGAAGTTCATGGCGATATCCAAAATCGATCCCGGCTTTCCATGATCGGCGTATGGGAGCTGGCCAGGCTCGAACTCCACCGTCTTATCTTCCGGCAAAAATGTTACCTTCGGCACGCTCTCATTGTACGATTCACTGCGCTGGTTGAGATTGACACGGCATACTGGAAGACTAATGTTTCAAGAGATCGAAGACAACTTATCGGCCGCCATCGAGCAACAGCTAAGGTCAAAGCTTAACGTCAATTTGAAAGTGTTACTTGAACAGCCGAAGCAGAGCTCGTTTGGTGAGCTGGCGGTTCCTGTTGCGTTCCAGCTTGCGCGTCAATTGAAGCGTCCTCCTAGGCAGATCGCCGAGGAACTGGTTCGCGAGCTTCCAAAGATCCCGGGCATCGCTGCTCTCGAGATCGCCGGAAACGGCTACATCAATGTGCGCCTCGAAAGAGGAGCGTATGCGGCCTCGCTACTTGCCGGCTCAGGCGCGCAGGAACAGCAGTCGACCGAAAAGATTATTGTCGAGCACACCAATATCAACCCGAATAAAGCGGCGCACATCGGACACCTTCGGAACGCAGTTTTGGGGGATACCCTCGCTCGGATGTTGCGCGTTACGGGTCATCTTGTCGAAGTACAAAATTACATCGATAACACCGGTGTTCAGGTTGCCGACGTGGTTGTCGGTTTTCACTTTCTGGACGGGAAGGGCACTGAGGACGTTCGAGCGTTGGTCGAAGACCCCGCAGTCCGGTTCGATTATCTCTGTTGGGATCTTTACGCGCGAGTCTCGGCCCACTATAAAGAGGATCCTGAGTCACTCAAGTGGCGGGATGACACACTGCACGCGATCGAGGGGGGAAGCGGGGAACTTGCGTCCTTAGCTCATCTCGTTTCAGATGCAATCGTCACATTACATCTGCAAACCATGTGTCGCCTGGATGTGCAATATGACCTACTTCCGAGGGAAAGTGAAATCCTTCACCTTAAGTTTTGGGATACCGCCTTTCAATTGCTAAAGGAACGTCAAGCGATTTACCTGGAAGCTCAAGGAAAGAATCGTGGTTGTTGGGTAATGCCCGCTTCTTCGTTTAAGACATCTGAAGCGCAGGAGGAGAGCAAGGTCATAGTCCGATCCAACGGCACGGTGACTTATGTCGGGAAGGACATCGCCTACCAGCTTTGGAAGTTTGGTCTTTTGGGGCGCGATTTTTGTTATCGGCCTTGGTCATCGTATCCGGACGGGCATGAGGTTTGGGTCAGCAGTAATTCGCACCGCGCTAGCGAATCCCCGCATTTCGGCCATGCCGCGAAGGTCTTCAACGTCATTGACTCCCGTCAGTCGTACCTTCAGGACGTAGTTGTGGCCGGACTGCGTGCTTTAGGGTTCGACCGCCAAGCCGACGCTTCAATTCACTTCTCCTACGAAATGGTCGCCTTGTCTCCGAGGACCTGCTCAGAGCTGGGCATCGACTTATCGGAAGACGATAAGCGCCGCGCATATATCGAGGTATCGGGACGAAAAGGGCTGGGGGTCAAAGCGGACGATCTGATCGACAAGCTCATTGAAACGGCGCTCAAAGAGGTGGAGCACCGCCATCCTGATGCCGATGCGAAGGAGCGCGAAAAAATCGCCCAGCAGATCGCGGTAGGCGCTTTGCGTTACTTCATGCTCAAATTTACACGAAATTCAGTGATCGCTTTCGACTTTCACGAAGCGCTGAGCTTCGAGGGT
Source organism: uncultured Acidobacteriaceae bacterium (assembly GCA_963737045.1). GTDB lineage: Bacteria > Acidobacteriota > Terriglobia > Bryobacterales > Bryobacteraceae > Bog-105. Next base: position 1,017,058 of record CAVTRG010000009.1, read on the forward strand.
GAAACCGGACCTTACGTGCAGTATGCGGCCGTCCGCGCCGACAAGATCCTCAAGAAGTTCTCAGAGCGGGCGGGCAATTTGCCCAAGTTCAGCAGCATTTTGAGCCCCGAAGTGCTTGGCCGCTACTTCGAATCCGAAGAACTCTGGCAGCTCTTGCTTGTCGCTTCAAAGTCCCGCAGCGTTATCGAGCGTTCGATCAATCTGGGCGAGCCTGCGCACGTGGCCAAGTACGCCTTTCAACTTGCGCAAGCTTTCAACAATTTCTATCACGAGCATCAGGTGATTACTGAGGAAAATGAGCACCGGCGTAACCTTCTCCTATGGCTTACGCAGTATGTTCACGTGCAATTGGTTCACACGCTAGCAGTGCTGGGAATCAGTGAACCCGAGTACATGTAGCGTAACCCCTGCACTAGACTGGGAATTGATGCCTAGTAAAAATAGCTACGGCGCTGCTGCAACCTTACGGCTTGATGACACTGACTATCAGATCTTTCGTCTCGATGCAGTGGAGAGAGCCGGTATCGGCAAAGTCGCGCGTATTCCTTATTCGATAAGAATCCTGCTCGAGAATCTTTTGCGTTTTGAAGATGATCGTACTGTCAAAGCGAAAGATATCGAGTACCTCGCTAAGTGGGACGCGAAAGCTGCGCCACAGGAGATCAACTTCAGGCCGGCACGCATTTTATTGCAGGATTTTACTGGCGTGCCTTGCGTTGTGGATTTGGCCGCGATGCGAGACGCCTTGAAGAAGCTCGGAGCCAATCCAGAATTGGCGAATCCTCTGATCCCAGCCGATCTGGTGATCGACCATTCCGTACAAGTGGACGCGTTCGGCTCCGCGGGGGCTTTCCAGGAGAACGCGTTACTCGAGTTTGCTCGAAATCAAGAGCGCTACGCCTTTCTGCGCTGGGGTCAGAAGGCATTTGAGAACTTTCGCGTCGTTCCTCCCGACACCGGCATTGTTCATCAAGTGAACCTCGAGTATCTGGCGAGCGTAGTGTTCACCGGTACCGCGGACGGCATCTTGCAAGCGTATCCGGACACTTTGATGGGAACCGACTCGCACACGACAATGATCAACGGCGTGGGTGTCGTGGGCTGGGGAGTGGGCGGAATTGAAGCGGAAGCTTGCATGCTTGGGCAGCCTATTTCCATGCTGTTGCCTCAGGTAGTCGGATTCAAGCTGACGGGCAAGTTATCTGAAGGCGCGACCGCGACTGATCTGGTGCTCACAGTTACCCAGATGCTAAGGAAGAAAGGTGTTGTGGGTAAGTTCGTCGAGTTTTATGGACCTGGTGTAAGTGCGCTGGCTCTCGCCGATCGCGCAACCATTAGTAATATGGCTCCGGAGTATGGAGCGACCATTGGATTCTTTCCAATCGACGAGGTAACTCTCAATTATCTTCGGCTTACAAATCGCAGCCCGGAGCAGATCCACTTAGTGGAAGCGTATGCGAAGGAGCAGGGATTGTTCCTTACCCCCGATTCGGACGACCCCGCGTACTCCGACACGCTCTCGCTCGACCTGTCCAAAGTTTGTCCATCCCTGGCTGGCCCGAAGCGGCCGCAGGATCGGATAGATCTCCCCGATGTCAAGGAAAACTTCCTTTCTTCTCTCGCCGGTTCCCCAAAGAGTGCGGATCTGCCGGTGAACGGCCACAAAGAAAAGATCCATGACGGTGCCGTGGTAATCGCAGCAATTACAAGCTGCACGAACACTTCAAACCCGTCCGTAATGATCGCCGCTGGCCTGCTTGCAAAGAAAGCTGTCGAGAAAGGTTTGACGGCAAAACCATGGGTGAAGACCTCCCTGGCACCAGGCTCAAAGGTCGTTTTCGATTATCTGAATGACGCCGGTCTGATGCCATATCTCGAAAAGCTCAATTTTCATTTGGTCGGTTACGGCTGCACGACCTGTATCGGTAATAGCGGACCTTTGCCCGAGAATGTAGCGGCTGCTGTTACGGAAAACAAGCTTAACGTCGCAGCCGTTTTGAGTGGCAACCGAAATTTTGAGGGACGCGTGAATCCGTTGGTCCGCTCGAATTATCTCGCTTCGCCGCCCCTGGTCGTAGCCTACGCGATCGCAGGCAGGGTTGACATCGATATCACAAAGGAAGTCCTCGGTAAAGACGCCGAAGGGAAGAAGGTTCATTTGCGTGACATCTGGCCGAGCACGCAAGAAGTCGAAGAAGTCGTCCAGCGCTCGGCGCGCACGGAGTTCTTCAGGAAAGAGTATTCGGAAGTATTCACTGGCGATGCAAGTTGGAACTCAATAAAGGTGCCGCGCGGAAATATCTATGAATGGAGTAACGACTCGACTTACATCAAGCAGCCGCCTTATTTCGAGAGCTTAGTCGATCCTCTCGCTTCGATTCAGGATCTTACCGGACTGCGGGTCTTAGCGGTTCTTGGGGACTCAGTTACTACGGATCACATCTCTCCCGCCGGATCGATTCCCGTAGATAGTCCGGCAGGCAAGTATCTCGTCAGCTTGGGAGTGCACCCGACCGATTTCAATAGTTATGGATCGCGCCGTGGAAACCACGAAGTCATGGTTCGAGGAACTTTCGCCAATATTCGGCTCAGGAACCAAATCGTTCCTGGCGTAGAGGGCGGTTGGACGCGGCACATGCCCGATGGCGAAACGATGTTCATTTACGATGCGGCGATGAAATACAAAGACCAGGGCGTCCCCTTACTCGTGATTGCCGGTAAAGAATACGGCTCCGGTTCCTCGCGTGATTGGGCTGCTAAAGGCACGTTGCTGCTGGGTATCAAAGCGGTAATTGCCGAAAGCTTCGAACGTATCCATCGGTCGAACTTAGTGCAAATGGGCGTTCTCCCACTGCAATTTATGGAGGGCGAGAGCCATGAGTCGCTTGGGCTTACGGGCGAAGAAATGTATGAGCTACACGGTGTGGCAGCAGCTGTCGACTCAGCAAGCCGCGTCCAAGCCATTGCCACTAAACCGAACGGGAAAACGATTAAATTCGAGCTGCGAGCCCGTGTGGATACGTTGCAAGAGGCTGAATACTTCCGGAACGGCGGGATATTACCGTATGTTCTGCGTCAGTTGATCGCCTCGAGCAACGCCGCCGCTTGAAGTGCTTGTTTCTGCCGCGGTAATCTACCGCAGTGGCCAGGTACTCTTGGCGCAGCGCCGGATGACAGACGCTCATCCTCTGAAATGGGAGTTTCCTGGCGGCAAAGTAGATTTCGGAGAATCGCCGCAGCAAGCGCTCGTTCGAGAGTTACGAGAAGAGCTACAAATCGATGCGACGGTTTCGACTGAGCTTGCCCGCTATCAGTACGAGTATGCAGGCGGCAAGCAAGTCCATTTGATCTTTTTTGCAGTGCGCGAATTCTTGGGACAGCCTGCAAACTGCATCTTCAACCAGATTCGCTGGGTCGGCTTGCAGGAGATCGGAGCGCTAGATTTCTTAGAAGGCGACCTGGCTTTCGTAGGGCGGTTAGCGGCCGGAGACTTCAACGACAAGTTGGAACGCTGCAGCTGCTAGTCCAAATCAAATGGTCGCTTCGGCGGCGCCCCGGACTTGTCCTCTTTGGCTTGCTTTAGCAATTCTTCGAACTTCTTCTCTCGTACTTTTTCACCCGTTCGATGCGAAGCGAAGCTCTTCTCGAACACGTCATTGCGACGGTCTGCTTCGCCCCTTAACTGCTGAACGGCAGTATGCAGATCCTCAATTGGCGGCTTCCTTTCCGGCTCGCGATGCCGGATCACAACTCTGGTTTCCGTATCGATATGAAGCGTTGATCCGCAACAAGGACATTCGATTTCGATCAGCTCACTGCTCCGCTCGGCCATATCGGAATGGTAACGCAAACTGTGCTTGTTATTCTCTGAGTGCCCGCCGCATGGACTCACTTCTTACCTGGATTTCACATTACGGTTATCTGGGGCTGTTTCTGCTCTTGGTGTTGGGAATCGTAGGACTGCCTGTTCCGGATGAAACGCTGCTTGTTTTCTCTGGGTATCTTATTTCAAAGGGCCGATTACACCCCGCACTGACGTTGTTATGTGGGTTCTGTGGGAGCGCAAGCGGCATCTCACTGAGTTACTTGATCGGCAAAACTTTCGGATACGGCTTCGTCCAGCGATACGGAGGATATGTGCATCTTTCGCCGGAGCGCGTAGACCGTATCAATCGTTGGTTTCATCGCATAGGCCACTGGCTGCTAACAATCGGATATTTCGTTCCGGGCGTTCGGCATTTCACGGCGATTACCGCAGGAATGTCGAACTTGGACTACCGCACATTCGCAGCGTTCGCCTACCCGGGGGCGGCGCTGTGGGTATCCAGTTTCCTGGCGCTCGGATACTTTGTTGGAGACAACTGGCAGGCGGCATTCGCACTCGTACATCGATACATGCTGATCGCGGGATTGGGGGCGGTTCTGATCGGCGCAATAGTTTGGTGGGTCCGGAGGCGTGCAACTTGAAATGCTCAGTCTACCGAGACTTTACGGATTTGGCGGCAACGCCCCGATCGCGCGCCATGACAGCGCGCAGGATGTTGTTCAGGCGCGTTTGATAGGGCCCGGGTTTCGATTTCAACCAGCCCACGACGTCCGCATCGAGCCGAATAGTTAGCTGTTCTTTTAAAGGACGCATCCTGGCGAGTTCTTCTTCGGTCAGCGCAGGGATTGCGGCCAAGTCGTTGGCGGAGGGCTCGCCCCCGTGCTTGCGCAGGTGCGCGCGCAAGCGTTTCAAATCCTGCTTGTATTTTGCGGATTCAAGGTACCTCCCAATATCTTCTTCGCTCTTGACGACTAGCCGCTCGGGCGGAGATGATCCGGCAGATTTTCTCGCTTTCACTTTCATGGTGCCTCCAGGTAAAAGCGACGAAGAGCAAGTCCCCTTCCGCCGCCTTCCCGATCACGTAATATCGGCGTTCGCCGCGCTCTTGGCGGCTGAAGCCTTGGATCGAATTTTGATCGTTAAACACGGAAGCCGCGAGATCGAAATCGACGCCGTGCTTCGTGCGATTTGCTCGGTTCTTTTTTTCGTCCCAGGCAAACCGCACCTATCTGGATCTTATACCTACATTCCGTAGCTACACAATATACCGGGTCCCGGGATTGCGCCCAGAACGAATGTGATTCAATTCACAATATGCGAGTTTTGTTGCCTGCTGGGCTGGTTTTCGGCGTATTAGGTATTTGCACGCTAAATCTAGCGCAAATTTCAACACCCTCCAGCGGCGTCGATCTCAAAGCCATAGATAAGAGCGCCGATCCTTGTCAAGACTTCTATACATACGCGTGCGGGGCCTGGATGAAGACGAACCCGACTCCGCCCCAGTATGGGATTTGGGGCCGGTTCAACGAGCTGCAGGAGCGTAATCTCGAAGTGCTGCATGAGATTGCTGAAGACTCCGCAAAAAATCAGCAACGCTCGGCGCTCGACCAAAAGATCGGCGGTTTCTATGCGTCCTGCATGGACGAAGCTGCTGTTGAGAAAGCCGGCGTCACTCCAATCAAGCCTGAGCTTGACCGCATCCGCTCAATCAAGGATAAGTCGGAGCTTCCAGCCGAGGTCGCGCGGCTTCACGAACAAGCGGTAGGCGTGCTTTTCAACTTCGGGCCGAATTCCGACCCCGATGAAGCAACGCTGAACATCGCGACAATAGACCAAGGCGGTCTCGGTCTGCCCGAAAAGGGATTCTACACCAGGACGGGCAAAAAGGATGAAGAAACGAGAACGAAGTACGTTCAGCACGTCTCTCGAATGCTCCAACTTATCGGAGACTCACAAAACGAAGCTGATGCGAACGCGAAGGCCATTATGGTGCTCGAAACATCGCTCGCGAAAGCTTCGCTGGACAATGTGCAGCGTCGCAATCCGAGGCTAATGGTCCACAAGATGCCTGCGCGCGAGTTTGATGCAGCGAATGGAAATTTTGATTTTAAGCAGTACTTCAGTGGTATCGCGGCTCCCCCTTTCACAACCATCAATGTGCGGGTTCCAGAGTTTTTCAAGACATTAAATATGACACTCGCCTCCACAAGTTTGGAAGATCTGAAAAGCTATTTCGTCTGGCACTACGTATCGAGCTATGCTGCTGAGCTGAGCAGCCCTTTTGTAAATGAGAACTTCGATTTCTATCAGAGGTATTTGACTGGAGCCAAGGAGATCCAGCCGCGCTGGAAGCGATGTGTTCAATTGACCGATCGCGAGCTTGGCGAGGCTTTAGGACAAAAGTATGTGGAGAAAGCGTTCAGTCCAGATGCCAAGAAGAAGACGCTTGAATTGGTCGGCATGATCGAAAAGGAGATGGCGACCGATATCAATTCCTTGTCTTGGATGAGCGAAACCACGAAACAGCAAGCGCTGGCAAAGCTCAAAGGGGTCACGAATAAGATCGGCTATCCACAGAAATGGCGGGATTATTCGAGCGTGAAGATCGTGGATGGAGACCTGGTCGGTGATTTTCGCCATGCACGTGAATTCGAGGTACGAAGGCAACTGAATAAGATCGGCAAGCCTGTCGACCGAAGTGAATTTGGAATGACGCCTCCGACGGTCAATGCTTATTACAGCGCCGCGCAAAACAACATCAACTTCCCTGCGGGCATTCTTCAGCCTCCGTTCTATACCAACTCCGCGGATATGGCCGTGAACTTTGGAGGCATTGGAGCCGTAATCGGCCATGAGCTAACGCACGGCTTCGACGATCAAGGCCGCCAGTATGATGCCGATGGCAACCTGCGCGAGTGGTGGACGAAGCAGGACGAAGAAGAGTTTAAAAAACGGGCCGACTGTCTGGTGAACGAGTACTCGAAATTCAGCCCGGTGCCAGGTGCCAATGTAAATGGCCGCCTGACTTTAGGTGAGAATGGCGCCGACAATGCCGGCATTCGCCTCGCATACATGGCGCTGCTGGGCGGTATTGAAAACAGAACCGTCGATAAGAATAAGCTCGACGGCTATACACCCGAGCAACGCTTCTTCTTAGGATTCGCCCAGGTCTGGTGCCAGAATGGCCGGGACGAAGCGTTTCGCCTACAGACGCAAACCAATCCTCATTCTCCGGGAAGGTTTCGCGTCGACGGCGTAGTTCAAAACATTCCGGAATTTGCGAGTGCCTTCGGCTGCTCGGCAGGGAAAGCTATGGTCGCCGGAAATAACGGCTGCCGAGTCTGGTAGATGCTGATTACACTGAGAATTTGCATGAAACTGAACTTGGTTACCGTCGGCTTGGCGTGTAGCTTTCTGCTCGCACGGGCCGCCACCGCACAGTCCAGCGGCCTCGATTTACAGGCCATCGATAAGTCGGCCGATCCCTGCAACGACTTCTATCAATACGCCTGCGGGAATTGGATCAAGAACAATCCAATACCTCCGGACCGAAGCGAATGGGGGCGGTCTGCCGAGTTGTTCGACAGGAATCAAGCGATTCTTCGCGACATCTTGCAAGACTCCGAAACGCATCAGAATCGATCGGCAGTTGATCAGAAAATCGGCGGCTTCTATCAATCGTGCATGGACGAGGCCGGTATCGAGCACCGCGGTACGACTCCGCTTAAAGCTGAGCTCAGCCGGATTTCGCAAATAAGCAACAGCGGGGAACTGCTCGACGAAATCGCTCGACTCCATAAGCGCCAAATCGGAGTCTTCTTCGATTTCAATTCCACTCCCGATCCCAAGAACGCCAGCATGGAGATGGCCGACCTCGATCAGGGCGGCCTCGGCTTGCCGGAGCGTGATTATTATTTGCGCACCGACCCGAAGTCACAAGAAATCCGCCAGAAATATGTCTCGCACATTGCGAAAATGTTCCAGCTGATTGGGGTTCCAGAAGCGGCCGCATCGAAGAAGGCCTCTAGTGTGATGTCTCTTGAGACATCTCTCGCGAGGGCTTCGCTAGATGTTACCTCCCGGCGAAATCCTCAGCTGCTGGTTCACGAAATGAGTGCCGACGAAGCCTCTGAATTGGTGCCGAACCTCGATTTAAAGGAATTCTTCGCAAAAGTCCAGGCGCCAAGCTTTTCGAAAATCAATGTCGCGGTTCCGGATTTCTTTAAAGGGCTCAGCACGATCTTAAAGTCAGAGAGCCTGGACGATTTAAAGAACTACGTCACATGGCACTATCTTAACGGGAGTGCGGAGCTATTGACAAACGCGTTTGTAGACGAAAACTTTGATTTCTATGGACGAACGCTAACCGGAAGGAAGGAGTTGAAGGCTCGCTGGAAACGCTGTGTCGCCGCTACAGACGATGAATTGGGCGAAGCTCTCGGTCGTAAGTTCGTAGAGAAAACTTTCGGCGAACAGGGCAAGCAGCGTACGCTCGAAATGGTTCACGAGATTGAACACGAGATGGCAAATGACATCGAGGCGATCAGCTGGATGAGCCCTGCGACGAAGAAGGAAGCGCAGAGTAAATTGGAAGCGGTCGCGAACAAAATCGGCTATCCCGAGAAGTGGAGAGATTACTCAAGCGTCAAGATTGCACCGGACGACTACTTCGGTAATTGGTATCGTGCAAACGAGTTCGAAAACAAACGGGAGCTCGACAAAATAGGGAAGCCGGTTGACCGCACTGAGTGGGGCATGACGCCTCCGACGGTCAACGCCTATTACAATCCGCTTGAAAATAATATTAACTTCCCGGCCGGCATTCTCCAGCCGCCGTTCTATTCAAATCGAGCGGACGATGCTGTAAATTACGGCGCCGTGGGGGTCGTAATCGGCCATGAGCTGACGCACGGATTCGATGACGCGGGGCGGCAATTCGACGCGGACGGGAATCTGAAAGACTGGTGGACGAAGAGCGATGCGCAGGAATTTGAGAAGCTTTCCGATTGCTTCCTAAAGGAATATAGCGCCTTCAGTCCATTGCCCGACGTGAAGTTAAATGGCAAACTGACACTCGGAGAAAACACAGCCGACAATGGTGGAATCCACCTTGCGTATCTGGCTCTGATCGATGACCTCGCGAAAAAAAGATTTTCCGCTGCTGCGAAAGCCGATGAATACACCCAGCCGCAGCAGTTCTTCTTAGGCTTTGCCCAAATTTGGTGCGAAAACGAGAGGCCCGAATCTGCACGCCTTCTCGCGCAGGTGGACCCCCATTCCCCAGCCAAGTTCCGGGTCAATGGAGTTGTCTCGAACACGCCTGAATTCTCGGAAGCATTCGGATGCAAAAGTGGCGACAAGATGTACGCAGCAGAAGGAAAAGGATGCCGGGTCTGGTAACTAAAGATTCCATTTCGCTATGCCAGGCCAAGTGAACGACAGTCCGCTCCTCGTGCGGCGCTTCCCCATTCAGTTCGATGCTGTAAGGGCAAAGGACGTTGAGCCCGTTATAGAGATTCTGCTCGCGCAGATGAGGCAGCGTTTGGCAGATTTAGGGAACACGCATGGCCCTCTGACTTATGAAAACGTACTGCTTGCTCTGGACAAGATGACCGAGCCTCTCGACTTTGCCATGGCGATAACCCGCCATTTGGAGTCAGTCGCAACTACGCCCGAACTGCGCGCCGCCTACAATGCGGTTCAGGGTCCGGTCAGCTTCTTCTACACCTCCATCCCGTTGAACAGCAACTTATGGGCTGCGATCAGGGCTGTGAACGAGAGTTCGGAAACCGCTGCACTTGATCCGGTACACAAGCGCTTTCTGAAGAAGACGGTGTCCGGCTTCAAGCGAGCCGGTGCCGATCTCGACGCAAGCGACAAAGAGAAGCTCGAAGCTCTCGATGTAGCATTGGCACTTGCCACAACGAAATTCTCTGAGAACGTATTGGATGCGACCAACGCATTCGAGCTATTGATTATCGACGAACGAAAGCTGGCCGGATTGCCGGAATCGGCCCGCATCGCGGCTCGGGAAAGCGCGAAATCCAAGGGCAGGGAAGGGTGGCGCCTGACTTTGCAAGCCCCGAGCTACCTGGCCGCAATGACGTACCTGGACGACCGCTCGATCAGGCAGGAACTCTGGGAAGCTTCGAATACGCGGGCCACATCCGGGCGATTTGATAACCGTGCACTGATTTCAGAGATACTTCGCCTGCGCCGGGAAAAGGCCGAGCTTCTCGGATTTCGCGATTTCGCCGATCTCGTGCTCGAAGAGCGCATGGCGCAGACGGGCCAACAGGCTCAGGAGTTTTTGGAAGACCTGCGTCGCAAAACCCAGCCCTTTTTTGATCGCGAAAATGAAAGCCTCGCGGAGATGGCGAAGAGCTTAAGCTACGATTCCATTTCTCCTTGGGATGTAGCATATCTGGCCGAAAAGCAACGGTTGGCGCTCTATAACTTTGATGAGGAAGAACTGCGGCCATACTTCGAGCTCGACAGAGTGCTTGCCGGCATGTTCGACATCTTCAGCCGCATCCTAAGTATAAGAGTGACGGCAGAACCGAACGTCCCAGGTTGGGATCCCGCGGTCAAGTATTATCGCGTGGAAGACGCTGCAACAGGCAAGCTTCTCGCCGGGTTTTACACGGATTGGTTCCCGCGTGAGAACAAGCGTGGGGGGGCCTGGATGGACTCGCTTGTCACGGGTAACCCCGACAGCGGCGAATCTCATCTAGGATTGATTTGCGGTAATCTCACTCCCCCCCTAGCTGATAGTCCCTCGCTCCTCACGCACCGTGAAGTCGAGACAATCTTCCATGAATTTGGACATCTGCTTCATCACGCGCTTAGCCGCGTGCCGGTGAGAACGCTCTCGGGAACAAATGTGCCCTGGGATTTTGTCGAACTGCCTTCGCAGATCATGGAAAACTGGTGCATGGAAGGTGAGGCGCTGCACCTTTTCGCGCGCCATTACAAGACGGGCGAGACGATTCCCGACGAGTTGTTCCAGAAAATGAAACGCGCCCGCACCTTCCGCAGCGCCAATGATCAAATGCGCCAACTAGGCTTCGGAATGGCCGACCTGAAGCTCCATCGCGAATACGATCCTGATCGTCACGGCAACGTAATCGCCTATACCCGCGACATCCTCGCGCAGTTCGCCCCCACCGCTTTACCGCCTGACTATGCCATGATTGCGAGCTTTACCCATCTGTTCGCAAGTCCGGTTGCTTACGGCGCCGGGTATTATTCGTACAAATGGTCCGAGGTCCTGGATGCGGACGCGTTCACGCGGTTCCAGCGAGAGGGCATTTTCAACAACAAGACTGGCGAGGACTACCGGCGATACATTCTCGAGCGCGGAGACAGCGAAGACCCCTCCGAGCTCTACCGCAGCTTCATGGGGCGTGATCCAGATGCTCAAGCTCTGCTCGAGCGCTCCGGATTATTAGCCACACAAGACGGATAAATGGCTCAGCAGACTGGCACGACCTACAATCTGCCGTTGCCTTGAGCCCGATGGATTCCACGCCGAAGTCGCTTGACCAGGAACTGAAAGAAGCACTGTCCGAAAACGAGCGGTTGCGCAAATCTCTCGACGAATGTGTAGCGGCTCGAATGCGAGCCGAGCAAGCAGCGCGAAGCGCGAGCGAAGAGCTGCAGCAGTTCGCCTATGCCGCAGGACATGATTTGAAACAGCCGCTCCGTTCGATTTCCCTGTATGCAGAGCTTCTCCGGCGGGAATGCGGGGACAATCAGCAGAGCGCGGAATTTACCTCTTTTCTCCTCGAAGGCGTCGCCCAGATGCAAAACCTGATCGAAGCCCTCCTAAGCTATTCACAGACCGGTCCGCCGGCCAGACGTACTGCCATCAGCTTGACCTCGGTCCTTCAGTGGGGGCTCTTGAATGTCGAACGCCTGGTGCGTGAATCCGGAGCGCAGGTCACACACGGCGACTTGCCCGTAATCGCCGTTGATGAAACTCAGATGGTTCGCGTTTTTCAGAATCTGATTACGAACGCTGTGCAATACCGCGGCAGCGAGGCGCCCAAAATCGACGTACGCGCGGCAGAAGAGGACGACAACTACGTCATTTCAGTGCGCGATAACGGAATTGGTATCGAGCCAAAATATCATCAACAGATATTCGCTCCTTTCAAGCGGCTGCACGGAAGGGAAGTGGCCGGAACGGGGCTCGGACTCGCTTTGTGCCGAAAAATTATCGAAGGCCATGGCGGTCGCATTTGGGTCGAGAGCGACGGCGAAAATGGCTCGGTTTTCAAGTTCACCTTGCCCATGTAGCCCGATTACCAGAGCCTGGTCGAACCCGCCCAGGGTGGTGCTTTTCAGCCATTTCAGAACCGTCGACTTAGCTCGTTTGCGCTATAAGCGTCAATTACTTACCGTTTGGAACGTAACGTGTAAAACCAACTGCGGTGAAGCATATGGGCCGCAAATTTCTGGCGCCGGTATTGGCTGTTGCACTTGCACTTTCAGGTGTGAACGGTTTTCCCGCGCAGTACCAACCCAACCCCGGACAACAAGATCCTCAAGCTCAGCAGTATCCTCCAAACGAGCAATACCCTCCAGGACCCCAAGATCCTCAAACCCAGCAGTATCCGCCTCCGCAGCAGTATCCGCCGTCCCAACAGGATCCACAGGCCCAGCAGAATTCTGAGCAGGGAGCTCCTGAACAAGATGAGGCAGCTGATCGGCAGCGCGGAGTCGCGCGCCTCAGCATCGCTCAAGGCGATGTGAACGTAAAGCGGGGTGATACTGGTGACTTCGTCGCGGCTGCCATAAACGCGCCGCTATTTGCGCAGGATCACGTTCAAACTTCGCCCGGTTCGCGAGCGGAAGTCCAACTTGACTATGCGAACATGCTACGCCTTGCCCCCAACACCGACGTAAGTTTTGCGGATCTAGAGTATCACCGCTACCAGGTTCAGCTCGGAGAAGGAACGATTATCTATCGCGTATTGCGGGATTCGGATGCGCAAGCCGAAATTGACACGCCAAGCGTGGCGTTGCGGCCCACCCAAAAAGGAGATTATCGAATCTCCGTCCTCGATGACGGTTCCACTCAGGTCGCTGTACGCTCCGGAGAACTCGAGGTTTCGAGTCCGCGCGGAACACAGCAGCTTCAAGCCGGCCGCACGATGCTAGTTCGAGGCGATTCCTCCGATCCTGAATTTCAAATGACCAGCCAACTCGCGCCGGACCAGTTCGATGACTGGAGCGCAAATCGAGACCGTCAATTACTCGCATCGAAGAGCTACAGTCACGTCAGCCGGGATATTTATGGCGCCGACGACCTCGATCAATACGGAAACTGGGTTCCGTCTCAATACGGAAACGTTTGGGAGCCGCAGAACCAGGGGTCCGACTGGGCGCCTTATAGCAACGGGCAATGGACTGACGAGCCGTATTACGGCTGGACCTGGGTCGACAGCGCTCCCTGGGGATGGGCGCCGTATCACTACGGACGCTGGTTCCAAAACGGCGGCTACGGCTGGTGCTGGTGGCCGGGATCGATTTTTTCTTCGTATCTTTGGAATCCCGCGCTCGTAGGTTTCTTCGGCTGGGGCGGTGGATTGGGAATCGGCTTGGGAGGCCTTGGTTGGATCGCCTTGGCTCCATTCGAACTGTTCCATCCCTGGTGGGGACACGGATGGGGGCATGGCTTCTACGGCCGAGGCGGTTACGGGTACGGACGCGGTGGTTATGGTCGCTACGGCAACGCCATGGGCTACCGTAATGCCGCCGTCAGAGGTGCCGCGATCACGGCTTCGGGCAATACGTTCGGTCACGGGAGAGGGACTTATGGTCGCGCGACCTCAGCTCAGCTTCGGAACGCGAGCTTAATCCGCGGACAGTTGCCCGTCACCGCAACTCGGGCGAGCCGCCAATTCTCGAATCGTCAAGCTACGCCGAATCCTCGCCTGGCCTCGGCGGCAAATCGCCAGTTCTTCCACTCGCAGGGTGCGGCACAATCGGCCCGGGCCTTGTCCGGACAATCGGGATCAAGGCAGGGCACGAACAGCAGCGTGAACGCCAACCGTGGTTTCCAGCGCGCGGGACAGACTGGCGGTCTCTCCCGAGGCGGCATGCGGAACCAGGGATTCGGGAACCCAAGCACCACCTCTGCGCAGCAGAATCTGCACGGAGTGCCTCCGAACATGCGTGCGCAAGCGGGTAGCCGAGGTAACTACGGAGCCGCCAACCAAGCTTCTAGCGGATGGCATAGGTTCGGAGAGCCTGGAAGCTCGATGGGTTCTCGCACTGCGGCTGCGCCACGTGAGCAAAGTGGCTGGCACAGTTTTGGTCAGCCGCAGCGCACCGCCTCAGGAAGTTTCGGCGGAACGCGACTTGGCGGTCAGGCGCCCCCGGGCTACCGCAATTCTTTTGGTTCGCCTAATTACGGCGGCAACTATCAATCTCGCCCGCTAGGCGCGAATCCATCGGCAGCGCGGCCGCCGCAGAGCTCGCCTGCTTTTCGCGGTGGATACAATTACGGCGCCCGCCCGAGTTACGGTTCGCCAAACTTTGGCGGAATGGGTGCGTATCGAAGCGCTCCCGCCGCGCCTCACTATAACGCTCCGTCGACTCCTCGATACAGCGCGCCCTCAATGCCGCATTACAACGCGCCATCAACGCCGCATTACAGCGCGCCACCTTCCCATAGTGGAGGCGGAAACTCGTTCCATGGCGGCAGTGCGCCTCATGGCGGTGGCGGCGGTGGCTCCCACGGTGGCGGAGGTGGCTCCCACGGTGGAAGCGGCGGGCATTCTTCTTCGGGGGGTCATCGTAGCCGCTGAAGGTCATGATTCCTTCCCTCAGCCGCTCCAGCTTGGCTGATTACAACGGCTGGAGCGGCCTTTTTTTGCATTCAACAGTTCGTTGGTAGCATGTAGCTGAAATGTCCTCTGCGCCAGTCACCCGCCTCACCGAGCAGGAGTATCTCGACCAGGAGCGCGCGGCTGAACGGAAAAGCGAGTACTTCCGTGGGGAAGTCTTCCTCATGGCCGGGGCGACTCCTGAGCACGTCCTGATCGTGACAAATTTAGTTAGGGAGCTGAGTAATCAGCTTAGGCGAAGCTCGTGCAAGGTTTACTCAACCGATCTCCGACTACGAGTAAGCCCGGTCGGCTTGTATACGTACCCCGATGTCATGCTGATCTGCGGCGAACCCCAGTTTGCGGATGAGCGGCGCGATACGGTCCTGAACCCAACCTTGATCATAGAAGTGCTTTCGGACTCGACGAAGGATTATGACCGTGGACAAAAATTCCAGCATTACCGTACGCTGTCTTCGCTGAAAAGTTATCTCACCGTGGCGCAAGATGTTGTCCACGTGGAACAGTGGACACGCCGTTCCGATCAGCATTGGATGCTCGCGGAATTCGATACTCTCGATTCGACGCTCGCGCTCGAAGCAATCGGGGCTGAACTGAAGCTGCGAGAGGTGTATGAGGGGATTGGGACATAGCACGACAGCATCGAACATTTCCGGTCCCTGCTAAACGAAACTTCCGTGTGAAGATATGAGACTGTAGGTCCGATTGTTCTGTCCTGCTGACCATAATTGATATAAACAAATATCGGAGGATTTGCTGACACGCGCTTTTGCTTGCTTGGTCTTGGGCCTGATTACTGTTTACGCCGTAGCCTGCGACACAGGGCCGCATGAATATCCAAGTGCAACCGTTACCACTGACGATTCTCCTTGTGCCACAACCGAGGGCGATGCTGCCGAAATGATTCAGGCAGCCAAGGAGCGCGACGCGGACGGGTATTATAGCCTCGGAAAGAAGCGTGGAAACCATCTGCTCGAATCGGGTACCCGTGTACGCGTCCTGCTTCAGGATCACGGTCTTTCGTATGTGCACATCGAAAGCGGAAAAAATCGCGCTGACGCTTGCTGGATTCCAGATCACCTTTTGACGCGTTAGCTTCAACCTGCGATGCTCCCGTATTCCTTGCGACGGCTAATTAAGGAAATAGAAGAACAGGCTGAGGGTTATTCCGCCATGTGCAGCGACAGAACTTCCCGTCTCTCGTTTAAGCGGTTTATTGACGGATGTCTGATCGGCAGAACACATAGCTACCCGATAATCCACCTGACCTTGTCTTAACGCGAATCTGCTCGTCAAGTTTGAGTACGACTACCGGGCCCGCGACAGAACCGATGCCGAGAGTTGGGGTGATCTCATCTCGCTTGATGTAAATGATCATGCCCGAACCGCGTTTGAGTATAAGGGAAGCAAGTTTGGGGATGAATCTGAGTTGGCCCAGTTCTTGTTGTCACCGCTAATCAATCCTGGCTTCGTTCCGCCTGCTTCCCGTGATCTTGAGCGAACGCAAAGAAAACCCGATGAGCGGGGGCCGTCGCATCGCCGCACCCATGATGGCACGGATTTGTAACGCCCAATCGTTTAGTCACTTGAAGCTTCGGTCTATCGAGAATTGGGTAGGTGTTTGGCTAAGTTCTCCAGATACGCTGCACCGTCCCTAATCGGATACCGATCCGGATGAGCATCATACGCTTCAGGGTTCAGCTTATCGAATGCAGTCATGTCACTGTCCGGGGTAACCGCGCCGACCCTTCGCCAGAGTTCTGCACGCAATGCTAGTGCATCCGGCAACAGCGTATTGTTGTAGACGCTCAGATAGTCCGCATATACGCCGTTCGGTTCCTTGCTCGTTTGTGCGGGAGCGGTAAAGTCTATCGGGAGGCTTGACGAGTTCAGAGCTGCCGCTTTTTCCATCGCGCGCTCGAACTCCCGCATCTTCCTAGCCACAGTAAATGCTTTAGTTTTTAACTGTTGATCTGTCAAGGATCTCGAGGGGTTCTCATAACTTTCGAGACCTAAGTTCTTCTTATTGCTGCTTAATGACCCAGGATTTTGAAGAATGACGCTCGGTACTGGTACATTGTTTGTCACTTGAACCTTAGGGGGCTGTTCCGTGTTTCGCTCAATGCGATTGATGTCAGCACGAAGCTCGTGTTGCGCCTATTGACCTCGATACGTCTGCCACCCAAGTAGGGTGCAACCAAGAACTGCGCACGTTATAAACCCAAGCTTGTATTTTTGCTTCTGGCGCTCGTCCTCCACGGGATGGAGAGTCACATAGACCCCCAAGAACGTAGTGGCGAGCGTGATAGCCCCGACCACAACAGCAATAGTAATGTCGAGCATTCAAAAAGGCTATCAGACGCACATGTCGGTACACGACGGTGCTGGGCCATACCCAGCAAGCCGCCTATTGGCCAACTATTCTTAGTGGTATGAATATAGTTGACGCACCCAATACACCGCTGGTACAGTCAGGGTGTGTTGGGTATTCGGGCGGTAAGTTCAGGAACTTACTGGAAATGTTAAGGGTTTACGCGAGGCCGTTCATCGAAGCGGTAATCCTCACCACTCGCCTACGCGATGCCACCATGCAGGTGCCGGATGATTTGAGGATTGATCCAGATGTGTTGCCCTACTTGGTTGAGAATGCTGCTGAACTCGTGAAGGCTCTACAAGCGATGGATCTGCCGGTATCACAGGCGGCGGCAAGAAGGATCGGAAGCCTGCTGGAATCCGATTCTAGAATTGCAAGGATGAAGTTTGAAATAGAACACCTCCACCAATCCATGATGTCTGAGATGGACTCTGTGGTGATGTTCACAATGGCATCCTCGCGCGTGGATATGTACGATTCTGCTTACCCCTTCGGGCAAGAGGTCGCCAGCAAGATCCCGTCAGCCATAACAGATTGCGAAGAAGCCGCAAAATGCTTGGCCCTGGAGCGCCCTACAGCCTGTGTGTTTCACTTGATGCGCGTTATGGAGCGCGGCCTTCATAGGTTTGCCAAAAAACTCAGGGCGGATTTTTCGACTGATTGGCAATGGCAAACCATTTTGAATCACATCAACCAAAAGATTGCCGCCCTTCCAGACAAAACATCAAAAGACAAACAGATAAAGGCTAAGTACTGCGAGATCGCCTCGCATCTCTATCACGTAAAGCTGGCCTGGAGAAACACCGTCATGCATCCAAAGGCTTCCTACAGCATGGAGGAGGCAGCAGAGGTGTTCGAGCGCGTGAAGGTGTTCACTGCCCATCTCGCCAAGGCCGTTTAGCAGTCCGAGTCGCCTGCCACATTGACCGGATAATTGCGACAGGAGTGACGCCGGGGAATGCAGGGTTCCGGCGTCCTCTTTGCAATGTGCCTTACCACTGCTTGTACAGTTCGTGGACAAGCACAATGATTTGCAGGAGAGGTTTCAAAGCTTCTCCAGTAAGCCTAATGGCTTTAAGCCATTTCTTACTTTCTTTAATCACACGGGTAGCGTAACACTTAATTGCGCTACCCTAATATCAAAGTGAAATCAGACCCAAACACGTCAAGCGAATACGAAAAATTCAAAGAGCTTCTGAACCGTGTTTTATCGGTTCCCCATTCAGAGATAGTGAAGCGGGAAGCCGAATACAAGAAGAGGTCCGCGCAGAATCCGAACAGGCGTGGCCCGAAGAAGAAGCCACGACAATCCGCCTGACAGCAAATAGCTGATATGATCGGCCAGTCATGGCGCTTTATATCATCAGCTACGATGTCCGCTCAGAAAATCACGATTATTCTTCACTTATAGATCGCCTAAACGAACTCGGCGCTGTGAAGTCTCTGCTCTCCGTGTGGTTTTTCGCTGGACTAGCGGGTCAGGCAAGGCCCCTGGCTAAAGACCTCTCGCGCCACGTTATCAACGGTGACAGCTTGCTTGTTCAGGAAGCTGGAGACGATGCTGGATGGACGAGCCTAATGATTGATGACAAGACCATGAACGCCCTGCGAAGTCGTGCTAGGTTCTAGGGGGCGAATTTGCCCGTCCGCGTGTGGCGGTGTCGTGTCCGTCATTGGCAGGAGTTTGCTCAGCATCAACAGCGCCCTCCGTTCTTGATGGTTTTCCGGTTCAAAATGCAGGCCAGCCTGCCACCAAAATATCTTCATTTGCAAGATTGTGACCGCTTCACGGTTTGAACTTGTCCCGTTTGCCCCGTCCCTGACGTTTCGCCTCCTTCTCAGAAAGGCTCCTCGCGGGCCGTTTCTGCCTCCTTCCCGGTCAACTGCTTGTAAGTCAACCGCCGTCCCACGATTTGGGATAGAAGCGCCTTGAATCGCTCGTAATCGTTAATGACGTTTCCGCTCTCATCCTTGCGGTGGTTATAGCGGAACGCTTGCTCGTCCACATACCGGAACAGGTGAAAGGGCTCAACGCTTACGTAAGTGCCACCCAGTCCACGCTTCAGCAGACTCCAGAAGTTTTCCAGACCGTTTAAGTGGATCTGCCCGTTCACGTACATCTCGGTGTGGTTGATTACGTCGTGCTCGTAATCGGCCTGAAGCTGGAAATACGACCTCAGTTCGTCGGTGTAAACGTGTGCGCCTTTCTCGACATCCTGGCTTACATTGGGCATCAAGGTTGCGAAGCTACTGTCATTGATGACGTGAACGCGGATGTTTCCACCGCGCTGCAACAAACCCTGTACGCCGATCTTTCCAACCGCACCGCCAGTCTTACCCTCCAGGGTTTTATCCTTTCTCGATTTGTGCATGTTCCGCGCTTTGCCGCCGATGAAGGTTTCGTCAATCTCGACCTCGCCAGAGAGTTTGCCACCCTTGCGGCTGTCTTGCATGGCGAGTCTGATCCTGTGAAGCATGAACCATGCGGTTTTCTGGGTGACTCCGAGGGCGCGATGAAGCTCCCAGGAGCTTATCCCGTTGCGGTTATTTGCAACCATCCAAATGGCAGGGAGCCACTTATCTAAACCGATAGGTGAATCTTCTAGAACGGTTCCAGCCTTGACCGAGAATTGCTTCCGACACTTGGAGCATTTCCAGATACGGCGGGTTTTGAGAAACATCGGGGAATCGGCCCCGCAATGCGGACACACGATGCTCTCATGCCAGCGGCTTTCAGCCACTTCGTCCAGCGCCTTGTCAGCATCGCCGTATTCCTTGACCGCTTCGACCAGAGTCTTGGGCTTCCGTTCCATGACTCAAGTATGCCCGAACTAGGCGGGTGTGTCAAGTATATTTATACCTTCTTAGTTTACATAATATTCGTTATCGGCCAAGATCTGTTCGTGCAAAATCTGCCATTTGAGTCTAGCTCAAATAGAATAACTTACCCGACTAGCTTCGGCCTCTCCACCCGAACATCCACCCCCGGTGAGTAGCGCAGCATCGGCTCTCCCGACGACCTAGGGACGCCGGATCGCTCAATCACATCCTGCGCCACTCCGAGAGCCCGCGCTGTTCTCAGCGGCCAAGGCTCGTGCTCAATTTGCGCGTACGCCAACCGTGGCCCGAAAAGCGTGTACAATCTGAACCGGGCCGTTAGAAAACTATCGAGTTCCGTCGCTTCGACCGGCTCGCCGATCTCGACCCGGATACGGGCGAAGCCTGACCCAAAAGGCTGCTTTCTGTCGCTCGCATATTCAACCGTGCCGTTTCGCCTCTCGACACGCATATCAGCCCAGCGGTACGGCAGCCGATAACTCAGGCGCGCCCCCGCTACCGCGAGCAGCCGGTCTGCTTCGAGCGTGAAGAACCAAATGCCGGGTTCGCCATCCGGCCCGCGCACGTACGTCCTTACGTTCATCTCTGGAAACCGCGAAATCCAAGGTAATGCCGGCACAAACGGCGGGCGCAGCCCCTCCAGCAAGAACGGAGTCAATCCCACCCACGCCGCGCCATCGAAAATGTCCAATGCGAGCGCTTTGGGCAATAACGGCCTGATCTGATCCGGCTCATAATGCCAGTGCAAAAACGTGAGATACCTCCAGCTCTGAAACATTACCGGCCTTCTGACCGGATATGGGGGATATTCGCTGATTCCCGGCACAAGGATCAGTTGGTTGTTCTTCCGCAGAGCTTGTCGATCACCGCGCCCAAGTAGGCTACGCACTCGCGCAGTTCTTCCACGCGAACGAATTCTCCGCTCTTGTGTGCAAGTGTCATATCGCCCGGCCCAAAAACGATCACTTCGGATGCCGAGGCCGCAAAATGTGCGGCTTCCGTTCCGAAGGCAACTGTAGTCGATGGCCGTCCAGCCAGCGCTTCAAGAAGCGAACTGAGGTCCCTGGTCTGGCTTCCACGGAAAGCTCCATCAATCCGCAAGACTCTGAGATCCGCATCGAAACCGGAGAACTCGCGGCTTAGATTTTCGAGCTCGTTCTCAATTAATGACGCCGCCCATCCCGCCTCCTGACCTGGAATGGGTCTCCATTCAACCGTAATCCGGCATTCGCCAGGCACGATGTTCTTCGCCGTCCCACCCTGAATCAAACCTGCATTTAACGTGGTGACCGGCGGATTGAAATCGGTGTCCGTACGCGAAGCAAGTTGCTGGATCACACCGTCCAGCCGCTCGATTACCCGCGCCGCATCGCGAATGGCGGAACGCCCTCGTTCCGGGAAAGCACTGTGCGCTTCCCTGCCGCGCACTAGAATCTCTCCCAATCCATATCCCTTGCCGGCCCGCACTGCCGAGAATCCGGTTGGCTCCCCGATGATGAGATATCGAGACCGAATCGCGTTCTTGCCCGCAAGATATTTCGCGCCGACGCAGCCAATTTCTTCATCCGCCGTGAGAACCAATGCAAGCGGTCGCTCGAGTCGTGCCGCGTCTACACGGCTCAGCGCCTCCAATACGCATGCGAGAAATCCCTTCACGTCGCAACTGCCTCGCCCGTACAATTTGCCGTCTCGCTGAACCGGATGCACCGCTTCATCCCAGTTGGGATCGAACGGAACAGTATCGGTATGGCAAACCAATGCCAATTCCGCCCCTTCGACAATCGTGTTGCCAGTGCATGCGACCAAATTGATCTTTTCAGTTCCCGCCTCATCGCGATATGAATGAAGATCAATCTTCCATTCGCCTTCGCGAAGGTACTGCAGAGCGTATTCGATGATCGGCCGATTGCTCATCGACGAAACCGAAGGGATCGCAACCAGATCCATCAGGATTTCAGGCGCGGCTTTCATCTATTTGCCACAAACGGCGTTGTACTGCAGAGAACTCGCCGACAATCGCCTCCTCAAGAGGGTGATGGCCGTCCTGAATGACTGCTTGCCCGTTGACGAACACGTCACGCACGGCGGTCCGCTCTAAAGAAAAAACGACATTGGCCAAAAGAGATTCGTGATCGCCACCCGCAATCGAAACATCGTTCAAATCGACCGTGAAAAAGTCCGCCGGACGCCCGATTTCAAGCCTTCCTCCCGGTCCATGGAGAGCCGCTGTTCCAACTTCAGTTGCGCTCGCAAATAACCAGCTCGCCAAGCCCACTCGATCCGAAGGCGGCGCAAGAACCGCGCGCTCGAGTTTATTCATCCTCAGGTGATATTCCAACAGACGAGCGTCTTCGAGAAGATCGATCTGCACATTACTGTCAGAGCCGAAGCAGATACCCACGCCGGCTTTTCCGAGGCGGTCGGCTGGCACGGCCCCATCGCCTAGGTTGCGCTCGCTTGTAGGACAAGCACAGACGCGGGCGCGCGCTTTGCCGAGAGCTGCAATCTCCTCCTCAGTAATGTGAATCGCGTGGATACCGGTAAAGGACGAATCAAGTACGTTCCGCTTCTGGAGCAGCTCCACAGGCCCCAAGCCATATTCCGCGACGCACTCATCGATTTCTGCGGGCTGCTCCGCCACATGCATGTGTACTGGCAAGCCATTCTGGTGAGCATACGCGGCGATCTGTTCTACGTAATTTATAGGCAGTGCGCGAATGCTGTGCGGCGCAACGCCTACCCATGCAATCCCGGGCTTCGAAACCCTCGATATTGTTTGCCGCAGCGCTTCGGTATCCGCCAGGAACGTCTCCGGGTTCGGCGTGATGAATCTCGCTTGCCCAGGATTTGGCGGCTTGTTCCAACCCGCGCGCGCGTAAGCCGTTCGCAGCAGCGCGAGCCGCACCCCGAGCTCGCCGGCCGCGCGAAGCACCTGGAATCCCAGGAGATTCGGATCATCGTAGCGCTTTCCATCAGGCGCATTGTGCAGATAGTGAAATTCGCCAATCGTTGTAATGCCCGACATGAGCATTTCGAGAAACGCCATCCGAGCCACGTGGTAAATATCCTCGGGCGACAATCGATTCGCTGCGTAATACATTGCCTCCCGCCAGGTCCAAAACGTATCTCGATCGGCCGTTGTTCGATGCTCCGTTCGGCCGCGAATCACGCGCTGAAAGGAATGCGAATGGCAGTTGACAAGACCAGGAAAAATCGCGCGATTCGCCAGCCTGTGCGCATTCGCTACATCTTCCGGAGCTTTCGAAATGCGCGCGATCACGCCGTCGCTATCGACCACCACGGCAAAACCGCTCTCGAAGTTTCCTTTGAGATAAATGAGATCGGCGAGCCAGCCCGTCTCCCGCGTATCGCTCATCTGTCGAGTACACTTTCGCCGCCCACGAAGACAGCCTTTGCCGATTCGATTCCAGCAAAGTACGGAATCGCGCGGTAATCCCCGCAATCGTGGATCACGAAGTCAGCGCGCTTCCCTGCTTCGAGTGAGCCGATCTCTGAGCCCAGCGCAAGGCTATATGCCGCGTTGACTGTCGTAGCAGTGATCGCTTCCGCCGGACTCATCTTCATATGCGTGCACGCGAGGGAGAGCACTAGCGGAATTGAAGGAATCGGCGAAGATCCCGGATTAAAATCCGTCGCTAAGATAATCGGAAGACCCGCTTCAATCATCTGCCGGGCAGGCGCAAAGCGCTTCGAGCCCAGGGTGTAAACAGATCCGGGAAGCAACACCGGCTGAACGCGTCCCGAGTGCAAGGCGGCAATTCCCTGCTCATCGACTTGTTCCAGATGATCCGCCGTCACGGCCCCAAGCTCTCCGGCCAACTCAGCGCCCCCGGATCTCGACAGTTGATCGGCATGCACCCGCAGTCCAAAGCCAAGCTGGCGTGCGGCCGTCAAAATCTCGCGTGATGTCGGCACGTCGAAAACGCTAGGCTCGCAGAACACATCGCAATATTTCGCCAGTCTCAGTTCCGCAACTGCCGGAAGCATCTCGTGCGTGACAAGCGCTGTATACTCATGGCCTTTTCCACGGTACTCGTCCGGCACCTCGTGCCCGCCGAGGAATGTGGGCACATACTCCACCCCGCTCGTCTCACTTAAGCGCCGGATCACTCGCAGCATCTTCAGCTCGTCCGCGAGCGACAAGCCATAGCCAGACTTAGCCTCTACCGTAGTCGTTCCCGTCCGCAAGAACCAGCCCGCATAGCGTTTCGCCGTCTCGAATAGTTCGTCTTCCGATGCCGCGCGTGTCTTCCGCACGGTTGATCGGATTCCGCCGCCACTCGCAGCGATTTCTTCGTAAGTTGCGCCGCTTCCTCGAAGCTCATATTCATCCACACGAGTTCCGGCGAAAACCGGATGCGTGTGCGCATCTACGAACCCTGGCAGGACTACACGCCCTCCCGCGTCGATCACCCGGTAATCGGACGTCTGCTGATCTTTGATGTCGTCCCGCGTGCCGGCTGCCTCAATCTTTCCATTGCGGACCAGCATCGCTCCATCCTTCACGATCGAGAGCTCTTTCAGTTCATCTCGAATCCTAGGCCGCGCCGGTCCCGCAAGTGTGACCAATTGACCGCAATTGACAATCGCGAGCGGATACGATTTGGGATCCATTCAAGAAAGCATCGGAATCTTGAGATGGCTGGCCCGGGCCACTTCAACAGCCTTCTCATAACCTGCGTCCGCGTGACGCAGAATGCCGATGCCTGGATCCGAGGTGAGTACTCGCTCGAGACGCCTGTCGCACTCGGGAGTGCCGTCCGCAACAATCACCATGCCCGCATGCTGCGAGTAACCGATACCAACGCCGCCTCCATTGTGAATCGAGACCCACGAAGCTCCTCCCGCCGTGTTGACCAAAGCATTCAGAAGAGGCCAGTCGGCAATCGCATCCGACCCATCACGCATGCCTTCGGTTTCCCGGTACGGAGAAGCGACCGAGCCCGTATCCAGGTGATCCCGCCCAATCACAATCGGCGCCTTAATCTCACCGGAGCGCACGAGAGCGTTCATCGCCATCCCAAATTGCGCGCGCTCGCCATATCCCAGCCAGCAAATGCGCGCGGGCAGGCCTTGAAAGCTGATGCGCTCTCCCGCCAAGCGAATCCAACGCACGAGATCTTCATTGTCAGGAAACATCTCCAGCACGAGACGGTCAGTCCTGCGAATGTCTTCCGGATCTCCCGACAAAGCAACCCACCGGAATGGCCCCCTTCCCTCGCAAAACATGGGCCGGATGTATTCAGGCACAAAACCGGGAATTTCGAACGCGTCCTTCACTCCTGCGATCTTCGCCTGAGTCCGGATGTTATTGCCGTAATCAAAAGCGATCGATCCCGCGCGCTGCAGTGCAAGCATTGCTTCGACATGCGCACCCATGGCATCCATTGAGCGGCGCGTATATTCTTCCGGATCGCGCTCACGAAGCGCAAGCGCCTCGCGCAGACTCATCCCGTTCGGAAGGTAGCCGTTCAGCGGATCATGCGCGCTCGTTTGATCTGTGACGATGTCCGGAACGATACCCCGCGCTGCCAGTTCCGGCAATACATCCGCGCAATTCCCCACTAGTCCAACAGATACCGCTCGCTTCTGACTTCGAGCCCGATCGATCAGGGTGAGCGCCTCATCTAGGCTGTGTGCCAGGTGATCGCAGTATTTCGTCGTGACGCGCTTCTCAATGCGCGCAGCGTCCACATCAATTCCCAGAAAACACGCCTCGTTCATGGTTGCAGCGAGCGGCTGTGCTCCTCCCATGCCGCCCATCCCGCCCGAGACGATCAGTTTTCCATTCAGATCGCCCGCGAAGTGTTTCCGCGCGGCGGCGGCAAACGTTTCGTAGGTGCCCTGCACAATTCCCTGGCTGCCGATATAGATCCACGAGCCTGCCGTCATTTGCCCATACATCGTCAGCCCGAGCTTCTCCAGCTTGTGAAATTCGTCCCAATTCGACCACCGACCCACCAGGTTCGCGTTAGCAATCAGGACACGCGGAGCTTCCGGATGCGTCCGAAACATTCCCACCGGCTTGCCGGACTGTACCAACAGTGTTTCGTCGTTTCCCAGCTCTCGCAAAGAACGCACGATCGCATGAAAACATTCCCAGTTCCGTGCCGCCCGGCCCGTTCCACCATAGACGATCAGATTCTCCGGCTTCTCCGCGACCGCCGGATCCAGATTGTTCATCAACATCCGCATCGCGGCCTCTTGATGCCAGCCTTTGCAGCTCAGGGTGGTTCCATGCGGCGCAGTGATTTCAGTAGTCGTTTCAGTCATGGCCATCGCTCTTTCTCCGTTCGCTAGCGCACAAATGCATCCAAAGCTCCGTCCTGGATCGTCTTGGCTAAACGCTCTATGTCGCCGGAAAGGGGCCGATCTGCCGTTAACCGTGGTGACAAAGAGCGGATAATCTCTCTCGCGCGCTCGATCAGGTTTGAGGATCGCAGCGGCGCCCGGTAATCCAATCCCTCAGCCGCGGCCAGCAATTCGATAGAGATTACTTGTTCCGCAAGCGAGACGATTCTGCGCAGCTTCAGCGCAGAAGTCATGCCCATCGATACATGATCTTCTTTTCCGCCGGACGTCGGCACATTGTCAATACTCGCGGGGTGGGCCAATATTTTCGCTTCGCTCAGCAGTGACGCCGCGCACACCTGAGCGATCATGTAGCCGGACGAAGTGCCAGGATGAGAGCTCAAAAAGGGAGGCAAGCCCTCGTTCAGGTCGGGGTTGACCAGACGGTCGATTCGGCGCTCGCTGATACTCATCAAGTCCGTTAAAGCAACCGCCGCGTAGTCGTAAACCATCCCGAGCGGTGCTCCATGGAAATTGCCGCCGCTCAAAACCTCTCCTCTGTCTGTAAACACCAACGGATTATCCGTTGCCGAGCCGCTCTCGATTTCCGTTACCTCCCGCGCATGTTGAAGAGCGTTGCGGACCGCGCCATGCACCTGAGGCATGCAGCGCAAGCTGTAGGCATCCTGCACGCGCGGATCATTGGTCAGGTGCGAGCGGCGAATTTCGCTATTGTCCAGCAGATCGCGCAAATGAGACGCCGCAGCTACCTGCCCCATGTGCGGCCGAACTTTCTGAATGCGAGCGTCGAACGGAACCGGTGTACCGCGCAAAGCTTCAAGTGTCATTGCGCCGGCCAAATCAGCGAGAGCAGCCACCCGAACTCCACGATGAAGAGCAAGCCCTCCAACCGCACACATGGCTTGTGTTCCGTTCAACAGAGCCAAGCCTTCCTTAGCAGCTAAGCGGAGGGGTGCGATCTCGGCCGAACGCAGCGCTTCTCTACCCGGCAGTCTTCGCCCTCGAAAGTGCGATTCGCCTTCCCCGATCATCGACAGCGCCAGATGCGCCAGCGGGGCGAGGTCGCCACTCGCGCCCACCGAACCCTTTTCAGGAATCACGGGATGAACCTCTCGCTCGAGCATCTTCAGCAATGTTTCCGGAAGCTCGATTCTGCAGCCGCTATTACCCAGAGCAAACACATTGGCGCGCAGCAGCATAATTGCGCGCGTTTCCGCTTCCGAGAGCGGTTCACCGACTCCGCATGCATGACTCCGAACGAGATTGAGTTGCAGCGCCTCTAACTCTGAAGACGGAATGTGGACATCACACAGCTTTCCGAAGCCCGTGTTGACGCCGTATACTACTCTCCCCTCCCGGAGCACAGCTTCGATTACTGCTCGCGAGGACTGAATCCGTGTCCGCGCCCCGTCCGGTAAAGACGTCGAGGCTTTACCGATCGAAACATCGACGATCTGTTCGAGCGTGAGTGGCCGGCCTGAAACTTCCACCATCAATCACCAGGAACGTTCTTCGGCCTCACGGCTTCCGCGGACGATTCCAGGATGGTGACGATGAGTACAGAATCTTCTTGCGCTTCTAGCCGGTGTCGCTTTCCTGCCGCGAGCCGCAGCAGAGCGCCACTGTTCATCTCAAAGGGCACATCTCCATCGAAGAACTTGGCTCGGCCCGAAAGTGCCTGAACCGTAATAGGGGCCCGAGCCGAGTGTTCTGGAATCACTTGGCCCGAACTGACACATAAGAGGATCACCCGTGAATCCGGACCCGGCAATAGCGTCCGGACAACAGGCTTTTTCTTATCGAACTGAACGTGCTCGAAGATCTTCAGCGTTTCCATTCAATCTCGTTTGCCGGAAGAGCCGCCTCTTTTTTCCTGTTCTTCTTTCTGCTTCAAATCCTCTTCTACCGTCTCGAGATCACCCTCAGCCTGTGATGGTACCGGCCGCTCTTCCGCCGCTTCATCTTTATCCCGTAAGTCATCGTTTCGGTTGCGTTGATTGTCCATACCCTCTAGAATGCTCCTGCAGCGCCGTTTCGTCGAGCGGCGCTGGCCTGCGCATCGAAGCGCAATATCAACCGTACTATTATCTCGGTCATAATAAAGCGCGAACTAGCCTAGCTCCGCTATAATCGCAGCATGAACCCTACTGAGAAGATCTGGCACAACGGCCGGCTCATCCCCTGGGACGACGCGAAAATTCACGTTCTGGCGCACGTCGTGAATTACGGCAGCTCGGTTTTCGAGGGCATTCGCTGCTACGACACTAAGCGGGGCTCCGCAATTTTTCGCGCTGCGGATCACGCACGCCGTCTGCTGGATTCCGCCAAGATCTACCGAATGGATCTTCCCTACTCGCTCGACCAACTCACTGATGCCATGGGCGAATTGGTGCGTGCCAACAAACTCCCGTCTTGTTATATCCGTCCGATCGTCCTCCGCGGATACGGCGATCTGGGGGTTCTGCCGAGGGATAACCCCATTGAAACCTATATGGCCTGTTATGAATGGGGCAGTTATTTGGGCGAAGATTGCTTGTCGAATGGAGTAGATGTCTGCGTTTCATCGTGGACTCGCATCGCTCCCAACACCCTTCCGGCTCTCGCAAAATCCGGCGCAAATTACATGAATTCTCAGCTGATTCGGATGGAAGCCGCGGTCAACGGCTATGACGAAGGGATTGCGCTCGATGAAGCGGGCTATGTCAGCGAAGGGTCCGGTGAAAACATTTTCCTGGTCCGCAACGGCAAGCTCCTCACACCGCCGCTTGGGGCCTCAGTGTTGCCGGGCATCACTCGCGATACCATCGTGAAAATCGCCGCGCAGCTCGGTATCCCGGTTGTCGAAACCATTATTCCCCGTGAGATGCTCTACATTGCGGACGAAGTGTTCTTTTCCGGAACTGCCGCCGAAGTCACACCGATTCGTTCAGTTGATCGGATCACGATCGGCGACGGGCGCTGTGGACCCATTACTCAAAAAATCCAGCGCCGATTTTTCGAAATTGTAAAAGGTGACATCAAAGACGAATTCGGATGGCTGATGCCTGTCTCCGGTGTTCGCGAACCCGAGCCCGTAACCGCCTAAACGAGGCCGGTCCGACCTGATGTTGCCTGCAAACAGACGTACAGGGCAGAAACCGTTCGCTGCCAAGCAGTAAAGCTCGGAGGACTCGATTTCTGCCCTGACTCTGGACCCGCATACGCAGGACCAATCTGGATGTGTGGTCCAAGCGCGAACGCCCAACCTGCAGCCACCTCCCCCGAGATTACCTGCCGGTCCGACATCCGCGCCGGATCTATTCACTTTTTACTCCAGTACACTTTGAAACGCTAGTCTTTTCAGCGAACCGATGAGGCCTTTTCAACACCTTTTAACTCTCATGGTTCTGGGACGTTGTGCTGGTGTGGCTGTGGGTAAATTGTGAAAAAAACAAGGACGGTGCTTTATGTCAGATTTTCAAAATGAGAAGGTGACGAAAAACCTCCTGCGCGGAAGAGTGCCCGGCGGCTCCGCAGTCCTCGAAATCGAGTACGGTCCCGCCATTAATACGGTGGACGAACTGATTCGCCCGCCTGAAATTGATGAATATCTTGCTCCGGGTTTCATAGACGTCCAAGTCAACGGTTTTGCAGGCGTGGACTATAACGACCCGGCAGCATCGCATCAGGCAATTTGCCAATCTATCCAAAAATTGTTCGCTACTGGCGTCACTCGCTTCTTTCCCACCGTGATTACCGGATCAAGAGAGCGCATGATCGGCGCTCTTCGAAATCTCGCGTCGGCAAAGGAAGAATTTAGCCGCAGTGGTCTGTTCGAAGCTCATGCGATCGAAGCCTTCCACGTCGAAGGGCCTCACATCTCGCCTGAAGATGGCCCACGGGGCGCCCATCCCCTCGAGCACATCAGGCCCCCCGACATCGAAGAGTTCAAGCGCTGGCAGGAAGCTGCAAATGGATACGTCCGCATCGTGACCATATCGCCGGAATGGGAAGAGACGCCACCTTATATCGCCGAGCTCGTGCGTTCCGGCGTGGTCGCTAGTATAGGTCACACGAAAGGCACATCCGCCCAGATCGCCGCTGCCATTGATGCAGGAGCGACGATGTCTACTCATCTGGGAAACGCCGCCCACTCAATTCTTCCAAAGACACAAAACTACATATGGGATCAGCTCGCGGCAGTCCGTCTGACGCCCAGCTTCATCCTCGATAGCATCCACATTCCGGGCCCGTTCTTCGCAGCCGCTGTTCGTGCCAAGGGCGTCGAGCGGTCTGTATTAGTAACGGACGCAGTCATGCCAGCCATGTGCGATCCCGGCCCTTATCGATTGGGGCAAGTCGACGTGGAACTTCGCGAAAACGGAAGTGTCGTAATACGTGGAAGCACTCGCCTTGCAGGTTCGGCGCTTCGCATGGATCAGGCTATAGGCAACGCTATTCGCTTGGGGAACATTTCGCTGCGCGATGCCCTGGCGATGGCTACAGTCAACCCGGCCCGAGTGGCGCGAATCGCCGGACGGCAGCGCGGTCTTTCTCCCGGCGAAAAGGCGGATTTTGTGCGGTTTCGCTGGGATGATCGTTCACAATCTCTGGCCGTCACCGAAACAGTGGTCGCAGGCAGCACCGTTTATCAGGCGTAATGCATCCCTTAAGCGAAACTAGTATTGAGTCAATACAAATCGACCAACTCAACTCGGAGAACAATATGGCATTTACACTTCCACCACTTCCCTACCCCGCCGATGCATTGGAACCTCACATCGACAAGGCGACTATGGAGATCCACCACGACAAACACCACGGCGCGTATGTAAATAATCTGAACAAGGCTCTCGAATCTGCTCCCGACCTGTCCAACAAGTCAGTCGAAGAATTGCTCGCGAACAACTGCGCCGCTGTTCCTGAAGCCATCAAGACGGCTGTTCGCAACAATGGGGGCGGACATGCCAATCACTCTCTTTTTTGGAATCTGATGTCGAAAAACGGGGGTGGTGCCCCCAAGGGCGATATTCAGAACGTAATCAATTCAACCTTCAATAACTTCGATTCCTTCAAGGAAAAGTTCAATGCTGCCGCGACTAGTCGCTTCGGCTCAGGCTGGGCTTGGCTGGTCAAAGGCAACTCAGGCCAGTTTGAAATCATTTCTACAGCGAATCAAGACAGTCCTTTGATGGACGGCAAGAAACCGATTCTCGGTCTGGATGTTTGGGAGCATGCTTATTACCTGAAATATCAGAACCGGCGCCCCGACTACATCGCCGCTTGGTGGAATGTCGTGAATTGGGACGAGGTGAATAAGCAATTAAAGTAATGCTTTAACTCTCTAGCCCCGCTTGTCGCAGCCGTTCGCTCGTATTTTCAACGGAAACGTGGTGAACGGCTGTGAACCCCATCTTGGCTGCTATATCGACGAACATTTTTCGATCATCCACATAGATCGATTCACTAGGCGTGACCTGCGCCAAATTGAGAGCTAGGCACCAGATCTCGTGATCCGGCTTACGATAGCCAACAAAATAGGAGAAGATCATGAAGTCTGCCAGCTCCCGAAGGCGGAATTTTTCGACGCGATGCTCCGTGAGTCCCCCTCCTTCATTACTGATCAGCGCCATCTTAAGCCCGTTGGATTCCTTGACCTTCCTGAAAAATTCCATGTTCTCCGGCCACGGGACGGATTGATCGTAAGCATAGTCACGGAGTTCCTCTACCGTGAAATCGCGCGCCTCTCCGAAGAACACGTGTCGCAGGTAACCTTCAAAACTCATGTGACCGCGCTCGTAGCTGTCGAACACGAGATGATGGCGGGCTTCTATCGGCTCCAGATCGACCTTATACCGCGCGGCAATCTTCTTCCGGAGACTTGCGTCCCAGCCATTCGTACCCAGCACGCCGCCGACATCGCAATACAGCATTTGGAATTTCGAGGAACGCATGAACCCCTAGCGTCACATATTGCGCCCGCGCGGCCTGGTTGTTCTAGAATCAAGAATCACGCCTTTGTTAGGGCGCGTAGCTCAGTTGGTTAGAGCGCCTGCTTCACACGCAGGAGTATGTAGTGAAAAATAAATGAGTTGTCTTGAAACAACTTCAGTTAGTGCCCAATTCATGCGATGTTTTGCTCATTGGATCCTTAGCTCAGCTGGTTAGAGCGCGTGCTTCACACGCACGAGGTCGCAGGTTCGAGTCCTGCAGGATCCACCATCCGACGTTCAACACGATGGCGACGCAGTTTCATATAGTGGAAAACAAAATCACCCTTAACCACGAGGTCCGGCGAGAGGATAACGAAACAGCGTTTGGAGTAGCTCTAGCCATGATGTTCGCAACCATTGTGACTATGGATGAATTTTTTGGCTTGGGAAAAAATGATCTGGTGCGCGAGGTCGCTGAACGGTTCAATGCGTTTAATAGCGCGCATCCATTCGGACCGCCTATGGCGTGACCCGCGTAATCTTAGACGCGCAGTCTTTTTCTGCGAATGTGACCTGCCCGGAATGCGCGGTTTGGCTCCGTTTGTTCGTAATAGGAGTCGCGCTCTGTCGTCATTCGGCAAGAACCGGAAACAATCTCGATGTGTGTTACGTAACCTCTCGTGGATTCAACGGCAGCTGGCGTTATTCGCTTCGGCAACAGCCAGAAATGTGATACTTGCCGGGGCCAACGTGATCTGCCCAGAATGGGTCGGGACACCAGTAAGCGACGGAGTCGAATCACCAGACCCGAGCTTCAGTTCCTTTCCGTTCAGGTCCACCCGATTATCTTCCAGCTTGGGCCCAGTTAATGTGTAGCGTTCCGAGTTAGCTGAAACCTCCAGCTTTTGAGAAGCGTTTCGGTCCGTATTGATAGCGAGAAGTGCCACCCCTCCAGGCATATTCCGCAAACATTGAGCGTACAAATGCAGGCTCGGCACCGGCGATACATCCGGCTTGAGCACGGTCGTGCCCATCAGTTTTCTCCACAACAGAGCCGCCCAATAATTGGGACGCGGAGCGAATGTATTCTCATCGAGAAGGCCGTAATCGCTTGAGGCAAGCGTGTTGTGCGCGATGACGCGGCCCCCCTGTTGCGCTAAGCGAGCATGCGAATCAAGATAGCGGAACGTGTCCAAAAACGTGGAAGCCCAGGGATTCCCACCGCAAGCTGCATCCGCAGTTTCAGTTATCCAGAGCGGCTTGCCCGGGTCGAAACGATCGCGCAGACCGGCGTAGAAGGCATTAATCTTGTCCGGACGAGAAAGCCATTCGTTCGAAAGTGCCGCGGCGGCGGTGGTCTGTGACGCTGGTCCCATGCTGGCGCAGCGCTGCGAGACTGCCGCGTAGAGGTGATAGGAGAAAACATCGAAAACCGGTCCGGTCGCGTTCAAGAGATCCTCGGATTGAATGAAGCCGCTGCCTGGCGGAAGCGAAAGTGAACCGCCTTCTCCGACAGAACCAGGGCCGAGAAACACAATGTGTGGCGCAGTCTTCTTGAGAAAAGGCCGGAATACGGCTATGTCGCGTGCGTACGCCGCGGCATCATAGCCTTTCGGAGCGCCTCCCATGGCCGCGGCCGTCGGTTCGTTCATAAACTCCGCCGCTGCGATATCTCCGCCGACAGATTTTGTGTAGGACAGAAACTGGCGCGCCTGGTCCGGGGTCCATACGCCGTTGGCATCGCGAGTGCCGGGACTGGTCGCAAACGAAGTGATGATGTTCGCATTCACCTCGTGGGAGAAGTCGATCACGCCTTTCCATTGCTTGCGGGTAAGTACACCGCTGAAGCCCTTGGGCGGGGTTGTTGGAGCGGGGCCGTTTGCGTCGTAAAAGTACGTGGTGTTTGCCCACGTTCCGCTCACGCGCACATATGTCGGTCCTAGAGCCGCCGCGAGTTTGCGTAGGCGAGTATTGCTCAAATCAATGGGTGGCCGATATTCGTAGAGATTCGGATTCATTCCGGCCGGTGTTGAACCGGATTGCTGCGAGGCCGCCTGCTTGCTGGTGTCGGTTTGTAGATCTTTGTACGGCTTCCAGAAGCGACCACCCGTGACTTCCAACATCTCCACGTTATATGCCTGAAATCGCTCTTCGATTGTGGCGATCCGAGGCATACTCGCCGGGTTAACAGCATTCTGTGACATGCC
Source organism: uncultured Acidobacteriaceae bacterium (assembly GCA_963737045.1). GTDB lineage: Bacteria > Acidobacteriota > Terriglobia > Bryobacterales > Bryobacteraceae > Bog-105. The sequence goes on from CAVTRG010000009.1 coordinate 1,051,404, forward strand.
GGAACGAGCCGCCCAACCTAATATGCCCCCAAGCGCGACTAAACCCACGCTTAGAGTCAAGCAGCAACGCCTAGCTTCCTTTTTCATGTGACGCCTATTTCTTCCACAGCTCTATTTCCGCGTGTTGAATTGCGGCTGAAACGGGTAAGTTACCCCACCCGCACGCTCAGCATCGATATAGAGCCTCCATCAACACCTTCAACCGGAAAGGTAATGACTTCACTCTGCTGCCGCGTCGCGATCACATACAAAAGCGGCAAGTAATGATCCGGCGTCGGGATAGAAAGGATTGCCTCGCGCCCGAGCTTCTCGTAATCGATGAGTGGTTTGTATTCACCCGCGATCATCATCTCCTTTGCTGCTGTTTCGAAGCGAATGGCCCAATCATATGGATCGGGCATATGCCGGCCCCATGCATAAGCGTGCAGATTGTGAACCAGGTTCCCGCTGCCTAGGATCAGGATTTGCTCATCCCGCAAGGGCGCGAGTTTCCTGCCAATTTCGAAATGAAAAGACGACGGCTGTGTTTCATCGATGCTCAGTTGCACGACCGGAACGTCGGCCTCTGGATACACGTGCCGAAGGACAGACCACGTCCCGTGATCGAGTCCCCACGAGTTATCCAGCTTTACTGGGAACGGCGCAAGCATCCTTTGCACACGTCGGGCGAGATCCGGATCGCCCGGTGCGGGATACAACACTTCATAGAGCTCTCGCGGAAACCCACCGAAGTCGTGAATGGTTCGTGGGGCTGTACTGATCGTGACCCCAGTTTCCGGCACAAACCAATGTGCGGAGATACATAGGATTGCCTTCGGCTTTGGCGTTTGCTTTCCTATCGCTCCCCACGCATCGGTGTAGCGGTTATTCAGAACGGCATTCATGGGATTGCCGTGACCGAAGAAAATTGCGGGAAGCATACCGCGCGTACAGACCCTTCCTCCGAAAGTCTACTAGAAAGCGAGCCTTTTCCTCAACGTGAGGCGAACCTCTTCACCCAGGCCACATACTGATCCATCCAGCCCTGCAAAAAATGCTTTGTATCGGTGTTCGCAATGTCGCCGCTTTCATCAAAGAAGCCGGGCTTCACCTGGATAAAAGCCTCCGGCTGGCCGAGCGTTGGAAGGTTCAAATATGCCAGAATGTTGCGCAGATGCTGCTGGGCCATGCTCGTTCCAGGAGCGCCAACCGAAGCACCCAAAATGCCCGTTGGTTTCCCGTTCCAAGCGCTCTGCCCATACCGTCGAGACCCGTTGTCAATCGCGTTCTTCAAAACGCCGGGTATGGAGCGGTTGTACTCCGGCGTCGCGAAAATGAGTCCTTGCGCGGAAGCAATCTCGCTTTTGAGTCGCTTTACCGGCTCGGCTTGCTTCGAATCATCATCTTGGTTGTAAAGGGGCAGGTCGTCGATCCGCAAATCGTGGAACGAAAAATCCGGGGGACCCAGCTTTTTCACCGCGCTCGCCAATCTGCGATTGTATGAGTCGCGGCGAAGGCTGCCGATCACGACTGCAATGCGATATTCGCCCATGCCCTCAGTTCCTCAAGCTGAATTCTTTCACAGCCCTCTTTCTTTAAGCACGCGGAGATCGGAGGCAGCATTGTGAAAACCGTAGGACTCCGAAAACAGTTCAGGCAAGTCGAGTAACGCGTAAGAGCTATTCTCTGTTCGACCAGTTAGCGTCCGCATCCGATCGGCTGAGGGGATGCGCGATCGGAAGGTGCCAGCCGAAGCGCATCGCCATAAATCGAAGCCCAAAGCAGAGAACCGCGCCCGCTGTATCCGCGGCGGCGGACGGGAGACGCAGCATACGCCCGATCACGACAGCCGCCGCCCCTATCAGCGCGGCAACAGCATAAAGTTCGGTGCGCAAAACGGTCGGGATTTCCCTGACGAGCACATCGCGCACCATTCCGCCGCCGATTCCCGTCAGCATCCCGAGCAGCGTCGCCGCGACCGGTCCGGCGTGAAAAGCCAGCGCTTTGCCGGCGCCAGAAACCGCAAAGAGGGCCAGTCCGGCGGCGTCGAATATCAGCACGGGACTGCTCAGCCGGTCGATGATTGGATACCAAAAGAAGGTAATTAACCCGGCAAGCATGGAAACGGCGACATAGCGCCAGTCACTGATAGCCGCGGGCGGAAGCGCTCCAATCATCACATCGCGCGCGATCCCACCTGAGTTTCCTGCGGCGAAGGACAAAACCAGAACACCAAAAAGATCCAGCCGGTGCCTGACCCCGGCCGTCGCGCCGCTGAGTGCAAACACGAACGTGCCGCCCAGGTCGAAGCCCACGAGCAGCGTATTTATCAGGATATGTCCGTTTACGATCACCGGGCTTATGCCGATAGCCAGGCTTGCGCGGCAATCACCATCGCCTCCACGCCTGCCTCTAGGGTCGGATGAATTACCGGTGCGAAGCGCGGGTTGTGATTGGTAGGAATATCGCCGATCTTGCCTGCCTCTTTGGCCTTGGCATAGGTATCAGGATCTGTGCCGCCAACGAACCAGAACACCGATGGCGCGCCCCACTCGGCTCCGAACGATCCAAAATCCTCGCTGGCCGTTGTCGGCCCGGTTTCCTGTACACGTCCAACAGGAAAGTACTGGCGAAACGCATCGCCTACTCGCTTGGCTGCCTCGGGGTCGTTTTTGACAAGAGAATAACGGTCCAGAGGCGTGATCTCTGGTTTCTTCGGTGCGCCGGAAGCCTCGGCTTCTGCATTGACGATGCGCTCGATCGCCGCGAGCACCCGTTTACGGACGCCCTCGTCGAAGGTGCGTACATTCAGTTTGATGATTGCTTCGTCTGGGATGACGTTTTCCTTCGTGCCGGCCTGCAACGAACCGACTGTAACCACGGCGGCTTCAGTCGCCGCAATCTCACGGGAGACGATCGTTTGCAGACGGAGCACGGTCGCAGCAGACATAACGACAGGATCGATGCTGGCCTGCGGCATCGAGCTATGAGCGCCTCGTCCGAACATTCGAATCTGAAAGCTATCGCCCGCGGACGTCACGACTCCCGCGCGTGAACTCAGCACGCCAGAGGACCCTACCATGACGTGTTGTCCTAGCACGGCAGCAGGTTTAGGAAAGCGCTTGAAGAGTCCATCATCGATCATCGCCTGAGCCCCTTTGCCCGTCTCCTCTGCCGGTTGAAACACCGGCATCAGGGTGCCGCGCCACGCATCCCGCGTTCGTCCCAACAACGTAGCCGCTCCTACGAGCCAGGTCACGTGCATATCGTGGCCGCAGGCATGCATCACAGGCACGGTCCTTCCCTCCGGATCGCTGGCAGTAGCGGTGCTGGCGTACGGCAACCCGGTCTCCTCTTTCACTGGCAGCGCATCCATGTCAGCGCGCAGCATGATCGTTGGGCCGTCGCCATTTGGCAACAGACCTACAACGCCGGTCTTCCCGACTTCAGTCGTCACTTCATACCCTGCGGCGCGCAGCCGGTCCGCTGCTATACCCGCGGTCCGGCTCTCCTGCATCGACAGTTCGGGATGAGAATGGATGTCTTTGTAGACAGACTCCAGATCGGGCAACAACTCTTTGAGGCTTGCGAGTATTTTCCCGGGATCTTTCGAGCTCTCCGCGTTCATCATGCGATACCTTTCGCCTAGCGCTAATTCATGGTATGTCTTTCCGCGACCTAAGAAACCATCGAATTTACATTCGCGCGAACGTTCCAACGAACGCGGCATTCGCGTTGCGTGCACGCCGTACGCGCCTGGAGACTACTGGTTTAGCCTCGTGTTATGCCGGGCGGCACAATTCACGAAGCGCAATTTGTCCTGATAATCCTGCTTGTTTTCATTGTCGGATTTGGCATTCTTGCCCAGCGTTTGAAGATCGCTTATCCGATTGTGTTTGTACTCGGCGGTCTGCTGGTGAGCTTCATGCCGGCGTTGCCGGCCATCTCGCTTAACCCTGACTTTATCTTCTTGACTGTTCTGCCCCCGCTTTTGTTTGCAGCTGCAACACAAACCTCGTGGAGCGAATTCAAATACAATCTGGTCAGCATCACGTCTCTCGCCTTTGGCTTGGTGGGCTTCACCGTTTTGGGTGTGTCCTTCGCCGCGCACTGGCTAATTCCCGGTTTCGATTGGCGGCTGGGCCTAGTCCTCGGTGCTGCCGTTGCACCCACGGATGCGATTGCCGCGACTGCCATCGCTCAACGCCTCGGTTTGCCCAAGCGAATCGTCGATCTCCTCGAAGGAGAAAGCCTGGTGAACGATGCGAGTGGTCTTGTGGCGCTCCAGTTCTCCACGGCGCTTGTAGCCAGCGGCAGCGTTCCATCGCTTTCGGGAGGAGTACTTCGGTTGCTTTCCCTCGTCGCAGGCGGCATTCTCATCGGAGTCATTGTCGCCCGAGTCTCTCAGTTCGTCGATTCACATGTGGACAACGCACGTATAGAGATTGCACTCAGCATAGTCACTCCGTACGCTGCCTATTCTGTTGCCGAGGCAGCGGGTGTATCCGGTGTGCTCGCCACTGTCGCGGCCGGGCTGTACTTAGGGCGTCAGACATCGGTCCTGTTTTCATCGCGAGTGCGCATCGAGAGTCGGTCGTTTTGGGGTACTTTAACTTTCCTGCTGAACGGAATCGTATTCCTTCTGATCGGCCTGGAGTTGCCAACTGTTCTCGGGGGCATCCGCTCTATCTCTCCCTCTGAGCTGCTCATCAGCGCGTTGGAACTCTGCGCATCCGTGATCCTCCTGAGGCTCATCTGGGTGTTGCCGGCCGCATACGTCGGCTATTTCATCAGGCGTCAGCTTCTACATCAGTCCGAAGAGCGTCCATCTTTGGGCGCAGTCTTTATTTTGGGTTGGACCGGTATGCGCGGTGTTGTCTCGCTGGCTGCAGCGATCGCGCTCCCCATCACCCTGTCGAACGGTCAGCCGTTTCCCCAGCGTAATCCGCTCATCTTTCTCACATTTTCGGTCATTTTGGTAACGCTCGTTTTACAAGGGCTGACTCTTCCTACCCTTATTCGTGCTCTCAAGCTGTCCAGCTCCGATGCGTCGGCGGCGGAAGAGCGCAAGGCACGCCGGATCATGGTGTCCGCTGCGCTGAAGCGCATCGAGGAGTTGCGCGAAAAGGACAAACCGGAATTCGATTCTCTCTATGACGCCTTTGCCCGCTTTTACCAGCAACGGCTGTCTGTACTCACGAGCAATGGTGGGACTGAGGACAACAATGGATCGGAAAATACAGGTTCGAAAGGAGAGCAGCATTACCGCGCCGTCGCGAAGCAGTTGCGCGACACAGAACGCGCGACCATCATGAGCTTACGCGCTAGCAATCACGTGAGTGACGCAGTCGTACGCACTCTCGAACGTGAACTCGACCTCTCAGACCTGCGCGCCTCTGGTGTTTAGGCGGAATGGAAGATTCTGGGGAAGCGTGCGCCGCTTCTCAAATTCAGCGCCAATTTCCGCTGTCGCGCCCACCACTATGCCGGCAGCGCCCGTTGCAACATGCGAAGCCAGTTGCCGTGCATAACCGCCTCAACATCCTGCGCCGAATATCCACGCGCCTGCAAAACGCCGGGAAGCTTTTGCAGATCGGCGATGGTGTTCACGTCATGCGGCGTCTGCTCGGTTCCGAATTCGCCGTCGAGATCGCTGCCGACAGCGACGTGTCGAGTATTCCCCGCGAGTTGGCAGATGTGATCAATGTGATTCACGACGTCTTCAAGAGTGACCACCGTGTTCGGTGTCGCGCCTGACACAAATCCGGGATACAGCATCCAAATATCGAGCACGGCGCCGATCACCGCATCCCGCTGGATCAGATAGCGGATCTGATCGTCGGTCAGCTGACGATCGCCTGGCACGAGTGCCCGGCAGTTATGGTGGCTCGCCCAAATGGGCCCGTCGAAAATCTCGACCGCCTGCCAGAAAGCTTCGTCGGCAAGGTGCGTCACGTCCAGCGCCATTCCCGCCTGTCGCATTGCCCTCAGCAGGTCTGGGCCGCGGGCCGTCAACCCTCCCGGAACTCCGGTTCCATGCGCGTAACAACCCACTCCGAAATGCGAAATGCCGGCGGCACGCAGACCACGTTCCCACCAATAGCTCACGTGGGCAGGCGAGAGGATCGGGTCCGCACCTTCCATGCTCAAAACGTATCCGAGCGGGCACCGGACCGGATCGGCTCGCCATTCCTGTAGGTGCGCTTCCACGTCGCGCCACGTCCGCAACTGCCGTAAATGGCCTTCGCTTTCAAGAATGTTGTAGTACGCTAACTGGCCCTGCGCCATCGCGCACGCGATTTCCTGGTTCTTGAAATCGATGTTACTCGCGCCCTTCGGGTTCGCGCGCGCCAGCATTGTCGCAAAACAAATTGCGACTTCACCTTCGCGCATGTCGGGAAGCGCCACAGTATTCGTGCCGCGGATCGCGTTAGGCGACGAGATACTGGTGCTGCACAGGCGGCCTGTCATCCCCTGCTCCGATCGGCGAATCTCCGCGGTCGAGCAGGTCAGATCACGATTCCAGTTGACCGCATTCAGCGACAAATCTAAATGAGCGTCGATCAGCAGCATGTATCGAGCCTAAACAGAGTAGCACGTCAAATCGGATTCGCCCTGAGCCAAGTGATAACTTGACCTGCGCTTTCGTTTGGCGGGAATACTGGATAGAAGACCTGCTCTATTCGGTCACCGCGAACAATCAACGTCAGCCGCTTCAGAAGGCGCATTCCGTTCACCTCGAATGTCGGCAAGCGCAACGCATTACATAATTTGAATTCAGCATCGCTCAGAATTTCGAATGGAAGATGAAGCCGTTCGACCACTTCGCGCTGATATTCAGTTGTCTGAGTGCTTACCCCAAATACCTTTGCCTTCAGTTCCGAAATTTCTGAATAGTGGTCCCGAAAACCGCAAGTTTGGGGCGTGCACCCGCGTGCTCCCGGGATCTCGTTCCACCCTTCCGGAAGCGACTTTCCCGGCACTCCCGTCATCGGATAGCAATAGAGAATTGTTCTCGGCGCGGTCAAGTTCGAAAGATTAACCATCCTGCCGCCAGTTGATGCGAGAGAGACCGAGGGCATCGCCAGACAGATAAGATGCTCTGCCGCTCCGTCGTTGATCGGCTTCGGTAAATCAGGAGGAAGGGGAAAATCGATCTGTTGGCTTGCCATGTCTTTCAGAGATATCAAAACGGTACGGACTACCGCTCGAAATGCGTGGGAGTAGTACCGTCAGCGCTATGCAGATCCGCTTATTGATGTAAAGCTGAAGGTGTTTATGTCTGTTGCGTCAAGAGCGCGATGCGAACTTATACGCACCAGCGATCTCGGTTTGACTATATTGCGGGAAGGGAATGCTTATTCCCGCAAACAAGTTATCACAGCGGTGCGGCGTCGTCCCGGACGGAAGAGCAATAAACTTGTTTGGGTTCTGGCGGCCGCGATCCTGCTCTTCTGCGCAGAGATCACCTTTATCGCAGGTTATTTACACGCGAAGGCATCTAATATTCCAGTCATTGTGCAGCAGCCGCCACAATTAGTATTGAGAGAGGCCCGTTTGGGCCTTAGAGTAGACGTTCAGCCCAACGGTTTGCGCGTGAGTTGGACTCCCGAAACATCAGCCGTGCAATCTGCGAGTGAGGCCAGTCTGCAGATCGACGAAGGACTGCAACACCGCGACATTCATCTGGGGCCGGCCCAAATCGCGGGGGGTTCAATTCTGTACAGGCCGACGTCCGATGACGTCACCTTTCGCCTGGAACTTCGACCGGCAGGCAATGCAACGGTCGCCCAGACGGTGCGTGTGGTCGGAGGATCAAGAGCCCAGGCGGATACTGATACAGGAGCGAAACCATCATCACGGAAGCGAAACTTCGCAAAGCCGCCGCAGACGCACTCCTGGCATTGGCTTGAGTCAGCTACGACCGCCATTAGACCGAAAGCTGTGACTCCGATACCGGCTCTTCAGCGTCCTCCTGACATACGCGTCGAGAGCGTGCCGAACCCTAAATCGCTGCCGTTTACCCCAAGCGGGCCGCCGCCGCCGTACTCACCACCCGACCGCCGAAGCAAGTTCTTCACCTCAACCATCAAGCATTTCGGTTCTATCCTCAAGGACGCGCGGAAAAAAGGAACCTCGGAAGCGTTCATGCCGAGCAGGTAAATAGCAGATCTCGGGCCGTGTCTTCCGAGTCTTTCGCCCCGCTCTCCGCGGTAGGATTGTGCCATGGAAGCACACACTCCAAAGCGCGAAGCCATCGAGAAATTTATAAAACACGAGACTGGAGCAACGCGCTGGATCATCCGCGTATCGGATGAGGTCCATGATCCGGTTATTCGTTTAAATGCCTGGCGAGATGACAAAGGAAACGGGGCGCCCGACAAATCGCTGGAAGTGCATACCCGTCAAGTAAGACTGCAGGACGGTGAGCCGGATGAGTCAACCAAAACGCTCATTCGGCGATGGATGGCTTCGCTCTAAATACTCCTGAACAACCTAACGTTCACGGAGTGATTGAATCAGAGCCTCCATGTGATTCAGATAGCGCTCGAAAGCTTTGCGCCCTGCCGCAGTTAACCGGTATTCGGTTTTTGGCATGCGCCCTTCAAAACTCTTGATGCATTCCACATACTTGGCTTCTTCCAATCTCCTCGCATGAACGCTTAGATTTCCATCGGTGGTCTGCAACAGCCGCTTCAACTCATTAAATGTAAGCGATTCATCGACGGCCAGAGCGCTCACGATCCCTAGTCGCATCCGTTCATGGATGATTCGGTCCAGGTTCGGCAGAGCCTTTTCAACGCTTGCCTGTTCGCTCCCGGACTTGGCCGCTTTTGTCGAACGTGCTTTGGACGCGGACAGGTCAGCTTCCCGCGCCATTGCTTGTCTAGCCACCGTACCTCCTCGCAATCACGACCCCGAACGCAACGTGCAGCCCTCCGAAACCCAGCATCAAAAAAATGTCTCCCCAAGACGCGGGTGCAAGCAATGCAAGTGCGCCCATGAACATGAAGCAGAGACCCATGACCGGGACAATACGCACCGAGAAAGCGCCCCCCGTCACGACAGCCGCGCCGTACAGCAGCAACCACAAACCTGGAGTCACACCGAAAATGTGCAGCCGGTACAGAACCGCCGTCAGAATCGCGCCGGCAAGAAGCGGCGGCATGAAACTCAACAACGCGCGTCGTGCTGGACGCGACTGTAAAGACAACGCGAGCCGCTTCGATTTCCATCGGAGCGCCAGGCCGGCAATTCCTAACGCTAACAGCGCCTCAATAAACCAGATCCAGAATTGCTCACGCAAGGGACGACCAAAGGCCACAGTTCCGGAGCTAAGTGCAGTGACGCCGATGATTACCCCGCCCCAGCCCGGCACTGCAGTGAACGCAGCCGCGCGTTCCATCGTGTCGCGAATAAAGCGTAGATTGTCCGCCGCCTTGCGATCGATCGCGACCGGATCTTTGATGACTCGAACGGGCTGCGCAAACGCCATAATTCCTCTGCGTCTCAAGCCGAGTATACGCAATCCTACGGCTTCAGGCAAGTTCTTTACTCTGCAAAGAGCGCGGCGCTAATAGCTGAAGCGAATGCCCGCCACGGCCCATCGGCGAGGCGTTTGAAACCCGTCCTCATAAAAATTCTGATTAAGAGCGTTAGACAATCGGGCATAAAAGCGTGCCGCTGTCCGCTCGCTGAACCGCAAAGAATAACCTCCCGAAATCCCGAGCTGCCGCGGTCCTTCGAAAAGGTACGCATTGCTTGCCGATGCCGAAATTCCGTAGAGCGGATACAGATAATCGCTGCCTCCCCCGAAGTCGATGGCCGCATCGATATGGGGTCCAAACTGTTGGGTCGCGACGATCGTTATGAGCTGCGGCAAAATGCGGGGCGATTGCAGTGGGTCAACACCCGTTCCGGTATAGTACTGCGATGTACGATCGCGCGCGTTGGTGTACGTGTAAGACGCAAATACCGTTGAGCTGCGCGACGGATGAAAGTCCCCGCTAAGCTCGATCCCTCGCGCAATACCTCCTCCCGTGTTGTAATACCCGCCCGTGCGCCCATACGGGTCGACATAGCCAGGGGGAAAATCGAAAAATCCAATCACCTGCTGTAACCGCGAGTAGAAATATGTGCCGCTTACTTTCAAAGTCTGACGGAACAAAAGCTGGTCGAATCCCACATCGCCGGAAACCGCTCTCTCCGGACTCAACCTCGGATCGCCAAATGCAAAATAGGTGCCGCCATAAAAGTAGCCTCCGAAACGCTCGTAAATGGAAGGCAGGCGGAAGCTGTTACCCGTGTGTGCGCGCAGCTTGGTAGAGGTGTGTGCAAGAAAGTACGAAACAGATGCATCGCCGGTGTAAGCGTCTGGAGGAGACGGTAGCCCCAAATTTGAATACGGCGACACTCCCCCGATCAGGCTGGGTTGATCCAAGCTCGCACGCGTAAATCGCCCCGAAAGCAGCACCTGAAGCCGCCCGTTCAATTGAGTAATTTGATCCTGCGCGAACGTTGCGTTCGTTCTCTGCCGTGCATCTGTTCTGTAATAGGCACGTGCTGTGAGATTCGGATTCTGATCCGTCGATACGTTCAGGTAATGTTCCTGCTCGAACTCATAACCGCCGGTCAGTACCTGATGAGATCCCAACAGGTAATCGGCGCGTGCCTGAAGCGTATCGACGCGACCGTTATACCGATCCGATGTATTGAACAGCGGTTGAAAATATTCGGGAAGATTCGGGCCGCCCGGTCCATCACTATTGTTCCGGTTCGTGTCAACGATTGCGTACCCAACGCGGTACGACAGCCGGGAACTTAGCTCATGCTCAAATCGAAACAGAGAATCAATGAAATGCGAGTAGCGGCCCGCATCCGGATCGCCCAGAGAGGGTACGAAGGTGGCATTTCCCGGAGCGAATGGCACGTTGGCCTCAGCCAGCCGGATCTGCGATGTCGTGAGCGGAATGGCGGGAATGATTCCCGTTCGCGGTGCGCTCGAGGTCGGCGCGGGCGTCACATACTCCTGCAAATAGCCGGTATTCGCAAAGATATCCAAGCCCAGCCGCATCTTGGACGTAAGCGCATAATTGATAGCCGTCTGGCCGCTCCAGTCGCGCACTGCCCCAGCATCCTCCACCCCGTCGGTAACGTTGAGATGCGCTAACCCGATTGAGTAACCTAGCTGGTTCCCGAAGGCGCCTCCCACTGCGCGAGCCACACCCCGAAACAGCCCCAATCCACCGCCCTGCACGTCCACATCGCCGTGCAGCGGTCCGCCTCCCGCATCGGTGATGATATTCACCGTGCCCGACATGGAATTTGTCCCATAAAGCGAGGAACCCGATCCCCGCAGCACTTCAACTCGCGACGTATCCACCAGAAGTAAATCTCCGATGTACGCACTCGCATCGCCTTGCACACCGGTGGGATCACGGAAACGAAAACCGTTGATCAACACCGCAGTATCAGTTGCACGCAAGCCCCGCGTTTGAATCGTCGTTAGACTTCCCGGGCCGCCTCGCGTGCTGATGCGAAGCCCAGGCAGGAAGCGAATTGTGTCTCCTACCGAAAACAGTCCGCGCCCTTCCGCATCTTGGGCCATCACTACATCGAGAGCCTTTGATACCTGATCTGTCGATTGCGGCTCACTCGCTGCCGTCACCGTCACTTCATTCTTCAAGGCCGATACGGCCAACTGAATATCGATGTTCTTGCTCTCGCCCGCAGCGATCGCAATCGTCTGTGGAGCAACCTCCGTCAACCCCGGCGCAGACGCGTCTATAAGGTAATTGCCTGCGGCCACGTCACGGAATACGAAGCGCCCCGAGCCATCTGCTGTCGTAGTAAGAACTGCAGCTCCTGCCACCTGATGAAGCGCAACCGCTGCCGAAGCAACCGCGCCTCCCGAGGGATCAGTGACGGTTCCGGTTAAAAGCGCAGAATTTGGAGCAGCAAATAAGGAGATGGTCGCGAATGAGAGTGCTGCAACCGCTGCAATTGCGAAATACTCGAAGCGGAGCCCGGAGCGCAGCGACGGGTTCACTCAGTTTTCTTTGAATCCGAGTACGGGGTTAAATGACGTCCACGCCCATGCTGCGGCAAGCACCCTTCACTTGCTCAACAGCGGCATCGACGGTGAAGCAGTTCAGATCGGGCATTTTGATCTTGGCGATTTCTTCCACCTGTTTCTGAGTGATCTTCCCGACCTTATTCTTATTCGGCTCAGCAGACCCCTTTGCGAGATTCACAGCCCGTTTCACCAGCACGGCCACGGGAGGCGTCTTCGTGATAAACGTGAAAGACCGGTCTGAGTAGATCGTGATCACCACTGGGATGATCAATCCCTCTTGGTCCTTTGCCGACGTCTTCGCATTGAAGGCCTTGCAAAACTCCATAATGTTCACGCCCTGCGGACCAAGAGCCGTTCCTACCGGCGGCGCTGGGGTCGCCTTCCCTGCCGGGATCTGCAGTTTTACTTGAGCATTAACTTTTTTCGCCATTCTTCTCTTCTCGCTTGCCTTCCTTCAAAACCTAGATCTTCTCTACCTGCAGAAAATCCAATTCGACGGGAGTTGACCGCCCGAAAATCGTCACCATAACGCGCAGAGTATTTCGCTCCGTATTCACTTCATCGACCTTACCCGAAAAGTTCGTGAACGGCCCATCGATAATCTTTACCGTCTCGCTCTTCTCGAAGCTCATTTTCGGGCGCGGACGGTCCGCGCTGGCAGCCTGCCGATATAGCACGGAGTTCACTTCATCGGCCGTAAGTGGAACAGGCTTCGTCCCCCCACCCACGAATCCAGTAACTCGAGGCGTCGATTTGACGGCGTGCCAAAGCTCATCATCCATCTCCATCTCGACCAACACGTAGCCCGGATAGAGAAGCCTCTTGCTAATCACTTTCTTCCCGTTCCGAAGCTCAATCACTTCCTCTGTCGGGATGAGAATCTGTCCTACTCGGTCGGCGAATCCGAAGGCTTGGGCTCTCGATCGCAATGATTCCGCAACTTTCTGCTCAAACCCAGAGTAGGCGTGAACGATGTACCAGTTTTTCGTCGGACCCTGCGGCTCACTTGCAACGGCACTCGCGCCATCTGCACCGTCCCGCTCGGGGGCTTGCTCTATTTCAGAATCGTGTTCTTCGGTCTCGACCGACTCGGCTTCGAGCGCCTCATCGCTGCCCTGTGCGTCCTCGGAAGCGGCCTCCTCGTCGGCATGCGTCACTGTACTGCCGCTCTCTTCGTCTTCTAAATTCTCATCTGCCATGTAAAGAACCTGCTGATTACAATCCGATCCCGTGTCTATTTCGTGAAGTAGTGGATGATTCGATTCACAATCGTGTTCACCACGGCATCAACCACCCAGAAATACGCCGCAAAGAGGAAAACAGCTGCAATCACTACGCCCGTGGTCGCGCGCACCTGTTTCCAATTTGGCCAGGAGACGCGTTGCATCTCCGACTGTACTTCCTCTATATACGATTTCGCCTGCTGCGGCCAGCCTAAGCTATTCATTGCCATAACGACTCGAAAATTTTGGAAAATCGCCCCGCTTTTGCTCTCACGCTGCTCGAAGCAACTCAGGGCATCTGGCAGGGGCAGAGGGATTCGAACCCCCACTCGCGGTTTTGGAGACCGCTGGTCTGCCGTTAAACCTATGCCCCTTTAAGGCTTCGTCTTCAGGGTACCAAAAATGGCAATCAACCCTGGCCTTGCTACTTCGTCTCGCGGTGCGGTTGGTGCTTCCGGCAGTACGGGCAGAACTTTTTCAATTCCAGCCGCTCCGTTGTGGTCCTCTTGTTCTTCGTCTTGCTGTAGTTCCGGTTCTTGCATTCAGTGCACTGGAACTGGATAATCTCACGCGGCATTCGATGCGCCTTTCGTTCCTAAAATAATCTCGCTACGCCACAATATCGGTGACCGTGCCCGCCCCGACCGTTCTGCCGCCTTCGCGGATGGCAAAGCGCAGCCCTTTGTCCATGGCGACCGGCGTGATCAGCTCAATCTCCATCGCCACGTTATCGCCCGGCATCACCATTTCCATGCCTTCGGGCAGCTTCGCCACGCCCGTCACGTCCGTGGTCCGGAAATAAAACTGCGGCCGGTAGCCATTAAAAAACGGCGTGTGCCGCCCGCCTTCTTCCTTCGACAGCACGTACACCTCGCCCTTGAACGTCTTGTACGGCTTGATGGTGTTGGGCTTCGCAATCACCTGACCGCGCTCCACATCCGTCTTCTCGATGCCGCGCAGCAGCAGCCCCACGTTATCGCCCGCGCGCCCTTCATCAAGCAGCTTCTTGAACATTTCCACTCCGGTGACGACGGTCTTGCGTGTGTCCGCAAACCCTACAATTTCCATCTCCTCGCCGACTTTGCAGATTCCCCGCTCAATGCGCCCCGTCACCACCGTGCCGCGACCCTGAATCGAGAAAATATCCTCAATCGGCATGATGAACGGCTTATCAATCGCCCGCTGCGGTACCGGAACGTATTCGTCCACCTTCGCCATCAGCTCGTCGACCGTCTTCACCCACTTGTCTTCATCGTTCAACGCCCCCAGCGCGCTCACCCGTACCACCGGCAGATCGTCGCCCGGAAACTGATAGCTCTTCAAGAGCTCGCGTACTTCGAGCTCCACCAATTCGAGCAGCTCCGGATCATCCACCATGTCCACTTTGTTCAGCGCCACGACGATATAGGGCACGCCCACCTGGCGCGCCAGCAGAATGTGTTCGCGCGTTTGCGGCATCGGCCCATCGGTTGCCGCGACCACCAGAATCGCCCCATCCATCTGCGCTGCGCCGGTGATCATGTTCTTGATGTAATCGGCGTGACCCGGACAGTCGACGTGTGCATAGTGCCGGTTCGCCGTCTCGTACTCGACGTGCGCGACGGCGATCGTGATTCCGCGCGCCTTCTCTTCCGGCGCGTTGTCGATCGAATCGAAGCTCCGGAACTTCACCTTCGGATTGTGCTTCGACAAAGTCTTGGTGATCGCTGCGGTCAAGGTCGTCTTGCCGTGATCGATGTGCCCGATTGTCCCGATATTCACGTGCGGCTTGCTGCGGTCAAATTTCTCTTTCGCCATGATGTCCTACTGCTTCGCATTCTCGAAATCGAGGATAACATGGCCATTGGTAGGGGCCGGGCATGCCCGGCCCTATATATTCTCCGGATCAGTCGCCCAACACAACGGGTTTCTATCAATATAGGCACGGATACGATTCAGCTCGCCCTCGTTTCGGATTACGCGTTCCCAATAATTCCGTTGCCATATATTGGTGCCCAGCTGCTTGCTAACTGCCGATTTGAAGGAACCAACGACCACTGGTAGGGGCCGGGCATGCCCGGCCCCTACATCCCCTGTAAATAGCAGAATGCCGTGTACGTGGTTCGGCATAACTATAAACGCATCTAGCACTGTACCTTTGAAATGCTTCGGAATCTCATGCCAGCACGTTGCCGCCGTTTCGCCGTCCGGGTTAACTTTCATTTCGCCGTCCAGAACGTAGCCGAAAACGTACCGACGATTCTTCGCGCAGACTGTGACAAAATACGCGCCCACCTGTGCGTAATCGAATCCCGCCAAGCGTAACCGCTTTCGCCGATCCACACAGAGATTTGTCTTCGAGAGGCACCTGATCTCTCAGAAGGATTGTGCGTAGGGGCCGGACACGTCCGGCCCTCTTGATTGCTTCAATTACGGGGAAACTGGAGCCGTTGACCGGGATTGAACCGGTGACCTCGTCCTTACCAAGGACGCGCTCTACCAACTGAGCTACAACGGCCGAGCTTTAGACCACATGCAATTACGGCGTTTGCACCCTAAGAAATGTCCAGACTCCGTTCCTTTATCCCCGCAATATCCAAGCGACCAACTTGGGATTCGTAGCAAAGTGCAACGCTTACTCTTTATACCAGATAGCGTCCTACCTCGGCGTTCGAAATGTAGATGATCTTTTTCGGAGAGCTAGTATATGAGCTGAAGGCTGAACTAGCGATCCCTTGAGTCGTGATCACGATCACTGCAGACACCGACTCTTCAGATTGAACGATCCGCCCATTCGATACAGCGAAACGTGTCTCGATCTCGTTTCCCAAATAGGCGACTCTGTTGTAGAGCAGTGAAGAAATACGGAGTACAGGCCGACCAACAGAGACTCGAGGGTGGTCGTTAACTCTCTAAACTCTGTCGTACTAGCGCTATTCGAATATTGCCCATCGCGAAACGCACGCTCCGAAGCCAACTGCGGACGCCACGTCCGAAACGCGAGTTAAGACTGTCACTGACAAATCCAAGATGCCTACGGCACACGGCGCTAATCATCGCCGAGTAATGGCCCTAGCCGTCCCTGATAGAGGCTGCTGTCTGAGAGCTGTCACACAGAGACACAAATTGAATATTGCGTGACTGAGTCCATGGTTTGCCGCATCGAACTAACTCGACACGTTAACCGAGATCAACGATGCTCCTCGTAATACCAAGGACTCGCTTACCAACGAAGTTCACGCCGAGTCATCAGGAGCCTTGTCAAGCGTGAATACTCTCGGAGGAGGAGTAATATCATCGTTAATATTCGGAACCACCCCTTGGTTTAACTGCGATATTTCTCCCACGGTCCAGTGTTTCGGCTTGGCACCTGTGATCGAATCCGTCTACGTATACGTAATCCAACCGTATTTGCAGCGATGAACTCGTATCGTCAAGGTGTTGATTCGCTGTTGGCAGCTTGGTGATAAGATGAACCAAAGCACGGCAAACACAATGCGACGAGAGCGAGTAAACCAGTTCGAGAATTGACGATCATTATCGTTAATGCGGTCAATCCTGCTCATTGCGCCGCAGAAAAATCCCCCCACTGCCCATTGTCGAATTGGCGCATATGACCGTTACTAGCTCCTTCAACGAACATGACGCATGGATGTCTTCCTGCTCATATAATCAACCCTTCGTAAACGCTGTACGGTTGTCCACTTTCGGCAACTGTCTGTATGCCGATACTCAGTCGTTGAGAACTAGTTTCTCAATCCCTGCCGCACATTCCAAAACTGGTCTGAGATGCGAATGGACGAGAAACTACGCGTCCGTCGAAGCTGGCGAGGTGGGCACGGCGAGGTGAAAAACGGGCTTCATCGTAGATTCTCCGGCGGAATGCGGTCGATCAGGTCGCGAATCGCATTGGTCAAGCTTGCGATCTGACCAGTCAGATCGAGGTGCGAGACTCGCAGCGTGTTTACCGCGCTCCAAATCTTCTCGTGCTCATGCAGGTTGAGCCGCGCGGCCTCCACCAGATCATGCATGATCTGCCGATAGTCGCCGTTTCCGTCAGCCACGAAGCAATCCTCTCCTCGCTAGGGGTGAAGCCCATTCACGAACGACAGGCAACTGGTGGACAGGGAAGGATTCGAACCTTCGTACCTCGCAAGGAGGGACAGATTTACAGTCTGTTGGCTTTAACCACTCACCCACCTGTCCGATCCGACGAGATTGAGAATAACACGATCCATCGTGGTCTGTAGCCGACCGGGACGCTAGGCCTGCGCACTTTCACCGACAGTGACAACAACGTCAGAAATTTATTGTCCCTAAAGCAGCAGCCATTTACACCGGAATTGTCATGGTTAGATCCTCCGCGGGTAATCGTCAAATCGGACGGAATCCCAGAAAGGAACTCCTATGAAACTTGTAAGTGATGCTCAACTCAATGCAAACCAGGCGAATGCCCAACGCAGCACGGGCCCCAAAACCACAGCCGGCAAAGCCATCTCCGCAATGAATAATTTCCGTCACGGCTTCACCGGCGCATTCACCGTCCTTCCCTGGGAGAAACAGGCCGAATTCGACGCGCTCCTCGGCGGTCTCCGTGATGAGCACAAACCGTCCGGCCTCACCGAAACCACGCTGGTCGACCGAATGGCACAAGCACTCTGGCTCTCGAAACGCGCCGTCATGCTCCAGCACGTCACCTTCAATCACAACCTGCCCACCTGCGACGATCCCAAGCAGCTCGCCCTCTACATGCGCTACCAGACCACGAACGAGCGCGCCTTCCACAAATGCCTCAACGATCTCCTAAAGCTCAGAGCCGAAAAGCGCAAACAGGAAATTGGGTTCGAATCGCAGCAGCGCCAACGAAGCGCTGAACTGCGCAAAGAAGCCGAGCATGGGCGCCGCGCAGCGGCTGAAGACCGCAAGCAAGAGCACCATCGCTGGGATATTTTGCTCGCTGAAGCCAAAGTTGATCATCAGCAGTTACTAGGTTTGAACCGTCCGGCACGCCGGAACTGTCGCATCGTTGCGAGAAAATCGTCCGACCACAGCCGAAACTGCCGCCTAAACTCGAATTCGCGGCTAGGAGGCTACAGATCAGTGCCCTGTCACACCGAACCCGCGTGCGAACATGCCAGTCGATAATGGTCTTTATGGAAGATGTCTTAACGATCGCTGGCCGGTCCTTCCGCTCGCGCCTTTTCGTCGGCACCGGGAAATACCGCAGCAAACAATTGATGGCGAGATGTCACGCCGCGTCCGGAACGGAGATGGTCACGCTGGCTGTCCGGCGCGTCAATCTCACGGATCGCTCAAAAGAATCAGAGCTCGACTTTATCGATCGATCCAAGATCCACATATTGCCGAACACAGCTGCGTGTTACACCGCGGAGGAGGCTGTACGCACGGCACGGCTGGCGCGTGAAGTTGGTTTGTCAAATTGGATCAAGCTCGAAGTCATTGGAGATCAGAAAACACTCTTTCCCGATAACGAAGGCCTCCTCGAGGCCACTCGAACGCTGGTCAAAGAAGGCTTTATCGTGCTGCCCTATACAACCGATGATCTCGTGAATGCGCGGAAGCTGATCGACGCTGGAGCCGCGGCCGTAATGCCGCTCGCCGCTCCGATTGGCTCGGGTCTCGGAATTCAGAATGTAATCAATCTAAGAATTCTTCGCGAAGCGATTACAGAGGTTCCGCTTGTCGTGGATGCGGGTGTCGGCACCGCTTCCGACGCAGCGATCGCAATGGAATTGGGATACGACGGCGTGCTGCTGAACACCGCGATCGCCGAAGCCGAAGATTCCGAGCGCATGGCGCATGCCATGAAGCTCGCCATCGAAGCCGGACGCGCAGCATTCCTCGCCGGCCGCATGGCGAAACGCGAGTATGCGGTTGCGAGCAGTCCGCTGACCGGAACCATCGCAGCAACCGCCCGCTGACTTTACTTCCACGGCTTCCACTCCGATCCGCGGCCTGAGGGAGCGATTTCGTTCTGTTTACTGCGCTACTGCATTCGGCATTTTCGCTTCGCGTTCTGCCGGCGCTTCCGGCTCATTCACGCCGCTTGATGTCTTCCAGACTCTGACCAGTCTCTGCGGTGGCAAGTATGCGCCGAATACGGTGCGGGCTGTATCCGGATCCGAAACTCGCAAAATTTCGGCATTATCAATCCAGTCCAGATATCGCGTCTCAATCTGGTTATAAGCAAGTCCCGGCGAAATTCCATAGACTCCGGGGCGCGTATCAATCCTGAATGTGAACCGATATGCGACGCGCTCGCCTGCCTGCACGGAGGGCACGCGCGCGTGCTCTTGAAAAGTGTTCAGCCCAATAATGTCCGTACCCAAACGGTCCCGCAGATAGAACCCGAGAATATGTGACTGCTGGTCCGAGTGAAAATCGACGTAGAACTCTATGGAAACGATTTCGCCCATAAACACCGTGCCTGTGAGTTCGCCTTTGCTGTTGCGAATCAGAACCTTGTTGATCCGAGCAGCGCCGTCTCCGTGACGATAGTATTTGAACTCATTTTCAAAATCTTTGTGGTCCAGCACCGTATCCGGCACCGCATCCGCCGGCTCGACAACGGACTCCTCTAAAGGACTCAGAACTTCTAACTCAAAGTTCTGCTCCTGCTCCTCCTGATCCATTGCCGCTTCTTCGATCAATTTTTGTCTCTCGAGATCGAAGTTCACGCTCATCAGCGAAAGATACCAATTGGTCATATTGACCGCATTACCCTGATTCACTACCCGGCCGCGCTCGAGAACAATCGCGTGATCGCACAGCCGCCGGACTGCATCTGAGTCGTGGCTCACGAAGAGAATCGAGACGCCATCCTCGCGCAAGCGTTTGATCCTCGATATACACTTCTGCTGAAACCGCGCGTCGCCAACCGCCAGAGCTTCGTCGACGATCAGGATTCTGGGGTTCACTGAGATCGCCACCGAAAACGCCAGCCGCATATACATGCCGCTCGAGTACGTCTTCACCGGATAATCGAGAAAATCTCCAATGTCTGCGAAAGCGGCCACATCGTCAAATCGCGCTTCCATCTCCGCCTGAGTAACTCCCAGAATCCGCCCGTTGTAAAACACATTTTGCCGGCCCGTGAACTCTGGGTTGAAGCCGGTTCCCAGCTCCAGCAGGGCGGATACGCGTCCATTCACCTGAACCGTCCCGGATGTCGGCCTCATTGTCCCGACGACGATTTGAAGAAGAGTACTCTTGCCCGATCCATTCCGGCCGAGTATTCCGATTGTGTGTCCTTCCCCGACATGCAGGTCGACCTCTTGGAGAGCCCAAAACTCGTGTCCGCGGCTCGATCTGTGCAGCAGTAAATCGCGGACACGATCGGCCGTGCTCTTGTAACGCTTAAAGCTTTTCGAGACCTTATCCAGACGAATGACGGATTGACTCATGCAGCAGTCGAAGGAGCAGATACAGTGGTTACGGAGCCGGGCAGAACGCTTCTCTTTAGAAATGTTCCCATTGCTATTCTAAGGGTTTATTGAATGGCCGACCAAGCGATTTCACCTGGGCTGGCTACGGCTTTCGAGCCGTCACCCGTTCAGGAGCAAACGTTGGAGCTGTCTTTTGATCTATACGAGCGGTATAGCGCATTTGAGGCTATTGTCCAACGGTTGTTCTCGAAGACTAATGCACTGCGAATCCTCGATGTCGGGGCAAATTCTCCATATCTTTGGCCTGGTTTTCCGTCTCTTCTCAAGACGTTTCTTCCTGACGCGCAGTGCACAATCTCGGATGTAGAGATAACGCCGGGACTACGCGACGCCGCAGCCGCATCCGGCTTGCAGCTTCCCTTCGCCGATAGCACCTTTGACGCCGTATGTGCACTCGACACTCTCGAACATATTCCTAACGAATCTCGCCAAGCCTTCATTGATGAGCTACTGAGAGTTAGTCGGGATATCCTGTATTTAACTTTCCCCTATCATTCTGCCGGCAACCTTTCGGCTGAACGAGTTGTAAATACTTATCTCGAAGATGTCTTGCATAATCCGATCCATCAATTGAAAGAGCATCGTGATTTCGGACTCCCGCATCTTTCTTTGATAGATGGGCTGTTGAGATCGCACACCGCTTCAGTGTATAGGTTCGAGCACGGCAATGTGGATGTTTGGCTATTGATGATGTTGGCCTCTCATACCCTTCGCGTTCATAGCCTCGACATGCTACGGGACTTGAATGTGCGTTTCAATCGCAATTATGCGCCGTTTGACTGGCGCGAACCGGGTTATCGCGCATCTTTCTTAATTTCAAAACGTGGGCGTACGTCTGATCTCGATCGAGCGGTAAACGAATTAAGGTCTGGTCATCGATCCGACTTAGGGCTCTCGGAAGTGCTGCAACTCGTCCGGGAATTTTCGGAAGCCGAAATCGCGCCTCAGGTTCTCCTCGATAAAGACCGCCACATTCACAATCTCGAAGCGGAGTTGAATCCACTCAGAAAAATCGTCCGAGAGAAAGAACAGCACATCCACAATCTTGAGACGGCCTTGCAGCAGAAGGATCGTCACATCCTGAACGTCGAAGCCGAATTAGCAGCGGTAAGAAAGCAGGCAGCGATAACTGCTGAACTGCAATTCAGAATGCAAAAAATGGAGGAGGCACATCTCCGTTCTCAGGAACAGCAAGCCTCTTTGGAAGCTCGCGCCAGCGGATTGGAAGCTGCCGCCAGCGGATTGGAAGCTGGCACGAGAGGATTGAAAGCCGAAATCACGGTCTTAGCGCAGCGGCTTTCGTCGGACAACGACGACATTCATCAGGCGCTCCGAGAGCTGACGTTGTCCCACCAGCGCGACGTCGCTAATCTGCGAGAGATAATGCGGACCCAGCACGAGCGCGTTGTCTCTCGCCTGCAATCCCAGGAAGCGGTAACGCATCAGCTTCTAACTAGCAGAACGTGGCGTGCTCTTCAAGCTGCCGGAAATGTCGCGAGGTTAATCCTTCCCTCAAAGGCAGAGGAATCTCCGGTTTTTCCTTATCTCAAACAACAGCCTGAAGCGCCTCAGCAGCCCAGTCCTATCGTGGCCGGCACTACTGTCGAGCCGCAACGAACCGAACCGGTTGCCGATCAAAATTCCGTAGCACAAGATTCGAGACCCACCCCCGAAGATGAGGTCCTCGAAACCAAAGAGATCTACTTCTTTTGCGATGAGCCCTCGCCTACTGACAAGCGCCCGCGAAACAGAACTTTGATTCTTCGCGGCTGGGCACTCGCAGAAGAGCCCCTGGACGGCGTCGAAGTGACCATTCCGGGTCTGGCGACCGAAACGGTTTCAATCGGCGTGCCCCGCCCCGACGTCAAGCACAAGCTTCCCGATCTCGATAAGAACGGCAAATCTGGTTTTTCAGCCACGATAGACACGCATTCCCTGCCGAACGGTCGGCACACTGCGCACTTAAGATTGATCGGAAACGGCCAAGTCTTACAAGAGACCGAGACCGAGTTCCTGATCGATCACACCGTTGGTTACGCTTCGGATTATGAAGAGTGGATCGCGGAATTTGAAGCTCCGGCGAATGAGCTCATAACGCTCAAGTCCTCTCGATTTTCCTACCGGCCTCTTGTAAGCATTCTCATGCCCGTCTTCAACACCCGTCCTGAAGAACTCTCGGCAGCTATCAACTCCGTAATCGCTCAGAGCTATTCAAATTGGGAGTTGTGCATCGCGGACGATGGTTCCATGCGACCTGAGATCAAGAAAATACTTTCCGAATGTGCGAATCGCCATCCGAACATCAAGGTCTCCTATTTAGAACAGCGCCGCGGGATCGCGGCTGCTCTCAATACAACGCTCGGACTTGCATCGGGAGCCTACGTCGCATTACTTGATCACGATGACACTCTTTCGCCCCATGCACTGGCTTATTTAATCGAGGCACTAGATCGCCACCCTACTGCCGATCTGTTTTATTCGGACGAAGATAAGTTAGATGAGCGGGGTGAGCGATATCAGCCTTTCTTCAAGCCCGACTGGTCTCCAGATCTGATTCTTTCAACGAATTATGTCTGCCACTTTCTCGTGGTTCGAAGGGATCTAGTCGAGAAAGTCGGCGAGTTTTGTTCGGAAACCGATGGAAGCCAGGATTACGACTATATCCTGCGCGCTTCGGAACACGCGAAGGAGATCGTCCACATCCCGCATGTCCTGTATCACTGGCGAGCGGGGCCGAATTCCACTGCCTCTTCAGTCGAAAGCAAGCCTTACACCATCGAAGCCAGCCGGCGTGCGCTTACTCGGTACTGCCAGCGCACTCGCAGCTACGCCAGTGTCGAACCGGCTACGTTGCCCGGCGCCTGGCGTCTGCGTTATCCCATTGCCGAACACAACCGCGTCAGCATCATCATCGCTTCGGGAGGAAATGTTGAGATCCTGAGAACCAATCTCGAAGGCCTGTTCGCGCGAACCGAATACAAGAACTTCGAGGCAGTAGTCATTGATAACTCCAGAGACGATCACATCGAAAAATTAGTGGAGGCTTTTGCAGCCGCAGCTCAGCAGGTTAGATACATCGATTGGCGTCATAAATCGTTCAACTACTCGGAGATCAATAACGCCGCGGCGCGTGAATGTGAAGCACCTTTTCTACTGTTCCTGAACGACGATGTCTCTGTAATCAACAGCGACTGGCTCACCTCCATGGTCGAATTGATTTCGCGTCCGGAGGTTGGCGCTGTCGGTGGAAAGCTTCTTTTCCCCAACGGAAGCATCCAGCACGCTGGCGTCGTAATGGGATTGTTTGACAATTGTGGACACGCCTTCTATGGCTTAGACGGCGGGATCCCGCATTACTTTGGTTTCACCGATCTGATTCGGAATGTCAGCGCCGTGACGGGAGCCTGCCTGATGACAAAGGCAGACGTTTTTTGGCAGGCGGGCGGATTCGATGAACTCAGATTAGCGGTCGCATTCAACGATGTCGACCTTTGCTTGAAAATTGGCGCGCTCGGTTACCGCGTACTGTTTACGCCATTCGCGCAGTTATATCACCACGAATCGTTCTCTAAAACTCAGAAGGACTTGATTCCTCATCCGACCGAAGTAGCCGTAATGCAATCAAAATGGCGAGAAGTAATTGCGGCAGACCCGTTTTACAGCCCAAATCTGACGAGGCGGCAGGCGGATTACTCGCTCCCCACTTTGTGGAATTAGTCGTCCTTACTTCTCGGCGATCACCAGAAACTGACGGCCAAAAATCCTCCATACAAATGGAATCCTGAGATACATCCGTAGAGTCCAAACGGGAGGTCGGAACCCCTGAGACATCGTGTATGGCAAGAACCTCGCGCAAGCGAGTTTGACCTTATACTGCGCCATTACAAGCGCCTCAGAAAGCGCCAATTCTGTTAAGGGGAGATGATGATCGAAGAAGTCCCAATACTCCCCGCTCAAAAGCTTTACATTGGGACCCATGGCGATAAGGTGTCCGCCTGGTTTCAGGCAGCGATACGCCTCGAGAAGGGTGGCCTGCAAGGCCGCTTTCGAAGGGAGATGTTCGAAAAAATTGCTCGAGAAGACGACATCGAGCGTATCAGCCGCCAAGGGCCACGAAGCGCTGCAGTCCTGCTCGATAAGGCGGGTATCGAACGAGACGCGCTCCTTGGCGCTTGGATTCAGATCCATTGCGAACTTCCGGGCTGCGGTGACGTTGTTGATGAACTCGCAATAGCCGCATCCTAGATCGAGAACATCGTCCTCCGGCCTGATCCAGCGCGAAAAGAAA
Source organism: uncultured Acidobacteriaceae bacterium (assembly GCA_963737045.1). Taxonomy (GTDB): domain Bacteria; phylum Acidobacteriota; class Terriglobia; order Bryobacterales; family Bryobacteraceae; genus Bog-105. The sequence continues at coordinate 1,076,415 of CAVTRG010000009.1, forward strand.
TTCTTCACAAGAACATTCCAGACGCTGTTCCGATACGCTTCCAAACCGGAAAAGCGAACGGAATAAATTCTTTCTAGTTCAGCTTGTGTCTCAGACTGGGGAACGGAAGAATTCATCAGCAGGAATGGCGTTCAGCAGGGCAGCGACGTCGTGCCAATTTGCTTTGCCCATTCTACTCGACACATTGCCAACGTCAGTTAGAATGGGCCTGTGACAACGGCGTCGGTGACAGGTGCGGGTTCATCTTTTACCAGCTTTATCAGGCACCCTGACACCTTGAGACGCATTAACTCTGCCTCTGGCTTCGCACTTTTGATCGCCGGGATGTGCACCGTCACCTTATGTCCCTGGTTAATGACAATCGCATTTTCGCCGACGCCCCATGTGGACCAGTGGGCAATCCTGAACGATATCTCAGCGGGGCAACATTGGTATTCCCCGGCCTGGCTATGGAAGCAGCACAATGAGCACAGAATTCCCTTGCTGCGGCTTGCCATGTACGCCGATCTCGACTTCTTCGGTGGCCATGGAATCCTTCTTTACTCGCTGACCTTCATCACCTTACTCCTCCAATGGGTAATTTGGGCAGCGTTCTTACAAAGGGTTGCCGAACTGCCCCGGGTAATTTCCGCATCCGTGATCGGCTTTTTGGCGTTCTGTTTTTTCTGCCCGAACCAGTCCCAGAACTTCTACTCAGCGATACAGTGGACATTTGTCGCGGCATTTTTCTTCGCGAGCGTGGCCATTATTGCATTGGTTTGGTTTGCTTCTAAGCAATATTCGTGGACCGCAATTGTTGTAGCTTCGCTCGCTGCGTGGCTTGCCGAAGGGAGCTTGGCAAATGGCGTCTTTACGTGGCCGATTCTTTGGCTTGCGACATTCGGGTTGACGTTTCAATGGCGTCACCGCGTGGCCCTCGGCGGCGTTGGAATCGTTGCCATCGGGCTATATATGTATCACTACTGGCAACCGTCCTATCATTCGAATCCGCTGGAGACAATACGTCAACCGTGGCCCGTTACGCAGTACGTGCTCACTTACTTTGACTATTGCCTCTCAAACTATTTCGTCCAGCCTGCTTTCGCCGCCATTGTTCTTTCCATCGCGGCTGGTATCGCGCTTGTGATTATCGTTCGACACGCCAGCACTCACGTACTTGGCGTCGCTTTGGCCGCCACTATGGGATTCGTATTGCTAACGGCGGTAATCACTGCTCTCGGCCGGCTGAAGTTGGGAATAAACGCAGCCCAAGATAGCCGTTACCAGACCCCCGTGATGCTCTATTGGGGATGCGCGTTTGCGGCTCTCATAGTTGCTGCGTGGCAGCTACGCTCCCGCGCCGGTGTTCTGGCCCTAAATGCAGCAGCGTTGGCGGCTATATTTCTACCGGTGGAAAATTTGGGCACTCTGAGCGAAACCGTTCGCGCAAGGGCCGCCCTCGTTTCACTGACGGGCGAATCGCTCGATCAAGGGGTCCTTGATCCGTTCGCAGAGGCCACGTTGGTCGTTCCCATGCCCGTAATCATTCCCATCGCGCGCTTTATGCACGACAAAGGTATTGCCCTGGCACCAAGTCCGCCGCGTGTGCCATCTTCAACCGTCATGTCAGACTGGAGCGCGAAAGGTTGCCGGGGCTCTCTCGATACGGTTTCGCCGCTCAGCCGCTTCGATCCCGGGCCACAGGAAGTTCGAGTGCAGGGTTGGGCCATAGATAATCAAACGCACGGTCCTCCTGAGGCAGTCGCCATTATCGACGATCACGGAACCGTGCTAGCGGAAAACTCTCTGCTTTTCCGACGTGATGACGTGTTGCGTGCATATCCTTCGGCGCACGGCCTTGTAGGCTGGCGTATCTATGCTCCTCTTACAAAGGATTCCAAGAGCTTGCGAGCGGTAGCTATCGTGCAAAGTCACGGCTGTCCCTTTGGGAAGGAAATGCCGGTTAACAACCAAATTCAATAAACACGTCCATGCAAACGCAAAATCAGGCATTGCAGGTACTGCTTGACCTGTATTCTTCCCGGCCCGATTTGCAGGATGCCTACCCGGAAGTTTCAGATGACGAATTGCAGCCCCTCATCAATTGGGCCGCGAATGCCTCTCGCGGTGTCCTGCAGGACTTGCATCGCGACATTCTTCAGCCGCACGCAGCCTGGTATGCGGAACACGCTTGTGAGTTCAAACCGCCTGTTTTGTGGGATGCAATCAAAGAAACGTCCAGTTTTTCCGCCAATCGAGACGCGATCACTGCCTCGCTGAATCCCATAGACGATCAGGACGACGATATCGGCGAACACCTGCCGCTACTTTCGATGCTCATCACTGAGTTCGAACTGAAAGAGATAGTTGAACTCGGCACTCGAAGCGGCAATTCAAGCTTGACCCTTCTCGCTGCCGCCAAAGCCTGCGGCGGGCGAGTGCTCAGCATGGATATACAACCCTGTAAGCTTGCTCAAAGCCGAGTCATATCCGCGGGGCTGAATAATGTCTGGACCTTCCGGCATATCGACGATCTCAGTGTGCCTGATGCCGAAATTCCCGACCCGATCGACTTCCTATTCATAGATACCCGCCATACTTACAGCCAACTTACAGCGGAGCTAAAGAAATATACACCCCACCTGCGAAGCGGATCTTGGATCGCGATTCACGATTATGTCTCTTTCCCAGGGATGACCAGGGCAGTTCGCGATTTTGTGCAATCACGGCCAAACAGTCTTGCCTTTTATCCGTTCACGAACCAAAACGGACTGGCGTTGATTAAAGTCTCGAAGTGAAGAATGACCTGATTACTCAGCTCGCTCGGCGCCGGCCTTCAGTTTCTCGCGCTGTTCCTTCAGTATTGCCTTGCGGCTCAACTTGATCTTGTTCCCTTCGAGCGCCAGCACCTTCACGAGAATCTGATCGCCTTCCTTGAGCTCGTCTCGAACGTTCTTAATCCGGCTCTCGGAGATTTCGCTGATGTGCAGCAAACCGTCCGTACCGGGGAATATCTCGACGAAGGCTCCGAAATCCGCGATACGAACAACTTTGCCCAGATACGTCTTGCCCACTTCAGCAACTGCCGCGATGTCGCTGACCATCTGCAAGGCGCGATTTGCGGAAGTCCCGTCGGACGCGAAGATATTTACAGTTCCATCATCCGTGACGTCGATCTTGACCCCGGTTTGCTCGATGATGCCCTTAATGACCTTTCCGCCGGGCCCGATAAGCTCCCGAATCTTGTCGGTTGGAATCTTAGTCGTGTAGATGCGCGGCGCATACTGAGAGAGCTGCGTCCGCGGCGTGGAAATAGCGGCGCTCATCGTCTGCAAAATCTCGAGCCGGCCCTTCCGTGCTTGCTCCAGCGCCTCTTTCATGATCTCGGTTGTGACGTTGGGAACCTTGATATCCATCTGGAGCGCCGTGATGCCGTCTTTTGTGCCTGCGACCTTGAAATCCATGTCGCCGTAATGATCTTCGGCACCGGCAATATCGGTTAGAACAGCGTGCGAATTGCCTTCGAGTACCAGGCCCATAGCAATGCCGGCCACCGGCGCTGCAACGGGAACGCCTGCGTCCATCAGCGAAAGAGTGCCGCCGCATACGCTAGCCATGGAGCTGGATCCATTGGATTCGAGGATGTCGCTCACAATGCGTAAGGTATACGGAAAGGCTTTTTCGTCTGGAACTACCGGGGAAAGGGCCCGTTCGGCGAGTGCGCCGTGCCCGATTTCACGACGGCCTGGGCCGCGCATAAACCCTACCTCTCCAACGCTAAAAGGCGGGAAGTTGTAGTGAAGCATGAAGCGCTTCGAGGTTTCGCTAAGATCGAACATCTCAATGCGCTGCTCGTCGTCTTTAGTGCCTAGCGTGATCGTAACAAGGGCCTGAGTTTCACCCCGTGTAAATATAGCGGAGCCGTGTGTCCTGGGCAGGACGCCTACTTCACAGGTAATGGGACGGATCTGATCGAAAGCGCGGCCGTCGGGTCGCCGATGGTTCTTCAGCATTTCGTCGCGGAAGATACGCTCCTTCAAATGATCGAAGACCTTCCCTGCTTCAGCTTGCTCCGCCTCATCGGCGAAGAGAGCGACGGCCTTTTGCTTCGCTTGATCGACGCGGCTATAGCTGTCGAGCTTGCCGTATTTCTGCGTGTCTAGGGCATCGGTGAGTTCCGTGCGGACCGTGCCGGAGATTTTGGAGAACATCTCCTCATTGAGGGCGGCCGGGGTGTATTCGCGCTTGGGTTTGCCGGCCAGTTTTGCGAGTTCACGAATTGCCGTCACGATCTTTTTGCAACACCCGTGACCAAAGTCGATGGCATCGACAACCTCGGCTTCCGACGCTTCGGTCGCCCCGGCCTCGACCATGACGATTCCTTCCTCAGTACCCGCGACGATGATGCTCAGCCGGGCGTCCTTGATCTCCTCGTAACTCGGATTGGCTCTGTAAGTGCCGCTTATCAGCCCGACACGCACACCGCCCAAAACGTGATGGAAGGGGATATCAGATATGGCGAGAGCAGCCCCTGCGCCAATGATGGCAAGGACACTCGGATCGTGTTCCGGATCCGCGGAAAGCACCATTGCGATGATCTGTGTCTCGCAACTAAAGCCCTCCGGAAACAGCGGCCGAACAGGGCGGTCGATTAAGCGGCTGGTTAGAATTTCCTTTTCCGAGGGGCGGCCTTCTCGCTTGATAAAGCCTCCGGGAAACTTGCCCGCGGCGTACGTATACTCGCGGTAATCCACGGTGAGGGGAAAAAAGCTAGCTCCGGGCTTTGGCTTCTCATTGGAACATGCGGTGACCAACACCACCGAATCTCCAGAACGAACAACAACAGACCCGTTGGCCTGTTTGGCAACTTTTCCGGTCTCAATCGAGACCTTTGACCCGTGCAGGTCAATTTCAACTGTATGCGACATTTCTCATTCCTGATGCGTCTTTCGCATCACACATTTTAGGTATCTCGCGCCGGATATCGGCGCGCGAACTCAGCCGGAATCAAGAGAGGACTTAGAGCTTGGGGAAGAAAGAACTGGCCACCTAACGGTGTAAGCTGGGGTGCCTGACTACTGGCGTGCTCTGGCCTGGCGTGCCTAGGCACCGTCGATTAGCGGCGGATGCCGAGGCTCTGAATTAGAGCCTTGTAGCGCTCCGGGCTGCGGTCTTTCAAATACTTGAGCAATTTTCGACGGCGCGCCACCATACTCAGCAAACCGCGCCGAGAGTGATGGTCTTTTAAGTGGGTCTTGAAGTGCTCAGTTAAGTGAAGAATCCGCTGACTCAGAATGGCTACTTGAACCTCTGGCGAACCCGAATCGGATTTGTTGATCCGGTACTTACTGATTACCTGTGACTTCTGCTCGGACGCCAGACTCATGCCAGAAAACGAAACTCCTCGTCTTTACCTTAATCTCGATTTTATTCCTTTACAGAGTAGCACACGGGTCCTGGTAGTGTCCTAAAGGTGCGGAGGTGAGTCAATGCGCGAAAGGATCGCCCATCCGTTACGCGCAGTCCCTGGTCACTCGAAAGATCAACTTAGGCAGCTTCTCATTCTCTTGCGCTAATATCAGTTTCGAGAACGCTTCCTTCACGCCTTGCAGTGGCTTTCGGAGGCTATGCTCATCCCAGAGGGCAGCACAGCCAGGACACGCCCAAGGGACATCAATCGGCTTCGCAAGGTTTAAGACCGTTTCGGTTCCGCAGCGACACTCAATTGCAAGCTTACTGAGTTCCCCGATGCTAAGCATTAATAACTTTTTCATGACTTAACCTAGGTATACCGTTCGGACTGTCTTTCTCCCGTTAGGTCAACAATTCTGCGATTGTCCATACGTGATCGGTGATCCGTGCTTCCATTGCAGGGGTCACGCGCAAGGACTTGTGCACGCGGCAAAAGTTGTAATACGCGAAATGAAGCGCAAGCGCAGCGTTCAAGTTCCCCCACTTCTTGCTGAATGCGTTGGTTAGTCGCGTGAGCCGACGCATCTGCATCCGCATGGTGAGGTTCTGGCGTTCAATGTGGCTGGTGCAGATCCGATCAGGATCAGGATTTCCGATGAGGGGTGTTGGTATACACTCCGAGACCTCGCCGGGAGAATAGCGTTGTTCGCCTTCTCTGGGAGATCGGTAGATTTTGACGAGCGTTGCGAAATTGACGTGTTGTCCAAACTGATACGCAACGGCAGAAGGATACGGCGGGAATCCATCTGTGGTCAATTGAAACCAATGCCGAAGGTTTATTGCCATGCGGAGTTTCCGCATAAAGAGCATCGTTGAAGCGGCGTTACGGCGACCGAGATGCCACGCCAGCACTAGTTTGGTGTGGGTCTCCATGCCCACAAATGTGTAGGCATCGCCGATCATTTCGTTTTCCCGCTCGGCTTCCGGCTTATTGCCTTCCTTCTTTTGGATGAAGCTCCAAATTTCATCCACTTCCACGTCTCTTACAACAAGGTGCTGGATCTTTTCTGATAAGAGCCGTTCGCACTTTTCGCCAGCGAGGATAAGCAGACGGCAGATGGTATCGCGGTGCAAACCTGTGAGCCGTTCTGTTGCCCGAATGCTAGTTCCCTCGATGAGGAGTTGCAGGGCCATCAATGCCTTGTCTTCGGGTACGGTCATATTGGCCAGGAGCTTGTCTTGCTCTTCCGTATAGCTCTTGCCGCACTGAATGCACTTGAAGCGCTGAAGGCCGTTGCGGTGTTTGCCGCTTAGCTTGCAGGAAACGCCACACGCCTCGCAGCTCATTTTGGGTTCGGACGTGGTGATCGTTTCCATACACTAAGTATACTGCAAGGCCTTGCTGTTATTCAAGAGAGAAATGATAAACTAAACGGGAGCCGCTGCCGGGACTCGTAAACCCGGTAAACATGGTTAGCAACCATGCCCCTCGTGCTACTTCGGGATCAGCGGCGTGTTTGGGGGAGGAGGTTCGGCAAAACCGCCCTCCCCTACTGGTGCAATCAATTGCAAAACCAGGCACATGGCTGGCGTGGGCGTTGACTGGTGGGCCACGATTCCGTACAATAAAAAAGGACCATAAGCGCATACGCGCTCCTTTCGACTTAGACAATCAAGGGTTAAAGGTCTAGAATGCAGGCCAACGGATACGACCCGTTGGCCTGAACTTATTTACAGCCAACACTTAGCCCGAGCGCGTTTTCTTCTGACGTGGTGCCGCCGTTTCCATGGGGATCAGTGTTGCCTGCTTCGTGTCGTTAATCACGTCGGCCGGAAGTTCGATCTCGAACATCTCTTGTTCGGTGCTCCACTCAGCAAGAAACGATCTGGTCTTTGAGTAATCCGCATTAATGTAGTCCAAAAACGTCTTGCACGAGATTCCAATGCCGTTACGCTTATTCGTGTACTTGATGTCGTATGATCGACTGTCCTTTCGAGTCACTGGTCGAAGCGCAATTCGTCTCCTCGATGCGTCCCAAAGAAGAAGAATGTGCTCAACCGCCATCTTCTCGAATTGCGTCACAACTGCTTTATTTAACGTAATTCGACCATATGGCGAAAACGTTATCGCCGGATTTTTAGAGCGTACAATTTGCCGCGTAAAGACTTCATATCCCATAAGCGCCTCCCGTGGGGTTCAACTTAGACGCATTTATTATCCCCCCGCCGCTGTGTTCATGTCAACAGCGGTCGAGTGCGGCCAATTGTTCGTCAGGCGAGTTTTTCCGTTAGCCAAATTGTTGGGTGTGCCATTCACGCCACTGGAGCGGCTGTTATCCAGACTTGCGAGGTCTTCCGCCAGCCCGGGTCTTGCGCATGGCAGCGATTCTGGCGAAATACTCCGGTCCGCGTTCTGCGGTCTTCTTGCCGCCAATCGCACCCAGAGCTACAGCTTCCGATGGTCTCTCGGCTAGGTCTTTAGAAAGCGCAACAGCGGATCTGAGGAGTTCTCGGCAACGCTTGATTGAGGGATGCGGATCGGAGATCGTGCCAAGTACTAAATCCGCCTGCGAGACGATGCGTGCCAGTGCTTTCAGATCTCTTTGCTTGCTTGCCATGTCCCAACGCTAACATGAAAGCAACCCCTTGCTGTTATGAAATCAGCAGTGTTTGTGCTAGCTCCGCACTTTTAGGACACTACCAGGATCCGGGTAGTGTCCTAAAGTAAGGCTTGGTTGTGAGAGACGTCGAGGTGGATGAGATCTGGAGCTTCATCCAGAAGAAAGAAGGCAATAAGCCGGAAGCCGAACGGGAAAACGAAATGATTGGGGATGCCTATACGTTCGTCGGCATGGAGAGCCATACAAAACTCGTGCTGGCGTGGCATCTCGGTCGTCGAAACGCCGTTTCCACGATGCTCTTCATGCGGAAGCTCCGCACGGCAGTAAACCTCGATTGGTTTCAATTGACCACTGACGGATTCCCGCCCTATCCTTCTGCTGTTGCCTATCAGTTTGGACAACACGTCAAATTTCGCAACTCTCGTGAAAATCTACCGATCTCCCAGAGAAGGCGAACAACGCTATTCTCCCGGCGAGGTCTCGGAGTGTATGGTACTACCAGCGATTGAATCTTACATGTGATGGCTAGAAGGATGATCGCAGCGGAAAGTGAACAGATATCGATCTACGGAGCCTGTGAGATCCGATACAGGTCGGATGTCAAGCTTACGTTGGATGGAAGTGCGCTGTGCCTCAATTGAATCAACTTGCTCGCGATTGTGTTGTCTACCTTTACGCTTCAACGGAAGATGCGGGGACAGGTACTCATTACGGCGGTAGCGGCTTTCTGGCTTATTTGCACACTACCCCGAATTTAGATGCTCACCTGTATGCAATCACAAACAGGCATGTCATCGAAGCGGGGTATCCGATAATCCGTGGCATCAAGTTTTCCAGAGTTTCTGTAGTGTTACCGCAAAGCGTTAAGGATTGGATTTTTCACCCAGACGGCGACGATCTCGCGATTTGTCCAATTGGTAGGTGGCGAGAAAGTAATTTCGTTGGGATTCCTGTAGACAGATTCATAACACAAACGACGATGAAGGACCATGAACTTCGGTTTGGGGCAGATGTCTATATGGCTGGTAGATTTATAGGCCTGGATGGGAAGCAACGAAACGATCCATGTGTAAGATTTGGCAACATTTCGATGATGCCCCAATTCATTGAAAGACCGGGGCTCACCGCTCAAGAGAGTTTCGTTATAGAAATGCGATCCAAGGCTGGGTTTAGTGGCGCTCCCGTCTTCGTCTACTTTGATAAACCAACTTCTGATGAGGAGGAGGCGCTTACTTTTCTCCTTGGAGTGGACTGGGCCGATATCCCGCTTTATGAAGATATCGTTCGACTTGACGCGGGCGGTAAAGAATACCCTAAACAACTTAAAGCTAAGGTCAACTCAGGCATGACCGCGGTTATACCAGCTTGGCGAATATCGCAACTCCTGAATGATCCTGAGCTTGTTGATCAGCGAAGAATCGCGGATCACAGAATCGTTAAGCAAACCGGTCCACACATACCGGGTGCGCGAGGTTTACTTGGCTGATATAAAGCTCTTCCACTTGGAGACCGCCGGCAGTTCGGGAAGTTCCAGCGGAGTCATCAGGTATCGAGAAGTCACTTCAAACTCTTTCAGAACAACAGCCGGACGCGTTTCTCGGCGTTCGTCCGTTGCCATAGAGACCTTCACCTGCGAAGACCGGCGCGTGATCGGTCTATGGGTCGCACTAGAGAAGGTGAAGAGTGCGGCAAGAGACAAGATGCGGCACGGATCGCTTCATTGCCGCTTGACCAAGGCGCGAATATGGGCCTCGATGGACGCGAGTTTCTCCAAAGCGAGAATGCCTAGCGATGCCACGAGACTTAAGGCGATTCCAATTCCTCCCGCAGCGAGTTCAAGAGTGCTCACCAAAGAAGTGCCGGACGAGAAGCCTACTACTAGAGAGAATACGCTGGCAACGAATAGGGCAATGACGAGTATCCAGAGAACCGGAACGAGTTCAGATGGTGGCGTCTCGACATCCATAGCCCTTGTGCACGCATCATAGTTCGCCTGCTTCTCTACCCGCAATCCCTTGTAGTACCAGTTCGTCTCCAGTACCAGGGTTCAGAACGCCGCAAGCCTAGAGAAGGCTGAAAAGCTTCTTGGGCGTGCCTACAGAGAAAACTGAGAGCAATCACGTGCGAATCTCGCCTCCGCACCTTTAGGACACTACCGCTGGCTGTTTCGTGACCGTGGAACCAGAACAGCGGAGCAGATGACGGCTCCGCAGCTTTAGGACACTACACGGGTCCTCGTCAAATTACTTGAGGCGGTCCCGTCCGTCGGGCGCCGGGACGCTCTGAACCGAGCCAAGGAGTTGTCGAACATCCTCCAGTTCTCTCTTAAGACGTGCACCACGGCGGGCGAGGGTGACGACATATAGAAGCACGATCAACCATGCCGCAAGAAAGCCGTAAAACATGAAGATGAAATTACGTGCATCCATGAGAACCAATGTTAGTACGCGTTCACAGCGCGTCGGAGAGAATCAATTTCGCGGGAAGTAGCCTCCTGGCGTGTCCGGACGAGAACTAGTGCCGTGGCAATCATCAATATGGCAACAAAATTCGAGTACAGCATGTGTTCCATTGCGGGATCGATATTGCCTCCGCCGGTGCGAAAGCTCAGAACCGGGCCAGGGTGCTGGGTCCGAAACCATTCGATCGACTTATAGACTATGATCACGTCGGCAAAACCGAAAATCGAGAGGGCTGCCGACAAGCGCGCCCGTTGCCTCGGCTCATCAATGGCGCGACGCAGCATCAGATAGCCGGCGTAAATTAGCACGCAAACCAGCATCGAGGTCAGGCGTGCGTCCCAAGTCCACCAGATGCCCCAGATGATCCGCGCCCAAATACTTCCTGTAACCAGATTCACGCAAGCGAAGACCACCGCAATTTCAGTAACCGAAGCCGCTAAAGAGTCGTACTGCAGATTGCCGGAAGTCAAGTAGAACGCGCTCATGAGAAGCGCAATAAAGAAACCGGTAAACGCCGTGAGAGCAGCTGGAACATGGAAGAAGATGATGCGATAAATGGCGCCTTGCGCTGCTTCGTCGGGCAATATAAGAAAAATTTGGTACAGGTTGTAAGCCAGAAGGAGCGCCGCAACCGCCGCTAGCCCGAAGATTACTTTCTCGCGCATTAGCTGACTAAGATTATCTCAGCAAGAACTGCAGCGAGCGCAGTGAAAACTGCATCGAATACAATAAGCACTCGAGCCCAGAGCAGCTGGTCCTGAGTAAGGGGCTGGTTGGTGAAAAGAGTATTCGTGAGCTCGATTGCAGCCATTAGCAGGGGAATCAGCAGCGGATAGATAATCACGGGAAGCATCAGCTCACGAAGGCGCAAATTGACAGTAAGCGCGCCGAAAACTGAACCTATGATCGCGATGCCCCAGGTTGCGAGAGCGCACAGAACGGCGAGTTCAAGTGGGCGCCCCCACCAGCGTAGGTTATAGAAGATCCCGAAAATCACAAGCGATGTCAACTCGATTGTGAGCATCATTCCGAAATTCGCGATCGCTTTTCCGAGGACGAGACTGGAGGGAGAGAGGGGCGAGGATAGCAAGGTATCGAGGCACTCGTTCGGGAGTTCGCGTACGAATGCACGATTAAAGACCAGCGCTCCGGCGAAAGCAAAGACAATCCATAAGAGACCGCCGCTGATCTCCCGAGTGACATCTGAGGTAGGGTCAAATGCGAAGCTGAACAACAAGAGAATCACAATGGCGAATGCCCCGGCTCCGTTTAGCGATTCTTTGGTTCGAAACTCGATTGCGAGATCCTTTCGCGCGATCAGAAGCGCCTGGCGCACCCATCTCATCTAACTGTTGACTGCATTTCCAGGCAACCCCCGAACAGTGTATAGGCGGTACAGGAGGCCGGGATCCTCTACCATCTCGCTAGTTCGTTCACCTGAATACTGGATTCTGCCATTCTCTATTACCGCGACATGCGAAGCGATCGGCAAAGCTTCGCGAAGCTGATGAGTTGAAATGACAATAGTTGCGCCCCTCTGGCGTGCCTCGTGCAGAAGTTCCGTCAGAACTGCTGTTGCGCGGTCGTCAAGAGAAGTGAATGGCTCGTCAAGCAGAAGGACGGGGGGCGAATGCAGAAACGCACGGGCAAGCGCAAGGCGCTGGCGCATGCCGCGCGAAAACTGGCGGACAGGCATTGCGGCATTGCGAGCCAACCCGACACGGTCCAGCCAGGAGTCGACGGCCTCACGGGCGGTATCTATCCCGCTAACGCGCGCAAAGAAGTTCAGGTTCTCACGCGCACTGAGGTCTTCGTAAACACCGATGCCATGGCCGAGGAAGCCGCTCCGCCGACGTGCGGTTTCGCTTCGCGGCGTTTGGCCGAACAGTTGGACAGTGCCGCGTTCAAACGAGCACAAACCGGCAGACATGCGCAGCACCGTCGTCTTCCCTGCCCCATTACGCCCAAGAAGCACACAGCAAGACCCTTCGGCGACAGAGAGTGTCAGATCCCGGACCGCAGCGTACCCGCCGTAAAACTTCCAAACGTGATCGAGGACGATTGCCTGCGCCATCAGGTCGTATCGCCCCGACCTAAACGGGCTCCGTCGTTTTTCTTGCGAGTAGGATCAGGCCGATACCCAGAATGGAAAACACCAGTACGACGAGCAAGGCGATATGACTGTAGATCTGAGGTTTGGCTTCGGTGACGGGGGGACTCTCGTTGTTATCTGCGGAGCCCGCATCAGCGGTGTTGTGAAGAGCGCCGGTACCCACGATATTCGCGGTGAAATTGCCGGTCGAGAGAACGTTGTAAATACTCGCTTGGGTTGTTGGCTCTGTTCCGACTTGCTGAATATCGGTTCCAGCAAGCGTGACACCCGCGGGAACGACGAGACGAAGGGGACCGGCGGCCATTCCTTTGACGTTTACAACCTGTCCATGAAAGGTAAACGGCGAGCCAGCCGGAAGCACGTAGGCAATTTGAAACTCCGTTTCGCCCGGCTTAACCGGAAACAGCACTTTAAAAAAATCATTCTTCTCGGTCTTCTCGGCCGGACGAGGTAACGGCATTCCCTGAGGTCCGCGCGCACTGATCCGCACTTGACCATTGGCAGCCGGGGGCAGATAGAAGCGTACGGCGCCGAGGGCGTCATTATTGAATGTTGTGTTCCCCTCGTTCTGCACGATCACGGTTTCACTTATGTTGATCCGTGAGGACGAAGGCTCGAAAAGGAGCATTCGCTGCGCGATACGGGCGAGCGCCGGCGAGTTGGTAGCTTCGTAGACGTCCAACTCGACGCCTGAGGTCGGCAAGTTCGGCGTCATCAGCTTGTTGTAGTTCACGCCCTTGTAATTTGCCTGGAGCAGTTGCGGTCCGGCGCCGGGCTGATCGTTTTCGAAATGGAAATGTCCTGCAGTGTCGGTGACGGTCGTTCCGAGCGTCTGCATGCCCTGTGCTCCGGGTTTTATGAGAGTAATGCTGACGCCCGATTGTGGCTTGCCGGCAGTGCGGTTCATCACAGTGCCGTCAATCGATCCGAATAAGGAGATCGCGGTCAATAAGAAAGCGCCGGGAATCCTGGCAATGCCTTTCATGCAATCGCCTTTCCGCACTCTCCGCAGTATTTGAGCGCTTGCGGAAACTTCGCGCCGCAATGCGGGCAAGTTGTCGTCGTCGGGCGCAGCGGGGATGCTTTCGGCGGTACCCGATGAAGGGTCAAACCTAGATTCTTGATGGTGGATTCCGTTTCGGCGAGGACCATCGCGAGTTCCTTCTGCAACGCCTGCTTGGTTTGCTGATAGTCTTCGTCCGAAAGTTTACCCAGCCGGTATTCAAATTGAAGGTCGCGAAGGTTTTCGTAGATGGCCTGTTTGCGATCATCAAGATGCTGAACAGGCGAAACGGGAATGGGCTTCGGGACATCCTTCGCGCGAACCAAGAGAGTAAAACAGAGAGCGGCGAGCGCCAGCACGATAGCTACCACGACCATCATTTTGGCCGCTGTGCGCCGTCCTTAGTGGGATAGTCCTCCAGGTCGCGTTCGATCTGAGCGCGAAAGCGATCCATTACTGCTGCATCCGCTTGAGAGAGCACCTGTGGTTCCTGACGGTTCCGGCGCACATAGAAGGAGTACACAAAGAAGCCCATCAATAGCACGATGGGCGGCATGATCCAGGTGATCAGACCCCACCCCTCGGCAGGTGGCGAGGCGAGCGCGACGACACCTTCTTCACGAACAATCGTGTTTACAACCTGATCATCGCTGAGGCCGCGCGACTTCATCTCGTGAATGCGGCGGCGCATCGGATCCGCAGAGCCGCAATGCAGCATGGGACAGTTAGCGACGGTGTTCCGGCACCCTCCACACCGGCACGCAAGCCTGGCGCCGACACGCATCACGTCGGGAGTCAAGTAGGACGTCGGATCTTGTGCCATCAGCGGCGTGATAGCAAACAAGAACGCGAGTAGCAGTTTACGATTCCACTGTCGCAGGCGTGGCAGCAATGCCCACTACCTCCGTGCGCGCATAGAGCAGCCGTATTTTTGATGGAACCAGACAAATGACGGTTCCAAACAGCAACACCCAGTAGCCGATCCAGATCCAGGACACAAGCGGGAAAGTGTAGAGCTGGAAAATCGCCTTGCTGTTATCGGGCAAAACGCCCGAATAGTTGACGTACAAATCTTCGTTTAGACGGCGTCGTATGCCCACGAACGAGCTCTGCTGCTGGCTGGACTTATAGAAGCGGATCTCCGGATCCAGCTGCTCGATCACTTTACCAGCTTTGGAGACCTCGAGAACGGCGTGGCTAAATTCATAATTTGCGTTTTCACCGTCGTTTACGCTCAGCAGCTTCAAATTGTAATGTCCAAAGCGAAGGCTCTGGCCAAGGCCGACGTTACGCGTCTCATGCTGATTGAAGGCGCTTCCGGTAAATCCAATGAACATGAAAACTACGCCCATGTGAACGAGGTATCCGCCGTACCTCCGCGTATTGCGCCAGGTGAGCTCGAAGGCGGCCTTCGGAAGTGGGAGATGCTCTTTGGCTTGAATCGCGCGTGAGCCCTTCCAAAATTCACCGATGATACTTGCCAAGACAAACGCACACAGGCCGAACGAGATCAATGCCGCAACGTGAAGAATGCCGGAAATGGCTAGTGCGGCCATCACGACCAGCCCAGCGATCGAGGGAACGAGAAACGCGCGCTTCAGGCTATTGAGCGAACTTTTGCGCCATGCAATCAGCGGGCCGACACCAGTCAAAAGCAGCAAGAAAAGGGCGATGGGCACATTCACGCGCGTGTAATAGGGCGCATCAATCGTCTCTTTTTCGC
Source organism: uncultured Acidobacteriaceae bacterium (assembly GCA_963737045.1). GTDB lineage: Bacteria > Acidobacteriota > Terriglobia > Bryobacterales > Bryobacteraceae > Bog-105. Next base: position 1,091,728 of record CAVTRG010000009.1, read on the forward strand.
CGGTGAGCGCCTCCATCAGCACCGGAAACAATGTGCCCCATAAAACTGCAAAGCAACTGGCAAGCAGGATCACGTTATTGAATAAAAATCCTGATTCTCTGGACACAACGCTTTGCAGCTTCACTTCGCTCCGGAGATAGGGCAGATTCCGGACGATGGCAAAGGCCGTGAGCACTGTGGCGGTGATGAGGAAAGTTGTGAAGTACGGCTTGACTGGCGATTGCGCGAACGCGTGAACGGACGAGACCAAGCCAGTGCGCGTAAGCGTAGTTCCCAAAATGCTGAGGAGGAATGTGGCGGAAACCAAAACCATGTTCCACACCTTCATCATTCCCTTCTTCTCCTGCATCATTACGGAATGCAGGAAAGCTGTCGCGGTAATCCACGGCATCAGCGAAGCGTTTTCGACCGGATCCCAGCCCCAATAGCCGCCCCAACCGAGCACCGTGTAAGCCCATCCCATTCCCAGCAAAATTCCGGTGCTCTGGAACAGCCACGTGAGAATGGCCCAGCGGCGTGTGGTATGAATCCACGCTTCGCCCGGTTGCCTTGTGATGAGTGAGGCCATGGCGAACGCAAACGGTACGGTAAAGCCGACATAGCCCAGATACAAGAAGGGCGGATGGATGGCCATGGTCCACCACTGCAACAGAGGACTCAAGCCCTGTCCATCGCCAGCGTCGAAAATTCCCCGACCCACCATGAGTACCTGGAAGGGGCTGGCAACGAACGTGATCATGCCGACGAAGAAGAGCTCGATGGCCATCATGATGGCGATGACAAGCGGCATCATGTCGCGAAATTTCCGCCGATTCGTATAGGTGGCGATTGCCGAATACGTGGCGAGCAGCCAGCTCCACAAGAGCAGCGAGCCTTCCTGGCCGCCCCACCATGCCGTGAATTTATAGATCGTCGGCATGGCTTTGTTGCTGTGACTCGCAACATAGGCGATGCGATAGTCGCCCTGAATCAGCAAGGATACGAGGACCAGCGAAGCGGCAGTTAAAAGCATCCAAACGGCGTAAACGGCGCGCTCGGCGCTAACGATCAGAAACGGTCGGCGGCTATATTTGCCCGCGATGGCGGCGACCACCGCAAATGCCGCCAGGCAAAACGCAAGGAGAACAGATAAGGCGCCGATATTTTCCATGCCGATCAGCTGATTTTAGAGGGCGCGGGAGTGGTATGAGAAACCCCGCGCTGTGTAGGTTTGGCTTCGTACTTCGAGGCGCATTTCGCTTGAATCTTTGTAGCCTCGAACACGCCATCCGGACCCAAGCGTCCATCCGCGAGCGCCTGTGCATTATCTTTGAAGGTGTCCGGTAGCGGGTCGGTTCCTGAGTAGACCACATTCAGCTGCTGCACGCCTTGGTGCAGCACGAAAGAGACCTGCGTCCCCCGCTTGATGATCGATCCCGGCTGCACATCACCGGCTACCCGGAGCCGCTGACTTTGGGCCAGTTTCCCCATCTGCTCAAGCTCTGGAATAGTCTTGTAATAAGTCTTTGTATCCTGGATGCCACCTACCGCAAGCCAGACGAGGGACCCGACAATCACCACAATGAGCAGCGCAAACTTTATGTAGGTGTTCATACCGGAGGGACTCTACAAGTATAAGCTCCGCCATTCAAGGCGGAATCGAGTGCTGATGACCGGGTAAACGAGGGACGTGCGACATGGACGAGACGAGGATTCCAGGCATCCATCACGTGACGGCAATAGCGGGCGAGCCGCAAACGAACATTGATTTCTATGCGGGCGTGCTGGGATTGCGTCTGGTTAAGCTCACAGTCAATTTCGATGACCCAACGACGTATCATCTCTACTACGGTGATGGCCAAGGCCATCCGGGAACGATATTGACGTTCTTTCCGTGGCCCGGCGCGATGCAAGGACGAATCGGCAACGGGCAAGTAACGCTAACCTCGTTTGCGGTTCCGGAGCGAGCACTGGAGTACTGGCGGCGGCGGTTCCATCAGCACTCGATTGAGTGTCAGGAACGCCGTTCTTTGTTCGAGGAGCGTGCGCTGACCTTCACGGATCCGGATGGCTTGCACTTGGAACTGGTGAGCTCGCCCGATGCGAATCCGGACCGGGCCTGGGAGCACGGGCCTGTCGCGGTTGAGTTTGCACTCCGAGGATTTCACCACGTCACGCTTTCCGAAGAGGGTTACGAAAGGACTGCGGACCTCCTCACCGAGACTATGGGATTTCGACTTGTCGATAGCGGAGGAAACCATTTCCGCTACGCCACTCCATCAGGAGGCGCGGGATCGATCGTTGATGTTGTAGGTACTCCCGCTGGAAGGGCTGGTCGCGTGGCGGTGGGGACAGTGCACCACGTGGCCTGGCGTGCTCCTACGGAGCAAGACCAGTTGGAATGGCATAGCACGCTCACCTCCCGGCAGTACAACGTGACTCCGGTGATCGACAGAAAGTATTTCCACTCCATTTATTTCCGCGAGCCAGGCGGGGTGCTCTTCGAGATCGCGACCGATCCGCCCGGTTTCGCTGTCGATGAACCAGCAGATTGCTTGGGTTCGCACCTGGTCTTGCCTGCATGGCTCGAGCCTTCGCGGGCGGAGCTCGAGCGGGTATTGCCCAAAGTGCGTCTGCCTGCAACCCAGAGGGCATCGGCGTGACGGCACAACCGGATTTGCAGTTTCTTCATCAATTCGTTCCCGGAACCGCGCCCGGCATTACTCTCCTGCTGCTCCATGGAACCGGCGGAAATGAGAATGACTTGCTGCCGATTGGCGAAGCGCTCGCGCCCGGAGCGGCGGTGCTAAGCCCGAGAGGCCGAGTTCTCGAAAACGGGCTGCCGCGATTTTTTCGCAGGTTCGCAGAAGGGGTGTTTGATGTGGACGATTTGAAGCTCCAGACGCACGACCTGAATGATTTCGTGAAGGCCGCATCCGAACGATACGGTCTTAAAGAGAACAAAATTGTCGCTGTGGGTTATTCGAATGGGGCAAATATCGCAGGCAGTTTGTTGCTGTTGCATCCTCACCTGCTTTCGGGCGCCATTCTGTTTCGCGCGATGGCGCCCTTCAAACCAGATTTCGCGCCGAACCTCGGCCGGGTGCAAGTACTCCTAGGAGGAGGTATGCGGGATTCGATGATTCCCGCCATACGCACTGAAGAACTCGCCGCGGTGCTGGCAAGCTTTGGAGCTGAAGTCGAGACGTACCGGCACGAAGGCGGGCACGAATTAGGGCAGGACGATTTGGAAGCCGCTCGGAACTGGATGCAAAAATTTTTCGCGCCTCATTCCTGAGATCCGGGGGGCTGCGTCTCTGGTCCACCTTGGCGGCGCATTTCCAGATCGAATAAGAAGTTCGCTTTTTCATTAATCTCGGACAAGGTGGTTTCGATCTGTTGCATGGTTACCTCGTGCCGCGCGAGCCATTCAGCGTGCTCTTTAGTGCGCTCTGAGTGTTTCTTTTCGAGAAAGACTTGCACAATGAGTGCGTCCTCGAGTTGACGCAAGAGTTCATCGTGACCGTCGAGGCGCTCCCGCATCCGGTCCAGGATTTCTTTAACGCGCTCCAGTTCGTTACCGTTATTCTCTTTCATTTATCCTGGTCTCCTTCAGGATAGCCGTGAACTCGCGGATAAGGTAAGGCGGATAGCACACGCTACATTGGACACGTGCGGGTCAACGATGGCTTCCAGCGCTGAGCTGCTGAATGCCGAAGAAACGGATCACCCCTGGGCTCCGCTTGCGAACGCCGTCTTCCGAGCGCTCTGGATCGCCTCGATAGCTTCCAATATCGGGACCTGGATGCAGAACGTGGGCGCAGGTTGGCTCATGACGGAGATCAATCGTTCGCCGTTGTACGTTTCTCTGATTCAAACTGCGACGAGTCTGCCGGTCTTCCTGCTGGGCATTCCCGCCGGAGCGGCTGCCGATCTTTTTGACAGGCGCAAGCTGCTGATTTTCACGCAGGGCTTCATGGCGCTCGCCGCGGGCGTGCTTGGCTGGATGACCCTGATCGGCAAGACGTCTCCTATAGGACTGCTGCTTGCTACTTTTGGGCTCGGCATCGGAGCAACGCTGAACAATCCCGCCTGGCAGGCCATCGTTCCGGAGATCGTTTCACGGCGTGACTTGCCGCAGGCGATTTCACTGAATTCTGTGGGTTTCAACCTCGCTAGAGCCGTCGGACCCGCGTTAGGGGGCTTTGTTGTCGCTGCTTTCAATCCTGGCGCCGTGTTCCTCCTAAACGCCCTTTCGTTTCTGGGCGTGATCGTTGTCCTCTATTTCTGGAAGCGCGCGCCAAAGGAGCAGAGCTCAACAGCAAACGAAAGTATTGTATCTGCGACTTGGGCCGGCTTACGGTACGTACGCTACTCGCCGGGAATTCGCTCGGTGCTGGTGCGTTCCGGGGCTTTCGCCATTGGCGCGAGTGCGCTTTGGGCGATTCTGCCAATCGTGACCAAGAACGAGTTGAGAGGCACCGCCGGGATGTACGGGGTGTTGCTCGGGTGCCTCGGTGTGGGGTCGGTTATCGGAGCGCTACTGCTGGCAAAATTTCGCCTGCGCTTCTCCGCCGATCAGCTCATCGTGACTGCTGGGGCGGTATGGGGAATCGTAACAGCCCTGCTCGGATGGCTGGATAACTTCCCGCTTTCGGCATTAGCCATGCTCGTGGGAGGCGTCGCGTGGGTAACGGAAATGTCGAGCTTCAACGTGGCGGCTCAGACCGTGCTTCCGGGGTGGGTGCGCGCGCGCGCGTTGGCCGCCTATCTATTGGTCTTTCAAGGCGGCATGGCGCTCGCGAGCATGCTGTGGGGCACGGTGGCGGAGCATTATGGCGATCGTGTAAGCCTGTATGCCGCCGGGGCCACTGCAGTGGCAAGCATCATCCTGGTAAACCGTTTCCCGATTCGCCTGGGCGGCGAGCGCGATATCACCCACTCCGGTCACTGGCCGGAGCCAGTCTTCAAGACGCCACCCGACCCTGAGCGTGGACCGGTCCTCGTGATGATCGAATACGATATCGATCCGAGGGAGCAGGCTGCATTCACAGCTGCGATGCGGGATCTGGGAAGGATTCGGCTGCGTGATGGCGCAATCCGCTGGGGCGTTTTTCAGGATGCGGCCGCGCCCAGCAGGCATGTGGAAAGCTTCCTGGTTGAAAGCTGGGCCGAGCACCTGCGGCAGCACGAACGTGTCACTCTGGCGGACCTCGAAATTGAGGATTGCGCAAAGCGGTTTCACCGGGGTGAAGAGCCACCCGTAGCGACGCATTGGCTGGCATCGGAGTGAGGGCCAAACTTCGGCGGAGGACGGCTCCCGAGCGCTCTCATGCTGTTCTGCGGTCGATTTAAAATGTGCTCGGGAGTAGGAACGTAAGCGATGTTGATTGCGCTTGAGAATTATTACCATGAAAACAAGATCTATCCCGTTGGGTTTGAGTGTCGGTATGAGAGCTCTTGCAACGAAGCTGCAGCCCGAAAAGGCAGAAGCCGATACGGATCTAAGTCAACTTACGTCGGGGCGAAATACGAGGAGGGTGTCATCCCACGTTTACTGTTTCTGTCGCTTGATCCCGGTAATATTTGGTACTGTCCGACACTCGAAGAGAGGACCCCATATGCCGTCCGACAGGGCACTGAAAGGGCCGGCGTAGAGGCAAGATGGACCCATTGGTATGGGACTCATCTTCTCACGCTGGTCCTACTGAGCGCATTCGACAAAGAGCTTGACCAGCTCCGATCCGGAATATTTCGAGGCGCGGAATGTAGACCTTACGAAGGGACTGGCAGACTAGCGCAGGTGACGCCTTACTTCGCGCATGTAAACAGTGCGAAATGTTGCGTCAACATCGATGAGAGTGAGGGAAACGCCGAGGCTCCTCGTCTATTTTTTAAGAACTGCAGCACCTACTTGGAAAAAGAGCTTGCAATTTTAAAGCCGGATATAGTCGTTAGCCAGGGCGCAAAGGCTACTGCGTTCATGCGGAGAAGGGCTGAATTGTCGGGGACGTCCCCAATTACGGACACTGGGGTCTGCGACCTTCCCGAACAACGACCCGAGTTTGCGGAGAGAGCGAAGGTGATTCAGCTGGCAGCTAGCAAAGCCCTGTGGATTAGAACGAGTCATCCCCGAAATGGGCGTTTCTGGACTGAGGGAGGCAAGTGCTGGGTGGAGTACGAAAACGCGGTCAAAGCTTTTCTGATAAAGCACTCGAGACAGTAAATGCCAGCTTCGGTCACCGTCATCTCAAGAGTCGCAAAACAGTAAACTTAAGGCACGGAATTACTTTGGCAACTGAAACTAAAGCGCTGCCCGAGTCGGGAGACATTTCAGCCCAGAACCGCCGCATAGCGCGCCTGGAAGAGCAAGGGGGAATTTCGCAGGCACAACGCTGGCTTACGCGCGAGCGCGCCTGGATTAACGAAAAACAACTGCATGTTTGCCGGATTCCCGCCCCCACGTTTTTTGAACAGCAGCGCGCAGAATGGTTTCGGGTGCAGCTTAACTCCTTGGGGTGGGACGCGCGTATCGACCGTGCTGGAAACGTGCTCGCGAGTTTCGGTGATGAGGGGCGTGAACGTTCGTTTGTGGTCTCGGCGCACTTGGATACCGTGCTCGCCCCGAATCGTCCCGAAGAAATATACTATGCACCGGACGGACGATTATGCGGGCCCGGGGTTTCCGATAACGGCTCGGGATTAGCGGCGTTGCTTGCCGTAGCTAGAGTGCTCAGTGAGATTGTCGAATTGCACGAGATCGCATCGGCAGTTCTATTGGTGGCGAACGTTGGCGAAGAGGGTGAAGGCAATTTGAACGGGATGCGGTACCTGTGCAGGCAGCCGTTACAGACTCCGGCGAAGCGGGATACGGATGGCTCGAATGGGGGACGGCCGGTATTAGCACCACAGAGCCGCGCGATCCAGCTAGCGGGTATCAAGGCCTTTATTGTTTTGGATGGCCCCTCGATTGATCACGTCACGGTGCAGGCTCTCGCGAGCCGACGTTTTGAAATCAGCTTTGTTGGGCCCGGCGGGCATAGCTGGAACGATTACGGAACGCCCAACCCCATTCACGCTCTCGGCGAGGCTATAAGCTTTTTCGTGCAGTCGGCTGACGACCGCATAAGCGGAGAACGGAAGCGCCTGTGCTCATACAATTTCGGCGTGATTGAAGGCGGATCCAGCGTCAACTCCATCGCTTCGAGTGCACGCGCGAAGCTCGACCTGCGCTCAGAAAATCCAGGAATTCTTACCGATCTGTTCAGTCTGCTGAACTCGGCTGTGGAACGCGGATTGGAGCGCGAGAACAGGTGTGCGAGAACGGCCCGGCTTGTCGCCAAGATAAGAGAGCTTGGTTCGCGCCCAGGAGGGCGGCTGGCCGACCACGAGCCGCTACTTCGCACCGTACAAGCCGTAGATGCACATTTGCAGATTCGCTCTCGCGTAGATTGTGCTTCGACCGACGCAAATATTCCCTTGTCACTCGGACTTCCCGCGATCTCCATAGGAACAGGCGGCTATGGGAGTGGCGCGCACACACCGCAAGAGTGGTATCAACCGGAAGGACGCGAATTGGGCTTGCGCCGTATTCTCCTGATTCTGACCGCACTGGCCGAGAACGGCGCCACTGGGCGGGAATCCGGGAAACTCGCGAACTTGTGAGCACGACCGCCACACAGGCGGCGGTGGGGACGAAACCGGCGCGCTGGCAAGCAGATCTCGCATTGGCCATCGTGGCTCTCGTATGGGGCTCCACGTTTGTCGTTGTCAAACGCGCGCTTCTTGAGATCTCGACCATGTACTTCCTGGCGATTCGATTTGCGTTCGCCGGTGCGTGCATGTTGCTGATCTTTGCTTCGGCTTTTCGCAAAGCGGACCCGCTCGCGGTTTGGCGGGGGCTGCGCGGCGGCGCGACCGCGGGACTATTCCTATGGCTGGGATACGTTCTGCAGACCTTTGGCCTGAAATATACAACCGCGGGAAACTCAGGATTCCTCACCGGCGCATACATTGTGCTCGTTCCGTTGATAAGCGCGGGAGTGTATCGAAAATGGCCTCAAATCCCGGAACTGGTTGGGATCGCGATCGCCGCAATAGGAATGGTGCTACTTACTATTCCTTCATTGGACCGCAATTTTAACCTGAATCGGGGCGACCTGCTCACCATAGGCTGCGCGGTTGCGTTTGCGTTCCATCTTCTGATTCTGGGCTACTATTCGCAGCGCGAACGCTTTGAAGCCGTAGCGTTGGGCCAGATCGCGTGCGCGGCGGTTCTGTCCGCTCTTTCACTCGGCATCGAGCCGCCGCGGGCCGTTTGGAGTAGCAGCGTGGTCTTCGCGGTGGTACTGACGGGCCTTTTCGCTACTGCACTCGCCTTCGCGCTGCAGACTTGGGGCCAAAGATATACGAGCGCAACCAGGACGGCGTTGATCTTCGCGTTGGAGCCGGTGTTTGCACTGATCACGGCCGTGCTAGTGGGAGGCGAAAGGCTCACGCTTGCCGCGGTCTGCGGCGGGAGCCTGATTCTAGCGGGAATCATCGCTGTCGAACTGAAACCTGGGCGCACCGCCTGACATCAGAACAATAAGAATAATCCTGCGGCTCGCCAGAGTTCTGCATGCCCTATTTGCGAGCGCGATTCGCCTGAGATTCTCTATACTGTAGATACCGCCGCCGAAAGGTCCGTCTCGCGCTATGCCGTTCCTCCAGAAAATGAAGCAGCAGAAACTGCTAAGCGTAACCTTGCTGCTGTTCACATTGATGCTGGGCATTGTGATCGGTACTCTTATCAATACTGGAGTACAGGCTGGGAAGCAGAGTTCAATCGCCGCTCCAGACGCTACGCCCCTCACAGTGCCGCAGGCGGTTCCGATTTCGAACGAGTTTTCAAAACTGGCGAAGCGGCTCGAATCTTCTGTCGTCTACATTCAGTCGGATTACTTGGCGAAGCCCGGGAAACACAAGAGGTCCAACGATTCCGGGGATGAAGACAACAGCGGACAAAGCGAGCCGAATGGGCAGGATCCGTCGGACCTTTTCAAACATTTCTTTGGGAAACCCGAGCCGCATAGCTTCCGTACGGAAGGCAGTGGTACAGGCTTCATCGTCGATAAGAATGGTTACATCCTCACAAACCAGCACGTAATCGAGAAAGCCGATCGCATCAAGGTGAAACTGAATGGCGAAATGGCCGATTATAGAGCGCGGGTGATTGGGTATGACACTGAGACCGATGTGGCGGTGCTGAAGATTGATGCCAAACGTGCGCTCGTGCCCGTTCAAGTGGGCAACTCGGATAGCGTGGAGGTCGGCGATTGGGCGATTGCCATAGGTTCGCCATTTGGACTTCAGGCGACGGTCACAGTGGGCATCGTCAGTGCGACGAGCCGCGACTTGCCGGGCGCACAGGCTTTCCAACACTTCCTTCAAACGGATGCCGCGATCAATCCAGGTAACAGTGGCGGCCCCTTGCTGAATATACGCGGCGAGGTGATTGGCATGAATTCTATGATTGCGACGCGAAGCGGCTCGTACGAAGGAATCGGCTTTGCGCTGCCTTCGAACATGGCGGTTCGCGTGTATAACGACATCATTCGTGAAGGTCGCGTGGTGCGGGGCTCGATTGGGATTAAGTGGTCGAGAGAGGGCAGCCAGGCAGACACGCTGCAAGCATTCGGATTAGATCACGGAGTGCTCGTCGAAATCGTCGCACCCAGTGGTCCTGCAGCAAAGGCGGGCATCAAAGCGGATGACATCATTGTGGCGATGAATGACCGGCCGGTAAAGGATGGCGAGGAACTCGTGAATAAGGTGGCTGACCTTCCGATCGGGTCGAAAGTCTTGTTCACCGTGGACCGGAACGGAAAGCGTCTTGACTTCAAAGTGAATGTCGAGGAACGCGCGCTGGTGTGGAAGGATAGCCCGCAATTCGCCGAAAGTCAGCCGGAGCCGTCAGAGCACTCAAAAGAGGTCACGCAGGCCAAATTTGGAATCACGATCATGAGGCTGACGGACAAGGAGCGGCAAGACCTCGGTATCGAAGATAAAACCGGCGTGAAGGTGGTCTCCGTCGATCCTGGCTCTTTTGCGGACGACATTGCCCTTCAGGAGAATGACGCAATTCTGTCCATTAACCGCCAGCCTGTTTCATCCCCTGCCGATGTCATGAGGGTGCAATCGATGTTGAAGCCGGGCCAGGCAGTCGCGCTTCACATCGTTCGCAGCGGAACCGTTAGCGGACGACGCATACCACCGACGCGCATCTATCTTTCGGGCCGCTTGCCGGAAGAATAAGGCGATCGGCTCTTAACTCAGCAACTTGGCCGCGTTCTTTGCAAAGTAGGTCAAGATGAACTCTGCTCCCGCGCGCCGGATACTCGTCAGTGACTCGAGTATGGCTCTGTCGAGATCGAGCCAACCATTATTGGCCGCAGCCATGATCATGCTGAATTCGCCGCTGACTTGATAAGCGCCTAACGGAACGTCGAACTGCTGCCGCGCTTCGCGAATAACATCCAGGTAAGGCATTGCGGGCTTGACCATGATCATGTCCGCTCCTTCTTCAAGATCGAGAGCGATCTCACGCAAAGCCTCGCGGCCGTTGGCGGGATCCATCTGATAGCTTCGACGATCGCCGAATCGGGGTGTCGATTCCGCAGCTTCACGGAAGGGACCATAGAAGACCGAGGCATATTTCGCGGCGTAAGACAGAACGGGAGTGTTTGTGTGGCCGGCTGCATCAAGACCTCTGCGGATAGCAGCAACGCGGCCGTCCATCATGTCGCTCGGCGCTACGATATCCGCACCCGCCTTGGCATGCGAAACAGCCGTTTTTGAAAGCCACTCCAGGGTGGCATCATTCTCTACGTCGCCATTCTTGACCAAACCGCAGTGTCCATGGCTGGTGTACTCGCAGTTGCAGACATCGGTTATGACGAGCAATCCCGGAACGTCTCTCTTCACCGCACGAATCGCGCGTTGGGTGATGCCTTCGTCCGAGTATGCCCCTGAGGCAAATTCGTCCTTCTGCTCCGGGATTCCAAAGAGAATCACCCCACCCAGTCCAAGGCGGGCACACTCTTCACATTCGCCGACGAGGCGATCAATGGAGAGCTGCGCGTGGCCCGGCATCGCTCCAATTTCCTTTCGCACGCCTTCCCCTGGACAGACGAAGAGTGGAAGGATCATTTGGGACGGCGAGAGATGCGTCTCACGAACGAGGCGGCGAATCGCTTCAGAAGAGCGTAACCGCCGCGAACGATGAACAGGAAAAGGCATCAACGTGTTCCTTTTAAGTGTGACAAAGCTTGTGTCTCAGAATGTCTTTATGGACCGGAAAACGGCAAAGCGTTGGTTCGTCAAGGGGAACGTGCAGGGCGTCGGCTTCCGATTTTTTGTGCAGCATAAGGCTACCGCCCTGGGCCTCTCGGGGTGGGCGCGAAATGTCGATGATGGGCGCGTGGAAGTGTATGCGGTCGGTGCGGCAAAACAACTAAGTGATCTTGCAGCAGCACTTCACGTCGGGCCTAACATAGCGGATGTTCGTTCCGTTGAGGAACGCGAAGAAGCGGTGGAGAGCGTTTCAGGTTTTAGAATACGGTGATCGAAGCACGAGCGAGCTTACTCCAGCCTCACAGTCCGGATACGGCGGAAACCGCCTGATCGACGACATGGTTCAGGTCAGTGAGGCATTGCTGCACTACTTGCGTTTCCTGTTCCGCGAGCGTCCAGTTCTTGCTATCTACAGCTTCGCGAATACCGGGAAGTGTTTTGACGCCGTAGCCCGTGTAGAAACCGGGCGCATAAATCTGATGCTTGTACCATTCCCGGTTCGGCAGGCCTTCCGGACGCGTCAGCACGCGTTCGCTTCGTATGAGCAGCTGATTGAGCGCATTCAATTTACTGCTGTCGAGCGAGTCCTTGCGAATGGCGGTTTCGAGCAATGCGTCATATCGCGCACCATTATTCTTCAGCCGGTCTAATTACCGGCGCAAACCCGAAAAATCCATCTTCTGACCGCTCTTCTTCGCCTCATCCCGGATTTCATCCAGATATCTGCCGACTGTATTCACAAGATGATCGAATTCAAAGGGGAGCACAAAGGCATCGGCCAGCCTGAGAAGCGCGGTCGCTGTGTACTCAGACAGCGCTTTGCCATCGACGAAGGTGGTATCCGAAAAGTGCGTATACCAGTAGATGGAATCGTAAATCGAGTGATAGATACCGCTCTTGGTTTCTCCTCCAAACTCCTCGTTCATGCTCGCAACGCCCAAGTAGTCCAGAAACGCGACATAATCGGAACCCGCACCGAGAGCGCCGATCGTGAACGTCTTATCTTTGCTTGGTGATTCCGGATGATCCTGATCCTCGGCCGGAGGATGGTGGAGCGCGTAGTCGGCTAGATTCTTCGAGGTTCCTGGCTGCTGAATTCCCTCGGCAACTTGAGTTACAAATTCTTCGAGCGTGTGCGAACCAGCTACGTGAATCCAGCCCCGGCTAGTGCTATCGGAGTTGAGGTATGCAACCGCTTTTTGCTTGAGTTCGTCCTGGTGTTTTTCCGCCCATTCCGTCGAGCCAAGAAGGCCAAACTCCTCGCCGTCCCAAAGCGCAATTTTGATCGTGCGTTTGGGTTTCCAGCCCTGCTTTTCTAGAATTGCGAGCGAGCGCGCAGTCTCCATGAGAGCAACGGCTCCCGAGACTGGATCGTCCGCGCCGTTCACCCAGGCGTCGTGGTGGTTGCCTGCGATGACCCACTCATCTGCCGTTTCAGAACCGGGGATCGTCGCGATGACATCGAATAGCGGTTTGCTGGTCCAGTCGTAATCCGTTTTCATGTGAACGCGAGTCGCACCCGGACCGGCATGATAGGTGATGGGAAGCGAGCCACGCCAGTCGCCCGGCACAACGGGACCGGTGAGCTGTTCAAGAATAGGTTGCGCATCGCCGTAAGAGAGCGGGAGAACTGGAATCTTCATCAGCGTCTTCGCTTCAGCTAGCGTCAAACGCTTGGATCCCTTCTCGGAAGCCCAGCCGGGCGACAACGGATCGCCTGGATAAAGCGGCATGTCAACAACGCTGCCACGCTGCACCCCACCAGGAGGTCGCATCGGGCCTTTCGGATATACGTCTTCCTGGAAATAGCCGTCCTCATGAGGGTCGGAGTAGATCAGGCAGGCAATCGCGCCGTGCTCGGCTGCCACCTTGACCTTGATCCCACGCCAGCTTTTCCCGTAACGGGTAATGACGATCTTTCCCTTTACGCTAATGCCCTGCTTGTCGAGCCATTCGTAGTCTTCAGGCACGCCGAAATTCGCGTAGACGACATCGCCCGTAACATCTCCGGTCGCGCCATACGCATTGAATGTAGGGAGTTGGTGGGCTTCTCCGCTATCCGGATCCTGCGGCACTACAGGCTCTTTCAGCTTGGCCACGTATGGCTTCGGACCCAATACCTCAACTTGGCGAACCGTCGGAAATGGCATGAGTGCTTCGAATTCCTCGATCTGCGCGTCGAGTCCCCACTCTCTGAAGGTGCCCATAATATATTCGGCGACTGCCTTCGAGCGGGGCGATCCTGCGTTGTGTGGCTCTGCGGCAATGAACTCCATGTACTTCCGTAACCGCGCAGGTTCGGGAATGGCTTGCCCTTGGTGCTCGAGCCTCTGTTCGGCGGCAACGTCTTTCGTGAGGAACCCGCGAATAGCCACGCTTTGCGCATAACCGGAGTCAGAGAGCACCGCGCAAAGTGCGAGCAGGAATAGAGGTCTCATAAATTCGACCCATTCTAGCCCTTAGTGCGCGAGCCGAACCGCTACTGTAGGATCGTCTAAACGGCTGGAGCACTCACGCTCGAACTCCGAGTTTCAGGTTCCACGCGTGCATCGTTGAAGCTGTACCCAAAACCCCGGACGGATCGGATGAATACCGGATTCGCCGGATCCGACTCGATCTTCTGCCGTAGCCGCACAACATACACGTCCACCGTGCGATCGGTTACTGCGCGATCATGCCCCCAGACTGAGTCGAGGAGTTGCTCGCGGCTGAAGAGTGTTGGGTAGCGCGCTAAGTGTGGGTTGATAAGGTTCAGCGCTTAAATGTTTCGCAAGCCAAGCTATTCTCAAACCCGTGAATATACGGTTAAGAGCATACAGAATTTCCTTCAAGGGTTCGGCAATGCTCACGATTGGGATGACTTCATTTCGATCCCCATACCCTATCCGGACCTAGATAAGCTTCGGCTACGATGTGGAGCATTGCCCAACAGCCATCCTCCCCAAAAGAAAGGTATGTATTGTAGCGACGCTGGATTAGCCATTTTGCGCGAATGGTTGGACGGGCTATTAAGTAATCCGCCAGGATCAACCAAGTTTTAGCGCACTACCGAGTGTTGTTCATGGTGCAATGAAGGCTAGATAACGGAGTTCCGCGCTGATGAACAAATACGAAATGCGTGCCAAGGAGGAGCGCAAATCGGCTCTGCGCTCTTCGATGTCGATCTGGACAGCAGGAGTGGCGCTGATCGTGGTTGCGTTGGCAATTCTGGGTTTGAGCAACTCAGCTTCGCCGCGATTCTTCTCAAAATCGGCGATTGCAGTCGCAATCCTGTTGCTTGTGCTGCGCCAGGTAAGCCGCCGCTCGAAAAATAAGCGCCCTCGGGCTGCTGAGCCCGATCCACAATCCCGTCTGAAGCTGGATTGAGGCGTTTAGATTCGCATACCGGCGCATTGACTTGATACGATCATACAGTTCATGAAGGGCATTGTATTGGCCGGAGGAACGGGCAGCCGTCTGTTCCCTTTGACCAAAATTACCAACAAGCACCTGCTTCCGATCTTCGATAAGCCCATGATTTACTACCCGATTCAGACGCTTGTCGAAGCTGGCATCCGCGATCTCTTGATCGTTACTGGCGGCCGGAACTCGGGCGACTTCCTGCGGCTGCTCGCCAACGGCAAGGAATTTGGCCTGAAGCACATCAATTACACCTATCAAGAAGGTGAAGGCGGGATCGCCGAGGCATTGGCGCTGGCAGAGCATTTTGCCGAAGGCGGCAAGATATGTGTCATTCTCGGGGACAACATTATCGAGGGCTCAATCGCGGAGGCGGTTCGCGATTTTGAGCGCCAGGAACGCGGAGCCAGGATTCTTCTTAAAGAGGTTCAGGATGCCGAGCGTTTCGGCGTCGCGGAACTCGAGGGCAATCAGATCATCGGGATCGAAGAGAAGCCCAAGCGGCCGAAATCGAAATACGCCGTTACAGGCATCTACATGTACGACGGAACGGTGTTTGATAAAACGCGCACCTTAAAGCCCTCCGCGCGTGGCGAACTCGAGATCACCGATGTAAACAACGCTTATATACGCGAGAAAACGATGACCTTCAGCTATCTGGACGGTTGGTGGACTGATGCGGGTACCTTCGAATCGTTACTTCGCGCGGCGAACCTCGTGAACGAGACACGTCAAGGCCGCCGGTCTGCTATGGCGACAGCACAGACGGAGCGCTCATGAGCGTGGCTGCTCTAGGCATAACAGTTACAGGTGTTGAGATTGATGTCCCCTCATCCCAACCGGGCATCGGCAAAGTGATCTTGTCCCCATCTAGCGCGGATTTGATCGAAGGCGTGCACGTCAACCCGTTCCCGCTGTGGCCGGATGATCGCGGCTACTTCCTTGAAGTAGCTCGCCTGAAGCAAGGACTGATTGCCGATTTTCCGCTCGAATCGACGCAAGTTTCTGCGGCAGTAAATTATCCCGGTATCATCAAGGCGTTTCACTTTCATAAGTTGCAAACCGATTTTTGGGTGCCCACTGCAGGGCTGCTGCAGATTGCCTTAGTCGATCTACGCCGCGGATCGAGAAGCTATGGAGCCAAGAACACGTTCTACGTTGGCGGACTACGCCCTTGGCAGTTATTGATACCGCCGGGTGTTGCTCACGGCTACAAAGTGATCGGCGATCAACCTTCGGTTTTGGTTTACATTACCAACCGAACGTATGATCCCAAAGATGAAGGACGTATCGCCTACAACGATGCGGCGATCGCCTATGATTGGGAGCTTCAACATAAATGAAGTTACTGGTTACGGGCGGCGCCGGATTTATCGGGTCTTGTTTTGTGCGCATGGCTTTGCTCGAGCGATGGGCGGAGCAGGTCGTCAATTTGGATAAGCTGACCTACGCGGGCAATCTCGAGAATCTCGAAGCCGTTATTTCGCACGCCGGCTACAGTTTCGTAGAGGCTGATATATGCGACGGCGATGCGGTTGAAGGCGTGTTCGCGCGCGAATCGCCCGATGCCGTCATTCATTTCGCCGCCGAATCGCACGTAGATCGCAGCATACACTCGCCCGCCCCCGTGATAACAACAAATTTCAATGGTACGTTCACCTTACTAGAAGCCGCCCGCCAGCATCGAATCGCTCGTTTCATCCACGTGTCAACGGACGAGGTGTACGGCAGTATCGAACCGCCGCTCGAAACAGACGAAACGTATCCTCTGCATGCGAGTAGTCCCTACTCGGCATCGAAAGCGGCTTCGGATCTCCTCGCACTTTCGTATCACACGACTTACAACCTGAACGTTTCAGTTAC
Source organism: uncultured Acidobacteriaceae bacterium (assembly GCA_963737045.1). Classification (GTDB taxonomy): domain Bacteria; phylum Acidobacteriota; class Terriglobia; order Bryobacterales; family Bryobacteraceae; genus Bog-105. The sequence goes on from CAVTRG010000009.1 coordinate 1,108,303, forward strand.
TCGCGCCTCGAATAATTATGGGCCGTATCAGTTTCCGGAGAAGCTGATTCCATTGATGATTTCAAATGCGCTCGAAGACAAGGCGCTTCCTGTATACGGGGACGGCCAACAGATCCGCGACTGGCTATACGTTGAGGATCATTGCCGGGCCGTCTTCTCGGTCTTGGAATGTGGAGGCCCGGGCGAAATATACAACATTGGCGGAAACTGCTCGGTGCCCAACCTCGAGGTTGTCAGGCGAATATTGAAGGCGACCAATAAACCTGATTCGTTGATTAGACCCGTGGCGGACCGGCCCGGGCACGATCGCCGGTATGCACTGAACAGCGGGAAATTAACTCGCCAGACGGGGTGGCGGCCCCGCATGGATTTTGCTGCCGGGCTACACGCGACCATTGAGTGGTACCGGGCCAACGAGTCCTGGGTTCAACACGTAAAAAGCGGTGAATACCGGCATTTCTATGAGCTGAATTACTCGAACCGGGCTCAGTAACCGAGCCGATATCGATATAATTTTTCGTAGGGCATTTCTCATCGGTGGACTCGTCTCAATACACATCTTCTGCTCTGGACGAGTTGCGATACATACAGTTTGAAGCGCGCCAATCGAGATCGCTAGACGATCTGCGCCACTATTTCGAGCGAGTGCAAAATCTCCGGCGCTCTCACGCCGACGACTTTGAGCTGCAAGTACTTATCGCCGAGGTTCAGGATCAGATCATCGATCGTGCCCGCCTGCTCCGCGGAGAATCGAGTCCGGTCTTGGTGAGCGAAGAACGATCACGAAGCTCCGGCGGAGGGCGTGCGACGGTCCGTGAGGAGCCCACCGCGCGAACGACGGAAATACCTGATGGCGTGCAGCGTATCGATGCCAAGAGTTGGCAAAGATCCATCTACTTGGCACTATTCTTCACGTTCATCATCTGTGGGGCGGGTTTCCTTTTAATACAGGCTGCTCGGAAGGTAAACTTTATTCCGCCTGAGGGCTCTGCACAGGGTCCGCAACCGAATCAGCAGAATCCCAACCTCAAAAATCCGGCAGCAGAGAATGTGTCGAATGCGCCGGCGGCGATTCCCAGCAAACCAACCCTGCGCCTATACACAGATCTCGTTCCCGGTACGGTCTCGATCGACGCCAATGCCCCGCAGGACCTGAAAGACGGGGAATTGGTTCTCGACAATTTGGAGCCGGGCCAGCATTCGATTAAGATCAGCGGGCGCAGCGGCGAAGCGGGGTTCACTTATGACGTGACCGAGCGGTTGGCGCCACGCGTGGTGGGTCCTCCTTCTGCATCAAACGCGATGACCGTGCTGGTGTCGGAACATGATGGGCAGGCCCGATTGGTAACCAACGCCGAGGATTCTGACGTGCTCCTGGATGGTAAGCCCGTCGGGCAAGTTGGGCCCGAAGGTTTGGTGCTGGATGACCTCGGCACGGTCGATCACGAATTTCAAGTGACGCAAGGAAAAGACCGGCAGCGATTTGTCCTCACCTACACGCCCGCTCCTACGCTCACCGCCTATGTAAAATCCGATCCGAATGCCGGCACTGTGGTGATTACGGCAGGACAGGATGGGGCAGATGTGTACATTAACGACAAGCTTTACCGGCGCAAAACGGATCGGGGCCAGGTGCGCATACCGAACCTGAATGTTGGCGACTATACCGTGCGCGTCCACAAACAAGGTTTTATCGATCCGCCCCCTGAGACAGTGCAGGTCAAGAAGGCCGAAGAGACTGCTGTGGAATTTCATCTTCAGCCAGTGCCGGCAACTGCCACACTCGAGGTTAAGGGAGCGGCCCCAGGCACGATGGTCTATCTGGATAACGAGCTCGCGGCGGCGATCGGTCCTGATGGCAGCGCCAGCATTTCAAATGTCAAACCGGCCGAACACATTGTTGAGCTTCGGAGGGATCAAGCGATGTCAAAACGGTTCGCACGGACATTTCGTGCCGGCGACGTCGCAGTGCTCTCCGGTCCCGACGTGCTGCTCGATAAAGTAGTGGCAGAGAATAAGCCGGCACCCGCCGCTCCCACCACAGCGCCTGCGCCTTCAGCAGTCAACAACAGCATTCAGATCGATGGCGAGCAAGTCCGGAAGGGTGGAGGATTCGTTCCCTATCACATTCCTCGCACGGCTGGGCACTATACATTCACCGCGCAAGCGCGGAAGGGCGGTTTTTTCAAACACGGAAAGCTTCAATGGTATGCCGGCTTTCAGGACAGCGAAAACTATGTACTATTCACGCTGGATGGTAAACACGCATCACTGCGCGAAGTACGGGACGGAAAATCGACCGAGGTTAGCCGGATCCCATTCAGTTCGGATTCGAATGACTGGGTGCAAGTCGATTTGGCAGTCAAGCCTGACTCTGTTGATGCGCGTGTGAAATTGCCCGACACCGGCTGGAACGATGTGGGCGCCGTAAGCGATTCGGGTTGGGACTTCACCCAGGGCAAGGTCGGCTTTTACATTCCGGGAACTGACGAAATAGCAATATCGAATTTTCGCTTTTCAGCCCATTAGGATTGAGCCACCGTGGACGAGCGAGCCTATTATCGTGAATCTCAGATTGCGAAAACAGTCAGTCTGAACTGTCCCTATTGCAAAACTTCGAACACGTATGATCTGCGTTGGCTCGTCCGGCGCAAGCTGGATAAACTCCCGCGCCAGGCGGATGACCGCGATCGGGCTAAATTTGCCAAAGCGGCGAGTTACATGGTGCTTTTGGATGACAAAGCAGCGTGTAAGAACGTTCGGTGCCGCAAGGTGTTCGACATCTCGGGAATCAAGACTACTGCGTTCTTGACAGACGCGTAAGTCATTAATTTTGTTTTAGAAAGCTCCACTCCCAGCAGTGCTCGGAAACGGCCTTAGTCAGGGTGACATCTATCGTGCAGGGAGACACCGTCATGGTGGATGCACTTAGAATAAAAGCAAAAAGATTGACGATTGCCGCAAGCCTTTGCGGGCTCTTCGCATTTGGGGCGTTGGCACAGGAGCAGGACCCGCCATCCCGGGTCGCGCGGCTGAACTACACAAACGGGAACGTGTCTATGGAACCCGCCGGAGTCGACGATTGGGCTCCAGCGGAGAGGAATCGGCCCTTTAGCACGGGCGATTATCTGTACACGGACCAGGGCGCTCAGGCAGAGTTGCACCTGGATGTAGCGGTTATGCGCATGGCGCCGCAGACGAGTTTTGGTTTTCTCAATCTGGACGATCAAACCGTTCAGATCAAGCTCTCTGAAGGAGAGATGAACTTTCGCATTCGGAACTTCGGACAGAACCAAGTCTTCGAAGTGGATACCCCGAATGCCGCGCTGACATTTCTGCAAAACGGTGTTTACGTGGTGAGCGTTGATGCAAACGCTAACACGAGCTATCTCACGGTGCGTGAAGGGCAGGCGCAGGTCACAGGCGGCGGGCAGGCCTTTACCGTCGATCAAGGAAGCAGCGTAAACCTTTCTGGAACGGATCAGTTGGGCTACGACGTAGAAGCGGCAGCCCAGCCGGATCAATTTGAGGACTGGTCGGCACAGCGCGATCAGCACGAATCGAATCGGCCATCCGCCCGGTATCTTCCCCCAACGGTAGTTGGATACGAAGACCTCGACGATTACGGCGGTTGGCAGAATTCAGGTCAATACGGAAATGTGTGGTATCCGAATAACGTGCAGCCTGGTTGGGCACCCTATCAGACCGGACACTGGGGCTGGCAGGATCCTTGGGGCTACACCTGGATAGACGATTCTCCGTGGGGTTTTGCGCCCTTCCACTATGGACGTTGGGCCTATATAGGCAACAGGTGGGGCTGGGCGCCGGGACCAATCGGGATCGGCTATGGCGGACCGCCCGTCCGGCCATATTACGCGCCAGCGTTAGTCGCCTTTTTTGGCGGGTCTAACTTTGGCGTTTCGATTGGGATCGGAGGAGGCGGTGCGAGTCTAGGGTGGGTTCCGCTCGGCTATGGCGAAGTATACACGCCCCCCTATGCAGTCAGCCAAGGCTACTTCAGACAAGTCAATGTTTCGAACACGACAATTACCAATGTCACAAATATCAATAACGTGTACAACAACGTTTACGTGAACCATACTGCTTACAACCAAACTTATGTGAATACAAAAGCGCCGCACGCCGTCATGGCCATGCCGCAATCAGCATTCGCAAGCGGGCGCGCAGTGGCCCAAGTCGGGCGGCCGGTACCGGCCAATGCCGTATCCCGTATTCAATCCGCTGCAATGGTAGCGCCCCGGGTTGCGCCTACTCGGCAAGCTCTGGTTCCAACGGCGGGTCGGGGCCCTGCGCCGCGTCCTCCAGCTCAAGTGTTGCAGCGGCAGGTCGTGGCGAGAGTTAAGCCGCCCGCGGCTCCCGTTCCGTTTGCAGCCAAACAGGCCTATCTGGAAAAGCATGCAACTACCGGGCAGCCCTATAACCACGCTGCTATGCGCCAGGCCGTAGCGCCGCGCGCGCCCGCAGTTGCAGCCGTGCGGCAGGTGTCTGCTCCGACTGCGCGCCCAGTTGCAGCTAAACCAGGACAGCGCGGTGGAAATGTTGCGGCGCTCCCTGCTACCAGACCGGGCGAAAGACCAGGCCAACCTGCTTCGGCAGCCAGACCCGGCCAGCCTACGGCGAACCGAAGTCCTGAGCCGGCAGCACATCCTGGTGAGCGAACTCCGGCTCCAGCCGCGCGGCCCGGAACTGAAACGCGGCAGCCAGCGCCGGCCGCTCACGGTGCGCCTCCGAACCGGCCAAATACGGCTCGGCCTACAGAACCCGCCACTGCTGGCCGCACGCCTCAGCCTGCTCCGGCACGACCCGAAGCGCGACCAAGCACAGCAGCACCCGCTCGTGGTACACCGCCGAATATGCACGAAGGGAATACTGCTCAACCGGCAGCGCATCCTGCGCAGCGAACTCCGGCTCCAGCCGCTCGTCCCGAGGCTAGACCTGCTCCTGAGCCGCACCCGGCCCCAGCCGCACGGCCGGAGACTAGACCTGCTCCTGAGCCGCACCCGGCCCCAGCCGCACGGCCCGAGACTAGACCAGCGCCCGAAGCACACCCAGCTCCAGCGGCGCGACCTGAGACTAGACCTGCTCCTCAGGCACACCCAGAGGCTCGGCCTGCTCCGCAGACTCATCCGGCCCCCGCCGCACGGCCCGAAGCCCGACCTGCGCCTGAGCACGGAACGCCGCCTCCAGCCCACACGGAGCGCTCAACAAAGGATACGAAAGAACCGCGTTAAGCTGTTTTTCGCAGTCAATAAAAAAGGCCAGGCTCAATTCAGCCTGGCTTTTTTTGTTTCCGAATAATTATCTTCCCGCCAGAGGTCTTCCCAAGCCGCGCAGGTTTGATGAGACTGGAGGTTTTCGAAATGGCCGTTTCGGAGGTTTCTTCAGAGCCTTTTCCGCTGCTCGTCTTTCACGCTCTACGAGCAGTGGGCGAAAATCCTCGCCAACCACTCTGTAGTTGTGCAAACCCTCAAGTTGACTCGGACCACCGAGACATGCAGTGGTGAGAAGCTGCAGACAAAATGCCGGTGCGTCCTGCACGGAAACGCGATTTTCGGCAAGTAGAGGCAAAGCCACTTGTATCAAAAACAGACTTGCAGGTTTGCGTTCTTCTACCCCGCGAAACATAAACCGTCTCGTACCACCATCGTGCGTGAAACCTTCATACACAAAGTGCATAATTCACCTCTTCGAACGCAACCGTTGGCTAAGACAAAACGTTCAGATCACCCGACTTAGTTCAGATGATCAGAAAAGCGGGCGAAAGTGCCTCGATCTCCATAAGGATATCAGACTCTCTTTATCCAACTTAGCCAGGACCTTGGCTCTACTCACCCAGTTTTCTGATATGGTGAATCTGACTCCGGCAACTGGGGGTGAGTATGCAAGTTCTTGACCGTCTGGAGATGGTCCTTCGGCAAAAAGGAAACGCCGTCGTTTCCATTCGCTCCGACGCTTCCGTCTATTCCGCCATCGAGATGATGGCTGAAAAGCAAGTAGGCGCCCTGCTGGTGATCGATGAGGGTCAATTATCCGGGGTCATTTCGGAGCGGGATTACGCGCGGAAAGTGATCTTGAAGGGCCGATCCTCAAAGGAAACGCTGGTTCGCGAAATCATGACGGGATCTCCGATCACGATCGGTCTGGAGGCTTCCGTCGATGATGCCATGCGCATTATGACGGCAAACCGAATACGGCATTTGCCTGTGCTCGATGCCGAACGCCGCGTTGCCGGAGTTCTCTCGATTGGTGATCTTGTGAATTGGATCCTGACGTCCCAGCACGAGACCATCGAGCACCTGGAGCGGTATATTTCGGGCGCGCACGCGGCCGCAATGCCCGAGCGTTAATCGCTCCGGGTTGAGCTACCTCATCTCGGACTGACGGCGGAAGGCGACGGACGCCCTGCCTGCTGCGATCCCTCGGCGATCTTCGATTCAATGACACGCACGACCTGCCCGTCCACGAGCGAGTCGGGAGGGGTCAAGACCACCAACGCTTTTTCGGACAGGCCCGAAACCACCTCGACCTCATTCCCGAAGTCGCGCCCAAGAGTAATGGACACGAGAGCGGCTCGATTTCCATCCACGATTCGTGCCACGCGCAATCCTTGGGACCGGAAAATCAGCGCTGTAGATGCAATCAACAGTGTGGAGACGTCGTTCTTGATTTTCAGATGAACCTCGCAATAGGCGCCCGGAAAAAGTAAACCTGTAGAGTTCACCACGTCCACCTCTACCAGGAGCGTGCGCGTTGCGGGATCCATAGCGCGAGCAGTACGAACAAGGGTGCCTTGAAACCGTCGACCAGGCAGCTCCGGCAATGTCAAATCCGCCTTAATTCCGGGAATCGCGTCATGCGAATAAATCTGAGGAACATTTACGAACACGCGAAGCTTGTTTACGGCCGCGATGTGGAAGAGCTCGCGGGTGGGGCCGCCCGATGAACCCGAATCGATCAATTGACCGATATCCGTGTTGCGGGCAGTGATCACGCCATCGAATGGCGCATAAATCTTTTCGAAGGAGACCAGTTCCTGCAACCGTTGAACGTTTGCCTGCTCAGACTTTACGGTGGCATTCTTCGCCGCTGCATCCTGGACAGCGTTATCCACGTCCTGCTTCGCCACTGAATCCGTCTTGAAAAGATTGAGATATCTCGCGGCCGTAATTTGCGACAGTTTGAGATTGGCTTCGCCCGTTGCGAGGTCGGCGCGCGCCTGCTGTAGTTGCCGATCCACTTCCGGCGCCTCTATATCCGCGAGTAGTTCACCCTTCTTCACGTGCGTGCCGATGTCCGCATACCATTTCCTTAGATAGCCGCTCGTACGGGCGTAAATCGGCGCGTCGATGAAAGCTTGAATGTTGCCAGGAAGCACCACCTCTTCGGAGGGGCTTTCGCGCCGGGGGTGAGCCACGGTTACGACCGGGGCGGCGACACGGTTATTTTCATTTCGGAGTGCCTGCCGCGCGCGCACCCTGGGAACGATCCCTAATACCACGACCATCCCAACCAGCGCCAAGGCGAGGATGGCAGTTGCGAACAGGCGAAAACGCGATGTCCTCGGCGTCGGCATTATGCGGTTTTTCGGTTGCGGTGCAGGAGGCTGAAGAATACGGGAACGAAGAACAACGTCGATACAGTCGCGAAAAGAAGACCTCCAATCACAGCACGCCCTAAAGGCGCATTCTGCTCGGCGCCTTCTCCTAAACCGAGAGCCATGGGAAGCATTCCAATGATCATTGCGAGTGCGGTCATCAGCACGGGACGAAATCGAGTGAATCCGGCAAGAATGGCTGCTTCCGCGGAGTTGTTCGCATCAGGAAGTTGCTCCTGCGCGAAGCTCACCACCAGAATGCTGTTGGCTGTCGCGACTCCCATGCACATAATGGACCCCGTGAGCGCAGGAACGCTCAGCGTAGTATGCGTCATGAACAGCATCCATACAATCCCGGCTAGAGCCGCAGGAAGTGCGGAAATGATGATGAACGGATCCAGCCAGGATTGAAAATTGATGACGATTAGCATGTACACAAGGACGATAGAGAAGGCGAGCCCCGCCAAAAGGCCGCTAAAAGAGGACCGCATGGTCTCGATTTGACCGCGAACGACGACTCTGGAGCCGCGCGCGAGAGACTTTTTGTCTTGACCGATTAGGCGGTCCAATTCGCGCGACACACCCCCGAGATCCGTGCCCTGAACCGAACCATAGATATCCACGACCGGCGCGATATTGTAGTGCGAAACAGTGGCCAGACCCGTGCCTCGCTTGATGGACGCGAGGCTAGCCAGGAGTTGTTGCGGCATGCCGTTCCCGGATATGGGAATATTTCTGAGATCCTGCAAAGAATCCATCTCGTACTGCGGTGATTGCGCCACGACGTTGTAACTGACACCGTTTTTCGGATTCAACCAGAAGGTGGGAGCAGTTTGAAAGCTGCCGCTGAGGGCCACCAAAACGTTTCCGGCGATGTCACGTGAAGTGTAACCGACCTGTTGCGATTTCGTTCGGTCAATGTCGAGAAAGAATTTCGGCTGATTGAACGGCTGCTGAATCCGTAGGTCAGTAGTGCCTGGAATATATTTCATCTGTTGCAGCAACCGGCCCGCGAACTCGTGATCGGCATCCAGATTGGCGCCGAGGATCTGCACGTCTATCGGTGCGGGAAGGCCGAAATTGAGGATCTGGCTCACCATATCGGAAGGTAGGAAATAAAAGGTCGCACCGGGAAACCGGTCCAAAAGCGTGGTCCGCAGCTTCGCTTGGTAATCGGCTGTGTGGTGATGGTCTTCGGCAAGCGATACCTGAATATCGGCGTCCGCCGGGCCGATGACGCCGGAGTTGCTGTAAGACGTATTGATCCCGCTGTATGGCAGCCCGATGTTATCGAGTATGTTGGTCAACTCCTTCTGCGGAATTACTTCGCGGATCGTGTCTTCGATAACGTCACACAATTTTGCAGTTTCCTCTATGCGCGTACCTGTCCGCGCGCGGACATGCAGCCTGAACTGCCCGCTATCGACGGCCGGAAAGAAATCTTGGCCAAGCCAAGGAAATAAGCCAAAGGAGGCAACACATGCGCCGAAAAAGCACAGCGCGAATATCCAGCTGTGCTGGATACACGCCTCCAGCAATGAGCGATATCTGACGCGAATTTTTTCGAAGCCCGTCTCGAACGCGGACTGCAAGCGAACGAAAGGATTGCGCGTGCTGGCGTGCGGCATGGCGTCATGGTGTGAATGTCCTTTAAGGAGATATTTGGCCATTGTCGGCACGATGGTGCGCGACAGTAGATAAGACGCAAGCATCGCGAATGAGATGGCTTCCGCAAGGGGCACGAATAGGTAGCGAGCGACACCCGTCAAAAAGAACATCGGAACGAACACGATACAAATGCTGAGAGTGGAAACGAAGGCGGGTACCGCGATCTGCGCAGCACCGTCAAGAATGGCCTGTTCAATCTCTTTGCCCATTTCAAAATTGCGATTAATATTCTCGATCTCGACTGTGGCGTCATCGACCAGGATCCCCACCGCGAGCGCGAACCCGCCCAATGTCATGATGTTGATGGTTTGTCCGAGAGCGCTGAGGAGGAATAGCGAACACAAAATAGATAGCGGGATGGAAACGGCGATAATCAACGTGCTCCGCCAGCTGCCGAGAAAGACTAGGATCATGATGGCCGTCAGGCAGGCCGCAATCACGGCCTCCCGCAAGACACTATTAATTGATGCCCGTACGAAGATCGATTGATCGCCGATTGGAATGATCTTTAGCTGCGGCGGAAGAGTGGCGGAGATGGCCGGTAGCATCTTACGGATGCCCGCCACGATGTCGAGTGTGGACACATCGCCCGATTTCAGAACCGTCATTAAAGACCCTCGTCCGCCGTCTGAGCGCACAATATTCGTTTGGGGCGGGTAACCGTCACGCACATGTGCCACGTCGCGGATGTAGATTGTCGCCCCGTTTAGCGTCTTAATCGGTAAGTTGTTCAGCTCGGCGACATCTCCCGGACTGCCGTTGATCTGCACATCGTATTCGAGCGGTCCGATTTTCGATGTTCCGCCCGGCAAAATTAAGTTCTGATTTCCGATTGCATTCACTACGTCGGATGGCCCTAGGCCTTTGGCCTGAAGAGCCTGGGTGTTCAGGTCTACCATCACTTGGCGCTGCTTGCCGCCGTAAGAATACGGGATCGCGGTACCGGGTATGGTGACTAGCTGGGTGCGAATGAAATTCTGGCCGAAATCATTCAACTGCTGTTCGGTGAGGCCTTGCCCCGAGAGCGCGAGCTGCAGAATGGGTACTGTAGAAGCGTTATACGTGATGATCAGCGGCGGCGTGGTTCCCTCCGGGAGTTGCCTGAGCTGCGTTTGCGAAATCGCGGTCACCTGGGCAATGGCGGACGCAATGTCCGAGTGAGGCTGGAAGAAAATCTTCACCACCGACCTGCCGTCCATGGACTGTGATTCAATGTGCTCGATGTTGTTGACCGTCGTGGTTAAGGCTCGCTCGGTGATATAGACGATGCGATCCGACATCTCCTCGGCCGATAGTCCGGTGTACTGCCACACAACGCTGATTACCGGTATGTCGATATTCGGGAAGATGTCAGTCGGCGTTCGCATGATAACGACGGGCGCCAGAATGAATAGCAGCAGCGATAAGACAACAAAGGTGTACGGTCGCCGTAATGCCAGGCGAACAATCCACATAAATTAACTCCCAGGATTTCGCCCGTAAACGAATGCCGAGCGTCCGAAATAATAATTATCAACCACCCGCTTGAAACGTTGAGCTCACGGCGACCATCAGCCACTTCCCTGCCCGCTTCTCATAACCTGCCATCCAGGCGCCTGTAGTATGCTGAGCCGTCTGCTTCCCCGACGTCTCAGTTTGTGTGTACACTATCCGGACTCGGACAATCATCCATGCCATCTGTCCATCCGGAGATACACGTATGATGGGCGGTTCAAGATCATCCCATGAAGAGAATTTCGCCATATGGAAATACTCAGTGAACCGCCTGCGAACATCCTCCCGACTCATGCGCGTGATCTGCCCTTCACGAACGTCGATGAGTGAGGGGCCCAGCGTGCTGAGCAGCGCTTCAATATCGTGATCGAAGTGTGCACGTCGTTCTGCACGATGCAGATCGGCGATTTCGTTGATGCCCTGCTCCTGAACAGTCTCTCTTGCTTGTGTCAGTGAGCTCTTCACTGATCCCAGTAACAGCATCACATCGAGCATCAAAAGAAATAGCACACCGAACGCCTCCATAATCAATAGGGACTGAGTTTCAATTTTTTATCCTAGCGTGAGGTGGATCTTCTGATTGGGGGAGCGCAAACGCCACCACGGAGTCGCCCATCTTTGTCCCGAGTTTGCCGTGGCCGCCCGCGCAGATCACGATATATTGCTTGTCTCCGATCCGATAGGTCATGGGCGTCGATTGCGCGCTGGCTGGCAATTCGCCTTTCCAAAGCTCCTTGCCTGTTTGCGCGTCGAACGCGCGCAGAAAAGTGTCCATTGCAGCAGCCGAGAAAACAAGCCCACCCGCCGTCAGCATGGGTCCGCCGAGGTTGGGCGTTCCGGTCTGCATACCTGGAACCATGGTTCCCAGTGCTGTCTGCCATTTCAGCTTCCCGGTATTCAAGTCGAAGGCGACCAGCGCACCCCATGGCGGCCGGTTGCACAGAGTGCGTTGCGGTGAGATCAACCACTCACGATAGATTGCGTACGGTGTTCCCGCTTGCGTCCCAAACTCGCCAAGAAAGCGATTCTTTTCCGCCTTCTCCCGTTGGCTAACGAATTCATCTCGTGGAATGAGCCGCACCATCCCAGCCAAGCGATTCGTGTCGGCATACAGAATGCCGTGATCGCTATCGACGGCGACGCTCCCCCAGTTGACGCCGCCGGCATTGCCCGGAAACACAACGCTGCCCTGAAGACTTGGGGGCGTGTAAAATCCCTCGTTCCGCAATTTCGCGACGGCGTCGCTGCACCACTTCTGCGTCTCGGGCGTGGGGCTCCATACCTCACTCTGCTTCAGTCCAAGAGGCACAAGCGAGTCCCACGCCGGTATGGGCTGCGTCGGCGAAGTTGGCTCCTCTTTGATATCGCTCTTTGGGACAGGCCGCTCTACGACCTCATGCAATGGCTTCCCGATTTCGCGATCCAAGACAAATAGCAGGCCCATCTTCGTAGCCACGGCCACGGCGTCGCGGCCGCGAAACCGAATCAATGCCGGTTGGGCCGCGACATCGTAATCCCAGAGATCGTGATGCACGACCTGATAGCTCCAGATCACCTTTCCCGTTGACGCCTGCAGCGCAGTTACGGAATCCGCATGTTCATCGTTGCCAGGCCGCATGCCTCCATAAAAATCCGGGCTCGGGCTCGTTGTTGGAACGAATATCAGGCCGCGTTCCAGGTCTGCAGAAATCGTGCTCCAGGCGTTCGCGGCGCCCGTTTGGGCCGGGCCTTCTGGCTTCCAGGGAATCGGGTCCCAACTCCATCTCAATGCCCCGCTCCGAGCATCATATGCACGCACTACTCCGCGCTCGACGTTAAACGCCCGGTTATCGCCGATCGATGACCCCGTAATCACAAGATCTCCCACGACTGTTGGCGCGGAGGTCACTTGATAATCACCGCGATTACGCAAACGCACTCCGTTCGTTAGATCCACTTGTCCGTGGTTTCCGAATGAATTGCATGGCCGCCCGATTGCGGCGTCGACCGCAATCAAGCGTGCATCAATAGTGCCCTCAAACACTCGCGTCCGGCACACGGTCCCCTCTTGACCTGTGCTATCCATCCACGCCGCGACCCCACGCGATGCCACTTCCGAGTAATCCCAGCTACGGTCGACATGAGGATCGTACTTCCATTTCTCCGCTCCGGTTACCGGGTCGAGCGCGATGATCTGATTGAAAGGAGTCGTTACATACAGCGTTCCGTTCACCAGAATCGGTGTGCATTCAAACGCCGCTTTATGGTTAAGGTCCGTTTCGGGCTGAAGTGCTCCTGTGTGATACTCCCAAACTTTTTGTAGTCGAAGAATATTAGTCGTGTTGACCGAATCGATACGCGAGAATCGCGTCCCTCCTGGATCGCCGCCGTAGTAGCCCCAGTCTGATCCGATTGCGAACAATGATATAGCGACTAACAGCATTCTAGTGATTCTATTCCTTGATGACGACCGTCTGCATCGTGAATCATTTTCAATCTACAATGCCGATAGCATCATCACGAAATGATGTAGAAACATTTACACGAATCTCTGGATCTTCTTTTGTCGTCGTGCGTCCAAGCGAGCAGAAGGAGGCTCATTATGCCTCGCCTGAAATTGACGTTAGATGCGACGAGGGTGGGATGGCAAGCACAGGGTCTTGAGGACAGCCTGCGCAAGGCGATTATTGGGCAGGACGAAGCCATTCGACAGATTGCTGACGCATACCAAATGTTCCTCACGGGCCTGCGTGCACCGGGGCGCCCAGTCGGCAACTTCCTCTTTCTTGGACCGACCGGCTCCGGCAAGACTCGCATGGTTGAGGCTACTGCGGAGAGCCTCGTCGGTACTGCCGCTGCAGTGGTGAAGATTGACTGCGCAGAGTTTCAGCACAGCCATGAAATCGCCAAGCTCATCGGATCTCCTCCCGGCTATCTGGGGCATCGCGAGACACACCCGGCCCTGAGCCAGGAAGTCCTCACGAAATTCCACAGTGACAAGCTAAAGCTTAGTTTTGTCCTCTTCGACGAGATCGAAAAGGCTAGTGACGCGCTCTGGAATCTGCTTCTCGGCATCCTCGACAAGGCTACTCTCACCTTAGGCGACAACCGTAAAGTGGACTTCTCTTCGACAATGATTTTCATGACCAGCAATCTGGGAGCTGCTGAAATGAGCGCAATTACCCGACCCAAGCTGGGATTCAATGCACCATCGAATGCCTTCGCGAACAAAGTCGAGGAGCGCGCTTCTAAGAGCGCTATCGAAGCGGCGAGACGTAAATTTACGCCGGAGTTCATCAACCGTCTGGATAAAATCGTCGTTTTCAAACGGCTTGGCCAGTCTGAATTGCAAGGTATCCTCGATTTGGAATTGCAGCTGGTGCGGGACCGTGTTCTTCGCGCGAATGGCACGAGCTCATTTCTCTTCACCGTTACCGAGCGAGCCAAGAAGTTGCTTCTCGAAGAGGGCTTTGACGAGCGGTATGGAGCCCGTCACCTAAAGCGCGCTGTCGAACGGATGCTGGTCCAGCCCATCTCGAACCTGCTTGCGAGCGGCCAGCTACAAAGCGGGGATCAGCTGGTGGTGGATCGCGAATCCCAAGTCGGTCGCCTGATCTTCTACAAAGAATCGCGAGTCTTTCCGACCGCCGGTGCAGCGCACGCGGGAAGTTCAGCCGCCTGATCGGGCCGCATCCCCAGGAATACGCGCGTTATGCTGCGCTGAATTCGAAATACTCGTCCGGAGGGGTGCAGATGAGCATCAGAGTGTGTCTCGAATCGCTCGCGAGATCGAATTCATGGTAAAGCGTCAGCACATCAACAAAGGCAGCCCTCACGCCGATTATGACATCATTCGCCAACTGCCACGCGCACAGAGCACGGAGCTCTTTAAGAAGCTCCGCAAAGGTGATAATTCTTTCGGCCGAGCAGCGCGCATGGCAGTCAAGAGCTAAGACAATTGTTCCGTCTTCGGCCCAGTCGTATCGAAGCGCCAGAGCACTGTGGACTTCCCCGAGGAAGACCGCTTGAACCTCCATCGATAGCTCAGCAGCCGCTCGGGTTCTGAGATCGTTGTAAAGCTCTAAATAGGTAATTTGGGCCAGTATAGCCGTTCAGAACGCAGAATACAACAAAAACCTGCGAAAATGTTTGGGAGTGGGGGGGTGCGATGCGCTCTTAGCGCCTCTTGCGAGCGTCTGGCGTGTCCTTCAAAATACTGCGGGAACGAGAGAGCACCTTTCGCTGAGGAGGAGTATCATCGGCTACGGCTGTACCTCTACGCGCGACCAAGCTCTCTGAGGCAGCGGGAATTTGTTCACTCTCCAACTCGCTGTCGATTGTGGGCACTACCTTTCCGGTCTCATCCAGGCGCTCCACTTCTGCCTCTTCGTGGTTAACTGTGACCTTCTGCTGCACCGATTCACGTTCTTCGGTTTGTATCAGGTGGATCTCCTCCATTACAACCCAGCGCTTTTCGACGTGCAGCACTTCCGAGACTACAGGGATAATCAACTTGTTCCCCAAGCGCTGAATGGGCTGAGGACCATCCACTATCCGCTCGGTCTTTACCCGCTTAACTTCTACCCGGCCTCTCCGGAGTTCCTGCTCGAGGATCTCGTCGTGACTCTTGACGTGCTTAGTCACGCGGACGCCGCCGGTTTGTACCGGTACGGCGTCCGCATGCAACTCTTCACTGACGACGGGAACAACTACATCGTTATTCTCGCGGTCCATGGCTCACCGCGAAGTTGTTGCTGAACTCGATTTGCCAGTTACCTTGTCCCACCCATAGCGAATTGAGTCCTTCATTTTTTCCCAGGTGCTGTTCGGATAACCGCGACCGTAATCGGATCGCAGGTCTTGTTCCACTTCGCTGAAATTTCGTCCTTGGTAGCGCGGGTCGCTGGCCATATCATACCCGTATCGGTAGGCCGGCGCGTAGGTGTCGTACGACACGCCCGTGGACCCATAATTGCGAGTAAAGTCGCTACGAAAGTCGTCATCGATGTTGCCCTGAGTAGACATGTTCGTAGCGCCCTGATTGCCCAAGTTCTCGACGTTCACTTCAGTCCGCCGGACAGTATCTTTGACTTTCTGTGTTTTCTGGGTGGCCTCTTTGCTGACGCGTACCTCCTCGACTACCCGAGCTTCCTTGGAAACCACAGGCTCCTCAGCGTACTCTTTCACCTCGATTACCTCATCGCGACCCGTACCGAGATCGGACGAGCTTACCGGCCGATTCACCTTCTGCCGGTCTACTTTGACTCGTTCCTCCTGGAGATTCACCGTCTCTTCGACCGGCGTCTCAATAACGCGTGAGTAAACCCGAACGCCGCCTCTCAAAACGGCGCGCTTTCCGACGCGCAGTTCCTCTTCCACCACCGGAATTGATTTGGATGTCCCCGTGGTGTCGATGGCCGTTTGTCCAGCTTTCGAAGCCTTTGTACCCACGCTAGCCGTTCCCTGGCTGCTAGTGCTCGCCTCGTTTCCGCGCTGAACGTCAACCGGCGAGTAGCGGTTCAGAATGTCCGCTGCGGTATCTACATTACTCTCATTCGTATCGACACTGAGCAAAACGTTACCGCTGCTCACTGCATTCTGGTAGTAATCCCGGTCGCTTTCCTCGTCGCCTCCAAAAACCCGTTTGAACCAGCCGGCAATTCCGCCCTCGTGACTGCCTTCTTTGTATTCAGAGCTATATTCAGAACTGCGGGCCTGATCTGACGAACCAATATAGATCTCGTCTTCGCTAAACCCATTTGTCTCTAACTCGTTTGCGGCAGCTTGCGCATCGGACAGATTGCGGAAGACCGCAACAACCGTGGATTGTGTTCTCGTTGCCATTTATGCCTCTCCTTCAGTAATTCCAACTTCCTATTTCTGGACGACATCGAGGCCGATTTGATACCGAAAAACCTACAGCTTTAATGTGAGTGATTTTAGGAGGCGGATGATCCTTACCGTCCCGTATTCAGGAGCACAGTGGGGGTAACGGACATGCCCGGCAAAAGCCGACGGTCGCGATTCTCCCCTGGCTCCAGAGCGATTTTGACTGGCACGCGTTGTACAACTTTCACATAATTGCCGGTCGCATTCTCAGGCGGCAGCAGGCTGAACTTGGCGCCCGAAGCGGCAGCGATGCTGTCGATGTGACCTCTATACTTTCTGCTGCTTCCAAAGGTATCGACCTCGATTTGTACGCTCTGGCCAACGCGCATCTTTCGGAGCTGTGTTTCTTTGAAATTCGCCGTCACCCAAACGTCGTCAAGCGGCACCAAAGCCATAATTTGCTGTCCGGCGGAGACTTGCATTCCCGGCTCGGCGTTTTTTCGGCTGACAAGGCCGCTAATCGGTGCCTTGATGGACGTGTATTCCAGGTTCAGCTTCGCCTGGTCAATGTCCGCCTGACGTTGTTGCACTTGCGCCTGGGCTGCTTTGTGCCGTGCTTCGCTCACAGCTTCCTGTCTCGGCCGGACCTCCTCGCTGAGACGCCTTTGTACGACGGCAGTCGCCAACCTAGCCTTGGCCTGCTGAAGTTCCGCGATGGATTGATCGAGGTTATGCTGTGCTTCAACGATATCTGCTTTTGCTGAATCCACTTGTGCCGCGCTGGCTTGCGCTGCCGCTATCGCCGCGTCATAGTCTTGCTTTGAAATTTCATCTTTTTCGACCAGATCTTTCATCCGCGCAAGATCCTTCTCGGATTTGAGATACGTTGCCTGCTTCTCCGCCAACGACGCGCGGGCCGAGTTGAGCCGCGCTCGTGCAGCATCAACTGCCTGCTGCGCCGAGTTGACTCCAGCTACGTACTGATCGGCCTGCGTGATGCTCGTTCGAACCTGGCCGCGAGTGTTGATTGAGGTGAGAGGCAGATTCACACTTGATTCGGTCACACTCGCCTCGGCATTTGCCAATTGAGCTTTGGATTGACCGTATGCAACCTCGTAGTCTGCTGGGTCGAGCCTTACTAATTCCTGCCCCGCCTTTACCGGTTCGTTATCGTTCACCAGAACGGCTAGGATGGTGCCGCTAATGCGAGGGCTAATCGGCACTATATGACCATCCACCTGAGCGTCGTCCGTCGACTCTCGGACGGAATAGTAAGCATAAATCGGAATCGATGCGATTAGGGCAACCACGAGTACCGCCAGAATGATAAAACGAATCGTTCGCTTACGTCTCGGATTCGTTATTCTGCGTTCCGAGTCGTGCTCATGTTGGGTATCGGAATTGTTCTGGTCTTGCCGGTTCTGTTGTTCTTGCTCCTGCACTTGCTGCACTTGGTTTGCCATATTTTCCCGGCTCACTCTCGGCAAAATCTCTTGTGACGATCTTCTGTCACATTCGTTCGATTCAGCCGACGCATCGTAAGTTCCTAACTATCTTCGCAAACGCTGACATGCGAGAATTGACGTACACGAAACCGCGTCAGAGAACTTATGCGTGTGCGCTCATCCCTTCTCTGCCTGCTTATCATCAGTGCCAGCCTCCTGCCCGCAGCGGATGTGCAGGGCGTCGTAATCGACCGGAACTGCGCTCAAGACATTCTGAAGCACGGGCGCGCGATTGTTTTGAAGCGAAGGCACGATTGCTCACTCATGAAGAATTACTTGAGACCTGCCTACGGAATCATCACAGACGGTCACAAGTTTCTCAGCTTCGATGACGCTGGCAATAAGAAAGCTGTTCGGCTTCTCGAAAACACCCCGGACAAAGACAATTTGAAGGTTATTATCAGCGGCGAGATCGATGGCGACACGATAAAGGTCGCTACAATGAGCATACTTTGATGGTTCAGGCGGTCGGATCGCCGTGAATCTCCACGAATTCATCATCCGCCGTCAGCCCTGGTTCCGGCAGTTTTCCGGTCCAGTTTGCCCAGCCCCAGAAAATAGCAGTCGAAGAACTAAACGCGCCTGAAGCAGCCCCGATAATCCGTACGCTGAGGTAGTTCGATGCAGTCCCCGCCGCCAGCATGGACAGCATCATTGTCGACCAGTTCATCGTCTCAATCGTCGAGAATACTCGCCCTCGATATCGGTCCTCGACGTGCTTCAGCAAATTTGACCAGTTCAAGACTGAGCTGATGGCCACGCTCGACCGCGAAAGGCCCATGAAGAACAGCGCCCATCCCCAACCCCGCATCTGGCTGAACGCGATGTAAGCGCCGCCGTGCAGAAGATAACAGACGAACACGGTTTTCTTATATGCTTCGTACCCAATCCTCTTGCCCAGGCGATTGCCCACAAATCCGCCAATCAGAAGGCCGACACCGGCCATCCCCCACAGTTCACCGAGACCTCTCGCTCCGCGATTGAAGACTAGCTCGCTAAAAAGCGTGAAGAGAACTTGCGCCGCGCCGCCGCCGCTTGCCCATCCGACAGCAATCAGACCGATCCCCAAGATCAGCGGGCTCGCAACCATGTAACGCAGCCCCTCCCTGTACTCGTGCCAGGGCCGGGCGATTTTCGTCTCATTGAGGCTTCGATTCTCAGCACGAAAGTTTCCGCGTATGGATCGAAGCTGCGCGATGCAGAATGCGGAAAAGAAGAACGAAACAGAATTGAAAACGAACGCGAGCTGATATCCGAATCTCGCGACCGTAGTGCCGCCCAAGAAAGCTCCCAGGGCGAGAGTCATCCAGCCAGTGGTTTGAGTCAAGGAGTTTGCCGTGTGCAGTTCTTCTTTGGTCGTGATGCTCGGGAGCACAGCGGAGCGCCCGCTTGTGAAGAATGGGGAGGCCAACATTAACAGCGCGCTTAGCAGATACAGCAGCCACGTCTGCCGGTAACCGATCGCGAGTATGAAGCCTAGGGCGATCACTCCGCGAACAAGATCGCTTGCAATCATGATCCGCTGACGATCAAACCGATCCAGCAGCACTCCCGCAAGCGGCCCTGCCAATACTGCTGGAAGAGCTCGCGAAAGCATCAAACCCGCGATCACTGCCCCGCTATGAGTCTCCTGGACGGCCAAGCTCAGAACGGCGACATTATTGAAGTGATCGCCCGCTTCGCTGACGATCTGTCCGATCCATGTATATCGATAATTGCGGTTTCGTTTGAGCAGCTGCGAAAAATCAGACATCAGCCCATGTTCCGCAACAGCTTTATCGTCGTGATCGCTTGCCCTAAATGCCGTTGCGTGTGTTCAGCCAGGTGAACGATCAGGCCGATGACCGTCGTCGGCAGCGCCTTGCGGCCCACGCGGCGAGCTTCGTATAAGCTCTGGGGATCGATTTGCCTCAGCTGCTCTTCCGACCTATGAAGATACTCATTTAGCATCCGCAATAATTCGTCGACTCCTTCGCCGCCTTGGACCTCTTCCCGCAGGAACTGCATCTGTTCATCGCTCAGCTGGGCTCCCAAAACATAAGTAGTCAGCCGATCGATGCTGCCCGCTATATGTTTGATGTGAAATCCGAGTGGCGCCGCTCCATCTGGCCTTCGCCATACTTGTTCACCTGTGAGCCCTCGGGTTTGCACCGCGAGCTCTTCACGTACCTGGGCAAAGGTAAAGAAGACTGGCATGACGAGAAAGTGGACCCCCTCCATAGGACCGCGCAGCCACGGCTCGGGAAACGGTTGGGACACTTTACTTTTCTTTCTGCCCCTAACGGATGTTGCCGGTATGGCCGAGCGAGTACCGGCCCGGCTGAGGATAAACACACAGTCCGTGCGGACCCTCTCCCACCTTGATACGTGCCCTTAAATTCCCGTTGGAGGTGTCAAAGACATAAACTTCGCTGTTGTAGCGACCCGACAACCACAGAGACTTGCCGTCTGCCGAGACGCCACCCATATCAGGACTCCCGCCGCCTGGAATCACCCACTTTGTTGCAATGGTTCGGGTAGCAAGATCGATCAGCGACACGGATCCTTCCCCGCGATTCGTAACATACATATACCTCGCATCGCGAGTGAAATACAGCCCATGCGCGCCCTTCCCAGTCTTTAAAAAACCAATCTGTTTGAAGGAATCACCATCGATCAAGTGAACGCCGTCCGCTTCCATGTTTGCGACGTAAAAGACCTTTCCATCAGGTGAAACCCTGCAATCTTGAGGCATGCCCTTGGGTGTAAGCTTCAGATGCGCCAAAACCTTCTCCTGAGCGATATCGACTTTGATGAGCTCGCTCGAAAATTCGCAGGTGGCAATCATATATCGGCCGTCGATTGAGAAATCCGCATGATTTACGCCCGCGCATGAAACTGCGACCCTATTCACGACCTGCATGCTTTGCGCATCACGGAAATCTATTCGCTTCTCACGCTCCGCCATCACAATGGCGTACTTGCCGTCAGGCGTGTAGTACATGTTATAGGGATCGTCGACGTGAATGGTCTCGCCTTTTTTGGCGGTGGCCGGATCAATTAAGGTCAACTGATCGCCCAAGTCTTGCGCAACCCACAACTTTTTGAGATCCCACGATGGTACAACGTGCTGCGGCTCCAGCAGACGCCTAGGGTGCTTCGGATCCTTGGGGAGAGAGAAGTGCCCGATGATTTTGTATGTCGACGGGTCGATTACATCGACTGAATCGCTCTTCGAGTTCGGTACGTAAACTCGAGAGGGAAAGTTGCTCACAACCGGGCTTAGCAGCCCTACGCGATCGGCTGAATAGATGTTATTTGGATCCAGCACAGGAGGCATCCCTGGCAGGAGCCTCAGGTTGGCGCTTATTTCAGGTGCGGTATGTGCTGGCAGCGTATCGGTTAGGTCGAGACCTGTGAGCAGCCAGAGGGGAGCGAAAGCGCACAGGCCGAAAACTGCCGGCTTAAATCGAAAATTCATAGCTTAATGTAAGGGTAACTTGGACCTGCAACAAGTGAAATGCATTTTATTAGGGTTAAATCTAAAGTACAATTCTAATTAGAAATGTTGCGGACCGGCGAACGCGAAACGGAGATTTTGCTCGGCAACAAGCAACTCCTCGGCATTTTTTTGGTGGTTGCGATCCTTTTGGGGATGGCTTTTACCGGCGGCTATATGGTTGGGCGAGGCTCGATTGATAGGAAGGGCTCAGCTGACTCGAGCGCCCAGCCTGCTCATAACACCACCGCCGAGGAAACACATGCGGTCACGCCAGATGCTTCGTCCGACGACAGTGCAAGCACTCCCACAACGGCCAACACGCCCCGGAAGCCGATGTCCACAGGGCCGCAGCAGCAAGCGGACAATGCTCGGCCGCTGGGCTCGGCGCACGCCTCTAAGCCGGCAATAGAAGCCGCAGGACAGGTCGGCACTGATGGGTTTCACCCGGAGAGCGGACAGACCTTTCTGCAGGTAGCAGCGGTCAGCCACGATGAGGCCGTTGCCATAGCTGATGTTTTGCACAAAAAGGGCTTTCGAGCGCACGCCGTTCCAAAGCCCGGCAATACGAAGCTCTACCGAGTGCTCATCGGCCCTGTTCGGGATACAGCAGATCTTTCATTTACCCGTGATTCACTCCGCAAGACTGGATTCCGGGAAGTGATCACACAGAAATACCAATAGCCTCGCCTCCGCTCCATTGAACGGGTTGACCCTGTTTCAATGCCCAGACTTCGATCGAATCCTTGTTCAGTTTTGCAGCCAACTCTTCCGGCCGGCCGGTTAGCGCGGGAAACGTGCCGAAGTGCATTGGAATCACCTTTTTGACACCGAGCAAGCGCGCCGCGTGTGCGGCCTCGTGAGGACCCATCGTGAAATGATCCCCGATGGGAAGGAACGCAAGCTCGGGCTCGTAAATTTGTTGGATTAAGGCCATGTCAGAGAACACTGCCGTGTCCCCCGCAAAGTAAGCCCGCCGACCGTCCTTCTGTGTGATCACGTAACCCGCAGCTTCGCCGCCGTAGATTAGATCTGAACCGTCCTTGATGGCGCAACTGTGAATGGCATGTGTCATCGTCAGCTTCACAAATCCAAGATCGACTGTGCCGCCTTTATTGATTCCGATTGTGTTCTTCACGCCCTTTTTCTCGAACCACGCCGCTGTCTCGAAAATTGCGATCACTTTGGGGCTGAACTTCTTCGCCACTGGAACCACATCGTTAGTGTGATCGAAATGCGCGTGGGAAACTGCTATCGCATCCACTCGCTCGATTTTGAAGTCCTTCGGGTACGCGGGATTGCCGTCGACCCAGGGATCTATAAGCAAAACTTCGCCGGAATCAAAACGAAGCTGAAAGGTAGCGTGTCCGAGCCAGGTAATTTCGGTCATTTCGCCCCATTAGACGCTGTCATGCGTCCCGCTGCTACATCGAGACCATCGCCAACTTTGGCGAGCCCGGGGATCGACACAGGCATTTTGCCCTGAATTGAAATATCTCCCGTGATCGCCTTGGCCGCGGCTACCTCCGAAGTCGCCGACGTACTGAATGTCGCGGCATAAGAGCTCACATCCGGGAAATCACGGAATAGATAAGGACTTCCCAAAGCAATCAGAGCCACTGGCACCGAGCCATGTACAAGCGTATTCATGAAGGAGTTCAACCCGCCCTGAAGCGCAACACTCCCGCGGTACGCAGCCACGGTGACGAAGGCGGCAACATAGATCTTTTTACAAGTCGATGCATCGCTCGCGATGGCCGTAAGGATTGGATCTGGCATGGCAGGATTTGTGATATAGCTTCTCAACTCGGGAACGCGGCGGCGCAGCTCTGTCGTCAGCACCTGTCCACGCTGCGAAAATTCTCCCTCGCTCATCACAATCAGACAAGAACCTGCCGTACCAGGCATCGGAAATAATCGCTTATCGTCCTTTACCAGGGTGAATGCATGGTCCGCAACATTCTGCGCCAATTGCTCGAACTCGGGATTCTCCAGCTCGTCGCTGATTGCATCAAGATTCACGAAACGGCTGCGGAAGAGCCCAACCGTCTGCTTGGCAGCCATGAACTTCGCAGCACTGGCATCGATCCGCTGGCGTGATATGCGCCCGCTCTTTACCGCTGCCAGAATCCCTCGGATACACGCCTCGGGGTCAGAAGGCATCAAAAGAACGTCAGCCCCTGCTTCGATCGCCCGCACCGCCGCTTCTCCTTGGGAGTACAAGGAGGCTAGCCCTTGCATATCCATGGCATCGGTGACGATCAGACCCTTGAACCCGATTTCGTTCCGCAGGAGACCGGTGAGGACTCTTTCCGAAATGGTCGCGGGTACCTGCTGCGGCTCAAAAGCGGGCACCGCCATATGCGCTGTCATGATTGCATCGGCGCCATGAGCCGCTGCCGCCCGGAATGGAACCAGCTCTACTGACTCGATTCGCTCTTTCGATTGGTCGAGTCTCGCGAGCTGCATATGGCTGTCCTCCGCCGTATCTCCGTGACCTGGGAAATGTTTTGCGGTCACCAGTACATAATTCGCTGGATCCGAATGTGCTCCTTCGATGAAGGCCGAAACGCCGTCCGCCACAGCCTGAGGATTTTCGCCATACGAGCGCACGTTAATGATCGGATTATCGGGATTGTTATTGACATCGGCATCAGGAGCGAATACCCACCGGATTCCGACCGAGCGAGCCTCTCGTGCTGTATCGAGTCCCAGCTGTCTTGTAGCGGCCAAATCACGGGCTGCCCCGTATGCCATGAAATACGGGAACTTGGCCGTTTCTGCAACGCGCATTGACGCCCCACGCTCAAAATCCGAAGCGATTAATAGCGGCGTTTTCGCGAGCTTTTGCAGGTGGTTAATGAACGCTGCCATTTCAAACGGCTGGGCATTGATTACAGCGCCATTGTGAATTCGATTCGCCACAATGAAACCGCCAACACGATCCTCGCGAATCAACCGCACCAGCGCCTTGTACTCTGGATTGTCGGAGCGCAGATAATCGCCGTAGACTCGCACGACAACAAGCTGTGCGATGCGATCATGCAAGGAGAGCGAACGCAGCAGCCGTGACTGGTTCGGCGCGCCAGTTTTGGCGGAACTCGCTTTCCGTGGCTGCTTAACCGGGACAGCCGCCGGCCTAGCTTGTACGTTTACCAGCAAAAACACCCAAGCCAAGAAAAGAAGCTTTGGAAAAAAACGCGGACTGACCATCCTCCTCACTATAGTCAGAGAATGGGTGGAGGATTCGCACCCTGCCACGGTGCACGTCGCCTTTTTAAGACCCGGTGCCTCGCATACGTTCGCTCAGACGATGTGAGCCTGCTGGCTTCTTCGTAGGTGTTAACAGCCGCTTCGTACAACGCAGCAGCTGTGCAATCTCGTTTGAGCTCTTCTGAATCACTACGTCCGCTCCGCTGGTCTCTCTACGAAACCCGAGGCTGTCGGCAAAGCCACTCAGCAAGATTACGGGTATTCGAAAGCCGCGCTGCCGTAGAGCAGCAATAAACTCGAGTCCGTCAATCGGCGACATCTTGTAATCGGTAATCACGAGATCGAATTTTTGGCGTTCAATCGTTTGCAACGCATCCTGGCCAGAGGTGGCCGCGACCACCTTGTATCCAAGCTCCTCGAGCACGGAGCGGCGCGCGACAACGCCGTCCAGATTATCGTCGACGAGAAGAATCTGCGCGGGATTTGGAGCGCGATTCGAAGGGAGGGTTCGCATCCGACGAAGTGAAATTAGCAGAGGACGACGAAAGCTGTCAATGACTTTCTATCGGACTCAAATTGCAATAGATCGAGTACTTGACACAGGGAGCGCAGTTAAGATTGTGACCTTTACAGCGCGGAGAATTACGCAAGCAACAATTCCGGCAGGTTGTCGTCCAAATACGGGAGATTCCATGGACCAATTAGAACAACTCAAGAGCAAATACAGTTCCGTGCTGGACCTGATCAAGCAAAAGGGAGTACGTTTGACGCACGTACACGTGCAGGACAACAAGCTATTCATTCAAGGGGCGGCGCCTTCCGAGGACATAAAGAACCAAGTCTGGAACCAGATTAAGGCAGTGGATAGCAGTTATAAAGACCTTACGTGCGACCTGACTGTAGACCCATCTTTACCGCAACCCCAGGCCGCACAGGCCGCAGCGGCCTCAGCGAACGCATCGGGCAGCGGACGTACTTACAAAGTTCAGCCAGGCGACACACTTTCAAAGATTGCGCAGCAGTTTTACGGCAACGCCAGTGATTACAACCGGATCTTTTCGGCGAATCGGGACAAGCTTTCCGATCCGGACAAGATTCAAGTTGGACAGGAGCTCGTAATCCCGAGTTAACCGTTATGGCACTTTCCGATCTGTTAAACGTACTGCAGCACTACGGCGATGCATCGGCGTCCAGCCCTCCGCCTAACACAGAACAGGATTTTTCAAAGGTGGCGCAGGCAGCCCCGCAGTCTCACCTAGCCGCAGGATTGGCCGAGGCTTTCCGCTCGGATCAAACACCGCCCTTCGGCCAAATGGTCAGTAACCTCTTCGGGCAGTCCAACGGCCAACAGCGGGCGGGAATTCTTAATCAGTTGCTCGGCTCGGCGGGACCCGGTCTGAGTTCAGTTCTCGGAGGTGCTTTGGGTGGCCTGCTTACGCCGGGGTCGCAGGTGACTCCGGAGCAAGCGCAACAAGTTCCCCCGGAAACCGTTCAGAAGCTGGCCGAACACGCGCAGCAGAATAGCCCGTCCATAGTGGACCAAGCCAGCCAGTTCTATGCGCAGCATCCGCAGCTTGTGCAGGGTCTAGGAGCGGGTGCGCTTGCGTTGATCATGTCCCATATGTCGAAACGATCATAACCGGACGGTCGGCGCACCCACTCAGCCTGTTTTCGCGTCGCGTATCTCGATGATCTGAGTACAGGCGCGAATGTCGGAGGACGGCTTGCGCCGCCGACAGTACCTCACATAAGAAAAGAATCGGTGCATGCAGTTATGGCACCTGTACGGGCGTTTTCCCATCCAGGTCTTGAGCTTCTCAGCTACACCGCGTCTCCGGGAGCGGCGCACGTTTTCACTAGCGCAAAACGGGCAATTCATGGCACCTCACTCAGTATTTCGGCTGAAAGCCGCTCCGACATGAGGGGAAGCCTACCTAAACTGGTACGCTTGCCCAAAAATATGGGAAGTAATACGGTGTAACCGTGCCGTGCTTCCGGAATCTTACGTGAAAGAGGAGGTTTGATGCGCGCCACAATCGGAGCGTTTATTTGCATGGCGGTGTTGATCGGCTCGCCTATCCCGTCGGCGAAGCAGGAAAAGAATCATAACGATGCGTTCGTCCAGGGAAGTCCCGACGAAACCCGCATTGCAAGGGAGGTGCGGCATGAATTGGTCATGCTCCCGTATTTCGGAATCTTCGATGACCTGGCGTTTCGTGTGGACGGCAGCACTGTGACTTTGCTGGGCGCCGTGACGCGTCCTGTGTTGAAGTCAGATGCCGAAAACGTTACGAAACGGGTGGAAGGCGTCACGAACGTGGTCAACAACATCGAAGTGCTCCCACCTTCGCCGATGGACGATCAGATCAGACGAGCTGAGTACCGAGCAATCTACGGGGATCCTTCAATCGGAACGAGGTATGGGTATCGGGCGCTTCCATCGATTCACATCATCGTGAAAAACGGTCATGTAACGCTAGAAGGCGTCGTAGCGAATCAATTCGACAAGACTCTTATCAATACGAAAGCCAATACCGTGCCAAATGTTTTTTCGGTGACAAATAACCTGCGGGTTGAGAACGAGAACGCGAAGTAGGAGCCCTAATCAGGCGCTCTATGCACCGGCCAGGTTACCAGGCGCGCTAAGCGCTTCGGGTTGCAGCAGCGATGCGGAGTCGGCATCCAAGAAGATCGTGGTATTGGGATGCGCGCGCAAGGCCGAAGCGGGAGCTGAGGGCGACATAGGCCCTTCGAGACACGCTTTCACTGCTTCCGCTTTGCGCTTATCGGGAACGATGCAGAGTATCTCCTTCGCTTTCAAGATTTGCGGAATCGAGATGCTTATCGCGTGCTTAGGCACCTCGTCAACGGACGCGAACCAACCTTCTCCGACCTGCTGCTTACGGCAGGCATAATCCAGTTCGACGATAAGGTAAGCATCCTGCGTATCGAAATCAGCAGGAGGGTCGTTGAAGGCCAAATGACCGTTCTCGCCGATTCCGACAAAGGCGAGATCGATGGGCGCCCGATTAATCTCACCACCCATTTCGGCCGTGACCTGATGCGGATCGCGGGTTCCATTTAGCAGGTGATAGCGTTCAATTCCGGTTCGGTCGATAATGCGCTCCTTGATGTACCGGGCAAAGCTCGCCGGATGATCGGGACCAACGCCGACATATTCGTCCAAATGGAAGAGTTCAACGCGATGCCACGGAACTGACTTGTTTGCGGTAACGCGCTCGAGAAATTCGAGCTGCGATGCTCCAGTCGCGGCAAGCAGGCGCACCGTATCTTGCCTTTCGAGTAGCCGCTGCAGCGAGTGGATGGCGTGATTAGCGGCGGCCGCGGCCATCAAGTCTTTTGTGCGGGAAATTTGAACCATCCGGCCTAGCTTAACGCATTCCGATACACTGCTGACATGCGGTCGCGATGCGCAGCTTCGGCGTTGATTTTGCTGCTTACAATTGCGGCGGCCCTCATTGTCGCTGGGGCAGTAGAGGTAAAGCGGGTCCAAAGAACGCTGCCAGGTTTGAAACAGGCTGTCGAAATTCTGCGCGACCGCTGGGGCGTCCCACACATTTACGCCCAGAACTCAGACGATCTCTTCTTTGCGCAAGGCTATATCACGGCTAATGACCGCCTATTCCAGCTCGATATCTGGCGGCGCATAGGAACGGGAAAGCTGTCTGAGGTGTTAGGGCCGGACTTCATCGCGCGGGACAGGATCGCGCGTTTAGTGCGGTATCGCGGCAATTGGGACGAAGAATGGCGCAGCTATTCGCCTGATGCCAAACAAATCGTCACGGCGTTTACGAATGGCATCAACGCGTATATCCGTTCTTTAAACGGCGAACGTCCGGAAGAATTTCGCCTGGCTGGCTTCGATCCAGGGCTTTGGACGCCCGAAGATGTGGTCTCTCGCATTGCCGGCCTTCAAATGACTGGCAACATGCTACAGGAAGTGAACCGGGCGCAGCAAGTCGCGCGGTTGGGGTTGAGAACCGTGGAACTCTTGTCACCCCCCGATCCGCCGACCGCATTTGTAATCCCACACGGGCTGGACCTCGCTGACATCACGCCGGCAATTCTCAGGGACTACATCTTCGCGATCGGCCCGATCCGGTTTCCGGGACAACAAGGCAGCAATAACTGGGTGATTGACGGCACAATGTCGCGGACTGGGAAACCCATTCTTGCAAATGACCCTCATCGCGCGATTCAGTTACCATCTCTGCGCAAGACGGTGCACTTAATTGCGCCTGGTTGGGACGTGATCGGCGCGGGCGAACCGGCGTTGCCGGGGATCGCGCTGGGTCACAACGAAAACGTGGCGTTCGGATTCACGATTGTAGGTATCGATCAGCAGGACTTGTACGTGGAAAAGGTCAACCCAGAGAACCCGGCCGAGTACTCGTATCGTGGCGCATGGCAGAAGTTCGAGGTAGAACACGAAAGCTTCGGGGTAAGAGGCGCGGGAGCGGAGACAGGTGGGTCGCAGGCTGCTGCACCAGAAAACGTCGATCTGAAATATACGGTACACGGGCCGGTGATTTACGAAGATCCAACTCGGCATCGCGCTTACGCACTGAAGTGGGTCGGGGAGATGCCTGGGACGGCAGGATATCTGCCCGCGCTATCCCTGGCTAGGGCGAAAAACTGGCAGGAGTTTCAGAGCGACGTAGCGCGATACAACGTTCCATCGGAAAACCTGGTCTATGCAGATCGGCGCGGAAACATCGGTTGGATTGCGTGCGGGTTGGCACCGATTCGGAGAGGGTGGGAAGGACTGTTTCCTGTTCCTGGCGACGGTGGGGATTATGAGTGGACTGGCTATCTGCCGTCTTCTGATCACCCGTCGGAGTTCAACCCCAGAGAGCACTACATCGCGACCGCCAACAACAACATCCTGCCGCATGGTTACTCACATCAACTGGGCTTTTACTGGGCATCGCCGGAACGTTATCAACGCATCATCGAAATGCTAGGCGAGGGCAGGAAGTTTGACATCGAGGATTTTCAGCATATGCAACAGGACACGGTTTCGTTGGTTGCACGAGATTTTATCGATCTCCTGAAGAACTGGAATCCAGCGGAGCAAAGCCGGGCTGCTCATATTAAAAACCTATTTATGGAATGGAGTGGAAACCTGGAGGTCAACTCGGAGCCTGCTTTGATTTACGAAGTCTGGAAGGCCAAGCTGAGCTCGAAGCTCACGGTGAAGTTTCTACCGGTTGCTCGTACGAATCCGCGGGCGGTCCTGGAGAGCTTGAAGTCAAAGCCAGGGCTGAATGAGCTGCTCTCGTCCTCGCTCGATGAAGCCTTGAAGGACATTGAAAAACGATTGGGGCCGGATGAATCGCGCTGGACATGGGGCAGCCTGCATGAGGCCTTTTTTCGTCATCCACTGAATGTGCCGCAGCCACCGGATGCCATGGCGGTCCCACATGCGTTCGGATTGGACAGCTCTGCGGCGCAACGAGAGCGCTTGCTCGATAGTTTCGACTTGCCGCCGGTCCCCAGGCCAGGCGACGCCAACACGGTAAATGCGACGGGCGGGGCAAACTACACAGCCGCGTATGGAGCTTCTTATCGCGAAATCATCGACGTGAACGACTGGGACCGATCGATGATGACCAATGTTCCGGGCGAATCAGGTGTGCCGGGCGATAAGCATTATGAGGACCTGGTTGGGCCGTGGTCCAAAGGCGAGTACCATCCGATGCCGTTTTCGCGCAAGGCTGTCGAAGCGGCTACAGAAGAGCGGATCTTGCTCGTGCCGGCCAAGTAGGTAGGGCGGTGCTGCGCTGAACAGGCTCACTTCGTTCGGGGCTTTACGGCTGCTCTTCAGCCTTTAACATACGCGAGCTTTGCGGCCACTTTCCCGTCGTGAACGGTGGACACGTCCACACGGCGCAAATATCAGAGCTGTCCATTGCGATCGTTAGGATAGACCCAGCGCACGACTGCTCGATCACCACTGACGATTCGGCGGACTCTGTTCGAGGTTCATAGTCTTCCCGTCTGCGGTGGGCACAGCCTTCAGAGCGAAAAAGACTAGCGTTCGCACAGGCGACCACAAATAATTGGCTGAATCAGTTCGGTTCGGCATCGATGCTCCAGGGGAATCCAGCGGATCGAAATCTGCTGTTGCTTACCTCAATTCGATTTTTGAAAACGCGTCAAGCATTTCTGCCTCTGATGGCGGATCGAGAATGTTGCGAGCTGCAAAATCCAGGGCTTGTGGATAGCTCGTCTCTCGTATGCGCGCGGCAGCTTGCGTGAGATCGTATGACGTATGACAAAGCTCGATGCAGGGCTGAAGCAAAAGCCAATAGGCACCTGGTTTCCCAAACGGCATTCCCACACTGCCCGCATTTACAACTCGAGTTCCCCCGATGATGCGGTCAAACTGCATGTGGGTATGGCCGCAGACGACTAGAGGCGAATCGAATCCATGGAAAAGCGGTACTAGGCGCTCTTCCGGCGTGAGGCGGGTAAATATCTCGGTGTCGCTGCGCGGTGTCGCGTGGCAAAACAGAACGTTGCCTATGTCGGGGATCTCGATACGAAGTGTTCTGGGCCAACTGGCCAACAGGTCTTCGTCTTCCGGATAAAGCTGATGCGCTGCCCAGCGCACAGCCGCCCGAGCCTGCTCCGGGAGACAGCTGGTTTCGGTACCCCTCATTGCTGAGAGCACCTCTCGGTCTCCGTTGCCCTGGATAAATTGCACCGGGACCTCGAAGTTCAGCAAACACGCTAGCGTCTCCCGGGGCATCGGCCCCG
Organism: uncultured Acidobacteriaceae bacterium; assembly: GCA_963737045.1. Taxonomy (GTDB): domain Bacteria; phylum Acidobacteriota; class Terriglobia; order Bryobacterales; family Bryobacteraceae; genus Bog-105. The sequence goes on from CAVTRG010000009.1 coordinate 1,139,867, forward strand.
GAAGGACATCACCCCCGACCACCACCCGGTCCACTTTCGCCTGACGAAGGTGTTGGAGCACAGCCTCAAGGGCCGGTAGGTTCGCATGAATATCGTAGATCGCAGCGAGTCGTATACAGATATGGTTTCATGCGGCGAGTGGCATTTGGCGCGTTGATTAACGGCAGCAGACAGCCGTTCTAAGCTGAACGACCACCAGAGCTGGCACCGCAAATTCTGTCGTTCTGTCCGTACGGTCGGCAACCCGCTAGTTGATCCATCAGCGAGAAGTCACAAATCAAAAAGCCGGGGAGCAATTCCTTCATTGAATGTTTCTATCAAGATCCCAAAATGTTGTTCTTGATTGAACTTTGCGGAGGCGCGCTGCTCATCATGATGGGTCACAACCCGCCTCGGCTTCGAGCCCGGCTAGGAGCGATGAAGGACAGATCAAATGGGTTTTGGAATGAATGCTTATCGCTACCATGTTCGGCTGACTCCTGCTTCGGTCGGGGCTCCGTGACTGGCAATACGGTACGGTACAACGGTGAGATGATGCGAATCACCTTGCTTTTCATGCTCGCCGCATTTTCCGTCTCAGCGCAGGATTGGGCGCGCCAGCGGCTCGAGAAATCACCACGACACCGCGAATGGATCACGGTCAAGCGCGACAACCGTGCCGTCGAGACATTCATTGTCTATCCCGAATCAAAGGAGAAAGCTCCGGTGGTTCTCGTAATCCATGAGATCTTTGGGCTCACCGATTGGGCGCAGGAAGTGGCCGATGAAATTGCGGAGGCAGGTTACATCGCGGTTCTTCCCGATCTTCTTTCCGGCATGGGGCCGAATGGAGGCCGTACGCCCAATTTTCCAGAGGGGGGAGCGATGGAGGCCGTAAGTCATCTCAATCCGGAACAGGTCAGCGGCGATCTCAACGCAGCCGCTGACTACGCGAAAAAACTCCCGGCGGCGAGTGGCAAGCTCTTCGTTGCGGGATTCTGCTGGGGAGGCGGCCAGAGTTTTCGATTTGCAACGAACCGGCCAGATCTTGCGGCAGCCTTCGTGTTCTACGGGCCTCCGCCAGATAAGGAAGCGATGGCGCACATAAAGGCTCCGGTGTACGGTTTCTACGGAGGGAACGATGCCCGCATCGACGCGACAATTCCGGCCACTAAGGAGCAAATGAAAGCAGCGGGCAAGACCTATGAACCCGTAACTTACGAGGGCGCTGGACACGGTTTCATGCGGGCGGGAAAAGCGCCAGATGCGAACGCGGCCAACAGTAAGGCTCGCACTGAGGCTTGGGCACGGTGGAAGAAGCTGATGGGCGGAGGCTACTAGGCTGCGGTTGTGTTGGTTTTTCGCAACGCAGCGGAAGCGGAAGACTGAGCGCCTTTCTTGGTCACCTGTGTCTCTTCCTTTTGCTCCTGTTTCATGCTGTCCGGCTGTTTCTGCCAGGCATCCCACAATTTGGCGATGTTCTTCGTGAACTGGCGAGGCTTTTCCTTATAGATGCGCTGACCAAGCGAGATCGCCTTTTCGCGTAGCTCTTTCTGATACTCGCCCGCCAAAGTGAGAAAAAGTTGAATGTCCTTTTCATCGCCATAGTCTTCGGGGTTGCTCTCGAGCTTTTCACGCAATACGATCAGGTTATGGTCATCGCCGAGCCAGGTTTCAAGCTCCTTAAGGCTGGCTTCATGAGCCTGCATAACGCCAGCCCATAAACTCTCGAGCAGGCGGACCTGATACCAGAGGTCCTTCACGCGCTTGCGCCATTCGTGATAGTTTTCAGGCGCGGGATCTTTCTGCGCGATAGCCATGACTCTTCGGCCGCGGCGATATGTGTTCTTAAGACCCGGCGCGATGACTCGGAACCCACCGCCGTTAAGTGGCCAGGCCCGGACTCTTTTCTTCGTAGCGCGAAGAGCTGAGATAGCGCCCTCCACGACTTTCCCGATCTCCAGATTCTGCTCGGTTTGTTGCTTACTCTTATAAAGGCCCTGACGTATCGAGTTCAACGTATTCTTTTGCAGGCTGTCGTTATGCCTCTCAATTACGGTGTCGAAGGTCTCGATAATGGCCGCGGCATCGCGCAAATCCGAAAGCTTCCGCCCAAGATCGCGGAGACGTCTATTTTCCTTCCGATAAGCCGCGCCCAAATCGAATTGAACGAGCCGCAAAGCCCCCCGGATTTTCTTGACACTCTTACGAGCTTCGTGGATCGCCTCGTCGCGCTTGTTGCCGTGATTGTTGCTCAACTGCTCGGTAGCGGAGTCCAGTTCTTCGATGATAATTCGCTTAATTCCGTCGGAAACCGATTCACTTGCTTTCAGGCGGTAGGGCATGATTTTTGTTGATTTCGGCTTGACTCAGGAATGGCCTTCGTGAGGAGCAGTCGCCGCAAAAGCAGTTTCGCCGCCGAATTCTTTGTCGGCCTCTGCATTTCTGCCGAATAAGCGCAAAGCGGCGGCGGTGACATGCTCGACAGTGAACCCGAAGTGCTGCATCACTTCCTCCCCGGGAGCAGATGCTCCGTAGTGATCGATACCGATGATCGTGCCTTCATCGCCAGCCCACTTACTCCAGCCCATCGTCGCGGCAGCTTCGACTGTAACCCGCTTTTTGAGGGCTCGCGGCAACACACTCTCACAATAGGCTTCGTCCTGATCTTCAAAGAGATTCCAGCTGGGCATACTGATCACGCGCGCTCGAATTCCATAACCTTTCAACTTCTCCTGCGCTTTCATGCAAAGCGCAACTTCCGAACCCGTGCCGATCAACAGAACTTCCGGAGCGCCGCCCTCCGCCTCCGAAATGATGTAAGCACCCTTCGAGACGTCGGGCTTCTTGGCCCTACTCCGATCGAGGTGCGGAACGTTCTGGCGCGTGAGAGCGAAAAGCGTCGGCCCGTTGCGTTGGATTGCCACAGCCCAAGATTCGGCCGTTTCCGTCGCATCGGCTGGACGCATGACGTTCAATCCGGGAATGGCGCGCAAACCCGCAATCTGCTCAATTGGCTCGTGGGTAGGTCCATCCTCTCCGACGCCAATACTGTCATGAGTGAAAACGTAGAACGCTTTTAGTTTGCTCAACGCACCGAGACGGATCGACGGCTTCATGTAATCCGAAAAGACAAGGAAGGTAGCGCTGAAGGGCAATATGCCACCATGCGCGGCGATGCCGTTCACTGCCGCTCCCATCGCGTGCTCACGAACGCCAAAAGCGATGTTACGTCCTGCGTAGCCCCAATCTCCCCCGACTGCGCCCAGAGTTCCTGGCCCTTCAAATTCACGCGGCTGAAAGTCGCCCATGCCCTTCAGGGCCGTGTTTGTGGAAGGGTTCAAATCCGCTGAGCCACCGATGATATTGGGGATGTGCTTAGCGAGCGCGTTGAGCGCTTCCCCGCCTGCAACTCGAGTCGCGATGGCCTTGTCGCTTGGCTTCCACTTGGGGAGATCGGCGCTCCAGTCATCCGGAAGCTTGCCGCTGATCATAAGATCGAGTTCGGCAGCCTCATTCTTGAAGTCCTTTCGATATGCGTCAAACCTCTTCTGCCATTCTTTCTCGGATTTCGCACCTTTCTCTACCGCCTGACGAAAATGGTTGACGGCGTCCTGAGGCAGATAGAACTTGTCCATGCTGGGCCAGCCAAGCGCCTTCTTCGCGGCTTCCAGCTCTTCTTCTCCGAGAGGATTGCCGTGCGCGGAGAAATTGTCCTGTTTCTTCGGGCTGCCGTAACCGATATGCGTATGCACCAGAATCATCGAGGGGCGGGTCTCTTCAGCGCGCGCTTCGGCAATCGCCCGTGCAATATCCTCAGTGTCGTTGCCCTCGCTGACCATTTGCGTATGCCAACCGTACGCGTCGAACCGCTTGGCGACATCTTCTGTGAAGGTCAAGTTGGTGCCGCCAGCGAGCGAAATGTAGTTTTGATCGTAGAGGAAGATCAGCTTGCCGAGACGAAGATGTCCGGCCAAAGATGCAGCTTCATGGCTGATGCCTTCCATCAAGTCTCCATCGCTGCATATGCCATACGTATAGTGATCGATGATTTTGTGATTGGGACGGTTATAACGAGCAGCAAGCCAATCTTCGGCGATGGCCATCCCAACGGCGTTTCCGAAGCCCTGTCCAAGCGGACCGGTCGCTACTTCAACACCTACCGTGTGGCCACGCTCAGGATGACCAGGCGTTTTGCTGCCCCACTTCCGAAAATGTTGGATTTCATCGAGGGACAGGTCGTAGCCGGTGAGATACAGCAGGCTGTATAGCAACATCGAGCCGTGGCCGGCGGAGAGAACGAAGCGGTCTCGATCAAACCAAGTAGGATCTTTCGGATTGTGCTTCAGAAAACCATTCCAAAGCGTATAGGCCATAGCTGCGGCTCCCATGGGCATGCCGGGATGGCCCGAGTTCGCGTTCTGGACGGCATCGGCTGAAAGGAAGCGAATCGTGTTGATGCACAGTTCTTCAAGTGTTTGGGTGTCCGTGGCAGGCAATTTTTCTGTTCCTCCTGGTTTGATCGTGTTGGGCAAAAGGTTGTGACGCGTGAAACCAGCTTATAGCTTATTACTCGCGACTTTTTCGAAAGGTGTGAAATGCTAATGGGGTTTTAGCGTCGAGACGAGGAAGCCTGTACTGGTGTGGAGCTGCGATCTTCTACTACCGCGATTTCGTCCGGTGCCCAAACCGTACAGATTATAGACAAGTCGGTCAACCTCCGCATCTATGGCGTCGATCTGGCGTTGGACTATGACGTTACTTCGGGCGGAATCCGCTGATATAAGTCGTTTCCTAAGAATTAGCATAGAGCCCACCAGTTGTACTAGTCGATCATGGCGAGCTTTCTCAGCGACATCGGTGAAGTCGATACATGCGCGTGTCCGGCACTGCCCAGACAAAATATTAAATTCGGAGTTCACGGCTCCCAACAAGACTCGATTGCAAGACAATTAATATGCGTGCGCTCGCAGCAATGTTAAAATTGTGTGTCTGAATGAAGTGGCTGTTCGTCTCGATCTTTTTGGGAGCGATCGGGATGCCAGCTTCAACGCAGAGCTCGCACAACCCACCTACCCAGCGGCGCAGCTCGAAACGCAGGCGTTCAGCGCGGAAGGCTGCTCCTAGTTATCAGTTGCATCCCGACCCGGACCGTTATCAAGAGATCCAGAAAGCCCTCGCCGATCGGGGCTATTTCAAGGGTGAAGTAAACGGGCAATGGGGCGACGATTCGGTCGATGCACTGAAGCGATTTCAGGCTGACCAAAAGCTTCCGAACGACGGCAAAATCAACTCACTCTCGCTGATCGGTTTGGGGCTCGGTCCCAAGCACAACGGCCCCACAGCATCGCCTGAAAATGGCGCAGTTTCTGCGGCTCCAGAGCCGCCACCTAGTCCCGCTCCTGAAGCGCCTCCACCTTCCACTCCCGAAAATCCGCACAGATAATACGCCACAATAAGAATCTGGGGAGGAGTCACTCAGTGGTCATCGGCGTACCAAAGGAAATTAAAGATCACGAGACTCGCGTTGGCTGCGTGCCGAGCATGATCACAACTCTGCGCGAGCACGGACACGAGGTGCTGGTTCAGACGCAAGCCGGCGTAGGTAGCTCGATTGCGGACGAAGAGTACGAGGAAGCTGGCGCCATGATTCTCGACAATGCCGCCGAGGTCTGGAACAAGTCCGATTTGATCGTCAAAGTCAAGGAGCCACAGGCGACGGAATTTGCATTCTTTCGTCCGGGGTTGATCCTCTTCACGTATCTTCACCTCGCGCCCTTGCCGGAGCTCACAGAGGCGCTGCTTAGATCGCGAGTGAACTCCGTAGCCTATGAAACGATCCGTGAGCGTGATAATTCGTTGCCGCTTCTCACTCCTATGAGCGAGGTGGCGGGCCGTATGGCCGTGCAAGTCGGAGCCCAATACTTGGAGCGGCCGAACGGTGGCCGCGGAATTTTGTTGGGCGGTATACCTGGAGTCGCTCCCGCAAATGTAGTCGTGATCGGGGGCGGAGTTGTAGGGCACAATTCTGCGAAGATGGCCTGCGGTTTGGGCGCAAATGTGACGATCATCGATCGCAATCTGAACCGGCTTCGGGAGCTTGACGACATCTACTCGAATTCAATCCGTACGCTGGCATCGAACCTGTACACCGTTCGGGAGGCGGTCCGGCAGGCGGATCTTGTGGTCGGGGCTGTCTTGATCCCCGGCGCATCTGCACCGAAACTGGTCCGGCGTGACATGATTTCGCGCATGAAGAAGGGCTCGGTCGTGGTAGACGTCGCGATCGATCAGGGCGGCTGCCTCGAAACTGCTCATGCGACCACGCACACTGATCCCGTTTACTACGTAGATGACGTGTTGCATTACTGCGTCTCCAATATGCCCGCCGCAGTGCCGCACACCTCGACATTCGGACTAACGAATGCAACCGTCCCCTATGTGCTGGCCCTTGCAGATAGAGGTCTCGAGCAGGCTTGTGAGGAGAGCAACGCCGTTAAAGAAGGCGTGAATACGTACCAGGGCGAGATAACTTACGCTGCCGTCGCGGAATCTCAGGGTAAATCGTGGCGCGAGCTTGCCGCTGTGATGTAGATATCGGCTTATCTTTCACGCGTTATAGCATCTGGCGAAGGCTTGCTTGAACTTCGCCATTTCGTCCTTCGTTCCCACAGTGACTCGGACCCAGTTCGGCCAAACCGGCCATGTACGACCGAGATAAACGTTTTCTTGGGCCATATCTTTGAAGAACTGCTTCCCAGGCCGCTTTACGTTCACCATAAAGCAATTCGTTTCGGAAGCAATACATTCGACATTTCTGGTCGTAAGCCAATTCAGCGTATCGTCGCGCACGTCCGCATTGATTTTCCGGCGCTCCGATTCAAGGTTTTTGGCTTTCAGGCTTGCAGTCGCGCCAAACGTACCAGTGATCGGCATCGGAGTTATGCTCAACCCGGTGATTTTTTGCAGCAGCTCAGGGCGTGCGATTGCTGCCCCGGCACGCAATCCAGCCATTCCGTAGAGCTTCGAAAAAGTCCGTAATACGATCACGTCCTTGCCCGCGGCGGGCATGTCCACGCACGGCACTGCTTTGTTCGAGAAGTGAATATAGGCTTCGTCAATCATTACAACCGAACCCTGCGGCTTGTTGGCAACGAGGTATTCGATATCGGATCGGCTTGTAACCGTACCGGTGGGGTTATTGGGATTACAAACGTAGAATAGGCCTGCGTTCGGAGCGGCAGTCAACATGGCTCTAACATCGTGTTCATAGGAGCCCTTTTTCAGCGGAACCGCGATAGCCTTTGCCCCTACATACTCTGCTGCCCTCCCCCCAGCTTCATAGCCGGGGTCGGCGCTTACGAATGGCCGATCTTTGGAACAGAATGCAACCACTGCCTGATGCAACGGCGCGCTCGAACCGACAAATATCTGGATGAAGCTTTCTTCCGGTTCGCGGTTGAACTTCACATCTAGAACGCCCGCCAGAGTCTGCGCGAGCACATCCGTTTGCTCGAACATGTAGCGGCCACCGTGTCTCACGGCATTGTAAATTGCGTCCGCAGCCTCCGGGCAAGGGCCGAGCGGATTCTCATTGGCATTGATCTTTACTGCGTCGGGAGGCATGGCGCCTAGCTTCGAAAGCTGCGCTAAAGCGTGCTCATTATAAAAAGGCAGTGCAGCGCCGGCGGTCAGAACGGAAGCAATGCGCCCGAAGCTGCGGCGAGAGAAATTGCGCTTCAGTAGCTCAGGCTCTTGTGGGGCAGTCACGATGGACGGCATTTTTGTCTCCTGTACTCCGAATTGTACGTCTCCCGGGTCTGAATTACCCCAGCGCACCAGCTTTTTGCAGGCAATCTTTCATTTCAGCCATGCTGATCCGGGAGGATGCTTCGGCAGTTCCTCCGCCTCGCCAGTGCGTCTCGAGGCTCACGGCTTCGTGATAGCCATCATTCTTGAGGGCTCTAAACTGCCCTACCCAATCGACAATTCCCTTTCCCACTGGAGCCCATGCATAACTGCCATCCGGCTTGCGTATCGCGTTCTTGCAATGGCAATGCCCGATGCGGTTTTTCGGCAGCAATGCGTAGCCGTTTGGATATGGTATTTCTCCGGAGGCTGCTGCATTGCCGGGATCCCAATTCAGCATGAAGTACGGCGAGGGGACCGCAGATAGAACTCTTGACGACTCGGCTCCGGTAGCGGTGTTGCAACTCGGCTCGTTCTCGAGAACCAAAAGCAGTCCGTGTTTGCCGGCAGTTTCAGCCGCCTCCCGCAGCTTTTCGTTCATTGCGTCGCGAAACGGCCGCTGGTCGTCCAACCGCCAAAAATCGAAGCAGCGGATACGCTCGGTTCCGAATGTCTTTGCCAGCGCAATCGCTCGTTCCAAGACTTCACCCTGCTGCTCAAAGGTATAGTTGGCGTTGAATTGATCCCCGGTAGGACTGAACTTGGACCGGGGCGCTCCCTTCCAGTCCACCTTGAACAGCGGGCTGGCGATGTCGGTGACCCGTAACCCATGGCGTTCGACAATTCGGCGGGCTTCGGCAATCTCGTTCCCATCAAGGGCCATGGAATTCTTATTCCAGAGCTCCCGAACTTCGACCCACTTCAGACCGAAGTCAGTTGCGGCGATGCTGCAGGCCCGGTCGAAATCCTGCGTGAGCTCGTCAGTGATCACGGATAGATGGAAAGGTGAGTTGCTGGCCCACGCTTGCCCTGCAAGAACCGAACACACAATTCCTCCGCCAGCCTGTTGCATAAATTCACGGCGCTTCATTGCTCGCGTCTTCCTCCTAATTTTCCGACAACTCCTGACGAAGCCCGTTACATTCTAAGACGATGGCCAAATCGAAAATGAATCTCATCTCTCGCCGTACACTATTGAATAACGCAAGCCGCAGGGTTGCGGCCTCCCTGCTCACCGGCCCGGCAGTTAAAGCTTTCGAGGATGCCTCTCTACCGAATCGCGAACCGGGGAAACTTAAAGTGATTGTGGCAGGCGGGCACCCGGGGGACCCTGAATATGGCTGCGCCGGGACCGTCGCCCGATACACCGATCTCGGCCATCAAGTAGTCCTCCTTTATCTGAATAGAGGTGGGGCGGGTTCTCCGAAATTGCCGCCAGGTGAACTCACCGCGCTTCGGACCCGCGAGGCCGCAAAAGCCTGCGAAATCCTGAAAGCGCGTCCCGCATACGTGGGCCAATTGGATGGTCAGTCCATCGTCGACCCTTCCCATTACGAAGAATTTCGGAAGATAATCGAAGGCCAGAAGCCTGATCTCTTGTTCACACAATGGCCCATCGACAATCATCCGGACCATCGCGCGATTTCGATGCTTGCATACGATGCCTGGTTACATTTGGAGAAATCATTCGGGTTCTACTACTACGAGGTCTCCAGTGGAGAAGATACAGAAATGTTTTCTCCGACGCATTACGTCGACATCAGCGCAGTGGAACCGCGCAAACGCGCGGCATGTTACGCGCACGCCTCGCAAACACCCGACAGGTACTACGCGCTCGAAAGAGAGATTGCCCGCTTCCGTGGCATTGAAAGCGGGCACGGGCAGGCCGAAGCTTTCATCCGGCACGCGCAGAGTCGCGGCGGTTTGCTGCCTGGCGAGCTTTAACAGCGCGCCATTCTCGTCTAAAGACGAGCTCTACTGAATCATTTAATCGAAGCGGTCTGTTTGGCTCGCTTTATTTGTGGTCGATTTGAATTTTTCAGGTCCGGAACTGTCCCCACCGGTTTCATTCTCGCAGTCATATCAGCTAGGCGGACTTTTTCATAGCCTTTCCGGTGCGCCACAATTCGATAATCGAAGCTGATATTCGATTGGCCGCCTCCCAATTCACGAACTTCGAACGAGGTTGGAGTCTTCTGCGCTATAAAAAGACCCTTGCAATCTCCGTTTGGCGTGAGAAACACGTGATAGTCGAGGGTCGAGTTCACCGTTTCACTGAAGCGAGTATCGAGCTTCACTGTCGCCGCACCCGAAGCCAATTTTGCCGATCCGAAATCCTCGAACCAATTCTCCGGCGACTCAACCGCATAGAGTGCTACTTGCCGCCCATTTGCAACCTTCACTACCGCCGATTTTGTGCCGGTACACGTAAGATTTCCATCGCTGTCCATCGAGCAATTACCGCCGTTCCCCGAAGCATACACGACGGATAGCTGACTCCCTGCCGGCGCGGTAGAGTACCCCCATATCGTAGGATTGTTGGCAACGTTTACGGAATTGTTGTTTGCAATTACTCCAGACGTTTCACGGCCCTCAGCAAGCAAGGCCGCAGTACTATAGGACTGGCCGGCAATGGCGTGAACACCTGTTCCGCTGAACGTGGCACCTACAACTCCGTCGACGCCATCTCCAAATCCCGAAACTCCAGTGGCGGCGCTGTAGGCATTGAGAGCGATGCCCTGACTGGTGACATTGATTGCAACCTGATCGCCCTGATTATCTGAAAAAGACCCGCCATTGGCGGAAACGTTTCCAGATCCATCGACCACGAATTTCTGTATGCCCTTGCTGCGCCCGCTCAGAATTGGTCCCCCAGCCAGATTGTTAAAAATACCGGCAGTTCCACGAACGCTTGCTACGGCTCCTGCAAGACCGGCAGTGATACCACTCGTGGCATTGTTATATGCCTGCAGCGTAATAGCGGGCACACTAGACACGACTTCGAATTTCGAAGCCGGAGCTGTGGTTCCGATTCCTACACGTCCACTGTTCTGGAACAGGACCGAGTTCGCAAGAGTACTGCCACTTAGCCAGAGTGGGATGTAATTCGTCTTTCCTGAACCTCCAATACTCGCATTCGGGGTTGCTGAGGATGTGTCCCCTTTACGGTCGGAACTCGTTGCTCCCGTCGCTGCGTTTGCAGAAGCCTTTCCCGATGCTGGGGCTTGAAGAAACGCGGACGCGGGACGCCCGCCGAGAGTGTCGGCATCAGCGGCCTTCAGCGCGTATGGTACGCCAACCAGAAGCACACGCTGTTCGGTCAGATCCGGCTGCTGCGATTGTTCACCAGACTGTTGCACTTCTCCCTGCCCCGGCTGTACCTCGATACCGAGCCAGTGCGCCTTGCCGTTCACGAAGACATCAAGCGGCAGTCCATCTTTTCGTGTAGAGCCGAGCAGGACCGTAAACTTTCCTTGCGAATCGACCTCCACAGTTTGGGCTTCTTGCCACAACGGTGTTCCGCCCTCCCGCTCTTCATAGAGCGAGAAGAGGATCGGAACTGCTCCCGGTGAGGCGTTGGTTCGGTTTAGGCTGCCACTGAATCGGACAACTCTAGGCACTCCCTCGACTAATGTAATGCCGGTTACCTCCGGGGTCGATGTCGTTTCCGAGGTAACGCTGCTTTGTTGGGCATGCGCAAACGCCCATACGAGGAAAGGCGCGGCAAGAACCGCCTTGCAAACTGGATGCATGGATACACACTCGCTTTCTGAAGAAGAGTGAATGAATAATACTCCTCTCCTGCTTCGTTTACAAGTGGCTCTTGCTTTGCCGATAAGTAAAGGCGTGTGTCGTTTTCTGACGGGCTAAGGCGAAGGAGCCGAGCTCCTTATTACTGGCATATCTCGCCGCTTTAGATTCCCCCCGGGCTGTCAGCGAGAATAGCTGTATGCCTAACGATCAACCATTCCTTACAGACGTACAACAACTGCGCGCTCAAGCGCGGCAACATCTTGAAGGAGGTCCCGTCACCCCTACCTATCAGGGTGACGTAAAGCAAACCATTGATATCTTGCAGACCGTGCTCGCGACAGAAATCGTCTGTGTGCTGCGTTACACGCAGAACGCAATCGCGGCTAGCGGTATCTCAAGCGAAGGCGTGAAGGAGGAGTTTGAAGAACATGCCAGCGAAGAACAGGGGCATATGAAAGCCGTAGCCGAGCGCATCAATCAACTTGGTGGAACTCCGAACTTCAGTCCGGAAGGCTTGGCAATGCGCTCTGCCTCGCAGTACGCCGAAGGCAATCTCGTCGAAATGATCAAAGAGAACCTCGTAGCTGAGCGGATTGCGTGCGATCACTATAGGGAGCTGATCCGTTTCTTTGCCGACAAAGATCCCACCACACGCGTCATGATGGAGGGAATTCTGACAAATGAAGAAGAGCACGCCAACGATATGGCCGATCTTTTGGTAGCTCACCAGGGCAAGCCAATGCTTCCTAAGAAGTAGGTTGCGGCGCTCGAGGACAGATTTCGATCTGTCCTTTTCCCAGTTATAGAATCAGCTTTCTTGTGAGCTCAGTAGTGACACCAAAGACCAGGTGTGCCGCTAGAGCATTGGCGTGCGATGACAAAGAGTATGCGCCGGGTGATTGCGAAAGGCCGAGCACGGGCACAGCGATCTCATCGGCGCTCAGCCACACAGCCGTTCCATAGGCGGCGCCTGCACCTGACGTCGCGACCGGCACTGTTTCCGCCAGTACACCATAGACCGCACCGAGAATTGTCCCAAGGCTGTAATGCACAAGCGGACCTGCCCACTTTTTCTCATCTTGTGCTAGCCGATGGTGAAACAGCATTTCGGAGATCGCTTTGGCCGTCTTGACAGTCGCGTCATCATCCTGGCTCGATTCCGGGCTTTCGGGTTGGCCGTTTCCCTGCTGACCGGACATGACTTTCGAGGCGAAGCTCACAAGCGATTGGAACTGATTCATCGCGAACGACCCGGCCAAACCACCGAGAGCACCCGCCGCCACGCTCTTCCACAAGCATCTCTTATTCGATTGATAACCAGGCATCAGTCCTCCTTGATTGATCGTAGTGGCTCTGGGCTGAACGACTCATTAAGCTTGCTTCAACATTGGAAGGCGCTTTTGCAATCAGCACGCGATAACCGGTACAGCACATGCGGTCTCAAACAGTGACTTTCGGGAAGTTTGGGGTGTTCGAAGTCCGCACATGGATCATGATGCATGCCGAGCTTTTCCATCACTCGCCGGGATCTGACGTTCGCCGGCACGGTGAACGATACAAGACCATCTAGCCCAAGATTTTGAAAAGCGTGCCGCACAACCTCCCGAGCTCCCTCGGTCGCCAATCCCTTACCCCAGTAATCAGCTGCCAGTCGCCAGCCGATTTCGACCGCCGGCATAAACGGCGCATCGAAACTGGGCATCGCAAGGCCGATAAATCCTACGAACGTTCTGGTATCGCGAAACTCGGTCGCGTAGAGTCCAAACCCGTGCTTTGAAAAGTGCTCTTCAATGTGATCCACCAACTTGTCGCTTTCTTCCCTCGACAGCAGACCGGGCATAAACTGCATGACGCGGACGTCAGCGTTCAGGCGTGCAAAGCCGGTCCGATCAGTCTGCCGCCATGACCGAAGGATGAGCCGTTCGGTCGATAGGCTCTCAACGATTAACGTCTGAGCCACTTGCTTTGGCTCCTGACGCGGCAGTTTGTGGATTCGCCGCTGCGGCCTCCCCCTTCAGGTATTTGTCAAACCACTCGACCGTGCGCCGCGTAGAATCGATCTGATTTTCGCGTTTAGCGAAACCATGCCCTTCATTCGCATAGTAGTGAACGTCGACGATGCGGTCTTGTTTCTTAAGAATGTCGACTACCTGTTGTGCCTCCTCTTTTGGAACCCGTGGATCGTTATCGCCCTGCAGCACGAGCAAGGGCGCTTTCGCGTTGCGAATGTAAGTGATCGGCGAATCTTCGGCATAGATTTTGCGGCTTTCATCCGGATTGCCTAGAAGCCCCTTCAGGTATTCATTGAGAGATGGATCCGAGCTCTTGAGCATGCTGGACCAGTCGATGATTCCATAAAGTTCTACTGCCGCCGCCCACAGATCGGGGGTTTTACCGATCGCCATCAAAGTCATAAACCCGCCGTACGACCCACCCGTAATCCCGATTTTCTTGGGGTCGACATAGCCCGTCTCTTTGAGAAACTGCACGCCTGCGATTTCGTCCTTCAGATCTCCGCCGCCCAGATCCTGGAAATTCGCTTTCTGAAATTTGAGACCGTAGCCAGTGGACCCGCGGGGGTTCGGCGCGATACAGATGTATCCGCGTGACGCCAGGGCCTGCACTTCAGGGCTCCAGTAATCGACACGTTGACCCGTTGGACCGCCGTGCGGAAGCACCAAGGCGGGATTGCTCCCATCACGCTTCAGATTGAAAGGAATCCAAAGCAGAGCCGTGATGATTTTCCCATCGAAGCTCTTATAATGTACAATTTGTGTGTTCGGCAACGGGATAGCATGGACGCTCGCGATAGTCGAGAATGTCAGCTGCTCAGCGCGCCGGTTGCCAATGTTGTAGACCCATAAGTCCCCCGGTTGGTTTGAAGCTTCATGAGAGACGATCAGCCGATCACTCGCCGGTGAAAATTCGGTGGGATTACCTGAAATGCTGTTGAGCCCCTGCGCCAGATCGAGCTTCTCCGTCTTATTGCTCGCGCGATCTACCAAATAGGCATCCGTCAATCCGTCCGCATTGATGACGTATGTGTAACGCTTACCATCCGGTGAAAAAGTCCCTGGGAACGCTTCCCATTTCGTATCCGTTACCCAGTCAATCTTCTTCGTTCCGACGTCGAGCAGACCGATATTCATGTAACCGCCCTTTGCATCCGAGGCCAAGAGCAGTGTGCTCCCGTCAGGAGATAACGAGCTCGCGAGGTAGCGGCTGGTCTCCTTATGCGGAGTGAGATTTTCGATTGTTCCGGCAGCAACGTCGATGCGATACACCTCGGAATCGGTGAAGGATGGATTTACGCGATTTGCATAGAGACTCTTGTCATCTCTGCTCCAAGCCACGGCGTTCCAGGAATAGCCCGGCTGCGGCTCATTCGTCAGCTTACGTACTTTGCGGGTGGTCCAATCAAGCAGAGCGACATCGTATTGCGAAGCGGCCTTTGGCTTATAGTTGAGCGCTATTGTCTTGCCGTCGTGTGACCAGCGCGGGTCTTGCTCGCGAACTGCGGGCGTGTTGGTCAGGTTGATAGGTTCGCCTCCTTCGCCCGGGATCGCGTACAAGTCGTAGAGTTCATTTCCCGCGTGATCCTGCTGATATACGATCCACTTGCCATCCGGTGACCAGGCGGCATTGGATTGGATGTCGTCGCACTGCGTAAGTTGAATCGGCCATCCTCCCGACGCGTGCACCTTCCACAGATTTAAACGCCCCGAAATGTCGCTCGTGAATATGATTTGCGTCCCGTCCGGCGACCATGCCGGACCAAACACGGTGCGCGTATAGAACAGATCGTCAATAGGCGCGGGCCGGGCACTGGGATTTGGAGTTGAAAGCACGGCATGCGGGTCTGTGATTGGGCGGTCATCCGGTCCTGTCGATGCCGCCAAACGTGGACAGAGACAGGACGAGACAGCAATCAGCAGCGGCAGCACTCGATACGTTCGCATTCTTTAGCTCCGTTCGATTCGATGTTAACGAACGGCGCTTCCAAGGGCGGTACGTTTGTGAAGTGTTTAACCGAATTAATGATATTCTTTGATAGCTCCGATGACCGGCAAGACCGTTTCGCACTACCGCATCGTTGAAAAACTGGGCGGCGGTGGTATGGGCGTCGTTTATCGGGCCGAAGACCTAAAGCTCCGGCGCGAGGTGGCGCTGAAGTTTCTTCCTGATGAGCTAACGCGAGACGCACCCGCCGTCGAACGCTTTGAACAGGAAGCGCGCGCCGCTGCCGCGATCAATCATCCAAACATCTGCACCGTTCACGAAATTGACGAGCACGAAGGCTCACCCTATATCGCAATGGAGCTGCTGGAAGGTGAGACGCTCAAGCACAAGATTCAGAGCGAGCCGCTTCCACCGGAAATGCTTGTCGACTTAGCAATCCAAATTACGGGTGGCCTCGAGGCTGCGCACGCGCGCGGCATCGTCCACCGCGATCTGAAACCCGCAAATCTCTTCGTCACCAATCACGGCCACGCCAAGATTCTGGATTTCGGATTGGCGAAGCTGCGTCGACCCCTGGCTGCAGCGATGGGAGCATCGCAAACCACAGTAGCAGCCCTCCAAACGGATCCAGGGCACGCGCTCGGCACACCCGCCTATATGTCTCCCGAACAGGCACGCGGAGTACAGCCGGATGCACGTTCGGATCTTTTCAGCCTCGGTGTCGTTCTTTATCAGATGGCGACCGGGAAATTACCGTTTGAGGGAACCACGACCGCGATGGTCATGGCGTCCATCCTTCGCGACGCACCGGAGCCTCCGCTCAAACTGAACCCGGAGTTGCCGCCAGGGCTCGGCCACATCATCGAAAAAAGCCTTGAGAAGAATCCCGATCTGCGGTATCAAAGCGCGGCTGATCTTTGCGTCGATCTTCAGCGACTTCGGCGTGACACAGAGTCCGGAAAATCTACAAGAGGAGATACGGGCAGGATACTCCGCACGCGCTGGCTCTGGCTTCTAGGCGTAGTTGCTGCCGCAATCGCGTTAGCCGCAGCGGTGTACGCATGGCTGCACAGACAGCGCACTTACTATTTTGAACAGCCGGAGATCACGCAGTTGACGACTACGGGCACTGTACGGTCAGCCGCCATCTCGCCCGACGGTAAGTATGTCGTCTATGCGAACGGGCGTTCTGAAAGCCCTTCGCTACGTTTGCGACAGTTGGCGACCGGTATGGATGTCGAAGTCGTTCCGCAAACAGGAGCTACCTATTGGGGACTCACGTTTTCACCGGACGGGTCCTACATCTACTACCTTCGTTACATCAGACGCGAAGAAACAAACGAGTTACTCCGCGTGCCCGTGCTCGGTGGCGTCTCACGTAAGCTGATCCATGGCATTAACTCCCGCGTAACGTTTTCTCCTGATGGAAAATACTTCGCGTTCGTCGACTTAGAGCGGCCGGAGTCAGCTCTTAGAACTGCGAATATCGATGGCGGCGATCAGCGGACCGTTGCGACTCACAAATCTTCGGAACCTTTCCAGATCGGATCTCTGTCCTGGTCACCCGATGGGAAGCTAGTAGCGGTTCCGGTGTCCCGCGGACAGAATCACCATATCTCGCTTGTACCAGTAAACGGCGGGCCTGAGCGGCCATTCGGGCCAACAGATTGGTTGTTCGTCAGAGCGCTGAACTGGGTTCGCGATGGCAGCACGCTACTCATTGCTGCTTCCTCGCGATCCTCCATGGCTTCACAAATTTGGGCGATCTCATTCCCAAATGGCAGTGTACGTAGGATTACGACTGATGTGAGTGGCTATATCGACCTTAGCGTCACGGCCGATTCACAGGTCATGAGTGCCGTCCGAAGCGAGTCCGTTTCCAACGTGGAAATTGCGGATGCGGATCAGGTACGTTCCCCGAAAGCCGGCACACAGGTCCGTCAGATTACAACTGGCACCGGTCGTTTGGGCCGAGGAGGTCTGGTCTGGTTAAGCGGTAATCGGCTTGCATATACCGTGCCAGTGGACCAAAGTGAGGAGATCGCCGTCATTAACGAAGAGAGTGGCGAAAACGAGCTTATCACACACGGAGAGCGGGTGTGGAATGGCTTATGCACGTCCGGAGATCGCTCGCTCATTTTTACCTCTCACCGCCTAGACCAACCCAGCATCTGGAGAGTTGATTTAGATGGGACAAATACGAAACTGATCGCGCGCACTGGCGCAGGACCAGCTTGTTCCCCAGATGGGAACTCGCTCGTCTTCACGTACCCCACAAACTCGAAGCTCTTCAAGATACCCGTCGAGGGAGGCCAACCAGCGCCGGTTGCGGATGGGGTTGATGGCGGCCCGCGCGCGGCAGTCCCATTCAACAGCGTCATTCCCGATTTTTCGCGGGATGGTAATAAGCTCGCGTATCTGGGGTATATACCGTCTATCGGACGAGCGCTCATTGTCGCACCAGCTACGGGGGGTAAGCCGCTCCGAACTTTCCCTCTCGACGATTTAGGACCACTCATGGCAGGTGTCCACTGGGCTCCCGACGGCAAAGCGATTGATTACTCACGCGAGCAGAACGGGGTCGATAACATCTGGCGCTTGCCTCTGGACGGAGGCGCTCCAATGAAATTGACTCACTTCGATTCCGGTCACATCTGGCAATTTGCTTGGTCGCCCGATGGCAAGAAGCTGGCGCTCACACGCGGTTCCGGTTCAAACGATGTTGTGATCATCCGAGACGCCAGTGCCCAATAGGAAAATTCAAAACAATACCGCGCAAAGAACGCGGCCCTTCTATTAACGACCGATTCTCACCAGATGAATTTCAACGCGAATTGGAGCTGGCGATTGGGGGAAGCCGTATTGTCGATCGTGTTGAATTTCCCAATCTGAGCGATATTGACAGCGCCGATCGGGAATCTGTTAGTGGAATCGTAAGTCGGGTATGCGTCTACATACGGGTTCGGCATAGAGAAGATCGGATGATTCAGCAAGTTGAACGCCTCAAACCGGAACTGCAGCTTCAATTTTTCGGTAATGGCGGTTGTCTTCATAGCGTTGAAGTCAAAGCTGACAAACCCTGGCCCTCGCAATGCACCGCGTCCCCCATTCCCGAACACCTCTTGTTTCGTAGGTAAAGCGAAAGCTGACAGCTTCCACCAGTCCAGTATCTGATGGGGGCCGTCATTGGGGTTCCCGATAATGTCACAGTTATCCACTTCGAAATGCACTTCTGTGTGAGCCGCATCCGTCGTGTCCAGGCAGGAAACCGGAAAGCCCGTACGGATGACGTTGATCCCCCCGATTTCCCACCCCCCTAGGAGACCATCGACCAGACCTGACCAGCTTGAGCCCCAACGCCTGCTTTTGCCGAACGGGAGTTCGAATAGGGCGCTATTCACCCAATTCAATTTTGCATCGAAAGCAGAAGGTCCGTAGTCCAGCCTGTAATCGTAGATATGCGGGGTCGCCTGGCCATACCCACCATTACGGGTCGACGAACTGGTATCTAAGCTTTTGGACCAGGTGAATGAGCTCAATAACGTGAAGCCCTGAGAGAAACGTTTGTCCAGCTTCGATTGCAAGGAGTTGTAGTTGGCTGATGTGGCACCCTCGAATCGATTGAAATACGAATCCAGGGATGGATATCTGGGTCGCACATACGTGACAGGCTGGACGACTTTATCGCCGTTCATAATCGGTAACATCAGATTCTGGTCCGTGAGGTGAGGCAGATGCGTGGAAGCTGAACCCACGTATGCAAGCTCGAAAATTAGATTTTGCGCAAGTTCTCGTTGAGCACCGAAGCTCCACTGCTGGATGCGCGGCGTTTTCAAATGCGGCTCTACCGTGAACACGGCGGGCTGCATGATTATCTGCGACGTGTTGTTGAAAACCTGATTGATGATGCTGAATGGCCCTTGGCGTATGAATTTCGCGGAGCGTGGCGCGTTGCGTGAAAAATCGAACCAGGGATCAGCGTTCATGGGCGAATAGAAGATTCCCGCTCCGCCGCGAATGACGGTCTTGCCATGGGCCGGCGACCACGCGAACCCGAACCTTGGTGACCAGTTAGTCTTGTCCGTGAAAACGAGATTGGGGCCCAAACGGTTGTCTCGAACGAAGGGCAGATAGGTCGCAGACTTCGGGTCGGAGTCGAAATATACAGGCGGAAATCCCTCGTAAGGATCACCTTGACCGGGTCGCACGACCACTGGAATCGGCCCGCTGAAATCGACGTTCACCATGGAATCTCTGAGATCGTGCCAGTAAGGAGACAGCTCATAGCGAAGCCCA
The DNA here is from genome assembly GCA_963737045.1 of uncultured Acidobacteriaceae bacterium. GTDB lineage: Bacteria > Acidobacteriota > Terriglobia > Bryobacterales > Bryobacteraceae > Bog-105. The sequence goes on from CAVTRG010000009.1 coordinate 1,159,544, forward strand.
AAATTTACAGTTAGATTCGTTGATACTTTACAGTCATCCTGTACATAGTAGGCTTGCGTCCAGCGCAGAAGGTGAACATGTGAGTCTCCAGTCGCTATCTCCGAATCCTCGCTGATACCCAGCAACATGGAGGCGAGAGAAAGACCACCACTGCCCGAGAACGCGGCCGTCGCCTTCTTGGGGCTCGTAAACGATCCCCGCGACAGGTTGTGCACGAGCACATTCAAATTTTCCTTACGCAATCTGATACCGGCTTTAAGGGCATGCCTCTGACGAACAAGCGACCAGTCGTCGGCGTACTCATAAACAGTCTGAATTTTGTGCAAAGGATGGCCAGACGCAGCTTCTCCCAAGCTGAGATACTTGTCGTCTACGTTGAAGCTAGGGGTGCCGAAGTCGTTTGGATCGTTGGATGCTCCAGGGATGCCAAGTTGCGCGACAACGTTGGTCTTGCCAGCCAATGGCCCCAGGCTGCTGCTATTTACGCGCAAAAAATTAGCTTTGACCTCGTTCACCATTTGTCCGCCAATGGTCCAGGCGTGATGCAGGGCCGCCGTGTTCGATTTCACGGCATTATTTACGTCTCTGACCGGCATTACGCTGTTGTTGATTACGTCCTCGGCCCCCCAGGAATACCTGCCCCACAAATTCATGTTCGGGTTTATCACATAGTCGATCCGCGCGGCAGCCTCGTCATAGTCGAACGGTGTACTGACTACACTACTTAAATTTTTCTGCGGTCCTGGCCGGTTCGGCGGCGGGACATAGGACGAGGCGAGGAAGGCAGCAGTCGACGGGTTCCAACATTGCCGGGGAATCTTCATGTTGGGCCACGGAATGTTTGTATTGGGGTTTGGGTTGTAACAGCCAGGCGGGAGCGAATTGCCGGCCAGGAACAGCGGCTTGCCCATCGCATCCGTGACGTGTGGCATGTAGATGGGAATTCCATACCCGGAAAAATCGCCGTTTTTCACGCCGGCGAGCGGAACTGTCGCCGTAGAGGCCGTGCTGAGCCGGTCGCGAAGGCCTTCATAGCTGCCGAAGAAGAACAGCTTATTCATGATAACACTGCCGCCCGAAGTCGCCCCGAACTGATTACGCCTGAACGGTGGCTTAGGAGCGCCAGGGTAGCTGTTAATGTCGTTGAAGTAGTCCTTGGCATCGAGCGCGGAGTTTCGAAGGAACTCATAAGCAGTTCCGTGAAAGGAATTCGTGCCCCCCTTCGTGACTGCGTTCACCTGCGCGGCACCGCGGCCAAATTCTGCGGCATAAGAGTTCGTCTGGACTTTGAATTCCTGAATTTCATCGATCGAGGGTTGAGCTCCGAATGTATTGAAATCAGGCAAAGTGTGGCTTGCGCCATCCAACAGGAAATTCGTGTCCTGCGCGCGCGCTCCACCCAACGAGTATTGCTGGTGGAGCCGTATCCCAACATCGGTCACTGCTTCGAAAGCCGTATTGCTGTCTTTTGTGAATGTCACGCCCGGAGCCAGCGTAGACAGATCCATAAAATTGCGGCCATTCAAGGGAAGGTCGGCGACACGCTTCGTATCGATAACCTGCCCGACGGTGCTCGACTCGGTGTCGAGTATGGGCGCATCTTCAGTAGCCGTCGCCGTTTCGCTAAGCCGACCCAGTTCAAGCGTGATGTCAATGCGAGCTCTTTGGTCGACTTGTAGTTCGAAAGGAGCCACAGAGGCAGGGCGGAACCCGGCGTGCTCAACGATGACCGAATAAAACCCAGGCTCGAGCGACGTGACACTGTAATCGCCAGTAGTCGTCGTGCGCGTCACGCGCGGAGTGTTCCGGGCCGTATTCGTGATGGATACTTCAGCGTTCGGGACCACTGCGCCAGAGGGATCGTAAACTACGCCTGTGACACTACCGGTGCCGATTTGCGCCAGACAGATTTCCGCGCAAACCGGTAGCGCAAGCACGAAAAGCGCAAGATGACGACGCGTTCTCGATCGTAATGCTTCGTCGTCTACGAGTATTTGGCCGCCCCGCAACATTAGTCAACGCTCGGTTGGATCTTACAATAATTGAATTGACTGAGCATATACTACTTACTCGCCGTGAAGCAACGCGCCTGAATGCCGGGCATCCCTGCGGCGCGTTGCTGGATAGCTTATTAGGTTCACTAACGAAAGCTTCGGCTTACACAATCGGTCATAATAGCCTCCTATGACCGAATGGAATGCCGCTGGGTACGCGCGGGACGGGGCTCCAGGCGGCGATGGCCAAGGAGGTGCTGGCACTCCTAGACCTCGCAGGTTCCGAGCGGGTTATCGATGTAGGCTGCGGTCAAGGGAAGATCACGGCTGAGACTGCTGCTCGCGTACCGCGGGGAACAGTTATAGGCGTGGATCCATCTGAAGACATGGTCGCGTTCGCGCGTGCTCATTTCGGTCCGTCGGGCCGGCCTAATCTCCGCTTCGAAGTCGCCGACGCTCGTTCCCTCCCCTTCCATGAGGAGTTCGATCTCATTGTTTCCTTTAACGCCCTACACTGGATACCTGACCAGGATTCGGCGCTACGCTCGATTCACTCTGTCATGAAACCTGCGGCACTGGCGCAATTGCGTCTCGTTCCGAAAGGTGCGCGTAAGAGTCTGGAAGACGTAATCGAAGAAACGCGCCGTTCATCAAAATGGGCCGGCTATTTCCCAGATTTCAACGACCCCTATCTGCGCCTAACACCCGAGCAATACGGAGCATTGGCGGAGCGCAATGGCTTTACGGTTCGCCGCATTCACACCGAATCGAAGGCATGGGATTTCAAAACTCGGTCCGCATTTGTTGCGTTCGGATCAGTAACCTTCGTCGCCTGGACGCGATTGTTGCCTGAGGCGGAAAGGCCTGCCTTCATCATCGATGTGCTGGATCGCTATCGCTCTGTGGCGACCGACAAACCTTGCGAGGAAAATATATTTAAGTTTTATCAGATGGATGTTACGCTTGTGCGCGATCAAGGGGCAGAGCCGCAATCGCACTAGCGATCTGGGTTTGGGGGTTTCGTGATCAAGCCCCGCAAGCGACCGGCTGTTACGCCTCCGCCTCTCACGTCCATCCTATTGAGCCAGCTCACCGCCCCAAATGCTCCCAACCAGGAGCCTGCGGCCGCGAATAGCACGTATATGGGATTGCTGGTATAACTGATTACCGCAAAAGCAGCGAGCATGTACCACAGACTGCTCCAGCTTGCCGCCGAGACTCGACGCCGCGCCGAAACTGCCGAGGTAAATAAAACGTAGACGGCATCGGTCAGGGCAGTTGACGCCATGACACCAATAGCGATTAGGGGATTCAGGGCATGCATAGGCTGTGCCTACCATTTTTGCCCGGCGAAAATTAACGCGCCAAGAGAATTAGTTACAATCCAAATCATTCAAGGCTTGGAGGATGGATGAGAAACATACTGCTCGCGCTATTGCTTTCAGGATGCGTCCACGCGCTGCTTGCCCAAGGCGCTCCACCACAGTCTGCGCCGGACCGGCCGTACACGGTCGAGTACTACTACAAGGTGCAATGGGGACATCAGCAGGAATTTCTGCAATTGTTTCTGAAGAATCACTACCCCTTGCTCAAGAAAGTTGTCGAGAGTGGCCGCATGACGTCAGTGAAGATCGAGAGTCCTGCCAATCATATGACGGAGGATGCGCGCTGGGATTATCGGGTCACGATTCAATTCAAGAACTCAACCGCGGCTACAACCTCCAACCCTGACGAAGAGGCTTTCATCAAGCAGCTTTGGCCCGACCAGGAGACCTACAAACACGAGGAACAGCGGCGGTTCGAGATTCTATTGGCCCATTGGGATCTGCCGGTCACCGATATCACACCTGGCAAAAGATAACCGGACGGTTTACAGAGGCGCGTCATTACACGCTGACTTCCCTGGTCTCCGAATCGAAATACACCGGCTTCTTCCGGAAATAGGATTCATTCGCCATGTGGCACGCAATCGCTGCATGGTTCCCGAAAACTGCATCCTCCACCACCGGCTTGCGCGTTTTCACGGCGCGGAAGAAGTTCCAAAGATGCGGCCGGACATCGTCCCAGCTATCGCCGTTATAAACCGTCGCATCGTCCAGCGGTTCATGTCCGGGCTCCGGATCGTGTTCAGCATGCCATTGCTTGTCATATTCGGCACGCATCTGGGCCGGAAAACTGTGCGCGTAATAACTTGGCTCCGTGTCGACGCCCCGCTGGGGTGAATGTTGCAACTCGCGCTCGCTCGCCACGAGCAAACCTTTCGGGCCCATGAACCGGGTCATCTCGGGAGTCTCCGCGCCCAAACTCAAGCGTACGTATACCGGAATACCGTGGTAGTCGAATAAAACCGACTGCAAGTCCGGCATATTGCGTCCGTCCTTCCACCGAAAGATGCCGCCCAACGTAGATGCGGACCGAGGCGGCTCATTCCACCCAAGCGTGTACAGCATTCCGCTGAGCAAGTGCACCATCAAATCACCCGCCACGCCGGTCCCGTACTCTCTCCAACAGCGCCAGCGTGCAAACCGGTATTTATTGAAAGGAATCTTCGGAGCATCGTTCAGCCATGTATCCCAATCCAAGTTTTGGGGCGAAAGATCTAGAGGCGGAGGATACTCCCAAGCGCCCGTGGGATCGTTGCGCCCCAAGCTAAGCTCTACCATTTCGATCTCGCCGATTGCCCCGCTCTTATACAGTTCGTGTGCCTTCGCGCACAGGACCGAGCTCACCCGCTGTGAACCGATTTGCACGATACGGTTGTTCGTGTGCGCCGCTTTGACCATTTCAAACCCTTGAGCGACCGTGTGGGACATCGGCTTTTCACAGTAAATGTCCTTCCCTGCCTGACAGGCGTCCACAACGACGCGCTTGTGCCAATGATCAGGAACCGCCGCTATGATGCAATCAATGTCCTTGCGCTCGAGTAGTTCTTGATAACGGCGAGTAGTCGGGAGGCTGGGATTACCTGTAATCTCCTTTGCGAGTGTGTGCCGCCCATCGTAGAGATCGGCTGCCCCGACGCATTCGACACCGGGCAGACCGATTGCATTGGTCAGCAACCCCGACCCCTGCATCCCGATGCCGACAATGCCCAACCGAACGCGATCGCTCGGCGGGCTCCACTTCGGATTCTGCATCTCCTGGGTAAGCAGAATGCTTTTCGGTACCAACACACTGCCGACTCCAACTCCGGACGCTTCTAAAAATTTACGGCGGGAAAAATTGCGGTTCATAACAATGACTCCTAGCAGTGTTTCACAAGTGACGTATGTTTCGCCATAATGATATCGGCGTCGCGATCCTGCATGAGCTTTGCTGAACAACTCAAGACTCAACTAAATATCGTCGACGTAGTCGGGCAGTATGTTCGCTTGAAGCGCTCCGGAGCTGGCCCGCGATATGTCGGTTTGTGCCCCTTTCACTCGGAGAAGACCCCCTCCTTCGGCGTTCACAGTACGCTTCAGTTCTATAAGTGCTTTGGATGCGATGCCAGCGGTGATGTCTTCAAATTCATCATGGAAATTGAAAGCCTCACATTTCCGGAAGCAATGCGGCTTTTGGCTGAGCGCTACGGCATCCCCATTCCGCAGCGGCCACGGTCCGACGATCCGGACACGCAGCGCCGCTCAGACTTGCTCGAAATGCACGAAATCGCCGCGGATACGTTTCAAAAGAATCTGAGAGGCCCAGCCGGCGCGGAGGTACGAAGTTATCTGGAATCGCGCGGTGTTCCGCGCGCCGCCATGGATGATTTTCGCTTGGGGCTTTCAGATGGCACGGGCCAGCAATTGGTGCAGCGGCTGCAGAGATTTGGACCGGCACTGCTGGAGGAATCGGGCCTTGTGATCAAGCGCCAGGAAGGGGGCGGATTCTATGATCGATTTCGCGCGCGCCTCATGTTTCCAATCCATAGCGAGTCCGGGAAAGTGATTGCATTCGGCGGGAGAGCTCTGCGGTCGAACGATGAACCTAAATATTTGAACTCGCCGGAGACGAAAATTTACAGGAAATCGAGCATTCTTTATAACCTGCACCGCGCCAAGATCGCCGCTCGGAAGAACGATCGCATGATTCTGGTGGAAGGCTACATAGATGTGATTGCTGTCTATGGGGCCGGAATCCACGAGGTAGTTGCTAGCTGCGGGACGTCGCTGACTAACGAACAAGTCAGGGCTATGAAGCGTCAAATAGCACCGCAACAGGCCAGCGCAGGAGAGATTATCCTGAACTTTGACCCAGACGATGCGGGGGCGCGATCCACTGAAAAATATATTGGAGCCCTCTTGAGCGAAGGGCTGCGGGTGAAAGTGGTCGAACTCTCAGGGGGACTCGATCCGGACGAGTACATTCGAAAGAATGGAAGTGACAAGTATCGTAAACAGCTGGACGAAGCCGCATCTTACTTTCACTGGTTGGCGGCACGCGCCCGTGCACGATTCGATATGGGAATAGCGGAAGGCCGTATAGACGCGTTCAAATTCATGTTGCCCTCTATACAAGCCGTGAATGACGCTGTTGAGCGAGGCACGATAGCAAACGAAGTCGCCGAATTCCTGAACGTGGATCGCGAAGTGGTCCGGGAAAATCTTGGCCGCACAAAGGGACCACCGCCAGACAGTAACAACCGCCACGTCTCTTCTGCTGTTCCTCCGAACGAAAAGCTTTTGATCGGTTGTTTGCTGTTAAGCGCAGATGCGCGCACAGTTATTACAAAGTATCTGAAGCGCCCAGGACTGCTGGATCTACTTGAATTGAGGAGCATTTTCGAGGCCGCCCTCACTGTGAGTGCGGAAGCGACTGAATTTTCTATACCGGCGCTGGTGGATCGGTTGGAGCCGCGATCGCAACGAATATTGACGGAATTAAGTTTTTCAGACTTAGGAATACAAGAAGAAGATGCCGAATCGCAGGCTCTCCACTGCCTGCGAGCACTCGAAACGAAAGCGCTGGACACCGAACGCCGGATCCTTCGGCAACGGATCCGCGAACTCGAGCGGCAAGGAGATTTTGCTGAAGCGCTACGGTTGGCCGACGAGCTAAATAAGACGCGAGGCGCGTCTTCAGGATCCTAAATCGTGTTGTACTATGAGGAGTCGAATGTGTCGCTAGGGCGCACTGAGGTGTCAGTCGACAGGCGGTTGCACAAGAAGTTGTTGCAAGGCAGTTGATGCAGGACGGGAACAAGGGGTTCGCTCTCTACGATGATGTCGCGGACGTCGTTCGCGACGATCTAGCAAACGGCAACGATTTGCACGATCTTTTTGCCGGAATCGACAGCGCGGCGGTCGAGCTGCTGGATGAGCCAAAAGAATTCGAAAAGAAAGAAGACGAGCCGGAAGAACTCGGTGAAGTCGATCTCTCGGCCGGCTCATTAGATAAGAGCAGCGATTCAGTACGGGTGTACCTTCGCGAAATGGGCATGGTGCCGCTGCTCACACGCGAGGGTGAGATTGAGCTTGCGAAGCAAATCGAGCGCGGTGAAAACGCCGTCCGAAAGGCGCTGTCGAGATCGCGCTTGATTATGCATCTGCTATTTGAAACGAGGCACGACGTGGAGCGTGGCGTTGCCTCGATTCTTGATGTCTTGCAGGCTCCGGATCCTCAAATTCCCCGTGAAGACGAAGACTCCGTAAGACTGCTGAAAGAACAATTTCTAGAGGCGATGCAGGACATCGAGAAGCTGTACCGAAAAGCGCAGCACACACAGCAGAAGCTAATTAGCACGCCGCGCAGCCTGAAGCCAAAGCAGCACCGCAAATTGCGATTCGAGCATGCGCGTCTTATGGTTTGCGTTTCGAGACAGATTCGGGGGATTCCGTTTTCGATCTCTTTTCAGCGCTCGTTAAGTAAGGCGCTGAGAAAGGTCGTCGATCAGCTCCGGCCGGTAGAGCAACAAATTGCCCGGCTTCAGCGCAAATTAGAACAGCCCTCCACAGCCGAGTGCAGCGGTGCGGCTGCACTCCGAAAAGAGTTGAAAGCTCTTTCCAATGAGATTCAATTGCTCGAGGATCGCTCAGGAGCGACAGCGAGTGAATTGCGCCGCAGCTTACAGATTATCGAGCGTGGCGAAATTGAAACGGAATTTGCAAAGAAAAGGCTGATTGAGGCGAATCTGCGGCTCGTCGTTTCGGTTGCGAAGCGCTACACAAACCGGGGCATGCAGTTTCTGGATTTGATTCAGGAAGGCAATATCGGACTGATGAGGGCTGTCGACAAGTTCGATTACAAGCGCGGATACAAGTTTTCGACATATGCCACATGGTGGGTGCGGCAAGCTGTAACTCGCGCGATAGCCGATCAAGCGCGGACGATCCGCATTCCCGTGCACATGATCGAGACGATCAATAAGCTCGTACGGCTGCAGCGCATGATGCAACAGGAGCTTGGGCGCGAACCCAATACCGACGAACTTGCCGAACGAATGGAGCTTACGGCCAACAAGATCCGTCGCGTGTTGCGTATCGCGCAGGAGCCGATCTCACTCCAAACGCCGGTAGGGGAAGAAGAGGAATCGAATCTCGGCGACTTTCTCGTGGACAGCCGAATGATTTCGCCTTCCGATGCCGTTATCAACCTCAACTTGCGCGAGCAAACGGCTGAGGTCTTGAAGACCTTAAGTCCGCGCGAAGAGAAGATCGTGAAGATGCGGTTCGGTCTACAGGATGGGAGCGAACACACCCTTGAAGAAGTCGGGCAGAACTTTGCGGTAACGCGTGAAAGAATTCGTCAGATTGAGGCGAAGGCGTTGCGCAAGCTCCGCCACCCCAGCCGCAGCCACCGGCTGCGAAATTTTCTCGAAAACGGCGGGGCTGCCCCTCAGGTTTGAGGAGACGATTGGGCGTTCAGTACTCGCCGTAGCGGCCCCGAACGGACTCAATCAATTTGGCTGGATCGAAGCCAACGCCGTCCTTAAACACAAGCTTGACGTTTTCGATGTCGTCGATGTGCACTGCGGGATTCCCGGAGACAACATCCAGATCCGCGTCTTTTCCGGGAGCAACTGAGCCGATCTGGTCTTGTCTTCCAAGATAGACCGCACCGTTCCATGTTGCGATCTGAATGGCCTGGACTGGTGTGAAGCCTGCCTCGACCAGCAATTCCACTCCGCGTTGGTCCCCAAAGCCTGGAACGGTACCGCCATTGCCCGTGGGATCGGGACCGGTGAGCAGGAGCCCTCCCGCCTTCACGAACGCACGCTCAAGATCCATGTCGCGCTTGAACAGTCGAGCTCCGCTGTCGGACGCAGCCATTGCGCGGCGATTACGCGCGTATAGATAGGCGTCGCGCGCTTCCGGGGTCATCACGTCCATTACTCGCTGCTGAAGCGGAGGGCGGCCGGGCACCGAATGCTCAAACACGGGCAGTGTCGATGTGATCGCAACGTGATGCGCGTGCAGAGTCTTGAAAAGACGCTGGGCTTCCGGACCATTCGGATTCATACGCTCCAGTGTGGGTTCGCCTGCAGTATCCGGGCAGACGTCCGGCTTTTTTCCTGGATCTAGTTCCGTGTTCACAAAGAACCCGTGCTCCAGGTCGTCGATACCGAGTTCCGCAGCTTCTGTGTAGGTCACTGAGCAGAGATGCCCCGTTACCTTGATTCCGCGCTTATGCGCCTCTTCGATGGCGGCGCGCAATTCCTCCCGCGTGATATTCATGTAAGCCTTGAACGAAGTTACACCTTCGTCGGCCCAGTAGTTCACGAAACGACGCGCATCGTCCGCGCCCGTCAGCGCGTGCATTTGCATGAAAAAGCTGCCCGGTCCCTCAAGATATGGCCCGGTCACATCTATGTGCGGACCAGGAAGGGCACCCGAGTCAATGAGCTTCCGGAGATTCAGGTCCGCATACGTTTCGACACTGCCAGTCGTCCGCATCGTCGTAACACCTGCGGCGAGATAAAGCCGTGGCGCAGAGAAAGTCATCTGCGAAAGCAGCACCGGGGGTTCGAAATGCACGTCGGCTTGGAGGTCCGGGCGCGCGATGTAATACAAGTGATTGTGCATGCCCACGAGACCGGGCAGAACGGTATCGCCGTCGAGCTTGAGCGCAACCTGTCCGGTTTGGTCGGGGACGTGGCTACCCGGCTCAATGGCGCTGATTTTTCCGTTTTCGATGACAATATTTCGGTCCTCTAGCGGGGGGTTTCCTGTACCATCAATGACCCGAACGTGTTCCAGTACAACGCGCGAGGCGTTAACCTTTACATACTTCTGAACGGCAGCCGCGAGAGTTTGTGGCTTCTGGCCAAACAGCGGAAGAGAAAGGGCGACGGAAAGGGAGAGCGAAACAACCCGCATGCAAGCCTCCGATGAACCGCTTATCTTATCTCACGTTGTCAACGCTGCGTTATCTTGAAGCTTTCCTCATGCCAGTAGCTGAAGTAGCAAGTGTGACGCCTTTGCACCCAGTCACTCCACCCAGAAAAGTAGCAAAACCTAAGAACGTAGCCGAACGAAAAGCCCGCCTCAGCCACATTCTGACCGAACTTGACAAACTATTCCCCGCGGCAACTTGCGCGCTGCATCATAAGGACCCCTGGCAACTGCTCGTCGCGACTATCTTGTCCGCGCAATGCACGGACGAGCGCGTGAACAAAGTTACTCCCACGCTCTTTGAAAAATATCCCACGGTTCGAGCATTCGCGGGCGCCTCGCAAGACGAACTGGCGCAAGATATTCGTTCAACCGGGTTCTTCAACAACAAGGCGAGATCGCTGATTGGCGCTGCTCGAAAAATCCTGGCTGAGCACAAAGGCCAAGTGCCGAGAACAATGGATGAGTTGCTTTTGGTTCCTGGAGCCGCGCGGAAAACCGCTAATGTCGTTCTGGGAACCGCTTACGGGATCGCAGCGGGTGTTGTGGTAGATACGCACGTGCAGAGAATTGCGCGGCGGCTCGATTTGACGAAGAACGATGACCCGGTAAAGATTGAGATTGATTTGATGAAAAGCGTTCCCGAATCGAAGTGGATCCTCTTCTCGCATCAGGTAATTCACTTCGGAAGGCAGATCTGCATCGCTCGCAAGCCGCGGTGTGCGAATTGCCCACTCGATCCGATATGTTACGCCAAAGATAAAACGATCGAGTAAAAGTGGCGATGCCTACGGCCCGGTTCTATCTGGGAGTTGATGGCGGTCAGTCAAGCACGACTGCCCTTATAGGCGATGAGACTGGGCGGGTTCTGGGGCGTGGACGCGGAGGTCCTTGCAATCATGTTTCTGGCGCGGAGGGCCGCACAAAATTCATTGGCGTTCTTCGCGAGTGTCTCGAACAGGCGAGCCGGGAAGCAAAGCTCGACTTAGCGGCCGTCACCTTTGCCAGCGCGTGTCTCGGTTTCAGTGGCGGCCCGGAAGATAAGCAAGCCTATTCGCGAGAACTGATCCGTAGCCTGCAATTCAAGGTGACGCACGATGCCGAGATAGCTCTATGGGGCGCAACTGCAGGCCTACCGGGAATCATCGTCATCGCCGGCACGGGGTCCATGGCCTTTGGGCGCAATGCCGAAGATCGGACCGCGCGCGCGGGGGGTTGGGGTTACATCTTTGGAGATGAGGGTGGCGCGTTTGATCTCACGCGACGTGCTCTGAAAGCAGCGCTGCAATACGAAGAGGGTTGGGGACCGCCGACGATCTTGCGTGATCTGCTGCTCGATGCGACCGGCACTTCGAGCGCGGATCAACTGCTGCATCTCTTCTATACACCCGAGTACCCCCGCGCACGGGTATCTTCGTTCTGCCCACTGATCACTAGAGCCGCAGACAAAGGTGATCGCATCGCGGTTGATCTTCTCCATGGCGGGGCGGCGGAACTCGTACGGTACGTGGAAGGTGTTCATCGGCAGCTTTTCCGTCCGGGAGAATGTGGGGCCGTTGCGCATATAGGTGGGGTCTTTCAGAGCGCGCCGCTGCTAGCGAGCTTTACAACTCGTGTTCAAAATTCATTTGCTTCTAGAGTCGAGCCACCGCGTTTCAGTCCCGCGGCCGGTGCTCTTCTAGAAGCACTCCGCCTGGACGGCAACCCCGCCGAGCTATCGGCTGTGCCAGAATCCGAGAAATGAATTCTACTCGGTGGGTTGGTCTGTTTTGCGCGTCTTGCGTGCTGGCCATGGCCGCTTCTAAACCCGATTGGCCGAAAGTTGAGCAGCACGCCGTCGATCTGTTGCAGCGCTACGTCCGCATCGCTAGCGTCAATCCGCCGGCAGATACAAGTGAAACTGCAAGGCTGCTTGAGGATGAGTTGGCTGGAGCGGGAATCAAAGCAAAGCTGTATCAGAGCGGCCCCGGGGGCAAAACAAATTTACTCGCGCGATTGCCGGGAAAGGATCACTCGAAACGTCCTCTGCTGCTGCTCAACCACATGGACGTCGTTCCGGTCGATCCGGCGCGTTGGAACGGCAATCCCTTCAGCGCGGACATTAAGGACGGCATGATGTGGGGTCGCGGCACTCTGGACATGAAGAGCACGGGCATCATGGAGCTGACCGCGCTCATTTTATTGAAACAACTCGGCATCACTCCTTCCCGCGACATCATCTTCCTTGCGACATGCGATGAAGAGACTGGCGGGATCGAAGGAGCAGCTTGGATGATCCAGCACCACTGGGACGAATTAAATCCTGAGTACGTGCTCGACGAAGGCGGTGTAGGATCTCGTGACGTTTATGCAACAGGAAACACGGTATTCGGAATTTCGGCTGCAGATAAGCGGGTAGTCTGGCTGAAACTCCGCGCGACGGGAACGTCCGGACACGCTTCACAGCCGATTCCCGATAATGCGAACGATATTCTGCTACGGGCCATCGAAAGGGCGAAGGAATTGCAGCCACCGAATAAGCCCAATTCCGTCGTTCAAGAGATGCGCGACGCCATGGGTACATTCGCGTCCAACAAATTCATGAACGCTATCCAGCAGAACACGGTATCTCTGACCAGCCTACATAGCGGTGTAGGAAATCCGCCCAAAGTGAATGTGATCCCGTCGATAGCCGAGGCAACGCTTGACTGCCGCTTGCTGCCAGGGCAGAATTCGGATGAGTTTCTTTCGGAAATGAAGGCGCGCGTGAACGATCCTCGCGTCAGCTTCGAGCTCCTATCGGAGAAGGCCGACGATCCAGCCGCAAGCCGCACAGACACGCCGCTATTCAACGCGATAAGAAGCGCGATTCTTAAACAGCATTCCGAGGCAAAGATCACGCCGATTATCGTTCCCTTCGGCACCGACGGCGAGAAGTTTCGAACGCGTGGAAGCACTGTTTATGGGATGATACCGATGCTCATTGACGCATCAACGCTTGCAACCATGCATAGCGATAGCGAACACATACCGGTCGAGCAGTTCCGGCAAGGGCTCCATATCTACTTCGATATTCTGAGCTCACAATGGTGAAATGGGCCTTTTACTCGCCGAAGCAGCTACTGTCGAATCAGTTACTGCCGAACTAGCAACGCCACGGGGAAGGGCTCAAAGATCTCGGCCACCTGAAGACGATCACTTCTGTAAACTGCACCCGAAAGTTGGTTGCGCCAACTCCCAAAGGGAACGTGGAGCCTTGCATCACGCCAGTTACCAGCGAGGGTGAGAATCAGCCTGGGCAGCATTACAATGACCTCGTGGCCGCGCATATAGGCGACCAGATGCTCGGAAGCGGCGCCTTCAGCCTTCAGTGGCTGATATACAGCTTGGTCATTGAAAGCTGACGGGTATGCGTGGCGCGTCTGGAGCGCGTGGTAGATGGTCCAAAGCTTCGGCAGGCCTTCATCGATTCGCTGCCACACCTCCCCTACTTCGAGATTCGGCAGCTCGGAGACGAGCCGGCGCCGTCGATCATAGTCCACAGGCCGGCGGTTGTCCGGGTCCACCAGACTCAAATCCCACAATTCCGAACCTTGATAAGTGTCAGGAATGCCCGGGCAGGAAAGTTTTAGCAAAACTTGTGAGAGTGAGTTAATGCGCCCCGGCTCGACCAATGGCTGCACGAACTTTTCAAAATCTGCAATAAAGGCGGCGTCCTCATATATAGCCTGAATGAATCGGCGCGTCGCGGTCTCGAAGCGTTCATTCGGAGCATGCCATGAGGTCTGCTGCTTGGCCTCACGACTCGCCTTCTCCATATACGGCAGTAATCTGTCACGCGAAATAGGCCACACGCCGACGAGAGTCTGGTACAAAAAATACTCTGTATTGCGATCCGGAAGCTCCTCTGTCTTATGCTTCTCGTTTATCTTGGTCCATCTTTCGACCGCAGATCTCCATTTCGTTGGAATTTCAGTCAGCAGGCTGATGCGCGCGCGCACATCTTCGCTTCGCTTCGTATCGTGAGTGGAGGAGGCCAGCATGCTTCGCGGACGCGATTGCTGCAACTCGCTGCAGAAGCTGTGAAACGTTTCAGGTGAGGTACCGAACGTGCCAGGATCGCCACCCACTTCGTTCAAAGAGACTAAACGATTGAAGCAGTAGAAGGCTGTATCCTCGACGCCCTTCGCCATCACGGAGCCTGTGAACTGCTGAAGTCGTGACACAAATTCGGATTCCAAAGCGCCGCGAACGCGAAGCAGCAATATGTCGGACAAGAAGTCGAACAATTCCGAATCGATCTCGGGACGGTTTACCTTGGAAGTTTCGATGGCTTCCGTTATGTAGTGTTCGTCTTCTGTCGTCCACTCATTACGATGTGGCATAACGTACGTCCGATAGACCGGAAAACAGGCGATCACCTCGCGAATCGCGCGGATCACATCCTGACGTGTGTAATCCCTGCGATCACGATGAGACTCGCAGATGTCTGAGAACAAAGAAGTCAGCCGATTCACATCACTGCCCAACAGATCTCGCATAACTTGATGCTTCTTATCGCGACAGACGGCAATGTAATCAGTTGATTCGTGGGTGAAGTCGTAGTAGATGTCTGTAAATTCGCTAGCATTCGCGGTTTGAACGAACAGGCCGCCGGCTTGGTTCAAGAACTCATAACCTGTTGTGCCGTCAATCGGCCAATTCCGCCGCAGCGTTTCGCCTGATTCGAGGATTTTTTCAGCAACAATCCAGACGTCTGGAGCCGCTTCGCGGATCCGGTCGAAGTACTCACGCGGGTCCCTCAAACCATCCGGATGATCGATTCGAATGCCATCGAGCACGCCCTCGCGGAGCCATTCGAGCAGTAGTGCATGCGTTTCGGCAAAGACGGCAGGATCCTCCATGCGCAATCCGACCAGTGTGTTGACATCAAAGAAACGGCGGTATCCCAACTCCTGCTCGGCTGTGCGCCAATACGCTAAACGGTAATTCTGAAGGTCCAGGAATTCGTCAAAAGCATTTACATCCGTCACTAAACTAGCGATGACTGAATCAACAGCCTCCGCAATGACTGGGACTTCCTCAAAGAGCCGCGCCAGCAACCCGCGAATCACCTTCTTATCGCGATGCCGCTCGGCCAAGCTCGCGCGGCTTCTTGAGGTCGCGTCAGGCAAGTGTGACAGTGCATCCGCGAGAAACGCCAAATAATCTGAGCCGCATCGGGAAGCTGCCGGACCGATAATTCTGGGCAGCGACTTCGGCGCAAGCGGCAGCTCGTGATCGAGATAGCGAAGAAAGAAATCGGCTCCGTTTCGCTTGACCTGAATTTCTCCCCGATTCAACGCGCGTCCGTAATGATCGGCGAGAACCGGCACCAGCAATTTGTTTCTGAGTTTCTCTTCGTGCGATCGCCAGTCGATGTCGAAATAGCTGGCGTAGCGGCTGGCTGGTCCATTCTCAAGCACGTCCCACCAGTAACGGTTGCGACGCCCACTAATGGCCATGTGGTTCGGGACAACGTCCAAGACTTGTCCCAAATGGCATGCCCCAAGGCGCAGCGAGAAGCGCGAATGCGCCTCGCTTCCACCTAGCTCCTCATTTACTCTATGGTGATCGACGATGTCATAGCCGTGCTGGCTCCCAGGGGCAGCTTGTAGATATGGCGAACTGTAGACATGTGAAATTCCGAGCTGATGGAGATACTCGGCAACTGCTGCGGCATCATCGAAGTTAAACCCTGCATGCAGTTGGAGCCGATAGGTCGCTATCGGAATTCTGGGCATTTCTGATCTATGAGGATACAGGAGCGCATCGCTGACCGCCCTGTCAGTTTTCCTTTTTAAAGGCGCCCGGAACTAGCTCGCCCCTGCTCTTGCATTCTTTGCAGATCGATCAATTTGGTTTTCAACGCCTTCGCAGACTCGAGATATAGAGTAATCACCTGAAACGGAGGAGTGCGGTCCGCGCTTTCCAGTGCGTTCAGCGCCGATGCCAAGCCCGCAGCAGCCGTGCGTAGGTCCTTAGTTAAGGTATTCACTAGCTCCGTATTACGGAGTTGCTTGTCAAGTGCGTCCACCTCGGTGAGCGCCTTCCTCGCGCGAAGCAGATCTTCGAAAGCACGCTGAGCCCACTGGAATTGCTGCGCGAGATCTGCGCCAGTTGCCCGACAGCGCGGATCCATATCAACTTCGAGGGGTTGAATGAAATCGCGTCCGTTCACGGTCAATTTGATCTTGTAAGTACCGGGCAAGACGAGCGGGCCACGCGAACGAGGTCCTCCTTCTTCCCCGATTTCGTCTCCGGTGACGTTACGGGGTGAACCGGCGTATCGCAAGTCCCAAGTAAAACGATGCATGCCCGCCTGCTCCGACAGCTGCTGCGGGTTTTGAAACCAGCGAGGTGCGATGGGCAAGTTCACGGGCGGATTGTTCGGTTTTTCGTGACTTGAAAATCGATGCACCATCCTTCCGTGTAGATCGAGGATTTCGAGCACAACCTCACTCGCAGCAGGCTGCCGGAGGTAATAGTCTACGTATGCTCCACGCGGAGGATTCTGTGCCTGAGGTTCCTCCGGCGGAAGCGGCGTACCCGGAAAACTGTCGTTTGTAATCCGGATGGCGCGATCTGGCTTGAACAGCCAAATGTCGAGGTTGGATACGTCATGCGTGATTTGGCGAAGCGGTGCGATGTCATCCAGCACCCAAAACGATCGTCCGTGCGTGGCGATTACCAGGTCATTGCCATGAATCACTAGATCACGTACAGACGTCACCGGCAAATTGAGTTGCAGCGGCTGCCATCGATCTCCATAGTCGAAGGATACGTAGACTCCAAATTCAGTGCCGGAAAACAGCAGACCCTTCCGCTTGGGGTCCTCTCGAACGACGTTCAAGAATGCCTGGCTGGCAATGCCTTCCACTATAGGCGTCCAAGTCTTTCCGTAATCGCGCGTACGGAACAGATACGGTTTCATGTCATCCAGCCTGTGACGATCAACCGCGACATATGCCTCACCCGGGGTGAAATGGGAAACCTCTATGTGCGTTATCTTGCTCCAGTCCGAGAGGCCGCCGGGGGTGATATTCGACCACGTCCGGCCGGCATTGCGAGTGAGATGAACCAGCCCCGTATCGCTCCCCACCCAAATCTCCGCGCTATTGAGGGGCGAGGGCGCGATCGTGTAAACGACTCCAAAACCCCGCTCTTTAGCATTCTGAATGGATGGCGGACCGTTCGGCTTCGTATGAGTGTCCTTCGACGAAGCGCCGGTGAGATCCGGACTGATCTGCTGCCAATGCAGCCCGCCATCAAGCGTCTTGATCACATACTGCGTGCCTAGATAGAGCGCGTTGGGCTGGATCGGGGAAAACACGAGAACGGGACTCCAGGGATCGCGGTATTTCCTCTGTCCGGGGTCGACACTGAATCCCGATGCCGGCCAAGGCGCTATGTTTTGGCTCTGCATGGTTCGCCGGTCAAAACGGCTCACCTCGCCGTAGGTCCCGGCCACGTAAACGATCCGAGAATCCTTCGGATCCGGCGCGATATAGCCGCTTTCACTGCCGCCCACTGAAGAGAAATCGCGAGCATCGATCTGCCCATGATCAGTGCGATTCGGAACTGCGGCAGTCCCGCTATCCTGCTGTGTTCCGTAAACGTGATACGGGAAATCATCGTCTGTGATGACGTGATATAACTGCGCTGTCGGTTGGTTATACCAGGTGCTCCAAGTCAGTCCGCCGTTCAGACTGATCGTTGTGCCTTGATCTGTAGCCAGCGCCATGCGCAACGAATTTGCGGGATCAATCCAGACCTGGTGGTAATCATCTCCGCCGGGGGCGCCACGCACAATGCTCAGTGTTTTCCCGCCCTCGCTTAACTTGTAGAATGCGACGTTTGGGATGTATACGACGTCCGAATCATTTGGGTCCGCGCTAATGCTGCTGAAATACCAGGCCCTGGAGGTAATGCGCGGATCGCTGTTCACGCGCATCCAGGTTTCACCCCCGTCGTCGCTGCGATAAAGACCCGCCTCTTTCGCATCAATCGTTGTGTAGACCCGCTTCCCGTGGGTCCCACGCGGGATCGCGATGCCAATGCGTCCCCATTCACCCGATGGCAATCCGTGTCCCGTGAGCTGGCTCCACGTCTTGCCGCCGTCTGTGGACCGGTACATGCCGCTCCCTGGGCCAGCGATGGGCGCATACGTGCTCCAAGGCGGCCGGTGCGCCTCCCACATCGCGGCGAAGACAATGTGCGGCTCGTCCATAGCCATTGCAAGATCGGCCGCTCCAATTTGGGGCCCACGGTTCAGCACTTTTTCCCAGGTATCGCCTCCATTTGTCGATAGAAACACGCCGCGCTCTTCATTCGGCGCGTACGCATGCCCGAGCGCAGCCACCAGAACAACATTTGGATTGCTAGGATTGACTACGATCCGGCTGATCTGATGCGTGTCATTCAATCCCATGTTCTTCCATGTCTTCCCGGCATCGGTCGATTTGTATACGCCATCGCCGGTCGCAAGATCAGAGCGAATGTCTGATTCACCTGTACCGGCGTAAATCACCTTTGGGTCTGACGGCGCAACTTCAAGCGCGCCAATCGATGCTACGCGTTGGCCGTCGAAAATCGGCGTCCACACGGTACCTGCATCCGTGGTTTTCCATATCCCGCCATCAACTGCGCCGAAGTAAAAAGTGCGGCCCTCGCCCACAATGCCCGAAGCAGCAACCGCGCGGCCACCACGGAACGGCCCGAGAAGCCGCCACTTTAGGCCGCTGAAAAGATCGGGCGAAATGGACTGCGCGTTTACAGCGGCACAGAATACAACAGCGAAAAGGAATCGGCGAACGCGCTCCATAGATTCTCAACGATAGCGCATTGAAAAGAATGTATTGTGAGAGCAGGAGAAAGCAAATGATTCCATATGTATTGATAGCTATTACGCTCGCCTGTGGCCACCTACTCGCGCAAAATGAGACGAGCACGCTTCCTGAAACTCGCGCGGATAATCCGTTGAGCCGTGAAGTAAGGCAAGCCTATGACACGGTCAAAAATAACTTGCTGAAATCAGCGGAACAGATGCCGGAAGAGAACTACAGCTTTAAACCCACATCCGACATTCGCAGTTTCGCGCAGGTCATTGCGCATGCTGCGGAGTCACAGATGCGCACGTGTTCCGCGGCGACGGGCTCGAAAAAATCGATCGACGCGGCATCCAAAACATCGAAGGCCGATCTGGTTGCCGCCCTTCACGAGGCGTTTGCACAGTGTGATAAGGCGTACGAGATGGCGACCGACGCCGACGCGGCGAATGTAATCAATACCCCGCGTGGCCAAAGAACGAAGCTCGGAGCGCTGATTGCAAACACAATTCACGACAACGAGCAATATGGCATACTCACGGTCTATTTGCGGTTGAAGGGACTGATTCCTCCGTCAAGCCAGCATTGAGTTTGGGATCGAGTCCGCGCCTCCGCGCCATCTCCCGTCCGATATCTGCCTTCTCGGTATCACCCAAGGCAGCTGCCGCGACTGGAAACAGATGGTTATCTTCTAATGCGATGTGCCGGCCGTAGAGTTCCGTGAGATGGGCAAGCGCGCGTTCGAGGCGGGCAGTATCGGCGGGCGCCAATACACCTTCGGACAGCCACTTCCTTCCCAACTGCTCAACGAGGTCGTGCCATTCGGCAGCCTGCTCATGATCGGCTTCGAGCTTCTGCATCTCTGCGAGCGCCGTTTGAATCTCTGGCTGATTGGTCCGTCGTAACCTCGGGAAGAGGCTCTCCTCTTCATCCGCCGTATGACGCGGCCCCGAATGTTGAAAATAGTCCAGCGCATTCTGCAAAGCCCGGCCCTGCTCGACCGTCATTACGGTCCCCTTGCCCTGTTCCGCCACTTCGACCAGAACGCGCAAGAAGCGCTCGATCCGGCGGTGGCAATCGCTCAACAATTCAATGGGACTCGAAAAATCTGGGGATGGCTTGGCTCCAATGGTGATTGGCATGAAAAGACTGCTTTCCTATTTACTTGTATACACTGCCGCTTCGGAGTCAATGATCCAGAGGGCCGCCTTATCGAATGACTCGGCTCTATACGTGCAATGTGCTGGATGGGCTTCCTGCCCGACGAGCACGGACCGGCATCCTAGAGCTTCCGCGGCTATGCAGTCGCTTGCAGCGTCGCCCACCACGTAACACCGCTCGGGCGGTGTCCGGTAATACGCGAGTGCATTTTTGAGAAGCAGTGAACCGGGTTTGCGGCACTGGCACTCATCAGCGTGCGAATGCGGGCAGTAATAGATCCTTGAAATATGAATGCCGGCAGGCGCAAGCTTCCGAAATACCGCTCTATTAACTTCAATGAAATCCTGTTCGGTGTAATACCCCAACCCGATACCTTGCTGGTTGGTTATGATCACCAGCGTAAAACCTTCATTTTGCAGCGCCCTAAGTCCCTCCAAAACGCCTGGCATCAGTTCGACCTTCGACGGATCGTGCAAGAACGGAACGTCACGGATCAAAGTGCCGTCGCGATCTAGCAAAGCCAGCCGGCGCTCGCCAGTTTTGCTGGGGCTTGGCGCAAACGAATGCATCTGAATGGCTGCCGCTTTTTCCAAAATCTCTGAAGTACTGACATCGAAGCTCATAGGAATGCAAACGACTTTTCCGCCATAGGATTCAATGAGCGGTTTCGATTTCAGTTCCTCTGGAGCGTAGTCACCGCCTTTGACGTATACGTCCGGCTTCAGGAGCTCTATCAATGCGGCCGGGCTGGTCTCAGGCATGAGGATCGCGGCATCCACCGCCTCTAGACCGGCGATGACGAACAACCTATGGGCTTCCTGATTCACAGGCCGCAGCGGGCTTTTATACAGTCGCACAGAAGCGTCGGAATTAACTGCCACGATAAGAGAATCACAATGCTCGCGCGCCCGTATGAGGTACTCCACGTGCCCAGCGTGCAAGATGTCAAACGCCCCACAGGTAAGGCCTACCTTCTTTCCGGCAGACAGCTGGGCCGCAACCCAGACCATCAGCTCCTGCCGATTGAAGGTTTTTGTGCTCGCTCCGGGTGACAGAACACAACCATCGTAACGATACGTACGGTTGAGCATAGCCGAAATTAGGGAGTGCAGCCTTACCTCATTGACTTGCTCGCAAACCGGCTTCTAGAATGGGATACGCTTGTAAGCTGGCTTACCTAAGCACATGCCGGAAAGCAGGAGTTCGATTCCCGCAGTGATCGAAGGCCGCGCGAAACTAGCGCCGGTTTACGTCCCCTCGCACGCTTACATCACTGAGGAACAGCACAAACGACACCGCAATTCACTTCCGCGTTTTCTGTCCGCAATTCGGCGTCACTTCTGGAAAATTCTGTCGTTTATAGTAGCGTGCGCGATGTTGACGTTCATCGTCTCGAAGCGGCTTACACCGGTTTACGAATCGACCGCGATTATCGACGTCGATCGGCAGAACCCCGAAGGCAGAATGGCGCCGACTGCACAGCAGCAAGCATCGGACCGCGTGAACCAGTTTCTCGCGACTCAGATCCGGTTAATCCAGTCAGATTCTGTCCTTAGGCCCGTCGCCGTGAAATTCAAACTATTGGATCGAGAGCAAGCGAAGCCGGAGCCCACAACACGGAAACCCGTTGCACGCGCTGAAGCGCCTGTCCATTTGAAACACCTGAAAGTAACTCGGCTTCCGAATACATATTTGCTCCAAATCAGCTATTCTTCGGCCGACCCTCGCCTGGCAGCCGAGCTTGCGAATGCCGTGGCAGCCGGCTATATCGAAAACAGTTACGACGCACGCATCCGTGTTTCAGCCGGATTCTCCTCTTTCGCTCAAAAGCAGCTCGACGGGCTGAAAGCGAAAGTCGAAAAATCGCGTTTGGCTCTGGCCGAATTCGAGCGTGACCCGAAGGTGGCGATTTCCGATCAACAGACTGATAATATATCGGCTCGTCTGGCTCGGCTCAACGCAGAATACGCCAAACTGCAAAATAGCCGGGTTGTGAAGCAATTTCAGTCGCAGAACCAGCCAGATCGCAAAACCTTTCCCAAACGGCTCGAGCGGGAATATGCTCGCGCGGTGAACCGCCTGCGTGTGCTCGGACGGCAAGTAGAGGACACAAAAACCAAGCTCGACAAAATCAACGCGCGCTCGCTTGAGCACAAATCCCTGCAGCGCCAAGCTGACACTGATAGGAAAGCTTACGAAGACCTGGCCCAGAGCGTCGGCGAAGCGCGAATGAATTCGCCTTTTCTGGGAGAAACGATCCGCTTAGTTGATAAAGCGAGGCCGGAGATCACGCCCGTGTCGCCCAGAGTTGGGTTGAATGTCTTGCTGGCTTGTCTATTCGCGAGCATTCTCGCAATCGCAGTCGCGAGCCTGAGCGATTTTTTCGACCACAGTGTTCACGATCCCGAGCAAGCCCACGGCCGATTCAACGCTGACGTGATAGGTATGCTCCCTATGGCCCGCTCCTGCGGAAGGCTGTTTTCGTTCGGACCGGTGAGAACGGGTCAGTTGATTCACTGGCACAATTCAAGCGACAACAGCACAGCGGAGTACGTGGAAGCGATCCGCTTCCTTCGAAACTCGATCGCATTGGGCACAATCGACCGTCGTCCCAAATCAATTCTTATTGCCAGCGCGACGCCCGGTGAAGGGCGGACTTCAACTGCTGTGCATTTGGCTATTGCTCACGCCGAGCAGCGCCGCAAGACGCTTCTTATTGATTGCGATCTGCGAAGATCTTCCATTCACAGGTACTTCGACGTCTCGAACAGTGTAGGAATCAGCAACGTCATAACGGAAGGCATGCCCTGGAGGGACGCCGTAGCCCGGGTCGACGATACACCTGAGCTGCATCTGCTCTTATCGGGGCCTTTCGCGCGCAGGGCACCCGACTTGGTGAGTGGAGAGATCGCTTCCATCATTGCCGAATCCGGTAAGGAGTATGACCTCATCATCATTGACTCTCCCCCTATGTTTGGGCTCGCTGAGCCGCTTCAAATTGCGACGCACGTAGGAGGCGTCGTGATTGTGACGGTTGCGGGGAAAACCGACAGCCGCGCCGTGTTATCCCTTCTGAATACGTTCAACCGATTGCGCATACCCGTGGCAGGAATCGTGCTGAACAAAGTCCCCTCGAAAACAGCCGGAGCCTATGACTACTGTCGCTACTACGGCCGCGATACACACGCGAGATAGGGTTAGGATCGCCACCGCGCTACTCGACACTCGAAGAGAGCGATTTTGACTCTCCGCTCGACTTTTTCGAAGTTGCGCGTACTCGTGGTTGGCGATGTGATGCTTGACGAACACATCCAGGGCCGGGTGCGACGCTTGTCGCCGGAAGCTCCCGTGCCGATCGTTGAGATTCAGAGCCGCCGTTTTCACCCCGGCGGTGCCGGGAATGTGGCGGCAAATGTGACAAGTCTCGGGGGCACTGCGCTACTGGTGGGCATTATCGGCCAAGATACGGCGGCGGATCGTCTCAAAGAGGAACTCTCCACCCGCGGGGTAACGCCCGACCACTTAGTTACTGCTGCAGGTCGGAGTACAACCACCAAGAGCCGCGTCATGGCAGCAGGGCAGCACATCGTTCGCTTTGACGATGAGTGCCGCCTTGATCTCGCTCCAGAACACGAAGAAAGGTTGACCGCGCGCGCTGCCGAATGCGTCCGCAATGCGGATGTGTGCATTATTTCGGATTACGCCAAGGGCGTCTTGACACCTAGAGTCTGTAGAACCGTCATTGAAATCGCTGCCGCACGGAGCATTCCTGCCGTCGTCGATCCGAAGGGGACTGATTACGAGAAGTACGCCGGTGCCACCGTAATTACACCGAATCTCATCGAAGCGTTCACGCTTGCCGGAACTTACGACGGCCGGTTCCACGGAGGCGCAGAATCACCCGCTCTGATCGAAGGTATCGCGGCAACAATTATGGCGAGGTGCGACGCGAATCTTCTCATTACGCGCGGGGCAGATGGTATGAGCCTCTTCGAGCATCGAGCTAAGCCCGTTACAATTCAGGCGCAGGCCCGCCAAGTGTATGACATCACGGGCGCGGGTGACACTGTGGTCGCCACCTTGGCTATGGGCTTGGCAGCGGGGTTATCGCTTGAGAACGCGTCCCGGCTGGGAAATCTTGCCGCCGGTATCGTTGTGGGCGAACTGGGTGCGTCAACCATATCGCTTGAAGCCCTCGAATGTGCCATGGCGGACGACCATTCCATCTTCCCCGGGGGATATTGAGGTCGATCACCTCACCAGAATACTCTTAACCAACCAATTATTGACGGGCTGTTTCGTTAGAAGACACACTTTATATACGGACCCTGCATTCACAATATGAGCTGAAGTGGGCTCCCTCTAGGTGAGCCCTGCCTAAAGCGAGAGCGTAACGTTAATATCGTAGATAGCCGTTTTGAACTCCAGACGGACTCTCGTTCTTTTGAAGCCGCTGGAGATGCAAGAAGAAATCCATAGGAGCAGAGTATTGCGCATACCATTGTCTTCGCCTGATGTAACCGAGCTAGACCGAGCCGCCGTGCTCGAAGTCCTGGGGTCATCGGCGCTTAGCCTCGGACCGCGAGTGCCAGCCTTTGAAGAGGCTGTAGCTCGAGTCACGAATTCACGGCACGCAATCGCCGTGAATAGCGGTACCAGCGGGCTGCACCTTTGCGTGAAAGCCGCGGGAATTTCGGATGGCGATGAGGTGATCACATCACCTTTTAGCTTCGTTGCATCCTCAAACTGCGTTTTGTTTGAGCGTGGCAAACCGGTATTTGTGGACATCGACCCGCAGACATTTAATATAGATCCATCACGCATCGAGGAAGCCATTACTCCTCGTACCAAGGCCATTCTCCCCGTACATGTGTTCGGAAGGCCCTGCGCCCTCGCCGAGATCATGCACATCGGTCGTAAACATGGCTTAACAATTATCGAGGACTCCTGCGAAGCGATCGGCGCGCTTTATCGAGGCACACCGGTCGGGAAGTTCGGCCAAACAGGTGTATTCGCTTTCTACCCGAACAAGCAGTTGACTACGGGTGAAGGGGGCGCGATCGTGACCGACGACGATCAAGTCGCGCAGCGCTGCCGCAGTTGGCGGAATCAGGGCCGCTCGGACGCCGAGGGTTGGCTTGAGCACGATGACATCGGTTACAACTACCGGTTGAGCG
Organism: uncultured Acidobacteriaceae bacterium; assembly: GCA_963737045.1. GTDB lineage: Bacteria > Acidobacteriota > Terriglobia > Bryobacterales > Bryobacteraceae > Bog-105. Next base: position 1,185,034 of record CAVTRG010000009.1, read on the forward strand.
ATATCAACTGTGCGCTCGGCTCTTCTCAGGTCTCGCGTTTGGAAGAAATCATCAACGCGCGCCAACGCGTGGCAGCCCTTTACAATGCAGCGTTAGAATCCATTTCGGAGATTGTGCCTCCCCCCATCGATGAGCCGGAATGCCGAATCAGCTGGTTTGTATACGTGGTGCGGCTAGGAGATGAATTTAACCGCTCCGACCGCGATCGAATTATCGACGAATTGCGAAGGCGTGGCATAGGTTGCCGGAACTACTTTCCACCGATTCATTTACAGCCGCTCTATGCGCGAACATTCGGGTACCGTCCCGGCGCATTCCCGATTACGGAACATGTGTCGGATCGTACTTTGGCTCTCCCTTTTTTCAACCGCTTATCGGAGGGCGAAATTGACTTCGTCTGCGGGGAGTTGCGACGTGCAATTCAATCGCTCGCGACCGAAGCGACCGTGGGTGGCCGGCACTCGCTTCAGACTGTTTCTTAGCGATTTGCGTTGGTTCTGTGTCTTCTAGACTTCCACTCGTGAACGGCCTGCTGAGGGCCGAAAGTGTCATGCAGGAGAGGTTATTTGGTTCACACTGCTGAAAGCAGTGAAGTACTTTCGACATTCCTTGGGCCGGAGGATCTTCAGTGGACTCGCTTTCTCAAGGGCACGCCGCATGATGTCTATCATCTGCCTTCTTACGTTCGGCTAAGCGCAAAATACGAAGGCGGCACGCCAGTCGCATTCTACGCGAAGACAAAGAACAGCGCTCTCCTCCTCCCGTTACTCGTCAGTCCGATACCCGAGCACTTGGGTATCGCAAAAGGCTGGAGTGATGCGGCGAGTCCGTACGGTTACCCCGGCCCGCTCCTGCGCGAAGCCGACGATCCCGAAATGGCCCGGGTACTATTGAGCGCATTCAGAAAATACGCTCTCGACAACGACATTATTAGCGTGTTCGTGCGTTTGCATCCGCTTTTAAACGATACGCCCGAAGCGTTCAGTGAACTGGGTGACGTCGTCCGGCACGGTGAAACTGTATACGTCGATTTGCGCAAGTCGCCTGAAGAGATCTGGCACGATACCAGGCACGACCACCGCGAACACATTCGAAAGCTACAGAGGCTGGGCTTCACTGTTGAGTTCGACGCATGGAGCAGAATCGACGGGTTCATCGCTGCTTATACGGCCACAATGCAGCGCGTTACGGCGGACAATTTCTATCGCTTCCCAGAGTCGTATTTCCACGAATTACGCGAGGCGCTGGGAACCCGGCTTCACCTCTGCACCGTTCAAGCCCCTGACGGAGAAGTCGCCTCCGGCGCCCTTTTTACATTACAAGACGGCATTTCACAGGGTCATTTGGCCGCCACTCTTGGGAAATATCTCCAGCTTGGCCCCTCGAAACTTATGGCCTACTCGCAAATAATCTGGTTGAAATCTGCCGGTGCAAGCGCGTTTCACCTTGGCGGAGGAGTGTCGTCGCGAACCGACGGCTTGTTCACCTTCAAAGCAGGTTTTTCAAAGCTGAGAACTAGTTTCTGCACGTGCTCAGCGATTATTGACCCAGATAAGTACAAGCAACTAGTCGAGGCTGCCAGCGGGAAGGTTGGGCAGCGGCAGGGATTTTTCTTCCCAGGCTATAGGTAGGGATCTCTTGCATTTGAAATCGAGCGACTGATGGTTTCTTCCGCGCAATTAATTGAAGCGACATCGGCTGAATGGCGCGACTATCTGCGTCTGGTGCCGCACGATTTCTTCCAAACTGAAAGATACCACGCCTTTTCGGCGGAAGCCGCGAAGAGCGAAGCATGGCTGCTGGTATACGGAGATGCCGAGAAATTTGTCGCGTGGCCCTACCTCCTCCAGCCCATTGAGGGAGGGCACGGCTTTGGAGCGGAGTTGCGGGATGTTACCTCGGTGTACGGGTATTCCGGGCCGCTGCTTAATCAATGCGACAATGACGAGAAGTTTCTGAGCGCCGCATGGGACGCCTTTGTCGAGGTGTGGCGCACGCAGTCCGTGGTCAGTGTTTTCACTCGGTTTCACCCCATCCTCCGTAACGAACACTGGCTGGAGGCGGAGTGGACCACCCCGGGTGTACTCGGCCACACATATAAAGGCGGCAAAACCGTCGTCATTGATTTGTCCAAATCGCCTGAGCAGATTTGGGCAGACTACGCACGAAAGTTGCGCCAGTACTTGCGGCACGTCGAGCGAGAGCAAGAGTTCACGACTCTACACGATACGAAATGGGAACACCTCGACGAGTTTGTTTCCACGTATCACGAGACTCTGCAGCGCAACAACGCGACCGAGTTCTATTTCTTTTCAGCGGATTATTTCAAGTCTCTGAAGAACACGCTAGGATCTCACGGCAGCCTTTTCCTTTGCATGTGCGGGGACACTGCCGCCGCGGCTTTTCTCCTCATTGAGTACAACGGGATTGTCAGTGTGCATCTCGCGGCATCACGCGAACGGTTCTCCGCCCTGTCCCCGAATAAATGGCTCTTCCATGAAGCGCAAAATCTCGCACGGAATCGCGGCAACCGTTACCTGCACATTGGCGGTGGCCGCGGGAGCCGTGATGACGATCCGCTCTTCCGCTTTAAAGCCCAGTTCTCAACAACTTATCTCCCGTTCTACACGGGCCGATGGATTCTAGATCGGCCGAGATACGAGTTCTTGGCCGCTGAGCGCGAGCGGGAGGCTCAGTTAAACGGGCACAAGTGCCTGGCTACTACTCACTTTCCCATCTATCGCGCACCACTCGTAGATGCCCGTGCAGCTGAACCCATCCCCCATTCTCAGGAGCAATAGAAAGTACTGGTTTGCTGCCTACGGTTCTAGGACTCGCTGCTAGGTGTGCGAAATCTGGTTCAGCGTGAGCAAAATTGAGCTAAAATCAAAGCGGATAGGTCGCGAGGTGATGAGCTTCACGGGAGCACTCCCGTAGCAGGCAAAGAACGCTTAGGCCACTCGTAACGAGCGTGCCTGGGGTGGCGAGTTGAAAAGAATTAACCGCTAATTAACGAAAATTTAACAGATAGTAGCGACCATTGAATAAGAAGACAAATGCCAAAGAGCATTTGCAAGAAGTGGGGGAGATCTACATGTCGGCGATATATCGCCTTTCTCGGAGTTTGATAAAGCACAGGCTCGTCTATCTAGCGCTTGTGCGGTTTGCCGAGGTCTGCTTGTTCTTAGCAGCCGGCATAAGCGCGTTTCTGCTGCGCTTTGAATTCACAATTCCTCCCGAACGAAAGATAGAGCTTCTGTATGCTTTGGCCGTTTGGGTGCCTGTTAGATCGCTAGTATATTACTCGCTCGGCTTATGGAGCGGTGGTTGGAGATTCGTTTCGCTGCCCGATGCTCTGCGCCTTCTTTGGGCGAACCTGGCCGCATCGATAGCGAGCGTTCTCCTGATTCTCGCAATCGGCCCTCCGAATTTTCCGCGCTCTCTGTACATCCTCGACTTCTTGCTGTGCTATATGCTGGCCGTCGGAGTGCGAGCGGGCGTTCGCATGGCGCTCGAGATGTCCCATTTACGTCGTGCGCGGAATGGCCGGCGCACGTTCATCTATGGCGCCGGTGCGGCTGGCGTTAAGGTGCTACGCGAAGCGCGCTCCAATTCCAATCTCGAATATCACATCTGCGGTTTCATCGACGACGACCCCCGCAAAGTCGGTCTGATCATACAAGGCATGAAAGTGCTCGGGCAGGGGCGTGAACTCGCCCAGCTTGTCGAAACGCATGAAGTGTACCAAGTCCTGATCGCCACGCCATCGGCAAGCGGAAGCCACATGAGGGACATCCTCGGACATTGCGCAGCCGCAAAAGTCCGCTTTCAAACGATTCCCGCCATCTCCGAGATCATTCAAGGACGCGGACTCGCAACTCAGATTCGAAACGTCGCAGTCGAAGATCTTTTGGGCCGAACAGCCGCTAAATTGGAAACGGATCTTATCCGGAGCAAAGTACAGGATGAGGTGGTGTTAGTAACGGGGGCCGCGGGTTCCATTGGTTCCGAGTTGTGTCGTCAGATTGCGCGCTTTAACCCCAAGAGCATCGTCGGTTTCGAAATCGCCGAAACGGCGCTTTTCCACCTTCAGCATGAGCTTCGTGAGCTGTTCCCACGGGTTCACTTCGAACCAGTGATTGGCAACATTCAGGACCGTGCCCGGCTTCGTGAAGTTTTCGCGATGCACCGGCCAGGAGTCGTCTTCCATGCCGCAGCTTATAAGCACGTTCCGATGATGGAAAGACATCTGTTCGAAGCCGTCGAAAACAACGTTCTTGGCACATACAATGTGGCAAGCCTCGCCGGTGAGTCCGGAGTCGATGAGTTTGTCATGATTTCGTCCGACAAAGCGGTGCGGCCTACGAGCATTATGGGGTTGACCAAACGCGTCGCCGAGATGCTCGTCAGTTCACTTCAAGCAGGCCGGACCAAGTACGTTTCCGTGCGCTTCGGAAACGTGCTGGGAAGCAATGGCAGCGTCGTCCCAATCTTCAGACGTCAAATAGCCGCCGGCGGTCCGGTAACGGTCACACACCCGGAGATGCGCCGGTATTTCATGACCATTCCGGAAGCGGCCCAACTCGTTATGCAAGCCTACGCTATGGGGAACGGAGGCGAGATCTTTGTCCTCGATATGGGCAATCCGATCCGAATCGTCGATTTGGCCCGGCAATTGATTCTTCTCTCGGGACTGCGCCCAGACGAAGACATCAAGATCGAATTTACGGGAGTGCGACCCGGCGAAAAGCTTTACGAGGAGTTGTGCACCAACGACGAAGAGACGCTCCCCACCTATCACGAAAAGATTCACATTTTCAACCGGAACGGATCACAAATGCCGAACGTCTCCGCCCAGATGGAAGAGCTGAAACAGATGTGCGCCACCCGCGACCGTGCGTTAGTGCTCACCCTCAAAGAGCTGGTCGCTGACTATAGTCCCAGCGCGCACGTGCGCGAAACGCTCATGAATGAGGTTCCCGAACTGACCCAAGTCACCACGCGTCATGGGAATGGCAGCGGCAATGGGAACGGTCGTCTTCTCAACACCACCCCGGCTGCTACGCTCAACTATTAAAGGCGAACCCGGTCCGCATTCGGGAGAATGCTGGGATAGGAGCTATGGGAGACATTCGACAATCCCCATCTTCGGAAAAAAGGCTATCTTCGACGCCGACAGTGTCGCGGGCGACCTCTGGATGCGCCAACATTATCACGAAATTCACCTGGAGTTAGAGGCGCAAGAGGCAAACGCCTTCCTAGCGGCGGCACAATCAGCTGGTCTTATACTCGACGCGAAAGACACCGATCTGGCCCATTGAATGGCAACGAATCGTTTAGAAATTCTGGAGCAAATGGTCAACCGTGACCCGGGCAACGCGTTTGCGAGATATGGCCTCGCGATGGAATATGCCAACCAGGGTGACTGGGCGCAGGCCGTAGTCGAGTTTCGCACGCTCCTCGATCGCGATGATGGCTATGCAGCTGCGTACTACCATGCTGGTCAGGCACTCGAGAAGCTTGGGGAGCTCGAACAAGCCCGAAGCATGTACGAAAAGGGCATCCAAGTAACGACCCGCAAAGGCGACCTGCATACCCGCTCCGAAATCGAAGCTGCGTTAAGCTTACTGCCGATTTAGCGGCCCGTGGTTTGGGGCGCTCCCGTCTGAACTGCGTCGACTAACTTCTGAACCGCAGGTGCGATCTGAATTAGCATGTTGGCTTGCGGTTTAGCGGCTTCAGTCACAGCAGCGGTGCTACTGCGTTTCCAGTCAGAAAGCGCTGTTCGGTTCGAAGCCAACGATGAGAGCGCCGTTTGTCCGGCCTCGCACAACCTCGCGAGAGAATCCGCGACAGGAATGTCCTCCATCAACAACGAGTTGCTCTGCAATATCGGACGTACGGCCACAACTGCATCAGACCATTGGGCAAGCTTTTTTCTTAACGCGTCGGCATCGGACGGCTGTTTGGGCGCTGACAAGAAAGCGTCGACGGCATCGCGAAATTTGCGGGCTTCGTCGCTCTCCGGAGCAATGGAATCCACCAGGCGGTTCAGGGGCGTGAAGCTCGTATAGTTCTCGGCATGACGCGCGTAGCCTTTCACCGGCTCCAGCACCGAGGCGAACGTATCGAGCGGTCTGACCGGGCTCGCGCCGGCCAAGCGCTGGCGCATCAACTCCAAATTCGAGCATTGCTTTAAGTCTAACCACTCAAGCCAATGATTCGTAGTAGCCAAACGCCGGTACATCGACGCTACGTCCGTGATGGACTCGGGCGACCATAACCGTTCCGCAATTGCCGCCAGGCGTGGCCATAGCTTTGCATCGAAATTTTCGGCGGTGGCCAGCTCCTCCCACATCGCTGCCTCACCACCGAGGATGCGTTTGCTCTGCTCGGGAGTGAGATTCGCTGTTTCACCTTTCATCGGGTCTACTGCATAGTGTTGGGAAGCAGATTGCATCAGATCGAGATAATACCCGGCTGAGAGAATCCCTTGATATCCTTCCTGTGCGGCCTGAGCTAAGGACTTCTGACCGCGCCAGGATTGAATCACGATGCTCTTCGGGAGATCCGGATTCAAGATCTCATCCCATCCCTCCATATGCTTCCCGTGTTTGGTCACTATCTTCAACAGACGCTTGTTGAAATAAGCCTGTAAGGCAGCAGCATTCGCAAGGTGGTGCTTTTTCATGAACGCGCGGACGCGCGGGTTTTCATTCCACTCTTTGGGATTTACCTCGTCACCTCCGATATGAAAATACTCGTCCGGAAACAGCTTCGCCATCTCTCCAACAAAGCCGTCCAGAAAGCGATAGGTCGATTCCTTTGTGGGATCCATCAACTCCGTTGCGATTCCGGGTTGATGGACGATCTCGAAGGGACCCGGGCCGACTCCCAACTTGGGATAAGCGGGCAGCCAACTGGTCGCATGACCCGGCATGTCAAATTCAGGCACAACCCGGATGCCACGGTTGCGAGCATATGCAGTCACATCTCGCACTTCTGCCTGCGTGTAATACAAGCCATCTGAGCCGTATTTCTGTAATCGGGGATATTTCCTGCTTTCTATGCGAAAACCTTGGTCGTCGGACAAGTGCCAATGCAGGACATTGAGTTTCACGGCAGCCATTCCGTCGAGTGTGCGTTTCACTTCATCGACCGGGATGAAATGGCGGGAAACATCCAGCGACAGTCCACGCCACGGGAAGCGGGGTTCATCCCGGATTGCGAGGCTGGGGACGGAAAAACCCACGATCGCGGTCGCGCTCTCGGGCACCCCTGCATTCTGCTGAACGAGTTGCAGGAAGCTCTCTATGCCGCGCAGTACTCCTAACGGGCGGTCGGCGGACAACCTGAAACGTCCACCGGAGACTTCAAGCGAATACTGCTCGTTATCGCCCAAACGTTGTGGGCCGCGATGGTCATGCTGCTCAACAATTACGTTCAGGGTCGCCTCCCCGCTTGCCGGGAGAATGTGCGGCTGCAAAGGGATACCTGTCTGGCGGGCCAATCTCGCAAAGGTACGCTCGACGGCATCCTTTACACGCGGATCGGCCGCTCCGGAGCCGGATAGCGAGGCAGTAAAGGTGCCGTCAATGGGAACTCGCCCCGACTGCTCTGTGACGCTGGCAGGCCATGGCATCAGGGGCAACGTGGAAGCTGAAGGGGCCTGAGCGGCGCCAAGGAGGAAGGGTAGGAATGTGCTCAACGCAATAAGGCTGAGCCCTACGGGTATTTTCATTATCGACAAGCGCACAAGCTACAGGGTACTATTGCGGCTGAAACGCGGACCATATATTTCTGGTAAATAAAAGAAAATGCTCATCCTCGACGAATGAGCATATTTCTTTCCTGTTTCCAGGCGCCCCTGGTGTCAGGGGTTACGTTGATGGGAGAACAGGTCCGACGGTTTCGCAACCGGCAAAATCCTGTTTGTGATTGGAGTGTAGGGCCAGTGGGGGGCTAAGTCAAGGGCATTTTTGCCGGGTTCTGAGTACCCGTTCTAAGTAGCTACCGCCAAACGATTTGTACGACAGATGCCATTCAGCGCCCCAACTTGAGGGTGATCATCGACTCCTCGGCCTCAAGCGTTCCGTATCGGCGGCGGTAGATCCGCATGCCCCCATATATAATCCCCCCGAGTAGGCAAATCCCGGAAAGCAGCACGCTCAAGTACAGGACATTGATTAAAAGCTGGAACATCGGCTTGATGGGGCTCGGCGGTGGTACTTCGTTCCAGGTGATCTTGGCTTCATACTGCACGCGCTCGAGCAGGGCGGCGCCTAGGGTTTTTGCGCCTGGCCCGAAGACCACAGCGATGAGCACGCCCGAGCGTTTAGCCTGCACCGCCGACAGCTTTTGGAAGGCGGGGAGGTGCAAACGCGCCATTTCCGGAGTGGGGTAGTCAAAAATTGCGAAACGAACTGGGGGTAAAGTCTCCAGGATCTGGTAGGACGCAGTTTGGGCTTCCACCCCTTGATCGAACCCCGGCTTAGCGGGGACCAGCTCCGGGGCGAAGGCTTGAAGCGATGCTGGCCCGAGGACGTATCTCGCTGAATTGGCTTCCCTTCCCTGCTTCGGGAGGAAGGTCAAAATGGCTGGCAATGAGGTGTCTTTCCGGTTGGGCAGTGTCTGAAGGACGGCATCTACATCGATTTTCTTCGGAATACCACCTTGGAAGACGAGGACATAGTTGTCGTCCGAAACAACTGTGCGGTCAGTGTCGATTGTGCAAAACGAAGCCAAATCGCAGGCACGAGCTTTTGCGGAACGAAGCCATTCCCAGGCGGCGAGCGCGCCAGTCTGATCCTTCATCTGGTAGGTGGTGACGGTGAGGTTGCCACGCTGGTCGGTTGCCGAACGAACCAAGCCAAACTCTCGCCAGAGTGCGGCATCGTCACCCCAGAGTGAGAAAGCTAACAGAACACCGAAAACGGTTATGCTGCGGCTCCGTGACATTTCTTGTACTTCTTTCCGCTTCCGCAGGGGCAAAGCTCGTTGCGTCCGACCTTCGGGCCTTTAGAAATTGTTTTAGGTTGGCTGCCTGCTTCGCCGCCGCTGAACTGCAGCTCAGCCAATTCGCGGTCCTTTTTGCGTTGGATGTGCCTAGTCAGGTCGATAACCGATTGGTGCGCTGGAGGAACCTCCGCGATTTCCGGTTGATCGCCGTCGTAATCCGGCTCGTCGGGTTCCGGGTAAGGGATGGGGACATTGCCCAGGCCACCTTCAATGCGCATAAAGTATAGGAACCGGATGGTCTCGTCTTCGATGCGATCCATCATGTCCTGGAACATGGTGAAGGATTCCTTCTTGTACTCGATGAGTGGATCCTTCTGACCGTACCCGCGCAGCCCAATGCCCTCCTTCAGGTGGTCCATCGAGAGCAGGTGATCTTTCCACTGGTTATCGACCACGTTGAGCATGATGATGCGCTCGGCCTGACGGAGATTGTCTGCGCCGATCATCCGCTCCTTTTCTTCGTAGCGGGCCAAAAGCAACTCGCCGATTTTTTCTTCGACCTCCTCACGGTCCAAGCCCGCGAGCTGATCGAGCTCCAACTTGAGACCGAACTGGTTTAGAACGGCCGTTTGCAGCCCGACGAGATCAAACTGCTCAGCGCGGGTTCCCTCAGGGCAGAATTGATCGACAGAACCGCCGGTAATGCCGCGAACGATATCGATCATTCGCTCTCTCTGGTTCGCACCCTCGAGCAGTTGACGCCGCATGCCGTATACAGCCTGGCGCTGCTTATTCATGACATCGTCGTATTCAAGGATGTGCTTACGAGAAGCAAAATGCTGCGCTTCGACGGCCTTCTGAGCAGCGGCGATTCGTTTGGTGATCAGACGTGATTCAATCGGCACGTCCTCTTCCATGCCGAGCCGAAGCATGAGATTTTGCATGCGCTCGCCACCGAAGATTCGAAGCAGATCATCCTGAAGCGAGAGATAAAAACGCGAGCTGCCGGGATCGCCCTGACGCCCTGCGCGGCCGCGTAACTGGTTGTCGATGCGGCGGGATTCATGGCGCTCCGTCCCGAGAATGTGCAACCCGCCGAGATCAACGACTTCCTTGTGTTCGGTTTCGATCTCGCGCCCGATTTGCGACTTGATTTCTTCGAGCTCGCCTGCGGGGAGTATATCCGGCGATTTGCCGAGCTTTTTCAGGCGCTCTTCGAGCAGGAAATCCGCGTTGCCACCCAAGAGAATGTCGGTACCCCGACCGGCCATGTTGGTCGAAACGGTTACGGCACCTTTGCGGCCAGCCTGCGCGACGATGTGAGCTTCGCGCTCGTGATTTTTGGCGTTCAGAACCTCGTGGCGAACACCCATTCTCTTCAAAATGCCCGAGAGGCGTTCCGATTTTTCGACCGAGATGGTGCCGACGAGAACAGGCTGACCCTTTTCGTGGAGCGTTTTGATTTCTTTCGCGGCGTTGCGAAACTTCTCCTCCTCGGTGCGGTACACGACGTCTGCATTCTCGATACGGATCAGCGGCTTATTGGTCGGGATGACGGTGACGTCGAGGTTGTAGATCTTGTTGAACTCGGCCGCTTCCGTATCCGCGGTACCGGTCATACCTGCCAGCTTTTTGTACATGCGGAAGAAGTTTTGAAACGTTACGCTGGCGAGAGTTTGGGTTTCACGCTCGATCTTGACGTTTTCCTTTGCTTCAACGGCCTGGTGGAGACCATCACTCCAGCGGCGGCCCGGCATTAAACGCCCCGTAAATTCGTCGACAATGATTACCTGTCCTTCTTGGACGACGTAATCACGATCGCGCTGGTAAAGGATGTGCGCGCGCAATCCCTGCTGAACGTGGTGGTTCATCTCAATGTTGGCAGGATCGTAAAGATTGCCAGTGTTGAGCAGCTTTTCAACTTTGAGAACACCCTCTTCAGTAAGGGCCACAGTACGGTGCTTCTCATCGACCGTGAAATCGCCAGTGGTATATTGCTGCCCCGGCTCCTTGCCTTCAATTACTTCGCCGCGCTCGAGAAACGGGATGATGCGATTGACGCGGTAATACTTATCGGTCGATTCTTCGCTCGGACCTGCAATGATAAGCGGAGTTCGGGCCTCATCGATCAGAATTGAATCGACCTCGTCCACAATGGCAAAGTTATGACTGCGCTGGACATAGTCTTCGAGGCGGAACTTCATGTTGTCGCGCAGGTAGTCGAACCCAAACTCGTTGTTCGTGCCGTAAGTGATATCGGAGCCGTAGGCGGCGCGGCGCTCACTGTCATCGAGATCATGCACGATTGTTCCGACGGAAAGGCCCAGCGCACGATGAATGCGGCCCATCCATTCGGAATCGCGGCGGGCCAGATAGTCATTCACAGTGATAATGTGAACACCCTCGCCGGCCAAGGCATTTAGATAGCTGGGCAGCGTGGCGACTAACGTCTTGCCTTCACCAGTCTTCATTTCCGCGATGCGCCCGCGGTGGAGCACGATCCCGCCGATGAGCTGCACATCGAAATGCCGCATGTTCAGCACGCGACGGCCGGTCTCACGGCACACTGCAAAAGCCTCAATAAGGAGATCGTCGAGCGAAGCGCCATTCGCGAGGCGCTGTTTGAATTCCTGGGTCTTGGCCGCCAGGTCAGCATTCGAAAGAGTTTTCAGCCCAGGTTCAAGATTGTTGATGGCCGCCACCATGGGACGCATCGCCTTGATTTCGCGGTCATGTTTCGTGCCAAAAACCTTGGCGAGCATTCCATCGAGCATAGTGGGGCTGTAAATTCCAGTTTAACTGGAGAAACTGGAATTAGCCGAATTCATGGGGCACAGCTAACTCCGCTGTTTCAGACGGAACCTCACGAACACGACTCCGCCGGTCGGATGGTTGCCGTAGTAGGGCTTGATGGCGACGGGTGTGGAATAGGCTGTGATGTCGGCTCCAATTCCGGTTTCGACGTAGCGGAAGATGTCGATGTCGCGCGTGTAGCCGATGATGTATGCGCCGATTCGGAATGTGCTGCCGTAGTGAACGTCCAGGAATTGCTCGATACCGGCCTGCTCATCAAATAGGTCGTCTTTATCGACCAGCTCGAGACGCCCGGCAACGAAATTATTGCGATGGATCGGCATTACCGATTCCAGCGTGTAGGAATTCAGATTACGCTTGGTGTAAGTACTGTGGTTTCGTCCCCAAATGAGGCTTGATGACCAGCTTCCGCCTGGCATCGGCTTCGAATACTCAACAGATGCCGTGCTTCGGGTTTGATCGCCAATTTCGAGCATCTCCGGATGGATCAGATGTCCGACCGACACTTGGGCAGCCCAGTTTTTGGTTGGGAAATACGAGAGTTGAGTGGACCAGGAATTGAGGGGGCCAAAGTCAATATCCCATCGAAATTCATCCGGTTCAGAACCGTAGAAACCGCTCGCTTCGAGCTTGATCTTTTTGTAGGCGATGCCAGCAGTCACTACATTGTTGGCAATGTGGGTGGAATCCTGCCAATGATGGGATATGGTTGCGACCGGCAACTCCATGGCGGAAGCGCGGTGTGGGTAAGCAACGGGTCCGAGTGCGGGGTCGCCAACGGGAGCGAAATACAGCTCCAGGGTGGTGTTCTCATTGAGGGATAGAGCGTATTGAAAGCCGAGCGACATGATGAAGTCGTGTGGATGCTGGCCATCGATAATGGGTCTTCCGAAAGCCGTTTCGCCCGTTTGGAATAGGAGGGGATAGCGGCGGTCCGTGATGGTCGCGGGTTCGAGACTCAGCATGAGCTGAATTTGAAAGGCACCGTTTCTTCCGGCGCGGTGCTCAGCGTTCGCCATGAACCAGTTTGTGGAGAAAAGCTTGTCACCGCCACGCGGGCCTGATTGCTGGATGTCGTTGACGAACGCCTGCGCCATGAACATGGTATTCCAGGAGCCGAAAGGCCTCATGAGCATCGGCATCGGCCAAGCCGTGGGGTTCATTCCGGTGCCCGAAGACAAATTCATCAGAAACATTGCGGCCGAATTCATGCCGGCCATTTGCATGGTCGGCATCGCCATTCCGAGCATGGACTGGTGGTCCTGATCAACAGGCGCACTTCGGTTCATCGGGGAAGCAGGGCTCGATGGCGGCTGATCGACGCTCTGCTGGGCAGCCGTCTCACTTTGCGCGTGCAGCATGGGAATCGATGCTCCCGAGAGGGACACCAGCAACAGCGCTTTTCTTAGCTTGCGGAGCACGGCAGCATCTCTTTCCACTGCTCGGATGTAGCGAGTCGAGCATCCAAACTCACGCAATCAAACGAGCGAAAAACACGCAGGGATGGTGCGATATCAGGTGCGGAGAATGACAGAGGACCAGAAGGCAAGGTTAGGAGGGGACGGCGTGAATGAAGCGGCTCGTTAAACCACGAGCGGGAACAGTGGACCGTAAATTCCAGTTTAACTGGAGAGAGTGGGTTGGCTGAGCACCGGTCAGTTGGTTCAGGTCTGCGAGTCCGCTTGCTGACGCGCGCGGTTTCGTGAACATTAGAGATTAGCTGGCGAGTTGTGCCGGATTCCGTTCAGCCAACCCGTTTGTCGCGCGACCGACTTACGGGTGGTTGGACGCATGAGCGGTTGCTCGATGACATCCCACGAGAGTGCACTGTAGATAAGGGCTCCCGTGAACGACAGGCCTAAGACTAGTACGGGATTTTGAAACCAATGCCTAGCGACCATAACCGCAGTAGCGTGGATCAGATACATGGAATAGCTGATTTGTCCTAAATAGCGCAGAGGAGACAGGCTCAGAAGAGATGAGAACACGGTATCCTCTTTGAGCGCCCAAGTGAGGGCTCCCACCGCGATCAGGAGGGTCAGTAGAAACACGCAGGTATTCGTGAGGACTGTGTTTTCTGAGGTTCTAAACCAAGCAAAACGGGACAGAGTCACGAGAACCATCAGCGACACGAACAGCGTGGATCTACCGTATGAGGAATACTTCTGGACAGTTTTGGGATCTCTTCTCCAGACAATCGCGATCAGTGCGCCAGCACAAAGCAAGTCCATCCTGAACGGGGTTAAGTGATAAATAGGCAGGAAACTGTTGAGATGAGGAGTGGCGACGGCGCGCAGAACGGGCGCGAGCACGAGCAGACCCCCAGCTACCCTCAAAAGGAGAGCCTCTGGGATGAGTAGGATGAGCACTGGCCAAATCAAGTAAAATTGCTCTTCCACAGCGAGCGACCACAGTAGTCCCAATCCTGCATGACCGGCATGATTTAAGGCCACTGGGATATTCGCTAAAAAGAAAACGTACCAATACCACTGCTTCATCCAGGCCGTTCCAAAAAGGAAAGAAGAAATGATCATCAGCAGCCAGTACGGCGGCAGAATTCGCTTGGCACGACGGCTGTAGAAATAGCCGAAATATGAGGCACCACTGCTCTTGCGTTCCAAGAGGATACCGGTGATGAGGAATCCGCTCAGAACGAAGAAGACGTCAACACCCATCCAGAGCAGTGGAGCATTCAACGCTTCAAAAAGGAAAACACTCAACATCGCGAGGGCGCGAAGGCCGTCGAGCTGCGGGATACGTCCAGAACGGTGACTTGACTTTGGCAGTTCGGTAAGCAGCGCTGCGCCGCTAGGCTTTCAGAACACTTCGCACCTCCTTCCGCTACTCGCGTAGTGGCGAGTCGAGCGGTCTAAAAACAAACGATCATCAGAAAGAAAAGCGGAGAGATCGTACGAGATCAGATGCGGAGAATGAGAGAGGACGACAAGGCGAGATTGGGCGGCAACGGAATGAAAGAAACGCCCCGTTGCGGCACGCTTTGTGGTGAAAATGAAACAGCTAAGGAGGGGAGGAATGAAACGGGTGTGAGGTCAGGAAGAGCTAGACTTACGGACGAATGCTTCGCGTCCATTATCAAGAGATGCGAACAGGCGGGCGGAGCGTGACCTGCTGGGCTGTGATGGCGGTGACACGGGGGCAGGCTCCTTTGCGAACTCGTATTACATGGCGCACCCGCGCAGGCACGCAAGCACTTTACACTGCTGAAAAGCAGCAAAAGCGCGAGCAGGACAACCGCAACTCGAGACGAACGGATCATTTCCTCCAACCCAGATACACTCGGCAAGCTATCGCTGCTCGAGGCGGAACAATTCGGCCGGTTTCCGATGACCAGTCCGATTCCCTAGAGAATCCCTGCCCCGGGGGTCTCGTGTTCCTAATCGAACGTAGCCGGGAACCCTGGGCTTGCACAATGGAATAAGGCGTTCTAAGGGTTCTAGTACGATGTGACAAGCGCCTCACGCGGGCTCCATGCCATGAAAGCAAAGAGGCCGACTTCATGGGCTGTTAAGGGATCGTGTCGGCGTTCAGCACGGGTTGAGGACTCAAGATTTAGCTGTAGAGATGGAATGCACCTTTACGATGTTTCCGGAGACATCTCCCGTTACCGTGACATTCTGTCCGGCGTACTTATCGATCTGCTTGGTGTCTCCTTTTAACGCGTAAACTTTCCCGCCGGTAAGGAGCGCATATTCAGAGCCTCCTTTCACGCATTCGCGGACACATTGAGCGGCGCTTACATCCGTCATCATGTGCTTCGCTCCACACATGGCGTCAGTAACAGTTCCGGTGACGCTGCGGGTGGATTGTGGAGAGCATGAGAATGCGCCAATCAGCAGACCCGCTGAAACGGCAATGTTTCGTAAAAGCATAAGTTCTCCTTTTTTCATGTTTGAGGCCCGGTCCGTTTCATAACTGCACTCACAATCACTCTCAGGTATCCAGACGTACGAGCAACGGGCCAAGCACGTATGCGCTGAACCAGCCAATCGCGTAAAGACACCCGGACGTCCAGAGAATGACTCTGCTGAAGCGACTGGCTGTCTGGCACGCAGCCGAATCATCTCTCTCACAGGCGCCATTCTTCATCTGCAGCCAAGGGGCGATCCGATACACGTAGATGAAATTGCTCGCAATTAGAAGGCCGGCGATTACAAAAACCCAGTTTTTGTGATGCGACAGATACACGAGCCAGGGAGCCGCCGAAAGCGCGGATGCTACGGTTGCTCCCAAACCAAAGAGCACGAACAGAGAGGGCAGCGCACAACACAGCAGTGTCCCGAATGATGTAAACAGTGAGAAGTAACTGAGAATTCCACTACGGCTTCGTGAGCCGGCAAGGGCGTTTTCCATTCATTTTCCTTTCTGGCCTGCCACTTCGAGATCCGTTATTTGCAGCGGAACCGGCAACTTGAAATCCTTGCCGGGATTCATAACGCCGCGGACGATTACTTCCCTGCCGGCATGGTTGCGTGCGGTTTGGTAAGCCGTTTGATTTTTCGCACCGGGAGCCAACACGATCAGCACATTCGTTCCGGATACTTTCAACTGCAACTCACTTCGGGCATCGATCAGTTGGCCACGTATCAATACTGTTGTTGCCTTCGGCGTGTAGCCCTGTTTGTGAATCGTCTCCCAGAGCTGGGAGACGGTCACGGCATTGCCTTGCTTGAGCTTGATGACCGCCAACCCCTTATTGAGGCTCACGTCGACTGAATCGACTCCCGCGATTTTTTTCAAAGACACGTGCACGACGTGTGCGCAGGTCATTCAATCCATGCCGAAGATCGACAGGTCGGCTTGCAGCAGCTCAGCCGGGGTCGGCGCAACCGCGGCCAGTATTCCAATGAGCAGCAGAAGAGCTTGCTTTTTCATTCATGAACTCCTTTAAAAGAAATACGCAAAGTTGATTGCGAAACGGTACCGCTCACGCGGACAGAGCGGACCCACGTCACGATACAGCGGAAATTGCATCCCTGCTTCGATTCCAATGGCCCTATAGACCCCGAGCACGCTTGGACCAAGAAACACCTGTTGCGCAGCGGTGCCGGGCAATTGAATGGTTTGCCTTTGGAGAAGACCGGCGTGCTCGCCCGTCAGCTCTCCGAAAATACGCCAGTCCCAACGAGGGTAATCGGTGCGCCACGATAAAGGGCGATAGCCGTATACGAGCGTGTATGTCAGCAGATCGGGACGCTGATCTCCTTGCGATTCCGCGTATCGCTGATAATCGAGACCTCCCCAAACATATTGGCTCCTGGATGCGATGCCGGTCACTCCGCCGACCAGGTAGCCCACGCCGCTGTGCAGTCCGCGGTATATTCCCGCCTCGGCCCGCGGACCGGGTAATAGAATGCCGCCGACGAGCGTGCTCTCAATTCGTTTGCCAGCAAGATCCTTCCGTTGGAAACGCCACCAACCTAAGGCGCTGAAATCGCCACTCACTGGCGTGTTTGTGGTAACGGACGATCGTGCATAAGGATCGGATTCGATGACGAGAGGGCCCGAAACTGATAGCTTCAGATTTTGCGTTAGACCGTAGGCGAGTTCAGCTTCGAGGGCGGCAGCAACGCCGCCCGCACCGCCACGCCCATTGATACCGAGGTCGAAACTCCAACCGCCTTGCGGATTGGTTGGTGTAGCTAGACCAAAGACCGGACCATGATCGGCCGCAAACACAGACGACCCAAATGCCAGGAACAGAAGTCCTAAGCCGGAACATGGCTTCCATTTGCCACGCATATAGCCTCCCTTCTTCCAAACGACGGAATCCAGGCGCAGAAGCACGCCAAAAAGCGCATCGCGCCTACAGGCGAGAGCTTAGATCAGAAATGTGGAATAGAGACTTTGACGATCGGGCGGAGATGGGTCAGTTATGCGAGTTTGGTGTACCGGCGGCAACTGCCTTCTTAGGGAAATTGACGAGTTCAGGAACGCGGTCGACACCGCGAAAAACGAAACATGATCGTCGACAGACTGATGGTGCTCAAAAACCAATTGGCTGCACTGCTGCGGTAATCGCCGTTGCTTTCCAGGCGCACTTGTGTGACAACGGCCGTCGCGCGAGCAACAGCTTTTCGCTGTTGGCTGCAGCATAAAGAAGTGTTCGCAGGATACACATCCGCCCCACAGAAAGGTTGCGAACAGCAACAGCGAGCATAGGCCAGTGCAGAATGCGCGATACACAGCTAGTCTCAGAATAACAAGGGAAGGCAAGTTCCTGCGCGGACGGGGACGTTGCGCCACTTCCATTGATTAGAGCTCGACTTTTCGCAACCGCAAAGCATTGGTGATGACCGACACGGAACTGAAAGTCATGGCTGCACTGGCGATCATGGGACTGAGCAGCAGCCCGAAAAACGGATACAGCACACCTGCCGCAATAGGCACACCAAGGATGTTGTAGACGAATGCAAAAAAAAGATTCTGCCTAATATTGCGCATCGTGGCGCGGCTGAGGCGAAGCGCGCGAACTACTCCCCGCAAGTCGCCGCTGACAAGTGTTACACCCGCACTCTCCATCGCCACATCGGTTCCAGTTCCCATGGCGATGCCGATTTGCGCTTGCGCCAGCGCTGGTGCATCGTTGACGCCATCTCCCGCCATTCCGACGACCTTGCCGAGTGCTTGCAGTTTTTTGACTGCATCCGCCTTTTGGTTCGGGAGCACTTCGGCCTCCACGGAATCGATACCAAGTTTTTGAGCCACAGCTGCAGCTACCGTCCGATTGTCACCAGTGAGCATGGTGATACTGACCCGCTCGCGGTGAAGAAGCTCGACCGCTTCCGGAGTGGAGGCTTTGATCGGATCGGCGACTCCGATCACACCTGCCGGCCGACCATCGACAGCCACGAACATCACCGACTGACCTGCGGTTCGAAGTTGCTCTGCTTTGGGCAAGAGGTCGTCGGAAGCTACTCCTGAATCTTCGAGCAGAACGCGGGTTCCCACGACAACGATACGTTTAGCAACAATCCCAGTTACTCCCTTGCCGGGCATCGATTGGAAATTGCTTGCTTTCTCCGGTGTGATGCCTTGCTGCTTCGCTGCGGCAAGTATCGCTTCTGCAAGGGGATGTTCACTCGATTGCTCGACGCTCGCCGCCAATTTTAAGATCTCGCGCTCAGGCAGTTCACCAAAAGGGATTACAGAGGTGAGCTTTGGCTTGCCTTCGGTCAGGGTCCCTGTCTTATCCACGACGAGAGCGTTCATTTTTTCCAGTAACTCGAGCGCTTCGGCATTACGGATCAACACGCCTGCGGTTGCCCCACGACCTGTGCCGACCATAACAGACATCGGCGTGGCGAGTCCGAGAGCACAGGGACAGGCAATGATCAGGACGGCCACCGCATTCACGAATGCGTGACCAAGCCGTGGCTCAGGTCCCCAGATAGCCCAAGCCGTGAAGGCAAGGACGGCGGCCAAGACAACGGCAGGGACGAAATAGGATGCGACCACATCGGCGAGACGCTGGATGGGAGCACGGGTGCGTTGCGCTTCGGTCACGAGCCTGACGATTTGACTCAATAGCGTATCGCTTCCTACTCGTTCGGCACGCATAACGAAGCTACCCGTTCCGTTCACTGTTGCGCCGGTGACGCGAGAGCCTGGCGTTTTCTCGACGGGAATGGATTCGCCGCTAATCATGGACTCATCGACGGAACTGCCCCCCTCAACCACAACTCCATCTACGGGCACTTTCTCGCCGGGGCGAACTCGCAACAGATTGCCGACACGGATTTGGTCAAGAGGAAGATTTCGTTCGCCGGCAGCTGCATCGATGATGCGGGCCGTCTTTGGTGCGAGTCCAAGCAGTGACTTTAAGGCGCTGCTTGTCCGGCTTCGAGCACGCAACTCAAGCACCTGACCCAATAGAACAAGCGCGGTGATGACGGCGGCCGGTTCGAAGTAGAAAGGCACTTCGCCCTGCGATCGGAAAGAGGCAGGGATCACGCTTGGAAAAATGACGGCAACGACACTGAAGAGGTAAGAGGCTCCCGTGCCGAGCGCGATTAGCGTGAACATATTTAAATGTCGATTGACCAGGGATGCCCAGCCTCGCTGGAATATCGGCCAACCAGCCCAGAGAACGACGGGCGTCGCAAGCACTAATTCGAGCCAACCCTTAGTGGGGACCCCGAGCCAAGCGGCTGCATTCGGCCAGAGATCAAGGACCATCAAGATTAGCAGTGGACCGGTAAGCACTGCGCTGGTCCAAAACCGCCGCTGCATGTCAATCATTTCAGGATTGATCCCTTCCCCAGTGATCTCTCGGGGCTCCAACCCCATGCCACAGATGGGGCAAGAACCTGGCGCATCCCGAACAATTTCGGGATGCATAGGACACGTGTAATCAACGCGAGTTGCGGGTGGTTCAAATGTGACTGGCTCTAAAGCCATTCCACATTTGGGGCAGGTTCCCGGTCCGACCTGCCGAAGGTCCGGGTGCATCGGGCACGTGTATTCGACTCCTGAAGCGCTCTCTGCTGAAACCGCGTTCGCATTGCGGGATGCCAGGTATCTCTTTGGATCCGCGTTGAACTTCTGAAGGCATGATGAGCCGCAGAAATAATACGGTTTCCCGTCGCATTCGCTCCGATTTACCGCCTTCTGGGGATCTACGTTCATCCCACAAACAGGATCTTTTTGCATACGCATCACCTTTATTTTGGGGGCTTGCTCGTAAATGTACCGAGAGACCTTTCCACTGGGGCCAATGCTGCAGACAGAAAATGCCCGAACCTTGGAAGTTCTAGTACTCGTCCAATGCTGAATTTCCTGTAAAGCACGAGGTTGACTTGCCGAGTGAATAAATAAGAGAATCGAATGTCACCTGCTCTTAGGCTGCTCCTGCAGTCTGTTCCGAGATGGAGGTCTCGCAATGAAGTAACCTGTTCAGATGGTAAAGTGTGTTCCCACGTTGCTTTGCACGATCGGTGTATTTTCTACGGCTGGAGGTGTTAATGCAAGCGCGGCCGAAGCACCGAACGTTGTCATTCAGTGGGACAACGCAGCACTTCAGGGCGTACGCGACACGAAATTAGGGCCGCCAATGGTCGCGCGAGCGCTGGCCATTGTACACACATGCATGTATGACGCTTGGGCAGCTTATGACGAGCGCGCGCTAGGGACTCGACTGGGCGGCAGGCTGCGGCAACCGCGGAATTTGAGGACGCTCGGTAACAAGAACGAAGCGATTAGCTTCGCGGCTTACCGGGCGGTAGAAGACCTTTTTGCGATGGATGATGCCACAATCTTTCGTCCGCTCATGATTAGCTTGGGGTACGACCCGGATAACGATACGCCGGATACAACGACGCCGGCCGGCATCGGGAATAAAGCGTGCGCGGCCGTACTCGAATTCCGGCATAACGATGGCTCCAATCAACTCGGCAATTTGACGGCAAGCGGGACACCTTACGCGGATTACACAGGATACGAACCCGTGAATCCGCCTTCGACTGTGCCGGTGGTTCCGGGTACGATTGTCGACCCCAACAGATGGCAGCCTCTGCAGTATACAGATCCGACCGGAAAGTTTGTGACACAAACGTTTCTCGGCGCGCAATGGTATAAGGTCGCTCCGTTTGCGTTGAAAGGCGACGGTCAGTTTCGCAAAGAACTCGGCAAGCTTGGCCCGGCGTTGTACGGGTCTCCAACTTATGTAGAGCAGGCCGAAGAATTAATTCATATCAGCGCAAATCTTAACGACGAAGAAAAGATGATTGCCGAATACTGGAAGGATGGACCGCACTCGGAAACGCCCCCGGGACATTGGGCCTTGCTGGCGCAGTTCATATCGGCGCGCGACCATCACACGCTAGATCAGGATGTGAAGATGTACTTTGCGCTGACGAACGCGACGTTTGACGCGAGCATCGTGGCATGGGATGCCAAGCGCGCCTATGACTCCGTTCGTCCCGTGACAGCGATTTGCTTTCTCTTCCATGGAGAACAGATCCAAGCGTGGGGAGGCCCGGGGAAAGGCACGGTGACGATGGACGGAGAGGATTGGATACCGTACCAGCCGCCCACATTCCCGACGCCGCCGTTCCCTGAATACAATTCCGGGCACAGTACGTTCAGCGCGGCGGGAGCCCGAGTTCTGGAGCTGTTTACCGGCTGCGACCGGTTCGGAGATTCCGTCACATTTGCTCCGGGAAGCTCGGTCGTGGAACCGGGAATCACGCCCAAAGAACCGGTTACGCTGCGCTGGGACACGTTACTGGACGCAGCAAACCAGGCGGGGATTTCGCGACGATATGGCGGGATTCACTTCAAGACCGCAGATCTTGCGGGACGAGCGACGGGCCGCACCATTGGCTCACAGGCTTGGGAGAAGGCTGTTGACCTGTGGGAAGGCCGGTGCCACCAGCGGCGCGAAGAGTAATACGTAGAAACAACCTCAAAAAGGCGAGATTGAAGGCAGACGCGATCGTCTGCCCCAGGACATCTTACACTCGATCGAGCCAGATCTCGCGCCAGTAATGATACTCAGTCCGCGTACAGAACATCCGTTGTCCGTGACAAACGGCGTTTTCGAGCAGGACGCAGCTATTTCCGAATTCCACTAGTTGACCGTCTCTCTCGTTGATCCGCCGCTCCATTCTCGCCAGTACTCGGTATTTCTTGCCACAATAGCGAAACATTTCAGGTGTAAATCTCAAGCCGCGGTTACGGCCGCGATGATCGAGGCTTTTTAGAATACGCCAAGCACTGCGCACTTTTACAAAATCCCCCGGGTGAAGGTTGAGAGTTCGGGAGGGAGTCCTAGAGTAGCGCCCCGCATTCCATGGAGCTCCGGCCCACCATACGTACGCCGACCAAATCACTCTTCCATGTATCCAAAGCAGCAGGCGCCACAAATCCGGCCAACCGATTCGGTGAGCACGAAAATCCCGATAAACGTTTCCGAGATAGTTAGCTAGGCCCGAGTCGACAGGACAACTTGCGCTTCGAATCTCAGTTGCCTGGCAGCTCATCCTGCCATCGTCTCGCTCAACGTGAGCGTTGAGGAACGCGACTGCATTCTTCGGTAGACTAGCCGCGCTTTGTTGCTGGCCGCCGCTTCCGATTCTCGCTGACGCCTCGTCTGGTGCGATGCGCCTGATCCACGCTTCTTTCCAAAAGATCAGGCATTTCGCCTCACAATTGTGATGGGCTAACCCATCACATCGAACATCATTCAGGTGAACCGTGTCATTTAGCCAGCGAGGCTCGCCGTCAGTGCACGTAAGATCGGCGTATTTGAACACTTCGAAACGCCCGCCACAGAATCGAAGCATCTCGGGCATGAAAGGAACCCCTTCAAGCCTTCCCTCACTGTCCAAAGTTGCCAAAATTTCGTCTGCAGACCGAATCTCGACGATTTCGCCGATCTGCGGCCGTGTTGCAGGGTCGCTTCCCGAACCGGAGAGTTGCGGGACGCAATGGGCTCGAAGATCGCAGTCCTTAGCTGGCGTTGCCATTCGACTTGCGTACTCACCCTTTATTTGGTTTCATGCGATTCACCCCGTACTCCTGAATCTGGCGTGTTCGTGGGAACGCACCCGGCGGGAGGTCGAGTACACGGCGCTGGAGTAGAAGCGCAGCTTTGCGCGCCGGTAGATCCTTCACATCCAGTGCAGGGTTTATTGAATGGCTAGACACTTCGGGTTGACGCACCTTGACCAACAGAGTAGTTAGATTTTAAGACAGAACCGGACAGCAGAAGCGATCGGCAAAATTCAAGCCCCCGAGCATTCGGGGAGGAATGGACTATGGTCAGTGAGCCTCAACGGCAAAGCCGCGCAGGCAACTGCAATCCAACTCCCACCGATCACGTCTTTAGAATAGCCCAGTATGCCGCTGAAAGTGATACGTAAACGATACAGCCACTAAGGAGGGCAGGCGCACACCCACGATTCGCTCGAGAGGCGCGGGTTCGCCGGGAAGGCTGAGAACCTCGGTGGTCTGGCCCGTATAGCCGCTCGCGAGCAAGAAGTTCGCCCCTACATCGATTCTGCGTTGGACAAAAGGACGAACTACGGCGCCGCGAAACTCCTTAACGGGAATACTGGTGAATCCGCCTCCCAGGGGCTTGCGCCCTACTTCGTCGTATTCAGCGCGAGCCTGTAGACCGACAGGCAATCGATTAACAGTTCCTAGAAAATCGATGATGCTCCGTGGCGCTTCGGGAGTCGGCAAGCCAGTCGACAAATCCCGAGCATTGGCCTTGGATACGGACGCTTCGAACAGGCCAAATTTAAAATAGCGCCGGGCCGCGATAGTGATGAATTCATTTTTTCCCGGCCCCTCGTCCTGCTGCAGCCCGGTATCAGGATCTATCTTTGCAAGCGAAGCCTCGGTTGTAATGTGGCCGATCGTCACTCGGAAATCCGTACCCGCGACCATTTTGCTGATGACAAGCTGATAGGAATGTGCACGGCTGACAGGCGTCCCGCGCTCTACGCCAGTTCCGATTCTCGGGTCGTTTGTATAAAAAGCTTCAGCGAAACTAAATGCGATGTTCGGGAGCAGCTGACGATCTGCGGGGACAAATGAGATTGTGGCCTTAGGTGAGTTGAATCCAATTGAAGCGTTGTAGGAACTTAGCGGATGAAGGAGATCGACGTTATCGAACTGAATCTGGTCACGACGCCAGCCTAAATCGTAATGAATGTCCTTCAGAAATGAGCCATCAAGAGCGACATACGCCGCAGCATCGCCAAGCGTGACGTTGTTCGCGGTTACTTTCTGAAAGGGTCCGTAATAAGACGAATCGGTCAATTCGTAATGATCGAGGTCCAAGCGTCGAGGGGCGTCACGCTGGTAATCCACACCGGCCATTAACGAGAGTGAGCCGGTCAATTTCTGGATATAGGTCCCGTTTCCGCCAGTGACTGTACGGAACTCACTTTGGCGGATCAAGCCATCGCCGAAGTTCGAATACAGGGAAAGGTTGTATGTACGGAAGAAGCTGGAGAGCTGGAGCTGTTGCTTGGGACTGAGGCGCCAATTATCGTTAGCCGCGATTTCGCCAGTGTGCGTCTGATTCTTCTGGCGATTATCGATCGTGTCATGTAGGTTCGGCACATTGATAGGTACGAGACCGGGGATGTAGGAGAAGCCGTAGTAGCCGATGCCGAATAATGTCAGCGTGTGTTGGCCAAAATCAAAGATCCGGAAGCCATTTAATTTGTATTGTTGGCGATGCTCCAACCGATCCAAGAAGCCATTGCCGTAAGCTGTTTCGAGGGCCATCCAGGATTTGATGCGCAGATCTTCAGGGCTCCACACGGCTATGGCGTCTATGTCCCGGTAATCGCCTGTAACGGTGAGGGAGGGCTCAAGAGTGGAGCGGAGCTCGTAGGTAGCGGACAAATTTTCGGAGTGATTCCCTTCCCGGACGTTGAACGCTCCGCCATCCGTCTGCACGCCTTCGAGGATGGCGGGAATCAAAATGTTGGGGTCGGCGTAGCCGTTTCCGTGGGCATTGGAAGAAAGATTATTCGGCAGAAGATATGTGCCGACCTGCATATATTGAGCCATAGGCTCGCCGTGATCTCCAGCCACACCGGGCGCGAAGTATTGAGGAGCCTTGATCCCTGCCGACGCCGTTTCGATGGGAACTCCAGGAATGGAAATCGGGGCACCCGGGCGGCCGGGATTCGCATCGAGCATTTCTTCACGGATATAGACCCGCTGTGCCGGATCGGGAGAAAGCACGCTGCGCTCTTCCATGTCCGCCACGACCTTTATCGATTCCTGCTTTACGGTTAGCGCATTGAGGTGTATATCGGCGACGGTAAGGACGCCGGGGTTGACATGGATCGATTGCGTTACGTCTTGAAAGCTTGCCGCACTCGCCGTTAACGTGTAAATTCCCGAGAAAACGACAGAAAATTCGAAATGGCCGTTCTCGTCCGTTGATTCTCTTTTCGGCAGCTCGCGGTGGAGGCCGACGAGCTGGACCGTCGCGTTCGCGACAGGATTTCCTTGTGGATCGCTTACGCGCCCGGAGATGGTAAATCGGACATTTTGAGCCATCATTACGGGAGCTAGAAAACAAATGACCGCTAAAGGAAGCGCCACCAGCGTGCTACGAATCATAGGTTCGTGCTACTGGGTACGACGAGGACACACATTTTGGATGACCTCGGCACGTTTCAGGCTGTTCTGGACAGAACCGCTTTTATGGAGCTCATTACCAACCGGCCGTGTTGGACGCCTTTTGTGCCGATCAGGAGATCAGCTAATTTGCGCACGCTCTTGGATTCGCCCTTTACCACAATCACTTCTAAGCAAGTATGATGATCCAAATGGGCGTGCGTGGTCGCGATGATCAGGTCCTGATAGTCATGTTGAAGATCCATGAGTTTATTGGGAAGAAAACGGGAATGATGATCGTAAATCAGGGTTATGGTCCCGACCACAGAAGCGGTTGGTGATTCAACCGCTGCCAATACAAGGCGATCGCGGATTAAATCACGGAAAGCCTCAGAGCGGTTTGTGTAGCCTTGCCTCGCGATGAATTGGTCGAAGCGCCGCAAGAGATCCGAGTCGATCGCGACACCAATGCGGCTCAGAATTCCCATAGCGTTCCATAGCGTAGCACGCTGGGCAGATAATGGCCTTACCGCCTCCAGAGAGGAGAATCATGAGTAAATTACTCGCGCGGTTAGTCATCGTTTTCGCGCTTACGCTGCCAATTTTCGGACAGACATTTCGAGGGACCATACTCGGGACAGTAACTGATAGCTCGGGCGCAGTAGTCAGCGGAGCCAAAATAACTGCGAAGAACGACGAGACTGGACTGGAGCGTTCGACCGAGACCGCCGCAGACGGCAGCTACGCGATACCGGAACTGCCGATCGGCACCTATACAGTTACCGTGACCCAAGCGGGATTTCAGACGTTTGTCACAAGAAGTGTTCCGGTGGATGTGGCCGGAGAGCGGCGCGTGGATGCGCAGCTAAGCACTGGTGCGGTTCGCGAGACCGTGGAGGTATCGGGTGAGGCGCTCCCGCAGGTCGAGACCACCTCAAACGAGCTCGGTGGTGTGCTGACCAGCAAAACGGTCGAAAATCTTCCGGTGAACGGGCGCGATTACACGAAGCTGATCTATATGAATCCCGGAGTCGCGGGCTCGGCAGATCAGATCAGCGATTCTCCCGGGTCATTCGGCGAGTTCAGCATGAACGGTGCGCGCGGACGGTCCAATAACTATTTGCTTGACGGAACGGACATGAACGATGGATACCGGAACGATCCGGCCATCAATGAGGCTGGCGTGTTCGGCACACCCTCGACGATTCTGCCGATTGACGCTGTGGCGGAAGTGCGTGTGCTCTCGAATTTCCAGCCGGAATATGGCCGGAATGCGGGTGCGGTCGTCAATATCGTAACCAAGAGCGGAACTAATTCTTTGCACGGTAGCGCGGCGGAATACTTTCGTAATGATGCGCTAGACGCGCGGAATTTCTTCAACCTGAGCACCCAGCCGAAAGCGCCGTTTCGAAACAATCAGTTCGGGGCGTCTTTAGGTGGGCCGATCGTCAAAGATAAGACATTCTTCTTCGCAGATTACGAAGGCCAGCAGGAGAGCGTGGGAGTGGTGACCTTAGGGTGCGTGCCGGATCCCGCGCAGATCGCAGCCGACATAGCGGCGAACGGACCGCCTAATCCAGTCATTGCGAATTTGCTGGCCTCGCATAATCCTTGGCCCGCGCCAAATATTCCGGGTACGTTTGGAACGGCATCACCGCCGCATACAGGCAAGGATTTAGGGTGCGGTGGGACGCCGAATGCAACGCTCGACACTCCGTCATTCAATCGGCTGACCAGCTTCATTTCGAAAATCGATCACTACTTCAATACGAGCAATATTGTGACGGGCCGGTATTTCTTCGGCGACAGCGTGCAATCGTTTCCTCTTGCGCTGACGGCCGGCGGCGGTCCACTTCCAGGGTTCAACACGTTCACACCGACGCGCGTTCAGCTCGTGTCACTTTCGTGGGTGCACACGATTGGGGTGAATAAGGTGAATGAACTGAGGTATGGTTGGAACCGGTTTGCAGAGGGCTTTTTTCCCGAGGATCAAACATTCCACCCCAGTTCCATTGGCCTTTGCGTTGCCAGTACGATTGCTGGTTGCTCGGGTAGCGGAGTAACAGATTCCGGGCTTCCTATCATCTACATCAACACGACCGCCTTCGGGCAGATCGGTTCGAACAGCAGCCTTCCGCGGCACCGAGTCGACAGCAACAATCAGGTTATCGATGGCTTTTCATGGAAGGTCGACAAACACGACGTGAAGTTTGGAGCAGATTTTCATCGCACCAGCGTGCAGCAGTATTTTGATAAGTATTTCCGCGGCAGGTTGAAGTTTGCCGATCTTTCGGATTTTCTATCGGGCACGCTATCGAGTGGGTTTCAGTACGCCGGCGACACTACGCGCCATACATATGAGAACAACTTCGGATTTTATGTTCAGGACAGTTACCGAGTTAGTCGGACCTTAACGTTCAATTACGGATTGAGATGGGATTACTTCGGGGTGGTCGGCGAGAAGAGAGATCTGTTGAGCAACGTCACGGGTCTTGCTCCGGCCACGGGTACGGGAACGTTTACTCTAACTCAGGTTGGGCAGCAAGGACTCAGCAGACTTTATGAACCCGACTTTAAGAATTTTGCGCCGCGCGCGAGTATGGCGTGGGACGTGGCCGGGCATGGCAAGACGGTAATACGGGCCGGCTTCGGACTTTTCTATGACGCGTTTTCCCAGGACATGGTGCTCGGACACCTGCCGTACGAAACGTTTTTTTCTCCGGGACCGGCGTACAACCCGATCGGACCGCTACCGATATTTTCGGCGGGCATCAACGGCCCACTGGCGCCAGGTGTGCCGGTTTATGGCAATGAGAGCGCTTGTAATTTCGAGTGCGACGTGTTTGCGTTCGATCGACACATCCGTACGCCGTACATGGAGAACTTCAACTTAAACATCCAGCAGCAAATCACTAGCAAGATGGTTCTGCAACTGGGGTTTGTCGGATCGCAGGGCCATCGTTTATGGAGATTCTTCGATTTGAATCAGCCCGGCGCGACAACTATCAATAATTGCGACCTTGGCCTGCTTCCGGGTTGCACCGTGGGTATTCACGATTTCAGTAACGCTGCGCGTCCGTACGGAGGCAACCCATATGGCACATATTATATCGAGTACGAGAACTCTTCGGGCAAATCAAATTACAACTCTCTGCAGGCCAGTTTGCGCGTAAATGGGTGGCGTGGGGTCACGTCGATTGTTAACTTCGTGTGGTCCAAATCGTTGGACAACTCAAGCGATGGCGAGGACTTCGAACCCAATGCAGCGCAGTCGCAGGACAGCACGAACCCGCAGCTCGAATACGCTCCATCGAATTTTGATGTACCGAAACGCTTTTCGTGGGTCTTCGCCTACGATGTTCCGAAAATCGGCGGCGGCATGCAGCGGTTAAAGAACGGATGGGGCTTCAGTAGTAGCGTCACGCTGCAAAGCGGCCAACCTTTTCAATTCAATTACAACGGCGAGGACGATTATAGCGGGGGCGGCGGGGGTTTCGACCGGCCAGACACAGTGGGACCAATCGTTCAGAACAATAGCGATCCGAATAAGTTTATGGCCCTCAGCTCGTTCGCTATTCCATGTTTGGTTACTACTGCGACCGGTTTAGCAAGCGACTGCGTGCCCGGTACCCGACACTACGGGACGCTGGGCAGGGATGCGCTCCGGGGACCAGGGTTCAAACAGTGGGACTTGGCCGTTTACAAAAATACCCCGATAACCGAGCGGCTGAATCTGCAAATGAGGGCAGAATTCTTTAACGTGCTGAACCATCCGAATTTCGCGAATCCATTTCTGCCGGCATTCATCGCCGATCCTGCCTACAACGGATTTCAGCTTCAAGGAAATCGAGAGGTCGGCACCGGCTACTATCCACTTACGGCGACAGGAGATGTGGGGATCGGTAATCCGTTTCTGGGCGGCGGAGGACCTCGCGGGATTCAACTGGCTGCCAAGCTGAACTTTTGATTGGAAGCCTCAGCCAGCTCCCCGGTTTTGGCTGCGCGGATCATATGCTCGGCGGAGCGGTATGCGAGTGCCTGAATGGTAGCGGTAGGCTGCTGCCGGGCCGAGTAACGAAATTGCTTCCATCAACCACGAAGAGATTCGGGACATCGTGAGTTCGACCGTATTGATTGACAACGGACTTTCTCCGATCGAGTCCCATGCGACAAATACCCATAAGATGGCGGGATGTGGTGAATGTCTCGACGGGCTGTGACCATATCTTTTCCGCTCCCATCGCGTGAAAGATTTCGTACTCGCGCTCGAGAAGCCACTTTAGGTTTGCGATATCGTCGGGGTGACTCTCAAAAAGTGACACGAACAGCGGGCAAGCCCCAGGCGATTGTCTTCGTTATGGGTTGCCGTCGCGACGGCTGCGGGTAGACCTGTAGAAGCGAGTGTGCCGCCTACCTGGATGCGATTGCCATTTTGATCGTAAGAGTAGGCGAGATTGCCGATTGAGCGGGAGCCATTGGTATACGTTATTCCGGTTAAGTGACTTGCGGCATCGTATCTATAAGTTGCCGGCACTCCGTTCGGCAGCGTGACGGTCGAATCGACGCCCTGCAGTCTGGCCAGAAACTGACATGGAGGTTCTCCAGCCAGCCACATCATAAGGTGTAACTCACGGTCCCTGGGCTGCCTATTGAAGGGTTAGTCGATCCAGTGAAACATATTAACTTGTTTCCGTATGAGATACTCTAACTGAAACAGTTTGTGAGTTCCGTATTACGATCTGGATAACCGTGAGGACGTCGTATATCTCAGCCCGGGTTCCGGACCGCTTTTCAAAAGCCGATTCAAAGGTAACCAAGCTGCCATTTGTTTCCTTCGGTTGTCCCAGTAAAGCGATCACCTGGGACTTAGAAAGTCCTAATCCAATGCCTCCCTCAGTACGCAGTCCTCTACTTACGGAGAAACTTGGTTTGCAGCTACGATTAACGTTAACAACATCACCAGCTTGCGAAATCGCGAAACCAGTCAAATACACTCCGCCCCCGATCACGCTCGACTTAAACGTTAACTTTGTACCATCCCCGGTTGCAGAGATATAGCATATTTGCCTCGTCCAAGCGCTGGTATGCCCACGCTCTTCAACTCGTGCCGCGCCTAGTTTTGCCCGGACATCCGCTAAAGTATTTTTTCCGAGTGTTAAATCCAAGATCGAGACCTGAGACTGATACGCGTCGCCCGGAGTGTTCTGATTCCCCGCACATCTAGGCATTGCAGCTGGAATTATGAGTAATACAATTAAAAGCGACAAGTTGAAAATAGGTCTGTCGCGATTGCCGCCGTAGCTTGGAGGACCTAGGAAGCCGAGCAGGGTGTGAACTCTTATGATTTCGAAGAAATCCGATTTCTCAATGGCCCGGACGAACTCACGCTGCTGCTCACGAGAAAGGGCGGCGATGCTGATATTACCGGGAAACATTTTTCTGCGGATCTCTTGCAGATCAGCTAAACCCTTCCGGTAGATCTCTTGTTTATCTGAATCGAAGGTCTTGAGCGCGCGGTCGATGAAAAAGATAACTCCTGCTTCTGCTGCTCCGGGTCCATCTTCGGAAGGGAGTATTTGTGACGCAATGGCGGCGACTTCAGCCGCTGAGAAAGTGTCGAAAAACTCGAACTGTGACCCTGTCGTTTGCCGCACCGCTTTATCGCCATAGTCGCGTGCGGCGGCAATCGCGCTCAAGGCGGTTGATCCCAAAGCGCCAAGCACCCAATCTCGCCGGCTAAACTCCATACGCATTCTCAGGTTGAGCTCTTGGATGGTTTGATCATAGGCTTCAAAATGTCGTCCAGAAGCGCGGGAGTGCCAGAGACGCGGACCATATGCGGATAGCGCTCGCCATCATGGTAGTCGATCTTGATCACTTTGAAGAAACCATCTTGGTCCACGATCATTTCGATGGGCTGGGTGTTTCCCTTTGCATCCCGGATTGCCTGATGCAGCAATTCGTCGGTAGCGCGACGGCCGTTTATTGCAACGAGCCTCATGCCAGGACCAAAGCCAGCCTTGTAGGCGGGTGAACCGATAAGCACATCGGCTATGGTGCTGTCCGCGCCGACAAGAAGTCCAAGTGAATACCAGGCATTGACGCCACGCATCTTGGATTCGGCAGCGCGAATGAACTCGTTCGCCTGGTCTGTATATTCGATGTGGTAACCGCCGTTCGTAATCCCCGCGAGGGGCGCATGGGCAGATTTAGAAGTAAGAAGCTCACTGAAAAAAGCGGCCCAGTCATAGCGCTGAACGGCGTTCAGGTTATTGACGACGTCTTCGAAGTTGTATGGAACAAGCCTCGGAGGTGTGTTGCCACCCAAACCTAGGAAGCGCCTGCAGAAGTCGTTAAGCGATTTTTTCCCACCGGAGGCTTTTCGGATGGTAGTGTCGACATCGAGCCAGATTAGTTCGCCTTCGGGATAGTAATCGACTGAGCGGCGCCAATTGTCCCATTCGCTGTTTGTCGCATATAGGATCTGGGCAGCGGTGGCCGTGTCCTGCAAATCGCGCCAGGTGCGCCCCGGACGGTGATCCAGCTCGGCAGCGGATTCCGCAATATAAGAGCGGTACTGCTCGGGCGTCCAAATCGCGCTGCGGGCGGCAAGCACGTCGCCTAAGTATTCAGTTAACCCTTCATAAACCCACAACAGTTCACCCTTCATAGGATGCTGAAAATCGGAAGTCACCAACCCGGCAGGGCGTCGATATTTCCCGTTCCAGGAATGAGTAAATTCGTGAGGCAGCAGACTGCCTGCAAGCAGGTTGAGGTCGTCGTCGATGAAGGTCCGCGCGTCCACCCGATCATCGCTCGACTGGTGGTGCTCGAGGCCGAAGTGAGCGACTTGGTCGCTGAGCGTCACGAGAAAGTGATAGGTATCGTAATGCCTGGAAGCATACAGTGCGCCTGTTTCGCGCACGAGGTTGCTGAAGGCGGTCACGCGATCATCGCTGATGTTCAGGTCTTCCGGGGCGTCGGCGGCAAGGTCAAGATAATGCTTCGGAGTCACGCCTTCGGCGAGCGGGATCTCTTTGAAGAACTTTCCGGCCAACAACGGGGAATCCACCAATTCGTTGAGTGGAACCGGCCTGAAACGTGCGGTCGAGCCTTCACTTGATGACTGAATCAGAGCTGTTGCAAATTTCCAACTTTCAGGAGTTTTTATTGAGGGTTCGAAAAGTATTTCGGAAGCTGGGCGGCCAGGCGGATAGAGGAGTATCTCATTCCAGCTCACCATCGCCAAATTGACGCTCGTGGACGCTCCCGCTGAGAAACCGCTGGGGGGCGCCGTGGCGAGGAAATCCAGCTTGCAATCAAGATCCGTTGCGCCGGCCGGAATGTTCAGATGGAACGCGAACATATCGACGTCATCTCGCTGCCAGGGCAAGGTCTGCCCACCAGCGGTGAAGACGATACCGGCTAAGTCGTCGATGGGCCCTGTAGGACCGTGCTCACCCGGAATCCATTTTGGATACACGAGGGTCAGAGGGCCCGGCTGAACGGGAATCGAAAGGCGCGCATGTAGCATCTTCCTGGGCGCGTCCGTGAGATCGACCGATATAGCAATCGGTTTATCACGCTGAACTACAGCACGCTGAGCTACAGCATGAGCTGTGCAAAGCGCGAACAGCAACGTGAGGACAGGATTTTTATTCAGCAACTATCCATGATAGAGGTGGGCGGCCACTTTCCGGAGCCCCCAGCCCATTTCGGATCGATGCTGCGAAAACCTAAAGTGTGTCCTCCAGCAAAGAGGAGGATGAGAACAGAAACTATTCGATAGAGGATAGACGCCTTCATAGGACGCGTTCACTCGCGAGCAGAATGAGATTGCAAGGTGAGGGCTCGGGCTATTCCCAGCGAATTGCTTCTACCGGGTCGATATGCGCGGCGCGGCTCGCAGGCAGAAATGTCGCGGCGACTCCAAAAACGACGACGATGCATATGGCGGCGATGTAGGTAATGGGATCGTGGCCGCCAACGCCATAGAGTGCAGCTTCTGCAAAGCGACTCAACAGGAGTGAAAGCGCGAGGCCAGCGAGAATGGCGATGGCACACAGTCCCGCGCCTTCCTTCAGAACCATCCTCACGACCACGGCTGGACGGGCGCCGAGGACGGGCGCCGACGGCCATGCGGATACCGATCTCGCGTGTACGCTGGCTTATCGAATACGTCATCACGCCATACAGTCCGAGCATGGCTAGCAGGAGCGAGACGATACCTAGCACCGTCAGGAGATGCGCGCCCACTCTTTGGGCGAAATAGGAAGCACTCATGTAGCTGACGAACGGCGCCATTCCAGTAATCGGAATGTTTGGATCTACGGATCGGATGGCGGATCGGATGGCGCCGGCGAAAAGTTCGGGCCGCCCTTGGGTTCGGACTTCGACGCCGATACTTCTGCTCGGTGAGTAGGATTGCGAGAGCGGAAGGTAGAAATAGGGCGTGGGCGGCTCGGCAAGGAACCGGTATTTGCTATCGCGTACGACACCGACAATGGTGTGGTTCTCGCCCCATAAATGAAATTTTCGGCCTAGCGCGGGCCGGCCCGCGAGGAACCTCTTCGCGAAGGTCTCATTTACAATTGCTACTGGCTGTGATGTGGACGTATCGCGATCAGTGAAATCTCTGCCCGCGACCAGCGGTATCTTGAGTGTCGCGAAGTAATCAGGGGAGACCAGATTTCGCCAGAGTTTCATGTTTTCACCGGGCTGCGGGGTATAACCATTCACCTGGATTTCTTCCCAGGATCCGCCTCCGAACCCCAGCGGAACGTCTTCGCACAAGCTAGCGCGGCGTATGCCGGGAATCGAGTCGAGCTGATGCTGAAGCCGCTGAAGCAGGGCGATTGATTCCGCGGTGGACGGGTGACTCTGCGATAGGTCGAGTCCGGCGAGCAGGACGTGTTCGGGATCGAAGCCTGGGTTAGCCGCTTTGGCGTTCTGGAAACTCTTGATGAAAAGCCCGGTTCCGATGAGGGCGACCAGGGCAAGGGAAAGCTCGGAAATGACGAGCAAGCTGCGAAGAGCTCGTGACCGAAGGCCCGGCGAGAACGCGCGGCCCACTTGCGTGAGTGCATCCTGCGCTTCGCGCCGGAACAACTGGAGCATCGGCGAAAGGGAGCACAGGATGGCGGTACCGACACAGAGCCCGGCGGTCACGAGAAGTCCAGCGCCCTGCAATGGACCGGCCAAGTTTGTAATGGGCAAGTCGGTGGGTGGAATGAAGGCGTCAATCGCGCGCGACATCCAGGCGGATGCGACCAACCCAAAGACGCCACCTGCAAGGCTGAGCACCAGGGTCTCCGTAAATAATTGCTGGAGCAAGCGGAAGCGGCTGGCGCCGAGGCTCAAGCGAATGCCGAACTCTTTCCGGCGCGATACGGCCCGTGCAAGCAAAAGATTGCCGATATTGGCGCAGACGATCAGAAGCACAGCCACGCCGATTATCAGGAGGACTTTGAGCAAGCTGCCTAAGATTCGCTGAACGCCGTCAGGCGAATCCGCGATCGGGAGTAGAGCCGCACCGAGGCGGCGATTGGTGTCGCGATGGGCGATTTCCAAGCGTTTTGCGATGACGCTTATCTCCGCCTGAGCTTCTTTCAAAGTGTGGTTGTGCTGCAAACGCGCCATCAAGGCGAGCGGCCGCGAATTGCGATCTTCGAGCCAGTTCCAGGAACCGGTGAGTTGGGATTGCATCATGAGCGGCACATAGATGTCGAAGGTGAGGCCGTTGACGGTGCCCTGGAACGCGGCGGGGGTTACGCCAAGAATAGTGAAAGCTTGCTGGTTGAGCGTAATGCGGCGGCCGATGATTTGCGAGTTGGAGCGGAAGCGGCGGCGCCAAAAGGACTCGCTTATCACGGCGACCGGCGCGCGGCCAGGCTGCTCGAGGTGTTCGTCACGAGCGAAGGTTCGCCCCAGAATGGGCTTGACGCCGAGCACGTCGAAGAAATTGCCGGAAACCATTTCCGACCAGACGCGCTCGACATCCGGAGCATTGCCCAGATACAGGGGACGCTGTTTGAACGCGATGACTCCTGTAAGCGTTTTGGCTTGGTTGCGAAAATCGAGGAAATCGGGATAAGAGGAGTCCAGCAGGTCGCCGTTCGGCGCAACAGTTTTAAGGGAGACGATCTCAGCGGAATCGCGGACACCCGGGAGAGGCCGCAGGAGAATGCGCTGCACCCACGAAAAGATGGTGGTGTTTACGGCGAGTCCGAGCGCTAAGGACGCGATGGCGACAAAAGTAAACGCCGGACGCTTGCGAAATGATCGAAGAGAAAAATGAATGTCATCAAAGAGCGAACGCATGCCCTACCGTAAGTCACCATCGTGTGTAGCACGGGGGTTCCACAAGAATGGTTAAGCAGCGTAACGAGTTATGTTAGCGGCATGGTCGCAATGGCTGTTCGGTATTGGGAAAGGGCGATCAACACTGCTAGACGAGAGCTAGATTCAGATTCTCGACAGCTTCATCGATCTCGGCTGTGTTCTTGTAGCCCACGGTTACGCTGTCGACGCCTGCGTTGCGGAAGGCGAACCGCATAGCGGCTTGGCGGTCTTCACGTTTCGTAAAGCTGCCCTCGCCCACCAGCTTCATGCTGATCACGCCCATTCCTTTTTGGCGGGCCTGTTTCACATGCGCGACGACCTCGGTTACATTTCCCCGCCCCGCAGTCTCGTAATCTTCTGCGTCCATGTGGGCCCCCTTGTGGTTCATGCGGATCATGGCAACTTCGAGCCACTTGTTTCCGGGGACCTGACGCAAGGCCGGGAGTCCGTGCACCGATGCGCCGCGCCCGATGACGATCTTTTTCGATTGCGCTTCCGCGATTCCGTCCTGCCAGTGGAGGCTGTCGGTTGGCCACGATGCGACGTGCTGCCAATGCAGGAGCATGATATCGAAGTACTCGGTGTTCGCGAGCTTTCGCAGCTCGTCGATCTTCTGCAAAGGATCGACACCCTGACGCGTGGTCACCTTTGACATCAGCCGGTAACCATCGCGCGGGATGCCCCTCAGGGCCAGGCCTAGCATTCTGTGCATGTCACCGTAGGACTCGGCGGTCTCGAAGAAACGAATGCCGCGATCATAGGCGTAGTGGACAAGCCGCGTAAACTGGTCCTGCCCGAGTTCGCGCTGTACTTCTCCACTAAAAGTCCCAGTGCCGAATGCGAGGCGTGTCACGCTGACATCGGAATCCCCGAGCTTGACCCAATCCGTCGCCTTTTGACGGGCCTCAGGCGGCACGGTTGTGGCACTAGCGAGTGATGCGGCGGCGAGTCCGGTCTTCAGAAATTCGCGTCTAGAGTGAAGGCTCATAGTACGTCTCCAACGAGGGGGATCCAAACACAAGTTTACCGATTGGATGGCAGGGAAAACTTAGCGCACGAGAAGAATGAGCGAAGTGATGTCATCGTGCTGACGTGTGTGGCCGACGAAAGCGTCGACGGAAGAGATTATTATTGCGAGGGCGTCCGCTGCGGTGGCCGGGCGCATCTTAGTGACGCAGTCGATCAGACGGGATTCGCCGAACTCTGCTTCAGCTTGGTTTTCAGCCTCGATGACTCCGTCAGTGAAAACAACCAGCAGATCACCCGAGTGAAGTGCGACTTCGCCGTGGCTGTACTGGCCGCCAGGCATGATTCCGAGGGGCAGACCACCTGCTTCGAGCCGCTCGATAGCGCCGCAGGAGCGCTTGAGAAGGGGTGGATTGTGCCCCGCGTTGATATATGTGAGCG
This sequence comes from uncultured Acidobacteriaceae bacterium, assembly GCA_963737045.1. GTDB lineage: Bacteria > Acidobacteriota > Terriglobia > Bryobacterales > Bryobacteraceae > Bog-105. The sequence continues at coordinate 1,222,660 of CAVTRG010000009.1, forward strand.
TGTTCAGCGTGGTATCCCACTCGGCGAGAAACGCGGTCGTGAAGCGCGCTCCGGCTAGGCTGTTAGCACAGGCATAGCGGTTTATCCCGAGGACGAGTTCACTGAGGCACAGAGGCGAGGCGGCGAGCGAGCGCAAACTGGCTTGGATGGTCGCCATCAGCAGTGCTGCGGGCATGCTCTTCCCGGCAACATCGGCGACGGTCAGCAGCAGGCGGCCGTTTCCATCCGGCTGATCGCGGCGGAATGCATCGTAGTAGTCACCCGATACCGTATTGGCCGGACGGGTGGCAAAGGCAATATCGATACCGTCGACCATAGGCGGCGATTCGGGCACAAGCCAGCGTTGGATGTCGCGCGCAATCTCGAGATCGCGTTTCATAGTGATCCGATCGGCTAATTCCATGGCCAATAGCAGAAGGAGCGCGAAGCTGATAACGAGAATGGCAGGGTCGTCGCCATCGGCATTAAGCAACGTGATGACGATGAATATGAACGTGAGAAGCAGAAAAATGCGGCGTGGAGGGGAAAGTTTTTTCAGGAGCTCGCCAAGGAGGGCACGTCCGGTGCGGACGCGACGGTTCCACTTCCTTTTCTTTTCGAAAGAGCTCCGGTCGATGTCCCTGGAATAAAATTTGTAGCCGGCTTGCGCGTCAGCTTTGAAATCGCCCCAGAGCTGGTTGAGAGCCATGCCCTCGGTGATACTTTGCCAAGTTGTAGTGGCACGCTGCGCTACATTGCCAAAGCGTTGACCCAAGCTTTCGAGGCGATTACGGGTGCGATTCCAGCGGGGGCCGTTTTGAGACGGCATCGCGGCCAGTATAGCGGAGCGTGGTCGCGAGCGGACGGCACTGTCCGGAATCGGGATGCGTTCCGTAGAACGCGCTTACTTACGCCCGCGGTTCTATAGTGATTCGAACTTGGTGACCCAGATGCTCGTATTCAACATGGAGATTCATGGAGACCTTAGTTGCTGATCTTCGTTATTCACTACGCGTGCTTCGGCAATCGCCTGTGTTCACCGTAACAGCGGTATTGACGCTGGCACTTGGCATCGGCGGCACTACTGGGATCTTCTCGCTCATTCACGCGGTGATGCTGCGGTCGCTGCCGGTTGCCGACCCTGCGAGCTTGTACCGAATCGGGGAAAGCGACGACTGCTGCGTAGAAGGCGGTCCACAGGGCGAATGGGGTCTGTTTTCCTTTCCGCTGCTGGAGCGGCTGAAGACCGCCACTCCCGAGTTTGAACAGGTCGCAGCGTTCCAAGCCAACCCCTGGCAATTCAGCGTGCGCCGTGCAACTACCGAGCGCGTGGCCAGACCCATACGGGGAGAGTTTGTCACAGGAAATTACTTTTCGACGTTCGGGGTGGGCTCGTTTGCCGGGCGCATCATCACTGTGAGCGATGACCGGCCCTCGGCGGCTCCGGTCGCCGTGCTCAGTTACCGCGCTTGGAAAGGAGCTTATGGAGGCGATCCTTCCGTGATTGGATCGAACTTCGTGATTGAGGGTCACCCGTTTACAGTGATCGGGATTGCACCACCTGGGTTTTTTGGCGAGACGCTGCGGAGCGATCCGCCGGATCTCTGGTTTCCATTGCAGCAGGAGCCGCTGGTGCGCGGGGAAAATTCACTGTTGCATCAGTCCATCGGAGCGTGGCTGCGGGTAATTGGGCGGCTGCGGCCCGGTGCGAGCGTGGCGGGGATGTCCGCACGGCTCACTGGAGTGATGCGGCAATGGTTGAAATACGACAGCGGCTTTCCTCCTGAATTCATGCCGGAAATCAACCGCCTACTTCCGAAGCAGAACATCCATATCGTTCCCGCTGGAGGAGGGGTTGCGACTATGAAGGCGAACTACGGGAGCAGCCTTGCGATTCTGCTGGCTGTTTGCTGCCTAGTGCTGCTGATCGCGTGCGCGAATGTTGCGAATTTGCTGCTGGCGCGGGGCATGGCACGACGAAGCCAAACTTCGCTTCGCCTTGCAATCGGGGCGTCGCGCGCGCGTCTGATTCACCAGTCGCTTACAGAAAGCGTGTTGCTATCGCTCTGCGGCGGCATCGCGGGGCTGATAGTTGCGGATGGCGCAGGGCGCCTGATTCTGGCTCTCGCATTTCACAGTGCGCACTTTCTCCCGATCGATACGACTCCGTCCACGCCAGTGCTGGCCTTCGCGTTGGGGCTGGCCCTGGTGACCGGCGTGCTGTTCGGCACGGCTCCGGCGTGGTTTGCGGCACGAACGGACCCGGTCGAAGCTCTGCGAGGCGCGAATCGGACAACTAGGGATAGTTCGTCGCTGCCGCAGAGAGCGTTACTGATTTTGCAGGCAGCGCTATCGGTGGTTCTGGTTGCGGGTGCAGGTATATTGACGCGCAGCTTGAACAACCTTGAAGAACAAAACTTCGGATTTCAAACGGCGAATCGAATCAGCGTCGATCTGAACTCGCCGCCGGCCACATACAGCCCGGAGCGGCTGGATGCACTGTATCGCGGCCTGGAGGAACGGTTGAATCACCTGCCTGGGGTGGAGCGTGCGAGTCTTGCGCTCTACAATCCGCTCAACGGTGATAACTGGAGCGACGGCATTGCGGTCAAAGGCCACCCAACTTCAAATTTCAGAGAAGGTGGAGGCGCATCCTGGGATCGCGTCAGCGTCGGGTATTTTGAGACCGTAGGTCAGCCCATTGTTCGCGGGCGCGGCTTTACCGAAGCGGATGCAGGCGCTGCCGAACCGGTCGCGGTAGTAAATCAGGAATTTGTCCGGAGGCTCCTGCCCAACGAGGAGCCGCTCGGGCAGCATTTCGGTTTCGACCTGCCCTCCGAAGCGGGAAGGTTTCGAATTATCGGCGTGGTTCGAGACGCAAAATACGCGTTTCCGGACGAGCCTCTCCGCCCTATGTTCTTCGTGCCTCTGCAACAGCGAATCGCGTACGGCCAGCCAGACTTGAATCGGGAAGAAACACGGTCGCACTTGATCGACAACGCCCTAATTGTGACGCGTAGAGGGCCGGGCGAGCTCGAGCCGGTCTTGCGAAAGGTATTCAGTGAAGCGGATCCGAATCTCACAATCATCGAGGTCCGCACGATGCAGCAGGAGATCGATTCGAATTTCGATCAACAGCGATCGGTGGCGGATCTGGCGGGAATATTCGGATTGCTCGCACTGGTGCTGGCTTCGGTGGGACTGTATGGCGTGACGGCGTACACGGTAGCGCGGCGGACCAACGAGATCGGGGTACGCATGGCGTTGGGCGCTGACCGCACGAACGTAATCAGACTTGTTTTGCGCGGAGCGTTCACGCACGTTGGGGCGGGGTTGCTGATCGGTATTCCGTTGGCTATAGGTGCTGGGCGACTCATGGCGTCCCAGCTTTACGGCGTGGGCAAGTGGGATCCGCTGGCGCTTTCAATCGCGACGATCTCGCTTTGCATTTGCGCGTTCACGGCAGCGGCGATCCCGGCCGCACGCGCTGCATCGATCGATCCGATGAAAGCGCTGCGGACGGAGTAAAATCCATAGCGGACAGGAAATTGCCCTGATTCTCGCCGCCGCCGTTGTATTCTCACTGAACATGGCTACTACTGCTGCGCCGACGCAAAATCAAGCCGCACCCGAGGCGGAGATTAACAATAGCGAGATTGGGGCGAAGATTTATTTGCCCGATTCGAAGAAAGGGTACTATCGCGGCACGAGGTTCGATTGGTCGGGGGTCATCCACAGCCTGGAGTATGCAGGGCATAACTATTACGGGCCGTGGTTCACCAAAACGGACCCGAAGGTGATCGATTTTGTTTTCGACGGGTCAGATATCGTCGCAGGCCCATGCAGCGCGATCACGGGTCCGGTAGAAGAGTTCTCATCGAACGAGAAAGCGCTAGGGTATGACGAGGCAAAGGCTGGCGGGACCTTTATCAAGATCGGCGTGGGCGTGCTGCGCAGACCTGACAATGAGAAGTACAATCCGTACCGGTTGTACGACATTGTGGATGGCGGTAACTGGAACGTTCGGAAGGAGACGGATTCTGTCGAATTCATTCAGGAGCTGAACGCTCCTGATCTGGGTTACGGCTACACGTATAAGAAGACGATCCGGCTCGCGAAGGGCAAGCCGGAAATGACGATTGAGCATAGTTTGAAGAATACGGGGCGCCGAGCGATCGATACCAGCGTGTATGATCACAATTTTCTGGTGCTCGATAAACAGCGAATCGGTCCAGATTTTACGATCACGGTACCGTTTGAGATCAAGACGAAAGAGCCGCTTGAGAAGGAAGTCGCTGAAGTACGGGGAAATCGATTCACATATCTAAAGCCGCTCGAGGGAAAGGATACCGTTGCGGCCTCGTTTTTAGGATTCCGAGAAAGTCCCGCGGATTACAGCATTACTATCGAAAACAGCAAAGCGGGAGCGGGAATGAAGATAACGGGTGATCGGCCGTTATCGGAAGAAGCTCTTTGGTCGATTCGCTCCGTGCTGGCGATGGAACCGTTCGTGCACATGGTGATCGAGTCCGGGCAGGAGTTCACCTGGAAGTACACGTATTCGTATTACAAGGTGCCCCGATAGAGGGTTGGGAACGCACTCAGCCTGCGTTTGCGGATTTTGCGTATAGATTGACGCCCGTGGTCTCGGCTGTCCTTTCAAAGAGCTCTTCGTCAGACAGCAGTCCAGACCGGATCCAATCTTCGTCGGACACCTGCTGCCGCATTTTCAGCAAAAGCTCCGCGTCTTTCCCGACCGTATACCGCAGCTTTGGCGAGTCGGTTTCGATTGCCTCTTGCAACACAGCCGCAACTGCTTCCGGCTGCGTCGGCTGAGAAAGCTGTGCCTCGAAAAACTTCATCATGCGGCGAAGGGGCGTCGCATAAGGATTTCCGTCCAAGGCGGGAGGTTGGCCTTTGGAAAAGATGGGCGTCGCAACAACTCCGGGTTCAATGATTACCACTCGGATTCCAAAAGGGCGTGTTTCCACGGCCAAGATCTCGCTAGCCGCTTCGAGAGCGAATTTTGACGCGGCGTAATGGCCAGATCCTCCGGAAGCCAATCGGCCGGCGAGAGACGTGACGTTCACAATAGCGCCGCTTTGGCGCTCACGCATTTGGGGCAGCACGGCGCGGATCATCCGAATGGGGCCGAAGTAATTTGTTTCAAACACCTGCTTGGCAACTTCGATCGGTACCAGCTCGATCGGGCCGCCGCCGCCGATTCCAGCATTGTTCACCAGCACGTCGATCACGCCAGCCCTGCGAATGAGCTCGTTTACAGCTTTCGTGACAGATGCGTCATTGTCCACATCGAGCGGCACGATCTCAATAGGAAGGCCGGAAGCAATAGCCGTTTCGAGCTGTCCTGCGTTTTTCATGGTTCGCAATCCTGCATAGACGCGATAGCCCGCCCGCGCAAGGTGAATCGTAGTAGCAAAGCCGATTCCCGTGCTGCTTCCCGTAATCAAAGCGTTTTTCATATTCGTGTTCTTCTGGCGAATTTAATAAAAGCGGTACACTGAGCCGGCGGTGTTGACGCCCCATACAACTGCTTGCGAGCTAACGCTGACTTGCCTAAGCAGGCCGGGGACATTGTCCCAGTGAGTTGGCGAGGCGGGGTCGTAGCGAAAGATCAGATCGCCTCCGTTCACGCCCCACACGGTTCCGTCGAACCCAACAGACACTTGCGTCAAAGCTCCAGGGACGTTTTGCCATGTCTGAGTTTGCGTATTGAACGAGTAGATAAGACTTGCGGCATTGATGCCCCAAACGGAGTTGGACAAGCCTACTTGAATGTCTTTCAGAGTACCGGGGGTGTTGATCCAGGTTTGGCTCGGGACATCGAAACGGTAGATATCGCCGCCCGAGTTAACGCCCCATACGGTTCCGTCCGCTCCAACAGAGAGCTGAAGAAGCTCGCCGGAAATCTGCGCAAAGGCGGCCGTTTGCGAATCGAAGCGATAGATCATATGCCCGGCGTTAACCCCCCAAAAGTCACCGTTCGCTCCTGTTGAGGCATTGGTAAGGAAGCCGGGTATTGGGACGAATGTTTGCGAGGACGTATCGAAATGAAATATGGTTTGGTTGGTGCCGAGCGCCCAGACATCCTGAGCGAAACCGACACTGACTTGCATGAAGAGATTGCCAGGATTGAATGAACTCCAGGACTGGGCGGCGGAATTATAGCCGTAGAGTTTGCCCACAGCATCAATTCCCCATGCGTTCCCGTCAATGCCCGTTGCGATCTGGGCGAGGGTCGCGCCAGGAACCAGGTGGAAGGTTTCGGACGGCGTTTGCGGCTGGCTGAATTGATAAATGGAATTAGCCGCATTCACGCCCCAAACTGAACCGTTCGCTCCGACGCCGATTAGCGTGAGCGTACCCGGCACGTTGACCCAGCTTTGAGTGGGCGTATCGAAGCGATAGATCAAATTACCGGAATTTATGCCCCAGACGTTGGCTCCCGATCCGACAACAATGCGGGCCAGAGCGCCGGGAACATTCTCGAACTCTTGTGTGAGGGGGTTGAAGCGATAGATGGTACCCGCGCCGTTAACTCCCCAAACCACGCCATCACTGCCAACCGAGATTTGAGAAAGGACTCCAGGCACTGGTTCAAATGCCTGCACGCCTGGATTGAAGCGAAAAATCAGACCAGAGTCATTGATACCCCATACCGCTCCGCTAAAGCCCACGGCGATTTGATTTAGAGTGCCTGGCACTTGGGTCCAATTCTGAACTGCAGGGTTCCAGTGATAGATCAGGTTCGAATCGTTCAGACCCCAGACATCCCCATCCGCGCCTGCAGCGATTCTCGAGAGCGTGCCGGGAACGGGAGTCCAATGCTGCGCGCTTGCGTCCCAGCGATAGACACTCTCGTGATTCAAACCCCACACCGAGCCATTGCCGCCCACGACAACTTGAGTTAGGTAACCGGGTACTCCGATCCAACTCTGAGTCTGGGAATTATAACGATAGATCAGACCTCCGCTGTTCACGCCCCAGACCGTACCGTCCGCGCCCACAGAAACCTGCTGCAAATTGCCGGGCACGGGAGTAAAACTAGGCGTCGGATTGAACAAGCCGAAAGCGGCAACGCTGTTCGTGGTGCCGACAAAGACCTTCCCGTTAGCAATGGTTGGCGTAATGAATTTGTTTCCCGGCCCGAATTGATCACGGGAGGAAGCGGCTTGATTGCTGTTGTACAACTCCGACGCCAGATTGGTCGCATTGTAAGCGTGGAGAACCGCAGGGTTGCTGTTCTCGACGGCCCAGAGAATTGAGTTGGCTGCACCGTTAGCGGAAATGCTCGGGCTTACGCCTGGAAAACTGAAGGAATGAGATGTAGTCGAGACAGGCGATGTAGACAGGCGGCCAGAAGTCAGTTGGAAGGCGCGAATGACATCGCCGACCGCTCCGAAATAAACGTAACCGTTGAAATAAGCAGGATTGCTCCAAATACCGCCGGGAAGCGCGCCGGGCAAGTATTGATAAATCGTGGCATCCGCCTGCGAATCGTATTTGCCCATATTGTCGCGATTGAGTAGCCAGAGATTGCTATCCTTCCCTGCCCCAACCGCGAGATGACGCACTGCTCCGGTTGAGTCGAGCATATCCGGCAGCAGCATGATGCCTCCAGATCCAAGATCTATGTCCTGATTCGATTCGGAGTTCGTGTTGTCCATGGTCCAGTAATCGATGGGAACGAGCTTGCTGCCCTGAAGGATAAGTTTCACGAAGGCGTTGCCGTAATCCCCGAGACTGGGGAAGCCTTGTCCGTTGAGATTCGTGTCGAAAGTGCCGTTGGCAACCGAGACGAAGATGTTGCCCTGGGCGTCTACCGCAGGCGCGCCTCCGCTATTCCAAAGCGCGGCTTCGCTGCCGTTCGGCGCGAAGTTGAAAACGGTGGTTTGCTGCAGCGTCGTTTCGTTGTAACCGATAATCCAGCCGATATACGGCCGGATGTCGCAATGCGAACCCCAGCTCGTGTAGACAACGCCGTTCAAAAGGAGAAGTCCCGGGCGGCTCTTATATTGCTTGGGATCGAAGATGACTTGGCCGCCACTGCTGTTGTCGCCTGTTCCCGGATATGTAGCTTGGACATTGATTGGCGCGCCAAATTCTTCAGCTCCAGTGGTGATGTCCAAAGCGTGCAGCCGTTGATAGTAATTTCCTGAGGCGTCCTTGCTCATCGCAACAACGTAAATGGTGCCGTGAGGACCCGCCGTTAAATCGATAACGGGAGTTGCCGTAATGCCGATCTCCGGTGTAACTTGACCACAGCCGCGATTGTCGGACGTGGTTTCACCCGGCTTCAACAATGAGACGTGCCAATAAGCGGCACCGCTGTCCGCATCGAAGGCATAGACGCTATCGTGCTCCGTCGCGGCGAAAACCACATTCGGGGTGCCGCGCCCCGGGATAGCTAGTGTGGACACATATAACGGTTGGGCGTCTACCTTGCCGTCGAGTGCGACTGTGAAGAGCTTGCCGAAGGTCGCGGAGTTTACATTCTGCGGCGTGAGGATGGTCTCGGAAAGATTCTGCCCCGTGCGCGCGAGATCGTTGTGATAAGTGAGGACGTTGGTTTGCGCGAGAACACTCGGGAGAAGCCCTGCAAATAAGAGAACGACGGCGGATGACCCTTTTATAGCCAAGTGAAACCGCTCTTGGACAGAGGTAAAGCGCGAATGCGTTCGCCACTCGCAGAGAAAATCGCATTGCAGACGGCGGGTATCACCGGGGGGAGTGCCGGCTCGCCCAGTCCGGTGGGTGGGTTCTCACTTTTCAAGAAATGTACCTCAATTTGCGGAGCTTGCCTGAAACGAAGCAGTGTGTGCTGATTGTAGTTCGATTGAACGACACGCCCCCGATCGAGAGTGATTTCCTGGTTCATCAGCTCGCTGAGGCCATCGATGATCGCGCCTTCCACTTGGGCACTCGCGCCGCTCGGATTTACGATCTGGCTTCCGACATCTCCGCACGCCCAAAATTTGTTTACTTTGATAGCCTTGTTTGGCGTTACGGTGACTTCTGCAATGTGCGCGAAATAGCCCTGAAAGCTGTAGTGGAAGGCCACGCCCATAGCCGTATCTTTCGGCAGAGTGCGCTTGCCCCAACCCGATTTCTCAGCTGCAAGTTGCAGAACGCCGCGCATGCGAGCTGCGTCGTAAGCTTGAGGCTTCGCACCGGCAGGTGTGGGGCTTGGCTCGTTCTCGACCTTCGGCTTGGCAGCTCCCTTCACGAGCTGGTGCCCCGGCTCGCCGAGCAAGTCAAGCCGAAACTGGATGGGATCCTTACCGGCCGCATGAGCCAGCTCGTCAATGAAAGACTGGAAAACGAAGGCCTGCGAGTTAGCGCCCGGAGCACGCAGCGCGCCAGTCTTCAATCGCAGCGGCATGACGGATGAGTACATCGCGAAATTCGGAACGAAGCCTGAGGGGAACTCGGTGGGCGCGATACTCGCGGACGGCGAGAATGTTTCCCCATCGCCAAAGCTGACGAAGTGATTGCTCCAGGCAATGAGCTGGCCGGAGTTGTCGACGGCACCCTTCAGAAAGTGGAATCCGGCGGGGCGATAGTAATCATGGGTCATGTCGTCCTCACGCGACCAGAGCAGCTTGACGGGCGCGCCGATGGTCTTGGCGATGTAAGCGACCTCGACCATATAGTCATTGGTCAGCCCGCGGCCAAACGAGCCGCCGGCACGAAGCATGTGAATTGAAATATCACTCTCGGGCATGCCGAGGATCTTGGCCACTAAGGCCCGGCCTCGGGCGGGCTGTTGCGTATTGCTCCAGATTTCGAGCTTGCCGTCCTTGTATGAAGCGCTGCAGTTTCGGGGCTCCAAAGGAGCGTGCGAAATGAATGGGTAAGTATAAGACGCCTCGACCAGCTTGGCGGCGCTCTTCAGCGCGTCCGCGATATTTCCATCGTTCTTTAGCGTGCGTTGCGGCGCTTGCTTGGATAACTCGTCGGCCCGTCTGGTAAACGCTCCGCTGCTTTGCTCTGCCGCCTGACCTTCATCCCAGTTCACAACGAGCTTTTTGCGGGCCGATTGAGCGTTCCACCAGCTATCGGCAACAATGGCGATGCCGGGCTCAAGACCGGGATCGCTTTTCATCACGGGTCCGAAATCAACAGAGCGATCGACGACGAACGCGTGGCGCACGCCGGGCAGCTTTTTCACTTCGTCGAGATTTGTGCTTACAACTTTACCGCCGAACACGGGACATTTCTGATAGACGGCATAGAGCATGCCGGGCATCGTGAAATCAATGCCGTAAATCGGCTTACCGGTGGTAATTTCAGGCGTGTCAACATTAGGCGTTGCACGGCCGATGATGTTAAACGAGGTCGCTTCTTTGAGCTTCACGGATTCAAGGTCTGGCGGCGGCAACGCGGCAGCTGTTGCGGCAAGCTGACCGTAACCGAGCGACCGGTCTGTCGGGCGATGGTACACACGGCCATTGGACGTGAAACATTCGGATTCGGGCACGTTCCAGGTCTTTGCGGCGGCGGCAATCAGCATCTGACGGCCGGCAGCGCCAACCCGACGCATGGGTTGCCAATTGTTCGAAGTCGCGCGGCTGCCGCCCGCACTCTGGATGCCGTACTTCGGGTCGAGATCGGCCTGCTCGATTTTGACGCTCTTCCAATCGACATCCAGCTCTTCTGCGATCAGCATCGGCAGCATTGTCTTCACACCCTGACCAATCTCAGGATTCCTGGCGAGGAGCGTGACAGTGCCGTCGGAGGCTATGCGAATAAATGTATTCGGCTCGAGTGGCGTTTGCGGTTGCGCTTGTTGCGCGGAGAGCTTCGGCTCGATATACGCGCCGATCAGTATGCCTCCGCCAGCTAAGGCGGTGACGTGAAGGAAAGAGCGGCGGCTGAGCTGCATGGCTATAGACCTCCTCCACTCAGGACGGGTTGTGGCTCGGAAATGTTTGCTGCACGCTGGATCGAAGCTGCTTTGTGAATCGCAGCCCGGATACGGACGTATGTGCCGCAGCGGCAGAGATTGCCGTTCATGGCGGAATCGATTTCCGCGTCGGTGGGATTGGGGTGCTTGGTGAGCAAGGCTGCCGCGGACATGATCTGCCCGGCCTGGCAGTATCCACATTGCGGCACGTCGATATCGAGCCAAGCTTGCTGGAGCGGATGCCGACCGTCAGGCGATAGACCTTCGATAGTTGTGATTTGGGCGTTGTTAACAGCTGAGATGGGCGTCATGCAGGAGCGGACAGGCTGGCCGGCAAGGTGTACGGTGCAGGCTCCGCATTCGCCGATTCCGCAGCCGTACTTTGTCCCGTGGAGGTTGAGTACGTCGCGGATCACCCAAAGAAGTGGGGTGTCCGGCGGCACGTCGACGGTAGTGGACCGCCCGTTAACAGTGAGTTTGGTGGCCATAGTCTCTACATATAAAGATACGCCCGATGGGGAAAGGTGACGGGGTGCGTTGGACGGGATACTTTGCCGGCAAACTAGGCCGGGAAAGCCACGACCAATCCCTCGCGGATCAGCCGTCGAACCAGCGTTAGCTTACCTGCGTTATCCAGACCACCCGGAAGATCGCGAACGACAAATTTGGTATTGTTCAGCGCGAACCGGACCGCCCCGGCGGTCTGAGGCGGGAAGGTGATCTCGCGTCCGTAGCAGCTGAGCGATACCGAGTCTCCGACGGTTTGCAGGCGAGAGATTACCCCCGGCCGTGCGCCCACCTGACGGTCAAGAGTCAAATCATCAAGCAGGGCCATCTGCTCCATTTGCCCCTGCAGCACCGGTGGACAGGCAGAAATGAATCGATCGATGAAATGGTCGAGCGCCGCGTCGAAATGGGACATTGTCGAAGCGCGATGCAAAAGGTTGACCAGTGTCTCTCGAGCTTGCGCTCGATCAAAATCCGGCAGCGCGAATCCCGGAGGAAGCGCTTTGCGAAATGCAGGATCATTTAGGCTCGCGCCGGCAACAAATTCCAGCAGCAAGCCCGCCCACGTATATCTCAGAACTCCCGCAGTAATATGCAATGAAAGAACACCTGTTGAGTGCGCGTCGTGGGCAACTCCTCGAGGAATATAGGCGACGTCCCCGGCATCCAATTCGAATCCGAGCGTGGGAGCGCCTAGCTCGTGAATCGAGCTGTCGAAATCCTGGCCTGGTAATGGCAGTTGGACGGGAGTTCCATAGATTGTCCACTTTTTAGAACCGACAACTTGTAGGACAAACACATCGTGTGTGTCGTAGTGTGGCTTGGCGCCCTGGGCCGCGGCGGGAGTCAAGTAAACATTGGTCTGAAAGGGACAGCTAAATTCGCCTTCGAGATGGCGGCAAAGGAGGGTGAGCGCTGGGAGAACGGTGTCTAGATACGCCAGAGTTACCGTTGAACCTTCCCCAAACAGTTGGTAAAGTTTCGCGACATTGAGGGCGTTGCCGGGCAGCGTATATTCGTCGTCGGCAACTCTTTGCCGCGCATTTTTCAGGGAAATCTCCGGATAACGGCGATCAAGAGTAGTGATGACGAGATCAATCTGATCTAAAGACAGAAGCGAGCTGAAATAGTTCGACCGATTCCGCCTGACAACCAGGGGCCGTTTCTCCCAGTACTCCTCAAAAAAGACTTGCTTGCTTACCGGGTCGATCAGCCACTCAAGCGAAGGTGCGGGCTTCAGATGCGCAGCCGGTGCAGAGGCCAGCGTCGACATACGCGTATTAGCCGCGCCGCTCAAAGCGAGGCTTGGCTACCTACAGCTTTCTTGGGTCAGTCTTGTCCGGATCGCTGGTTTTCTTCTGATCAGGATCGCGGGATTTCTTGGAGTCAGGATCGTTGGACTTTCTGGAATCAGGGTCGTTAGATTTCTTGGAATCGGGATCGCTGGACTTTTTAGAATCAGGATCGCCTGATTTCTTTTTATCGGGATCGGCGGGTTTCTTGTCGGGATCGTCTTGCTGGAGAGTCGAAGCTCGCAGCCCCGAGACGATACCTGCTGCGCCGGCCAAGAGCGCGCCAGTCCTATTCAAGAACGATCGCCGCGGCAGTCTCCGTTCAGTTACGATTTGATCGTCAGTAACGGTCCTGAGCGATTCTAAATTCGTCAGTTCTGTGTCTTTATCAGCCATGATTTTTGCTCGATTTTATTTTTTCCCGCTCCTCAACAACTCAATGCTACGACCTGACAGCATTTTCCCACAACTCGCACCCGATGATGCGCACGATGGCTCAGCTGGGCACTGTTAGCTAGCTAAAATTTTCGCTTACGTGTTGCCTTTATGGGCTTCAATCGCTTGCTGAAGGCGCTTGACGGCTTTCGACGGGCCGTGCACACCCGTTACCTTGAACTTCTTTCCCCGGCTCTTGTTGTATGAGATAAAGAATTCTTCCACCTGGTCGAGGAGAGACTTGTTCAGCTCCGAAACGGATTGAATATCCTCGCGGCTATAAGAGTGCACGGCCACGCCGATCAGGCGATCGTTCTCCGTTGTCTTGCCGTCCTGAGTCTGCTGAGCTTCAATAACACCGATTAGCCGGACTACCAGGACACATCCGACGTGCGCAGGCTCATCCATCAGGACCATGATGTCGATTGGATCTCCGTCCTCAGCTATGGTCGAAGGCACAAACCCGAAATCAAAGGGAAAGCTGAGTCCTTCGGGCAGCAAGCCGCCTAAAGTAAAGGACTCTACCTTCGGGTCGTAATCGAACTTATTCCGGCGCCCCTTGGGTGTTTCAATGATGACGCGACATGTCCTGTTCTTCTTGTCCAGTTCATGGGATAAGCTGGCGAGATCCATCCTTGAGAATTGTACTTGACGCCAGAGTCGTTGACGGCCCAAGCGCGACGAGGAGGAGGGGTGAATGCATCAACACGATAAAACCCTCGAGGATCCCAAACCCCAAATCAGAATTTACGGCAGGCCTGGTTCACCGATCGGATACACAATTCGCGATTTTCTGCACCGCAGCGACGTTCCATTCGAATGGATACCGCTGGCGACGGATGAGGATGCACGGCAGAGCGCCGGAGTAGAGAACCTCGCGGACCCGCGCCTGCCGATTTGCATTTTCCCCGACGGCACGCGTATGGAGCATCCGACCGTCCGTCAGATCACGCAAAAACTGGGGTGGTTCCATGATCCTTCACGGTCCGAGTACGATCTGGCTATTTATGGTGCAGGACCGGCCGGCTTGAGCGCGGCAGTCTACGCAGCTTCCGAAGGATTGAGAACTGTCGCAATCGAACGATCGGCGATCGGAGGCCAAGCCGGAACGAGTTCAAGAATTGAAAATTATCTGGGCTTCCCGGAGGGGATCAGCGGCAACGATCTGGCCGAGCGTGCCCGGGAACAGGCATGTCGATTTGGCGCGGAGATCCTCATCGCGAGAGAGGGCGTCAGAGGTGAATTTCACGAGGGGATCGGAATAGGATACCTGGCCGATGGGACCAAAATCATTGCTCGTGCGGCGCTCTGTGCGACCGGCGTGCGATACCGTCGGCTCGGCCTTCCGCGGGAGGACGATTTTCTGGGTTCGGGCGTGTATTATGGCGCGGGTGCAAGCGAAGCGTCACTGTGCCGCGATAACCATGTGGTCATTGTTGGCGGTGGAAACTCAGCGGGCCAAGCGGCCATGCACTTTTCGCGGTTTGCGAGCCGGGTGAGCATTGTCATTCGAGGAGCATCGCTCAAGAGCACGTTATCGAACTATTTAATTGACCGCATCACCGCGTCAGCAAAGGTTGAGGTTTTTCCTTTTAGCGACATAACGGAGCTGTATGGGGAGAATTGCCTGCAAGCCATTCGGCTGCGAAACCGCCAGACGGGAAACGAAGAAACGATACAAACCCACTGGCTTTTTGTGTGTATCGGCGGCGAGCCGCATACCGACTGGGCGGCGGCGGTGGGAATCCTGAGAGATCAGGAAGGATATCTGATAACCGGTCCTGATCTCCTGGATGGAGGCAAATGGCCAAGCAGCTGGCCACTTGACCGCAATCCTTACTATCTCGAAACCAGCATGCCGGGAGTCTTCGCTGCCGGAGATGTGAGGCATGGATCCATTAAGCGCTGCGCTTCGGCGGTCGGAGAAGGCGCGATGGCGATCGCGTTCGTCCACCGTTATCTCCACAACGGCTGACCCGGGTGCCTGCTGAACGCTGCAATGGAAATTGCTGACTCGAACTACAGGCTCTCCGAGTAACATCACTCGCCGCTTCAGCGTCTTGACTGCAACGGGTGATTACAGATTACAAGGTAGGGGAGAATAAGGGTTTGAAACCACCCGTTACAGTCGAACCGGAAGAAACGGAACCTCAGCGGCCTGAGCTGCACGAGAAACGGGTTCCGGAGTTGGATCTGGAGGGAACTACCGGCTCGAAAAACCGATGGTGGGTGTGGCTTGTTGTATTTGCTGTTATTGGGTACGGCTGCTACCGCTTATACGTATTTGAGACGGCAAAAAAGCAGACCATGACGGCGAGAAGGGGGGCCGCGATGAGGCCCACTAATATCCCCGTCGTAGCCGCGACCGCTCGGGCCGGCGATATGCCGGTATATTTGCAGGGCTTAGGTACCGTTACGGCATTCAACACAGTCACAGTGAAGAGCCGGATAGACGGGCAGCTAATCAGCGTTACATTTCACGAGGGTCAATTCGTTCATCACGGTGATTTGCTGGCAGAGATCGATCCTCGGCCTTATCAAGTGGCACTCGATCAAGCGCAGGGGAATCTCGCGAAGGATCAGGCAGCGCTGAAGGATGCGCAGGTGAATCTGGAGCGCGATCGCGAACTCTACAACGACAAGATCATCGCGAAACAGCAGCTCGATACTCAAGCCGCGACGGTCGATGAATCGCAAGGCTCGATTGTGGCCGATCAGGCAGCCATCGACAATGCGAAGCTGAACCTCTCTTACACGCGGATCACAGCGCCTATCAGCGGCCGCGTCGGGCTCCGCTTGATCGACGCAGGCAATATGATTCATGCGTCTGATCCGAATGGCTTGGTTATCATTACACAGCTGCAGCCGATTGCAGTTCTTTTCAGCATCCCCGAAGATCAGCTTCCGGACGTGCTCCGCAAATTGCATGAAGGAGCGAAGCTGCGCACGGAAGCTTATGACCGCGATTTAACTAAGAAGCTGGCCGACGGAACCCTGGTCACGGTTGACAATCAGATCGATCAGACAACGGGCACATCGCGGCTGAAGGCTGTCTTCCCGAATACGGATTTCGCGCTTTTTCCGAATCAGTTCGTCAATATCAAACTGTGGCTGGATACGAAGCATGGCGCGATCATTGTGCCGGCATCTGCCATCCAGCGCGGCCCCACGGGCACTTTCGTGTATCTGGTCCAAGACGACCAGACCGTGACGACGCGCCCAGTTAAGGTGGGGCTGAGTGAAGGCAACGACGTGTCGATTGCGGATGGACTTCAAGCGGGAGATAGCGTTGTAGTGGACGGAGCCGAGAAACTCGCTGAAGGAATGAAGGTGGTGCTCCGGCAACCGGGCGGAGCGAGCGCGAAGCAAGGGCAATGACAAAATGAGTCCGTCTCGGCCGTTCATATTGCGGCCGGTTGCAACCTCCCTGCTGATGGCGGGAATTCTGATCGCGGGCGGGATCGCGTACCGGCAGCTTCCGGTCTCCGCGCTGCCTGAGGTTGATTACCCCACCATTCAGTGCCTCACGTTCTATCCCGGCGCAAGCCCTCAAGTTGTGGCTTCATCTGTCACGGCTCCGCTCGAACGCACGTTCGGACAGGTGCCGGGCCTGAAACAGATGACCTCGACGAGCTCCTTCGGGAGCTCAATTATCACTTTGCAGTTCGACCTCGATCTGAACATTGACGTAGCTGAGCAGCAAGTACAGGCTTCGATCAACGCCGCGGGCACATACCTGCCGCCCGATCTTCCGAATCCGCCGATCTATAGCAAGGTGAATCCCGCCGATGCACCCATCCTGACATTGGCGCTCACCTCGAAAACGCTTCCTTTGACGAAGGTGGAAGATTTCGCGGATACGACGCTTGCACAGAAGATTTCTCAGCTACCAGGAGTCGGCTTGGTTACGCTCAGCGGAGGTCAGAAGCCCGCGGTTCGGATTCGAGCGAATCCAACTGCTTTGGCCGCCTACGGTCTAAGTCTCGAGGATGTTCGTGCGGCTCTTAACCAGACCAATCTAAATCAAGCCAAAGGCAATTTCGACGGCCTTCGCCAGGCGTACACAATCGGCGCCAACGATCAAATTCTGACGAGCGCCGGTTACAAATCAGTGGTTGTTGCGTATCGCAATGGCGCCGCCATACGGCTGGAGGATGTAGCCAGCGTTGTGGACGGAGCCGAAAACACAAAGCAGGCCGCCTGGATGAACACGACTCCGGCGGTGATCATGAACATTCAGCGGCAGCCCGGAGCAAACATTATCACTGTTGTCGACCGGATCAAAGCGCTGCTGCCGCAGTTGAAGGTCTCGATGCCTTCGGCAGTTGACATTGCGGTGCTCACGGACAGAACCACCACGATACGTGCATCGGTAAAAGACGTGCAATTCGAGCTGATGCTGACGGTCGCGCTGGTGGTAATGGTGATGTTTCTTTTTCTACGGAATCTCGCCGCGACCGTTATTCCCAGCGTTGCCGTGCCGCTTTCGATAGTCGGCACGTTCGGGGTGATGTACCTGCTCGGTTACAGCCTGAACAACTTATCGTTGATGGCGCTGACGATCTCTACAGGCTTCGTAGTGGATGACGCCATCGTGATGATCGAGAACATTTCGCGTTATCTCGAAGAGGGCGAATCTCCGCTCAGGGCCGCACTCAAAGGTTCGGAGCAGATCGGGTTCACGATTCTGTCACTCACCATTTCGTTGATTGCGGTGCTGATCCCGTTGCTCTTCATGGGCGATATTGTGGGCCGGCTGTTCCGTGAGTTCGCAATTACGCTGGCGGTGACAATTCTGGTTTCGGCGGTTGTATCGCTGACGCTTACCCCAATGATGTGTGCCAAGCTGCTGCACCACAAGCCGGAATCGCAGCAGGGGTGGTTTTACCGAAAATCGGAGGACGCCTTCGATTGGATCATTGCGCGGTACGGAAGCACTTTGCAGTTTGTTCTGAAGCACCAGCCGATTACGCTTCTGATTACGTTTGCGACTCTTGTCGCAACCATTTTGCTTTATATCGCGGTCCCAAAGGGCTTCTTTCCCGTGCAAGATACTGGCGTGATTCTGGGAGTATCGGAAGCGCCCCAGACAGTCTCCTTTCCGGCGATGGCCAAGCGTCAGGAGGCGCTCGCAAGTGTCATTCTTAAGGACCCGGCGGTTGAAAGTCTCTCGTCATTCATTGGTATTGACGGTATCAATACAACGCTTAACAGCGGCCGCATACAAATTAATTTGAAGCCGCTTGATGAGCGTCGGATTAGCGCGAGCGACATCATCCGCCGGTTGCAACCCAAGCTGGCACAAGTGGACGGCATTACGTTGTTCATGCAACCGGTGCAAGACTTGACGGTCGAGGACCGGGTAAGCCGCACGGAATATCAATACACCCTTGAGGACGCGGACGCGACGGAGCTGAATACTTATACAACGCGGCTTGTGGATAAGCTCAACACTCTTCCGCAGCTGCGGGACGTCGCGACCGACCAGCAAAATTCAGGTTTGGAAACGACGCTCGTGATTGATCGGGATACTGCCTCGCGCTTAGGTATCGGCATGCAAGCCATTGACGACACCCTTTACGACGCCTTCGGACAGCGGCTCGTCTCGACCATGTTCACACAACTGAATCAATATCATGTAGTGCTCGAGGTAGGACGGGAATTTCGGCTGGATCCGGGCGCCCTGGCGAATCTTTACGTGCGATCTTCGGCTGGCACACAGGTCCCGCTCAGCTCCTTCACGCACGTTGAAACCTCAAGTACACCGCTGACCGTGAACCATCAAGGCCAGTTTCCAGTGGTAACGATCTCTTTCAATCTTCCGCCGGGTGAATCGCTCGGAAACGCCGTCAAAGCGATCAACCAGGCCGAACAGGAGATCGGATTGCCGATGAGCATTCATTCGAGCTTCCAAGGAACAGCAGCGGCGTTTCAAAATTCGCTGTCAAATGAAGCCTGGCTGATCGTGGCTGCTCTGGCAGTTGTCTACATTGTGCTCGGCGTCTTGTATGAGAGCTACATCCATCCGATCACGATCTTATCGACGCTGCCTTCCGCCGGGGTCGGGGCGATTCTGGCGCTTTTCATTTGCCGCCAGGATTTCAGCGTGGTCGCGCTCATTGGACTGATCCTCTTGATCGGCATCGTAAAGAAGAATGCCATTATGATGATCGACTTCGCTTTACAAGCCGAGCGCGAGGAGGGCAAACCGCCCGTACAGGCAATTTACCAAGCGTGTTTACTGCGCTTCCGGCCGATCATGATGACCACTATGGCTGCGTTGTTCGGCGGATTGCCGTTGGCGCTCGGAACGGGAGTTGGTTCAGAGCTGCGAAGGCCGCTCGGAATCACGATTGTGGGCGGCTTGATCCTAAGCCAGGTGTTAACGCTCTATACGACTCCAGTAGTTTATTTGTTTTTCGATAGATTGGCCTTGCGCTTCAGCCGCACACGTCAACGCAGAGCCGTCACGTATCCAGTCCGGGAGCCGGTCGCAGCGAAGTAGCTCATGAATATATCAGCGCCATTCATCCGAAGAACCGTCGCGACATCACTTTTGACGGCTGCTCTGGCGCTATCGGGTGTACTCGCATTCCGGCTACTGCCGGTTGCGCCGCTTCCGGATGTCGAGTTTCCCACCATTCAGGTTCACGCCAATCTTCCCGGTGCGAGTCCCGAAACCATGGCCTCCGCCGTTGCCACGCCGCTCGAGCGCCAATTCGGGCGGATTGCCGGAATTACAGAGATGACCTCATCGAGCCAGTTGAGCAGCACGGGTATTACTCTGCAGTTCGATCTCAGTCGGAACATCGATGCCGCCGGTCGCGATGTGCAAGCGGCGATTAACGCGGCTCGCGGGCAATTGCCTTCGGATATGCCTAGCAACCCCGGTTACTGGAAATCGAATCCCGCAGATGCGCCGATCATGATGCTTGCCCTGACTTCGGACGTTTACGATCGAGGGCACATGTACGACATGGCGGATTCCGTCCTGGCCCAAAAGCTGTCTCAAGTAGAAGGCGTGGGGGAAGTACACGTTTGGGGCAGCTCCAGGCCTGCCGTGAGAGTTCAGGTGAATCCCACGATCCTGAATACGTTCGGGCTTGGGCTGACCGATGTCGCCACAACCCTTAGCAACGCGAACGCCAATCAAGCAAAGGGGGAACTCGGGAACGATAAGCTTCGCTGGCAAGTGAACGCCACGGACCAGTTATTCACGGCCGATCAGTACGCGCCGTTAATCGTCTCATATCGCAACAACGCGCCAGTACGGCTTAGAGATATCGGAAACGTTCTCAATTCCGTGGAAGACACGCGAAACGACGGGCTGGATAACGGGAAGCCCTCGGTCTTAGTGGCCGTCTTCAAGCAGCCGACCGCCAACGTTATCGACACTGTGGACCGAATACTCGCAGTGATGCCGCTGCTTCAGGCCTCGATCCCACCGGCCATGCACCTGAGAGTTTCACAAGACCGAACAACCACGATTCGCGCGTCGATACACGATGTCGAGATAACGCTGCTCATCTCCATTGCTTTGGTGATTCTGGTGGTGTTCTTTTTCCTCCGGAATGCGTGGGCGACCATTATTCCGGGAATCGCGGTCCCGCTCTCCCTTCTGGGCACATTCGGTGTGATGTATCTGGTCGGGTATAGCCTGGACAATTTGTCCCTAATGGCGTTAACCATCTCCACTGGATTTGTCGTGGACGACGCGATTGTTGTCATCGAGAACATTACGCGCTATCTAGAGCAAGGACTCGCGCCGATGAAGGCTGCGCTGCAGGGCGCTAAGGAGATCGGCTTCACCGTTCTCTCGATGAGCACATCTTTGGTCGCAGTCTTCATCCCGATTCTGCTGATGGGAGGCATCGTCGGCCGCCTGTTCCGAGAATTTGCCATTACATTGACCGTCGCAATCTGCGTTTCACTGGTTGTGTCGCTCACGACAACACCCATGATGTGCGCCAAATTTCTTCGTGCGCAGGAAAATAGAAAACACAACTGGGTATATCGGTTCAGTGAAGGCGTGTTCGATGCGCTTCATTCAACATATGCCCGAACACTGGCTGTGGTTTTGAAACACCCGCAGCTCACACTGGTAATTACCATCGTCACGGTTGCGATTAGTGTATTTCTTTACATTATTGTTCCTAAGGGCTTCTTTCCGCAGCAGGATACAGGACGCATTGGTGGGATGATTCAAGCCGATCAGGACATCTCATTCGCAGCCATGGATGAGAAATTGCACGCCTTCACACGAATTGTGGAGCGCGATCCCGCGGTTGACGATCTGGGTGGTTTTACTGGCGGCGGCACGTTGAATTCCGCAGGAATGTGGATTACTCTCAAACCTCTCAGCCAGCGAAAAGCGTCGGCGGAGCAGGTCATCAATCGCCTGCGCGGAAAACTGGCTCGCATTCCCGGCGCCACTCTGTATCTGCAGCCCGTTCAGGACATCCGCGTGGGCGGACGGGCCAGTAATTCTCAATATCAGTTCACGCTGCAATCGGATAGCTTGTCCGATCTGAATGAATGGGCGCCTAAGCTGCTCGCGAAATTGAAGACGGTTCCGATTCTGCTGGACGTGAACAGCGATCAGCAGGTGCACGGGTTGGAAACTCAGCTGGTAATTGACCGGGCAACCGCATCGCGTTTGGGAGTCAGCCCGTACGCGATCGACACAACACTATACAGCGCCTTCGGACAACGGCAGGTTTCGACCATGTATGCGGGCATCAATCAATATCACGTCGTGATGGAGGTTCTGCCAGAATTCCAGCAGAATCCGGCTTCTCTGAACGAGATCTATGTTCGATCGAACAACGGAACAACGATTCCTATTTCGACTTTCACCCAACGCAAGACTGCTATGACGTCGCTGACTGTGAATCATCAGGGACAGTTCCCGTCCATCACCTTGTCTTTCGCGCTCACGCCCGGTACGGCGCTGAGCGATGCGGTGAAGCAAGTAGAAACAGCCGAGCAAGACATTGGAATGCCCGCCAATGTGCGCGGCGCATTTGCAGGCACCGCCCAGGCTTTTCAAGCCTCCTTAAAGAGCGAACCGATACTGATTTTGGCGGCGCTGCTTGCGGTCTACATCGTGCTCGGGATGCTGTACGAGAGCTATATTCATCCGATTACGATTCTTTCCACGCTGCCGTCTGCCGGTGTAGGCGCTCTTCTTGCGCTGATACTTTTCGGAACCGAGCTGACCGTGATTTCCCTCATCGGAATTATTCTGCTGATAGGCATCGTTAAGAAGAACGCCATTCTGATGATCGACTTTGCGCTCGAGACGGAGCGGAAACAAGGGATCTCGTCGAAGCAGGCGATTTATCAGGCGTGCCTGTTGCGCTTCCGGCCGATCATTATGACTACTATGGCGGCACTGTTTGGAGGGCTGCCGTTGGCGCTTGGGACAGGCACGGGTTCGGAAATGAGGCGGCCACTAGGCATCACGATTGTCGGCGGGCTCATCGTCAGTCAGCTTCTCACGCTCTACACCACACCCGTTGTATATCTGTACCTCGACAAGTTGCAGCTTTGGTTCGGACGCGTAAAGCAGCTCAGTCCGAGACTTCAGACCTACCTTACCGATACGCCTGGCTAGCGCTCGGTCAGACGCGGTGCCCGCCGATCGATTTCCATGGGAGGATATGTGCGATCTTGCCGTTCGACAATCGCGCCATGGGAATTCTATACGGCCACAATTCTCCCATCTCGCATGGATACCGTCCGATCGGCGAACGCAGCGGCCTCGGGGTTGTGCGTAATCATTAAAATCGTCTGACCAGTGCGCTCGTTGAGGTCGCGAAGGATCTCTAGGACGGCGTTTGAGTTTGCCGTATCAAGGTTCCCGGTGGGTTCGTCAGCAAGCAGTATTGCCGGTTGATTTACGAGAGCGCGGGCAATTGCAACTCGCTGTTGTTCTCCTCCCGAGAGAGCGCGGGGCTTGTGGTCGAGGCGATGACTGATACCCAAGAGCTGTAGAATCTCAGCGAAGCCAGGCGGCGGCGAATACGTTTTTGAAAGCGTTTGTGCAATTTCTATGTTGTCCCTTGCGGTCAGCGTAGGCAGAAGATTGTATTTCTGAAAAACGAATCCGATCTTTTTTTGACGTAATTCCGTACGCTGGTTTTCTGTAAGTCCGCGGAGGTCTACTTCATCTATGAAGATCTCTCCGGCAGTTGGAGGGGCCAGGCCGCCTAGAATGTGAAACAGCGTCGATTTGCCGGACCCAGAGGGACCGATTACCGCGAGGAACTCGCCGCGGCTCACGTCAAGGTCGACGCCCCGCAGCGCGGGTACTTCAACATCACCGACGTGATAGATTTTCTGAAGGCCACGTACACGAATCATCAAGCGCGATGCCGTTTGCGACGCGTCGCGATCTTCAGTCATACGCCCCCGCTTCACTCATAAGCGAGCGCGTTACTCGTACGCGAGAGCTTCGATCGCATCCTGACGGGCAGCTTTAAGCCCTGGATAGGCAGCGCCAAGCAGTGCTCCGGCGAGTGCGATTGCTGCGGCACGGGGCCACCAGTCGGGCACATTCACCACGTGGAGGGACGCGGGCATGAAGCCCATTATCAAGGCCTTCGTCCCAAACGATAGAGCAATCCCTATCAGGCAGCCCACCACTGCTAATACGATCGCCTCACGCACGAGTATGTCCAAAATCGTGAGCGGCTTGGCTCCAAGCGCTTTCAGAATTCCGATCTCACGCGTGCGCTCTACGACAGCCGTATACATCGAGAGAAACACAACCAGAAATCCGACGATCACAGCAATTACAGTAATCACATCAATAAATGCCCTCAGCTGCGGGATATTGTTGACGCTGAATTGCGATACCAATGCTTCGGTGGAGAGCGCCTGCAGATTGCCCTTCAGGAGTTGATTGAAGTGAGCCACTTCTTGATCTGTAAGCGCGGGGTTATCGAGCTTCACCAGAATCTCCGAAACGCGCGGAGGATTTGCGTTTCCGGTCAAACGCTGTAGCGTAGGAAGCTGGACGATCAAGCGGCCCAGCACGCCGCCTTGCACGATGCCGGAGATCCGCCAATCGTGATTTAATAGCTTTACTGTCCGCCCAACATTTAGCTTGTTCTGACGCGCGTAATATTCGTCTACGATCAAATCATCGGGCGCCTCGGGCGGCCCTCCCTGGAGATAGCGGAAGCCTCCGCTCATTTTTTCGAATTCCGGAACGTCCACCCCATTGATAGGGGTGATCAATTCCACCGGGATCATCAGAACACCAACGGCCTGCTCGACATGTGGCTGCTTCGCAAGAAACCCGACGAATTTCTGCGAGAGCTGCCCGGTGGAGAAGGAAAACGTGCCCTGGGTGTCGGGCTTTAGGAAAATGTCTGCGCCGGTGCCTTTCGCATGGGATGCGGACTCCTGCAGCATGCCACGGCTGAGGCCGATCAGCGTAAGTATGGACATGACCTGGACGCCTACTACCAACGCGCTGAGTAGCGTTCGAACCCACCGGTATTTCAAATTTTCGAGAACCAGTTTATTGATCATTTTCGAGGGCCAACTGATTATAGCCGTGACAGATAGATGCGTTTCACGGCTCGTTGGCAAGGAACTCCCTCGCAACCACCGATACCGGCCGATGATCTATGTCTACCCGCCGGTTTAGTGTCCGCATGGTCTCATCGCTGATACGGCCCGAGAGCATCGTCAGAGCCAATTTCAACGCCGTGTTTTGTCGGATTGAGTTTTCCCTCACTACGAAGCAAGCATTGTAAGGCGGAAAGGCCCTCCTGTCATCCGCGAGCACCGTATATTCCGATTCACTAAGCAGCGCGTCAGTAGAGTTGCCAGCTGCCATGTCAATCTTATTTCTCGAGAGCGCCTGATATAACAGGCCGAGGTCCATGCTTCTGGGAGTGCCCTGCCAACGCAGCGAATAGACACTATTGAGCTTTTGCAAACCATCGGGCCGCGTCAGGAATTCGTATCCCACGCCCAGCCGCCAAGAACGCTGTGTGGCCGCGGATAACTCAGGCACATTCAGACGCTTCCCATCCTCCCGCCGTACGACCATGGCGAACGTATCGTTGAAACCTAAAGGTGGAAGCCACTCCAGGTGAAACCGGTCGCGGTAAGCATCCTTCACTTCCATATATGCTTTGGCGGAGTCATTAGCGGCCTTTTGCTTCAGGATCGCGCTGTTTGCAGTGCCGGTGTACTCGGGATAGAGATCGATCTGCCCTTTCAGAAGAGCCTCGTGAGCCAGCAGAGTGCCTCCCAGGTTCAGTCTGCGCTCAACGGTGGCGTGCAGCTTGCGCTCCAGTTGCTGCGCAGCAATTTCACCGAGGATGACCTGTTCCGTAAAGTTCTTCGAGCCCACCACAATCGTCCCCCGCCGTGAGCAAGAGGCAACGCAGGCTGCGCACATCAGAATCGCAATGCTTCGCGTGCGGATCATGCCCCCCCCATTCTGCGCTCAATAATTCCCATACCGGCATCGGCCAGTAATGCGAGAGCTGCCGCCGGTATTGCTCCTGCGAGAATTTGAACCGTGTCGACGGATGCCACACCGCGGAAGATGAGAACGCCGAGGCCTCCGCCTCCAATTACGGCTGCGATCACCGCGGTACCGATATTCGTCACGAGCGCTATGCGCACGCCTGCGAGGATCGTGGGAGCGGCGAGCGGCAGCTCTACCATTCGCAACAACTGAGTATCTGTCATTCCCATTGCGATGGCTGCTTCCCGAACGGGTGCATCCACGCTCGCAATGCCCACGACGGTGTTCCGCAAAATCGGGAGCAACGAATAGAGAACCAAGCTGATGATCGCGGTCCGCTTACCAATTCCCCCAATTAGAGGAATTGGAAGCAAGAACCCAAACAGCGCCAGGCTTGGAATCGTTTGCAGAATGTTGGCGATTGTTAGAGATACTCGCCGGATACCGGCCCGCCGAGTGCCTGCGACCCCGACGCTGACACCGATGAGCACAGCGATAGCTGACGAAATGATTACGAGTTCGAGATGTTCGACTGTGAGTTCCGCTACGTCGTTCAGCAGCGCTTTGAGGACGATCGGGTCCACGAACCCTAGTATGGGGCACCGTCAACTATCCGCGGATGTGGACGCGGCACTCCTCGATCTTGTCTCGTAACTCGGTCAGTTTTTCGCGATCACCGCGGTCAAAGGCATCAGCCGGAATACTCGCAGCCAAGGTCTGAGATTTCTGGAAGCTGTTCAGCGCTGCCTCCCAGTGTTGACGCTGCGCCGGCTTGGCTCTTAAGGCAACTAAACGATACGCCTCGCCGGCTTCGAGGCAATCAAGTGCGAAGTTTACGGTCTCGTCGGTATTACGGGGATCGCGCCCGTGAAGAGATGCCCCGATCTCCGCTGCTTCTCGCGCCAGGTTCAGAGATTCATCAAAAGATCCCGATTGCGTTTTGACGACAGCAGTCATACGTAGAACGGTTTCCAGTTCCGATTGCGCGCGGAAATCGTGCGGATCCTCTGCCGCGACTTCACGGCGCAATCCAATTGCCCTATCTAGGTCTGCCAACGCTTGCTTCTCATCCCGCAGCTCATGAAGACACGAGCCAAGCTCGACGAGATCAAATGAGAGATCCATCCGTGCGGTTGGACTCTGAGGTTCTGCGGCTACTCTTGCCTGATCGATCTCGGCTGCGCGGCTGTTGTGTGCGACAGCATTAGTGTAGTCATCGAGCGCATAGTACACGCCAGCGATTCGTTTCTCGATGAGAGCTATGTTCCTTTGCGCTTGCGGGGAATTATTTTCTGATTTTTGAATTTCCTCGTAATCGGAAAGAGCCGTTTTCCAGATCGGCAGGGCCTCCCTATAATCCTGCCGTTCGGTTAAATCGAGAGCCAAATAGAAATGAGCGAGAGCAACATCGTTCAGTGCGTGCGCCCCAGAAGTCGTCCGCGCAATGTCTTGGAACAGTGAAATTGCTTCCCTTCGTATTGGGACGACCTGATCGATACGTGCGCGTGGAGAAAGTGCGGTGATATCGGTGTCCACAAGAGCAAGAGACCGCTCCACATCCCGATTTGCGGGATCTTTCTTGTGTAGATCGAGTAGTAAGGCGCGCGCCTTGCCATAGCTTGAAAGCGCTCCTTCGCGGTCTCCAACATTCGCCTGCTGCAAATCACCTTGGGCGCCTCCGATTTTCATATAGGCCTGCGCCAATTCGAAAGTGAGAGCCGGATCCTGTCCGCGATTTTTCGCAAGTCCGTTGAGGTACTCAAGACCCCGCGTAATCAGCAATTCACGGGCTCGGCTCGAGCCGGGCAGGTCTTCGATGGCGTCGTCCAGTTCGAAAACTACCGAGTGAGCGAGCTGCCTCACCTGCTGAAAGCGCAATTCCGCGCTTTGTTTTTCGCGCCAGATTATAACGCCTGAAACAGCAAAAGCCAAAAGCGCGACGGTTGCTACGCTCACCGCCCACCGGTTGCGTTTTGCAAATTTACCGAAACGGTAGAAAAATCTATCGGGCGCGGCGTTTACGGGAAATCCATGGCTGAACTTCTTGAGATCCTGGCAAAATGCATCCACGGTGGAGTACCTTCGCTCGGGCTCCTTGCGAAGTGCAGTCATGACGACATTACCGAGATCTGCCGGAACGCCGCTTGTCCTTTTCCGGAGAGGAAGCGGCGGCTCCTCGAGAATGGCGCGAAAAGCAGCGACCGTGCCTGTGCGGTTTCCGTACGGTCGGCGGCCGCTTAATAGCTCATACAGAAGCACTCCGAGCGAATAAATGTCACTGGCTACGGTCAGAGACTCACCCCTGACCTGTTCGGGGCTCGCATAGAAGGGGGTCAAAGGCATTCCGGTAGTCGTGGTGGTTTGGGCTTCGTCGGCAAGGATTTTTGCGACACCAAAGTCCAGGAGCTTGGGAACACCCTCATGCGTGACCAGCACGTTTGCCGGTTTGAGATCCCGATGGATAATCAGGTTCCGGTGTGCGTAGCTCACAGCAGAGCAGATGGGGATGAAAAGCTCAAGCTTTTGCCGTAGATTGAGCGAGTGCTTTTGGCAGTACAGGTCCAGCGGTTCACCATCGACAAATTCCATCACGTAATACGGCTGGCCAGCTTCTGTGGTCCCGCCGTCGAGAAGCCGGGCTATGTTCGGGTGATCGAGCTGCGCCAAAATGCGCCGCTCGCGCCAGAATAGCTTGGTGAACTTCGCATGGTGAACCCCCGAGCCGATCAGTTTGAGCGCAACGAACCGATCGTATACGCCATCATCGCGTCGAGCAAGACAAACAATACCCATACCGCCGCGGCCGATTTCACGGAGTATCCGGTAAGGGCCGACTCGCTCAGGCAGTTTATATGGAACTTCTGTAGATTCCGGAAAGAAATCTGCCAGACCGTTATCCGGAAGCAAGTTCTCAGCGTGTTCACTGAAACCCAGAAACTCGTTCACCTCGGAACTGAGCGACGAGTCCCCGGCACACGTGTCCGTAACAAATTGCTCACGCTGTTTCGCGTCGACTTGCAGCGCTTGATCGAGGATTGATTTGACTTGTTGCCACCGCGCAGCATCCATACGTGCTTCGCTACTCACCTTGGGCTCAATGCGGAGTGGCGCCCCTCACCTGCCGGTTCGCTAAGTTCGCCGACCCGGCGCTCGGGTTTCGAGCCAGTTCTCTTGCAAGCCATAAACGAGCGGTTCGCCATTCCCGCTTCACGGTTTCCGGCGAGACCTGAACCACTGAAGCGGTCTCTTCCACCGTCAAGCCACTAAAAAAACGAAGCTCCACTATCTGTGCCTGTCGAGCATCGATTTCCTCCAACCGGTTCAACGCCAGATCCAACTCCTCCAGCTCAAGCGCACGCATATCCGCGACTTCCGGATCCGCAACAGTCACAAGAAGAGCTGCGCCGCGCTTTTGGGCGCCTCGCGCAATCGCGTAATTCACAAGTATGCGTCGCATCATCCGCGCCGCGACTCCGAGCACCTGCGCCCGACAGGACCAATCGATTTTATGCTGTTCTAGCAGGCGCAGATAGGCTTCGTGAACCAATGCTGTGGGCTGCAGAGTGTGATCGGACCGTTCACGAGACAGATGATCTTTTGCAATACGGCGAAGCTCCTGATAGAGCACAGGCATCGCTGCATCAAGGGCCGGTCTGGCAGCTCTATAGCCATCCAAACCGTGCGTTGGGGCCTTCTGTTCCGGCATTCGCCTACGCCCAAAGTGTAACGAAGTCCATCAACTATATCTAAGACTGAGGACCGAGCCACGCACAGACATTCTAATTTTACAGTTGCCCTACGTAATTTTACGTGACCCGCGCACCCGCGTTTTCTTGCGTTATCAAGTAGAGGCGATTATGGGCCGAAGCCTCGCGGGAGCAGGAAGCGGATGGGCTTTTCATCCGCCTCGGTGGTGCTAACGCTCCGGCAAAGCACGGTTCACCTTCTGGTTTGGAGGAGCGAGCGGACCGGTAACGACCGGCCGAGCTCGATATTGGCAGCCTCCACCTCCGCTGGAGGCTGCCGTATTTTTTGTACGCGTTTCTTGTTCACGCGTACAGAGCCTTCCGTATGTCCCCTGAATTCAACCACTTCAACCCTTCTGTTATATAGCGGCCCGGGCCTCAGGCAACAATCAACCGAAGCCGCGCAATAGGCACAGATTTTGTGTCCGCGTTGCGCAATCTCGCCTATGAGTACCGAACAAATACTGAAGCTGCAGCCGGACCGCACTCTCTACCTTCGTGGTTTTGACGGCAACGGCGCTGCGGCTTCGCTTTGTCAAACCAGCCCGACCGGATTTACCGTGTGTGGGATCTTTCGCGATATGGCGGATTTCGCCGTGCTGGTGCTCTATGATGCGGACAACGTTTTCGAGCACTATTCAATGCGATATCTGCCCAGTTTCGACCTATCAGGCATGGTGCTCAATTTCAATCTCACCTATCAGGGACTCCAACCGATCGACTCGGCGAAATTCTCCTGGATTGATTGGGCGCAGCTCGACGTGGTAAGCCCAACCGGCGAAATCAGTCAGATTCGACTGTGGGATCATGCCACGCTTGGTTCGGGCAATTATTCGGTAGCACAAGGCACTTACACGTTCAGCGCTCCCGGTGGCTGCATCATCTATGATCGTTTGACTCTATTTGTGAACAATGCGGAGTTCGATTTCGTGGCTCAAGGCGGCGAGAGTGCGGCCGATGTTGCGCAGTGGTTCGCCGACGCCATCAATTCTTACGGTTGGTGGACTTACGAGCAAAACAGCGTCTCGGTCATCGCTTCTGTGGATGGCACCGGAAAGCTGACTCTGAAGAACGCTCGAACAGGCCGCGTCAATGCCTCAGGCAGTGATGTCGAATGGTACGACGGAGCAAAGTTCCCCGGAATTGCGCCAGGCTCGACCGTGTATATTGACGGGGTTTCATTCAGCGTGGCGAGCGTGAATAGCCCCACTTCGCTTACGCTGAGCACTTCTCCAGGTTCTCAGACTTCCGTTCCCTACGTTGCGGAATACGGAGGCGTCGACGGTAACAGCCTCGGCGTTTACCTGGTCGTCAGGCCGGGAAACCTTCTTCAGGTAGACAACCCAGTGTTGCAGTTGACGGGCGGAAACTCGGACGGCGTCACCTGGAACATTTCGCTCGACTTTTCTGCACTGGCGATCGATCAGATCCGTCAGGCATGGATCACCTTTGCGCCTATGCTGCCCGCGAGTGGCATTTACAGCGATACGGAATGGACCGCAACGTTCAGCAACTGGTCCGTGGCAGACCCTAACGGCAAAAGAACTCTCGAGATTGCGGGGCCTGGCAGTCTCCGCATCGGCAATGACGAAAGCGGCGCCTGCGTTTACTCCGGCCCTGGTTGGAAAACGCAGCCCGCTAACAATTACTGGCACGGATACGCTCGAGTGACCGCCGAGCCAGGCGATTCGGTAACGGTTTCTTACACGTCAAACCAGGTTCATGACCTTTATTTGGGGACATCACTATACCTGGACCGAGGCATTGTAAGCGCCACGCTGGATGCCGACTCGCCTACCAATCTGGATTGTTACCTGAAAGCAGACTCCGAAGTTGTCACGCGCAGGCTGTTGCGCACACAGGTTGCCGCCGGGACTCACACGGTCACATTGAGCGTAAACAGCTCGAACAACCAACTTTCAACTGGATTTAATTTCATCTTCGATTTCATCGAAGCCGCGGTTCCGACACCCGACGTTAACGATGCCTGCGTCACATACGACAATGTCAGCCCGGCGCTCGATTTCGATACCGACGCGACCTACAAGCTGAGCCCGCAGCGGGTCCTCTGGCAATTGCTCAAGCTCGGCTTCAGAGGACAACTGAACGAATATCTCGGCGTCTTCTGGTGGAATCAGCGGAAGCGTGTGAAGGCAGTGTGGAATCCCGTAATCGTGACCTTCGGTGGAAACTGGGCCAATAACGATGTGGCACAGATCGAAATCGACACATTCACTATGGCGAAATCCGTCATCACCTGGGATTCAGTCGATACGATCGCCCAACACTTTGTCTTCTACATCAATTCCGCTGCGATCAAGATTTGGGCACAGCACACTGGTGAAGGCCAGCTCGCAATTTTCACTCGCACTCCGAACTGGAATGCCACAATACAGCCCGGGCCGCATGTAAGCACCGGAGCGGGAACCATGACCATTTCGGCCAACGCTAACCCGAACGCTGAGGGCTTGTGGCAAGTCGATCCCACTGCGCCTAATCCCATCAACTTCCCGGTCCGTCAGTGGCACTCGGATCTGTTCAACGAAGTTCAAGCTGCGGGTTTGCTGATCACGACGTCGTTCTCGATGGAGCTGGTTTATCCTCCAGATGATGGGACGGTTGCCAACGCCTGGCAAGCCCGCTTTTACGATGGCACTCCGGTAACAACCGATACCGGCTACGCCTACTTACAATCTTCCCAGTGTGCGTTTATCGACAAGATGACAGAGTTCCAGATATCCGTGTTCGCTGAGATGGCGGGTTTGCAGAGCGCAGCGGGTCTCACGCCGTGGCTTCAATTTGGGGAATTTCTGTGGTGGTTCTACTCTTCAATGGTACAGACGATTGAGTCCTGTGCCTCAACCGATCCCGTCAGCATCGGCGTCCAGAATCCACACGGAATGGGTACCGGAGATCGGGTTGTCATCTCAGGAGTGGGAGGCTGCACATCCGTGAATGGGACTTGGTCCATCACGGTGGTGGACGAGACGCAGTTCACGATCCCGGTCTCTTCTAATGGCGATTGGGTCGAGGGCTCCGGGCAAGTCCGCGGCGGTTCGATGGCGTACTATGATCCAGTCACGGCGGCTGCAGCTCAATCCGCTCTCGGCAGGCCTCTCTACAAATTCACTTGCCAGGACGACGATCCCTCGGCGAACAATGGCGCCGATGCCAACTTCCTCGCCGCCCGTCTAAAAGCCCATATCGACGCGATACGGACAGCTGTTCTTGCCCAGAATCCCGATGCCAAGTTCGAAATTTTGTATCCGAACGATGTCAACAATCCTGTGTGCTATCTCGGTCCCGGTGTTCCTTACCCGCAAGGCGGCCGATTGAACGCGGCCGTAAACTTCCCCTCCGAGTGGCGCACGAAAGCGGGGAGCGGACTAGACCGTTTCAAAGTCGAGGCACTCAGCTGGGGCGCGACTTATCTGCACATGGATCTGGCCCACCAGGCGATTGTGTTCGCACTGACGAATCCCATGTCTTGGGATAAAGCCGATGTGGCTTATCTCGTTCCCTGGTTCAACGGAACCTGCCCGTGGCCGCGCGAATTTGCGCTAGCTAGCAGCCGGGGCCTGCAATTAATAAACTTCTGGGCTCACGACCACCTGGCTCTCATGTCGTGGCCTCTTCCGTTACCGAAATGGCTGCAGCGATCCTGTTTCGGAGGATAACGCGCTACTCCGTCGGTGCGCTCTCTGCAGTGGCAACTCGAATCGCGGAATAAGTACCATGGCAGAAAGAAAAAACTCGTAAACGTTGTTGGTGACTAAGTATACTCTGTCGTATTACGATTGCTTGCGGAGCGCTGTAACCCTGTGTAAGCAGGGTTTCACAAGCTCGGCAGGATTTCACGATAGCTTTCTACCGAACGGACTATGAATTTAACGGCGCAAGCATCCGCCGGTCAGCAGGGCGCGACAACAGCAGCGCCACCGGCACTCAATCGAGCGCTTTTGCCGCGTCGATTGTCGCTGTTGAAAATATATTCTACAAACGCCTGGATTGTCGTTTCCATGACGTTCGCGTTGGCCGCAGCTGCCACGTTTGCGGGGATGTTCCTACATGCCAGCTCATTTGCGCCTTCGGGCAAGCGCGTAGCGCGATCACCCATACGGCCGGATACTGCGTTGAGCATGCGAGTCGAGACTAGTGGGGATTCATTAGTTGTGAGCTGGAAGCGCCAGATGGGTGCGGCGAAATCTGCTAGGAGCGGAATTCTGTCTATCAATGACGGCTCTAATTACCGGGATATAAACTTGCCCCAAAGTGAAATCGCAAGCGGTTCGATCCTGTATAAACCTAGCTCACATGACGTCACGTTCCGTCTGCAGACTCACGACGGCGAGCGAACACCCCTTACTTCCATGGTGAGGGTCTTTGACGCGACTTTCGTCTCGTCCGCAGGCGTTACCGCCGCAACTCTGCGGAGCACCCCGCCGAAGATATCCCGGCCCTCGTTGGAAAACAAAGAACGACACGAAATGAAGAGCGCGATCCAATCGCCCTCGCCGCAACCCCGCTCGCATTCGATGGCGTCGACCCAAATCGCTCAAAAAGAGAGTTTGCCCGTCATTCCTTTCAACACGGGCCAAAATCCAGAACCGCTTACGGCAAGCCTCGTTTCCACCCGAGCGCCAGAATTCGTCCCTGCACCGCGTCAGAATCCCGCCTCGTCAACGGAACCGATTGAGGGGCGGCATCAGACAGAGCAAGAGCGTGCCGCCGATGCAAAGACGCCCGCTGCGACCTCGGCATCGCAGAAAACGATCGCTACGGTTTCATCTCCGCAATCGTCTCTTCACCAGCCTGTAGCATCTCCCCTGTCCAAGAGCCATGATGGGACGGCATCCTCCATATACGTTCCTCCGCGGCCGGTAAAACAGGTCATTCCAAACACTCGAATGTTCGGGTCTTCTGCAGTCTCCGTTCCCATGAAAGTTGAAGTCACAGTCCAGATTGACGAGACTGGGAGGGTCGTCAATGCATTCGTCGTGAAAACCCAGACCAACGCCATTGGACCGCTACTCACGGTGCAGTCAATTGCGGCTGCGAAACAGTGGTTATTCGAACCAGCTAAAATGCACGGGAAGAACGTTCGAAGCGAGTATCTGATCCAGTTCTCGTTCCGGCCCAGACCTTTTTAGAAGTCAAGTCTTCCCGCCGCAACGTTCACTACCGCGCGTAAACCATTTAGCGTTTCATCTCGAACGGCAGAGTGCTCAAGAACGCGCGCGCAACAAGAGTTTGAACACCAAAAAACTCATCAGGCGTTGCCACAGTTTCCAGCTTGCCGCGGTCGAGCACTGCGATCCGGGTCGCAATCGAGAGCGCCTCGACCAAGTCGTGGGTGACAAACACCGAGGCGACGTTATAGCGTTTCCGCAGTTCCATGAACTGCTGCTGCATTTCGTGGCGAGTCACAGGGTCGAGCGAGCCGAAAGGCTCATCAAAGAGCAGCAGAGGAGGGTCTGCGGCAAGCGCACGAGCGACGGCCGCTCTCTGTCGTTGTCCTCCCGAAAGTTGGTGTGGGAACCGCACGCCAATCTCGCCGGGGTTTAAGCCGACCTGTTCCAGCAGGTCTCTCGCCTTCTGCTGCTGCTTATCTCCTGGCCAACCCAGGAGCCTCGGCACCAGCGCTACGTTCTGCTCAACAGTCCAATGCGGGAGTAATCCAAACTCCTGAATGACGTATCCTATGCGCCGGCGCAACTCGATGGGATCTAGTTTGGCCGTATCCTGGCCATCAATCCAAACCCCGCCGCCCGTCGGCTCAAGCATGCGGTTGATTAGCCGCAGCGCCGTCGTCTTCCCTGAACCGCTTCTTCCAAGCAAAACGAGCGTTTCGCCGCGCTCGAGCTCCAGATCGACCCGGTCCAGGATTGTTCGACCCGCGACCGTGTAGGTGACATTGCGGAAGCTAAGATACGACAGTTTCTGCTTACTCCCTGCCTATTATGCGCATGCGACAATGGGGTCAGGAACCCTCGCACTTCTCGCTATCCCAGTACTTCCGAAATTTTGCTATATCTTAGGAGCGTTCTCGCACTTCTTTAGTTAAGATCGAATGCCGTACCAGATACAGCCACTGAAAGAGTTCCTGGTTCGCCCAGCCCTCCCGCCTGCCCTGAGCCGGTTATCCGAGCTTGCTTACAATTTGCTGTGGAGCTGGGACCATTCGATCCGCTCTCTGTTTCGCCGCCTCGAACCAGCTTTATGGAAGGAGTCCAACCATAATCCGATTCAGCTGCTTGGGCGTATTTCACAGGCAGCACTCGATAAGGCGGCTGCCGACGCTCGCTTCCTACTTCTGTACCGGCGCGCCTGCGAACGTCACGACAGCTATTTACGAACAACCAATCCAGGCGAAGGCAGTCCCCAAATCGCTTATTTCTCGATGGAATATGGGCTTCTTGATTGCATGCAGATTTATTCGGGAGGCTTGGGTTTACTCTCTGGTGATCATCTCAAAGCCGCAAGCGATTCTGATTTTGCTCTGACCGGTGTCGGTCTCCTGTATCAGCGCGGGTACTTGAAGCAGTTTCTAAATCCGGACGGTTGGCAGCAGGAGAGTACTCCGCTAAATGACTTCTATACCCTTCCAGTGCGTCCATCGACGGACGCGAATGGGCAGGAGCTGATTATCAGCGTTACGCTGCCGCGCGGAGATCTGTTTCTAAAGATTTGGCATATTGACGTCGGGCGTGTGAAGCTTTTCCTCCTGGACAGCAACATTCCGCAAAACCAGTTGCCCGAATACCGTGAAATTACCGACCAGCTCTATGGCGGTGATATTCATAAGCGCATCTGCCAGGAGATTGTGCTCGGTATCGGCGGACTGCGTGCCCTAAAAAAGCTGGGTATCCGGCCGACAGTTCATCACATGAACGAAGGACACTCCGCATTTCTTGCGATCGAGCGTGTTCGGGTCCTCATGCTGGAGGAAGGTCTTACCTTCGAGCAAGCGCTTGAAGCAACCCGGGTTAGCAACGTATTCACCACCCACACCTCCGTTCCTGCGGGCATTGATCTGTTCGAGCCGAGTTTGGTATACGAATACTTCCGCCAGTACTGCGAACAGGCTGGGTTTCCTTTCGAGAAGCTTTTCGCTTTGGGACGTAGGAATCCGCAAGATTCAGGGGAGCGCTTCTCGATGGCCGTGCTGGCCCTGAAAACGTCCGCTTTTCGCAACGCAGTCAGCAAACTTCATCGCTCTGTCTCGAGAGAGATGTTCCAGGATTTGTGGCCGCGTCTGCCGGTGGAGGAAGTACCCATAATCTCCATAACGAATGGCGTGCATCCGCCTTCGTGGGTCAATGGTGACCTCGCAACCCTCTACGATCAGTATCTCCAACCTGACTGGCGCGAGCGTCTCGAAGATGACAAGATGTGGGAACTGGTTCACGAGATCCCAAATCAAGAACTGTGGGAGATGCACCGCAAGCGAAAAAGGCGCCTGGTGACTTTTGTTAGAGAGCGCGCTGCGGAATCAGCTCTACGGCGCAAGGCATCCGCATCCGAAGTCCGGCGGTTATCGGAGGTTCTGGATCCGGATGTCTTTACAATCGGCTTTGCACGCCGCTTTGCGACTTACAAACGAGCTACCCTCC
Organism: uncultured Acidobacteriaceae bacterium; assembly: GCA_963737045.1. GTDB lineage: Bacteria > Acidobacteriota > Terriglobia > Bryobacterales > Bryobacteraceae > Bog-105. The sequence goes on from CAVTRG010000009.1 coordinate 1,259,652, forward strand.
TGTTCCGCGACGTGAATCGCCTGAAAAAGATCATCAATAACAGCAGTCGTCCGATTCAGATTGTTATCGCCGGTAAAGCGCACCCGAAGGATCATCCCGGCAAGATGCTCATTCGTGAGATCGTCAACTTATCTCGCGACCCTGAGGTTTCGAAACGCCTGATTTTTGTCGAAGACTATAGCATTCAAGTCGCGCGCGAAATGGTCCAAGGTGTCGATCTATGGCTAAACACACCGCGCCGTGGCGAGGAAGCCTGCGGTACTAGTGGAATGAAGGCGTCAATGAACGGCGTGTTGAATCTGAGTGTGCTTGATGGATGGTTCGATGAAGGATATGAGTCTTCCGGCGGTTGGGCGATTGGCGATCGCATCCCCTACGCGGAAGATCAGGATGACCTGCACGCGAGCGCCATTTACTCCCTGCTCGAAAACGATATCGTTCCCTTGTTCTACCGCGGGTCCGAGCAGGAGATTCCAGTCGAATGGGTTCGCCGGATGAAAACTTGCATCGCCAACATCACGCCTCGCTTCAGTTGCGGCCGCATGGTCAGCGAGTACATGTCTGAGTTGTATCAGCCTGCGCACGATCTCTGGACGAACATTTCGAGCAAACACTTCGAACCGGCACGCGAAAGAACGCTGTGGGACAGCCGCATGACAGAGGCTTGGCATTTGATTAAATTTGTCGATCTGGGCGGCGGCCCCGAAGATCACGTCATGAGCGGCTCAGCCGTGCCGCTGCGCGCGACGGTAAACCTCGCCGGCCTTAGACCCTCAGATGTGCGTGTCGAGGCGGTGATTGGCCCAGTCGGAGCCAACGGGCAGCTTGAGAGCACCCATACGTTGGCCCTTATGCCTGTCGAGGAGCGCGGAGAAGCAGTTGTCTTCGCAAACGAATTCACGGTCCAGGAAACGGGCCGCGTTGGCTATTCCGTGCGCATCAGCCCCAATCATTTCGAGAACCCGATTACACGGCCCTGTAACGCATTACTTAAGTGGGTATCGGACTGAAACAAGAATCAGCGAACCTGGCGACCCTATAAAAAAGTTTCATATAGCTACTAGCATCTTTGACAAATTCGTGGTACATACTAATCAGGTGCAGGCGGGATCTGCCAACAGTCCTTCCGATTCCAGGCCCCGCAATCTCAACTGAGAATTCCAGCGCCATTGGGAACTTTTCTTCGAAGCAGTGGAATTGCACGCAGACTACATCCAGTGAGCGAGAGTTAACCCTCTTTGCGGCGTGTGCCGGTCTACCGGCGATGTAAACTTTTGTGTTCTGATACCTAACTGGATGTTTCAAGGAGCCCGTCAACAACTATGGACGGAGATCGTAAATATCGGCAGCGTGGTTATCAGGATTCAGGCCATGGCTCTGCCCCTTACAACTCAGAACGGCTGCGCCAACCGGGTCCCAAGCTGCCTCTTGATGTCACGGGACCAAAGCTACCCAGGCTGGTTGAAAATGTGGTCGCCTCGCGATGTTTCAATTGTGGGGTCACGCTCGCAGCGGACATTGATTTCCGGGGTAAATGTCCGAAATGCCATGCGGATCTGCATTGTTGTAAGCAATGCGTGAACTTCGATTCTTCCACGCGCTTTCAATGTGTAAAACCGATTCCGGTTCGCATTCCGATCAAAGACCAAGCCAATACGTGCCAGCTCTTCTCTCCGCGCGTAACGGTAGCCCGCGATGCACAGCCTTCTGGCGCTGTCGGGCGGTCCCACGAAAACGGAGCGACTCCGACTCCGCGCAACGCGAATGATGCGCGCGCGGCCTTTGATAGCTTATTCAAGAAGTAGGGCTAGGAATTTAGTCCGGCTGTCCGGAAAACCGCCCTTTCTGAATGGCTGCTCCAAAAATCAAGAAGAAATCGGCGGACGTCAAAACTTCCGCAATGCCCCGCCAGGGCGCGATCCCGTGTTTGATTCTGCTGATCGTCGTGCTCGTTATTGCCGGGTTCTTCTTTTTTGCCTCATTGCGAGCAACCGGATAGGCGGACGCGGTTCGATTTCTCATCAAGCTCCTGCAAAGCCATGCCCGTCTTGCGACACAACGCGGATCGACCTCATGATATTTTTATGCAACCAGGGCTTAGCAATTACAAAATAGTCGGCTTCATCACCATTGTGGATGTGCCTCGTGCAAAAGAATTCTACCAGCATACGCTTGGCTTGCGTCTCGTCAGTGAGGAACCTCCGTACGCATTGGTATTTGAGGCAAACGGAAATATGCTCCGTCTCGGAATGGCGAAGGAGCGTCCACCGATTCCCGGCACAGTCTTAGGTTGGCAGGTTCCCGACGCGAGCGCTGCTGTAAGGGACCTGGAACAAGCAGGAGTTCGTTTTGAACGTTATGACCATGTGAAGCAGGATGCGCAGGGTATTTGGACGACACCAACGGGCGCAAAAGTCGCGTGGTTCAAGGACCCCGACGGCAATATCCTAAGTATCGCGGAACATCCCGAGTGGAGACCGTAAAGATCGTTAATGGGTTGCGTGTGCTCCTTGCTTTTGTCCGTCGTTAAACGTGAAAAGCCGACTACGACACAATGGGAAGCACTGCCAGAATTACATGAGAAGCGATGGAAGACTAGCGCATCAGCTCCGGCCTACCCGCATTACACCGGATTACCTGGTAACTGCCGAAGGGTCCGCATTGATAGAAACAGGCAACACTCGCGTTCTCTGTACGGCGACCATAGAAGATAGCGTCCCAGGATTTCTTCGTGGCACGGGAAAAGGCTGGGTCACGGCCGAATACTCCATGCTGCCGCGAGCGACGGTGACGCGAACTCCCCGCGAAATCACGAAGGGCAAACCTTCGGGCCGGACTCACGAAATCCAGCGTCTGATCGGCCGTTCACTCCGCTCAGTGGTCGACCTTGCTGGTCTCGGTGAGCGCAGCGTAATCGTCGATTGTGACGTTCTCCAAGCTGATGGTGGGACGCGTACGGCAGCAATTACGGGCGCTTACGTCGCTCTCGCGATCGCAGTTGGAACACTCGTCAAGTTCAAGGTGATCTCCAAATCTCCTCTTGCCGATTCGGTGGCGGCGACGAGCGTCGGCATCGTTGGAGGCTCGGTTTTGCTCGATCTCTCCTACGAAGAGGATTCGCGGGCGGACGTCGATATGAATCTGGTTATGACCGGTGCAAACAAATTCGTCGAGATCCAGGCCACAGCGGAGCGGATCGCATTCGACGACACGGAAATGGGTGAGTTGCTTCGCGTCGCCCGCACGGGAATCGCTGAATTGCACACAATTCAGCAGCAGGTGCTCGCGAGTCGCACTGCAGCATGATTTTGTACGGCTGCTCGAGCAATCGATGCAAGCTGAGCGAACTCGTTACCAGTGGACGTGAATCTGGCCTCGCGGATCTCACGATTGAGCCTCTCCCTGAACTCAAGCAACTTCCGCCTCCCGAAGAAAACGGTAGCAGTTGTGAGGAAATCGCAGCGAGTAAGGCTCTCTACTATTCGGGTTTCGCTTCTCAACTTGTACTGGCCGATGACTCGGGACTGGAGGTGAATGCGCTGAACGGGGCGCCTGGAATTTACTCGGCGCGCTTCGCTGGCCCCAATGCGACCGATTCCGAAAATAACGAGCTTCTTCTACGTAGACTTGAAAATCAAGAGAACCGCGACGCTCGCTTCGTGTGTTTCGTTGCGTTGGCGCGCAAGGGACGTATTGTGACCACAGCCTCTGGCACCGTGAGGGGTGAGATTCTCCGCGCTCCACGCGGCGACAAAGGTTTCGGCTATGATCCTTTGTTCTTCTATCCTCCTTTGGGCCGCACCTTCGCAGAGCTCACAGCAGATGAGAAATTCCAGGTTAGCCATCGAGGCAACGCCCTTCGCGACCTGTTTAGATACTTTGCAAAGTCCTCCGCAAACGGCGCTAGAGGCTCCGATAAGATCGAATAGTGCACCCGCACTTACTGCATAATTCCGAGATCCGGAAAACCAGCGAAGCGTGCATTTCGCCCGGCCAAGTCGGATTCATGAACGGTTGGGGGGTGTTCAGCACGCTTCGTGTTTGCGATGGCGTTCTATTCGCTTACGAGCGCCATTACGACCGCATGGCGTGCGATGCCGCTCGGATACATGTGCCCTTTCATATTCCGGCTCAGGAGCTTGAAGATGTGTTGCTCACACTCGTGAGCGCTAATAATGCGCTTGACGCTACTCTCCGGGTAGCTATAATACGCAACAGAGGCGGCCTATTTGAAGGTCCGCGATTGACCGGTGAGTCAGATGTGATCGCCTTCACGGCGGATCTCACAGACTGGGGAGAAGGCGTGAAGCTTAGCTACGTTGCTCACGGGCGACATGCCGCATCCCCTTTTGCGGGGCTCAAGACCACGTCGTGGGCTCAAAACCTGACCTGGTACGAGGAAGCTCATCAGAGAGGATTTGATGAAGTCATCTTGCTCAACGAAGATGGCCAGGTGAGCGAATGCACCTCTGCGAATATCTTCGCGATTCAAGGCAATCACGTCTGGACGCCTCCAGTTGGATCATCGGGATGCCTTCCCGGAATCACGCGTGCCACTCTGCTTGAGCGAATTCGCATTCCAGGGCTCACAATAGCCGAGCGCGAACTGACGCCCTCACAGCTTGAAGAGAGCGATCAAGTATTCGTCACGTCTACAACCCGCGACTTACTTCCGGTGCTTGAAATAGATCACCACCCGCTAACGCAGAAACGCGACCTCCTCGCTCGGCTGCAGAACGCATTTTCCGAATATCGCAGCGCCTATGTTCGAGACCGCCTCGCACGCGCTTCCGCCGATCATGTACAGCAAGCCGAAGCAATTTCGGCTCGCTTACAGACTAACGCTTGAGGTTGCTACGCTCTTCTGCGCCGAGAGCACCAGCAAGCACCCAATCTGCTCACCCAGCGTGCCGAGCATTTCCATATCATTCCCCGAGTGAGTGTGCGCCTCGCGGTGCTGCACGTTAATCACGCCGACCACTTTATTCTGCGAAATGATCGGAACCGATAGGAACGCTTCGAAAGTGTCTTGCGGCAAATCTTTGAAGTACTTGAAACGCGGATCAGTATAGGCTTCTCGTGAAATGGCCAATAATCGCCGCTCGCGTGCCACCCAACCTGTCAGACCCTCATCTAATTTGAGCCGCACTTTGCCGATATTTTTCCGTGTCGGCTCGTTAGATGCGTGGAGAACTAGCTGGCCGTCTTCGACCAAATAAACCAAGCACGAATCGCACTCCAGGAACTCCTGAACCAGGTCTACGATCTCGTGCAATACGTCTTCAAGGTCGGCATCGCGCGTCATGAGCCGACTCACTCGCTGGAACAGACGAAGCTGCTGCTCAGCCCGTTCTAAGCGCGCCTCAAGCTCGCGGCTCCGTGACACCGTTTCCATTATCACAGAGATTCCGCAGCCTCATAAGCGACCTACACATTGAGAGAACCGGTACGATTCGCCCGTTTCATACTGGAACGCTCCGGGTAGTAGTACGATGAATGGAGCATTTTCCGAGGAGACCCCTTCGCATGTGGAGCAAAAGGAAAGAAGACGAACTGCCTCTGAGGCCCGAAAGACCTGCCGTTACGCCAGGAGCAACCGGGTCCGGGGCGGAACCACAGAGGAGAGAAATCAGTACAATGTCAACACCAAACAGGACTTTTGAGCCGGAGACAGGCGCTGTTCGCAGCGGTTCTGCCGCGCTGGGAAAGAACGTTACCGTAAAGGGACAGATCGTTGCCCGCGAGGATCTGACGATTGATGGAGAAGTCGAAGGCACAGTTGAGTGTTACGAGCATCGCTTGACTATCGGTCCCAACGCCCGCGTACAGAGCAACCTGAAGGCTCGCGAGATTGTGATTCATGGCTCAATTCAAGGCAATGTCGAAGCAGCCGACAAGATCGATATCAAGAAAGAAGCGAAACTTGTAGGCGATATCAAGACGAGCCGCATCGTGATTGAAGACGGCGCCTACTTTAAAGGCAGCATCGATATCTCGAAAGCGGCGCCTGCTAAACCTCCTCAACAGGCTCAACCCCAGTCAATCAATCAACCCACGATTCAGCCTGCCACAGCTCCCACCCCTGTAACGGCAGGTACCGCAAGCACGTTGAAATAGGCAACTCACGGGAGATCCGGCCCGCCTGTGTCGGACCTTCCTCCGAGCATCTGTTTCGCTCTGCCCGTCTTCAAGGCCCTATGAAATTTGGCGGCGCCGCTAAAGAGACTTTGACGAAACCATCGGAGAAGAACGCTCTCGTTCCGATAAAGCGTCATAGTAGTGGTTTCGAGCAATTTGCTGCCATGTTGCAGCGTACTGAGAATCAGGCCGTTCTCGACATGTCCGGTGCCAGCCAAGCCAATATCAGTTTTATTACCGGGTTCGGACATCGCATTTCGAGTGATGACATCCTCGGAACGATGGAACAATGCTTCGGTGACGATTTTCTCGAAAGCCAGCAAGTCGCAAGCAAAGCACAGCGCTTCATGGATCAGACCCTCACGTTTCCGGATGAATCCTTCGATGGCGCGCTCGTCTGGGATACGCTCCAGTTTCTTGTTTCCCCTCTGCTCGACCGGGTGGTAGCTCAGCTCCTCCGAGTCATGCGCCCCGGCGGTCTGATGCTCGTGTTCTTCAGAGCTGATGAAAAATCCACTCGGATTCCGATGTATAACTACCGCATCCAGGACCAGAAGACCCTTTTCGTCTCTCCGCGCGGAGGGTATCAGAATGTTCAGTTCTTTCATAATCGCCTCCTTGAAAGGCTGTTTCAGAACGCCGCTTCAGTTAAGTTTTTCCTGACGCGCGATCATTTGCGGGAACTCATCGTCCGCCGCTAGATAATTAAATTTTGGCTGAAGCGGTAGTCACAAGGAGTTTTCTCGTTGCCATCGGAAGATGAGCTTTTAGAGCAGCGCCACCAGCGTGCCCGTCAAATCCGAGATCTTGGATATGAGCCCTACGGCCACGCCTTCGCTTACACTCACAGGATTCCCGAGATTCTGGTCGCTTACGGATCGAAAACGTCCGAAGAATTGGGCACCCAGGTTCCTGTTCGCGTCGCCGGCCGCATTCAAACTATCCGCCGAATGGGTAAGGCAGGTTTTCTCAACCTCATGCAAGAGGGAGAGAAAGTGCAAATCTATGTTAAAAAGGAGGCCGTCAGCGAGAGCAACTATAGGCTTTACGAATTACTCGACATCGGGGACATCATCGGCGCCTCCGGGTATCTTTTTCGAACGCGAACAGGCGAACTTACAGTTCATGCTGAAGAACTATTCTTTCTGTCGAAGATCCTGCTTGCTTTACCCGAGAAATGGCACGGCCTTGAAGACGTCGAGACACGCTATCGGCAGCGGTACGTGGATTTCATTGCGAACCCTAACATCCGAAATGTGTTTGCAACACGTTCCAAGATCATCCGTTCCTTGCGCCGCCAACTCGAGGACCGCGGCTTCCTCGAAGTAGAGACTCCAATGATGCAGCCGCTATACGGCGGAGCGGTTGCGCGTCCGTTCATCACTCATCACAATACACTCGATATCGACCTTTATCTGCGAATTGCTCCTGAACTCTATCTGAAGCGTCTTGTGGTCGGCGGCATTGAGCGCGTATACGAAATCAATCGCAATTTCCGGAACGAAGGCATTTCAACGAAGCACAATCCTGAATTTACGATGCTCGAGTTTTATCAGGCCTATGCTGATTACCGACATTTTATGAGCCTATCCACGGAACTGCTTCGGCAGGTCGCGATGGACGCCACTGGTTCTCTGCAAATTACTTATCAAGGCCGCCTGCTCGATTTCAACAATTTTCGTCGATTGTCGATGCGCGAAGCAGTTGTCGAATTTTGGCCCAACAGTGACAAGCCCAGGCTCGATCAGGTAAAAGATCCGGAATGGCTTCGTGGCCAATCAAAGGAGACCAGTCCAGGCCCTGCCTTAGTCGATATCTTCGAACGCTATGTAGAAGATCAGCTGTTTGACCCGACAATCATCTACGACTACCCTGCGGAGGTCTCTCCTCTTTCCAAGAACAAGCGCGATGAACCGGATTTCGTAGAGCGTTTCGAAATCTACATCGCGGGTATGGAGATCGGAAACGCCTTTACCGAGCTAAATGATCCGCAAGAACAGCGCCGCCGTTTCGAGCTACAGCTTGCCCGAAAAGAGAGTGGCGACCCGGAAGCTCACGTTATGGACGAAGACTACATCCGCGCGCTTAGTTACGGCATGCCTCCCGCCGCCGGAGAAGGCATCGGCATCGATCGCCTGACGATGCTTCTCACCGATTCCAAATCCATTCGCGATGTCATTCTCTTCCCGCTCTTGCGCCCAGAGGGTAACATCGGTCTAGTGGAACGGCTGCGCGCACTCTCAGGCTAGATGTCCCGCTTTGAATGGATGGTCGCTCTTCGTTATCTACGGGCGAAACGAAGGCAAACTGTCATCTCCGTCATCACAGTGATCTCGATTTTGGGAGTTGCAGCAGGCGTAACTGCGCTTATCATTGCACTCGCGATCAATAACGGTTTTCAAAGCACGCTCCAATCGAGTCTGCTCAGCGCGACGGCACATGTGAACATTCTCGAGCGCAACCCCGAATTCGGCATCGAAAACTGGGAAAAGCTGATACCGCCGCTTAGGCGTCTTCCGCACGTCATCAGGGTTACTCCAGGCCTGTACGGCCAAGTTGCATTGAAGGGACCGATAGTGGGCGCCGGGGCAGAGCTAAAAGGCATGCCGCTCAGCAGCGGCGTTCCTGTACCCGATCTGCTTCGCCATCTCAAAGCGGGATCTGTCGCGGGAGTCGCTGACGTTACCTCACCCGAGGGCATTATCCTCGGTTCACGGTTGGCGGAACAGATCGGCGTCGTTCTCCATAGTCCTGTTTCAGTCATCAGCTATCAAGGCCAATTGACACCGCTGGGTGTGATGCCCAGCCTCTTCCGTTTCCGCGTGGCCGGGATTTTCGAATCGGGTCTATACGAATTGGATTCCAATTGGGCCATCACTTCTCTTGCTTCCGCTCAGCGCGTTCTCGACTTGAACGACGTGGTGAATACGATTGAGCTCCGCCTCAATGATATTTTCGAGGCGCCGAGGGTTGCGCGAGACGCGGAGAAGATTATCGGCCCCAAGCTTGTCGCAACCACTTGGATGGATCAGAACCGTTCGCTCTTCAACGCACTACGACTCGAGAAAGTCGTTAGCGTCATCACCGTAGGACTCATTGAGCTGGTCGCTGCACTAAACATTCTCGTCGTCTTGGTCATGCTCGTCATGGAGAAGCACCGCGATATCGCAATTCTCCTCTCCATGGGCGCGCGACGCGGCCAAGTTCAGCGGATCTTCATTCTGCAAGGACTGATTATCGGTGGGCTAGGCTGCCTACTAGGCCTGATCTCCGGCTACTCCGTCGCTGCACTTTTCAACCACTATCGGTGGCTGAAGCTGGACGAGCAGGTTTACGCTCTCAGCTATGTGCCGTTTCAAAACCACTGGACCGACGGCATCTGGGTTGCCGCTCTCGCGCTCCTCACCAGTTTTTTTGCCACGCTGCATCCTTCGCGAAATGCCTCTCGAATTGCCCCTGCCGAGGCGCTCCGCTACGAATAGCGCATGGGGTTGGATTCCCGATCGTTTCGCCGCAGCGAGTTCGTAGTTGTCTTAATCGCCTCGGTAATTTTCATAGGCTGCATCATCAGCCCGCCATCTTTGATGGATGATGTCGACGCGGCCCAGGCCTCGATCGCTAGAACCATGCTCGACACTGGCGACTGGGTCACGCCCCACCTCGACGGCGTCAAGTACCTTGAAAAACCGCCCCTCAAATATTGGATCGTCGCCGTCTTTTTCAAATTATTCGGCGTTCATGACTACATCGCTCGATTACCGCTGGCTATCACCGCCCTGCTGCTCTGCTGGCTCACGTTTCGAATTGGGGTTTGGGCTTTCGGACTGCGCTCCGGGTTCTACGCCGGCCTCGTGCTTTCTACCTGCATGGGCCTTTTCTTGTTCACCAGAGTCCTGATTGCCGACGTCCAACTTACCTTCACGATCGCGCTAGCTATCTGGTCGTTTTTGCGAGCTTTGGACAAAGAGGAACCGCGCCCGCGATTATGGGGCCTGATCTTTTGGGTGAGCATCGGCGTGGGGGTTCTCCTAAAAGGTCTGATCGGCGCCGTATTCCCCATCGGTTCCGGATTCCTCTTTCTCTTGCTAACTCGCCAACTACTCGCTCCCGAAGCGTGGCGTCGCTTGAATATCTTCTGGGGCATCACGGCGCTGCTTGCCACCGCCGCTCCGTGGCACATACTCGCCACCATTCGCAACCCTCCGTACTTCTATGCCAGCCTTCACAGTGGTCCCGGCAATTATCACGGTTTTTTTTGGTTCTATTTTTTCAATGAGCATATCCTGCGGTTTCTTAACCGCCGCTACCCGCACGATTACAGCACGGTCCCGCGGCTCTATTTTTGGCTTTTTCAACTGCTTTGGCTATTCCCCTGGAGCGTCTACTTCCCTGCCCTCTTCGGCCTGAAATACCGCGCCGCAGATCGCGGGGCGCGCACCCGGTTAATGGCACTTTGCTGGATCGGCTTTCTGATGATCTTCTTCACGTTCTCGTCGACGCAGGAGTATTACTCGATGCCGGCATATCCAGCTATGGCGCTACTGCTGGGATCCGCAATGGCCTCGACTACACCAGCTGCCCTTAAATTCGTGAAGCGAGCGAATATGGTTCTGCTGATCCTCTGTACATTGGCTTCGGGAGCAATTGTGTTCGTGCTCTCTCGCGTCTGGCGTTTTCCGACTCCCGGCGATATCTCACAAGCGTTGACGGAACATGCGAAAGCCTCATACACGCTTTCACTCGGCCACGTCGGCGATCTCACCCTCGCATCATTCGCCTACCTCCGCACGCCGCTCGCATTGGCTCTAGCCGCGTTTTTAATAGGCGTTTGTGGCCTGTCCTTTTTGAAATCGAAACAGCGCTTCTACGCTCTGGCGCTGATGATGATTCTCTTCTTTCATGCGGCCCGCGTGGCCATGGTCACTTTCGATCCTTATCTCTCCTCCCGCGCTCTGGCAAACGCGTTGCTGAAGTCCCCGCCAGGGACGCTGATTGCTGGCGATCAGTACTATATCTTTTCCTCAGTATTCTTTTACACCGGCAAACAGGCATACCTGCTGAATGGGCGCGTAAACAACCTGGAGTACGGGTCGAATGCGCCGGGCGCACCTCGCGTTTTTATTGACGACGCAGATCTCGCAAAAATGTGGAGAGCTCCTGAGCGTTGCTATCTGCTTGCAGAAGCCCCATCTCTTTCCGCTGTTCAACGAATAATCGCTCCCGCTAGCTTCACGGTTATCAAAGAGAGCGGTGGCAACTATCTCCTAACGAATCGGCCAGTCGCATATTCGGTGCGTAATCCATCCGTTATGCACCAAGGCACGCTCGGGCGATCTTGATGGCCCACATCGATTCGTTCGTGCCTCTGATCGCTTCCTCATGCGCCGTTCCTGTGCTGATCGCAGAGATGCGCCGCCGCCGGCTGGCAGGTTTGCGGTTGTGGCGGACTCCGCCGCTCACGATATTGGACGCCATCAGCCCACCATTTGCGCTCGGCATCGCCATTGCTACTCTACTCGCCCTCGCTTCGAGCCTGGCATCAGCGGCGTTGGCGTCGCTGGGTGAATCGATCGTCTGGCTCGCAATTTTTTACTATTTATGGCGTGAGGGCAGACGTACCATCCAGTTTCAACGCCCAAATGGGATTGCATTTTCGCAGTTCTTGGTGCTGGCCGGTGCAGTGCATCTCTTTTTCGTGTTTTTGCGAGGCACTCCGCGCATAACCCTGCACCCTCCCGTAAGTCTCCCAATCGCCGCCGTTGTTTCAATCGTCAGCGGGATCGCACTCCTGTTGTGGATCGTACCTCGGTTCTTGAAACGAGCTGAGGAGCACTGCATAATCGAGCAGGTTGCCCCAGGGGCCGACTTGATCCAGGCTGAATATCATCCCGCCACGCGGGAATGCTCGCATCCCGAGCGCTGGCGCATGTTCGACCCGATGACCGCCGAGATCGAGGTCCTCGACTTTTTGGAGAACCTTGTCACCACTCTCAAGCCGCACTTGATCGTTGAGACCGGAGCTTTCACAGCGCTCAGCACGTTGCGCATGGCAGCGGGAATGCAGCAGAACGGCTTCGGCAAAATCGTGAGTTGCGAAATCGACCCTGTGATCTTCGGTCGCGCCAAACAGCGCATTGAGGATTCCGGCTTGGGCCGCTGGATAGAGTTGCGCAATGAGTCCAGTTTGAATATGAAGATTGAGGGCATTATCGATATTTTCTTCAGCGACAGCGGCATCCCGCTTCGTGAACAGGAGGTGCGGCGCTTTCTGCCCCAGGTCAACCCCTTCGGTCTTGTGCTGATCCATGATGCCAGCTCTCACACGAAAATAGTGCGCCAAGCGGCGTTGCGGCTAGAAGAAGAGGGCCTACTCTCAGTCGTACTGTTTCCCACACCGCGCGGGCTCGTAGTGGCGCAGAAGAGAGAAGGCCGGAAGTAGCGCCGGCCCACTGCGAGTCTACTTTTTGACCGCAGCTGTGGTCTGCGTTGGCGCTGCGCCCGGCTCGTACGCAAAATCCCAGATCAGAAGCTCGATCTCGCCTTGAGTAAATTCAATAACCGCGTACTCACCGGGGGTCAGCGGCTTCTCCGGCCATACCTTATACAAGCCGCTTGCCAACTCTTGTTGAAAAGTGTCTACTTGCTTCTGCTCCTCTATGTTCTCTTTCGCCACAGGAATGACTGCGATGTTCTCGACGATGCGAACGGTTTTTTTCGGTGTGAGCCTCACGATTCCGAATCGCTCCTCTTTCGCTAATCGAAAGAAGAATTCCGGTCTCGGATCGTTCACCACGAATTTCGAATGAGCACCCTGTATCACGACCGAGGCTTTTCCGGGAATGAGCGGTACCGGCGATAACATTTTGAGAGCTTGGCGCTTCTTGTCCGTAATTACTTTGTAGTCCGCCATCGTGAGCGCCTTCACTTGATCGCCTTGTTCGTAATACGTTCCCGCATTCATGGGAATCGCTTCAATCTCCCGGCGCTGGGCACGCTCGGCCTGTTTCTCCTCATTCTCCTGCTCAGCTTCCTTTTTCGCTGCGCCTTGCTTCTCGGAGCGCTCCCGTTCCGTCTTATCAAGATCGACCAGTTCTTTTGGAATCTCCTCCCAATCGCCGCGTTCGGTACTGTAGTACCGTATTCGATCGCCTAACACCTGGTACTCGCGAACCATGTGATAATCGCCATCCTTCAAGTAAAGCTTGAATGTTTGGGCGAACAGCAGGAAGGCTGCAAGCAACAAAAAGAAAACTACCCGCACGACCGCCATTTTAGCGGTTCTTTCATTTCAGCGCGTTTGGCTAACTATGAATGCAAGGACATCCGTATCCAGATCGATCCTCCGATCCACCGACATGCCACCGCTGTGTCCAGCTAAAGTGTCATATCGCAACAGGATCGGTCTGCCCTGGGCCGCTTCCCGCTGCATCAGAGCCGCCATCTTGCGCGCGTGCAGCGGATCCACACGTGTGTCGCTGTCCCCACTCCAAAAGAGTACGGCCGGGTATTTCACGCCCTTTTCCACGTGGTGATAAGGAGAGTAGCGATACAGATATTCGAATTGCTCGGCATGGTCCGCTGATCCATACTCCGAAATCCAGAGATTCGCCAGCTTGAACTTCTGATACCGAACCATATCGAGCAGGGGCGCGCCACAAACCACGGCTGCGAATAGGTCCGGCCTCTGCGTCATGACGGCGCCGACAAGCAGCCCTCCATTCGATACTCCTTCAATAGCCAGTCTTGTAGGCGAAGTCACGCCGGCATGGACGAGATACTCCGCCGCGCCAATGAAATCGTCAAAGACGTTTTGTTTCTTTTCAAACATGCCCGCTCGGTGCCATGCCTCCCCGAATTCGCCTCCTCCGCGAAGAGCAGGCTGAGCATACACTCCACCCCGTTCCACCCATTCGGCAACTAGAGGCGACCACGATGGAAGTAGTGTGACATCGAAACCTCCATACCCGCTCAGCAGGGTTGGCAGATCATGTTGCGCTTGGCCCTTCTTGCTAACAAGAAACATTGGAATCTTCGTCCCATCCTTCGACGAGTACCAAACCTGCTTAAGTTCAATCTGGTCCAGCGCCAAAGGAATCGAAGGCCGCCACCACACCCTTGACGTATCCGTATTGTCAAGTCTGAAAATTGTGGGTGGATAGGCGAAGGAAGTAAACGTAAAAAATGCTTCTGACGCGTCCTCTTGGCCGTTCACACCTTCCATTTCGCCGAATGTAGGCAGCTTTACCTCGCCTATCGGGCTTCCGTCGGGCTTAAATGCCCGGCAGCGCGAGGACACGTTCTCGGTTGTCGTGACAAACAGCTTGTTAGCGGCAACCGAGACTCCCGCGATTGCCGAATTCCCCTCGTGAACTATTTCTTTCCAATCGCCAGTCAAAGGGTGATCCAGATCGATGTCCAGCACCCGCCCCTTCGGGGCTTGCGAGCCGGTAAGTAGAAGGAGATGATCGTGATACAGCGCAGTGCCACGAACCAGCGGCATGTGTTGAGCGATGCACTTCAGGCTTTTCTCGTTCTCGAGCCGCTGAATGTAGATGTCTGCTTCGGCACCGGCTGCGCCTTTGTCCGCTTCGCAGAAAAGGTATCGCGCACTCCTCGTGACACCGCACACTGAAAAGTATTCCGGGCCGTAATCTTTGCCAAAAATCTCTGTGTCGCTCGATACGGAGGTCCCAAAATGGTGAAAGTACGCCCGAGCGCCACCTTCCGCAAATCGCGTGTAATAGAAACCTGAGTTGTCCGGAGTGAAGGAGTATTGCCTGAAGATCCAGATGCGTCCGCTCGGCAGCGTGTCCGGCAGATCTTTTCTTGAGCCTACATCTAAAAAGTGAATTTCCGTTTCATCCTGGCCCCCCTTTCGAAACTGATACGCCAGAATCTTGCCGTCATGGCTCACGTCGACAATTGATACCGATACCGAATGATCGGGAAACGCGGTGTTTGGGTTCACCAGCAGAACATCCTTGCCCGACAGGCCCTCTCGGACAAACAGCGATTCTTGCTCCTCGGACGGAAGCCTTCGGCTGAAAAAGTAACGCCCTCCGGCCGCAAATGGGACTGATACAGACTCCACACGTTCGATTTTCGAGAGTGAAGCGCGGATCTCTGCCCGCTCTGGAAGACGGGCAAAAAAGGCACTCGTGTGCTTCTGCTCAGCCGCGATCCAGGCCCGGGTTTGTGGACTGTTCTGCTCTTCAAGCCAGCGGTAGTTGTCGGTTATTGAGATGCCGTGAATGGTTTCGGTGACAGGAACCTGCGGTGCTGAAGGCCGTGGCAGCTGTTCCCCGCCCCCAATCATTCTCACCACTCCGCATACGGCGACGGCAGCAAACAATTTCCCGGAATTCATTAGTAACGGAAGCTCCTCTTACGCGGCAATCTCGACCAGTTTACTCGACCTCGGTGTACGCTTGAATACGAAAATACCTGTCACTTTTGGTTTCCCTCACTTTCGATGATCCCCGTTTGCGTCTTCGCAAAGCCTTTCATTCCTGGCGAAGTCAAGACTCGCCTTGCACCCGTTCTCGGCTTCGAACGCGCTGCCGCGCTTGCCGCCGCGATGTTCTCCGATATGTGGCGTGCGGTTTCTTCCTGCCCCGGCGTACGGCCCGTCTTGGCAACCCTCAATTGCGAATCCCCAGATATCGGAAGAGTGCAAGATCGATTTCCAATTGAGATCCCAGAGGCTGACATCTGGCTGCAAGGTGATGGAGATTTGGGTATGCGTCTTGAGCGCATCTTTTCTCGCGCTTTATCGACCGCGCCAGCGGCAATTGCCGTGGGTGCCGATTCCCCGCTTCTGACAGTTGCTCATCTGCAACAAGCGCTGATCGCATTGGACACTCACTGCGCTGTCATCGGGTCTTGCGAAGACGGCGGATTCTATCTTTTGGGGCTCCGAAAATGTCCTCCTCAAGTGTTTTCAGGCGTGCCCTGGAGCACTTCGCTTACGGCGCAAGCAACAAAGTCCCGGCTCGAAAAGCAAAAGTTTTCGATCTATGAACTCCAAGCCCTCTTCGACGTAGATACTCCCGACGATCTTGCTCGATTGATGGCCAGTCTGTCCTGCCGTCCTGAGATCGCCCCCGCTACTCACGGCATCTTACAGACGTTCATCTCAGAAACAAAGAGACATGTTCGTTAGCATCATTGTGCCGACCCTGAATGAGGAGTCCCACATCATCGCAACTCTTGACGCCCTACAGCAACTCTCGGGTGAGAAAGAGATCTTGGTCGTGGATGGGGGCAGCACCGACGCCACTATTTCTCTTGCGCGCTCGCGCACGGTTACGGTCATGGAGGGTTCTCAAGGACGTGGGCCACAGATGCACGCTGGCGCGCTCCAGTGTCGTGGCGATGTGCTGTGGTTCGTCCACGCGGACACGGTGCCTCCCTCTAGCGCCTTACATGAAATCGATCAAGCGCTGCGGGACGAGTCGGTGTTAGGCGGCAACTTTGGCCTGCGATTCGATGGAGCGTCGCGCGCCGCACGGCAGCTAACGGCCATCTATCCTGTGCTTCGTTCACTCGGCCTATGCTATGGCGATTCGGGCATTTTTGTTCGAAGACATGCGTATGAACAAATCGGCGGCTTCCGCCCTCTCGCGCTTTTCGAAGATCTGGACCTGCTACGGCGATTACGCCGTGCCGGACGGTTCGTCCATCTGCCGTGTTCCATCGTAACCTCATCGCGGAGGTTTGAGCAGCGTAATTTCGCTGCGATGTGGCTGCACTGGACTAGCCTCCAGTTGCTCTATTGGTGCGGTGTTCCTCCCAATCGCCTGGCGCGCTGGTATCATCACGCACGTCGCCCAACGGCTTAAATTCGGTTACGCTACTGGAGCACCGCTAGACTCTGTCGTACGGCCTCGTCGGGCATTTCGAGCACCTCCGCGCCATTCAGAAAAGGTAGTACCAGAACCTTTCCTAGGCGTTGATCCGAATCGCCGCGATGCCCTGGTACGCCAATCACGATGGAGTCCTGCGGCACTTGCGTCCGCAACGTTCCATGCAGCCAGTCCCAGATCGTCAATCCGCTAGACCAGTTCGAATTCATTTCCGCGGCGGCGATCGAATGGTGAATGCCATGCAATCGGGGTGTCATGATAACCCTCGCTAACCGCCGCTCCCAGGGGAGCGGTAACCGCACGTTTGAATGATGGAATAAAATGCAGATGAATAGAAAGATCTGCCAGACGGCGAGTTCGAGCACTCCGGGGCCGATAACTACAACCTGAGCCGCTCGAAATACGACTGAGATCACGATCTCTCCAAAGTGAAATCGCAGCGCGGTTGATGCGTCCATTTCGCGGTCTACGTGATGCACTTTGTGAAACCGCCACAGAATCGGCACACGATGCGTAAGGACATGCCATAGATAGAGCGTGTAATCAAGCAAGACGGTGGCAAGTATCACTCGCCCAACTGCAGGAATACGGAATTGCTGCATCAACCCCCACCGCTCTCGCTCAATGAGATTAGCGAGACCAAATGCGACTGGCACTTCGATGAATTGCATTAGGGCGCCTGCTAACACCGCGATCGAAAGATTCCGGACATCACGCTTCATCTTGCTGTCCACCGTTCGTCGAAGCGCTCGGCGCCGTTCCCAGACAAGAAGCGCTGCAACCCACCCCCCGATGATCAGCACCCGAACCGTATTGGATATTGGGTTACGAGTCATGCGTCATGGTATCCCGCCGAGGGCCGTACCAGTATCCGTCCCATCGCCCGAGGTCTCGCAAGCGCTCAGCCGGAACTCGCTAGATCGTCAAGTATGATGCCGTTCTTAGGACGAAACCCATCCGTGCTCGACCGCATAACGAACTAACTCCGCCGTATTGCGCAGATTCAATTGATCCATTAGGTGTTTTTTGTGAAATTCAACGGTCTTTACGGAAATATTCAGCAGAGATGCGATCTCTTTAGCCGGTTTGCCCTCTGCGACGAGTTGCAAAACCTCCCGCTGCCGCGAGGTTAAGCTGCCGAACAATTTTGACGGGTTATCGCCGTTGGATAACGGAGGACCAAGATAGCGCTCCGAAATCATCGGTGATAAGTAGAAGCGGCCGCTGCGCACCTCTCGTATAGCAGCTATCAGTTCGGAACCAGCAGCGTGCTTCAAGACGTATCCGGAAGCGCCCGCTTCGAATGCTTCTCGGATGTAGTCGCGATTTGCCTGCATGGTGACAAAGATTATCTTAATCTCCGGCTTTTCGCGCTTAATCTGGCGTGCCGCTTCAATCCCATTCAGGAGCGGCATCGCAACATCCAGAAGAATCACATCGGGACTGCGGTCAATGGCGGCGGCAATTACGTCCCTTCCGTTGCCCACTACCTCAAGTGTTTCGCATTCTCCTTCTAGAATTTTTACGAGTCCCTCTACAACAAGCCGATGATCGTCCGCGATCAGAACGCGCGGCTTGCGCGAAATCCCCTGAGTGTTTACCATCCCGCACTGGTAATTGTATCAGTCATTTGACTTTCCGGGTCCGACGGCCGATTCCGTTTGAAATAATCTCTCTATGCCGGAAAAAGATAAATGCCAACACACGCCTTGCAAATGCCAGGTCGCCCCCGGCACTCGCTATTGCGGCCAATACTGCGAACAGGCAACCTCTCACGCCCTCGAAAAGGATTTTTGCGAGTGCGGCCATCCCGAGTGCGGGAGAGATTCTCCGCGTTGACGGCGGCCATCATCGCGCTATTTCTTTGTGAAGTCGCGTTTTCCTGGTCCGCCGCTCCGACCACGGCCGTTCCGCGACGGCTGCAATGATGCAACCCAACATGAGGAATTCCAACCACGCCAAAGCAGTTAAATAGCGTGGGGGAGGAAATTCGACCGCCAACGTAGCCTCGAGAAGGAAGATCAGCCCGCAAAGCCCGCATACCAGGTGGGACGCACGCACGCGACGCCACCTGATCCCGATGAAGATGAAAAAGACCGGCGGCAGAATGAGGATGATGGCGCACCAAATCGCGGAGTGTCCCTCCCACTTCTTGGTTAAAGAGCTGAAACTCCGACTCTCGGTGTTCACCCCGAAAACCTCGTTGAACATCTGCGCTTCCCGAGGCTGCGGATTGATCAGCTGTCCCTGCTCCAGCAGCAAATCTTGCTTAAGCCGCGCATAATTGAAGAAACCTGCATAGGTAACTGCAGCTAATTTCAGCAAACCGGCGGGATCCCGCTTAAGCGCGTGCATCGCGGTTTCGCGAGCTAGCCTATTGGCCTCCGCATCGTTCTTCCCGGAATCCCGATACATCACATTACAGATCCCGCCCCATGCCCATCGCTGCGCTCTACGCGCGTTCGGATCCGACAGCGGAAATCTCAAATCTTTCAATATCTCGTCCCGTTCGCTTGTGATCGGAAAATCGATCGGCTTAATAAGAGGCGCAAAATTCGCTGCAAGGAAGTAACCGTCCCGGTAGACATACGCTGGCGGCTGGTGAATGAGTTCGCCATAAAGGTGTCGATAGCCAAAAAGTAAGCTCTGGCTCACAAGCACAGAGACGAGCAGGGGCACTAACACGAACCGAACCCCCTTAAGCCACTGGAAATCGAATCTGCGCCACGACCTCCAGAATGAAGCGGCTCCGCGCGAGAGTAATGAAACAGTGATCGACATTGCCAAAACTACTGGGAGAAAGCTAAGCCGCAAGCTCACGAGAAACACTCCCAAAATCTGAACCAAGGCCAACGTAGATAGACCCGAGGTTTTCAGATAGCTCAACATGGCCCACACAAACACAGCAAATACGAATGTCGCGACGCTTTCCGAGAGTACGTATCGTTCTCTCATCAGTTGCAGAGGCTCCACTGCGCACACGATACTGCAACATGCCGCGACACGAAAGCCCGTCGCGAAATAGCGCACCAGTAATAGTCCGGTTAGCCATGCCGCGATGCCTGAAAGCACAGCCTGCATCACCACCATCGGTTCAAGTGACCGCGGCCAAACTGTCAAAGGGCGCAGCAGCAGTCCATACACAAAGCTGTGGTCTGGCGGAATCCACTTGCCGATCGCCGTCGTCAAGTAAACGGCTGAGTCGGAGAAATAGAACGACGGCTCGCGGTCGAGCGCAAGAAAGATCGCCTTAACCGCCAGAACTGCTAGCAGTAGAAAAAAAAGTCGGCGATTCACGGGCAAAGGGGCAGCTTAACAGACAGGCGACGCCCGCGATTGTCCGGTTACAGGCCAGAGCCAGCCAAAGCGCCTCATTCGTAACGCAAAGCAATCAACGGACTCAGCTACCACCCATCCTTCCCCAAGCAACCTTTGGAGTGCTGGATATAGCGTTCCTTCTTCGATGTGCAGCAATTCGTCAGAGATTTGCTGGATATGTTGTGCAATAGCGTATCCGTGCAAGGGACGCGTTCTTACCGTCCGCAGAATCATCATTTCCAGAGCGCCGGGAAACAGACCCGCCGCTGCTCTGGTTCCGCCCCTATGACAGTTCACCGCTAAACCGCCGATCAGGCAATAGGGTCCGCAGCATCGCACGCCGCAATCACGCGTGCGAAATCGCCGGTGCCGCCGCTGATCAATTCGTATGCCTTCAAAGCAGTCACAGCTTCAGAGTATGACAGCCACGCAGTTTTCGACGCGCTAGCCTGTCGGTGTGGGGTCCGCGCCTGTCAACGCGTGTTTCCGGTTTTATGCCGAATTGAACGACCATCTATCACCGCGCGATCGGTTCAAGACTCTCGAGAAATCCCTTGCCGTTCCTTCAACGGTGAAGGACATGATCGAAAGCTTCGGTGTACCGCATGCTGAAATCGAGCTGATCGTGGTAAACGGCCAGTCGAGTGATTTCTCGCGCAGAATTGGTGCGGGAGATCTGGTGAGCGTCTATCCAAAATTTGAATCTATTGACATCACCCCAGAACTTCGGGTCCGATCCAAGCCCCTGCGAAATCCAAAATTTGTACTTGACGTCCATCTGGGTAAACTTGCTGCTTATCTAAGAATGCTCGGATTTGATGCACTCTATAGAACTTGCTATACAGATCCCGAACTGGTCCAAATCTCGTCATCTGAAGACCGGGCCTTACTAACACGTGATCGCGGCCTTCTGAAACACAGCACGATCACGCACGGCTATTGGCTTCGGGAAACCGATAGCCGACGCCAGACCGCCGAAATCATAAGGCGCTTCGATCTCTCCCGCGCTATCCAGCCATTCACGCGTTGTATGGCTTGCAACGGCATCTTGCGCCCAAGTTCGAAAGAGCAAGTACGCGCTTCTTTAGCGGCAGGCACGGTCGAACTGTATAACGAGTTTCACCAGTGCTCAGATTGCAATCGCGTTTATTGGAAAGGATCGCATTACTATCGCATGCAGCGTTGGATCGAGGATCTCATCTTCGCCGCGCAGCCCTAACGAATCCGTCCAGGAAAACTGCGTGCCAGGAATACCGTTTTCTATGCTTTCAATGCTGCTTATAGTTGCGGCGTTCGGATCTGCACCTTCTGAAATCCCAACCAACACGGCATGGTTCATCCTCCGGCAGGCTGCCGCTGACAAAAGCCCAGACAAACGGTCGAAAGCTGCTCACGCACTTGGGCTTCTGCGCAAGAATCTACAGGCCCAACGAATCCTCGAAAAGGCTCTCGTCGATGACAACGCTCATGTTCGGACCGCCGCCGCCAAGGCACTGGGTCAGATGGGCTCGCCTTCCTCGCGCCCCGCCCTGGTCCGAGCGTTGAACGATCCGGAAATCGAAGTGGTGATTGCCGCCGCAAATTCGCTCAATCTATTGAAGGATCCGGCCGCTTACGAGGTGTACTACGCTCTCCTCACAGGCGAACGAAAGAGTAGCGAGGGTCTGCTTCATTCTGAATTGAACATCCTCAAGGACAAGAGAAGTATCGAAAAAATGGCGTTCGAAACCGGTCTCGGATTTGTGCCGTTTGGCGGAATGGGATACGAGGCCTGGAAAACCGTCACTAAGGACGACGCTTCGCCTATCCGTGCCGCAGCGGCTGAAAGACTCGCTAACGATCCAGACCCGAGAAGCGGACAAGCCTTAGCGTATGCGTGCTCAGACAAGAAGTGGAGCGTGCGCGCGGCAGCGGTCGAGGCCCTTATAGAGAGAGGTGATCCGGCTCTGCTCGATCGCGTAATACCGCTGCTTGATGATGGAAACGACTCTGTCAGATATGATGCTGCTGCAGCGGTTCTGGATCTCAAAGCGAGAAGAGAACCTCGCCGCGGTCCGCGGAAGGTTCGCGGCGCTACTGGATCAGCGCCTTCTCGACCTCCTGCGGCTCCTTTGGGAGCGCCGAAGTGAGAACCTTGACTCCATCGTGCGTCACCAGCACGACATCTTCGATGCGAACCCCGAGGTTCTCTTCGGGTATGTAAATCCCCGGCTCAACTGTCAGTACCATGCCTTCCTCTAGCTTGAGTGGCACGCCGCCCGCGTCATGGACATCAAGCCCTACGAAGTGCCCCAGCCCGTGTGTGAAATACTTTCCCAGCGGCTCGCCGTGTTTGTCCTTTCCATGTGAGTTTATGTAGTCTTTTGCGACTTGAGTGATCGTCCCCTCTTGCCCGTAGTAGATCGCACCGGGTTTCATGGCCGCAATCGCCGCCTTTTGCGCGCCAAGCACAATGTCGTAAATCTCCCGCTGGCGAGCGCTGTACTTGTCCCCCACGGGTATGCTTCGAGTGATATCGCTCGCGTACTTGTCGCATTCCGCAGCCGCATCGATCACCACCACTTCGCCGCGATCCATGCGCCGTCGATTCGCTTCATAGTGCAGCACGGTTCCATTCGGACCCGAGCCAATGATTGGCGGATACGCGTACTCTTCGCAGCCCCGATTCAGCATCGCCTCCGTGAAAGCAGCCTGGGCTTGGTATTCAAACGCGCCAGGCACCATCCGCTTCCATGCCGCGAGCTGCGCAGCCATGCTGACATCGGCCGCAAGCTGCAGTTCGGCGATCTCGGCCTCCGATTTAATCCGCCGTGACACTCCGATTTTTGTCCCCGCATCCCCAATTTCACGCAAGGCCAGTAAAGGCTTAATTCCTTCGATATCTCGTGATTTCGGAAGCGCGAAAAATTCCGGGCCGGCGTCGAGCGCTTTCAGGAGTTGCGTTTCGAACTTCTCGATCGGCAAGACCGTCTCGAAGCCTGTTTTTTGCTTCGCATCGGAATCTTCAGCCGATGTGCGGCGCCCAGTGAAGCGTTCGGCGACATCGTTGTGGTGCGGCAAGAACAGGATCTCCTCATCGTGCGTGAGCAGCAGTAGAGCACCCGGCTCCGTCCAGCCGGTAAGGTAATAGAAGTTCGACTCTTGCCGGAATTTGCCGACCAGGTCTGGATCACCCTTATTACCGAAGAGGACGACGCTCCCATTCAGATCTTTGCGCAACTTTTCACGCCGTTGATGATACTCAGTGAGCGGAATCGCGCAGGGGCAAAGGGCGGGCATCATCAGCCCGCCGACGAGTGCCGCAATGACAGCGGTTTGCACTAGGATTGTTTCTCGAAAATGTCGACGTTATGAACAGGCTTACCGTCCGGACCGGTGCCGGTCAATGTATACGTCATCTTCTTCCCATTCTTCGAAACAACACCCTTCCCCTGCATGGTGGAATTTCCCATTTTCCATGTGTGCTCCATCGTATGGTCGTTCACCCTCTTTTCCATCACGCTTGAATTCTCCATTCCACTAATGGTGGCTGTCCCTCCGGGCGTGGGTGTGTAGGACCAGTTCTCAGTTTTTCCATCAGCATGGATTTCTTCCACAGTTACCTTGTCTTGCGCAATGGTTACGGTTTCACCCTTCGGCGCGGGCCCCGGATTGAACTTCGATTTTGCAACGTTCAATTTCCAAGTCCCGATAAACGGATCATTTTGCGCGTTCTGCGCTCCTAGCACAAAGGGCATAGCGAGCCCCAGCAACGCAACTGCAAAACTTTTCATGAACCTTCCTCCTGAAGATGTAAATGCCGGATTCTGAACAACGTCAGAACACGGCGTCTTGCACGTTGCATTATACGTGAGATGCCGATACACGGTTGAAGCGCGGCCTTTGGGCGTTCTGCAATTCAAACCACGGTTGCCGGCCAATTTCCGGTTTGTCCGTCGTCCAGGAGCTACCCTGGAAACGCGTATTCGGACTCGAGGTCAACGAAGATGGCGATGAATACACGGAACCACGGCACTGTCTTTATAACGGGAGCTTCGGCCGGCATCGGGCGCGAACTCGCATTTGAGTTTGCTCTCCGGGCGAAAACACTCGTGTTGGTGGCTCGGCGGCGCGACCGGCTTGAGATATTGCGCGACGAATTGTTAGAACATCATCCGCAGTTGAAGGTAGTCGCGTTAGGAGCGGATTTGTCGGACGAGCGCGGCATTGACCTTTTGCTTGCGCGAGTAGCCGAGCAGGCGGGCGATGTGGATGTTCTAGTAAACAATGCGGGATTGGGAGATTCAGTGTTGTTCGACCGGTCAGACTGGACGCGGACTCGCCAAGTCTTGCGCACGAACATATTCGCGGTCGCCCAGCTTACGTCGGCGCTGTTACCCGGCATGGTGGAGCGCCGCCGGGGCGGAGTGCTCAACATCGGATCAGGCGCCGGACTCACGGTAATGCCGAACGCGGCCGCTTACGTAGGGAGCAAGCATTTTGTAGCCGGATTCAGCGAAGCGCTACGCGCCGACCTTTGGGGAACAGGCGTAACCGTAACACAAGCGTGCCCGGGTCCGGTGGACAGCGAGTTTGATCAAGTGGCTGGCTCTCTAGGAGGCATGGCCGGCTCACCCCCACACTTTTTCCGAATCAGTGCGGCGCAGTGTGCGCGAGAGGCTCTGGCCGGATTTGAACGAGGCGACGCATTAGTGTTTCCAGGCCGCGCCTATCGTTTTGCCATGAGGCTACTGCCATTCATACCCGTGGGTATGCGACGCATGCAGGCCGCCAAGACGGCGGCTCAATTGCGACGGGCCCGCAGCAGCTAACACGCAGGTTACTCCGCTCTCTCACACTGGGCGATGCGGAAAAGTCGATCTGAGCAAATTGCTATAACGGTCGTCTTGATGGAATCCTTGTCACGGGTGATTCGATTGAGTGAGCGGCGATTCCTGCGCGTTGACGGCCTGCCATCCGCCATTCCGATAGGCAAACACATCAGTAAAGATCGTCCTGCGGATATCGCCGTTCGATCCAGTTGCAACCACTATCCCGTTGACAATACCCGTATCGTCGAAGATCCGGACGTGCAGATTCTCAAAGTGTTTGCTCGTTCCACGCTGGGTTGCCGGATTGGCACGAAGGTACCGGATTTGCTCGCTCTTAGTTACGAACCCGAACGGTAGAACGTGAATAAAATCGTCAGCAAGAATGGTTTGAAGCGCATCGGAATTGTCTTCAGACTCCAGCCAGCGCGTTTCGAGATCAAGAAGTGATTGCTGTTTATCGCTCCCCACTCGCGCCCCGATGGACGGCGTTTTCAGAGAAGCAGAGCGACAGAAAAGCGGTGAATGTTAACGTGATCCTGATAGCAACTATGTTTGCCTCGATGCTCCCTTAGTTGAGACCTGGCCCCTGTGATATCAGGCTCTTTGAATTTCTCAAAACTTACCGTGTATGGGACGCTGCGCCCCCGCAGATGAAAACCTGGCCCGAGTTTGCTGCATGATGCGGCCGACTCGGGGCTTAACAAGCCCGATGCCTACCTTCTCGGCTCATACCGCATCGCCACCGCCCCCGAGCCGAACTCCAGCCGGCTCACGAGCCTCAAGTCGACATGCTTAGATAGCCCTGCGAACAACGTCGGCCCGTGGCCCGCTAGCCTGGGATGCACCACGAACTCGTACTCATCGATCAATCCCAGCTCCGCCAAAGCCAGCGGGAGCTTCACGCCTCCTACGAGCAGTCCCTTACCCGACTCCCGCTTGAGTTGCTGAATGGCCTTCCCCAGATCCCCGCGCAGGAGCTCCGCGTTCCAATCAACCCGGTCCAGGGTGGTCGACACGACGTACTTCTTTGCCGCGTCGATCGTCCGGGCGAAGGCTTCCATCCAATCAGGTCTCGCTACCGTCTCCGCCGACGGCCGCCACGCTGCCTCCATCATTTCGTAAATCACCCGGCCAAAGAGGAGGGCGTCGGCCTGTTCGAGGTTCTCGATCGCATGGCGATGCAACTCTTCGTCCGGGGGTATTACACGGTGATCGCAGCACCCGTCCAATGTGAGGTTGATGGAATAGCGAAGGCGTCGCATTACGTAAGGGTATCGCCGATGGGGTATATCCGCCTTAGTCGGCGTGTGACCGCGCGACGAGCGGCTACTTCAAACGGGCATTCCACCCGATATCCGCCTCCAATCAGCGCGATGCCGACTTCTCGCTCGTGTGGATTGCTTCCGGCCTGCCGACCCAACTGGCCACCATTGCCTGTCCCACGCGGTTGGGGTTCGGTATTTGATTTGAGCGCCGCGCTTAGTTCACAATATCCTTATGCTTACCGGAGGCATCCCGTCCGCGGAAATGGGCTCAGCCCACCGGCCATCTCTTTCCTCAACGATTCAACCTCACTTCCTGCCCGACACGATGCGGACAACGGGCACATTACAGGAGGTAAGGTTATGGCTACAGTATCTCGGAGGTTGCCTGAGCGACCTCATCTCGATGTCCCGAAGCGCGAGGCGCGCGAACTTCTCAACCAATGGCGGAATGGCGAACGGGAGGCGTTTGAACGAATACGCCGCCGGCATCCAAGATTCGCGAACGGCGACGACTCAGTCCTAGCTGCTGGTCCCTTTCGTCTCAGCGATGCTCAACTCGTCATCGCACGCGAGTATGCTTTCGTCCACTGGGCCGAACTGAAGCAGCGGATAGCCGCCAACTCTTTGGCGAAGTCATTGGAAACGGCAATCCGCGCGAATGATCGGGACGCCGCTGTACGGTTGATTCAAATGCGCCCCGAACTGCTGCATCTCCCCGTCGTCAGCGGAGACTGGGGACCGCCGATGAGCCACGCGGCCAACCTCGGCCGGTTGGAAATCGTCCAGGCCATGGCGGCGCTGGGCGCACGAGATTTCCAGCACGCCTTCGACCGTGCCTTGCTTCAGGGGCGGATCGAGTGCGCGCGCTGGCTCCATGAACATGGCGCTCGAGTGGCGCCGGGTCTAATCATGGGAGCATGCGAAACGCTGAATCCCGCCGGCGTCCGTCTTCTGGTCGAGTTGAATGCGCCGCTTACGGATGGGCGCGGCGATCGTCTCGCTCCACTGACGCTGGTGCTGGAAACCTACGGCAGGAATCCCCGGGGGAAGCACGAGATTCTCGAACTCTTTGCGCAATGCGGCTATGACCTGCCAGACACACCGATGATGGCGTTTCATCGCGGAGACGTTTCGCAATTGGAGAAACACCTTCGGCGCGACCCGAAGTTGCTCGAGCGCAGGTTTACGCTGAGCGAGGTTTATCCATCGGAGTGCGGCTGCGCGAACGATGGCCGGTCCGGCATGCACTGGACCCCGATTGACGGGTCCACACTGCTCCACCTCGCGCTCGATTTCCGGGAGCGCGAGATCTTCGACTGGCTACTCGCGCGCGGCGCGGATCCCAATGCGCGTGCCGCACTGGATGCCGACGGCTTTGGCGGACACACGCCGCTGTTCAATGCGATCGTTTGTGGCCCATGGCCCGATACGGGGATGACCGGCACGCTGTTGGAGCGTGGCGCGAGGAGAGATGCCCGGGCGAGTTTACGAAAATTCCTCGACTGGATTGCGAATCCGCATTGGTATGAAGCTCGCGATGTGACCGCCGCCGAGTGGGGCCGCGGATTTCCCGAAACAGGTTGGGTCAACACGGAGGCCCTGCGGCTTCTCGATTAATCAGGCTGTTCCTCACCGTATCAGGGGCATCCGGAAGTTAAGCCGTTCGGCCTCAAGTTGACGTATCACGCGCGTTCCACGGATGTGAACTCGTTAACGGCGATTTGTCGGCAAACCGGAAGTTGACCCTAACTGGATGTCCGCCGGCGCACCTCTATATTCAGCCGCTTAATTTTCTGATTGAGTGTTGAGAGTGGAATCCGAAGCGCCTCAGCGGCTTCGGTCTGACTATAATGCACAGCCTCGAGAGTCTCCGTAATCTTACGGCGCTCAAAATCGGCCACTATCTCGAATAGCGATGCGTCGGGCGCCAGTTGCCCGGTTTCATCTCGCGAAATCCGCATCCCGCTTGCCTGCTGCAGGTGGTCCGGAAGCACGTGCGCCGGCACCGACGAAGAATTCGTAAGGACCACGGCCCGCTCCACCGCATTTTCCAGCTCGCGCACATTTCCGGGCCAATACTGCTCCATCAGAATCTGCATCGCCTCAGGCTCAAAGGTAAGTGCGGAACGACCGTCACTGTTCAAGAACTTCTCGTACTCACGGCAATAATAAGTGAAAAAGTGTTCGATCAGCGCTGGTATGTCTTCCTTTCGCTCTCGCAAGGGAGGCAGGTGGAGATTAATGACGTTCAGCCGGTAATAGAGATCCTCTCGGAACTTCCCCTCTTCAACCAGCTTTCGTAAATCCGCATTCGTTGCCGCAAGGATGCGAATATCCACCCGCACGCGGTCATTAGAGCCCAACGGCATAAACTCGCGGTCCTGCAACACACGCAAAAGTTTTACCTGAATTTCCGGGCTGATGTTGCCAATTTCGTCGAAGAAAATAGTGCCGCGGTTTGCGGCTTCGAACAGCCCTTTCCGGTTTGCAATCGCTCCCGTAAAAGATCCTTTTATATGCCCGAAGAGAATGGATTCCAGCAACTCCGATGGCAGGGAGCCGCTGTTCACCGGGATGAACATCTGATCCGCCCTCGCAGAGTGGCCGTGAATGGCTTTAGCAATAAGCTCCTTGCCGGTTCCCGTTTCACCGGTAATCAGAATCGTCGCGCGGCTCGGCGCGACCTGAGCCACTTGGTCGAGCAAACGTAACATGCGCTCGCTCTTCCCCACGATGTTCGGGAACGCATAGCGCTGTTTCAGCGCGCGCTTGAGTTGCGTGTTTTCCCGCTCGAGTCGGCCCTTCGCGATCATTCGGTCGATCTCGATCAAAAGCTTCTCGTTGTCCCAAGGCTTAGGGAAGTAGTCGTTCGCGCCCGACTTCAAAGCCTTTACTGCAACTTCCACCGAGCCGTAAGCGGTCAGCATGAAAACGGGAGTTTCCGGATCGCGCTGCCGAATATCCTTGAGAACATCCATTCCGGAGCGGTCCGGCATCATCAGATCGAGCAGAACCAAATCGTAATTGCCGGAATCGAATTTCTGTATGCCGGTGGCCCCGCTGTCCGCCAGATCGACAGCATAGTTCTCAGCAGACAAAAGGAGCTCGAGACTTTCCCGGATATCAGCTTCATCGTCGACCACGAGAATACGATGCTGCTCGGGAGCACTCACGCGGTCCGGAGCTAGTTCTTCAGTTGCAGAGGCCACTACAGTGGTTGTACCAGACATCGCCCTGCGGGTAATCGCGCCCCCAGCCAGACGCCACGCGATCACCCACGACCTCGAACGCCTGCTCCTGCCGAGCGAGACTACGGCGAGCGCGGAAGAAATCACGGAGAGGGCGCGCTCGGGCTAGCTATCGTCGCTACCGCCGGCTGCCTGAGTCGCGTCCGTTGCCTCGCGATTATCCCGGATAGCCGGGCTAGTGTTCCTTTTTCGGCACTGAGCGCAGGCGATGAATCAGGAAGAGCGCAGTTAAGCCTCACTTAGCGCCCTATTCAACAGATCGGCAGCTCCCAGTTTTGCCGCGCTTCGTTGCAGATATGTTCGATCAATGGTGGCGGCAGATGCGCCAACAATGCCTTGGATATCGCGCCACTGTATCTCGGATACTTCGCCGCCCAACCGGAACCAATGCAGTTTGGCCAGCAGAATGTCTTCCGGTGTGACAAAAGGTGTCGGCGCTTCTGACAGGCTCGTACCTGGCAGATAAATGGTGAGCTTTCCGTGTGGAGCCTGGATTGCTGAAGCCGATCAGTAACAGATCTACTGGCTACTCTTCAGGAACTGAATCATCTCGGCGTCGGCTTCGTATCACTCACCGAGGCTCTGGATCTGACTACACCAGCCGGCCGCGCCATGGCGGGACTGCTCGCCGTATTCGCCGACTTCGACGGGAGATATTGCGGCAACGCACTCGCGCTGGTCTTGAAGAGGCTCGGCGGAACGGCAAACGCCTCGGCCGGCCGAAAACAGCGGCGCGGCATGCCGCCGAAATCCGAAAACTGAAGTCTTCAGCGATAGAGAGGCCAACAGAATGTTTGTTGAAGCCAAGTGCGCTTCGCCTCCGCCGAGAAAGCGTTTTTGCGCGCCGTGAAGATGGCTAAGCCGGTGTCGAGACGCGCCTCTCTGAGCTGGAACGATCAGGTGCACAAGAGGCGCAAAATAGAAACCCAAAGTGGTAACGTTCGCTTAACATAGACTTACTGCTGCGCGGATTTCTTCTCGCTGGTCGAGGCGCGCTTGAGCACCACGTCAAATCTGCCAAAAGGCCCGGCATTTTGTAGTTGAATCGTATCGCCGCTGACCGTCCCCTGGTGTTTGATTACATTGCCGTTGATAGTCGTGTTGAACGAGATCTTATTGCCGTTCACTTTTCCGTCGTCAATCGTCTGCGAACCTGCCGGCGTTTCAGAAGTTCCCGTTAAGACTTGACCCTTCACCTCGAATCTGAACGTCATCGTGGCGTCCCCGTTTGCTGAGTGAAGCTTCCCTTCCCAGCGCCCCTCCACAGCGGACTTTTCCGTTGCCGCAATGGCGAACTCCGCCGCAAGAGCAATCATGGTTGCTGCCATCCAAACGCGCCGTGTCATTATTCAGTCCTCCCTTACTCGAAATTCAATCCTTTTATAGAGTTTTAAGAAGCAACTTCTACTCACTCCGCAGTGCCACCACCGGATCGATCTTTGTTGCACGTTGCGCCGGGATATAGGAGGCCAAAAGCGCGACAGTAGCCAGCAGAACTGCTGCTATTCCCACCGTGAGTGGATCGTTCGGTTTTACGCCGAAGAGCAGGCCAGCTATGAGACGCCCGGAAACCGCAGTGCCAGTCAGCCCGATACACAGGCCCAGTGTTGTTAGTCTTGCTCCACGGCCGAGGATGCTACGGAGGATATCGTGTGGCGTTGCGCCAAGCGCTGCACGAGTCCCGATCTCGTGCGTGCGTTGAGTCACCACGTATGTCATTACTCCGTAAATGCCCACGCATGCCAGTGTCAATGCGATACCGGCGAGCCCGCTCAGGAGAAACGCTCGGAGCCGTCTTGGGGCGATATCCTGATTCACACGTTCGCTCATTGGCATCACGCCTGACACCGGTTGGCCGGGGTCGATTGACCAGACCAGGCGTCTTAGCGTGTCTCCCACACCTGCGAGTGTTCCATTTGTTCGCACAACCAGGTCTTGCAGCACCATATAGTTACGATTTGCTTGTCTATACGGAAAGTACATCTCTGGCCGTGGCGGCTGATCCAAGCTCATCTGCCTGACGTCGCCAACGACACCGATGACCGTAATCCAAGGAGTAACTGCCGTCGCGGGGCCAAATTTGAACTGCTTATCTATTGCGTTATCGTTCGGCCAATAGGTCCGGGCCATGGTTTCATTGACGATCGCCACCGGCTGAGCGTTTGGACCGTCATTCTGGTCAAAGAACCTGCCTCGATACAGGGGTATTTGCAGGGCTTCGAAATAACCAGGAGTGATCACACGGTCGTTCACATGGGCTACGCCGTCCTTAGGCAAGGTCCCCTTGGGTGTAAACGGGAGCGTTCCAATCATTCCTTCGCCGGCCCAGGCGAGGGGCACCGCGCTGGTAAATGCAGCGGCCTTCACACCTGGCAAAGCTCTAACCCCCGCCAGTATTCTGTCAAGCAGCGCAGTCCGCCGATTAAAATTTACGAATCGTTGTGCGGTCGGCGTGATCAGCGACAATGCGATTACATGGTCGGACCGGAAGCCCGGATCCAGAGAACGTAACTTCCAAAAGGATTTAAGCAGCAGTCCGCCGCCCACTACTAGCGTGAGAGACAAGGCTATCTCGGCCACTACGAAGAATTCGCCAAGGCGCGCTCGCCTCAAGCTCGATGTTCTCGCCGGTCCCTGCTTGAGAGTCTCGTTCGGGTCGAATTGCAACGCGCGCATCCCAGGAGCGATGCCGAAGAAAAGTGTGCTCACCAACAGAACCACGACCATAAAGGACAGAACGCGGAGATCGAGAGTTAGCGGAACCGAGTGAACCAGATCGTCAGGGATTAGCGCCTTCAGAAAACCAAAAGACCTCTCAGCAAAAACAATGCCGAGCGCACTACCTCCAATGGCGAGCATTGCGCTCTCTGTGAGAAGTTGCCCGAAGATCTGCGACCGGCTCGCCCCCAGCACAATCCGTGTTGCCATCTCATGCTGCCGCTGCTCCATGCGTGACAGGAGAAGACTTGCCACGTTGGCACAGGCGATCAAAAGAATGAATGTGACCGCGGCCATCAGAAGCAGCAAACCACCACGCGCATTCCGCGTGTAGGTGGCGCGAAGCGGCTCGACGAAAAAGCGTTCAATGCTTCCGCCCTTGATTGCCGGGTACGCGCGAGCGGCCTGCTGACTTAGTAAAAGCAACTCTGCGTTAGCCTTTTGCAGTGTGACACCGGGCCTCAGCCTGCCTACGACTGCATTCAGGTAGTGATCCGAGCGGTCAATTAACTGCTCCGGAGACAAATCTATCGGCACCCGCCCCTGGGAGGTTGAAAACGGAAATGAGAAATCCGGCCGCATCACGCCGTCCACTGTGTACTTCTCGCCGTTCAGGAGAATGTTTCGGCCCACCAACGTCCGGTCTCGTCCGAACCTTCCTTGCCACAGCCGATAACTAATTAAGACGACATGGTCGGTGCCGGGCTTATCCTCAGCAGGCCCAAACACGCGGCCCAGTAGGGGAGTCACCCCCAAAAGGGGGAACAGCCCGGGACTGACTGCTTCCACCGCTAGCTGCTCCGGATCACCGGCACCCGTGAGAGTATACGAGCGCGAGTCGTCGGCTGCGACACCTCGAATAAGTCTGTTTCCGCTCTCCAGTAAGCGTAACTTCCGGGTGCAGGCAGATTCCGGGCAAAACCGGCACTGTTCGAAAAAAACGAAACCAGCCGCTCGGACCGCTGATACGGCAAAGGATGCAGGAAAACTGCGTTGACCACACAGAACATGGCTGTTGTTGCCCCACTACCGAGCGCGAGTGTGATCACAGCGACGGCGGTGAATCCAAAATTGCGGCGAAACTCGCGCAATCCGTAGCGCACGTCTGCGATTAATTTTTCCAGCAAGCGCGTCCCCAGCGCTTCCCGGCACTCTTCCTTGTAGGCTTGATAGCCGCCAAATTCGATGTGGGCCTGGCGCTCTGCTTCCGCGCGAGAAAACGCCTGACGTTCCAGATCATCCGCCCGCCTTCGCAAATGCGCCTGAAGCTCTTCCTCCAGTTCTCTCTCGACTTGCGGTCGTCGGAACACAAAATCCAGGATCGTGTGAAGCGATGACCAGATACTCATATTTCCTCCAGCCGCGTGTTGAGGACGCTTCCCATGGCGGCTACAAGCCGGTCCCAGCCTTCAATTTCCTGTTGCAGGTGTCTTCGGCCGTCCGTGGTTAGCTCGTAAAACTTTGCGCGCTGATTATTCTCCGAGACGCCCCACGTCGCCTTGAGCAAGCCTTTACGCACCAAACGGAACAAGGCGGGATAGAGAGCGCCTTGCTCGATCTGGAGTGCGCCTCTCGAAATCTGCCCAATCCGCAGAAGAACGCCGTAACCGTGTAGCGGGCCAAGCGCGACCGCCTTGAGGATAAGGAGATCAAGAGTGCCTGGGAGGATTTGAGCGCGGTTACCCACTTGCAGGTCCTAAGATACTTAGGAGGTTATCCGCAATCCGTTGCGCTTGTCAAGTCCAAGGTTTAAAAGCTCTAATTCCGGATTCAATGCGAGCACGAGGGACGGCCTTCTAATCACTCCGATGTCTGCGGCCCGCCTGGCCGCGGCACATTGAACGGAATCCCCTGCCTTCCAAAGTGCAACGCCAAGCTCAAGCCGTTCGGAAGGTGTCATTACCCTCAAACGTCGAACATAGAAGTCGTGCGCTCCCGGAGATGTGTCACTCAATGCCACGGGTACTTTGAGTATCGCTCATGGCCAGATTATCGAGCTGCGGTCTTGACTAGACACCAACACCTCTCCGGTATACGCTTGAGCACCGCTTTTCATGTCTGCCAAACAGCTTCCAATGCTTGACAAAATTCAACCTCGGGACCAGGGGAGCATAGATCTAGATCTTTGCCTTCACCGAAAAGAGTCGGAAGCTATTTGGGATCGAAATTGAGACAGATTCAGGCCGGAAGAGCTTGCCGGCTGCGCTGCGCGAGAGTCGAGGGTCGTGCCGTCACGCCCGGAAATTCCAAGCGGAACCGCGTACCGCGCCCGACCGTGCTGTCCACCTCGATAATCCCGTGATGCTCCTGCACGATTCCGTATGTGATCGACAGCCCCAAGCCTGTTCCCTTCCTGGAGCTTTTTGTCGTGAAGAAAGGATCGTAAATGCGCGCGAGGTTTTCGGGCGGAATGCCTTGGCCGGTATCCGCAATCTCGACGTGTACAAAGCCGCTCTCAGTCCAGGTTCGAACCGCCAGCAAGCCTCCCGCTGGCATGGCGTCTCGGGCGTTGATAAAAAGATTTAGAAATACCTGCTGAAGCTTGCCCGAATTGCCTCGCACGCTCGGCAAGTCGTCAGCGAGAATCAGTTGGGCGCTAATTCCAGACTTTTGAAACTGATGCTCGATCAAGGTCGCTGTTTCCCGTATGATCCGGTTCAGATCCAAATCGATGAAGTCACTTGAAGAGGTACGCGAAAAATTCAACAGAGAATTTACGATTTCGCTAGCTCGAAATGTCTGCTTGGCAATTTTTTCCAGCAGCTTGGATTTTTGGTCATCACCGGAGACCTGCTTCGCCAGCATCTGTGCATAGGTGGAGATCACTGCAAGAGGCGTATTTACTTCATGCGCGACACCCGCAGCCAAAAGGCCGATTGAGCTGAGCTTGTCAGCTTGCATCAGCCGCCGCTCCAGTTCAGCGCGATCCGTCACATCGTCGAAAATGATCAGGCGGCCTATCTGTTTCAGATCCTTTGAAATCCATGGAGCGATTGCAAGATTTACAATCGATTCTCGCATTTGGGGCGCGGAGCCCTTAGCGATCTCAAGCCCTCCATGCCCGTTCCGCGGCGGTATACGCTGGTCGCTATCCGCCACCTCGGCTCGGCTTACGAATTGCGCAGTGATGCCATGCCGCAGCGGCATCTGATACACATTGTGAATCCCATCCTGGCCGCGCACTTCGTCGAATTTTTGGCAAACCTCAGCAGGGAACAGTTCCGATAATCGGCGTCCTAATGCTTCGTCACGCGCGATGCCCGTCAGCTTCTCAATTTGCGTGTTCCAACTCTCTACCCGGTCGTCCAAGTCTGCAGCCAGAATGCCGACGTTGATCGATTCCACAATGTTCTCGCTGAACTCTTTGAGGCGCTCGTACTCGTCTGCTTTGCTCTGCAACGAGCTATAAAGGCGCGAGTTCTCGATAGCAATCGCAACGTAATTCGACAAAGTGACCAGGAGCTCGATGTCGTCACTCGAGAGGAAATCGCCTTCCGTCGTGCGGCTCACCCCGAAGAATGCGATGATGGCTCCGCGCGATTTGCAGGCCACGTAGTAGGTAAAATCCAACGCTCCAATCGTTTCTCGAACCGATTCCGGCCATTCCTTCGAGACGATATCGCGCAGATGCTTCGGCCGTTCGAAGAAGATGTACGGCCGGTCGGAACATTCTTTAAGAAAGGCTAGATCCAAGGATTGGCCCGCGCTGATCGCGTTGCGTCCGGATTTCTGAGTCAATCCACCGGGTGCCGTTTGGTGCCCGTTATGCACGCTCACTAACGAATGCAGTTTGAAGTCCCCGGACACTTCGTCCACCAGAAAGAAGCCAAT
The DNA here is from genome assembly GCA_963737045.1 of uncultured Acidobacteriaceae bacterium. GTDB lineage: Bacteria > Acidobacteriota > Terriglobia > Bryobacterales > Bryobacteraceae > Bog-105. The sequence continues at coordinate 1,295,846 of CAVTRG010000009.1, forward strand.
CTGCTGAATAGAAAGGGTTCGCAACAGCCGTTCGGAAACCTTCGCAAGCATTGCGTTCTGATCAGTTTCCGAGCTCAGCTCGCGCGCGAATTCAATCAACGTAAGCCGCGCGTCATAGCGGTCGCGGTAAAAGACCCAACGGTCAAGCTGCTCCTGAATCCAACGTCGAATCGGTTGGAAAACGAACGTCGCGAACGCAATCAGAACCACGAAGGCTGATGGCGAAATCGTCCGCGTATTGAAAATCAGAAATATCAGCCCGTAGAAAGTACCGATTACTGCCAGGGTTGCGAGCGTATAGACGTACCCCTGTTGGAAGATGATGTCCACATCCATGAGGCGGTAACGGGTGATCGCGTAAGCCCAGGTCAGGGGAATCAGCGCCATCGATAGAACGCTCAGGTTCATCACGTGGTTCGGTACGGCGCCCGCCACATAAGGTGCCGCATAGAGCAGAGCGAACGGCATAAGCCCAACCAATGATCCGTTGCGCAGATACTTCAATTGCCGGCGTAGCACCGGGTCCTCGGAGTGGGAGTACTCGATGCCTAAAGCGGCCGCGCCAAGGAAATACACCAACATCTCGAACCCGAGCGTCAGACGATCCAAGAACCAACGCACCTCCAGCAATGGCGTCGAGAATCTCACTAAGCCTTCGGCCGAGATCGCCACTAAGGCCAGCAACACCAGTGATGGCAAATACAACAGCATCCAGCGGCCTCTTCCCCCCAGAAATCCCGGACGCTCATGGAAGGTTAAGCAGAAATGCAGGAAAATGGCGGGCGCGAGGAGGCTTGCAATCAAATTCCCCCAGTACATGACCTCGTCAAATGTATTCAGCTTCCCCGAATAGTGAAAGCAGGACGCCACAAAGGAGGCGAGGCATAACAGAAAGAAATGCAGCGACTTGACTGCGCTTGTCCGCCGATAGTAAACGAACAGCCCAATCGCCAGATAAGCAAACCCGACCGCGTACTGGTAGTAAACCGCCGAGTCTCGCGGAGCCGCTTGGATAAAGATGTTGTCTTTCTGAAACTCTATCCCCTGCCGCCGGAGCGTGTACGTCGTGCGCCCCAAAAGCGGAATTTGCCAAAGCGCCTGCGGAACATCCAAGGCCTTTCGGATGGCGAAGGTATCGATTCGGGTAAGCTCGTCACCCGTTCGGATGCCCGCCTTATCCCCCGGGCCACCGCCAGAGATATAGGCTGCAACAACATGGGTTTGCCCGTCGGCCCCCGATCTGTCAACCCACGTAACTCCATCATCATGAAGCGGATACGAGCGAAGATGTTGGAAGCTCAGAATAGCCGAAATAGTCGCCGCGATCGTTAAGATCAGCAGCAACGTGCCCGCAGATTGGGTTCGAGATTCGCTCACCACGTACCCGCGCAAATGAGATCTCTCATTCGCCTCATACTCTAATACTTAAGTGAACTTTGGTTAGCACGTCTCCAACCATTATCTTGGTAACTCTATGTGATTGAAAAAGAGATCCTCGGTAAGGGAGCGTGACAGCCGCCCCAGCAAAACTCTTCATTTTGGGAGCGCCTCTACGGAATATCGTAACTTCGACAGGCGATTCGATTGCGTTTCCTCTGCGAAACGCAACACACTCCCTGTACGTCTCGCCGTTGACGCTGAATTCAAACCCACTTAGACTAAGGATGTAGTCCTACAGGCATACAGAGGTGTCTCTCCCGGTATGAAGTTATTCCCAGCCTCCCGCGTTTGCTTCCTGGTTGGCATTGGTATCGCAACTCTCGCGAGCAGCGCAATCCTCGCTCAGCAGAATTCGAGTTCTAGCTCCAGCGATTCCACTTCCACCGGTACCATTTCTAAACCGCTCAGCAAGAAACAGCAGGCCAAGAAGCAGAAAGCGCTGGAGAAGGAGCTCATGGGTCCCTGGAAAAAGTGGCTCAATGAGGATGTCGTCTATATCATCACCGACGAGGAAAAGCAGGCTTTCAAGCGCCTGAAAACGGATGAAGAGCGTCAGCAGTTTGTAGAACAGTTCTGGTTGCGCCGCGATCCCACGCCTGACACAGAGGAGAACGAGTTCAAGGAAGAGCACTACCGCCGTATCGCCTATGCCAACGATCACTACGCCTCCGGCATCCCGGGATGGAAAACGGATCGAGGCATGATTTACATCAAATACGGACCGCCTGACGAAATTGACTCTCATCCTTCCGGCGGCAGCTACGAGCGGCCTCAGGAGGAAGGCGGCGGTGAAACCTCCACTTACCCGTTCGAGGATTGGCGCTATCGCTATATCGAGGGTATCGGCACCAACATCAACATCGAATTTGTAGATACAACGATGAGCGGCGAGTATCACATCGCCACGGATCCGGAAGAAAAGGATGCGCTGCTCTATGTTCCCGGCGCTGGCTTGACGATGGCCGAACAGATGGGCATGGCCGATAAGACTCAGCGCTTCCAGCGAACCGACGGAACACATTTGGGTACTGGGAATCAGCCGCTCCCTGAGAGCATGGACGAATTTACGCGCCTCGAGCAAAACGCGAAATTATACAAAGCCCCGGCAATCAAGTTCAAGGATCTTGAAGCGGCTGTGAGTTCATCCATTCGCTACAATTCGCTCCCCATGCACGTCCGCGCTGATTACATCCGTATCACCGATTCGACCGTTTTGACCAGCCTGACCCTGCAATTCAAGAACAACGATTTGCAGTATGCGACGAAGGACAAAGTCGCGAAAGCGACCGTAAACCTCTATGGCCGAATTACCTCCTTGACCCGCCGCCCGGTGAATTGGTTCGAAGACACCATCAGCATGGAAGTTCCCGCTGAGATGCTGCAACAGGCGATGAGCGGTTCGCGCGTATACTCGAAATCGATTCCTCTTGCCCCAGGCACCTACCGCCTCAACATCGTCGCCAAGGATGTCGTCGGCAACACGATGAACAACTTTGAGATGCCGCTGGTTGTCCCGCACTATGACGAAGAACAAATAGGATCGAGCAGCCTGATCCTCGCTGATGAGCTGGAGCGCGTTCCTAGCAAGAGTATTGGCTCAGGTCCCTTTGTGATCCGCAGTTCGAAAGTTCGTCCTCGCGTCGACGACACTTTCAAGCAAGACGAGACCATGGGCATCTACACCGAGTTCTACAACCTGGGCATGGATGAAAAAACCAAAAAGCCTACCGGAAGCATCGAATACGACGTCGTCAATAAGGCGAACAATCAGACGGTTTTGAGCCAAACTGAAGATCTAAGCAATATTCCGAACGCTTCGGCCTTTCTCGTAACTGTAGAAAAGAAACTGCCTCTCAAGGCGCTGCCGCCTGGCAACTATACCCTCAAGCTGAGAATGATCGACAAGCTGAAGAACCAGACGCTTACACCGTCTGCTCCGTTTACGGTAACATCATAGGGAATACGCATTCCGGCTGCTTTCGCCGAAAATGCGAGGTTAAAGAGTGGATTTAGGCTTCGCAAGAATAAGGTTCGCCGCTGTTCTGGCCGCCGGCGTTTTGGCAGCTTCGGTCCACAGTTCTGCCGCCGACCTGTCGCTTCCCGTCACTGGCGATTTGTTGGGTTCTGTCATGGACTCAAGCGATACCCCCGAAATGGGCGCCACCGTTCTTTTATTCAACAAATACGAGCGGCTGATCGCCAAAACCCTCACCACTCCTGATGGAAGGTTCGCGTTTACCGGTCTTCCTGCGGATCTCTACAGCGTTCGAGTGTCGCTTGCAAGCTTCTTGCCGGCCTCTCGTGACCGCATTGCCGTCAAAGCTGGATTCGACAGCTTACTTCAAATCCATCTGGCTACATTGTTCAGCAGCGTAGAGCTGACTTACGCAGTTCCCACGAGCGGCATGACAGAGGATTGGAAATGGGTGCTGCGCTCTTCTCCCGCCACGCGGCCCATTACTCGGTTACTCGCTGAAAACTCCGCGCCGTCCAGCTCCCAGATGCATCCACGAATCTTCTCGGGTACGCATGCGATGCTCTCGGTCTCCGGTGGCGATGGTGGCTTGATCGATTCCGACTCGGCCCAATCTGACCTCGGTACGGGCTTTGCCCTCGCCACCAATGTCATGGGCAAAAACCAAATACAAGTCGGTGGTAATTTCGGCCAGAATACCACCTTCGGCCCGGCTGCTATGGGACTCTGTGCCATTTATAGCCGCGATCAGGACGGCGGTTTCGGCGAGCCCCCGGAAGTCACCTTTACGCTCTCGCAGTTTGCGCTCGCGGGCGCTCCATTCATGAGCCAGAGTTCGGCCCAGGGTTCTGGATTTGCAGGTTCGCTCCCTGCTGTCCGAACCATGTCATTGAGCGTGTATGAAGTCGCCGATCCCACCGATAATCTTCACCTGGAATATGGCGTTACCGGAGAATCCGTCGACTACCTGCAGCATACGACGCGAGTTAGCCCCTTCGCGCGCGCTACGTTTGACGGAGGCTCGCTGGGAGACCTTATCGCCGCCTATAGTGATGGGGGCCGCCCCGACGAGCTCGCCGCACATCAGCACATGCAGGCGATAGCCGATGACCGCACTGGGGAAGATCTAGCCGGTACCGCAAATATCCTGGCGCGCCTCCCACAACTTTCCGAGCGAAACGGGCAATTAGAATTGCAGCGCACCCAAAACTTTGAGCTCGGGTATGTAAAGACGACGGTTTCGCGCATTTACGCTTTCAGCGCGTTTCATGAAGACGTCTCAAACGGCCGAATCAATGTCGCCGGTGATGTTTCGGCGCTCGATTCCGGCGACCTGCTTTCCGACGGAGCGTCAATGACGTCTACCTTCAACGTCGGTCACTATAACCGTAATGGATATCTTGCTTCTGTAGACCAGCATGTCACTGCGTCGCTTGATCTGGCTGTGGCTTATGGTCGAATGGGCGGGTTCACTGCAGAGGGCAATGGCATCGCCGAAGCCTCAGCAGTTCAGGAAAAATTCCTTGATCTAAGAAATCATAACTTAGCGTCTGCAAACCTAATCTTCCGCGCTCCGGTTTCAGGTACGCGAATTTCAGCCAATTATGGCTGGTTTGACTCCAACTCAGTCATTCCGCGCCACGTCTTCACGACCCAGAATACCTACGTCCAGCCGGGCTTGAACGTCATGATTCGCCAACCCTTGCCCTCTCTGTTCGGAATGCCCGGACGCCTGGAGCTTACTGCCGACCTGCGAAATCTCTTGGCGCAAGGATACCTTCCTCTATACCCTGGCGACGGACGCAGACTTTTGATCGTTCAGTCTCCACGCGCCATTCGCGGCGGCTTAAACTTCATTTTCTAGTCTTGCTGTTCACTCGCCCGTGCCGGCCGGCTCTCTGAAGCGCTGGACCGTTTCAACACGGCTATCGCGCTCGATCCCTCCGACGAGTCCGTCCGCAAGGATCGCGATCTTCTCGCTAGTCAAATCACTAGGCGCTAAAGCTTCGCCCGTGTAAATCATTCGTAAAACTTTGAAGTGATCCATATGCTGTGGCGTTTTTCGAGCCACGATAAGGATGAGTGCAGCCTAGCCTATATCCCGTCCGAGCTCCATCTTGGCTGATGCTGAACAGTGTTCTGAAGCGGCGATACCCTGTCGTGCATCAGCGCCTTAAGTCTCTCTCGCGAGCACTGTTTTCTAGCACTGGTATTTGCCTTCCCAGACGCATTGCGGGCAGTGTTGTCTGGACACGTCCGCACATGCTCACCACCGAGCCACCGGAAGAACACGTCTTAAGGTGGATATTGGATTTACTTCCTCCTAGCGGAACCTTTTTTGACGTAGGCGCGCATTATGGCTGGATGGCCATTGCCGCGGCTCACCGCGTAGGGCGAGCGGGCCAGGTCGTAGCCTTCGAGCCGTCTCCTGCCCTCGTAGACATCCTGTCCTATCACAAGCGAGTGAATCGAGTGCCGCAGCTTGAAATCGTCGCGAAGGCAGTCTCAAACTGCGACACCGGCGCTGTTCCTTTTTTTCTTGTGAACGAAGGTCTGAGTTTTCGAAACTCCCTTACAATCGGCTCCGAGGACACGCCTTACATCGAACCCGCGGACAAGACCCGCTGCGATATTCCCGCAATTACTCTTGATCGGTTTTGTGTAGGGTTCGACGTAATTCCCGACCTGATCAAGATTGACGTAGAAGGCGCTGAACTGCTTGTTCTTGAGGGCGCGAAGCACCTCCTCGCGCGGTATCATCCCGCGCTCATCGTCCCCGTTCACTCGTATTGGTTGCCTGAATCGCAGACAGTCGATCAGATTTTCGATCTACTGAATCATTACGGCTACGAGATTAAAGACAAGCATGTCGTTGAATTCGAGGGCGGCCTCGCGGCCGATTATTTGTGCATTCCAAAGTTCACCCATCCACGCAATTTTTCTTTCCCAACTCCATCCGTTAGTTACGCCGCTTTTTAGCACTTCATAGTTTGCTTTGGCACTTTCGCGTGCTACGTTGTTCGCGCATATGACACCACGTCAAGTTCGCCGCGCCGCTGAGCGCAAAGAGCGGAAGCAAGAACGTAAAGCCGCGAATGGCTTCGTTTTTTCACCTGACACAACTCCTGCCACCTCCCCCTCCCAGCTCGCCGCCAACCGAGCCAATGGTTTGGATGAGCCCGCGTTTCTCAGAGAGGCGAAGACTCAAAGAAAGCTCAGTACCGGTCCCAAAACGCCCGAAGGCAAAGCTAAATCCTGCATGAACGCCGTCAAAGCGGGTCTCACGGGCCGCACCGTCCTGCTGCCCTCCGACGATGCCCAAGCTTATGAACAACACATACGGGACTGGTTCGATGAGCTGCGCCCCGTCGGCCCTCGCGAATGCGCGCTCGCCCAATCTCTGGCCGACAACTCCTGGCGCGTGCTGCGACTGCCGGCTCTTGAGATGGCGATCTTCGCACTCGGCCGCCAACAATTCAGTGATCAGTTTGAAAAGGAAGACCCGGCTCTGCGTCCGGGTCTCATCGAGCTCCACACTTATCTAACCTACGAAAAGCAACTCAAAAATTTGCACCTTCAGGAAGCGAGTCTACGCCGCCAGCACGACAAAGACACTGCCGAACTGCGCCAGCTCCAACAAGAGCGCCAAGAGACCGCCGCCGCTGTAGGGTCGAGGCATGCCTCGACCGAGCCTGAAACCTTTCAAAATGGGTTCGAATTTTCACCTGACCCTCTTCCTACCGCCGATATCGCTTCCACAGCCCCACAATCGTCGGCACCGAGCCCTACTCCGTACGCAAATGCGGCATGAACGCAGGGGCCCGGCAGTCCCGGCCCGTAGCTTTCGCGTTGCAACGAGATCCTGCTACCCTAAACCTCAAGTAACTTAGAGTCCCGCACCTCATGACTCGCGCACTCAGGTGGACATTTCTATTCTTCGCCAGCTTTGACGGCATCTCGCTGTTTGCCCAAACAGCGCCGACCACCGATCAAAGACTGAACACACTAGATGCCGCAACGAAAGCCGCGCAATTATCCGGAGACAACGCCTGGATGCTCACCAGTGCTGCTCTGGTGCTGATGATGACCGGCCCAGGTCTCGCTCTTTTCTACGGCGGCCTCGTGCGCCGCAAGAATGTCCTCGGCACCATGATGCACAGTTTTGTGCTCATGGCTGTCGTCACAGTTCTGTGGGCGGTCTATGGATACAGCCTCGCATTCGCTCAGGGCAATCCGTTTATTGGCGATCTGCGTTACCTATTTCTCAACGGCGTTGGCTCTGTACCGAACCCCGATTACGGCCCCACGGTTCCACATCAGACCTACATGATTTACCAGCTCATGTTCGCCATCATCACGCCCGCTCTCATTTCAGGCGCCTTTGCGGAACGCATGAAATTTAGCGCCATGCTGTTGTTTACGTGCCTTTGGTCTACGATCGTTTACTTCCCCATGGCCCACATGGTTTGGGGCAAGGGTGGCTATCTCAACGCATTCCTCGGCGGCAGAATTCCCTGCTTCGACTTCGCGGGCGGCACTGTGGTTCACGTCACCTCCGGCGTGAGCGCCCTTATATGCGCCCTTTATCTCGGCAAGCGTATAGGCTTTCCAAGAGATCCCATGAAGCCGCACAACCTGGTGCTTAGCCTCATTGGCGCCTGCCTCCTGTGGGTAGGTTGGTTTGGTTTCAACGCCGGGAGCGCCGTAAACGCTTCCGGGCTCGCCACAAGCGCATTTATCGCCACACATTTCGGCGCTGCCGCAGCGACTTTGGGCTGGATGTTCGGCGAATGGGTGAAGCACGGCAAGCCCACCATGCTCGGTGGCATCTCGGGCGCCGTTGCCGGACTCGTCGCGATCACTCCCGCCTCCGGATTCGTAAAGCCCTTCCCTGCCCTGCTGATCGGCTTTCTAGCCGGTGTCTTCTGCTTCTTGATGGTTACTGCCGTGAAGAACAGATTCGGATATGATGACACGCTAGACGCGTTCGGTGTCCACGGCGCGGGCGGCACTCTTGGAGCGATTCTCACAGGCGTGTTCGCCACCTACGCCGTCAACTCCGCGCTGGGAAACGACGCGGACGGCAAGCCGCTTCCTCTCGGCTGGGTAGATGGACACCCGCGCCAGATTCTGAATCAAGCCATCGGTACCCTGATTGCCTGGGGCCTTGCGATTTTCGGTACCCTCCTCATTTTGAAGGTCGTGGATCTCGTCTTAGGACTTCGGGTCTCCGCAGAAGAAGAAGTCGAAGGCCTCGATCTCAGCATGCACGGTGAAGAAGGTTACAACCTCGACGCTTAGTACAGGATCGCGCGATGAAAAAAATTGAAGCTATTATCCAGCCTCACAAACTAGACGACGTAAAAGAAGCCCTCAAAGCTATCGGCATCGACGGCATAACAATCACGGAAGTGCGCGGCCACGGACGTCAGAAAGGCCACAAGGAGGTCTATCGCGGTATGGAGTACGAAGTGGACCTGCTCCCTAAAATCAAGCTGGAGATGGTCGTTCCCGACAGCCGCCTCGAAGAGGCTAGCCGCAGCATCTCATCCACGGCGCGAACCGGCAAAATTGGCGACGGCAAAATCTTCATATACGATGTGCTGGATGCTGTCCGCATCCGTAACGACGATACTGGCGAGGCCGCTCTGTAGCGGTGGTCGAGCGAACCACCCGGGTCGATTCCATCGTCGCCGGAGCAGCTTCTCACTTTCTTGACCCGAAGCTCGGCCCCACGTTTGCGGTCACAGCAGTCGGCGGCTATGGCCGAAGCGAGTTATTCCCCCACTCTGATATCGACCTTCTCCTGCTGTTTGAAAGCGAAGATGACATCGCCCGCGCAAAAACAGCCATTGAAGAATTTCTGCGATTTCTATGGGATTCAGGCCTGCGAGTCAGCCATTCCGTCCGCACCCCCGCGGAATGTTGCCGGCTGAACGAGCAGAACACCGAGCTGCACATTAGCCTGCTCGATCGTAGATTCTTGTGCGGCAATCAGGTCCTGTTCGACGTCTTCACGCAGCGATTACAAGATTTCTATCACCGGCATGGGCCGCCGCTCATGGCGCAACTCATCGAATTAGCCCGCCGGCGTCATGCGAAGTTCAATAACACGGTTTACCACCTCGAGCCCAATGTGAAAGAGGCTCCGGGAGGAATTCGCGACGTTCACCTGTTGTGCTGGCTTTCACAACTGGCGCCGCGCAATGAGAGTATTCGCGAGTTTTCCCGAGAAGTTACGGATGCAAAGCAATTCCTTTATTCGCTCCGCTCCTTTCTCCACTCCGAAGCGGGACGCGATAGTAATCTGCTGACGTTTGAGTCCCAGGCCCAGGCGGCGTGTGCGTTAGCTCATCCACCCGCCAAGCCTGCGGAATGGATGAGATTCTATTTCCGTCTCGCCCGCCGTGTGTTCCAATCCACGTTGCGGGCTATCGAGTGCGCCGATCAGCAGGACACGTCCCTGCTTCGTCACTTTCGCGATTGGCGAAGCCGCCTATCGACTCGCGAATTTACGATAGCCCGAAACCGCATCCTTCTTCGTAATCCCGCCGAAACTCTCCGGTCCGGCGAATCCGTGCTGTCGCTGTTCGCGTTTGTTGCCCGGCATGGCATTCAGCTCTCCTGGGATACGCAGCGTCGCATCCGCGCCGCACTCGGTTCCCTCGAGACTTCATTCGCCGGGAATCCTCCTGCGGCTGCTGCATGGCTCGATCTCTTTTCGCAGCCCCACACGGCCCTGGCGCTTCGAGAAATGCAGGAGACCGGCCTTCTTGCCGCTGCTATGCCCGAATGGCAAACCGTTGACAGCCTTGTCGTGCCTGACTTTTACCACCGCTACACCGTCGATGAGCATACCCTCACAGCTATTGACGCCATTGACCGGCTCGCAGAGGGCCAGCCAGCCGCTGTTCGCTTTCGCGATCTCTTTCTGGAAGAAGACGATCCGGTCGCGTTGCGCCTGGCGCTCCTGCTGCATGATCTCGGCAAAGGCACTCGCCCCGGCAATCACATTGAGGGCTCTCTGGAAGCGGCCCGGGTCGTTCTCGATCGCCTCCGTCTCCCCGAAACTACACGAAATAGAGTTTTGTTCTTAATCCAGCATCATCTGGATCTTTCGCTCATCATGAATGGGCGCGATTTGGAGGACCCCGCGACCGCCCGCTTTCTCACATCCTGGGTCGCCACTGAAGACCAGTTGCGCAGCCTCACTCTCCTCACCTACGCCGATATCAGCGCCGTCAATCCGACCGCCATGACTCCCTGGCGTCTCGAACAGCTCTGGCGCGTCTATTCCATGGGATTGGAGCAATTAAGTCATGAGCTCGCGAGTGATCGGGTGCTTCCCAACACCGTTTCTCTAGAGCTTGCCTCTTTTGTGCAGGGCCTGCCTACGCGGTATCTCCGCACTCACACTCGGGAAGAAATCGAGCAGCATGTAGAGCTTCACCAACGCGCGCAGCGCGACGGCGTGGCTCTCGACATCGCGCACCCCGCGGGAGCATATTTGTTGACCGTCGTGGCCCGCGATCGCCCTGGACTGTTTGCTTCGGTTTGTGGCGCTCTTGCCAGCTTCGGGATGAACATTGTGAAAGCCGAAGCGGCTTCAAATGAGGCGGGTTACATCCTCGACCTCATTCGTTTCACCGATCCCATGCGGACCCTCGAATTGAATCCCTCTGAACTCGAGCGAGTTCAACAGACAATCGAAAATGTGATCAGAGGGTCAGTGGAAGTCAGCGAGCTCTTAAAATGCCGGCGCGCGCCCCCCCGCCCCAGCCATACAGCCAAGATTGCGCCCGTGGTCCGTTTTGATAACCAAGCTTCGGATTCTTCAACCTTGGTCGATTTCATCGGCGAAGACCGTCCCGGACTCCTCTACGATCTTGCCTCCGCCGTGAGCCATGCAGGTTGCAATATCGAGGTGCTCATGATCGATACCCAAGCGCATAAAGCCATCGACGTTTTCTATTTAACCCACCAAGGCGCAAAACTCGATTCAGTTCTCGGAGAGCGGCTGCGCCAAGATCTTGTCCTCGCAGCGGGGGTGTGATTCCGTCGTTTGGCACTACTCTAAAAAGAGTAGTACTGGTCCAACAAGGGTATTACCAATCCTCGGCGGGCCTTAACTTTCTTTAACTCCCGAAGAATCTTCTGATTGACGTGAATACAAGAACTACCTACCATAAAGGTAATCCTCTTTGCGTTCGATTAGATGGATGGGGAACTTCTTCCATCGCAGGAGTGCATGACAAAGCTCGGTTCGCTTCGTAAATTTGCTTGGCCCTTCGCCCTTGCTGTCGGCGTCGTTCTTCTGGGTGCGCAGCCATCCCAGTCCGCCACATCTGCGACTACAACTGCAACCGCGAAGAAACACCATCGCGCCACGCGATCTCGCCGAGCCATTGCCTCCGCTACCCCCGCGCGAGTCACTTCCCGAACAACTGGGCATTCCGTAGCTCGTACCACCACTCAGGCAGGCGTGATTCATGCCGATTCGACGACACCACTCCGAGTCGCCGTGGTTCGTCGCCGCCGCGCACATCGCGCCTTCGTTAATCCTTGGACAGAGCCGACCTTCGCAGATTCGACAGTCGGGGACAATCTCGATGGCGAAGACTTGATGGTTCGGAAAGCGGCCGTGGATGGACTCGGTCCCTACAACGGGACGGTCGTCGTTGCCGACCCGCAGACCGGACGCATTTTAACCATCGTCAATCAGAAGCTGGCCTTGAAGGGTGCATTCCAGCCTTGCTCCACAGTCAAAGTGATCGTTTCGCTCGCTTCACTGAGCGAAGGTCTTGTTAAAGCAGGCACCTCGGTTCACCTGACCCGCCGCTCTTCTACGGACATGACTCAGGCGCTTGCCCGCTCTAATAACCTCTACTTCGCAAAATTGGGTCAGGAGTTAGGCTTTGATCGCGTGCACAAATACGGTCAACTTTTCGGACTCGGTGAAAAGGCCGGCCTCAACATTCCCGGCGAAGAAGCGGGCTATCTGGCCAGCGAACCGCCGCAAACTGGCGTCGGCATGATGACCAGCTTCGGCGACGGTATCCGTCTGACTCCGCTTGAGCTTGCGAGTATTGTCAGTACTGTCTCGAACGGCGGAACGATGTATTACCTTCAGTATCCGAAGACTCAGGAGGAAGTACAGCAGTTCGTTCCTCGTATCAAGCGTACGCTCGACATTGCAGATCTAATCCCCGAGATTAAGCCCGGGATGATGGGAGCCGTCGAATACGGCACTGCCCGCCGCGCAAACTTCGACCCGAACGAACCTGTTTTTGGAAAGACCGGCACCTGCACCGATACGGCCCAGCCGGGTGTCCATCTTGGATGGTTCGGTTCTTTCAATGACGTCGGGAAAAATAAACTCGCCGTCGTTGTATTACTCACCGGTGGACGCGGTATCAGCGGACCTGTGGCATCTGGCATTGCGGGGAACGTGTACCACAACCTCTCTGAGGAGCATTTCTTCGCTTCCGATGAGCCGAGCGTGCGCCTCAGTCTGGTCTCAATGCAGAACTGCTGCCACCGCTAAATTCTAGAGCTGCTTCCAGGGCTGAAGCGGCATTTGTACACGGCAGCTTACCCTGAGCACGAGTTTGGGAACCTCCTCCCCGGCCGCCAAAGCGCGAAAGCACGTCTTTCAAAACCGCCCCTGCATCTATCCCTGAATCAGGCGATGCGGCAACCATAACGCCCGGTGGCTCGCTCCCGATTGCCAGGGCGACCGCTTTGCTGTTTCTGACGAATGCGCTCAATTTAGACCGAACCGCTTCATCGATCGCCTCGACCCTCAGCATGATGCGGCGTATGCCATCACTCGAGACCGGCGTCGATTCATAAAGCCGGTCAGCTTCTAAGCGCGCGAGTTCGAGTGCTATCCGTTCACGGGCTTTCTCGGAATCAGCCAATTTCTGTCGCAATGCCGCGATATATTCGGGCACTTCGTCGAGTCCCGTGGCACCGAGCTTCGATGCTTCCGTGAGTATCCGGAAATCCTCCCTGGCCCGCCGAATTGCTCGGTTACCGCACACGAACTCAATTCGAACGTTCCCCCGAATCTTCTCCAATTTACGAATTTGAATCGGACCAATCTCAGCGGTCGATCGAACGTGAGTGCCGCCGCATGCGCTGCGATCCAACCCTTCAATTTCGATGACGCGCAAGGTGCCAGTCCTGTCGCTAGGCTTTCTAAGATTCGCGATGGTTCCGGATTCCTCGAACAAGATATGAACCGCACGCGCCTCCCTCGTTATCGCATTCGCCCGCTCTTCTGCCTGTTCTATTTGCGATTCGGTGAGCGCCTTGGTGTGGACTTCGATACTCGATACCTCGGCTCCCATGTGGAAGCTGAGCGTCTCGAACCCAAACAACTCGACCAGCACCGCTGAAAGCAGGTGTTGCCCGGTGTGCTGTTGCATGTGGTCGTAACGGCGTTCCCAGTCGATCTCGCCTTTGACCAGGTCCGTCTGAACGCTCCTGGCCATCCGATGAACGATCCGGTCTCCTTCATCAATGACCTCGATTACGCGTTCCCCGCCAAGCATCCCCGTATCATGCGGTTGTCCGCCTGAGGCCGGATAGAAAGCCGTCCGGTCAAGATAAACGCGACAATCATCCGCACCGCGGTCGACAATCCGCGCATCAAAGCTGCAAAGGTAGCAATCTTCGTAGTAGATTCGGTCCGTATTCACTTCTTGAGAGAATTTAGGCTAACACGCCAACTAAGAGACAATAGGCAAGATGCGGCTAGGCGAGTATATCCGTGCCATCAAGCGGGAGGATCCCGCCGCAAAGAGCGGATTAGAGATCCTGCTCTGTTACCCGGGTCTGCACGCCGTAATACTTCATCGGTTGGCTCACTGGTTTTACCGCCGCAAACGCTTTGTGATTGCCCGGATGATCTCCCAAGAGGCGCGCTTCCTCACCGGAATCGAGATTCATCCTGGCGCAAAGATTGGTGAGCGTTTGTTTATCGACCACGGCATGGGCGTCGTGATTGGAGAAACCGCTGAGGTGGGAGACGACGTTCTGCTGTATCAAGGCGTCACTCTGGGCGGCACGGGGAACGAATGTGGCAAGCGTCATCCTACACTCGGTAATCGCGTTGTGGTTGGCAACGGCGCAGCTGTGCTCGGAAACATCACTCTCGGCGATGACGTGAAGGTGGGCGCAGGCTCGGTCGTTGTCCATTCGGTCCCCAGCGGTTCAACGGTGGTAGGAATCCCCGGACGAGTAGTGAGAACTCGCGCTGAGGCGCTTGGCCCGTTAGAACACGGTCGCGTCGCCGCGACTGCCGAGGCTGAGATGGCCGACATGGAGCAACTGAACGATCGGATCAGGGAGCTCGAGGCTCTCCTTCGCCTGCTCTTGGAAGAACGCGTCGGCCAAGGCCGCGGTTGACACACTAGCGCTGGAACCGGTACCGAAGACTGTTACGGGCAAGAAGCCGAAGTTCTTCTCGGGAAAAACCAAATATCTCGTATGCCAGCTTGTACTCACGTATAAGATCGGTTCGGAATAACGCCGGATCGTCCGTTCCCAAAACGAGAGGAACTTCTGCCTCCCACAGCTCTCTCATCGGATGCTCAGCCATGCTCGCTACCGCACCCGTGCAGACATTGCTTGAAGGACAGACTTCGAGCGGGATGTCGCGTTCCCGTAATTCTTTCAGCAACGCTGAGTCGCCTATTGCCCGGATCCCATGTCCGATCCGCTCGGCGCCGATATGAATAGCATCCCAGACGCTCGCCGGCCCGCATACTTCTCCGGCGTGACATGTCAGTCGTAATCCCGCGTCTTTCGCCTTTCGATAGAGCTCTCCGAACCACGCTGCCGGTCCACGTTCTTCATCTCCGCCGATCCCAATTGCAACCACCCCCGCGCCGCGGTACTCCCTGGCGATCTCAAACACACCGGCCGCCTTCTCGGGTCCAAATTGGCGAACGGCATCGAAAATCCAGGCAACCTTGATACTCTGGTTTGCCGCCGCTTCGTCGCTGATCGCATCGAAAATTGCATGAATGTCCTGGTGCTTCCAAAGGATTACGCCGACCGACAAAATGATCTCGGCGTAGACGACATTCTGAGAAACCAACTTTTCGAGTAGCCGGCGCGTCGCGAGCGCGTAGGCTTCTGGCGAGTCCAGTTGGCGAGTGACCCAGACAAACGCTTGTATAAAACCAGCGAAGCTGCTGTACTCAAAATGCTCTCGAATCTCCTCCAATGGCAGCGAAGGATGCAGCTCCTGTATCGTCTCGGGCTCTAACGAGCCTTCCAGATGAACGTGCAACTCTGCTTTAGGGAGTGCGCGAATAAACTCATCGAGGTCCGTCAATCTTCGCTCTCCTGACATAATAAACGCGATGACCGAGCAGGAAATCGAAGCAATAACCGGCGGCTATCATGGGGACGCTTTCGGCGTACTGGGACCGCACGCGCTGACCAGCAATGGAAAGGCAACGCCGTGGGAAGTTCGTGCTTTTCTGCCCCAGGCGAAGCAGGCTGAGCTTGCGATCAAAGGCAAGACCGTTCCCATGGAACGCGTTCATCCAGGCGGTCTGTTCGTTGCTCACCTCGGGTCCGAACCGCTGAACTACAGGTTGCGAATCACCGATTACCAGGACGAAGTCTCGGAGTTCGAGGACGTTTACAGATTTCAAAAGCTTCTCCTCAGCGATTTCGACTTGCATCTTCATTCCGAAGGGACAAACTATGAAGGTTATAAGTCCTTCGGCGCGCATCTAGTCACGGTTGATGGCGTGAAAGGTACGCGATTCGCTGTGTGGGCGCCTAACGCAATCGTCGTCAGTGTGGTCGGCAATTTCAACGACTGGGACGTGCGGCGCAATGCGATGCGCTCCCGTACTGGGGGCGTTTGGGAGATTTTCATCCCCGGAGTGGAGGCAGGCTCTTCCTATAAGTACGCCGTGAAGTCGCGCTTCCGCGGATATAGCCAGATGAAATCCGATCCCTATGGCTTCTGGATGGAGGCGCCGCCCAAGTCAGCTTCGCGGGTCACCGATCTCGATACTTACCAGTGGCACGACCAGCAATGGATGGAGCAACGCGGCAACACGAAGTTGCTCGAGAGCGCGATGTCGGTTTACGAAGTCCATCTTGGCTCCTGGCTGAAAGGCGAACATCATCAACCCCTGACTTACCGCCAGCTCGCAAGCAAACTTGTCGCTTACGTAAAGCGCATGGGCTATACGCACATCGAACTGATGCCCATCGCCGAGCATCCCTATGCGCCTTCGTGGGGCTACCAGGTAGTCGGGTACTTCGCCCCTACTGCACGCTACGGCGAGCCACAAGATTTCATGTACTTCGTGGATTGCTGCCATCAAGCGGGAATCGGCGTGATCATGGATTGGGTGCCCGCGCACTTCCCCAAAGACGCGCATGGACTCGCATATTTCGACGGCACGGCACTTTATGAACATGAAGATCCGAGATTAGGCCAGCATAGCGACTGGGGCACGTTGATCTTCAACTACGGCCGTAATGAAGTCCGATCGTTCCTGATGTCGAACGCGATGTTCTGGCTCAAGAAGTATCACATCGACGGCCTGCGCGTCGATGCTGTCGCCTCGATGCTATACCTCGACTACTCACGAAAACCCGGCCAGTGGGTGCCGAATATCTATGGCGGGAATGAAAACCTTGCAGCAATCGATTTCCTGAGAAAGACGAACGAGCTAGTACATCAGGTGCCCGGAGTCATCACCGTTGCCGAGGAATCGACTGCATTTCCGGGTGTTTCACGTCCCGTTTACTTGAACGGTCTTGGGTTCACGATGAAGTGGAATATGGGGTGGATGCACGACATGCTGCTCTACTTCTCGAAAGATCCGATCTATCGCAAATACCATCAGAACGACCTCACCTTCAGCATGGTGTACGCGTTCACCGAAAACTTCGTGCTGCCGATCTCACATGATGAGGTCGTCTACGGAAAGCGCTCGTTGTTGGACAAGATGCCCGGAGATGAATGGCAGCGGTTTGCAAATGCCCGTGCGTTTTTGAGCTACATGTATGGTCATCCCGGCAAGAAGCTGCTCTTTATGGGCTGCGAAATCGGTCAAACTTCCGAATGGAATCACGAGCGCGAAGTCGAATGGTGGCTTCTCGATTATGAGGTCCATCGTCGTTTCCAGGACTTTTGTAGCGCTCTGAACGATCTGTACCGAAGCGAGCCGGCCCTCTACGAAATCGACTTCCAGGGCCCAGGCTTCGAATGGATCGACTTCCACGATTCTCAAAACTCGATTCTGTCCTTCGTTCGCCGTGCGAAGCGACGCGAAGATTACGTAGTCTTCGTTTGTAATTTCACGCCTCAACCTCACACGAATTACAGGATCGGCATGCCTGGAATCGGGTTGCACCGCGAGATTTTCAATTCGGATGCGGGCATTTACGGCGGCAGCAATATGGGAAACGGTGGATACGTGAACGCCGAAGATAGTCCGTCCCACGGAAGACCGGCTTCGGCAAAAGTGATCATCCCTCCGCTGGGCGTTTTGGTTCTGAAACCCACCAGGCCGCTCCCGCCCCTAACGGCGTCTGCTTAAATATCGGCAGCTCCGTCGAGGCTTCGCCACAGATACCAGCTCGCGATGGAACAGTAAGGGTGCCACTTTTCGGCAATCTTCGACAATTCTGCCGCTTTGGGCAGCTCTGGCAAACCGTAAGCTCTGCGAACGGCATTCCGAATCCCGAGGTCCGCGAGAGGCATCACATTAGGGCGTTGAAGCGCAAAGATCAAAAACATCTGCGCCGTCCAGACGCCCACGCCTCGCACCTGCGACAGCGTTGCTATGATCTCTTCATCCTGAAGACCGCCAAGCTGCCGGAACTTAATTTCCCGACGTGCCACCCTGCTAGCTAAATCGTGCAAAGACGCCATTTTTTGTTTCGATAGACCGCAGGCGCGAAGCTGCTCAGGCGTAACCTTCAGAAAGGCCGAAGCCGTAAATCTCCGGCCCACGGCTTTACGAAGGCGCCCGAAAATCGTTCCGGCTGCTTTCCCGCTGAGCTGCTGAAACGTGATGGACCGGGCTAACGTCTCGAACGTGGGTTGCCTGACGGCAAACTCGCACGGCCCTACCCGCCGGATGATTTCGGCCATAATGGGATCGGCTTGCTGAAGGTGGAGCATTGCTGACTGCATACGGGATATGGGCTAGACGATAATCATAGCCAAAGGCGGTTTTATTCGTCGAATAAGGAAGCGATGAGTAGTTTTATTCGATGTCTAGCATGTGCGAGCGTTTCGACGCTCATGATCGCTGCTCAGCAGCCATTAGAGCCTGCACCAGGACAGCAAGATCAATCGACTGCGGAACAGGCTCCGACGATTCGTGTCAATATCGATCTCGTAAACGTCCTGTTCACAGTACGTTCAAAGCATGGCGGCCAGCTAATCCCGAACCTAAACAAAGATGATTTCAAGGTTTATGAGGACGGTAAGCAGCAAACAATTCAGCGCTTTTCGCGGGAAACCGACCTTCCGCTCACCCTGGGCCTTCTCATCGATATCAGCGCCAGTCAGGAGCGTCTGATTGATATCGAGCGACTGGCGGCATCGGCCTTCTTTTCAAGCGTGATTCGACCGAAGGACGAGGCCTTTCTCATTTCCTTCGGAAAAAGTACCGATCTCCTACAGGACTACACCAGCTCCCCGCGGCTGCTCACCGCAGCTTTGCAGGATCTGCGCGGTGATGGGCAAACCCCGATGATTGGCCGCGGCCCGATCCCGAATGTCAACACGGGCCCAATTCCCACGTCAGGCACTCCGAAGGGGACGCTGATGTTCGACGCGGTTTACCTGGCCTCGAACGAAAAGCTCAAGAGCGAAGTCGGGCGGAAGGCGTTGGTATTGATTACAGACGGCGACGATCAAGGAAGCTTTTATGATCGGAAAGCCGCGATCGAGGCCGCCCAGCACGCCGACGCCATGATTTACAGCATCTATTATGTTGACCGCGAGTTCTATTGGGCCGCAGGTATGATCGGAAGTGGCGGAGAATCCGATCTGCGGAAGATGTCCGATGAGACCGGTGGTCACGTGTTCACGGTCAGCCGGAAACATCCGTTGAACGAGGTCTTCAAAGAGATTCAGGACGAGATGCGCAACCAGTACTCAATCGGCTACGTCTCGAGCAATCCGAACAAAGACGGCACGTTTCGGCACATCGAGATCAAAACGAATCAGTCCGATTACCGGGTGCAGGCGCGTAACGGATATTACGCTACGCCGAACGATGCGCGGTGATGTGCTCTCGCGCTTCCAGGTAATCTTTAACAGCTTGTCGGAACGGCG
Organism: uncultured Acidobacteriaceae bacterium; assembly: GCA_963737045.1. GTDB lineage: Bacteria > Acidobacteriota > Terriglobia > Bryobacterales > Bryobacteraceae > Bog-105. Next base: position 1,315,594 of record CAVTRG010000009.1, read on the forward strand.
GCATGGGCGTAATACCTGCGGCCTCGAGTTTCCCGTTTGACAGAGCAGAGTACTTCGGACGTCGAGCAGCAGTTCTGTATTCCCTTTCATCGGTGGGCTGAAGAGAGGGCGACAAACCTGCCAACTCGAAGATCAACTTCGCATAGTCATACCAGGAAACCGCCTCTCCGCCGCCCATATGAAACAAGCCGGAAAGCCTCTTTTCTACGAGCTCAGCCGTACGCGAAGCAATCGCCGGGGCATAAGTTGGAGACGCGACATGGTCCTGTACTACGCGGATCGGCTTGTTGCTCTTGGCGAGCCGTAGCATCAGCTCGACGAAATTCCCCCGTGGAGTGAACATCCCTCCTGGGCCAAATACGCCCGAGGTCCGAATGATAACCGGTTGGTTGAGGTAAGCCTGAGCGTACAGCTCGCCTGCGAGCTTAGACACACCGTAAGCGCCTAGCGGGTGAGGAGCATCCGTTTCGACGTATGCACTGCCTTTGGTTCCGTCGAATACGTAGTCCGTGGAGTAGTGAACGAGCTGCGCATCGGCCTGCCGGCAGCCCATGGCAATGTTCCGAACCGCTAGCGCGTTTGCCTGATAGGCTGCCAGCGGTTCATTTTCGGCAATATCGACTTGATTATAGGCAGCGGCGTTGATTACCACTTGCGGGTCGGCTTGGGCGATTACCTTTTCCACATCCTGAGTATTTGTTATGTCGAGGGACTGGCGATCGAAGCGCATCACATGCCACTGCCGCCGTTCGAACTCGCGACACAACTCAACTCCGAGTTGGCCACCACCGCCAAAGACAACGATCCTGCGCTGCATTCATTTGCAGCATAGCGGATCGGCAATTATCGGCCGACAAGTTCCAATGCGGCCGTCGCCTGTTGCATTCCTTCGCCTAGGAGGCGTGAGCGAAGCGCCATCAGGCTTTGCAACCCGCTTAAGACTTGCTCTACTTCGATTTCGACATTGCAGGCTCTATTTGCTTCGCCGGTACAGGCTACTACCTCACCCAGAAAGAGCGCGTCATTGAATTCCACGCTGACCGCGCTCGAAACAGGAACAGGCTCACTTGCTTGTAGACTCAACCGTTTACCTTCAGAGCCCTGGAAGGAGCAGGGTATTAAGCGCTTCTTTCCGGAGGAGTCGGACAGGGCCAACTGGATCACGGCAGAGGGCGCATCTTCGGCGTGGAAGGTGTTCACAGGTTACTAATCGGCCGACGCCGCCGAAATCTTTAGCCAGAAAGCAGTTAGAAATGAGAGTCAATCAGGAGCCACAAGGAAGCACCGACGAGCACCGGCAGCAACAGCTCCGCCCAAGTCCGCAGACCGGGTAAACGGCGGAGCTTACGGCTCGGAGCTGCCTCGATCTCGTGGCGTTTAATGTCCGCGAGAAGCAATCCGGCCGCACTCGGCTGGCGTTGCATGGCCCGGACCAGCTCTTCTCGTCCGTGCCTGTCAGCAATCAAGATGGTGGCTGAGTTGACCCCGGCTGTTGAATCCTGCAGCTTGCGCAAGAGAGGCGGCGGGACGTCAGTTATGGAGCTATAAACCTGCGTCGCATCTCCGCTGGCTATAAAAATTGTGGACGTTCTCGCTATCAGGCGAGTCATTGAATTTCAGACGCGAATCTGTCGCATCTTGCAACACGCAATTTCATCGGATTCTGACCCGTTGGGCCTCCACTAGTCGACCTTCTTTAGAACCTTGGCCCCCCGCGGAAGTTCGAACGTTTTTGGGGGCAGCGGCTGGTTAACTTCAATTTTTTCAGCGAAGGCTTGGTAGGTCTTGTATCCGTTCCGCTCCCGCTCAATCGCATATGGCCACATAATTCCATTGCCTGTGTCGCGGTACTTGTCAAACTCGGTGACCTCATCATTGTGATACCGCGTATCGGGGTCGATCCAGCTAAATGCCTGGTGCACCGGCAACAGAGTATTGTGATCCAAATACACGCGTACCGTTCGATCCTGCGCATCCGTTACATCTAGCACCTCAATATGGGTGCTCTGGTACACATCGGTACCGACGTAGTCGAACTGCATTCCTGGTTCGTTGTAACGCACCCGGAGGATATACAAGATGTCGTTTTCTGTGCTTCGGACGTATCGTTGCCATTTCTCATCAGAAATAGGCCGCGCGCCACGGTACGTCACATCCCACGCCTGATCCCCTAAGAAGAGCACAGAATAGTCCTGCTTCTTGCCGAAAGCTTCGCGCTCGCGTATAGCAAGCCCTTTTGCGGGCCGTTCGCTTAAGTACTCCGTGTAGATCGTTGCAATCGCAAGCCCGCTGAGTTCTTCATGAAAAAAGGAGTAAACACGTCCGCTCTCGACACGATTTTGCATGTGCAGAAAGCGGTCGCCACCGAGGGCTTTAATCGCGCCATCGAAAAGCTGTTTGCCTTTATCCGCGCTTGTCTGTCCAATGAGAAGCCCGGCGCAGAGCAGTGTCAGGCCTATTCGCCCGATTAGCTTTCGGAGATCACTCTGCACAGGTGGTTTCGAAGCAGGCGGTTTCGGATTCAGCAGATGCCTCTGCTCGCGAATGAATGGAACCGCGGCGCTCCCGAAGCGGGCCGCCTTCGCGCCTATTCAAAGTTGCTTGAATCTCGGCGATCACCGCAATTGCGACCTGCTCTGGTCCGTCCGCGCCGATGTCTAATCCCATGGGGCTGTGCAGCACGGGTCCAATCATGCGTTCGTCCAGACCGGCATCCGAAAGAAGTTGAACACTGCGCTTCTGAGGTCCCAAAATGCCCAGATAGCTCAGTCGTGTGCCGGAGAGTTCACGAATGGTGTCAAGATCCTGAGTGTAACTGTGACTCATCAAAACTGCTGCGGTCCAAGGATCTATCTCAGGGATCAGGCCGCGGGTTCCAGTTGGGCGCAAAATGACTCTCTCGGCTTCTGGGAATCTCTCGGGTCGCGCGTAATGGGCACGGCCATCGAACACCCATACCCGCCAGCCGATGTAGTTCGCAAGCTCAGTTACGGGAATAGCGTCATCGCCTGCTCCGAACACAAGCAGCCGAACTGCGGGAGTAATTACCTCTACAAAAGCTTCGACGCTCTCCATCAGGTGTATGGTTCTTGATCTGCGTTCCGAAAGCGCGATCCGGCAGGCTAGCTCCAAAGAACTCGCAAGCTCAGGGTCAGCAATGTTGTTGACACTCCTGCCATGCGCGTCGATAACGAGTCTCTCGCCTGCAATTGGCGCGGGATGAATTAGGTGGGCAACCGCCGCCGGGCGGCGGGCTGAGCGGACATCAGGGATGACGTCGAGGATCGTAGGATGGCCACGCGTGAGCCGCTCGAGTAGAACATAGACGACCCCACTGCATCCCAGGCCGAATCCCGATCCAATCTCTCCATCAGGAGTCGTGTCGTATCGCCTGACTACGGGACCGAGTTCCGTCAGCCACCATGCCTTCTTGACTAAATCGTCCTCGAGACAGCCTCCGCTGACAGAACCTGCCCGCTGTCCGTTTTGCAAGAGCAGTAGGCGCGCTCCCGGCAGGCGATACGAAGAGCCCTCGGTTTTTACAACTGTCGCAAGAGCGGCAGATTCGCCACATTCCTCTGCCTTCTTCCACAGCTGTACGATCTTTTCCAGTTCTTTCAATGCCGGAAGCTCTCTTTTCAGGGTAAACCGGAGCCTTTAAACTCACCGGTCAGAGCCGGATCGCAACCGATACCCCATCCCGAATGGGCAGTTGGGTGGCGTAGAAATCTGGCGAGTCGAACAAGCGCTGGTTGAATGAGCACACGGCGCGATCAGTTTCCTCCCGCGGATCGAGCACACGTCCGTGCCACAATGTGTTGTCTGTCACAAACAAGCCGCCCATCTTAATGCGATCCGGGACTGCCTTCAACACGTCCGGGTAGCCGTCCTTATCAACATCGTTGAAGATCAGGTCGAATTTGCCGGATGTAGATGCCAGCTCACTTAGCGCATCGCCTACGTGGATCTGGATTTGTGACGCTACGCCTGAACGCTTGAAATAGCTGCGTGCACGATCGGCATTCACCTGGCTGCCATCGGAATAATGTACTTCGCCGTCTGGACCCGCTGCGCGAGCCAGCCAGATCGTAGAGTAGCCAATCGCGGACCCGAGCTCGAATATTCTCTTGGCTTTGATCATCATGGCCAAAGCCGCCAAAAAACGCCCGACGGCCGGTCCGACAATCGGAACGTTGTGCTCAGATGCATAACCTTCGATTTCAGCCAGCACTTCGTCGCGCGGCGGAAGCAAGTCATGCATGTACTGCTCAATCTTGGGATCCGTAATCATTCCGACATTGTGACAAAAACATCATTCATTTTTTGAGTCGTAAGCCGGATGTTTTCCGTAGTTATGTAAAGAAGGGCAGCAACGAGGTCTTTTGGTAGCGAGTACGACATCGCGGATGGTGAGCCGGGAGCATGAAATTAGCTTGCCGGCATTCCCGGAAATAGTGGAAGCGAACAAAGCGATGGTATACAGTATTGCCTGGCATTTTCTCCGGGATCGCGCGCTGGCCGAAGAACTGGCCCAGGATGTTTTTCTCGAACTACACCGGCACTGGTCTTCAATGCAGTCGGCGCAACACATTGTGTTCTGGCTACGCAAAGTGACAAGCCGCCGATCGATTGATGTCATGAGGAAGCGGAGAACGAGGGCGGAGACGAGTCTGGAAGAGATGGCGGAGCCAACGGCGCTTGAGCGCGTTCACGACTTCATGCTTTCCTCCTACCTGGAGCGAATGGTCGCCTCTCTTCCTGAGAAACAGCGCATTGCGATGGTGCTTCGGTATCAGGAAGGCATGGAGCCGGATGAAATCGCTGAAGTTTTGCGGATGAAGATCGGAACAGTAAAGACTCACATTGCACGCGCACTCGAGTTGCTGCGCGCAAAAACAGCACGCCGGCTAAGACAGGAGAGAGAACGCAATGACGCCGTTTGAAGAACAACTGAAGGAAGCGCTCGCCCGCAGAGAGCCGCCGGAAGGTTTTACTAACCGCGTGCTTCAAAGGACAACTCAGCGAATGCAGGACCGGACAGCCGATAAAGGCTGGCGATGGCGAAGATCATGGGTGTGGCGGCTTGCTCCCGCTATGCTGGCGTTGCTCCTGGCAAGCGGAGCCATTTACCACGAGCATCAACAGACGGCGCGCGGCGAAGAGGCTAAAGAAAAGCTGCTTACAGCCGTGCGGATTGCTGGATCCAAGCTTCAGGAAACGCGACAGCATGTGATTGAGATTGAGGGTACGGAGGTGGAACGATGAAGTGGAAACTGTTCGGAATCGGTGTTGCGGCAATAGTGTTGCAGTTGTCAGCTCAAGAGATAAAGATGCCGGTAAATCTGGATCGGCTCGCGGAGCACGCAACCGAAACCGTCGATGTGAGTCTTGACGCCTCGATGCTTCAGCTTGCAAGCAGGTTCTTATCGAAGGACGATCCGGATCAGGTACATGTAAAGCAGCTCGTTTCCAAACTGAAGGGCGTTTACGTCCGAAGTTTCGAATTCGACAAGGACGGCCAGTACTCTCGCAGCGATGTCGAAGCGATACGGGGGCAACTGAAGGCGCCGGGATGGACACGGATTGTTGGAGTGAAATCGACTAAAGGCGACAACTCCGAAGTGTATTTGAAGAAGAATGGTGATCAGATCGCGGGCTTAGTAGTGCTCAACGCCGAGCCGAAAGAATTGACCATTGTCCATATCGACGGGGCAATCGATCCCGAAGAATTGAGCGAATTGGGAGGGCACATGGGCATTCCCAAGCTGGGTAAATCGAGATCCGCTGATAATGGCGAAAAGACGAAGTCGAATTCCAAGCGGGATGACGAATAGCGTATGCGGCGTTTGCTCGTGATTCTCAGCTTTGTGGCGCTGTCGCCCCTTATTTGTCCGGCAAGTGATTTCGACTGGCTGGTCCGCGAGTTCTCGCGTCAAAGCTCCGCGAAGGCAGTGCACATTCCCCTATTTGGCGTGGCGCGCTTCGTTGTTGCCGCCGGGCATCCGGGCGGGACGAGCGAGCTTCATTTGGCGGTGTTTCAAGACGTTGAGCTCCAGCCGCAAAGGTTCACTCAAATTACAGATTCCCTGGTTGGATCTTCCTGGACACCAATTATCAGAATTCGCTCACGAAACGGCGAATCGACTAACATCTACGCACAGCCGAACGGTAAGGACCTGCGCGTTCTTCTGACCGTCCTCAACTCCGGCGAGGCGACATTCGTTCACGTGCGCATCAGGCCCGAATCGCTAATGAAGTTTGTTGATGAGCATGGGTCTCCTCGCCAAGAGCACGCGAGTCTTGTCCCGTAGCATAAGGCTTCTAGTCGGGTCATGTTTCGTCATTCCTCTCCTGTTTGGGGACGGAGGTGCGCTGCAGTTTCAGAAGCAAGCCGGACCGTTTATTGTAACGGCGTTCACCGCGCCGGTGCCGGTGCGAGTGGGTGCTGGCGATTTGAGCGTAATGGTGCAGAGAGCCGCCGATCGAAGCCCCCTGCTGGACTCTAGGGTTCTTGTTACGTTATCGAGACACGGCGAACCCGACATCAAGGCCGATGCCACTCGAGCCCAAGCGACGAATAAGTTGATGTATGCAGCCCGAATTGTGTTCCCATCAGCCGGAACGTGGCACGTCGATGTAGCAGTAAACGCATCAGGGAGTACGGCTCACGTGGCGGGCGATATCGCTGTATTGCCGGAACAGCCCCCATTAATGGCATTTTGGCCTTATTTCGCTATGCTGCCCGCCGCGGTGGTGTTATTCATCCTGAATCAATGGTTGAAGTCGCGACGCAGCGTCAAAAATCCGCAAGGACGGCCATCGCCGCGTTTCGGCCATTCATCGCGATGACGCTGCCGCCTGGATGCGTGCAGGCTCCGCACAGGTAGACTCCGGACATTGGAGTCTTCGCTCTGAGGCGGTTGCTCCACATGTATTGAGGCAGGCACTCGCCTTGAAAGATGTGGCCCCCGGTGAGGCCCACTTTTTTCTCTATATCGGGGGGGCCGAGCACCTGTGCGTCGATCACCGCATCCGGGATATTACTGCAGAATCGCGCTAGCGCATGGAGCGCCCGTTCCTTAGCTTCGTTTCGAGAGTCGTCCCATGTGCCTTCTGCAAACCTATACGGGACGTACTGCGAAAAGACGCTCATTGTATGGGTGCCTTGCGGAGCAATCGTAGGGTCGTGAACGCTTTGGAAGTAAAGCTCAGTCCAAAGGCGGTCGGGCAAGCGGCCTGCGCGTGCAGCTGTGTAGCTATCCTTCCACTCCTGCTTTGAAAGCGGCGTGTTGATTTGCCCGAAATGGTGAGGTTCGCAACCACCGGGGCGCGCTTTGAAATTCGGCAATTCTCGGAGCCAGACATTCAGCTTAAGCGTGCAGCCTTTTATGGGAATGGATTCCACCTGCCCGCGCCAATTCAAATCCACGGCGTCGCCAAGCAGGCGCAAGGTGACTCGCGGATCGGCATTTGAAATAACAACCGGTGCGTGGATGCGTTCTCCGTTTTCAAGCACAACGCCCTCGCCCGGCAAGATCTGCAGTACGGGAACGCCCGCGGCAACTGTTGCATCTGCGTCGCGAGCCGCATCGCACAAATAGAACGAGACCATTCCCATTCCACCTTGTACGTAGCCCCAGGTGCCAGGTAATCCGCCGAGCCTGCCTGACGAATGATGGAAGCGAATGGATGCCGTACCTGGATCGAAAGGACTCGCATTTGTCCCGATCACTCCTTGACCGAGATATGCGATTTGAAGTCGCTCGTCTGAGAGGTAATGCTCTACAAACTCCGCCATCGACCATCGAAATAATACGGCACGCGCTTCTTCATCGTTGCCGAGACGTTCTTCGAGCTGTTCTCGCGTGGGCGGCTCGCCAATCCAGACATCGCGGTCGTTTGGAGGGCGCAGGGCATCCCGCAAACGGCGGATGACGTCTGACATGGCGCGCCATGCCCGCAGATCACCCGGCGAGAAGCGGCTTAGTTCCGCCTCACATTGTTCGTCATCTTCGTAGAGTTGGATGCTGGTACGGTCTTCAAAGGGAACAAACAGACCGTTGGTCGCGGGAGTCCATGAGTAGCCACGGTCGGCCAAATTGAGCTCCTCGATTACGAGTGGATGGAGCAGGCCCGCTAGATAGGCGCAAGGTGACATGCGAACGCCCGGCCAAGGCTCTTCAATCGTGCACGCACCGCCAATACGCTCACGACTCTCGAGAACCAGAACGCGTTTACCGGCTCGCGCGAGATACGCGGCGCAGGTGAGTCCATTGTGTCCGGCGCCCACGATGAGAACATCCCATTTGCGTGCTGCAAGCTCGCGAATGGGGGCTGGCAAACCAATGAGCCCCAGCGATTCAACAGCGGATTTGTTCTTCACTTCGGCAGCGAATGGCCTCAGAAATCTGAGGTGACGATTCTACTAGAGAGTACAAAGCAAAGCCTGGCAGAGTCAATCCTTCGCGAACGGTCCAGAAATGGTATAGTCCGCTCATGACGCCAATCCAACGACGGACTGACGACCTGAACTGGATGAGCCTTGAAGGCAAAACTCTCGACGGTACATATGTCCTCGGCCAATGCTTAGGAGCTGATGAGTACAAGGTGGTGTTTAAAGCCGAGGTGAAAGCCGGAGACGCTAAGACGGCCGTTGTGAAAATCTATCGAGCGACGCCGGACAGGTCGGAAGAGCAGATCGGGCTTTGGAAATCGATTCAAGAGCGACGTCACCCCGATCTCATGGCAATCTTGGGAGCGGGACGAACCCAAATTGGTGAGCAGGATCTCATTTACGTGGCAATGGAAGCAGCGGATGAAAAGTTGGGCAGCATATTAGCTGACCGCCCGCTCGAGGCTACTGAAGCTAGAGAATTGGTTACAAGCATATGCCGAGGCCTGCAAGGCCTTCACGAGGCGGGGCTTGTGCATGGATCGATCTCACCCGAGCACATTTTTGGAGTGGGTGATGCGATTAAGTTATCGACAGAAGGTGCGCGCAGCATCGGGTCGGCGACAACGAGCATCGCGGGTGAGGACAGTAAGTATGTGGCACCGGAGAGCACCAACGGCAACAGCACGCCGGAAGCAGACGTTTGGTGCTTGGGGGCGACACTTTACGAGGCGATGACGCAGAAAGAGTGTGCCTCGGACTGCCGCAGTGAGGCGATGAAATTACCCGCGCCGTTCGGCACGATCGTGCATCGATGCTTGTACAGCAGCCCTGAAGCGCGATGCACGTTGTCAGACGTGGTTCAGCTTTGCGAAGGACGTCAACATGCATTCGCCGCAGCTGCCGGTGCAGGCGCTGGCATGGTAGCGGAAAGAGCGCACAAACAGAACTTCGAAGCTCGCCATCGAGACGTCGACGAATCCCGTTACTTCGTTCCGCGATCAGTACCAGCAGCGGAACAGGAACCACGCCAGTTCGCCCGACGCGCTGCATCGACCAGAAAGACGCCATGGCGAACCTGGGCCTTTTTGGCAGCCGCCCTGGTTCTCGTCCTGGCGCTAATTTGGGTGGCCCGTCCAAAGAAATCGGCAGCATCCGCGACAGCGGCGGCCATCAACAAATCGACTGTGAACCAGTCACCTGCAACGCCGGCGCAGAAAGCAACGAGTTCCATGACCGTACCGGCGGCTCGTTCATCTGCTCCAGACGCGACATTTGCTGCTCCAAGGAACCCTGCGCGCGAGCAGACAGAATCAGCCCCCAACGAAACGCATCTTTTGAAAGGACCGATTTGGCGAGTGGTCACTTACACCTATGACAGTTCGGCCGACGCGGAGAGTCGGGCGAATGCTATTAACAAGCGGCATTCCGATTTGAAAGCAGGCGTGTTCGCGCCGAATGGGAACGCAGGTCCGTATCTAGTTGTGATCGGCGGTGAAATGAGCCGTGAAAGCGCGCTTACGCTTCGTCAAAGGGCGCTGCGCCTGGGTTTGCCTCATGACTCGTATGTGCAGAACTACAAGCAATAGGGAATTACAGCCACTCGATTTTTAGTACGGGGTGTAGCTCAATCCCATTCAGTTGAGACACACCAGTTTGGCCGTGAATCTTGTCGAAAAAGCCCACACCTGTAATTCTCGCCGGCGTGGACTTGATTGCAGTCATAAAGGCGGGCCGCGAACTTTCTTCACCTTCTTGCGGTGTCACGAACGAGGCCGGCACGGCCAGCGATCTGACTTCAGGTGCGGTCGGAACAGCCGCTCGCGGCACCAAGTATCCGTCCATCGGCACGAAATCCTTCGGTGAGAGATGGCTGACTAACTTACTATCTACTGAGTCCCGGGCAGTTTTGATGTTGGCAAGCCAGGGACTCGAACCAACAAAGGGTGTAGTCGGAGTGGGGACTTCCACGATCAGTGTAAGCCCGCTCGATCCCTGAAGAACCATGTGATAGTCGCCGTCAGCCTCAAGCTTCAGGAAGATGATGTCGCCTGTGAGCTGCCAAACAGTAAGCTCGACCGGAGCGCGGCGCTTTGACTCATAGGCCGGAAACTCACTTGTTGGCGGCGTCATGTCGGAGGGACGCGGAATGTGAATTAATTGCTCGACCGTCGCGGGGACGATGCCGGCGCCAAGATCTTTGCCGTCGATTATGTTTTTTCCCACCTCGCCAATATCGCCGTCCTGCCCTGTCTTCACAGTCCAACGCTCAGTCCCGGGCTTAGTGACCAAAGCTGGGGTAACCAATTTTACTGCCGTTATCGCCTCGGGCTTAAGCGCCTGGCCGGCCTGCATGGCTGCGGCGAGAATCTCTTGGGCTATGTGCTGGGCTAACAACCGGAAGAGTATTCACGTCCGTGAAGGCAGAACCGGACGGAGGAGAGGGCGGCGATGGTTTCTTGGGGGCTGACCTTTGGGGCGAACGCTTCATGCTGCCTCCGCATTATAAAGCTGAAAATGCTTGCCGAGCTAGTACCAACACGGTGTTTGCCCGAGGTCCAAGCATCTCAAAGGGACGTACACTCGTCTAGGAGGTTTTGTGCACTCGCGACTACTCGTTGGATCAACGCTACTCTTTGTGTGCTTACCTTCCTTCGGGAATGCGCTTGCGGGCAATGCTGAGCAGAACGTGACATTGGAGCACCAGCTACAGATTCCGGGAGCGGTTCTCAACCCAGGCAGTTACACGTTCTCCATAGAAGACACGATGCAGGATCGGACGGTCGTTCGAATCGATACTGTGAACAAGAGTACGCACTATCTCGTGCTGGCGGTTCCGAACGGCAAGTTGGTAGGCTCGGCGCAAGACGGGCTGATTCTGTTCACTGCCAGGGACGAGAAGACCCAAGCTCTCAAGGGATGGATGTGCCCGGATTGCACCAGCCCGCTAGAGTTTGTGTATCCGAAGATGGAAGCACTAAAAATTACGGACGATAGCGGCGAGTCCGTGCTGGCGGTCGATCCGGAATCCGAGAAGCTGCCATCTAACCTCTCCGCTGATGATATGAAGGTCGTCACGCTGTGGCTGCTCTCGCCCAAGCGCATCACCGCCGGAGACCAACAAAAGAGCCTCACTGCCGAGAAATATCAAGCGCCGAATAGTGCTTCCGCGCCTTCGTCGGCCGCGAAAACGCCGACGACTCCAGCAGCGAGTGAACCTGTGAGTGCACGCGGGCGCTTACCGCAGACGGCGGGTAATACGTTTTCTTTTGCGCTATGGGGCTTACTTGCGATAGTGATCGCGCTGGGGTTGCGCTTGACCCGTGTCCGAACATCTTCACGCAAGAACGAATGAGACTCGCTGCCCTGACAAGCCGCCCAATCGAGCGAGTACTTTTTTACTCAGGATTGTTGCTTTTGGGGATGTCGAGCTGGAATGTTCTGAAGTTTACTGCCTTCCAGATGCATCCTGAGTGGTTCGGGACTTTGTCCCAATTAATTCTTCGATGGCAGGATGGTCGGGGTAGCTCCTGCGAAACATCACGAAAACTTCGATTGCCACCGGTACTCATCGGAACGCTGGAAATCCCGAGAATCGATATGTCGGTGCTGGTCGTGGATGGCGATAGCGAGGAAAGTTTGAGTGTCGGAGCCGGCCATGTACCTGGTACCGCATTGCCTGGCGAAAGAGGGAACAGTGCCATTGCCGGACACCGTGACACGGCCTTTCGCGCGCTGCGAAACGTCAGAATCGGAGATCGCGTTTGGATCGAGAATGGTCACACCTACAATTACGTGGTGACGTCAGTAAAGATCGTGGATTCCGACGATATCGGGGTGCTCCAGGATACTGGGGCGGCGATGTTGACCATGATCACTTGCTACCCATTCCGGTACATCGGAGCGGCGCCAAAACGCTATGTGGTGCGAGCGAGAATGATCTAGAGCCACGGAAAACAAAGCGGAGATGAGCCATGCAAGGCGTATACTTTTCTCCGGCTATCATCCGCTTCAGAGACGATTATTTGCCCCTTCCGCAGCCGAAGGAGCCTTAGCGTGCGACGCGACATCTGAATGCGAGCTGCGTCTCGTATACAGAATAGGTCTGACCGCGATCGATAAGCATGGGGAGATAAAGTGAAAGGCGTGTTTTTGCCATGCCGTCTACTTATAGAGCATGCCTTCGCGCGATAACGCTGACCAGGACTTGATAGATGGGCTGCGCAACCGGGATCCGGAAGGGCTCACGGCAGCGTATGACCGTTACGCGCAGGTAGTCTATTCGCTTTTCCTCCGCATCACGCACGACCAGAGCGCCTCAGAGGACTTGGTGCAGGAATTGTTTATTCGCCTGTGGAACCGCGGCCGTGAATTCGACTCGAGCAGAGGCACGCTCGGAGTGTGGATTCTCTCGATCGCGCGGAACTTGGCCATCGATCACGTGCGATCGGCCCAAGCGCGATTTGCGATGCGACTGCGTCCGATGGAACATATCGATCAATTGTCGATGGCAGCGAATACCAGCCAACCCGAGTCTCTGATCGACCGCACAAGAACTATCAGCTCCGGGTTCAGCAATCTCACCTCAAATGAAAAGCGCGTTTTAGAACTTGCCTATTTCGAGGGTTTTTCCCAAACAGAAATCGCAGATCGACTGAAGGAGCCGCTAGGAACGGTTAAGAGTTGGACGCGCTCGGCGTTGAGCCGAATGCGAAGAGCGATCCAGGAAGGCGGGGCAAAATGACACACGCCGAAATGGACGGACTATATGAGTTGTTCGCGCTGGGAGTGCTGGAAAGCGAGGCAGCGAATGAAATCAATGCGCACTTACATGATGAGTGCGCGTATTGCTTGGAGCACGTTCGTGAGGCGTTGAAAGTGACGAGCGGCCTCGCGGGGCTCGCCGAACCGGTCGCGCCCCCCGCATACTTACGAGACCGAGTGTTGGGCCGATTGGAATCGCGTGCGCGTCCCCGAAATTGGATGTTTGCTGTAGGGACGTTGAGCGCGGCGTGCTTGGCGCTGCTTGTGTTTTCGCTGTGGTCGACCGGCGAAATGCATCGTATGCGCGAGGAATTGGGAGTGGTGAGCGGAGAACGAGACCAGTTGCGGTCCGCAATAGAACTGTTGACGCGCTCTGACACCCGGGCTGTCCAATTTGGACGTGCCGAAGATCCGCATGGGCGTGTGCTTGTGAGCCGCACGGGCGGTGTGGTGTTCGTAGGGTCTCAATTGCCAGCACTCACCGGGGACAAGACGTTTGAGTTGTGGCTGGTTCCGGCGAAAGGCGCTCCGCAACCTGCAGGGCTATTCCGGCCGAATGCTTCGGGCGAATCGGTGCACATTTCGCCGGTACCGGTGAGTGCGACGACTGCGGCTGTCGCGGTGAGCATAGAGCCGAGACAAGGATCGAGCGCTCCAACGACGAAGCCGATTGTGGTGGTGCCGCTCGCGTGAGGCTACGGTGCGCCAGCAGGCAGGGGGTTGTGCTGCGAAGGGGGCGCGCCGGATTGCGGCAGCGGAACCAACATCTGCTCCTTACGATAGATCAGCGTCGATGTATCGTAGCTGGCGAGCTCGAAACCATGGCCGTGCGTAATCGCGTCGGTGGGGCAAGCTTCGACACAGTACCCGCAGAAGATACAGCGGTTGTAGTCAATGTTATAGACCTTCGCGTATCTCTCGGCCCCGCTGAACCGCTCTTCCTCAGTATTTTCGGCGGCTTCAATGTAAATGCAGTTCGCTGGACAAGCGGCGGCACAGAGGAAGCAAGCGACGCATTTCTCTAGGCCATTCTCGTCGCGTTGCAGCACGTGTGCGCCACGGAACCGTTCTTCGAGTTGCGCGGGCCCGTCCGGATACTCTTCGGTTATCGCAGGCGAGAGCATTTCCTTGAAGGTGATGCTCATGCCCTTGGCAATCGCGGCCGCGGAGTCGAAAACTTCGCCGATTTTCGCCATCTGCATCCAGGTTAGCGCAGCCCTGCGATTTACCAGTGCCCTGGCTTTTTATACGGTAGGCTTCAGATCTGCCGCGGGTTCCGTGCTCGGAGCTTGTTTCTCGTTTTCTTGCTCCTTTACGAATTCGAGAATGTCAAACGCCTTTCGCTCGCGATCAGGGAAAAAGCTGTTAATCGCGGTTTGTTCATCATTGAACATTTCGAAGATAGTGGAGAGCTTCGTTAGAACGAGGAGCTGAATGTTGCGCTTCGAGAGATTCAAAAGCTTCACCGCACCATCCGCTCTCTGCAATTGAGTATGAGCGATGACAAGAGTCCCCAAGCCGGTACTGTCGATGAAATCGAGGTGCTTCATGTCCAAAATAATGCTGGTCTGATCGGTGCTGATGAGCTGTGTAATCTTAGCTCGGAAATCGGTCGACTCTGACCCGACCACAAGCCGACCACGCAGTTCGAGAATTACGATTCCTTCAACTTCCTTTTCGCTGATCTCGAGTGACATAGAATGTCCTCACTATAGCGCGTCGAGGACACCATAGTGAGCTAATAGGAAAGCAGCTCACCACACCAGCTTCAAGCCGAGCTGAATCTGCCGCGAAGTGCTCGATGTCGCTGTGATCACCCCCGCGGTCGGGCTCGGGGTCGTACCCGCCGATGAGAACACGACCGGATTGGGCGTGGCGAAATTCGCGCGGTTCAGTAAATTGAAGAACTCGGCGCGGAATTGCACGTTTACTCGCTCCGAGATCGGGGTGTTCTTGAGTAATGACGTATCGAGCTCGGCAAGCCCCGGTCCAATTAGCACGTCTCGCCCGACGTTCCCATACGTGCCGCTGACAGGAACCAGAAACGCATTCGGGTCGAAGTATTGATTTGGACCGCCAGCAATCAATTGTCCGCTGAACGCGGGATTCCAGGAGGGCCGAATGGGGTTGCGGCTATCGCCGTTGTTGGTGGGATTGAATCCGAGCTGAGGGGTGAACGGAAATCCCGATTGCAGCGTTTCGATTCCGCTCAGAATCCAGCCGCTGGCCAGCTTTTCGCGCCACCCACCAACGCTCTCGAAAAATCGCTTCCCATGCCCGAAGGGCAACTCGTAGGAACCATTGATCACCGCAAGATGTCGGACATCTGACGTCGAGGGTCCCCAATCGAGCTTCGGATTCCCTGGATACATCACGAACCCAGGCGCATTTGCTGCGACGCTGCTATTCGCTGCCGTAGCATCGTCCAGGCTTTTTGAGAACGTATATACGCCGCGCAATTGAATCCCGCGCGCGAGCCGGTGATTCACGTCGACCGTCAGCGCATTATAAGAACTTACGCCTTCCGTCAGCCACGTCGTTGTATTCGCAAGCCTTGGATTCGCGAACTTCGCACCGGAGGGATAGTAGAGCGTTCCCAGCTCCAAGTCAGCAGGGCACCGTGCACCGGGGCAAATGGTCGGAAAAGGTTCGTTCACGTCCGCCGAAAGCAATTCATGGTAACCGCGTGAGCCGTTGTATCCGATCGCAAGCGAGGTGTTGGGAGCAATCGTCTGTTCAATCTTGAAACTGTAAGCAATCACCGTGGGCGTGTAGGGATCCGGCTGGATTCCGCTGGGCGAGACTTTGCTGCCCGCGGGCACCGCGATGCCAGGAACGATAGCGATGTCGGAGAGCTTGGCATTCTTGAACACCTCCGTTGTATTGAACGGTGCGTTCTGGTCTAACCTGTAATCCAGATCGTCCAAGAGCGCGTTATACATGCCGAACCCGGCGTGAAGAACAGTCTTGCCTTTCCCGAAGGGATCCCAAGCAAGGCCCACACGAGGCTGGGGTAGGAACTTCGCCCGGTTCACGGTCAGCGCGGATTCTCCAATCTGCGGATTGGTCTGGATGACTCCGTTCGCAAAGAGGTAGTTTGAAGCACGGCCGTGCGCCTCATTCCAACCATCTGTAGATTCAAAACGGAAACCGACGCGGAGATTGAGCGTGCTCGTCAGCTTAATTGCGTCCTGCACGAATCCAGCACCCTCGAGCGACCGCCATCCAAGTGCGGTCGGCGAAGCGACGACGCTGAAGGTCGAAACATTCCCTTGCAAAAAGCTCCTAAGGCTGCCAAAAGAAGCCTGCCCATATTGATACTGCGCCAGGTTGTCGTTGGCCTGAATTCTTTGGAACCAAATGCCCGCTTCAATCTGGTGCCTTCCGCGCATGATGGAAACATGATCGTCATAAGTGAAAAGATTTCGCGCCGCTCGCAAATTACTGCCGGCGTTCGTGCCTGCTAGCGAGATTTGTGAAGCGCCATTCAGCGCCGTTCCCCCACCGATTACGATGGCTCCAATCGGCCCTCCTGGGACCCAGCCAGCCAAATTCGAAGGCGTCTCGCCGGTAAAGAAATAAACAGCCCGGGAATATCCAAACCGGGCGGTGTTCAAGATGCTCGGCGAAAATACGTGCTGCTCTTGAACACTGGCAACCTGCTCGCGCAACGTCTCAAAAATGGTGCTCAAAGGATTCGCGGAAGGCGTATTGTCGGCGCTATCGTCGATCGTGTAAACGCCAAAAAGGGTGTCGCGGTCGGAGAATGTGTGATCGAGCCGAGTCGTCCCAAAATCTTCGCGAATGGTCTGCAGCGGATGACTAAATGCTTCCGCAATGCCGCTGCCGAGATCCGGGCCATTCTGGACTGGCCATAACGCGAGCAGTGGCACTACGCTCGGCGCAACTCCGACGTACTTCAATGTCCCGCTAGAGTTCGGCAGATAGCCCACACGAGCCTCGCTATCAGGTACAAGCGTGAGATCGCTCTCGCCTAAGTGCTGCCGGTAACCCTCATAGTTGGCGAATAGGAAGGTTTTGTTCTTTTGAATCGGGCCGCCCAGGGCAGCCCCAAAGTCATTGCGTTGAAATTGGGGAATCGAGCCCTGATCAAAGAAATTTCGGGCATCCAGATCGCTGTTCCGCAAGAACTCATAGAGCGAGCCGTGTACTGCGTTCGCGCCGGATGCCGTGACAATACTCACCTGTCCACCCGGCCGTTTGCCGTACTCCGCGCCATAAGTGCTCGACGCTACATTGAATTCACGCACTGCCTCTACTCCCAGCAACTGACCGCTGGCGCCTCCGGGAGAGAGGTTGATGAGCGACGCGCTGGTGTATTCGATTCCGTTCAGCAGGAACAGGTTTTCCTGTGGCCGCCGCCCGGCTACCGCAAACATGTTCCCCAAAGCTGAATTTGAATTTCCCACGCCGCCCGATCGCTCGGATGTGTAGTTCACCACCCCCGGGTTCAATGTCATCAAACCGTCGTAGCTACGGCCATTCAGTGGGAGCTGCTTCACTTGACGCTCATTCACTAGCCCCGATGTATCCTGGGTCGACATTTCGACCGTCGGCACTGCCTCCTCAACGCTGACGACCTGTCGGACTTGCCCTACCGCCAGAACGAGATCGATGGTCGTGTTTTGTCCCACAACCAGATCAATGCCCGTTTTCACTTGCGCCGCGAACCCGAGTTTCTCAGCCCGGACCTCGTATCGCCCAATGCCGATCGACGGCGCCGCATATCGCCCGGCATCATCCGTCGTGAGCTTCCGCTCGGCTCCAGTCTCGAGATTCTTCACGGTCACGGTGGCTTCTGGAATCGGCCCGCCGGATTCGTCAGTCACAGCGCCAAATAAAGAGGCTCCGACAACTTGACCCGACATCGACATGGACGCGAGAAGCGCCAGTACCACGGAGGCAGCTAAGCAGGAAGGTAAAGTCCGCATTTCATATAGACTATAGGGTGAATATGCCTAAACTGTCAATAATCCATTCGGTACTACCACAAACCGAGTCCAGCGGGCTAAATGTCTAATCTTCTATCGACTCTGTAGACATTGTGGTACTCTGCCATTGTGAGCCCGTTAAGTCACTTGCGCCAGCTTGAGGCTGAAAGCATTCACGTCATGCGTGAGGTGGCGGCCGAATCTCAGCGCCCAGTGCTTTTGTATTCGATCGGCAAGGACTCGTCCGTCCTGCTCCGTCTGGCCCAGAAGGCCTTTTATCCAGGGCCGATTCCCTTCCCTCTGCTGCACATCGACACCGGATATAAGTTTCGGGAAATGATCGAGTTCCGCGACCGCTATACGGCCGAGCTCGGGGTCAAGCTGATCGTACACACGAACGAGGCAGCACGGGCCGAGGGCGCTAATCCGCTTGCCTGGGGAACCCAACGCTGCTGTGGCGCGCTCAAAACGACTGCGCTTCTGGATGCTCTTAGGATTGGCCGCTTCGATATAGCGATGGGCGGGGCTCGTCGCGATGAAGAGCGCTCCCGCGCCAAGGAGCGTGTCTTCTCGTTCCGTGATTCACGCGGCCAGTGGGATCCCCGCAACCAACGCCCCGAGCTTTGGAACCTTTACAACGCGCGCATACATTCCGGGGAGAGCCTTCGCGTTTTCCCGTTATCTAACTGGACTGAGCTCGACGTCTGGCAATACATCCACGCCGAGCAGATTCCAATCGTTCCGCTCTATCTAGCGAAGCTCCGGCCCATGCTCGTTCGCGGCGACTCTCTGATACCCGTCGAGCATCGGTTTGGCCCACAGGTCATGGAGGAAAAGCCGCAGTTAGTTATGTGCCGCATGCGTTCGCTCGGCTGCACTCCTTGTACCGGCGCCATACGATCAGATGCCGATACAGTTCCTCGCATCATCGAAGAATTGGTTACGATGCGCAGATCCGAGCGTCAGAACCGCGTGATCGACCACGACCAGGACGGTTCGATGGAAGTGAAGAAGCAGGAGGGCTATTTCTGATGTCGGCTGCAAGAGTGCTTCCCCTTTCCGAAAGCTTTGAAGATTTCCTGCTTGAGGAAAGGACGAAGGATCTTCTCCGCTTTACAACCGCGGGTAGCGTCGACGATGGCAAATCTACAATGATCGGCCGTCTGCTTTACGATTCCCAAAACGTCTACGAAGATCAGATCGAGTCGGTCACCAAGGCATCGGTCGGACGTAATGCAGGATTGATCGATTTCTCGCTGCTGACAGATGGCCTCCGCGCCGAACGTGAACAGGGCATTACGATCGACGTTGCGTACCGCTACTTCAATACGCCTCGGCGGAAATTCATCATTGCTGATACGCCGGGTCATGAGCAGTACACCCGCAACATGGTTACGGGCGCATCGACCGCCGAGCTGGCCATCGTTCTGGTCGATGCGCGCAAGGGTCTGTTACCGCAATCCCGGCGTCACGCCTACATTGCGTCGCTTCTCGGGCTGGAACACGTCGTTATAGCGATCAACAAGATGGACTTGGTCGATTACGACCAAGACGTGTTTGAGCGCATCGAAGCCGAATTTATTGATTTCATATCGCGCTTCAAATCCATTCATCCTTTTTTCATTCCTATCAGCGCGCTCAAAGGCGACAACGTCGTGAACCGCAGCACGAACATGTCCTGGTTCGACGGTCCCAGCCTGCTCGAGTATCTGGAACGCGTCCCCGTAGGCGACCGGGTACAGCAAGCTTCTTTTCGTTTTCCCGTGCAGCGTGTGGTTCGTCCCGATCATGAGTTTCGAGGCTACTCCGGTACCATAGCGTCCGGCCACGTAACGCCCGGCGATCGGGTTGTGATCTTACCATCGGGACGCAAGACGAATATCGCGAGTATTGTTACTTTCGATGGCGATCTTCGTCATAGTTCCGCGGGAGAGTCCGTTACAGTTACCCTCGCAGACGAAATCGACATCATTCGCGGCGACATGATCGCTTCCCCCGATAATCCGCCTCAGATCTCAAACTCGATTGAAGCGACAGTGGTATGGCTCAGTGATAGTCCCGGAGAAGTGAATAAGAAGTATCAGCTGAAGCATACGACCCGCCAGCACTCGGCCGAACTGAAGAGCGTCAGCTATCGCGTAAACATCAACACGCTCGATCACGAACCGGCGGAAAGGCTGGAGATGAACGCGATCGGCGTGGTCGTAATCGAAACCGCACGGCCGCTTACATTTGACGAATACTCAAAGAACCGGCAGACGGGAAGCTTTATCCTGATTGATCCCGCAACTAACGCCACCGTCGCCGCCGGCATGATCAATGGAGCTACATCGAGCACTACAAACCGGCCCATTGCCTCGTCCAGCCAGATCACCTGGGAACTCCGGAATGGTTCGCTCCACCTGTCCGGGGTCGAAGCCGCCGGCGCAAATACGCCGCCGCTCGTGATCAACGATCCCGAAGCTCTCGAGGCCCTTCAACGACTTCTGCAACAGCTACAGGTCTCCTCAGATTTCGAAATATAGTGACAACTTCACAACAAGCTTCGATGGTGACAGCGAACTCACAATTGGAATCACAACTCTGCGGCGCTCGGTATTCTATCGCCGCAGCATTGGAGGAGAGCTCTCTCACCTGCGTAACGTGCAGCTTTCAGGCGGAGGACATGGTCGTGCTTGCTCTCGTACGCGAACGCGTGCCCGATATCCCCGTGCTTTTCCTCGAAACCGGCTATCATTTTACTTCGGTGTATAGGTACCGGGATGAGATGACGGCGCGCTACAACCTCAATCTGGTAAACGTCATCCCCGAACAAACTGTCCCGGAACAAGAAGCGCAATTCGGCCTGCTCTATCAATTGCAGCCGGATCAGTGTTGCAAAATGCGAAAAGTGCGCCCGTTGTTTGCGGCGCTCGAAGCTTATGATGTCTGGTTTACGGGCCTGCGCCGTGTCCAATCGCCAACACGAGCGAATTTGAAAATGTTGGATCGGTTTCGATTGCCTTCAGGCAAGCAGTTACTCAAAGTGAGTCCTCTTGCCGATTGGGTAGATAAAGACGTGTGGGCGTTTGCGCGAGAGCAACACATTCCGCTGCTCCCGTTGTACCAGGCCGGCTACACAAGCATCGGGTGTGAGCCGTGCACGGCTCTTCCCTCCGATACCAGCAACCCGCGTTCGGGCCGCTGGACAGGACGCAAGCTGGAGTGCGGAATCCATATCGCTGAAAGCGGCTGATATGGAGGTACTCCTCGGTTTCGTCATCGCAATCGCCATCTCGCTGACGGGCGTGGGCGCCGGCAGCATGACGACGCCGTTGTTGATATTGCTCTTAGGCATTCCACCCGCTACGGCGGTGGGTACCGCGCTGAGCTTTGGCGCAATCGTCAAGATCGCTTCCGTCCCTATGTATGCGCTTCGCCGTCAAGTCAATCTGCGCGTGTTATGGCTACTTCTTTTAGGCGGTCTGCCTGGGGTTCTCATCGGCGCCCTGATGCTCGATCATCTGAAGCGCGGACCTTATAACGGCATCTTGTATGCCGTGCTCGGCAGCCTTATTGTCATCACCGCAGCCTTTCATTTATATCGCATGTTCCGGCCGCGGCCACAGCCCTCAGGGAACAACCGCTCCCGCCTGCTGCCTTGGTTCGCGCTCCCGATCGGCGCCGAAGTAGGCTTCTCGTCAGCCGGAGCGGGCGCACTCGGTTCGCTAGTGCTGCTAGCATTGACCCCGCTCGCTGCCGCGGAAGTCGTCGGGACCGATCTCTGTTTCGGGCTGGGGCTCTCCGCCGTCGGAAGCGTTATCCAGATAGGCGCGGGCAATTATGATGCCGCTCTATTAGGCAAACTGATTATTGGCGGACTATTCGGCGTGCTCACCGGTTCGCTGCTTGCGGGCCGCGTTGCGCAAAAGCCTCTCCGCGTCGGCCTGCTGATCATGTTGATCCTGCTCGGCTGCCAGCTCGCGCTGCACGGCTACACGCTCACGCCCGGACTTCCCTTCCACGCCGCCGTACAGCGGCCAAGCTCACCCTAGCCAGCAAGACTCGCTGGAACGTGACCCGTGGGCCGATCCCGCTCAACCGGCTCGCTCTCGCCACCCGCCAGCCAACCTCGTAGTTCAGGATCGCTGTGCCGCGCGAAGAACATCCGCAGATTTTCGTCGGGTAGCTTTGCGCTGGTATAGGCCCGCAGCAGGCGCTCAATCGCAGCCGGCACTTCGGTCGCGGCACAGCGATATCCGAGCGGGCGCGCAATTGATTGGAACGCACCGACGCTTCCGCCTACGCAGAAGTAGTAGGCATCTACCCACTGTCCGTCCACCTTCAGCTTTTTGCCCTCGATTCCTATGTCCGAGATCCAATGCTGGCCGCAGCTATTGGGACAACCCGTAACGTGCAGCTTGAGTTGCTGCTCAAATCCAGGCAAACGGTCCTCTAGGTCTTCGACCAGCCAGCGCGTGAAACTTTTGGTTTCAGTGATGGCAAGCCGGCAAAATTCCATTCCAGTGCAAGCGATGGCACCGCGACGGAACGCCGAAGCGCCGACCGGCAAACCGACCGCATCCAGTTCTTTCGCGACGGACTCCACGTTGCGTTCGGGGACGTTGACGATCACTAAGTTCTGCATCGCGGTTGTGCGTAGTTCGCCATTGCCCAGCGAATCTGCCAGCTCCGCTGCCGCGCGCATTTGAGCCGGTGTGATACGGCCCCGCATCACCGATGAGCCTACATAAAAGTATCCGGGCTGCTTTTGTGCGTGTATTCCCACGTGGTCCCGATACACGTCGGCGGGAGCGTCCTCCTGCTCGCCTGGGTCCAACTGAAATCCGATCCGGCGCTCGAGCTCTGTTTGAAATGTTTCCTCGGTCCAGCCGTGCAGCTTGAACAGATACTTTAGACGAGCCCGCTCGCGGTGCTGGCGCAAAACATCGCTGTCGCGAAAAATGCGCGTTACTCCAAGCAAGACGGCAGGAACTTGATCCCAGCGCACAAAGGCATTGAGTCGCTTGGCGAGGAAGGGCTCAGCCGATAATCCGCCGCCCACGCGCAGCGAAAACCCGATCTCTTTCTCTCCGTTCCACTCTCGAGTGATGGCAGTCAAGCCGACATCGTTAATTTCCGGATAGCAGCACCATGACCGGCATCCCGTAATACAAATTTTGTACTTGCGAGGCAGATTATAAAAATCGGCGTTCCCCACCAACATGTTAGTGGCGCGCATTGCGAGCGATGAGGCATCGCAGATCTCGTCCGCGTCCACGCCCGCCAATGGACATCCGGTGATGTTGCGTGTATCGTCGCCGCAGGCGGCCATCGAAGTCAAACCGCAGCGCCACAATTCTTCGAATAGAGGCACCAGAGTTTCCGCCGTGACCCAATGCAGCTGAATATTCTGCCGGACAGTGAGATCGACCATTCCCCGCGCATATCGATCAGCGAGATCGGCAATTGTGCGTAGCTGGTGCGAAAACAAAAGTCCGCTCGGAACTCGGATGCGCACCATAAAGTAAGGAACGGACAAGCCCTCGCCGCCTTTGCCGCCCATGACCCCCAGCCCGTCGCCTTGCGGGTAAACCCCCCACCAGCGCAGATAATTGTTGCGCCATTCTGTAGGAAGAGCATCGTAACCGTGCGCGGCAAACTGCCGGAGCTCTTCGAGGCACTCCCAGGGATTCTTCTCTTGTTTGAGGCGTTCAGCCTTTTGGGCCTTGGTCTCTTTAGGGGTGGGTTGCAAAGTATCCTAAGTATCCCGATGGAGATACCTCATGATTGTAACCTAAGTGGGTACCGCTAAAGCAAGCTACCCATCTGTATGAGCGGAATACGGGATTTTCCGGATCCCTGTAACCTCTATTTGCCTATCGACTCAATAGACATTTGTGGTACTCTGGGGGTAGTTACGAGGCATGAGCGCTCTGTTTCCCATGTTTTTGAAGCTACACGGCCGCCGATGCTTGGTCGTAGGAGGCGGCACAGTGGCAGAGCCCAAAATTGCCAGTTTGCTCGACACAGGTGCGGTTATCAAAGTTGTTGCTCCCCAGGCCAGAGATCAAGTCATCACATGGGCTCGCGAACAGCGCATTCAATGGGAGCAACGATGTTTTCAGGCCTCCGATATTGACGATTGCTTTTTGGTCATCAGTGCGACGAATAGCGTCCACGTGAACGAAACGGTTTACCGAGAAGCCGAAGCACGCGGAGTTCTTTGCAATGCTGTGGATGACCCCGATCGTTGTGACTTCTACTACCCTGCGGTGGTTCGACGCGGAAAACTGCAGATCGCAATTTCAACCGCTGGCGACAGCCCGGCACTCGCACAACGTCTGAGGCGGGAATTGGAAGATCAATTTGGACCGGAATACGGCCACTGGGTGGAACACCTGGGTCGCGAGCGAGTTCGACTTCGGAGCGATCACACTTTGTCCGGAGAAGATTGCAAGCGTCAATTGCATTCACAGGCGAGTGCCTCCGGGTACCGGAGCTTCATCAATGACAAGGAGACTCGAAGTGCCCGGTAAAGTTTATATCGTCGGAGCCGGACCGGGCGATCCCGAATTGCTGACGTTAAAAGCGGTTCGTGCATTAGGCCTCGCCGATGTTGTTTTACACGACGAACTCGTCAACCTTGCCGTGTTGCAGTATGTGCGCAGTGGCGCGCTAATTGAGAACGTCGGCAAGAGGTCGGGTGGCAAGCATTATCCTCAAACCGCCATTAACTCCTCCATGCTCTTCCACGCCAGCCAAGGAAGATGTGTCGTGCGCCTGAAAGGCGGCGATCCCTCTCTGTTTGGGCGGTTGGGAGAAGAGCTTACCGCGCTGCGTGAAGCGGGGCTCGAATTTGAGGTCGTACCCGGCGTAACGGCCGCCGTCGCATGCGCGGCCGAAGCAAAGATTCCGTTAACCGATCGGAATGCAGCTTCTTCGGTGATGTTCCTTTCAGGTCATTGCTGCACGGCGAATGCACAGCCCGATTGGGAAGCAGCAGTTCACAGCGGGAGCACGATCGCGCTCTATATGCCGGGCGATTGCGCCGCAGTTGCTGAGCGGCTCATACGCGCTGGGATACCGGGTGATATGCCTTGCGTCATCATCGCCAATGCCACACTTCCGACCGAGGAGATTTTTCAAACTGAACTCGAGCGGGTCGCAGAGATGCGAATCGGGAGCAGTCCGAAACTAATGATCGTCGGAGAAGTGGCGCGCTTACCGGAACTGACTCATTGCGGCTACGCCGCTAGCTCATTCATGCCCGTGCCGCCTTCTTCGCCTGTCGAAAGTTCACGATCGATTGCCTCTTGACAGATGACGCAATGAGCGGCCCAAGGCACTGCTTTTAAACGTTTCTCGGGAATCGGTTCCTCACAATGCAAGCAAACGCCAAAGGTCCCGTTCGTGGTCCGAGTGATCGCTGCTTGGACATCTTTCAAAAGCTTTGCCGTGCGATCGAGATTCCCGATAGCCACCTCGCGGTTCAGCAACTGCTGTATGGTGTCGAACTCGTCGGCCGTCTTTTCGATTAGAATTTCATCCCGGTAGGATGTACTCGACAAAAGCTCCTTGCGCTTTCGTTCGAGCGCCTGGCGAACATGTAAATTGGCTGTATTCATTTCTTCACTCCTCGTCCTTACCCTCGCCCAGATGCGGCACCTCCGGCGAGAGTTTCAGCTCAGAACTTGCATTTACAAATAATTGACAAACGCTCACCCGTGTTCTCGACTTACGTTTATGCCTTCCCCGAGGATTCAGCGGCTACGACAATTGTTCCGGTCATCATTGGGTGAATCTTGCAGAAGTATGGATACGTGCCCGGCTCCTGGAACTTGAACGAGAAGACTTGATCGGTATCGAGCACAGGAGATGCAAACTTCTTCTCCGTGCTCACGACATTATGGGGAATGTCGTCCCGGTTTGTCCAGGTAACTGCCGTTCCTGCCTTGACGGTCAAAGATTTAGGCGTAAATGAGAAGTTGTCGATCTTGATTTCACTCGTAGCGGCGGTTTTCTCGAGCAATGACCGTTGAGTGGCAGCCATCGCCAGCGGGGAATCGACAACTGCGAGCGTATGGTTACCCGCAATGTAATTTACGTGCGTGATACCCAATACGTCGCGAAGTCGGTCTGCGGGCACTTTCATCGGCCTTGGCGATAGAGCGGTTCCCGGCTTCGGCTGAGGGAAGGCCGTTGACATCGCAGTGTGATAAAAGATATTCCCTTCTATTTTTTGCATTGTCTGATGAATGTGTCCGTTCAAAACAGTGACTGAACCGAAGCGCTTCATGTAAGACAAGGCCTGGGCCCCGTCTCCCGTGCCCCAGCCCCATTCCGGATACACGGTCCACAACGGAATATGGGCAAAGACCACAATTGGAGTGCTGTTGGAACAACTCGCCAAGTCCTTCTGAAGCCATGCGAGTTGTTCCGGTCCAATGGTTCCGAGGCCGCCAGCCTTCAGATCCACCACATTTACGAGACCGATGAAGTGCACTCCTTTGTGATCGAAGCTGTACCATCCCGCACCTTTGGTGCCTTTGCCATAGCGCGCTAGATACTGTTGGCCGTCATCGACCAGCATGTCATGTTCGCCAGGCACGAAGAATGTTTGCCTCGATTTTGCTGACCGTAGCGCCTGATCGAGCGTGTCGAACTCAGTCGGTTTCGATAAATGGCTTAGATCTCCGGTATGGATCAAGAAGTCCGGCGTATGCTCGAGCCCGTTGATTCTACCGATAGCTTCCTGCAGGGTCGCAGTGACGTCCGGATTCGCTGCTTTATTGAAACCGATATGGCTGTCACTGATCTGGACGAAGCTGAATCCAGCACCTTCGCCCATTTTGTGATCGGCCATTTGGCCGAAGGCTTTCGAACTGAGTATGCCTCCGCTGACGGTCCAAACTAGACCCGTTCCGGCCCAAGCCATACATTGCAGGAACCCACGGCGATCTACGCCATCTTTGTTCAGGTTCTCTTTGATTCGACGAGGCAAATTCCTTCTCCTTTAGTGCGCTCCGACGCGCTTTCGTTTATCAGTACCGAGGTACTTCGCGAAAAATTCCCACTCTGGGATTTTTTTTTGTCGGAATCATCGGCTCGCGGCGAAGGCACTCACAATGGTGCGAACGACTGGAGGCGTTTTCAGCCGTCGGCGTTCGATGCGTGCCCACCCGTATAGGATGTCGGTTTCGGCATCAGACAGCTTTGCATTACGATGAGCTAACGTATATTGCGGCAGTGGCATTTCCCGATTCTTGACCTCGGTCGCAATCTCCGCTAAGAGTTTCTTCTGCTGCTCGAGCGTGTACTGATGCCATTCCGAGACATTCAAGTGATCCCGCCCTTCACGCACATCTCTCTCGATCAACCAGGACATCGGCGCCACATAGCTGTACCATGGCCAGACCGTCTGGTTTGAGTGGCAATCCATGCAGGAGCGCACGAACAGCGCTCTTACTTCGATGGGCATCGTTAGATCCTCGCCGCTCGCTTTAAATTCGGCGGATTGCTTGACGCCTCCAAACGGGTGAACCGCAGTGGAAGATAACACGACCAGGCTGACGAAACCCCCCAGCGAGAACCAGAGGTAGCGCCTTAAGAAAAGCCTTTTCATGCTCTCTAATACCGCCGGCGCAAGCGCTTTATTCCTCTCTTGGTACAAATACATATCGGGAACAAGGCGGGAATAACTTGCACGAGATTACGGTATAGATGAGCACAGGATGAGCTGTCAAGAAATACACGGGCTGCTCGATGGTTACGTCGATGGAGAGCTGGACCTTGTCCGGACTTTGGAGTTCGAAGGCCACCTGAAGAACTGCGCTGGCTGCCGTGCACTCCATGATCAGTTACAGAAGCTGCGGGAGGCGATACAAACGCGCGGCCTTTACTTCGATGCGCCTGATGGCTTTGAAAAGAAAATCCGGGCCCGGGTTCGCAATACTCGTGGCAGGGAAACTGAAACCAAGATCCGGTGGCCGTTCGCAGTTGGATGGCGGTTATCTGCTGTCGCGGCCAGCATCGCAGCGCTGGTTATTGCTAGCGCTATTTTCGTCGAGATGCTTCGACGTCCTTCTCCTAGAGAACTTCTAGCCCAAGAAGTAGTCTCCAGTCACATCCGTTCGCTTATGGCAAACCACCTGACCGACGTTCTTTCAACCGACCAGCATACAGTTAAGCCTTGGTTCAGCGGCAAGCTTGACTTTGCGCCGGTTGTGAAGAATCTTGCGTCCAAGGGCTTTCCGCTCATTGGGGGACGGCTCGATTACCTCAATGATCAATCAGTAGCCGCGCTCTTGTATAAACGCAACCAGCATACGATTAGTCTGTTCCTCTGGCCGGTCTCTGGGCCTGATTCCAGGCCTCAAACGCTTACCCTCAAAGGTTACAGCTTGATTCACTGGACGCGATCACACATGACTTACTGGGCAGTGTCCGATCTGAATGCGCGTGAATTAAGCGACTTCGTGCGCGATCAGGAAGAATGAGTTAGGCACACAAAGCTTCTATTCTTCCATAAAGACCGGCATGGATTAGAGTTCAAGGTTGAGCCAATAATGGAGGCGCGGTTGTCAGAAGAGAGCCGCTCACGAGCTTTTGAGAAGGACGTCTTACCGCATCTGAATAGCGCTTACAACCTCGCGCGGCATTTGAGTCGAAATGATCAGGATGCGGAAGACATCGTGCAAGAAGCGTATTTGCGCGCCCTCAGGTTTTATAGCGGCTTTCGAGGTGGGGATGCGCGCCCTTGGCTACTGACGATTGTCCGGAATACGTTCTACAACTGGCTACAACAGAAGCCCGAGCGAGAGCCGCTCGATTTTGACGAGGATCTCGTCAGCGCAGATCAATGTTTTCCGAATCCAGAACAAGCCCTGGTTCAGAGCGCCAGCCGCGCACTGCTTCAAAGAGCACTCGAGGCACTTCCGGCATATTGTCGTGAAGTACTCATCCTTCGCGAACTCGAGGAAATGTCTTATAACGAGATTTCAAATATTACGGGTGTCCCCACAGGGACGGTGATGTCAAGGTTATTCCGGGGGCGCGCTCGCCTTCGTCAGTTGTTGCTGGATTTGATGAATGCCACGCGTGAACCGTCGAGTAAGGATTAACCCCCTGGGTCGCTGAGTATCGAAATCGAAACTGCATCGTGGAAATTTTCTTACAGCCAGAAGCGGACCAGGTAAACGCTCTACTCGATGAACTCGAAAGTGGAACTGATGATCCGCTTTCGCCATCGCGTCCAGCCTCGCCATTTTACGATTGTGTGCGCCATGGTTGGGTGCTGAGTAGGTATGCCGACGTATTACCGGCGCTACGAGACCCACTACTCTCCTCGAGAGATGCAGAGGGCAAACATGCCTCGGGATTTCGCGAGGCCTCGCGAGTACGGTTAAAAGCTCTGGGGACATTTTCTGTCGCAAGGCTGGCGGAGTGGCGAGCGCAGATCGAGCGTTTGGCATTCAACCTGGTTCAGCATTTACCTCAGGACCGCCCGGTAGAAATTGTCGGTGAATTTGCGCGGCCATGGTCTCTCGAAACGGCTCTGATCGTGACCGGAGCCGATCGAGCCGAAGCCAAATACCTCGAGGTTCTCGCGCGGAAGGTGTCTGAAGCCACGGCCGACCCTTCCGAATCGCGTCTGCAGAGCAGCGCTAAAGCGGCAAACGCCGAACTCGAGCGATATTTCAGGAACGCAGTCATCCCGATGGGCGGGCCGGCGTTCGTCGCTTTGTCGCAGACGTTACCGTGCTTCTTGGCAAATGCATGGCTTGCATTGCTTCGCTGTCCATCAGAATTAGAACTTTTGCGTACAAGGCCGGAACTGATGCCGAGAGCCGTCGAGGAACTGCTTCGATATGCCGGTCTTGCGCGTAAGGTCTTGCGCCAAGCCGCGGGATCGGTGAATCTGGAGAGGGTTCGCATAGGCGAGGGCGAACGGCTGATCCTCATGCTCGCTTCAGCCAATCGCGATCCAGAACAGTTTCCCAATCCCGATCGCCTCGACGTGGCACGACTCGCCGCGGGGCAGGTCTCATTCGGAGCCGGTCCACACTCGTGCGTCGCAGCTTCTCTCATTCGTATGGCGGCCGGGGTCGCGACTCAGGCAATTTTGCAGAAGCTTGCAGCGGCGGAAGGGAAGGCTCCTATTCAATGGCAGGGCGGCTCGGGCTTCCGCTGGGTTGCGCGGCTGCACGTACTTTTCAGGCGCTAGATTTATGCAATCGGCCCCTCAGCAGAGCCTACCGGGCTTGTCGGGCGTCATCGACGGTTGCATAAAACCGGAAGACTGTATCCAGGCGGCAGACGTGAAACGCCTGGAACACGAAACGGGGTGCCGCAGCCATCCGAATCTCGCCGCCTTTCGCGGCAACTTGGTTGTAACTGGAGATGAAGCGGCCCATCCCTGTACTGTCGATTCTGGTGACGCCCGCAATGTCGAAAATGAGCGTGCGCTTTCCTTGCTTGAGTAAGTCATCTACGAGAGTTGTGATCTGTTCGCTCTCGGGTCCCATCATCACCTTGCCCCCGATCTTGATGACGACTGCATCCGGCGCGATCTCGTAATGGCTTATCTCGATCAATGTGAAGCCAACCATTGTACGTGAACGCCCAGCTCCGACCGAGCGGCCCGCATTTATCATCGATTGACGGTTCACCGCTCCTGAGAGCTAGAGTCTCCTAAGCGTGACGAGACACCGAGTTCCGACAAGATTTCGGCGATGTAATTCTTTGTCTCAGGCGGATAACTTGAGGGGTCAACACCCTCTATCCGGGAGGGACCGGCATTGTACGCGGCCAAGGTCAAATTTAGATCCCCCCGGTATCTATCAAGCAAGACGCGAAGAAAAGCAGCTCCCGCATCGACGCTCTGTCCCGGAGCGAATGGCTCAGTCACATGAAATTGCTCCAGCGTTGCTGGCATGAGCTGCATGAGTCCAAGCGCTCCTTTGGGGGAAACAGCGCATGGTCTAAATCCGGACTCTTGCCGCATCAGCGCGCGGAGAAGATCGGGATCGATTGCGTGCTTCTTGGCAGCCTCGGCGAGAAGATCTTCGCGTTCGTTTACTTCAAGCGGCGGGCAAGGCGCAATGACCGGCTGAAGCGGAGGAATTGGCCCCTCAAAGCTCGTGCCGAGAGTCGCCATGAACCGCTTCTCGCCCATTTGGCGCTTTAGAGAGGCACGCTGTGCTGCGAATGAAGCCTGTTGCTGCTGAATAGCAGTTCTTGCTGCGGCAGCTGCAGTCGAAGCCTGGTCGGATGCTGCCAGGGAGCCCCCGGCGATTAGAAGAAGCAGAAGAGAAGCGCGCTTACCATGGACCCGGAGCGATGAGGATTGACAATGTGGCATACAGCGTCTATTTCTGCGTCTTGGAGACCTTCTGTGTCTTGGGGACCGTAGTCGCCTCGGCAGGTTTTGCGTACTGAACGATGATGGAGACGCGACGATTGGAAGGGTTTTCCGGTTCAGATGGCAAACGCAGCTGCTGATCGGCGAAGCCGCGGACTTGTTTCACCTGACCGAGTCTGAGGCCGTTCTCCTGCATGATTCGTCGCGCCGCATTCGCGCGATCGGCGGAAAGCTCCCAGTTCGAGTAAGAGAAACTCTGATAGGCTTTCGAGTCGGTATGCCCCTCGACTAGCAGCGAGTTGCTCAACTTTCCGAGCTCCTTCGCAAGCCGGGTAAGGAGATCGGTCCCGAGTGCGGTTGGCGCAGGTTGGCCATTCTCGAAGAACATTCCCTTTTCGTTTTCGAGCAGCTCGATACGAAGGCCTTCCCCCGTAACGGTCATCTGTACGTAGTCTTTTAGCTTCGCGAACTCTGGACTCTGCTGTAGGGCCTGCTCGATCTTTCCTTTGAGCAGATCCATATGATCCTTCGAGATCGTAAGGCTTTCACCAGAGCCGCCCATGGAGCTGCCCGTTTGCGTCCCGAAGCCCTTTGGATCGCGGAAATATCCCGCAATTTCGCGTCTCACGTCCTGTGAGGCGGTCATCAGCCAAAGAACAATGAACAGCGCCATCATCGCCGTCACAAAGTCGGCATAGGCGACCTTCCACGCTCCGCCATGGTGCTCAGCGTGGGCGGCCTTCTTCTTAATAAGAATGATTGGCGGTAAGGGGCTCGGCATAGCCTAGGCGGCAACCGGCTGGTCCGGCGCTTTGCCCCGCAGCGCACCTTCCATCTCATGAAAACTGGGCCGCAAGCCGTTTGGAATAGATCGTCGCGCGAACTCAACCGCAACAAGGGGTGCACTGCCGCGGATGTAGGCGAGCAGGCCAGTTCGAAGGCAGTGGTAGTACCGCAGCTCATCTTCGTTTGCGCCGCGTATGTTAGCTGCTAATGGCGAGAAGAAGCCATAGCAGAGTAAAATCCCCAGGAAGGTTCCCACCAACGCCGCGGCGACCTTATGTCCAACCTCTCCCGGAGCACCGCCAATAGCGCCCATCGTGATTACAACCCCGAGAACCGCAGCGACGATTCCCAAGCCGGGAAGTGCATCTGCCATGGTTGTGAGAGCACTCACGGGCTCGCTCATTTCCTTGTGATGGACCTCGAGATCCAGCTCCATCATTTGATCGAGCTCGAAGGCCGAAACGTTTCCGGCCATGACGATGCGCAGCGTGTCACAGATGAATGCGATGGCGTGATGTTTTTTCGCAACGTCGGGATACTTATTGAAGAATTCACTTTTCTCCGGTTGCTCGACATCGGCCTCCAAACTTGCCATCCCGCCCTTCCGGCCTTTGTTGAAGAGCTCATTGAGCATCGTCAGGGTGGTGAGATAGAAGCTCTTGCCGTATTTGCCGGAGCTGAAGACACCCGTTATGCCCTTCACAATTCCCATCAGGACAGGAACGGGATTGGCTATGAGAAGCGTTCCAATTGCAGCTCCACCGATGATGACCAATTCCGCTGGTTGAAGAAGCACCCGGATATTTCCGTGCTCCATCAGATACCCACCAACAATCGCTCCAATCACAACGAGGATTCCAATGATTGAAAACATCCTAAAGTAACCTTTTCAGAGATATCGGTCCTATACAGAGTGCGCTGTACGCCTAAGAGCGCGCGGGCGAAATGCAAATTTTGGGTAGAAATTGCACCTCTGTAAGCGATAGAGAAAGCGAGGCACTTACGAAATTGAGCCGCGATCCGTACCAGACGTATATAGATAACCGCGTGGTGGGAAGTAATCCCCTGCAACTGGTGGTCGCGATGTATGAAAGAGCGATTGAATGTACACAGGAAGCGCGGAGCTGTTTAGAGTCCGGTGACGTCCGGGGCCGCGCTAGGGCAATTTCAAAGTCTGTCAACATTTTGGCGGAGTTGATCGCAAGCCTCAATGCAGAAGTAGGGAGCGCAATCGGCCAGAACCTCGACCGGCTCTACCATTACATGCAGCGGCGCCTTCAGGAAGCTCATCTCAAGAAATCGAGCCACGCACTCACGGAAGTTGAGGGACTCCTGAAGAATCTTCTGACGGCTTGGTACAAAGTTGAGGCGGCTTGAGGGCTTGATCAGCCGCTCCGTTTTGACTCATCGCCTTCTCGACCATCTTTGCCAAACCAAGTCCCGGGCCGGCAGCGAGAGCTTTTGAAAATTGAGCTTCAGCCATATCCATGGCGGTGTCGTCGCCAGTGCCGCCACCGCTTCCGAGCCAACCGTCCGAGCCTGCTTCGCGTTGCGCCCGCAGCATCTCTCCAATCATCAGCGCTTCAAATTGCTGTGCAGCTTCATGCAGTCGCGAAGGCTTGGGAACACCCGTGCCCAGGCTAACGTCGATTCCATTAGAAGGCCCGATCGCGTCTGAGGTCATCTGAATCCTAAATCACATCGAGCTCGGCGTCCAACGCGCCCGCCGCCCGAATGTTTTCCAAAATAGCAATCACATCTCTTGTAGTGGAACCGATGGCACTCAGCGCCTTCACGAGCTCCTCGACAGTTGCACCCTGTTGGAGCACGACGTTGCGAGATTTCTCGTCTTTAGAAGATACAGTCGTCTGAGGCACTACCGCCGGCTGCGCTGTCGTGAACGGCGCCGGCATCGCGACATCGTAACTCGTCTGGATAGACACTGTGAGATTACCGTGCATTACGGCCACTGGAGCGATACGGACATCCTGGCCGAGCACGATCGTCCCGGTTCTTTCGTTGACCACGACGCGAGCGACACGATCCGGTTTAACTGAAAGCCGTTCCAGATCGGACATAAACTGAATCGGTTCGCTTGTGTATCGCCGCGGAACGTCCACAGACACCAAAGCAGAGTTTTCGGCATGCGCAATCAAGGCTCCTTCGCCCAGATGCTGATTGACGGTGTTCGCAACGCGAGCTGCTGTGGTGAAGTCCGCCTCTTTCAATTGGAGATGGATCACTTTACCCAGCGGTACCGACGGCGCAAGCCGCTCTACAGTGACCCCATTGGGAATGCGGCCGACGGTTGGATGGTTCACAGTTTGTGAATTCGCCGTGCCACGTCCTGCGACGAAGCCGCCGGTAACAACCGGACCTTGAGCCATAGCGAAGACTTCGCCATTGACACCCCGCAGCGTAGTGAGAACCAGCAATCCCCCCTGCAGGTTTGTCGCGTCTCCGATTGCGGCCACAGTGGCGTCGAGTGTGGCGCCTGGTTGCGCAAAAGCGGGCAACGTCGCGGTCACGATAACTGATGCGGTGTTCTTGACCGTAATTAAGGTGGGCGAAACGCTCACTCCCATTCGCTGGAGAAGATTGGTGAGGCTTTGGGCAGAAAAAATGGTTTGCTGCCGATCGCCAGTACCATTTAGACCAACAGTCAGCCCGTATCCAACAAGCTGATTCGGGCGGACACCTTCGATGGTGACCAGGTCTTTGAGCCGGACTCCTTCGTCGTCCGCCGCACCGGAACTCGCCAGAAGCAAAGCCGTAAAGATGCCGATGTATTTCATACGCAGTTAGAAGGGCAAGAGGCCGAGGAGAATTCGATAGAGAATGTTCGGTCGATGGATCGCATCGTTCACAACTCCACGGCCGTTGATCTTGAGCTCCATCTGGGCAATGTTGTCAGAAAGCACGACATTGCCATTTGTAAGGTCGATGGGGCGCACAACACCCCGAACGGTAACCGTTTGATTTTCCGAATTCACCAGAACACTCTTGCTACCCTCGATCACGAGATACCCATTCGGCAGGACATCCGTCACGCGAGCAGCCAACGTGGTGCTGAGAGTGGTTTGTCGACTGGTCGTTCCCTCGCCGTCAAGCTGTTGGTTTTTGGTAGTCTGGACCAAGTTCGCCAAAGCGCCGGCTGCATTGAGCTGTCCCGCAGCCGAGGTGATCGCTGCGTTAGCGCTTGATTGACGTTGCGTTTTGGTAGTGCCAGTAGATAATGCGGATGCCTGCTCATTGACAAGAATAGTTACCAAATCATCGAGACGGCTGGCGCGCAGATCGGCCGAAATATCAGTAAATGCCGCCGGTCCGGACCAGAGTGATCCTGGACTCTCGCGTGTCATGGTCGAAGCATGCCGGTGCGCCTCTTCAATGTATTTGTCGAGCGCAGAGGGCTGAGGCGCCTTCTTGAAAGGAATTTTTGGCCCGCCAGCGGCTTGCGCGGCCATTGCGGCGATCGCAAACAGGACACGAATCGTGGTCATTGGCGAGCATCCTCCGCGATCAGGCCGAGCGCATCACTCGAGGCGACTACGGCTTTGCCCTTGGCTTGGATCAGTGCCCTAAGCTTGCGACCGCTACGAGCGTTGTGGACAGGGATAATGGCCCCTATGCGGCCGCTCTGTTCAGCGACGCACTCCGCTTCCACCCGCGCATAGCCCACCTCGGAGGCGACGCTCACGGTGTCACCGCGCTCCACTTCTTTAGGAACGTCAAACGCGTTCCGAGTCAGCGTCTTACCGGCCGAGATATCAAAACGGGGAATCAGGCCAATCACCTCATCCACTGCTGTGAACGGTTCATCGCGTGTGATTGGTCCGTCGTATGCTGCGAGCTTCAATTGAGCCGCACGGACAGGCTGGCTGGAAAGGAGTTCTTCTGCGGCCTCTACGTGCATCTCCCGCGCCGAGACGCGAACGCGCGCCCAAATTTCGAATCGCCGATTCGATGCATAACTGACATAGCCACGCCAGAGAGAGATCCCAGAGGTGCTCAGGCTCAGGCTTGATCGAGGGAACGAGACGTTGCCTTCGGGCGTCGGCCACCGGCTCTGATCAACAATCTCGATGTGAACCTCACGAGGACCAAAGCTCGTCTTCATGGCACTCAAGAGAACTTCACGAGGCAGCATTTTCATAGACCACACAAAACAAGCACTGCTAGGGAGTTCCGCAGCAATATGATTCTCCGCGGCAATTCGGCGAAGCTCTGCCAATGGAAACGTGCGTACGTGCCCGGGTGCCGGTGCAAGCCCGAAATCCGATTCGGACGAGAGAGACCTGAGCCCGGGGACAGCAGCTGCAAGATCACGGCCGAATATGTGGTCCTGCTGAATGACACCGCAATCACTTAGAGAGACAAGAGCAGCAAAAATTACAGGCAGCATCACTGCGATAACTGATTTACCTGCTGGTACATCTCGTCGGCCGCCTTAACAACTCGCGAATTCGCTTCATAAGCGCGCTGGCTTTGAATTAAATTGACAAACTCGCCGACAACATCCACGTTGGATTGCTCCGTATAACCTTGCATTAGCGTCCCGACGCCTTCAGAACTGCCGGGAGCCCCAACTTGAGCGTCCCCGGATGCGTCAGTTACTGTGAACAAAGAATTGCCGACGCTGTTCAACCCTGCCGGGTTCTGAAAATTGGCAAGCTGAATCTGGCCGGCTTTCTGCGAAGCACTTTGATTCGCCACGTTGTAGCTGACCGTGCCGTCCTGCGCGATTGTGACACTTTGGGCATTCGGAGGAATTGTGATCTGCGGCTGCAGCAGATCGCCGTCTGCTGTGACGAGATTGCCATTGCGATCGAGTTGAAATGAACCCGCACGAGTGTAAGCGAGTTCGCCGGAAGGTTGCACAATCTGGAAAAAGCCTTTGCCCTGGATTGCTAGATCCAACGGGTTGTTCGTACTTGAGAGGTTGCCCTGGGTAAGGATAATGTCGTTACCAGCCGGGCGAGTACCGAGTCCCAGCTGCAAACCCACCGGCACGGTAGTCTGCTGACCGGCCGACGCCCCCGGTTGCAGCATGTTCTGGTAGATGAGATCTTCGAACTGCGCGCGGCGCATTTTGAAGCCGGCGGTGGTCGCGTTTGCCAAGTTGTTGGCAATGTTGTCGACATTCAATTGCTGTGCCGTCATTCCGCTCGCGGCGGTATAAAGTGCGCGAATCATATTCCTCTCCTTTGCGAGATCTGCCGTTTAGGATCCAACACGGGCGACCTCCTGAATTGATTGCTGATTCATGTCGCTGCCCAGCTTAATGGCACGCTGCAACATCTCAAAATGGCGAAGCAACGAAACCATTCGTGCAGCAGCTTCGGCCGGTTGCGCATTTGAATTCTCGATCTTGCCCTGGTAAACGCCTGCATTGGAAGCTTTGATCGGATTCCCTTGCAGGTTTAGATTTTGGAAATAAGGGCCAGTGAGCCGATTCAGCTTGCCCGTATCGACGAAGTCAACCACTTGAAGCTGGCCCAGTGCATTACCGGCCTGTGAGACGGAGCCGTCACTTGCCACAGTTATCGCGTCCCCCGATTCAACCTGCAGCGGCTTTCCATCGATTAATTGCACCGCGTATCCCTCCGGGGTCGTAAGGACACCCTGTGACGAAATTTGGAAATTCCCGTTTCGTGTATATAAAGATCCACTCGGGCCTTTGACAACGAAAAATCCCGAGCCGGAAAGGGCAAGGTCCGTCGCGTTCCCAGTGGGAATCATCGTGCCTTGCGAGAAATCCGTCCACTGACGTTGTACAACCGGAGACTCTCCGACGGTTGGATCCGATCCGTTGAGAATTTCGGGCGCAAGATAGGTGCTATAAAATTCGCGGTCGGCTTTGAAGCCGCCAGTCGAAGCATTAGCAATGTTGTTTGCCAGCATGTCCATAGAATCCATGCTGGCTTGAAGGCCATTTGCAGCCGCTGTTGTGATGGGATCCATTGCGCGATTCGGAATTCGAGAAGCAAATGCTCTTCCAAATCAAAATAGGCTCGACTGTGGCCGCTTTTTTGCGATATAGACTTCAAGAAGTGTGGATGAGATCCGCGTAAGACCACATTCCGGCGGCAAACATTTGACGGTGCTGCAGCAGCTCGTCATTTTCTTGACGGGTACTCTTCGAAAGCACTGATCGTAAATCATTGTGAAGGCACGGGCCCGATATTGGCTCAGCGCTTGCACAACATAGGCCCGTGGTTCTGCCTCAGGTCGCGTTACCAAGTTTTCCGCAAGGCGTATCCAACCCGCCCGCCTCTGGGAAACTTGTATCCCCTGACCTGGTGTTTAAGGAACTCTTCGATGCGACGGTTTCAACGCCTGTAATGGCTTCGTTGCCGGGCCAGGAGGCCACGCCAGGAGCTAGTAAGGAGATCGCGGCCAAAACTGCGCGGAAGAGCGGCAATGGCTGCGACGGTCAGGATCCCGGGAGCGCTTCCACTACGGACTTTACCGCGAATTACCCGGACCACAACGCAGAACTAAATCTTCTTAGTTTCCTGCCATCCATGATCCCGATGGATCATTCGAGCGCTCCAACTGCAGATACACAGAAGGAAGCGTCTGGCAGCACTCAATTGGACGAAGCCGTGCCCAGTCCTTCGATTGGTAGCAACGCGATTCCTCAGCTTCCTGATCCAGTTAAATGGAGCAGCGATCGATTGCTCAAACTACAAATGTTCACGAGCACTCGCTGGGAGTTGTCTTATGCACCAGCGGTCAGCAGTGACTTTCAGTTGCAAGTGCCACCCCAGAGCTTGGGAGCCAAACTCGACCCGACACAAGCACCGCAGAACGGTACGGAACCCCTGGAAGCTACGCTCTCAGCAACAGCCACTGAAAGCACGGGCCAACAGACAGCGGGAACTTCCGTGAGTAGCGGTGCTACAACTTCGAACGACCAGCCCGTGTTCACGCTTCGCATTAGTCCGAATTCAGTTCAGGCTGCGGCAGACGAGCAAGACGGTTCACCGACTGCTACTCCTGTTACTGCGGCCACCTCAACGCCGCAGCAATCCGCCAGCCCAGACTCGTCAGATACAACTTCAAATGGAAAATTGGCCGACGATCACGCGGATGAGAAACAAGCAATTACGGCTGTATTCGATGCTGCGGTCCCTGTAAACGCTGCGACGGTTTCAGAGAAACCTGTCGAGAACCCCGCACCTCACCCGATAACAGAACCGATAAACCAGGAGCACGCCACCTCTACCGCTAACGCTGCGCC
The DNA here is from genome assembly GCA_963737045.1 of uncultured Acidobacteriaceae bacterium. Lineage (GTDB taxonomy): Bacteria > Acidobacteriota > Terriglobia > Bryobacterales > Bryobacteraceae > Bog-105. The sequence goes on from CAVTRG010000009.1 coordinate 1,355,076, forward strand.
GGCAGCCGACGTTCGTTTACAGCTGCGGGGCGATGCTGATCAACGAATTGACGTGCGAGTTGTCCAGCAGCCTGACGGTGTTCGAGTAACAGTGCGCAGCAACGACGCACTCCTGACGCAATCGCTACAAGACCGCATACCGGAGCTGACAACCCGCCTCGAGCAGCATCATTTTCAGACTGAGATACAGACGCCAGGCCAGACGAATGCCGGCCACTTCAACCACCAGAATTCAGATGCCAATCCATGGCGGGATGCTTCGAATCGGAATCAGAATGGCGCAGGACAAGGAAGGTCCGGAGACAAAGAAAAGCAGAAACAGAAAACTTCGGACGAGCAGGCAACAGATTTCTCGAGTCTACTTGAGTCAAGGAGATGAATATGGCTTCAATCGGAACTTTGTTCCCGACAGCGAACGATAATGTGACCGCAAACGCCGCAGCCGCGAACAACAACACAAGCACGCAAATCGGAACAGATGGCTTAGGAAATCAGGCGACCTTCCTGAATCTTCTCGTTGAACAGTTGAAAAACCAGGATCCAACCAATCCGGTGGATGGAACCGCGTTCGTCACTCAGCTGGCCGAATTCAACAACGTCGAGCAAAGCCTCGCGATGCGCCAGGACTTAGACGCAATCAGCGAAAAACTTCTCGGTATAACAACGCCGCCATCTTCGCCTAGCGGCACGGATTCCACCAGTCAGACACAAAATTCATAACTAGGAGAATCAAATGGGAAGCATCTTTTCTATCGCGTTGTCAGCCTTGCGGGCCGATTCAGACGCAATCAGTACGACCGGTAATAACCTCGCCAATTTGAATACGACTGGATTTAAAGCAAGCACTCTCCAGTTCGAAAATCTGTTGAGCGAGTACATCGGGAGTGAATCCGGTGGAGGATTCGGCCTCGGCGTATCAGCGCCCATCTCAGAGCAGGTATTCAGCCAAGGCGCCATACAGACGAGCAGTTTGCCTCTGGCCACCGCTATTCAGGGAAACGGATTTTTCGTCGTTCGCGATACAAGCGGTCAACAGCTATTTACGCGTGATGGGAGTTTCAAACTGGATCCGACCGGGGTGCTCGAGACGGAAACCGGCGAAACGGTTCAGGGTTGGACGGCAAGCGGCGGTGCTATCAATGCCAGCGGCTCTCCAACAGATATCGTTCTCCCGTCAGGAGCGCTATTACCTCCGACCCTCACAAAAAACTTTTCAGCGAGCATCAACCTGGACGCCTCAGCTAATGGCTCAACAACGCCCGAAACGTTCTCTGCGCCCGTTCAGATTGTCGATTCTCTGGGCAACACTCATACTCTCTCGGTGAATTTCACGAAATCAGCGGCCCCGAACTCGTGGACTTACGACATCACGATTCCCGGCAGTGACTTGAATGGCAGTCCCGCGGGCAACCTCTCGGTGCTTTCCGCTCCAGGATTGTTAACATTCAACACCGATGGCACGTTAAGTTCGAGTATCAGTTCGCCGGTTTCGCTCAACGTCTCAGGCCTGGCGGACGGAGCGGCGGATATGCAGATCAATTGGAATCTACGAAATCCGGACGGCACCGCTACGCTGACCCAATACTCCGAAGCGTCAACTTTGTCCTCGTTGAATCAGGATGGATCGCAGGCGGCCCAGTTGGTACAGGTCAGCATCCAGAATGGCGGTCAAATCATGGCTTCCTACTCGAACGGCCAGCAGACGCTCGAAGCACAGCTTGCGCTGGCATCCGTCCAGAACCCGGATTCTCTCAAGAACGTCGGAAATAACAACTTCATGGTCGGCGCTGATACCGCCGCCCCCGCGATCGGACTGCCGCAGTCCGGCGACCGCGGAGAAATTGTTGGGGGCGCCTTGGAAGGATCGAATGTCGACATGGGACAAGAGTTCACGAACCTGATCGTGTACCAGAGCAGCTACGGAGCGAACGCCAAGGTCATTACCACCGCAAACACGATGTCACAAGACTTGCTGAACCTGATCCAGTAAGTCGCGGATCTGCGACAACTACATGGAAGATTTAGGTAATCTGGCCCGCGTACCACTCGAGATCGAGGCAATTCTCGATACCCGGGTGACCACCGTTTCGCAGATTCTAGAGCTCGAGCCCGGAAGCCTCATCCGCATGAATAGGGCTGCGGGCGAGAATATCCAGCTCCATATCGGCGGAGTATGGGCGGCAGACGGAGACATCGTTGCGATAGATAACAGCATGTGCGTGCGCCTGACTGGATTTCGGGAGCGCCACTGATAGGCCAAAGTCTAAATGATCGAGCAGACCCTGGCCGCTCTCTTTGTCATCACCCTTCTGCTGGCGACAGTGTGGTTATTGCGCCGCAAGGGCCTCGCAACATCCAACTGGAGTTGGAAGCGGTCGAGCCGATCGAATAGTATGCAGGTTATCGAGCGGCTGCAACTGACTGCACAACATTCACTTCACTTAGTGCGGGTCGACGAAGAAGTGATTCTTATCGGCGTTTCGCCTTCGAGCTGCGGCCAAATCGCCCCATTGAAGTCTGCGAGTACCCAAACAGGAATGAGGCAACTGGCATGAAAGGCGTCGGGCGAATCGCCGCAATTGTGGGGGTGGCGACGCTTGCTTCCGCGAAGCCTGCAGGCGGAGATCTGAGCTCATTAGGCATCACGACGGCCGGAACGCATGGCGTTGCGCTTAGCATGCCAATGCAGATTGCATTTGGTCTGACATTGATGACCCTGTTGCCGGCCGTAATCATGTGTATCACTCCATTCCTGCGCATTGGACTGGTCTTGCACTTTCTTCGGCAAGCAATTGGGACCCAGACGGCGCCCTCGAACCAGGTGCTCGTGGGCATATCGCTGTTCCTCTCATTGTTAATTGTTCAGCCGATCTTCTCAGAAATTTACTCGAAAGCTTGGCAGCCACTCGAAGAAGGGAAAATCACGAGCGAGCAGGCCATCGATCAGGGCAGCCAGCCGCTGAAACACTTCCTTGTGAAATTTGCGCGCGAGCGAGATATCCAGCTCTTCCTTGAGATCGCCAAGGAACCGGCGCCGCGAAACGCTTCGGACCTGACGCTTAAGGTTCTCATTCCCGCATATATCTTGTCAGAGTTGAAAACCGGGTTTCAAATCGGAGCGGTGTTGTTTCTGCCCTTTCTCGTGATTGATATTGCGGTCGCGTCCGTCACGTTATCGATCGGAATGATGCAATTGCCGCCAGCGATGATTTCGGCTCCGTTTAAGATCCTGCTGTTCGTCTTGGTCGACGGATGGAATCTGGTTTTAGGCTCTCTCATGAAGAGCTTTTATCAGTAACGAAATTGGCATGACTCCTCAATTCGCTGTTCACGTTATGGGTGAAGCGCTGATGGCAGCTTTCTGGATCTGCGCCCCTTTGCTGGTAATCGCCTTCTCCGTCGGAATCATAATTAATCTGGTTCAAGTTGCCACCTCAATGCAAGATCCGGTTTTCAGTACCGTACCGCGCCTCGTGGCATGTCTGGCCGGATTCATTCTATTGATGCCCTGGATGCTTCACCGGGCTGCCACATACGCGATTTCGATCTTTGGCGATCTCGGAGGGTATGCACGGTGAACTGACCGTATCGGCCTCGACACTGCTGGCGTTTGCACTCGTACTGATTCGCCTCGTTGGGATTTTTGTTCTGATCCCGATGCCAATCAAAGATGCGGGACCCGGCGTCGCGCGCATCCTGTTTGCTGTAGCATGCACTATAGCGCTCTTTCCGTGTTGGCCGGCTATCGATGCCTCCCAAGCGAGTCTCGGTGTGATGCTCAGCTGGGTGGTCTCTGAAGCCACGTTGGGGCTCGCAATCGGGTTGATGGTCAGCTTCATCGGCGAGGCGGTGACACTCGGAGCACAACTTCTAGCTCAACAGGCTGGCTATGCGTACGCTTCTATCGTTGACCCCGTAACGCAAGCTGATTCCGACGTCCTTCCGGCGGCGGCCCAGGTATTGGCAGGATTGCTCTTCTTCACCACAGGCCTGCACAGGACGATCATTCGCGTTTTTGCAGTCACGCTCTCGACTTATCCGCCGGGCCGTTTTGAGTTGAGCAAAGACCTGGCAAATACAGTCATTCGCCTTTCCGCCGATACCTTTACCTACGGATTGCGGATTGCAGTTCCAATCATGGGGCTCTTGCTGATGGCCGATATTGCTCTGGCGCTGATCGGGCGCCTGAACTCACAGATCCATCTCAGCATGCAGGCGTTCCCGGCAAAAATGATGTTGAGCCTCCTAGCGCTCGTTTCGGTATTTGTGGCGGTACCAGTTTTGTATCAATCCTTCGCGACCCACGTATTCGAGGCAATCCGTAGGCATTTCGCGCCCTGATTGAATATGGCAGCCGCCGGCGGAAATAAGACTGAGAAGCCAACCCCTCAACGCCTGAAGAAGGCCAGAGAACAGGGACAGTTCCTTTCTGCACGAGGTCTGGTCGCGGGCATTCAGTTCCTGGCAATCATCGTTATTCTGGATAACCTTATTCCGCATTGGACGGCAAATATGCGCCGTTCCATGGTGAACCTCTTACAGAGAGCGCTGCAGGGAGACATCGGACCGGCGGAATGGCCAATCCTGCTACGTAGTTCGTTTACCGATACTTTGCTTCCGGTGCTCAACGCGGGAGGCGTGCTACTTCTGGTGACCTTCGGAACACACCTTGCAATAACGAGAATGGGTTTCAGTTTGAAGCGATTAACTCCAAAAACTTCAAATCTGAATCCGATCTCAAAACTGAAAGAACTTCCCAAGCGAGGCCTGCCCTCGGCGCTCGAAGCCGTGCTGCTGCTTACCGCTCTGGCGCTCTCAGTTCGATCCTTTTTCGCGACTTACACCAGCGGTTTTCTACGGCTTCCGTTTGAGCCTGTGCCGACGGGCGCTGCCCAGGTCTTTCGATCCCTCGAAGACATGCTGTGGAGGGCGGCAGCGGTGTTTGTTCTTTTCGGCGGCGCGGATATGGTTCGGCAGTACCGGCGTCATATGAAGACGCTTCGGATGACGAAGCAGGAAGTGAAAGAGGAACATAAGCGGAACGAAGGCGATCCGCAGATGAGGAGTCGGATTCGCCGTCTGCGGCGCGACCTCTTGAGGCGGCAAATGATGCGGGAGATTCCTTTAGCCACTGCCGTTATCATGAATCCCACTCATTTTGCGGTCGCTCTTCGCTACGACATGCAAGACGTTCCCTGTCCCATCTTGGTTGCGAAGGGTAGGAATTGGCTGGCTCTTCGCATTCGACAGATCGCAAGGGAGCACGACGTCCCCGTCATTGAAAATCCGCCACTCGCGCGAGCACTTTACGAGGGCTGCCAGGTAGGGCAAGCGATTCAGCCGGATTTTTACAAGGCGGTTGCAGAAGTGCTCGCCTACATCTACCGCGTTATGGGCCAAAAATTGCCCTGAGCAAACTGCCCGGATCCAATTCGTACATGTCAGCATCGTCACAAGCGATACCCGTACGCGCCCGAAAGGGTAGCGCTAAGCTGGACCTTCTCAAGCTTGGTGAACTCGGCGTTCCTATCGCCGTTCTGGCGATCGTCGTTGCGCTCATCACGCCGATGCCGTCCTTCCTCCTGGACCTACTGATTGCGCTCGACATCATGATGTCTGTCATTGTGCTGATGGTCACGATGTACATCCTGAAACCTGTCGATTTCAGCGTGTTCCCCACAACGTTGCTGCTACTCACGCTATTTCGGCTGGCCTTAAATGTCAGCTCAGCGAGACTGATCCTGCTCAATGGGAATTCCGGTACGGCTGCGGCGGGCCATGTGATCCAAGCGTTCGGAAACTTCGTTGTTGGCGGCAACTATATTATCGGCGCCGTAATCTTCCTGGTCCTGATTGCGATTCAATACGTCGTCATTAATCATGGAGCCGTTCGCATTTCCGAAGTCGCAGCTCGCTTCACGCTGGATGCCCTCCCGGGCAAGCAGATGTCGATCGACGCGGAGATGAATGCCGGATTGATCGATGAAGCCGAGGGACGCAGGCGTCGCAAGCAGCTAGCGGCCGAAGCAGAATTTTACGGCGCCATGGATGGGGCCTCCCGCTTTACCCAGCGGGACGCTATCGCGAGTATTCTCATCACCGGCATCAACATCGTCGCGGGCTTCCTGATTGGCGTCTTTCAGCATGGAATGGAGCTCAAGCAGGCGCTCCAAACCTACACGGTTCTCACAATCGGGGACGGCCTCGTGACCGTGATCCCGGCACTCATGATTTCAGTGTCGGGCGGTCTGATAGTCACGCGCGCCACTTCAGACGAACGCGTCGGCAAAGAATTCCAGAGGCAGGTATTCGGCAAGACCCAACCTCTACTGCTCGCAAGCGGAGTGTTGCTGGCTTTAGCGGCGTTTCCGGGGTTCCCAACCCTGCCGTTCCTGCTGCTCGGAAGCGGCTTAGGGGCCGCGGCTTGGTCGAAGCGTCGAAAAAATGACGATGCCGTCAAAAAGGACGCTGCGACAGCACCCGCCGCGACTAAGGAAAACCTCGAGGGATTGCTGAAAGTGGAGCCAATCGCGATTGAAGTCGGCCTCGGTTTGGCGGGCCTGGTCGCCGGAGGCGCCAGTTCCCCGCTCCTTCGAAAGATTAGCGGTATCCGCAAACAGTTTGCTTCGACCGTGGGTTACCTGCTCCCACCGGTGCGGGTCACAGATAACCTGTCACTCCGATCGCGAGAATACGCAGTGCTTCTCAAAGACACTGAAATCAGTCGCTTTGAGCTGCTGCAAGGAAACGAGCTCGCAATCCCCACATCGAGAGCTGATAAGAGTTTCCCTGGTCAACAGACTAAAGAACCTGCCTTCAATCTGCCCGCCCTATGGGTACCCTCTGATCGAGTTGACACCGCTCGAGCGGCTGGATACACGGTCGTCGACACAGTAAACATCATCGGAACCCACTTTTCTGAAACCATTCGCCGCCATTGCTGTGAACTGCTGTCACGGCAGGACGCAAAGCTCTTCTGCGACCGTGTCGCTGAAGCCAACCCGAAGGTCGTCGAAGACTTGGTACCAAAACTGCTCCCTCTAGCAGTTATTCAACGAGTGTTACAGAATTTGCTGCGCGAAGGCGTATCCATTCGCGACGGGGTATCGATCCTCGAATCGCTAGGTGAAGCAGCAGGCACGACGAAGAATCCGGTTCTCTTGACCGAATACGTGAGACAAGCAATTCGCAGGACTGTCGTGAAACCTTACCTGAATACAAAGGGCGAACTCGCGGCTTTTATGCTGGATTCCAAAGCGGAACAGTCAATCGAATCGTCAGTACAGCATTCAGAGCAGAACAGTATAGTGACACTCTCGCCTCAAACGATACGCGACATTACAACTCGTATTGAGCGCAAGCTTGATAAGCCTGAGATGCACGCGTCGATTATCGTGAGCGCCGGCGCACGGCCGTTTCTAAGGCAAATGCTCGAGAACACGTTGGGCAACATCGCTTTCCTTTCGCATAACGAAATACCTTGGGGCGTCAAAGTAGTATCGCTGGGCGTGATCTGAGGAGCTGATGAGAATTAAATCGTACTTTGCGCCCTCCGTTCACGAAGCCATGGAGAGGGCGCGCCATGAGTTAGGACCGGAAGCACTGCTCCTGAGCTCGAAGAGGGCACCGGAGCCACTGTCGATGGGTGCCTACGAGGTCGTCTTTGGATTGTCGAACGACACCCGTTCTGAACGTCCTCTGCCCTCGGAAACGCCTGCCTCGCAAGAAGGCGTTTTTAAAGAAGTAGCAGAATTGCGGAAGCAAATCGAAACCGTACAGCGGTTCATTTCCGGCCAGACCGACACGCCAGTATCGAAGCATATAGAGGAACTCGATAACAGGCTCGAACCCTTGATTGAGGCCGGCTTTTCGCACGTCATGGCAGGAGAACTCGCGCGCGCCGCTCGAGCCAGGGCCAATCCAGATGGACAGCTGCGGAGCGCCGACTTTTTCACCAGCGCTCTGCTGGACGAAATAGAAAGCCGGTTCTCGGTAAATCCGGAGCTTGGCATTCCAGGCAAGGATCAACGGGTAGTTTTGTTCATAGGCCCTCCCGGAGCGGGAAAGACGACAACTTTGGTAAAGCTCGCTGTGAAGTACGGCGTTGCTCAACGATTGCCAGTTCAGATTCTTTCAACCGACACTTTGCGGGTCGGCGGGGTCGAGCAGCTGCTCGCGTACTCCAGGATTATTGGGGCTGGATTCCTCTCCACAGCGACGCCCGGCGCGCTTGAACAGACCTTACAGGAATCCAACTCTAAGAAGCTAGTTCTGATCGACACTCCCGGATTGGGTCCCGGAGACATGGGCCAGGTACGCGAAATGATGTCGTTCATTCGCCACCAGCCGCAAATAGAAGTCCAGCTGATATTGCCAGCAACGCTTCGTCCTTCGGCGATTTCGTCTGCCTTGAAGCGCTTCGGCCCGTTTCGGCCTTCTAAGTTGATTTTTACGCATCTCGACGAGGTGGACGGCCCAGGGTGCATTCTCGAACCAGCAATCCGCTCTGGCCTTCCGATCTCGTTCCTGGCGAATGGGCAGCAAATCCCGGAAGACGTGGTAGAAGCTGTGAAGCCTGAGCTGCGAGAAAGAATGGCAGCGCGCCTCAAAGAAGCTAACTTGTCAGCCGCCTGAGGGGGATCCCGTTATATGTACGCCTGCGAGGTAGAAGCACTTACTAAGGAAGAACGTGACGCGCTTATCCTCGAACATCTCCCTCAAGTGAACTGGATCGCATTGCGAATTCAGGAGAAGCTTCCTCCTGGTATTGAGCTTGACGATCTGATCTCAGCCGGTGTAGTCGGTCTAGTTTCAGCAATCGATAACTACGACCCGAGTCGTGGGGCATCCCTGAAAACATACGCGGAATATAAGATTCGCGGCGCAATCCTCGACAGCATTCGCGGACTCGATGGTGTTCCCACGCACAAGCGAAAGCGTGTGAAACAAGTGCAACAGGCAATCTCCAAAGTTGAAGCAAGTCTGAAGCGCTCTGCTACGGAGGAAGAGATTGCCGCCGAGCTGCGCATTAGCGTATCGGAGTTTCAGCATTGGACAGTCGAGCTCCGAGCGGTGTCCCTCGGCAGCCTGAATGCGGTGGAGGGAGGCGAGGAGCTCGGTCTAATCAAGTTCCTCAGTGATGATGGCGAGGAATCACCAGACCGGATTCTGGAACGCGCAGAACTTGAGCGTCTCCTGGCCAGGGGCATTGAAAACATGCCGGAAAACGAACGGCTGGTTCTTAGTCTGTATTACAAAGAAGAGCTAAACCTGCGGGAAATTGCCGAGATAGTGGGCTTGCACGTTTCGCGTGTTGCGCAGTTGCGGGTACAAGGAATCTTACGGCTTCGCTCGCTTCTAGAGCACAAGTGGCCCAGCCACCGAGGAGTGTATTCGTGACCGAAATCGAAACGTCATCTAACTTGTCGCTTCTTCTGGATGTCGAGTTACCGTTGAGTGTTTCGTTCGGCCACACATTTATGCCCATACGCGATATTCTGCGCCTCTCAACGGGCTCGGTCGTGGAACTCGACTGCGCGGCGAACGAACCGGTTGACGTGATTGTCAACAACTGCATTATTGCTCGGGGCTCGGTGGTGGTAATGGATGGTAACTACGGCGTGCGGATCGACGAAATCATCAGCCGGCAGGACCGCTTGCAGCTTCAAACGAAAGATTGTGGGAACGGGCTGCGCCCGAGCAACAGATGAGTTTCAGCACCTTTTTAGGACTGCCGCATATTTGGGCCGACGTTGCCTATGCAAGCGGCGCGATTGCTTGCATCACTGTTCTCGGAATTTTCTGGAGATTGCGAGGAAGTATTCGAAAAAGGCTGACCGACTCGGCAACTTCTGTCGAGGAACTGATTACTCGGCTTGATACTGCCAACAATGAAATCGAGAAATTGTCTCATCGCATTTACGAGCTCGAGCAGCGTTCCACTCCGGCGCCCGAGTATATATCCGCGCCGGCTTCAGTGAACCTGAACCGGCGGGGCCAGGTGATCCAATTACACCGCCGTGGCAAGGAGGCCGCCGCTATTGCCTCGGCACTGAAAGTATCTCAAGGCGAGGTACAGCTGATCATCAAAATTCACGACCTTACCCAATCGGGATTTTCTGAGCAGACCTCGGAAGGATTTCCTCTAAAATCGCGCCCAATCGTGCGATAGAGCTTCAGGACAGGAGATTTAGAAAGGGGAAGCATGAAAGTGGAAAACGCGGCGATTGACAGCGGAGCCGCCACCCTGTACAGCGGAAAGGTGACGCAAGCCTCACGTGACGAAAAGGCTGAGTCCGTTGTGTCTCGAAAAGGATCGGATCAGATATCGCTTTCTGGCGCCAGTGACCTGGTTAGTGCTGCAAAGAATCTTGTACCGGCGGACAAGTTGAGCAAGGTTGAAACCATTCGGGCAATGGTGAATGCTGGCACATACAAAGCGGAAGCAGTCTCAACAAGTCATGCGCTGATCAATGCGCATATCGAATCGTAACGGGTACGCTCTCAGTGACAACAAAAGAAGCTCGCCTGGAGTTGGAACGAGCAAATACATGCGTGCGCCAGGTTTGCGAGAACGCCCTGGAGATGAAGGCGGCGGCCACGGAGATCCCCGCCTCGCTGCAGCGGATCGCTGACTGTCTGAATAATGTGGCCGCCTCGCCCATTCAGGGGAATGCCGCTATATTGGTTCCACATATCGAACTATTGCGATCGCGCATGAGGGAAGTCGAGTTGCTGCTCGACAGCGCCGCGGCCTTTTACTGCGCGTCTATTTCTCGAGCGAGAAGCATCGACACCGAATCGTACACCCCCTCAGGTGGCCGGGCTATCGGCGCTGACATTCATCAACTTCAGCTAGAGGCCTAACAGGAACATATGTCGACCATGTCTTCCTCCCTCATCACGGCCAGCAATGCACTGGACGTGATGGAGCAGGCCATGGCAGTAATCCAAAACAATGTGGCCAATGCATCAACACCGGGGTATGTCACGCAAACGTTGTCATTGGAAGCTCAGCCGTTTGATCCCGGCGAGAATCTTTGGGGCGGCGTGCGAGCGGGCGACGTCCAGAGTTCCCGGAATCAGTTTGCAGAAGAGAACGTTTGGAATCAGAACACGCAGCTTGGTTCGTCCACGCAGCAGGCCGCGAGTCTTTCGTCTTTACAGAATATCTTTGGGATATCTGGGCAAAGCGGTATTCCATCCGCTCTCAGTTCCTTGTATGCCGCGTTTTCTGCCTGGGGCTCCACGCCAACATCGGCACCAGCCCAACAACAAGTCCTGTTTGCTGCGCAAAACGTTGCACAATCCTTCAATCAAGCGGCGACGGGCGTTCAACAACTCGAGCAGCAGACTGATTCTCAATTACAGGGCACCGTTGACCAGATCAACCAGCTGACTTCTCAGATTGCGAATTTCAATAGCCAAATTCGATCGGGTGGCGCGAACGATGCCGGCCTGCAAGCGCAAGTCTACAATACGCTAGAGCAACTTTCGGGTTTGGCGAACATTCAGGTTCGCACCGAAAGCGACGGCACTGTAAGCGTCCTAATGGATGGGCAGATTCCGCTTGTCTTGGGTGCAAGCCAACACGACTTGCAGACGAATTATTCGGCGGCCCCAGGCCAGGCGAATTTGGGAGCCGTCCCCGACGCGCAAATCGTCACCGATAGCGGGCGCGATGTCACCTCCAATGCGATGGGCGGGCAACTCGGCGGTTTGCTCCAGGTTCGAAATACCACCTTGCCCTCCATCATTGGAAACGGATCACAAGAGGGAAGCCTGAACCAGTTGGCCCAGACCTTCGCGGATCGAGTGAATACATTCCTAACGAGTGGCACGACAACTAGCGGGGCTGCAGGCGTGCCGTTGTTCCAATACGGCGCCTCGCCGACTTCTGTTGCTAACACTCTGTCGATCAGCCCGACGATTACCGGCTCTGGGCTAGCCCCCGTCGACCCAGGTCCGCCGACGGTAGCGAACGGCATTGCAACGGCTTTGGCCGGGCTTTCTGGATCGCAAAACCCGGCGGACACCGTGAACGGCCAGAGTTACACGGATTTTTATGCCAGTATTGCGACCGCAATCGGCAGCCAGGAATCGAACGCATCCACCATGCAGACGACTCAGACAGGCCTACTCGCACAAGCGCAGAATTTACGTGCGCAGGTTTCAGGTGTTTCGCTTAATGATCAAGCCGCGAATCTTCTGCAGTTCCAACAGGGTTATGAAGCGTCGGCTCAAATGATCAACGTCATTAACCAGACCACTCAATACCTGATGCAGACGATCGGCCAGCTTTAAGACGACGATAGGAGGTACAAACACGTGATCAGTGGACTCGCCGCATCCGACGGAATCTTTCTTGCCGATCTGAACAACACAGAGGAAAGGATCAGCCGAGCCAATCAGCAGATTAGCTCGGGAATTCGTGTGAGTCAGGCTTCAGATGACCCGGAAGCCGTCACACCTCTACTGGACTACCAAAATGAGATCAACCAGATCACTCAGCTCATCACGAATTTAAATTCGGCAAACACGACCGCCGCCACGGCCGATGGAGCCCTGCAGAATGCCTCAACACTGTTGAACCAACTGTTGTCGATCGCTGCACAAGGTGCCACTGGAACAGTCACAGCGGCTACACGCGCCACATTGGGGCAGCAGGTTTCTCAAATTGCCGAGCAGCTGGTTTCGATTGCCAACACAAATATCCAAGGCCAGTTCATATTTGGAGGAGATGCGCCGCAGACTCAGCCCTACACGTTTGACTGGAGCATGCCTGGCGGAGTGGTCAGCAGCGGCTCGCCTACAAATACAACCACGATTTCAAACGTTGATGGAACTTCGATCGTTCCGGGCTTAACGGCGGGCCAGATCTTTGACGCGCGGCTTCCGGACGGCTCGCCGGATCCGGCGAACGTTTTCCAAGCCGTGTTCTCGCTTGGAACTGCCCTGCAGGCGAATGACGCCGCCGGCGTGCAGAGTGCGATGACCGCGATTCAGGCCGCAGCATCTCATGTTAGCCAATCAGCAGTAACGTATGGCGACACGGAAAACTGGATTCAACAAGCGACGGCAACAGCAAACGCCCGTTCAACGGCGCTGACTGATGCGGTGAGCGCGTTGCGTGACACGGATATTGCGTCTGCCGCTACCGACCTTACACAGGGGCAAGTCGCTCTCGAAGCCGCTCTTTCCGCGCACGCAAATCTTACAACCAAGTCACTCTTCAGCTACTTGGGGTAATTCGAAATCTGGCCAAAGCGTCAAAACTTTGACCCGAAAAAACGTTCGGACTTGCGATAGAGATAGCAGAGATAACAATGGGTGCTGCAGAACATGCAAGTCGCATACTAACCGCATGGATGGAAGGTGACTCTGACCGGATTGAAGTGGAACTGAATGGCGCACTTCGATCCACGCGAACGGGCGTTTCCAGACCCCCTGTGGAGCATGAAGAACAGGAACTACTCGAGAGCGTGGCTTCGCATCTTCGCCGTTCTGGTATTTCCAAACAAGTAACAGAAGGCGATCGTCTGGCCACGGATTTCGCTTTATTGCGCCATCTGAGTGGCCGGTCCGCCGCTTCGGTCTAAGGCGTGGCTGCGCCGTTTAGATAAATTCCGCGCTTCTTGCCCAGGCAGACAACCGTTCCTTTGAACTGCAACTCGCCATTCAGAACGACGTCAATCACTGTATCGACGAGGAAGTCGAACGCTAGTACGTCTCCTACCTGCAGCAATAGCAGATTTTTTACCCGGATCTGCTGTCCCGGTAAACGCCCGTCCAGCTTTACGCGCGATGCCTTAATCAGCTCCAACACACGCGCCTGGTCTTCGGCTGATGCCTCGCTCTTGCGCGCCGAACGCTCATGGTCAAATTTTTGACGCATCATGTTGATGACCATCGACGGCAGCGCGATGTTCATGGACCCAATACTTTCTCCTAAGCGCACCTCAATTTTCACCGCAAGAACCGCTTCAATCGGAGCCATTGTTTGAAGAAGCTGAGCCTGAGTGCCCACCGAGAGAACTTCAAATTCGATAGGCGTGACGTTCTTCCAGGCTTCACGGAGATCATGGGCGATGATGCCGAAAAGCCCATTCATCAACGTTTGCTCAATTTCCGTCACCTCCCGTTCGATCTCTGTCGCCACTTTGCCATTGCCACCCAGCAGAATCTCCAAAATAGGGAAGATCAGACAAGGGTTGATCTCGAGAATTGCGCTCCCGTCGTAGGGTTGAAGCCCCAGACAGGCCATGCACGTTGTGGACGGCAGGCGCTCCAAGAATTCTCCGTAAGAGAGCTGCTCGATACTGACGAGATTCATCGAAACGTACGTGCGGAGGTAAGCGGAAAGGCTAGAAATCACACTTCGAACGAAATTCTCGTGCAGCATTTGGATTGCGCGCACCTGAGATTTCGCGATGCGGTCCGGCCGCCGCACATCGAACGTATCCACTGTGGCGCTCGACGCTGTGCTTCCAATTCCGCCTTCGGTAAGCCCTTGATCCTGGACTACGCTTTCAGTCATTGATGGCAACGATGCAATTCATCATCCACTCGCTTGGGGCAGTCGCAAATTGCCCGATAAAGTGGCATCCAACATGCACAACCGATTCTGCCCCCCTCGGGAACAACTGCCGCCACATGATTGCTCTCACGCGCCTGAATCACGTGCCCCTTGTGGTCAACTCAGATCTCATTGAGCATATCGAGGTCACGCCAGATACGGTAGTCGCCCTTACAACGGGTCAGAAATTTCTTGTTTTGGAGAGCGCGGAAGAAGTCATCGAAAGAATTCTCAATTTCCGACGCCGGCTCCTGATCCCGGCAACTCTGGATCCGAGCTCCGTGGAAAACCAAAGCTCACAAGCGCCGCGAGGGTGCGATTTAAACAAAAATGAGTGCCGCTAAAGACCCCGCCAAGAGCACTTCGCATCGCTCGAGAAAGGCAGACTTATCGACAATCTGCGGCACAGCGGTCGTGCTGATTGGAATCCTGGGCGGCCTGAAGTTGGAGGGCGGAAGCCTCAGCGATGTGGGCCAGTTTACGGCAGCAATGATTGTCCTCGGGGGCACTCTAGGCGCTGTAATGATTACCACTCCTTGGGCCGCTTTGCGTAACGCTGCTAAAGCCCTGCCGCTGGTTTTTTTCGACAGGACCGTACCGAGCCACTCAATCGTCGATGAAATCATCGGGTTCGCAACCAAAGCGCGGAAACATGGGCTTGTATCGCTTGAGACTGACGCATTACAAATCCCCGACGCTTTCTTACGAAAAGCGCTGCTTCTGGTCGTTGATGGGGCCGATCTTAAAGAGGTGCGGCGCATCATGCAACTGGAGCTCGACCTTTTGGAGCGGCATGGAGAAGCAGAGGCCAAAGTCTTCGAAGCGGCGGGCGGATTTGCTCCCACGATCGGCATCATTGGGGCGGTTCTTGGCTTGATCCAAGTGATGAAGCACTTGGAGGACATCGAAGCGGTGGGCCATGGCATTGCGGTCGCATTCGTAGCAACTGTCTACGGTGTCGGAATCGCCAACCTTTTTCTGCTTCCTGCCGCCCACAAACTGAAAGCGAAGCTCCATCAGAGTCTCGAGTTGAAGGAGCTCATGCTCGAAGGAACTCTAAGCATCGCCGAAGGGCTCAATCCGAAGCTGATCGGCATCAAATTAGAGGCCTATCAGAGAGGCAAATTAGAAACAAACGCTGGCGGTAAGCAAAAGGTCGAGCCGATATCTAACGCGAGGACAGCCAACATCGCATGAGGACTCGCGGACGGAGCACTTCTGCCGATAACCACGAACGCTGGCTGGTTTCTTACGCTGACTTCATCACATTACTGTTTGCTTTTTTCGTGGTCATGTTCGCTTCGACTCAAACGGATAAGGCGAGAGCGAAAGCCGTATCGGCAGCCGTCCAGCGCGCGCTTCGCGATGGAACACTTGCTCCGAAAATGGCGGCAATCCTTGGCGGTACGCCACAGGACAAGGGCAAGGGGAATGCAATGATGCATGGACCCGGGGGACACGAGACAAAGAAATCCGAACCGAAGCCTGAGCCCAATCCGAGTGCGGACCTCGCCACCTCAATGAAGGTATTGGCCGATCAGCTGCAGCAGGAGATCAGAGATCAAAAAGTGAAGTTGAGGCTTGAGCCTCGCGGGCTGATCATTGGACTTGAGGCAGCCGCCTTCTTCCCCTCAGGCGGCGATGTGATTGAGCCGTCCAGCTATCCCACCGTCGAAAAACTTGCGGCGGTACTCAACAACCTTCCCAATTCCCTTCGGCTCGAGGGACATACCGATTCGATACCTATTAATACGCCACGTTTCCGTAGCAACTGGGAACTCTCGGCAGCGAGAAGTATCGCGATGCTGCGGCTGCTCAATGAGCAATTTGGAATCGTGTCTAAACGGATGGCGGTTGTTGGATACGCGGATACGGATGCAGTCGATTCCAACGAGACATCCGAAGGGCGAGCCAGGAATCGCCGTGTCGATATCGTCATCGTCAGCGAATACGGAATGCATGCCGAGCCGGAGCAGGTTTCTCCTACGGGCGAAGGGGCGAAGAAAGACTAGAAACGGGGAGCTAAGCAATCGACAAGGCTTTAGTGGCTGAGTAACAGCTGCTCCGGAATCTCACCGGAAACTTCTTAATAGGACAGGACATGATCTCTCTTCAAACAAATGTCGATTCACTCGACGCACTCAATAACCTCAACACCGAAAGCATGACGCGGAGCAATACGATCCAACAGCTCAGCTCCGGTTTTCGCATTAATAGCAGCGGCGATGATGCTGCCGGCCTGGCGGTTGCCAATGGCTACCAGAACCAGATCACGCAGCTGACGCAGGGCGTCAGCAACGCGAACGACGGCATCGCGCAGTTGCAGATTGTCGATGGCGGCCTCAGCAACATCTCGAACATTTTGAACCGCATGCAGACGCTTGCCACCGAGTCCGCTTCCGGTACGTTTACCGGTAGCCGCGCAACACTGGACCAGGAATATCAAAACCTGATGGCCGAAATCACTCGTCAGGCAAGCAATGTCAACCTGAATTCGGGCGGCTCCTTCAACAATGTATTGAGCGTCTTCATCGGTGGCGCAGGCAACCTCTCAAACGCGGGCGTCTCCATCGACCTCAGCGGCAGCAATAGCGCGGTGGATGCCACGGCTCTAGGGCTGTCCACGAGTAACATTCTGGGCGGCGGTGTCGGGATCAGCGGCAACACCCAGCGCGTGGATGCCCCGGGCGCGACCTTCGTCGTCGGAACTGCGGGCACGGACGATCAGGTGTTCACTTTCAACGTGTACTCAAATGGCGGCTCGGCTCAGGTAAAGGCCACGGTGTCAGCCAGCGCGGGCGGTTCAAGCCTAACTCAGGTCTTGAACAGCTTGAATGGTCAGCTGAATCAGCATGGAATTACCGCCAGCGTTGACAGCAATGGGCTGCTCGAATTCAGCGGGTCCAATGCCTTCACCGTTACGGATAATGGCACCATCGGCGCCGGAACCAGCTTACTGAGCAACGATTCCAGCGGAACCGCGATCAACACGTCTAACTACACCATCGCAGGGCAAGCCACCTATGCCACGGGTACGGCCCAAACACTGACATTCCAGACAAGTCAGGGGAGCGCAAGCGTTTCGTTGCTAGCGGGCGACAATCTGGCAAGCACGATCTCAAAGATTAACTCGCAGACCGCCAGTTTAGGGGTCTATGCCATTTCCAATGCGGCGGGAACCGGAATTTCCCTGCAAGGCGCGAATAGCTTTTCGGTGAACGCCAGCGCAGCCGGCGTCTTTGCTGCCGCCGGGAATAACACGTCGACAGCTCCAGTCAGCGCCAGTTCTACCAATGCAAGTTCCGCTATTACGGCGATTGCGGCGGCGATCAAAAACCTCGGCTTGGTCCAGGGGCGCGTGGGCGCGGGTGAAAACCAGCTGCATTATGCGATCAACCTGGCACAGTCGCAAATGACGAATTTTGCGACAGCCGAAGGCGACATCAAGGATGCCGATATCGCAGCCAGAGCTTCCGATTTGACCAAGTCGCAAGTTCTCGAGCAAACGGCTGTGGCGGCTCTTGCGCAAGCCAATTCATCACCTGAGGCAGTTTTGAAGCTGCTCCAATAAACTTGATCGGGCCGGCTCGATACCGCGCTGGCCCGAAATCTTCCTAGGACCAAATGGGATCTTCTGCTGTAACGCCATTCACCGGAAGTAGCGCCTTCGCTGCACAGCTTCAGCAAGTCATTTCCACAGCGGTAGCCCGGGCTTCTGCACCTTTTCAAGAATTGCAAAGTCAGCAGTCCACGCTGAGCGGCCAGCAGACGGAGCTACAGACACTCTCCTCTTCCTTCTCGGATCTTCAAACTGCGCTTGATTCAGTCGATTCCGCCGCGCAATCAAACGCGTTATCGGCTCAGGTCAGCGACTCTAACATCGCCACTGTAACCGCAGGAAACGGCGCACTCGCCGGAACCTACTCCCTGAACATCGCTAGCTTAGGCAGCCGCTCGAACACCATCAGCACAGATTCTCTGACGAAAGTCACGGATCCTTCCACCTCGAGCATCGATTCCACTTCCTCTTACACTCTCACCGTTGGAGGACAAAACTTCACGATTCCGCCTGCTGACACTTCGCTGGACGGCCTCGTGAAAGCGATAAACAACAGTGGGGCAAACGTACAGGCAACTGTTGTGAACGTCGGCGGTTCGGATTTCCCCGATTACCGGCTTTCGATTCAGGGCCTCGATTATTCTCCTCTTGCTGTGCAACTGAATGACGGGACGAACGATCTTTTGCAAACGATCACAACCGGATCTTACGTGCAGTATCAAGTCAACGGCCAACCGTCCGTACCCATAAACGACACGTCACGCCAGGTAACCGTTTCCCCAGGCGTAAACGTGACGCTGCTCACTACCGGCTCGGTTGATGTCACCGTCGCTCCCAGTACAGGTGCTATTTCGAACGCACTAAACGCATTCGTAACGGCTTACAACAACACCGCCGCTGAACTCGAAAAAAACCGAGGCAAGAATGGAGGCGCGCTTTCGGGCGAAAGCATTGTGTATGACTTGCAAGCGCAGCTACAGAATCTTGTGAACGTCAATAGCGGCTCCGGGTCTCTCGGCTCGCTATCGGACCTGGGCCTTTCCTTCGATTCGAACGGCGTTCTTCAGTTCGACCAAGCCGCGTTCAGTTCGCTCGATCCAAAAGCTGTTGAGAGCTCGTTGGGCGGGATTTCCACCGGTGGATTCCTCCAATCAGCCAGCAATGTCTTGAGCAGTATCACCGATCCGACTAACGGCACATTGACTGAGGCGACGCAGACAGTTACCGGCGAGATTTCTGACCTCGGAACGCAGATCACCGACCAGCAAACCTCAGTTACCAACCTTCAGAACACACTGATGACCCAGATGGCGGCGGCTGATGCAGCCATTTCAACGTTGGAACAACAAGTAACGCAAATCACCGATCTCTTCACCGCCGAGCAGGAGGACTCCAGGAGTATCACTGGATAGTCCAAACCGGAGTATGGACCCCATGATTCGGGAAACATTGTTTGCGGCAATTGAGGTTGGCCGTTTTGATACCGTCCAGTGTCTCGCCGCTGAGTACGGGGAGCACGTCTTAGCCCAGCGGGCTGCCGGCGGTCCCGACACTGGAGCAGCCCTCCTCTCAGTTGCTCTCCGTCCACTCCAGGACGCTCTCCACCTCTTGCGTATCGTCCGCGCACATGATGCCGCACGATATCAACAGCTCGCCTCTCACTGCACCTATCGCTCATCCGCATGCGGCGACAAAGGCCGCGGTCTTAACGTAGACTGCTGAGTGTCGAATAAACGACGGCAATAGATCGAAGCTGTCAAGATCTTGACGGCTGTGCCCACATGGTTCTGCAAAAACACTGAAGTCACAACTGGCAGTCAAGTTGCATGCTGTTTGCTGAACCCTCATGCTTGACCCGGTGGCCGGTAGTCTAGAGCACTACATGACGCTCCTCAGCGCGCGTCAAAGGCTCGTAGCGTCGAATATCGCAAACGCCGATACTCCCGGATTTAAAACCCAGGACATCGATTTCCAGTCAGAGCTTCAGAATGCGCTTGGAAATCTGCCGCCCATTGCGTCCCAAGTTCCGGGCCTGAAAGTTAAGAATGACGGCAATAACGTGAGCCTCGATCGCGAAGCTCGCCTACTTGCAGAGAATGCGCTCAGGTTCAACATCGCCTCGAATCTCCTGCGATCTCAGGTACGGATTGCGCGGATGGCCATTGAAGGAGGAACGACAAGCTCGTGAGTCTTTTTTCCAGTCTGGATGTCAGTTCGTCGGGAATGTTGGCGCAGCGTGAACGCGCTCAACTTCTGGTCGAAAACATCGCCAATGCCGAAACTACACGGACGGCGGAAGGCGGTCCTTACCGCCGTCGCGACGCAGTATTCGAAAGCTCTCCGGTGTCATCGCAGTTCGGTGCTGTGCTCGGCTCACATTTAGATCAGCAAGTGAATGGCGTAAGAGTCAGTGATGTCCTGGTCGACAATACGGAGCCGAACCGGCGCTATATGCCGGGCCATCCGGATGCGGACAAGGATGGCTATGTTCTCGTCCCCCACATGAATCCGGCTGAGGACATGGTTGATCTGCTCGGCGCTTCCCGCTCGTATCAGGCCAATGTTTCTGCGATCTCGGCTGTTAAGGACATGATTCAACGCTCGATAGACCTTTTCCGCTAGTCTATGTCCTTCGCTATCTCTCCTATCAATCTGCCGGCGTCCATTGAGATGCCTTCTCTGCAGCCAGGCGCTTCAACGGGAGGTGATTTCCAAAGAGTCCTTCAATCCGCAATTGGGCAGGTCGAGAACTCACAGGCAACGGCGGATAAGGCCATTCAAGACTTCATTTCAGGAGAAAGCCAGGAACTGCACTCCACCATACTGGCGTCCCAAAAGGCCGAACTTCAATTCGACATGCTCATGCAAGTTCGAAACAAGGTGGTTTCGGCTTACGAAGAAATTATGCGCATGCAGGTCTGACGCGCAGTTCAACCCGTTGCATGGATCAACTGAAAAAGCTGGTTGCGACGCTATCGCTTTGGCAACGTGTTGCCATCATTGCTGCGGGGCTACTTGTACCCGCGGGGATTGCGGGACTCGTTCACTGGAAGTACGAACTCGACTTTCGACCGCTGTTTACCGGCATGGCGCCCGAAGATGCAGCCCCTGTCGTTCAGAAAATTAAGGAAAGCGGTGTCGAATACAAGCTCGATGACAACGGCACGTCGGTCCTGGTGCCGAAGAGCCGCATCGACGAAATTCGCCTCCAATTAGCTGCCGTCGGTCTCCCGAAATCCGGCCGCATGGGCTTCGAGTTGTTTGACAAATCGAACCTCGGAATAACTGATTTTACTGAACACGTGAATTATCGTCGCGCTCTCGAAGGTGAGCTCGAGCGCTCCATCCGCAGTCTCGCGCAAGTTCAGCAGGCGCGCGTTCACATCACGTTCCCAAAGGATTCGGTATTTCTCG
The DNA here is from genome assembly GCA_963737045.1 of uncultured Acidobacteriaceae bacterium. GTDB lineage: Bacteria > Acidobacteriota > Terriglobia > Bryobacterales > Bryobacteraceae > Bog-105. Next base: position 1,376,624 of record CAVTRG010000009.1, read on the forward strand.
AATCCCGCGAGCCAGCAAAGGCCAGCGTCCTGATTGACCTCCGTCCCGGAGCAACATTGGTTTCTCAGAATGTGGCAGCTATTACGAATCTTGTCGCCAGCGCAGTGGAAGGGTTAACACCCAGTTCCGTCTCTCTCGTCGACATGCAGGGTAACCTGCTTAATCGCCCTCGTAGGACGAGTCTCGACGATAGTCAGCCGTCAGACGCCGCGCTCGACTACAAACATCAAATCGAGCGAGACTTGACTGCCAAGGTCGATTCCACGCTTGAGCCGCTCCTCGGCCCCGGCAAGTTTCGTGTCGGCGTTTCTGTCGATTGCGACTTCACAACCACGGAGCAAAGCGACGAAATATACGATCCGTCCCGATCCGTTATGGTGAACTCACAACGGTCTGAAGACATGGCAGGCAGTGCGCAGTCAGCCGGCGTTCCGGGAACACAGTCCAATAGTCCACGTCCCCCGCCCAAACCCGTTACGCCGAGCCCATCCAGCGTCTCTCGTCGAAGTGAAAACGTGGCCTATGACACCACCCGTACAGTCCGGCACGTGAAGACACCCCAGGGTGCGATTAAACGGATCTCAGCGTCTGTTCTTCTGGACCAGCCCCTAGAGTGGCAAGGCACGGGGAAGAATCGCAAACGTGTGCCGGTTCCCTTTCCTGCTGACAGGATGAACGCTATCCATGAACTTGTGGCTGGTTCCCTCGGGCTGGTCAAAGATCGCGATCAACTCGTGCTCGAGAGTCTTCCTTTCGAGCAGACATTTTCGGGTAATTCGCTCGATCCATCCATTCCCGAAGCGAGACCTACATCACTGACCCAGGTATGGCTGTCCGATCGGCGCGTATTGATCGGTGCTGGTTGTGGCGTTGCCGTCTTAATTGGGATTGCCGCCGTGTTTTTTATATTACGCAGGCGTAAGAGGATCAGCGTAGGAGATGTTTCACGTGCGCTTCCGGCCGCTGTATCGGTTGAGGCAGCAGTTCCGGAGACATCACCGGCAAAATTGCCCGTGCAAGAGGAGCCTGTGGCCTTGAATCACCAGCTACCGCCGGTAGCTAAGAAGGTCGAGGTAATACGTGACCACCTACGGGAGAACGTAAAGGCCGACGCTGTTTTCGCTGCAAACGTATTGCGAGGGTGGCTGGAAGAAGATGCGCGGTAAGTAATCGGAATTACGCGAATGATCCTCAACTCCTCCGTTGCCGAAACACTCACGGGTTTGCAAAAAGCCGCCATGCTGCTGGTGTCGCTAGGCGAGGAATGCAGCGCGGAAATCCTGAAGCATCTGTCCGAGGATGAGGTCGACGCCATTACGCGCGCCATAACGCGTCTCCCTAACATCAATTCGCAGCAAGCCGAATCGGTGCTCAACGAATTTCATCAGATGACCGTGGCTCAGGAATTCGTTATGCGGGGCGGCATGGATTACGCGCGCAAGATGCTTTCGAAGGCTTTCGGAGCCGAGGTCGCCAAACGGTTGAGTGATCGTTTAGCCAAAACTGTTGGTACTGACGGTGCCGCGTTCGACGTACTCCAGCGCGCCGATCCGCAGCAACTTGCCAAATTCATTCACAATGAGCATCCGCAAACCGTCGCTCTGGTCCTGTCCCATGTAAACCCTGCGCAGGCCGCATCGCTGTTGGCTTCCCTGCCCCAGCGGTTGCGCTCGGATGTCGCTGTGCGCATGGCAACTCTCGACCGGATCTCGCCCGAAATTGTTCACAAGATCGCCACCGTAATCGGACAAAAGATGAAAGCGCTCGGCCAGCTAAATCGCGAATCATACGGCGGCATCAGGGCTGTGGCCGACATGTTTAATCGCCTTGATTCCACTGCCAGCAAGGCAATACTGGCTGATATTGAAGGCCGCGACACCTCGCTGTTCGAAAACATCCGCGAACTGATGTTTGTATTTGAAGACCTCCTTCTTCTCGATCAGGCGGGAATCAAGGAAATTACGGGTCGCGTCGACCGCAAAGTTCTAACCATTGCACTCAAAGGTACGAGCGAGCAGCTCCGAAATCACATCTTCACGACTATGTCGCAACGCGGAGTGGAAATGTTGAAGGAGGACATCGAAGCGCTCGGCCCGGTAAAAATCCGCGAAGTTGAGACCGCGCAACAGCAGATTATCGCTGTGGTTCGCCAAATGGACAGCGAAGGAATTGTGAGCCTGAAAGCCACGGTGGGCGAGCAATATGTTGTGTAAGATTGCCCAACATCCCGAACAGGCCATGCCCATGGTCTGGTCTCAAATTCCCCGTTCACCTCAGAACGGACTGATTCCCGTTCAGAGTTCTAGCTCAGGGGCGCAGGTAGCTGAGCTGGAGCGGCGGATCACAGAATTGCAGGAAGCAAATCACGCCGATGTAACACAGATTAGACGGTCGGCGTTTGAGGAAGGCTTGAAGGAGGGCCATGACGAGGCTACGGCCGCCGTTAACGACTGCGCGGAAAAGCTCGGAAAGACTCTGGCGGATCTGGCGATCTTCAAGCGCAAGCTGAGAAGCGATGCGGAGCGGGAGCTCGTGAAGCTGTCCCTGGCGATCGCACACCGCATACTGAACCGCGAGCTTTCCACAGATCCGGATGCACTAGAAGGTCTCATCCATGCGGCTCTGTCCAAATTGCAGAATCGCGACATCTGGCAGGTACGCGTTTCACCGCATGGCGCTGAACTGGTGAAATCGTACCTCGAAAATGCAGGCATCACCGCTACTGTAAAGCTCGTTATCGACCCTGGTCTGCGCCCTGGCGATCTTCTCATCGACACGGCTGCGGGCGAGCTCGACGCCTCTGTCGACACGCAGCTGCGCGAAATTGAACGTGGTTTTGCCGACCGCCTCGCAATCAGATGACCAACGAAGCTTCTATCGACCTTAGCCCGTATGTCGCGGATCTCGCCCATTTCGACCTGATCCGCTCGCGTGGTCTCGTCACCGACGTAACCGGATTTCTCATCGAGTCGCAGGGGCCGGCAGCGCGCGTCGGCAGTTTCTGCGAGATCCGAACGGCTCAGGATCGCATTATTCGGACACAAGTCGCCGGCTTTCGAAACGGTCGCATTCTCTCCATTCCACTCGAAGACATCAGCGGCATGCAACCTGGAGACTCCATTTATGCGCGTCCGCAAGATGCACAAATCGCCGTTGGCCCCGGGCTACTCGGCCGTATTCTCGACGGTTTTGGCCGGCCTATAGACGGCGGCCCACCTGTCCAGAGTCAAGCGAAGTATGACTTATTCGCTGACCCACCCGGCCCGCTCGAACGTGAACATATCTCCATCCCCCTGATCACAGGAGTGCGGGCAATCGATGGTCTGCTGCCATGCGGACTCGGCCAGCGTATCGGAATCTTCGGAGGCAGCGGGGTCGGCAAGAGCACCTTACTCGGCGCCATGTCACGGCATAACTCTGCCGATGTTTCGGTCGTCGCCCTGATTGGCGAACGCAATCGCGAAGTCCGCGCCTTTATAGAGCGCGAGCTCGGCCCGGAAGGACAGAAGCGCTCAGTCGTGATTGTCGCCACCTCTGACCGTCCCGCGCCTCTGCGCGTACGTGCCTGCTTCGTCGCTCTCGCCGTTGCAGAATACTTCCGCGATCAAGGAGCCAACGTCTTGCTGGTTCTCGATTCGATTACACGGCTTGCGATGGCGCAGCGCGAAATCGGGCTGGCCGCGGGCGAACCGCCAAGCCAGAAAGGCTACCCACCCTCAGTCTTTGCAACTCTTCCTAAGATTTTCGAACGTGCCGGAGCGTTCAAAAACGGAACCATAACCGGTTTCTTTACGGTCCTCGTCGAAGGTGACGACATGAACGAGCCTATATCCGATGCTGTTCGCGGCATTCTCGACGGCCAAATTGCTCTTTCGCGCGATCTGGGCGCATCTGGCCACTATCCGGCGATAGACATACTCTCGTCCATTTCCCGGGTAGCAAACGACATCGCCTCGCCGGAACAGTTGGCCGGCGGTAGAAAAATCCGGGAAGCCCTCGCCATGTATCGGCACTCCGAAGATCTGATTCAACTCGGAGCCTATATCTCAGGGTCAAACGCGCGCTTGGACGCCAGCATTAAGGCTCGCGAAAACATTATGATGTTTTTGCGTCAGGAACCCGGCACACGAGCGAGCATTCAGGAAACTGTGGGTTCCTTGAGTACGATCGCCCACTCGTTATAAGCAGCTCATTGTGAAAAAGTTCTCATTCCGGCTCAGTTCGGTGCTGCGGCTTCGTGAGGGTAGGCTCACGATGGAAAAAACGTTGCTTGCAAATTTTCTCTCAGAGGAACAGAAAATCCTTGGAAAGATATGCAAGATTTCCGCACAGTGCGATGAGCAGCATGCGTCCATTCGTGAACTTTCAACGCTCCGAAGCGGGGATCTCCGTGCGTTTAGCGCATACATTCTCAGCTCGCAAACGCAAGTCATCGCGCTTCAGGAGAAGTTGGTCCAGATCCGGCACGCAATTGCGATTCGGCGACAAGCAGTGCTTCGGGCCGAACAAGATGTGAAGGTGATGCTTAAGCTCAAAGAAAAAAGGCTTAGGGAATGGCAGCGAGGACAAGATCGGATGTTTGAGACAGTATCTCAAGAAGCATGGCTTGCAGCCCATCACAAAATCGTGCACGAGAAAACTTCTTTTCCTAAAATGAAACTGCTTTCTGAAGCGAGTATGCGTACGGAAGAATCCGACTGTTAAGTTTCTTACAGAACCCTTATCGTAGAAAGAAATGCTTGATTCCGAAGATTGCCCTGCATGGCGCAAGCTGGTGGTCGGCACGAGTCCTGCTATGGCGGAAATTTGTGACATCATCCAGCTCGTTGCCTCAAAGCGCTGTACCGTTCTCATTTCCGGAGACACCGGAACCGGCAAGGAAGTAATCGCGCGAGCAATACACGCGGCAAGCAACCGTGCAATCCGTGACATGGTCGCAATCAACTGCACAGCGCTGCCGGAGAACCTCATCGAGGCAGAGCTCTTCGGCCACTCCAAAGGTGCTTTTACTGGTGCACACGCATCGCGGATCGGTCGTTTTGAGCATGCCAATAAAGGCACGATCTTTCTTGATGAAATTGGCGACCTGCCCCTGCCGTTTCAGGCAAAGCTGTTACGGGTGTTGCAAGAACAGGAATTGCAGCGCGTCGGCAGTTCCGAAACCGTTAAACTAGATGTCCGCGTTATTGCCGCTTCCAATGTTGAGCTTGAAAGAGCGGTCGCTGAGCGCCGCTTCCGGGATGATCTTTACTACAGATTGAATGTCGTGCCGATCCATCTCCCTCCGCTGCGCGAAAGACGTGAGGATATTCCTCTGTTGCTGGATCACCTGCTTGAAAAAATTCAGGAGACTGAGAGCTGTGTTCCGAAACACATCAGCGATGAGGCTCTAGACCATCTAACCCAATTTGATTGGCCTGGCAATGTCCGTCAACTCGAGCACGCTCTCCAAATGGCCGTTGCTCTGAGCGGAGACAGAGAGCTCTTGCACATGAGCGATTTCGCAGGAACTCGAGGACCGCGCAGATTAGCTTTGGTCGCCGACAGCGCCCCGTTCCCGCTGCTGCCCCATGGTGGTCTCGATCTTGAAACAGCCGTGACCCGATTCGAGCTCTCGTTGTTGAATCAAGCGCTCGCCGCATCTGGAGGTAACAAGGCCCGTGCAGCGAATTTGTTGCGGATCAAGCGCACTACCCTGCTCGCAAAAATGAAGACGCTCGGTGAACGAAGCCAGCTTGCAGCGGCATGCTAGGTTTTCGTTTGAGGATCGGACGAAGCTCAGCGATCTTGGCACAGAGCAGTCTAATCGGCGGGCATTTCGACATCCATTGCGAAACGTTCAGCGATTTGGCCTTCGGGCGGTTATTGGCCTCCGATTGAGCCCGACTGTACTTCATTGCACTGCTGTGCGAACCACACCCAGCCGTCTACGGCAAAGGTGGGCCCGTTGTGCTACGGTCGTTTCTAAAGGACTGCAAATGTTCATGACCAGAAGAACCGCTCTGGTGAGTGGTTTAGCGATACACCTCGGAGGGCGAACGATTCCGTCCTCGTCCACCACGCTGCCGGTGGGACAGAAAGCTCCCGATTTTTCCCTTCCTTCCACCGAAGGCGGTACGGTACACCTAGCAGATTATCTGGGCAAGACCACAGTGGTGCTGGCCTTCTTTCCTGCTGCGTTCACTGGAGGCTGAACCGCCGAGATGAAAGCATACCAGGCTGGTATGCAACATTTTCAGGAGACAGGGTCAAAGGTTTTTGGAATCAGTACGGACAATACGCCTTCGCAGAAAGCGTTTGCCGCACAAGTCGGCTTGACATTCCCGCTCCTGAGTGACTTTCTGGACCGCAAGGTTTCTCAACAGTACGGGGTCTACCTTCCGCAATACGGGGTTGCCAACCGGGTCACATTTGTGATTGATCGGGCTGGCAACATCGACACGATTGAATCCGGAGGCGACGCGATTAAAATGCTGAAAACGCCAGATGCTTGTAGCCGGCTCGCCCACAAGAAAGCCACTGAAAGATGAATCGAATCTGGAGTCTGCGCGACCCAAGCCCATAAAGCTGGACCAGAAAATGAGCGAGGCATGGCCATTTCGGACGGGCGATTCCGAAACTTAGCCGATCTGGTTAATCGCCACGGCTTGTTTCAATTTCAACCTGAACGAACAGGAAACGCAGGATCTTTACTACTTACTTGCGCTTAACTGTTGCTCTCCGAGAGCACGAATCGGCCAACCTCTCTGACGTCTTCCAAGAGGCGTTCCATATCTTGAGCAGTCGTTCGATAGTTCAAAACGCAACCTCGCAGTGCGAATTCGCCGCGAACACGCGCGTTCGATAGATAACAACTGCCCACACGCTGCAATCTGATCAGAATGCGCTCATTCAGCCGATCGAGATCGCCGATATAGTCTCTAGGTTTGACGCGAAAGCAGAAGACCGAGAGCCCCACAGGAGCGAGCAACTCGAAATCAGTGGACTCCTCGATCATTTTTCCGACATACCGCGCACAAGCAATATTGCTCTCTATCGCGGCCGAGAGATTGCGTACACCGTAAACCTTCAGTTGTAGCCAGAGTGGCAAGGCTCGGAACGGCCGGGACAACTCAGGCCCAAATTCCCAAAACGCGAATGCTTCGTTGCCACTCAGACCTATAGGACGGGTGTAATCAACTTCTTCTGCGAAAGTCGCGGCCGCGACATGCGGATCCCGATACAGAACGCGCCACAGCCGACCGATGTATAGAGCCATTTGTGGGGATCGAGGGACACCGAATCGGCCCGGTGTATGCCCGAGAACATATGCTTCGCCGAAGGGGCAAGCGCCGAAAACCCACCATAAGCTGCGTCGACATGGAGCCACAACCCATACCGCTCGGCGAGCTGGGCGAGATCCTCGATCGGATCGACAGCCCCGGTGCTTGTTGTACCCGCATTTGCGACGATACACATTGGTGTAATACCGCCGCACTGTCGATCGGCATTTATCCGACGCTCCATCTCCGAAACGTTAACGCGCAGGGAAGTATCTGTCGGAATCCATTGAATATTGGTTGCTCCAATTCCGAGTAGATGAGCAGCCTTTTTGATCGAAAAATGACCTTCCTCCGAAATGTAGATTCTGAGTGCCGTTTTCGGCGCTGAGGCCGTTTGTGCTAACCTCAGCTCCGCTGAGGTGCGCGCGGCTGCCAATGCCGATAAGTTGGCCATCGATCCGCCGCTCACTAGCAATCCTGCTGATATTGGATCGTACCCGATAATTGCCTTCAGCCAATCGATAACAACATGCTCCAACTCTGTTGCTGCTGGAGATGACCGCCAGGAGGTCACGTTCGCATTTAAGGCAGCAGTCAATAGGTCACCGATTGCGGCGGCGGCAGATCCTGGTGAGGTTATATATCCAAAAAACCGAGAGTGCCCGTTGTGCCGGCACAGGGGGAATACAACGTCCTGAATCGTCCTTAGGACTTCTGAGCATGTTCCTGCATCTTGAGGCAGAGGCTCGGAGAACATGCCCCTCAGTTCACGTGCGGTCGTCACTGGCATGATGGGCATGTTCGGCAGCTCACGGTAATACTGCGTAACTATCTCGATAGCGGCCAGCGCCAACTCGCGGAACTCCTCGGGGGTGCTGGCTAGATTGAGATTCATAGCACGATCCTACACATTGGTGAGATCACGCGTGTCGAGTCGCCCAGAAGATGGTCTCCTGCGGGTCGTCGAGTAGGTACGACGGGCAGAGCGTCGTTATTCAATCAAGACGCGCGCTCTCGGCTTTTGGATGTTGTACTTCATCGCAAGTCAGTCGGCGCAACTCACACCGGAACACTTCGTTTTGATGACCGATAGCCATAGCTCGCCACCGGGCTTCACCCAGAACTCCAGTTACACGCTCGCGCGCTGCTCACCTTATTTGGATGCTCATCCGAGGACCATATGTCCTCCTAAGCTGCCTTGATAGGCAAGCACTAGCACAACAACAAATGTGAAGAGCAAATAGCGAAGCCCCGGCGCTGCGTTGAGCGAATATATCTTCCAGCGCCAAATTGCCAATCCAAGGAAAGCAACTGCTAATGAAATGCCGAGCCATTGGTGAGTCACAATCACGGAGTGTGGGAGCGCGGCCTCATCCAGTGCTTTCTTCCATAACGCTCCTGCGATCGCGGTCAATGGCGTGATGCAAGCCGCGTAGATGAGCATCCACCATGCGGCGTTATGGAGTGATTCCCGCCGAAATATCCGGCCCAGGATGTCGCTTCCAAACGAGGCGGGCAGAAGGGCTGCAGTGAAGTTTACCAGTATTGGATGAATATGTTCCGGTGAGAACGAAGGGGCAGGAATGGACATGTTTGCTCCTGATACCGCCGACTCTTACTGGACGATCAACTTACCTTTCATGTTCGGGTGAAGTGTGCAGAGGTAATCGTACGTCCCCTTGCTCGTGACCGTAAAGCGCCAGGATGCTCCTTTCACAATGCGGCCTGAATCAAAGAGCTTTCGATTCGCCGCTGTGACCGTGTGGGGAACAATATCGGTGTTTTTCCATTCAACTGTATCTCCGACCTTCACCGTCAGGGTGTCGGGCTGATATTTGAAATGGCTGATGAGCACGGTCTTCACGCTACTCTTGGCCGACTGGGACAGTTCGGCCGCCTCTGCCCTTGACAGGGAGGCACAGAATCCGCCCGAATACCCTATTCGCAACAGCCAAGCGAAAATCAGTAGCGATGCCATACTCAATCGGCTAGCGAGCGTTCCTGTCCGGTATCTAGAGCCCTGTTCTCAGCAGATCTACTTCGTACCTTCCAGATCTGCCTGTACCTTCTTGGCATGCTCGAGGTGGCCTTGGAACAGCGGTGCGGCGTTCTGCAGCGCGCTTTTGAGTTCTGCGTTTTGCGCATTCGGGATCAGCACGGAAGAAACAGCATTGATGACGGCCTGATGATAAGCCACTTCATCATCAATGTAGGCTTTGTCGAAGGCTCTACCGCTGAGGCCCTTCAGTTTTTCCGTGGTCTGTTCCGCTTGCGATTTCAAGGAATTGCTTGTATCGCTATCGGCAGGCGTCACATTCAATTTTGCGCCGAGATCTTTTACCGAGTTCTGGAGCGCGGAGTGATCAGTGATCATCTGCTGCGCGAAGTCACGAACCTCCGGGTTCTTCGACTTTGACCGCGCAAGCTTTGCATGATCGATGTCGATCTGGTTGGCCGTGACTACGATGCCAACTATCTGAGGGTCAGTGGGGGCGGCGCCGGTCGCCTGGCCCTGCGCAATGAAGGGAAATGTTGCAGCGCATGCCAGCGCTGCTCCGATGCCGACGAGCTTGGCTCTCTGTAACATGATGTTCCTCTCCTGTGGTGACGCGCTCGCAACGCGATTGCGTCAATTTGACTGCTACCAAACAGAGTCGCGAATCTGTGATTGGTTACAAATTCGACGGAATCGGTAGGCAGCTCTTTCAAAATGCCTGATTAGCCCGAAGCTGACTCAAAACGTTGCGGACCACCCGGTCACATCGCGTTCCCTTGAATTGAAACGCATGGGAGCTAGTCGCCCCCGCTCGTGCAAAAAGTTCATTTCGAAGCATCTGACGTGCTCGAAGCAGGCGGACCTTCACGGCTTCTTCGGTCAAGTCGAGGCAAGCTGCCGTTTCGGCAGTATTCATACTTTCGACTTCCCGAAGCACGAAAACGCAACGATAAGTGTCGGGCAAGGCATCGACAGCTTGCTCCAGGAATGAAACAGCTTCCCGGTTGAGAGTCTGTTGTTCTGGGTCTGGATCTGAGGACTTCATCGACTCCATGTACTGGCCTTTTTGTTCGAGATTTGCCGGAAACTCTTGAAGACGCTTTTGTTTTCGCAAACGACTGTAGGCTTCATAAACGGCAATTTTGGCCAGCCATGTAGAAAAGAGTGCTCTACCACCGAATTGATGAAGGGAAGCGTACGCGCGGACGTACGCGTCCTGGATGACATCCTCAGCCTCGTTGTCATCGCGAAGAATACTACGCGCGATGCGAAACAGGCGTTCATTGTAGCGCCGCATAAGAATCTCATAAAACGCTGTTTCGCCGGCCCGTACGCGCGCGATGACCTCCTCATCAGAGAGCTGAGAAGCGTTCGGTGTCGTGGACTCCTGAAGAGCCTTGTTGATGCTCATCGTTTACAGAGTCAGATGAACAGAAAAGGTTACAAGCTCGGCGACTTTCCTGAGGACTTCGAGAAACGAGTGCATAGAAGGCAACTGTAAGCCGTTTGTAACCTAACGAGCTCACGGCACTCTGTATTCATAACCGGGCGCAAGCCCGGTAAAGGAAGGTGACGTTATGGCAAATGCAGAGGGCGGCTTCGCGCGCGCTCAAGCAGTCTCGAAAGCTTCGCCTGCATACCAGGCCTACCAGATCTTGCACGTCGCGTTCATCATTGCCCCGATTATTGCAGGGTTAGACAAATTCTTCCACCTACTTACGAATTGGGATATGTACCTCGCGCCCGCGATAGCGCGTCTGTCGCCAATCGGGGGACATGGACTCATGCTCCTGGTGGGAATCATTGAAATCGTGGCTGGGCTCATTGTGGCCATCAAACCTCGTATTGGCTCATACATTGTGTCCGCTTGGTTGCTGTTGATTATCGTCAACCTTTTGATTCTTCCGGGATACTTCGATATCGCTCTGCGTGATTTGGGATTATTGCTGGGCGCTGTGGCGCTCGGCCGTTTGAGCCAGGAGTTCAGTAAACAATGAAGGGGTGAGTAGCTTCCGGGAACGGGCCGCCTATAAGCCTTGTTGGCCAAACGCCGCAACAGCGCATAGGAACCTCGTCAGTAGTCTGGCGCCTGAAGGTTCTTGATGGACTTAATAAGATAGGGGCGGAAGCTAATGGGAGTCGAACCCACCCGTGACAACATAAGTGCCGCACTCCGGTTTTGAAGACCGGGCCCTGCACCGGCAGAGTTTAGCTTCCGAACGCGATTGTATCGCCCCTGAGCTTGTTGAACAGTCGTGGATAATAGCTCAGCCCGTCACCGGCTTTACTTTGGAGCTGATGCCGCCCCCTGTTTGAATTCCACAACGACCATTTCAAGCTTCTCGATCCCGACATTCTTTTCAGATCGCGTCTGCGCCCGAACCCACCGTGTTTGACCGGAATCTTGCATATGGAAATATCCCACGTACCCGTCTGGCTGCGCTAAACGAAGGTGACACGATTCACTCACACATATGAATAGCGTGTCCGGATCGTCGTGCATGGGAACAGTCTCATTCACATCGAGCGTCAATGTCAGAACGCGTGTTCGATCATTCTCGAACTGCAGACGGTAATGGGGCGCATCGACGCTCAGGGCATCTCGAAACTTAGCCTTCTCGTTCGTGTGCTGCCCGAAAACGCAGATACTACATGCTGCGCCAGTGATAAACACTCGAAGTAGTGAGACCTTCCAGTGCACTGGCACAATCGTATCGCGTCCGCTCGCGCCGAGTGCCAGACCTGCACGAAAATTCAATGGGGCTGGTTAGACATCGGAACATCCCGAGTCAGACCTAATTGCTGAGAATACGGCGGCGTGCGCGTGTCGCTTGGCAGCACGTACCAGTTGCCGTTTGAGGGCCGCCAGACTGCACAATCGCTCAGGCCTTCGCCTTCAAAATCACCTGAAATCGGAATATCTCCGGGCAGTCCCCATTGCGTCACGTATGAAGGGCCGCCGCTCGGCAGGATGTACCAGTTGCCCTCAGAGGGCCTCCAGACCGCTAAACTGATTGCCGAACGGGCAGAATTGAAATCGCCTGGAACCGGAATGTCACCGGACAGACCCCACTGGCGCACGTAGGGGCTTATCGAAGTCTCATTCGGTCTGATGTACCAGTTGCCTTCCGACGCACGCCAAACAGCAAAATCGTCAAGGCCATCGCCGTCGAAATCCCCCAAAACGGGAATATCGCCGGGCAGGCCCCACTGTAGCGTGGTCGATGATCCATTCGCTGCCTTGACGTACCATGTACCGTCCGATGGCCGCCAGACCGCAAAGTCGGTCGTTGCGCCGCCAGCTGTGTAGATACCGGGTACTGGAACATCGCCAGGCAGACCCCATTGCTGAATGATCGGAGCCGTTGGCGCACTGCTCGGGACGACAAGCCACATTGCGCTGGACAGGCTCCACACGGTGAAATCTGGCACGCCATCCCCGTCGAAATCTCCGTTTACGTAAACGTAAACGCCAGCTCCCAGACCACCCACGTCGAATTTCGTCGCAAGAAGACGCGCTGGCGAGCTCAGCTGCCGCGTATATGGCGCTCCGCGATTCGCGCTCGGAACAATGTACAGAAGTTGATTCGAAGGCCGCCAAATGGCGTAATCGGTAATTCCATCACCGTCGTAATCAGCTGGCACCGGCACGTCGCCCGGCAAGCCCCACTGCTGAGTAGATGGCACGCCATTCGCCCCCGAAACGATATACCAAGTCCCGTTCGATGGTCGCCACACTGCCATCTCCTGTTTGCCGCTGTGATCAAAATCACCGGAAACAGGGATGTCCCCCGGCAGGCCCCATTGATACGCAAGTGAATTTCCGGGGCTACCGCTAAGAATCATGTACCAGGTCTGATTCGAAGGTCGCCATAGAACCAGGTCGGTCTTTCCGTCACCGTCGAAATCGCTTGGAATCGGAATGTCCCCTGGAAGGCCCCATTGCACCGTGTATGGCGATCCTGTTTTCTTGGACAGGATGTACCAAGTGCCATTCGAAGGCCGCCAGACCGCGAACTCGCTCTTTCCAATCTCGTCGTAATTCCCCGGCACAGGAACATCACCGGGAAGACCAAATTGTTGCTGAACAAGAGAACCCGGGTTACTCGTTTCATAGACATACCAGGTCCCATGGGAAGGCCGCCAGACCGCATAATCGAGCTTTCCATCCCCGTCAAAATCGCCCTGCACTCGAATGTCTCCTGGAGCAAGGATAAATGCTGGCGTCACGTTTATCGTGTAGGTCGCCGTAGCTACCGCGCTCGCTGAGAAACCGCCTCCCGCAGCGATAGCCTTAATAGTCGTAGTTGAGCTCACCGCTATAGCCCCGGTATATGCGTTGGAAGATGTCGTGGGCGTGCTTCCGTCCGTCGTATAGTAAATCGTCGCGCCGCCCGAGCTATCAAATATAGTTACAGACTGCGCCGAGTTGTAACTCGCTGTGTTGGGATTGAATTGTGGTGCAGCAGCCTGCGGGAGGTCGATATCGTAAGTCCCGGTTGCAACTGCGCTTGCCGCGAATCCGATTCCCGCAGCAATTGCATTGATGGTCGTTGTTGAACTCACCGCGATAGGCCCGTTGTACACGCTGTCGGATGCGGTCGGCGTGCTTCCGTCCGTCGTATAGTAAATCGTCGCGCCATCCGAGTTGTCCGATATAGTCACAGATTGCGCCGAGTTGTAAGTTCCACCGGCTGGGGCGAGAGTCGGCGTGGCAGCAGGTGTCAATAATCCGTAAATAGTCAAGCTGCCTTGGGCTCCGACATATACTTTCCCATTCGCGACCGTGGGCACGCTGAACTTGGTTGCTCCACCTGGAACGTCACGGTTGTCTACCGCCTGATTCGAGTTATACAGCTCTGTGCCGAGGTCCGTAGCGTCATATGCGTGTAATACACCACAGCAGCTCGACCTGAACGTCGCAGCGTCTATGATCCAAACGATGCCATTTGCGTGATCATTTGCGGACAACGACGGCGTAGGCCCCGGATACCCGAACGCCTGGCTGGATCGAGACGTGGGCGAAGTCGAGAGAAGGCCGGAATTATTGGCGTTAAACGAAAAGGCCCTCATCGTGCCATGGCCGCCGAAGTAAACTGTATTGTTCCAATAGGCGGGCATGCCCCAGGTGTCCGGAACTGCACCGGCGGGCAGCTCTTGTACGATCTGCGTATCACTGCTCGTGCATGTGGAGCAGTATTGGCCCAGGCTATTGCGATCCAAGAGGTAGACGTTTCCCAACTTACTTGCCTGAACCAAGAGTTGCTGGTGAGGAGACCCGGAAGGTAAGTCGGGCAACAGTAGCACGCCTCCTGAACCCAAGTCGTAATCGTTGGCGTCGAGAGTCGCCTGGTTGTAAGGCGTGAACCAATCCTGCAAAGCGAAAGAGCCGTTAATGGGTTCGCCGAGTTTCAGGATGGTGTCGCCAAAATTCGAGACCCCGTCGTAATCTCCATTGCCTGTAGGGAAGTAGATATTAAAGTTCGCATCCGCGGCCAAGCCCGACCCCGGTGTCCAGATACTGCCCGCATTCCCGTTGGGAGTCACGTTGAGCACGGCTTCCTGGGACAATGTCGCCGCATTGTAAGACATGACCCAACCATGCCAAAACGAAGCGGAATCGCAGAACGAACCCCAACCAATTACCACGTGACCGTCTTCCAGGAGCAGTCCCGTGCGCTGATTGCTATGCTCTGGATCAAAAGTCAGGATCCCATTCTGGCTGCCCATGCCGGTTCCGGGTACACTCGCCTGGATTACTACAGGGCCGCCGAATTTCTCAGCGTGCGTCACGATGTCAATTGCGTGAAGCCGCTGAACAACAGCTCCGTTCTCCTCAGTTATCGCCACCAGATAAATTGTGCCCGTGCTCGAATCAATGACCGGTGTGCTGGTGATACCCCACTGCGCCGGCGAGCGGTCGCAAAACCCATTCGTAAAGGCGGTCACCCCGTTCGCCGGGTCGATAAAACTTACGTTCCACAATACGGACCCTCGATCGCCATCAATCGCGTAAAGACTATCGTTCTCAGTGACGACGTATACTACGTTCCGCCTCACGCCACCGATGCTCAAGTTCGCGACGATCAGAGGCTGAGCGAGTACATCTCCATCCAAGGTCACCGAATACAACTGGCCGAACTGATTCGAGTTCACGTTCTCGGCTGTGAGAATGGTCTCTTGTGTGTTCTGCCCGGTTCGTGAGTTGTCGTTATGAAAAGTTAAAACACTCGTCTGCGCTCGCAGCTCTGGCATGGCCCCGAGCAGAGCCATCCCGAGAACACCAAGCGTAACGACATACTTTGAATTTCCCACTTCGACAGCCCTCAATACTGGGTATCGGTAAAGGGGCCATAATTCTTAAGCGCTGGTACAGGGTTAGTCGGATAATGAAGTACTACTACCTAGGGTGTAGTGGTGCCAGTGAGAGTCGGAGTCTCTATCCTCCCAGCCCTAAACCGCGATGAAATTATGGATCGCAGAAGCGCCGCTGAACAACGCTGAGCTCATCGCGTATCGTAGCTCTTCGATGCCGGTTCCCGTCACGCTCGAGATTTGATAAAACGGCAGTCGATTCTCAGCGGCTTTCATCCGCACCGCTTCAATTCGCGTCAAATCCTGGCAGGCGTCGATCTTGCTTGCGACTACGATCATCGGCTTCTTCGGCAACTCCACGCTGAACTGTCCAAGTTCCTCGAGCACGATGTCGAAGTCTTCACCCGGATCGCGCCCGCTGAAATCCGAAACGTCTACGAGGTGCACTAATAGGCGCGTGCGTTCCACATGCCTGAGAAATTGAACCCCTAGTCCGTGGCCCTCGTGTGCTCCTGCAATCAGCCCCGGTATGTCTGCAAGCACGAAGGTGCGATCTCCTGCTTCAACCACCCCAAGCCCAGGCTCGAGCGTAGTGAATGGATAATCAGCAATCTTCGGCTTGGCCGCCGAGAGGCGTGAGATGAGCGTAGACTTCCCCGCGTTTGGAAATCCAACGAGCCCCGCATCGGCGAGCAACTTCAGTTCGAGGCGAAGCTTCAGCGACTCACCCGGGTGCCCCTCTTCGTGTTCGGTTGGGGCCTGATGGGTGGAGGTAGCAAACCGCGCATTTCCGCGGCCTCCGCGTCCGCCCTGAGCGGCTGTAAAGCGCTGCCCCGGTGCGGTGAAGTCGAATAGTCGCTCGCCAGTCTCGGCGTTCCAAACGATCGTGCCAACAGGAACGGGAACCTCAATCGTCGCTCCATCGTGTCCCGTCCGATTGCTACCCTCTCCATGGCGGCCCCGTTCAGCCGTGTGTTCCGGATTGAAGCGGAAGTGGAGCAGCGTGTTGTAATGCTCGCTCGAAACGAGGACAACGTCGCCCCCGCGCCCACCATCCCCGCCACTCGGGCCTCCCCGAGGCACATACTTCTCACGGCGAAATGCGAGGCAGCCATTCCCACCGTCGCCGGCCTTCACAGAGACGGTTACTTCGTCAACGAAATTCAGATGGGTTAACTCTGCGTGGCGATGATGTTGACGAATTTGCCGAGCCGCCCGCGATCGCGAAACTCTACTGTTCCCGGCACGGTCGCAAACAGGGTATCGTCTTTGCCGAGGCCGACATTCTTGCCCGGCTTATATCGCGTGCCGCGCTGGCGCACGATGATCGAACCGCCCGTCACGAACTCACCCGCGAATACCTTGATTCCCAGGCGCTGAGAATTCGAGTCGCGGCCATTCTTTGAACTGCCTAACCCTTTTTTATGTGCCATTCAAAATCCTTTTAACGGTTCCCTGTCCCGTCTAGGGCAGGATCTCCTGAATCTCCAGCCGCGTGTAATTCTGGCGATGGCCGATCGTGCGCTTATATTGCTTCTTGCGCTTAAACTTAAAGACCAGAACCTTGTCTCCGCGGCCATGAGCGGCAATTCTCGCTCGCACGCGCGCAGTTTTGAGAGCATCACCCAGGACCAGCTCATTCGATTCGTTCGAAACCGCCAGAATACGGTCGAATTCGATGTCGGCGCCAATATCTCCGGCAACGGTTCCGACTTCGATCGTCTGTCCCAGGGTTACCCTATATTGTTTGCCGCCGGTTTCAATTACTGCATACATAACTTTAGATCCTTTGAGTTGGTGCTGATGCTAGAGGGCGAGCGGCGCTCACAAAGCGGGGGAGCGCGGCTTCAACCTCTTATCATAGCCGACGCGCTCTGATCGCACTACGCAGGATCTGTGACTACGGTCTTCTGCTAACTCGATCTCCCATTTCCCACAACTTTTTCCAGCGGGCCCAGATGATTCAGATCGTGCCCCGCCATCGTTTCGATCAGCGTCTGAAAGGTCATCTCCCCGCGCTCTGGATGTGAAACCCGCTTCAATAGCGCGCGAGGCGTTACTGCCCGGATGAGTGCCAGATTCCATTCGCGAAGTGCTGAAAAAACCGCTAGCGCCGCACGAGCTTCGTAGCCAATGTACGTGCTCGCCCATTTGTCCTGATCGAATGGCTGGATCACGTGATGATCCTCGGCCAATGCCTGACGAAGCCGGAAAGCAAAGGCTACTTCAGCATCCGCCAGATGACAGAAAACTTGTCGCGGGCTCCACTTCCCCGGAGCGAGCGGTTCCTCAATGCCTTCCGCGCCCAGCCTCTCGGCAAACCGTTCAAGCTGGCCCGCTGTTTCGGCGATCACCTTGATCGGATCACGTGTTCCCAAATTCGATGCGTATGGATTCATATCGGATGAACCATGATAATGCGAGCTGTCAAAAATGAAAACGGTATCGCAGCTGTACGAAGATCTCCCGAGGATTGAAGTAATGCGTGCCTCCGAACGTCAGGCTGTTATCGAGCAAGAAGCGCCGGTTCGCCACGTTGATCGCGTTCAGGGAAAGCGTCCAATCTTCCCCAACATTCTTTCCCAAGGCGAGGTCTACCGTCGTATGCTGCGGCAGACGCGCCGGGCCTCCGTTATCTGGGAAGCCCGACCCATAATAAAGATTTCCGCTTATCCAAGTCCGCCACGGCAGATTTACAAAACCGCCCACATTCAGCGTGTGCTGCTGGTCGTGATCGAGTAAGAACAGGCCGCCAACTGGTGGCGAGAAGTTGGTCAGCCCACCGGTGACGTTTCCCGAACCTAAAGCCCGCTGGCTCGAATAGGCGAGGTGTAGCTGTCCACGCCGCATGAACAGGGGCGAGCGCAGCGTCACCTCCCACGCATCGACTACCGCCGCACTGATCGTCAATGGAAGAAATATATTCGAATTGCCAAGCGCATCGTGATCGAACACATTGGTTCCATGCATGTGCGAATGATTTCCATCCAGAACCCAACCGCGCCACGGAATCGCAATTCCAAACTGAGACTCCTCATCACGCTCTCCACGCAGCGGCAAGAACCCGAACCCTTGAGCAAGTGCATTTTGGAGCAGCGGACCAGATACGGTTGATAGAGGAGGCGCTTGGTAATAAGCGCCGTAAAAGCCCCGAACGACCCAATGCAATCGAGGCACTCTAATTGCTGCGCCCACGCGCGGATCGGCTGCATTCTCTGACAGCGATCCATTGAAATGCGTAAGCCGGACACCGCCCGAAAGCGTCAGCCAATCAGCAATTTTGAACTGATCTGCCAGGAAAGCAACCGCCAGGGATCCGTGAGGCGAAATCCTTTGCGCTAGCGGCTGACTGACCGCATCGGCGGAGGATATCGTAAACAAACTCAAATCCTGTTGATCGAACCCGTACACGCCGGCGTGCAAATTGTGTCGCTTGGTTAACCCGCTGTAGCTGACCTGCGCTCCCGCATATTGAGACGTCTGCTCATCCCGTGTGCTCACGCCGGGATCGTTCGGTCCTCCTATGTAATTAGCGCGGGCGAAATGGTAGAAGGGCGAAAAAGTAAGCACCTGCCCGGCTCCAATGGTGTGCACCCATGACACGTTCAGCAGGGCGTCTCTTTCAAACTCGTTATCGCGGATCCCGGCTGCCTGTCCTTCAGGAGTATTCGGAACTTGGTAATTATCGCGACGCACGGAAGCAACCACTCGGAGTTGATCTTGCGGCGTGAAGTTATAAATCAGGGTGCCGAAACCGCCCAGCCCGTCCTCTCGATCGTGAATCACTGCCGAAGTCGGGGTCATCAGACCAAGATCGCTTCTGTTCCCATTTACAGCGCCGTACCATGCGAACTTCTCGGTGTGATTCCCCATGCTGAATTCATCATTCGTTTGGTTGAAACTGCCGTAACTGGTGACTAGCTCTGCCTGCCTGTCCCGTTCGAATCCGCTGCGCGGCACGACATTGAATACGCCGTACGTACGGTCTCCGTATTCAGCGCCGTATCCTCCTCGCTGCACTTCGAGCGTATCGATATCTTCCGGATTGAACTGCGGACCGACATTTGTCGCGATGTTCGTGTTGGGCACCGGTACGCCATCCACCAGCCACTCCACCTGATGGCCTCCACGAACATGCAACTGATCGTGAGCCAGGTACGCTCCAGGCACATAATCAGTAATCATCGCCAGGCTGTTTGCCCGGTCTGCTCCTGGGGTGCGCTGTATATCGAGCCGATCGAGTGTAGTGGTCGGAGTGGTGGAAGCGGCGTTCACGGCATTGTCAGTCTCTGAAACTTCGATCCTCTGGCTCTGCCGCGTAATCATCAAAGGGAAATGCAGGACTGGCGTGGATGAGCTATTCACGGTCACGTCTTGCCGCTCGGTAACAAACCCGGTGTGCTGAATCGTAATCACGTACTCACCCACGGGAACAGCAGAAAAAAGGAACTCGCCGTTCGGACCTGTTTCGCCCGCCAGCTTGTAATCCGACGTAATGGATTGCACTACGATCCTGGCGTTCGGTATCGGAAGATGAGCGGGGTCGTGCACAACTCCTCGAAGTGACCCGAGCGCCGCGCCGAACACAATCCCACAGGGCCAAGCAACGATCCACAGCAAGACGCAAACACGCGCGTGCGTCCGCAGCAGTCCTGACATAACAGTCCTTTTTCTAAGCAACGGAAATTGTCTGTAACTATGTCTTAAGACTGGCTCGGAGGGGGACGTTGATGAAGTGAATGACTACGCTGCGCCTCATTTGGGCGATTACTGCTTTGAAAAGATCTCTCGTAATTGGCAAGTGAAAGGCCGAGCCGCTTGGAAATGGGAACAATTCCGTTCGAATTCAGCGCCTGCGCTCGCTCACAGCAATCGCCGCCGCAGCAGCTCTTCAGAACAGACCAGCCCCGCTGTCGACTCGAAGAGTGCCGGGCATGGCAGGAGCAAGAGTGCTTGAGACGGCAGCAAGGCTGAGTCGGTTCGCCCGCCCCTAGCGTTTCCGGGCTATAAGCGCTAAATCCGACGCAGACGGCAATCAGAATCGCTGCAAAGCGATTCCCTGCCCTCCGAAACACTCGTACGCCGACGTACATGCGAAATCCTTCTCAGCCTACCAGCTAAAACGCTAGCAATGCTACGCAGCTCCGAAAGCAATGAACCTGTGCAGAACAACCAGACACGACACGTGTGTGCCTCATTGGATATGATTCATACCCGGCTTCAGCATATAAGCAGTTCCCGCCCAATCGAATTCGCCAGTAATGCCTGTTGGCAGTTCCACATCACCGAGTAGTCTTGCGCTGTGCTTTTGAAGGTCGACACGAATTTGCCCCTTCGGATGAGGCATGCTCGCTGTGACGCGATTCAGATCTCCGAGGTTAGGTGCGATGCGTACCCTCGCGAAGGCGGGAGCCATCGATTCTATCCCCGCTACCGTCCGCAGCAGCTCAAAATTCGGGCTGGCTCCCCAAGCGTGGCAATCCGACCGCGCGTCCGGGCCGTTCCACTCAGCCCATGTCGTAAGTCCCTGCGCAAGCATTTCGCGCCAAGGGCCGAGCATGGACAGATACCGGTTACCCATGCCGATCTCGCGTAGAGTGGCGTTGGTATACGCGCGGAAATAGATGGAAGACTGCGCTAGGGTTACGTCACTGACGACCTTCTCCATGACGGAGCGACCCTGGTCCCGCGGCACAATCTGCGCGAGTACGGCCAGAGTGTTCACTTGCTGCGAGTAAGTTCGGTGTGACGGTTGATCGGCAAACAGTCCACGGGTGCCGTCCCAATCAGTCGCGATAATTGTCCTTTTCAGACGCGCGGCGGCGGCTTGATACTCAGCGGCGAGTGCCTTACTGCCGAAGGCTTGCTCGAGATCTGTTGCCCATTGGTACGCGAGCAGTAGCTGCAAATCGAGGGCCGCAGCCGATGAGCCATCCTCCTGGGCCGGCGGTTCACCATTCGGCCACTGCTTTACCCAATCAACGAAATTCCACCACGGCATGCGCTCCAGGGAACCACTCGGCTTCTGATATTTTTCGTAAAAGCTGAGGACCGAGTGAACCCCGGGCAGCATATCTTTGATAAAGTCCGGATCATCGACATACATCCAGTAGTCATGAACCATTCCGATCCACCACAGCGAAAATGGCGGGATGTATTGCTGTAGAAACGAAGGAGCGCGGCTGTACGTCGATCCCTCGGCGGTTCGAGAAGAGTTCAGCAGCGCAATTCCGTTCTTCATCAGCCGTGAATCGCCGGTCATGTAGAGCGAGATCATCATCTGGATGCGCGCATCGCCTGCATATTGCAGCTGTTCGTAGTATGGGCAGTCCATGTAGGTTTCATGGGCGCAGAGCCGCGCCGTACGCCAACCCGTCGAGAGGATCTGCTGCAGTTCGGCATCAGCGGCGCCATTCACCTGAAAAATCGCCTTTTTCTCGAAGGGATAAGCCGTAAAAACGCCCTGCAAATCTTCCACAATTAAAGGCTCATCTGCTGTTTCCACGTTCAGCTGAATGTAGCGATAAGTTCTCCAATAAAGCGGGCGATACATGCGATGCGGACCGCCGTCGGGCAGATAAGTATCGGAAGCCCCATAAAACTGTTTCCCCTCAATATCGTTCCGGTTGCCTTTATTAAGTGGGATCCCGTGCGGGCCCTTAGTAATGAACAACGTTTCTGAATAGCGCAGGTTGATTTTTGCACTCTTACCGCCGCTGACAGTAAGCTCAGGATAAGCGGTGGTCAGGTACGTTTGATCGAGCAAGAGCGAAGCCCTCGTGTGCACTGGTACGTTTAAGGGCTGCTCGCCCGATAAGAACTCATCTGACGCTTGAACGCCCTCGGATCTGCGAACTTTCAGGAGGCGCGTTGCAAGCTGCTCCTCGAGTGGAATCTCGCGCGGTATGAGCATCCAGCGGTTAGAAGCATCTCGCGCATCGCGGAGCGCGGCGTGACCCAGCTCGCGGGCAGGCAACCATTGGGAATCATCGTAATCCGTCTGTTCCCAACCCCACGGATATCTGCTTGCGTCGACCATCTCATTTGCCGCCAGGGCGTAATATCCTGTTTCCTGATCGGGCGCTAAAGGCTGTGGAGAATATGCTCGGTCCTGAATGCACTTCCAGGAGCGATTCGTATTTACTTGGTTATCCTCCGGGCGTTCCGCTTCCAGCACAAAGCCGGTCTGATTCGTAATCTGCGCGACGGCTTTATATGGGCCGTCATTCCAGACGACTGCCGAAAGTACATTCTTGCCCCCGTGAACTTCTGGCGCAATATCCACGGTTTCGTACCGCCAGTGCGTCAAATCGCCACGCGCCGGACCCCAAGAGACTCGTTTGCCGTTCGCATAGAGTTGATAACGGTTGTCCCCCGAAACATGAATTACGAACCGGGTGGGGCTATCGGGTAGATCAAATGCTCTGCGGAAATGGTAAACGCCGTAATCCTGAGACGACGTGCCTGGAACATCGATCCACTGAGCGGCCCACACCTGAGTTACAGTCTGATGCTGTTGCCGTCCGAGCGCACTCATGCCGAGCAGGACCACACAAATGAT
Organism: uncultured Acidobacteriaceae bacterium; assembly: GCA_963737045.1. Lineage (GTDB taxonomy): Bacteria > Acidobacteriota > Terriglobia > Bryobacterales > Bryobacteraceae > Bog-105. The sequence continues at coordinate 1,399,758 of CAVTRG010000009.1, forward strand.
TTTTCTCATCCGGGCTATAGGACGCGCAGTACCTGCTCGATCTCTTCCGGGCTGACATAGAAATGCGGAGACATCCGTATCCAACCCTGGCGGGGCGCCGCGAGAATTCTATGCTGCCGCAGATTTCTTACGATTTTCCGGCAATCGATAGACGGGTGGCGGAAAGTGATGATTCCTGAGCCGGTTTCAGGAGTGCGTTCGGTGATCATCTCGTAGCCTTTCTCGCGAACGCCTGCTTCTAACTGACTTGCCCGGGCTTGAACTGAGGCCGCGATATTTTCGATCCCGATTCCTAACAGGAACTCCATCGCCGCCCGCAGCCCGAAACATCCGATCGTGTTCAAAGTGCCGCATTCGTACCGCCCCGCATCCGGCCGCAAGGTCATATCGCGTGAGCCGTAATCAGCATAATTAACAGGATTCGTCCAGCCGAACTCGACCGGATCGATGGCGTCCAGCCACTTCGCCCGCACATACAGGATGCCGTTCCCCTCCGGCCCCAGCATCCATTTGTGTCCATCGGCCGCCAGCGCATCAATATGGCAATCCTGCACGTCAATCGGGAACGCGCCCATGCCCTGAATCGCATCGAGTAGAAAGAAGCATCCGTGCGCGCGGCACAACTCGCCGATCTGCGCTAAACTTACGCGGAACCCGCTCAGATAATTGACGTAACTCACCGCCAGCAGCCGGGTCCCAGGAATCGCCTGCGCGATCTTTTCAACCGGATCGTAGATCGAAAGACGCGTAACGTCTACGCCGCGTCGTTCCAGACGGATCCAAGGATAGTAGTTCGCTGGGAATTCTTCTTCAAAGACGATCACCCGATCGCCGGGCTTCCATGACATGCCTTCAGCGACCATCGAGATTCCTTCCGATGTGTTCTTAACGATCGCGATCTCATCGAGTGAGGCGTTGATCATCATCGCTGCGGCTCGGCGCACCGCTGAATACGTCTCCATCCATCTGTCGTAGTTCAGGGCCCCGTTCTGGCACACGTCGTCCGCCAAGTCCTTCATGGCCTTCGCAGCGGGCCGGCAAAGAGGCGCCACCGCCGCATGGTTCAGATAAATGAACTCGTCAGCAATCGGGAACTCGTCCCGGTAACGTACATATAGCTGCTCCGTGAGAATGCTGGTCACTTTTTCGTAACCCATGCTTTCGAGCATACGTTAACGTTTATGAATCTCTCCTGTTTGGGTGCGCACCCATGTTCATAAATTGGTCCTATACTGGAGATAGACGAAACGTCCATCTCGCGCCTGCCTTCTCGGGCGAAGTTTAGAGTCGTAAAGGAGTACTATGCGGCGACTTATTCCCTTCAAATCATTTGTGAGCCTCAGCTTAACCCTGCTCATGGTAACGCCCTTTACGGCGCTCCCAAAAGACAGCAAAGAGAAGGACCCGGATGCTATTGGCGACCGGAACGTCTCGGGCAAGGTCAATTTCTACTCGCTCGAAAAGGAAATTGCTCTTGGCAAGCAGCTCGCGCAACAGGTGGAGCGCCAATCAAAGATCATCAATGACCCGGTGGTATCGGAGTACGTGAATCGGATTGGTCAGAATCTGGTGCGGAACTCGGATGCCAAGGTGCCTTTCACGATTAAGGTGATTGAGGACCCCACGGTGAATGCCTTCGCGCTGCCCGGCGGATTCTTCTTTGTCGACTCGGGCTTGATCTTGAGGGCCGATACGGAAGCTGAACTCGCCGGCGTTATGGCACACGAAATCGCCCACGTAGCGGCCCGACACGGTACGCGTCAGGCCACACGGGGGGAAATCGCACAGCTCGCAACCATTCCGCTCATCTTTATGGGGGGAGCTGCGGCGTACGGAATCTATGAGGCGTCCGGCCTGCTGATCCCGATGGGCTTCCTAAAGTTTCAACGCGGGTTTGAGGCCGAAGCGGATTATCTCGGCGTTCAGTACATGTACAAGGCTGGCTATGATCCAAACGCCTTCGTCGATTTCTTCGAAAAAATCCAAACCGATGAGAAACGCAAGCCCGGCAGCGTCTCCAAGCTTTTTTCCACGCACCCCATGACCGACGACCGGGTGCAGAAGTCGCAGAAAGAAATCTCGGGCCTGAAATCCAGGCCGGAGTACGTTGTAACTACTTCTGAATTCAACGATGTTAAAGCGCGGCTTGCGATGCTCGAAAATCAGCGCCGGCCCGACCAGACGAACACGGATCCGAATAAGCCGACGCTACGTCGCAACCCGAATTCGAATGCCCCGATCGAAGACGAAACCGATCCTTCAAAGAAGTCGAAAGGCGATGACGAGGATCGTCCTAAGCTGAAGCGGCGTCCTGCAGACACGGGCGACAATCCGACCACCGATCCTGGAACCAGCAATCCCAGCAGTACTACCGACCCGAGCAGCAACAACTAGTCCCGTTCCCAGGTTTCTCGAGGGTGCCTGGCGAAAAAAAAGAGTGAAACACGCCGTTATACAGGCGCTCACGTTCTCGATCTCCATCGCGAGCACCCTTTCAGCGCACGACATCATCACGACGAACCTGGCCTACACTCGAGATGTCTCGCGGATTCTCGGTCGCCGCTGCTCGCAATGCCACGGCCAGTCCTCGTCTATCCCGCTGACAAATTACGAAGAGGTTCGTCCCTGGGCCGTCGATATCAAAGAACAGGTTCTTTCCCGATCCATGCCACCATGGGGAGCCGTGAAGGGCTTCGGAGATTTATCGCCCGATCATGCCTTGACGCAAGAAGAGATCCTGATCCTCGCAGCCTGGGTGGTTGGCGGCGCGCCTAAGGGCGACCCTGCGCTGCTGCCAAAATCGCAGCCGCCTGCTCTTGTAAAGCCGCCTGCCCTGAAGGATGCGCTCTCTGTCTTTTCACGCGCCACGCTTACTCAGCCCCTCCGTGTTGCCGGGATCAAGCCCCTGGTAACCAAGATTGTTGATTCGGCGCAGGTCACTGCGCGTCTACCGGACGGACGCATCGAGCCGCTGATCTGGCTCTATCGCTTCGATCCGAAAACGAAGATCACGTTTCAGTTTCGGAAACCGCTTGCACTGCCACCCGGCACGGTCATCGAATCATCAACACCGCTCGAGTTCGCGCTCGAAATCTCGTCTTCGAATTCGCAAGCTTCGATTAACCCAGCTCCTTCACTGGCACGGTAAACACGGTAGTATCCACAACGCCCTTTCGTTGAAACTGGGTCCAGATACGGTACAGCCCGCCGCGTGGAAAAATGACGTTGAACTGAATCGTCGAGCTCTGATCCTTGAGAAATGGATGCACATGAAGCATGTCAATGAGATCGCTGCTGACAATCAACATATGCGCCCAAACACCAAGATAAGGCTCCAGGCCTTCAACAGGGTCGAGTGTGTAGAAAAGCTTCGTTTCCAATCCTGCCAGCGGCTGCTCAGGATCCATTCGCAACGAGGCCGTTAGGTTGGCGGCTCTCGAAGGCTTCAACGATTCTGCGATGCGCGTCGGCAGCTGCGCCCCCGAAACGAACAAGGTATTCAACGCCAACTGCGGAACGGAAGCAGCCGGATAGAAGTCGGCCAGCATCCGATACATGCCCCCCAAAGGGAGCACAACCGGAAGGTGAAACGAGCCGTCGTTCTGCAATACCGGATGCTCATGCGCGAAGTACTCCAGATTTCCACTCACCAGAAACAAGTGCATCAGCTTCTCATGCACAATCTCAAATCGCTTTACGGTCTGATTTGTTGCCGGATCGATCACCCGGAAGCTCAGCATCGCCTTTTGGTTCGGGTATAGCAGTTCAGGCTGGTGTGAGACTTCGAGCGGATATTCGACGCGATCGGGGACATGCAAGACCAGCGTCATCCCGCAGCGAGGGCATTTTCCAGCTTTCGCGGAATGGTAGTCCGGGTCCATTGGACACACCCAATCACCCGGAGGCGCCGCATCTTTTATCTGTGGAAGAGCGGAGATCCCGGTCGACAGCAGTAAGGCGCTCAGGCAGGCCCGGCGGCTGACTTGCTTCGTGACCCCACCTAAACTTTCTGCAATCTACTCACGCGACCGACCTCCACCCATTCGACAACGTAGATATTCCCTTTATGATCGAAGCACGCTCCATGCGGGCAGACAAACTTACCGGGCTTGAAATGGTCGCGTGTTAGCTTGCGAGTGGTCATGTAATCACTTTGGGAATCGTCGCCTAGGTTCGTGATGAGCTTGTTATCGCGATCCATCAGCGTGACGCGCGCGAAGAGATCGGGAACGAGCATATCGCCGTTCTTGTAAACACTGAAGTGGCAGGGCGCAAGCGTCCCATAAATAAAGTCAATGTGCTTGCCATCGAGGGTGAAGCGCTGGATGCGCTTGTTGCTGCGATCCGCCACGGTTAGAATCGGCTCGGTATCTCTGGTATCCACAAAGACCCCATGTGGACAGCTCAGGTGGCCTGCTTCATTTCCCGGACCTCCAAAAGTGCGGATGTATTCGCCCTTTCTGTTGTACTGGATGATGTAACTCGATCCGTAGCCGTCACCGACATAGATATCGCCATTGGGTGCTACAGCAAGATTGGTCGGGCTGTATTTGAGCGGCTTACCATCCGGCCCTGGTTGCGCATACACTTCCGAAACCTTCGGATAGCCAAGCGTGAACAGCTCTTCGCCTTCCAACGTGGTCTTAACCACTAGCCCCCGGCGAATATCGCAGAGATATAGAAACTCCTCGTTACCTTCTTTACGAATGTAAAGTCCGTGTGCGCCACCCCTAAATTCCTTGCCCCAGCTCTTCACGAATTTACCCTGGTGATCAAAAATCACGATCGTGTCGGAGCTTTCACTCGTGGCATAGACCGTGTGATGAATGTAAATGCGTCCGCTCGAGTCCTCGCACACCCCGTGAGTGTTGCCATATTGAATATCGGCCGGCAACTCCCCCCAATCGTGCGTGACTTCGTAGGTGTGTTCGCCTTCACCGAGAACAGGCTTTTTGCTCCCAGATTTATTCGCGGCTTTTAGGATCAAGGGCGCACCGAGACCCGTACCAATCCTCGTTAGAAATCCGCGCCTCGATTGACTCATAACGTGATCGTTTCTGCCTAATGGGTTGTTTGTGCCAGGACTGTGTTCGTCTTCACAGGAGTTACGTCTGCATAAGCCAACCAGAAGCCCATCATTTCTTCAGTACTTGGCTCGCCCCACCGAATGGCTTTCGTGGGATCGGGATTCAATGGGTTGTTTGGTGAGTTGTCGAAGTAGGCCGTCGTAAATAGCTTTGTGCCCTTCGGGAGTAGAAATTGATGCTTTAAGAAGTAAGTCTCCTGCCAGCGAAAATCGTATTTGGGTACATCGAACAATAACTCACGATGCCCATCAGGGTAGATCGCTTCCGTCTTCATGCTCTTACCGCGGAAATGCATGTGCGCGGTATACGCTACCGCGGTCACATCTTTAGGCAGGACAAAGCAGGAAGTGACGCGGTGATTTCCGTCGCCCGGCGGAATGAGAAACAGGTTATTCCAAATTTCGTACTGAGCCACCTCGTACTTCACGGGCTCCTTTGCGAACACCAGACCAACGCTCGTTCGGTCTTTCACAGACTGGCCCAGGCGATTGCTGTAATGAATCTGGAACTGCAAGTAAGATCCCGCCGCAACTCTTAATGCATAACCCGCGGGACGCACTTCCGGCCAATGTCCAGGCAAATAAATGGCCGGCACGTGATTCACGCCTCCCGAGGGCTGGCCTGGAAGACCGCCACCGTTCGGCGCTGAGCATCCATCATCCAGAACCAGTACGTCCGGCCTTAGGTGGTTCACCTGGCCGGTCCTGTAGTAGTACGGAGTACCCGCTTTCGATTGGTCGGCGTGGCTTTCCCGCAGCTTCGGAACTTCATCCCCGTTCACCACACTCACGGTCGCATGGTGGACTACGCGGCGATCTCCAGGCACAACCTCGCCCGCCTGAATCCATTTGGTTTCCTTGAAGTTCGTCGGCACGTAAATGTATTCATAATCATCCTGGTTGCCGGCAGCCACAGTCATTTCGGGAATGGTAAAGACCACGTCGGGTTTAATATGCCAGCCAGCTTGGAAGACGGGCGGCTCGGGCAGGTCCTTCGGATCGCCCTCTTTCGCTCCCTGCTTCACCCACGCCACAATGGTTGCGATTTGGGCGTCGGATAAACGAGGATTATTCATGAATTCGCCGACGTGCGGATCGGCATGCCAGGGCGGCATAACACGCTGCACGACGGCCTCGCGGATGGCCGCGGCCCAGGGGCGCGCTTCCTTGTAAGTCATCAACGACATCGGGGCAATATCGTTCGGATGATGGCAAGCGACACAGTTCTGATAGAGGATTGGAGCCACATCCTTGTTGAACGTGACTTCCTTCGACGCGTCCGCATCTGACGCACTCAGAGCTAAACCCGGTAGGAGTGAGAGATAAAGGACAAATCCAGCGTAAGCGAGATGTTGCAAGTTATCAGACGCTGGCGTGTTTCGTGCGCGAAACGATCTGGTTCATCTGATCCTTTAAATGAAGTTTTAGCTTCTTGAGACGCTGCTCTTCGAGCTCATCCGCAGGAGTGACGTGCGGTTTGGACTCGATTGCCTCAATCTTCTGCTTGAGCTGCGCATGCTGCCCCGCAAGCGTCCGGAAATGCTCGTTTGTCTCGAGCAGATGCGCTTTCAATTCTTCCTCTTGCGTATGATTCTCCATTAAACGGATTCTCCTGGTTGAAGTGACCGACCGCACTCAAAAATTAGCATTTTTTCACACTCATGACAATAGCGGCTTCTGCCGGAAGTTCATAGTACCCGGACCGTCGGCTTATCTCAACGAAGCCGCACTTCCGGTAAAGGGCTTGGGCAGCCTGATTGGATTCACGCACTTCCAGAAAGTGGGTTGCGTTACGGTTCAGCTCCTGCTGTAACAAAGCAGTAGCGATTCCCATGCCGCGGAACTTGAAGGCGACGGCAAGGTTTAAGATCTCGCGCTGTGGCGGATTGGTATTGTGAGCGGGCGCGGTCTCGCGGGAGACCAGAAATCCAGCCACGCAGCCGTCGACCTCGGCCACTATACAGCCATGTTTGAAAAAGCTGTCCAGGTCCCAAGTTGGATTCGAGAAGGATTCCCGTTCGATCTCGACAAGCACGGGACCATCTTCAGGCTGTGCATTGCGAATGGCCGGGATCACTGAAACGTAATGCTCACAACATCACCCGAGGTGTTGAAGCGGTCATCGTCGCGAGGCGAGTAAGCCACAAGTACACGTCGAGGCTGCTGCTGCGGGCCGCATGCCGAACCGGCCTGATTCGCCGCTTTTAGGAACAGCTGCATCACTTTTCCGGTCTTGTCTTTCACCCACAGGCGTGAGTAATTTCGCCGGCAGTCCACTCGAATCAAGGTTCCTTGAACTTTCCGTTGGCGAACCGTTTCCTCCCAGGGCACAACCTTCTCCGGTTTGACGCCTCCGGCCTCAGTCTCCAGTTGTTGATTTGCTTTCTCCTCGGCGGCCCGGATTCGCGCGGCTTCGGATTCTTGTGCGCGTGCGTCGTCCAGCCGTGCGGCGTCCCGTTCTTTTCGGCGTGCGGCTTCAGCGGCATCCAGACGCGTCTGCTCCGAGTCGAGGCGAAGCTGATGGATGCGCTCGCGTTCTGACGGGGTTGGGGCGGAGTCCTCGGCCCGCAACCAAGTGCCCTGCGCGGCTGTCGCATGGCCATTCGCGGTCTGAACGTCAGCGAGCGCGAGCCAAGCCTTAGTCGAGCGCGGATCGAGTTGGACAGCCTTTTGCAAAAGCACTTCACGCTGCGCCAGATCAGTCGCTAGCTGCGCCTGAAGGAAGATCGGCTCAGCCCAAAGCGGATTCAACTGAGCAGCCCGCTTGAGTAGAGCGAGGGCTTGGTCGGCCGGTAAACCGTCAGCTGCCTCGACATATACGGGTGCACTTTTGCTGCCCGCTTTCATGGCATTTTCGAGATACGGCCTAGGGTCTTCGCCGTCACGTTTGGCCGTTTGCGCGAGGCCCTGATAACCGAGCGCGGCCGATGCGCCGCCGGCCTCGATGGCCGATTTGTAAGCTGTTTCCGATGCTTTAGGATCGGTCGAGAGTTCTGCATCAGCTAGGTGAACCTCGGCTACAACGGCATCGATCGAGTGTTCGCCGAAATCGCGCTTGGGATCGAGGGGGCGGCCTGAAACGGAAACAGCCTGCCAGTTACCTGAGGCGAGATTCGTCTTCGCCTCGGATTCCAGCTCCTGGGCTTCTTTGCCGAAGGCGTTGTGCTCAGCAGCGCGAAGCGTGCTTCCGCTGCGCAGAGCGGTCAGGAAGATATGGAAACTAAGGCTGTACTCGAACTTAGTTGCAAAAAGCTGCATCCGCGCCCAGTTGAGGTCAGGATGGACAGGTGCTCCACCCCAAGTCACGCGGCTACCGTGCGCCTCCAAAGTCGAGAAAAGCTGCCGAACACCGGATTCGACCTCCGGCGGCAACTGCGGTGTGTTCGCGTCTAGCAAAATCCCCGCCACCTGATCGAGCGGAACGTGATTACTCGGTGTGCCGACCCACAGGTGTTGACCATTTTGCGAAACGAACTGGTTCGTGTTCGTTTTTGCATTTCGGGTCAACAGGACTCGGATAGGCCAGACGCTCGGAAGATCCTTCGATTCAAGTAAGCCACCCAACACCCAGCGAAGTTGTTCGAGCTGCGTGAGAGTATCCCGCGCGGCACCCACATCTGCTTCGGTGTCTACATAAAAAGGACCGATGTTCAGCTCGGTCCAATGTTCTTTGGAAAAGGCGGGGCGAGTGAAGCAGAAATACGAAACAAAGCCCGTCAGGAAGAGTACTGCGGCAAAGCCTTTCAAGCGTTCCTGACTGCTAGTTTATCCTGATCGGCCGGACCCGGTTTCTGCCGCTAAGGCGGTTTCGAGTTTGTTTGGAGTAAAACCGAACGGCCCGGGCTCGCTCTTGAAGCGAACCTTTCCGTCGACGCCTATGAGGTAGAGGCGATCCGGCCAGCCGGTGTACTGTTGTTCGACTCGATTGTTGATGGAATCAACCAGCGCGGGAAAAGCGATGTGCAGTTTTCGTATGCAAGAGTTTGCGACGCCTTCACGCTCGGACGTGGTGGTTGGATCGCGGAAAAGAACACCTTCCTTGACGTTGCTCTCCATTTGCCAAACGTCGGTGGGGTGCGCCTCCGCTATGTAAACGACGTAGAAGGCAATCTGGTCCTTATATTGCGCGTACAGCTTGTTGAGCGCGGGAACCTCCCGGCGAAATGGCGGTCAAGTATAACTGCCGAAAACCAGAACGACTGGCTTCGCACCACGAAAGCTGGAAAGCGTGACCTGACTCGAATGGTCGAGTAGCGGAAGCGTGAAATCAGGAGCCGTATCGCCCGGAAGCACGTTGCCCTGCCGCGCACTCTTCCACATACTCTCGAATGGGAACAGCAGAAAAGGAACCGGCCCGGTGTGCATCATCACGCGTGAGAACTTCTGAGGCGGCTGCCGCATGGCGTAAGCAAACGCAGCCATGGTGAGTAAGTACAGTACTACAGCACCGGTGAGGACTTGGAAGATACGCCTCTTCATACTGCGGAAGGTTGGATTATAGCAGCACCCGGGCGCGCATCCAATACAGAAAGCCTCCTACCGCCACGGTCAGCACCGTGAGAAGCGAGATGAACGGCTTCAGCAAAATCCCTTCGATAATCATCCAACAACCCACGGTGAGGAAAAGACAGGGAATCAGGGGGTATGCGAAGTCGACACTTGGCCGACGGTGCCATCCCGGCCGACCTCTAAAGATAAAGAGCGAGGCCACTGACATCACGGCGAATAGGTTCAGGGTGAAACCGATATAGATAACGAGCTGCGGAAAGGGAGTAAAGACCAGCAGCAACGTACAGATCGCCTGGGCCAAGATGGAGTTCACAGGAGTGCGCCAAAGCGGGTGAACGATCGCGGCAGAGGAGAAGAATTGGCCATCACGAGCCATTGCGTAGTAGACCCGAGGACCGGCGATGGTCATGGCATTCACCGTCGATAGCAATGCGCACGCCATGAGAAGGCTAAACGCGCGAGAAATGTTCGATCCAAAAAGATGGGAGGCTGCAAGCGCTCCGACTGCAATGACGCCCTTCATGGACTCAAGAGGGGTGGCATAGAGGAAGACAACGTTGAGGGCGAGATACATAGCTGCGACCATTGCAGTTCCGATGCCCAGTGCTCGCCCTAACGTTCGATCAGGTTGCTCGATCTCTTCGGCGACGTATGTCGCCGCATTCCAACCGCTGTAGGCAACATAGATCCAAAAGAGACTTACGGCGAGCTGCTGCCAGAGTGGGGCCGCAGTCCAGCGAGCGGCATCTCGCGAGAAGTTATGCCAATCACCGTGGCCGAAGAGTAGACCGGCGATTACAAAGGCCGTGAGCAAGATCAGCTTTATCGCTGTAAGGACATTTTGCAGTCGAGCGCCGCGCTGAATACCAAAGAGGTTCCATATTGAAAGTGCGACAACCAGTGCCGACGCGATGATCTGAACTTGGCCGAAATGTTCGCGCGTTGGAAAAAGGAACACGATGTAACTGGCGAACGACAGCGCCGCGGCGGCAATGGGCGCGGAGAAGCCAGCCAATAGCGACACCCATCCGGTTATGAAGCCCCAAGTGGGACCGTACGCGTGGCTCAGATAGACATATTCGCCGCCGGAAGTGGGGAAGTTGATAGCGAGCTCCGAATAACATAGGGCACCGAGGAACGCGAATACTGCGCCAATCACCCAACTGAGGAGAACGAGCCATGGTTTGCCAAGATCTCCAGCGAGAAAGCCCGTTGTGGAAAAAATCCCGGTGCCGATTATGTTCGACACCACGAGAGCAGTAGCGCTGATCAGACCGAGACGCCGGGCGAGGGTGGGTTGCGCCGGCATGGCAAATGACTATCCGGGCGGTAATGGTTTACGGACGATTACGCAATAGTCGCCGTGATTCGGCCAGTCGTTTGGTTGAGCCACAAACTCAAAGCCGGCCGATTTGAGTTCCTGAAGGAGTACATTCCTCGACACGCCATGCCCGGGGTGATTTTTCGGGGCGTTTTGAACAGGCGGAAGACCTTCGCGCGGAGGGAAGTCGATTACAGCGAGTAGACCTCCCGGCTTGAGGGCGCGAGAGATGGCCGCATCGGTCCGTGCAGGGTCACTGAAATGGTGATAGACGCGGCGCATGAAGATCGCCTCGCAGCAGGAGTCGGGAAGGTTCGTGCCGATAGGATCTGCCTTAACTACAGTTACGTTCTCGAGATGGCGCGCCTCGACCTCTTTTTTGAGATGAGCAACTTTCTTGTCATCGAGTTCGGTTGTGTATACGTGACCGGTAGGTCCGACGCGAGCAGCCGCGAAAAACGACATGTAACCTTCTCCGGCCCCGATTTCCGCAATTACTTCTCCCGCTTTCCAACCCATCAAATCGGCGAGCTTTGCTGATTCAGCTTGGTATTCGTCGACCGCGAACAAAAGAGCGGTAATAGGGCGAAGAAGATCGCAAGCCTTAAAATCTTGTGCATGATTATTGAATCAAGGGCAACGTGATCGTCTTCCCTGACTGGGCGGAGCGGCGAGCCGCTTCCAGTATCTCGCTAACGATTAGGTTGGTGTTGAGCGAGGACAGACTGTCTTCGTGAGCTTTTCCGTTTATCAGAGCGGCGAAGTAATGCAACGGGTCATCGTAGGGCGGCAGCAATCCTCTGGCAGGCGCGAGCTTGGAATCCCTCTGGTCCGCGAGACGGAACTCGATTCTGTCGCGGACGATTGTTTTCACATAGCCCGTCCGGCCGTAGATTTCCATATCCTTGCGGTCAAAGGGCCAGTTCCACGAAGCCTGCAGAATCGCAACCGCGTTCGGATACGTTAGAATCACGTTCGCTTCGTCATCCACCTTTGGGTATATGTCGGGCTTAATCTGTTGCGTAACGGCAGTGACCGTTTTTGGTGGCTCACCTTTCATCAGCCAGGTAACCAAATCCGCGCCGTAGCAGCCGAAATCGTAAAGCGCACCAGCGCCATTGAGCTTCGGGTCAGTTAACCAAGCGAAAAATTCGGGCTGAACGTGGATCTCTTTCGGTCCGGGGTGTCCGTCGTGGGCCAGCACGCGCCGGATGTCACCAAGTTGGCCCTGTTGGAGCATCTCGTAGGCTGCCTCGTTGCTTGCGTACCAAGTAGTCTCATAGTTGACGATGACGTGGATCTTCGCTTTCTGCGCTGAATCCGCGATGGCGAGAGCGTCTGCGTAGCTGACGGCGAGAGGCTTTTCCATCATGACGTGAATGCCGCGGCGGGCACAGTCTTCGACGACTTTGCGGTGATCGAACGTATATGTGTACACGACCACAGCCTGCGGGTGAGCGCGAGAGATCATGTCATCGAGCGTTGAGAAATACAGATTGGAATCCAGGTGATACTGCTGGGCGTATCGATTGAAGAGCTGACGGTCGGGTTCTGCGATACCGGCAATTTGAACGTCTGATCGATTGAGCGTGGTGCTGAAGAATCCGGCAACGTGACCGTGCACGAGGCCGACTACGCCGATGCGAAGAGGCGCCTGGGAGTATAGCGGTGACCCAAGTGCAATTAGAGACACCGCTGCGAGCCGCACACGTTGCATGACCTTTATTATGGGGGCAACCTATTGCATTCCCGCCTTGGCCAGAGCTTCTTCGGTAAACTTGGCAGAAATCAGCGGTACTTGCAGCTGCTTCTTTTCGTTCGGATTGACGGTTACGTCAGTCGCGTAGGGTTGCATGAGGTTCAACAAATCCGGATTGCTCCAGGCATCCTCTTCGATTTTTTCCCAGGCGTAGAGCTTGTACTTGCCAGGAGCGATCCCTTTGATGGTGAAGACACCAGATTGATCGAATGCGCCTTCGAGCGTGTATTCGTCGCGTTGATGCATATCGGCGATGTCCGGAATAAGAACAGTCTTCCAACCCTTGGGCACGGAAACGGATTTCTCGTCAGCGTTGGCATCGCTGCTCTTTATGGAGCCCACGATCTGTCCTCCATCCGCACCCAGAACCAATTCCATCGGTTCGGTACCTCCGGCAGTCACATGGATCATTTCATCCGGTGACTCGCCGCCATTGAAACGAACTGATTTGAGATACGTGCCTTCAGGCTTGCTCCAGACGCTGACCCGATACTTTCCCAATCCCACCATGGGCAACCCGAAGCTGCCGTCTGGTTTGACCCGGGCCGGCGTACCCTGATAGTCTCCATCTTCAGATTGAAGTGCGACAGTGATGCCTGACAGCGCCACACCGCTGTTCCCTTTCACGCGGATCTTTCCTGACAGGGCTTGAGGAGGCGCAACTTGAAGAATGAGGTTTTCAAGATCCCGATCGGCGACCTCGATATTTGCTTGCGATAGGGTAGTGCCGCGGCCCTGCCCCACCGTCAACTCGTACGCCCCCGGCTGCACACCGCGTATCTCGAATGAACCGTTCTTGTTCACGCTCGCGCTATTCGAAAAGTCCGAACCAGGAGAAGTTGACGCGCGACGCAATGAGACATAGGCTCGCTCGGGCGAGAATTCTTCAGGTTCAGGCGTGGTTTCTAAACCGAGCACTTTTCCGCTCACAGTATGCACCGAGCCCTTCTGGACTTTGAGTTCGAGATTGGAGACTCGCTGGCCTGGAGCTACAGATATCGGAACGGCGGCGTCCGGATCCGCGGTGTCCGGATAGTATGTAATCACTTCGCCCTGCTGCGATTTCTTTTTGGCCGAGAGAACTGAACCATCGAGAAAGCTATCCGGCTGGGCAGAAAGGTAATACTTGCCAGGCCGGAGCCCGGCGAAGCGGAACCCGGCTACATCGTCAATGCTTCCGCTCTCCCGAAATTGGCGCTCGCGTTTGCCGTGCCTCCAGATGTAGGTGAAGATGGAAACGCTGCAGTGTCCATCCGGATCTCCGTCCTCATCTACCACATGTCCGCTTATTACCGCCTGTGGAGTAAGAAACAACTGAGCATTGCGTAGCTTTTGGCCCGCAGCAAGCCGCAGTTCCACCCCTGGCCCGGAACCTTGGCCGGAGCCATATCGGCCGGTGAGATATCCAAGCTTTTCTCCAGAGAGATAATAGTTGCCCGGTTCGACGTTTTCGAGGATGAATGCTCCCTGGCCGTTTGTAGTCGCTGCATAAGAGGTTGAGTCGTCACGTGACGCCGCAGTCAATACGACATCGGCTTTTCGAAGCGGCTGCTTCGATACGGAATCGAGGACGACGCCTTCGATTGAGATCTTCTCAGCTTGCGGTGCGGGAACTTGCCGGGCAGAAAAGCCCAGAAAAACTGTAATTAGGAAAGAACAGAACACCGTTCCAGGTCTCAAGAGCGGGACGTCCGGCGATCGCCTTTCGTTACGGTTCTATGGAGACGCGCTCAGGCAACGTGAGAAGCGGTAAGTGCGTGAGTGGCTTGCTGTTTGCTTGGTTTACGACTGGGAAGATAGCTTGTGCGGTCGGACGCGTCTGGTTGCGCGGCGGCGCGAGCTGGTGCAAGATCTTCCAGGAAGACGAAATAGAATTGATCTCCACAGCGCGCTTTCACAGTCGCTTCATTGAACCCAGTTCCGCAGAACGTCAACTCCGCGCCTTCGGGGAGGTGAGACATGGCCCCCAGCTCGGGGGTGCCCCCGTGAACACAGAATACCTGGATAGCCGGAACGGTTCTCGGTAATCGATAACTCGATGCGAAACCGCCGGCAAGCAGTGTTTCCTCGTTTGCCAACACGCTGCTCCTTTTCTTTACTGGGTTAGCGCGACTCTGTGAGTAACGCTACAGAGAATGTGTGTTCGAGCGAAATAATTCTAACCGGAATTGCTCGAAAAATCACCAATTTTTAATTGGGACGATCACGACCCGCCATTCGTTGCAAGAAAGGCCCGACGATTCGCGCTAAGAAACAGGCGATACTGGTAGTGATGCCCAAGCGAGTTCTGGCGGCGTGCGTGTGCGGTGTCCTCATGGGCGCGCATAGCTACGCTGCTGGTGATGATCTGTTGAACCAAGGATATAAGGATATGTACAATCTTGCGTTCACAGATGCCCATGGGTGTTTCCATAATTGGGAGCGCGACCATCCCCAGAGCCCGATGGGAGCAGTCTCAGACGCGGCTGCTTATCTATTTTCTGAATTTCAGAGATTAAACATTTTGCAGTCCGAGTTCTTTGTAAGTGATAATACGTTCTTTCACAGGAAGGCAGGTACGCCGGATCCGGCTGTGAAGCGGAGATTCGACGAAGCACTCCAGAGGAGCGAACAATTGGCGGAGCCGATCTTGCGGCGTTCGCCTGATGACGAAACTGCTCTGTTCGCGACCGTTCTGACCTCTGGGTTGCGTGCCGACTATACAGCGCTGATTGAAAAGCGGTATTGGGCATCGTTGAACGACGTGAAAGCGGCGCGGAATGAAGCTCAACAGCTTCTTAGCAAACATCCCGATTGCTACGACGCCTATCTAGCTATCGGAGTGGAGAACTATCTGTTGAGTTTGAAAGCGGCGCCTCTTCGATGGCTGCTGCGCACGGATGGCGCGCAAACGGATAAGGAAGTGGGGCTCACGAGGCTCAGGTTAACGGCCGAGAAAGGTCATTATCTCGAGCCATTCGCGAAGCTGCTGCTCGCGGTCGCTGCATTGCGGGATAAGAATCCAGAGGAGGCCAAACGGCTGTTATCTGAGTTGGCTCGGCGGTTTCCAGGCAATCAGCTTTACCGCGAGGAATTTCAGAAGATCAGCGTCGGAGCATGAACTGCGCCGTTTCTAGTGGGCGCTTACGCTAAGGCACGGCCTTTTACTCCTTGGTTCGATCGCACTCGACTACCATGAATTCGCTCCAGGCCTTCCCGTCGTCAGACTTCTCGCCTCGCCACGCAAATCTGCCAATGAGAAATGCGAATCGCGAGAGGCTGCCGGCGCGTTGGGGCTTGGCTTGCCAAAGTTGTGCTCGATCTGCTCCATGGGATCATTCTCCGCAGCGGCGGCTAGGGCACGCTGGGGTCGCCAGTTGAGACGGGCACCGCTTCAGGCGCGGCGATCCGTCCGAAGCGATAGAACAGAGTGCTGTACAGACGCGCAATGCGGGTTCGTTCGATGAGAAAACTGAGCACGGATGTGAAGACGATGCTGAGAAAGACGACTATATAGGTGATGTCGCGCAGCATGGCCCCGCCGGGCAGAGACTGTTCGAGAGGCATAGAAGCGAGTACGACAGCGGCGAGCCCTTTGGGGCTCATGATGGCAACCAGAGAGGCATCGCGAACCGGCGTGATGCGTTCCAAACCGATCCAGGCCGCGGGAATACGGATGAGAAATATCAAACCTGTGAGCGCGAGTCCGATATAGACGAGCCGCAGATCTGCAAACTTGATGGACACGCCGACGTAGACGAAGAAGAATGTTTTCAGAAGGAAAACGACTTCGCCGAGAAATACGCGTTCGGTGTCGTTCAATGAGATGGCCTCGCTCGGAAGATAGCGGCGCATCCATGCCATCCCGTGGAACACTTCTATGTTGCCCAGTACAGCGCCAAACACCACTGCCGCGACGTAGCCGCTGAAGCCGAGCAATTCCACGAGGCCGAAGAGCACGAAGACGAAGGCGGGCGTGGTGAAGATAGAGTTCTCAAGTCCGCGGATGCGCCGTAGCAAGACCGACCAAAGGAATGCGCTGCCTGCCCCAGCGAGACCGGCAATCAGGAGAGTAGCGAGGATTTGGCCAAGCATCGGGCCTACCCGCAAAGTGCCAAGGCGATAGCTGTCCATGAAACCGATCGCGACCACGATACTCAGGACATCGCTGACGGCCGATTCGAGGAAGAGAATTGTTTTTGACGATTGCGCCATATCGAGGCGCTTCGTGAGAGGAACGATGACGGCAGGCGAGGTGGATCCGATGATCGCTCCCAGCATGAGGCTGAGTTGAGGGGTGAGCCCGGTGAGGAAATGCGCGGCGATCGCGACTCCCACCATAGTAAGCACGAAATTCGTGATGGTCAGGGTGAGGGTGGCCCGGATGGCGACACGCAAGACGTCGAGATCGAGACTGAGACCCGCCTCAAAGAGCAGGATGATTAGCGTTACGGTGGCAAAGACCGGTCCCACGGAGCCGAAGTTTTCAGGTGTGACGACGTGAAAGATGGGTCCGAGCAGAATGCCAATGATGGTGAGCAGAAGAACGTCAGGGACTCGGGTGCGGCTGAAAATGCCAGTGAAGGCGTGCGCGACGAAGACCAGGAATCCTACGACGAGAATGTTGGTGGCTACGTGCATAGGATGAGAACGTAATCAGTTATGATCCGTCACTTCGTTCCGGCCGGGTGGTCGTATCGATTACGCGCGGGCTGGCGTGGGCGAATTTTGCGGGCGAATCGCACTTTGACTCATTATGGCCGATTGGGAGGACTTGCTAAGCTGCGCTTCGGCGATTAACATGCGCCACTTGTGGAGGTCTTGCTTGCGGTTTTCCGCTGCTGCGCGGCGGGCCTGATCGTCCCTTTTTCGGCTTTCTTCGTTCCGCTTCCGCTCTTGCGATTCGAACCCAATATCCTGCTTGCGCTTTTCAGCTCTTACCTTTAGGAGATCGTTGAGGCATTTGTGGAAGGCCCGGTCGTTGGTGGTCTGGTAGCGAATGTAGAGCGCGAGCTCCTTTTCGTCCCAGCAACCCGGCACTTCCCGTTTGAAGGTGGCGTGTTGGAGAGTCTGAGCGCGCCGGCTGAGCCACAGTGCTTGCGCCATTTTTTCGACCAGGACGGTCTCGGTAACGGTGGAGGGTTTGTGCTCCTCTAGGAGGCCGTCGATCAAGGTATCGAATTCGGCTCGGTTTTCCCAAGCCAGAACACGGAACACGCCAGTGAAGCCGTGGCGGAAATGGTTCATCGCAGAAGCTGCTTTGCCGGCGGCAGTTTTGGGGCCGGTGCTGCGTTGTGCGTTGGCGCGATTGGCTGCAATTTGAGCGGGAGTGGTCGTGTTGATCGATTCGTCTGAAATTTTCATATGTGCCTCCGAAAATGAAAAACGCCGGGAAGGCGCGTGGCCCTCGTCCGGCGTTGTTCAAAAAATTGGAAGCGCGATGGCTTCCTGGAACCAGTATACGGGATCGTTCCAAGCGATTTCCGGTAAGTTGATGAAAGCAGGAGAGATTGAGGTTGTGACTGGATCGGGCGAGGGTGGAAATTTTCGGGGCCCACGGATATCGTGGACGGCACGTACAGCTTCACCGACGTGGCTCAGGCCGGCGGGTGCATGCAACGCGGCAGTCCCAGCACTGCCGGAAATCAACGATTTACGTTTTAGATTTGCTGATGTGACGATCGCAAAGCTTTTTGTATTCCCCTTCGAGTTGGCGCAGTTCGTCGTCGGTGAGGCGATCCAAGTCGATCATGCTGTTACGCGCACCGCGAACGGCTTTGATCAGCTCATCCAGTTTGAGATGAGTGGCCCGGCTATCGCGGTTTTGTGTGTTCTGGATGAGGAATACCATCAGGAATGTGACTACCGTAGTGCCCGTGTTGATCGCTAATTGCCAAGCATCGGAATAGCGGAAATACGGACCAGTGAGGGCCCATATCAGCACGATTGCGACCGCTGCGCAAAACGCCCACGATGATCCCAAGAGATCCGATGTGTAGCGAGCGAATCGCCGAAATGCTTCGTTCACATTTCCTCCTTCAACCTTCAACAACACCGTACAACACTGATTGCCCGCTCCGTCTCCCGCGTAGCGCACATCAGTCTGCTCGCCGCAATGAGTGGAATAACCCCAATCGGTGTTTGGGATTACTCCCGCGAGGTCGGCCAGGGTCCGCCGGAGCTAGGTCAAGAATGGCACCATACATGGAGATCGAAGCGATCCGACATTTGTATTTCCAGAAAGGGGATTCTGAGGAGTGGACGGCAACTCGCCCGGGAGTATGAGAATGCTTTTCCGGCCGAGTGTCAACCGTACGTGAGGTCGGTGCTCTGTCCGACCTCGATAATATATCCGTCAGGATCGCGGATGTAGCAGCGCGTCTCGCCGTACTTGGGGATCGGCTCCGTGATGAACTCCGCTCCTCGACTTTTCCACAATTCATAGCACGTTTGAATATCCGCAACGCGGAAATTCATAAAGCTGTTGATGTGATTCGGATCGGGGACGCTGAGCGTTACCGTCGGCTTATCCGGGGTCGGCCCGCCTCCAACGTTCAGAATCATCCAGATATTCGCAAGCTGAAGGTACCCAGGCGCGTTGCCGTCACCCAGGCTCAGAATGCGAGCGCCGAAGACCTTTTCGTAGTAGCGAGCCGATCGCTCGATGTCGGCGACGGTGAGAAAATGCGCGATGCTGATCCCCTCTCGCGGGGGCATCTCATACCTCTTCTGCTCGATTTGTACGCTGCTCATTGACGACTCCAATTCCGATAACAGTGCTCATCCGCCGATTCTGGTTCTTTCGTATTCATACTTGCTAACGATTAAGCCTGACGAGGAAAGGCAAAACAAATTGGATCAGGGTATCGCGCGACACTTTGGCATCGTTTGCAACCAGTTGTCTGATAGGCCATTATCCGTCAACTTGCCGGGCGGAGGAAGGCCCGACCGGGCTCAACTTTTCACGCCCTTATCCGGATTCCAGGTACCTTGCAGCTTGCGCACGTACACGATCTGGCCGATGTGATAGGCATTGTGGGCGCAGAGATTGCCAATGGTGTTCGACCATTTGGTGAGCTGCTGGTCGTCAGCCGTTTCCACAACTTTCTCAAGGTCGGTCATGACCTGGTCGAGTTGATTGACGATGTCGGCCCACTGCTTGTTGTCGAACTTGTCGAAGGTTTCCTTATTGTCGCCGGTGAACTTATCATTCTTGATGCCTCGAAAGCTATTCAGATTGCGCCGATTCCAGAACAGCAAATGGTAAGCGAGTTGCCCTGCTGAATGCCCGCCGTTGGGAGGCTGCCAGTTTGCCTGTTCGGCCGTTAGGCCCTCAACCGCAGTGCTGATCGGGACGAACCATTCGGCCTTGTTGTGAGTGGTGCGCAACTCGTGCAGCAACAGGCTCCGTAACGTAGCCGGTTGTGGCTGAGTCTGAGCACACAACAAAACTGTTGGCAGCGCGATGACCAAGAGAAGAAGGGGGAGGCGCGATTTCAAACAAGTTCTCCTTGCAGAAAGTGGTACCCGCCATCATAGCCGAAGAGCTGAGGACCTTCCCCGTCCTTTACAGATACGTGACTGGGAGAACAGCCCTTTCCACCAGCTGTTAAGGCTCGCGGGTCGAGAAACGGCATTCTAGTCCACCAGTTCAGCCAAACATACAGTCGGCCGCATTAGGGATGGTAAGTCGCTTCCGGCCGGTATTCTTCCGATTCCACGGTTTTCGCCTCTTTCTGAGCCACTAACGGCTTAGCTAGATCCGCGGCGATCTGTGCGAACTGGTCTAGCGCGGCTTGGAGGTCTTCAACGATTTCGGCGGCGAGGATGGCGGGATCGGGGAGGTTGTCGGTGTCCTCCAGATTTTCGTCACGCAGCCACGTGATGTCGAGGCTCAACTTGTCGCGCTTTTGCAGGTCTTCGTAGCTGAAGCAGTGGAAGCGTTCCGATTCCGAGCGCTCGAAGCGGTTTTCGGGGTTATAGCGAGCGACGAAATCATCGAGATCGGCGCGCTTGAGCGGATTGGTTTTGAGCGTGAAGTGTTGGTTAGTGCGGAGGTCGTAGATCCAGAGTGATTTGGTCCAAGGTGTTTCGCTTGCGGGCTTGCGATCGAAGAAGAGGACATTTGCTTTGACTCCCTGCGCGTAGAACACGCCCGTGGGCAGACGCAGGAGCGTGTGAACATCGCAGCTATGGAGCAGTTTGCGGCGAATGGTCTCGCCTGCACCGCCTTCGAATAGCACATTGTCCGGGACCACGACAGCGGCGCGGCCGTGCATCTTCAGAAGGCTGACTACGTGCTGCACGAAATTGAGCTGCTTGTTACTGGTTGTCGCCCAGAAGTCGTCGCGGTAGACCGTCAGAGCTTCGCGGCTTTCGTCGCCTTCTTCGTTGATCACGGTGATGCTCGATTTCTTGCCGAACGGCGGATTCGTGAGCACCATGTCGTAGTTGTTGGAATCTTTCGCCGCGAGACTGTCGCCGACACGGATGGGACTCTTGTCACTTCCGATGCCGTGAAGGTACAGATTCATGGCACACAGGCGAGCGGCTGCGTCCACGATCTCGACACCGCGAAGCGCATCGAGTTTTAGCGAGCGCTTTTCTTCGGCATCCATCTCGTGGGCGTAATGCTTGCTGATGTAGTCGTAGGCGGCGAGGAGAAAACCGCCGGTGCCTGCTGCCGGGTCCATGATGGTCATGGCCGGCTTGGGCTGCATCACGTCGACGATTGCCTGGATGAGCGGGCGCGGCGTGAAGTATTGCCCTGCGCCGGATTTGACGTCTTCCGCGTTCTTCTGGAGCAGGCCTTCGTAGAGGTCGCCTTTGACATCGGCATCGAGGATGGACCAGGATTCGCGATCGATCAAATCGGCGATGAGGCGCTTCAGCTTGGCCGGGTCCTGAATCTTGTTCTGCGCTTTGCGGAAGATGGTGCCGAGCATGCCAGGCTCTTTGCCGAGGTCTGAAAGTGCCATTCGATAGTGGCGCTCAAGGGGCGGGCCATCGAGTTCGAGGAGGCTGGGCCAGTTGTACTCTTCCGGAATGATGGACGGCTGATTGTATGGAGCCAGGGTGCGCTCATGCGCCATTTTGAGGAAGAGGAGATACGTGAGCTGCTCGACGTAATCGCCGTAGGAGAGGCCGTCATCGCGAGGATGTTGCAGTAGTTCCAGAGCTTGTTGACAAGAGCAGATGAGGCGTTTGACATCAGTCTTCCCTTCGCAAAATTAGAGTGGCGCGGGAACTCTGACCAAATTCGGCGATTACCAGCGCGTACTTCCTAATGAGCATTGCTGCCGTTTGCGTTGGATAGTCCATCGCTTCGAGGCGAATTACCTGGGGCGGAGCTCCATGCAGGTCGGCGAGGCGCAGGAAATCCCGGTCGGCAGTGACCATCGCATACCCATGCTGCTTTGCGAAATCACGGATGATTTCGTCGCACGTTTCGCGTTGAAGTCCGAAGTGCCGCACGTGGGCACACTCAAATAGATCTGCTACAGCCGGCACAATCTTATGTGAAAGATTGTGGTCAAACAGCAGTTTCAAGCGGGAATTTATCTTTCAGACCGTATGCGAACTGTAGTGCGGCGAGGAGATCCTCGCGGGCCAGATCCGGATAATCTTCGAGGATTTGGTCTTCGGTTGTACCCGCGGCCAGCCAACCGAGTATGTCCCAGACCGTTATGCGAGTACCCCGGATAATGGGCTGGCCGGAGCGAACACCGGGCCGGACCACCACGCGCGATGATGTGAAGTCAGCCGCCATCATTCTGATTGTAGTGCAACTGCGCGTGTTCTTGATCGGGTGCGGCGGGAGTTGACCGGGCCTGCTACCCGACGTTCGCGGCCGGCGCGGATGCATTCGAGGAGCACGCTTGCGGGCTCGTCGTTGGGATCCTGCGGCACGAGCTGACCGGAGAAGGCCTTGGCGAGGATGGCTTGGCGAAGGCGGAAACTTGCTCTCAGGATTGGCATTATCTCAGCTTCCAGGTGGTCCACAACTGATAGCACTCCTTCAATTTTCTCGACGGCAGCTGATTGCTCGTCCAAGCTCACTAGGGGAACGCAAGCGGCCTTAATATCAGCACCTGAAATGCCAGATTGGCCCGCGGTAGTTCGCACAAGGGAACGGATATGTGCCCTGGCGCAACCTCCATTAAAAATCAGCTCGTAGAACCGGGGATTGTGTCCGAGCTTGAGGCGAACACGGATAAGCTTATCAGGGTAATATAGCTTTTCTGATACTTTCGGCACGCACCCCGATATGCCGACCAGCTCGGGATTACCGTTGTAACGCATGAAAAGCAGATCGCCTTCGCGCAGCGTAAATTCCTCGTACTGGGTTGCATTTTGAAGGTACCGACGTTCGTTCAGACGGACCTGAAATGGGCGGAGAGCACTGATTTTGAGGATGGGGTGCTCTGAGGTTCCAGTTGGTTTTTCTGGAATCCCATTCCTAAGAGACTCGATAACCTCCCCGAATGGAATTGCTCTTTGGTTAGCGAAGCTTTGGCATGCATTCTGGATTGCCCTACGTTTTACGCTCTTGAGTTTGTTCCGAGCGTTGGCTATCAGATTTTCGGCTTCATGCAGTCGCGTGAACTGTTTTTCGATTTCGGCGACGATGCGGCGCTGCTCGGCGAGTGGTGGAACCGGGACGTTTAGGAACTTTAGGAATTGCGCATGTCGGCTGTATCCTCTGTTCGGAATTGGGGCTTGCGCCAGCCAATACGTCAGAAACCGGGGTTCGCAAACTTTAGATTGAAAAAGCTTCAGCCCTTCCGCACCGACGACGAACCTCTCCCTAACCAAGCGAACTGCGCGCGTGTGATCGCCAAAGGCTATGACTGGAAGCTCGCCGTCATAGAGTAGGTCGTGCCGGTCGGTCCACCCGCCTGGGATAGTTTGCCCCTGATCGATTACGGGCCAGGCTCCGGAGGACGTGTACTCTCGCTGCTTCAAGCGGCGGCCTTGATCCGAGATGGGCGCGGCTGCGTCTCTAAATGGGAGAGCGGCCCAGCCCTTTGGCAATTGGCTCACTGGACCAACCTTTCATTCAATTGATCCAAAATCTCGTTCAGCCGATTTCCGAAGAGCTGATAGGCTTTGCCGAGTCCGCCGTGGTCGAAAAATGGCACGAGCTCGAAGTCGTCCGGGTGGATTTCGAGGCTGGTCGCGATGTGCTCGGCGATGTGATGCAGCCATTGGAGCTGCTCGTCGGTGAAGTGCGCGCCAAGCTGCTCCTGTTCCGAGAGCCAGGCTTGAAAACGCTCGCGGACTTCGTCAGGGAACGGACGGAGGGTATTTTCATTTCCGACAGCAAAATTGACGAGCGATACCAAGTCTGTCATGACGCGAGCGCCGGAGCCGCGGACCTTCGACTGATCGAGCTGCTCGTAGGCTCGCCAGAGCGTTTCGGGAGTCCAGGCGGGATGGGGTCGTTGAATTGCTGACGCAAGCTCTTTCACTTGCTTGTAGGTCAATCGATTTTTCCAGGGCCGGCTATACAGGATTTGAAGTGCCGTGATCTCGTTCCTGTTCTCGTCCAGGAACTGACGGAAAGACCGCGTCAGCTCCTGTGCCTTCTCGCGGGAATCGCCGGAGAAGCCGGCTTGAAGAAGAAGATCCTGAGAAACGATGTCAATCGTCTGCTCGTAGCTGCTTTTCAGGCTCGTCAAAAGGTTACGAAGCTTGGGATCGAGGAAAGGCTTGGCAGCTTCCTTGCGGAGGCGGGCGCCGGTCGCGGCAAGTTGCTCGGGCGTGGGTTGTTCGACGCCATGCTCGGCTTTTGCTTGCTCAAGCTGCAAGTCGGGATCGACCGAATCGGCGAGAGTACGGACTATATCGGACAGCGGGGTGCCTCCGGTTAGGCTTGTGACCTGTTCCTGATCTGCGTGCGAGAGCTGCCGATCAAGGCGGGTCAGGCGCGACGCGAGGGAGTTGAGAACATCGGGATCGGTGCTGCCGAAACCGACAGATTCGATCAACTTTTCGAAGTCGATGGCTCGATTGCGGTCGAGAGGAGGCGCTTCGATCATGGCGTGATTGCAGACGCCGACCGCGTCGACGACAACAAAGTGCGTTTTGGCGCGAGCGTCTGGAGTGACGGATTGCAGGTCATCCGTCTTGATGACGCGGACGCCGCGGCCTTTCATCTGCTCGAAGAGATTGGGGCTGCCCACATCGCGCAAAAACATTACGATTTCGAGCGGGCGGATGTCGGTACCGGTCGAGATCATGTCCACGGTCACGGCGATTCGGGGGTTGTAGCTGTTACGGAAGGACTGGATAATGGATTCGGCCTTTTCGCCTGCCGGTTCCCAGACGTCCTGTTCGATTTCGGTGCCGTCCTCCGTTTTGAGTCTCCGCTTGGCACGCCTACTACCGGTCCGATAGGTGACCTTCTGGCAGAAGTCGTTGCCTTTGGCGAATTCTTCCCGCA
Source organism: uncultured Acidobacteriaceae bacterium (assembly GCA_963737045.1). Classification (GTDB taxonomy): domain Bacteria; phylum Acidobacteriota; class Terriglobia; order Bryobacterales; family Bryobacteraceae; genus Bog-105. Next base: position 1,424,857 of record CAVTRG010000009.1, read on the forward strand.
CGATCTGGACGATGTCGTCCGCGTGGTTATCGCTTTTGGCGAAAATGAGGGTTTTGGGTACGTGTGTGCGGCCCGGAAAGATTTCTGTGAAGAGCTTTTCCTTGAAGGTGCGGACGACAGTGCGGATCTGGTCTTCGGCGACGACATCGCGGTCGAGTTGGCCGGCAGTGTAAGTGAGGTCCTGATCGAGAAGCTCGGCGCGACGGGCGCGGGTGAGACGATCGCGCTTGTCCACATGAAATCCGGTCTCGACGCGGGAGCCGGATTGGGTAATTTGCGTCCGAATGTCATAGACATCGTAATCGACATTCACCTTGTCCTCCACGGCTTTCGTGTGGTTGTAGTCCATCACGAGGTTCTGTTTGAAAAAGCCGAGGGTTTGCTTAGAGGGCGTGGCCGTGAGACCGATCAGGAATGCATCGAAGTATTCGAGAACCTGGCTCCAAAGCTTGTAGATGGAGCGGTGGCACTCATCGGTAACGATGAAATCGAAAGTCTCGATGGGGATGGCCGGATTGTATTTGACGGGTTCGGGGAGTTTGGTCAGATCGGCCCAGGTTTTCGCGGATTCCTCGTCCTGGTCTTCATCGATTTCTTTGCCGATCAGCATGGAATAGAGGCGCTGAATGGTGGTGATACAGACTTTGCTGACGGTATCGATATTAGGGCCGCTGAGAAGCTGGGCGTTGTAGAGCTCGGTGAATTTGCGGCCGTCATCGGGTGTGACGAACTGCTGGAACTCATTAAGGGTTTGGCGGCCTAGAGTGCGGCGGTCAACGAGAAAGAGGACACGACGCGCACCGGCGAATTTGATCAACCGGTAAATGGAATTGCAGGCAGTAAACGTTTTGCCACTGCCGGTTGCCATTTGAATGAGAGCGCGGGGCCGGTTTTCGGCGAAGGATTTCTCAAGATTGAGGATGGCGCGGGTTTGTGCGGGCCACAGGCCGCGATCATCGAGCGGGGGAAGCGTGCGGAGTTTGCCGCGGACAGTGCTGCCAGGAGATTTCAGGTCGGATTGAATCCACTGCGACAGAGTCTCGGGCTTATGGAACGCAAAAACTTCGCGGCTGCGGGCGTCGGGCTCGAGCAGATTGGTAAATCGCGTCTCGACCCCTGTGCTCTGGTAACAGAATGGAAGCGGACGACGCGGCGCAGGGATGTTATCGGGGAGACCGGCGCTGTATTTGTTGGTCTGGATCTCGACGGCAGTGAGGGGGACGCCGGTTTTCTTCGCTTCGATTACTCCGACGGCTGCGCGATCGACATAGAGGAGGTAATCAGCGAAACCATGGCCTGCCCTGAGCGGATATTCGCAGATGGCGATTCCCGTTCCCGCGCTGAGATTGGCTTGATTGCGGGGCTGAACGACCCAGCCCGCGACGGTAAGGAGCTGATCGATCTCCGAACGGGCTTCTTGCTCGGGTGTCATCGAAAGGACTGACAAAAGGAATATGATACCCGAATTGGGCAAAAACACTGCCAGTAACCGATTGAGGCTACGTTCTCAGCTTTTAGGAGGCTGCGCTGGTGAGGCTGGTGTTTATCTTCGTCCAGATGTTCTTTACGCTGCCTCCGGCACTGGACAGCAGAGCAATCGCGGTAAGCGCTATGAAAGCCAATAACAATGAGTATTCAACCAGGTCTTGGCCTTGTTCATCTAAGCTGAGTTTCCTTACATAGGAACACATTGCTTCGCTGTATGCACCCATGGGTTGTAGGACAGTCTCCCCTAGGGGTAGTGTCTGTAACTCTGGGTTGCTCTCTCAGCAATCAGATGCTGCGGACGGGCATGTTGGCGATATCCTCCACTTGCATGGCCTCCTTCACCACGAAAGGTTCGCCGTATTTTACGCCGATCAGGTTGCCGTAAAAGCGGGCGATCGCAGCCAGGCGCTCTTGTATTTCCTGATGCGATGGAAATAGATCGGCGGCAGTTTCCGTATCGCCGTATTGCGAGGTGTAACTGAGCAGCGCGGTCATGCGGCGATCGAACTGACGCGAGATGTCGACGACAAAAGAAGGCGCGACGTTTGCGTAGAGAGAGGAGTACAGAATCTTGAAAGGGCGATGCGGAGGCGTATCTTCTTCGAGACGCGCGAGACCGGCGAGAAAGCAGGCTTCGTACCCGATCTCGGCAGTGCGGTAGTGATCGGGATGACGTCCGGCCCAATACGGAAGAATTACCACTCGCGGGCGGATGCGGCGGATGACGCCTGCAAGCGTCATACGAGCTGTGATGGTGTTTTCCAGGCGGGCATCCGGCCACCGTAGATTCTGACGCCAGGCAAGGAGCAGATGGCGCGCTGCTGTTTGGGATTCTTGAATGCGAATGTCCGGAGTGCCGCGGCTTCCCATGTCGCCCGCAGTGAGATCGAGCACACCAGTACGGTAACCGCGTTCGGCCATGGACAGAAGGGTGCCACCGCAGGTCTGCTCGACGTCATCGGGATGAGCGGCGATGGCCAGAACATCAAGCGGGCGCAGGTTTTCAAACGGCTGATTAGGATCGTCCATGAAGCAAGTCAGTACGAGTAGCGCGGGCGATTGCCTTGGAAGACACGGACAAGCAAAATGCCGGCGAGGAATCCGCCTACGTGAGCGAACCAGGCGATGCCTTGAGCTTGAGAAACGCTGCTGAGAGAACCCAATCCACTCAGCAGTTGGATGGCGAACCAGTAGATGAGCATGAGGGCCGCGGGGAGCTCGAAGGTGGTGATGAAGAAGATGATGAAAACGAGCGTTACCACGCGAGCGCGGGGATAAAGAATCAGAAATGCGCCCATGACGCCGGCGATTGCGCCGCTCGCGCCAATGGTGGGAATGGAACTGCCCAGGTTGGTCATGAATTGAACGAAAGCCGAGGCGATACCGCTGATGAGGTAAAAGATGAGGAATTTGGCGGGGCCCATTGCATCCTCGATATGCGATCCGAAGACCCACAAGAACCACATGTTCCCCAGTAAATGAAGCCAACCGCCATGCAGGAACATGGACGTGACAAAGGTTGTGAGGCGCAGCTGATCGGGAACTAACGCGTAATGTTCGATGAAACGATCGCGGAGATAAACGGGATGGGCCAGCTCGAAAAGAAACAGAAAGACATTTATACCGATAATTAGCAACGTCATCACGGGCGTTGATCTTCGAAACAGAAGCGCGCGAAGAGGAATCATCGGCTCGGAGCTGCAGTCCGGTGGGCGTTCGGGGCGATGCGCTGGGCGATATCGGGATCGCCGTGACGGCGCACGCTGCCCGCTGCTGCAAGCGCGATCAATGAGTCCACTTCAGAATGCGTGGGGATGTGCCCGCGAGCGCCTATAGCAGTGCAGTTGAGGGCAGCCGCCGAGTTCGAGAAATCGAGAGCAGTCTGCATGTCCATGTGGGCAAGCATGGCGTAACAGAACGCGCCATGGAAAACGTCGCCCGCGCCAGTAGTGTCCACGCAGCGAACCTCGAAAGCCGGCGAATAGGTCCAGCGACCGTCTTGAAGAGCGAGCGAACCCCGAGCGCCGAGGGTCATGGCGGCGACGGGAAGCGAATATTCGCGCTGCAGAAGCGAAAGAGCAGTGAACGGATCGCTTTCGCCGGTCCACTTGGCGGGCCATGAAGAGCTCGCCACAAGGTAGTCGACGGCTTTCAGCACTGGATCAAAACCAGGATAGACGGTATCGACGTCGAGCGAAACCGGGATGCCACGCTGCCGGGCTAATGAAGCTGCGTGTGCGGCGGCTTCGGTATCGTACCCGTCAATATGCAGCAGTCTGGCCGAGGCGATATCTTCAGGCGCAATATCGGTGGGAGTGAGGCGCAAGCAATTTGCACGATGCCAAAGTACCGTACGCTCGCCGGTGCGCTGATCGATCAGGATGTACGCGGTCTGGTTGGGGCATTCCTGACGCAGAATGAGGCTGGCGATGTCCACACCAGTTTCTTGGAGACTTTGGCGCTGGACGTTGCCGCGGAAGTCGTCGCCGACTGAGCCAATATACTTGGCGCGCAGACCCAATTTGGCACAGGCGACCATCGCTGTAGCGACTTGGCCGCCAGGGCTGAGCAGCTCCTGCTGAAATGCAATTTTTCCCGCGTATGATGGGAACTCGGGAAGAACGAGGAGAGTATCGGTTGCGTTGAGGCCGATTCCTAGAACGTCGAAGCCCAGAGCCGACATTATATCGATTGGCCCACGTTCCGTGAACCGGGTCTACTTTTTCACGATGGAATTGGGCACTTCGTAGAGGTAAATGGTGTGATTCGCGCCATGGCGGCCCTCGGAGTCGGAGGTGTCAATGGGCTTCCAACCCGGGATGGGGTAGTCGTAAGAGACGACGCGCGTGTTCGGGCGCAAGTAGCGCTCGAGATTGGGGCGTAAGCTTTCGTTGGCGGCTGTCGCCAGGTAGAGAGTGACAACGTCGGCACCGCTTAAATCCATATGCATGAAATTGCCGTGGACGACTTTCACCTGACTTTGCAGACCGGCTTTCTTCACCTTTTCGGCGGTTGTCCTGGCCAAACGGTCTGAAATTTCGATACCGACCGCCTTCACTTTGTATCTTTCGGCGGCGGCAATAAGGATGCGTCCGTCGCCGCAACCGAGATCGTAAAGCGTCTCACCGGATTTCAGGTTAGCCATTTGCAACATTTTGTCGACGGCGTGCTCGGGGGACGTGACATACGGCGCGAGATTGTCCCTAAACTCGGACAAGTTGCGCTGCTGCGCGCCAACCGAGGCGGCGTACAGCACGAACGCTGAGACTAGAATGCTGAAACGAAGCACCCGAAAGCTCATAGCTAACCTCTCCCTGATTCCTCTAGCTTACCCTGAAGTACCCGGTTTGAGAATACTCCGCGACTTGGTTTTCGGGCAATTCAGCGTGCCGCTCCACCCACCAACGCCACGGAATGCTGCCGTTTGGAGCGGAGGATACGGGAGACCATTTCAGTGGTTGAAAACCACAGATCACGCGGCCGCGAGATCGTATACTCGGTACCCTTAAACACGCGAATCGCGTGGCTGATGGAATCCTTCCAGGGGACCGCTTGCGGATTCAAATTGTAATTCAGATAGAACACAGGGCACTCGATATCTCCGATGCGCCGCAGGTCGTCCTGGGGTACATCGGCATCGAGCATGGCCTTAGGGCCTGCAAACACTACCGCATCCGGATGGGCGGCGTTTGAAACTTCCTTTTCTATAAGGCCTTGGAGGAAATCCGTTTCGCCATGGGCTTGAGCGAGCTGCTGAAGCTTGACCGTGCCCAGCTTCATGGTCTGCAAGGCTTTGCCGAGGGCTGGGAAGTCGATTCGTTCGGCGGCTTCCTGTCTATATAGAACGCGACCTTCCTCCATATTGAAGGCGACGAGAGAAAGGCGTCCTACGTGAGGATCGCGCTCGATGGCCTTGAGGATACTGACGAGGGGGTCGGTGTCGATTCTTTGAAGGGCAGCAGCGCTCTGATTTTGTGGCGCAAAGTTCACGAGAAGCTTGAGGTTTAAATTTTCGCTATGCCTCTCGGGCGGACGGACGACCGGCTCATTCATGAAGGGTTCAGCCGGGGTCTCGGCGATTTGGTTGGGGCCAATAAAGAGAGTGATGGGCTTATCTTTGGCGGCCAGGACCGCTTCTATATCCCAGCTAGAGGAACAAACGCGTTCGGCCCGGTCGCGCATGAGCCAGTCCACGTGATACTTGCCTTCGCCGACATCGATAATGCCCTGCAATGTGGCATCCCCCTTGGCGTCATCAGGGATTAGGGGAACCCGAAAGTGCTGAACAAAATAGGCAGGATGGAGTTTGTCGTCGGCAGCATAGACCCGGAAGACGACGGTAAGAAACTGCTCGTCACCTTCGAGCGCGTTCAAAGGGATGTTTGCGTCATAGCCAGCGTGAAAACGGAGGTCAAATCCCAGATCGGCTTTTCGCGGGATGACGGAGCATGAGAGATCTTTGCGAGCATCACTCGATTCGAGAATGGCTAGATCTGAAGGCATGAGACTCACAGGTTCACCGGCCTGCGCCGGTTTCAATAGAAACTGGGATCTAGCGGGAATTGCAAGCGTCGAATAGAGCAGGATGCAAAAGAGAGGCGCTAACCAAGAAGTGAAGCCGAAGAGTGAACGCCACATCGTGCGGCGGGGCGAACACGATCGAAGAAACCGCAATCCCATATTCCCCCAAGTGACTGGTGAACGAAAAAGGGCTACGGGCGGCAACCCAGTAGTTCCATTATTATCCTCCAAACCGAAGCGGAACCAGTAAGAAATTTCACGGGTTCAGTACGGCGCGAGTTTGTCCAAGAGGTGCTCGGCATTTGAGCAAATTCTCAGGAGTACCGGTACGCGACAAATTCTTGTGTTACAGTTCGAGTGATTATGGCTTCCCGTAGCGTTAATAAAGTGATTCTGGTTGGAAATCTAGGCCGTGATGCAGAGACGAAATTCACGCCTTCTGGAGCCGCCGCCACGCGGTTCGCGATAGCGACGACGCGAAGCTGGAAGGATCAGCAAAGCAACGAGTGGAAAGAGGAGACGAACTGGACAAACGTAGTGCTTTGGCGGCAGGAGAATCTCGCCAACTATCTCACTAAGGGCAAGCAGGTATACGTGGAGGGAAGACTGCGAACCCACAGTTACGACGACAAGGACGGGAAGAAGGTCTACGCGACGGAAGTGGTTGCCGAGGAAGTGATCCTTCTAGGGGGAAGGGGCGAGGGTGGTTCCGGATTCGAGGGAGGCTCTCAGGCGGGCGCGCGTACGGGCGCACCGAGCCGAGGTAAAGGGGCAGGAGCGGCTGTACCTGCCGAGGGCGATCAGTACGAGGGTATGGGCGTCACCGACGATGACGTGCCGTTTTGAGAGGCCTGGGTTATCACTAGCGTCCCGACTGCGCGAGCAGCGTGAGACTGGCTTCAGCCCGAGTTCTGGGGGCAGGCGCCGGACTTGCTTTAATTAACGATCCCGGCAGAACGGCGAAGGCAATTTCGATGCGGTCCTCCGGGGAGGAGCGGGCGTGGCGCTCTTCCTGCAGTTGTAGCGACATAAATGGATAATCGGGATCGGATCGTGGTGTCTTTTGGATAATGGCCTCGGCTTCATGGAGCGCGCCCGGAGAATGGTCGGAGATTGTTAAGAAGACGAAGTACTCGCGGCGATACTCCCGGTTAGCGGGAGCTAACTGTACGGCTCTTTCGAGATGCGCGCGCGCTTTCGATGAAGCACGAACGCCAAGGGCAGGCCCACTGATATCCGCCAGATTTTCATAGGATTTGCCGAGCCAGAAGTGGGCATCAGCAGCAGTTGGGTCGGCAGCGACCGCTCTCTTGAAATGGGAAGCGGCCTTTTTGAAGTCCGCATCGGCATAACAACGTTGGCCGGCAGCAAGGTCGCTTCGAATTTCTACAGACCACCCGGCACAAGAAAGGATGAGGAGAAGTATCAGGGCGTACGGAAGGTTTTTCGTGCGAATCATATGAACGGGAATGCACGACGATTTCCAAACTGCGGAGCCTATTAGCCCACGAGCAAGTCATAATCGGCATGGCTGCCGATCCAAAACCAGAGGACGCCTTCATCGATGTCGATGCCTAGAACACGGTAATGCATTCCTACGCGCGCTGACCAGAAACGGTCCACCCGTTTGAAGTGGAGAGACGGATGGCGCGGATCTGCTTAAGTAGAGAGAAAACTTTGTCAGCTAGAATCTGAACATCAGGAGGAAGGGCGCGGTACCTGACCCAGAAGTCAGGAGTGGCGCGATGAATCACAAAAGTGTGGAGTTGCCTGCCTCATGCTCACGCAGCGCACGCTCTGCAATGGAGCGCAGCTTACCGGCCGCAGCATCGCCTTCGATTTGGCGATCCCAGAGCGCAGCATCGAACTCAACGAACCAATTGCGGAAGGATGTCAACTCGTCAGGACTTAATTCCTTGACTTGCCCCTCGATGAGGTCAACTCTGGTCATTTTTTCGATCCATTTAATAGGCTACAACGGATCTTCGCGCGATGGAAATTTCTGCCCGACCTGTCAGGCCAAATCTTTCAAGGATTGATCGAGGAGGCGCTTCGTTCCCTCATAGGGATCACCCGTGCCTTCGAACTCCATTGAAAAGTAGCCGCGGTAGTTCGCGTTCTTAGCGATCGCGAAGATCCGGTCCACATCGACGCGGTATACTTTTCCCTCATCCGTTTCCATATCTTTTACGTGACTGATATTGAATGCGTGGCCGAATAATGCTCTGAGAGCCGTCTCGTTGTATTGCTGGTCGTTTTTGATCAACATCGAATTGCAGAAATCCGGCAAGGCGCGGAGAAACGGGCTGTTCACCGCTTCGATTACCTTGATGATTCGGTAGGGATCCTCGCTGCCGGGCTCGTCGTTTTCAAGATTGATGACGATATTTTTCTGGGCGCCGTACTCGGCGAGGGCTTTGAGACCCTCAACAGCGCAATCTATGTCCGGTGACTTACCGCGAGAAGGCGTGTGCACTCGAATGCCCGGCGCGCCGAGAATCACGGCGGCATCGACCCATTTCCGATACAATGCCAGCCCAGCATCCCGATCCGCGGCATTGGCGCTGCACAGGTCAACTTTAGCCGCATCGACAGGAACGTTCACAACCCGCAAACCCGCTTGTTTGAACGCATGGTTTAGGTCGCGTATATAGTCGGGCTCGACTGACTTGAAGTGGGGGCTCCAGGGCTCGATGCCAGAGATCTGGAATTTGCTTTGGACTGTTGCGGCAAACTGCTCGAGCGTGACTCCAGGCTTCGTGCGATCCCGATCGCGGCTGTGCGGCGAATCGATGAAGGCGCGAAACGGATACGTGGAGACTGCCAGTCTCTGGCGCGGGTCAGTCGGGAAATTTGCCTGCGGGTCAGCCGCGCTTAACGGCGCCGCCAATGCGAGAGACAGGGCTAAGAATTCGCGACGGCTTGTGTGTGATTCCATTTTTTTCTCCTCTAAGAGTCAGATTGCGGTTTTTCGGCTAAGAAGGGCCAAGCCGCGCCAGCCAGAGTTGCCATGGGGCCTAATACGGCTTGGCATAGCGAAGCGCGCGAACGCGAGAACTCGCTCGCGGATTCATAGAACGCTCGTTCCGCAGGCTTCAGCACGAGATCGCCCGCCGCGGATAATCCGCCCGCTATTGCAATACGATCGGGCAAGAAGATATTAGCCATCGACGCGGCTGCGATTCCGAGCCATTCACCAGCTTCGCGAAGAATCGAGACGGCAATGACATCACCATTCTTGGCGGCAATAATGACATCGCGCAAGGAAATACTTGATATCGCACCACTCTGCTCTCGATAACGCGCCGCGAGTACCGGGGCCGAGATCAAGACTTCGGCGCACCCTCGACCACCGCAACTGCAAAGCGGCCCATTTGGTTCGATAATGATGTGCCCAATGTCGCCAAGACACTCATATGCGAAGCGAAGCGGAAAGCCGTCAATCGCCACTCCTACTCCCAGGCCGGTTCCCGCAGCGAGACAGAGAAAACGCCGCGATCCTCGACCCGAGCCGAAGCAGTACTCCGCCATACATGCGGCGTTTGAATCCGCGTCCAATTCGACACGCATGTTGAAGCGATCGGCAAGGTAATCTCGCAGCGGATAATTTTCAAGCCATGGAAGGTTTGAGTTGTAAACCATGCAACTGCGACCGGGATCCAAAAAGCCAGCTATCGCGACAGCCACGCCCGATAGGTTTCGCTCTTCGGCCAGCGCTGCGGCTGCGACGCGCTCGAGCATGGAGCAGAGTGCTTCAGCGAACGCATCAGGATCGGGGCCAAGCGTTGGAATGGAATCAAGGAGAGAGAGTTTACCTTGCCGATCTATCAGGCCGGCCTTCGTCGAGGTTCCGCCTATGTCAGCGCAGAGGATGGAGCGTTCGGGTGTGGTTCTAGACACCGGTAAATCCCACTTCCGACAGTGTGATCAGCGGGGCGTGCCGAAATTCGCCCGGAACCACGCCGCTGGCCTCCGCCATGCGATACGCGGCAATTTGAATGGGAATGATTTCGGAGACCGCCGCAAATCGATCGGGAAGATCCGCGGGCCACGGGCAGAGAGGAGTGACGTTGTGGTGTGCCACAGCGGGTCCAACCCAGCGCACATTGCCATTCATTCCACTGATATTTTCAGCAAGCGCGGCGTTTAGTTCTGCAATATGTCCTGTTGAACCGAAGATGATGCCGTGAAAGCGTCCTGCGACCACTTCTACTGGACCATGCCTGAAATTGGGTGCGGACATGCCAATGGCCGGAGATTTCGCTACTTCGTGAGTCAGCAATACTGCCTCGGCAACTGAAGCTAGGGATGCACCTCGGCCCAGGAAGTACAGAGGCGATGCGTTTTCGAAAAACGAATGCCAGTTGCGGCTCAATTCGAGACACTCGGGAATCCAATTAGAAAGCACATCAGCTGTCGTATCCAGGTCCGATTTCAGGCCGCTTTCAAGCTCATTTGCAATAGCAGCCCCAAGAAGCAGCAGAACGATTACGGTTGCCGTGTAGCTTTGGATGGCGACCATTTGATCCGACGGGCTTTTAATAAGGATGGACTGCTTCGAGTTGAGAGCGAGGGTGCTCGCTGGGACATTACTCACGCCAATGACAGTTGCCCCGCGATCGCGCAGGTTGGCGAGCAGTCTTGTGGCTTCGACACTCTCGCCGGAGCGCGACACAAGAAGCAGTGTGGTGTGCTCGTCGATTGCCGACGCAAAGGAATACAGCAGTTCCGATGTTTCGATGACGGGTGCGAGGACGCCGCTCGACGCCAAGTAATGGCTGAGTGGGATGCACGCGGATAGCGAGGCGCCCATGCCGCTCAAAATGATCCGCTTGCTGGATCGCAGCAGAGCGGCCGCTTCGAGTAGCGCTCGTTTTCCCTCTCCGAAGTGATACTCGGCTACAGTTCGAATGGCCTCCGGTTGAGCGAATATGTTGTCAACCAGAGGAACGGTCATTTCCCTTTGGTGGGCCGGGCATGCCCGGCCTCTACCCTGGATAACCATTCGCCGATCGGAGTTTTCGCTTCTGGCTGGTACGGAAGTTTGACCTTCTGGCCCAAACCGGCGGACGCATAAGCGGCGTACAGTACTTGCATTACGACACGCCCATCCTCGCCGGTAGCTTGTGGCGTCTCCTTGCCCCGCACGCAGCGAGCGAAGTGGTACAGCTCCTGTGGCGTGCCATAATTCCAGAGTTCTTCGAATACCGGGTAACTCCAGCCGGTGGTCGTAGGCGCCTTCTCTACTGCGTAGCCGAAGCCGTATTCACTGTAGGTCGGAAGAGCATTTCCCATGTGCAGGTCTGCATATGTCACACCGCCCTCTCCGAAGACCTCGACGCGATCAAACATGCCGCCGCGCCGCGCCCAGCTATTCTCGACGAATCCAACAGCGCCATTTTCAAACTCCATAATGCAGAGCGCGTCGTCATCTCCTTGTGTCTTGTCCGCGTGAACGTATGTGCCGAGCTGGCTGTATACGGTCTTGATTTGCGGCCTCCCGAGGAACCAGTAACAGAACGCAATCCCGTGACAGCCAAGATCCATTAAAGCTCCGCCACCGGAGCGCTTCACGTCCCAGAACCAGTCGCTGTGCGGCCCGAAATGTTTTTCGCTCTGCTTGACGAGGTAGATCTTCCCTAGTCCCCCTTGATCCGCCATTTCTTTCGCCTTTAAGTATTTCGGCGTAAAGAATAGTTCCTCGCCGTACATCAGCAGCACGCCTTGCTGCTTGCACGTATCGATCATCCGGTCAGCCTCCTCGAGGGTGACGCAGAGCGGCTTCTCGCACATGACATGCTTCCCCGCTTTTGCGATATCGATGGTCATCTGCGCGTGCAAATAGTTCGGCGCCGTGATCGTGACCATCTCGATATCAGGCTCTTTCAACATTTCGCGATAGTCGTGGAAGACGCGCGGGATGCTGAATTTTTTTGCCAGCTCCTCCGGATGACCGGGACTTGGCGAAGCCACGGCCACGACTTCGGCTTCCTCCGGCATGATCTTGAAGGATGTTGCCAAAATATCCGCTTGAAATTGAGAGCCTATGATTCCGACTTTTACTTTTCCTGGTGTGGTCATGTAGGTTTGTGGTCTATCTTACTTTATTGTCCGAACTGTCCCAGGCGTCCCGAAATTGGACGCGTTCTCGATCGATTTGATGTAAGATCTCAGATAGGTTAGACGCTGCAAAGGGGGCAGCTTTATGGGATCTCGTATTAGGTGCATCCGTTTCATGATGATCGCTGCTGGGATGTGTGCGATCGCATGGGGGCAAACCGGCGATGGTTCAATCGCAGGAAGCGTACGCGACAGCAGTGGCGGCGCAGTCCCGAACGCTACGGTTGAGGTGTCGAGTAATCAACAGGGGTTCACCCGGACTACCACTTCCAACGCGAGCGGTGATTATCTGATTCCAGGGTTGCCGCCGGGTACCTATAACGTTACCGTGACTGCCAGCGGATTCGAAAAGTACAACGTAAACAACCTGGTGTTGCGTGTGGCCGAAAAGGCGCGCGCAGACGCGACGCTCACTGTGGGTGCGGTAAGCACGGAGGTAACGGTGGCGGGCACCAATGTTGCGCCTGTTGAGACCGAATCGTCCGAGCTATCCGGGGTAGTCACCGGTAAGCAGATCGATCAACTCGTTCTGAATGGCCGAAATTTCACGCAACTTGTCACGCTCACGCCAGGCGTGAGTAACCAAACGGGACAAGACGAGGGCACGGTCGGTGTGAACGGTAACGTCAGTTTCAGCATCAATGGCGGGCGGGTCGAGTACAACAACTGGGAGTTGGACGGCGGCGACAACATGGATAACGGGAGCAACTCCACGCTAAACGTATATCCCAATGTAGACGCGATCGCGGAATTCAAAGTGCTCACATCGAATTACGGCGCGCAATACGGACGTAATGGATCGGGAACAATAGAAACGGTGACGAAATCCGGCACGCGCGACTTCCACGGCGATCTCTTCGAATTCGTTCGGAACGAGGATTTTAACGCGCGCGGGTTCTTCCAGACCGAGCGTCCCGCCTACAAGAAGAATGACTATGGCTACACAATTGGCGGCCCAGTCTTCATTCCGAAGCTCTACAACACCAGCCGGCAGAAGACATTTTTCTTCTTTTCCGAAGAATGGCGCAAGGAGCGTGTTCCGGCGCAGACCTTCCATCAGCAGGTTCCGTCAAACGCGGAACGGACGGGTAATTTCTCAGACCTCTGCCCTGCAGCGGGCAGTGCAGTGAACAAGACCACTTTCCCGGACTGCCCTATAAATCCCGCGACGGGCGCTTACTTCCCGGGCAACCAGGTGCCAATTGATCCAAATGCGCAAATACTACTCGGCCTTTTTCCTGCTGCCAATGCCGGCGCGGGGACCGCGTCCTTCTTTAATGCGGCTCCAGTCACGCCAACGAACTGGCGAGAGGAATTGGTTCGAGTCGATCAGAATTTCAGCGACAAAGTCCGTTTCTTTTACAGATTCACTCACGATTCGTGGAACACGGTTAACCCCATTAGCTTGTGGGGTAACAATACTAGCAGCTTCCCTATCGTCGGAACGAACTTCGTGGGGCCGGGAGTGAGCATGGTGGCGAATCTGGCCATAAGCGCTTCGCCTACACTGCTGAATGAAACCGTTTTCAGCTATACCACCGATCACATCACGCTCAACGCAACCGGCAACTATCAACTCCCATCGAGCTTTACTGGGACGGGTCTCTATAATAACGGCTTCGGCGGGATCCTGCCGTCTGTGGTCATTGCGAACGGAACCCCTTATGGCGGCGGTTTTAATTCGGATACGGGTTACTTCCCCTGGACTAACTCGAATCCAACGTTTACATACAAAGATCAGGTAACGAAGATCGTCGGCGCACATAATCTCTATTTCGGTGCCTATTTCGCGGCCGCGCAGAAAAATGAGGAGAACAGCCCTTATCTCCAGGGCACGTACACGTTCAGTAATACTTCGAGTGTTTCTACGGGTAACGCCTGGGCGGATTTTCTGACGGCCCGTATCGCGTCCTACGAGCAGACCAATGCCAAGATCAAGTACTACAACCGTTACAAAATTGTGGAGCCGTATGTCCAGGATGACTGGCACGTATCAAAGAAACTAACTCTAAATTTGGGTCTGCGGCTCAGCCTGTTCGGCACGTATTACGACAAGTACAAAACGGCTTACAATTGGGAGCCCGGTGCGTACAACGCGGCTCAAGCACCATTACTGGACGTAACAGGCAATGTAACAGGCCAGCAGGGCGCATTGATTCCTGGTACGGGCAATCCGTTCACCGGGCTAGTACAGTGCGGAGCACCTGGTCTTCCACGGGGATGTCTCGCGGGACATCTCTTTAACCCCGCTCCTCGTTTCGGTTTCGCGTATGATCCGATTGGGGACGGGAAAACGGCCATTCGCGGGGGATATGGCATTTTCTTCGAGCACACGAACGGCAACGAAGGGAATACGGAATCGCTGGAGGGCAGTCCACCTCTGGTGCTTACCTCGACTCAGTACAACGTTGTCGGCTATACAGGAATTGGCGGGGCAGGAGGTCTTCTCTTCCCGCTGGCTCCGAAAGCGATTCCGACCCAGGCTATTTGGCCGTACATGCAGCAGTGGCATTTCGATGTGCAACGCGATCTCGGCTACAATACAGTGCTCACGGTGTCGTATGTAGGAAGCAAGGGCACGCACCTGACCGATCAAAGAGATGGCAACCAGCTTTTTCCGCTTCCGGCTTCCCTCAATCCCTATCGTGCTGGGCAGCCAATCAGTTCGAACGATTGCAGTACGCTAACGGTAAACGGAATCGCTCTTACCGGGCAAGCAGCGAATAACTTGAATGTGGCTTGCGGTAACGTGAGTCCTGATATCTACCGTCCGTTTACAGGCTTCGGCACCATCACAATACTCGAAGATCAGGCAAACTCGAGCTATAACGCGATGCAGATTTCGGCGCGCCATTATGTCGGGCATTTGAGTATGAGCCTGGCTTACACGTGGAGCCACTCGATCGATGACGCATCCGATCGCGGCGACGGAAGCTTTGTTAATTCATATAACCTGGAGAGCACTCGCGCGAGCTCGCAATTCGATCAGCGACATTTGCTGAACATCAGCTATGTGTACGATCTGCCGTTTTTCACGAAATCGGGATTTCTGCACACTATATTCGGTGGATGGCAAACCTCGGGCCTGATCACGTTCCAAACGGGAACTCCATTTAGCATCGTTAACGGTGTGTTTGGAGATAATGCCGGGGTGGGAAACGGTGTCGGAACCGGTTCTTATGTAGATGTCGTCGGGAACCCAAACGCACCGCCGCCAGTAACGAACGTGGCGGGAATCGTAGGCCCGCTGCTCTACAATCCGGCCGCGTTTGCGGCCCCCACGGGACTGACCTTCGGGACTGCCGGCCGAAACATTCTCAACAATCCCTCACGTACGCAGTGGGACACGGGATTGTTTAAGCATTTCGCGCTCAAGTCCGAGACGCGCGCAATCGAGTTCCGCGCTGAAGCGTTCAACGTGCTCAATCACACCCAATGGTCGAGCGGAAGTCTGGGCGGGAATGCGGTCGATAACAACGCTTCGTGTTATGCCGGACCAAATAACTCAGCAGGCGATCCGAGTTGTATAGCCGGTTCAACATTCCTACACCCAACTGCCGCGCACAACCCGCGCATCTTGCAGCTTGGGATGAAGTTGATCTTCTAGAAAGCTTCAGGGCCAAGGCAATGGCTTGTTACTTTGGCCCATTTATTCTGTCCGAGGTGTAAGTTGAACTTCCTGCGGCTTAGTCTAGCGGCATTGCTCGTCCTTGCATGTCCGCTGATCCCGGTATGTGGTCAAGAAATTACCGGCAATATAGGAGGTACTGTTACCGACCCTAGCGGGGCCATTATCGCCGGCGCAACGGTCACAGTGACGAACACCGGAACGGGTGTAACTCGTACCACGAACACGACCTCCACCGGCGCGTTTGCATTTAATGCGTTGCCGGTTGGGAACTACTCTCTAAACGTTGAGAATCCTGGTTTCAAGCGCTTTCAAGCCAGCAAAATCCGCCTGGATGTAAACGATCGGCTTAATTTTGACGTGAAGCTCCAGGTGGGAGGGCTGGACCAACGCGTTGAGGTTTCCGCTGCTGCAGTGCAGATACAGACGGAGACGAGTGAAATTTCGAATCTTGTGGGAGCAGCACAGACCGCGGCCATGCCACTGAACGGACGTGTTTTCAGCCAACTAGTGGAATTGGCACCAGGTGTGGTTTCAGAGAACGGACGGGTCGGCGGCGGGGTTGGACTGGATAGTGATACAGCCGTTTCGATCAACGGCAATCAAAGTAACTCTAACCTTTGGCTAGTTGATGGCCAGAACAATATGGATATCGGCTCTAATGCCCAGAACGTAGTCACGCCACCGCTCGATGCTCTTGAAGAGTTTAAGGTCTTGCGGAACAACTTCAGTGCTGAATTCGGTCAAGTGACCGGGGGCGTGATCAATGTCGTAACGAAGCAAGGAACACGCGACTTTCACGGAAGTGTTTACGAATACTTCCGCAACGACAAGCTGGATGCAAATGATTTCTTTCTGAACTCTTCCGGTTCTCCCAAGAATGAACTGCGCTTCAATAATTTTGGGTACACGCTGGGAGGCCCGTTCTGGATTCCAAAACTTTATAACACGGACAAGACCAAAGATTTCTTTTTCGCATCTTACGAGGGACGTCGAGAGGTACGCGGAAACGTTGCTACAGATACAGTTCCCACAGCTCGCCAGCGGCTCGGCATTCTGGATCCTACATGCAGCGTGACGCCCGCGCCATGCACGCCGCAGCCCTTCGATCCACAGGAGCAGGTGTTGTCGGGCGAACCGAATGTGCCTGCATCGCAGATTGATCCAAACTCAGCCGCCATTTTGGCGCGATATCCCCTACCGAACGCGAACTTCAATGGCTTCAACTTTATCGCGAGCGAGCCAAGGAATACAGTCGACGATGTTCAGCTGTATCGCTGGGATCACAATTTTAGTGAGAAGGCCATGCTAATGGTTCGCACGATGGAGGAGAAACAAGACCTCGGAAACATCAATAACCAGCTGTGGGGCGACGATAATTTCCCTTCTGTAAGCAGTGACTGGACTTTCCAGGCGTGGAATACGGTGGCGAAGCTCACGTATCTCATCACGCCACATATGGTGAACGATTTTCAGGTCGGCTACACGCAGAACTTCATTCACTTCCAAACCAGTAGCGTGTCTGATCCAACGCTCGCATCCCGGGCCGGTTTCACCTATACAGAGCTGTTTCCCGAAACCAGCGGATCGTTTCCGACTGTAAATGGAAGTGATGGCTTTGGAACCCTTCAGCATCAGGCCCCATTTACGAACCGTGAGGCGTTGGTTCAGTTGAAAGATGACGTGTCGTATACGTTCGGCTCTCATAATCTGAAAGCCGGCACTTTTGTAGGATTAAGCCGAAAACGGGAACCGGCTAACGGTGGCTCGGATCCCACGGCGGGCACTTTGTCGTTCAACAGCTTCACTGACTTGCTGCTTGGTGACATTGCGACCTATCAAGAGCCGGCGACACTCAATCCGGTTTACGACCGATGGCATGATGGAGCACTCTACATACAGGACACGTGGAAAACCACTCCCAACCTGACGCTTGATTTCGGACTGCGTTGGCAGTATCTGGGTCAGGTATTTTCTGCTCACAACAACATTGCCAATTTCTATCCGAACCGCTATGACCCGTCGAAATGCTCGCCAGCGGCTTTCGACGCAAACGGACTGGTAAATCCTGCGCTTTGCGACACACTGAACGGAATAGTGACTCCACAATCGCCGGATCTGCCGAGCAGGGCACTCGTGCGTAATCACTTGAATGACTGGGAGCCGCGGGGAGGACTCGCTTGGGCGCCCGGATTCCTTGCCAAGAAGTTCGTCTTCCGCACTGGAGCCGGCATCTTCCACGGTCGCGATGCTATTTCGCAAACCAGCGCTTTGGGCCAGCTTCCGCCGAATGATCGCACAGCCAGCCTAAATAACATTGCTTTTTCGCAGCTTGTGCCTGGCCAGCTTTCACCATTCAATCCGAGTACCCCTCAGCCTCCAACGCTGCTCCAAGCGCTTGACCCAAACTATAACAATCCGGTGGCCTATCAATATAGTTCCGGAATTCAATACCAAGCGGCTCAAGATACGGTCCTCGAACTGGATTATGTCGGGAGTCATCAGATCCATCAAGGCCGCAACCGAGACATCAATCAAACCCCGGACGTCTATCTTCCCGCGATTTATGCGGGGACCCTGAATCCCGACCTGGTGCGACCCTATCTTGGTTTCAACCACATCTACGTAAACGGCCGCGACGGAACGAGCCGCTATAACGCGCTGCAATTTTTTGCCAATCGCCGGTTTACGGCCGGGGTGGAAGTCCAGGTCGCCTACACCTGGAGCAAGCTGATTTCGGACACCGTTAATCAAGACTCGGAAGGCATCGACCGCCCGGTGCAAGACGCTTACAACCTACCTGCTGAAAAAGCACTTGGGATCCAAGACGAACCCCAGGCGGTAAGCATCAACTATATCTGGGAGCTGCCTTTCTTTAAGAAGGCTTCCAACAAACTACTGAAGGGCAGCTTAGCGGGATGGGAACTGGCCGGCATTTACATCGCGCATTCCGGGCTCCCACAGCAGGTCTGCATTGATCACGATGTAGTTGGGCTAGCTGACGGCGGGACGGTCTGCCAACGACCGGACCTCGTCGCAAACCCAAACTTCGATTCCAGCAAACAAACTGTCGCTGAATACTTCAATACGAACGCCTTCGTCTTACAGGCGCCGGGTACGTTCGGGAATTCGGCACGAAATGTGGTTCGGGGTCCCGGGATCAATAATTTGGATTTCTCGGTGTTCAAAAACTTCGATCTGCCACACTTTCTCGGGCATTCCGGGGACGTGCCGCCTCGATTGGAGTTCCGCGGCGAATTCTTCAACGTGCTGAACCACACGCAGTTCAATGCTCTTAATACAACTTTTGTACCCGTTGCCGACGTTCTGGGCGCCCCGGCGAGCCCCGGATCCGGATTTGGGACGGTCACGGGCGCAGCGGCGCCCAGAGAGATTCAGGTGGCTTTGAAGCTCCTATTCTGATATCAGGCATTCTTGAGTCGCTGGGTATTTTCTGTTCTGCTGATCTGCTCGCCTGTCATGGGGCAACAGCATCAAACTGTAACGGCGGGCGAGCATTACGATCTCGGGATGAAGGCGGCCAGTGAGAAAGAGTTCGCAGATGCCGCCCGCGAATTTCGGCAAACCTTAGATGCTGATCCTGCGTTTCCTGGGGCGCACAAAGAGCTCGGGCTAGCACTGTTTCAGCTGGCTCAGTATGACTCAGCGATTCCGCCGCTTGAATCTGCAAAGGCCGAGCAGCCAGGGGATGCGCAGGTTCTTCTGGCGCTGGGAACGTCACTAGCCCGTACGCACCGTCGCGAAAAAGCACAACAGGTCTTTATCGAACTGCTGAAGGCAAACCCGGACTCCCCAGAGCTTCATCTTTTGTGGGGTGAAGCATACGCAAGTCAATTCCAGGACGCCGAAGCAGAGCGGGAGTTTCGCCGAGCGATTGAACTTTCACCACGACTGGCTTGGGCACATTTTGATCTTGGCCTGCTTGAAGTTCACCAGCACCGCCTCGCCGACGCACAGCAAGAATTTACCGCCGAGCTGAGCGCTCACCCGGAGAATTCACGCGCCCGATATCATCTCGCGTTTGTGCTGCTCGAGGAGAATAAGCCGGCGGAGGCGCTTCCATTGCTGAAACAGGTGGTGCGCGATAAACCCGACTACGCCGAGGCGCACTATAGCTTAGGCAAACTGATGCTGCAACAGGGTGATGTCCACAGCGCGATCAGTGAGTTGGAATCGGCGACGAAGTATGGGCCAGCGAAGACTTACTCTCATTACCAACTAGGAAGAGCCTACGCGAAGGCTGGGCGACAACAAGACGCTCAAAGAGAGTTCGAGAAGGTCAAGGAGTTGGAAGCGCATCAAGCCGCGAATCGCCCAGGCACGATGTCCACTTCGGAATGAAAGTCCGCCGCCGCGATTTCTTGGGTCTCGTTGCCGGCGCCCCGCTAATGCGGGCGCAAGGGGTGGCATCGCGTAACGTCCAGGCGTTGCCCCGGGGAAAGCCATCGGGCATTCCATTTCTTGCTTCCTTCACAGATATCGCAGGTCAGGCCGGAATCCGTAGTCCGACCATTTACGGACCGGTGGACCATAAGGACTACATTATTGAGACCGTCGGGTGCGGCTGCGCTTTCTTTGATTACGACAACGACGGCTGGATGGACGCGTTGGTCCTGAGTGGATCGCGTGTCTCAGGTGCACCCGAAGGCACGAGCAACCATCTATACCGCAATAACCACGATGGTACCTTCACGGACGTAACGGCGAAGGCCGGTTTGCTGCGGACCATGTGGGCCTCGGGTGTTACTGTCGGCGATTACAACAATGACGGATTCGAGGATCTCTTCATTACGGCTTACGGCCAGAACGTTCTTTACCGGAATAATGGAGATGGAACATTCACGGACGTGACGAAAGAGGCCGGATTGCTCGATCCGAAAACGCGGTGGGGCGCCGGGTGCTGCTTTGTGGATTACAATCTCGATGGCCATCTGGACTTATTCGTTTCGAACTACCTCGACTTCGATCTTGCTCACGCGCCGCGTCCGGGTTCCAGCTTGAACTGCACTTGGAAAGGCGTTCCGGTGAATTGTGGGCCGCGCGGGCTGCCGTATTCGCATCACACTTTGTACCGGAACGACGGGAAGGGCGCGTTCACGGACGTGAGCAGAGAGGCAGGGATTGCGGCTGTTCCTCCGGGATATGGCATGACTGTGGTGGCTGCGGATTTTGACAATGACGGCTGGCCGGACATTTACGTCGCGTGCGATACCAGCCCGAGCCTTCTATTCCGAAACAAGCACGACGGGACGTTTGAAGAGGTCGGACTTGCGAGCGGTTGCGCGCTCAGCGGCGACGGTGTGGAGCAGGCCGGCATGGGTGTGGGCGTCGGAGACGTCAATCTGGACGGGAGTCTCGATATCTTCAAAACGCATTTCATGGATGACACGAACATCCTATACGTGAACGATGGCAAGGGCTCTTTTGACGACGAAACCATCGGCGCCGGCTTGGGCGTGGAGACGCGTTACGTAAGCTGGGGCGCGGGCATCGTGGACCTGGACAACGACGGCAACCCGGATCTGTTCTACGTAACCGGAAACGTCTATCCCGAAGTCGGACAAAAGCGGCCAGAAAGCCCGCTGAAAACACCGCGCGTGATTTTTCGAAATCTTGGAAACGGGCGATTCGAGGAATTGGTCGATCAGGGCGGCCCGGGAATTTCGGAAACACATTGCAGCCGGGGCTGCGCTTTCGGCGACTTCGACAATGACGGCGATCTGGACATTCTGATTGTGAATCTGAACGAGCCGCCATCGTTACTGCGCAACGATCTCCGCGGAAATAATCACTGGCTCAAGGTGAAACTGATCGGCACGAAATCGAATCGCAGCGCGATCGGCACACGTGTTACGTGCTTCTATGGCGGCAAACGACAGGCGCAGGAAGTTATGGCGCAGTCGAGTTTCTATTCTTCCAACGATCCGCGCCTCCATTTCGGGTTGGGAGCCGCAAAGACCGCGGACCTCGAGATTCGCTGGCCGAGTAGGGAAAAGCAAGTCTTGAAGAATGTCAAAGCCGATCAGATCTTGACGATTCGGGAACCGTGAACTTGCGCTACCGAGGTGGGCGTTCCTCTTGCTTCAATATACGGATCTCCAAATCAGCTACGCGTCGTTCCAATTCGCCGAGGCGTTGAGTCGATGAGGTGTCACTGTTGCTCACGTCCGCCTCGATCTTGCGGAAGCGAACGTTGGAAGCGCTGTTGTAGTCTGAAAACGCGGTCAGAAGCCGTGTTTCCGCATCATAGGTACGCTTGTCGACGTATCCCTCGATCTCTTCCGCGCGCTTGTCGACATACAACTTGATCTCCTGAACAGCGGTCTGCAAAGCAGTCTTTAAATCGTCCTTACTTACGTATCCGTTGTCCATACGCTTTGATATTTAACTGAGCGCGCCAAAAAGCGGCAATTGCCGTCGCTCTTTATCATTATCGAACACAGATCGGCCATTAAGGGACGGTGAGATTCGATGCTCATGCTCTAAGACGCGCTCGAAGTTTGCCTCGGGCTCATAGCGCTGCTCAATTGCGTGCACGAATTGGTTCAGGCGTTTGAATCCGTCGATCTTTTCGGTGTCACCCAGCTTCGCTTCCTCGAGCGAGCGGCGGAGTACCGAAAGAGACTCATCATAGGTCTTCAACGGAACGGGAAAGGGGTGCCGATCCTTGCCGCCTAGCGCGAAAGAGAAACGCGCGGGGTCGGAGAATCGAGTAGGCGTGCCATGTACTACTTCGGCGATGAGCGCCAATGACTGGAGCGTGCGAGGGCCAAGGTCCTCGACCAGCAGAAGGGATGCGAAATCGCGCAGTTGGCGCTCATAGCTCACGGCAAGCACAGCACCCAGACGCTTCAGATCGACATTTTCGGCCCGGATATTGTGATGCCTTGGCATAGCCAGGCTTCGAAATTCGCGAAGCGTTTTCTCCGGGTGTTCGGCAGCAATTTCAAGTAACGCGTGCTGCGCCGGTTTCGCTCTGCGATCGACAAGGTTAAGAATGGTCCCTTCGTGCTCGCCCACAACGGCGGTATGCGGCTCACAGATGAAATCCCGCACGGACGCGGAATGCCAGTGATAGCGCCTAGCGAGACCTGTGGCCTGGTTCATACCTTGCTGGACAACGGCCCAATCCCCAGCGCCACTCACGATGAAACCGTGCAGGTAGATCTGAAAACCATCGGCAATTGCATTGTTATCGATCTTGGCGGTAAGGCGGCTTGTTCGAATGAGCGCCTGACCGTCGAGACTCTTCTGTTCGGCAAGCGCCAGAAGTTCAGCAGGTGTTTTACGGGATTGTTTTCCGCGGCCGCCGCAAAAGTAGATGCCAAGCTCATGCGCGCGTGCGTTCACACCCCGCTTCAGGGCGCTGAGTACCGAGGTCGTAATTCCAGACGAATGCCAGTCCATCCCCATCACGCAACCGAGCGCCTGGAACCAGAACGGGTCGCTCAAGCGCGAGAGAAATTCGGCAGCGCCGTAATGGTGGACGATGCTCTCGACGATCGCAGTTCCGAGCTTTTCCATGCGTTCGGATAGCCACAGAGGCACACGCCCGCCGTTGAGCGGCAAGTCGGCGAAACCGGAGCGTTTCATTGTGTTAGTTCTGAGCCGCGACCAGAGGAAGCGGTTCTTTATCATTTCACGCTTGGAATGCCTCGAACGCTGCCATGGCACGGCCTTGTCCATCGATCACATACCGAATCGCCGCCGCGACGTCCTTATGCTTCCATAACCAGCGCGTGCTTCCGTGGCGCGCCCATCGTTTTCGAGTAAGTTCACCCAACCTGAGCAGGTTCAACTGGCGGCTCGCGTAGGATTTTAGGTCATTCATGACTCTCTCGGGGCGCACGTCGGCTTGCACCACTAAATGAACGTGATTGCTGCGCACATGCGCTGCTAACAGGACCCAGGAATGGTGCAAGCATCGTTCTTGAAAAGATGCGAGAACGGCCTTTCGACGTGTCGCATCTAATGAATAGGGAGGCTGGTACATGCGTTGCCGCTCGGCAGAAGCCCGCCTCGGATCGGTTTCCAATAAAGGATTTTCAAGCCGGTTATGCCTTCGATCAACGGAACCCGACTCGTGGCCATGCAAGTGGCAGCCATAGCAGGCGAACGTGATGAGATAGGTCACTGATTCGCTAGCTCCGGTTTAACCGCTCCCTGTGGTCGCGGCTCTGCTGCGCAGGATCTGCTGCACTGCCCTCTTGGCCTCCAGAATCGATGTTCGGTGGTCCATGATTCCTGCCAAATCGGAGTTGGCGAATGCGATCCGGCCATAGGGCGTGTTGCGGAGTACGTCGCCGGGACCAGGATTGCCGTCTCTGCCAAAAAAGAAGCCTGGCTGAGCGCTTAAGTACGCATGACCCCAGCGGTTCAGAATGATTCCGGCAATATCGCGATTGGCATTAAATCCTGAGCGGGCAAACATCATAGTGAGCTGTTCGCGAATGCGCCGCTCGTACGCGCGAAAGGGCGTTGACAGCAACTCGGCCCGGCCGCGACTGGTTTGTGTCTCGATCGGAAGCCCCGGATAAGAGAAGAGAATTTTCAACGTCAAAACGGTCGGCGTGTCGGGGTTTATGGTTGGGGGATCGGTTCCCAGCGTAGCCATCTTGCGCACGACGATGTAATTGCCGATTCCCTCGAACCACTGGCATTCGGTCAGGCCGAGGTTGTAAAGAAATCGCCAGTTTCGTACGGCCACGTTCGCCATCAAACACGGCGAGCGATGAAATTGCGCGTAAGCGTCGCGGCAAATAGTGGGCAAATCCCGCACGATGTGTTTGGTCGTCCAACTGCCGCCCGCCATAACGACGCTCTTCGCTCTCAGGCGATAAAGCTTCCCGCCTTGCAGGTATAGTATTTGAACGGTTTGCGATTGGTCGGGCTCGCCTTCATGCTTCACTGAAACGACGGTTGAACCGAGTCGAATGCGCGTGGATTGACGCTTACGGTCGAGAGCGGAGAATTGCACCCGACTACGGCAGATCGATTGCATTGTCGAGGCGCCCGGTATGGCATCGGGAATGAGCACCTTCAACACCTGGCGCGCGATGCCGGCGTTCCCACCCGGGAACATTTGTGCGCCCTTTTTGTAATCCCAGGGCAGCAGCACATCAGGGGCGTACTCAGCATAGCCCGATAACACATCCGCTCCCAAGCCAGAACCGCCGCCCGTCACGGGAGATAAAAACGTGCGTATCGTCTCAGGGCTCAGGCCGTACATTTCCGTCAAGTGCTGCTCGAGCGTGATGCTGTCGAGATGACGGGAGGCCGGGTCGCCGTGCTCTTTGGGCTGATAGCGATGTGTTGAGAACGGCTTTCGATCCGCCTCTCGCATATTGAGCAGTTCCCGCCGAGCTTGTTCCGAAATGGGAGCGCCCTCGAGATTCTTGCCCCAAGGATCGGTGAGCCAGAGGCCCTCGGGGTGTCCGAACTTCGCGCCGAAGAAGAAACCCGATGTTTTGCCGTCGACAGGATAGGGCGCTGTTTCGAGCGGCATTGATGCTTGATCTCCCGACCATTGCTGATACTGAAACTCGCGCCATTCCACGCCAATTGAGTCGTAGAAACTCTGAAGGAAGGTGCCCTGGAGAGGTGGAAAGCAAGCGGCTGAGCCCTGGTGAACCATCAGATGCTTCCCATCGACGTTAAACTCGTTCCGCTTGGCTTCGCCGCCGAAGATCGGGTGATTATCTAGAAGTAGGCAGGTGCGATTCGGCCCAGCATCGCGCTTAAGGAAGAGCGCCGCGGCCAAACCGCTGATACCGCCTCCCACGACAACGCAGTCGAACTCTTCGCGAGTGTCGATCGCATTCGCGGACGCGTTATCGAAGACGTGATCACGAATCTTGTGTCCGTCGGTCATCACTTCATACGTGTTGCCGTTTGATCGGGCATAGTCGCCAACTCCGCCGTACCCGGTCCAATCTTCCTCAGCAAGAATCTGAAAAGGTGCAATCGAGCTGAGCAGCATGCTGCCAGCCGCAAGAAGCGTCGAATTCAACAAATCGCGGCGCTCAATCGGCGCATTCAACCCAAGCGCATCATCGCCGGGCTCGTTCGATTTGAAGGCAGGCATCTTCGCTCAGGTTAACTTGGGAGCGGGTATGCGGGCGGCGGGTTCCGGAAGCGTGGGGAAGGCGGTGTACGGCTCGGATTGGTACCAATATCCGACCGAGTAGAAACAATCCGCACGGTCATCGGCGTGGCCGTGTTCAATCGTGTGCCTCATGTAGTTCTGAAATGCGATCGGGTTATCGGCGTGCCAGCGATACAGACAATAGCGTCCGCCTGTGTGTTCGGGAATGGCGATGTAAGGTGCGCCGTTGTAAAGATGGTGAAACGGTACAGCGCCATCGGCTCCTCCAAAGTCCCAAGCGCCGCAGAAATAATCCTCGGTTCCGGTTCCCGTGATGATTGGCTTCGATTGATTGTCGATGAAAACCATCTCGTCGCCCTCGCCGAACCAGCCTTCCTTATTCTGTACGACACCCAAAGTGACACCCATAACCTGCCCTGCCCCGCGAGCCTCCAAGAACGTGTAATTGCGTGCTCCATCGAGATTCAATTCGCGCTGCCCCGTAGGAAATGTAACCGCCCGGTTGGGCGTTGCCTGCCGGTATTGTGCGTGAAAATACAATGCGTCATCGGGAAGCTTCGGAACAAGTTGAAAATCGATATTCGAATAGAATGCGTCAACCGGCAGCTTGCCTTCGTTCGTAATCGTGATTAGCGCCGAGCGCCGAAACGGCATCGCAAAATAGCAGTTCAGCGCTTTGATTGATGAACAGTTAAGAAATGCCGATTGGTAGACAAAATATTGGCCAAGATTTAATCCAAAAAAATCTCCGACCGGCGTCTCGACGCTCGGCTTCTCGGTGCCTTCCCAGTACATGCGAAGGACCAGTTCTTTCAGGTGATTGGCACTCTCGGTCGCAATCGTGAACCAGATATGAGTGATAATCGCGGGTCCCGTAGCGCGAAGTATTTCCAGCGTGGCACCGGGAGCAATCTTTCGAAAATCTTCGTTGCCGCCAGTCCGATCATACGTCGACTGCTTGAGTGTTTGATACTGTTGCGCCCGGGCGTAGTTCGGGAGTGCAGGGGTCATGCCTGCGGGTACAGGCGTAGGTGTTGCGGCCAGACGTGTCCCGCTCGCCGCAGCAGCGAACCCGCCCAGCGACGCTAGGAATCGCCTTCTTCGAGAAGAGTCGTTCATTTTTACTGTTCCGTTGTACTCGCGCTCACCAGCTTGCAACACTGCTGAAACTCTTCCACTTCGGCTCGGCTTCCGAACACCAGTGGGGTGCGCTGATGAATTTCACGAGGCTCAATCTCTAGGATCCTCTGCTGGCCATCGATGGCCAATCCTCCTGCCTGTTCTGCTATGAACGCAAGCGGATTAGCTTCGTATAGCAGCCGCAGTTTTCCTTTGGGATAGGCTCTTGTAGGCGGATACAAGAATATGCCTCCCTTGAGCAGCGTGCGATGAAAATCCGCTACCAGCGAACCCACATAACGGGAACTGTAATCCCGGCCCGTAGCTCCGCTGCGGAGGCGCGTCAAATAATCCTGATATTCAGCAGGAAACGTACTCGCTTGGGCCTCATTCACCGAATACGTCGTGCCTTGATCGGGCATACGAAGTCGATCGTGACTTAATACGTATGCGCCGACGCCGGGGTCCAAAGTGAAACCGAATACGCCCTTGCCTGTTGTATACACGAGCATTGTTGAAGAACCATAGACGACGTATCCAGCCGCGAGTTGCTGCGAGCCTGGCTGCAAAATGGCGGCGTTCAAATCCGCGCCGAGTCCATGCCTCACGCTCTCATTCGCGCGCGGCCTTCCAAAAACAGAAAAAATCGTTCCAACGCTCACGTTCACGTCGATGTTAGACGAACCATCGAGAGGATCGAAAAACACGACGTACTTGCCAGTCTCGGGCGCGCGGTCGAAGGTTACCGGTTCTTCGTTCTCTTCGGAAACCAGGACGGCTACACTGCCGCCCAGCCCCAGGCAATGCAGGAGCGCCTGGTTTGCATAGACGTCCAGCTTCTGCTGGACCTCGCCTTGTACGTTCTTCTCGCCCGCGGTGCCGAGAATCTCAAGCAGGCCTGCGCTGCGAACTTTCGCCTGGATCATCTTGGTCGCAAGAGTGATGGCCGCGAGCAGTGAAGAGAACGTGCCGCCGGCATCGGGAAAGTGCGTCTGCTGTTGTTGGAGGATATGCTGCTCAGCAGTGATAATCAGCGGTGCACCCGGATCAACTCCGGGACCCGCGCCTGCCGACTGATCGCCTGGGGACATGCTATCTGACCTCCTCACAGATGTGGCGACAGTATAACAATCGCTACCTCATGCGGTCTCGGCTAGCCTGAAGTTTGCTAAATACTCCTCAGTTGGACACGCAATTCCGCAGCCGCCGGTTCGACCTGGCTCTGTTCGCCGCCACGATATTCATCAGCGCTTTTCTTCTATTTTCAGTTGAACCTCTGGTCGCAAAGAGAATTCTGCCCTGGTTTGGAGGTTCAGCAGCAGTTTGGTCGACTTGCCTGGTCTTCTACCAGGTCGCTCTGCTCCTGGGATATTCATACGCGCGCTTTCTGACGCGCCGTTTCAAACCTCGAGCGCAATCCACGATTCACATCGTACTTCTGGTCGTCTCGCTCATTCTGCTACCGATTGGTCCAGGAGTACGTTGGAAGCCGAGCCCCTTTGAAGACCCGACCTGGGTCATCTTAGGCATGCTGACAGTCACGATCGGCTTGCCATTCGTGGTGCTCTCCTCGACAAGTCCGTTACTGCAGGACTGGCTAGCTCGTGCTGGGCACCCGGCTCCGTACCGGATGTTTGCGCTCTCAAACGTTGCATCTTTTGCGGCGCTGCTCGGGTATCCCTTCGCAATAGAGCCCGCGCTGGACACTCACGGCCAAAGTCTGTGGTGGTCGGTCGCATATTTGATTTTCGTTTTACTCTGCGGATTGGCTGCTTGGGGCAGTCGGGTACTCGCCGGCGGCCCTCGAATGGATATAGTTAACGACGAAACTCGGCCCGGCCAAAGAACATACTGGTTTGCACTCGCCGCGTGCGGATCGATGCTGTTACTGTCGATAACCAATCACATCACCGAAAACGTGGCGGCCGTGCCGCTCCTATGGGTGATGCCGCTGGCCATTTACCTTTTGACATTCGTGTTGAGCTTCGGTCCGAAGAACATCTATAAACGCTCCATTTGGCTGCGCTTGCTGGCAGTCGCTTTGGGAACGCTGGCCTACGCCATCTACGATATCCGCGTCACTGAAATCATTCAGGTCAGTTTGCCCATCGCCCTGCTTTCTCTCTTCGTCTGCTGTACGTTCTGTCATGGCGAGCTCAGCCGACTACGTCCGGATACTCGGGACCTCACGGATTTTTACGAATTTCTAGCACTCGGTGGTGCAACCGGGGCGATATTCGTCGGGCTTATTGCTCCTCGTATATTCAGCGGCATTTATGAATTGCCACTTACACTCGTTCTTACGGCGGCTCTTGCGCTGCTGCTTACCTGGCGTGATGGGAGGTGGCCACTCCGGCTTCTATGGATCGGCGCTACGGGGACCATGATTATCGTCCTGCGCGCGAACGTCAAAGACTACCAGGAGAATGCTCTTTCCGTACGGCGCAGCTTCTATGGATCGCTTCGTGTTGTGCAGTCGCCTCATGCGGGAAAAGAACAAACGCGAACCCTATTTCATGGCGCGGTCGAGCACGGGGCACAATTTTTGTGGCCGCCTTACAGATTTCAGCCGACCACCTACTATGGCCCTGATTCGGGAATCGGCATCGTTTTGCGCGAGTGCTTTAGCAGTCCCAAGCGCGTCGGAATCATAGGGCTGGGCGTGGGTACAATCGCCGCGTACGGCCAGCCGGGAGATACATTTCATTTCTATGAAATCAATCGCCAGGTCGAAGATATTGCCGAGTCGCTCTTCTTCTATTTAAGGGAGACACATGCCCGCATCCAAGTCATTGA
The DNA here is from genome assembly GCA_963737045.1 of uncultured Acidobacteriaceae bacterium. Classification (GTDB taxonomy): domain Bacteria; phylum Acidobacteriota; class Terriglobia; order Bryobacterales; family Bryobacteraceae; genus Bog-105. The sequence continues at coordinate 1,454,655 of CAVTRG010000009.1, forward strand.
AGGAGACGCACGCCTCTCGCTGGAACGTGACAAGACACCTCAATATGACGTGCTGGCCGTGGATGCTTTCTCCGGCGATGCAATTCCTGTCCATCTGCTGACCAGGGAAGCTCTCGCTTTGTATTTAAGGCATCTCAAACCGCAAGGAGTCATTGCTTTCCACGTCTCTAATCAATTTCTGGACCTCTCGCCCATCATTCGGCAGGTTGCTGAAGAGGCTGGATATCAAGCGCTGCTGGTCATCGGACATATGAGCAAAGACGAGCTGATCTTGCCGACGAATTGGGTCCTCGTGACGAAGAACGCTGCTGTACAAAAAAATTCGGACGTAAGTCTGCATACCCGGACCATCGCCGCGCGCTCCGGCCGCCCCTGGACCGATAGCTACAGCAACCTGATTCAAATTTTGAAAAGACCCCAGTGGCGGTGAGCCTGGCTGCTCGCTATTACGCGCTCAGTTAATTGCTTGAACCCGGGTGCCGAAAACTTGCTTTGCTCAACTCCAAATGCAGCCGAATGCTATACGCCCACAATGGGCCGCGATCATGATTGAATGCCGGGTTTGTAATGTATTGGGCATCAAACGTTGTGAAGAAGCCCGAGAAGAGCCTGGCGGAGTAGTAACTTTCCCACACATATTCCGGCGTGTAATTGAGGCGTCCATCGCCGATCAGAAAATCGTAGCCGCCGTGCGCCAAATACGATGCGTGTACACCTGACAGTCCACTGGCGATAAACGCACTCGCTACGACATCGTTCTTTCGCCTCCACGAGCGTCCTCCGACAGAAACGCCGCCGCTGGCCATGCGATCAATTGCAGTGAAAACGAAGCTTTCTGTCTTCCCATCATTCCAGCCCAGTCTCGAAAATACGCCAATATCGCGAGTCAATTCCTGGTCTGCGCTCACGCCAACGCCATACTTCAGCGTGCCTACCTGGCGAGTGGCCGTAACATCCGGGCGAGTGCCGGTCTGCTCGCTCAAGAGCAATGCCTTTGCGTAATTGCCGGAATCGGAATGTAGCAGAAAGTCGAGCAGCCGTACGGCTCCCGGATGCTTTCGGATCTCAAAGCGCCGCTCGGCTTCGAACATGTCCCCACGATCTCGAAGAATGCGGCGATCAAAGCGCAGTCCGTTGGCCACTTTTGGCTCTGCGGCGCTGCCGTATCGAAGCGACCAGTTGCGCGTGTGAAACTCGTGAAACCAGCCCCAGGTATACCCGCGCGTGTCGGCCGGATAATCCCATGCGCCGTTATACATCAAGCTCCAACCCATGAACTGCGTTCGAGGGTCGTGCGTATAGCGGTTGTTATCGAAAAAATCGGTAACTGTGAACCGGCCGAATACGATTGTGTAACGCGTCATGGGTCGATCGCCCGCGAGCTGATTCTCATCGCTCACGAAATGTTCCACCTCATCGCCGAATCCAAAATCGTGAGAAATGTACAGCCGCGCAATATATGGCTTGGGAGTGGCGCTTGCGACGCGCGGCAACTCGCCATTGGGAAAATTCGCAATTCCGGCAACATTGCTGAAGCCTCTTCCACCCGCTATTTCAGGATCGAAATAAAATTGCGTATTCGGACTCAAGCGAAGTCCCAAAAATAAGGTCGTTGTGAGGGAGACAGCGCGCTCCGGAACATCCTGGAGACTGAAGCGGCCCTCGTACGGCGAATGAAAGGTTCCATGATATTGGCCGATGGAGGTGGCTTGATAGAAGAGATTCCATTTTTCAGTTACGGGCCGATCGCTCGCAGCTGTGGTAGCGGGTGCCGTGGCGCTGTTGGGCTTGTGGTCGTCCGGCGGTGGTTGCTGCTGGGCGCATAAGCGCGCGACGAACGCTGCGGCACACAATACGACTCGATGTGTTGGCAAAAACACCTATTCAGTGTCGCTCGCGTAGATGATAACGGGATGAACCTCCAATGAAAACCCAGCTAAAGGCCGCGCGGTTTTTTGAGCCTTAAATCGAACCGGAACCGCTGGGGTGGACCGATCTCAACGCTTTTCATGTCCGCATGAGATGGGTTCAGCAGGTAGTTGTTTTCTATCGGGACCACAGCTGAAGGCAGCGCGAGCACAGCCGTCTTCCCTGTCTCTAACCAAGCGTCTCCAAACTTGCGCAAGTTAAGAGGCGCGGGAAAGCGCCGCCAACCACGCGGCAGCTCCTCCTGCGTCAGCTCCTGGATCTTGATATTCGGTGGAATTTCAGCGGGCACGGCGCACAAATCGTCGGGCCAGTCTTCCTCGTTGGCATGCACGAGAACTTCCAGAGTGGCAAGTGACAGGGTTGCCGACGTATAGACAGTCGGGCTTCCCGGGGAATTCCAGCGCCCTCCATACAAACGGGCGCCGTCACCTGAGAATGCGCGGCGCGCATGACGCCGCGAGCAAACCCTCCAGACTGTCACTTAGCTGTAGATGCCGTATTCGATCCGACCCAGGACTTCGCTCACCTGCTGCGCTCCGATATCGGTATCCAGCAGTGAGAGAGGGGCACTCCCGCCCAGAGCACGGTTCTCTGTACGAAGCCAGTGCACAGCCTTATCTCTGGAACCGAGCACCTGTATGGCATGCGCCATAACCCGAGCCACACGCATGAGGCGGTCCGACTCCTCGGCCGTGAGCCGCGCCTGTTTTTGCCGCCGGGCAAGTGTGCGCTCCGGCATGGACATCATTCGCGAGAGGCCCTCACGGCTGAGTTGTAGACTCTGCTGAAGTGAATGAAGTGCAATGAGCGGTAATCCTGCGCGCACGGCATCCCGCAAGTCTTCAGGTTTGTTCAGGTGTCCCAAAACAGCCGACCCACCCAGAACCTCGGCTATTCCTGACCATGGTGCCATTTGTCATCCATTATACTGCCAAAAGGCGGGACATCCCTTGATGGCGAGCTTATGAGAGCCGGAAATGGTACTGGCGGGGAATACCGCGTTTCTCTCGTCGTGCCCTGCTTCAATGAAGCGGCGCGGCTGAATATCCAATCATTTCGCCAATATCTCGCCATAGGCGGCCAAACTCGCATCCTGTTTGTCGACGACGGGAGCACGGACTCGACTACTAGCGTTCTCGAAGAAGTTCGCAGCGGTCACCAGGATTGCGCGGAAATACTGAAATCAAATAAGAACAAAGGCAAGGCGGAGGCCGTTCGGCTGGGGATCAATCACGCACTCGAAAGGTTTCAGCAGGAGATTGTGGGTTACTGGGATGCTGATCTGGCGACCCCGCTCGATAGTGTCAGCCGTTTTCTTGCAGTTCTTGACAGCCGGCCAGATATCCAGATGGTGTTCGGGTCCCGAGTCAAATTGTTGGGGAGGCACGTCGAGCGGCGCGCCGTGCGCCATTACCTTGGCCGCGTGTTTGCAACCGTAGTCTCCCAAATGCTCAGGCTACCGATTTACGATACTCAATGCGGCGCCAAGTTGTTTCGTGTAACGCCCCATACGCGGGAGGTATTTGCGGCGCCTTACCTTTCAAAATGGGTTTTCGACGTCGAGATCATCGCCCGCTATTTGAATCTTTGCGGAAATGACGCAAAACGATTGGAACAAATCATATATGAATATCCACTCGAAACATGGGTGGATATCCCGGGATCGAAGGTTCGCGCTGGAGATTTCGTGACGGCTTTTCAAGATTTGGTGAGGATCAGACACAAATACCTTTTGTGATGACAGCAACGCGAATTTTAGCCACCCTAATCCTCATTGTGGGCGCTACGTGCGCCGCTTATAGCGCTCGGACCGGCGAATTCCGTTTCGTGATACTGGGCGATCGCACTGGTGGCGCAGTTCCAGGAGTTTTTGAAGAAGCGTGGCGCGAAACCGATCAGGACCATCCTGACTTCGTCATCTCTGTTGGAGACACAATTGAAGGCGGCGACGACCTGACCGTTGATGCCGAATGGCAGCGAATTCTTAAGATCTTAGAGCCATACAGACGGTTTCGCTCGTTTCTGACGCCGGGCAACCACGACGTTTGGTCGCTTGCTTCTGCGCGCGCATTCGAAAAGTACGCTAAGCATCCGCTACATTATAGCTTCGATTATGAGCAAGCGCATTTCACAATACTCGATAACAGCCGTAGCGACAGTATGCCAGCGGAAGAGTTGGCGTATCTACAAAAGGACTTGGAGGCGCACCAGAAGCAAGCGTTGAAATTCGTTTTTTCGCACCGCCCATCGTGGATTCTGCAGGCGGTGCTAGGGAATCCGGACTTCTCGCTGCAGCGCCTCGCAAAGCGCTACGGAGTCACATATATCATCGCCGGACACCTGCACGAGATGCTGCACTTCGAGATTCAGGGCGTTACGTATGTATCGATGGCGAGCTCTGGCGGCCGCTTGAGGGCTACGCGGCGATATGAAGACGGGTGGTTCTTTCAGCACACGGTGGTGACAGTTCACGGCAACACCGCTGATTTCGACATCAAGGAATTGAATCCGCCGTTTGGACACTCGCGAGAGACCAAACTGGAGAATTGGGGCTCTGCCGGGCTTGCAAGACCTCATTCGTAACGCAGTGCTTCCGTCGGATTTAGCTGCGATGCGCGACGCGCGGGCAGCAGGCCGAAGCCAACTCCAACAGTGAAAGAGACCGCAAAGGCGACTACAACGGACAGTGGCGAAATTGGCACGTGCACTTGATCGGTTATCAGGCGGACGCTCAGCGGCAGCACCAACCCTATCAGGATTCCGACTGTCCCGCCTGCCAAGCTGATCAGCACGGATTCAACCAGGAACTGCAGCATTACCTCACGGCGCGAGGCTCCCACAGCCATTCGCAGCCCAATCTCGCGCGTGCGTTCTGTCACCGTAACCAGCATGATGTTCATGATGCCGATACCGGAAATGACCAAGGCAATGGCTGAAACAATGATCAGGACAATCGTCAGCACATTCGCAATTGTGTTCGCGGCTTCGAGATACGCCTGCAAGTCCTGCACATTGTACTGAGCGCCCGGTCTGTGACGTCTCGCGAGAATGTTGCCCACCTCCTGCCGGACTGCTGTCACGTCCGCAGCATTGCGAACTTCTATGTAGACAGGCTCGATACGCTCGTACTGGACGAAATATCGCATTACTGTGATTGGTATAAGAATCGTTTCGTCCGTTATTTCTCCTTGACCCTGGGTGCTGGTCTTCTCGCGAAAGGTTCCAATAACCGTGAACTGAAGATTGCTGATTTTTATGGTTTGCCCGACCGCCGCTTCCTGGCTTCCGAAAATCCGGACAGCTAACTTCTCCGTTAGCATCGCGACCCGCTCGCGCAAGGTCATGTCGCTCTGATCGAATTTACGACCTCGCAGAATGACTAAATTGCGCACCTGGGCGTACTGCTCATCAACACCGTCAATTGTGACCTCGCGCACCTTGCCGTTAACGACGATCTGATCGTTGTTTTGCATGACTGCAGTAGCAGCCACAATGCTGTTGCCGAGCGTGTCCCGAATCGCTTGCACATCGGAAAGTTTGACGAAGTCAGCTTGCACCTTCGCCACGTTCTGTCCGCCTGTTACATAATTCGCATATACGAGATTCGAGCCAATGCCCCGAATTTCGTCCAGGATTAAATTTTTACTGGCGAGAGAAATGGTGACCACCAGAATGACCGAAGCATTCCCGATGATCATTCCCAGGGCGGTCAGGAATGTGCGCAGCCGGTTCGCTCGAAGCGCCTGAAGACTGAAGCTGACGGCCTCAGAGAAATTCATCTAAAGCCTTTTTGCGCTCGCGCTTGCACCCTCATTTTTCGGTGGGGTGCGCGTAGTTAAGCGCCGCCTACCTGTTTTAGCAACTTCAACGCATTGTCCTTCGGAGGATCGTCTACCGTAATCGAGGCACGCATATATTTCTGAAGTAAATTCCTGGCTTCGTCCAGGTTTCGGTTTTGCTTGATCAGCGTATCCGCTCGCGCGAACCAAACATTCGCAGCATTGGGATTGAGCTTCTGAGCCTGAATGAAAATTGCGTCGCTTTCGCGCGTGCGTCCTTGTTTCGCCAGAAACTTCGCCAAGTCGATTAATCGCCCGACTTGCTGAGGAGCGAGGGCAATGGCATGACGGAGATGCTGCTCGGCACTGTCATATTCGCGACGCTTCTGAGCCAATTCAGCCTTTGCGAAATACCCTTCCGGTGGATTGACAACAGCAATCCGGTCCGCGACAGCTAAGGCTCGATCGTAGCCACCACCGAGAAAACCCGGTGCTTCCAAATAGTATTCGAAGAGGTCGCTTAGAGCCTCACCGTTCTTTGGATCGAGTGCGACTGAGCGCTCGAACGCCTGTCGAGCCTTGGAGGCGTATCCTGGCGCCATTAGAGGATTCGAAGTCTCAGCCCTTTTTCCATACGCCCGCCCTAACCAGTCAACATACTCGCTATTGCCCGGGTCAGCACTGACAGCCTCCAGGAGATAGTCGGTTGACTTCTTGACCTCCCCGAGCATGTAGTAATCGCGTCCTATCAGATACGTAACCTGGGCGTCGCCGCTCTTCGGGTCGAGGAGGGCAAGCGAGGCTTCGTAGTTGGTATGTCGATATAGGTTTTCCGCTTGGGTCAGGTTCTGAGCAAAGAGGCCCAGGGCGCATGCAAGTAGCACGCTCAAGCAGACAAGTACCCTAAAACTACCCCTCAGAGAATATCCCCTTGTCATCATTTTAACGTGAAAGCGAATCTATCAAGCAGATGCAAAGCCATAGGGCCAGGTTGCGGGCGGTTGGATGATCAGCCAACAATCTGCGGTGGCGAATAGCTGCACCAGCGCTTGGCCGGCTCAAAATGCGGACGTGGCGCTAGCCAATGGTTATAGTATGGATAGGCTGGGATCTCGGAACAAGGAAAGAAAGGATTTTATGCTCGCGCAACTCCGACGCTTGCTGCTTTTGAGTGTGTTCGTTCTCCTCGCGACGAGCTCTGTTTGGGCTCAAGTCACGACGATGGAAGGAGACGTCAAGGATGAAAACAGTAATCCTGTACCAAACGCGGTCGTGAAGCTCGAACGCACCGATATCAAAGGGCACTATCAGGTCAAATCGAACAAGAAAGGACACTGGTTTTACACCGGGCTTCCTCTGGGCACTTACAACATTACTTGCGAAGTGAACGGGCAAGTTGTTGATAAGATGGAGAATGTAAAATCCAAGTATGGTGACTCGACCACTGTCGATTTCAACACGGGTCGAGGGAAGCAGGCCGCGGCTGCGGCGCAGAAGGCAGCCGAAACCGGTCAGCTTACGAAAGAGCAGGAACGAGGGCTAACTCCCGAGCAGAAAGCGCAGATGGAAGCGCAAATGAAACAGCGCTCCGAGGCGATGAAGAAGAACAAAGCCCTAAACGATGCGTTTAATGTCGGCCAGGACGCAATGAAAGCTGCCATGACCGACACAGACCCGGCCAAGAAAACGACTGATTACCAGACCGCCATCGATAGCTTCAACAAGGCTGGTCAAATCGATGCCTCTCAAGTTGCCGTTTGGAATAGTCTGGGCGAGGCGTATTCCGGTCTCGCTTCGACCCAGAAAGGCGATGACAAGAACAAATCGTATGATGCTGCAATCGCCGCCTATCAGAAATCGTTGGCCATAAAGCCGGACGATGCGAGCGTTTATAACCAAATGGGAAACATCTACGGCGCTCAGAAGAAGATCCCGGAGGCAACGGCAGCCCTGACGAAGGCGGCTCAATCCGATCCGGCGATGGCATCCAAGGCTTACTACAATATGGGCGCGAACTTGGTTAACGGAGGGCAGTCGGATCAGGCTGTCGACTTCTTTCAGAAGGCGATTCAAGCGGACCCGAACTACGCTGACGCGCATTATCAGCTTGGGATTTGCATGATGGGGAAGGCGCAGGTCGACAATAAAACGGGCAAGATCACGCCACCCGAGGGAACAGCTGAACAGTTCCAGAAGTATCTCGAGCTGAAGCCAGACGGACCGTACGCTCAATCGTCAAAAGACATGCTAGCCTCGCTCGGCCAAACCGTACAGACCAAGGTTTCGGTTCCAAGCGCTAAGAAAAAGAAGAGCCCCTAACGGTCTGGCAAGGGCACGCCCGGTCAGGTGCCCTTCGCTCGAATCGGATTTACCATCGAAATGTTTCGCGCGATTCTCGAACTGCTGTTCACAATTCTGATCGTTGTGGTGGCTCGCGCGATTCTGAGCAGCCTCTTCCGAGGCATTGCGAGGAGTTCGTCAGCTTCGTTTCAAAATCGAGCTGGAAACGCTGCAAAGGAGGCCGACGCCGCGCCTCCCGGCCCCGAGCTTGGAGGCGAACTGCATAAAGATCCTGTATGCGGAACCTACGTGGCTGAATCGACGCCATACCGCCGGCAGAGTTCGGGCCAAACCTTTTATTACTGTTCGTCAGATTGCCGCGAGAGACATGCGCTAGTGGCGCGCTGATCAGGTGTTGCGGACAGGTCTCAGCCCATCCACTCCGGGTTCTGGATGGTCCCGTCGAACTCCGTAGTGGTCTTGAACGGCTCATATTTGCCGGTCATCGCGACTTGGCGTGTCTTGTCGATGATCGCTGCGACTTGCGCCTCGGTCATTGGCTTGAACGTTCTCGCCGCTTCAAACGCTTGATCCAGGATCTTCATGCTGTCGCATCCCGTGATGACGACTGAAGTCGGCAGGTTCAGTGCGTACTGCAGACATTCAAGTGGCGTCACGGTGTTGCTCTTCAGAATCTCACCGCTGCCCATAGGCTTCATGCCCAGGACTGCTATGCCTTGCTCCACGCATTTAGGCACAACGTTTTTCGCGAAACTGCGGAAATGAGCATCCATGGGATTCAAAGGCATCTGGCAAGAATCAAAGTGAAAGTTATGCTGTTTCGCGATTTCGAGCATGCGCTGGTGGACAAGCGGATCCTTGTGCCCGGTGAATCCGATGTATCGGATTTTGCCCGCTTGCTTTGCTGCTGTAAGAGCCTCCAGCGCTCCGCCTTCAGCGAAAAAGCGGTCGGGATCGTCCAACCGGATGTTTTCGTGGAACTGAATCAAATCGATATGGTTGGTTTGCAGGCGCTTTAGGGATTCATCGATCTGCTGGGCAGCCGCTTTCTTAGTGCGGCCATCGAATTTCGTCATCAGGAACGCTTTCTCACGATAGCCATCCCGCAGTGCCATTCCCATCCGTTTCTCACAGTCGCCGTCGGAATAGTCCCAGCAGTTGTCAAGGAACGTGATCCCACGATCGAGTGCCGAACGCACGATGCGAATTGCTTCCTTTTGATCGGGATTCGCGAGATGTGCACCGCCGATTCCAATCGCTGATACACGCTCTCCGGTGTGGCCGAGCTTGCGGTAAATCATTCCATTCGATCCGGTCGATTGCCCGGACGCAAAAGCCGCTAGGCCGGCCCCCGCAATTACATTCAAGGCTTGTCTGCGATCCATATCAAATAGACCAGAAGTCGTTGGGCAGCGTTTCCGACGGACGTAGCTGCTACAACGATAGTAGTGAACTGGACTGCGATTGGCGCCGTACTGATGGCCGTGGCTGTCGGGATGGGTGCCTTCGGCGCGCATGGCCTGCGGAACAGGCTAGACAGCTATTCCATGTCGGTATACGAGAAGGCGGTGTTTTACCATTTCATTCACGCGTTAGGCATTCTGCTGGTTGCGCTGCTCGCCCGCGCGAACGCAATCACAGCGGTTGGGCAAACGCGAGTGGCATGGCTCTTGCTTATTGGAATTATCATTTTTTCGGGCAGTCTGTACGCGCTAGCCGTTTCAGGTGTAAGGAATCTTGGCGCGATCACGCCCATTGGCGGGATTGCGTTCATCATAGGGTGGCTTCTGCTGGCGTACGAGGCGCTTCGCAGTAGCGGTTGAGTCCTTTATCTCGAGAAGTGTGCGATTGCCTAAGCCGCGGGGCAAATCGTAATGGCACAGCACGGCCGCTACCATACCCCGCTGCTGCGCTTCCGCAAGATCGGCGTCGACCTCCGGACCTTTGTAAAGAATCAGGCGGGCACCCCGGCTAAGGTCACTCCTGAACAGATCGAGCATTCGGCTAACGGGCGCAACTGCACGGGCTGTGATGATGTCCGGGCGATCGCGCGCCGCCCAGTCTTCCGCACGCTCGGCAACGACCTGCACGTTGCTCAATTCCAGAGACTCCACAACAGAATCGACGAAGCGCGCCTTCTTCTGAACGGATTCAGACAGCGCGAATCTCACATGCGGCAAGGCGATGGAAAGCGGGATACCCGGAAAACCCGCGCCTGTGCCTGCATCGAGTATGCTCTGCGCTTCCGAAAAGTGCTTCCATGCAGCGACCGAGTCATACACGTGCTTGATTGCAGCCTCACGCGGATCAACGATGCGAGTGAGATTCATGTACTCATTAGCAGAGGCGATGAGCGCGAGATGCCGCGCCGCCTTTTCTATGAGTCCCTCGCGGTGGGGAACATCGAGCGGTAGTACCCGCGCAAGCTCCTCGTCGAACTGCACATGATCATGATGGCATTCAAGAGAATATAGCGCCCGTACGCGAAGATAGGGTGGAATGCTAAGAGCCGGGATCGTGGGGCTTCCAAATGTCGGGAAGAGCGCCTTATTCAACGCAGCTACGCAGACGCGAAAAGCCGCTACCGCGAATTATCGATTTTCCACGCGCGAACCGAATACCGGCATAGTTTCCGTGCCGGATGGGCGTCTGGAGGTGCTGGCGAATATGAGCAAGTCGCAAAAGACCATTCCGGCCACCTTCGAGTTCGTCGACATCGCTGGGCTAGCGAAAGGTGCAAACAAAGGCGAAGGGCTGGGGAATCAGTTCCTGGGATACATTCGCGAGGTCGACGCCATCATTCAGGTGGTCCGCTGCTTCGAAAGCTCAAAAATCGAGCACGTAATGGACACAATCGATCCGGTGCGCGACATTGACGTCATCAATACGGAGCTGGTACTCGCGGATCTGGAATCGGTCGAGAAGCGGAAGGCAAAGCAGGAGAAAGCGGCCAAAAGCGGTGACAAGAAAACGATAGCGGAAGTAGAGCTGCTGACGAAATTGGAAGGCCACCTAAATACGGGGAGAACGATTGTCACGCTCGAACTCACATTTGAAGAAAAGGCAGCCGTGAAGGGATTTTTTCTGCTCACTGCGAAACCCACGCTGTTTGCCTGTAACGTTGGTGAGAATGACCTCGCGACCGCCGACACCAACAAGTACGTTCAGCAAGTCAGGGCTTATGTCCAAGAGCATCACGAGACGGGCGCAATCGTCGTATCCGCGGAAATCGAATCGGAACTGGTGACTCTGCCACCTGAGGAACAGGCAGAGTATCTGGCAAGCCTGGGCGTGACAAGCACAGGAACCGGAAACCTGATCCGCGAAACATACCATTTGCTGGGGCTTCGGACATATCTCACTACGGGCGAAAAGGAAACACGAGCGTGGACCATTCACGCCGGAGATAAAGCGCCACAAGCGGCGCGAGTGATTCACTCAGACTTCGAAAAGAGCTTTATTTCGGCAGAGTGCGTGTCATACGACGATTTAGTCGCCGCCGGCTCATTTGCGCGTGCCCGCGAATTGGGTAAGCTCCGGACAGAAGGCAAAGAATACGTCGTGCAGGATGGCGACGTGATCGAGTTCAAGACCTACTTGTAACTACTTCAGTCTTTATCCTGCTTGAAGAGCTCAGACCGATCGACTCGTTCGCCTCTGAACATGACCAGCGTGATGCGTTCCGTGTTTGCGATATCTTGCGTCGGGTCTCCATCGAGTAGGATGAGTGTCGCATCCCGCCCCTTCTGGATAGAGCCGATGCGATCCTCCGCGCGGAGAACTTTGGCAGCGTTATAGGTTGCCGCCTCCAAAGCCTCGGTGGTAGGAATGCCGGCCTTTACCCAAAGTTCCATCTCGTGCTGAATGGTCGGCCCGTGGATGACAAGCATATTCCCCGCATCGCTTCCGGTGATCAACTGCACGCCGGACTTATAAGCGTTCATTAGGTTTTGATTGTCGCGATCCAGCATGGGTTTGTAATCTTCCGGCCGCGTGGCGGGTTTCTGTTTGGCTAAGAGCGCCCGTGTTGAAGCGAGAAGATCGGGAGGGCCCACTTGCTCTACGAGTGAGCGATTGAGCAGGTCGAGATTCCCAGTTCGCAAATCGGCGAGTGCTTCGAAAATGCTCAGCGTCGGGTCGTAAGCGATCCCCGCTCGCTTCATCTCTACGAAGAGAGCGTTCGGAATCAGATCGACCATGGAACCGTGCTCGATGCTATTGGTACGCGCTTCGACCGCGTCCTTGACATCGGCGGAGCTGCCCGTGTGCGTTGCAGTTGGTAATCCATCCTTTATGGCTTCTCCGATTACGGCCCGATAAATGCCGGTATCCAGGCGGTTGAACAAACCCCACTCGGAATTTCCAGACTCGAGGACAGCCTTGATTCCATCTACGCCGGCTCTCTTAAGATCGTCGACCTGTTTGCGTGCCTCATCGGCCGACTTAGGCAAGCGCACGAACTGATCTTGTGCGGTCTGCTTTTGTGATCCTGGAAAGTATTTCAGCAACTCCGTCGGATGTCCGCCTGGAGCCGTAAATAGAGGCCCATAGGCGAAGAACTCTGCACCGAGATATTCACCGGAATTGATCAGGGCGCGAAGCTTGAGCGATTCGTCCAGCCAATCACCAGTGCTTCGTACGGCCGTGATACCGCAGTAGAGATACGCGGCGAGCCGCCGCCTGGATGCGAGCGGATCCATGTACTTGGACGCGTCGTCGTAAACACCCCCCGGCGCGCCAATGTGAACGTGCATGTCGATCAGACCCGGCATAAGCGTCTTGCCGGCAGCATCAATCACATCGGCGTTCAGGGATTTAGCATCCGTAGGAGCGTTTCGAAATACTTCGGCGATTTTGCCGCTTCTCACTAGTACCGCGCCATTTTGAATCACCTCGCCAGTGCCTACGAAGATCTTTGCGTTCTGAAAGAGCACCGATCGGTTACGCTCCGCATTGTGCGCCAGGATCTTGGCCCTCTCAATGTTTTTCTGGGTGCGGGCCTGGTAGATGCCCATGAGAAGAAAGGGAGCAAGGACCGCCACGATCCAGAGCTTTGCGCTGTTCTTAATGCGGTCTTCCTTTTCCCATCGGAACAGCTTTATGCCGACAAACACCGCGACAAAGAGAGTAATCAAAAGCGCGATCACGGAGGGCAGGTTTGCGGCAATGCTCTCGCCTGCAATCATGATCGATTGCATGCCCTGGAAAAGATAAGTTGCCGGCAAGAATTGGGCGATGTTTTGGAGCCAGACAGGCATGAAGCTCATGGGAAACGTGGCGCCGCTGAGGAACAGCATGGGAAGGTATAGAACTTGAGTCAGGATTCCGGCTTCTTGCGCAGAGTTGACGGTGCCGGCGATGATCATGCCGATCGCCCGGAAGCTGATGACTCCGATACACACGAACAGGACCAGCGAGAGCAGGTTATGCGGCACCGGCATGTGATAGATGACTCTCGCGAAGAAGAGGAACAGGAACACAGTGGGCAGAAATGCGACGAGACCGGATACCAGCGAGGCAATGATTATCGGTCCGGCGCTAATAGGTGCGACTTTGAACCGGCGAAGAACGTTTGTCTCGCGATCCTGCACGGCGCGCATTCCGGCACCGAAGAAACCGTTTCCCAGCACGCCTATCATCAGAACCATGGCGATTACCTGCGCCATAACCGCCGCGCTCTGCTTCCCGCCAAAGAGCTGGGCAAAAGGAAAGAAGAATACGAGGGGGAACAAGTAGCTGAAGAACAAGACCGTGCGATCGCGGCCCATTAAACGCAAATTGCTTTTGATCTGGGCAACGTAGGGTCTCATTATTCGCGAAGTCTCTTTCCGGTAAGCTCGATGAAGACGTCTTCAAGAGTGGGGCGCTTCAGGTGGATGTCAACAAGTTTCAAACCGTGCTGCTCGATCCATTTGACAAGCTCGACGATGCTGGCCGCGGGAGTGTCGGTTTGCAATGAAAGCGTATGGTTGTCGTTATTACTCGTATACTTTTCATCTCTGAGACCATCCGGTAGCTGGCCGAAGGGCATCGGTTCGTTCGTCGTCACCTCGACCAGCGAGTGACCAAGCACTCGCTGCTGGATCTCGCGAGGAGTCCCAAGCTCGATGATTCTTCCGGCATCAATGATGGCAACGCGATCACAAAGGCGCTCCGCTTCTTCGATGTAATGCGTTGTAATCAAAATCGTGCGACGGTTCTCTTTGAGCTCCTGGATTACCCCATGAATCTCATGGCGCACCTGCGGGTCGAGACCGGTCGTCGGCTCGTCGAGAAAGAGAAGCGCAGGGTCATTCAAGAGAGCGAGCGCCAGGGCGACCCGCTGCTTCTGGCCTCCGGACAGCGTTTTATAAAGAGCATCTTTTTTATCCCAAAGCTGCAGCCGTTTCAATATTTGCTCCCGATCGCTGTGCCGCGTGTAGAAGGCATCGAAAAGCTCCAGTGCTTCATGAACTTTCATCTTGTCCGGCAAGTTAGTCGCCTGCAGGCAGACCCCAATGCGGTTCTTGATTTCTCTAGTTTCAATTGCGGGATCGAATCCCAGGACTGAGACCTCGCCGCTCGTACGAGGCCGCAATCCTTCGAGAATTTCAATCGTAGTGGTCTTACCCGCACCATTCGGGCCTAGCAGGCCAAAGACCTCGCCCTCGGAAACGTCGAGGTCAATTCCTCGAACCGCGTGAACCTCGCCGTATGACTTATGCAGATTCCGAACTGAAATCGGAAGAGAGTCATTCATCGTTTCATTCAGTATCAAGGATGGCGGACACTACTCGCGAAGACGGGCTCACCGCGAATGAGGTCCTGATACGTTTCGCGCTGCCTCGCCAGAATTACTCGATCGCCATCCACCAGCACCTCGCAGGGGCGTGGGCGTGAATTGTAGTTCGAGGCACTCACGAAGCCATAAGCTCCTGCACTCAGGATTGCGACCAGATCTCCCTCTCTAAGCAGCGGAAGTTCTCGGTCCAACGCGAAGAAATCACCGGTTTCACATACCGGGCCGACTACATCGGCTCGGATCGGTTCGCACCCGCTGGTTTCGACTGTGGGGACGATCTCGTGATACGCGCCATAAAGCGCAGGCCGGATGAGATCGTTCATCGCAGCATCCAGAACGACAAATGTCTTCGCGAGGCTTTGCTTTATGAGTAGAACACGTGTAAGCAGGAGCCCCGCTTCCGCGACAATTGAGCGCCCGGGTTCGAGGATCAAAGCCAGATCGAGGTTTTGGACTTCAGCACAGAGCCGGTGGAGGAATGCACCAATGCAAACCCTCGGCTCCGTCCTGCGATATGGAACGCCGAGGCCGCCTCCCAGATCGACATAGCGTACCGGCACGCCTTCGTTTCGCAAGTTTTTGACCAACTCGATAGTTTTTTCCGCCGCCTCCAGTAACGGATCAAAATCTACGATCTGCGAGCCGATATGGCAGCTCACTCCATCACATCGCACACCGGGCAGGCGAGAAGCACGTTCATACATCGTTTCGGCCGAACCGATATCAATTCCGAATTTGTGCTCACGAAGACCCGTTGAAATATAAGGGTGGGTGGCGGCATTCACGTCGGGGTTTACTCGAATGGCGATCGACGCAACACGCCCGAGCGATGCTGCAATGCGTGAGATTTGCTCAATTTCGACTTCGGATTCGCAATTGAAACTGTGGATTTCGTTTTCCAGTGCGAACTGGAGTTCGGCTTCTGTCTTGCCGACTCCGGAAAACACGATTGAGTTCGGCGGACCGCCCGCTGCCAGCACGCGGTAGAGTTCACCACCTGAAACGATGTCGAAAGCAGCGCCTTCTTCGACGAGCGTGTGGAGCACAGCCAGGTTTGAATTTGCTTTCACGGAAAAGCAAATGCGATGCGGAATCTCCGCCAGGCCATCCTCGTATTCGTTGAAGCGGCTGACAATGACTCGCTTGGAATAGACGTATGCAGGGGTACCGTGCGCTTCGGCTATCGCTGCAACATCGACCTCTTCACATGTCAGTCTCCCGCCGGAGTAGAAGAACTCACCGGTCCTGAGCATTAAAGAACTTTGAGCGCAATGACGGTTTGATCATCAGTAAGGGGGGTTAGGCTCCGAAAAGCGTCAAGATCTTCAAAAACTCTGTTAACGACCTCTTGTGGGTCGCGGCTGCCTATCGATTGCAACAGCTGGATCACCCGATCGCGGCCGTATTCTTGGCTCCCGTCGCCGTTGGCATCACGAAGTTGATCTTCTACTCCGTCGGAGTAGAGGAGCAATAAATCACTTGGTTGAGCCACGATTTTCACCTGATCATAATCTTGATCGTCAAGCAAGCCGATGGGGACGCCTTCGACGCGAGGCTCAGTAACCTGTCCGGCATGGAAGAGCAAAGGGGGAAGCGTTCCCGCGCTCGCGACGGTGAAAGTGCGATGCCTCGAATCCCATAACAGCAGGGATAGCGTCGCGTACTGGGCGTCTACTTTTCGTTCCAACAGCGCTTCATTAAGCAACTTCATCAAATGAGCGGGGCTGCGTTTTTGAGGGCCGAGCGTGCGCAACAAACCGGAAATTAACGCTCCAAACAGCGCCGCAGCCGCGCCCTTTCCGCTGACATCGCCAAAGGCGATCAGAGTGTACTCGTCGCTGTGTTCGAAGAAATCGTAAAGATCGCCGCTGATCTCGCGAGCCGGCCTTCGCTTCAATCCGACTTCGAGCCCTATCAGGCCTGAGATCGTACGGGGAAGGAGAACCGACTGGAGCTTGTAAGCGGCCTTCAAATCCTGCTCCATCCGCTGCTCGCGTTGAGCCAGTTCTTCGTAAAGACGGGCATTCTCGACCGAGGTGGCGATCTGGGGAGCCAACAGTTTCAGCGTGCGTACGTGATCTTCGGTGAAGAAAGCGAACCGGACACTTTCAAGGTCCATGACCCCAATCACTCGATCATGGAGAATCAGGGGGACGGCTACTTCCGAACGTACGCCGGAGTCCGATGGGATGTAGCGTGGGTCTTGATTGACGTCGGCGACGTTTATGACCTGGCACGAACCGGCAGCCGCGCCCGTTACCCCCTTGCCCATTTCAACGTTCTCAGCGGAGGCCTTTTGATCGTCGTAGCGTTGGCTGAAACGGCATCGCAGAAGTTTGCGGTCCTCTTCAACCAGATAAATGCTGAACGCATCGAAGTTGATCAGGGCGCGAACGCTGATTGCGATTTTCGTGAGCAGCTCGTCGATTTCGAGGATTGACCCGAACTCATGAGAAAGTTGGGCCAACAGGCGCAGAGTTCTATTCTGGCGCTCCACTCGGCGATACAGCCGGGCGTTGTCAATGGCGACCCCGACGCGCGTGGCGATTAGCGCAAGCAGAGCGCGGTCCTGCGTGGAGAAGGCATTCAGGCGTGTTGACTGAAGATCGATGACTCCGACAAGCTTGCCCCGCACGAGCATGGGAACAGCGAGCTCCGCGCGAACGGCGTCCAGCGCAATCAAGTACCGGGAGTCCGCGCGCACATCGGGAACGAGAATAGGCTTGCGAGTCGCGGCAGCAGATCCTGTGATGCCTTCGCCCAGCTCGAGCACGAGACTTTTCACTACCTCATCGCGGTGGCCAATGGAATAGCGAACTCTAAGACCGCCAGCCTTTTCGTTGTAGAGCAGGATTGCAAAAAGGTCGTAGGGGACGACATCCTTTATGATTTCGGCGAGATTTGCCAGTAGGCGGTCAAGATCGAGCGTTTCCGCCGTGATCGTGCTTACTTCGAGGAGAAAATCGAGAAGCTCGGCGCGCTCGCGAAAGCGAACTTTAGGATAATCCGCGTTCGGCCGCGGCGCTTTACGAGGGGTAGACATCAGGAGGCGCTCTGACGCCGGGAACTGCTTACCTCACTCCCTGCTTCGCCGACGATGCTGACGCCAGAACTCGTCCCAATTCGACTAGCGCCCGCCGCAACCATTAGTCGCAGTGCCTCGAGAGTGCGGATGCCGCCGGACGCTTTCACCCCAATAGAATCCCCCACGGTCTGCCGCATGAGGCGAACGTCTGCCAGCGTTGCGCCTGCGGTCGAAAAGCCGGTCGATGTTTTAACGAAATCGGCCTGAGCTTCGGCTGCTAGCGTGCAGGCCGTCATCTTCTCATGATTGGTGAGCAAGCAGGTCTCGAGTATCACCTTAATGATTGCGCCCCGGGAATGGGCGAGATGGGCCAAATCGGCAATTTCTTTCCGCACGCGGTGGACATCTTTAGAGCGCAAGGCTCCGATGTTCTGAACCATATCGAGCTCATGCGCGCCATCAGACAGTGCTTTATCCGCCTCGGCAACCTTCGTTCGCGTATCGTTGGCGCCAAGTGGGAAGCCGATCACGGTCCCAACGCGAACAGGGGAGTCCCGAAGGGTTTCGGCGGCTAAACGCACCCAGCATGGATTTATACACACTGACGCAAATCCCCATTCCCGTGCTTCTTCACAGACGCGAGCCACGGCTGCGCGCTCTGCTTCGGGTTTAAGCAGCGTGTGATCGATGAGCGAGGCGATGGTTTTAGGGTTGTCTAAGTTATCAATGACCGTCACGATTTTCCGCGCAACGAGAGGAGAGTTGAGGTGCAGACGGCACCCACGTTGGTCAAGGATAACACGGGTGTTTCACGAGGGACTATCCTAATTGCCCGTCCTGGGATAATGACGGCAGCGCGATGGCCCTCAAAGAGTACGCTCGCAAGCGGCACTTCGACAAGACCCCTGAACCCAAACCCGAAGTGCCCGCTACGCAGAGTGGCGCGCGTGGTGGATTCTTTTGTGTGCAGCGGCATGATGCCACCCGCCTCCATTACGATTTCCGGCTCGAAGTAAACGGTGTGCTTGTGAGTTGGGCTGTTCCAAAAGGCCCAAGTCTAGACCCCGCCCGAAAAGCACTCGCCATGAAAGTAGAAGACCACCCCCTCGATTACGGCACGTTCGAGGGCAACATCCCCGAAGGAAATTATGGCGCGGGCAGCGTGATGCTCTGGGACAAAGGAACGTATGAGGTCATCGGTGAGCCGGACGCGCAGGGCCAACTCGATCGTGGAGACTTCAAGTTTCGCTTGAATGGCGCAAAGCTCCAGGGCGCTTTTGTTATCGTTCACATGAAACATGCCGGTAAAGGCAATGAGTGGCTGCTCATCAAAAAGCCCGATGAATTTGCTGTTCCCGGATACGACATAAATCAGTTCGCGTCAAGCATCGCGACCCACCGCACGCAAGACGAAATCGCGGAGAGCGTTGCGCCAGTAAAAGCCTCCGACCTAGAGGGAGCTCGCAAGGCGCCACTCCCAGCGAACCTGGAACCGATGCTCGCGACTGCGGTGACGAAGCCCCCTGCCGGCTCGCAATGGTTTTATGAGGTGAAGTGGGACGGCATTCGCGCTTTATGTCTCATTGAGAATGGCGCTCTCGAGATTCATTCGCGGCGCGGCAACCGGTGCGAGAAACAATATCCCGAGTTGCGGGGGTTAGTCTCGCAAGTAAGCGCTAAAACCGCTTGGCTCGATGGTGAGATCTGTGTGCTAGACGAACACGGACGGGCTCGCTTCGAGATGATCCAGCCCCGGATTTCGGCAAATCTGAACTCCGTGCCGCAGCTTGCAGAAAACACGCCAGCCACTCTGTTCCTGTTTGATGTGCTCTACGTTGATGGCTACGATGTGCGGCCGGTACCGCTTGAAAACCGCAAGGGCCTGCTGCAAACACTGGTAATTCCAAACGAGCGCATAAAGGTCTCCGAAACCTTCGAAACCGACGGGGAACACATGTTCGAAGCTGCGCGGCAGATGGGCTTGGAAGGCATCCTCGCCAAAGATCGCCGGAGCACGTACGAATCTCGCCGCTCGACTTGCTGGCTGAAACTTAAAGTTCTGAATGAGCAAGAGTTCGTAATCGGCGGCTTTACGAAGGGAGAGCGTGAGTACTTCGGCGCGCTGGTTCTGGGGGTTCAGGAAGATGGCAAGCTGCGGCACGTAGGACAGGTCGGTACGGGTTTCGATCACAAACAGATGAAGGCCATTTATAGAACCCTAGAGCCTCTCATCACAAAAACCTGTCCGTTTGAACCGAAGCCCAATGTGAAGGGAGTCATCTGGGTCCGGCCCGAGGTCATTTGCCAGGTGCGGTTCCTTGAATGGACACAAGACGGAATTTTGCGCGCTCCCGTGTTCGCGGGCCTGCGTGGTGACAAACCGCCAACACAGGTGATTCGAGAGCAGGCCGCAGAGCCTCCGGCAGCACCGACGATCGCCGGCGGTCTCGATCTAAGCGGACCTCAGGTGGCCCTCACAGTCGACGGCCACAGGCTTAAATTCACGAATCTTGATAAGGTATTGTTCCCTGCTGATGGCTGGAAGAAGCGCGATCTGATCGAATTCTACAACCGCGTCTCCCCCTGGCTTTTGCCACATCTGAAGGACCGCCCTTTATCGCTCAAACGCTACCCCAATGGGATTGCGGAAGAGTTCTTCTTCCAAAAGAATGCAGCCAACCACTTTCCGGATTGGATGCGCTGTGAACCCATTCGCGAGACTTCCAAGCTCAACCATTACGTCATAGCCGATCAGCGTGCGACGCTGCTCTATCTGACAAATCTGGGGTGTATCGACCAGAATCCATGGATGAGCCGTATCGGTACTCTTGATCGCCCGGATTGGATTTTGCTCGACCTCGATCCCGTCGAGACGTCGTTCGATCAGATCATTGAAGCAACACTTCTCGTTCGGGAAATCTTGAGTAGCCTGGCGATGAACGGGTATCCGAAAACCACCGGCGGAGATGGGATGCACGTGTATGTGCCGCTTGAGCCTATCTACACGTATGATCAGGTGCGCAGCTTTGCCGAAATTATTTCCCATCTCGCTTTAGAGAAGGAACCAAATCTTTTCACTACGCCCCGCAGCGTGGAAAAGCGGAAAAAGGGCCGCGTTTACTTCGATTACCTTCAGATCAGTAAGGGGAAGACGATCGCCGCGCCATACGTCATACGGGCGTATGACGGTACCCCGGTAGCCACGCCGCTCGACTGGAAAGAAGTCAAACGGGGCCTCAGACCCAGTGACTTCCGAATCGACAATACGATCGAGAGATTTAAGCGTGTGGGCGATCTGTTCAGACCGGTGCTCGAAGGTGGGCAAAAGCTTGAGAAGGCACTCGAGCGGCTGCACGGAACAGATGAGGAGAAGCCTCCAGCAAAGCGCGTCAGGAAACGTTGACGGCTACACAACGCCATTCGTTCATCGCGGAAACAACCAAGCTGGGAAAGATCTTTTCTACCGCTGGAAGTTCTGCCTCGGTGAACCCCGTGAGAATTAACCGGCCGGGAGCACGGGTAATCCGCAAGAGTTCATCGAGCATCGAAAGCAGTACCGTTGCGCTGATGTTTGCGACGGTGATATCTGCGATTCCGCTCACAATTACGTCAACGGAGCCCGCGACGAGCAGCGGCATTAGATTGTTCAGCAGGAAATTTTCACGAGCCACGTGAAGCGCCGTTTCATCTACGTCAATTCCAATTCCGGATGCAGCGCCCAATCGGAGTGCAGCGATTGCGAGTATTCCAGAGCCCGTCCCAACGTCAACAACTCTATCGCCACCGATCACGTACTCCTCTAGCGCCCTCAAGGCTAGCCGCGTGCATGGGTGCTCGCCCGTTCCACACGCCAAACCAGGGTTATGAATAATTCGCTTTCGTCCTTCGGGCGTCGCATCCGCGCACCATGGCGGCGCCAAGAGTAGCTTTTTACCAATCTCCTGGGCTGGCCAAGCTTCCTGGGTGTATCGGACCCAGTCAACGCAATTTTCACGTTCCCACTCGGGCTCGTACTCTGCAAAGCGTCGCAGTAACTCACCTCGAGCATTATCGGTTTCGAAGGACGCGAGCAATTGAATTCCAGTTCCACGGTCGGTCTCAAGAATTCCGGTAGTACCCGCTTGCCATAGCTCGGCCGAAAGCCAATCTACCTGCTCAGATGAGCAAGTGAGTCGAAGCGAATACATGAAAACACTACTCGCCGGATTTTGCGAAACGATGGAAAAAGCTGTCGGGCTTCCAGGCGGGAGTTTGCGGCGCGTCAGCTACGCGAACCGCCAGATCTTTCAATATCACGTTGAACTGGGCGGCAGCGGCAATATCGACCGGCTGTTTCGTGTCATCGGTGACGCCGTGATATCGATTTGTGTACCAATCCTTGAAGATCTGCTCTTCACGACCGCCCGGAATATAACCAAACTTAAATGCCAACGCGGGAACACCCTTCTTGATAAAGCTGTACTGATCACTGCGAATGAAGCGATTGCGGTTGGGCTCCTTGTCGGCCTGAACTTTCACTCCTGCGGCCTCTGCAATAGCCCTTACATCATCCCCCAAAGTCGATTCATTAAGACCTTGTACTTCCAGCCACTTAAGAGAGAAGAGTGGAAGAAACATATCCATGTTCAGATCGGCGACAACGCGGCCTGTGACAGGGGGCCGGTTTGCAAAGAAGAGCGATCCTAGTTCGCCCTTCTCTTCACCGGTCACGGCCAGAAATATCAGCGAGCGATGAGTCATTGCCTTATCGCTTTGCAAAGCTTTTGCGATCTCGATGAGTGACGCGACTCCGGAGGCATCATCCATGGCGCCGTTGTAAATCGCATCTCCATGCACCGGCTTCCCGACCCCGAGGTGATCCAGGTGGGCCGAAATGACGACGTACTCGTCTTTCAGCTTGGGGTCGTTTCCGGGGCGCACACCGACAACGTTTTCCGAACTAATATTCTTCGTCGAAATCGACAGAGTTGCCTTGATCGACGATGCGAGTGGGAAGCGCGGCAATTGCTGCTGCTCGTGAGCTGCACGCACGATCTCGGCGAAACTATGTCCGGAGTCCCCTAATAGATCGTCTGCCGCATCCGGGTTCCAATATGCGCTGAACTTCAGCCCGCGGGTCTCAACCAGCGCGGGATCGGCCAGGCTCATGTGGGGCTTGCCCCAAGCTGCTGACGTGCGGGCCCACGGAATCTCCATCGTTTTCGGGTCGGGGATCGCGATTATTCCCACGGCTCCAGCCGCGCGAAATGCCCTCCAACGCTCTGCCGTCGAAGAATAGTGCGAACGGAGATTGCCGTCGATCTTGTCCGGACCACCCGTCAAATACGCAATGATTGCGCCCTTCACAGGCAGGCCTTTGAGATCGTCATGGTGCGCTTCGGGAATGACGAGCCCGTAACCTGCGAACACAACGGGGGCGTCGAGCGAAGCCGCGGAATCCGCCGAATAGCCAAGTTCTGCTTTCTGAGGAACAGGGATAGGAGTAGACTGGCCTTTTCGAACGAGTAAAAGGCTCGATTTCGAGGCATCGAGCGATGTTTCGGTAAATTCGAGCGGTTGAAAGTAGTTGTCGGTTCCCGCAGGCTCCAGTCCCGCGTGTTCGAACTGGGTGGCTACGTAGTGGGCCGCCTTCTCGTATCCCGCTGAACCGGGTTCGCGCCCTTGAAGCTCATCGCTCGCAAGATACCCGACGTGCTTCCACCATTGCTTGCCAGCCGCGTTCCAATCGGTCGACGTGACGGCCCCAGCGCCAATTAGAAGAAACGCAGTTAGAATGCCGCGATGCACCACTTACGCGGACGCCTTAACGCGAGATGCTTTATAGGCAGCGCGGATCTCACGAATCTGTGCTGCATGCTGCTCGGCGTGCTCCGCGAACAATCGCAACAGGTCCAGGAGAGTCAACGTTCCACGCTTGAGGTGGTTTCCCGATCGAGAATACGTCTCGGGTGCCAAATCCTTTAGAAGTTGGTGGTTGTCTGCTCGAAGCTGGCGCATTGTCTCAAGAGATTGAGACGGCTTCCTCCTGTCGTAATTAGTTCCCTCGGCCCATGCGTTCTGGTCAAACGGAAACAAGGTCGGATTTTCTTCCGAAATCACTTGCCGCAGCCGCACGACATTAGCGGCCTCTGCGTCGGCGAGGTGCGCCACAATCTGGCGGACACTCCACTTATTGGGCGCAGGCTTGAAATCAAGCTCCGGGCCGGCAGCACCGGTAATCGCTACGGCCACCAGCTCCGCGCCACGCCGGAATCGTTCCAATAGTTCAGGTATTTCGTTCATAAACTCGTCATTCATTATGACGCCGAACGCAAAAGGATGTTTTCCAGGATGCCGGGTATTTCGAATACCGCGCGATTCTCCAGCCGGGCAATGTTCTTCTTTATGGCCGCAAGCCGCTCATTTTCCAGTAGCTCTTGGAGCGCGGCCTCAATGCTGCGGAAATTATTCAGGACGAGTCCCACTCCCTGTTCGCGTATCCACTGCGCGTTATACCGTTCCTGCGGAAGCGTCCAGGCGTTCCGTTCCACAATCACTGGCAGATTCATCTTCAACGACTCGGAAATGCTTCCCGGTCCAGGCTTGCCTATGAAGAAATCGGAAAGATGCATGTAATAAGGGATTTCCTTCGTGAAGCCTTCGATAAAAATTCTATTGCGGGTCTTCAACTGTTGAAGACGCTCTATCAGCCTGGAGTTCCGGCCGCAGATCATGATCAGTTGCAGATCCATTCGGGAATTGCCAAGCCGCTCGGCAATGGAGAGCATTACTCGTGAGCCTTGGCCGCCGAAAAGCACCAGGCCGGTTGGCAAGTAGGGATTCAGGCCCAACGCCATGCGCTCATCTCCGCGTTCCGCTATTTGCGGCTCATAAAACTGCGGCCGCAAGATCATCCCACTTACCTGAAAGATCCGATGCGCCTCGTGTCCCATCGCCCGTGCCTGCTCGGTTGCGCGCTCAGTTCCGCATACGAAGTACTGCGGCTGCTTTTCCATCCAGAAGCGTGGCGGATAATCGGCCAAATCAGTAAGGATTGAGACCATGGGTACGCCGGGGAGGGCTTTGCTCAAGCTCTCGAAGAGGGCCCGGTTGAAATTCGGCACAAACGAGACCACCATATCGGGCCGCCGATGCCGCCAGTAATCAGTGAGTAACCGGACTTGCGCTCGATGGTAGAGCCGGATGATGCCTTGCATCAGCGGCAGCAACTGCGGCGATCCGAGGGTCCACCCTTTTGCGAGCAGCAGATTGTAGATGTTTTCGAGGCGGATACGCGTGATCTTCCGGAAGACATCGAGCGGGTCCAGCACCTCCTGGAGGTTCACCAATCTCACGTTCCAGCCGTAATCGCCGGATCGAATGACGGCTTCGAGCGCCATAGCCGCGCTCCTGTGCCCACCACCCGCATTGAAGTAAACAAAATCCAGTATTGTTGTTTTTTTCACGAATGTTTCGTGAGGCTGTCACCTCACTGTAACCAGTTCGCAGTTACAAGGGAAGCGTGAGGTCCCGCGAGGCTTTCAATTCCCGTAGACTGGGTGTAAGCAGCGGGTTCATGATGCTTCAGTTTATTTCTACCGGCGACCGCAAACTGATGCACAAAGTGAACAGGTGGCCCGCGCCTAAATGGGTCCGCTTATGGGCAGTCGCGGCTACACGCGCGGGTGACGGCTGGCTTTGGTTTCTTACCGGACTGTTTATCTTATGGTTTGGCGGTCAGGATTGCCTTCCGGCGCTCGCCTCGGCCGGTTCTGCAGCAGTGGCTGGAATCGGGTGCTTTCTCCTACTGAAGAATGTTTCGGGCCGCAAACGCCCCTTCGAAATCGAGCCTCACTGCTGGGCCAAACTGCTGCCTCCAGATCGATTCTCCTTCCCTTCCGGACACACCATTACCGCATTTGCCGTCAGCCTTACGCTTAGCGGATTTTATCCCGCTCTCTTCCCTGCCCTGTTGTTCTGTACGCTCAGCATCGCTGCGTCGCGCATCCTACTGGGAATGCATTTCCTGAGCGATGTACTTGCGGGCGCATTTATAGGTACCGGGCTCGCCCTCGCCAGCCAAGCGATCTTCAAATAGCAAATCTTCTAAAAGCGAAAGATTGCCGATAAAGGAGCACCGTTCGGCATTCGGCCATTCGGCACAACCAAGACTTGACCGGCGTGCAGAATTGTCTGCACGACAGCATCGTTGACCAAGTCTTCGTCTTCAGGCTTACCGGTTTCACGACCCTTAACCGTATGTGTCGCCTCGTCGAAGGAGCCCGTCGTTTCCAGCGAATCCGATACAAGAAGCGTCAGAACACGGCCGTCATGTGCAGCCGGAACGATGTCCTTCAGCCGGTTGGAAGCGCCTCCGCCAGCTTTGTGATCGTATTCAGCCAAAGCCTCTCCCACGCGGTTCTCATATTCCTTGACTATGACATCGAGAGCGCGAGCGTGCATTTCACCGGCTTTCAGGCTGTTTGGCGCCCCGTGCACTCCTTCGTCCACGAGATGAGGATAGGTGCTTACTGACTTGTAAAGTGCCAATTCATACTCGACGCCTACAGGTACAACTGGCTCTGATTTGCCGCGCAATATCTCGTTCAATCCACGATCGACTTGCTTGTAGAAATGTGCCAGATACTGGTCTTTGTCTTCTCTATCCGTAGTGGTTGTGAACATCACTCCTTTCGAAGACCCTGATCCTGGACCTGGAGTCGCACGGCCATCACTCACATGATCCGGCTTCGCGCTGTTCATGAATCGATCGAAGCTTGTCGCCACAGACGCAGGAAGCGATACCTCTTCGGAACTACTCGAGGTGCATCGCAGCACTCGGACATCTTTTTGGCTCAGCGCAAGAATATAAAACGTCCTCGCCCGTGTCAGCTCCGGTAACAACGGACGCACATTGAAATGCGGTCCGACAACCGCCTTTCCTTTCACCTGTTCTTCTAATGAGGTTACGCAGAAGATATCAGGCGAGCGGAAGACAGCGATCGATTTGGCCGCTGGTCTTTCCTCCCCTGAGATCGCGTCCCAATCGGAGATTGATTGCAGAAGCTCGCACGCTTCCGAGCCGTTTTGTTGAATTTTCGCCTCTAGCGTTCTAAGACACTCCTTCCATCGCAATGCATTCGCTTTGGCGCTTTGATTTGCTGGCGCAAAATCGAGGGCCATGTAAACGCTCAGACAGGGAGGGCGCGACGAGAGTATTGATTTCAAATCCTTTAAGGCTGTGAAATCAGATAACTCGGCTTTCATAATGTTCATACACTTAGGAGACAAGCGGGCACCTGTGCCGGTTACAATCCAGAGATTTCCACAGCGCGATTTTCTTCGCCTTTGTGACTGAGCCGGATCTGGATTGAATTATCGGGCCACAACTCTGGAAAACGCTCTCCCCATTCGATTAACACCAGGGCTGGTCGATCCAGCAAATCTTCGAGTCCGAGATGGCGCGCTTCATCTATAGTGTTCAGGCGATACAAATCGACGTGATAGGCGCCCACGGGTTCTCCATATTCGTGGATGAGAGTGAATGTGGGACTCGAGACATCATCGGCGGAGGCAATTCCCCGCCCCTCCACGATGCCCTTCGCCAGCGTGGTTTTTCCTGCGCCTAGGTCCCCAATCAATAGAACCACTCCATGATCCGGGAGCATCTGGGCAAAAGATCGACCGAGCTGGCGCGTTTCCTCGTCCGAATGGGTCTCAAACTGGGGGCCGGATTTCATTCATGGCCTCGGGAAGAAAATCCAGCATGTCCGTGGCTAACATCGCTTCTTCGCCCCAACGGCAGCTTGCTAACTGACCGGAACGGCCATGGAGCCAAACGGCTGCCACTACCGCGCGTTTCCAATCGCTGGGATGTTGGGCAATCATTCCGGCGACCATGCCGGTCAAGATGTCGCCCGTGCCACCCGTTGCCATCGCTGGGGAACCAGTGGGATTCACCCAAGCTTCGCCATCCGGGAATGCGATGACTGTCCGGTCGCCCTTCAGCACGACTGTCGCCCCGCTTGTCTCAGCAAGATGCTGGGCAACTCCGAGCCGGTCGGCTTGCACTTCCTTTACTGACTGGCCGATCAGGCGACTCATCTCGCCGGGATGAGGAGTGAGGACGCGGGTCTTCGTTGTGTGGGGTAGATTACCTGCTAGGGCGTTCAGGGCGTCGGCGTCGACCACTGCCGGGAGATCCGCCTCTTCATAGACCTGCTTTACGAAACGAACTGTCTCATCAGCAGTGCCGAGACCCGGACCTATTGCAAGAACCGTCATTCCTCTCAGCAGCTCGGGAAGGGGGCCGCCGAGAGGCAGCGTCATGAGCTCGGGCCGGAATCCCGCAGTGGTAGCGAGCGCGTCTTTGGGGACGGCCACGGTAACAAGCCCCGCTCCGCTGCGATACGAACCCAATCCGGCCATGGCCGGGGCACCGCTTTTACCAAACGAACCCCCGATTACGAGTACATGACCGTACATTCCTTTGTTGGAGTTAGAGGTTCTTCTTGCAAGTAGATTCTCAAGGTCAAGAGGCGTAGTCAGATTGAGTTTGAGGCTTGGGTTCGTTTCACAATATTCCGCTGGGCTCCCAATCGGCACTACCATCAACTTGCCCATGAGTTCGTAGGTTGGCAGGAGACACTGGCTTCGTTTGGGAGCCGTGAACGTGACGGTGTAGTCGACCTTAACGAACTCACCGGCTGGCTTCGTTTCATCCGACGGGAGCCCGGAAGGAATGTCGATTGCGACCTTCTTTGCAATGGGAAACCGATCGTTAATCAACCGGATTCCATCAAAGGAGGGGCCGCGAGCAGGACCGCTCAGGCCCGTACCGAGAACGGCATCGATGGCTATCGTTGCGAAATTGGCTTCGTTTTGCAATTCCCGAACCACGGGGCAGGCACACGCGTCGAGCATCTTTCGACTCGCAAGCGCATCGCCCGTCAGTTCGTTGGGATCGAATAACTCAAGTACGGTCAACTCGCGGCAAAGTTTTCGAGTGAAGAGCTGCCGGGCAACGACGAAACCATCGCCGCCATTGTTGCCTTTCCCACAAACGACTGCTACCCGGTGTTCGCTGAGTGGGGCGAATGTCTCGCGAAGAAAGTCTACGACCCGATTGCCGGCGTTCTCCATCAAGATGGGCCCAGGGATTCCGCGCTCGATCGTGAGGCGATCGACTTCACGCATTTCCGCAGCCGTCAGAATCTTCACGACGCGTACACCTGGCGAGCGAGGAGTAGGGTCATATCGTCATGAAGCTCGGGAGTGGCCGTCCAACTGCGAACAGCTTCGAGAACGATTTTGACGATCTCGTGGTCATCCCGATGGACATGCTTCTGGACTAAATCGATGAGACGCTCTTCCCCGAACATTTCGCCATACGCATTCTCAGGCTCGGTGATTCCATCCGTATAGCAGACCAGGAGATCGCGAGGCTCAATAGAGAGGCAGCTCTCGTTATATTTCGAAAACGGAAAGGCTCCGACCACGGTGCCGTTCGAATCGAGCGGAAGCACGTCGCCGTTCCGGAACAACAGAGGCGACAAGTGACCCGCGTTCGTATAGGTGAGACTGCGACTCTTCTCATCGAAGAGGGCGAAAAAGAAGGTTGCGTACTTTTCGGGTGAAGTGTGGGCGTACAACTGCTGGTTCAGTTGCGATACGAGATTGGCTGTATCGAGCTCCGGAAGATCGCTGCACTCATTCTCACGAGCCGGCTGGTACTGTGCGAGCTGAGCGCGGAGAGCCGCCTGCAGCGTGGCCATGAGAAGCGCAGCGGAAATTCCCTTGCCCGCCACATCACCGATTGCGAAGGCAATCTTCCCGTTGGCGATCTCTTCGTAGTCGTAGTAGTCGCCAGAGACCATTCGGGCCGGATCGCATTCGACAGTAAGCTTCAATCCGGAACGGGGAGGCGCTTCCTTTGGATATAGCTGGGTCTGCACTTCGCGTGCAATCTCCAACTCCGTCTGCAAACGCTCCTTTTCTTTCTCTACTGAGAGTAGACGTTCAAGATTGCCGGTCATCTGATTGAAGGATTCGCCGAGCTCGCCGAGTTGATCGCGGAGGCGTACGGGAATGCGATGGCGGAAATCACCGTGAATGACGCGGCGGGTACCTTCATAGAGGTTGTTCACGGCGCGCGTGATACGCCTGGAAAACGAAACACCGATGACGAGCGCAACCAACTCAACGACAAGAAAAAGAATAGCGATTGCCACAAATACATCGAAGAGCAGGCCGCGAAGCAATTCGGATCCCGAGAAGAAACTGCTGAGAACGGCCGAGGGCCGTGATTGGACCCAGAGAACACCCGGATGAGTTTGTCCGGGTCTATCCAAGTGAAAATGTGCACGAGTGGAAGGCCAGGCGATGGTGATGTCAAGTGGATTGACCGGCGGAGGTGTTCGATTTTCATGACGCTGGCCGGGCGATCCAGAAGGCTCAGTAATGGTGAGATTCGGATTGTTCGGACCACCGGTTGTTTCGATGTTGAAAGCGCCTGCCGCGACCGGCGGGCCAGGTTTTTTACCTTCATCGGGACCTTCGACCAGCGCGATCACTCCGAGATGAGGAACCAGGTCGGCGATAGCTTCATCGGACAAGGGAGCGAGAGCCGTAATCTCTTCGCTGCTGTCGATACGGTGAGCCCAGGCATAGAAATGCCCGTTCAGAAACAAGAGCCCGTTGACATTCTTCCATCCTGAAGGCACATGGAGAGATGGGCTGTTCGAAGGATACGCATGTTCTCCCGTAGCATCCTTTATGTAAAAAGCGATGGCAGGAAAAACCGGGTGAAAGGCTTGCACAATGTGTGGCACAGCCGCTGGGCGATCATCGGGGGGGACCTGATGTACCATTTCGACGGCCGTATGAACAGACTCAAGACGGCGGTCGAGTGCAGAGCTGGCGAGATAAATGGCAAGCTCGCTCATGAGGGCCCAAGTCCCGAGGCCAATGAGCACAAACAGGAGAAGCAGAGGGAGCACCCCAAACAGGCCGTAGACAAACAGGAGCCGGTTCCGAAGGCTCCAGAGCAAGTGGCTCCGGGCATGACGGAACGCGCGAAAGGCCATGATGGCAGCTAGCGGAATCAGAGCGAGTATGTCGATTACAAGTAAGCCGCCATGACCAGTGAAGTAGAAGAGAAGCGCAGCAGCAAGAGTGATGATGAAAGTAACACCAACTGTACCCAGGGCTTGCGCGACTTGACGGACTCGCGACATCACCTGATTATCGCGTTTCGACGGATGATGTCGAGCGCGTACGCGCAAACTCATTTAGGTTCGAACTGCGGTAATTCCCGAGATTACCGACACTTACCTCGGTTGAGGTTGTTGGCCGAACTTCTTAACCATGTGCACGAATCGTTCACGAATGGTAAACGGGGGCACGCGTCTGCCATCGATATCGCTAAATCCGTATTCACGAGCCAGTTCACCGACGTGGAATGCTTTCCCCGATTTACGCATCACGCGCGTGTCCCCGGCCAGCGCCGCTACGGCTCGCCCAAGATACTCGGGTGATTCGCTTGCCTTCAACCAGGGGATTTTTTTCCAGTCCGTCTCTCCTTTGGCATGTGACATCACTCGCTCAGTCCGCATGAAGCCGGGCGCCAAAGCGACTGTCGCGATACGGTGCTCCTGAAGCTCCATTGCGAGGCCCCAAAGCAGACGCACAATCGAGTGCTTAGTAACATCGTAGGAGTTTCCGATGTACTTGTCGCGGTCCCAAGCGACAGTGCTGACGATAAGCCCGGGTAAACGTGAACTCTTGTTTTGCACCGCTGCGGAAGCGGATTCGATCATGGGGAATGGCGAAATAGGTCCCTCACAGGTGGGCTTTCAAACCGCGCTCAAACATTGCATCCCAAAGGGTCAGCGGCGCCTGCCAAAAGTACGCCGGAATGAGGCGTCCTCCCTCATAGTCTCCCCATGCATTGTTAACAAGGATGTCAAGCCTGCCTTGTTCCTCGCGGACCCTCTGCAAGAGAGACTGTACTTCCCGCTCGTTTGCGTGATCGCAGCGCACAGCGATGCCTTGGCCGCCACGCCGGCTCACTTCCTCTGCGGATTCTTCGATCGTCCCAGGTAAGTTGTCGGTCGTAGGCTGCCCTCGGACGCTGCGACCCGTCACGTAGACAGTTGCGCCGTGCTCGCCGAGGACGGCAGCAATTGCACGTCCCGCTCCGCGGCTCGCGCCCGTCACCAAGGCGACTCTACGATCAAGCCTTGGGGGATCATGTTTACGCTTTCGCTTTTTTGCACTCATTGCGACTCCTTGTGCCATTGAAATCCCGGGGCATCTCCAGCAGCAAGTGGTGGTCCTATCCTGCTGCTGCTTTCACGCGGCGGCTCTTGCGAATCCAGTTGGTGATGGAGATAGCGCTGCCAATGATGCACACGGCGATGAAGCCAAACATCGACCATTTAAAGGCCGGCGAATTGGCAATGCGTAGAATGACAGGTCCAAATTTCACAGCGAGAAGACCGATGATTGTGAAGCGAATGGCGCGCGTCAGCCACACCATCCAGAGCAGACGACCGCGGGGGTAGCCGAGCGCGCTATTGGTTGCAACCACCATAGTGAAGGGGAACGGTGGGGGAGCGAGGCAGCCAAGCACGATTGCCCTCCCACCTTTCTCCCCAATTTTTCGCTTCAGATATTCGAAGCGCTTGGGACCCGCGACTTTCTGAATACCTTCTTCTCCGCCCTTTCGAGCGACGAGATCCAGTAACAAGACGCCTAAAGTCGAGCCGCAAGCTGCGGCAATCACATAAAGGAAAAATCCCTGGTGGTGACGGACGACGAGGCCGACGATCAGAAGATCATTCCCGAACGGCAGAAAAAGAAACGAGGAATCGAGCACTCCCATTAGAACTGGGCCGAAATAGCCCAGCTGAAACAAGAAGTGCAGGAGAGGACGAAAAAAACTCGACAAGTGTCAACCGGCTGACTGCTTCATCTCCGGCTGAAATAACGCGAACACAGCGCCCTGCGGATCTTTGAGGATGGCGAAGCGGCCGACATCGGGCAAACTCATGGGAGGCATCAGAGTATCCGCGCCTTGCTCGTTGGCTTTCGCCGAAGAAGCATCACAATCCGAAACCATGAAGTAGAGGAGCCAATGGGGCGGTGTATTGGAATCGCGCTGAGACGGGGAAGGGACGCCACCAATGAACTGCTCGTGGTTCTTTATATGCAGATAGCCGGAAGTATCCTTTTCACCTTCGACGAAACTCCAGTCGAAGAGCTCGTGATAGAACCGTCTGGCCGCGGCGGGATCTGGAGTACTCAGATCCGCCCAGCACACCGAGCCGTTCTCATTCGAAATGCTCACACCCTTGTGCTTCTTGGCCTGCCAAACAGCGAAAACTGCTCCCGTAGGATCAGCAATTACAGCCATGCGGCCGACGTCCATCACATCGAAGGCGGGGCCATAAAGCTTACCTCCGATTTCGGCGGCGTGCATTCCTGTCGTATCGGCATTGTCGACGGCAATGTAGAGCATCCAATGTGGCGGGACACCTTGAGACCGCTGTTCGCTTCTAAGGGTGTATGCCGCACCAACATCCTGGCGATTCAGTTGAAACATGGTGTATGTAGCGTCGGGTCCCATCGGGAAATCATTGAAGGACCAGCCAAAGAGCGAGCCGTAGAATTTCTTGGCAGCTGTTTGATCACTAGTAGCGAGCTCAAACCAGCAAAATGCTCCCGGGGTGTGGTTTTCGACGACAGGCATGCAGGGAGTATATCAGCGTGTTCGCGCGGGCAGAGGTGAATACCGCATACAATCGGGCTTTCAGTGCAGGAGAAGCCTGGATACGTCTCCCACGCTGGGAGTGATGAATCGAAACCTGCGTCCAAGGATCGCTTTGACCAACAAATGGTCGGTAGTTCGGGTGACGCCGAGCCCCACACCAAAGTTGAACTCCCAGTCGGGTCCGAAGTTGTAATCGATGGCCGGCACGAATTGTTGCTGTTGTTGGTACAACGGGTCAAAGCCGGTGATATCGCCCATGTCCCCGTAATACTCAAGTCCCACCTGAAGGTTTTTCGTTGCGTTGTAGCTGGCTTTGAGGTTTGGTGAGAAAGCGAACCCTTGTCCAACACTGGGCCCGTGCCACGAACGCTCCAGAGCTGGATTGAAGGCCAGATACCAGCGGCCGAGCTGCTTGTCTACAATCGGCCTGATCTCCCAGGTCCATGTATCTCGTGAGAATAGCGGACGTTGGTAGCCTATCTCCATCGATAAGCTGGCTCCCACCGGCCATTTCCACGAATCTGGCACGCGCACTCGCGGACGGATATGGTCTCCGACCCACTGATAGCCCTGACCAGGCCCGGCGCTCGTGAAGATATAAAATCCGGTTTCGAACCAGGAGTTCCAGCCTTGGGTGATCTCGACGGTCTCGTGGAGCTGGTGATTGGTCGGGAGCGTTCCGTCGTTTAGCGTCTTTATGACCGTAGGAGAACTGGACGGCGATAGGCTTGAGCCCTCAACTGTAAAGTTGCTGTGAAGCTCCACCATGGTGCGACCGGGCTGCACTGTGTCGGACCCGTACACTTGAATTTCGTAATTGCCCTGCGCTCGTAGCATGGTGCAGGCGAGCATAAAGGGCAGAGCCAGCAAAGCATTCCGTCCTTGAATTGCGTTTACAGAAGGCGAGCGGGACAGGAACCTCCGCATGAACTTAATTTGAACAAGTCCTCGCCGTTTGGACTGGGTATCAGGGAAACCGGTTTCGACCTGCGCTGGCGTTGTAAAGCAGCAGCAAGGTCGCCGACTTGACTCCACGGGGCCGGACAATGCTGGAAAACTCGAGTTCTTACTCTTATACTGTCCTTTTTCGATGACTTTCGAGGCGACGAGAAGCGACAGTCTCACCACGAGGGTTTGGCGCATATCTCTTCCCAGTGTCCCGAAGAAGAGGCTCTGATTTGAAAACCGCGATTATCACAGGAGCAGCTAGAGGGATCGGGCGAGCTATCGGGTTACGGCTGGTAAAAGATGGGTTCGCCGTAGCGGTCGCCGATATTGACGAAACAGGTGCTTCCGAAACCGCTGCGAACTTACGAAATGCCGGCGAGGCGTTTCCGATTAGAGTTGATATTACTGACACGAATTCGATTCGCGCAATGGTCGACGAAGTCCTACGTCGCCATCAATCGGTAGACGTACTTGTAAATAATGCCGGCATCACCGGACCGGCCGAGCCCGTGGATCAATATCCTGAGCAGGAGTGGCGGCGCGTGATGTCCGTCGATCTGGACGCCGTGTTCTATTGCACGAAGGCGGTCTTGCCTCACATGCTGGCTCGTGGTTCGGGACGGATCATCAACGTTGCTTCCATCTCGGGGAAAGAGGGGAATCCCAATATGTGCGCCTATTCATCCGCCAAGGCCGGGGTGATCGGGTTCACCAAGGCTTTGGGAAAAGAAGTGGCGACCAAGGGAATTTATGTCAATTGCATCACGCCCGCCGTGATTGAGACAGACCTTCTGAGCCAGTTGACACGCCAAGCGGTGGATTACATGGTTTCGAAGATTCCGATGGGCCGCGTGGGCCAACCCGAGGAGGTCGCCGCGCTTGTGTCGTGGCTGGCTTCTGATGAATGCAGCTTTTCAACCGGTGCTGTATTTGATATCAGCGGGGGTCGGGCGACGTATTGAACTGGGCGGCTAGCAGACGCGGTACCGCGCAACAATCTAATCGTCGAGTTTGATACCGCGACCGGGCTCCTGGGGCATTTCCAGAATATCCGTCGATAGCGGATCTCCGGTTAAAACTGATGTAGAGCAAATTGTTTTCGAGGCTCTCAACGCTAAGTAACTCATTGACCGTCGGTTTCGAGGGTCTAATTCCGCGTTGAGATTTCGTTCCCACATCAAAGGCCTTCCTGTCCTCACGGTGAGGCGAGTAAATCTTGAATGTCTCAGGTGATTCTCGGCCTCCATTCAGCGACTCAAACCCGTCCGTCCTGCCCCGGAAGCAACTCGTGAGCATGTCGGCGGCATGTGAACGAGAGTTCGGGTGTATATGGATACAGCGAAGAGTTCCAAAATTTGCCTACTGCTCGTTACGCCTCTTTCTGCACCTCTCTCGCGTCCTTGTCATCACGTATTTCAATGAATGTCGAATGCCTCAAATGGCCGACTTGCGCTTCATACTGCACCTCTTTTTCAGTTGGGTGAACGTGCGGGTCAGCAACGATGTGGCCCGATGAGATGATATCGCTTACCGCACGGCAGAGTCGGGCATTCGTGAGATCGGTGATGGCATCTGCCTTCGGCAACTTTCCGAAAACCCGACTTAACCGCCGAAGTCCGAGGAAAGGTAGGTCTTCGCTACGCCGCTTGATTCGGCGCCGCCCCAGGTGCCACGGAGATTTGTGATGCTAGTTGTTGGCTGATCCGGACTGTTTCGCTTTGCCCCTCGATCCGTACTAGCAGCGAAGCGTTTCGGACGCCAGCTTCGACGGTGACCGAAATGCCCGGTCGTAAACCCAGGCATTCCATTTCCCGGAGTGCGGAGGCGTTCCGGTCGGAAACGCTGCTGATGATGGCCGGAACACCGCAAGCCCAATTCAGCAAATTGACCTCGCTGCGTTCGGATAGTATTCCACTCCGTTCCGGGATCAGGTGACCATGCGGGTCGGTTAAAGGATCGCCCAATTTCGCGGCGATTCGATCCTCGAGCCTCTCCGAGATGAAATGCTCCAGGCGCTCTGCTTCTTCGTGAACCTCGTCCCATCGATAATCCAGGTAATCGTGGAGGAACCGCTCCAGCAAGCGGTGGTGACGCAGGATCTCCAGCGCGCGCCTCTTGCCGGCAGGGCTCAGCAGTACACCGTGATGTTTTTCATATTTGACAAGCGACGGTCGATGCGCCGCAAGTTTCCGGAGCATACCGGTAACGGATGCGGCACGAACATGCAATCGCTCGGCTATGGCATTGCTGGCAACTCGCTGCTCTTCAGATCCACTCAACTCAAGTATGGCCTTCAGGTAATCGTCTACTGACTCGGTGTTGCCAGGACCATCCATTCTAGGCATCGCTAAATTTATAGCTTATCTTGATAACGCGGAGGTCGACCTGTACGCGCAACCGTGATTATGATGTCGTACGCGGATTTTTGCGTCGGGTGGTAGTCTATTTTTAGGAATGCCTAAATCTGTTCCCGCCGGTTATATCGCAGTTTTCCTCGTCCTCGCAGGGTGGCTGATAGATCCCACGCGCGCCCTGGCGCAAGGCGAAACAACGAGCGCAATCGCCGGACAGGTTAGGGATGACAATGGTGGCGCTATCGCCCAGGCCCGTGTCACGATTACCGGCAACGAAACCGGGTTGAAGCGCAGCGTCCTTACAGACAGTACGGGACGTTTTCAATTTCCGCAGTTGACGCCCGGCACATACGCTGTTCAGGTTGCCGCGGCAGGATTTCAGCAACAGGAGAATAACGGAGTTTTAGCTTCCCTCGGCCGGACCCAAACGGTTGATTTTGTCCTAGGAATCCAAGCGATAAAGCAGAACGTGACCGTGACCGAACAATCGCCTCTGATCAACACACAGAACGCGAACACCTCGACCACATTCAACAGCCCCAGACTGGAGAATCTCCCGAATCCAGGCGGCGACTTGACCTACCCGCTGCAGTTTGCCGCGGGTGCGCTTATCAATACGGCTGGTAATGGAAACGATTTCGTGGGCGGCACGAATGGCTATGGCAACGTCGAATTCAACGGACTACCCGCGCTTTCAAACGGCTACATCGTTGACGGGCTCGAAACGAACGATCCTCTGACGAACCTGAACAGCGGTCTTTCGACGAATCTCGTTCTGGGATTGAACTCCATTGGAGAAGTCACCGTGAACACTCTCTCCTATGCGGCCGATCAGGGCCGCTATGGCGCCTCGCAGGTGAACTACGTCACCAAATCCGGCACGAACCAGTTTCACGGAAGCCTGTACGAATTGTGGAATGGGTCCAGATTTAATGCTGCCAACTTTTTCACGAACGCCACTCCTGGGAGTCACAAGCCACGGTCGACTGTCAATCACTTTGGCGGTAGCTTAGGCGGGCCGATTGTTCGGAATAAACTCTTTTTCTTTTTCGATTCCGAATGGGTGCGGATCGCGCTACCAATCGTATCGGCGACAACCGTGCCGACTCCCGGTCTCGAGAGCTATATCCTCAACCAACTCCCCACCGGCGGGCGGGACGTCTTGACCGGGCGCACCTACCCCGCGCAGCCTCAGCTTCTGGCTTTCTATCAGAAGCTGTTTTCGCTGTACAAGAACGCGAGCGGTACGCCTTTGGCCATGCTCGGCTGTCCTTTCAACAGCAATGGGGGCACCGCAGCTGGAAATCCGCTGAGCGGCGACGGTTGCGCGAACCGCCAAAGCGTTTCACATTCGAGCGCCGACCGCGAGCAGGTGCAGACGGCTCGCGTGGATTACAACATCAATGAAAAAAACATGACCTGGTACCGCTTTCAGGCGGATACGGGCTTGCAGGCCGCCTATACAGACCCGATCAATCCGCTCTTCAACGCCATCTCGTCCCAACCCCTGTACTCGTTTGCTTCGGGCTACACGCACGTCTTCTCTCAAAATCTGGTGAACTATTTCAACCCGGCTTTCTCCTGGTACGAGAGTCTGTTCGGTCCCGCCAATTTTCAGCAGACGCTCTCGACCTTTCCAATCGTTCTTCAAGGCAACGCTTCCAGCGCGCCGTTCACAACCATTGGCGGCCTGGACAACACATGGATTCAGGGCCGGCGCGCCAGCCGGTTCTTCATCAACGACAATCTCGCCCGGACCGTGGGCGCGCACGAATTCCGGTTTGGTACGAACACGCGAATCTTTCGATTGAACGATTATGATTTTGGCGAAGGGACTGTCCCGACCATCGCTTATACGGACCTGCCCCAATTCATCTACGGCGTCGCATCCACCTCAACCGCGACCTATCCACTGGCGCGCTCGCAGCCGTTCCATTTTCTGAATGCGGATTTCTACGCGCAGGATGCCTGGAAAGCCACGCGAAATCTGACCTGGACATTCGGAGTAAGAATAACGCACAATTCGAATCCGCTGAATCCGCACAATGTGGTGGCGCGGCTGCCTGGCTCTTTCGCCGCTGTGCCGCACGATGTGAACCAGTCTTTGGATGCAGTCATACAGACCGGTGTTGGAAATCTGTTTCACTCCACGCCGCTTGCGATCTGGCAACCCAGAACAGCCATCGCGTGGCAGATCAGGCCAAAGACGGTGCTGCGAACAGGCTTCGGTCTCTTTAGCGATTTGATGCCGGGAAGCATCGCTGATCTTACCGGCGCGAACCCGCCCTATGTAAATACGTTTCAGGGCGGCTTACTGGGCACTGTGGGCGGCATCGGGATTGCACCCGGCGTACCGAACAGCGCAATCGACGCAACTGCCGCAGCCAACCAA
This sequence comes from uncultured Acidobacteriaceae bacterium, assembly GCA_963737045.1. Taxonomy (GTDB): domain Bacteria; phylum Acidobacteriota; class Terriglobia; order Bryobacterales; family Bryobacteraceae; genus Bog-105. The sequence goes on from CAVTRG010000009.1 coordinate 1,493,915, forward strand.
AACTTTGTAACCGGCTTCCAACACGGTGAACTCTCGTGTGCCTCGCCCCTTGCTCATCCAAATGCGTGTCTTTCACCGGTTTCGATTGCCGCAGTGCCGGACGGCAAGCTGCACGCGCCTTACTTTATGCAGTGGAGCCTTGCGCTGGAGCACCAGGTGGGCAATACCGTAAGTCTGAGAGCTCAGTACGTTGGAACCCGCGCTGTCAACCAACCCTACACGACCCAGGTCAATGGATACCAGAGCGTATGTTCGGGCTGCTTCTCGCCATTTCCCTACGGCCAACCGGCTGATCCGCGATTTGGAGCTGTTACCCAACTGAGCACTGGCGCAAACAGCCATTACAACGGGCTCCAACTCACAGCCGAAAAGCGGCTTGGGCACGGTCTCCAGGCGCAAATCAATTACACGTGGAGCCACTGCATCGATACGGTGTCGAACGGAGGATTTCTCCAATTCGCAGCTGGCGCGATTCTTTCACCCATCCCATATGACCTTGCGCGAGATCGTGGCCCGTGTGACTACGATATTCGCCACAATCTCACGGGCAACTACGTCTATCAAATTCCAGTGAAGGTGCGTCGTCGCATACTTGGCTACGCATTTAATGGGTGGCAGATATCAGGCTCCGTGTTCTGGCACAGCGGCGTTCCATTCTCGGTGCTGAGCGCGCCCTATACGGCTGACGGAAGCGGCATTGTGAATGGCAGCGGCGCGCAATTTGCGAGCGTCGTGTCGGGAGTGCCGTTGTACGAACACAAAGCGATTTCCGGCGTCACACAGCCCGGAACCATTCAGTGGCTGAACCCGAATGCCTTCATTTCGGCGGTCGATCCGAGCACGGGCGGTTGTATAGGCGAGGACAGTCCACAGAACTGCCAGTTTGGAAATCTCGGCCGCAACGCTCTGAGAGGGCCGGACTTCACGTGGAGCGATTTCTATCTCACCAAATGGTTTGCGCTCAACGAACGAATGAAACTTCGCGTTGAGGCGCAATTTTTCAACGTTTTTAATCGCCCGAACTTTGGCCTGCCGTCAGTTGTGACCGCGGGAATTCCCGGTAACCCGGCGACACAGACCGGCTTCGGTGCTCTCACCTATACGACTTCGCCTCCAACCGGGCTGCTCGGCGTTGGCTTAGGAGGCGACAGCTCGCCACGCATGATTGCGTTCCAAGCACGGTTGGAGTTTTGAGCCGGTAGATTGTTACTCAGAAGACAGCATTCGCCAAAATGGCCCGGCCGCAATTGGGCCGATTCGGCCCAGTGGTCCTACAGCGAGACAATAGTTCTGTGCCTGAATTTGTCCGGCTCGGATCACCGGGCGTGCAAGCGGTAGCGCAGGTCACGTGCATCCGTTCAAGACGACCGACCAGTGCCATTCTCTGGCTTCAGGGAATCACGCTAGCGTGGATGCTGGTTGAGTGCGGAGTTTCGCTATATGCGGCTGCAACGGCGCGGAGCCCGGCGATATTGGCATTCGGTTCCGACAGCCTGATCGAGCTATTTTCAGCGACAGTCGTCCTGTTCCAGTTCCTTCCACGATTTCCCGTTTCGCAAGAGCGAGCGAACCGTGCCGCTGGGCTGCTGCTTTTCGCTCTGGCGGGTGTTGTGGCGGCCATCGCCACCGTTGCGCTGCTGCTGCACGCGCACCCCGCACCAAGCCAGCTTGGCATCGGAATTACGATTGCGGCGCTCATCGCCATGCCGGCTTTGGCGTGGCTGAAAAACCGCGAAGCCGTTCGAAGAAACAATCCCGCGCTCAGGGCCGATGCGGTTCAGTCGGCGACTTGTGCGTACTTAGCTGGCGTCACCTTTGTAGGCTTGGCGGTCAACGCGGCTTTCGGTGTCGCCTGGTTTGATTCGCTCGCCGCGCTTTTCGCTGTGCCTTTGCTCCTCAAAGAAGCCAGTGCCGCTTGGCGTGGCGAGACCTGTGGCTATTGCTGATCGATCTTCAAAGTGCTTCATCATTCGTGTTTTGCGAAAGGGACCTCATGCCCCCAGAGGATGCCGCTGTTCCAGAATCCGGAACCGATTGGGTCACTGGCTGACAGACGCGGTTATCGGACAAGTAAGACTGTGCGGCTCCACAGCGGAATCGCGCGCGGCAGGCTAGCCATATCTACTTGCACTGTTGTTTATCAGCAAAGCCCCGAACCACACTATGCATATTAAGCCGCCCTGCATGAGACCGTTCGTCTGTGCTTCTTAGGTGGATTCGGTCCGGGATTTTCAAACAGCAACTGGTTTCGATCGTTAATGGCATGCCCGCGGAGCAGGCCCTTTTGCCGCCACTCCGAGATGGTTTTTGTGGAAACGCCACAAGCCTCGGCGACCTCACGGATAGTCAGCAGCCCGCGTTCGCGGAGCCGATCAAAGCGACTTTTCAGTCCGTACGCCTTTCGAACATAGCCGACCGCTTCGGATGTCAACGATAATCCATCGCCTGTTTTGAAATTTCTTTCGTTAAGGATTCGCGCCACATCAGCGTAGTTGTAATGGTCCAAGAGGCGATCCATTTCGGCTACCATCTCTGGGTTCTGTTTGTGGCTTTCGCAATAACTCAAAGGCCGTGGCAACATCAAGGTCTTTGACATTCCGCCGCGAAAGCGAACATCAAGCTTAACTTTCTCACCTTTTTGGATCGTGACATCTTCGATCAAAAGTCGAATCATTCGCTTACGTTCGCGATCGGGTGTCTCAGCATCGTTCCACAATCGCGGAAAATCCGTTGATAAGGCCAGGACCTGCTCTCGTTGTGCTGCACTTATTTTGAACTGATCGGCTTGGCACTGGCGATCATAGTTCTGTTCGGCTTCCGAGAGCGCTCGCAGCTTCGCGTTCCACTCCGCCTCCAGTGAGGCAGCTACGAGTCGATTATCCGGATCTACGCGAAGGAAACGGCGGCGGGCTAGTTCGGATTCGTAGCGAGCCCGATCCACTTGAAGCCGACGCAACCGATCAGCTTCTTCCCATCGCGATTGTAGTTCCTGGTGAACACTGAGAGCGACTTCAAGTGCAACAGGAGTAACCGTCTCCACCAAAAGCGCTCCAATCGCCATGTCGAGGCTGTATCCGGAGATTCGCTGACAGTAGCCTTTGTCAATCCTGTCGACTTCGCGTGGACCCTGGCAGACATAGTCGGGCGCAAGCCCGGCTTTTCTCTGCCGATAGCCAACCGTCATCCGACCCCCGCATTTTCCGCAGATAGCCATACCTTGTAAGAGCGAAGGTCCTTCCCGTACTGCGCTTCGCTTTTCCACCCCTTGGATCTGCGCGTTCTCCTGAAGACGGCGAAGATTCTCCTCATAATCCTGCCAAGTGATATAGCCCGGATGAGCATCGAGAATCAGAGTGTGCCATTCCTGACGCGGTAATCGCTGAGCACGGCCTCCGCCTTCAAGTTTCCTCTGAAAGCGCGTGCGCCCGTAGAAGAAAGCGCCTGCGTATCGCGGGTTGCGAAGTATGCGAGTGACTCTGTTATGCTCCAGGTCGCCCCAGCTGATTTCCACGGGACATCCGGGCTGGCGAATCAATCGTGGAAACTGCAAGCCCTTTTGCCGAAACTCCTTTGCCACTCCGAAAGCCGAGCCAATGCGCCGGAACATCTCGAAAACCGATCGGATCGCCTGCTGCATCTGTTGATCGGGATCAAGGACAACGCGACCTTCATCGTCATACGCGAAACCAAACGGCAACGGAGTGGCTAATTCGCCGCGCTTGGCTTTACTCAGCGCTCCTCCGCGCATTCGAGAGCGAATCAGATGGAGTTCGGCTTCACTCATTGTGCCCTTCAGTCCAAGGAGAAGGCGATCATTGAAGTCACCGGGATGATAAATACCGTCCTCGTCAGGGATGAGTGTATCCGTAATAGCGCAGATCTCAAGCAGGCGATGCCAATCGGTCGAGTTTCGCGCAAGCCGCGAAACTTCAAGTCCGAGGACGATGCCAGCCCTGCCCATGCTGACCTCCACTACAAGCCTCTGAAAGCCTTCGCGGTCTGCGGCAGATGCGCCTGATTGGCCGAGGTCACTATCTATCACAACGACTTGTTCCTCGTGCCAACCGAGAGCCACAGCGCGTTTCCGTAGCGCGTATTGGCGTGCCGTGCTCTCGGTGTGTTCCAAAACTTGACGAGGAGTAGATTGACGGACGTAAAGAAAGGCACTGCGTTTGAGTTGGCTTGCAGTTACTTTCTGACTAGTTTCGATGCTCATGCATAAATCTCCGGCGCACGTCTGAGAGCCATGGCCGCTAGCACCAGAACGATCTCGCCGCGGACATCATCTGGGACACGACAGGCAGGGCTTAGATAATGGCGTGAGTTGTGGGAATTGGTGGAAGCCAGCCAGGAGCATGCCTGCATCCAAGCCACCATTCCCTGGTCAAGAAAAAGGGCCATGCCCAAACCCCCAGAACTGGAACGCACTACGGCCTGCTGCCGCAGGTCTTCGTAAGCACAGATCAACGTTTGCGGCTCGGCTGCGTTGCGCGTGCCGACAGTTTGATTCAGCGACGTTTTTTTTCCTGCCGCGCCAGAGCGCGTTCGATGCTTCGTGGATGGACTGTGATGCTGAACCGTTCCTGAATGGCGGCAGCCAAACCTACAGCGCGGAGCGAAGGATCGGTTGCGCGAAGTTGGACCGTGAAGTTCAGAATATCGGGCGTGAGTTTGTGCCCTTGCCGAGGACCTCGTTTCTCGGGCAGAAGACCGAATAGACCATCCCGTTGAAAGTTTTCCTCCGCCTGATAATAGGTTGGGCGCGAAAAGCCGAATGCCGAAGTGGACTGACTGACCGACTGCTTGTCCACTCGCACGCGCCGAAGCATCTCGTACTTTACTTGCACGAGGTCGTCGGCATCGAAGAAATCGCCGGTTTGAAACAGCGCATCTGTCACGACATCCGGATAGGGATTGAGCGTGCCGTGCCGTTTCAAGGCGTTGCGCTTTGATTGCTTCGCCGGATCCTTTGGCATCGGCTAGATCTCCGAAACACTGAACATCGCGTGTAAACATAATTATGTACATATCTAGGCGTTTGTCAAGCGCTTTTTGTGTGCAAATAGCAATTCACGACGGCTACATATGGTGTTCAAAGCACGCATCCGCTCAAGCGGCTTGGCGAGCATCGATGACATAATTCCCTTAACATATGGGACGAAATTTACTTGACAGCCAAACGCCGCAAGCCCTCGATAAGACATGCGCATTCCAACAGATCTGCGGCGCGGAAGCAGCTTTTGCCGTCGGCCAATATAGTGAGAGGGTGCTCTGGCGCTAAGTCGGTCCAGCTCAGAGGAATCTCACATTGCCGGCCTTTCTTATCGAGAAACGAGACTCTGTATTCACCGCCGTATTCTTTGCGGCCGAGAGACTCAAATTCACGACCGGACAGCGGATGAAAGGGATGGGTGATCCGAAATTTTTGCGGCTCTATTCGACGAACGCGTGTAGTGCGACGCCGTTTCCAAATCGGGGGTCCATTCACGAATCCCGACGGCTTTGGTGATTTTGGTTTCTGGATAAAGAACCTTAGTCAGCCGTGTGCATCTGACCTGCTGGCCTTCAATTTCGAGTGTGACCTCATCCCCGCTGTCACATTCGGCTGAGGTCTTCCGGCGTCTAGCAGATTTGCGCTGCACACTCCCATTTTCAGCGGATCGCAGTCCAGTTTGGCTGTTTTCTAGGGTTGTGGCTCGGCTTCAGCGCGGCACGAGTCCTCGGTTGTAAACTTCCGCAACTCTGGGTATCGTTTCACAACGGGGGGAGGCGCATTCACTTGCTTGCTCCGCAGGATTGACGTGATTTCTAAGGCATTGACCACGGCCTTACCGATGTAGTGATTGTTTGTCACGGCATACGTGTCATTTGCCTTATGTGCAACTGCCTTAATGCGGTCTACCCAAGGCCCTAGCTCATCCGCTGTATACAGGTAGTCATAGCGCTCGCGCACATCCGCGTTTTCAGAAAACCAGCTCTTGTAATTTCGCCCGTGGAGACGGATATAACCAATGGGCGATGTAACTTCCACACCGGGTTTAATCGATCTGTGAAACAGTGGCTGGTCGATGTTGGCAAGTCCAATGTTAAGCTCTGCGAGCACGTCCAGCACTTGAGGCTGTGCCCAGCTCGCGTGTCGCACTTCAAGAACGAGCGGATACTCGCGAAAGCACTTCTGCAAGTCCAATAAATACTGGCGGCTTTCTGGGTCGAACCGAAAGGACCAGGGAAACTGAAGCAATAGAGCACCGAAGCGACCCGCTTCCATAAGCGGTCTAAGCCCGTTTTTGAAATCGCGCTCATCCGGGGCCGTGGCGTTCCGTTTGTGCGTGAATGCCTGATACAGCTTCGCCGTGAACCGAAACCGATCATTCGCGGAGATGCGCTCGGCCCACGTTTTCGCTGCCGAGGGGCGAGGTGGGCCATAGAAGCTGGAATTGATCTCGATGGTGTCGAAGTACTGCGCTAAGTAGGTAAGCGGGTGGAAGCCCTTGGGCTTGTTGACGGGGTAGACGATACCCTCCCAATCCTTGTAAGCCCAGCCCGCCGGCCCGATCCGAATCACGCTTCAATTTTCATGCATTGTTGGCTGAACGCGCGCCGAAAGAAATTATGACAGCTCGGCTGGGGTAGTGAAATCGATTCCCGTACCGCAGTTCGGGCATACAAACGCGAAGCTGCGATCAAGTTTGGCCGCTAACACGAATTGGTGGCAATGCGGGCATAGCTGGATTGCTAACGGGTATGCGGTCATTTGCTCATCCTCGTCTATACCGTGTGTCGGGAAATCAGGTGTAGCGCCAGGGGCTGGTTCGATCCGAACGCATCTGCACCTCGCGTTTCGAGTGCCAGAATTGAGCATGAGGATGAGTATTCGCCGCTTAACTCGGTTTACTAACGCTTTCAGCAACAAGTGGGAGAACCACTGGGCTGCGCTCGCAATTGCAGGAATCACACTGCGGCAATTGATACCCGTTTCGGAGTTGGTCCCTGTACACGAACCAAGGTTCATTAAATGCAAGTCACTGAAATTTCTGGAGCCGGCAGAGGGACTTGAACCCCCGACCCTCTGATTACAACATCAGCGCACACGCCTCGATCACCCGACCCTTTACCACACATGAACTCCAATGGATAATTACCCCTCCACTGGTAATTATCCCTTGACAACAAGTACGCCTCTCTCTAGAATTGAGGTATGCCCACCGCGCAATCGAGAGAAATCGGACGTAAACAGTCGATTCCCAAGGCGTTACGGTATAGCTTTGAGGACTTCAATCGAGAGTTTCCAGACGATGATGCGTGTCTAGAATACCTGAAAGAGCAGAAATTCCCTGGCGGTATTGCTAAATGCAATAGCAAGAAGTGCCAAGGCCGGGACCGTAAGCATCATCGGGTTGCGTGTCGCACGGCTTACGCTTGCGATCATTGCGGCCATCACATATACCCGCTTGCTGGCACGATTTTCGAGAAGAGCACCACTCCGCTGCGGACGTGGTTTCACGCGATGTTCCAGATGGATTCTACCCGTTGCGGAATCTCGGCAAAGCAGATCCAGCGGGAAACCAGCGTCACCTATAAGACCGCATGGCGCATGTTCAAGCAGATCCGAAGCCTCATGGCTGAGAATCTTCAGCTAGACGGTCCAATGGTAGAGGTTGACGAAACCTACTACGGCGGCGTTCGCAAATATGGCACTGGACGCCCCATGCGTGGAGATCGAAAGAAGACCCCGGTTCTCGGCATTGTCGAGCGCAAAGGCCGCGTCGTGGCGAAAGCCATTGACTCGGTGAATGCGAAGACGCTATGCGGAACGGTACGTGAGCATGTGTTGCCAGCTTGCACCGTCTATACGGATGAGCTTCAAGCCTACAACACGCTATCAGCGAATCGCTGCTATAACCATAGGCGCATTCACCACAGCTCCAGGGTGTATGTCATGGGCGATATCCATACTAATTCAGTTGAGGGATTCTGGAGCTTGTTGAAGCGTGGAATCGGCGGCGTCTATCACGCGGTAGGGCAAAACTACCTGCAAAGCTATCTGGATGAATACAGCTTCAGGTACAACAGGCGCGAGAAGGGAACCTGATCTTCAAGTCGGTTTTGGAGAAGGTTTGCGAACCGGAGTCGTTGCGGCGCGTTTCAGCAAGTCGTGAAACTCTTCCCGAGTGTAATTCGGATCTGGCTTAGACTCTCTTTTTCTAGAAGGCTTAGGATGTTTTGTTTTGGGCACTCTATATTTGATTCTCCTCTAGAATATAAGCCCGGTTCAGAACCCTAGTAGCCGTTTTCCGAAACGCTCCCATGCTTACCGGCTGAAAGATTTCTTCAAAAATCGTGTCCCGAGGGTCACGAAAAACTATCCGAAAGGGTTCTCTCAAAAAATGCGACTCCAGGAACTGGAGCACCTCTCCCCTGTATTGATGGCCGATCTCCTCTTCTCTCATAACCTCAATGCGGAGGTAATGCCTCTCTCCACGTTCTATGGTTTCAGGGCAGGAATCAATCAGTACAAGCCTTTGGTCGCGTATGGGGCGTGGCGCGTCCAGGGCAACACTGTAGGCCGTACTGTTTCCAACGTTCTTGATGCTCAGCGTCTCGTCGGCGGTGAGCGACAACAGCATCTCTGGGCGGTTCTTAAGGCGATCATCAATAAGACGCGTTTCCAGCCAGCTGGCGCGTCCAGCGCAGATCTCTTCTCTTGTTCGGGCAAGAGCCAGGTCAGATTGTAGCGTTGCTAGGCGTGCAGCCTGTGCACGATAAATTCTCAGCGTGGAATGAAGAACCCCAAACACAACAAGTATCGCCAATATGAGCGCATACGGCCAAACGATAGACCAAGCAGACGCAGCAAACTGGGCCTTGCTTATGATGCCGTAATGCAGCTGCATCAGCAGGACCATGAACGCTAGGGCGAAACCGATTACCATGTCCCAAAGCTTCGGGCCCTTGATGGTTTCGACTAGTACCGCTTTCCAGTAGTCCCACGCCAAACGCATTTGCCGATAATACGGCATGTGATAAACCGCAATTTTCTTTGGGAAAATTAGGGGCAAATGCCTACAGTCTCGGAGCGTATCAACCGATTACCAAAATGGGCGCGTGACTACATTCATCGCGTACAGACGTTTGTAGGCGCGGAAGAGGTTGAAGAACTGACGCAATTGCGCGATGAACGGAAGCAGCTTATCAAGCTGATCCGTGAACTAAAAGCAGAAAACGCCAGACTCAGCAGGACACGGGCGAGCAAGCAGTTAATCCTAAGCCCTGAATGCAGAAGGAAAAATTCTTCGCCCTGGTTCATGAAATCATTCGACTGCTGGAAGAATCGCAGCTTGAGCACAGCGAGTGTTTGGCCGTAACTGAGTGTGCAAAGGCGGCGATTCCAGCGATCCAGATGGGGCCAGTCTATACATCGGCTCGGCTAGCTGGTTCCATCAAGCAAAACCCGTAGAAGCTCGTCAGTTGCCTCTTTGCCAAGGGATGTGCTGTCGTCCTTTGCCAAGAAATATACGAGCGCACCCGTTTGGGTTATCTTCATCCTGCTGATGCTGTCGGTATTTACATAAAGTTTTTTCTCTTTGTCTTCAACGACTACGAACTTGCTCATAGCCGACGAATCTATCACATGGCCCACATACTTGTCCACAAGGGATAATTACCCCTCCACTTGACTGTTCGGCCTTTATTCGCCCACACTGGTAAAGAGAAGCGGAGCTCTAGATGGCGCTGACGCGTAGACAAAAAGAGGTAATGGATTTCCTGCACGGCTTTATTCAGAAACATGGATATAGTCCCAGCTATGACGAACTCGCGACAGGATTGAAACTCGCTTCACTCGCGACAGTGCATAAGCATGTCCAGGCGCTCGAGGCCAAGCAGTATGTGCGGCGTAGTTACAACCATAGCCGCTCCCTCGAGATCGGCGAGCGATTTCTGACGGAGGAAAAATCACGGCAGGGGACGTCCTCCGAAGAAAGCATTCCGCTGCTCGGCCGCATTGCAGCCGGTGCCCCTGTCGAGGCAATCGCAAATCCTGAGACCCTGCACTTTTCCGATTTCGTCGGCAAAGAGAGTACTTTCGCTCTCGAAGTGCGCGGCGATTCGATGATCGATGATCACATTTGCAGCGGTGATTTCGTGCTAGTTGAGAAGACAGATTCCGTAAGAAATGGCGAAATCGTAGTTGCCCTTGTACAGGGAAGCGAGGCGACCCTGAAGCGATATTACAAGGGGTCCGATGGACGCGTCCGGCTTCAACCGGCAAACTCGTCAATGGCGCCTATCTTCGTCGATCCATCAAGTTTGCAGATTCAGGGTCGCGTGCTTGCGGTAATGCGGAAGTATTAAAATAAGTGCAGTGAGCGAAACCGCGAGTGCCCACGATTCCGCCGTAGGCAGCCTTGCGAAGCGATTTATTTTTTGGGATTTCGCTAGGGCTTCCTGGCAATACGACGTCGCCGTCGGTCTGATTCTCCTTTTTATATTTGCGACGCCGCGAGAGTGGTTTCGTGATCAGCCCAAAGCCTCGAGCATCGTTCTAATGTCATCGCTCCATCGCTCTGAGCGCGTTTTTATCGCTACTGAATTGCTCGAAAATGTTCCGGAAGAAGCCCGCCCAGCCCGGGCCCAGACCTTGATTCATCAGCGTACAGGCAAATCGTGGCATGTGGTGCGGGTAGAACCGATCCGGGACGAGGCCGAACAAGAAATTAAGGGTTTTATCGCCTACACGGCTCCCTAACTTGTCTTCTTTTCACTTCAACTCCATGAAGAACCTACTGCTTGCGGTCTGCCTTGCCGCATTTTGCGTGAACCTGCGCGCCGAAACCGTCGATGCCATATTGGCGCGGATGGATCGGGCAGCGCCGAATTTCCATGCAATGTCCGCCGATGTACGAATGCTCACCTACACAGCCATTCTCAGCGACAATACGACTGAAAAAGGTACTCTCAGAATCCAGCGGCTGAAGGGCGATGAGATACGAGCCATCATGGATTTTTCGGCCGAGACCGATGCTCGCGTTATATCTTTCCAGGGAAAGGTCGTTAGGATTTACTATCCGAACCTGAAAACCTATCAGGACTATGAGGTCGGAAAAAACACTCACGTGCTGAACCAATACCTGCTTTTGGGTTTTGGCTCATCCGGTAAGGATCTCGCGAAGAGCTATGACATTACAGCCGAAGGGTCAGAAGACGTCGGGGGCATCACGACAACAAAGCTCCTGCTTGTGCCACGAGACTCAGGCGTGAAGCAGCGTCTGACGAAAGCCGAAGTGTGGATTCCCATGGACAGCGCGAATCCGGTGCAGCAACAGTTCTATGAGCCGTCAGGCAACTACCGCAAGCTGACGTACAGCAATATTCAACTGAATCCGCCCATCACCGGAACGCTCGAGCTAAAGCTGCCGCCTGGCGTCCAAAAACAGACGCAGTAAGAATATTGGGGCTCATGGCAGACGGGAAAAGCACCACAAGCCGGCTGGCCTTCATCGACTGGACGCGCGGCTTGGCTGCCGTTGTCATGCTGCAGGGGCACACGTTCCACTCCTTCACCCGGACCGATCTGCGCGACAAGGGTCCGTTTGTTTTCTCGCAATTCCTGGGTGGATTGCCCCCGGCTTTGTTTCTGTTTTTAACAGGCATCACGTTCGCATTCTTGATGCACAGCAAGGAGAAACAGGGGGCCTCATCATGGCAGCGTGTTCTCGCGGCATTGAAGCGATCGAGATACCTGTTCATTTTGGCCGTTTTGTTCCGCATCCAGCTTTACGTTTTTGGATTTCCCACCAGCCCGGCGGGCGAGCTATGGAGAGTCGACATCCTGAACTGCATGGGCATGGCGATGCTGCTATTTGCGCCCATGGCGGTGTTTACTACTCAGGAGCGGATCCGGTTGTGTACAGTCTTGGGCTTCGTTGTGGCGGGGCTTGCACCGTTTGTGAGCATGATCGACGGTTCAACTGTGCCCTGGCTGATCCGTTCATACTTCTTTCCAAGCTTCAACTATTTTGGGTTCTTCCCCTGGGCCTCCTTCTTGGCTTTCGGCATGGCTGCCGGAAGTCTAATCCGCACGGTCAAGCAAGAGGACATGAGCCGGACAATGCTCTGGACAATGACCGTCGGCGTTAGCCTTGTGATAGCGGCAGAGTACTTTTCTAATCTCCCGTTTTCGGTGTACCCGAAGAGCGATTTCTGGCTGAATAGTCCCTCCCTGATCGTCATTAAGCTCGGGGCTGTATTAATCATCTTGGCGGTGGCATTTTTATGGGTGAATGTGGGGATTCCCAACCGATGGAGCTTATTCCGTCAACTTGGGACAACTTCTTTGCTGGTGTACTGGGTGCACATCGAACTGGTCTACGGGCGCTGGTTTGGCGTGTGGAAAGAAGCGATGAGTGTGCGGCAAGTGCTGGTGTTTACGACGCTTCTCTTGGCAGTCCTGACGGCCCTTTCCGTACTAAAGACCCGTAGCGGCTTTATCGGCTCATTTTTCAGGCCTAAGCCTTTGCCCGCGCCTCGACAGGCCACAAGCGACTAGCTCAACCAATGAATTTCTAAATACAATCTTGAATTTAGCTAGACTTTATTCAGCACGGTAAAAAACACATGCGTGTACTCGTGGTCGAAGATGAGAAGCGAATAGCGGACTTCCTGTCACGGGGTCTGCAAAGCGCTGGGTACGCCGTCGATGTGGCGGACAAGGGTGCAGACGCGATTGATAGAGTTCATTCGACCGAGTACGATTTAGTCGTGCTCGACCTGGGGCTGCCGGACGTGGATGGTCTCCAGGTGCTCGAGAAGATCAAGAACCGCAAGACGATTCCCCCAGTGCTGATTCTTAGCGCACGCGATTCGGTCGATGATCGGGTCAAGGGCCTTGAACAAGGTGCTGACGATTATCTTGTTAAGCCATTTGCGTTTGTCGAACTACTAGCCCGGGCTCGCGTATTGCTGCGACGCGGGCAGCCAACACCAGAGAAATTGCAGGTAGGCGACCTGACTCTCGACTGCATCCGCCGGAAGGTCACGCGAAATAACGAACATATAGAGCTCGCTCCAAAAGAGTTCAGCATTCTCGAGTACATGATGCGCAACCGGGGGCGCCCGTTAAGCCGGACCATGATCGTCGAGCACGTCTGGGACATGGACTATGACGGGCTCACGAATATAGTCGACGTTTACATACGCCATTTGCGGAGCAAGATCGACGATAAATTTCCCATTAAGATGATTCATACGGTGCGTGGGATTGGCTACATGCTGGATATGCCCGAAAGCGCGCAATCAGCCGTGGCTGACACACTTTCTCAGGCTTGAAGATGTTTCGAAGGAGGCTACGTCACGGCAGATTTTTCCGCACGCTCCGTTTTCGGCTGGCGGCAACCTTCCTGATCTTGCTTACTGCCGTGCTCGCAGTTGTCGGGTTCGTCGGAACAAGAACTCTGCGCACCGTCCTTGAAAATCAGAGTGAAGATGCGTTGAATGAGCAGCTAGCCTCGTTGAAAGGCTGGCTGGTGTTTGACTCGAGCGGAGAGCCCAACTGGGACGTGGATCGAAACGATTCAGAAGAAGAGGCTGAGGTATCCCGGCTCCAAGCTGTGTATGTCGTCGCGGATGACCAGGGCCGCGTAGACAAAGCGACGTCGGATTCAACGCTTGCTCCGTTGTGGGATCGCAATACGATCCTTTCGGAGCTGGCACAGATGCAACAAACCCACAAGCCGGTCTTGAAAACGATCAGGGGCACGGATAAGAGTCCCTACCAGGTTCTCAGCAGTACGATGCTCGATGCGAATCATGGGCGCAGATGGTATGTGGCCGAGGGACGCGGCCTGGGCGAGGATCAAGCCGTATTGCGGCGGTTCAGACGTAACTTCTGGATTTTGCTCCCCATTGCCCTTCTCGTTTGTGCCGTTGTGAGCTGGTATTCGGCGGGCCACATCTTGAGCGCGCTGGGCTCGGTAGAGAAAGCGGCCAGGGAAATTACCGGATCGAGCCTGGGTCTGCAGATTCCAAAGCGGGGCGCGGACGACGAGCTGGACCGGTTAATCGGCTCGTTCAACGAGATGAGTGGACGCCTGAAGGCATCCTTCGAGCAAATCCGCCAATTCTCAACCGACGTGTCGCACGAACTACGCACACCGCTTACGGCTATTCAGGGGCAACTTGAAGTCGCGCTCTTCACCGCTACCCGCAAGGAGCAACTGAAGGAAGCAATTGAAAATGCCTTGCAGGATGTCGAGCGGCTCTCGAATCTGGTCCGAGCGCTTCTGTTGCTGTCGCAATCGGAAACGGGACAGATTCCAACGAATAAGATGGTGATTGATCTCAATGGACTGCTCGAGGAACTTGTCGACCAGTTCCAGATTCCCGCAGAGGCGCATAATTTGAAGCTCATGCACGTAGAGCAAGGAACCGTGCTGTGCGAGATAGACCGAACCCAGATCGAACGTGTCGTGACGAATCTGCTTTCAAACGCGATCAAGTACACGCCCGCAGGCGGCTGGGTACGGGCCTGGGTGGAAGGAGCCGGGCCGAACGTGAAGCTCGTGGTCGAGGATTCGGGCGTGGGTATTCCTAAAGATCACCTCCCACATATTTTCGATCGCTTCTATCGCGTGCCTGACCCGAATCCCGAAAAGGGCCTGGGACTTGGGTTGAGCTTTGTGGCGGCTATTCTCAAAGCTCACGGGGGGGACATTCAGGTAGAAAGCAGTATCGGCAAAGGGTCACGGTTCGAGATCAGTTTGCCAGCGGGCACCGTGCGAACGAGCAGCGAAGCGGCGGTTCTGCAGGGGTAACCACAAACACGGACGTCTAGAGAAACTCGTTAAGCAGACGCGCGAGCCGCAATCCCGCCTTGATGAGTTGTGTGCGGACAACCGGTTTCATGCGGTTCAGGTAATCGGCGTCGATATCCGGTGTGAACTCCGTTATAGCCGGAGGCGCATCTTTACAGGTTTTAGGAAATTCAATTGGCTCGACTGGAATGTGCAGCTGCCGATAAATCACGTGTTTCGCGAGCTGATGAGATTCCCACGCCCAATCGTTCACCCGCCCTCGCGAAAGGCCGTGAATTTCGGAATCGCTGAATTGTTGTATTTCCTGCTCAAGACCTCTAGCTAACGCATTATCGTCTGGATCGATCTCGTTCACCAGAATGCCGTCCCAAACAGCGTGAAGCGTTTTCGCAGTTCCGATCGGCGGATCGAGCCGCTCGCAATTCCCTCCCAGATCGGCGTCCGAGATAGTGTGGAGCGGCTGGTGAATGTCGCCGACGAAATGCACGAGATATCGAAGTGCATCGAGCTCGCTGTAGCGCTGGTTCTCCTGCCCCGATGAGAGCTGGACGGCGAAAAGGTGGATGCGAGCCGGGGCGCAGTTTTCCGCCGGACAGCGGAGGGGGATGTCCGACTTATGATCTTGGAGCGTGAGATCGATATAGTGCCACTCGCCAGTTTGGGTGTCGGCTTTCGTCTCGTCGGCCCAGGTAGATGCCTGCGCAAGCGCATTTGCGACGGCTTCCGGGGAGTCTGCCGCATTCAGGATTCGCGCCACACGGGTGCGGGCCACCGCCGTAAGATGTCCGGCCGCAACCCGAGCAACCGCTCTGTGACCTGTTTCCCACCAGCACTGCGCGGGGTGATTGGCCCAAAACAAGACAGTTAAGAGGACGCTGAGGGGCCGTTGGAACCTGAGATTACCAAACGAACTGTCTCGAAGACCTTTAGTAATTCGCACTCAGATTATTGCAATCGTTGGGACTCAATGTTAGACTTGAACTGAGGGTTTGGAGCTTTATGGATTTTAATCGGCTGACGGAGAAATCGCAAGAAGCGATCCGGCAGGCGCAAACGACTGCTGTGAACTATGGCAATCAGCAGGTCGACGTTGATCATTTACTGCTTGCCTTATTGGAGCAGGAGGGCGGGTTGGCGCCGTCGATCCTGGCGCGCGCCGATGTTCCGCTGGAAGCGCTGCATAGGCATTTAGTTCAGGAAATTGAGAAGCTGCCGAAGGTGAGTGGAGCCGGCACGCGGCCGGATCAGGTGTACATTACGGCGCGGCTATCGCGGTTGTTTACCGCCGCCGAGGAACAAGCGAAACGGCTGAAAGACGAGTACGTCTCGATCGAACACTTGTTACTGGCAGCGGCGGAGGATCAGGGGACGGCAGGGCGCATACTTCGGGAATTCGGCTTGACGCGCGACCGCTTGATGAAGGCTCTGGTCGAGGTCCGCGGAAATCAGAGGGTGACGACACAGACGCCCGAGACAACCTATGAGGCGTTGCAGAAATATGGCAGAGATCTCACCGAGCTAGCTTCGAAGGGCAAGCTGGATCCGGTAATCGGCCGCGATGAAGAGATTCGGCGCGTGATTCAGGTGCTTTCGAGGCGCACCAAGAACAACCCGGTGCTGATCGGGGAGCCCGGTGTGGGCAAGACGGCCATCACTGAGGGTTTGGCTCAACGCATTGTGCGGGGCGATGTCCCGGAGGGACTGAAGGACAAACAAGTGGTCGCGCTCGACATGGGAGCACTCATTGCCGGCGCGAAATTCCGCGGCGAATTTGAGGAGCGCCTGAAAGCAGTATTGAAAGAAGTGCAGTCTTCAGAAGGGCGAGTGATCCTGTTCATCGATGAGCTGCACACAGTGGTAGGTGCCGGGAAGGCTGAAGGCGCGATGGACGCGGGCAACCTATTGAAGCCCATGCTGGCGCGGGGCGAGCTGCATTGCATCGGCGCAACGACTCTCGACGAATATCGCAAGTACATCGAGAAGGACGCGGCGCTGGAGCGGCGCTTCCAGACTGTGTTTGTCGACCAGCCGACGGTGGAAGATACGATCTCGATTTTGCGCGGTCTACGCGAGCGGTACGAATTGCACCATGGCGTGCGGATTAAGGACACAGCGCTGGTTGCGGCGGCCGTGCTCTCGAACCGGTACATCACGGATCGATTTTTGCCCGATAAGGCCATTGACCTGATTGACGAAGCCGCTGCCAAGCTACGGACAGAGATCGATTCCATGCCGAGTGAGCTCGACGAGATCTTACGGCGAACCATGCAGCTCGAAATTGAGCGGGAAGCGCTGAAGAAAGAGTCGGACTCGGTCTCCAAGGAGCGCCTGACCCGAATCGAAAAAGAACTGGCAGAACTCAAGACGCAATCGGCTGCTTTGCAGGCGCAGTGGCAAACCGAAAAAGAAGGAGTGCAGCGCCTGCGAGCGATTCGCGAACAGATCGATCAAGTGAAAATCGAGGTCGCGCAGGCCGAACGAGCTTACGATCTGAACAAAGCCGCGGAACTGAAATACGGCCGCTTGACTGAGCTTGAACGGCAGTTGAATGCTGAGCAGGAGCGGGTCTCTCAAAAGCAAGGTGGAACTCGCTTACTGAAGGAAGAGGTAGACGAGGAGGACATCGCCCAAATTGTAAGCCGCTGGACGGGTATACCGGTTTCCAAGCTGCTCGAAGGCGAGATGAAGAAGCTCCTGGCGCTCGAGGACGAGCTGCATAAGCGTGTCATCGGGCAGGATGAGGCAGTGATGGCCGTGGCGGAGGCGGTGATTCGGGCGCGCTCGGGATTGAAGGATCCGAACCGCCCAATTGGCAGCTTCATTTTCCTGGGACCGACCGGCGTGGGTAAGACGGAGCTCGCGCGAGCGTTGGCTGAGTTTCTCTTCGATCATGAGCGGGCGATGATTCGGATCGATATGTCCGAGTATCAGGAGAAGCACACCGTGTCGCGCTTGATTGGCGCCCCTCCCGGCTATGTCGGCTACGACGAAGGCGGGCAGCTTACCGAGGCAGTGCGGCGACGTCCTTACTCGGTCGTGTTATTCGACGAAATCGAGAAGGCGCATCATGATGTATTTAACATTTTGCTGCAGGTACTCGATGATGGCCGGCTCACCGATGGACAGGGGCGGACGGTCGATTTCAAGAACGTGATCGTGATCATGACCTCAAACATCGGGAGCCACCGAATTCTTGAATACCGTGGCGCCTTTGAGGGCGAGGAGTACCGGCGCATGAAGGAAACCGTGCTGGCCGAATTGCGGCAGGCGTTCCGGCCCGAATTTCTCAACCGGCTTGACGAGATCATTGTGTTCCATGCTCTGAGCGAGGAGCATTTGAAGGAAATCGTCGAGATCCAACTGTCAAGTTTACGGAAACGCTTGGAAGAGCGGCATATCGAGCTGGAGCTATCCGATGCGGCGCGGACCCGGCTGGTGCGGAGCGGCTACGATCCCCATTACGGTGCGAGACCTTTGAAACGCGCTATCCAGCGTGAAATCGAGACTCCGCTGGCCAAACGTATTCTGGCTGGGGAGATACGGAGCGGCCAAACGGTCCAAATCGATGCGGATCCGGCGGGTCCCGGGCTCGCATTCCGGGCTGAAAAGAGCCAAGCTGTGGAAGCAGCAGCCGTCTAGATGAAACGGCGCATCGAAATTCGATTTAATACGTCCAATGTGTTGAACGCGGCCGCGAGCCGCCAGTAGGAAAGGATTTTGGAGGAAATGTCAAACGTAATTCAATTTCGCCGCACGACAGCGATTCTAACGCTCTTAGCGGCTTCGATCGGGGGCGGTCTCATCGCAGCGTTCGCCGTCGCAACACACAATAAAGCGCCTGTATATGTCACCGCGCGTGCCGCGGGTGACACGAATACGCAGCGCGTAACCCAGCTCTCGAATTCTTTCGCCGACATCATTGAAAAGGCCTCGCCTGCGGTGGTGAAGATCAGCATGACGCGGATCATCAAAGCGTCCGAGCAGCAGGAGAACAGTCCTTTCATGACGGATCCGTTTTTCCGCCAATTCTTTGGCGGCCCGATGGCCCGGCCGCGCGACCAGCGTGAGCGAGGTTTGGGATCCGGTGTGATCGTCAGCCCTTCTGGGTACATACTTACAAACAACCATGTAGTTGAAAAAGCGAGTAGCCTGAAGGTCACTTTGTCTGACGGACGGGACTTCACCGGTAAGGTGGTCGGGGCTGATCCGCAGACGGACGTGGCGGTCGTGAAGATTAATTCTTCTGATTTGCCGACTTTGCCGTTCGCGAATTCAGATGCCGCGAGAGTGGGCGATCTCTGCTTTGCAATCGGCAACCCCTTCGGCCAGGACCACACGGTGACCATGGGCATTGTGAGCGCCAAGGGCCGGAAACTCGAGGCCGGCACGTACCTCCAGAATTTCATTCAGACTGACGCTGCGATCAATCCTGGCAACTCCGGCGGTGCACTGATTAACGCTCGAGGTGAGTTGATCGGCATGAACACGATGATTCTGACCGGTGGCGGCGCTACTTTTGGCGGCGAGGCCGGCAGCATTGGGATCGGATTTGCCGTTCCCTCAAATATGGCCAAGCAAGTCATGGATCAGATCATTAAGGGCGGCAAGGTATCTCGTGGCTATATGGGTGTGACGTTGGAGAGCATGACTCCGGAACTGGCGCCTCATTTCGGTTTGAAGGAACCGCATGGAGCGATTGTCGGAGACGTTACCGCCGGGGCTCCTGGAAGCAAGGCTGGATTGAAGTCGGGAGACGTAATCACCGCAATAGACGGCAAGAAGGTGACGGATTCAGACGATCTGACAATGGATGTCGTCTCGCATGCGCCTGGAAGCACGGTGAGTCTGGACGTAGTACGTAACGGGCAGCCAATGAAAATCAATGTTACCCTGGGCACGCGTCCAGGTGGCGTCGACTGGAGCAAGCGCAATCCCCAGAGTGAAAACGAACAAGGTGAAGACAACGGCTCGGAGGGCAACACCTCCATTAGGGGAATTACCGTTGAGAACCTCACTTCGGATCTCGCTCAGCAGGTCAACGCCCCGGACAACACGCGCGGCGTGGTAGTGGACAGCGTTGCACCTGACAGTCCTGCAGCGGACAGCCTTGGGCGCGGAGTAGTGATTACCGCCGTTGACCACCATCCAGTGAATAACGTTCAGGATTTCAAGCGGCTGGTGACTCAAGCAGAGGGGAAATCTGTTCTGCTGACCGTAGTGACTGCGGGTCCGAACGGAACCGCGACTGGATTTACGGTCGTTCCGGCAAAGTAAGTAGTAGTAGGAATCAAAGCAGCCCGGGGCGGATGACTCCCCGGGCCTTTTTGTTGGAACGAATAGTTGAGTATTTGAGACGCAAGGAATCGGAGCTTCGATTCCGCGCATCGAAAGAGTAGGTGAAATTTTCAAATGGTACAGCATGAGTTTCAGGTACTGCCGGCATTGCCGTTGAAAAACACAATCCTGTTTCCGGGATTGTTGTTGCCACTTTCAGTGGGTCGGGAAAGCTCGGTTGAAGCGGTGCAGGCAGCCCTAAAGACTGAGGCGAAGGAGATCGTCCTGATCGCACAACGCGACTCTCAGGTGGAGTCTCCGCAGCAGGATGATCTATACACGATAGGCACGAAGGCGGTCATTCGGAAGTCGTCCCGGCAAGGCGAAGGGATGATGGAAATCTTAGTTTTGGGCATGGAACGCGTGGTCGTGGTCAAACTCGAGGCCACAGAACCATATCTCACTGCTAAATTTCGCGTTTTGCCCATGCCGCAGGACGGGGGTTCTGAAGTTGAGGCGCTCTCGCGGGCATTGCTCGAGCTCGCGGCAAAGGCCATTGCCTTGGCCCAACCGCAATCGGCGGCAGAACTAACCCGCATGCTGGCGGGCAGTGAGGATCCGTTACGGCTGGCCTATGTGTTGGCGAGTATTTTTAGCCTGGATCTGGGACGGGAGCAGGCGCTGCTCGAAGCTGAGACGCGAGTGGATGCGTTGCGACTGATGCACTCCTATTTGGCGCACGAGCTCCAAGTGCTCGAACTCCGACAAAAGATCGCGTCGACAGCACGCGACGAAATGTCGAAAGAGCAGCGGGAGTATTTACTGCGCCAGCAGCTTCGGGCAATCCAGCAAGAACTGGGCGAGAAGGACGGCGAAAAAGCCGATCTGGATTTGCTGCGGGAGCGCTTTGAAAAGGCGAACCTCCCCGAAGAAGCGAAGAAGGAATTTGAGCGCGAGATGGGCCGGTTGGAGCGTTTGCCTTCGGGCGCGCCTGATTACCACGTGACCCGGAGCTATCTGGAGTTTGTTCTTGACCTGCCATGGAATGAGCAAACCGAAGATAATCTCGAGATCTCGCATGCGCGCCAGGTGCTCGATGAGGACCACTTTGGCCTGAAAGAAGTAAAAGAACGCATACTCGAACACTTGAGCGTGCTGAAACGAAATCCTGAAGCGAAGGCACCTATCTTGTGTTTCGTAGGTCCTCCGGGCGTGGGTAAGACATCACTCGGCCAATCGATTGCGCGGGCTCTGGGGCGGAAATTCGAACGGTTCAGCCTGGGCGGGATGCATGACGAAGCCGAATTGCGTGGGCACAGGCGTACCTACGTGGGCGCGATGGCGGGCCGTTTGCTACAAGCGATGCGGCGCGCCGGAGCAAAGAATCCGGTGCTACTGCTCGATGAAGTCGACAAGTTAGGACGCGACTTCAGAGGGGACCCGGCCGCAGCTTTGCTCGAAGTGCTGGACCCGGAACAGAATAAGACCTTCCGCGATAACTACCTTGACCTGGCGTTCGACTTGTCGAAAGTGCTGTTTATTACGACGGCGAACTCGCTGGATACGATACCGCAGCCACTGCTCGATCGTATGGAGATGTTGCGGCTGTCGGGCTACAGCACCGAAGAGAAGCTGCAGATCGCACGGCGATATCTGATCCCGCGTCAGTTGAAGGGCAGCGGATTAACGGAAGAAGAGCTCGAGTTTACAGATGACGGCCTGAATGCGATCATTAGCGGCTACACGCGGGAAGCTGGTTTGCGCCGGCTCGAACGAGCGATAGCGCGGGTTGCGCGCAAGGTGACGCTGCGCTTCGTCGAGACTCAGGTTGAAAAAGTGGTTGTGACACCAGAGGTGCTGAGCGATCTGCTCGGGCCTGAGATGTTCTTGCCTGAGGAGATGCGCAAGACGGTTCCTCCGGGTGTGGTGACAGGCCTTGCCTGGACCGAAACAGGAGGCGACGTTCTGTACATCGAGACCACCTTATTGCCCAGCGGCAAGGATCTCACGATTACGGGCCAACTCGGCGAGGTCATGCAGGAATCGGCGAAGATCGCGAAGAGCTATATCTGGGCGCATGCGGAAGATCTCGGCATTGATCCAGAAGTGATCAAGAATAACGGCGTACATATTCACGTGCCAGCCGGGGCGATTCCTAAAGACGGGCCGTCGGCCGGGGTAACTATGGCAACCGCGATGGCTTCGCTCTACACGGGACTCCCGGCGCGCAGCGATACGGCGATGACCGGCGAGGTGACGCTGGCCGGGCTCGTGTTGCCAATCGGCGGCGTGAAAGAAAAGGTGCTTGCGGCACGACGGGCGGGGATTTCACGCGTGATTCTGCCGAAGGGCAACAAGAAGGATCTGCGGGAATTACCGGACCATGTCCGCCAAGAGATGCAGTTTCATTTCGTGGACCGGGTGGAAGAAGTGCTTTCGCTCGTGATCCCGGACGTAAAGCTAAGGCAGCTCGCTCTCGCGAGTTAACCATTAATTAAAGAGGGCGCCCAAGAGAGCGCCCTCTTCTTCTTACAAACGGCCCCCTGTACGAAGTCGGATACCGCGTGGACAGCCTGCAGAAAAGCGGGCTAGTAACTTACTCCTAGAGTTACTGAGATATTCCCGGTGCCGGCGACAATTTACAAATCCTTTACCTAGTCTCGACACCTTCTCAGGCGTGGTGCTCCACGCTAGGCTTCGGGTGCAAATAAAGTAACCAAAAGAGGCGCCCCTAAGGAGATGTAAGGACGTATGAGCGCAAACAATGGTAAGAATCGCCGTTCATTTTTGCGAGGTAGCCTCGCGACTGGGGCGGCAGCAGTGGGTGCTGGGATTTTGGGCAACGAGCTACCCGCATTCGGTCGCGATCGAGAAGAAGGTAGTGGTCGTCTGACTAAGGGCGATGCAGCGATGCTCCGGTTCGCGGCTGCGGCGGAAATCCTTGAGACCGACTTATGGGTGCAATATAACGAGCTCGGAGGAATCCAAGACCGCGAGGTTCCAGGGGGGAGTGGGAATGCGCCCTACACCGCTGCGCTTTCAGTGCTGGATTCAGACTTCGCTCAGTACATTCACGACAACACTGACGATGAGATCACGCATTTTCAGTTCCTCAACGCTTATCTGGTTTTTAAGGGCGCTGAGCCGGCCAATCTGGAGCGGTTTCGCACTTTGCCGGGCAGTACGGCGACGGGATCCAGCGGAAAGCCACGGCTGACGAATCTTATGCAGCTCACCCTGGACACCAGTTGGTGGACCCGGTACCGGAGCGGCCGGCACAATCCTGACCTTGACCCGAATTTTAAGTTTCCGCAAGCAGTCCCGGATTTATTTAAAGGGCAGTTTACCGCAATCCCTAGAACCGATGCCGATCTCCACCCCTCTGACCATCTTCAGGCAATTGCCAACACGGCGGGATTCCATATGCCGACGATCGAACAAGGTGGCACGAGCCTTTACCCCGCGATGGCGCAACGGGCCACCAGTGCGGAAGTGTTACGCATCCTGATCAGCATCGGTCCGACTGAGGCAATGCACTTTCAAACCTGGCATGACAAGGCGGGCAATGCTCCTCCTCTTACGGATCCGACGAATGGGTTAGTGTTTCCCAATCTCAATGCCTCTCCTTTCGGCGGGCCGATCTTCCAGACCAACCTGATCATGCCTGAGCCATGCCCATTCATCAGCCGAAAGCTCCCGAGATGCTCGGTGATTCGCCCTACCGAGACAAAGGGAATTGCGATGGGAGTGGTGAAGTTTTTGACTGACATGGGGCTTTTCATCGGTCAATCGGACGAGTTCTTCGATTTTCTGCATGATTTGGCAGAAGACGCGGACGAGGCCAAACGCGAGGACGATAAAGACTAAGACGAGACGTGGGAAGCAAGTGCGGCGAACTGGCGAACTTCAGCGCTTCCAGGACGCCGCACAGGATTTGTCAATCGTCGACCGCAGTAACAACGGCACCGAGCAGTACAACTAAGTGTTAGACAAATAGATTTACAACTCATTTACCTATTGCGTACGACTCTTTGCGATTAGTGCGCCACGCTGGAAACGCGGGCGCTTACAACAATAAAGGCGCTCCAAGGAGACGTACGAAAACATGAAGAAAGAAAATTTTCCTTCTGCTGTCGAATCCGACACAGAATCACCTCAATCTGCGGAAGCGACGGCTGCCTCTCAATGGCGGAATGTCGTCCGGCGGCGCTCATTTCTGCAGGGAATCGGCAGCATGGCGGGCGCAATGCTCCCGGCTGGCGCATTACTGGCTGCTGATGGCGCAAAATCGAGAACGAAGATCAGCAAGAGCGATGCTGCACTCCTGCGGTTTGCGGCGGCGGCCGAAATCATAGAAAGCGATCTATGGCAACAATACAATGAGCTCGGTGGTGTTAAAGGCGGCAATCCAGCCTATATGCTCGCGCTACAAAATCTGGACGGCGACATGCCGCAGTACATCGCCGGTAACACAGACGACGAGTTGAGTCACTGGTTCTTTCTCAACGCCTATTTGAAATCGAAAGGGGCGGAGCCCGTCAACCTTGATAAATTCCGAACTCTGCCGAGTAGTAGAGCTACTGGGGCCAAGCAAATTGGACGGCTCACGAACCTGTTAAGTCTTAACGTTGACACCAGTTGGTATATCAGGTACCGCAGCGAGGAGAACCCAGATTTGGGCGGTAAGTTCCCGCAGGCGATCGATATCGACAACCAGCCAGCCATTCCCTTGGACGACACGGACACCCCGCCAAATATGGCGCAACCCAACCCTCCTACGACACCCCAGGCTCGTCGTATGCAAGCGATCGCCAATACGGCGGGATTTCACTTTGCCTATATCGAGCAGGGCGGATCGAGTCTCTATCCGATACTGGCGTTGAAAGCAAGCGATGAGGAAGTCTTGCGCATTCTGCTGAGTATTGGCGGCGTTGAGATAGACCACTTTGCTGTATGGCATGACAAGGCGGGTAACGCGGTTGCTCAACCGTTGGCTGGCGTAACCGACCCGATAACCGGCTTGACCTTTCCGGATTTCAATGCCAAGAACAGCGAACTCTTCCAGACCAACCTCATCTTTCCTGAGCCGTGTGACTTCATTGCGGGAGAAGCGCTGCCTCCCTGTTCAGTGATTCGGCCCACCTTGACACGGAATGGGGGCGCGGTGGCGACCATCGAGTCGTTCACGGCCGACAAACTTTTCGAGGGCCAATCGGACGAGTTCTTCGATACCGTAATGGAGCTCGCGCGCCAAGCTGATGCAGCGCACCGGGACATCTAAAGCTGTCGTTGCAGCTGCACGAGAAGGCTGCTAGTCAACGGGCAGCCTTCAAAATCACATAACGAATCTATACCCGACTCCATGAATGGTTCTGAAGTGACGAGGTGCAGTGGGATCTGGCTCGAATTTGTTTCGCAGTTTGCTTACGTGCGCATCGACAGTCCGAGTATTTGGATATTGATCGTAGCCCCAAACGGAATTCAATAAAGCATCGCGGGTAAGTGCGCGGTCGGCATTCTGAACGAAGAATAGTAGAAGGTTGTACTCGCAAGGGGTAAGAGACACTTCATTACCTTGCCGTGCAATCAACCGACGATCAGGGTCGATTTCCACGTCGCCGAAGCGGATCGTCCTTCCTCGATTCAGTACGGTGCGGCGCATCAGCGCGCGTACGCGAGCCAGGAATTCACGCGGGCTGAAGGGTTTTGGAACAAAATCATCTATGCCGGCCTCGAGCAGCAAAATCTTGGTCACTTCGTCCGCGTTATCACCGAAAACGATGATCGGCGTTTGTATACTCGAAGCCCTCAGCTGAAGACAAAGTTCTACCGCGCTCAAACCAGGCAGAGGAAGATCAATGAGAAAGAGTTGCGGCTTCAGCGCGCGCATCTCATCAATCGCCTTGTCGGGGTCGATGATCCACGTGGCAGTAAAGTCTTCGTGTTCGAGGAGCGTGCTAAGTGTGCTGCGTAGTTCCTCATCGCAATGGAGAATCAGAATTTTTTTCATAAGATGTGGTTTGAAATTGTATATTCGCTCTGAAAGTCGGTGCAGACAATTCCCGCCGCGTCCTTCTTGCGTACGATGAAGATTCCCTGCTATCCCGCTGTTTCAGAAGGGCTTTTCTAAAGTTGTTCCAAATTGGATATACTCCGGGGAAGTGTCAACTCCCCGACGTATGTTGGAACGCCCGCGAATTGTACGCTTTGCTACCTTCGAGGTCGATCTGGGTTCTGGCGAGTTGCGTAAACAAGGAATAAAGATCCGGCTGCCTGAGCAGGCATTCCAGGTATTGTGGATGCTGCTTGACCACCCGGGCGAAATTGTTAGCCGGGAAGATCTTCGAGATCGCCTGTGGTCCGGGCAAACCTTTGTCGACTTCGATCATGGCTTGAATAAGGCGATTAACCGGCTGCGCGACGCGTTGAGCGATTCGGCTGCGAACCCGCGCTTTATCGAAACAGTTGCACGCCGGGGATATCGTCTTATTGTTCCCCTTTCGGGAGAAGACCTATCCCATCACGTTTCGGTCGCGCCGAACAGACCTCGGTTAGCTGTGCTTCCTTTCGAAAGCGTTCCTCCAGATTCAGTTCAGGAATTTTTTACCGATGGACTCACCGAAGAAATGATTTCGGAGTTGGGCCGCTTCAATCCGAGCCGGCTTGGCGTGATTGCGCGAACTTCCGCCATGCAGTACAAGCGCACGACCAAGCGAGTCGACGAGATTGGAAAAGAGCTTGACGTGGATTACATCCTGGAAGGTACCGTGCGGCGCTCAGAAAGCCGGGCGCGAATCACCGTACAACTCATCCAGGTGCGAGATCAGACCCATCTATGGGCTGAAAGTTACAACCGCGAACTAATCGACATCCTGAAAGTGCAGCATGAGGTAGCTCAACGAGTAGCGACCTCCCTGGCTCTTGAATTGATCCCGCAAAGGAATACGCGGCGTAAACTAGTTTCGCCAGAAGCTTACGAAGCGTATCTGCTTGGCCGTTACTTTTGGAACAAAGAAACCGACCGGAACGCAAGCACCGCGATCGGGCACTTTGAGAGGGCCCTCGAACACGATCCAGAATACGCGCTTGCGCTCTCCGGAATAGCAGATTGCTATCTGCGACTGGGTCTCTATTTCGCTTTATCGTCGGTAGAGGCCGGCTCGAGAGCCAAACAAGCCGCGGCTCGAGCCCTTGAGATTGACCCTAATCTAGGCGAGGCGCACACTTCAATGGGGTCAGTTCACTTCTGGTTTGACTGGAACTGGAGCGAGGCGGAGCGAGAGTTCCGGCGCGCAATCGAGCTGAACCCGAACTACGCTGCGGGGCATTTTCGTTACGCGGCATATCTGAGCGCGATGCAGCGTTTTGCGGAAGCAAGGGAAGAACAGCGGATCGCTGAGGAACTCGATCCACTCTCGCTCATCATTACGATGACCGCCGCAGATCCATATTATTACTCTCGTGAATATCCGTTGGCAATTGAACACTTGCAGCGCGTACTCAAGCGCGAGCCCAATTTTCCGCCTGCGCATGCGAACCTAGGTCGGGCATATGCTCAAAGCGGAATGTATGAAGAAGCAATCACTGCATTCGAAAAGGCGGCACGGCTCTCAGGAGTCCCACAGGCCGATATCACAGTTGGGTACGCGTACGCACGGGCAGGCAAGACGGAGAAGGCGGAAGCCATTCTGGAACGCATGGAGGAGCTTGCCCGGACCCATCACGTGCCGTCCCCTTATTTGGCATGGATTCATCTTGCTCTCGGCGATATTGCAAAGGCGGTCGAGCTGCTTGAGCAAGGATTCAGGCAAAGGTCTTACTTATTGATCTTCCTCAATGCAGATCCGATTTACGATTCGCTTCGAACACAACCAGGTTTTCTTGACCTTCTCGAGCGGATGAACTTCCCGCCTCATTGGGCCTGAGATGGTATTGAAAGAAGGGCGCAGCCGGGGAACTGCGCCCGGGAGAGAAGAAAGGGCAGGGGTCGGCGATGATGCCAATCGCTGCGCGATCTTCATGCAGTGGAGGAAAGAGCATTCAGGGCTCATATACCTACATCTTGCATCCGAACTCTCGCCAAAGTATCGCGAAGCTGTAAACTCTTTGTAAAGACATCTCGTTTCGCGTTCAGCATTCGCATGAACTGGGGATTGCACAGACCAGTACAGAAACGTGTAAAATTGTTGTAAAAACCGTTCCGGCGAGAGCTTGTTCCGAATAATCACGGGCATAATATCCGTCACTATAGAAGGACCCTTCTGAATCGTGAGGTTATGGAAAAGATTCTGATAGTTGACGACGACGCCGAGTTGCGCGAGACCGTGAGCATATTGCTCGAACGCGAGCGCTTTGTACCCATCCAGGCTGTGGACGGGCAATCTGGAATAGAAAAGGCTTTTTCTAACAAGCCCAACCTTGTTATTGTTGATCTGCGACTTCCTGGGCTGAGCGGCATTGAAGTTTGCAAGCAGCTTCGCGCGAACCGCTTTACTACTCCCATCATTGTTCTAAGTGCGGCGGCCGATGAGGTAGATAAAGTCCTATTGCTCGAGATGGGCGCCGATGATTATGTTGTAAAGCCGTTTGGAACGCGTGAGCTATTAGCACGAATTCGCGCCGTGTTGAGAAGAAGCACAGCCGAGGGGTCGCGTGTTGTGCGGTTCGGTGAGGTGGAAGTGGATGTGGAACGGCGCAGCGTCACTCGTTCCGGAACAGAGATTAGAGTTACCCCAGCGGAATACAACCTTCTCGTCTTCTTCCTCCAAAATGCGGATCGAGTGTTGACTCGTGATTTGATTCTGAACTCGGTGTGGGGCTACGAGTATTACCCAAATACCCGGACGGTCGATGCCCATGTAGTACGGCTGCGTCAAAAGTTCGAAGAGGAACCTACTATGCCCAAGCACTTTATCACGGTCCATGGCGTCGGGTATCGATTCTTGCCTTGATGCTCGTGCAATGCGAAAGACTGTTGTTATTGTCGAAGACGCAGAAACGGTTGCGTCCTCACTGGCGGTCGCGCTTGAGGGTCTTCTTGGGATCGAGGCAATCGTCACGCGCGATCCTAGAACCGCTCTCTCACTGTTTGTAGCGCCCGATTCTGCTATCGCGGCCTTAGTGACGGACTTGAACCTTCCTTACCTGGACGGATTTGAGTTAATCCGGCAAGTGCGAACTCTCGCACGCTACCGCGACCTCCCAGTCATCATGATTAGCGCCGATGAACGCGCCAGTTCTCTGAACAGATCGAAATCCAATGGCGCAAACGCTCTATTCCGAAAGCCCTTTTCAATGAAGGAGGTCTGTCGTGTGCTGGATCAATTACTCTGTTAGACTCGTTTGGCTCTGTTCTGCGCTTGCGCTAACGAATGGATCGATTGTCGCGCAAGAACAATCTCCGGCTCAAGAACAACCGTCGGATGCACTGGCGCGCATTATGGATCGACTCGACGCGCTTGAACGTCAGAATCAGACCCTTCTAGCTGAATTGCATGCACTTCGTGAAGAGGTGAAGGCCGCGCGAGCCGAAGCCCCTCCGAAAAACCAAGATCTTGAGGAGCGGGTCGATGTTTCCGAACGGCGTATTAAGGAACAAGCGCAGACCAAAGTAGAATCATCTCAGCGCTTCCCGATCACGCTGACCGGGATGCTGCTGTTTAATGCCTTCCTTGGCTCAGGGCAACCTCCAAATTATGGCCAAAGCGATGCTTATTCAAGCTACGGAACGAACAGCGGCGCAACGTTGCGGCAATCTATTATCGGGCTCGAGTTCCGTGGACCACAACTACCCGGAGCCGGGCAAGTGCATGGTTCGCTGTCCATGGACTTTTTTGCCCAGAACACAACCAACGATGACGTGTTCCGAATTAGAACGGGGACTCTGTCATTTGACTGGAAAAGACGCAGTCTGATTGTGGGGCAGGATAAGCCCATCATCTCTCCTCTTCAGCCGACGTCATTCGCTCGCGTGGGCATTCCGCCGTTAGCCGGCGCCGGAAATCTCTGGTTGTGGCGCCCGCAAATCCGCTATGAGGAGCGAATTCCGTTGACGACAAATACGCAAGCCACGTTGCAGGCCGGAGCGTTGCAAACCGATGAGAGATATTCGCTGGGATACGTGTCCGACGAAGCGCGGATTGAGCCATCCCGCCCCGCAATCCAAGCGCGAGCCGAAATACGGCATCAATGGAGTGATGAAACGCGCTTCGCGATCGGCTTGGGCGTAGATGCAAGCGAGAGCCATGTCTTAGGAAAATCTGTCAATGCACGCGTCATTAGCACGGACATTCTGTTCAAACCCCTAAGGATACTTGAAGTGACGGGAACCTTATTTCATGGGGAGAACTTCGCCAGTATTGGAGGGGGCCCTCCCGGAATTACAATCACCCCTAGTTACGTTCCGATTGCAATTCACGGGACGGGGGGATGGATGCAATTGGCCTTTCCACTTACCCAACGGTTGACGTTCGACCTCTATGCTGGTCGCCAGTTGAATGATGCGCGAGACCTGGTCTCGCCTGCAATTCTCAAGACGTTCACTTATGCCGGAAACGTGCTCTATCGTCTGAGCCCAAACGTAATTGTTGGGCTCGAGGCGTCTCAGGAACGCTTGGGATATCTTGATATGCACCAGCTACTCACAAACCGATATGATGCATCTGTCGCGTACCTTTTCTGATTTGGGGCGGATAATCATTCTGGCCCTCGGATGGCAGCTAGGCTGGGCTGCGAATGTTTCCGGCACCATAGACATTTCAGCTGCTGCAGGCTCTTCGCGCGCAGAACAGAGTGGCTCGGATATCGTGGTTTGGCTCGAGCCGGTTCGCTCTCTTAGTAGCGTGACGCTGAAGCCCCAACGCGCGCAGCTCCTTCAAAAGGACAAGATGTTCCATCCCCACATTCTCGTGATTACCGCCGGAAGTACTGTCGATTTCCCCAACGCCGATCCTATTTTTCACAACGCGTTCTCGACTTTCAATGGTCAAGTCTTTGATGTGGGTCTATATCCTCCTGGGACCAGTCAGGCGGTGCATTTCCGCCGCCCGGGGATCGTGAGAGTTTTTTGTAACATTCATCCTTCGATGTCGGCAATTATTTTGGTTCTCGATACGCCGTATTTCACCAAAGCTGACCGTGACGGCCAATATCATCTTTCAGACATTCCTCCGGGCGAGTATGAATTGCATGTTTTCGACGAGCGGGCAACTGCTGGGCAGGAGTCTCAGATGGTACTCACGGTAGCGCCGGAAACTGACACGATTGCCCCCCGGTTACACCTGTCGGAAGCTGGATACGTGCATTTACCTCACAAAAACAAGTACGGTCTCGACTATCCGCCACCCGCCGACACGGAAACGTACGCCGGGCCGCCTAAATGAAAACCCAACTTAGACGGATTCCGCTTCGATGGCGCGTTTTCCTCGCCACCTCCATCACCATTACGATTCTTTTCGCTGTTGCAGGGTGGGCTCTGCAGCGGTATGCGCTTTCCGTTGCGGACCAGAGCATCCGGCAAGAAATTCGCGGAAGTATTCAGGCATACGATGCAGTTTGGAAAGCTCGGAGACAAGTCCTGTCCGCGAGCTCGGCATTAATGAGCGGCATGTCGGACGTTCGCGCGGCCTTCATGACTCGTGACCAAACAACCATTCGTGATTCGGCCCAGGAGCTGTGGTCACGAGTCTCTAACGACCAGTCGGCCGTGTTCCTCGTCCTCGATGCGGAGGGCCATCTAATCTGTGCCTTGGGTAATAATGGCGATCAACTGTCCGCCGCCGAAATCCCACTTAAGGAGGTCGCGTCAAGATTTCCCAATCAAATGGCCGGGTACTTGCGCGAGCATTCGAAACTCTTCTACATCGTTTTAACTCCCGTGTATGTCCAGACAAGCGGCGATCCGATACTCCTGAACGTGCTTTGTGCCGGGTTTCGTATTGACGATCACCTCGCAACGGAGCTGCGACAGCTTGCGCCCGGAAGCGATTTCGCGTTCCTGACGCAAGGGCAAGTCTTCGCCTCAACTCTAAACCCCCAGCTTACACGCGCCTTGTCAGAGCAGCCGTCACAAGCCGATGGCTCGGAGTACCAGCGGATTTTACAGAGTCAATTCATCGTTTTGCGGCATTCTCTTGATGATGTAACCGGTAAACCCATAGGCGAATTGCGTATTCTTCACTCGTACGGGAACGTAGAGCGCTCGCTGGCTGGACTCCGCCGAAGCTTGGAATTGGCCTGGCTCGCGACGATCACCATGGCTCTCTTGCTCAGCTCATTCATGACAAACCGTCTGCTGCAGCCGCTATCTTTGCTGGATCGTGGCGCGGCTGAGATTGCGGCCCGCAACTATCGTTACCGTTTGCCGGTGGAAGGAACCGATGAGCTGGCAAGGCTTGGCCGGACATTTAACCAGATGTGTGAATCCATTGAGCAGGCTCAGACGGATCTAATTCAGCGCGAGCAGATGCATACGATTGGCCGTCTCGCAAGCTCACTTGTCCACGATTTACGTAATCCTCTGGCCGCGATTTACGGAGGAGCTGAAATGCTGGTAGATGGCCAGCTGCCCGCGGCACAGACGGGAAGAATCGCTTCCAACATCTATCGCGCATCACATCGCATACAGGAGCTGCTACGAGACTTGCTCGACGTGTCTCGGGGAGAGACCGGCAACGTCGAGTGCTGCCAATTGCGCGATCTCGTGGAAGCCGCTGCTGAATCGGTACAAGGCGCGAGCGAGAACGTGCGGCTCAAAATTGCAATCTCTAAGGAGACCGAGTTGACAGTGAGCCGTACCCGCATGGAACGTATCCTTGTAAACCTGTTCTCGAACGCGATCGAAGCTATGCCCGATGGCGGCGACATATTTGTTTATGCGAAGCACGAGAGAGGTGGCTTGAAGATTTTTGTTGAGGATACCGGACCTGGTTTGCCGCCTGAAGTGCGTGCCCAGCTATTCCGGCCTTTTGTCACCGCGGGAAAGCGTTCGGGACTCGGGCTTGGGTTGACCCTCTCGCGCCAGGCAATGCTGGACCTCGGTGGAGACTTGCAAGTTATCGACAGACAGGGGCCAGGAGCTTGTTTCTGCTTATTTTTCAGCGCCGATTCAAGGGTTATGAGAAACGGGGAAATGTACACCGCTGCCGTCCAGTAGCAGTAGAT
The DNA here is from genome assembly GCA_963737045.1 of uncultured Acidobacteriaceae bacterium. GTDB lineage: Bacteria > Acidobacteriota > Terriglobia > Bryobacterales > Bryobacteraceae > Bog-105. The sequence goes on from CAVTRG010000009.1 coordinate 1,527,160, forward strand.
TAGTCGGTGTACTGCTTGGCGCATCAACTCAGCGGCAGTGTCAACCGTGCCTCGCAGCCAGGACCGCTACTAGCGTTCTGTAGGCTTACCGATCCGTTATGTGCCTCAGCAATCTGCCGGCTCAATACGAGGCCGATACCCGAACCGCCGCGTTTAGTTGTAAAGAACGGCACAAATAGGTTGGCAGTATTCGAGAGACCGGGCCCCTCATCGCGGACCGTGATCTGTACCTTTGTCGGCGTGCGCTCATGTCGTACGAATACGCGTCCACCCGTCTCCTGGACTGCATCAACTGCATTACGAATCAGGTTAATCAAGACTTGCTCAAGCTGGTCCGCATCACCCTGAATCGTTAATGGAGGACATTCTTCAAAAAACACCTGAACGCGCGTCTCGAGGCTAGTAACGCGCCTCAAAAGCTCATTGATCTCGACTGGTGCGAACTTGGGCGGCGGTAGTTTCGCGAGTCGGGCATAAGAGCTCATGAAGCGACTCAGAGACTCCGAGCGGGTAGCAATTACATTTAAGCCTTTCGACATATCTTCTTGCCAATCTTCAGGGCGGGGCTCGGCAGCCACGAGCAACTCGAGACTCTGCGCGATGGATTTGATCGGTGTAAGGGAATTGTTTAATTCATGCCCAATTACGCGAACCAGCCGCTGCCACGCTTGCAGTTCCTCATCGCGCAAGGGACGAGTCAGGTCCGTAACCACCAATAGCTGATGAGGAAGGCCGCCTTCACGGAATTGACTGCGCCGAACACCCCAACGTCCTGTTCCGCCCGGGAAAGAGCGCTGAATCGTGTGCTCGGGTTCTCCTATAAGGTACTCCGCTAATCCGAGGGATGTTGCATCACGCGCCAATAACCGTTCAGCGGGCTGTGCTAGCAGCCGCTCGCCCGCCCGATTGACAAGCCGAAGCGTCTGCTGCGGGTCAAACGCAAATGCGGCGACATCGATCTCCTCCATCACTTTGCGGAGCAGCGCGGTGGCTTCCAACGCACCTAGACGCTGGGCTCGTAAGGTCGCCGCCATAGCGTTTACCTGCTGCATGACATCCCCGAGAGCTTCTTTTGGATTCTCGACGCGAGCGCGAATCGAATAATCGCCTTCGCGCATGGCCTCGAGAAGATTTGCCAAAGTGCGCAGCGGGCTGGCAACGCGTTCGCGCGCCGCGAAACAGAATCCCAACCAACAAAGGATAATAAGCAAGCCCAGCGACCATTGTGTTCTTCCGGAATAGCTGCCGGTGAACAGGATGATAAAGCACACCACAACGGCCGGCAAACCACCCGCGAGCGAAAGCAGCAGCACTTTCGAATCGTGGCTGATCTGCGCGAGCTTCATGTGCGCGCTAGCGACTGCTAGAGTCCGAAACGTTGCAGCCGCCGGTACAACGCGCTGCGGCTGAGCCCCAGAGCACTGGCAGCGTGACTCACATTGCCCCCGTGACGCGACAGCGCCTTCTTGATCAGAAACTCTTCAACGTCTTCCAGACTCATGTCTTCCAGGCGCGGCGCCGTTGTGCTCGTAGCGCGCAACGCGAGATCGCTCGCTTTAATGCAGTTGCCTTGAGCCATCAACACGGCACGCTCTACAACGTGGTTTAATTCCCGTACATTGCCCTGCCAAGCGTGGTCTAGCATCGCTTGCAGAGCGTTATGATCGAAACCGGAGATTCCTTTACGGTAGCGCCGCGCGTGCACACCGAGGAAATGCGTTGCCAATGCCGGTATGTCCTCCCGGCGCTCTCTCAATGGAGGAAGATGAATTTCGATAGTATTCAAACGGAACAGCAGGTCCTGCCGAAAACGTCCGTTCTGCACTTCCTCCGCCAGCTTCGCATTCGTCGCTGAGATAACGCGAACGTCAACTCTCTTTGTCTTGGACGAACCTACGCGTTCCATTTCTCCGATTTCGAGGACGCGCAGCAGTTTTGCTTGCAAATTGAGGGGAACGTTTGCGATCTCGTCAAGAAATAACGTGCCACTGTCGGCCAGCTCAAAGCGGCCGACGCGATCCATTTTTGCGTCCGTAAATGCGCCCTTGATATGACCGAACAACTCACTTTCAAATACGCCCTCAGCAAGACCGCCAGCGTTTACGGTCACCATGGGCCTATTCGAGCGACTGGAAATCGCATGAAGCGTCCGCGCAATTACTTCCTTCCCGCTGCCCGGCTCGCCGGTGATCAGGACGTTCGCATCCGAGGGACCCACACGTGAAATGATTTCAAGCACGGGCTGCATAGCGGCCGCTTGAGCAATCATCGTGGGCAGATTCTCCCCACGAAGGAGCTGATTTTCAGCCTCGAGACGCTGCCCACGACGCAACGCTTCGCTCAATTCAAGCTGAGTGTGCACGATTGAAGAGAGGCGCTCGTTGTCCCAAGGTTTTTGAATGAAATCCCGCGCACCGCGGCGCATCGCTTCGACGGCTAATCCGACGCTACTCCAGGCCGTCATTACAATGACCGGCAGCATGGCGTCGACGGTCTGAATTTTCGCTAGCAGATCCAGACCTTCTTGCCCTGAGGTAGTATCGCGTGTGTAGTTCAGGTCGATAATCGCGGCGTCATAATCCCGATTTTCAATTGCCTGAAGTACCTGCTGAGGCGATTCGGCAGCCTCGATTTTATAGCCTTCGCGCTTCAGGAGCAACCGAAGCGCTTCGAGCACATCCGGCTGATCGTCTGCAATCAGAATGCGCACTTGTGAAGGAACGATTTTCATGGCAGCCGTGGACGGGGTGCGGAACGGGCACTCGGAGCCCGCTTAGTTCCGCGTAATCCAGCCATCCTCGATGTAAATAATCCGGTTACCGTACTCCGCGTTCTTCTCGTTGTGCGTGACCTGAACGATAGTGGTTCCCTCTTCATTCAGCTTCCTGAAAAGATCCATGATCTCCTTGCCTTGGCTCGAATGCAGATTCCCTGTCGGCTCGTCGGCCAGAATCAATTTCGGACTAGCAATCATGGAACGGGCGATGGCCACAAGCTGCTGCTGGCCTCCCGACAATTGATTCGGATAGAGATCCTTCTTCCCAACCATGCTGAACCGATCGAGTGTGTCGCAGACTATGCTCTGCCGTTCGGATTTTTTAATATTGCGATAGGACAGAGGGATGTCGAGATTCTCATAGACCGTCAACGAATCGAGAAGATGATAACTCTGGAACACGAAGCCGATGTATTTCTTGTAGAGCTCCGACCGGTCCTTCTTGTTTAGCTTGTGAATGGGGTGATCGAAGAACGTGTATTCGCCTGTCCAGGCACTGTCATGCATGCCAAGCAGATGAAGCAGAGTCGACTTCCCTGCCCCAGACGGGCCCATTATAGAGATAAACTCTCCCTCTTTGATGTCAATGTTGATACGCCGCAGCACATATGTCTTATTGGGGCCGTGCTCAAAGAATTTTTCGATATTGCGGAGAGAGATCATTTGAATCGTGAGTGCTCACTCATAGCGTAAAGCACGCAACGGATCGACACGCGCGGTGCAAACTGAAGCGACCAGCAACGCACCGACGCGCCGCAATCAGCGCGGCTTGAACTCAATACGGCGGATATTGTGAAGCGCTGAAAAGGCGCTGCAAATACTTCCCGGTGCGAGTGCAATACGACGGTTCGGGATGACCTGGACCAGCTTGACCTCACGCGCGCGGGAGTAAAGCGCGATACCGCATAACAACACGGCTATAGCGATGACATCGACGTTCTTGCGAATCATACCGGAACCTCCATGTTCTCCTCTACAACACGCCCATCGAATAAATGAATGGAACGATCGGCGTACCGGGCGTATCGCGGATCGTGCGTCACCATGCAAATCGTCGCGCCTCCGCGATGAAGCTCGCGAAGCAGATCCATGACTTGTTCTCCATTCTGTGAATCGAGGTTCCCGGTAGGCTCGTCGGCCAGAAGGATCGAGGGATCTCCGGCGAGGGCGCGGGCAACGGCCACACGCTGCTGCTGACCGCCAGAGAGCTGGGATGGGTAGTGTTTGATGCGGTGGGACATTCCGACGCGCTCGAGGGCTTCATGGACCTTCTTCTTGCGATCCGCGGATCCCATCCCGCGATAGGTCAACGGCAATTCCACGTTCTCGTAGACATTCAAGTCACCTATAAGATTGAATGCCTGGAAAATGAAGCCAATTTCTCGATTGCGGATGCGCGCCCGCTCGGACAACTTGAGGCTTTGTACCGGCTTGCTGTTCAGGATGTAGGTACCGGAAGTCGGCGAATCAAGCAGACCGAGAATTGCCAGTAAAGTCGATTTTCCGCATCCGGAAGGTCCAGAAATCGAGACGTACTCACCGCGCTGAATGTCGATGTGAATCCCGGAAAGTGCGTGCGTCTCCACCTCATCGGTGACGAACACCTTGGTAACGCCCTCAAGATGGATCAACGGTTCGGATGCGGTCATTCTGGCTAGTCCTCCTTATCTACTTAACGTACGAGTCCTGGCAACTGCTAGTTCAAACGGATTCGCGGCTGCGAATCATACTGCGATTCATCAGAAAGTATCACTTGGTCGCCAACTTTTAGGCCCTCTAGAACTTCGATCGTATTCACGGAAGCGCGGCCAAGCTTGACATTGACATGTTCGGCTCCTTTGCCGTCCGGATCAAGCTTAAACAAGCCGATGGTCGTACTCGGTTCACCGGAGACGGGCCGACCCACATAGACGACATCGGGTAATCGCTCGATTTCGATCGTGCCGTCCACGCTCAGCTCCGGTCGGGCCCCTTCAGGAAGCGGACCCAAGAGCGCCACATCCACGGTGACCGTGCCGTTTTGGGCCGCTGGATCGATCCGAATCACGCGCCCGGGTATGATGCCGTTACGGGTGTCGATACTAGCATCCAATCCAACCCGGACGTCTTTCATCTGGGTTTCGGCAATTTTCAACTCCGCTTTCAGCTTCTTGGGATCAGCAACTTTCGCCAGAATGGTCCCCGCCGGGACACGCTGTCCTACTTCTACGTCGACTTCCTGCAGGACGCCGTCGATACCCGCACGAATTGTTAGTTGGTCGACCTGCTTCTTCTTTAGCTCATAAGCGGCGTGCGACCGTTCCAACGCGACCTTTTCCGCGTCGATTTGGGCTTTGATGGAATCGTCCCCGATGGAAAGGCGCTCCTTCTGGAGCGCTACTCGGTGTTCCAGTTCATTTGCTTTGTCAACGGACAGTTTCGATTCCAGATCGCTCTTCAGGTTTAGCCGGGTGAGTTCAAGGTCCCGGTCCGCAGTGAGCTTCGCTTGTGTGTAATCAGACTCGAGCGCGGCGAGACTCGCTCTTTGATCGAGCTTTTCGCTTTCTAGCTTCACCTTCAAATTCGCGAGAGTTGCGTCATCTTGCTTCACCTGCCAGGCGGCGTTCTCAGCCTCAAGCTCCATGTCCGGGTTACTCAGTACCATGAGGACGTCATTCGCTTTGACGGGATCAAGGCCGGGTCGCCGTACGATCTGAAGAACGCGGGAGTCGACCGCAGCGGGAATAAAATAGATTTCCTGGGGCGTCAGCCGCCCGATGCCGTGTACCTGCCTTTCCATCGGACCTCGTTTTACCGTATCCACCCAAACGCTGCTCCGATCAACAGATGGCGCCGCCGGCTTTAGCCGGGCGACGGCGACTGTGGTCCCGCCGATCGCGATAGCCGCAACGGCGATAATCACAATTCGCCGGATCAGGCGTTTACGGGCTACTTCCTTGCCCCGAGGTACATCCATTGCCATTTCTACTCCTACAGGTGCATTTCAGCGACCAAGGGCCTACTTTCAGCTAAGCCATTGATTCAATGTTACATGCTCTACGGCGCCGGTGCGGATCGGTGTCCGTTTTTGGGAAGCAGCGTACGTTTTACGAAACGAACCCAATCGCTCGGCCTGAAGTATAGTGCCCAGTGGAGCAAGGGTTTTCAGATCCGTCCAACTAAGTCGTTGTTCGAGGACCCGTGCGCCTGTGCCTCAGAGCGGCTTCAAATTCGGCAACCGGCTTCGTATTCATGACATCGGAAGCTTCGAGCCAGCCGCGACGGGCGGTGATAACGCCGAAACGCATATTCTGTAAATGCTGAATGCGATGGGCGTCTGTCGATATGGTGAACTTACAGCCTTTCCGTTTGGCGCTGCGCACCAAGTGACTGGGCAAATCGAGGCGTTCGGGGCTGGCGTTGACTTCAAGAAGTACGCCGCGCTCGGCAGCTTTGGAGGCAACACGCTCGAAATCGAATGAATAGGGTTCACGATGCAGCAGGATGCGGCCTGTGAGATGGCCCAAGATTCGCAGCGAAGGAGAATCGAGCGCGCGCAGAAGGCGATCGGTCATTTCGGTTGAGTCGAGATTCATGTAGCTGTGCACGCTGCCGATTACGATGTCCAGCTCAGCCAGCGCATCTTCGGCGATGTCCATGGATCCGTCGCGCAGAATGTCGCATTCGAGGCCGGAAAAAACTCGAACGGGGAGACCGTTACGGTTGAGATCACGAACTTCCTCGGCGAAGCCTACAACTCGCGTTTCATCGAGGCCGTTAGCCATAGCGAGCGCCTTTGAGTGATCCGTAATCGCAATGTATTCGTAACCCAGAGCTGCGGCAGCATCCGCCATTTCGTGAAGCGAGGCTCTGCCGTCCGTTTGGGTTGTGTGCATGTGGAGGTCGCCACGAATGTCGTTGAAATCGAGGAGCTTGGGCAGGGTGTGGGCCTGCGCGGCTTCGAGCTCGCCGCAATTTTCCCGTAGCTCGGGCGGTATCCATTCATACCCGAGCCGGCGATATACTTCCTCTTCGCATTTGCCTGCAACGAGCTGGTTACCGTTAATGGTAAACAGGCCGTACTCATTGAGCGTGAGACCTTGTTTGATCGCGTTCGTCCGGAGGGCTACGTTATGCTCTTTACTCCCCGTGAAATATTGCATCGCGGCACCGAAGCTTTCGGCGCCTAAGGCCCGAACGTCCACCTGTAAGCGCTCGATGCCGAAGGTGACGCTCGCTTTATTTGCTCCCTGGCCGAGGACTTCTTGCGATTTTGGGTGACTCACTAAGCGGGTCAGTGTGTCGGCGGCGTGTGGTCCGGTAACAAGAAGGTCCAGATCGCCGATCGTCTCACGTCCGCGACGCAGACTGCCAGCGGCTTCTACCTTTTCAATTCCGGGAAGCGCGAAAAACTCTTCTCGAAGCTCTTCCGCAACACGGCGGCCAAAACTGAGAAGAAACCGTCCAGCGCTCTTTTTATACTCCTCAATCGATCGCAGGACCTTCTCTTCAAGCTTCGCTCCCATGCGCGGCAGGTCACGCAATTTGTGTTCGCGGCAGATGCGCTCCAGATCATCGATGGTCTTTACTCCATGGTGCTCATATAGGAGAGCAATACTCTTGGGTCCGAGGCCCTGAATTTTCAATAGCTCGAGGGCGGAGGCGGGATATTTCGCGAGCAGATGATCGCGACGGTCAAACGATCCACGCTCGCAGATTTCCGCTAATACGACCGCGAGTCCTTTGCCGATACCGGGGATTTCGGTGACCTTGCGCTCGGGGTTGCAGGCGATGTCTGCAATGCGCTCGGGGTAGCTAGCAATAGCGGCTGCACCGTTACGGTAACTCCTGATCCGAAACGAATCCTCGCCAGCTACTTCCATCAAATCGGCAGTTTCCGAAAGCAGCCTCGCGATCTCTTTGTTTTCCATAGACCGTGAGGGACCGTACTAGCGCAAGTCTCTTTTAGGACTCGTAGAAATGGGCTCGGAAACAGGGGGTGACGGTTCGACGTGGACAAGCACGTCCGCAACCCAGCGCAGCTTTTCTCTAATCGAGGTTCTGACCTGGGTCGCAATTTCGTGCGACTCGCGAACCGTCATTTCGGGATCGACTTCGAGGTGCAGATCGACATGATACTTCAGGCCCGTACGGCGCGCGAAACACTTTTCTATGCCGAGAGTGCCAGACACGCTCAAGGCGACTTTACGGATCTGCGCCATCTTATCCGGTTCAGGCATTGTGTCCACAAGCTGACCGACTGTACGGCGAAGAACCCGGATGGACAAGAAGAAAATGATGATGCCGATAAGCATTCCGCCGACGTGGTCGGCAGCGCCAAACCGAACTGAATTGAATAGCGTTAATGATACGGCTACGAATGCGACTGAGGTTGAAAGAAGATCGGTCACATCGTGCCACCCGTCGGCTTCAAGAGCCGCGCTTGCGATCTTCCGGCCGGCCCCAAATTTGGTTGCCGCAAGGGCGACCTTTACCGTGGCCGCAACCAGCAGAGGATATATAGCGTAGGCTTGGACTTCCCCGCGCTCGCCTATAGAAGTGAAGCCGTGCCAAAAGATTGCGGCGCCTGAGAGCAGGAGCATCGCACCCACGGCGAGGCCGGCAAGCGTCTCGTATCGTCCGTGTCCATACGGATGCTCGTAATCGGGAGGCTTGCTGGCGAGCCAGAATCCTGCATACACAATGGCGGACGAGAGGACATCACCAGCTGTCTCGATGCCGTCCGAGATTACGGCTGATGACCCCGCGTTTATTCCGACCAGAATTTTCGCGATTGAGAGCACGACGCCAATACTCATGCTGACAAGTGCGATTCGGCGGCCGACCAAAGCTTCCCGATCTGGGCTGAGCTGCGAAAAACTAATAGCCATAGCGAATACCCACGATCTGTTGCGCCCGTGCGCCGCCCATCGTTTCGAGGATATCGGACGTGATTGCCGCGGATCAACGAAACGTTGCGACTCAAACGTAATGAAACGCCTCGTCGAAGATGAAAATCTAGTTACTATGAAGATGGTTAGAGATTGCCGGCTCCGGCTGGATATTTATGCTCTGTAACCGAGAACCGTATAGGCGCTGCAAACAACAAGGAAAATTAGAATGGAAAAGCTTGCGCAAAATATTCAAGAATCGTTTCTCAATAACGCCAGGAAAGATAAGGTTTTCCTGACAATATATCTAATGAGCGGGGTGAAATTGTCGGGAAGAATCAGAAGCTTCGACAAGTATTCAGTGATATTGGAGACGAACAACCAAGAGCAGCTCATCTTCAAACATGCGATCTCGACCGTGGTGATGGCAAGACCGGTTCATGGCGGGGGTCACGCGCAAGCAGCAACGAGCCCTGGAACTCCTGCCCCTGCTGGTGATCAGGCGGAACATAATCCATAGTGGAAGCGCAAGAGGAACGCGCACTGGTGGTCGGAGTCGAAGTGGCGGCCCGCCAGCGGGGTGCGCCTGCGAGACCAAGTCCAAAATTTGACCCAGGGGAATCGCTGAACGAACTGGCGGTGCTGGCGGAGAGCGCCGGGGCGCGCGTTGTCGACCGAATCACTCAGATACGGCCGCAACTGGACGCAGCAACACTGGTGGGTTCGGGAAAGGTGGGCGAGATCAAATCATGCATCCAAGCGGATTCGATCGACACTGTGATCTTTGACCACGAATTGACGCCTACACAGTTGCGAAACCTGGAGCGGCGCCTGGATGTGAAGATACTTGATCGAACGCAACTGATTCTCGACATTTTTGCAAAGCGGGCGCGAACGAGCGAAGGCCAGTTGCAAGTTGAACTCGCGCAACTGAATTACTTGTTGCCGCGATTGACTGGGCGCGGAACGCAGATGTCGCGCTTGGGCGGCGGAATCGGGACCCGAGGGCCCGGCGAGACGCAGCTCGAGACGGATCGTCGTCGTATCGGCAATCGAATCACGAAACTGAAAGCAGAGATAGAGCGGGTCCGCGCGACTCGCGGCGTGCAGCGGTCGCAGCGGCAGGCTGTGCCGCTTTCAACCGTCAGCCTGGTGGGTTACACGAATGCCGGTAAATCAACTTTGTTCAATCGACTGACGGGGGCTGGTGTTCTGGCAGACAATAAACTGTTTGCAACGCTCGATCCGATAGTGCGGCAGATCCGATTGCCATCCCAGCGGCGCGTGCTGCTAAGCGACACAGTCGGATTTATTCGAAACCTCCCGACGACGCTGGTGGACGCATTCCGAGCAACCCTCGAAGAGGTCACCGCGGCGGCGCTTCTATTGCATGTCGTCGATGTGAGTTCACCCACAGCATCTGAGCAGGCTGCACACGTAATGAAAGTGCTGGGAGAGATCGGTGCTGAGAAGGCGAAACAGATTTTAGTGCTGAACAAGAGCGATCGCCTTAGACCGGACGAGTTGGAGCGGGACTTGCCGACAGTGACCTACCGCCTCTTGGGTGAAACAGCACGCCAGAACGCAACGCAAGCGGTGCTGATCTCCGCCGAAAGCGGCTTCGGAGTTGGAGAGCTTATTGAGCTAATCGACAAGGAACTCGTGCAAGATCCGGTGGCACGGCAGCGTTTTCGCCTGCCTCTGGGGGAAGGCCGTGCTCTCCACCTACTACACGATCGGGCCGCCATTATCTCTAAGCGATATGAGGAAGACTGCTGCGAAGTAGTGGCGGATGCGCCGCAATCGTTACGGGACAGGTTGGCGGAGTTTGCGGTTTCCGAGCCACAACCCTAAGCGAATAGGACTAACACGCTGGAAATCCAGGCAGTTGGATGTAACACCTGATAAGATCACCCAGCCTCAGCCACCCAGTTTGTAAGGCCTGCTATGGAAGTTCTTACGTGTATCGCTTCGGCTGTATTCTTTGCGCTGAGTGCATTCTCGCACGAGGCATACGGCCAAGCCGCTTGCTCCCCGCCTCTCTTTCAGTCCTTCGATAGCGGTTCCAACATCTTCTCCCCGCCGCTCGAAATCGAGCTCGGCGACGTCATGGCAGAGCAGTTCCTTCACAGCGCTAAAGTGGCGGATGACCCGGCGGCAACCGCCTACCTGAATCAGATAGGCGACCGCATTAGCCGCCATTTGCCTGGCCCGCAGGTCAAATTTCGCTATTTCCTGATCGACGCACCCTATCCGAATGCATTCTCGCTTCCGGGTGGCCGCATCTACGTGACGCGTGGCATGGCTGCTTTCGCCCGCAATGAGGACGAACTGGCCGGCGTACTCGGACACGAGATGGGTCATATCATGACGCGGCAAGGCGTCATCAGCTTGTCTGCGCTGATGAGGGACGTGCTTGGAGTGAATGGCATTTCAAATCGCCGCGACATTGTCGTGAATCTCGCACGGTTACAGGAGAGTTGGCAGCGCAACCCACGAGCCTTCCGTGAAGTGAAAAGCCGAGGAATCGAAAGGGAATCGGCGCCGACCAGATTGCGCTGTATGCGATGGCCAGTGCGGGTTATGCCACCCACGCCTACATCGATCTGTTCGATAGAGTCGCCGAAACGAACGGCAAAACAGGAAAGTGGTTTTCTGATTTCTTTCAGCTGACGAAGCCCAATGAGCGCCGCTTGGGTGACATCGCCAGATCTATCCAGAATCTGCCTCGCGCCTGTATGCAGCAGGCGCTTGCCTCAAAGGCCGGAGAGTTTCAAAAATGGCGGGCAACCGTCCTCGAATTTTCCAATTGGCAACGGATAGAGGGCAAGCTGCATGACGTCATCTCTGAAGTCAAGCTGGACCCGATTCTCCTTCCAAATGTCACCTATGTCCGATTCAGCCCCGACGGAAAGTACATCCTGGCGCAGGAAACGGACCAGATCCATATACTGAGGCGCGAGCCGTTTGCGTATCTCTTTCACATCGACGCGCTGAACGCTATTGAGCCACAATTCACGCCGGATTCCCGATCGGTTGCATTTGCCAATCCTGATCTGCACGTCGAAGTCTGGGACCTTGCGACTCAGAAACGCGTTCGTGCCGACGACGTGCTCGAAAGGCGCTGCCCGCAGTTCAAGCTCTCTCCCGACGCGAATACGCTTGCCTGTGCTGATCCGACTGGAGCGTTATCCCTGATCGATTTGCGCTCAAACATTCAGATATTTAAGAAGGGAGGCGTTGGAAAAGACGCGTTGGCAGGGCCTGTTCATCTTGGGTTTTCGCCGGATGCGCATTACTTACTCGCGTTGACGCTGAAGGAGGTTGTCGGATTTGACCTCTTGAGTGGGAAGACCATTCCGCTCCGAAACCTGCGTCGGGAATGGCTGGCAGGCAGATTCGCATTCCTCGGTTTGGATCGGGTCATCGGGTTTGTGGCATCTACAGGGTTGGCGGGCTCCATAAGCTACGAAGAAATGACCCCGACACTGTTCGCCTTCCCTTCCGGGGAACTCCTCGATACTCTTCCGGTCGGCTTTGCCGCACTGCGAGCGTCCGCTGAGGCACCGGCGCGGGGTGATTATGTAATCCTTCGTCCCTTCGATAAGTACGCGGTCGCCGTTCTGGACCTCAAGAGCAAGCAAGGTGTCCTTGTCAGCGACAAAGCAGCGTTGGACGTCTACGACGATGTGTATGTCCGCCCGCGGCTGGACGGCGATCTCGGCCTCTTTGATATCAAAACCAGGCAGTTGAAGTCGTCGGTTAGCCTTGGCTCGAATACGGACGCTGGCCGGTTCGTCAGGGCCTGGGTCTCGCCCGATCTGAAGTGGCTCGCCGGTTGCGGCATGAGTCGCTGCGCGATATGGGACGCCAACACGGGGAAGCGGGCCTTCTTCGTGCGCCCATTTAGCACTGGATGGTTTGACCGTGATGGAGCTTTCTATGCGGATTTCCCGGAATCTCAGAAAATAGGACGTACGCTGGTCCGAATCGATCTTCGCGGCGGGAACATGATGCAGATGCGGGAAATAAATACGCTCTACACATCAACAATTGGCCGATTCTTGCTAATCGGTAAACCGCAAAGCTCGAATCGATACGAACCCATGGCTTCCGACGTGACGTGGGGCGTTCACGACTCTCTGACCGGACAGCTCTTGTGGTCGCGGCATTTTGATAAGCAAGGTCCTGCCGTTTCCGTCGAACCCGGTGAGCACCGTGTGCTCTTCCGATGGCGTTCATCGGCCGGAACGGTGCGCGACGAAATTAAAAGTTATCCCCTGATCGCTTCGCAGCTAGCCGCAACAAATGAAAAGAGCGACGTGGATTTCGTTGAGATTGTGGATGCGACAACTGGACAGATACGAACTGCGATGCTTGTGGACACGGCAGCTAATGTCTTTACGCTCGGAGAAAGACTGATTGCCTCACACCGCGGGTACATGGCGATCTACTCGTTAAAGACGGGCGAAAAAGAAGGAGAAATCTTGGGTGCCCCAGGGGCTTGTTCGACGAGTGGAGAACTTATCATCGTGCGCGAAGCAAGTGACAACGAGCTCGCAGTTTACGATCTGAAATACCGGCGGAAGCTCCATGACTTCGCGTTTGCCAGTAATATAGATTTGGTGCAATTCAGCGAAGACAGCCGGCGCCTTTTCGTTCTGACTAGCGACCAAACCGCATATTCGTTAGATATTTCGGGAGTCGTGCAGTTGACGGCAGGAGATAAGCGGTAAAGTCCGGCTGAAAAGTTACTTCAGTGCTCGATCGCAATTCTATTTCCAATTAAAATGGCGAAATGGCAGCGCACAAACTAAACGAGCAAGAGCTGAGCACTGAATTACCGCAACTCTCCGACTGGAGTGTGAAGAACGAGAAACTGCACCGGGAATACAAGTTCGCCGATTTTGCCCATGCATTCGGATTTATGACCACCGCAGCGGTGAATATCGAGAAGATGAATCATCATCCGGAGTGGTTCAACGTGTATAACCGAGTTTCGGTCGATCTTACGACACATGATGCCGGCGGAATTACGCGACGAGATGTTGAACTGGCACGCTTGCTTGATGCGATTTACTCGAGCTCGTTTAGCGCAGCTTAAGCAATCAATTAGAAAACTATGAGATCTCTATTGCCCGGCGTTCTCGCGTGCTCGTTTGTTTTTGCACAGCAAGCGCCACGCCGAGATGTCCAGGACCACATTAAGCCTGTATTAGCCAGCGCTCTTGACGCAGAGATCGATCAAGCCGTGCAGAGTGGACTCATTCCGGGCGCTGTATTGATTGTTGGCCGGAATGGGCAGGTGCTCTATCGAAAAGCATACGGCTCCCGGGCATTGATTCCGAATCGCGAGCCGATGACTGCGGACACGATCTTCGACGCGGCTTCGTTGACGAAGGTAATCGCGACAACGCCGTGCGTTATGAAACTGTTCGAGCAGGGAAAGATTCGGCTAGACGATCCGGTGACGAAGTACTTGCCTGAGTTCCAAGGCGGAAAGAGCGCTATCACGGTCCGGCTTTTAATGACCCATTTCTCGGGATTGCGGCCTGATTTGGATTTGACTCCGCGCTGGAGCGGCTATGAGACGGGCATCCAGAGGGCGCTCTTGGAAAAACCAATTGCACCGCCAGGCGCGCGTTTCATGTATAGCGACATCAATTTCATTTTGACGGGCGAGATTGTGCGGCGTCTCTCGGGAATGACACTGGCGGAGTTCGTGCAGCAGCAGATTTATCGCCCACTCGGAATGAGTGACACTGAGTTCCTTCCGTCTCCTGCACTGCGCTCGCGTATTGCGCCAACGGAGATCGACGAAGATACCGGGCAGCCGTTTAGGGGTATTGTGCACGATCCCACCTCACGCTACATGGGCGGCGTAGCGGGTCACGCGGGAGTGTTCACCACCGCAGATGACCTTGCGAAATATGCGGAGATGATGCTGGGCATGGGAGAGCGCCGCGGCGTCCGTATTTTCGACTCGGCAACCGTTGAGAAGTTTACTGAGCCGGGTAGTCCTGCAGATCAGCCCATAATGCGCGGCCTTGGGTGGGATATTGACTCGCCGTTTTCAAGCAACCGGGGCGAGCTATATCCGATCGGGTCCTACGGCCATACCGGGTTTACGGGTACATCGATCTGGCTGGATAGAACAACTGATTCATATGTGATTCTATTGACCAATGTCGTTCATCCCAAGCGGGGCAAGTCACTGAGCTCTTTGCGATCCCGACTAGCGACGGCGGTGGCAGCGTCGTTCGGCATCGATATCGAAAAGGTCGTGCTCACAGGCTATAACGAAACCATCACAGGTGCGGGTGTCCATCGCGTGATCAATCGGAATGCTAAAACCGCCACGGGCTTGGAGGTGCTCGAGGGTGATGGTTTTCGGGAACTGCAAGGGAAGCGTGTCGGCTTGATCACAAATCAGACCGGTGTAGATCGCGGCGGCCGGCGAAACCTCGACACCATGCTCGCGTCGGGAGTGCGCGTAGTTACAATCTTTTCGCCCGAGCACGGAATCGCCGGAACCGAGGATACCGATGTGGGAAACGCCACCGACGCGAAAACCGGCTTGCCGATCATGAGTCTATACCAGCCCGAGCGGCGAAGGTTAACGGCCGAACAGATGCGCAATCTGGATGCGGTAGTTTACGACATTCAAGACGTAGGCGCTCGATTCTATACATATTCGTGCACCCTGCTTTACGCCGTGGCTGAAGCGGGGAAAGCAAAGAAGCCTTTCTACATCCTGGACCGGCCCAATCCCATTACGGGCACGCACGTAGAAGGGCCAACCCTAGATAAAGACTTGGAATCGTTTGTCGGCTGCTATGAGATACCCGTACGACACGGGATGACATTCGGCGAGCTTGCATCCATGGCCAACACTGAGCAGCATTGGGCCGCGAACTTGCACGTCGTCAAGATGAAAGATTGGGAGCGGGGCGACTGGTTTGATGCCACATCGCTGAGCTGGGTGAACCCTTCACCGAACATGCGCAGTTTAAACGCGGCACTACTTTATCCGGGGATTGCGATGCTTGAAGCGGGAAGTAATTATTCTGTGGGCCGCGGCACGGACGCACCATTTGAGCAGATCGGGGCCGATTGGATTCAAGGACCAGCATTGGCACAATATCTGAATACGCGGTTCATACCGGGTATTAGAGTGTACGCAACCCGGTTCCGGCCCACCTCCTCAAGTTTTGCGGGCAAAGATGTGGAAGGGGTTCGATTCGTTATCACGGACCGGGAAACATTCGACAGCACAAGATTAGGAATAGAGGTAGCTTGCGCTCTCGAAAAACTCTTCCCGGGGAAAGCGGATTTCGAGAAATGCCGTTTTTTAATTGGAAACCGGGAGGCACTCGACCAAATAAAATCCGGAAAAGATCCGTACGTTATCTGGTCCCAAGCACAGCGAGAAGCTGCGGATTTCGAAGAGCGCAGAAAACCCTATTTGCTGTACTGACGCGGAGAAATCTCCTCGGAGTGTCAGGCTTCGGCGGCTTGGGCGAGTTGCTTTTTGCTTCCTGGCGGACGACCGCGGCGTCTGGGCTCGGCGGGGTTCGTACCGGTTCCGTTACCTTGCTGAGAGTGATCGAGATCTGGTAGGGAGGCAGCCGCTTCCTTCAACCATGAAGGCGGACGGCCTCTACGCCGTCCACGCCCTCGAGCCAGTCGCTCCAGGGTGAGAATTGCCTCTTCGATTTGCTCACGTTCCACTCGCAGCTCGGCGAGCATTTTATCGATGTCCAAAGTAAATGACCTCCGCTCTTCTCTCGCTCGATGGCGCAACTATCTATATTCGTCCGTATTCGTAGCTTTTCTCCGATCAGACGGCTTAAACGAAGTTTAATTCGTGCTAATAGCAAATACAATACGAGCGGGTGCGAGATAGTCCTAGTACTACCACTAATTTGCCCACTTTCTGTTAGAAATACGGGGATTTTAGGACAAACTCCTGTTTACTTTGTATTTCCACATGAAATAAAAGGGTACGCCTAAACTCATGAGAGCTAACCCCATTAGCGATTCGCGCGGCCTTGTTTGCAATGTACTGATGAGCAGCAAAGCAGCCACGCCGACAAAAAGTACCGGGACTATGGGGTATCCTATGACCCGGTAAGGTCTAGCTAAATCAGGTCTCTTTCGACGTAAAACGAAAACCGAAACAGCCGTCATCAAATATAAAATCCAGCTTCCGAAAATGACGAAATTATATAGATCGTCATACCATCCGCTCAGGACAACAATACATGACCAGACGCAAAGCATAATCGTGGAGTTGCCGGGCGTCTTAAATTTTGGCTGAACGTATGCTGCATAACGAAAGAACAGGCCATCCCGCGCCATTGCATAGGGAACCCGCGAGCCCGAAAGAATAGAGCCGTTCAGAGCGGCAAATATCGAGATCATGACAGCCACCGCCACCGCGCGGGCGGCTCGGGTACCGTAAAGACTGGACATCATGTCGCCAGCCACGCGATGACTGGCAGCGACTTGCCCGGCGGACAGCACGTAGAAGTAAGAGACGTTGATTGCAAGATAGGTTGCGATCACTGCGAGAGTGCCGAAAATGAGGGCGCGTGGAAGATTGCGCTGAGGTTCGCGGATCTCAGAGGAGATCATGCTGACGTTGTTCCAGCCGTCGTAAGCCCACAGCGCGCTAACCATGGCGGCAAAGAATCCTGCGATGCCGCCGACTGCCGAAACGTGCGCAGCGAAGTGCGAAAAATCACCTCGACGGGAGAAAAGGCCGACTAGGATAATTGCGGCGATCAAAAGCATCTTCACCGCCGTGACAAGGACCTGGAGGTTGCCTCCCGCGCGGACGCCCAAATAATTAACTCCAGCCAAGAGCAAGATCAGGGCGATCGCAACCACCTGACCATAATGAATTTCGAGCAAGCTGCCACCAGGTCCGATGTGGAGCGGGATGGTGAGGACTGTCGCGGCTAGAACTGGGACGAATACCGTTAGGTACGTATAGAAACCTGCAGCCAGAGTGGCGATGGAGCCGCTTTTTGCGACCCAGAATTGCGTCCACCCGTACAAAAAGCCCCAGAAGGGTCCATAGGCTTCGCTCAGATACACGTATTCGCCCCCAGCTTCGGGTAGCGCCGCGGCTAGCTCCGCGTAGGTTAGCGCCCCGAAAAGGCTCAGGACGCCCGCGACGATCCAAACGACGAATACCGCCCGGACTGAGCCAAGAAGCTGAATCATTGTCGACGGGACAAGGAAGACACCGCTGCCGATGACCGTCCCGATGACGATCGATATGGCGCTCCATAAACCGAGTGCGCGTTGAAGACTCGGCCCGGAAATGTGGTGAGCGCGGGAAATCCCGGTCAGAGCATGCGCTTGCGACCGTTCTCTAGATGGCATGCGCGACGGCGCGTTCACGGATTACAAAGCTCGCGCCATACCCGACAACAAACGTCGCAATTGACCCTATGACGACGTACCATGTGTACGCAACATGGCTACGACACAATAAAGTAGCAAGGAACCCGGCGCTCATTCCGGTGATCGCCGACCATTCACCGGGACGTTTGGTAAGCACTCCCAGCAAAAAAACGCCTAGCAACGCGCCATACAGAATGGAAGCGATCGAGAGACCGGCTTCGAGCACTCGTCCCCAGTGGCGCGCCACCAAGCCCACTGCAAATAACAGGACGCCCCATGCGACAGTGGCCCAGCGGGCGAGTTTCATGTAATAGGACTCAGCTTGGTCCGGCCAAAACGGCTTGACGAAGTCCATGATACTGGTCGATGCCAGCGCATTCAGGGCGGCGCTTAGGTTGGACATGGCTGCTGCGAGAATGGCCGCAATCACCAGGCCCGCCAAGCCAACGGGCAGGTAGTGCCAAACGAACTCCGGATAGCTCCGCTCTGGAACTGAAGGAGCGGAACGCCCCGAATCGTAATATTGGACGAACAGCAGAACGCCGATGACCAGAAACAAGGCAAACTGAAAGAAAATCACGATCCAGCTCGAGAACAGAGCAAGGCGGCTTTCCCTCTCATTTTTCGCCGAAAGCAGCCGCTGCACAAGGAGCTGCTCTGTTCCGTGGCTGGCAGTGGTGAGGAAACAGCCGCCGAGCAATCCCGCCCAAAAGCTATAGTTCCGTTGAAAGAATGCACTCGAGAATGAGAATCGGAAATCGAACATGTGGAACTTGCCTGCCGGGGCCGCTACGGCAATGACATGAGGCCAGCCCCCGGGAATAAGTTGCAGCATTAGAAAGAAGCTAATCAAAGCACCTCCCACATAGAGAATCATCTGCACGACATCGGTCCAAATGACCGCAGTCATTCCTCCTTCGAACGTGTAGAACAGGGTGAGGCAGACGATGAGCGCGATTGAGGCGAGTTCCCCGGTCCCGAGAACGATAGAAATGACGATCGAGACCGCAAAGACGCGGACACCCTCCGCGAGGGTCCGCAATACGAGGAACGTTCCCGCAGTAAATTTTCGTACATGCGGGCCGAAGCGCCGCTGCATCAACTCATAGGCGGTATACATCTCGCCCCGGAAATACTGAGGGAGAAAGAGAATGGCGATGACGATGCGGCCAAGCAGGTACCCGAGAATCAACTGGAGAAAGCCGAAATTACCCGCGAACGAGAGTGCCGGAGTACCGATCACGGTCAAGGTACTGGTTTCAGCAGAAACGATGGAGAATGCGATAGCCCACCAAGGCGCCCCGCGGCCTCCCAAAAAGTAGTCTTTGAGGGTCTTCTGACTGGCTTTGAATCGCGCTCCGAACCAGGTGATAAACAGGAGATAGGCCGCGATGACTGCGAGGTCCGCAACGCGCATCGAAACGTGGATGATAGCATGCATTAGCGGACGTGGTTGGGATATGAAAACGGAGGAAAGCCAGGGAACAAGTTCGCAAAACCCCGCATCTACTCTAATAAGAAGGTTGCGGGTGGCGGAGCGACTTCGTTATACTCCGGCTTGCGCATTCAAGTCGTTTTTGATTCCCAAGCTGCACAGTTTTGAACTTTCAGCAGCGCGGAATTGCAGATGCGCCCGCGTCCGGATTGTAAGACTTTGAAATTCCTCTCGGGAGGGTTGTCGTGAATTTTTGCTTAATGAGAGCGAGAACGTCTATTGCGGGATTAAGCGCCTTGGGGCTCATCTTCACTGGTTTAGTCGTATCTCGCGGCAGCAGCGCACAGAGTACGGCGGGGCAGCAGCCGTCAGGACAGACTGGACAGGCTGCGCCGCAAAAGAATTATAAGGATCGCGGGGAATATGACCTGTATTCACAGATCACGCAGACACAAGACCCGAAAAAGCGGCTTGATCTCTTGACGCAATGGCAGACCAAGTATCCGCAAAGCGATTTCGCCCAGGACCGGCTGCAATATTTCGTTGCGACGCTCGGCCAGCTTGCTCAAAACGATCCAAACCAACGGCAGCAATTAATCGATAAAGCGAGGGAGCTACTCAAAACGGATCCGAAGAATTTCACAGCTTTCTATTACATCGCGCTGTGGGGTCCGGCCGTCGGTGGCACGAATCCGTCGCCCGACCTCCTGAACAGTACCGATACCGCGGCACACGGAGTGATCGACGGCGCGGATGCCGCGTTTCCCGCGAGCAAGAAGCCGGCAAGCATGAGCGAGGCAGATTGGACCAAGGCCAAAAATCAGGTTCTTTCGATTGCTCACAATGCGCTCGCCTGGGAGGCTACATCGAAGAAAGATAACGGAACGGCTGAGAGCGAGTACAAAGCTAGCTTAACCGTGAACCCGGATCAAGGAAACGTTTCGTATTTATATGGCAAGCTCCTCATGGATGAGAAAAAGTACCAGGACGCGCTGTTCGAATTTGCCCGTGCGGCGGAGTACGACGGCCCGAGTGCAGTGCCCGCCAGTGCGCGGCCTCAGGTATTGACCTACTTCAATAAAGTGTACGGCGAGTTTCATGGGAACCCAGACGGAGCTGACAAGGTCTTAGCCGCTGCCAAGACAAGCGCTTTGCCTCCCCCCGATTTCAAGATTGAAGGAGCTGGAGACATAGCGAAGCAACAGGCGGATGAATTGCAGAAGCGAATGGATGCGGATCCGGCATTCAAGCTCTGGTACACGATCAAAACCAATTTGACTGGCGACCAGGGCGAGAAATTCTTTAATAGCGATGTCAAGGACGCTGAGATCCCGGGCGGCGCCGGAGGCGTTAAGAACTTTACTGGCACGATCATCTCGTTAGATCCTCCCGACAGGCCGACGAAGATTGTGCTAGGGGTTGAGGATCCGACGAAGCCGGACGTCACCCTGACGTTTTCGGAGCCGTTGCCGGCGAATGCGGTTAAGGTTGGCGATAAGCAGGAATTTTCAGGCATTGCCGACAGCTACACCGCAAATCCTTACATGCTGGTCTTCAAGGATCCCACTCTGCCAAATGTGAAGACTGCGGCTCCAAAGCATGCACCGGCCCGGAGGCGCCGGCCGTCTTAAATGGAATGACTGAATCTGAGGCGGGACTGGCCGCTTTGTCTACATTAAGCGCGCGTGCATTTCCGGCTTAGGTTCGGCTACATTTTGTAGCGGCCGAGATCCTCGTCATTGAGGTTCTCGAGCCATTTGCGAAGCTCTTCGTTGTTGACCTTTTCCGATACGCTGTTCGAGCTTTTAGAGGATTGAAGCACTTTTTCCTCCACGTAGATGGGGCAATCGTGTCGCAAGGCAAGGGCGAGCGCATCGCTCGGGCGCGAGTCTATGCTCATCAGCTTGCCTTCCCGTTCCAGCCAGATGAGCGCATAGAAAGTGTCATCTTTGAGTTCGCTGACAACTACCTTTTTGACAGAGGCCTCGAGCCCCATGAGAAGAATCTTTATTAGATCGTGGGTCATGGGGCGCGGAGTCGTGACTTTTTCAATTTCCAGAGCTATGGCGTTCGCTTCATAGATGCCAACCCAGATCGGCAGTACTGAATCTCCACTCGAATCCTTCAGTACGACGATGGGCATATTCGTCATGGGATCCATCATGAGACCCCGAATCTTCATCTCTACTTCCACTTTGCCTCCGCCCCCAATCATAGACGTACGCGGTGTGAGCCCGGTTGTGCTGCTTGATATCTAAGGTTACTGCACGCCAAAAACGTTCGGCATTACCCTCTCGCCAGCTAAACTATTCGGACCAGCGCGGGTCACCAACACGTGCGAATATTGGCCCACGAGGGTGCGCCCTCGAACGGGTTCCGCTAAAGTCGGGTCGGTGAAATTGAGGGTTTTATTTTGGGTAGTGCGCCCGATCCATTGTCGTGTCGCGAGATTATAGCCCTCTACGTGTACCTCTTCCGTCTTGCCGACGTAAGAACTGTTCCGGCGAATCTGAATAGCCCGCTGCTGCTCTTGTAAGACTAGAAAGCGCCGCGTTTTTTCTTCTTCAGGAATGTGGTCATCATACTGCAGGGCAGAGGTGTTCGGCCGTTTCGAATACTTAAAAATGAACATTGAATCGTATTCAACTTCTTGCGTGAGGCGAACGGTCTCCTGGAAATCGGCTTCAGTTTCGCCAGGAAACCCTACAATGATGTCGGTCGTAATCGCGATATCGCGCTTGGCGTTTTTCATCCACTCGATACGCTGCATATACTGATCGCGCGAGTAGAGACGCTGCATGCGGGAGAGCACCGCGCTCGATCCCGACTGAACAGGGAGATGCACATGGTTACAGAGCGCTGGACCCTCATCGATCGCATCAACAATCTCTTTGACAAAATCACGGGGGTGAGAAGTGGTGAACCGCACACGGCGAACGCCGCGGATATCGCCTGTCCGAGTCAATAATTGAGAGAAGTCCCAGGCCGCCGGGGACGGATCCCGATAACTATTCACGTTCTGACCGAGTAACTGGATCTCTGAATATCCAGTTTCGGCCAACCCTGTGGCTTCGCGAATCACGCTTTCGCTTGTTCGGCTGCGTTCAGGCCCGCGAGTGAAGGGAACGACACAGTATGCGCAGGCCTTGTCGCAGCCTTCGATAATTGTGATGTAGGCGCGATGCGGGTTGTCGCGACGAGTGAAAGGCGTGTCGAAAGTTTCCGCTGTATCGAGATTGAGGCCGGTAACGCGGCGATTCCCTGCCTGCAGTTGAACGAGCATCTCAGGAAGTTTGGTGTAGCTGGCCGATCCAGCGACCAGACTCACATGAGGTGCACGCTCAAAGATCCGTTCGCCTTCCTGCTGCGCCACGCATCCCAGAACACCGAAAATCTTTCCCTTCCCGGCAGCGCGCTTGAACTGTTGTAAGCGGTTGAATACCTTCTGTTCAGCCTTATCGCGAATGCTGCACGTGTTGTAGAAGACGAGTTCGGCTTGCTCGGGCGAGTCCACCTGACTGTATCCTTGCTGCAGCAAAGTCCCGACAACCTTTTCGGAGTCGTGAGCATTCATTTGACAGCCGAATGTCTCAATATAAAAGGTTTTCATCCGGTTCGACTTACCACCTACCCTCTAGGCCGGCCTCCATTAGCCGTGAAGAACGCGCATCGCCCACCCAATGCCGAAAAGAGCAGCCATGAAACAACCAAAACAGTATAGGCCGTACCGCAAGCGCTCTCGGTCTGTACGCTTCGTGACCAGTCCGAGTATTACGCTGGCGAACAGCGCAAACAGAATAGAAACTTGAAAATGATCGAGGTTGATTTTCATCGCGTGTGCTGGTTAATCCTTTTGCTTTGTGGCAATTTCATAAGCATCGACAATCGCAAGAATGTTCAATAACCCAGCAGCAACCAGGAACTTGGAGCCATAATCGGGCGTATGGCCGGCTGCATCCGGGGCCGAATAGCCAAGCCAGACCGCGAGAAAGTACAGAAGGCCCGAGGCAAGATCGCCGATGAAACCGCCGAATTGAATGAGACGAGAAAGAAGGTCGGCTCCGCCGGGCTGAAACAGGGGTCCGCGCATGAGCAGCCCTAGCGCGAACGACACCAAAACTGTTGCAAAGATAATCGCGCCTCTTCCCCGCTTACCGAGCAGAACGTGGCCAGACCCGGGAACCAGCCACGCAGAGAGAACAACGAGATAGGGCGAAAGCGTGCGCGGCGAGCTCACAGCGCTAGAAGGACTTTCAGGCATCGACTTAATTCTAACTTGCGGAGCGATTCCAGGCCCATCAAGTACAGCTTCTAAGCGTTCGCGGCCTGTGCAAGGCGTGTCCCCTTCCAAAGGGCGATGTAGGGCTTCAAATCCCGCATCATCGTTTCGAACTGATTAAGAGACAGCGATTGTGCTCCGTCGCTCATAGCTTTTTCAGGATGTGGATGCACTTCCACTATCAGGCCGTCTGCCCCGATGGCCACGCCAGCTCTTGAAAGCGCAGGAACCAGGCTGCGCTTGCCGGTAGCGTGGCTAGGATCGAGGATCACCGGCAGATGCGAGAGTTCGTTCAGGACGGCGACCGCGGTGATATCGCAAGTGTTCCGGGTAGCCGTTTCGAAGGTGCGAATGCCGCGCTCACACAGAATCACGTTCGCGTTACCATGCGCCACAATGTACTCCGCCGACATAAGCAGTTCCTTTACAGTCGAGCTAAGTCCTCTCTTCAGCATGACGGGTCGGCCAATCTTACCAGTGGCTTTCAAAAGAGCGAAATTCTGCATGTTTCGAGCACCAATCTGCAAAATGTCTGCATGCTCGGCTACCATCTCCACATCACGGTCGCTCATTACTTCCGTGATGATTCCAAGCCCGGTTTCCTGCTTGGCCCGGCGAAGTAGTTTGAGCCCTTCCAACTCCATCCCCTGAAAGTCGTAAGGAGACGTGCGCGGCTTAAATGCTCCTCCACGTAAGAAAGTTGCGCCTTGTTTCGCCACGAAGCGGGCGGTCTCGAGAATCTGCGCTTCGCTCTCGACCGAGCAGGGTCCTGCCATTATGGTGAACTCGTCGCCACCGATGTGCTTTCCGTCGGCTATTATGTGCGTCTTGGTAGGGCGAAATTCACGGCTTACGAATTTATAGGGAGCAGAAATCCGAACGGCCTTTTCTACCTGCGGCATCGCTTCGAGCGATTCTAGACAGGCTGTCACATCGCCAATCCCGACAGCGCCGATAATGACGCGCTCCTCACCTTCGCTCGAGTGGACCTTATATCCGAACTCACGTATCCGCTCGCAAACAGCCTCTATCTCCTCTTTCGTGGCGTGCGGTTTCATCGAGATGATCATTCTTCCCTCGCAGGTGTCGTTGGAAATACAAAAGGCCCACCCGTTGCCGAGTGGGCCTTCAAAAGCTTTTCTAGTATCGAGCTTTACGCGGGCGCCCCTCGGCATGACTTTGGTAGGAACCAAAATCGAAACCAATAATACTGGGCAGCGTAAAGCGTCATGAATTATGAGTATGACATAGGACACAGAGAAAATGGTGAATTGCGTCGCGCGGGTTGAAGTTTATCTACGAGTGCAGCGAGTTGAAAACGCCCAGAGGGTGGGTGAATCTCGTTTACGCGAGTAATTCCGCGAAATTCCAGATACGATCTGTGATTCCCGCAGCGATCACTCGTGTGATTCGCAGCGAACAACGAACGCGGCAGAAATTCCAATACCAGAGGTACAGTGCAGCGCGGCTTGCAGATCTGTCCAAGACTTCGGGAATGCACAGGTCAATCAGGTGAGCCGGTCGGACAACTGCCGAAGGGTTCCCGTTCTTGCGCCCAACATCCGACGTTCCGGCGCGGTCTAAATCTGGATTGCCGCTCACGACATCCTTAGCGGGTGCGGCACGGATGGCCGGTCGCCGAGCGGCCGCCCATACTGCTTCGCAAGCACCAACTTTCCTTCAGGTACTAGGCTTGCGCTCGTCCGCCCAAACCAAGATAGCCGCTGGATAATTTTTCCATCTCCACACTAAAGCACCACCACCCGTGAAATCCGCGGAAAGCTAAATTGCCAGGATATCCTTACTTATAGGATGGTTTCTCGCGGTGCGAGCCTGGGGCTACTGGCACTGTTTCTGCTCAACGGGCAAACGAAAACGCCTCCGGCCGCTGGGGCTGCAAATGCGTCCCCGGAAGCTGCTCCCGAGTCACCACCTCCGATCACCTGCCCGGCCGGCGGACCTATCGGGGCGGTGGATCTGCGGGTGCGCTCTCCGAAGGGAGGCGACCCGCTACCGTTACGCACGATCAATCACCTGAGCGAGGGCGACACGGTCTTATACGCTCCGATTCTGCGGGGACGTGAGAAGCGTGGCGGCGAGGTTTCGCTGGTCATAGTTCCAGCGAAACGAGATCGCGATAGAGACGCGCTGATCGTCACTGACCCCAAGCCCGCAGAAAAACCGCAGGAGTGGAAGATAAGCGAGACGATCTCAGTGGTTGCGTTTGTGTATGGGCCGGAAGGATTGAGTAAAAAGAAAGTCAGAGGGTTTCTGTCGAAGGACGATCTGCTCATCGCACAGCTCGCGGATTACGCGGAGAAGACGGCGCAAACGGAGGCGCTCGTGCAAGCGCTTTCGTCGATCGACAGTTCCTCAGAGAGCGTGAATGCGGCGCTGACGGGGTTTGCGTCCCAATACGGATTCTCGGTGCAGCTGGACCGGACCGCACCGCCGCAGGTTCAAGCAGAGACATTATTCGCAAGCATGAATCCGCAGCTTGCGGCGTACGATCCACTGACCCCTTCAACGGGTGCAAAGATCGGGCAAACGGCAAGCGTCGCTACCGCTGCTGCAACGCTGTTTTTCGGGAGTCCGATTGGGTTGGCTGCTGGTGGGACAGCGATGCTGCTCGACTTGCGCGCCATCGCTTTTCCGGGCACGCAATTTCGATCTTCATTTGCACAGACGCTGCACGATAATCGCGGACTGAATCTTTGTGGCCAGCGAACCCCGGCGCCTCCGCACACGCGAGTTGCGTATCTGTGGGCGAATCGCATTCCTAATATTCCCGCGCCCTCTGTTCGCATGGGCAATGCCGATTTCATCCCTGCAGCGCAGAAGACGCCCGTTCCCGTCGAAGTACCCGATCCGCAGTGGAAATACCTGGAGCGCGCGCGTGCTTGGGCGCTCGAGAACGACAAGCAGAAGACGCCCGTTACAGTGCTGAAGTTGGCTAACCAGAAAGCACTCGAAATCGACCTGACTAAGGCTAAGGTGGTTCCAGGAGATTATCACTTAACCGGCTACTGGGACTGGGCCCCCTTTCAAGCGACAGGCGAGGTGCATGTCCGTAGTCTTAGCGACTTTAAAGAAGCGAAACTGGAGCCGGCATCGCAAGATAAATTGGTAGCGAAAACGGGAAAAATTCCTGTTAAGCTCGACGGCAACGATTTTGAGTTCACGACGAAAGTGGAATTGAAGAAGGCGGGCGATGAATTCGCCACAGCTGAGGCAGTCCGATTCATTCTTCCCAAGGGATTGAGACAGGGAGCTCAGGAGCACATGGATGTGCAGATCGATACGGCTGAGCTCGACCCAGGCGAGTATGCATTGTTGATTTCGCAGCAGGATGGGAAAAGCCATGCTGTCAATCTGAAGGTGCTTCCGCCAGCATCCAAAATTGACAATCTACCAATTCTGGTGAACCAGGGTATTGCTACCCAGCACTACGTTCTCAAAGGTGCTCGTTTGGATCTGCTCACGAAACTCGAGACGCCAGGGGTGGTCTTCAATTTGAGTCCAGCGGCATTGGACCGATCGGAGCGGAACGTAACGGTGCAGCTCAAGTCTGATCCGCGGCCGGGTACCGTTCTGCCGGTTAAGGCATATTTGATGGACCGCAGTGAGCCGTTGACGGTTTCGGATGCGCTTCGAATCACGGGTCCGCGGCCGCTAATTGCGAGCTCCAAACTTTCGCTGCCGACAGAGATGGCCATTGCAATTAAGCCCGGCGAATTTCCCGCCGGATACACGCTTACCGCCATGCTCGATGTGAAGAATATTGAACCGCGGAGCGTATTACGGCTCGCCTGCTCGGAAGATGCCGAGCCCCGGTTGTCATTGCGCGTGGGTGAGCAGACGAACGAAGCGAGCCTCCAGCAGTTATCGCAAGACCAACTTTTTCTGTCCTTCGACACTAGTGCATGGCCGGCAGGTTGTTCGATGCAGGCCGTTATTGACAATGGGAGCGGCGGAAAATCAGAAGGCTTCACCTTAGGGAACATCATCCGTCTGCCTCAAATCGACGATTTCAAGCTGGGTCAAGAGCAGGCGCCAGGCACTCACATTGGCGTGCTGACCGGCCGCAATCTGGAGATGATTGAAAAGCTGGGATGGGATCAAGCCAACGGCACGGAAGTCCCAGGGCTCCCCGTACCGATACCAGGCCAAGGACAAAAGCAGTCACTTCAAGTAAACATTCCAGATCCGCCCGATCCACAAGCCGTCCTCTTTATCTGGTTACGAGGCGAGAAGAACGGGCGCGCGACAACAGTGCGGAATAGCGCCTCTGCCCCTCCCAGTGCTCTTCCGTCGGCAGGCGGAGTCGAATCATCCCAAGCGCCTCCCAGGTTTTGAAATTATCGGGCCGTCGAAATGTCTTATGATTTGGTAGCGGTCGATGAACGTTCCTAACCTGCTGACCTTAATCCGAATCTTCCTTGTGCCGCTGGTCGTAGCGGCACTGGTTCAGCAGAATCTACGGCTCCAATTCGGTAGCAGACTCTTGGTCGCGAATGACTTTTTTGCGGTATCGGTGTTTATCGCTGCGGCTCTCACCGATCTTTTGGACGGGTACCTGGCGCGGCGCTGGAAACAGGTCACGACAGTCGGCACATTATTGGACCCCGTTGCCGACAAACTACTCATATCCGCGGTGCTGATATCGCTGGTCGAAATTCGGCTGCTACCGGGCTGGCTGGTGATTCTGATCATCGGCCGGGAGTTCGCAGTGTCCGGTCTGCGCAGCATTGCCTCGGCGGAGGGCTATACGATCAAGGCTGGCGAGCTAGGTAAATCCAAGATGATGCTTCAGGTGGTGGGCGTGACACTGGTAATGCTTTCGATACGCTGGCCGAATCTTAGAACCTTTGCACTTGCGGCCATGTGGGCGGTAGTAGTTATAGGGCTGGCTTCCGCAGTGGACTACTTCCGAAAATTCTGGCGCAAACTCGACACGAGCATCAAGCTACGCCGGAGACGCGAACTGATTACGTTGGAGCGCCAGAAACGGCGCTTGCAGCGAGCTGCTGCGCACCACGAGGCGACGGCTTCGATTCGCCGATCGGGTTAGGGGCGTAATCCAGCTTCGGTCTGCGCTGCAGGAACCGTAGCCGCGAAAGGTTCGGAGGGAAGCTCAATTGCTGGGCGACTCTTTTGCGGCACGTCGGCAGGCGAGGAAGCTTCCAAACGCTGTGGCGCTGGTTGAGCGACTGGCTTTGAAGCCGGGTGAATTCGCGTGCGAACGACGTGTCGCGGCGCGCTTTTGGTCGAAGTTGTGGCGAGCGATTTAACGAAACTCGATACAGAGGCTTGCATGGTGTATCGTGAGTTTTCCCACATCGCGTAAAGACTGGAGCATCCGGTCAGAACCGCGCCAAGGGCCACAAATGAGAATATCCATCGGAAATTTCTTGAGCGGGTAGGAGCGAGCGGCGGAATTTTCGGCAGCGCAGCTTGTAGCTGGCCGGGCATTGCAGGCTCCGGGATGGTACTTGCCCAGCTTTGGACGGCAGCGGCGAGGTCCGTGTAATCCAGCCCGAGCCGCTGAGCGAACTGGCGAACGAAGCTTCGGTAGAAAAAGGCTGAGCTAATGCAGGACAGCTCGTCTTTCTCTAGGGCTTCAAGATTCTTAACTGAAATCCGGGTGCTTGCGCTGACATCGTCTAACGTAAGTCCCTGCCGCAAACGACATTGACGGAGTTTTTCTCCAACTGACTCCATTGTTTCCCCGGGAGCGTACAGTCGCTCTATGTAATGTAAAAGCTATAATACAACAGTCTTTTGCCTAGCCGTTTTTCTCAGCTTGGTTGTGCTTCGCGGCGATTTCCGCTCAGCCGAATTCCTCATCTCATGTGTATATCTAATCGGCTCAGTTTGCGATCCACTTTAGAACATATGGGGTTACTACTCGCGATGTTGTGGCTAGCCGCGCCCCCTTCACCAGGTTCTAGCGCCGTACGAGAAAGCAGTTCTGCATTCCGCGGAACGGCTGCACTGGCCGACACTCGCCAGGCGGTCTCATTCGGCGAGCGGCCCTCTGGATCGGAAGCCATCGGGCATCTCCGCGACTGGATTGTATCGGAATTGAAGCCGCTCGGAGGCCAGCTGTCGCTGGATTCGTTCACAACTCAGACGCCTGTAGGCCCTGTCCCAATGGTCAATATTCTGTTGAAGTTTCCTGGGACATCGGGCAAAGCCGTGGCGGTCACGGGCCATTACGATACAAAACGGATCGCCATGGTCAATTTCGTCGGCGCGAATGATGCGGGCTCTTCGACAGGCTTCCTGATTGAGTTTGCGCGCGTCGCTTCCAAGATGAAGCACGCCGATGACATCTACGTCGTCTTTTTCGACGGCGAGGAAGCGGTGCGCACGGAATGGAGTGATACAGACAGCCGTTACGGCAGCCGCCATCTTGTCGCGAAATGGAGTGCGGATGGCACACTGCCGAGGATTAAGGCGCTGATCAATGTCGATATGATCGGCGATAAGGATCTTGACATCTCGAATGACGAAAACTCTTCTCCATCGCTGCGGACAATGGTGACCCGGATAGCCGTGACGCTAGGATATGAGAAGTTTTTTCGCCACGATTCCGGCGGAATTGATGACGATCACAAGCCGTTCGTCGACGCTGGAGTCAACGCGATCGATATCATCGATCTGGACTACGGACCTAATGGATCCTATTGGCACACTGCAAATGACACGATGGACAAGCTGAGTGCACACAGCTTTCAGGTGGTGGGCGACGTCGTCGTAGAGCTTGTGAAAGAGCTGGAGCGGGAGTAACGCGATCGCGTATATGCGATTTCTGCTGGTTGCGTGCGCAGGAGTCGGAATTCTCGCTTTTGCCGGCGCGGGCGGGGGCGAGAGGTTTCAGTTTGCGGATGTCGCGGATAATGCAGGTCTGCGATTCGTACTTGAAAACAATCCTACGCCGCAGAAATACTTGATCGAATCGCTGCCCGGCGGAATAGCTATTTTCGATTACAACGGAGACGGACTACCTGACATCTATTTCACCAACGGTGCTGAGGTCCCCTCACTCGAGAAGTCATCGCCGAAGTTCTGGAACCGTCTGTACCGGAACGACGGTAAGTTTCACTTTACTGACGTTACGGAGCAGGCTGGAGTCGCCGGAGGGGGTTACTCGATGGGCGTTGCCGTGGGCGATTACGATAACGATGGACATCCCGATCTCTTTGTCGCGGGGGTCAATCGTAATATCCTTTACCGCAATCGCGGTGACGGAACTTTCGAGGACGCGACGGAAAAGGCCGGGATTCAAAGCGGAAAGTGGGCCGTGGCCGCTGGGTGGTTTGACTACGACAACGATGGCAAGCTCGATCTGCTCGTAGTGCATTACTCGGATACGCCGCTGCAGGACCGATTTTGCGGGGATCGGGACAGGAACATTCGGGTCTATTGCCATCCGAGATTTTTCGCTCCATTAGCTGCGACGCTCTACCACAATCGCGGAGATGGAACGTTCGAAGATGTTTCAAAGAAGTCGGGCATCGGGCAGTATGCAGGGCGCGGAATGAGTGTCGCCTTTGCCGACTATGACGGTGATGGGTTCATGGATGCCTTTGTTACGAACGACAACATGCCCAATTTTCTCTTCCATAATCGCGGAAACGGAACGTTTGAGGAAGTAGGACTCGTTGCAGGTGTCGCGCTAAGCGATCGCGGGCAGCCGGTGGCGAGCATGGGCGCAGATTTCCGAGATTACGATAATGACGGGCTACCTGACGTTACGGTAACGACACTGGCTGGGGAAACCTTTCCCCTCTTCCGAAACGTTGGTAAGGGTATGTTTGAAGACGCCACGTACGCGAGCCGCATGGGGCGGCTGAGTGCGGAACACAGCGGATGGGGAACCGGCTTCGTTGATTTGGACAATGACGGCTGGAAGGATCTGTTCACCGCCAATTCGCACGTTAACGATCACGTTGAGGCCTTTGAATCGCACGTGTATAAAGAATCGAACACCGTATTTGGAAATACTGGCGGTAAGTTCACCGATTGCACTCCTGCGACGATGAAGACTGCTGTGAAGGCGCACCGGGGGGCCGCGTTCGGAGATTTTAACGGCGATGGCCGCGTGGATGTGGTGGTCTCGGCGCTGGGCGATGCTGCGGAACTCTGGGAAAACACCACCCCCAATGCAGGTAATTGGATCGGCTTTCGATTGACCGGAACGCATAGCAATCGGGACGGATTCGGTGCGCGCATACGGGTGGGAAAACAGTGGAACGAAATGACCAGCGCAGTGAGCTACGCTTCAGCCAGCTTGATTCCCGTGCACTTCGGAGTGGGAAAGGCACAGCAGCTCGATGATGTCGAGATCCGATGGCCGAGTGGGCGTACACAGCGGCTTGACCACTTAGCCGTGAACCACGTGATCGACGTTACGGAACCCGCGCACTAGCGGCAGCGGCTTTTTGAAGCTGTTGATATTTACC
Source organism: uncultured Acidobacteriaceae bacterium (assembly GCA_963737045.1). GTDB lineage: Bacteria > Acidobacteriota > Terriglobia > Bryobacterales > Bryobacteraceae > Bog-105. Next base: position 1,559,402 of record CAVTRG010000009.1, read on the forward strand.
CAGCATGGCTTTCGCTAATTCAGGCTGGCCGGCCTTCGTGTACGCGCGGGCGAGCAGATAATATAGACGGCCGGTTTTGTCTAGCTCGAGGCCGGCTTTCAGGTGCGGAATGGCTTTTTGCGGATCGTCCAGGCGAACGTAGCAGAGACCCAGTGCGACGTGCGCCGGAAGCAGCTTCGGATCGAGTTTCAGGGCGGTTTCGAGATATGGGACGGCGTTCTCATTCTGCTCGGTTTCAAGCAAGCTGTCCCCGACAAAGAAATTAAGCTTGGGCGAGCCAGGTTGAGCTTTGAGGAGTTGCTGTAACTCTGGCAGTATGCCTCTGTAGTCCTCCGTGAAATATAGCGCCGCGGCCAATTCGCTTTGGAGATCCTGATCGCCAGGCGAGAGTCTCAACGCCGCGCGCCACTCCTCTTCCGACTCGCGGTATTTGCGTTCATCTCGCAGCAGCTGCGCTTTCGCCGTGTGTAAATCGCTCGATTCGGGGAGAGCGTCGAGTTCGGAGAAGGATTGAAGCGCGAGCTCATAATAAGCGCGAGCGAGCCAGTAGAGTCCTTCGGCGTCATTTTTCAGTTTCGCGACTTTGATGACATCATCGAACCGGCCGGCGGAGAAGTCGCATTCGAGTTTTTGCGTTTGGCAATCGGGCAAGCCTAGTTTCTGTTCGGCAGCTTGAGCTTCGGCGGCGTCGGCGGCCTTTCCTTCGGCAGCATAGATGTCGGCGATCGCAGAGTGCAAGCCATGCAGGCCAGGCATGTGTTTGAGGGCCTCATTGTAGGCGTCAAGCGCCGCCGAGTACTGGCGCTTCTTTCCCAGATCCTGTCCGCGCAGCGCTAGCGCGTAAGGCGAGTCAGGGGCTGCCTGTTGCAGATTGTGAAATGCCTGTGCGGACAGTTGGAAGTATTCTTTGCCGCGTTGGTACAGAGCTCCGGGACTGCGCTGCGCTGGAAGCTGTGCGAACAGGCCGAGTGAAGCGCAAACAAACGGGAGTAAGCGCAAGCGCATCCTACGGGTCTCTATTCATAGCCTAAGCGCAGCGACGGTTCGGGACGGAAAGAGATCCCGCTCCAAGTCAGAAGCTAAACCGCACCTGTAGTTCGACGATACGTCCATTGAGAGCACCCTGTGCCTGACCAAACTGGGGATTGCTGGTTGCACCGTCGTTACTAATGATGTTTCCAGCAAAGGGATTGCCTTGGCCACCACTGCCGTCGTTGAAGCCCATAAGGTTGAGCTTGTTGAAGATGTTGAAAAAGTCAGCGCGGAACTCAAACCTTGCGTTCTCTCCGAGAACGGGAAGCTTTGGAAGGCCAAATGATTTTTGCAGTGTGATATCGGTATCGAAGTAATGCGGTCCTCGCAAGACATTTCGGCCCACCGAAGGAGCCGGGGGAATCCCCATAGCTGGGAACGTCGGTACCGCGAAGTGGGCCAGCGCTCCGCCAGGGAAGTTGACGTTGACGGCGTCGGGTGAAGCGGGATTAGGGCCGCTCTCAAACGCCGAATTGCTGGTATTGTTCAGCGCGCCTCCCAAATAGGCAGCGGGCCGCAGATTGCAGTATCCGCTATTCGGGTAAACAACGTTGCAGCCTGTATTGGTGTAAAGGGGCGTCCACGGAAACCCGGTATGCCAGTTCAGAATGCCACTGATCTGCCAACCGCCCACAACCTTGTCAACCCAACTATTCCGTTTATAAAGGGTCGGAGTCCAGACTCCATATAGCTTGACGTTATGCCTTACATCGAAGTCCGAGGAGCCCTTCATGTACTGCAGGCCGTAAGGATACTGGCCCGAAAAGAAGTCGTACGAGCCATCGTCTATGCTATGGCTCCAGCGATATTGGAAATCTACCTGGAACGATTGCGAGAAGCGATGCTCCACCTCAGCCAGCAGCGCATTGTAGCTGCCGTTCGCGTCATTGAAATAGTAGGTTAAGGATCGCACCAGAGGGTTCAAAGGGTACAACCAATTCAAATTATTTTGTATTGTGTAGTGCCGGCTCAAACTCGCCTGATAACCGAGCTTTGCTACCCAATTCCCGACGATGTTGTATTCGGTATCAAGAGAGTAACGGTAGACGACGGGCGTGGCCAGGTTTTCCGGAAACCCGGTCAAATCGACCGCCACTCCATTCGTCGGAAGGCCATTAGGACCGAATGTCTGTAGGGCGGCAGGATTACTCGGCCAGTTGTAGAACTGGTGCACATCGCCGGGAACAGTATAGAGGATGTTTGGTGGAAACAGAGTTAAGCCCGTCACCAGCGGCGGGTTACTACGGCCATTCAGCGTAATAGCCTCCTGCATACGGTTGTAGCCGATCCCGAAACCTCCGCGCACGACGAAGTTCTCACTGTTCGGATTGGGTCGCCAGGCGAACCCGAACTGCGGACCCCAATTGTTCTTACTGGCGTTATATAGGTCGCCGCCCACCTTCAGGTGGACGCCCAATAGCGGATCGGGAAGAGAGCCGAGGAGCACATTGCTAATGTTGCCGTACTTTTCACGAACGGGCGAAAAGTATTCCCACCGAAGCCCGAGATTGAGGGTCAGGTTCGGCCTGACCCTGAAATCGTCCTGCACAAAGAACGCGTAAATATTGGAGCGGATGTATTTGGTGGCACTTGTCGGCGATCCGGTCTTCGGATCAAAGTTGCTGGATTCCTGATATGGCGCATCGTTGGCAAAGTCCCAGAGATTGCGAAAACTATATGAGGGCCTTGCTGCGAACGCTTCGGTGTCATTGTCCTGTTCCCAGTAAAGATCGGTACCGATCTTCAGAGAATGCCTTCCAATCGATGTGCTCGCCGTATCACGGAAGTTATAGGTCGTCTGGTAGAAGACGCCAGGCCCCGGAGCGCCAAGAAATTGGACATTTGCGCCTCCAATGTTGTCGATGTTTTCGGTAGGAAGTCCCCAAGGTTCTTGAGGATTGCTCGTGATTTCATTGAAGTACCAACGCGTAACCCCGCCGCGTGCCTCGTTAAACCAGGTTGGAGAGATAGTGTGATCCCAAATCAGAGTTGCTGTCTCATTGAGTTTGTCGCTGTGCCAAAGATTTGCCGGACGCGCTGGACCGTTGAAGAATGTGCTGCTGTTCGGCACATAATACGAGCTGAAGGCGATCAGATCTTTGCTGGTCGCCTGAAAATCCATACGACCGTTGTACTGCACAGGTACGTTAATAGTCGGATTCGAGCTCTGGACGAACATGATGTCCGGGACACCGTCCAGTCCGCTTCCCACTCCAGGTGTTCCGCTGGTCCCTCCATAAGTGGGATCTGGCGTGCCAAGTGGAGTTCTGAGCGGTGAGCCGACGTCGAGCCCTAGATATTGGCCGCCCTGAAATATTGCCTGGCACTGACCCGGAGCGGTGAGACCGGCATCCGCACAAGTTTTCGGAACGATGGCGTTGACCGAAGCGCCTTCACCGGGATACCCGGCTACTTTGGCTCCAATGCTGCCTGGCTGGGCGGATTGCGCCGCAGCAAGAAATTGGGGCGTTTCAAACCAATTAGTATTCAAAGTTGCCGAGGCGTTTCGTAGCGTCTCATACGAAAAGAAGAAGAACAGGCGGTTCTTTAGGATCGGACCACCAAGGCTGGCTGCCCACTGATTGAATCGGTCATTATCTCGCACAACGGGAACGCCCGGACCGTTCCAGCGCTGAAACGCATTAAGGCCCGGCCGATCAGCCTTGAATACTCCACTGCCATGAAATTCGTTCGTACCGTTTTTCGAGGTGACTAAAACCTGGGCACCGCTATTGCGCCCGTTCTCAGCAGTGTACGGGTTGGCCTGCACGGTTACCTCTTTGACCGATTCCTCATTAGGCGTGATGACGGCCGCACCTCCCCACGCAAGGCTGTTGACTTCGGTACCGTCGACCTGAAAACTGTTGGAACTATTCCGCGTCCCGTTGGCGACCACCTGTACCTGGTTTTCCGTCTGAAAGATGCTGTTGGTGCTGCTTGTTCCGCCCGGTCCAGCGCTTCCCGGCAGATTCTGAGTGCCGCCTCCGTTTGCTGATCGGGCATTGTCTCCAAATGTTCCGGGAGCCAATTGCACCGCTTGGAAGGGGTCGCGCCCGAACGTCGGGAGCGCTTGAATCTGCTGAGCGGAAAGCGTGCCAGATATGGTGGCGCTCTCAGTGTCAATCGCCGGCGTGGCATTCGCGCTGACCGTAACGGTGGTTGTCGACGGTTGAGCGACCTCAAGTTGGACGTCCTGAGACTGAGGCTGTTCGGAAGGAATAGAAACCAGTACAGCTTTTTTCGCGAACCCTGCGCCTTCCACAACAAGGCTGTAGGTACCGGGGGCGAGACCCGGTATGGAATAGACCCCGGAACTTCCAGTTGTGGCAGTCTTCGAAATATTGGTCTCATTGCTTGTGAGGGTGACCGTCGCATTCTGCACGACTCCACCTTGAGGATCGGTGACTGTGCCTTGCAGGCTCCCGCGATATTGGGCGTGAGCCGGCGTCGTGCCTGCAATGAGAAGCGCTATGGCGGCAAGCCCGAACGACAGGCTACGACTAAATGCACTTTTACAGAGACTCTTCATAAACTAACTCCCAATGGCCGAAAATCGCGAGACTTCGGCCGAAGCAACTACATCGATTCGACAATACCTCAGACTATTTCCATAGTCGGAACATTACTATATCTTTAACGGAAATCAGCGTGAAACTCTTAAATCCCAAGATGACTATCAGTAATGTTCGAGCGAGATTGTACCTAGTCATTGTTCTAGTGTTGGTATGCGCTGTAGGCGCTGGGATAGCGAGTGCACAATCGGACTACTTTAACCGGGTATTTTTTGACAACAGCTTGACTCAAGACGTCTATTACCATAGCCGCGGCATGGCCTCTGCGCCGAGCACTCTGAGCCTCATTGCGAATAAAATTCCGGTCGCAAGGGACATTTTTTTGACGCCGCCAAATGCCTTGCGGCTGGAATGGAGGTCGGCCCCCAAAGGAAGTTGGGAAGCCGAAATCCGGCTTTATGAATGGAGAAATCGCGAGGTGTATTTCCCCGGCCGCACGCTCTATTTCTGGTGTTATGCGCCGAAAGCGACCCGGCCGGCGGATCTCCCGCGCATTGTTCTCAAGGATAAGAACGCCAATTTCAGCAGTCCGCTCGATCTCAGTGGGTTCGTCCGCGGGCTACCCTCGCGCAAATGGATACAGATCAGAATCCCGCTCGACCGTTTTATCACGGCCTCAATCCATTCACTCGATCCTCAGCGGGTAAACAGCATCTTCTTTATACAGGGGACACCTGACGGCCTGGACCACACGTTGATTCTGGATGAGCTGAGGATCGACAGCGATGATGCAGGCCGCCGGCCCGGGGCGCTTCCGGTAATTCGAAATGTAAAGGCAAAAGCTTATGAGCGCCACGTCGATCTCACGTGGGACCCCGTCGACTCGACACGCCTCGCCCGTTACGTGATCTACCGAGCGCTCGACGGCGGCCCGTTCCGTGCAATAGGAATCCAGATTCCTGGGGTGGAGCGTTATGCCGATTTTCTTGGCCAGGCCGATCGGAAAGCGGCATACAAAGTCACTGCGAGCGATCAGGGCTATAGCGAATCGCGCTCTTCCGAACCGGTGGCGGCGTCCACGCATTCCATGAGCAACGAGGAACTGTTGACCATGGTGCAGGAGGCCTGTTTCCGCTACTACTGGGAACGCGCACACCCGAATGCGGGCATGGCGCGCGAGAACTTTCCAGGCGATGACCGGATTGTTGCGACGGGCGCAAGTGGCTTCGGCATCATGGCGCTCATTGCGGGCGTCGACCGGGGCTTTATTACCCGCGAGCAAGGGCTTGGTCGCCTGTTCAAGATTGTGAGTTTTCTTGAAAAAGCGGATCGATATCACGGCGCATGGCCGCATTTCATAAACGGCGCGACGGGCAAGCGCATGCCCGTTTTCGATATGTATGACAACGGCGCGGATCTTGTCGAAACTTCGTTTCTGATGGAAGGCTTGCTTACCGCTCGGCAGTATTTCAACGGAAGCAGCGCTTCAGAACAGCAAGTTTACACCAGAATCAGCGCCTTATGGAACGCGGTTGAATGGGATTGGTTCCGAAAGACAGGGAACAGCGACTTTCTTTACTGGCACTGGTCCCCTGAATACACTTGGCACATCAATCATCCCCTGAATGGCTGGAATGAGGTGATGATCACCTATCTACTCGCGATTGCGTCACCAGAGCATGGAGTTCCGGCAAGTTTGTATTACAAAGGATGGGCGGGCGTTCCGAAGGAGTACGTCAATGGCAAGACTTATTACGGGATCAAGCTCGATGTGGGCGCGGGAACGGGCGGGCCGCTGTTTTTCACTCAATACTCGTTTATGGGTCTTGACCCTCACCTGAAAGATCGGTTCACTGAGTACTTCGAGAACAACCGCGATCTCGCTCGGATCAATCGCGCCTATTGCGTGAACAATCCGGGTCAGTTCAAGGGTTACGGCCCGGACTGCTGGGGAATTACGGCTGTGGACGGACCCCGAGGCTACGTGCCGTACGAACCCAATCCCGAGCTTGACGACGGAACTATAGCACCTACGGGGGCCATCGCGTCCTTCCCGTATACACCGGATGCGTCGATGGAAGCGTTGCAGTTCTTCTACCGCAATCTTGGCGACCGGCTGTGGGGCATGTACGGATTTCGCGATGCGTTTAATCTCCAGGAGGATTGGTTCTCCCGTATTTATATGGGCCTGAATCAAGCGCCGATGGTTGTGATGATTGAGAATTATAGGACCGGATTGATCTGGAAAATGTTTATGAAAAATCCGGAAATCGCTTCGGCGCTGCAAAGAATTGGTTTCAAGGTCGACGTGAACGGCCGCGATCAGAGACAACCATACAACTGACATGCGATCCTACAGGATAGTGGCGTTTGCCGCATGTGCGGATGTGGCGGAATTGGCAGACGCGCTAGATTCAGGTTCTAGTGTTCGAAAGGACGTGGAGGTTCAAGTCCTCTCATCCGCACCAAATCAATGAAAGTTGTAGCTCAGGAGTGCGCGCACATTGAACAGCCCGTCATTCGTTACGGGCGCTGTGGCGTTTCGCTGTACCCATAGAGGACTGTAGAATACATCCACTGTAAACGCGGCCCGCTTTGAGAGCAAATAGCTGATACCGCCAGTTGTCGAAAATGTCCCACCGTGCGTCACAAGCCGGGTTTCATCTAACCCGCCCACAACGGGCGCATGGGTTTGGAAGACGCCATCGATGAAATTGCCTCCAGCGGTCGCGTGAGGGACCAAATTCGGCATGCTTGGGATGCGGTAGGCAAACTGAATTTCGCTGCCAACATATCGCAGAGAGGGGCGATCCGCCGATTCGCCCAAACACGCGGTCGGATTACCAGCAGATCCGGGTGAAAACGCGAGCACGCTCTGTGGACACGTGAATGCGCCCTTTACTGACCCGACCTGACCGTAACCCCGCCAGGCTACCGTCCACCGCTGCCGCTCCCATAGAGGCCGCTCCAGGCCGAACGCAAACAAGCGCGGGGTGACGCCAAACACACGGAACGGCGGAGGTGCGGCAACGACTACGGTGAATTTATTTGGCAGGCCCACTCTCAACACGGGCCTTGCGAACACCGGCGCTTTGTTCAGGTCTTCGGGTGCCGTTCCGTTGAAACCGATTCTGCTTTGTCCCGCATCTAGCGTCGGGACCCAATCTATTTCGAATGCCAAGTTGATAGATCCGATCCGGTGATCTTCGGGCGACTCGGGTGGCTGGAGACCGCTGAGCAGCGATGTCGATGCAAAGTATTTCAGGCCCCAGGCCTCGGGGCGATCGAAACCAATGTGAGAGGTGCTATTGAACACAGTCGTTCCGCCCGACTGGGCCATGGCGTTGACGGCCAAAACACCGCTAGCTCCCATACATACAATCATTCCGAGTATCTTTTTATTCAATTGAATCATGCCAGGTTGCTCCTAAATGCCCCTCGATCGTCCTTACTGCGTCAATTCCAAATGGAACTCGATCCGGATTTCGTCTTTCACTTTTATCGTTCCGCCCCCAATTTTGACTGGCGTGATATCAAACTCGGTCTGCTTCAAGCGCGCTGATCCGGCGTAGCGCCCGCTCGTTTCCTGAACTTCAACAATGACCCCGCGAGTCTGCCCGTGCAGCGTGAGGTTCCCGCGTACGCGCCACGAACCGGTTCCTGTCGGCTCAATGGCTGTGGACCGAAAAACGATTTCACGGTAATGCTCGGCGTCGAGCACTTCCGGTCCCAGCATGGTGCTTTGAATCTCGGCGCGGTCCTTATCTGAAATGTTTTGATCGCGCACTTGTAACGTACCCGCATTCACATGCAACTCAACCTCACGGGCAGTGGCATTCACCCACCCCGCAGAAATGGGAGCCGTAATCTCGTGGTCGTGTCCGAGTGCTGAAAGAAAACCTGCCTTGTACACTCGCACGGTCATTGCAGACCTCTGGACGTCGATGGCGCGTTGTTGCGCGCTTGCGACAATTGCCCACACAAGAGTCGTAGCGCAAACTGCCAGCAATCTTTTAAAGTAATTCCCCTTCAACCTCAGCACTCCTTCCAGGAAATTTCAGCCCCGAACTGATTTCAGAGTAGTGGGAGCGCAGGTGACGTTGGCTTGTAAACTGTAAAGAAGTTGTAAATAGTGACTCGCCCGCGCGAGTCGTCGTATTCCTGCAGTAACAACGGGTTACTTGAAATACTGTTTACGCCTTTATTACAGAATCTAAACACTTAGAACCCACGGCCGGAGTTACGCTCGGGCTGGGTGAACGAAGCGCCTCTGTGCGGCGGTTCCCCAACCTGAGCGAGAACAACCGAGCATGACCTCCCAAACGAACCTATGTGAACCACTCGGATACAATATTTTTCCGGCCCCTGACTCTGATTGGCTCTGGCGGCTAGTCGCAGGTTTAGAGCAGGCTATCGCCGTTATGCTCTTACTCGGCTGCGCTCCCCTTTTGGCGGTGACATGCGTCTTCATAACTTTTTTATCCCGTCGATCACCTCTCATCGCTCATCGTCGTGTCGGGCAGAGCGGTCAGGACATTTGGATCTTTAAGCTGAGAACGATGTGGCATGCGCAGCCCCGGACATGGAAACATGTTGGTTTTATCGAGTACTTGCGGGAAGATGTCGTTCCGGATCGTAAGGACAGATCCGATCCACGCATTACAAGCCGTTTCGCGGCTTTTTGTAGGAAATATTCTATCGATGAGCTGCCGCAGCTATGGCTCGTTGCGCGTGGCGAAATGTCCATTGTAGGTCCGCGTCCGATGACCCGCCGAGAACTGGCGAAATACTACGGCGGTGACGCAGAACGAATCTTTCAGGCGAAACCCGGTTTGACTGGCCTATGGCAGATACGGGGCCGGAACACTCTCACACATAACCAGCGTCGTCGTCTTGACAAACTCATGGTCGAGAAATGGTCGCTCAGTTTGTATACGTCAATCCTAGTTGCGTCAGTGCCGAAGGTTCTAAGCGGCAAGGACGCCTGGTAAGAACTGCGTCATTTCCGGAGTAACCTGGCCTCCCTAGGGTTCAATTTTCCTCGCGGATCAAGGTCCAAAACAGAGCCGCGGCGGTCATCGCCAAAGCGGCCGCAGTAGAAAGAACAGGAGAGTAGCCGAAGCGTGAAATGGCTGCTCCCGAGACCAGCGCAGATAAGCTCCCGGCCACCGAAATGGTCAGAAAATTCAAGGCTGACGCTCCACTTCGCTCTCCCGGGGGAACACGATTCATCAGCATACTGAACAAAGATGGTTCACTCATGTACTGGAATGACATATAACTGACATACATCAACGCTGCCACAGTCTGATTCATCCCCAGCGCAAGTGATGCGAGCGCGATTGCGGTGGCAGCTTGCATCGCGGTCACCCCCTTTACTTGGCCTAGCCTTTTCAGAACGAGCGGCGCAAGCAACACGGCCGCGACAGTAGCGAACTGCGCTAAGGAGAAAACGAAGCCGATGTTTTCCACACTCATATGCTGATGGCGGGAGAAATATGCGTTAAAAAACGGATTAAATGCACCCGTTGCGAGACTCCAAATCAGGAGCGCCGCAAGAAAGCTCCACATGAACTTACTGCGCGGATATGACCTCTTCTCTTGAGGCACAATCTTGAAATTAAACCGGGTAGCGGGAATTGCGCCCAACGCCGCTATACAGCAGCCAATCAGGAGAGCGATGCGCTTCGTTTCTACCGTCCCGAGACTTGGGGAGACGTGTTGCAGTAAGCCCGGCAGGTGACCCCCTAACACACCAGCAAGGCTTCCAAGGCCGATGCCCATGGCCGTCACTAAGCTGAAACCGAACGGTCGGTTGCGCTCGTTCGTTGTGGCCGAGATTGCCGGGGCGAATGACACTGCCCAGATGGACATGAATATGCCAGCAAGAAAACTGCCCGCCAGTACCGAGGGTTTGCTTACGGCGACAGCGCGCAGTGCTGCTGCTGCCGGGGCGCCAATCAGTGCAATAAGTAACGTCGAGCGCAAACCTATTCGGCGCGTCAATGCCACCGCGGGAATCGCTCCAACAATCGTTCCAAGGGTCATTAACGAGGCAACCTGACCCAGAAACTTCTCATCAAAACCTAGGCCTAATAGATACAAGTTGAACAAAAGAAAAAAGATGAATTCACCGAAGTCAAACAGGGCCGAGGACAGCAGAAACACTACGAAATCCCGACCGAGTTCTTGACGAATCCACCACCAATTGAGAGCGCCAGCAAATGTTGGAATCAGAGTCCCGGCGTGGTGAGTAAAGCGTGATAAAAGAAATTTGAACTTCAACATGCGTCGCCCGGGTGATCGAGGTGTCGCATGATCCGCCGATTCTGCTTTCTGCTTTGTTGACAAAGGTAGTGGAAGAGTGCGGCGGGCGAAAACGCGCATCTTATCACGCTGTGAACTTAGTAGCGATATATGGAGCCAGAGTTCGTCTTTATTTGGGCGAAATAGGTCGTGCAAAGGCCGAAGTGCATACCGGCGTATCCACAGCTTTACATCATCTGAGAGATTCTCCGTTTCTTCTGAAAGCAGCGTTGGCCACCTGCAACCGAACCAGTCGGCGCTGAGAATAAACATGATCGTCTCGAGCCGCCGCAGGCCCGGGGAATGAAGCAGTTTCCATTCGCGCCAGAAATCCTCATCCTCAGCCCGAGACTCAATGAAATGCGCGATCTCCCACGCACGTTGGAGCCGAAGGTCTCCTCGCAGCACGTGCATGAGCAGATGAAGGGCAGCGAACCCAAGCGTGTCGGCCTCGCAGAGCACAGGAAGGGTACGTTCCTCGATAACTATCTCCTCACGCCTGTCCCAGAAGTCATCTGCGGGAGGACCAGGGATGCGTTCTTTCTTCTCATCCCACAGCGTGTAGTGCAAGTCGACCGCCATCGGAAGATCGGGCGCGAAGTAGTCGCCGCGCCATTTCCAATTGCTCGGGCGCGCCATTGGCGGCAAGTGTCTGCCCTCAGCTTTGCCGGACGGGAAGTATCCTAGCTCAAGCAGGGCATCCCGCGCTTCACCAACGTAGTTCGGAAGACACCATAAATCGATGTCACCCTGCGCTCGAAGCTGAGGATCGGGCGTGAAGTGTGGCGAGTGAGATTGGCCCTTAAGCAGTGCGAATTCGATGTTACGTGACTGAAGGGAGTCTGCGACCTCGAACAAAGCAGTTTTGAGACGTTCAAAACGCTTGGTATTGTTGCTGTAATTCAGGTCGATTCGAGCTCGGACCCAATCGGGTAGCGAGGCACGGCAGAGCTTGCCGAGGATCAACGTTAGCTGGCTTGAATCGCAAAACTGAAGGACTTTTTTCCATTCCGCTTCGTTTAATGACTCGAGTACCCTGGCGTCGGCATTTGAAAATCGGAGGCCCTGTAAGATTGCAATTCCATACTTAGGTATCCAAGCATCGCGGCACAGATCCTTACTCGAAAAGGTACTTTCACTAAGAACTTCAAGAGCAGAAGTCGCCATCAGAAGTCTAGTCGAGCACCAAATTGGAAGCGCCGGGGCTGGCCGGTTGAAAGGATTTTGCCGAATAGCGATCCTGCATCTGGATAAGGACCGGGGATCCCAAAGTTTGGATGATTTAATATGTTGAAGCCCTCGCCCCGAAATTCAATCGCGGTGCGTTCCGTAAGAGGAAATCTGCGGTGCAGCGCTATATCGATGACCTCGTTGCCCGGTCCCGGAACGATGTTGCGGCCAGCATTGCCGAACGTGAAGGGCGCCGGAGTGCTGAATGCTGCGGTATTGAACCAATAATCTGCGGTTCTTTGGTCGGCAGGCAAACTCACATTCTGCCCTGGCACGACGTTTGGCCTGTTGGGCGTGCCGGAGTTCGCAATATCAGTTCCGATGTAAAAAATATTAATCGGTGTTCCGTCCTGAATCGTGATGACGCCGCTCATCTGCCAACCGCTGAGTACGGGATGCAGCAGTTGACTCGCCGGCAAGCTGTACACGAAGCCGCCGCTAACCCTCCGCGGCACATTGGCGAACGAGAGCCCGCGCTCTAAACGCAGATTGTTTTCATTCTGCGCCCCGGCAGAGTCAAAGAAGCCGATGTTAACGTTATCGGCGTCGTCGATGGACTTCGACCACACGTAACTCGCTAAAAACGTGAGCGATTTGCGAAAGCGCTTTTCGGCTTTCAATTGAAACGAGTTGTAAGAGGAGTTCCCAATGTGTTGCCGCTGAAACAGCGTTCCCAGCTCAGGGAACGTTCGCAGTGACTGCAAATCACCAGGACGCGGATTCAGGTCTTGACCGGTCTCGGTGTGTAGAGCGGTGTTGAAGCGGCGAAATATGCCCAGATCGGTTCCCTTGCTGCCGACATAACTTGTCTCAAGAAGTATGCCGCCTGGAAGCTCCCGCTGAAACCCAGCATTCCATTGTTGAACGTAAGGAGTTGGCGCGTGCTGATCGAGTCCAAAATAGCTCGGGAAGCCGGCGCTCGAGGTGCTTGGAAAACCGTCGCGAGTAGTTAAGGTAGGCAGCCCGGAACCAGTCGTCTCGTTCATCTGTGTAAGTATTCCATTGAGCACCAAATCATACGCCTCGATGGCAATCTCCTGGCTGAAGTAAATTCCATAACCAACGCGAAAAACTGTTTCACCGCCTCGCGAAAAGAAGCCCGGTAGCCGCCATGCAATACCGGCCCGTGGAGCAAAATTCTTTCGGTTGGGGTCTGATGCGTCATGAACGTTCACGAGCTGCGGGGCGGCAGGAAGCGTCGAGTAATCGAGATTCAAAAGCTTGTTTCTCGTTTCCGTGTAGGGCGATCCGTACTCGTATCGCAGTCCGAGATTCAATGAAAGATTTGAACGTACCTGCCAATCCTCCTGTAAAAAGGCGGAATAAACGTGTTGCCGAAGATAGGCGAGAGGAGAACCGGCTTGCCGCATCGTCTGTTCGGGGTAGCCGAGCAGAAAATCAGCGAACGGCTCACCTGACGGATTCAGCGGGCCGGCCGTGAATGCGCCGTTGTAGTTGTATTGGCCGCGAAGCCGGTCGCTTTGCTGATAGTTCAGCTGGAAATCGGTCCAATCGAATCCCAATTTCAGGGTGTGCCGGCCGCGCAAAAGAGAAAACGATTCGCCAAGATTCCACGTATTATCCCGTTGAGTTTGCGGAAGCGTTGGATCGTCGGTGACCGTCGCAAAATCGGTGACATTGAAGAATGGCAAGCCAAACGTGAATGGATCTGTAGGCGGATTGTCGATCCCGAGTTGAGCAGCGACGTTTTGCTGAAGTGCGCTCAAAGGAATGTCGAAGAGGCGCAAACGAGTAAAGGACACGCGCAGCTCGTTCATCCAATTAGCGCGGGCGAAGGTGTGCCCTATCGCGATCTGTTGCGCGCGCAGCTGTTCAGAGGTTGGGCGCAAAGGGAAATTTCCGGCGATGGCGCCGCGTTCATCATTCATGGTGTACCGACCAAACAGCAACCCCGCGCTACTGAACTGGTGATCGATGCGTCCGGACACACTGTCGTTGTCATTAGTGCTGGGCGTTGTATCCAGATAATTGCTGGAGGAATTTGGTGATCGGTTCGGAAGGGGCTCATACGCGGAAAGAAACTTCGCGGCAATTGGGTCGATACGCGCGGCCGGGATGATGTTGTTCGGGAACGGAGAACGTGCTTTTGTAGCTGGATTGAGGCTCAGAGGATCATAAATGACGCCATCACCCTGGAAGTTGCCTTCGCGGAATGCTTGATCGGGAACTAATTGCGCCGAGGGTGTGGCCGACTTGCCGCGTAAGCCTTCATAAGCGATGAAGAAGAATGTAGAAGGAATTGGTAACGGGCCTCCCAGACTTCCTCCAAATTGATTCCGCCGAAATATCGGACGGGGCAGCGTTGGATCATCGAAGAAGTTGTGAGCGTCAGTGGCCTCGTTCCGAAAGAACTCGAATGCACTACCGTGCAATGTCTGGCTGCCAGATTTCGTCGCGATATCAATAATTCCCCCGCCAGCTTCGGGGAACGCTGGGCCCGCAAGAGACGATTGCACGCGAAACTCCTGAACCGAGTCCAGCGGCGGAATGACAACTGGTGCGAACGTATTTCGATCTGTATTGTAGCCACCATCGAGGAGGAACGAGTTCATCGAAGGGCGACCCCCGTTGATAGGCGGATTCAATGCGACGGATCCCCGTGATCCCTGCTGCACGTCATTGTCGGTGTCGTGTGTAAACCCGCCGAGCTGGCGCGGAATGGCGCCGGGACCTAGCGTGACCAGCGACAGTACGTTGCGCTGATCGAGGGGAAGCTCGGTAAACAGCACGGAACCAAGTCGATAGCCTTCCGAGCTGTCATCCGTCTGGAGCGGCGAGATCGATGCTGAGACGTTGATCGAGTCGTGTGCGGGGCCAACCTTGAGCCGAAAATCGATTCTGGCCTGCTGATTTATTTCCAGCGTAAGGCGCGAAACGATAGCTGTTCGGAAACTTGCGCGTTCAACGGTAATGGAGTACGTACCCGGTTCCAGATCAGCGACGCGATATGAACCTGACTCATCGCTCGCAGCCGTGCGCGTGAATCCCGTGCTCTCCTGGCGCGCACTAACGCGTGCGTTCGAAACTAGCGCGCCCGATTCGTCGAGAACCTGTCCATAAAAGGACCCGGACGAGACCTGAGCCGCTCCCCACACAGAAAGCACTAGAAGCAAAAAAATACTTTTCATGACAGACCTCGACTAACAACGTCTTCCAGAAGATCAATAGCAGGTTCCAGATCGCAGTAGGACAATTCCCCCAGGTCAGCGCCTAGCAAGCGTTCAATTGCCGCCGAGCCTTGCTGGTGAAGCGGGAGTTCACCCGGCCAAGCACTTGGAAGCAAACGAGCGAAGGCTTCGTTTCTCGAAACTGGGATAAGCCGAGCCGAGCCGTTGAGCTGGGTGTCACGATTGAGAAAAACGACGTGGTCAATGGCAGCTTCCTCTGCCACTTGGATGTGCGGCAGGAATTCCGTTCGAACCTCTAACGTCGGCTTCCCCCTCCTGAACTTCGCTTTCAGTGGCGGCTGTAGAAGCCCCTGGTGCTGCAGCTCGGGAAAGAGGTCCGCGGCAGTCGGACGAAAGCGGAACAGTTGAGGATTTCCGATTACCCGGCGCCCAGTTCCACGGCGTATCAACGCGCTGGCATCATCGGAGACATAAGTCCACCCGCGGCACGCGCAAGCGTAGGCCAAGGACGACTTCCCCATCCCCGAAGCCGCAGCCAGCAGCACGCCGTGTCCATCTTTCACAACGCAAGCGCCGTGAATCGCAACGAGATGCAGGTTCTCAAGCAGGACGTAAACCAAGCCCTCCAGGAACGTGTAGCGGAGGTATTCGGTGTCGTTGATCGCGGCTTCCGTTAACCAAGCGGATCCGAAGCCTCGCAGCAGGTCGCCGCAAGCATAGTTGTGCGCATCCGCCACCATAGTCAAAAGATGAGATTGAGCGCGGAACACAGGAGTCGGGGCGCTCCGTTTCGGACCATTGCAGACCAGGTAGTTCACTTCAACCGCGGATTCTTCAAAGCGCTGCCGCAATGCTCCCCAACTCTGCTCGGCGGCTTCCAGAATCGCTTGCGAGTTCGATTTGATCTGGACAGGAAAACCGTACGGATAGAACACTTGCCGGAAGGGCATGGGAACGAACGCGAGGAGGGGATCGGAGGGAGGCATCACGCGAGTTTGAGCACGGGTCATCATTCAATCCGCTGCGAAGGGTACAACGGAAGCTTATCCGCCATTTCCAAGCCCTTGTGCTAACAAATCGCAAAAAACGTGTAAAAGTCAAATCGGACCGACTCTTCACACCAGCCTGGGCAGTAGGTGAACTGCCCTTTGTAATGGTTTTGTCAAATTTTGTCGCTTTTTCTCCATAAGTGCCTTCAAGTCTTTAAACTGCTTCTGTGCCGCGTTGTGCAATCGTTCATTACTGGCTACTCGGAATGCGTGGCGGCGAAAAAGTTGTTGAAGCGCTTTGCCGTCTATTTCCGACGGCGGACCTGTTCACGCTGTTCTACGACCCCGACTCGGTATCGCCAGTCATCCGATCGCATCGAGTTACGGCTTCCTTCCTGAATCCGCTGAAGCGACATTACCGTTCACTTTTGCCGGTCATGCCGCTCGCGCTTGAGTCGTTTGATTTACGGGAATACGAGCTGATTATCAGTAGCGAATCGGGTCCTGCAAAGGGTGTCATTACACCGGCCAATTCGTTGCATATCTGCTATTGTCACTCGCCCATGCGCTACCTGTGGGATCTCTACCCCGCTTACCTCCACGAGTGGACTCCCTCGCGATTACGTCGAGAGATGTTGCGGCTCTTCTCAACCCCGCTCCGGTTGTGGGATTACTCGTCAGCTGCGAGGGTGGATCATTTCATCGCTAATAGCTGCAATGTACAAAAACGGATCTGGCGAACGTATCGCCGCGAAGCTTCAGTCATTTATCCGCCTGTGGCGGTTGAGACGTTTTACAACCGTCCTTCCGAGGACTTCTATCTTGTGGTATCCGAGTTGGTTTCGTACAAACGTATTGAGGACGCTGTCCGATGCTTTGCCCGGAACGGACGCCGTCTAAAAATCGTCGGTGACGGACCAGAATACAAATCCCTCAGGAGAGTCGGGAGCGACAACGTAGAGTTTTGCGGGCGCGTTTCCGACGGACAACTGAGAGAATTATATGCTCGGTGCCGTGCGCTGATTATGCCCGGAGAAGAAGATTTTGGCCTGGTAGGTGTCGAAGCGGTAGCGAGCGGGAAACCAGTTGTCGCACTGGGTTGCGGTGGCGTGCTTGAAAGCGCGCCCTGCGAGGACCCCCTTGCGGGATTCTTCTATTACACGCCCGGCGATGATGGGCTAGAAGAGGCCGTCCACACTTTTGAGAAACTTGAGCCATTTATTTCCCCCCACGATTTGCAGCGATGGGCCGCACGATTTTCCGAAGCTCACTTCAATCAAGCGATAAGCAGGGCAGTTGCCGCACACGCAGAGGGCGAGTTTCAAAACGATGTCAGAAGCCGCTTACTACAGCCGCTCCGCGAGTAGCCGCTACATGCGATCGGAGCCGCACGCGATCATTTTAAAGTGCAAGGAACTGTACAGATGTGCAAGGTTCGGTCCGGACACGGTGAACCAGGGTGCAGTGTTACTAGACTGCGAGTGGGACGGAGGATGCTTCGAGTCGGGTTTATTTCTAGGCGGTATCTTCCGATCAGGACATTTCGTTACAGGCATGTTCCTTGGCGGAATCTTTTGGGATGGCACCTGGGATGCTGGAGTATGGGAAGGCGGCTTTGACCGGAACGGAATATACCGCCCCAGAGGCGACGCCCCCGTTTCCTGGTAGGCCGCGTGCAACGTCTGCTCATCGCGAGCCCACATCGTTACGCTGACCTCGCGCGATTGTGGCACCGGTTCGCTCTGCATGAACTTGTGCCTGCATTCGCTCGGCTTGGGCTGGAAATTGAAGTACACATCTTCTGTGACGCGAACGCATGTCAGTTCACTCCTGGCTTATTCCCGGGAGTTGTCCTCTCGGAGAGCGGACCGGGCATGCGTGACTTCATCGAATTTTATGATGCGACCTTAAGGAAAGACTTCGATTTCATTTTCTTCGTTGATGCGGATATCTTTTTTCTCGATGGCAACTGGGCATCTTCTTACTTCAAAACATTCAATGAGCCAAACGTCGCCGCTGTATCATTCGTGCCCCGCAAGAGTTTGCCAGCGATATTTGCCCTGTTGTGTCGTGGGGAGATGTACCGCAAACTGCCTTCACCAGTATTCGCCTGCCGATACGAATTTCCAGAGATCTGGCCAGACGGCACAAACTTACAACCTGGTGATTTTGCGCGCATAGAGTTAAGACGA
Organism: uncultured Acidobacteriaceae bacterium; assembly: GCA_963737045.1. Lineage (GTDB taxonomy): Bacteria > Acidobacteriota > Terriglobia > Bryobacterales > Bryobacteraceae > Bog-105. The sequence continues at coordinate 1,577,812 of CAVTRG010000009.1, forward strand.
AAAGGGAAGCGAATCGTCAACGTCAACGCAAATGAGTCTTCAAACCACGTTGCGAGCTTTCGAAGCACAACCGGAATCCGAAGCACTCGTGAACATTTCTTGCGGAGCGCAGGAGAGGAAGCGTTCGAGAAATGCGTTGCGCAGAACCGAGCATACATTGCCGCTGCTTACGACAATATTCTCCTCGCTGCCCTGTACGAACGCCTTTTCGGCGAGCCCTTCGCGCTTGATTCGTCAGGAACAGCTTTGGCCGGCAGCATGACTGCAACGGAACTGCGGCGCGTTCTCAATAACGTTCGCGATCCCGAGCAGATCAGAAAGCTGGAACTGGACTTCCAGCGATCTGAACGAGCTATATCAGCGATGTCTGCGCGAGAGGGCGTCCCTTTATCGCTTCCATCTACTCTTACGGGGCGTAAAGCTGTTTACTCCTAAGTGACAGATTGGAATCACTCGTTTGTGGCAAATCGTGCGCGAGTACCGCCGGAAACCTCTGTTCCGCACGGGTTTCGTATATTGCGGCCGCAAGGACCCAAAAACAGATTGGAAGCACGCGCCAATACGTAATCAAGTCCCCGGAAAACATCTGAACCAGCTCGCCAACCCAGAAACATGTGATCCATCTGCCGAAGAACCTTGCTTTGGGGTTCGATGAACGGACTGCGAGGATGCCCGCGCGAAGTATAAACACATTAAGGGCGATGAAGAGACCCAAACCCAAAACGCCCGTTTCAACCAGAAGATCCAGGTATGTATTGTCTGCAATAATTTGGCGGCCTGCGAATTCCGAATACGGCAGCGTTTTGTAACCGATTCCCAGAATCAAATGCCAGGGCTGCTGCACGATGAAGTCGTGGAGCGCAGTCCAGCTAGACACACGCCCAGACAGCACGTCCCCGGGCGCACCGGGCAGATTGAGAACCGAGTATTCCACCCGCAACCAGTAGCTTTGCGCGAAGCTGGGCGCGAAAAAGTAAAGCGAGATACCTGCTGCAACAATCCAAAGCACGGGAACAGCCAGCCATCGCAAATCTCTCCGTTTTAAATACAGCATCACGACGGCGGCGCATAGAACGTTTAGCAAAGAAGCGCGTGAATAGGAGAATACAAGGGCAACTGAAAAGACGGCAACGGCAAACGTAAGCTCCCAGCGGCTGCACACCCGCTTCTCCCGATATCCAGCTAGGGTGGCCAAAATCATTACGAGAAAGAATGCGCAGAAATTGCCGAGTGTACTCGCTTCGTAGAACAAACCCTGCGCCCTTCGGATGACAAGATCGCCCAACCAGATGAATTGCGGCTCATATCCAGCGGGCGCGGGTATCTGAAAGTAAAAATCGAGACATGCGAATACACCGGCGATTGTGGCAAATCGGAACAGCCATCGGGCGGTCCGAAGCGTATCGTCTTCGGGCGCTCTCGGAATCGATAGCGTGTACAGAAACACGTACGGACCAATCGCGAACAGTAGAGCTCGTGCAAGACTGCCGAGGGCAACATCCGAGCCCGAGTAAATTGCCGCAGACGCGACGCTTCCCAGGACAATGGCGGTGAACCATGCAAAGAGCAGCGGCAGTGCTCCGCTAGGCTTTCGCCATTGCGGCAATGCCAGAATGCCTGCGAGCACACCAACGCCAGCGAAGAGCAAAGCCGGATGCGGACCTGAATCACCGATGGGAAAAGGCAGTGGCGGTAGCAAGACAGCAGCAGCAAAGAAAAGCACGACCCATCGATGCGCTCGCGAGAGAATCCACCACAGGAGCAACAAGCAAGCTAGGATGCCGACTGCAACCGCTAAGGCCCTCGAGTTGGTGATCGCTAGCGTGGCGGCCACTGCTCCCACCGCAACCGCAAGTAGCAATTCGGCGTACGGGGCACGTGAGGTCCCCAGCGCTAACCCTTGTAGCCGTCTCACCGGATGTCTGACTGGAGCCGCAGATATCCAAAGCGAACGGCCAGGTACGCCACGCAGCAGAATATGGAACTCAGCAGCGCAACTATCAGGTTCAACGGGATGTTCGGCGAACTCGGGCGTTCGGGCACCACGCCGGGATCGATGATCTCAAGCCTTTCACCGCGGAACGCCGACGACGCAAGAACCTCTATTCTTCGAGTTGTTGCCGCCTCGTATTGAGCTTGTGCAGCTTGGACTTCCTTGTCCAGGATTTCCCGCTCCTGTTTCCGTTTCTCAATCAGCGCTCCGTCGAGGGCTATCTGTTGAGCCAGCTTCTGGCTCTGCTGGCGTAATGCTGGTATCTGCGCCCGAAGCGCGGCTACATCGTCCTGGGTAACGCCCCCATTCCCGGAAGACTTGTCCGCTTGCTGAGCGCTGAAACGCGCCACAACGGCCGCCAATTCCACATCAGTATCGGCCAGATTTCTATCGATACGAGCTTTCAAGTCTGTCGCATCGCTCAGTTCCGCCTCCACCGAAGCAATAGGTTGTTGAATCAGGTAAATATCGCGAGCTGCTCGTGCGTTTTCGAGTCGCGTCTTTGCCGTCTCCACCAGTTTCGTAGCATCGCGGCTGAACTCGCGTGTCGAATCGGTTTCGAGTGAACGATTCAAAGCTATCGTCTGTTCGGCGATATATTGCGCAAGCTGCTGTGCCTTCGCTCGGTCCCCAAGCGTCGCCCGAATCTCCAAAATCTTCTCGTCCTTCGGCTTCGTGACTTTCAGAACGCGATGCTTCACACTCTCGATTGCAACTCCTGAATATGTTTGGCGCAGACCCAGGTGCGCCACAGCTTGCTGGAACAGGCTGTCGCTTGACGCGAAATGCTCGTAGGTCTTCAGCGATTCCAGATACACGGGACTAACAGCCATCGCGCCGCGTGGGTCATTACCGGCCGGCGGTTCGATGAGTATGCTTGCCGTGGCCGTGTACTTTGCGGGCACGATCAAGCTTGCAAGGCCTGTTAGCACAAGCGCTATAAGCGATGCGTTAACGATGAGTTTACGCCGCTGATATAGATATCGCGAGAATCCTGCAATATCAAGCACATCAGCGGGTTCAGGAACTACAACCCGCACATGCTTTTTCTCACGTGTATCGATCATCGTGTTCGATCCGACACTTGTACTTTTCCACCCGTCACTCGAATGTCGCAACAGCTGCAGCCCGAATTGACAGAATATTTACAACCCTTCAACAAATCGGCGCTGGGTTTACAGCACGATGAGATAAATGCGTCGTAGCGCTCTCTGGCTAAGCCTTGCCTCCGCAGCATCGATCATCTTTTCGATCGCGTTATCTCAGTTTCTCCTCGCATTGGCGTTGGTGAGCGTGCTCATCTGGATGAGACCCCTCCGATTTCCGCCGATTAAACTGCAGCTCGGATTGTTTTTTACGTATACCGTGCTAGCCGTTTGCGTATCAGGGCATGCCGCTGCGGGTTGGCCGCAGATCCGCAAATTTTTTGTTTGGGCGATAGCTCTTGTGGTTGCGAGCACATTCCGTTCGGTAAAACACGTCCGGTTCCTTTGCGTTCTCTGGGGAGTAGTCGGCTGTGTGTCTGTAATTGTCGGAGTTGGACAGCTCCTTCGCCGCTTTCTGCAAGCACGCGCTCAGGGGTGGGGCGATTATGGCTTCTACCTGGACTCGCGACTGACGGGGCTTGCCAGTCATTGGATGACATACGGCGGAGAACTCATGATTGTTTTTCTTCTGACGCTCTCCTTCGTATTGTTTTCTGAGCCCACAAAATGGCGCTTTTGGGCGGCGCTTTCCTTACACCTGTTGTGGATCGGTCTTGTACTTGGCTTGACGCGAAGCATATTTCTTTTGGGTGTTCCGCTGGGCAGCGTTTATCTTCTGTGGAAAAGGCGCTGGCTCGCAGTGCTGGTACCGGTTTGCGCGGCTCTCATTATGTTCTTCGCGCCTTTTCAGGTCACACAACGGATGCTTTCTGTGACGCGGCCTCACGGGACTGTCGATTCAAATTCGCGAAGACTCATAATGGCTCGCACTGGGCTCGCAATGATCGAGGCGCATCCATGGTTTGGCGTGGGGCCGGAGCAGATCGGACCGCAGTTTCTGCAATATACTCCTCGCGATATACCCAGACCGCTTCCAAAGGGTTGGTACGGGCATTTGCATAACTTCTACCTTCAGTACGCCGCGGAGCGTGGCGTACCGGCTTTGCTCCTCATTTTATGGTTGCTTGCAACCGTGACTCGGGACCTTCATCACGCCGCCCGGGAACATGCAAGGAACCCAGCCTCATGGCCCCTGCGGGGCGCTGTAGCGGTGATCATCGCGATTTTTGCAGAAGGCTTCTTTGAGTACAACCTTGGCGATAGTGAGGTTCTAACAATGTTCCTGGCCACGGTCGCGTGCGCTTACGTTGTCAAGTGGCGTCTCGACGCCACCGTGAGATCTGCCCGCCTTGATGCTACTTCCGAACTTCCAATCGATCCGCCCTTCCAGCACTTCGCGCAAACGATCACCGCCGCCGCATGGGCACCGTTGAGCAATCCTTCTTGAGATCCTTACGCTATCGACAGGTCTGGCTCTCAGACGTTGGTCGCGTTGCGCTCATGACCGGAATTGTTAAGCTTGCCGGAGGTGTCAAAGCCGCCATAAGCGCGCGCGTCTTCGGTTTGAGCGGAGCGTTGGACGCGTATCTGGTTGCGTTCTCGATTTGCTCGTTCCTCTGTGACAGTTTGGCGGGAAGCTTGTCTCCAGCACTCGTCCCACTGTTTGTCACTCGCGCGGAGGCGGGCGGCCGCGGCGAGCTCCATGCGTGCTATGGCGGGGTATTTTACCGTTCCGTTCTCCTTTTGTCGACTGTCGGGGCTGTCTTATTGGTTTTCCGAGGACCTCTCGTGAAAATTCTCGCGCCCGGGTTTTCCTCGGAGGATTTGTCGTTAACCCGCAGTTTGATATTTGTTCTCGCGCCCATGTTCCCGCTCATGGGAATCAATGCGGTGTGGCGCAGCCTTCTCAACAGTCAAAGTCGATTTGTTGTGAGTGCCATCGCTCCAGTGATGACTCCGGTTGTTGCCACCGCCTTGCTGTTCTTCGCGCGTACGCTGGGGGGTATCTACGCTTTGGCTCTCGGTTCAACACTTGGTGTGCTCGCCGAAACCCTGATACTCGCTTCTTATTTATCGAAGCTTGGGATTCCCGTGTTCCCGAGCTACAGGGGCAGCTCCATCAAAGCGCTGTGGTTCAAACGTAATTATGCGCCCCTCGTGTTCAGCAATTTTTTGCACGGGGGCGTGAATATCGTCGATCAAAGTGTTGCGACTCTATCAGCCGCTGGAGGTGTTTCAACGCTAACGCTCGGAACGCGATTGGTTTCTGTCGTGATGGCGATCGGCCCCGCGACACTCAGCACGGTCTTTCTTCCGAAACTGTCTCAAATGGTCGCGATTAAAGGGTGGGGAACGATGCAGCAAACACTCAGACGATGGCTGTTCCTCAGTTGCGGTGGAGCGTGTCTTACGTCTGCGGTGCTCGTGGTGTTTTCCGGCCCGCTTGCCCACTTTGCGTTCCAGAAGGGCTCGTCCAATGCCATCGATATTCACACGTTGAAAACCGTTCAATCTTTATCCTTCCTGCAATTGCCTTTCGTCGTGGGTGCCGTCATTCTAGTGCGCGTAATCATTTCGCTCCAACTGAATCGAAAACTGGTGTCTATCTCTGTGTTGGCGCTCGCAGTGAATGCCGTGTTGGACCTGTACTTCGTTCGGCTCTTCGGCATTCCGGGCATTGTCGTTTCTACGGTCCTGGTGCAGGCACTAACATTCTTTGTTTTATTCCGGATTGTCAGGAGCTTAGTCGGAAGGAGGGCTGTCCTGGAACCCGCGGACTTGATGCAAGCGCGTCCAGCGGCTTTCACTTCATGAATATTTTGTTCCTCGATCAATTCGCGCAGCTCGGAGGCGCACAGCGCTGCCTGCTAGATCTGGTTCCGGCATTCCGGGAACGAGCCTGGCAGCTTCGATCCGCGGTCCAAGGGCATGGACCCTTTCCGGAAAAATTACGGGGCCTCGGGCTGGAAGTGGACGTCTTGCCCGGCTGTACTCTTTCAAGCACTCACAAGTCCCTCAATGAGGCTTTCCGTTATAGTTCTTGGTATCCAAATGCAATACGAGCCATCGGCCAACTCACCGTAAGATTCAAACCTGATCTTGTCTACGTAAATGGGCCAAGGCTAATTCCTCCAGCGGTGCTCGTGGCTAAGCGAAGCCGGACGCCGCTCTTGTTTCACGCCCACCACCGCCTTTTGCAGACCACTGCTCTTTGGAGTGTTGGCCTGCATCTTCGTTGTGCTCACGCTCACGTTATTGCGTGCTGCCGCCACGTCGCGGATTCGTTACGCCCGTATTTATCGCCTCACGCGCTCGAAATTGTTTACAACGGTGTACCGGATATGGAGAAGCCTTCACGGCTACAACGAGGGAGAGTTCCGGTAATCGGAGTCATCGGCAGAATCGAGCCGGAAAAAGGACAACTCGATTTTGTAAGAGCAGCCCGGCTTGTGCATGATAGGTTTCCGGGCTCTCGCTTTGTGGTCATTGGCGCCAAGCTCCTGAGTGAGACAGATGCCTATTTGCGGCAAACGGTGGAAGAGAGCCGCGGTCTCCCGATCACGTTCACGGGATGGCAGGCCGATATTTCGCAAAGCTTATGCGAGCTCGATCTGCTCGTAGTCCCATCGCTTTACGACGCTACGCCGAGAGTCGTGGTCGAGGCCTTCTCAGCGGGTGTGCCCGTCCTCGCCTTTTCATCTGGGGGTATACCAGAACTCATCGAAAATGGCCGAACGGGCTTTCTCGTCAATACGCGATCCCCAGAAGCGTTAGCGAATCGTCTGCTGGAGATTCTCGCCCGCGACGGTAACCTCTTATCTGAGATTGCGCGAAACGCACGCCAGAAATGGGTCGCCGATTTCCGCGTCGAGACGTATCAGGAGCGAGTCTGCGATATCATCACCGAAACTGCGCGGCGGTTCCCCAAGTCTGCAGGTCGTTTCAGTCGTTTCGCACTGCGCGCCAGCGCTGAACGAGATCTTGAGAAGCCGCTCGCCAATTGGGAAAATGAAATTCAAATCCGGAATTGAGTAACCGCATCGGTACGACTCGACGGCTCTTCAAAATCAATTCTGTCTCGGTGCGCAGCAACATTGCCCCAATTTCCAGCATCCATTTTGACGCCGGAAGCCCGAAGTATTGCGTGCACCAGGCATGGCGAAGACAACGCATGAAGTGACGGTTTGGAACAGGGCGCGGGGACGAAATGTTAACCACGCCACTCAGGTCCTCGTGTGCGATCAGGAAATCTACAGCCCGGATAAAATCAACATCGTGTATCCAGGAGACGAACTGCTGGCCGGATGCTGCGGATCCTCCCAGCCCGAGTCGAACGAGGCGCATTAGCGTATCGAAAATTCCTCCCGGATCGGGGCTCATGATCATCGCGCTGCGCATAGCGATCTTCCGTGTATGTGGAGTCTCGGCAGCAGCGAGCGCACGCTCCCAACTTGTCGCGACATCAATACTGAAATTCCACTTCTGGGGCGCGCCAGGCTCGTTTCCCCCGAGCTCGCCCGTCGCTTCATCCATAGGCCGTTCGAGAGAGTGACGGTAAATGGTAGCCGTGCTGGCATTCAGCCACAATGGCGGCGGATGCGACGCATGCGCGATCGCTTGACCGACTAGCCCAGTAGTGATGGTTCGCGAGTTTTTGATTGCGCGGCGGTTAGCCGCATTGTAGCGGCAGTTTACGCTGCGGCCCGCGAGGTTGATGACCACGTCCGCGCCATCGATCGCCTCGGTCCAGGAACCCAGATCACAAGCATTCCATTGGATACTCTTCCATTCGGCCGGGCTGGAATGCCGTGCGATAACGGTGACGCAATGTCCCTGCTCATGAAAATGGCGGGCCAGGATCTGACCCACTTGGCCCGTCCCTCCAGGGATAACGATCCGGAGATGGCCGGATGGCGGCATGTAGCCGCCATTCTAGCCGATGAACAGACGCGAGGTGAAGGTCGGGGCCGATAAGATTGTGCTGCGCCAAGAGGGTCAGCGCTCGCCGAAGCTGTAGCCAACTGAGGCGCTATATTCAGGTACCCAGCTGCTGCCAAACTGGAAAAAGTTCTTTACCCAGCGCTCATCGAATTGCGGCCGGAAGAAAACGTGGTTTGTCGCATAGAAGCGCACTGCTGCCGAGAGATGCGTCTGAAAGTGGTTCGAGCTCTCTAAATACGTATTCGTCGTGCTGCATCCGGCGAATGCGTCACAGAACGCCTGGGGATAGAAGAACTTCAAATTGACAGCGCCGATACCAGCTTGGAATTCAGGCACGATGCGCTTAGATCTCACGATCGGGTGCCAAATGCCGTTAATGTCATAAAAAATCGGACGATAATTCAATCCTGCGTACGCTCCCTGCTTGAACCGGAAATCAGCCTCTCCACCGATCCCGAAATGCGGAGTGAGCATGAGGTCAGCGCCTGCCTTTCCAAATGCGCCGCCCATTTTGGGGGTAAAGAAAATGTTGCCATTTCCGAACGTGTCGGTCGCGGTCCCACTCGAGTTGGCGGTTGCGGTTCCTACGCCGAAATAAGCATCGAGTCCGCTCTGCGCGTTGGCGAATTGAGCACCACAGAAAATCGCAAAGAGTAGTGGAATCGTATTACGAACAAGTTTCACGATATGTCTCCTTGATTTTGAAAGCGCCCGCGAGCTTCAGGGCTGTACCTGACGGATGCTGCGATGGCCGAATGCAGCCTGTTTACTAGTTGCGTTGCGCTCTCACAGTGAAGACGTGCACCGAGCATCGCGCGGTTACAACGGAGAAAATTTCGTAAAAATACGGACTGTGCTGCCGCGTTATGCTGCAGCTGGATCAACGCTCTCGGGATCGACACCTAGATCCCGGATTGCTTCAGCGGCTCGGTTTCCGTCGTACCGTCCCCAGCGCGCCAAACGCGAGAGAGCAGCCACCGCAATGCTCGCCGCATCCACCTCGAAAAAGCGCCTGAGGTGCTCGCGATTTTCACTGCGGCCGAAACCATCCGTTCCAAGCGCAGTCAGGCGGCCGGGCAGCCACGGCGAGATCTGGTCGGCAACTACCTTCATGTAGTCCGTCGCGGCGATGATTGGCATGTCTATGTTGCCGAGCGCCTCCAATAAATACGGCTTCCGTTCGCGCTCAGCAGGATGCAATCGGTTCCAGCGTTCAACTCCGAGAGCATCGCGACGAAGCTCGTTGTAACTCGTGACACTCCAAACGTCAGCTCCAACCGCGTACTTCTCGGCAAGGAGTTTTTGCGCCTTCAAAGCCTCGTTCAGAATTGATCCGCTTCCAAACAGCGTTACTTGGGCCGACCCAATTTCGGAGCCTTTATAGAGATAGAGCCCACGCAGGATGCCTTCGCGAATGCCCTCCTTTTCGGGCATCGGCGGCTGTACGTAGTTCTCGTTACAGACAGTCAGGTAATAAAACCGGGCTTCATTGTTTTCATACATGCGGCGGATGCCGTCCTGAATAATCACGGCTATCTCGTAGGCGAACGCCGGATCGTAGGTGATGCAGGTTGGTACAACACTGAACAGCACTTGGCTGTGCCCATCTTGGTGTTGCAATCCTTCGCCGAGAAGCGTTGTTCGTCCGGCCGTCCCTCCGATGAGAAAACCCTTTCCGCGCGCATCGGCAAAAGCCCATATCAAGTCTCCAATGCGTTGGAAGCCGAACATCGAATAGTAAATGAAGAATGGAATCGTGGGCACGCCGACATTCGCGTACGCGGTTCCGGCAGCCGTAAATGAAGCCATAGCGCCAGCCTCCGTGATCCCTTCTTCGAGAATCTGGCCGTCCTTCGCCTCCTTGTAGAACATCAGCACGTCACTATCGACTGGCCTATAGAGTTGCCCTCCGCTGGCGTAGATGCCGCGTTCGCGAAACATCGATTCCATGCCGAAGGTGCGCGCCTCATCCGGGATAATAGGCACGATGTACTTGCTGAGCTCCGGGATTTTAAGCAGTGTTTTCAATATCGCGACAAAAGCGCTGGTGGTCGAAGCTTCACGTCCCCGCGAGCCGGCGAAGGATTCTTGGAACGTCTCAAGCGGAGGCGCCTTCAGTTCGATTCTTTTCGGAGTCCGCGCAGGCAGATAACCGCCCAGCGCCTCCCGCCGCTGTTTTAGATACGTGATCTCGGGGCTGTCCTCGGGAGGACGAACGAACGAAATGGAAGAAACGATTTCTTTGCCAAAGTTTAAATTGAAGCGCTCCGCGAGGTAGGCGAGTTCTTCTTCGTTCAGCTTTTTCTGCTGGTGCGTGATATTCTTCCCCTCACCCGCTTCGCCAAGACCGTAGCCCTTCACCGTCATTGCCAGAATGACCGTTGGCTGGCCCTTGTGCTCGACCGCACGCTTGTACGCGTTGTACACTTTCACAGGATCGTGCCCGCCGCGCCTGAAGCGCGCAATTTGTTCGTCTGTTTTGTCCTCGACTAGCTTGAGCAGTTCCGGATACTTTCCGAAAAATTCCTTGCGTGTATAGGCGCCTCCGCGAGCTTTGAAATTCTGGTACTCACCGTCAACGCATTCCCCCATCCGCTTCACTAACAACCCTGTCGTGTCACGATTGAGCAGGTCATCCCAATCTCTGCCCCATAATACTTTGAGAACATTCCAGCCGGCGCCGCGAAAAACGCCTTCGAGTTCCTGGATGATGCTCCCATTGCCACGCACGGGACCGTCGAGTCGCTGCAAATTGCAGTTCACGACAAAAATCAAATTGTCGAGCTTTTCACGTACGGCAACGTGCAGGGCGCCTGTGGATTCTGGCTCGTCCATCTCCCCGTCACCCAAGAACGCCCATACCTTGCGGTCGCTCTCGGGAAGAATGCCGCGATGCTCGGCGTAGCGCAAAAACCGGGCGTTATAAATCGCATTGATCGGCCCAAGCCCCATCGAGACCGTCGGGAATTGCCAGAAATCCGGCATGAGCCAAGGATGCGGGTACGACGACAGACCGGGCGTATCCCGCAACTCATGCCTGAAATTCAATAAGTGCTGTTCGCTTAGGCGCCCTTCGAGAAACGCGCGCGCGTACATGCCAGGCGAAGCGTGTCCTTGATAGTACAGCAGGTCGCCGGGCAAACCATCATAGCTAGCTCGGAAAAAATGATTGAAACCTACCTCACTGAGGGTCGCTAGCGAGGCATATGTCGATATGTGACCGCCTATGTTCGGATCGTATTTGTTGGCTCGCACAACCATCGCCGACGCATTCCAGCGGATCAAGCTCTTGATACGTCGCTCGATCTCGCCATTTCCCGGAAATGGTACTTCTTCGTGCGCCGGAATCGTATTTACGAAGGGAGTGTTGATCGTTTGTGGCGTGGCGACGCCGAAGTCGGCCGCTCGTTCGAGCAGTTTCTGCATAAGGTAAGCCGCACGATCCGGCCCGGCTTCATCGACGATTTGATCTAGAGCCTCCAGCCATTCCGAAGTTTCCTGCGGATTGAGATCCTTCTGGCGTTCTTCCTTGGTTTGAAGCATGATTCTTATGACTTATGGCTATAGGCTGGGTACTACAGTAAAAACCATTTGCTGAATTAATTATCGCCCATCACTTGCATTTCTTGATTCAGTAAGGCAATCTAAAAGGTTTTCAGATAACTACTATTTTCGATGAAGGTGCGAGTCCTCTATCATGACCACTGCTTCGACGGTGCCGCATCGGCGGCGTTCATAACGCGCTTCCTAGCACGTCAATTCTATCCGGGTGCGGAATTTGCCTATACTGGTTTGGCACACCGGGCCGATCAGTTGTTCGAGCCCGATCTTTTCGACGGCGACGCTAACGTGATAGTTGACTTTAAGTACTCAACGGATCCGAGAGTGACATGGTGGTTTGACCATCATCAAAGCGCGTTCCTAAGCCCCGAGGATGCGGAGCACTTTCGTCACGATACAACCGGGCGAAAGCTTCTCGATCCGAGTTATCGGTCTTGCACGAAGTTCATATCGACCGTTGTCAACGACCGATACGGCTTCGAAGCGCCCGATCTCGATCAGCTGATCACGTGGGCTGACATTGTCGATGGCGCGTTATTTGAGAGCGCCCAAGCGGCAGTAGAAATGAACGCCCCCGCGCTGAAACTGACGCTAGTCATCGAGGGCAGTAAAGGCTCGCGGCTAGTGCAGCGAATCATTCGCGAAATGCAGCACAAGCCATTGGCGGAGATCATCACGGAGCCCGAGATAAAAGCTGCTTACGACAAGCTGCATCAGGATCACTTGCGTATCATAGACGTCATTCGCGGTTCGGGATCGTGCGAACGAGGCGTCATCTACTTCGACCTGGTCGGGTCGGGGGTAGAAGGATACAACAAATTTATTCCTTATTATCTGTTCCCAGACTCCGCCTATACAGTTTCCGTTTCTACCTCGAGTTATCGCACTAAGGTTTCCGTTGGCTCAAATCCATGGGTACGAGAGCCCTTGCGCCATAATCTCGCGACTATATGCGAGCGCTATGGAGGAGGCGGGCATCCGAAAGTGGGCGCGATCAGTTTTCCAATCACCGCGGTTGGGGAAGCGCGCAAAGCGGCCGCCGAGATCACTGAAGAATTGAAGAACTGAAGGCGTGTACGTACGGTGCTGCATCGTAGGAGGGGGTCCGGCTGGAATGATGCTGGGGTTTCTCCTCGCTCGCGCAGGCGTGGAAGTTCTAGTCCTCGAAAAGCACGCCGATTTCTTCAGAGATTTTCGCGGGGATACGATCCATCCGTCGACTCTGGAAGTCATGGCGGAACTTGGAATTCTCGATGAGTTCTTAAAGCGGCCACATCAGGAGGTACGGGAGGCGCGTGGACAAATCGGTCGGACGAGCCTCACTCTGGCCGACTTTTCGCATCTGTCGACTCGGTGCAAGTTCATTGCCTTGATGCCGCAGTGGGACTTTTTGGATTTCTTATCCGAACAGGCGGCACGCTATCCCACATTTCAATTGCGAATGCAAACGGAAGCAGTCGACCTGCTACATAAGGACGGCCGCGTCATGGGTGTACGCGCAAAGACTCCGGACGGGACACTGGAGATTCGGGCTGACCTCGTTATCGGAGCAGACGGCCGGCATTCGATCATTCGGGAGAAAGCTGGTCTCGAAGTCTTGAATCTCGGAGCTCCCATCGACGTGCTGTGGATGCGATTGTCCCGCCTGCCGAGTGATCCTCAACAGGTCCTGGGCCGCATTGATGCTGGAAAAATTTTGGTAATGCTTTACCGTGGCGATTACTGGCAATGCGCCTACGTCATCCCCAAAGGAGAGCTGGACGATATCCATAAGAAAGGCCTGCCCGCCTTTCGCGACGATATCGCCCAGCTTGCACCCTTCATGCGCGACCGAGTTCACCAGCTGGAGGATTGGAATGATATTAAGCTACTAACCGTCACCGTCGATCGACTGAAGCAATGGTACCTGCCGGGTCTCTTGTGCATCGGAGACGCAGCGCACGCCATGTCACCGGTCGGAGGTGTCGGTATCAACCTCGCCATACAAGATGCGGTCGCCGCAGCGAATATCCTGGCTTCCCCGTTGTCGAAGGGCCGTGTTACAGCGGAAACTCTTGCGAAGGTCCAGCACCGGCGAGAGTTGCCAACCCGCATGACGCAGCGCGCGCAAGTGTTCATTCAGAATAAAATTCTCAAGCGAGTCCTGGGAACACACAAGCAAATCACCTCGCTTCCCTTCCCCGTAACTCTTCTTCGGCGATGGCCGTTGCTGCGCCGGATTCCCGCGCGACTAATTGGCATGGGCGTCCGTCCCGAGCATGTCAGAACGCCTGAGGTCATCCTGACGCGTCATTAAAATTCGGGGCGAGAGCCCCAGAACACTCATGAAAATCGTTTCCGTAAACGTCGGGTTGCCGCGAGACGTCGTCTGGAAGAATAGAACGGTTCACACCGGAATCTTCAAGGAGCCTGTCAGAGATGCTGTGATGATCCATACACTGAATCTCGCCGGTGACAAGCAGGCCGATCTAAACGTTCACGGCGGTTTGGCGAAGGCGGTTTACGGGTATCCCGCCGAACATTACCAGTACTGGAAAGACGAGCTACCGAAGATGACATTTTCCTGGGGCAAGTTCGGCGAGAATCTGACAACCGAAGGGCTCCTGGAAAGCACTCTTTGCGTTGGGGACCGCTTGCGAGTGGGATCTGCTGTTCTAGTGGTTACTCAACCTCGCATGCCATGTTACAAATTGGCTCTCCGGTTCAAACGCGATGATATGATTCAGCGCTTCTTGACAAGCGGGCGAAGTGGGTTTTACTTCTCGGTTGTCCAGGAGGGACCAGTCGACGTCGGATCTGAGGTTGAAATCTTGAGTCGCGATCCTAATCGAGTCTCTGTCGAAGATATCGGAAAGCTCTATCTTGGCCAGACGCATGATCCGGAGCTGATTCAGCGAGCCGCAAGAATAGCAGCGCTGCCATCCGGCTGGAAAGTCAAACTGCAAGCAAAGGACCGAATGGCCCGTTGACGCACAGCACCAAGTTCGAGTTCAAGCCCCGCAAGATCGTTCCGCACGAGTTCGTGCTTGACGCCCTCGCCCAGCTCTCGCCGCGAACTCGGCCCATGTTCGGCTGTCTCGCGGTGTACGTCGGGGACAAGATCGTCCTCGTACTCCGCGAAAAGCGTGACCCGATCGCGGACAACGGGATTTGGCTGGCCACCACCAAGGAGCACCACGAGAGTCTGCACCGTGAATTCCCGAACATGCGATCCATTCAGGTACTCGGAAAGGAAGTAACTGGCTGGCAGGTTCTTCCGGCTGATGCGCCGGATTTCGAGCAGGCAGCGCTACACGCGTGTGAGCTTATTTTGGCGAGGGATCCGCGGATCGGCAAGGTTCCGCAAACCCGGAAAACCTCCGGATCGAAGGTCAAATCTCGCACCCATTTCAAGCGGCGCACCGACGCTACTTCGCGTCATGAAGAATAATGCCCAGCGTATGCCGCCGCCCCGAACGGACCCGGCTAACACCGTGCCGTAGATTCACGCGATACACCCCACGACCGCCCTGCACCGGTCGATGATGAACTGCGAATACGACGCCATCACCCTGCCTAAGCGGCACCACCATCGGACGCGACTGCATGCGCGGCCTTTGCTCGGTCATCACAAATTCGCCACCGGTGAAGTCCTTTCCCGGTTCGGACAACAGGATGGCGAGCTGAAGCGGAAAAACGTGCTCGCCATAGACGTCCTGATGCAGGCAGTTGTAATCGTCCGCCCCATACTGTAACAGAAGGGGCGTCGGCTTGACCTGGCCCGCTTCGTGACAACGCTCGATGAACTCCACGTGCGTCTTCGGATAGCAAATATCCAGACCCATACTGCTGTTCCAGCGGTTCGCGATGGGCGCAAGGTGCAGATACACGGACGTCCGAAGGGCGGCAATAAGATCAGGCAAGGGGTAACTGAAATATTTGTACTCGCCACGTCCGAAGCCATGCTGTGCCATGACAATACGGCTGCGGAAGATCTCATCTTTCGGATATAGGCCCGCTACGCTTTCGCATTCCTCCGGAGAAAGCAGGCGCTCGATTACGCCGTTTCCTTGCGCGTTCAGATTCTTGGATACGCGTTCCCAATCGACT
Organism: uncultured Acidobacteriaceae bacterium; assembly: GCA_963737045.1. Taxonomy (GTDB): domain Bacteria; phylum Acidobacteriota; class Terriglobia; order Bryobacterales; family Bryobacteraceae; genus Bog-105. The sequence goes on from CAVTRG010000009.1 coordinate 1,593,442, forward strand.
TGCGTCACTAGCTCCGCCACGCTCCTCGTTGCCGCGCTCACGCCTTTACCAGCTTTTCTAAATGCTTCGCGAGAATATCAACCTCGATGTTCACCCGCGATCCTGCGCGGTATTCGCGTATGGTTGTGTGCTCGAACGTGTGCGGAATAATCGTAAACCCGATCACATCTTGCTCCACCTCTGCGACCGTGAGACTAATGCCATCTACCGCAAGCGATCCCTTGCTCACTATGTAACGGGTGAGTTGCTCCGGCACTCGAATCCGTAGCCACCAGTTATCGTCGCCAAGGGGCGCAATCGACGAAATACTCGCCGTGCCGTCTACATGACCGAGTACGAAGTGGCCGTCCAGACGCCCGTTCGCACGCAGGGGCCGCTCCAAATTCACTCCCGAGCCCTGCTTCAAATCTCCAAGGTTCGTGCGTTTGAGCGTTTCCGGCGCAAGATCGGCCGAAAAGCTGATTGCGTTCAACTCGACAGCCGTTACGCACGCACCATTCACCGCAATACTCGCGCCCAGCGTGGCCTCGTGTAGAACGGTGGAGCATTCAATGGTCAGCTGCGCGCCAGTCTTCTTGGTTTCCAAGGCCGCAACGCGCCCCAACTCCTCAACAATCCCTGTAAACATCAGTTCTTAACGATATAAGCTTCCACCGAAAACTCATTATGCGAAATAGGATGCACCGCCAAGCGCTCCAGCAGAATCGCGTCTGCTCGCCGCAGTCGTCCTTTTCCGCCCGCCACCGGGAGGCTTTGCATTCCGCCAAGAATCTTGGGCGCGTAATAGAACAGGATTTTATCCGCGATTTGGGCTTCCAGCATCGTCCAATTCACCTTGCTGCCCGCCTCTATCATGAGCGAGAGATAGCGCTCTCTTGCCAGGTGTTCGACGACTTTGCGCGGATCCGTCCGGCCACCTTGTCCATCCGCTATCAGGACCTTGATGCCCAAGTCTTCGAAGGCCTTTCGCCGCGCTGCTGGGGCGGCCGATGTTCCGACTACTAGAAGATCGCGATCGGCGCTGGTCACCATCTTTGACTGAAGCGGCATTCGTAGTTGTGAATCGAGCACAATCCGAAGAAGGGGCCGGCTGCGCTCGCGTCCCGAGCGATCCGTTAGGAGGCAGTCGTCTTCGAGTACCGTCCCCACACCCGTGAGAATCGCGTCCGCGAGATGCCTTACTTGCTGAACATCGGCGCGAGCCACTTCACTGGTGATCCAGCCTACGTTATCCTGCGGCGCGGCGATCTTTCCATCCAGCGTAAGCGCCGCTTTCATCGTGACCAGCGGCCGACCGGTTTTCATGAAATGGATGAACGGTTCATTCAATCGCTCCGCTTCTTCGCGATGGCGTTCATCGACGACTACCTCGATTCCCGTCTGGCGAAGCTTGGCGAAACCCTCGCCGTTCACCTGTGGATTCGGATCTTCGGCCGCAGCAATCACACGGCGAATACCACTTCTAATAATCGCTTCCACACACGGTCCGGTGCGGCCTTTATGAGAACAAGGTTCTAACGTGACATATAGATCAGCGCCTCGTGCTGCAGCCCCGCCCTCACGGATGGCGATCAATTCGGCATGATCTATGCCCGCCCAGGTGTGGAATCCTCGCCCGATGATGCGTTCGCCCTGCACGAGTACTGCGCCGACAGTTGGGTTGGGGCTCGTCAGGCCGCGGCCCTGTTCAGCAAGTCGCAGCGCTTCTTCCATGTAGTCGGTAATACGGCACCGCCTTACATCAATCGAACAGAGATGCTACGAACTTATCGGGCTCGAAAGGCAGCAGGTCACCGATTTTCTCGCCTACGCCGATGAAACGGATCGGAAGGTTCAGCTCACGCGCAATGGCAACCACGATACCTCCTTTCGCCGTGCCGTCGAGCTTCGTGAGCACAATGCCGGTGACACCCGCCGATTCCGTGAATTTCCGCGCCTGCTCTAAACCGTTTTGTCCCGTGGTCGCGTCCATTACCAGCCAAACCTCGTGCGGCGACCCTGGCACTACCCGTTGCGCAGTGCGCCGCATCTTCTCAAGCTCCGCCATGAGGTTTTCCTTCGTGTGAAGCCGGCCAGCAGTATCGACAATCACATAGTCAACGCGCCGTGCCTTCGCAGCTTGCAGCGCATCAAAAACCACGGCGCTCGGGTCCGCCCCCGTCTTCTGACGGATCATTTCAACACCGGCGCGCTGAGCCCAAATCTCCAGCTGCTCAATCGCAGCGGCGCGGAAAGTATCCGCCGCACACAGCAAGACCTTTCGTCCTTCACCGAGAAATCGATTCGCGAGCTTGCCTATACTTGTGGTCTTGCCGGATCCATTTACTCCCACAATCATCACGACTGCAGGCGGATCCGACACAATCCTGATGGGAGTCTCGGAGGCGCTGAGAATTTCAAGGATCTGCTCGCGGATAAGCGCGCGAATCTCGACCGCGTTGCTCGTCATCTTGCGATCTACGCGCTGCCGGATGCGATCGAGGATCTCCTGAACCGTCCGCACGCCAAGATCGGCCGTGATCAGCGTGTACTCGAGCTCCTCGAGAAGCTCGGCGTCTATCTCTTTCTTGCCGGACAATACATCCTCGAGCCGGTCAACGAAGCCGGAGCGCGTCTTCTGTATGCCGGCCTTCAGGCGATCGAGCAGGTTAGGTTCGGTGGGTACTGAACCAAAGAGCGTCTGAATGGCCATTCGAGTGCCTTGTTTCGCCTTAGTTTAACAACCCAAACTAACTTCCCCGTACTTCAAGGTGATGGCTTATTTTCAAAAGAAAATTTCGACTGTATACGTAGAGATGTGGAAGCTTGTTTCTCGAACGGTATCGATCCGCCGCTTCCGCGTCTTCCGAAGACGCTTGAGACAGCTTCGACGAAGTCAAAATTCTCTTGGGCGCTCATGTTGTGCGCCGTAAGTATTGGAATCGCCGCGAAGGTCTTGGGCCCATCTTGGGTGCGCATGATCTTTCAAGGCGTAAGGCTCGACACCGCCACCGCGCTGACTGCCTTCTTCGCTGCATTTGCAACCGGGGTTGTCCTCCATGAAGCGGGACATCTACTGACGGCGCTGTTCCTCGATTTCGAAGTACTGGGGGCATCACTTGGGCCGATCAGGGCAGCCCATTTGCACGGCAAATGGTCATTTCAGCTTTCGGGAACACCTTTCTCAGCATCAATCTCGGCGATCCCCCGGCAGAATCATTCATGGCGTGAACGGATGCTCCTTGTCGTCGCGGCCGGTCCTGCCGCAACACTCTTGACCGGTGTTGTAGCGGGATCTCTCTTGCTCAGCGGTCACTTCGATGGTTGGACGCAGTGCTTTCTAGCCTCTTTGACAGAGCTCAGCTTTTTCTTGTTTGTCTTAGGCCTGGTCCCAAACGGAAGCAAAGCGCAAGTGCGCAATGACGCAAGCCTCTGCTATTCACTGTCGCGTAACACGGCCGAAGCGCAAGGCATCCTTCTTTATCAGATTCTCACCCAAATGGCGCTCGCTGGAATCAGGCCTCGCGATTACCCCGAACGGCTCATCCGGAACCTCGCCGCCGCGCGAAGCCGACCGGACATGTCCTTGATCTACGCGCACGCTATAGTCCTCTGGGCAATCGATAGCGGAAGGATACTAGCAGCGGAAGCGTGGGAGAAACGTGCCGCCGAGCTCAGTGGGCTTTGTGATCTCCGCCTTCAAAACCTCACGCTCGCCAACTCTGCCTTCTTCGATGTGCTTTTTCGCGACAACCTCGCAAGCGCAAGATCTAAATTCGGGGATGTCTCGGTGGAAATTCTTTCGCCTCCGTATTTGATGCACCGCATCAAAGCTGCTTACCAGCTTACGGTGGGCAACACCGCAGAAGCCTTGGCCGAAGTGCATCGCGCCAAATTTTCTTTTCCGAAGCGTCTGCCTTACTATGAGTTTGAGCGGAACTTGCTTCAGGCGCTCCATCAGAAAGCGATCGAAGTGGCCGAGCAGCACAGGAATGCGGTACTTCAACCGATAATCAAACCTTAGCCCGACTCGATCCCAGGATTGCGAGAATAGATCAAGGTTGTGTAGATTCAGCCAAGCGCGCGAGAAAGGAGCATCTAAATGACTCCGGACACGAAGACGCGGCGGCTTCTAGCTCTTCTCCTCACCATACCTCTCGCCTTCAGTCTGCTTTTCTTCATCGCAAATCAGATCGCCGAACACATCGACATTAGATTCCTCCAGTTGCAAAATCTCGCATCGAGCCTGAACAGGATCCTCTCTCTATGTAAGGATGTCGAGACGGGAGAACGGGGGTTTCTCCTTACCGGTGATGACCGTTCCTTGGCGCTCTTGCGACAGGCGAAGGCATGGCTTCCCGGCGAGAGCACCTTATGCCGTAACTACGCCAAGGACCAACCGCCATCACAGCAACAGGTGGAACACGTCATCTCACTGGCTCACGACAGAATTCAGCAGGCAGATCAGATCCTTAACACTCAGCGGACTCTAGGCTTTGCCGCCGCCACGGAGCTCGCGACCTCCGGCGATTCTTCAAAAACGATGGATCTTATACGAAACGGCGTCAACGATCTCGAGACGGAGATTGCTCGTGAGCAAAGTTCTTATTTGGGTCACGCACGAACGCTGAACAGCTGGGCTTTCATCGTCTTTATAGTCGGCGTCATTCTCATGATTCTTGTCCTCGTTTCGCTTTACAACGCGCTGCTTCACTTCATACATGGGCGCGATGAGGCGCAGAAGCAGTTACAGGTGCTCAATGCACAACTGGAGGCCCGCATCGATGAGCGAACTCGCGAGTTGAAGGACATCAACGAAGAGCTTCAACAGTTTGCTTACGCAGCGAGTCACGACCTTCAAGAGCCGCTTCGGACGATCACAAGTTTCACTCAACTCCTCGCAAATCGCTACCGGGGTGCTCTTGACGAAGATGGTGATGAATTTATCGGATACATTGTAAGTTCTTCGCAGCGCATGACTGAGCTGATCGACGGTCTTCTGACGCTCGTGCGCCTTCGTAAGGGCAGTCAATCGACGGCTCCGGTACCCTTCGAGCAGCTCCTTGACGAAGCAAAAGAGAATTTAGGGGCTGCGATCCGCGAATCGAATGCGGAGATTCAACATGGGCCTCTACCAACGCTAGTCGTTGACCACGTGCAATTCGCGCAGCTTTTGCAGAATCTCATTTCAAACGCCATTAAGTACCGGCGCGACGAACCGCCCCTGATTCGAGTGCAGGCCAAGCGGGACACCACGGATTGGATTTTCTCAGTTTCAGATAATGGGCAGGGTTTCGATCAGCAATATGCGGAACGGATCTTCGCGCTCTTCCAGCGTTTGCACGGCCGCGATGTCGAGGGTACCGGTATGGGGCTTTCAATCTCGCGCAGAATTGTGGAGCGCAACGGAGGCCGCATCTGGGCCGAGTCACAGCCCGGCGTTGGATCGACTTTCCATTTCAGCCTTCCCGTTACTCTTGAAGTCATGCGGAAGCCTGGCAAAACGCAGGCCGTCAAAGCCGTGGGACAGGCGCAATGAGATTCTAGAGCACTATTGCAGCGGCAGCTCGCCGTTCTTGCCGTTCTCGCCGTCAGGCTCTGGAATCACCGAAGCCGCAGCGACCTGATCGCCGTCTTCCATACGAACCAGGCGCACGCCTTGCGTCGATCGCCCGGCCTGCCGGATCTCACCCGATTCCAGCCGGATGATCTTGCCGTCTTTGGTGATGATCATCAGATCCGTGCTTTCCTTTACCGACAGCACGGCAACAACTTTGCCGACCTTGGGCGTGGTCTTCATATTGATCACTCCCTTGCGGCCACGGCCAGTCAACCGATAGTCCTCAAGCGGAGTTCGCTTTCCGAAACCATTCTCTGAAATCGACAAGATCAACCCTTCTTTTTCGACGACGAGAAGACCAATCAAGTAATCCCCTTCTTCCAGATCCATGGCTCGAACGCCCCGGGCCTGTCGGCCCATAGCCCGAACCTCGTCTTCATTGAAGCGAATCGCCATGCCTCGATGCGAGCCGAGAAATATGAAGTTGTCACCGCCCGTGATCGCCGCTCCTAGCAGCTCGTCGCCTTCGTCCAAAGCTAGAGCGATAATCCCGCGCGAAAGCGGGTTATCGAATTCAGTCAGCTCGCATTTCTTGATCACGCCCTGACGCGTGACCATCACGATAAATTTACTCGGAACGAATTCCTTTACAGACAGAAACGCCTTAACAGCCTCGTCCGGCTGCAAGCTGATCAGGCCCGACACGTGCTTCCCACGCCCTGTTGTTGCGGCGTCAGGAATTTCGTAGATCTTTAGCCAGTAGACCCGGCCTTTATTCGTGAAAATCAGCAGATAGGCGTGCGTGGACGCGATTACCAGATGTTCCACAACATCTTCTGAACGCGTTCCCATGCCGATCCGGCCCTTGCCGCCACGAGATTGGCGCCGGTACGTATCAACGGACGTGCGCTTTAAGTAACCGCCGCGGGATACCGTCACTGCGACATCTTCCATCTGCACCAGGTCTTCCAGCCGGATGTCGCCGGTATCTTCTATAATCTGCGTCCGCCGATCATCTCCAAAGTCCTTCTGAACCTCTTTCAGCTCCTTAACAATGAGGCTCTTCAAAACCTTCTCGGAACCGAGTATCTCTAAATACCCGGCAATGGCGCGCTGAATCTCCGCTAACTCATCAAGGATCTTCTGCTGCTCCATCCCAGTTAGCCGCTGCAATTGGAGCTCGATGATCGCCTGCGCCTGCCGCTCCGTGAACTCAAACCGTGAGATCAGTCCTTCGCGAGCTTCCTTCGGCGTCTTAGCGGCACGAATGAGTGCGATCACGGCGTCAATGCTCTCCAGCGCCTTCTTGAACCCCAGCAGCAGATGCTCCCGCTCTCTGGCCTTCCGCAGCAAATAATCCGTGCGGCGCCGCACCACGTCCGTGCGGTGTTCGATGAACCGCTTGATGACACTGATGAGGCCAAGCTCGCGCGGCTGGCCATTCACGATCGAGAGCATAATCACGCCGAAGTTCACCTGCAGCTGCGTCTGCTTGTAAAGGTTGTTGAGCACAACTTCTGCATTCTCGCCGCGCTTCAAGGGAAACACAATACGCATGCCGTGGCGGTCACTCTCGTCGCGAGGCTCGCCCATTCCTTCCAGCTTCTTGTCGGAAATCAGTGCCGCCACATGCTCGATGAGACGCGCTTTGTTCACCTGGAAAGGCAGCTCGGTTACGATAATCGCTTCGTTTTCTTTGCCGAATTTCTCCGTAGCAGCCTTCGCCCGCAGCTTCAAGCTCCCTCGGCCCCTGACGTAGTAATCGAGAATGCCCTGCCGGCCCAAAATGAATCCGCCAGTCGGAAAATCCGGCCCAGGCACAATCTCCGCGATCTTCGCCAGCGCCGTATTCGGATCGTTAATCAACGCAATCGTCGCGTCGATCATTTCTTTCAGGTTGTGAGGCGGGATATTGGTCGCCATCCCCACTGCGATACCCGAAGATCCATTAATCAACAGATTCGGCACGCGCGTCGGCAGAATCTCGGGCTCGACTTCGCTGTCGTCGTAATTCGGACGAAAGTCGACGGTTTCCTTATCGATGTCCTCGAGCAGTGTGCCGGCTATCCTCGATAAGCGGGCCTCGGTGTACCGCATCGCCGCCGGAGGATCTCCATCCATCGATCCGAAATTGCCTTGCCCATCGATGAGCGGATAGCGCATCGAAAAGGTTTGCGCCATGCGCACCAGCGAGTCATAAACCGGCGCGTCCCCATGTGGGTGATATTTTCCGAGAACCTCGCCAACGATCTTGGCGCACTTACGTGTCGGGCGGTTGAAATGGAGGCCCATTTCGTGGAGCCCATAAAGAATCCGCCGGTGTACCGGCTTCAAACCATCGCGAACATCGGGTAAAGCTCGACCTACAATTACGCTCATCGCGTAATCGAGATACGAGCGTTTCATCTCGTCTTCGATGTTTGTCGGGATCAGGCTCTTGTTATCGCCGGGCGGAAACAAACCACCCGCGCTCGACCCGTCTTGATCGGCCAAAGTAAACTCCTAAAATGAGAGACAAAGTCGTCGCAAACCGTTGTCAACAGAAGGGCTTACGGCTTGTATGCTGTAACTACATTTTAGCAGTTCCGGTCCTCTGGCGCGAGTGCTTGATTGAGGAATTTCGCGGTATGCCGCTACACTGGGGTGGTGGCAATGCTTTCTATCGTCGTTCCTATTCACAACGAAGAGCCAGCCATTTTGCCGTTGTATGATCGGCTGATCGCGGTTCTGGACAGGCTTCACACCTCCTACGAGATTCTCTTCATCGACGATGCTTCCACGGACCGCAGCTTCGATCTCCTGTCGAACCTGGCCGAAACCGACTGTCACCTCAAGGTCATCCGGTTGCGCCGGAATTTTGGACAAACCGCGGCCCTCGCCGCCGGTTTCGATGAGGCACAAGGCGACATAATCGTTTCCCTCGACGGCGACCTCCAGCATGACCCTGAAGACATTCCACTGCTTCTCGACAAAGTAGAGGAAGGCTACGACATCGCAAGCGGCTGGCGCAAGAACCGCGTCGATAATGCAGTCACCCGCAAGATTCCCTCTCGGATTGCAAACTGGATGATGAAGCGTGCTTCAGGCGTGGAGTTGCACGACTTCGGTACGACGTTCAAGGCGTACCGCTCGGAGATTTTGAAAGATATAAACCTCTACGGCGAGCTCCATCGCTTTATTCCCGCGCTAGCGACGTTCTATGGAGCGCGCATCGCAGAGGTCCCGATCAGGAGCACGCACCGCTCGAGCGGCGCTTCACATTACGGTCTCAGCCGCACGCTTCGCGTGTTCTTCGATATTCTTACGATCAAGTTCCTTCTCCGATATCTCACGCGCCCCATGCACTTTTTTGGCAAGTTCGGCTTGGTCGGAATCGCATCAGGTACCCTGGTGCTCGCCTACATTCTAATTGACAAGCTCGCCGGAAGAGATATTCTCGTTGAACACGGGCCTCTGCTTATCGCTGGCGCCATGCTTTGGTTTGCGGGGCTGATGCTATTCAGCACGGGTTTGATCGGAGAAGTTTTGATGCGGACCTATTTCGAGAGCCAAGGTCGCCGTATATACGCCATTCGCGAGGTTCGCTGCCGTCGCGATCAGGTAATTGGCGGCGCTCGTTAGCAGGCGTCAACTCAGGCGACCGTCTGCTCCTGCTCGTAGTAGGCTGAAATCTTTTCGTAAACCTCGCGCGGAAAATTTAGACTCTTGTAGACGTTGCAGGCCTCGCCGCCGTCGGTAGTTTCGCAAATAGGAAAGTCCTGCTGCTCCATCCATTCCAAAATGCGTTCCCGTTTCGGAGGATTGTAGCCGCGCGCTTCCACTTGCTTCACCAGCCCGCGTGCTTTCTGTTCGTCACAATCCTGATCCTTCATCAACTGCTCAATCAGTTCCTCTTCGGTCAAAAAATGGCGCGCCACCATTGCGAAGACTAGACGCCCGTAATGGCCAATGTCCTCACCCCGATCCAACGCATCCAGCAAGTGGGACATCATTGCGCTCTGTCGCAGATCCTCAACAGCCATTCTGTTCCTCCTTCTCACTAGACGCACTGCATGGAACGACGTTTCCCCTTTTGTTCGCTGCTAACGCCCGCTGCTAATGAGGAGGAAGCCGCACAACCGTCAGCCAAAAATCCTCAACTGACCTGATCTTGTTCAGAAAATCGTCCATCTGTACCGGCTTTGTGAGATAGCAGTTTGCGTGCAGCTTGTATGCGCGCCAAACGTCTTGCTCTGCATCCGACGTGGTGAGCACTATTACCGGGATGTGTCGCAGGACGGGGTCGCCCTTCACCTCCGCCAACAGCTCCCGGCCATCTTTCTTTGGCAAATTCAAATCCAATAAGATGAGATCAGGCCGTGGCGCGTCCGCATGTTTGCCCTCCTGGCGTAGAAAATGAAGCGCATCTTCGCCATCCTCAACCACTGAGAGTCGGTGCGCCAGTCGCCCTTCGCGAAACGCTTCCTTTGTCAGCAACACGTCTCCCGGGTTATCTTCGACCAGTAGAATCTCGAACCGATGATTGGATTCAAACATGAATCTCTCGGGAAGGAGCCTCCTTGCTCCCTCGCTTTATTGGCTCGGATTTCGGCTCCATCGTTTCATCTCGAAACGGCAGCGTAAAGAAAAACGTCGATCCCACGCCGGGCTGGGATTCAGCCCATAACCGTCCACCGTGGTGCTCAATGATGCGGCGGCAAATCGCAAGTCCGATTCCGGTCCCGGGATACTTGCCGACGCCATGTAACCGCTGGAATATCTGAAAAATCCTGTCGCAGTATTTCGGATCGAACCCGATTCCGTTATCCGCGACAGCAAAGAACCAATCTGATTCCCGCTTTGTCGCCGTAACCGAAACTTCCGGGCGCACATCGCGCTTCCGGAACTTGATCGCGTTTCCGATCAGGTTTTGCATTACCTGTATCAGCTTCGTCCCATCCGCCTGCACCAGCGGTAAACCGTTAAAGTGCACGACCGCCGCATTCTCCCGAATGGAAAGATCCAAATTGATCAGAGCGCTTTTCAAAACCTGTTCTGAGGAAATAGGCCGTTTCTCGATAGCTTGCGTGCCCGCCCGAGAGTAGCTCAGCAGATCATTGATCAGGGCCTGCATTCTCTTCGCGCCCCCGACCGCATACTCGATATACGTCTGGGCCGTTTCATCAAGCTTGTCCTCATATCGTCGCGCTAGCAGGCCCATATAGCTTCCGATCATTCGCAGCGGCTCTTGCAAATCGTGGCTTGCCACGTACGCGAACTGCAAAAGATCGGCGTTGGAACGGTGCAGTTCAGCCGTACTCCTTTCCAACTCTTTCGTTCGCCCCTCCAGCTCTCGCGTCCTTTCCTTCACGCGGGCTTCCAGTGTCTCGTTCAAGTGCCGGATTTCGTCCTCTGTGCGATCTCGCTCCCGACTGTAAAGTGAATTGAAGTTGTATGACAAGAACACGAGTATGAAACCGAGCCCAACACCAATCGCGAGCACTACGTCCAGTTGCAATTGGCTCTTCCGCTGTGCCTCCATGCCCGTTAAGAATTTAGCCGTTTGTTCCGATTTCAACTGAATTATCAGAGATCGAATCGCTAACATGTGCTCACGCCCGCGCCCCGTCTCAACTATCGCCAGTGCCGGCGCAAGGCCAGCCTTCTGCCGCAGATCGACCGTCTCCTGCAATTCACCCATCTTCCGCTCGATCAGCGCATGCAGTTCCGCTACTTGTTCATGCGGAACGCCCTTGCGCGCCGCGCCTATGTCTACTTTCGCCCACTGAGATCGAAGCTTCGCTTTACCTTGGATGAAAGGTGTCAAGTATTCACTATCAGCTGTCAAGAGATAACCACGTTGACCCGTTTCTGAGCTCTCAACAGTAGACAGCAGCTCATCGAGATTCCGGATGAACTCGTCTGTCGCTAAGGTCGCTTCCACAGTAGTGACATGTTGCGAGCTGACGTGATAAGCGGCGAATGCCAGCACCAGCGGAAGCAGCGCCAGCGGCCAGACAATTATCCTCTGCCCTTTCTGGTACGGTACTTTCTTCATCGGCGAATGCAGCCTAAAAGAACGGCAGGCCCGGCCAGCCCTACTTCGCAGTCAGATGATGACACTGGAGGTGTAATAACAATTATATTGACTGGGTCATGATCGCCATTGAAATTTCCTCCTTCGGCGCGCCGGATGTATTGGCACCCGTCCAGCGTCCCGATCCGGTTCCGAAAGAGGATGAAGTTCTGATTCGGGTCGAAGCCGCCGGCGTGGCCCGTGCCGATCTCCTCCAACGCCAAGGCAAGTATCCCCCGCCGCCGGGCGCGTCCGATATTCCCGGGCTGGATGTCGCGGGGACCATAGAGGCAATCGGCGTTCAAGCGTCGAAATTCAAACTCGGTGATCGCGTCTGCGCCATCCTGGCCGGCGGCGGTTACGCAGAACTCTGCGCCGTGCCGTCTGTACAAGTTCTCCCTGTCCCGGAAGGTTGGACCGCAACCGAGGCCGTCACACTCCCCGAGAACATGTTCACTGTGTATGACAATCTCGTCACCCGCGCTGGCCTCCAGCGTGGTGAAAGTGTTTTGATCCATGGAGGAGCCAGCGGCATCGGCAGTACGGCAGTTATGCTTAGCCGGGCCTGGGGCGCAGTGCCCATCGCCACTGCGGGCAGTTCCGAAAAGTGCGCTGCCTGCATTGGTTTCGGTGCCGAAGAAGCCATCAATTACAAGCAAACCGATTTCGTTGCTGAGGTGAAGCGTATCACTCACGATCGCGGCGTAGACGTCGTTCTCGATATGGTCGGCGGTTCGTATCTCGAGCGGAACCTGGACGCTTTGGCCTTTGATGGGCGAGTCGCCATTGTCGCCACGCAGGGCGGCCGCACTGCGCAACTCGATATCGGCAAGCTTATGGCCAAGCGCGGGCGAATTATGGGATCCACCTTGCGCGCCCGAACCCCGGAACAGAAAGGTAAGATCGCTCGCCGTTTATTCCGCGACGTCTGGCCCATGCTGCCTTCAAAGAATCCTATCCGCCCGATTATCGATTCCACATTCCCGCTCACAGAGGCATATCTCGCCCACGAACGCATGGAAAGAGGCGATCATATCGGCAAACTTGTCCTGGTGAGATGATGGCTTCGATGGAACCCATGTTTCTTCCTGGCGTCGAAAAAAATCCGCAACCCGGCCCTTATCTCGATGCGATCCGTACGATGCAGGCCGCAGGTCCCGAATACCCGCAGATCTGGCACATGTTCGCGTTCCTTCCGCGTGCCACCGAGCATTTGGCGCGTTTCACTCAGGAAATCATGCGCGAGCCCGCACCTCTCAGCCCGGGAATCCGCGAGCTCATCGCCGCCTACACGTCATATCAGAATCACTGCCCCTTTTGAGTGAAATCCCACGCCGCAGTTGCGGCGGAATTTTTGGGGAGCGAAGAATTAGTCGAAGGCGTCCTGCGCGATGTCGAGACCTCGTCACTGCCGGAAAACGAAAAGGCGCTGTTCCGTTTTGTCGGCAAGGTGAACCATCGCTCCCCTGAGATTACCCCTCAAGACATGCAGCCGCTGTATGCTGCAGGCTGGAATGACGAAGCCATTTACTACGCGATCACCGTTTGTGCTCTGTTTAACTTCTACAATCGGTGGGTAGATGCATCCGGTGTTCACCCGCTTTCTGATGAAGCCCACCGGCTAGGCGGAAAGCGAAGCGCCCTCCACGGCTACGTCCGCAAGTAATCAATCTCCTCCAAAGTTGCCGGACGTGCCGCGGAGAACGCAGGTTGGCGTGCAGGCCGTTCCTACACGCCTTCCGATCCGTGCAGCTTTACTAACTTGTTATAGATTCCGAGCAGCAAGAAAGTCGGAGCCCACTGGCCGACGAACAATGCCGCGTGCTCCTTCCCGCTTACATTGAAAGCCAGTGAACCGGCTATGGAGCCGAAAGCTGCCAACAGGAATAAATCTGACGGAAGCTTCGCCGTTTGCTGTTCGATGCTCCGAGCCACTGGTCCTTCGCGGTGTTCTTCACGAGCCCCGCTCTCAGGCTCCCTCTTTACCAAATCCTCATATTGCATGATGTTTTCTCCTTTAGCGTGTGCTTGCTCAGTTATGCGCGGGCCGGCGAGTAACTCCCCTTGGAGCCTCTCGGAATGATTTTCCAGGAGAGCGCTTTGTACAGCCCCGCCAAGCCAACCAGAATGTAAACAGCTGAACTGATTACCGAGGTCTCGCCGAAGTGCCGGCCCACAATTGCCGCGACGAGATCAAAGTGGAAGAGGCCGACCAAGCCCCAATTGAGAGCTCCCACCACCACCAACACGCCGGCAATAACGTCAAGTTTTTTCATGTAATTCGATCCTTTCTCAGATGAGTGCAGCCCGTTGCTAATGGCCACAACTTGATCGTAGAGACAATTAGATTTACTGTAAAGAAAACACGGGAGCCCGTTTTTTCTGAGCTCAAAAGACGTTCAGAAAATTGACTCAAAGGAAAACAAATAGAAATGGAATCCGAGACGATCACACAAGGCCTAAGCCGGTATTCGATAGGCCAGAAGCTCCGGCGGTTGCGGCTGCGGAAGAGCATGGGCCTGACCGAATTGGGCAAACACACGGGCCTTTCTCCTTCCCTGCTATCGAAGCTAGAACGCGACCTGATGCATCCGACCCTGCCCACTCTTCTGCGGATCGCACTCGTGTTCAGCGTAGGGCTGGAGTATTTCTTTAATCCCGAGCCCAAACCGGTACTCGAGATTGTGCGAAAGGGAGACCGCCTTCGTTTTCCGGAAGCTCCTGACACCCGAGATCCTGCTTACCATTTCGAGAGCCTGGACTTTACCGCAGAAAACCGCAAACTGAACGCATACTACGCAGAGTTCGAAGCAGCCGAGCGTGTACGAAAGCATCAGCACGACGGAGTCGAGTTTCTTTATGTCATGTCCGGCAAGCTGGGCTTGCAAGTCGGCGGGGACGAGCCTGAACTGTCGGAAGGGGACTCGATCTACTTTGAATCGACCGTTCCGCACGGATACCGCAAAATTGGCGCGCGCCGGACAACTGCGCTGGTTGTCGTGGTGAACGGTTAACACACGCCAGACGGACGCCCTCATCCGACTTCCGCGTAACGCGTTTCCCTCAGCTCCGGTGCCGCAAGCGTAAGCTATCCCAACTTCCGTCCGCGAACCACCCACCGTCTACGGAAAGCGTATGCCCGTTGATAAAACCGCTTTGGGCCGGGTCCGCGAGGAAAGCAACCGCAGACGCCACGTCATCGGGTCTCGCGAAGCGCCCCATCGGCACACGATCCGTTATGTCGGAATCCTGATACAGCCCGGCGGCTTGCGGACCCACGTCCATCGGCGTTTTCACCCAGCCGGGGCAGACGGCATTACAACGCACGCCCCGCCCACCCCACTCAGCCGCCAACGTTCGAGTCAGACCAATCAAGCCGTGTTTGCTTGCGTTGTACGCGGCACGGTCCGCCACCCCCAACAAGCCGGCGATAGAAGCAATGTTGATAATGCTGCCTATGCCCTGCCCGAGCATGATCGCGCCGATTTCACGCGACAGCAAGAAGGGCCCCAGTAGATTCACATCCTGAACCCGCCGCCATTCGGCCGCACTGATTTTCTCAGCTGGACAAATGTGCGCAATACCCGCATTGTTCACGAGCACATCCGCACGCCCAAAGTGTGACCGGGCGGCTTGGCCGATCATCTGCGCGATCACTTCGTCCGACACATCGCCGCGCACCTCAATAGCTTCGTGACTTTCAGACTGAATGGCGCTGACCACCTCGGCGCAGGATTGCAGATCATTGAGGATCAGACTATGGCCCTGACCCGCCAGCACCTCGGCCGTTCGTCTTCCAATCCCCTGGGCAGCCCCAGTAATGACCGCTACTTTCACCTTGAGCTGTCAACCAAATTACTTGCGCTGCGCCGCCCCTGGTTTTTCCCTGATATCAAATATGATCTCGGCCGCTTTTCCCAACCTGTCGCAAACGACACTAGACCGCGCGTACGTGTCCGGCCGACCCGCGTTTTCTAAACACCTGTTGATATTTGTGGAGTAAAAGCCGAGAGCATTTCGCGTATTCGGCAGCTCCTGTGTAAAAATCGGATCCGCGGATTGCAGACATGCCCAAATTCGATCCGCATCTTCCGGAGGATAAACTTTGGACGGTAGCAATGGAAGTTCATCCGTTACTTTAAGGGACAAGACTACCGCCGCCTTGGTCGGCTGCAGGATGTAGGCATAATCGACAAGCGACGCCAACCCGGTAGACGTAATTCTGTGACAGGCTTGGTTAACGAGGTCATAATTGATCATCTGTCCCACTTTCAACCCGGACAACCGAATCACCGAATTGGTCGGCAGCCGGGTCCCATTCACTTCGAATCCCGCCAGCTGATACATCTTGTGGGGATCCACGTCCTTGTTCGAATCAGAAGCGGGCGGACCCTGCGCCAATGCACCTACTGAAAAACATGCCGTTACGAGTAGGAGCGTATTAATTCGTACTAAGGTCATTCGATCACTCCACCTTCACGATACCCTTCCGCCGCAAACGAAACCGATTTGCAACCAGTCACAAGCCGTGAAGATTTATCTCGCGAATAGCGAGTGTACCCGGACGCCATGGGTCGGTGCCTCACGCGCCATATCGCGATGCAATCACCGCATGAGAACCACCACGGCAGCGCGGAAGGCGCTATCCGATCCGGAGCGAATCGCGGCTCTCGCCGCAATTACGACAGCCAAACTGAAGCATAAGTATGTAGGCCTTCGTCCAAAAAGAGAACGCACTCACGACAAAAGAACGGCGGGAATACTAGTACCGCGCGAAAGCAATTCAGGTACGGGGCTCGATGAAGCTCTCGATAAAGCCAGCCAGTCATGGCCGGACGATAACTCGTGGGAGATTTTCGGTGCAGACGCTCTCGTAGATTTTCCCGATGAGGACTTTTGCGACGAACTGGCGGACGGCTGTTTTGATGCGCCATACGTCTACGGCGAATTTATGACAACGGACCAGCCGGGCTGGATGGGGGGAAATTAAAAGGACTCGCTGATCGAGGGCGCCGTCGTCCTCGGCACTGAGGCATGCTGCGAGCGCCTGCAACTTTCCGCTCTCTTAGAGAAGAGTATAAATACGAGACCTGTGAAAGCTACTTCGAATTGACCGGATTGCACATAGAGTGCAGAGCGCGGGCGGGAGTCAGGGATTTGAACCCCGATCTGCAGATCCAGTATCTGCCGTCCTAGCTTAGACGACCTCCCACAAGAAGACCGCACCCGGCATCGTACCACTCTGATCTGTTATGCCGCGTCGCTATACTCGGCTCAAGTAATAAATTCAACAAGAGCGGAAGACCCGAGAACAATTCAGTGCCGTCGTCCAACTTTATTCGAGACATCATCCTACAAGACATTCAGAGTGGGAAATATTGTGGGAAGGTGCAGACGCGATTTCCACCCGAGCCGAACGGGTACCTGCATATCGGTCACGCGAAGTCCATTTGCTTAAATTTCGGGCTGGCACTCGAATTCGGCGGGAAATGCAATCTCAGGTTCGATGATACAAATCCTAGTAAGGAAGAGACGGAGTACGTCAGCTCGATCGTCGAAGACGTCCGCTGGCTGGGATTCGATTGGGAAAACCGGTTATTCTACGCGTCCGATTACTTCGACCAGCTTTATGAGTGGGCGATTCGACTGATTCAGCAGGGAAAGGCTTATGTGTGCGACTTGACCGCCGAACAGATTCGCGATTACCGGGGTACGCCCACCGAGCCGGGCCGTGAAAGCCCGTACCGGAACCGCTCAGTGGAAGAGAACCTGGATCTGTTTGAACGCATGCGCGCGGGCGAGTTTCCCGACGGCTCGCGGACCTTACGGTCAAAGATCGACATGGCGTCGCCTAACTTCAACATGCGCGATCCGGTGATGTACCGGATCTTGCATGCGGAACACCATCGCACGGGTAATAAGTGGCGCATCTATCCCATGTACGACTTCGCTCACGGGCAGAGCGACTCCATCGAGGCAATCACGCATTCCATCTGCACGCTCGAGTTTGAAGATCACCGACCGCTATACGACTGGTATATCGAGCAGTTGGGAATCCATCATCCCCGCCAAATCGAGTTCGATCGGCTTAACCTGACCGAGACGGTGCTGAGCAAACGAAAGTTGCTGACATTGGTTCAGAACGGCTTTGTTTCGGGGTGGGACGACCCGCGAATGCCCACGTTGTCCGGGTTACGGCGACGGGGTTACACACCGGAATCAATCCGCCAGTTCTGTAACCGGGTCGGAGTGTCGAAAACGAACGGAATTGTCGAGTTCTCGCTATTAGAGCACTATCTGCGTGAGGATTTGAACAAGCGCGCCGCACGCGTCATGGCCGTACTGGATCCGCTCCGTGTCGTAATCCAAAACTATCCGGAAGATCTTGTGGAAGAAATGGACGCCGTGAACAACCCGGAAGATCCTGCTATGGGGAATCGCAAGGTGCCTTTCTCGAAGGTCCTGTACATCGAGCGGGAGGACTTCCGAGAGAATCCTCCGAAGCAATATTATCGGCTTGCGCCAGGGCGCGAGGTTCGCTTGAGATACGCGTATTTTGTCACCTGCACCAACGTTGTGAAAGATCATGCGACCGGAGAGATCACTGAGATCCACTGTACGTACGATCCGGCAACGCGGGGCGGCAACGCGCCGGAAGGGCGCAAAGTTAAATCAACGATTCACTGGGTTTCGGCTCGACATGCCCTGGATTTTGAGGCGCGCCTCTACAACACTCTGTTCCGCCCCGAGAACGAAGTCGGGCCCGCTGGGAATCAACTCGGAAAAGATGAGGGGCAAGACCTTGCCGCATCTCTAAATCCGAATTCCCTCGAAGTCCGCGCTGCCGCGAAGATAGAACCAAGCGTTAGGGCGGCGGCAAACGGTGCCCGGTACCAATTCGAGCGGCTCGGGTACTTCTGCGTTGACAAGGACGCGACAGCGGAAAAGCCGGTCTTCAACCGGACTGTGCAATTGCGCGATACCTGGGCGAAGGTTGAGAAGTCGCAAAGGCCAGAATCGTAAAGCTGACTGAACACGTTTCCTCTGCTTACTACAATTGGCTGGTGTACGTGAGAGGGATTCGGTATGGCTGAAGGAAAGCTCCAGGTAATCCCCATCGGGGGTCTAGGCGAGTTCGGAATGAACTCCATGGCGCTCCGCTACGGTGACGACATCATCGTCATCGACGCCGGTATGATGTTCCCTGAATCCGAACTCCTGGGCGTCGATATTGTCACTCCCGACTTCACTTACCTCGAGCAGCACGCCAGCATGGTTCGTGGTCTCATCCTCACCCATGGCCATGAAGATCACATCGGCGCTGTTCCCTTTTTGCTATCGCAACTGAATGTGCCGGTGTACGGAACCGAGTTCACGCTCGCTTTAGTCGAGCGCCGCCTCGAAGAGCATGAGCTGCTTGATGAAGCCAACTTGAACGTAAGAAACCCCGGAGATCGCCTCACCCTCGGCCCTTTTGAGATCGAGTTCATTCGCGTCACTCACTCCATCGTGTGCGCAGTCGCGTTGGCGATCACTACCCCCCTCGGGGTCATCATCCACACGGGCGATTTCAAAGTCGATCCCACTCCTACGGACAACGAGTTGTTTGACCTCCATACACTTGCAGAATATGGGAAGCGCGGTGTGCTCCTGCTGCTCTCCGATTCCACGAACGTCGACCGGCCCGGCTACACGGAGAGCGAGCGCGCGGTGCGGCCGCGCCTCGAAGATCTCTTTACGCGCAGTGAGCGCCGCTTGGTGATCTCTTGTTTCAGCAGCTCCATTCATCGCCTGCAGCAGATTCTTGATCTCGCCGATGAATACGGCCGCAAGGTTGCCTTTCTCGGCCGCAGTGTCCTGAACGTAACCGAAATCGCACACCGCCTCGGCCTCCTCACCATTCCGGATTCCACACTGCTGCGTCCCCAGGACATTATGCAAATGGCGCCTGAGAAAGTCGCCGTTGTTGTTTCCGGCACGCAAGGCGAGCCCATGTCCGCCTTATCTCGCGTTGCGGTCGATAATCACAAGCATCTCTATCTCCAGCGTGGCGATACGGTGGCGTTGAGCGCCCGCATCATCCCTGGAAACGAAAAAGCCATTTACCGGATGATGAACCACATCGCCCGGCGCGGTGCGGACCTTGTCTACGGGACAATGAACCCACCCGTACATGTCTCAGGGCACGCCAGCGAAGAGGAGCTGAAGCTGATTCTCAACCTCGTGCGCCCCCGGTTTTTCGTTCCCATCCATGGCGAGTACCGCCAGCTTTCGCGCCACGCTTCGCTCGCCGAGCATCTCCGCTCTTCCGGACTCGAAGAGACCTTCGTGCTCGAAACGGGCGAAACTCTCGAAATCAACCATCTCGGCGCGCGTCGCGGCGAGCGCGTCACCGTCGGCAGGGTCTGCATCGACTCCGGCTCGCTCGACGACGTTGTTGAAGACATCATCATCCGTGATCGCCGTCACCTATCGGAAGACGGGTTCGTGCTCCCGATCATCGCCATCAACAAACACACGGGCAAGAGCGAAGGCCTCCCCGAAATCGTTAGCCGCGGATTCGTGGGCAGCGACGGCTCCGGCATTCTGCAGCAGGCTCGCGGGGTTGTAGCGAAGACCCTTGAAAACTCAACTCCTGAAGAGCGCGGCGATTGGGGTGTCATGCAGGAAAAAATCCGGACCGATTTGAAGCGCTTTCTGGCCAAAGAGACCCAGCGCCGCCCGCTCATCATGCCGGTCATCCTCGAAATCTAACCCAGCCACCGCCATCCGTAATACAATAAATCCCGTATATCTACTTGAGGAGTCTTCCATGAAGAAACTGGTTTTAGGTTCTGTTCTGGGTTTATCGCTGTGCTCGTTCGCCGCTTTCGCGGACAACTTGACCGGCTATGTTTCCGAGTCTCATTGCGCCGCCAAGCACGATGCCCCTAGCGCCGCAAACACCAAATGCATTCAGATGTGTCTGAAGGGCGGCTCCGATCCGGTGTTCGTGAGCGAAGGCAAAGTCTACAAGTTCGACGCCGGATCCAGGGACAAGGCAGTCGCGCATGCGGGTGAAAACGTCAAAATTGACGGCAGCCTGAACGGCGACACCGTCACGATCTCCTCGATCGAAAAGCAAGGCGACAAGCAATAAGTAGGGGCCGGGCACGCCCGACCCTCTTGCTCCAGTCAGTGCTCGAACACCAACCTCAGCTTTCCCGTCTCGCCTCGATACAGCACTGCTAAATTCTTCAGCTTGTGCTTTCCATTGAGGGGAAAATACAAATACCCTTCTACAGGGTCGGCGCTTTCCTTCTGCGGAAACTGCTTGGCCTTTAATTGCTCGAGCAGCGTCTTGTTTCCCTTGTTACCGGTATCCATCTTCGAGTTCAGCGTGTCGCTCTTCTTGACTGTGCCCGGCCCCGAACCCATTCCGAATCCTCCGAAGCCGCCGATTCCCGACGTCCGCCCTGTCTTCTCTCCACTCGGAGTCGTCTTCACAACCAGCGCACCTTGTCCCGCAAGCTCCGCCGGATCGAAAGGTTTCGAGCGCTCCCCATCGTCGTAAGCAAGCAAAATAAAGTCATCCGGACTCACTTGAACCGGCTTGTCCGTCTTCGGTGTCACTCGTACGTCGAGCACCGCTACGCCCGGCCCAGGATCGGCACCTATTTTTTGCGCGACCTCTTGCTCAGTAAGCGAGATCGTAGCTACCACATCGATTTGATCGTTGCTCGCGCTCGTCGTCGGCGAGACGACCTTCTTCGCGCCGAACAAACTCGCCGCCCCCAGCACCAAAATTCCAGAACCTACTAGAAACCGCATCATTAAAACTCGCTATTCGTAGGGTAACGCGTCCGTCAAACGCCCGAGAAGTTCGCACCGCAGAGGGCAGCCGCCGCGTCCAATCCGTTGGGTTTACCTCAGGGAGAGCAAAGCCGCTATCCCTCCACTAGTGAGAAGATAAGCATCAGCATGGCCCAGAGACTCAAGTGATAAGCGCGAAAGAAGCCTTCCAGAGCGAAGCCGGAATCCAGGTAAGGTCTGCGCTGCCCGGTTGGCTCTCGCTTCGCATTACGCCCGAAATGCATTGGAGGGCGAAAGTTGTCGAGTTTTTTCGCACCCAGGTTGAAGATTTGCCGTCCGACCTGTGCGAGAAGCTTTCCCTCGCATTAGACGAGCTGCTCGGAAACGCTATCGAGCACGGGTGTCAGGACAGCCCCAGCCCCGTTGAGTTTGCATTCCTCCGCACCGCCCGCATGCTCCTTTTCCATCTCAAAGATGCCGGCTGCGGCTTCTCTCTCGACGACATCCCTCATGCAGCGCTCAGCAATCCACCTGAACAACCGTATCAACACCTGGAGTACCGTTCACGCAACGGACTCCGTCCCGGCGGCTTCGGAATTATGATGGTTCAGCAGATCGCGGACGAGCTCATCTACAATGAGCAAGGCAATGAAGTGGTAATGATTAAATACCTGTGAGGTAATAGCTAGTCGCCCTTCTTCAAGTGATTGTCGAAGAATTGGGCCATGGCCTGATACATCGGTTTCCGGAGCTGTCCGCCTACTCCGTGGCTCTTAAACGGGTACAACTGCAGAAAGTATTGCTTGTCCGCCCGCTCGAGCGCGTTCGCCATTTGCATTGTGTTCTGGAACAGCACATTGTCGTCTTCGAGATTGTGGACGATGAGTAATCTCCCCTTCAGGCGCGCGGCGTTCTTTACGTTCGAACTCGCGTCGTAGCCTTTCTTGTTCTCGTCCGGCAAGCCCATATAACGCTCCGTATAGATTGTGTCGTAATTGTGCCAATCGGTCACAGGTGCGCCCGCGACTCCTACCTTGAACACATCGGGTGCGAGCAGAAGCGAATGGATCGTCATGTAGCCGCCATAACTCCAGCCCGTAATTCCGATTCTGTTCGGATCGACGAATCCCATGCCGATCAGGTGCTCGACCCCTAGCTGCTGGTCAGCGACTTCTTGCTTCCCGAGTTCACGGTAAATCGGTTCTTCGAACGCGTGGCCGCGCCCGTTCGATCCGCGATTATCCAGCTGCCACACCACGTAACCACGATGCGCCAGCACCTGTTCAAAGCCGATCCCGTACCACATGTTATGAACGGTCTGAACGCCGGGTCCGCCATACACGTCCACAATCGCCGGATACTTCGTTCCTGCTTGGAAGCCCGCGGGTCTGATTAAGCGCGCATAAAGCACCGTTCCGTCGGGAGTCTTGACCGGCACGATCTCCGGTGGCAGCACGTCGTACTTCTCGACCGGCTTGAGATCGGCTGGTCTGATGATCGCAATCTCCTCCCCGGTGGTGCTGCGCAACCCTGTTTCGAACGGCCGCTCCAAGCTCGAAAATGTATCGAGATAGTAAGTCCCATTCGGGTTCGCATGAATGAAATGCGTTCCCGCAGTTTCGGTCTCGAGTTTGGTATCCGCTCCGTCCAGGCCGATGCTGTAGAGCTGGGACTCGAGCGGGCTCTTTTGATTCGATGTGTAATACACACGGCGCTGCGGTTCGTTCACGGCCGCAACCGTCAACACCTCCCAGTCACCTTTCGTCAGCTGTCCTAAAAGTTCGCCATTGTACGAATACCGATAGATGTGCCGGAATCCGCTGCGCTCGCTGGTCCACAGGAACTCTGGACGCGATTTCAGAAAAAATAGGTTATCCGCTACATTGACCCAGGTCTTCGATTGCTCATGGATCACAGTTCGCGCGGCACCGCCGGCCGGATCGCAAAATAGCAAATCCAGTTGATCCTGAACCCGTGTGAAGCGCTCGATTGCCAGCGTGGAAGAATCCGGTAACCAGGCGATGCGCGCCAGCAGAGTGTTCGAGGTTTCTCCCACGTCCATCCACTTCGTAGCGCCGCCTTCCACTGGAATCACGCCGATCTTCACACGCGCGTTCGGGGTACCTGCCTGAGGATAGCGTTCCGGCTCGCTCACGGCACGCTCCCCAAGCAGATCGGCCTGGGGATAGACAAATTCGTCCTTGACATCGAACTGCATGTAAGCGATCTGCTTCGAATCAGGCGACCACCACGTCGCCGTTCCCAAATCCAGCTCTTCCGGATATACCCAGTCCAGTTCACCGTTCAGAAGCGTCGGCGTTCCGTCCGAAGTCAGTTGCCGCGACTTCTTCGTCGTGAGATCGACAACATACAGGTTGGAATTCGTCCGATACAACACCTGCTTGCCGTCGGGCGAGAGCTTCGGATCCTCTTCGTCGGCCTCCGTAGCGGTGATTTGGTCGTATTTGCCGTCCGGATGCACGACGAAAAGGTCGCCGTTTACCGATGCGAGCAGATCGCGTCCGTCAGGAAACCACTGGTACGAATCCGATTCGACGCGGCGATTTTGCCATCCAAACGCCTTCGACTCGGGGGGCCTCTTCGCAGCTTTCTCGAGCGGTCCGGTTTCGAACCAAACCTTCGATTTCCGCGCTGCAATGTCGTAAAGTTCGATCTTACCCGCCTCGACGTATGCAAACGCTTTTCCATCTGGAGCCCAAATGGGCTCCATGGGCCGGGGATAAGGTTGGGCCAAGATGTCATCAATCGTGATGGGCTTCTTCGATGCGGCTGCCGAAACCAGGAGTGCCGCCGAGAAAAAAAGAAGGATACGCATCATTGTCAGTGTCCCAGACGAGTTCAGGACGCCCCGGCAGTCTCCGGCTCTGCCGGCTTCTTTGACAACTAGACAGTCTTCGCGAACAGCAACACCACAACAGGACTGCGCGGGTGAGATCGCTTGCGATCATTGTGCGCTTCACATTCCAAGAATCGACGAAAACACCAGCTACCGGGCTGACGACTGCCAATGGCAGCAGATAAAACACCAGCACTAGGCTAACTTCCCTCGCCGAGGCATGCATTCGGAACGAAACGATTGCGAAAATCGCGTAGACCGCGAGAAAATCACCGAACACGCTAACTACTTGCGCGATCCAGAAACGTCGGAGTGCCGTTATTTTGAGAACTTCGCGGAAGGTCAGTGGAGCAGGTGAGGCCGACACTCGGTCGATCTTAACAAGATGTTTTGAAAGATCCGCTACTCCCAGCGGAGCGCATCCATTGGGTCGATCCGTGTGGCCCGCAAAGCAGGAACGTATCCAGCCGCTAGCGCAACCATAGCGAGTAGCAAAGTTGCGGCAGTCAGCGTGGGCGCGTCGGTCGCTTTCAATTCAAACAGCTGGTTTTCAATGAATCGACCTAAACCGAAAGCTAGCGGAAGAGCGCCCCCTATCCCAATCAGGGCCAGCAGAACCACCTCTCTCATCACGAGCCTGACCACACTGCCGTGCTGTGCTCCCAAAGCCATTCGAATGCCCAGTTCTCGCGTTCGCTGTGCCACCGTGAACGCCATCACTCCGTATAGCCCGATCGCGGCGAGCAGCGTTGCCAGGAACCCGAACGCCGCCGACAGCATTGTAATCAGCCGGTCGATGTAGTGTGTCTCGCGAATCTGTGTTGCAACGGTTTTCAGGTCGTAGATCGGAAGCGCAGAGTCGAACCTGTGGACGCAGCTCCGAACGGCGTCGGCCATCCGGGCTTGGTCTCCTTCGGTGCGAATGTAAAATGTCAGGCTCGAGGGATGGTCTTCCTGCAACGCTGGTATCCAGACCTGCCGTACTGGTTTCTCCTTTAGATCGGTCTGTTTTGTATCTTTTACCACTCCCACGATTTCCATGTCGAGCTTCGCCGTCTGGGCGGGTCCGAATCCGATATGACGGCCCACGGGACTTCTGTCATGGAAGAAATACTTCACAAAGCTTTCGTTCACGATTGCGGCTTTTGGCGCACCGAAGGTATCGCGCTCCGTAAACTCACGTCCTTTGAGAAGCGGAATCCCCATCGTTGAGAAGAAGCCCGGAAGTACGCCGTTGATCTCCGGGTTTACATCCTCCCGCTCTTTCGCAACATAACCTTCGACACGTGTCGTTGACATCCAGTGATCGTCCGCCAGAACAGGGCTCTCTGCGGCAGAAACCCCACGTGCTCCAGAAATAGCATCGAGTGCTTGCTGCAGATTGCGAAAAGCCTGTCGTGCTCTCTCATCGGAGTAGCCGGCAAGCGAAGGATCCACTGAGAAGCTGAGCAGCCCTTCCGTTCGCATTCCTGATCTGACCTGCATGAGATTGTAGAGGCTACGCGCAAACAGGCCCGCCCCTATCAACAGAAGCAACGATAGCGAGATCTGCGCGGCCACGAGAGCCTTTCGAAGCTTCACATGCCCGCTGCCGATCACCGAGGCAGCTTCATTTTTCAACGTGGACGCGACGTCCGGCTTTGTTATCTGCAAGGCTGGTAGCGAGCCGAAAACGAGCGCTGTCAGTATGCTGAGTGCGAGTGTAAACAGCAAAACGCGGATATCGGCCGAGGTCGAGAAGGCCCGCCCGGAATTCTCGAACGGCAAGAAGCGTAGCAGCAGAGAGCCGCTCCAGGCTGCAACCAGCAGTCCAAGCGCCCCGCCCGCTACCGACAATAAGAGGCTCTCGATCAATATGAGCCGGAAGATCGCTCCTTTGCTTGCGCCGAGTGAAAGCCGGATCGATATCTCCCGTTGTCTGGTGGCCGCTCGCGCCACGAGCAGATTCGCGACATTACCGCAGGCAATCAACAGCAGTGTTCCCACCATCGCCATCAACACGATCAATGGCGTCGAAAACTTTTCCCGCAAGCTGGAGAACCCTCTTCCCGCTGGAGCTAGAGTGAACGTGTCTTTCAGGTACCGCTTTCGGAACTCCGCTGTGGCCTCCGAATTGATCTTCAGATCCTCCAACTGTTCCTCATGGAAAAGAATGGTCATAGCCGCCCGCGCCCGCTTCATTGAAACGCCCGGCTTCAGTCTGGCAATGATATTCAGCCATATGCTGCGCCGGTTCTCCATGTCGTCCCAGGTTGGCGTCACTTGCGTCTTCATCATCATCGGAACAAAGACGTCCGCCGGACTCCCCACCTCTGTACCCTTGAATCCCCGCGAAGCTACTCCGACCACGGTCATCGGATGATTGTTGATTTCGATGGTTTGGTTGAGCATGGCCGGATTTCCACTAAAGCGCTTTTCCCAGTAGCCATAACTGAGCACAACGTATGGTTCGCCATTTTTGACTTTGTCGTCGTTCGGAGTCAGGATTCTTCCAAGGGCTGTGGATACTCCGAGGACCTCGAAGTAATTTCCTGAGACAAGCTCAGCATTGGCTCTTTCGGCCGTCCATTTCCAGCCCAAATCAACGGGCGTCTGGTAGCGTGCGATCACGCCCTCAAACAGATCTTTAGCCTTGTTACGAAACGCAGTGTACATCGGATAGGAGAACGCATGCTTGTTCCGGGCTGTGCCCGAAAACGTCCCATCCCAATCCATCCAGACCAGCCGGGTTGGATCCGTAACGGGCAATGCTCGCAGCAGTACCTGGTCGAGCAAAGAGAAAATAGCGGAGTTCGCGCCGATGCCCAGCGCCAGCGATATTACCGCGACCAGCACGAACAGCGGGCTTCTGCTCAAGCTCCGCAGCACGAACTTCAGGTCAGATGTTACATGCTCCATCAGCACTCTTGATGCACGCTACTGCCAAACCTCAGGTGCTCGCAAATCTTTGAAGCCAAAAGGCGGAACCTGCGGACCCTGTCGCACTCGCGAACCGGGGTGTGCGAAAGCGAACACCTCTAGCAAAAGCTAGAACGAATACCCCAACGCAGCCTGATAGGTTCGCGGCGCCACAAAATGCGTCCACTGAACGTCGAGAGAAAGTTCTTTTCCGCGTTGATAACACAGATTCGTCATTTGCTAAAACGCTTGATCGTGATCGATGCGGAACACGCTCGTTCCCGCCGAAGTGCCCTGGAAGATGAGACCGCCCACTTCAGGCGGAAAATATCTGGCCCGCGCGTGCCCGAAGGTCGTGTATGCCTGAAAGCCGATCCTGCTTGAGTTGGTCGCAATTGTTCGGTACTTGGAACCAGTTGCGAGCTACAAAGAGATCGAGATGAAACGCGTCCTGGCCGTTCGCCTGGTAACCCAGCCGGTCGAAAATGTTCTCGTTATTCGGTAGCGGGCTACTTCGAATTCATACGCCGCTAAAGGAAGACTTGTACGATGCGGGCTTTTGCGTTGAACTAACACCAGATCTCATCGTGTTCTGCGGAGGTATACTCTAGGCTCATCTCGGAACACTAAACTTTGTCCACGATCTGAAAACTCACCGAAAGGAAGTGTAACTATGAAGCTCAATATTGGCGCAGTGACTCTCGGCATTTTGAGTCTGCTCGTCTGCGCCGCCAGCCCAGCCACCAGTGCCACGGCTCAGGACCTTACAGCCCGCGTACAGGCTAATGTTAGCGATGCAAATGGAGGCGAGCACGCGTGTTCGCTCCGCACTTTGAGAGGTCTCTACGGGTCTATAGCTACCGGTGCCATCGTCGGGAACACCCCGATCATCGGCCCGATTGCCGTCCTGAATCAAGCTAACTATGACGGAGCAGGAGTTTTCACTCAAACTTCCGTTATCAACCTTAACGGAAACACGGTTTCAGGAGGAAACCCCGAAAGGGGAACGTATACAGTAAACCCGGACTGTTCCGGTTCACAAACGATATTTGCCCCCAATGGCGACCTAATAACTTCGAGCTTCGTGATTGTAAAGCACGGAAGAGAAATCTTAGGCATCTACACCGCGCTGGGCTACAACGTAACCTTCGATAGCAAAAAGCAATAGCCAGAACCATAATTTGCTGGAAATTCGGATTACCGCCGTTTACTAGAGATGGGCCACTTCTCCGGCCCGTTTTTATGATCTCGATTTATGCTGCTCCTTCAAAACCCCGCCCTTCAGCTCCAATCAGCGCAACAAAATCGGAGACCTCCCACGACGTATCCGTAACCCCAGGCGCCATTGCAGGGGTAACGCGCAATGTGCGATGGACCTTGATGACGTTGTCATGCGAAGTACCCGAGCGCAACTGCCGCGGAGTGGTTCTTGATTTTGTTCCTGCTTCCGAATCGAACCGCCGCTACACTCGGTTGACGAACGCATTCAGTAAGAAATGGTCAACGTGTGTGCATTCGGAACAGCTTTCCAAAGTGTAGGGTGTTTGGTCGCGCTAGGTCCCTAGGATTTTGTCTCGATCCGTCCGGTATCATCAACTCTGGATGGCGCAAACTCCATGGGGCGAGCTGCCCGTCAACGACGCGCACGTTCATTTCTTCTCGCACAGCTTTTACTCGGCACTTGCGCGCCAGAAAAAAGTAGATAACGCCGAAGCCCTCGCGAGTACCTTGAACTGGGACATTCCGGCGCCGGACCCGAAATTACTCGCGCAACGCTGGGTGGCTGAGCTCGATCGCCATAAAGTAAATCGCGCGTCTCTGATCGCCAGTGTTCACGGCGATGAAGAGAGTGTTTCAGTCGCGGTCTCAGCCTATCCTGACCGTTTCTTCGGATTTTTCATGCTGGATCCCGTTCAGCCCGACGCCCTAGATCGTGTGCGGTCGGCCGCAACCAATCCGTATCTGCACTGCATGTGCTTATTCCCGGCAATGCACACGTACTCCGTCGCCGACAGACGCTTAGTGCCGATGCTCGAAGTAGCATCGGATCACGGGTTGGCTGTTTTCATCCATTGCGGAGCCATCAGCGTCGGCGTCCGCAAGAAGCTTGGCTTGCCAACTCAGGCCGATATGCGATTCTCTAATCCACTCGATATCCATCCCGTAGCCCTGCATTTTCCGCAAATACGGTTCATCATTCCGCACTTCGGCGCTGGCTTGTTCCGCGAAGCATTGATGCTGGCCGATCTTTGTCCGAACGTGTGGCTCGATACCTCGAGTACAAACCGCTGGACGATTTACGAAAACGTCGATTTGCGCTCTGTGTTCCAACGCTCCATTGACGTCATTGGTGAAGGACGCTTACTCTTTGGAACCGATTCCAGTTTTTTTCCGCGCGGCTGGCAAGCCGACATTTTCAAGCAGCAAATCACAGCGCTCTACGAACTGGGCCTCGATAAAGACAAAATCGAACAGATTCTTTACCTCAATCTTGAACGCGTGCTGAGGCGTGACATCCCGGCTGCCCAAAGTGGGACCACAACGTCGGAATAAACTTACGTTTAAACTCGCATCTCCCGCCGCACTTTGTTCCTGAACCCCGAGGGAAAACTGAATATGCGAGTTCCTGTCGATATCAGGCGATTCAGCCGTTCCAGTACGCGCCGCCAACAACTGCCATTTCCGGCCACCCCGAACCTTCGAGTAGCCCAGCTATCAGCCGCAGGTTTATTTGACCGGGCAGCGGCGTTTTCCGATGACCGATGGCAGGAACTCGAGACGTACCGTCCACAAGTACTCGTCGGCCGGGCTGTTGACCTTCACAGGCTTCGAGATCACGCTGAGCTGGGGCTCGCCGACATCACGTCTGTAGATCATGCTGTTTTTGTTGTGACCGGCTGCGGGGATAAACCGCTTTCCGACACATCGAGAGTCGTATTTTGGCAGGCGTTCGGCGTCCCCATCTACGAGCTATTTGTTGGGCCCGCAGGCACGCTGCTGGCTTCCGAATGCCAAGCGCAGGAAGGATGGCATGTGGAACAGCACGCAAAGTTTACCGTGATTGAGGGCGAATTGATGGTCGATGGGCTGGGACAGAAGGGCGTGCCGACAGGTCTTTTCGGACATATCGAAACCGCTGCTTGCCCGTGCGGTCGCCCGGGTGCGCGAGTCATGGCACTCGAAACGCAGCTGTTGAAAAACGTTCGCCAGGAACTCGCAGCAAGCGCCTGACGCTCGAACCCTTACACTTCACCTTTGCGAAACCGCTCAACCAGGTGATCGCAAGCGCGCACGGTGATCGCCATCATGGTGAGCGTTGGATTCTGGCATCCCGAAGAGACGAAGCACGCGCCGTCCGTTACGAACACGTTCTTGACGTCATGTAACTGGTTGTATGGATCGGTAACAGAGCTCTTGGGATCGGCTCCCATCCGTGCCGTGCCCAGCTCGTGGATGGCCATTCCGGGCTCAGCGACTGATGAGCGTACGCGAATGTTTTTGGCGCCCGACGCTTCGAGCATTTCCGCCGCAGTGACGGCCGCATCCTCATGCATAGCTTTTTCGTTGTCGCCGTGCGTCATGCATACGTGCAGCGCAGGAATGCCCCACGCGTCTTTCAGCTCAGGGTCAAT
This sequence comes from uncultured Acidobacteriaceae bacterium, assembly GCA_963737045.1. GTDB lineage: Bacteria > Acidobacteriota > Terriglobia > Bryobacterales > Bryobacteraceae > Bog-105. The sequence goes on from CAVTRG010000009.1 coordinate 1,624,215, forward strand.
GGAGACGTAATTATCGTTACGCGCCAGCGATTCTCCGAAAGCACCCAGACTAATTCCGTAAGTACCGTTCTGCACAGCCTGCTTGAAATTCGCGCCATATCCCGGAGCCTCGAAGTTGAACTTCGCGCTCGCGCCACCCTGAAAACCATAGCCGCGAATAAAACCGGGATGCCGCGCCCTTTTGGCGACATTGCGAAAACGGATGACGTAGATGCCATTCGCGCGATGCGGCCCGCTGTAGGGAGTCGGCTTCACCTCGAAGCCCGGCAAATCTCCCGCAGCTCCCGCGCCTGTCGAATGGTCCATCAAACCGCGTCCTAAAAGGCCGCTCGAATTGCCGAGACCTGCCGTGTGTTCGCGAGTCGCCGAGTTCAGAAGGATTCTGGTCGACTCCATCGCCTGGGCGCACAAAATCACGACCTTCCCCCGCACGCTCTTGGTCTGCCGCGTGATGCCGTCGACGAACGTTACGCCGGTCGCGCGGTTCGTCCCCCGATCCATGTTTACCTGGGCTACGACCGCGTTCGTAATCAGCGTGCACTTTCCAGTTTTCAACGCGTCTTTGAGAGTCGTAAAAGGACTGCTGAAATATGAAAACGTGCTGCAGCCTCGTTCACAGGGGCCGCAGTAGTGGCAAGCCAAACGGCCGTTGTGATTCTGGGTAAGGATGGCGGTTCGGCCAATCGTAACGGTGCGCCCAAACTGCTTTTCAACGCGTTCCCGCAAGTGCACTTCGCCGCACGTCATCTTCATAGGCGGCAAGAAGTGGCCGTCAGGTAGCGCGTCATTTCCCTCCGCCGCGCCGCTGATGCCGACGTAATCCTCGACCAAATCGTAATAGGGCGCTAGATCCTTGTACGCGAACGGCCAGTCAGCTCCGTAGCCGTCATGTGTGGCCGCCTTGAAATCCAAGTCGCTCAGACGATAGCTTTGACGGCCCCATACCAGCGTTCTGCCACCCACGATCCGCAGCCGCTGCCAGGTGAAAGGTTTATCAGGCGGCGTACTGTATGGGTTCTGGAGATCGTCGACAAACCAATCGTAGTTGTACTCCATGCAGGCGTAACACTGTTTCTGCACCGGACGTGACTTGAGCCAGTCTAAAGACACATTCCGATATTTGAGATGAAAAGCAGGCATGTGCTCGGTAAACTCTTTGGGCGAAATGTTGCGCCCTGCTTCGAGCACGGCAACGGTCATGCCAGCCTCGGACAAACGTTTTGCCGCCCACCCGCCGGTTGCGCCCGAGCCTACGACCACGGCATCGTAAGTTTTGGTCAAGACATCCTGAAACATATTCGTTCGCCTATTCAGTGGTCCCGCCGTGTTCTTCGCGCGCATGATCGCAGCCTGAGAACATGCCGTGCGGGAAAGTGCCATCCCATCCAAGTTCCTTAAGACCAGTGGGCGAGCTGTAGTACGCGCCCACAATCCAGGTTTTCAGCTTCGCGAAATGAGCATGGCCCGGGAACTCTGTCACTCCTTCGCCCCATGTGTCGAGCGAATGAGGGTAGGCGATGAGAGTCAAGAACTCCTGCTGCTGCTGGCGAGGCACATACACGAACGCGCTGTTGTATCGCTTCATGCACTCTCCGTCTATATAGGCAAGGGCTGTAATGAAAGCGCGCTGCGTTTCGGCGGTTTCGGCGCTCATGAGCAGATCCAGAAATCGATCGACGAGAGCTTCTTTCGCACCCGGTACGACCAGATCGCTTAAGACAATGACAGTTTCATTCTGATGCGCATCGACAAAAAGCGGCTTCCAGTCCGGTTTCTCAAGCTCTTTCGAGGCGTCGTAGCCGGCTGGAAACTCACGGGCAGATGCAGAAGCAGGATTTACGGTCGCGCCAATGGCGCTGAATGCAGTGAAACGCAGGAGATCACGTCGGTTCATAATCGATTCACCCGGCAGTTACGGCCCGGCCGTTTCCCGAGGCGTGCAGCTTGGGCCCAGACCGGGATTACGGGGCTCGTAGTAGTATCCGTGCCATAGCAACGTGCCGGTGAGCGGTTCTCCCGCCCAAACGGTCAAATGAATCCCATCGGCAGCGCTGCATGCGCGGAAGGTCTCGGTTTTATGATTCTGATCGAGATCGGCTTGCACGTTGCCGTTCGGGGCCACTGAAAATGGAGCCGAGGCGCCCAGCACGGCAATGAGAGGCGTCATTTTTTGAGGCGCTGGTTCTGCGGCCCGAACGTCGTAATTAGAAACGCTTGTGTCGACATCCTTGGTCACCGGACAGGCACTTGCGGCAGGCCCTGCGATTTCGGCTTGAACAAACGTCTGGGGCAACATGGGCGAAACCAGCGTTACGGGCGTGCTTGCATTGATATTAGCGTTGTGAATTGCCACGCACGTTCTTCCGCTTGTGCTGACGGCTACGCCGATGCGTGGGGTGTAAGTAGCCGGGGCAGCCGCTGTGCCTCCGCTGGCAGTCGATCCGGGTCCGTTCTCGGCCTGTTTATGCGATCCGCAAGAAATCAAAGCGAGCAGGACGCTCACCGCGGCAATTTGTTTCATCCAGTGTGCCTCCATGTCAAATTAACCCATGACAACTTATCGCAGCGCGCCTCCGCAGCTCGAGCCTGCGCCAGCCGTGCAGCCGAAACAGTGATGCGCCGTGGCGATCCGTCTGAACCCCAGCTCATCAAGTGAATCGAGGTCCCAAATGCTATGACGATTCCATGCGGGAATCTCCAGCATTTGGTTGAAATCGCAATCGTAAATCTGACCGTCCCAGCCGATGCTCACGAGCGACCGGCACATTAGCTGCTCTACGGTTTCTGGATTGAAGCGGTCGGAAAGGAGCTGCAAGTAGCTTTCCTGCTGGCCGGTTCGCATCAGAAAATCGTCGAACCTCTTGATCGGCATGTTGGTCAAGGTGAAGAGCCGGTTGAATTGGATGCCAAAGTCCTCGCGCAAGCGCCGCTTGTAGTCCGCTTCAAGCGCTTCCTGAGGGGGCGGCAGGGATGCGCCGAGTGGATTATAAACAAGATTCAGCGGCAATCTGGAATCGATTCCGTAACCCAGCTGATTCAGCAAATGTAGGGCCTCGATACTCTTGTCAAACACTCCCCGGCCGCGCTGCGCGTCGACGTTGTCGCGCGTATAGCAGGGCAGACTCGCAATGATTTCCGTGCAATTCCAAGCGAGGAAGTCTGGCAAGTCCTCGAAGCCGGGCTCCAACAGAATTGTTAGATTGCAGCGATCGATGACATGCAACCCTTGCCTTCGACTCTCTTCCACGAGACGCCGGAAGTTAGAGTTCAGCTCCGGAGCGCCTCCCGTAATATCGACGGTGTTCACGCCCGAACTCGTCGATAGCAATGATAGGATTCGCTCGGCCGTTTGCGAGGACATGCTTTCCGTTCGCTTGGGACCAGCTTCGACGTGACAGTGCTGGCAGGCCTGGTTGCAAACCTTTCCGACATTGATCTGAACGGTGGTGATCTGCCCTTTTCTCAGGGGTGCGCAACCGTTCTGGTCGAGTGCCAGGTCGAAGCTGCGAATGGCAGTGATCATGGGAACAACTCTCGAATCTTCGCATAAAGGCGGCAATCCCAAGCGTTGAAGTGCTCAACTGCTTTGCGCGTGGGTTCATCAATGCTGCCGCCCGACTGCGCTCCCCGATTCACAATATTCAGCGATGCTACCGCTTTCCAATTGAACTGCTTTCGAAGCGCCGCATACGCTTCATCCACTCGATCCTGGTATCCGACGAATGCGAAGCGAGTTTGTAGATGCTCAACGGCGAGGTCATACACGCGGCGATTGATCTGTCCCGCCGGAACGCTGTACTCATCCACCCCGCTGAAGCATCGGACCATCAAATTGTCCAAGTCAGTCGTTCTGCGTTGCTCGAGCATCTCGATCAGCGACATTGGGGAAGGCCCATTCCGGGTGATCTCCGCTTGTGTTTCGAGCAGGTAGTAGTAGTGCGAGATTACTCGTTTGATGGGGTCTCGTACGATCGTGACGTAACTCGATTCCTGCGGAAGAAACTCATGGATGCCGTATTCGAAATGTCCCATAACCAAGCGGAACCTGGCGCGCTGGTCCAATGGCAACAGTCCCAAGTTAGAGACAAGAAGGCCCGGCGGATGCGGATAGAGATAGGCAACCTGTGAATGCTTGTAGTTTTCGATAATCACTTCCCGAAATGCCGTTCCCGCCGTCTTGGCGATGTGCATAAAGAGAATCGCCTGAGGATGACGAGGCGTGTCTCGCGGAGGGATATCCACGATCATTGGCGAGTTGGGCAAAGGTCTTCCATCCCAAAATTTCGCCTCGACGCGAGCCGAGGATTTTGCCGGACTTGATTCGGTCAAGTCGAAAAAAAAACTGTGTTCCTTCACATCGGGGCGATAGTACACGGCAAGAGCTTCACCTACGACGCGTCCGTCCACATAGAAGGAAATTTTAGGAGCAATGGAGGGTTGCTCCGCATTGAGCGCCCACCCGTAGAGCTCACCTTCGGCCTCGCCGTCCAGGCGGCCGGTCAGGTCACGCGTATTTGTGAGATCCCAGCTCTGCTTGAGCCCGAACTTCCCAGAGGACAGAAGAGCTTGCGACCGTTTACGGCGAAAAAGCTGCTCGCCGAAATGTGTGACCAGGAGCGCACACGCATATGCGCACACGGCAATCCATGTAGAGCGATTCCAGCCGAACGTTCCTTCGGGCGAGATGAAGAAGTAATCGGTAAGGACGCTGGCCAATACGAATGCGACGAGACCGGGGCCGAGGCCGAAGAGCGTGGAGAACGCCACGGCTACGATGAACGGGATGAGATAGGGAGCACTAACGGCCGAACTCAAGTAAAAGCACAGAGCTGCGAACGCAACACTTGCGACCGCAAAGCCGCAGCGTTTCCACTTGGATTGCAAACCGGATCGGAGCCGAGGAAACTGCTCGACCAGAATCATGATCGTCTTCTATTGTGCGAAATGGGAGTGCGATTACAGAGCGGATCAGGTCTTCCGGCGTGATCTAGGCGGCTTTTTCGGCTGTGATCGGAGGATTTTCGCCGAGCGATGCGACGGTCGCGGCGTGGCGAACGTTCAAATTGAGTAGTTGCTGGTGGTCAATCTTGGTTTCGGCGAGCAAAATGTCCCAGCGATGGCGCTCTTGCTTGCGTTTTTCGGCCGCCGCACCGCGCCCATGGTCGGCTTCTTTGCGGAGTTCGGCGCTTCTCTGGCGGTCATCTTCCTTCCGCTTTCGCTCTTGCGATTCGAAGCCAATTTGCTGTTTGCGCGTTTCGGCTCTGAGCTTTAGAAGATCAGTGAGGGCGTTGCGGAAAGCGCGGTCGTGCGTAGTTTGATAGCGCAGATAGAGAGCAAGCAACTTGGGAGCTCCGCAGAACGGCACCTGGCTGTCCATCGTGAGGTCTTGCAAGAGCACGGCGCGCTTCGAGAGCCAGAGCGATTGCGCCATTTTGTCGACCAGGACGGTTTGGGTGGGAGTGTCGGGCTGGTGCTCAGCGTGGAGCGTGTCCAAAAGTATTTGAAATTCAACTTCACTTTCCCAGGCAAGAACCCGGAACGCGCCGGTGAAGCCGAAGCGGAAATTGTTTTGTGAGGCGATGGCTTTGCCCTGCTCGCTCTTTGGGCCGGTGGATTTTTGAGCGTTGAATTGATTAGCGGTGACCTGGGCTTGCGTTGACATAATGTGCTCCTAGAAATGAAAACGCCCAGATGCGCGACGGCACTGGGCGTTTATCGAGAAAAGTGGGAAGCGATTGGGCTTCCTGGAACCAGTATAAAGCATGGTTCCAAGCGATTTCCGGTAAATGGAGCGTGTGATCGCCCGACGGGGGCGAGGCGCACAGCGCAGAGTGAAAAGTGCCCGCCAGAGTGGCACTGCCGGCATTTCGGCCCAGTTCGTTGATTGTGCTGCAGCGTTTTCGAAGGGAATGGTCGCGAGGTTGGGGCAGGAAAGGGAATAATCACCCGCTAGGACTGCGGGCGGGCGCGAATGGTTGAGGGAAGGACGGTGGGTGAGTTGAGCGGGGGAGGCCGATTTGTCGGGAGTAATCCGGAACGCCACGTGCGAGTCATGCATTGCGCGGTCGATTTTGCTTTAGCCTATGCCGCCTTCAACTGGATTGAGAGCGCCAAGTTAACTCGGGATTTGTACTCGGATAGAGTGATAGTCGCGCTTACCTCCACGGCACATCCATGGCTAAATTAGGCCTGTCCCTTTCTAGTCATTGCTAGCGAATACCTGTAAATCTCAGGGACCCTGTAGCGCTCTACCTCCTCTTGGCTGCCTTCGTACACGCCGAGGAGCCCCACTTCACGAGCAAGAGCCACCTCATCAGTAAGCCCCTCCAACTCCTCAGAGGCGACGGGTGTTCTTCCAATTATCTGGAGTTTCTTGAACAGCGGTTCAAGCTCGGGATACTCCTCTTTCAGGGCATTCAGCGCCTGATCCGAGACGTTCGGCAAAGATTGAATCAGGGCCCGCGGGCGAATCACGCTTCTGTCGTAGGGCGAACGTGTTTGTTCGCTTCTCTCCCACGAGGTCACTTCCGTGAACATCTGCAAAAGATATCTCGGACTATGATCGTTGTTTGCATCGGCCAGTCTATTCCAGACCCAATTCTTTGTAAACGCCGTTCTCCCCCCTCTCATTCGCTGTCCTACGAGAAGGTTCCAAGCTATCTCAACCTCTTTACCCGTCCATCGATCAATCGCAGCAGGGTCCGTACCCCTAGCCGCAACTCTGAGTGCTTCAGCGAAACCACTCGACTTCAGTGCATGCTTGAGAACCACTTTGTAAAAATCCGATTGATCATGCCAGTCGAGCGTTACGTATCGGCCGTAGAGATGGCTTTTGTTCTCGAACCGAAGTTCCCTCCAGATGTCTTCGCGCAGAACAATCTTAAATTTGAGATTGACGGCTTCCACTTGCTGTATTAGAAGCGCGCACAAACCCTCTATTGCCTCTCTACGCCGCTTGCGCTGCACCACCCCATTACCAAAACCGGTATCAAGTGCATCAAATAGGAGTACCACGGGCTGGCCGAGAGCCCCGTCCAGGCGCTCAAACCAGTCATTTGCGAGCAAGCTAATTCTCTCAACTCGCAGCAGAGACTCCAGAAGAGACACTACGTCCAAGGCTCCCGGCAATTGATTTGGCAGAACAGCCCGTATCGACTCGTGAGCGTCGGGCCTGCGCAAGCCGGGCCACTTATAGTGACAGGCAATGCAGCACAAAAGAATCCAAAACCGACTCCAGGTTGCGTTGGTGCCGCTCAGCAGGGTGTCAATTTCTGCAAAAGCCTCCTCTGACAAAATCCATGGCCGATCCTTACGAAACGGTGCTGGTGCTGTGATAGGGAGGGATGGCGTCTCGCTACCCTCCAGGAGTCGGCGGAAAATTGCTGTCTTTCCTGCCCCCTTCCGACCGAGAACAAGCGGCGTTGACAATGCCAACGCCTTCGACGCGCTCCCGGCCTCAACGAATGTGTCCAGAAAATCGACTTCATATTCCGCAGTACCGCTCGAGAAATTCAACTCATTTAAAACGGCAGCTTTGGACGCTTCAACCACCCCAACGTCTGACTCTTCCGGGCCGGGAAGGAAGCGCTCAATCCACTCTGCAACTGGTTTGTAGTCGTTCCACATTTCCTGGTTCGCAACAACCGTGTCCGAAGTGGCAATGTCCTCGCGGTAGGGAACGAAATGAACCGCGTCGGTCAAAGAGCTTTCGGCTGTGTCGCCGTTTAGCTCTGCGGGGCTGAGCCATTCCGATATCCATTCCAGGGACCGATTCCGATACCGATTCACCACTTCCGGAATCCTACTGCTCGGGATTGGCGAAACGATGAATCTCGGCTCAGGCGTGAGTCTTTTCTGGTCCACATCGCGCCACGTGCGGGAGGACAATAGCGCACGGACTACTTCCCGGGTTGCATTCTCGGCTTGCGGATGCGGAAAGAAAACGATTATTGCGAGGTCCGCCAAGTCGAATAGCAACGGGCCACTGATCTCGCTTATTCCTGTTCTGGAGTCGAATAAAAGCACGTCGGGGCGAAACGGCAACTTCTCCTTCAAAGCCGAAAATAAGGCGCGCAAGGGATTCCTTTCCTCGGTATACCAGGCGGAGGGGTTGATGTACCGAAGTAACCTCGCGTATTCTGCACTAGGTCTTCCAGCAGGTAAACAATAGAGCTCGTCTTTCGAGCTAACGCGAATCAGATGATCACTCACATCGGGATCTTGCCCTTGATCAAAGGAAACAAGTAACGGAACTACTCCGTGCCTCTCGGTTACCTGCGCTTCAACTCCGAACAGAGCCGCAAGCCCAGGAGCTTCGATGTCCAGATCGACACATACAACACGACGTCCCCTTGAGGCGAGAATCCGAGCGACATAAGCAAGCGATGTAGACCTGCCGACCCCGCCTCTCACCGAATAAAACGTTATGGAAATCGGAACCGATAGATCTGTCTCTAAGCTAGACGGAAAAACAACTTCACCGACTGATTCGGAATTTGATGAAGCCCTCGCAAGCGCATCTGACCACAAAGGCAGCTCACTCACATCCGAATTGCTAAAGAGTGAGCCGGCCCAGCCGAGCTCTTGGGGGGTGAGTAATTCTGTCCATTGCAGCTCATTTTCATCGATATCCCTCAAAGCAACACTCTTGCGCTCGGGCCCGGTCTTCCCTTCAAAGCCCTTGGACACGATTAGGAGTCGCCAACCACCGAAGGGATCCGGCTGGATCCGAATATCGTCTGCATCAGCGAAGCACTGTTGAAGGTTCGCGGTGATTTTAGTCTGCAACTGCTCTCTGGTCATTTTCGATTTCTCCGCATGCCTTCTCGGCGTATCTGCATCTGAACCCAACTCACGACGCGTTTAGCGCCTTCGATTAATTGCTGATTCGTGGCTCCGATGGCCGGACGAGTGGTGCTATATCGCATACTAGTGTCCCAAGATTCGAAAAAGAAGACCTTGCATCCATCGGTATCGCCGAGGTCTCGTTTTCTGAATCCTGAAGCATTCCACAGCCCGGTCAAGTTGTGACCGGGCGGGCCGCCTGTCGGAGGTTTCCTTCCAATTGACAGGAGGTAAGCCTTAAGGGTGCACTCTATGGCGTAGCCAACAAGGTACACGGAACCAGTCGAGTCCGGCCGATGAGCCAGTACCGCCTCTGCATCCGACGCACGCTCCCTAGCAGCTCCAAGCCAATCTCCGATCGAAACCGGTTTCACACGATATGAAGCGCTGGAATTCATGCCGCCTTTCTAGAGTACTCGGTCCACGCACAATCCGTACCAAGCTGGATTTGTGAATCACCGTGCTCCGCAGAATCCAGCCGATTACTCCCGCTAAACGCCCTAAATTCCGCGAATTCAATGCGCTCCAAAGTGAGGCGTTTGCCGTTCCATTTCAAGTCTTACCAGATCAAACCCGAAGGCGTGAGGGAACGATCGGACAGCACTCAGTTTCCAGAGTTGCCTGCCAACCCTTCTAATGGCCGAGGGAAACGTTAGAATGTGACAGCGCCGGGAAATTACTCCTCCACGACTGCGACACAAGACGAGAAGGCCGCTTGGTTCCGCGCTCTTCAGGCCGTCCTGCCGCGCTCATGATAGGTCCAGGGAGCTAGCCACATGGTCTACGATGATGTTTTGGTCAAGGCCTTTTCGTCCTTTTCATCGCCGTAGGCCAGACATAAATCTTTCAGCGCCGCCTCTGCTTATTTTGCGGCACGTTCGAGTTCAGAGATGTCGGGTTTTTTCATCTGCAGCATTGCCTTCATTGCCTTCGGGTTCTTAATCAGCTCCGGCAGACGCGCCGGCACAATCTGCCAGGAAACACCGAACTTGTCTTTGAGCCAGCAACACTGCCCTTCGCTGCCTTCGGCGGAAAGCTTCGACCAATATTCGTCCACTTCCTGCTGGTTGTCGCACCGAACGACAAACGAGGTTGCCTCAGTGAATTTGAACATGGGACCACCATTGAGCGCGGTAAATTTCTGGCCATCGAGTTCGAAGGCTATCGTCAGAACGCTGCCCTTTGGCCTGGGAACATCCTCGGTCGCAAGCACCTGGTCGAGTCGACGCGAGTTCTTGAAAACGCTAAGGTAAAACTCGACCGCCTCTTCGGCGTTCGCGTCGAACCAAAGGAACGGGGTAATGCGGGGATAACTCTCCAGTGCACCCAACGCTTATGCCCACCAATCAGCTCTTCGGTGACCCGAGAACACCAAACACGGCGCGTTGCAGGTCCGCTCCATGATACGGGGCCGGGGACCTCTGCTCTTTATCGCCGAAGTCGGTAACCCGGAACGGTTCTTTTTAGCAATCTGAGCGGACTTACCTTCCGCCCAAGTTTGGAGATGCAGTTTCCCTAGGCGTGCGGCTCAATTTCAGGTGCGCGTCGATGATCTTTGCGCTTAACTTGTCAGCATCAACCTGATAGGTTCCCGCTTGATACTGCTGCCGAAGTTTGGCAACCCGAGCTTCACGCACTGCCGCAGCGAGTTTGTTCGTCTGTTCCCGTTCGGGCATGAGCATTCCACACCTAGTCTACCGAATCATCCTAGGCCTGTTGGATTTTACCTCGCACCTGAAGTTTCGGGGAAGATCTGCCGAATCTTTATTAGGCAGTAAGGACCGAACCATGAGCACAGCAAAGGCGACAAGAGTAGAGAGTTACGAGGCGCCCCGCCTCACCGCGGAGATGCGGGAAGAGCTGATTCTCGAGCATTTGCCACAGGTCAAACTGATCGCGAGGCGGATTCACGAACGGCTCCCTGGATCGGTAAGTCTAGACGATCTGATTTCAACGGGTGTGGTGGGGCTGATCGCGGCTATTGATCGTTATGACGCAACTCATGACGTAAAGCTAAAGACCTACGCCGAATACAAGATCCGAGGCGCGATTCTCGACAGCCTGAGAGGTTTGGACTGGGCGCCGCGGCAACAACGCAGGCGCGCGAAGCTCATCGAATCCGCCATCGCCTCGCTCGAACAACAACATCAGCGAACGCCAACCGAGGACGAGATCGCGACCCATTTGGGGCTGCCGGTAACGGATTATCAAGAGTGGCTGTCGGAGGTTCGTGGCCTGACTCTCGGGAGCCTGGAAAACGCGGGTACCGAAGAGGAAGGATGCGACATGCTTCGCTATCTGGCAGATAAAGACGAGCACTGGCCATCACAGATCGTAGAGCGGGCGGAACTCGAGCGCATACTAGCCGAAGCGATCCAAAGAATGCCGCATCTGGAACGAACCGTGCTCAGTCTTTACTATTACGAAGAGATGACGCTGCGCGAGATTGCGAAAATCGTCCAGTTACACGAATCGCGAATTTCACAGCTAAAGACGCAAGCCGTTTTACGTCTCAGGTCGTACATGCAGAAGCGTTGGCCGGTTACGCGCTGTTGTGCGTAAGCGCGTAGTACGGCAGCAATCGCGCCGCTATTGCGGATACTCGACAGACGCGAGATTTAACGTTAGTTGCCGGTGCTCCCGCTCGACTACTACTCGAATCGAGCTACTGGGCTGATGCTGCATCCTCAGAAATCCAGTCACGTCGCGCGGCGAAGCGATCGGTCGATCTCCGATTGAGGTCAGTACATCGCCGGCCTTAAGGCCAGCCTTTTCCGCTGGAGATCCATTCGCCACCGAACGCACCAGCACGCCCTGCTTCACTCCAAAATATTGCGCCAACTGAGAATCCAACGGCTCGCACTCGATACCTAGCGCGGCGCTTTTCCAGAGCATCAGAGGAGTCGGGAAATCGGGGATCGTCATATTGCGCATGTCAGGCAAGTGCAGATTCATTAGCTCCGCAGGCATCTCCATGTCCCGGGCCTTCCGCGATTCCGTAGTCGTTGTCAGGGTTTGGGTCTTGCCATCGCGCCAGAGCTGAATTTTGATTCTTCTTCCTTCCGGCGTCTCTCGAACAAGCCGTCCCAATTGCTGGGCGCCTAGAATATTTTCGCCGTTATAGCTGAGAAGAACATCTCCCTGTTTAATCCCGGCTTTCTCCGCGGGGCTTCCCTCCTCGACTTTGGTCACCTCCACTCCGCGTGGTTCGTTGAGCTTTAATGCGCTGGCACGATCCGCATCGATATCGGCCAGACCGACGCCTAAGTAACTGCCGCCGCTCATGACCTGAACCAATTCAGTATCAGGACTTACCCGCACTTGGGCATTCAAAGCGGTCGCGCCAATCAGAGCCATGAAGAGAAAAGAAGAACGCATAACCATCTCCTTACAGTGAAAACAGCTAAAATTCAGTACAAATCGGGCAGCGCGTTCATTTCGCGCAGCAGTTGCATACAGCGCATGCGAACGTAATCGTCACCTTGGTCAGAACGCATGACGGACTGAAGCGTGCCCGCCAGCTCCGGGCTGAACTCGACCTCCCCGGTCACGGGCGCCAGGACATCGATAGCCTGAGACCGAACGGCCGGGTTTTCGTCATGCTCCAGAACCGAAGCCAAGCTCTGCCGTGTAGCAGGATCGTCAATAAAGCGCCGCAGCCCTTCCAAGGCCTTCAACCGCACACCGGCATTCGGATCGTGTTGCACCGCATAGACCAAGGCGTCGCGCACGTCGTCACCATTTTGATTCTTCAGGATGTCGACAGAATCGACGCGTATGCCAGGATCGGATGGATCCCTGGTGGCGGCGAGCAATAACTGCCGCACCGCTCGATCATCGATTCGACCTGTGATCTCCTGCTCGTGAACGCGGTCGATGACGATGCGCACACGGTCGTTGTCACTCGGCTGGATATCGCGGACGTGGGCCGCTCCCGAGTCCAATAGACCGGCTTCCATCGGGCCGCCGCGAGTGAGGCTCGATGGCACTCCGTTCTCACCCACCCAGCGTCCGGCAGTGAAGCCCGCAATCACCAGGAAAGAGGCAACAGCCAACCCTATCGACCAGGTTGAAGCGGGAAACGCAAATTGGCCTACCGAGCGCCACCAGGGGAAAGTAGGCCGAGTAACCCGCGATTTCTTGGTCGAGAGTTCAGCTTTCAAATCACTCCGGCAAGCTGACAAGAGGTCGAGTGGAACATCGGCCTGCTCGGCTTTGAGAGCGCTATGCCAGCCTTTTTCGCGGTCGAGAGCGCGTTTGCACAGAGCGCATTCGCTCACGTGATTTTCAAGTTCTTCTTCTTTCGAGAAATCGAGCTCGCTATAGAGATAGAGCGAGAGATTCATCTGCACTTCGTGGCAAGTCATACCAAATCCCCCAGCGCTGTCCGCATCTTTTGAGTTGCTCGAAACAAGCAGTTCTTGGCGGCCTCTTCAGTAACCCCCAAGGCTTCACCAATCGCTCGTAATCTCATCCCCTGGTAATGCCGCATTTCAAAAACCAGCCGCTCTCGGGGCGTGAGGCGGTTCAGAACGTCTTGGACGCGGCTATTCACCTCAGCACTCATGAGCTGGCGCTGCGGATCAACATCGGCACGCTCTTCAGCCACAAATTGGAAGCGATCGAGTTCTCCGCTGCCGGTGCTCAATGCAGCAGGTTCTTCTTTTCGGACCTTACGCTTTCGAATGTGATCGAGGCAGAGATTAGCGACTATGCGATACAGCCAGGTGCTGAAAGCGCAGTCGAACCGGAAGCGCGGAAGGTTGCGATAAACGCGAAGGAATGCCTCCTGATAAACGTCGCGCGCGTCTTCTTGAGAGTGCAACAGGTTGAGAGCCATTCTGAGCACCTGTTGATCGTAGGATCGAACTAACTGCTCAAAGGCATCTTGATCGCCCCGTTGTGCCGCTCGGATCAGGGCCGATTCTTCCGCCCGGTCAACGGCGCCGTGCACGGCTATGTTCCCAATCGCTTCTGCTTGGATGGCCACCAACGGGATGGACGTGCGAAGTTGAATTTTGTCACGGACCCGCGCTCTTTAACGCAAATCTTATAACGGGACGCGCCAGCCTGCTACGGACGCCGTTATTTCAGCTCGCTAACTCAAGCTCGATCAGCCGCTTAGCTGGATCCAAGTGCGAAATGCGAAAGCTTCTCACCTGCCCCGACTGGGCCTGTTCCGATCCAGCACCGGTACCGCCACCCTGCTTCCATTTCGCAGCCAGCATGGCGCCCAAAGAGGATACGTCTTTTGGCATGTTTTGATGGGCCATGGCGGGCATATTCTTTGGCTCAGTCAGTTCACAGGTGCCGATGACACCTTCATCGAGCTCCACCTTGGCTTTGCTTCCGTGAACTTCGATCAGGCGTCCGCTGACAGTTTGTCCCGTCTGATGCTCAGAAATAAAGCTATCGACAGTTGTGGGCTCGAGCTGCTTCATGCCCAAGCGAATGCGGCGGCGATCGCGGTCTACTTCGAGCACCACGGCCTTGACTAGTTGCCCTTTGGCCAGTTTGTCCCTGGGATGATTCAGCCGCTTCTCGTTCGTGATGTCCGAGATGTGCACCATGCCTTCGATGCCTTGCCCAAGGTCAATAAAGGCTCCGAAAGCTGTAACATTCGTGACTGGCCCTTCGACTGTTGATCCCAAAGGAAAGCTTTGGGCGACTGTGTCCCAGGGATCGCCGAGCACCTGCTTATAACCGAGACCGATTCTGCGATCTTCCGCATTCATCTGTAGAATCACGGCTTCCACGCGCTCGCCGATTTTAAGCAGGTCGCCTGGCTTGCGTACACGCTTGTCCCAGGACAGCTCAGAAAGATGAATGAGGCCGTCAACGCCAGGCAGCAATTCGACGAAAGCGCCGAAATCGGTGAGCCGCGATACCGTGCCGCTCACCCGATCGCCTACGTGGAAGGTCCGTGCGGCCGTGGTCCAAGGATCCTCGAGCAGCTGCTTCAGGCCCAATGAAATCTTACTCGTGGCTGGATCAATCTTCAGGACCTTCACTTCGAGTTCATCGCCGGGTTTGAGCACGTCGCTCGGTTTGCCGACACGCGCATAGGAGATATCAGCAACGTGAAGGAGCCCATCTATTCCTCCCAGGTCGAGAAAGGCGCCGAAATCCATTACGGTGCGAACTTTACCGCGAACCAGTGCGCCCTCGCGCATTTCTCCCAATGCGTGCTCGCGCCGCTGCGCTTCCTGTTCTTCGAGGATGACCCGACGATCAACGACGAGATCTTCCTTTTCGATATCTAGCTTGGTGATACGGCATTCGATTTCTTGGCCGACGAGCTTCTGCATATCGTCGGCGTCCCTTACGCCGCTCCTCGAAGCGGGCATAAATGCCCTAACACCGATGTCTACCCGAAACCCACCTTTTACCTGCTCGGCGACTATACCCGCAATGGTTTGCTTCTGGTCGAAGGCCTTCTGCAGGCCGCTCCAGTCTTTCGGTCTTTCTACCTTGACGGTGGACAATTCGTAGTAGCCGTCTTCGTTTCGAGGTCCGATCGAAACCGTCAATACCGCGCCGCGCAGAGGTTCACCCTCTTCCGTTTCGCGCCACTTCGATACTGGTAACGAGCCTTCTATTTTGCGGCCGACATCGACCAGAATGACTTCGGGGCCGACGGAAACGACGGTTCCGGTGACAGTGTTACCGTTGTGTCCGTGAGCATGCTGTTGATCGAAACTCGACAACATCTCGGCAAAACTGGAGTTTTCCTGAATAGGAACGGACGGATCGACCTTGCTCATAACTACTTTGGATTCATTTCATTCTGTCATAGGGCGGAAGAATGACAGCCGTAGCAAGCACTCCAAGAAAACATGTCAGAACGGCGACTGTATTCCAGCCGCAGGATTTCGCCTGGCTGCTCTTCGTCACTGTTTTAATCGCGACGACGCCTGAGACAAACTACGATGCAACCATTCTGGTTTTGCTGATCGGCGCATTCCAGATTGCAGAGCCGCGATTGAGGCCATTCTCTTCGCGGCGAGGGCAAATCGTTTCTATTGTGTTCAAGATGTTATTGAGCTATCTGTTGATCGGGTATACGCACGGAATCGACAGTTACTATTACGCAATATTTCTGATTCCTGTCGTATCTGCCGCAACCATGTTGGAGCTTCCAGGAGTGATTCTTGTCACCACTATCGCCGCTGCTGCTTACTTTTCGTTCATGCTGCCAATCTTTATAGATTGGAGCACCTACCAGCCAGCGGAGGATTTCATCAGTGTCCGCTGCTTGCGAGTATCGTTCTATGCGATCGTGGCGTTTCTTGTATATCAACAGGCAAAAGCCAAGCGAGAGGAAATGAAGCGCACCGAGGAAGCGGCCGAGCGCCTCGTTGAATCCAATAAAAACCTCTTAGAAACACAAGCTTCACTCCGCCGTAGTGAACGTCTTGCCGCTTTAGGACAGCTCACGGCAGGACTTGCTCACGAACTGCGCAATCCGTTAGGAACTATCAAGGCCTCGGCTGAAATGCTAACAAAAGGACCCACTCGACAACGCCCCGAGGTCATGTCTGAAATGACGGGCTACATTGTGAGCGAAGTGGATCGAGTGAATGGACTTATTGCAAGCTTCCTGGATTTTGCGAAGCCTTTACAGATTCGAGCGGTGATGGCGGACCTGCGCACGACAATCGAAGATGTGTGGCGGCAGCAAAACGATTTGGCCCGGCGCCGTGGTATCGAGATATTGACTCGAATACCCGAGGGACCTTTGTCCTTCGAATTCGACCCCGACCTCCTTACGCTGGCTGTATCGAACCTCGTGCAGAATGCTATTGAAGCGAGCGCGCCCGGACAATCGGTCGAAGTTCGAGCGGAGAACCGGGGTGCGAACATCATGCTTTTCGTGAGTGATCACGGAGAAGGCATACGACCCGAACATCTGGAGAACATCTTCAACCCATTCTTCACGACGAAACCTCAAGGGACGGGTTTGGGCTTGGCAATCGTATCGAAAATTATCGATGAGCACCAGGGCCGCATAGCCGTTTTCAGCGAAGCCGGAACAGGTACGACCTTTGAGATCACGCTGCCGAAAGGACAGCCAGTTTGATAATGTCCGCCGGACGAATACTGATCGTCGAAGACGAAGGGAAACTGCGGCGCGTGATCCAACTGCAGCTCGAATCAGCCGGGTTCGAGGTCGATGGCGCGGCGAGCGCCGAACAGGCAATGCCCTTGGCAGGGCTGTCCGATCTGATCATTACAGATCTCCGGCTGCCAGGGATGGATGGGCTTCAGTTTATCCATCAATTGCAGGCCAGAGGCGCGCAAGCAGCAATTATTGTGATGACTGCTCACGGCTCCGTTGAAACAGCCGTCGAAGCGATGAAACTGGGTGCTGCAGATTTTTTGCAGAAGCCCTTTTCGCTCGATCATCTCTCCACAACCGTGCAGAAGGTGATGGCTGTGCAATCCCTGCGCGCCGAGAACCAGCGTATGCGCGAGGAGTTGGACCGGCGTTACCAGTTCGACAGCATCATCGGCCGAAGCCCCGCGATGCGCGAGATCTTTCACACTGTGGAACGGGTAGCGCCCACGCGGGCGACTGTGTTGCTGGCAGGGGAAAGCGGCGTCGGGAAAGACATGATTGCCCGCGCTATCCATCAGCACTCGCCGCGGAAGAATCATGCGTTCGTAAAGATCAATTGCACTGCCCTCCCCGAAAATCTGATGGAAAGCGAGTTATTCGGCTATGAAAAGGGCGCCTTCACTGGAGCAAGTGTTAGCAAGCCCGGGAAATTCGAGCAGGCCGATCATGGCACGGCGTTTCTCGATGAAATTGGGGACGTACCGGGCAGCATACAGGTGAAGCTCCTACGAATTCTTCAAGAGCGCCAATTCGAACGGCTTGGCTCCAATGTTACCCGGGAGGTCGATGTCCGAGTGGTTGCGGCTACGAACGTGGATTTGCGTGCCGCGCTCGAAGAGGGCCGCTTTCGTGAGGACTTGTATTACCGGCTGAACGTAGTTCCCATCAGTATTCCGCCGCTGCGCGAGCGGAAGGAAGATATTCCGTTCCTTGCAATTCACTTCGTGGGCAAGCTATCGAAAGAACTTGGGTCGAGTGCGACCGAGATCAGCGCAGCCGCGATGGACAGATTGATCAATCATTCCTGGCCTGGCAATGTGCGCGAGCTGGAGAACACAGTTGAGCGGAGCCTCGTGCTGGCCTCGGGCACGGTCTTGCAGCCGGCGGACATCAGGATTGAAGCTCCCAGAAATACCGCAGCTTTCACCTCGCAGCAGGCACCCCTGTTGCCAGAAGGCGAAACTCTGGAGCACTGGGAGCAAATGATGATCCGGGAAGCACTGCGGCGAGCAAACGGGAACAAGAGCCAGGCCGCCCGGCTGCTAGGGCTCACCAGGAACGCACTGCGTTACCGCCTGTCTCAAATCGGCCTGGATAACGCCGGTGCGGACGAGGGCGAATCGTCGACTGGCGCGGGGAGCTAGCGGTGGATTACAACCGGACAATCTTGTCGGACTTATGGCCCTTCAGAGCGTTTCTCGTATCCACAATTAGCTTACTGCGTTGGATGATTGCCGGGTAATCGAATGAACTGTGGTTCGTAATGATTACAACACAATCAGCAGCCTCAATGCCTGACAAGACTTCTTGGGCATGGAGATGCCTGCCCTCGACCTGAATCCGTTCGACATGAGGATCGGAGAAGGTAATCACAGCGCCGCGACGCTGCAGCAGCTGGATGACGTCGAGCGCTGGCGACTCGCGAACGTCCTCGATGTCCCGCTTATAGGCAACGCCGAGAATGTGAATGCGCGAGCCTCGCAGCGGTTTGGTGACGTCGTTTAGAGCGCCTTGAATCTTATCAACAACGAACTCAGGCATTTGGCCGTTGATGTAACCAGCCAATTCGATGAAGCGCGCTTCGATGCCGGCCTGTTTGCTCTTCCACGATAGATAGAAAGGATCGATCGGAATGCAATGTCCTCCCAGCCCAGGACCTGGATAGAAGGGCATAAAACCAAACGGCTTTGTTGCGGCGGCGTCGATGATCTCCCAAACATCGATGTCCATGCGATCGCACATCAGCGCGAGCTCGTTCGCAAGGCCGATGTTGATCATGCGGAACGTATTCTCGAGCAGCTTCACCATCTCGGCTACACGCGTAGAGCTGACGGGAACCACCGTCTCGAGAGCCTGCTTATAGAACAGTGCGCCCATTTCGGTGCAAGTAGGAGTGATTCCGCCAACCACTTTGGGAATGTTGCGCGTATGGAATTGCGGATTGCCGGGATCCACGCGTTCAGGCGAGAAGCATAAGAAGAAATCGCGTCCCACGGTGAGACCTGTTGCTTGCAGCTTCGGCAGAAGCAATTCATCGGTAGTACCCGGGTAGGTAGTCGATTCCAGCATGACGAGCAAGCCAGGATGCAAATGCTCGGCGATGGCATTCGTGGCGGAAACCACGTAGCTCATATCCGGATCTTTAGTTTTCCGCAAGGGCGTGGGTACGCAGATGTCGATTGTGTCCAGTTCCTGAATAACTGAATAGTCTGAGGTCGCGCGCAGCTTGCCGCTTTCGACGAGCGGCTTGAACACACTGTCGTCCACGTCTTTGACATATGACCGTCCACTGTTGAACTCATCGACCTTACTCTGCTGAACGTCGATGCCAGTCACTTGGAAGCCGGCGCGAGCGAACTCCACTGCTAAAGGCAGTCCCACATAACCTAGACCGAGCACGCCCACGCGCGCTGTTTTCTTTGAAATCCGGTTTCGAAGCTCAACTGCGGCGGATGAGGTCTGCTCTTCGGTACGTTCGAGTGTTTCAGAAATCAAGAAAAAACCTGCCTTCTCCAATTAGTTCAGCCGGTCCTGTCAGATAAACGTCGTCGTCCCAACGCAGGGTGAGGCTTCCTGCTGGCGTTCGCACCTCGACGGGGCTGTGGACTATATTTCTGAGAATAGCAGCCACGGCCGCCCCAGTCGAGCCTGTGCCAGAACTTCTCGTTTCGCCCGCGCCGCGTTCGAAGAAAACGGCTTCAATTGTGTGTTGATCCAAGACTCGTATAAAGGAAATGTTGCTACTTTGCGGAAAACGCTCGTGCCGTTGTGCCTGTTGGGCCATAATTCGCCAGTTTTCAGGGAAATTGTCTACGAAAATTGCGCATTGCGGATTGCCGGCGTTCAAAACAGTTGCATCCAGATCGCCTGTTGCGACTTGAATGGTAGTGCGAATGTCTTCGACTGTGGGGACGCCCATTTTCATTTCGAAGAGGAACCGATTATCCCGCCGCGATAACAGCTTCAGATTCTTCTGACCCGCTCCAGTCATTACGGAAATATCTGGAGGTGAGACTACGGCTTGCAAGAGACCGAATGCAGCTGCGCAGCGGGTGCCATTCCCTGAAATCTCGGCTTCGGTCCCGTCAGAGTTGAACAACCGAGTGTTTAGTGCTGCGTCTTGCTGCCAGACCAGCATCCAGCCGTCCGCGCCCATTCCTGTGGTTCGCGCGCAGATACGGCGGGCGATCTCCCCTAAATCTGTGTCAGGGGCCTGATCTCTCCAAGTGAACAGGAAATCATTTTCAGCACCATGCAGTTTTGTGAACGGAATTTCGATCATTGTGGTTCCCGGCCTGCGCTGCGGAGGTGGCCATCGGCACGCCTATAAATCTCAAGCGGGGGCGCACTCTTGACGTTGATCTTCTTGAACACTCGATAGGGTAGATCGACGGCACGGCCGAGGCTAATCGAGACGGAATCGCCCTGCTGCGCAATCGCCCACAATTCAGGATGAAACAAATCGGGCCGGGAGGTGGCTGCGAACCAGGCGGGACCATTGCCTTCGTGGAGAGCCTGGGCGAGTGGAATGCGGGCACCGCTCAGAATACCGGATACATCGCCGGAGGGAGTCGGGATGAGAATGCCCTGTCCGCTTTGGTAGTTCCCGTGAAAGAAACGGATACCCGCTTCCGTCCAGGCGCGCCGCTCAGCTGAGTTCACGTCTGACTCCTTCCAGCAGATCCAATTTTGCGGCCCGGGGTTGGCGAGCCAAATTGCTGCCGGGATGACCGGTATGAAAAGACCCAGATGTTTGAATCTTGCCGGAATTACAAGTACGAGTGCGCCTGCTGAGAAAGCTGTTACAGCCACCATTGCGATTCCGTAGCGAGTGTTGTAGTAGCTGAATGGCGGAAGCTGGGGAACGTATATAGGCGTGCTGCCTGAGGAATGAATGCTCCAGATATAGAAGATGGGCGTTAACGCCAGGAAGCCGACGGGGGCAGCTGCTTTTTTCCAGAGCGCACAAGCCAAGCCGACTAGACCCATCAATAGGAGAGGCCATCCAGTACACAGCTGGCCAGCCTTGCCGTAGTAAAGAAGCGCGAGCGGCCAATCATGATAGCCGGGGTATGGCTTGGCACCTTGAATTGCTCTTGCCGAGTATGGGCCGTTGTAGAAATCAAGCGCATTTCCGGTTTCCCACCAATTGTGTGCGAACCAGTAAAGGGGGGCGATGCTCGCGAGGACGCCGAATCCAATCAAGATGGCCCACCGCCGCCGTCTTCCAAGCAATGCGAAACCGATACTCGCAAATGGAATAAGAAACCAGCCTTCATAACGCGTCAGGCTAACGGTCCAAGAGGCAGCGATGCCAAGCCAGATGAATTTCGTGTTATGCGTTGCCCGGAAGCGAAGTAATGCAAGCAGAAGGACGGCTAGTCCCGCCATAAAGACGGTTTCGGTCATTGGAATCGACGCGAGATACAGCACGTTTGGATTCAGGGCAAAGCAGGCGACCACGACCGCAGCCGCAATGGAGCTTCGGTAAGCGTGCCAGGCGGCGAGATAAAAGCAAGTTCCCGCAACAACGAAGCAAGCGGCGACCGGTATCGTTCCCGCAACCCCGGTATTCCAGAGCGAATCGTTCATTACGAACGGAAGGCAGATTACATGAAGGATGGGCAACCAGACGCTGCCGAGCTGGTCATAGCCAGGAGTGCGCGAATCGAAGATGCTGCGGCTAAGATTCAGGTGAGACTGAGCGTCACCGTAGTAAAGAATACAGTCGTGCCGAAAACACCAAAGTGCGGCAAGAGAAACTAAAACGCACAGTAAGCCACAGACGGCACCGGTCCGCGCCAGGCTAATTCGATCGCTAGAATGCGGTGAATCGCCGGAACTCTTCAAAGCGCTGATCGATCTCTTTTCGGGTGAGTGTTTGAAAACGCTCGACCCCGAATTGCTCACAGCAGAAGCTTCCCATAACTGATCCATAGATTACGGCACGATGCAGCTCGCGCAGGTCGATGTGCCCGTTCTTCAGGTCGAATCCACGCTCGGCTAAGTAACCCACGAATCCTCCTGCGAAGCAGTCACCGGCTCCCGTTGGATCGAATATGTCTTCGAGAAGATAGCCTGGAACCATAAAGAGCGTGTCGCGGCGGAACAGCATCGCGCCGTGTTCGCCGCGCTTGATCACCAGGGTTTGAGGGCCGAGATCAAGTATTTTTTGCGCAGCTCTTCTGAGATTATTCTCCTGGACCAACATTCGAGCTTCGCTGTCATTAATTAGGAGGAAATCCCAATCGCGGATAGTCTCCAGAAGCTCATCCCGGGTTTGGGAGATCCAGAAGTTCATCGTGTCTCCGCCCACAAACTGTACGCGGCGCATTTGCCGGTATACGTCGCTCTGTAGTGCGGGTTGGATGTTGCCAAGAAACAGGTATTGCTGGCGAGTATACGAAGCGGGAAGTTTCGGCTGAAAGCCGGCGAATACATTGAGGTCGGTGCGAAGCGTGGTGCGATCATTCATGTCGGCCGAGTAAAGACCCGACCAGAAAAACGTCTTGCCAGGGACTTGCTCGAGCCCTTCGAGATCTACACCTTTACTTGCAAGCAACTCACGATCTTCAGTAGCAAAATCTTCCCCGACGACCGCGACGATGGAGGTCTTTACAAAATAGCCCGCGCTGAGCGCAATATAGGTACATGACCCGCCGAGGGCGCGATCTCTTTTTCCGTGCGGCGTCTCAATCGCATCGTATGCGACAGAACCAACGACCACCAATGACATCGATTGCATTGTACTGGAGCAAGCTGGATTGAGACTTCTGAACGTATGCTGATACCTTTGTGCGGTTTCTGATTGTCAGCGATCCGCACGCAAACTGGCCCGCTTTGCAAGCGGTCCTCAATGACGCGAACGGCCAGTTTCACCAGATCGTTTGCTGCGGTGATTTAGTTGGATATAATCCGCGGCCAGCGGAAATCATCGAATGGACTAGAGCTAAATGCGCCCAAGTGATTCGAGGCAATCACGACAAAGTAGTTGCGGGACTCGAGGACCTAGAGTGGTTCAACGACATCGCCCGAGCCGCTGCGCTGTGGACCATGGAAACACTTCGCGGTGAGCAACTCGATTATTTGCGCGACCTGCCTGCTGGGCCGCTCAAGCTCGAACGGTTTCATATCTGGCACGGATCGCCTCTCGATGAAGACGAATACATCACCACCGCGCGAGAAGCAAGCCGATGCTTTCCATGCTTTGAACTGCCGCTCGCATTCTTCGGCCATACGCATCTGCAAGGCGGATTTTTTCTGCGGCGGCGGAGAGTCGGCCGGATACCGCAAGTTCCGATAAACAGCAGGCAAACAGTGCTCGACCTGGAATCAGACACCCTCTACCTGATCAATCCCGGCTCGGTTGGGCAGCCGCGAGACGGAGATCCTCGCGCCGCTTACGCTATTTTCGATTCGGAAGAGAACACGGTGACGTTGCGGCGAGTCGGATACGAGGTACAAAAGACGGCTGACGAAATTTTGAAAGCCGGGTTACCCGACGTGCTCGCGTTCCGTCTCTTCGAGGGGATGTAGGCTTCCGGTCTGCTCTGTTGCCGCGATCTGTACGAGCGAGCCCGGTGCGTTACTCGCGTCGAGGAAATTCTGTAAACGCGCGGCGGCCGCTTTGCCGACCACTCGCGCCAACTCCTCACTACTGGTTTGGCGTATCCGCTCCAGGCTGCCAAAACTTCGCAGCAATTTCTCAACCGTCCGCTGACCAATACCAGGAACGTCATGCAGCTCCGAACTCAAGCGCACTGCGTTCCTTCGTGTCCGATGAAATGTTACGGCAAAGCGATGCGCCTCGTCCCGGATAATCTGGATCAGATGCAGTATGGGGGAGAACTTATCGAGCACGATCGGCTCATCTTCCTGCCCATAGACGTAGATCCACTCCTCCCTCTTCGCGATTGAGGCGAGCGGCTGATACGTGACCCCAATCTGCTCGAGCGCGCCGGCAGCGGCATGCAGCTGCCCGAGACCTCCGTCGACCAGTACGAGACCGGGAAACTTGCTGTTCTCCTGCTGAAGTTTGGAATAACGCCTGGTAATTACCTCGCGCATAGACGCGAAATCGTCATTGCCTGCGACAGTCCTGATGATGAACTTGCGGTAATCCGATTTCTTCATCTTGCCGTCTTCCCAGACCACCATGCTCGCCACTTTGTCGCTGCCTTGAATGTGCGAAATATCGAAGCACTCGATACGCCGCGGGGGTTCGGGCAGATTGAAAGCCTCTTGGAGTGCTTCCTGAATGGCCCTGGAACTCGGCTTCATCACCCGGAACCGCTGGTCGAAGCTGTGTTTTGCGTTGGTCTCCACGAGCGCGAGCAGCGCTCTTTTCGAGCCCCGGTGAGGTGTGGCGATTTCCACTCTCTTGCCGCGCACGTCGGAAAGAAATTCTTCGAGTTCCTGCCGGGCTTCGAAGTCGGAGGGTACGTGAATCCGGCCCGGAATGTATTTGCTGTTGAGGTAAACCTGTTTCAAGAGCGCTTCGAAGAATTCGGGTGCGTTGAAATCCGACTGGTCTTCCCAGAAGAACTCGCGACGATCGACGATGGTTCCGTTTCGCAGGTGGAACAGATTGACCGCTACGAGAGGCGGCTCCGCGTGATGAGCAAAGATGTCGATATTCTCGCCTTCCGCGGCGGCCATCTTTTGCTTCTCTTCCATCTCGCGAACGGTGGAGGCAAGGTTGCGGAGGCTTGCGGCTTCTTCGAATCGCATTTCCTGCGCGGCGAGGCTCATACGGTTCTCAAGCTGGTCGGCGAGATCGCGATGACGCCCTTCGAGGAACAACCGCACATCTCGAACAGCTGCTGAGTAAGCTTCATCAGTGGTGAGACCCGTTACGCAGGGTCCAAGACAGCGGTGAATGTGGAACTGCAGACAGGGATGCGTATGTTTTCGCGAAAAATCGAGTTTGCAGGAAGGAACTTTGAAATGACGATGAATAAAGTGAACCAGCCGGTGCGCAAGGTTGCCTGGAAAGAACGGGCCATAATATGTTGCGCCATCCTTGAGGATCCGGCGTGTGACATAGACCCGGGAATACTTTTCATTGGTTAACTTGACGTAGGGATAAGTCTTGTCATCCCGCAAGAGGACATTGAAGCGAGGTTTGTACTGCTTTATGAGGTTGTTCTCTAATGCGAGCGCTTCTTTGTTGTTGTCGACCTCAATGAAATGGACTTCCCGCGCCTCAGAAATCAGGCTTCCCGTTTTCGCTTCAGCCAGTTTGTCTTCGCTGAAGTAGCTCCTGACGCGACTGCGAAGGTTGTTGGCTTTACCGACGTAAAGCACCGTTCCTTGCCCGTCTTTATAGAGGTAAACGCCAGGTTCAGTGGGAAGCTGCGCAACTTGGTCTCGTAATTCCATCGGCAGCTATAATCAATTGTGACACGCATCTTGTGTCTTGCTTTCCTATTTACGCTAATCACAGCACCGGGCTTTCTAGCGCAATCAAATAGCACGTCCCAACAAAGTCAGGACAAGCCGAAAGCTTCCCAGCAACCGCCGGATGAAGACAACCCTCCCGAAGAAGATACATCGGTCGCGCCGAAAGTCTATCCGTTCAATCCGCTCGAGTCCGAACGCAACGTCAAGGTGGGCAATTTCTATATGCGCCAAGGCACGACTCGAGGTTACCGGGCAGCGGCAGGGCGTTTCGAGGACGCAACGAAGTATAACCCGAATTCGGCGGAAGCGTTTTTCCGATTGGGCGAGGCGCAAGAAAAGCTCAAGAACAAGGATGCGGCCAAAGCGGCGTTCGAGAAAGTGCTGCATCTTGCTCCCGATTCGAAGTTGGCTCACGAGGCCAAGAAAAAACTTGGCACGAGGGGTTGAGCTATGAGGTTGCGGCCGTCTTAGCTGGCGATCTTGAGCCTGTTCTTGCGGCGTATCGTTTGCAGCCGCATCGTTTTGAATAATCTGTTCAGGCCTTTATCCCATTCGGGAAAGAGATCGACGTATTGAGTTTTTTTCGCGATGTGACGTGGCACTTCGCAATCCCGCAATCGTACCGGGACGAGAAATACGTCATCGAGCGGAATCCGTGATGCAAGGTCGAGGGCGTAACGCAACTCGCATTGAAAGTGCCCGCGCTTCACGACAGAGCGGGGCGAGAAGCAACCTACAAAAAAGTCGGCTAAATCGATGGCCCGCTCAATTGCGCGCGGCCAGTTCTGGCCCGGAAGCAATTTCTCGCGATCCATCCAAGGCTCAAACCCGGCTTGGCGCAGAGCGTAATACAGCTTAGTAACTTCGACACGATCTTCGTCCGCATAAGCCAGAAAGACTCGGATACGATCATTGGGCTCGAAAACGACCCCGTTGTCCCGATCGAGCTCGAACGATCCCAAGCCGTCGATCTCTATGGCCGTTCCCTCACGAAGGCAGCGTTCGATCAACGCCAAAAGCCCATTGCCGTGGAGAGCGTCGCTCACACGTTTTCCTTGCGGCCTTTTCTGCTTGGCTCAGCGGGCGATTGGCGATCTGATGTTGGCGCCTTCCCTAGATTTGGGGAGTGCTGTTTCAGCTCCTTCAACATCCTATGGACGAGAGTGTCTACGGCGTCTGCCGCTTTAGCGCGTGAGCGGTGTGACTCTCGCGCCAATTGCGAAGCTAAATCGAGCTTGTTCATTCGGCTCCAAGGTATACGGCGATCTGCCCGAGCGAGCCAAGCTAAGACTCGGCAATTTGGCAGCATTGCTGTAAGTTACTGTCGGGGCCAGAATTACAAGCGATCTATTTTTCTTCGCCGGTTGTGATCGTATGAGCGAATCAGGCGGCGTTTTCAGCAGCGACAATGCGTCGCTGCGCTCCGGGCTCCGAGTAAGCGGCTTTAGAATTCTGGAGTAGTTGGCGATCGAGCTTGGCTTCGGCGAGTGAAGCGTTCCATTTGTGCACCTCTTGCTTGCGCTTTTCGGCGGCTGCGCGGCGCCCATGATCGGCTTCTTTGCGGAGTTCGGCGCTTCGTTGGCGCTCTTGCGATTCGAACCCAATTTCCTGCTTGCGCTTTTCGGCTCTTAGCTTTAGGAGATCGTTAAGGCACTTGTGAAAGGCGCGCTCATGCGTGACCTGATACCGGAGATAAAGAGCGAGGCTGTTGCCGTCCTTTGCATTCGGGAATGCGTCATCGAGAGAGATGTCTCCGAGGCAGAGGTTCTGGAGGTGAAGGGCGCGCTGGCTAAGCCAGTAATGTTGCGCCATGCGTTCGACGAGCAAGGTTTCGGTGCACGTCGCGGGCACATGCTCCTTGCGCAAACTCTCGGAGAGCTGAGCGAATTCTTCCCAATTTTCCCACCTGAGGACCCTGAACTCGCCAGCGAGTCCGTGGCGGAAGTTGTTGCGTGCGGAGGCCGCAAGCCCTTCCAGGGTTTTAGGCCCGGTCGAGCGCTGCGCGTTGGCTTGATTGGCTGCGATTTGAGCTGAGGTGGTCATGACGCTCAGAAGGTACGGCGGGGTGTAAAGGGACGGCTTGGAGGATGCGTGTAAGTGGTAGAAGTTAAGCGGGATGGAGCGGGCGGCAAAATCTGTGACTGGCTAAACGGTGGGCTGGGTGTTTACGGTCGATTGCGTGAATTGTCGAAGGTAAAACCCAGATCTCGCGTATTCACGTCCAACTATATGGTCTTCGAAGAGTAAAAGGAGATTAAACTAATTGTCCCGTTTGGCGTACAATACTTGCTTACAAATCAGTTCTGAACTTGTAACCGATGGGCAGATCGAGTATGCCCCACAGGTTTGCAAATGTGTGGAGGACGTGGGAGCGAACGCTCAAATGTAGTGAGACTTCACGACCCTTAACCTGATTCAGAGAATTCAACTGTTTCGAGGGCAACGGACGAGAGTCGTTTGCCCTCCGCCGTACCGATGCTCGTGGCGAATAGCTATCGTGTCATCTTCAGGCGACAGAGCATATGCCCGGCAGCAAAGTAGACGTCTTTGCCGCATGACGTGACACCGGTTATCGGGTCGTCGAAGATGATCCGGCCCGAATTCCTCCCACTTCGGCCGAATATGTAGAGTCCACCTGGGCCTGCGGCAAAAATGGTTGATCGGGAATCGTCGAGAGCGATTCCGAGAAAGGGCGTTGAGGGTATACCGGGAAATGCAGCAGAGCCGAGAGCCCCGCTCCGGATCCATCCCCGATCCGATGTCTTGCGGAAGATCGGCCAATCGACCTCGTGTGAGCCGACTTCCGCAACGTACACGGGACCGTCTTTACCTGCAGCGGCCACGCCGGATGGATGTTGCAAATGGGCGGAAATCGCTTCCGGCCTGCAGTCCGTGTAAGAACACGTGTAGAGGCCTCCAGAAGATTGCGCAGAACCGTCCCTCGCTGGGTCATTCGTGATGAAGAGCATATGTTCCGCAACAGCAACACCGGACGGAGCGCTCAAACTTTCCGGCGTTCCCGGCAGTGGCTTGCTTGTTCCAAGCAGCGTGTCCACGTCCGCGGTCGAAGAAGGCTTGTCTGGCAAAGAGCCGAAGCTGCGGACCATAATTTGGGAGCGCCCGTGCTCAGCCACATACAGTGCCGATTGCACAAACGC
Source organism: uncultured Acidobacteriaceae bacterium (assembly GCA_963737045.1). Classification (GTDB taxonomy): domain Bacteria; phylum Acidobacteriota; class Terriglobia; order Bryobacterales; family Bryobacteraceae; genus Bog-105. The sequence continues at coordinate 1,652,958 of CAVTRG010000009.1, forward strand.
TAAGCCGCGCCTGTCTGTGACCTCACACGCGGCGCCTTGGCAGATCAAGCGCTTTGACTTGACGATCGAACCGGACTGGGTCGAGTAGACGAGCAGCGAGCGCTTGCCCTCGGAAATGAAGACATTCTGGCCGGAGTCGTCGCAAGCTAATCCACGTACATCTTGAAGCCCGTACTCCAAAACCTCGCCATGCACGTCGCTAAATGCAAAACTGCTGGTGCACGCAACCGCAGTACCAATCAGATCGCGAGTTTGATGAGAATCCAGTATCTTCAAAAGCAGACAACCGCCGCATAGGGCAATTGCCGCTACAACCATGCGGATTGCGGTCACTTCGATTCTCCTTTCTCCTCGTCCGGATTAATGACCGATTCCAGCATTTCCCGCGCATCGCTAATTGGCAACTTGAGCCGCTTCGTCAGGCCTTCCTCGATTACCTGAAACATCTTTTCCAGACGGTCAGAAACGTGCTCGCAGTCGGCCAGCGGCAGGGGAAGCATGTCTTCCGTAAAGACTTGCGCAGCTACGTGGTGTCCCAATGCACGGTAGCTCTCGAAGTGTGACTCATCAAAAAACTGATTTGCAGTGGAAGTGTGCGGGAATTCGGAGTGCCGCTTTCGGAACTCGATAACATCGATAGGTTCATCGGCGGTCATCGACGATTTGATATAGATGAGCTTGCCGCATACGCATTCGCCCGGATAGATGATCGTACCTAGGGAGTAGTGGAACCGGCTGACTCCAGGCTCGCCGAGGGGCTGCAGCGCATCCACATTAAGGTCGATAACAACGCCAAAGTCGTCGCGACACTTTCGAATCGCGCCACCTATACCTTCCAGTTTGAACTTTTCATCCTGTTCGGCATCGCTGAGGATAATAAACCGGCACCGGCGGCGGACAAGTTCGTAGAGCCCCATGTTTTCGAAATGTCCGCCATCGCTCAGCAGAACAAAGTCTTCATTGGTGCTCGTGTGGGCCGTGAGTTCCTTCAGCAGGTACAAGAGACCAATGTTGGGGGAGGGCGAGGCCCACTTCGGCGTGCGAGGATTTCCCGCCCACCATCCTAAGCGAACCCCGAAGATAGTCAGCAGAAACGCGAGAGTGGGCTTTGTGTGGAAGCCCGCATTCGCATTGAATGCCGCACCGGAGATCGCCATGGCGGTTCCGAGCAACGCTCCTTTTCCTGGCTCCCCGAACAGCTCCGTCCTCTGAAAAGCAAACTCGGAGAGAGTCGTCGTCCGGACGGTCGCCTGGCGACGCGAGAAATCGAAGCCCGACCACAACGGAGTGAAAATGAAGGACTCCGCTTTGCGTTCCTGAATTCCCAGTTCCTCGCCTCTGGTAATATTCAGCGCGGTATTGATGATCGGAAAAGGACCGGCATAGGAAGCCCTGCAGTCACTCGTTCTATCCCGCGGCTGTGTCTTGTCACCGTATTGGAACCGACTCAAGCGGATGTCATCATCAAGATCAAACCCGGTAAACGCGTTGGGTAATCGATGCGCTCTGGCGCGAGACGCACCCAGATAGGCGCGGACGAGACGGTTCTTGTAAAAGTTGTGCATCGAGAACTCATTAATGTCCACGCGGGAAGCTACGTACAGGCAAGTGCCGATGAAGGCGATCATCAGAAGTAATGGGGCGAGGGATCCCGGATACATAAGTTGCCAATAATTATCGAGCATGCTTTTGAAGGAGACCGACACATCCGTGCAACAGAGCTGGTGAGCCACTGGATCATCCACTAGTTCGGGCCGCCAGTCAATAAGTCGCTCCAAAGCCCAGAAAAGAGCGACGGCTTCCGCAGAAACAACGCCAATGACGAAAACCGCCGGAGCGAGATTCATGATGATTGCCTTGAGGCGGCTTTGATGAGAAGAGCCGGAGTCGCGGCCTGAACCAGGGCTAAACGCAAACTTCACTCCAGCGCCGGTGATTGCCATCCAGCTGATCCCGGCAGCCGCAATCTTCAGGCCGAGCATTGAAATCCACAATGGCATGAAGAAACAGATGGCGCATATCGCAACCCAGGCGCAAATGCTTAGACTCAACCAAGCCCCCAAGCGGCTCCACCACTCGCGATGTTCGTCCGACAGATCTCTTCCGAATAGGCCCACGAGAATAAGTACAACCGCCAAGATCCACGTCAACACCATGGCCAGGCCGGCGCTCCCGGCAATCCAGAGCCCCCGCTCCGTGTCCATAATGAGAGTGCCACGTTCGGAGTAGAGTAGGTAGACGAGTAACGAACCCACAATGACGGTCACGCCAAAAGCGACTGGCCGGGTGAGACTTCGCCAGACTTGCTGGTTAGCCGAAGGCAGACCGGTTCGTTGCTCGTCTGGCGACGTCATGCCGATGCCAAGAATGCCTACTCCGAGTGCGAGGGTAATTGCAAAGCCGGCCGTTACAGGCCAGGGTGCAAGCTGACTGCGCACCGAGCTCCACAACACGACTAGCTCAAGAAATCCGCCCAGCCAGATGCAAGGCAGAATTCCGAATACCACCTGTGTATCGTTATCTCCCCGCGAAACCCGCCCTTTGAGTGTCACAGGCGTATCGCCGCCGCGAAACGTATTCAGGTTCCGCACGCGAATCAGGAAACAGCCGGCCAGAAGGGGAAGGCTTGCTAGTAAAGTCCTCAACAGCAGCTCCGAACCATTGGGATTGGGATCTGCGATATCCCCAAGGTGGTGAAGTGTGAAGATGGCAAGCCTGGGAAGCAGCAAGGCCGCCCCGAAAAACAGCGCCAGCACCACCAGGTTCAATGTGGTGTTGCGCAACCACGTTGCGACAATCGTCCAAGAATCGGCCGAGAAGACGCCTGCTTTAGGCGCGAGGTAGCGCGAATAGTCGCGCAGCAACCGAACGGGACGCACGTGGTCCGAATGAGGATCGGAGTTCCGCGACACCCAGCGCAGTGGCTTGGAAAGATTTGGGCCCGCATTCGCCGGACGTCGTCCAGGACACTCCGGTCCTAGCGTCAGAAGCGACGCTGAGCCACGCAGAGACTGTTGAACCGCGTCGATTCCGCCGCGGCGCTTTGCCCACGAAATCAGCCAGCTCCCGATGTAGCCGCCCCCCGACACTGTCGAAAGAATGTCGATGTATGGCAGGAGGTTGCGATCTGCCATTCCCTGCAACAGGCCAAGCGCGAAAGTCGCGCTTCGAATACCGCCGCCAGAAAGTGCCAGACCGAATAAGGAGGATTTGAACGCCTGCTGCGAAGCGACAGCTAGCGTGACTGGAACACCGCATTTGGTTCGGGCCTCAACCGCTGGTGGCGGACTCGAAGGATCTGCCTTTTGGCCATACAGCCGCACTAACCGCGAACGAGCGATTTCGTCAAGTTCGTCGCTTAGAACAAGCGAGAACGGCACTGGAACTGGCAACTGCCTGCATAAGGTACGCAGCGCGGGACGGTCCAAAACCATTTCGCGTCTTTCAGATTCGCTCTTTCGCATCCACTCATCGGCGACCTCGGCGGTAGCTTGCTTTCCGGCAGTCTTCTTGATCGCCTCTGCGCATCTCGTTATCTCTTCTTCCACGAGGAACTGCGCCTTCCCGAGGAACGAATCGGCAAACACACGCAGTTTAGAAACCTCACTGCGCAGCAGCCAATTTGCGACATTTTGGAACAACTCCTCTCGGGTGAGCAGTTTCGAAGGAGGGAGTTGATCCGCTTGTTGTAGCGCGATAGCCGAGCACGCGGCCGCAAAGGTAAGGTCGACATCGAGACTCTGTTGCTGCACAGTATTCATGCGCTGTGCCATTGTTGCAACGGCTCTGCTGGCGATTGCGTCTCGGGTGGCTGCTTCCTCCGCTTTCTTCCTCCTCGCCATAGCGACTTTGCGATGTATTATTCGCGGCGAGAGTTTTCCCGGCTCGGATTCAGAACCGAATGCACCCGTTTCAGCATCCAGAGAGTCGCAGACAAGATCGAGGACGAGTTGAAGCTGCGACCAGTCGCTTGCTGCACTCCGCTCCAGATCGGCAACCCAATTCCCCGAAAGAACAGCAGAGACACTCGGTTCGTTCGGGTAGAGACTATGCAGGAGCCAAAGATGCGAGGTGATGCGGGTCGCCAGTTCTGAAATCGGTTCCATTTACCTGTCTTGCCTTCCGCAATAGGCCTGCCAAAAGCCCGAATGGCAAGGCGAGCTACAGGTTTCGTCGAGGCAGGTCTCGAAAAAACCATTATTTCTGCTGCCACATGTCCACCTTCTTTCCGAGGCGGCAAGCCGGTACGGAAGAACAGCGGACTGGTGAACCTTTCGGCTACTCCGGATAGCAGCCGTTATCCGACTTTTACTCTTTAGCCACTGGCGACTGGCAGTCGGGGCAGTAACCGGCTGATACGCTGCCCTGAGCACAACAATATTCTAAGACGCCAGAATGCACCTGCACATCTAACGGGCATCCCGTCCATTGACCTCCTAGCATCGACCAACTCGGACGGGAGCATTCACAACTGGCCGTCATGCTAGGACCGTCTACCTTCACAAATGCCAATTGTCGAAGGTAAGCGCTTTATCCAAGTTCGAAGTTGCTATCCATCGATCTACGTTTCTGTTCAAGCACGCACCTTCCGCGGCTCTCTTTTTCTCGCGTTGTTCAGATTACCTGCTTCGAACGCCTGAGCTCGGATACAAATTCAAGGAACCGCTTACTACGATGTGCGGCTCAGTTTGAGCACCAAGGAGCTATGCAGCTCTTAGGAAACCGTCGGGATCGAGACCGAACTTCTTGTGCTCGCTTGCAAATCACCGAGCTTACGCTCATAGATCATCCGCCCTCATTTGCAACACAGCCGATTGCCCCAACAACTGAGGATCACGGAGGCGAATTAATGCGAAACTAGTTCGCATGAGCGGATACAACTCCAATGATTCAATTCTCCCAATTCATGGGCTAGGAGCGTTGAGCGGTTTCGGTAGTACTCGCGCAACGTGCGTAGGAGTCTGCCGCCTCACTCTCGGAACCATCGTCGCCTTCGTTATTTACGCGTCCGCAGCATTGGGTCAGCAACCACCACCATCTGAGGCGGCGGCGCTGGCGATCTCTGCGAACATCCGGGCAAAGCACATGCCGTTCGGCACGATTCTCGACCCTGTGTATGCAGCTCCCGCGAGTAATCTAATTACCGGTTACACACATTGCGGCGATTCAGCGCTTTGGACCGGTGCGTATCTAGCGGCAGAGGCATTCCGCTATAGCGTTACACGATCACCAGACGCGCTGACGAACGTGAAGGCGGCTCTGTCCGGCCTAAACGCTCTATCCGCTGTAACGGGAGATAACCGGCTCGCGCGCTGCATGTTCCTTTGGAATTCGCCTTACGCGGTTGGTATGGAGAACGAAGAGGCTCACAACACTATTAATGAGAACTTGCCGTGGATTTGGATCGGCAACACGTCGCGCGATCAAATTGTCGGGGCGTTCTTTGGTTTGGGAGTCGCGTACGATCTCGTGGACGATGCTTGGGTAAAATCTACCGTCAGTAATCTCACGACACTTCTCATCGGCTACATCTCTCGCCATCAATGGTCGCCTAACGACGATTTGTTGAATACATTCGAGCTTCGGCCCGAATCACTGCAGATGTTGCTTCAGGTGGCCCGGCACGTCAATCCCTCAAACTCAGTTCAGGGGCCGTTCTTTGTTGCGCCAGTAGACGCGGCGGTGTTTCTGGACGTGCAAAGCAACGACTCCTATTACAAGTTCAACCTCGACTACATGAGCTTTTATCATCTTGTCCGGCTGCAAGACAACAACGATAACCGGGGAGCGTACAACATTGTTCGCAGTTATACAGCCTTACATCAGAACGCGTTCTTCGATATTGTCGATCGCGCGCTTGGAGCGGTGAATCCCGCCCGCGATGCTGAACTGATTGCGCTGCTTGGACAATGGCTGCAAAGGCCGAGGCGCAGCACCTATGTCGATCTCACATCCATGGTCCCGATGTGCGGCATCGACGCCTGCAGTGTCCTGCCGGTCGTCCTCAGGCCGCCAACCGATTATCTCTGGCAGCGCGATCCTTTCCAGGTTAGTGGAGGCTCATCCGAAAGCATCGAAAATGCGGGTATCGACTATATCCTTCCCTATTGGATGGGCCGCTACTACGGAGTAATTGCACCTGATCCCGTGCCACCTGTGGCGCAGTAATAATTCAGTTATCAGCAGCGGCAAACTTTCACAGCCACTGCTTTGTAGGACAACAAGTCTGGCGAGCGACGGTCGTGATCTCCTGTTGGCAGGGATTGCTCACAGGATAGGTCCGGGAGTAGAACGCACGTCCACGAATCAGGATCAGAAAACTCCGCATGTGCGAGAATCATGCCATCTCGACTTCGAACATACTCGGTGAGTTTCGACAAAGGGTGACCAATGGGTGATCAATCAGCCGCCGCGAATCGAATTAGTGTCCATATTGAGTACTTACCCGATGTTGCCCTTGTGCGATGCCACGGGAGATTGGTCGCTGGTGTGACCGATGTTCTTTACAGAGAGGTTCGTCCGCTTTTTCCGGATGCAAAACGGATTGTACTGGACCTAAAAGAGCTGACCTATCTCGATAGTACGGGCCTCGGCACGATATTACGTCTGTACGTTTCTGCCAAAACTCAAGGATGCAGCTTAGAGCTTGCCAACATTGGGGCACGCGTTCGGCAGATTCTAGGAATCACGAATTTGATCTCGGTCTTGACGGTCATTGGGGAAAATAACATCCGAATGCCCTAGCTTTTTGTTGTCAGCGGGCAAACAGGATCAACGAATGTGGGCCCCGGATCCGCCAACGACTCGATGGTGCAGTCCGCAGAAATCGGCTTCCGCCCGGAGAATTTTTCTTACGCTGCTTTCACCAGGCCGTGGGGATCGAGAACGAACTTCCGGGCAGCGCCCTTATCGAAGTCCTTATAACCCTGAGGGGCTTTTTCGAGCGGGATGACGGTTACGTTAACGGCTTTGGCAGGGTTGGTTCTGTCGTGCAGAATGGCCATCATGAGCTGCCGGTGATAACGCATTACTGGGCACTGGCCGGTAGCGAAGGTGTGCGACTTGGCCCAACCCAGGCCGATGCGGATGCCGAGAACGCCCGTTTGCGCGTTTTTGTCTTTCCCGCCAGGATCATCGGTGACGTAAAGGCCTGGAATCCCGAGCGCTCCCCCGGCGCGGGCAACTGTCATCAGCGAATTCAAAACAGTCGCCGGCTCTTCCTCGGCATTTTGCCCGTGTGCTCGGGCTTCGAAACCGACACAATCGACAGCCGAATCCACTTCGGGGACGCCCAGGATCTGGGCAATGCGGTCGCCCAAGGGAGCCTTGTCGCGCAGATCGACGGTTTCACATCCGAAACTCTTGGCCTGCTGCAGGCGTTCAGGGTTCATGTCCCCCACAATCACCACCGCAGCGCCGAGGAGACGGCAAGCTTCGGCACAGGCTAGGCCCACCGGCCCGGCACCTGCGACGTAAACGGTCGAGCCCGTTGTAACGCCCGCCGTCACCGCCCCGTGATAGCCGGTTGGAAAGATGTCGGAGAGCAAGGTCAAATCTTGTATTTTCGCCATTGCCTGAGCTTTGTCGGGAAATTTGAGCAGATTGAAGTCGGCATAGGGGCACATTACGTAATCGGCTTGCCCGCCGATCCAGCCGCCCATATCGACGTATCCGTATGCGGCACCCGGGCGGCTCGGGTTCACGTTCAAGCAGATCCCGGTCTTCCCTTCTTTGCAGTTGCGGCATCGCCCACAGGCGATGTTGAAGGGCACGGACACCAGGTCCCCGACGCTCAGGAATTCAACATCACGGCCTTTCTCGATAATCTCGCCGGTGATTTCGTGGCCCAGAATCATGCCGGATGGCGCGGTGGTCCGGCCGCGAACCATGTGCTGGTCACTCCCACAGATATTCGTGGCGACAATCTTCAAAATGACGCCGTGCTCACATTTGCGATCACCCAAAGCGAGCTTCGGGTAATCGATTGACCTTACTTCCACTGCTCCGGTTCCGATGTATGCGACTCCGCGATTACTGTCCATGCGAGTTAAAGCTCCTCTCTGATATGCGTCTAACACAAAAAACAGCGTTGTTTTGCGAAATAGAACTAATACGAGTACTAAATGAGCATTTCATTTATTGACTACGCCGAAGGAATGTAGAAGAATCGGCTAAGTGCAATTGAGCAAAGGCCCGGTTCTTCCTTCCGGGCCCTTGTTTCTACTTCAGACCGGACGGTTTGCGGTCGCGACCGAGAACCGTCCGATTTTTTGTCAGACTATCGCAGTGGGTATTTGGTGTCAATCCTCGGAGGGTCACCTTGAGGGGGCGGGGCGAGCACTGCGGTGAAGGGCGTTCCTAACGTTCAGAGAACTGATTGACGTTGCTGTGGCGACTGGGGGCACCGGGCAGGCATCTCCCGGAAGAACTGTAAACATCAGGTTTGAAAAGCCATTTGAGCTAATTGCGTTGCTCGAACCTCCGTTCAGGATTCCGGCGCAACCCTCGTTGATGATGTTCTTTTGGACTTTGTTCCCGCTTCCGGTAGAGCCGCAGGTACTATCCAGGTGAATTGCGGATTCAGTACTGCTGTAGAGATTGTTGTACTCGATCGTATTGGCGTTGCTGCAAGCGTCGATGGCATCGAAGATCTCAGTATTTAAAAGATGGTTAGAGGTGATGACCGTATAATCTGCGAGCCCATTGGGATTACGAGAGCTTCCAAAGCCTGAATACGTCTCCGCCACAATGCCGAACTGGGTAGACCCCACCGTATTGCCGGCCACCAATACTCGCTCTGAGCCAACGATGAGAATTCCCGCTGCCGCATCACCTGGATCACTGCTGGTATCGGGCGCCCAAATATCATCGATTACGGTGTTATCTAGGATCCAGCCGGCCGCCCCGGTACTGACCTGGATACCGTTTTCCGCGGCTCCCGTAGTGGGTCCTTGACCTGCGATGTAGTTGTTCTTGATGGTGACGTTTGTATTCTCTCCATCGGCGGTAATGCCGTTCTTTTGGTACGTGCGGACGCTGCTGTTCTCGACGTCAACAGTCGCGCGCCCACTGCTGCTGTAACCGCTCTGAACAAATATCCCGAGACCGCTTTGACAACCGGTCAGGCCCGCGGCCAGGGTTTGGTTGCGGGTCGCGACAGAAGTTAGGTCTCCGGAGGCATTCTGGTAATAAATGCCGACGAAATCGGGAGCGCAACCAGAGATAAAGTTATTGCTGCCGTCGACTGCGATGTTGCTAATGTCAACATCGGTCGCATTCTGGGCCAAAACCTGGGCTGCTATTGGACTGGTCCCATCGTAAAGGTCAAACGTGTTTGGGACCACGCCACCCGGGGGTGAGGTAATGACAGGGTCGTCCATATTACCGGACTGAATGCCGAGTAGACTTAGAGTTTTGTTTATCACGATCTGCTCCGGGTAATTTCCGGGGCAGATCTTGATAATCGTTCCGGGGCTGCTTGCTAGGACCGCTGACTGGATCGTGAGATAACGCGTACCACTACCCGGGCAGGTGCCGACGATGGCGGTTGCCGCCCATAGGCACTGCCCTCCGAAGCTCGCCGAAGCGAGCATCGCTGTAATCAAAAACACTCTTTTCGTATTGAACTGCATGGGGTTGCTCCTATTGCTTTTTAGCCGAATTACTCTGAAAATCTCCTCATAACATCGCAGGTAAGCATAGCTGTCGCGGTGTTATGCAAGACAAACGGGCTTAGCGTATCACAAAAAAGTAATTTGATGGCCAGGAATGTTTAAGGCTTTCGTAATAATTCTGTCGGATTTAGCCTTTTGTGGCATGGCTGACAAAGCTCCGGGCTGGTAGCGACCGAGGGGACAGGGGGGTATTGTTGTAGTAGCTAAATTCCATGAGCACACACGTCCAGACCCCAAGCATCGCCGAAGAGGCGCTCGAGTTGCTTTCCGATATCGGAGTGCCGAACGAATTGGTCGATGATGGCGCGCTCGCGGTACGAACACCCATTACCGGTGAGCCGATCGGCCGTGTTAAGACGACGAATTCGGCGGAAGCGCAGCAAGCAATCGCGATGGCGCACGAAGCATTTCTGGATTGGCGCAAGTTACCTGCACCACGGCGGGGTGAGCTGGTCCGCCTATTGGGTGAGGAATTGCAGCGGGATAAGACCGCGCTCGGCCGGTTGGTGACCATTGAAACAGGCAAAATCGTTTCGGAAGGTCTAGGCGAAGTGCAGGAGATGATCGACATCTGCGTCTACGCAGCCGGACTTTCGCGGCAGCTTTGCGGTCTGACGATCGCGTCGGAGCGGCCCAGCCATCGGATGATGGAGACTTGGCATCCCCTGGGCGTGACTGGCGTTATCTCTGCGTTCAATTTCCCTGTGGCGGTCTGGTCTTGGAATGCGGCGCTCGCTTTCGTTTGCGGGAATAGCGTTGTTTGGAAACCATCGGAGAAGACCCCGTTGTGCGCACTCGCGACGCAAGCCTTATTTGAACGTGCGGCGGCGCGGTTCGGTGGGGTACCGCCTGGGCTTTCAACGGTTTTGATCGGAGGGCGCGAAACCGGAGAAATGTTGATTGATGACCGCCGTGTACCGCTGGTCTCGGCAACCGGTTCCACAGGCATGGGGCGGCAGGTTGGCCCACGGCTGGCGGCGCGTTTCGCGCGCTCGATACTGGAACTTGGAGGGAACAATGCAGCGGTCGTTTGCCCCTCGGCCGATATCGACCTAGCGCTTCGCGGCATCGCGTTCGCGGCAATGGGAACGGCCGGGCAGCGCTGCACGACGCTGCGCAGATTGATTGTCCACGACAGTGCGTACGGTCAGCTCGTGCCAAAGCTAAAGCGGGTGTATGGCTCTGTGGCCATAGGCGACCCCCGCGACCCGAGCACTCTCGTCGGCCCGCTCATCGATGAACGTGCTTTCGAAGCGATGCAAAAGAGTCTGGCGGATGCAAAGGCTGCGGGCGGGAAAGTGACAGGCGGTGAGCGCGTCAGTGTAGGAGAAACTTCAGAGGCATTTTATGTCCGGCCGGCGCTGGTTGAAATGCCGCAACAGACCGGACCCGTGACGTGCGAGACGTTTGCGCCGATTCTTTACGTCATGCAGTACCAGAGCTTTGAAGAGGCTATTGCAATGCACAATGGTGTTCCACAAGGGCTCTCGTCTTCTATTTTCACCACCGATTTGCGGGAGGCTGAGCGCTTCATGTCAGCGGAAGGATCGGATTGCGGTATTGCGAATGTGAACATCGGGCCATCGGGCGCGGAGATCGGCGGGGCGTTCGGCGGAGAGAAGGAAACCGGTGGCGGACGCGAGTCGGGCTCGGATGTGTGGAAACTGTACATGCGGCGCGCTACAAACACGATCAACTACGGCAAGGAGCTTCCGCTGGCGCAAGGCGTGAAGTTCGAGGTTGAGTGAACCCGTCAGTTCGCTCCGGGCTCCAGGTCATCGCTCTACTTCAGCAAACCGCGTATTCCTGCTTCGAGGGAACTACGAACCTGCTGTACAGGGAACAGCGATCCGAGCAGGCCCAGATCTGCATCGACGGTGATGTCTTTGTCCGTGACTTCAACCGTGCCCTTTATGGGTGCGCTGAGAATGCCAACCTTCGCCTTACATGAGAAAGTAAGCGTTGATCCTTGCCAACTCCTCCGCTCGTCAACGATTTTTAGAGCGGGCAAGCCCGCACCGCGGAACAGATCGTCGAAAGAACGATCCACCGCCCGGATGACCTCTTCTTTCGACCGATTATGCGAGACTGTAACGCGCACTTGCGTTAGCCGACCTTTCCCTTCCGATTTTCCAATAACGATCTTATCTGCCGGAAGAATTCAACGATTGCGATATAGATGTTGAGCAGGCCGAGACCACTCAGTGCGCCACGGAAATAACGGCTCATCCACAAATCGGCGAATTTCGGAGAATGCGCCGGGACCCAACTCATTCCCCACGAACTGAGCCACGGAAAGACTAAAAGGAACAGTCCCACTTCGAGAGCGAAGATTACCAGGCAGAACCCCAGAATACGGCGATGCAGACGCATGAAGCGCGGAGGGCGAGCAACCGAGTGAGTTTCGGAGCTGATTTCCGGCTGTGGCACGCGGGGCGTCATTCGGGCACCTCGGCTGCTAGTGCGGGATCGATCCATTGCTCGGATTCCGCGCCTGTTGCAGCAGCGTCGAAGAGTTCTTGCTGAATGGGATCTGTGATGTATCCCGTCCAATACGGCCTGCCAGCAGTCAGCCGCACGGGTTCAAAGCTGAAACGGTGCAGCAGCGTAGGGCCGTGCTCGCGAAGTGCGTTCCGGTGATCCGGTGTCGAGTAGCCCTTGTTGGAGGCGAGATTGTACTGCGGAAAAACCTCGTGCCATTGCTCGAGGCATGCATCCCGATGAACCTTAGCTACGATCGATGCGGCGGCAATGGCACGGCAACGGGCGTCTCCATCGATAAGCGCAAGCTGCTCCACGGGAAGATCGAGCTTCAGAGCATCGATGAGCAGATAATCAGGCTGAATCGCCAACGCTTCTACTGCACGCCGCATCGCCAATCGAGATGCCTGGAGAATATTAATCTGATCGATTTCAAAAACGTCCGCTCCGCCAACTGCCCAGCACAGAGAGCGAGCCTTAATCTGCGTTGCGAGTGCGGCTCTCTCTTCGGGCTCCAAGATCTTGCTATCGTGCAGCCCGCGGATGGGGCGAAGGGGGTCCAAGATAACAGCGGCGGCAAAAACCGGGCCGAATAAGCAGCCGCGACCGACTTCGTCGACACCGGCGACGCGCGAGAAGCCACGCTCGCGGGCGATGCGCTCAAACGAACTTACGCACCGGATGCTCATCCAAGGCTGCCAAGCCCGACCGACTATTCGCGCTCGCGCAGACGGGCCGCTTTGCCCCTGAGATTCCGCAGATAATACAGCTTGGCGCGCCTGACGCGGCCAGTGCGAATGAGGTCGATATGATCGACCACCGGGGCGTTCACAGGGAAGATACGCTCGACACCTTGGCCGAAGCTTACTTTCCGGACTGTAATGGTTTCGCCCAAGCCGGTGTTCTTGCGGGCAATCACAGTGCCTTCGAACGCCTGTAGACGCTCTTTGTCACCCTCCCGAATTCTTACGTGCACCCGGATGGTGTCGCCAGGACGGAAGTCCGGATGCGGCTTGGCACGAGCGTGCTTACTAATGAATTTGGTCACGAGAGCGTTTTGCATAATATCGTTCCGCCTTATGTCTTCTGCGAACTGCCGAAACCGCCGATCAAATCTGGCCGGAGCCGCTGAGTTTTCTTAAGCGACGCAGCACGCCGCCACAATCTAATCTGTTTGTGATTGCCGCCCAGTAGCTCTTCCGGCACTTTCCAGCCGCGAAACTCCGCCGGCCTGGTGTACTGCGGACAATCCAATAAACCTTCGTTCTCATCGCCGAAACTTTCATTTCGTGACGAATTCTCATTGCCGAGCACGCCGGGCAGCAACCGAGCCACCGAATCAACAATCACCGCAGCCGCCAACTCTCCGCCGCTCAACACAAAATCTCCGATCGAAACCTCATCGTCGGCAAGATGCTCAGAAACCCGCTCATCAACGCCTTCGTAGCGGCCACAAATGAGCAGCAATTCATCGAGCTCCGAGAACTCGCGAGCGAGCGCGTGTCCGAAGCGCCTGCCCTGAGCCGATAGCAGAACGACTTTCCGCTTCGACGTTCTCTCGGGCAAGATGGCTTCAACCGCCTCGAACAGAGGCTCGGGTTTAAGAAGCATTCCTTCGCCTCCGCCAAATGGCCGGTCGTCTACCGTGCGATGACGGTCGTACGTCCAGTGTCGCAGATCGTGAATGCGGATTTCCAATTTCCCCTCGGCTTCAGCGCGGGCCAGGATTCCGTGATGAAAGGGGCCGGAGAAAAATTCGGGGAAGATGGTGATGATGTGAAAGATCATCGGCTCGATTCCGGCGGTTTATAAATCCAGCAAACCTTGCGGCAGATCTACGGTTATCGTTTTCGATCTTAAATCCACCTGCGTGCAAATCGAGCGTACAAACGGGATAAGTATCTCGCGTCCATCAATTCGAAGCTGCATCAGGGGCGGCCCGCCGTACTGCCGTACAGCTTCTACAGGACCCAATGATTTTCCCGTCACCGAATCGGTCACGGCGCAGCCAATCACATCTGACTGGAAAAACTCCCCCGGTGCAAGAGCGCCGCGATCTGAAAGCGGAACCCAAATTTCAGCCTTCTGAAAACGCTCCGCGGCATTGATGGAGTCGATGCCGGAAAACTTTAATACCCAATCCTTTTTGTGAATCCAAGCTCGATCAATTTCTACAGGCACGTCGGACCCATCTGACAGCCGCGCCATAGCGCACTTTAGATTCTCAAGTCTGCCAGGCACGTCGGTTTGAGATTTCGCCAGCAACTCGCCGCGATTACCGCGGGGCCGCAAGACTTCGGCCACTACGACCCTCTCTCCATCCATCGTCAAACCTGGAGGGAGCGGTTTACTCCAGAATTTCGAGTGAAAACCGGCGGTTCAACTTTGACCCAACGGCTCCGAGCAGAGTACGAATAGAGCGCGCAGTTCTTCCCTGCTTGCCAATCACCTTGCCGAGATCCCCATCGGCGACGCGCAGTTCGAATACAGTTGCCTGCTCTCCAGCGACTTCATTGACCACAACCTCCGCCGGAACGTCTACAAGCGCCTTGGCGATCTCTTCTAATAGCGCTTTTACGCCGTCGTTATGATTCATGTCGGCCAAAACACAATCCTTTCGTGATTAGGCTACGGTCGTGATTAGGCTACGGCAGGCTCCGAAGCAGGATTCGTTCGCAAAAGGCGCTTCACTGTGTCTGAGGGCTGGGCTCCATTCTTGATCCAGTAATTGATGCGTTCGTGATCCAGATGGACTTGGGCGGGCTTGGCAATCGGATTGTAAAAACCGACAACTTCAATGGACCGGCTGTTTCGGGCGCGTTCCTTTTCCATAATGACCACGCGGTACGTGGGCTTTTTCTTGGCGCCGAAGCGCGCCAGACGGATGGCTAACATCTCTAACCTTTTCTTTTTTCTCTATTGTTACAAACTCTAAAACCCGGGAAGGCCGGGCAGCTTCATCTTGCCGAGCTTCTTTCCCAACAATCCGGCTTGACCCGTAAAGCTCTTCATCATCTTACGCGCCTGCGCGTACTGCTTGAGAAGATTGTTCACGTCCTGAACGCTCGTCCCGCTGCCCTTCGCGATGCGGCGGCGTCTGGAACCATTGATGAGCATGTGGTTCCGCCGCTCTTTCGGAGTCATTGAGTCGATGATGGCTACCACGCGCCCGATCTCGTTTTCGTCGATCTTGGCATTTTTCAAATCCTTAAGCGGACCGATCTGAGGCATCATTTCGAGCAGCCCTCCGAGGGGCCCGAGTTTCCGAAGCTGTTTGATCTGGTCCCGGAAGTCCTCGAGCGTGAAATCGTCGCCAAGAAGCTTTTCCTGCATTTTCTCGGCGGTTTTTTGGTCGATTGCCTGCTCGACTTTATCGATCAACGAGAGCACGTCGCCCATTCCGAGAATTCGGGAGGCGACGCGCTCCGGGTAGAAGGCTTCCAGTGCGTCGGTCTTCTCGCCCACTCCTACAAACTTCAGCGGCTGTCCCGTTACGGAGCGTATTGAGAGCGCAGCACCTCCGCGAGCGTCGCCATCCATCTTGGTGAGGATAATGCCCGTGATGCCGAGCCGCTTGTGAAACTCGTCGGCTGAGCGTACCGCGTCCTGCCCGGTCATGGCATCGGCGACAAACAGGATTTCGGCCGGATTTAGAGCTTCTTTCAGCTCGTGGAGCTCCTGCATGAGCTGATCATCGATGTGCTGGCGCCCGGCTGTGTCGACCAGAAGAACGTCGCGGCCCGACTGCATGGCTTCGCGCCGCGCCGACCTCGCTAGCTCAAGAGGCTTATTCTCATCTGCAGATCCTTCGTAGATTGGCGTGTTTACGTTCTTCGCCAGAATACTCAATTGCTGGCGAGCGGCGGGCCGGTAGACGTCTACAGAGACGAGCTGGGGCGTATTCCCTTCCTTGCTCAGGAATCTCGCGAGCTTCGCTGCGCTGGTGGTTTTGCCCGAGCCCTGCAGCCCCACTATCAGCATGACGCTCGGCGGCTCACCGGCAAAGCGCAGCCTTGAAGGGTGCGTGCCGAGCATCTTGATCAGCTCGTCGCGGACAATCTTCACGACTTGTTGACCGGGCGAAAGAGCCATAAGCACTTCCTCGCCCATGGCCTTCTGCTTGACCTGCTCGATGAATTGCTTGACGACTTTGAAATGTACGTCCGCTTCGAGCAGTGCCACGCGAATTTCGCGTAACGCCTCTTCCATGTTTTCGGCGCTTAGTTTTCCCTCGCCGCGCAGATTTTTGAAGATCCGCTGTAGTTTATCGGACAGATTATCGAACATGCTAAGGAGCGGAATCGGCAGCTCACGTCTGCAAGGTCCCAGAGCAGGAACCAGCACGCAAACGGGAGAACCTCTATGAGGACGAGTATAGCGGATCGCCCATGATCACTCCCAATTTAGGTTCCTAGGTGGGATTTCCCGAAATGGAACGAGGCTGAATAAGAGGTCACAAGAACCCAACAAAAACTTTGTGCAGTGTTTTCAGTTATTTAGATACCAATTCTGAGGATCGGATGCGCTTGGGCGTGGGTACATTCGTGCGCGAGAGGAGTTCAGCACAATGCGGCACCACATCGTTACCGACAATGTCATTTGGGTTCTCGGGCTTATTTTTGGTTTCTAGTTTCATCGATTTTGCGGCGAGTCAATGACTTGCCGCCGCGCATCCGGCGGGTGAATCCCGCCGAGTAACCGCTGCGTCCTTCCGATAATTTTGCGGGCTAAAGCCCCCAAATACAATCGAAATACAATAATCTGTTACAAAGATTCCCAAAAGGGTGGTAGATTATTTTAACGAACCGGATTTACCGTTCGGGAGGAATATCTGCCATCCGCCGTTTGGGCAAGAACGCACTTGCTCTGTAGCGGCCATTGGGCCATTCGCATCTTGGGCGCAGGTTCTTTAGCGCTCACAGGTCTGACCTACGGCGCTCCACTCCAGCCGAAGATCGCCTCCTTGAACCAGATTGAAGGAGAGATCGTTCAGGGTCAGACCGAAAGAAGCAACGGCCGTTTGCTCGAGGCTGCAGAGACATTTGGACGCGCTGCCAGAGAGGCTGAGCACATCGGCGATGCACGCGCTGCAGCAAAGGCGCTTATGCTGCGCGGCGCGTGTGAAATCTACCTTTTCCAATATCGTCAGGCTCTCGCTTCTTTAGGTAGAGCCCGACAACTAGCGTTCCAAGCAAAAGACACAACTATCGATGGAGGCGTAGCGCTGAACCTCTCCTCAGCGTACGAGATGCTTGGCGATTTTTCAGCAGCCAAGAGCGAAGCGGAACACGCCGTCCAAGCGCTTCAACGCTCACCCCGTCGAGATTACCTCATAAAGGCGCTGCTCAATTTGGCGAACATTCAATCGGACCAGGCAGATTTGAATTCCGCCATTAGGATGTACGATGAAGCCGCTTTGCTTGCAAATCGAAACCGAATGCCGGACTCGGAATCTTTAGCTCTTGATGAGCGCGGGATTTCGCTCGTGCTTGCGGGCAGACTTTCGGAGGCCGAAGGCGCACTGCTAAAAGCAAAAGCCATCAGGATAAAATGCCGCGACGAGAATCTTGCGTTTTCCCTCGAACATTTGGCAGAACTCGAATTTGCGAGACGGCATTACGAGGTAGGTATAAAGCTTATCGACCAAGCTCTAAGTTCACACAGCCGGTCCTTTAAGAGGGCTCCTCAATACTATCCCGTTCATATCCGAGGTGAATTGCTGCTGGGCTTGGGCCGGAAATCAGAGGCGTTGAACGAATTTCGAAGAGCAGTTGAGCTGGCAGACGAATGGAGGCGAGGCGCCTTGCCTGGCGACGCTACCAGCATCCGGACTAGCTCACGCTTGCATGATGTGTACCAAGACTACATCGAGCTAGCTGCACAGCTTTCGCTGGAGCGCGAGGACACTAGCCTGGCCCGCTCGGCGTGGGAGGTATTGGCCAACGACAGGGCGGCGGTCCTACGCGAGCAAATGAGTCTCGCACTCGAACAGCAGGGTCGTTTACCGCCTAAATATTTTGAATTATTATCGAAACTCCAAGAAGCCCAGGCTCAATTTACGTTAGGAGAAAAACCAGAGGACGAAGCAAATGTTGACCGGATTAGACTTGAATTGAGTAGCCTGGAGAATCAAATTGGGATTGACAAATGGAATTTCGCTCAATATAAAGAGAAAATTCCGCATAAGAAATCACTTAGAGATATTCAGTTCAGGTTAACTGTGAGCGAAGTCCTGTTCAGTTTTTGCCTGGGCAGAGACAAGTCATTCCTGTGGACGGTTACGAGCGATCACGTGAATCTGTATCAGCTATCGGCGGAGGTCGAGATCGGCAGGCAGGCCGCAGCGTTCTCGTATGCTGTGCGGAATTCCGGAAACGCATCAAAACCGGGCCAATTTCTGAGCAAAGAGCTTTTCGGGAAAATCGGCGCCGAGGCGTGGCGAAGACCGGACTGGCTCATCGCCGGCGATGGAGCGTTGCTTAGCGGAGTTCCTTTCGCAGTCCTACCGTCCATCCCTTTTTCCGCCCCGAGCACGTTCCTGATTTCCGGGCACACGCTCCGTTTCCTTCCCAGCGAACTGTTACTCCTCACGGGGGATACGAACACTTTCAGACCCTCGTTTGTGGGAATCGGAGATCCCATCTACAACCTCGCCGACTCGCGCCAGCGGCGAAATGTGAGCGTTGTACAGGCAAGGCATGACGAGAGCGCGCTGATGCTCGCGCGATTGGCCGGCAGTGACGGCGAGATCCGGACTGCCGCTAAACAAAGCGGCGTGGCTCAAATCGAGCTTCTCGAAGGCCCTAAAGCCACGGGCGCGGCATTAGAGGGCGCACTTCACGGAAGACCGGAAATCGTTCATTTTGCCGTGCATGTCGTTAGCCCGAAAGGGCGACCCGAAGAAGCAGGATTGGCGCTAAGCTTAACTCAGGAAAACGTGCCCGAGTTGCTCACTCCTGAGGTGATCGCCACTTACCGCCTCCCCGGAAGCCTTGTCGTGATGAGCGGTTGTTCATCTGAACAGGGGGAGACGATTCCCAGCGCGGGAGTCATAGGTCTGAGCCGCGCGTGGCTACTAGCCGGCGCTGCAGCGGTAATCGTGAGCGCCTGGCCCACTCCGGACGATTCGGGACGTTTCTTTTCGTCCTTCTACGGTCATTTGCAATCGACGACATTGAAAGCCGGCTCACTTGTCAAGGGAGCGGCTCTGGCACTTCAGCAGACCCAGCTGGAAATGCAGCGGAGCAGCGGATACCGGAGTTCACCGTCGTTCTGGGCGGCATATTCGGTCATTTCGAAGGAGTAGAGGTTATGTTCGCCAGTCAGCCGAAACTTTGCCCCAGTTCCGAAACGGAGAAGCAGCAGACGCCTCAGCCGTCCCCGGATAAAACGGGGCGCCCCGGTTATTCCTCAATCGAATGGGGTACTCTTGTTGCGCAGATAAAAGCCGGCGAGGATGCGGGCATGGAGCAGCTTTACAAGCTCTTTAGCCGCGGGATTCGGTACTACTTATGCCGCCAGCTTGGACCTCAGGAGCTCGAGGACAAAGTACACGATACGTTCCTGATCGTCGTAAATGCAATCCGGCGCGGAGACCTGCGGGAACCGGAGCGCCTGATGGGATTTGTTCGAACGGTTGTACGCAGACAGGTAGCAGCATACATTGAACAGGCCGTACACAATAGAAAGGAACAAACGGACCTGGAGAGCGGTGTAGCAGTAGCGGACCGGAAAGATAACCCGGAGCAGGAAGCCATGATTCAGCAGAAAGCGGAGCTCATGAAAAGCGTGCTCAGCTGCCTGTCGGAACGGGACCGGGATATTTTGGTGCGCTTTTACCTGCTCGAGCAGACGCAGGAACAGATTTGCCGCGAAATGTCGCTCACCGAGACTCAGTTCCGGCTGCTGAAGTCTCGCGCGAAGGCGAAATTCGGCGAGATAGGCAGGAAAAAACTGGCGAGTAACGGAATTTTCTCGGTATTCGTGAGAGCCCACGCGGGGTGAAAGGCACAGTTCATTAGAAAGGCGCATACTGTCCACTCCACATGCAAAACACTAATCCGGCGCATCCAACCGAAGACGAGCTAGAACGATTCGTCCTGAACCAGTGTCACGAGCAAGAGCTCGAAGACGTGGAAACACATATACTGGCATGCGAATCGTGCGTGACTCGGCTCGAAGATCTTGAAGTCCAGATCAGCGTCACCAAGCTCGCATTAGAAAAGATGCAGGCCGAGCAACTCGCGAAGGCCGCGGCCAGGCAAACAAGCGCCAAATGGACCTGGCTCACCGTTCCGAAATTGTCGATCGCCGGTGGTCTCGCCGCTATCGCGCTTGGCCTCATCGCAGTTCCAACCTTGCTGCAGCATAATGCTGAGGTCGCCCAGGTGAGTCTATCCGCATACCGAGCCAACGAGTTCTCTGTTGTACCCGAAGGTCGCCGTTTGCACGTGCGGCTCAATACTGGCGATTTGGCGAACGGCACCGTTTCAGCCACTGTCGCCGATTTAACCGGTGTCGAGGTCTGGAAAGGCCGGGCTGCCATACACAACGAGCAAGCGGAACTCGAAATGCCCCCGATTGTGGAAAAGGGCGTTCATTATTTGCGGCTTTATTCGCCAGCGCGCTCGGGCTCAGAGCCGCATCTGCTCCGCGAGTTTGCGTTCCGAGTGAAGTAGAAACAACGACGAGAGCTTGGTCGCCCGGCGACCGCCGTGCCGGTTACCGTGTCACTTCATATTTCTGGAGCAAGCTCTCCCAGGCGCCACGAGCTTTCAGAAGCAGCTCGATGACCTCACGCACTGCACCGGATCCGCCTGGTGCGCTCGTGATTGCATTGGCTACGCGTTTCACCTCACTCCGCGCATTCGCAGTCGCGAAGGACAGACCAGCCCTTCGCATGATTACGATGTCCGTCAGGTCATCTCCCATATAGGCGATCTCTTCGGGCGCAACTTTCGCGTCCGCAATGATCTGCTCGTAAATCGGGATCTTTTCGATATGACCCTGGAAAACGTACGTCATGTCGACTTGCTTGGCTCGCTCGGTCGTAGCAGGAGACTCGCGGCCACTGATCACGCCGGTTTTAATGTGATTCCACGAAAGCCATCTGAGTGCAATCCCGTCCTGCGAATCGAAGCCCTTGGTTTCGACCATCTTGCCTGTCGCATCGGGGACTAAAAACAAACGGCCGTCCGTTAACACCCCATCGACATCCATGAGCAGTAGTTTCACGCCTGCAGCAACCGTCCGAAGCTTTTCTTCGTTGAGAGGCGGGTTCAATTGCATGCGGGATAAAGCGCGATTCCGAGACTTACAATGGCGGTATTGGCCGATAGCTTGATCGATCGGGTGGCGGAAATCATCACTCGTTATAGCATGGCTTCGCACGGTGATCGCCTCGGCGTAGCCGTATCCGGAGGCGCCGATTCCGTAGTTTTATTGCACGTTCTACACACTTTAGCCGATCGGTTCCCCATGCGGCTGGTGATCCTGCATCTCAATCATCAACTGAGAGGAGTCGAATCCGAAGCAGATGAACAATTCGTGCGTGAGCTCGCCGAATCGCTTCGTTTGCCTAGCGTCGTGGAGCGGACGAGGCTCGCAGATACCGGCAACCTGGAGGAGACCGCTCGACTCGCCCGTCGAGAGTTCTACGCGCGCTCGATGCGCGCCTGCGCATTGAAGCACGTCGCCTTGGGCCACACGAGGAGCGACCAGGCCGAAACTGTGCTGTTCCGGTTTTTGCGCGGTTCAGGAACAGCAGGCCTGACGGGCATGCGAATGATCACGCAAGACGGTCTGATTCGCCCGCTCCTCACGAGTACCAGGAGCGAAGTGCGGGACTGGGCCAAATCTCGCGGCATCGGTTGGCGAGAGGACTCCTCGAATTACAACCTCGCGTTCAGCAGGAACCGTCTGCGACAGGATGTCATGCCCGCTCTAACTCGAGACTTCAATTCCAACTTGGAAGCGGGGCTGGTCCGGGTCGCCGACGTGGCGCGGGATGAAGAGGATTATTGGCACGAACAAATCGAGTCGATTTTTCAACAAATAGCTGAAGAGAGCCGTTTCGGCTTGATTCTCGATGCCCGAAAGCTGGCCGATCTGCACATGGCGATACAGCGTAGAGTAATCCGCCGCGCCATCCTCGAAGTTCAAGGAAATCTGCGAAATATCGATATCAGGCACGTCGATGCGATCTGCGGCATTTGCCACTCCAATCACGGGCATGACCGGGTAGTCGTACCGGGCGTTGATGCCCTGCGCTCGTTTACCAAACTACGTCTGACAAAGCAGATTGTGCCGCAGGCGGCGGCACGAGAGTACCGCTTGCCTGTGGAGGTCGGGCAGGCCTGCGAGCTGCCCTTTGAGGCGGGGCACATTTCACTTGAACGGGTCGAGCGGCGGGGTTCATTTTGTGCTAGCGTCAAGGAAGGACAGAACTTCGCGGCAGAGGTTGCGCTGCTAGATGGGGAAGCTCTCAGGTGCTCCGAGTCACTAAGTTCCTTATACGTACGCAATTGGGAGCCCGGCGACGGATTCCAACGTTCGGGACACACCGGACCGGAAAAGGTGAAATCACTGTTTCAGGAATATAGGATTTTGCTCTGGGAGCGCCGTCATTGGCCGGTAGTGGTCTGCGGCAGCGAGATTGTCTGGGTTCGGAATTTTGGAACTGCAGCGAAGTTTGAGGGCACGGTTGAGTGCCGTGACCTGCTGCGATTGACTTATCTGCCGCGTCAGGGCGGTAGGACCGCTACTTGAATCGAAATCGGCAGCGTTCACGTCTTTATATTGTGGTGAGTTCATGAGTTCAAATGTAAAAACCGCCGTCTTTTGGGTAGTTATCATATGTGCGGTCGTTCTGGTGTATATGGCGGTCAAGACGGGCCGCGGCCCGACGCCCACCAATCTTTCCGTATCTGAATTTGTCTCCTACGTACAGGACGGGAAAGTCAGGGAAGCGAACGTGACCGGGTCAGATGTCCAGGGCACGCTCTCGGATAACGGCGTCACCAAGCCGTTTCACACCGTAATTCCACCGAATTACCCCGAAATTTGGAAAATGCTCCAAGAGAAGGGCGTAAAATACACGTGGAAAGACTCGACAGGCAGTGGCTGGATCGGGATTCTGTTCAATGCGGTTCCCGTGCTGATCCTACTCGGATTATGGATCTTCATGATGCGGCAAATGCAGAGTGGCGGGAATAAAGCACTCAGCTTTGGGAAGAGCCGTGCACGTCTACATTCATCACAGCAGAAGAAGGTAACCTTCAAAGATGTTGCCGGGGTTGAGGAAGCGAAAGAAGAACTGCAAGAGATTATTGAATTTTTACGCGAGCCGCAAAAATTTCAGAAGCTCGGCGGCCGCATTCCGAAGGGCGTTCTCCTAATAGGACCGCCCGGGACCGGCAAGACGTTGCTGGCCCGTGCAATCGCGGGCGAGGCTAACGTTCCGTTCTTCTCGATTTCCGGTTCGGACTTCGTTGAAATGTTTGTCGGCGTCGGCGCAAGCCGCGTCCGCGATCTGTTCGAGCAGGGTAAAAAGAACGCGCCTTGCATCATTTTTATCGATGAAATCGACGCCGTGGGCCGGCACAGAGGCGCGGGGCTGGGTGGGGGACACGACGAGCGGGAGCAGACTCTAAATCAATTGCTCGTTGAAATGGACGGCTTCGAGTCAAATGAAGGCGTGATCCTTGTCGCCGCGACGAACCGTCCGGATGTACTGGATCCTGCCTTGTTGCGCCCGGGACGTTTTGACCGGCGCGTAGTGGTGGACCGCCCGGACGTGCGCGGGCGTGAGAACATCCTCAAAGTGCACACGAAGAAAACGCCGCTGGGCGACGATGTCAACTTGTCGCTAATCGCTCGGGGCACGCCTGGATTTGCGGGTGCCGATCTAGCGAACCTGGTAAACGAGGCGGCTTTGGTAGCTGCGCGACAGAATCGCAAAGTCGTAACTCAATTCGATTTCGAGCTGGCAAAAGACAAGGTTTTAATGGGTGTCGAACGGAAGAGCATGATCATCAGCGACAAAGAAAAGCGGATGACAGCCTTCCATGAAGCGGGCCACGCACTTGTGGCAGCACTGCTCGAAGATTCCGATCCGCTGCATAAAGTCACGATCATCCCTCGTGGTATGGCGCTCGGTTTGACAATGCAGTTGCCGCTCGATGACAAGCTGTCGCACGACAGGAATTATCTGCAAACGCGCCTGGCCATTCTGATGGGCGGCCGGATCGCAGAAGAGATCTTTCTGCATCAGATGACGACGGGCGCGGGTAATGACATCGAACGTGCGACTGAAATGGCGCATAAAATGGTTTGCGAATGGGGCATGAGCGAGCTCGGACCACTGAGCTTTGGCAAGAAGGATGAACAGATCTTTTTGGGCCGCGAGATTGCCCAGCATCGTGACTATAGCGAAGCCACAGCCATCAAAATCGATGAACAGGTCAGAAAGATGGTGGAAGACGCCTACAACAGAGCGAGACAGATGATCCTCGAACGCTCAGACGCTGTGGTGCGTATTGCTGACGCACTCTTGGAGCGCGAGGTCCTGGAGGGCGCCGAGGTGATGGACTTGATCAACGGTAAAGCGCTTCCCAAAGTAACGGGCGAAGTCAAGCCCATGCCGCCGCCCGATGGCGGTGTTGTGATTGCTCCCCATCCGACGGGGAACTCCCTTCCAGGCTTGGTCGGGGGAGAGAGTCCTCAGCCCGCTTAACCGGACTAGGCGCGCATTGCGCTTATTCGCGTTTATCGATCGTCACAGGGGCGGTCAAACGAAAGGTGATCATGGTCTCGGAAGGGATTTTTACTTTTGGGCCACGAGTAAATAGCTGGTATCCCGCAGCACCGCCTCCGCCGACGGCCGAACCGATTGCTGCTCCCTTTCCGCCGCCAGCAAGTCCACCGATAACCGCACCCGCGACAGCGCCGATGCCAGTTCGCTTAGCTGTCTGTTGTCCGCGTGATTTGCCTTGCTCTTCATACAGGGTACTGGCGAGCGGATAGCTCCGGCCTTGGTATTCCAATCTGTTTAGCCGTATCTCCAATCCGCTGCGTCCCTTGATCCGGCCCGCATCACTTTGTCTGGCGAGCAGCACCGTTACCGTGGTCCGCGCAGGTACAACGACGCGCCCACCCGCAACGAGCGGCGACACCAATGATGCCCTGAATACTTGTCCCGCCTCGTTGCGATCTGAATCGATCGAATCGATCATACGCACCGTGACATGTTCACCTGCAGGGATCGTGACTCGTACAGGCTCGGGACGGGTTGGAGGGGCTGGTGCAGCAGGCTGAGGTTGCGCAGTAGCCGGCGGCTCAGGTGACGCAGGCTGGGCGGGATGAGTCGGCGAAGTCGTTGCAGGCTGGGCCTGGGGCTCTGGTACTGGTTCGGCGGATGTTGGTGTGGATGAATTATCGGGAGTCGGTTGATTCATCGCGAGCGAGGGATTCACCTTCATCTGATCGCTTACTCGCCTCACGCCGGCGGTGTGATTTGCGATTTTGATTGCTTGCAGTTCTACGTCAGATGTCGGGACGTCACCCGCAAGCGTGACTACGCCATCTTTCACGGCAACATTCACGTTGGCGGGCTTCGTTACCGGGTCCGAGAACAGATTAGCCTTGATCACTGTTGCGAGATGATCATCGCTGACGGCCTTTGTCCGGCACGCTACAGTCAGGCAAAGTGCAGCCATCAGCAATCCCAATGCTCTTTGAGTCATGTACTTCAGGGTAACGCGAAAGCATCGAATCGTACTCGCAGTAGATACAATGGACTTTAGTCTAGTAAGGAAACCGATGGCACAACAGACAGCTGCCGCCAAAGTAGCTACGCCTCAGCAGGCGAGTCGTACGAAGCACGAGCACGCGCGGAATGGTATCGCGGAATGGACAGTGACGATACTGCTGCTTTTGTTCGGGACAACAACGCTCGTGCAGGCGTTTGTGATTCCAACCGGCTCCATGGAGGATACGCTACTCATCGGGGATCACCTGCTGGTTGACAAGCTGGCATACGCGCCTGAAGGAACGATCAGCAAGTATTTATTGCCCTACGAGCAGCCGAAGCACGGCGACATCATTGTTTTCCGATATCCGGGCGACATTTCGCAGACGTTCGTGAAACGGGTGATTGGCGTTCCAGGCGACCACCTGAAAATGGTGAACCGAAACATCTACAGAAATGGCGTGCTGCTGAACGAGCCGTACGTATATCACAAATTCCCGTACGATCCGGGGCGTGACAATTTCCCGGGTGAGCCTTCACAGTTTGGAGATCGGCTGCAGGACCAACTGCAGCGGGACATGCTGGAGCACCACGTTGTGAACGGAGAGGTCGTTGTTCCGTTGAATAGCTATTTCGCTATGGGTGACAATCGAGACAATTCGCTCGACAGCCGTTACTGGGGGTTTGTGCCGCGAGACAACATCATCGGCAAGCCACTCATCATTTACTGGTCGTACGACGCCAGCACTCCCGATCTGGCCGGGGCGGACGTGAATTCGTTAGTGAACCACTTTATCGATCTGGGGGAGCACTTCTTTACGAAAACCCGTTGGAAGCGCACTCTACACGTCATTCGCGGCTATCCAGATTCCGAATTGATGAAACGATCTGCGCCCGCGACGTAGGGCGCAAGAGGATCAGTCCGCAACTGAGATCGTTGGCCGCTGTTTTTGTTTACTCGCTTCGGCACTCGCAATGATGGTCTGTGCAAGCTTGTTGAACAAACTAGCTTGTGCGCTGGGCTGCTGTGCACTTGCGATGGGGCGTCCGGTATCTCCTCCCTCGCGCGTCTTTGGATCGAGTGGGATCTCAGCCAATAAAGGCACCTTCATCAGTTCCGCCGTTCTGGCTCCGCCTCCCTTTCCGAAGATGTAGATCCGTTCGCCATTGTGCTCCAGATAGCTCATGTTTTCCACAATCCCGAGCACCTGCTCCCGTACCTGTTCGAACATGTGAACCGCTTTCCGTGCATCTTCAAGCGAAACGTCGGAAGGCGTCGTGACAACGACTGCCCCGGTTAAAGGGGTCGTTTGTATGAGAGTGAGTTGTACGTCGCCAGTGCCAGGAGGAAGATCGATGATCAAATAGTCGAGATTACCCCAGTCCACGTTGCGGAGGAATTGCTGAATGACACTGTTCAGCATCGGTCCGCGCCAGACCAGCGGCTTATCACCGGGATTCAAGAACCCCATCGACATTAGCACAATGCCATGCGCCTTTAACGGCTGAATCCGCTGGCCGAGGGCTTGCGGCGTGTCACGAACACCCATCATGAGCGGAACATTAGGGCCGTAGACGTCGGCATCGAGAAGACCGACTGCGTGACCCAACTTAGCCAGACTGATCGCAAGGTTCACTGCTACGGTGCTCTTCCCGACTCCACCTTTACCGGAACCGATTGCAATGATGTTCTGCACGCCCGGAATCGGTAATTTCGGCTGTTCACCGTGAGGTTGAGGACCCATACCTCAAGCTAGCACCAGACTCGCTTCTGCCTTTAAATCGAATCCCGCGAACTCCTGCCGTCCAAACTTCGGAAAGGCTGCAGCCGCGATCATCGCTGCGTTGTCGGTTGCGAGATTCGACGATGGGAAGTAAACGGGGACCCCGCTTTCGCGCCCAGCCCGGTCGCGCAAACCAGAGTTGCCGGCCACGCCGCCCGCAACGATGACCGATTCGGCCCCAATCTGTTCGGCTGATTTCATAACGCGACGAAGCAGCTCTTCGATGACTGTGTATTGAAAACTCGCAAGCAGATCGAGCGTCGGTTTCGGAGTTGCCGATAGGAGCTCATGAAAGGTGGGATGTTGGAGCTTGCGGCGCACCTCGATTTCATCGGTAATATTGTGCTGCTGGGTCCACCTCAATACGCCAGTCTTCAATCCACTAAAACTGAAATCAAGCTCGTTTCCTTTCATCCGGGAAAGTGTGAATTTTACAGCTCGTGGATTGCCGTGGGGGGCAAGCTGATCGATAATCGGGCCGCCGGGGTACCCAAAGCCGAGCAGCTTGGCGACCTTGTCGTACGCCTCGCCCGCAGCGTCGTCGCGAGTCTTGCCGAGCAACCGATAACTTCCGAGTTCGCGGACATCAAACAAGTGTGTATGGCCGCCGCTGACCACAAGGGCGAGCGCGGGAAACTGGATCTGCGGATTCTCCAAAATGACGGAGTGAATGTGACCTTCGACGTGGTTCACGGATATTAGCGGAATGTCTCGCGCAAAGCAGAGCGCTTTCGCGAATGTCACACCGACCAGCAACGAGCCAACTAGACCGGGACCTACAGTTACCGCGAGTGCATCCAAATCGCCGATCGTGACCTTTGCATCGAGCAACGCCTGCCGAACCACCGGAACGATAGCTCGTAGATGTTCACGTGAAGCGAGTTCGGGCACGACACCGCCGTACTTGGCATGTGTATCGAGCTGGGATGCCACAATGTTCGAGCGGATGAGGCGTCCATCTTCGACGACCGCAGCCGCCGTCTCATCGCACGAGCTCTCAATTCCTAAAATAAGGACTTGCAAGTTTCTGATTTCTATTATGAGTTGCCCGAAGAGTTAATTGCGCAGGAGCCGCTTCCGGAGCGTGACTCTTCTCGCATGCTGGTGATCTCACGTGACACTCAGTCCTTCCATGACGATCTCTTCAAGAATTTCAGCGCATATGTGCGTCCAGGCGACTGCATTGTTCTCAACGACAGCCGCGTATTCCCGGCGCGATTATACGGCCGGAGGAATACAAATTCCGGTGCACGGATCGAGGTTTTCCTGCTTCAGCCTCTCAACCAAGAGAAGGCGATGTGGAGTACGTTACTCAGACCTGGCAAACGCATACGAATTAAAGATGAAATTATCTTTGACGATCATTGCCGGGCTGAAGTGCTATCGGACGAAGAAGCTGGCCAGTGGACGTTGCGCTTCTTCGGTAAGGAGCGGGTTAGCGAAGTAGTTGAAAGACTTGGAACGGTTCCTTTGCCCCCATATATTCGGCGGCCGCCAAATGCTCACGATCGTGAGCGCTATCAAACCATATTCGCCAAGAACACGGGTTCGATTGCAGCGCCAACCGCAGGCTTACACTTTACGCCCGAAATGCTTCAGGCCTGTCGTGCAGCCGGCGCAGAAATTGCGTACGTTACTTTGCACGTTGCACTGGGGACTTTCGGTCCAGTACGGCAAAAAGATCTCGCCGATGTTCGCCTGCATGAGGAAACCTTCGAAATCTCTGATGAAAGCGCAGCGCTCATGAAAAGAGCGGAACGCGTATTCTGTGTCGGAACCACAACGGTGCGAACGGTGGAAACGGCTCTTCTCGATAGCGCCATTCGGGCAATGAAGGGAAAGACGCGCCTGTTCATTTCCCCGGGATTTCAATTTCGCGGGGTAGGAGCAATGCTAACGAACTTTCACCTGCCTCGATCAAGTTTATTAATGCTGGTATCTGCGTTTGCTGGCCGTGAGCTTACGTTTGCAGCTTATCGGCATGCCGTAGCCGAGAAGTACCGCTTCTATTCCTACGGCGATTGCATGCTGATTGAATAATGCGCAATTACTGATCGCATCTCGCCAAATACGCCCGATATGATCGGACACCGTCGGCAACGTACGCCTCCAGAGCCTTCGTACCGTCGTGCACAGCACGAGGATCGTAGAGCAAGCGTCTTCCCACACGCGCAATGTCGAGCACGTCGTCGACATTGGCCTTCCAGTGCTCCGGCGCCCAATCGATAGCATTCGAGACCACAGACGGAACGCCTTCCGCAACGCCATCCGCAGTCACCATGTTGAACGATTCGGTGTAGCTCGGCTGTAGTAACAGATGCATGTGAGCAACGGCCTTCCTAAATTTCGGCCACGGCTGCCAACCGTGCATGACGAGCTTCACATGCGGTAAGTCGCGAAGCATTTCCTGCACGGCGCCAAGTACAATTTCACCGCCGCCTTCTGACCGTCCGGCTGATACCCAAAGCTCCAAAGGAACACGCAAGCTTTGCGAAATCTCGAGTGCCGCCGCAGCCGCACTCATCAGATTCTTGAGCGGCCGTGTCGCGCCAAAGACACCGACCCTGAGAGTACCCCCCGCAAACGGAGGCCGCGGCCAAACGGGTTCAGAATCCAGGGAGTAAAGATTTGGGAGATATACGCAGGGAGCACCACCGAATGCGGCTCGTATCCAGTTGCAGAAGCGACGGCTGTTGCCGGCAAGATGAATGTTCTCGGTGCCTAGCTCGAGTTCCATAGCCTCCCGGATCAATTTCATTCCATTTCGATCGGCTTGCAGAAAACCAACATTGGAGTGACAATTCACGGCAAAGTGAGTCTCCGGGAACTCAGCTGATAGAGATTGCAAATGGCGGCTCGGGATCCAGGGAGCCGAAATGATGACCTGCTTCGCTGGTGAAACCTCCAGCCGCCGGTGAAGATCGGGCGCGTTGAGGACGGGCCAAACATGAGCCCTGATCCCTTCACGCCGGAGCACTTTGGCCGTGTTGATCGCGGCCACACCTAGGCCGATATGGCTGATATTCCTGCTCGCGGCAAAATTCTTGTAAGCTAGCACTACGCTCATTACTGGGCATCTCCAGAAGTCGTCGCTCCAAGGATTTGCCCACGAGAAGCCGAAGAGGTAAGAGTTTACAACCTAAGGCACTGATTTCTGGAGAGAAAAAGTTTTAGCTTCGTTTGTGATAACGGCACGTAAGCGTTACGCGCTTGAGACGCCGCTTACCGCCGAAGGTGTAACAGATCTTCCGCAACCACGGGCATGCCCGGTTCCATACCGGAACGTGAATTTACGTTATATCTTGCTCGCGACTCGAACAGCTTTTCCACCTCTTCGCGCGGAAGTGGCCGTGCGCCACCTAACATCTCAGCTACAAAAGTGATGCGCGCGAAGTGTTCGACAATTTCCATCCGGAAAAATGCTTGCCAAACATCTTCGCCATAACAAGTACAGCCATGATTCTCGAGCAGGAGCGCGTCATAGTGAGGAATTAATGGAATCATTCCTTCCGATAAGGCGGGTGTCCCTGGGAGTCCGTACGACGCCAGCGGCACAGCGCCGAGCTGAACGATGACTTCAGGCAACAGAGCCTTGTCTAAGGCGCGCCCGGCGGTCGCGA
This sequence comes from uncultured Acidobacteriaceae bacterium, assembly GCA_963737045.1. Classification (GTDB taxonomy): domain Bacteria; phylum Acidobacteriota; class Terriglobia; order Bryobacterales; family Bryobacteraceae; genus Bog-105. The sequence continues at coordinate 1,684,264 of CAVTRG010000009.1, forward strand.
ATCCGGTTGCAACAGGGGGATGCGCATGCACCACTGATCGAACATCGGAGCGAAGCGAGTAGATCGTGCTGTGCATTGCAATTTCGCTGGTCCGCTCATGGTGGCCATTAACTTTATTGCCAGCTAAATCGCAGATTGTAAGATCGTCAATCGTGACTAGCCCCTTGCTAATCGCTGTCGGCGTGCAGAGAATGCGGTTTTCGTCAAGCCGAATACTTATGTTGCCATCGTTCGCCGCTACCCAGCCTTTTTCATAGACAAGCCGGCAAACGCGAATGATGTCCTCGCGGTATTCCTGCTCGGATTTGCTCATGCGAATCATCGATTTTAACAGGCTAAGTATCTCATGGCGGCTACAATTAAGACCGTGGAAACACGACGCATGTGCCCGAACTGCCGGGCCTTCATAACCACCAAGGATCGTGTTTGTCCGTACTGCGGTGTTCAGCTCGGGCCGCGCGCTATCGACATGCGAGCCGCCCAACTTGCCAGTTCTTTCGTTCCCAAAGCCAACCTCACGAGTATCATCTTCCTGATCATCAACGCTGCATTCTTTCTCGCCGAGGTTATCGCGAGTTCGCAACTGACCGGAGGTTCGCCCTCAAACGGCGTGAGCCCTCAGACATTGCTCTTATTTGGCGCAAAATATGCTCCTCTCATTCACGCCGGGCAATGGTGGCGGCTGATTACGGCCGGCTTCTTGCACGCGGGTTTTTTTCACATTGCCATGAACTCCTGGGCCTTGTGGGTGCTAATCGGAGAAGTGGAGCAGTTCTACGGCACGAGTCGCCTGATTGTGGCGTATGTCTTCTCCACATTCACGGGCTTTTTGCTGAGCCTGCTGTGGTCACGAAGCCTCTCGCTCGGAGCTTCAGCGGCGTGTTATGGTCTTATCGGAATCATGCTCGCCATGGGTTTGCGACGCAAGGATCCTCTCTCTTTGGCCGTGCGCGCCTACTATCGCCAGTGGGTCGTATTTGGTCTGTTGCTCAGCTTATTGCCCGGTGTGGATATCGCGGCACACATAGGTGGCTTGGCCGGGGGCTTTCTGGTTGGGTTGGTGGCCGGTCTGCCTGGCGTGCCGAATAGCCCTCGCGAAATGCTCTGGAAAGTAATGGCAGGGCTGGCCATAGCGATCACCCTCTATGCATTCTGGCAAGATTACATTTCATACCACATGCTGCTACGGCAGATTTAGCGATATGAGACATTGATGTTGTCTCCAGCGTGTAAAAAGCGGATAAGCCTTGGCGCAACCTATATTGGTTCGTGGGGCCAAGCAACTGTTAACCTTGCGAGGGCCAAGCGGCGAGCGTCGTGGTGCGGCGCTCCGCGATTTGGGAATCATCGAGGACGGCTCAGTACTCATTCGCGATGGCGCGATAGCTGCCGTCGGAAGGAGTCGTCGCGTTGAAAATCTGAAGGAGGCGAGGAGCGCGAGAGAGATTGCGGTAAACGGCACTGTAGTGATGCCCGGATTCGTGGATGCCAACTTCAATCTAGGCGTGGAAGAGGGCTCAGGTTCGACGCAAGCGGCTAGACGGCGAAAGACATCAAACGACTTTTACGATGAGACGCTCTCTTTGTTGCGCTCCTGTTCGCAGCACGGAACGCTCACAGCGGAGGTGAAAGCCAACGCCGAGACTCCGGATTTCCGCACTTATTTCTCCTTCTTGCGTCAACTCGCTCGCTTTGATAGCAGTCCCGTGCGGTTGGTGCGCACGTGCCGGATTAACCGGTTAACGACCGCCAATGAGCGCGTTTCAGAAGCGCTCACGGAGGCCTTTGGCGTCATCCGACGTGAGAAGCTGATTCAATATCTGGAGCTTAAAGGCGACGCTGAAAACGTACCAAACGCAACAGCGTTAGTCAGAGCGGCTGAAGGCGCCAACCTGCGCTTCAAGCTGCTTTGGGCGGGTGGATCTTCCGATATGTTGGCGGAGTTTCTATCAACTATCAATCCGTGGACCGTATCCTGTTCATGCCGCCTCAGCTCCGAAGAATCCTCGCTGCTGTCCAATGCTCCGACAATTGTTGTCTTTTCCCCTACGAGAGAGGTTTTTGAAGTACCGACGGCAAAGTGCGCCCGCGAGATGGTCGACCAGGGTGCGTCCATTGCGCTTTCAACAGGCTACGACGCCGCGAATGCGCCCACTTTCAGCATGCAGATGGCATTGGCTTTCGCAGTAATACGCCTGGGATTAACGCCCGAAGAGGCTATCACCTCGGCCACCATCAACGCGGCATACGCTACAGGATTCGGTGATTCAGTTGGCAGTCTGGAGGTTGGAAAGCAGGCTGATCTGCTGGTGATGAACGTTCCTGATTACCGCGACATCCACCGTCAATTCGGAGTCAACCACGTAGGCATAGCTATCCGCCAAGGCAACATCGTTTTTAGCCGTCTCCCGATGGGAAGTGAGTGATTGGCGACGCGATCCTGGATCGAATGTGTTCCCAACATATCGGAAGGCCGCGATGTTTCTCGGGTGGATGCAATGGAGCGCGCTCTCACAGAGGTTCCGGGAATTCTGCTTCTGCATCGGACCAGCGACACCGATCACAATCGGACCGTTATTACGTTCGCTGCCCCCGGGAATGTTGCTGTTGAAGCCGCCGTTCGCCTGGCGGGTAAGGCCGCGGATGTGATTGACCTAAACCGACAGCGGGGCGTTCATCCCCGGCTCGGCGCTCTCGATATTCTGCCTTTCGTTCCATTGGGTGAAGCCACGCTCGACGACTGCATCTCGCTCGCTCACGCGGCAGGCGCCAGGATCTGGAATGAGCTTGGGATACCTGTTTATTTCTACGAGGCGGCCGCGCTTCGAGCCGACCGCATCAAATTGGAAAACGTGCGCCGCGGCGAATTTGAAGGATTGAGAGCAGAGGTATTAAGAGATGAATCGAAGCGGCCTGATCTGGGCGGACCATCCCTGCATCCAACGGCGGGGGCCGTCATTGTCGGTGCACGCAAAATACTCATCGCGTATAACATCAATCTCAGATCGACCGATCTCGATCTCGCCAAGTCCATCGCAAAGCGCATCAGAGCCAGTGGTGGAGGCTTCCCTTCCGTCAAGGCACTTGGCTTACGACTCGAATCGCGGGGACTCGTTCAAGTCGCAATCAACTTCACCGATTTCGAGCAAACGCCTGTGCATGTCGTATATTCACAGGTCTGCAGACTTGCAGCCGAGCATGGCGTTGAAGTCGAGGAGAGCGAGCTGATCGGACTGATGCCACGCAAAGCGATAGAACTCGCCGCCGCCGGGTTGCTGAAGCTGTCGCATTTTGACTCACAGCGGGTGATCGAGAATCGGATGGACACGATGATTTCGACGCCTTCCCCTTCGGCGAGACAATTTTCCAACATAAAGCACCCTAATACTGGCAGCAGCGAGAGAAATATAGACTAGACAGCGCGCCCGTTTAGCCGATAAATCTAGACAGATGCGACATCCCGGATCATGAAATCCTCACTGGCCACCGTTTTGCTAATCGCGTTCATCCTGCCTGCTATAGGTGGGCAGACCCAGACCGGGTGCAGTATTACGGTGCCTGCGGGAGCTATCACGAATCGCGAGCGTCTGTCGCTAGCTGGGAAGGAAATATCGAGGTCTTCTTCCGGTGGTGACCCCGCACTCATGGCGATGGCTCGGCTCGATAGCGACACTTTCAATGCGGCGTCTTTTTATAACAGGGTATCGAATACCCCCGCCGCGCAGGAGGATGAGACGCTTCAAATTATTGATGAAGAAGTGCTTTTCGGTGAGGCATTAGCTTGTCGCGGTGACGATTGTCATTTGGTTTTTATCCGCCCTGTAACTCAAATTGCACAGCACTGGTTAGTACTGATACAACGACATTTTGAGGGGTTTGAGCGCCTTAGTTCCAACACCCCGGCGGGTGCGAAGTTTGTGTCAGATCTGAAAACCGCTTACAAGGGGCAGGGTTCTGTTTGGACAAAACTCGGCACCCTATACTGCCGCTTGGAGCCAGAGGGCACATATGACGAGCTCAGCGGTTCAGTTGTTTTCTGCCGAGACGCACGCCATTAGAGAAGGTATAGAGATGGAATTCAGATACAGATTGGCCGGCGATAACAGCGGGTGTGAGCATCGGTCACTAGTTGGTCCGAATCGCATTGAGGAACGGGTCCACTATGGTCATTGTCATGAGTGCGGACGTGAAGTGGCAGCCGAACTGGATAAGGGCGGTCAACGCACAGGGCGGACGTGGCTGGTCGAGTATGAACCGCCGGTCTCATCGAGGTAGACGCCCGAGCTTTTCAGTAGCCGCACGCTCCTTCGGAGCGCACCCCGCGACGTGTACCGCTCAGATTCTTCACGGCGTGAAACTCCTTCATTTGAATCGAGCATCATGAAGTGCGGATGGCCGGCGTCCTCGGGTTTCCAGTGCTCACTCTCTTTAGGTTGACCCTCGATTATCGAAATGGATGCGTGAAGTTCGATTACATCTACAAACATTGAGAAGCTAAAGCCAGTGAATCCGTATGATGGCCATATGGCCGCCGCCTTTACTTCCGAGCCAACAGTAACCTCATCGATCGGGAAGCTTATCGACCTCGAGGAAAGATACCTGCTGCAGAATTATGCCCGGTACCCGTTAGCTCTTCATCGCGGCAAAGGCTGTTACGTTTACGATTTCGATGGTAAGCGCTACCTCGATCTGCTCAGCGGCATCGGCGTGAACTCGCTTGGGCACGCGCATCCGCGCATTACGAAGGTGATTCGGGAGCAAGCGGGTCTCCTGCTACACACCTCGAACCTCTACTATCACGAGTACCAGGGGCGTCTGTCGGAACGGCTCGCAAAACTGAGCGGCTTGGAGCGCAGTTTCTTCTGCAATTCCGGGACCGAGGCGATGGAAGGCGCGCTGAAGATGATTCGTGCGCACGGCAATTCCATTGCTCCTGACAAGCACCACATCGTGTCGCTCGAGAACTCATTTCACGGTCGGACGCTCGGCGCGCTTTCGATCACCGGTCAACCCAAGTACCGCAAAGATTTCGAGCCCTTAATTCCCGGTACGCACTTCGTTCCCCGGAACGACTCCGAGGCGCTGGATGCTGCCGTAGACGACAGTACGGCAGGGATCGTTCTCGAGTTCATTCAGGGCGAAGGCGGCATTCATCCGCTCTCCGAGGCATTCGTTCGAAAGGCTCGCGAGCTGGCTGACAAGCACAATGCTCTTCTCGTCTTCGATGAAATCCAGTGCGGTGTGGGCCGCCCTGGCACTTACTTCGCCTATCAATTGCTCAATCCCGTCGTGCTGCCGGACATTATGATCGCTGCCAAGCCGATGGCATGTGGCATACCGCTCGGCGTCATTACCGCCAACGAGAAGGCTGCCTCGACGATTAAGTCCGGCATGCATGGCTCGACCTATGGCGGAGGACCGCTGGCGTGCCGAGTGGCGCTCGAGTTTTTTGACATTCTGGACGAGCTTCTGCCATCAATCAATACTGTCGGCGCTTATTTTCGTGAGAGGTTGACCCAGCTTGCCCGTCGTTTCGAATTTATCAAGGAGATTCGCGGTCAGGGCCTCATGATTGGCGTCGAGCTGACATTTCCCTGCAAACAGCTCGTTCTCGACGGCATCAGTAAGGGTCTTCTCTTCAATTGCACGCATGAAACCGTCCTTCGTTTTCTGCCGCCGTACATCGTATCGAAGCAGAATGTGGACCATGCAATACGAACGCTTACGAAGATATTCCGGGAGGCGAGACCACCCGAGGCGTAATGCGGTCAACCCCTGACCCAGCTCTCGTAATTCGCGAGATGCTGGAACAGGATTGGAATGCGGTTCGCGAAATATACCTCGAAGGAATCGCCACCGGTGATGCGACGTTTGAAGCAGGCGCCCCCGATTGGATTACGTGGGACGGCAATCATCTTCGAGCGTGCCGCTTCGTCGCAAGTCTCGGCTCGAAGATTGTCGGATGGGCGGCGGTCAGCCCTGTATCACAAAGGCGCGTGTATTCCGGTGTCGCAGAAGTGAGCGTCTACGTTGGCCTTCGCGTGCGGGGCAGAGGAATCGGGTCGAAGCTGCTCGCCGCCTTAGTGAACGCCTCTGAATCGAGTGGCATCTGGACGCTCCAGGCTGGAATCTTCCCCGAGAATACCGCTAGCGTCCAATTGCATAGGCGCGCGGGTTTCCGAATTGTGGGGACACGAGAAAGACTTGGCTGCATGAACGGGCAATGGCGCGATGTGCTGTTAATGGAGCGCAGAAGTGCCGTCGCGGGTATACAACCGTTTACGTGATCCCGGTTATAGCAACTCTTCCCGTTGCTGTGCTTCAAGAGTCTTGACCAACTTGCTTACGTTCTGAGCCTTGTTACGGTTTGCGATCAAGAGAGCATCTGGTGTGTCGACAACAATCAAATCGTTGACGCCTACCAATGCCACGGTCTTTTGTGCGTCGACGTAGTTTCCCCTACTCTCGTTCGTAAAGAGTTCACCGTTACGAGATGCGTTTCCATTTTCATCTTTTTGCGCGAGCTCGTAGACGGCTTGCCAACTTCCAACGTCATTCCAGCCGATATCATCGGTTGCGATACCGAAGACCTGTTTCGCTTTTTCGAGCAGCGCATAGTCGACAGAAATGTCATCGCACAGCGGGTACACGGCTCGCAACCTGACCATAAAGCCTCTGCTGCGAAAGGAAGGCATACCGGCCAGAAGTGTGGCTGTCTTCGGCAGATGATGGCGGACGAGATCCAGCACTGTTGACGCGCGCCAAAAGAACATGCCCGCATTCCAGAAGAAATTGCCTTGCTTGAGAAAGCTCTCGGCCGTGGCTGTATCCGGCTTCTCGCGAAAACTTGCAACGGGGAACGCGCTCATGCCGCCTGGCTTCGCGTTTTTTGGGAACTCGATATAACCGTAGCCCGTCTCCGGCCAGCGTGGCTGAATTCCAAGCACAACAACGCCTCCCGCCTCCGCCGCTCGAAATGCAGCTTTGACGAATTGCCGGAATGGCGCCTCTCTGAGGATCAAATGGTCTGCCGGGAATACGCCCAAAAGCGCATCAGGATCAATCTCGGTCAAGATCTGAGCCGCAAGCGCGATACACGGTGCCGTGTTGCGCTGACATGGCTCCGCAATGACCTGCCGCTGCGGCACATCGGGCAACTGTGCGCGAATCGCTTCTTGCAGAAGTTCATTCGTAATTACCCAGACATTTTCTGCCGGGATAACTCCCTTCAGCCGGTCTACGGTCTGTTGAATGAGCGTACGTTTTCCGAAAAATGGGAGTACCTGCTTCGCCATTCTCCTTCGACTTCTCGGCCAAAATCGAGTTCCCCGCCCTCCAGCCAGAATCAAAGCATACCGATGGCCCGGGCTATTGGCCCGCATGCGGGTCCACTTTCAGCTTCGATCCCGTGCTCCATTCCGTAAAGGGACGAATGGTTGTGACAACATTGTCGCGCTCGCGCCAGCTCCCACGGAAGTAATCACGATTCATGGCTGCAATCACTTCCAGCGGGATTTCCTTTGGGCAGACCCCTGTGCATTCGCCAATGTTGGTGCACCCTCCAAAGCCCTCGTAGTTCATCTGCGTCACCATGCGGATCGCGCGGGTATCACGCTCCGGTTTGCCTTGAGGCAAGATGCCAAGATGAGCGATTTTCGCGCCTGTGAATAAAGCGGCGGAGGCGTTAGGGCAGGCAGCAACGCAAGCGCCACAACCAATACAGGCTGCAGCGTCCATGGCCCGGTCGGCCGATTCTTTGGGCACTAGAATCGCATTTCCATCGGGAGCACTTCCAGTGGATACTGAGATGTAACCGCCCGCAGCAATAATCCGGTCGAACGATCGCCTATCGACAACTAGATCCTTGATCAGAGGGAATGCTCTCGCGCGCCACGGCTCAAGGACGAGCTCTTCACCATCATTGAAGTGCCTCATCGTAAGCTGGCATACCGTAGTTGCGGGAAGGGGTCCATGCGCGATTCCATTGATCATGAATCCACACGATCCGCAGATGCCCTCGCGGCAGTCATGCTCGAAGGCTATAGGCTCCTCGCCGCGTTCGATTAGGGTTTCATTCAACACATCGAGGCACTCCAGAATGGACATGTCGGGATTCACGTCGTCCACTGGATAACTGACAAGCTTGCCCGGTGCGCTGCGATTCTGCTGACGCCAGATCTTAAGCGTGACCCGCACTACTTATAACTCCTCTGGGTCGGATGAACGTATTCAAACTCGAGAGGCTCTTTCACAAGGTCAGGCCGATTTCCATAGCCACGATAATTCCAAGCCGCAACATAAGAATAGTTTTCATCGTCCCGTTGTGCTTCGCCCTCCGGTGTTTGATACTCCTCGCGGAAGTGACCGCCCGCGGATTCATTGCGCTCGAGGGCGTCGATGCACATCAGCTCAGCCAACTCGAAGAAGTCAGCAACACGGCCGGCCTTTTCCAAACTCTGATTGAAATCGTCTCCGTTCCCTGGAACCTTCACGTTCTGCCAGTACTCATCCCGAAGCTCCCGGATCTCGTTAATAGCTCGTTCAAGCCCCGCAGCGTTGCGTGACATGCCGCAGTACTCCCAAACAATCTTGCCGAGCTCTCGATGGAAGGAATCCACCGTTCGCTTGCCATTGATCGAGAGCAATTTGTGAACCGTTTGATGGACACAAGCAACGGCGTTCCGAATTTCAGGGCGCGATTCGCCCAATTTTTCGAACTTTGTTCCGGCGAGGTAGGCTCCAATTGTGTAAGGAATGATGAAGTAGCCGTCCGACAGCCCTTGCATGAGTGCACTCGCGCCTAGCCGGTTCGCGCCGTGATCGGAAAAATTCGCTTCGCCTATCACAAAGAGCCCAGGAATGGTGCTCATGAGGTCGTAATCGACCCATAAGCCGCCCATCGTGTAATGAATCGCGGGATAAATGCGCATGGGTACCCGATACGGATCTTCATCCGTAATCCGCTGATACATGTCGAAGAGATTCCCGTAACGCTCTTCGATCATGTGGCGGCCCAGACGCTTTATAGCGTCAGAGAAGTCCAGATAAACGCCGAGGCCAGTCTCACCGACGCCACGCCCTTCATCGCAGACGTATTTTGCGTTACGCGAGGCGACATCGCGCGGAACTAGATTTCCAAAGCTCGGGTAACGGCGCTCGAGGTAGTAATCGCGGTCGTCTTCGGGAATCTGATCGGGAGACCGTTTGTCGCCCTTTTGTTTCGGTACCCAAATGCGGCCGTCGTTACGCAGCGATTCGCTCATTAGCGTAAGCTTCGACTGGTAGTCACCGGAAACGGGAATGCAGGTGGGATGGATCTGGGTAAAGCAGGGATTCGCGAAGAGCGCACCCCGCTTATGCGCCCGCCAGATAGCGGTTACATTCGAGCCCTTCGCATTTGTCGATAGATAATAAACATTTCCGTATCCACCAGTTGCGAGAACAACTGCATCTGCCAGATGAGTATCGATTTCACCGGTCACGAGGTTGCGGGTGACAATTCCCCGTGCCCGATCCTCGATGACGATCAGATCGAGCATTTCAGTACGCGGATACATCCTGACGGTTCCTGCGTGCACCTGCCGCTCTAAAGCCTGGTAGGCACCAAGCAAAAGCTGTTGCCCGGTCTGTCCACGGGCATAGAAGGTTCGAGATACCTGAGCGCCGCCGAACGAGCGATTCGCTAACGTTCCTCCGTACTCGCGAGCGAACGGGACACCCTGGGCCACGCATTGATCGATGATGTTCACACTGATCTGTGCCAACCGGTACACGTTCGCCTCACGTGAACGGAAGTCTCCGCCCTTTACGGTGTCGTAGAAGAGGCGATAAATGCTGTCCCCGTCATTCTGATAGTTCTTCGCCGCGTTGATGCCACCCTGAGCCGCGATGGAATGCGCGCGACGCGGGGAATCCTGGAAACAGAAGCAACTGATCTTATATCCGAGCTCCCCAAGCGTAGCGGCGGCGGAAGCGCCAGCCAGACCGGATCCCACCACGATAATCGAATGCCTGCGCTTGTTTGCGGGATTCACCAGCTTCATATCGAAGCGCGCTTTGTCCCATGCGTCCTCAATCGGACCAGAAGGGATTCGCGCGTCGAGTCGCATTACTTTACCAGCCCTGAAACGACGCTCAGCGGGATGGAGATGTAGCCAACAACGATAATGACGGCCAGTATCAAAGCGGCCTTTTTGAGAATAGGAGTTTGCCGGGGATGATTAATACCGACAGACTGGAACATGCTCCACGCACCGTGTCTTATGTGTAGCCCGAGCAGGATCATACAAAAGATGTACCAAGCCGAGACATACCAGACCTGAAACCCAGCCACTACGTTGTGGTACACATCACCTTCAACGAACTCAAAACCCGGGTGGACGATGCCGGCAGTGAGATGGAGCAAATGATAAATGACGAAGGCAAGGATAATGGGCCCGCTCCAATACATGGTGCGCGACGCGTACGTTGAGGCTATGTCCCGCTTCTTTGCGTATCCCACAGGCCGCGCCTTGAGCTTGCGGGCGGCCAGTTTCACCGAAGACCATATGTGCAGAATCACCGACACTAGAAGCACGATCCGCACTGCCCATAAGATTTCAGGAACATCGTGCAGGAACCGGCCGTAAGCATTGAGCTTGTCGGGGCCTTCGAACACTTGCAGGTTGCCCAGCATATGTCCGATCACGAACAGAAAGAGGATCGCCCCCGTAATCGCCATGATGATTTTTTGGCCATTAGTCGAATCCCAAAACCGTACCGGCCGGGTTTCACGAGCACCGATCACCGTTGTAGCCATGCTGCTTCTTTATATTTCTCCGGTTTACCGTAACCATTCAGATCTTAACCCAGCGATACTGCCGACAAAGATTTTCGAGAAGATTCAGCCCGTACCAGCACGTTGAGTCCATAACAAACATTTAGGCAGCGGGTTGCTGAGCCGCACGCTGAGCAAGCGTTTGGTTTTTCAACCAGCGGAGGCGATATGGATCACAGTCTTGGGTCGAATGCTGGCTTTACGACGGAGACGCCGTCTCTCCGGCAGTTCGTATTCTATGGCGCTTCCCGAGTCGAAGCACCGAGAATCGGACTTAAGTTCCGCCGCACTGGCACAACGTTCCAGGTGCTCGGAGTACGGCCGGAACGTACTCGTTCACGGGAGTTCGCCCGGGCTTGGAAATTCACGGCCGAGTGCCAACCGCTTCCGCTGTGGACCGACTGAACGTCAGGGTGATGCGCGCGTGCCTTGGGGCGCGACGGGCTGAACCTGATCGTACTTCTCCAACCACTTCAGCTCCTCCCGAACTTTGATATAGCCGTGCCACGGATTCTTGCCCAGCCCGTGGCCTTCCCCCGGGAACACGAGCAACACGTGCGGAATACCGAGCGCATCCAGCGCCCGTTCGAGAAGATACCCCTCCGATGCGCTTACACGGATGTCATCTGCGCCAATTACGTCGTGAACAGGCGTCCTCACGTTACCGAATTGAAACAGCGCAGCCTCTTGCTGGTAAATCTCAGGCTTCTGCCAGGGAGTTCCACCCAGGTACGCTGCATCGTCATAAGTCTCGTCGTCGTTACCCCAATTGGCGGCATGCTCCACCGCTCCGGCTCCAGATACTGCTGAGCGGAAGCGCGTTGTTTGCGTGATTAGCCAATTTGTCATGTAGCCGCCGTAGCTGTATCCGCCTATGGCAAGGTGCTCGGCGTCGGCTATGCCGTCTTTGACCAGGGCATCAACACCCGCCAGTATGTCTTTGCCGGGACGGGAGACGATATGGGGCGAAATACCGGTCATGAAATCGTCTCCGTAGCCCGATGAGCCGCGGTAATTCGGCTCGAATACCAGCCACCCGTTCGCCGCCGCAAGCGAAGCCCAGTTGTACCAGTCTGCTCCGAACCGATCGCCGTCCGCATCGGCTGGTCCTCCATGAATCAGCGTGAGCATCCGGAGGCCCTTAGCATTGAACTTGCCGGGCGGGTAAAGCAATACCCCTTCGACGGATTTGCCGTCATCGGCGGTCCAGCGGTATGTCTTCCACTGGGGAAGTTCCCGCTGGGTGAAAAGACTGTTGATACCAGTGATCCGCTTTGCTGAGGCGAGATGCTGAACATCATCGGCTAAGTAAAGCTCAGTCGGCTCATCAATCCCGGAGTAGCGAAACAACATTCTTGGACTATGCTCGGAAGATGTTAAGCCCTCGTAGCTTCCAGGCCGCCCCTTCACTTTGCTGGCATGTGATCCGTCGAGCGAGTAGGCCTGGGTCTCAGTTCCGAGTTGCCCTAAACCGACGACGGTGCCATCAGCGCCGTAAGCGTAGTCCGTCCACGAACCGTTGAACGCCGCACCAAGGCGGTTTACCTTTCCCGTCTCGACATCTAGCGCGTAAAGCCGCCCTTGAACGTCCCGGTACGGGCCTTCCAGACTGCCGCTGTCCGCGAAAACGCCAAAGTATAACTGCTTCCCGTCTTTACTCCAGCGAATCTCGTGTTCGAGCGCTTCGTTGTGTGTCAATTGCCTCGCAGGAGCGTTCTGCGAAGACGCCGCGACCAAATAGATCTCGTAAGCATCGGGATGCTCAACTCTACCGGATATCGAGTTCGTTAGAAACGCGATATCGGCACTCGCCTGGGACGCCGCGATTTCTCCGATAGCGTACTTGCTGCGGCTTATTATATGCGCGCATTTCGGGAGAGCATCAGCCGCGTCGTGCTCTTTACTTTCAGCACCGTTTCCATTTTCAACTCGAAACGCCCTAGGCGCGGGGATAGCATCTTTCAGTGAAATTTCGAGGAGCAAATCACCGCGTTCCTGCTCACGCCACCGGGTCACATCCTTCCACTCGCGCCGTTCCGATTCCTGCTGCGCCTTCGAAAGCGGCTCAGGAGCACTGAAAAGGATTCCCGTACTCGCGGCGTTCCATGTGAAGGCGTGGGTTTTCAGATTCTCGCTATACAGGGGGAACGCACCGCCGCCATAGGCGGAAATGACCCACACACGGGGAATCTCTTTATCGGCATCGGGTTTAGCGTTCTCGGTAGATTCGAGGGCTGCCGGCCGGCCGGAAAGAAAAGCAACGTATTTCCCATCTGGAGACCACTCGGGATCGCTGTCGTGACCGGATTGCGCAAGCGGAAGGAGTGAATCATGCCCCTCGCGCCAGAGCCAGAGGTCATCGCGAAAGCGGTCGTGCTTCCAATCCGGCCGTGAGGTTGCGATAACCGCGGCCGTACCGTCCGGGGCTAACCTGGCCGAGCGAATTTCCGTAAAGCTGAAGAGGTCATCTATGCTCAGAGGCGATCTTGCTTGCGCATAGAGAGCGGTGACCGAAAAGAGAAATGCGAGTCCGCAGCGCCAGGCAGCGCTCCTAAAACTCATACCGCAAAGCGAATTGCATCACGCGAGGTTGCGTGAGCAGATTCGTGTAATTTCCGAATTGAGTGGAGAGGTCGATTTCAGGTCGGTTCGACTGCACGTTGAATCTCGTAAGATTTGTAACATTGAAAACCTCCCAACGCAGTTGCAAGCTGTGATGCTCGAAAGGCATTTTCCAGCGCTTGCTTAAGCCCATGTCCCAGCCGGCGAAGCCGTCGCCGCGAAACGTGTTACGTGAGCCGCTTGCTCCGGGAAATGGATGTATGAAGTCGACGATCGCGGCCGGCCCGTTTGCAAACATGCTTACCGTTCCACTAGGTTCTTTATATGCCCCGGTGTTCTGAGGTGTCACGATAGTCTGAGCATTGCCTTCTTCCTGCCAGTTGGTCGGGAAAAAATACCCATTGTCGACTGTTACCGGGAAACCGCTGGTCCATCGCACGATACCTGACAACTGCCATCCACCGATAAATCCGTCCAGCCACGCTCCTGCATTCCGGGCGAATGCCTTTCCTCTGCCGACCGGCAGCTCTATGATCCAGTCACCGTTGATCTGATGAGGAGTATCGAAATCGGAAACGGCGCGCAGCTGATTGGGTGAGAACGAATTGATAACTTGTCCTCCTAATCCGGAGTACGGTCCGATGCGTTCGGCATCCGATGAGATGTCCATAGACTTCGAAAACGTGTAATTCAGATCGAACTGAATGCCAGAAGTGAAGCGCTTTCGCAGCATCACTTGGAGCGCGTTATAGTTCGAGTTACCGATGGTGCTCCAGGCGTAGAGAGACGAAAATTGAGAATTGTAATACGAGTATGGACCTGTATTTAACGTGTAGGTGGTGTTAGGCAGATTGGCGTCCGTCAGATCCCCGAAAACGTCGATATCAGCCTGGCCGGAACTGTCGTTGAACTTGTTGCAGGAATAGATATCATATACAGCCTGAAGAACATTGGTGGTCGAACCGCCGCTGCAGAATAACGAGTAGGCTCCGCCTTTCTTGAGCGGTTGAACCAGATCTTTCCAGTACGCAGCCGTGGGGCCTAGAAGAGCCGCATTGATCTGGCTCGTCGGAATGTTCTGGCGGTAGAGCTGCGATAGGCGTGTTGCAGCCGTGAAGTAATCGATGTGCGACTTGGGATCAACAAGGTTCTGCGGCTGCATGAGGTCTCGCTGGGAAAGCAGATGATGAGAGTACCGCCCGACATAGGCAATCTCCAGCGCAAACTGCTTCGGTAATTCGCGGCCGATGGAGAAATCGTAGGTGTAGGAGTAAGGGGTCCTCATAGTGTCGTCGAGGCCCCAGTAAATCGAGAAGCCGCCATCGTTCAGCGAGGTGGGCGGGGTTTGTGGAAACTTACCAGGAGGAGCGGGGAGAAAGATCGGATTCCCCGCATTGTCGGTCGTCGGAATGACGTTCAGATTGGTCAGGCGCGGCGCATTGGCGGCAGTTAAGATTCCAGCAGGGTTGTCCAGCGCAGTTGCGAGCCCGAAAGACCCATTCTGATCAAACGTATTCAGTAGTCCGAGACCAAAGCGGTCGTAAACTTTGCTGAAACCCGCGCGGATCACGGTCTTGTCATCGCCGCCGAAAATCCTTTTGCCCCAATCATCGGTCGGGCGAAGAGACCAGGCGATCGAAGCACGTGGCGCAAAGTCGGTCTTCTCGAACGGATAGTACCCAGGACCGTTATTCGCCGGACCAGCTAGATTGAACGTGATCAGCGGGTCGGTATTCGCGGGAATGCCCTGCAGCATCTCATACTCGTGCTTGGCGAAAAGGCCGCCCACGCTAGGGCTCGCGGCGACTTGCAGTCCATTGGTCTCCCAAGGTGGCGGGAACAATGACCAGCGAAGGCCGTATGTAAGTGTCAGATTCGGCTTGATGCGCCATGAATCCTGGCCATAAAATTCATACCAATCGAGAGCAAAATTGCGTTGCACAGGCGCGCCCTGAGGCAACAGGCTGCCGTCTTTCAGGTAGTTGTAGTTTGCGTTTACTTCGGTGACCATTCCCAGCAACGCAATCATAGGAAAGTCATAGGAGTTGTTGAAAGCTGAGGCTACAGCTGGGAAGCCACCGTTATCAGGGCTGAACGGGCTTTTCGTATTCGCAAACCCACCCGTATTGAGCCAAGCGGCGTTCGCAAGCCCATAACTAAAGGAATTCAGCGTGCTCGAACGCGGATTGCGGACGACGCCGATATTCGTGCCGAACTGAATCGTATGGTTGCTCTTGGTCCAGGAGAGGTCATCGACGATGTTGTGGACGGGCATTTGAAAAGCCGTGCTGTGTGTAATGCCTTGATCGTTTCCGTTGTTGTCTATAAGACCCCGGAATTGATTCCAGGGCTGGTCGGTATTGCCAATATTCCCCACGCTTTGCCGGGTCAAACCGTAGCGAAGGTTATTGACAATCGTGGGACTAAACACGGCCGTGTAGCCCGCCGCAAAGCCCTTACTGTGATCCACAATCGTATGCTGAGGCACCTGTCCCGGCAGAAATGGCGCGCCGGGATTGGACAAATCCTGCAACGCACCGCGCCAGAACAGCGTGTGCTTTCCGTTCTGATCGATCCGGTAGTCGAGCCGAGCGATGTAAACATCGTTGTCATAGCGTATGGGAGCCGCAAATCGATATCCCGAGTAGTTCAGGCCGTCTCCGACTGAGCTGTCGTTCGGTAAGGGAAAGGTGTTGAAGTATTTCAGCATCACCGGATTCGGCCCGATATGAAGCGGGTCGAGTTGGGTGATCTGTTGAGGTGTAAGCGTCGTGATTCCGCCATTAGCGTTCTGGTACTGAATGATTCCCTGCCGCAGCGTTGCGGAAGGGATCGTATCGACGACGCTATTCTCTTCATTTTCGCGGGTCCCTTCGTAATTGACGAAGAAGAACAAATGCTGTTTAAGTATGGGGCCGCCAAGTGATACACCATAAATATTGCGATTCAATTTCGGGGCCTTATTGGGCTCTCCGTTTGTAATCTCAGCCAGCTTGATGAAGTAGTCATTTGCACTCGTGTACGTGTTTCGAAGATACTCGTAGAGCGAGCCGTGAAATTGATCGGTACCGCTCTTCGTGACCAGCGAAACTTGCGCCCCGGAAGATCTTCCCTGGTCTGCGTCGTAGTTCGTCGTCGTGACGCGAAATTCCTGCACGGAATCAAGAGTGGTGGGCAAAACGGAAGTAAAAGCGTAACCATTCGCCTCGTCGTTAACATCAACGCCATCCAACGTCACGTTGCTTTGGTCGCTGCGGGCGCCGTTCACCGCGCCGCTGCGCGTGTCAGTGTCCCGATCCAAGTCTGGCCGGTTGCCAGTGTAAACGACGCCAGGCTGCAAAGTGAGCAGATCCGGCACATTGCGCCCTTCAAGCGGGATCTGCTTCACCTGCATATTGTTGAAGGCGTTTCCGATGGACGCATCGGCCGAGTTAAGCACGGGAGCTTCGCTTGTCACTGAGACGGTCTCATTCACCGATCCCAACTTCAATTTCACGTTTACTGTCGCTGGCGTGTTGATTAGCAATTGCAGCCTGGTCTGCACATAGCGTTCGAATCCCGCAGTCTCAATTACCAGTTGGTAATTTCCAGGCGGCAGAGAGAGGAAACTGTAATCACCTTGCGGACCCGTCACGGTTGTGCGCGGCGTGTTCACGTCTATGTTCGTCAACGTGACGGCTGCTTTCGGCACGGCGGCTCCGCTAGGGTCGGTAACCGTCCCTCGAAGCGACGTCGTCGCTTGGCCCCACGATATCGCGCTGAAAACAATCGCAATCGCTGCTGCCGCGAACCCGCGCAGTTCTCCACTTCTAAAGCTCTGTCTGTTCATAGGTACTCTCACCAAAGCGCCAACCCGCGCGCACAGGCACGCGGTTCAGCAATTACCTTTATGTAAGGCAGAAAGCGGCTATTGTCAAATTAAAAGTTCTAGCGCTTAAATGAGAGAAAAGGTGTTTGCCAGCTTCGAATCACTTCGAAGTGTTCTTCGTGGTGTGTCTTAGGCCCCAGAAAACAGCACAATCGGAGACGTCCGCTCGATGGGCATAGAGCCGCTCTAAGCCGAGCTGGTCGATCTTGTCATCGTCCGCGCAAGTCTCAACCGTGCTGAACATTCCTGCCTTCAGTCTGGCGGCGAGATCGCGCTCGGACACGATGTGTAGCGAGTTCGCGAGAGCCGGAGCCAGGTCGAGCTTATGAGAATATGAGAACTCCATTCCCGACGGCGGAGCCCGCCGTAGCAAAAAATAGACGACCTCGTCCGCCCAGAGTGTCGCCTGCGGCGGAGTGACCTGCTGTACCTTTGCAGCTATTTCTTCGTAGTCCTTCCATTTATATGAGTTGCGATCGTCAAACAGCCTTTTTGCGAGTCCTAAGCAAAGCAGGACAATCACCAGAATCGCCGGCCATCTCGGCCCGTTTGATAGGCGTAAACGCATCGATATGGCGTACAATCCCGCAGCGGCTGGAATTGCAAGGAATGGCACAGCAAAAAGGAAGTAGCGCTGAAAGGTCGGATGGGCACAGGAAAGAAACGCAATCAGAGCCGCCGCCAGCCAGCCCGAAAGAACAAACTCTCGTTTCTGCCGTCGCTCCCAATCGGTTGCAGAACGGATGAATAGCAGCCCCGCGATGGCGAGCAAGCCGAGCAGCAGTGCTTGCGAAGAATTGATCCAGGCTCCGAGTACATCGATGTCGTGCGGCGTTGCGCCTTCCCAATTCACTCGGCGGTAAAGAGCTTGATACTTGACAACGTTGAAAAAGACGACGCCAGGAGATTTTGCGAAAAGCCAGAACACGGGTGAGAACGGGACAGCCGCTGCCAATAGAAAGGCAGCGGACTTGATCCATCGGTCTCCGATTCTGTTGTACACACAAATCCAGATGAGCAATACCGGTGTGACAGCCACGGTCAAAAGGGACGAAGCCGCAGCTGCTCCCGAGAGGAGGCCGGCTGCAAGCGTCCAAAACAAAGCCTTGCGTTCGACGCTCACTAGTGACGCGCGGAACGCCGCGACGATGAGGAAGAGGCCCATCCCGTAAGCCTGTAAGCTGCCGAACTGGACCACAGGCACATTGACAGCAACCGCGAAAGCAGTCATGAGGCTGGCAGCTAGGCGCCACCGCTCCACAGGGAAGCGGGAAAACGTGAATTCCGAGGCCAACAGTACTGTGCCCGTCACCAGCAGAGCCGCGAGAAGATGCGGAGCATGCCAGCTATCCCGAAAGATTCGCAGGCAGGCGGCATTCCAATAGGCATTGAGAGGTGGCTGCGGAAAACAGAAATCCAAGTAGGGATTTTTCCCGGAGTCGATCAGCTGCGATGCCACTAAATGGAAGCCCTCGTCGAACGAGAAAGCTAGAGTTTGAGAATAGACAATCAGGCCGGCACTGAGGCACAGGACGGTGCCGTATAGGATCAGTTGCGCACGCCGGAGAGAATTGCGGGGGTTAGCTGAATGAGGCGAGGACAAGGAAAAAGGGCCGGACATGAAGCCCGGCCCTTGCTAGTATACGGTCGGCCAGCTGGCGAGAGCTATTGAGCTTCGCAGGCCGGGGGTGGGCCCAGTTCGCCCGCGCCTAAAAACGCACCGCCTTCGAGACGCTGGCGCACATCGGGAGTGATGTAGCTCGTTGTTATCGGTGGCTGAGCGTAAATGACATCATTTCCTGTCAACCCAAGCTGGATAGTTGTCGATGCTCCTCCGCCGTTTGGACTGATCAGCCAGCTTGCGCTCGAAGCTCGAAACACGGCGAAATCGGCTTTCGAGTGTCCGCTGAAATCAGCGGGCACCGGCAGATCACCCTGTTGCCCCCACGCTTGCGTGACCACGGTGCCAGTCGTGCTCTGCTTCACGTACCATACGCCGCTTGCCGGGCGCCAGACTGCATAGTCCGTCTGCCGATCCCCATCGAAATCTCCGGCGACCGGAATATCGCCCGGAAGGCCCAGCTGTTGGGTAACAGCAAGAACCGGGTTCCCTCCGGTCCCAACGCTCGGCAGCATATACCAATTTCCGTTGGATGGGCGCCAAACAGTGAAATCCGCCTTACCGTCCTTGTTGAAATCGCCCACGGCGGGGATGTCGCCAGGGAGGCCCCATTGCTGGGTATAAGCGGCCGACGGAACGGGCGTGATTGGGGCGGCTCCCGAATCTGGGATGACATAGTACACGCCGTTTCCAGGACGCCAGACTGCAATATCAGTTCTTCCGTCGCCATCATAATCGGCTGGTACGGGAATGTCGCCGGGCAAGCCCCATTGCAGAGCGTACGCAGTGTGGGGATTACTGCTGGGTACGATGTACCACGTTCCATCGCTGGGCCGCCAAAAAGCGAAATCCCCCAGTCCGTCGCCGTCAAAATCGCCTTCCACACGAACATAGATATTTTTCCCGATGTCGCAAAGGCTGTATTGATTCCTGACGATGTTGGTTGCAGGCCCACCATTGGGAGGACCCCAGCGTTGTGACATCGGGTGTTGAGGATCATTCCCCAATTGAAAATATACGTTGCCCTCAGTCGGCCGCTGAACAGCGTAGCTGGTTTTTACCGCTAAGTCGAAACTGGCTGTTACAGGAACATCACCCACCAGACCCCATTGCTTTACAAGGGGAGAGTTCGGCGTACTGCTCGGGACGACATAGAACGTTCCGTTTGAAGGTCGCCAGACTGCCACATCCTGTTTTCCGTCACCATCCCAGTCTCCCGCAATCGGCACATCGCCTGCCAGACCCCATTGCTTGAAGTAAGCTGCGCCACCATTATTGGGAGTTATAAACCAGACCGCGTTCGAGGGGCGAAACACCGCCAAACTTGCTTTCGGGTTGGTGAGACATCCCGCTGGAACGCCGGGACTGGTACACTTCGCAACATCGTAAACGCCGGTGACAGGGATATCTCCCGGTAAGCCGAATTGCACCGAGTATATGCCTCTCGAGGTATTACTCAGGATCCACCAAGTTCCAGTAGACGGCCTCCAAACTGCATAATTATTGAATCCAGCCCCGTCGTAATCGGCTGGTACCGGAATATCGCCGGGCAGGCCAAATTGCAACGTTTCAAGGGTATTCGGTTGAGAGAAAAAGCGGACGTACCAGCACCCGTTCGACGGTCGAAAGAATGCGTAATCCAGCCTTCCGTCTCCGTCGAAATCGCCGTATACACGAATATCGTTGGTGCTTCCAAAATTTCCGTTAGTGCACTGTGCCATTGCTGGGTAAGCACACAGCAAAGCTGCCGCTAACGGCAGGCCCGCAGATTTCGCAAATCTGGCGAGCGTACGTGGAGAAGAGATGAAATGGGTAAAGCTATACATGAAAGACTCCGTCGCGATTGCAGATCACACCCTGGACTTTATCATAAATCCGTCGTGCTAACCCGATTAAATATCCGAATAAATGCGTTACACATTCTGTTTGCTGTTAATACCGTAAATTGGGTCGACTCGCCTTTTAGTTCCTCTGACACGGGTTGAATGTGCGTGTCTACGGCAACGTCCCAGTTGACACTGATCTCATTGTGGGATTGCGCTTGGAAGGATCTCAAACTAACAATCGAATCTCGTTGTGATCCATTAGACAATGCTTCGCTAGACTGAAAGCTTCAGGCAAGGAGGCTTATGTCAGATAACGAAGAGAATGCCGGTAAACCCACGCACGCCGCCTCATCGAAGGTTCACCAAAAGCAAAATGTTTATGAAGCGGAGTATTTGGGAAGCGGGACGTTCCGCATCGCGAAACCGAAGCGGGCCGACAAGAAGCGGCGTCAATCCGCATTGAAAGGCACTACTCGGGGTGCCCGTAAATAGCCTTGCGCGAGCGCGTCACAGAGCGCGCCGGCCGTCATTCAGGCTTATAGTCTTTTTGAGCGATGCAGGCGACCCACGGGCTTAAACTTACGATTCTTTGCAACCGCAACTCATTCTCAAGTCGAATGGCGAAGGGAATAAGCGACGAATTGCTCACTCGACTGAAGGGGAACCAACAAAACCCTGTTTCCTGTCGCACGGTAAACCCCCCCGCCTCGAGTTGTTTTTTCCGGCTGCTATAAGACCGCTTATAGTAATCGTAAGACCCTCGGAGTGGCGCTGAAAGATGCGCCAGAAACCCACGCCACGATAACAGATTAAATGTGACTACGACAAGCAATCCGCCTGCTTGTAACACGCGATACGCCTCGGAAATGAACCACTCGCTCTGAGTGACAAAGGGCACTTCGATCCCGAGAATCAGCCCGATGCTGTTCGACTCGCAGGGTAACTCAGAGGACTTTGGGTTCACGAGGATGCACCTTGCCGACGGAATTCTTGCCTTACACGCTGCAAGACGGCCTGGGTATATGTCGGTGCAGACCACTTCCCATCCGGCATGATGAACAAGCTGAGACCACCGGCCCCGGTCGCATCCTACGTCAAGCGCTACCGACGGTTCCGTTGCCATGGAGAGTGCCGCCAAGATGCTTGCTTTTTCCATGTCTGATACGTAGGTTCCCCATTTGGAGCTTGCAACATCCTCCCAATCCGTGCTGCCGTTGAGCCGATTAGCCTCGATGAGCGGGTCATCTATGACATTCTGGGGCATATGCCTACGTTGCCGACGAGATTATAGTGGGAGATCCGATGGGCTTATCGCGTCTCCTTGTGGCTTAAAATCTCGTTTACGGCAGCTTTGCCCAGATGCTAGCTCCGCTTTAGCTGTCAGACAATTTGCTTCAGATTGTTTGCGTTACTTTACTCAACGTGCGCGGGCGGTCTGCATCGAGGCGCTTGACTTCGGCAAGACTGGCTGCAAAGAGCTGCGCCGGGATGATGTAGGGAATGGGCGTATATAGCTCTTCGGGAACCGTCGTCTTCTTGGCGAGGGCCGCCGGAATAATCAATGGCTCTTGCGTAAGACCATCGACGGCGCGCACGTACTTGTTACTCTTGTCCGTAATCAGAAGCATCTCGGCGCGAATACTCTTCAGTTTCTCTAGCAGTTCGCACATAGGCTTCCATGTAACCCCGGACGGACAGAAAAGAAAAGCCGGGAAAGATGGTTCCAGCATGGCTATGGGTCCATGCAGCAGATCCGCCGAAGAAAACCGTTCCGCGACAACGTAGCACGTCTCCATCAGCTTGAGCGCAAATTCAAAGGAGTTCGAATAGTTCAGTCCGCGGCCCACGCAAACCGCATGACGCATGAAACAATACCGCTCTGCACGCTCCCGAATGTCTTTTTCCAGTTTCAACGCCCCCAGGCTCCAGTCGGGTACGCGCTCCATATCTTGCAGCTTGATATCTGCTCCTAATGCGTAAGCGAGCAAGTAGAGACATGCAAGCTGACCGGTGTAAGTCTTAGTCGCCGCGACACTCTTCTCCTTTCCCGCCCGCACCAGAAAGGCCTCGTCAGCGATTTGTGCCAGAGTGCTCTCACTCTCGTTCGTGATTCCGATGGTGAAGGCACCGGCTGCCTTCGCGTGCTCCAGAACAATATTGGTATCCGTCGACTCACCTGACTGCGAGATCGCCACAACCACCGCCCGATCAAATTTGATTCGCGCGCAATAGAGGGTGGAAATTGATGGCGCGGCCAAGGAAACTGGAATGCCGGTTGAAATTTCGAGTAAGTAACGGCCAAATTGAGCGGCATTGTCGGAAGTTCCGCGCGCGGCAAGCACGATAAGGCGGACCGGGTTGTGTTCGAAATGCCGGCGCAACTTCTCCGCGCGGGGCCATTCGGCCTTTAACGTGCGCTCGAGCGCCGCCGGCTGCTGCCGAATCTCGTCGCGCATGGTTGACATGCTACAGACGATAGCAAAAGCGAAGAACCTGGAGCTTGGAGCCTATATTGCTATAACAACACTCGCGCGCCGCCAATCGGACCCAGCAAGAATTGGGGACTGATCAAATTCGACATTGGCAGACGGGTGATGGTCGGCTTGATCACTATCAGTGTGTCTTCAGTCTTATAGTCCCGTGTGTTCTCGGTAAGAGCCTGGTTCAACCCGGGTATCTGGCCTATCCAAATAAGACCGTTCCTCGTTACAGAGCGGGTATTTTCATCGATGCCGGCGACAACTGCCCATTGGCCTTCCCGAAGCACTACGTTCCCCTTAAATTGGCGCTGATTTATAACTGGCACAGTATCGATTGTCATCGTCCCGAGCGATTTGAACTCGGCCTCAAGGTCTAAAGCCATCTCACCCTCGCCGTTCACATGGGGAGTCACCTTCAGAACAAGTCCTAAGTCTTCAAGAGTAATTTGGCTAACCGGGTTGTATATGGACGCGGCGGATTGCTGGAATCCCGTGTACAGCGATTGGGCGATTGGGAACTTTTCCCCAACGTGTAGCTCAGCGGTTTGACCATTGCCGACTGTAACCACCGCATTATAAAGATTACTGGCAAACGACTTCGAATAGGTGGCAAAGAGCGTGGCATCCGTCAAACCAACCCCAAATAGACTCGCCCCGCCGCCAAACGCCAGAAACTTCATAGCGCTGGTCATGGCGGGCAGTATCGAATGAAATCCGCCCAGATGCCCGAAGTCGATCACCTGAAAAGTGGTTTGCAAAGCGAGGCCGTAGTGGTAATTACGATCGGTATCGAGCGTTACCAATTGGACTTCGAAGGAAACCTGTGCTCGAGGCAGCAAGAGCGCTTCCAGAAGTGATCGCGCAATACGCGCACGCGAGATTCGGTCTCGAATGATGACTGTCTGGCTCTCGGCGTCAAATGCCATGGCTCGGATGTTCAACGCGCCACGCACCGCATTGGCGGCCTCAGCAAGCTCCTTCTGGTCAACAGCGTTGGGCAGCGGAACACTCACTTGAATGGTCGGCTCCAACTGACTCCTTTTAGTGGACGTATCTCGGACGAAGAAGACGGATTGTTGAGTAACCGGAAAGACAAAGGTGTGAGTGGCTGCGGTAAGTGCCTCCAGTGCAGTGCGAAAATCCGCCTGGTCGATTTGAAACTGAATGTTTGTCTGTTCCTGTAGATCGGGATCCCAAAGAGCACGAATTCCATATGCGGCCGCGACGTCCTGAAACATGGATTTTTCGCTGCCTCGCAAATCGAAGCTGTGCAGCGACGAGTTCGCTCGCACTCGTGGAAGTCCCTGTAACGTTTCATCCCGCTCCAGTTCTTTCTTCGAAATGGATTGTATGGGCGGCTCGGGAGCGGCATTTTCTGCCTGTTTGATGTCAGCTGAAATGTTCGCACTTTCGATCTTGGCCTGGCTGAGGAGCTCCGCGGAAGAAGCCAACGCATCCCTGGAGGCACGGTAAGTGGGATTCTGCGGATCGCGCGCAGCAGCTTCCGCAAACAGCAGATACGCCCGCACTAGCTGCCCGGAATTTTGAGCCCGCCGCGCCTCTCGCGCCAACCTTGCAGCTACGGTTTCAGACGCACTCAGACAGGTAAATGCAAGCAGCCAGCAAAGAATGAGACGTGGCTTCAACTGTAGACGACGGGAAAAACGAGTCAAACGTGCAATCCAGGCTCAGTGGCCAGGAGCAACGTAGCCGGGCGGATGAGCCGCGCCCTCGCCAAAGAAGTATTCTTCCATCTGTTTCAGCAGAAATTCCTGTGCTTCCGGAGTGCCCAAATTCAACCGGTATTCGTTCATGATCATCTTCATGTGCTCCACCCACATCCTCCAAGCCTCTTTTGAGACGTTCTCGTATATGCGCTGCCCCAGTGGATGCCCATCGAAGGGCACTTCATCCAACCCGGGCAGTTCCTTGTGCAGCTTGACGCAAAACACCTTGCGCTCCGTAGCCGGGCTTGAACCGGTCGTGGTTGCCATTGAAATCTCCTCGCTCGCTATCTTGAGGATAGCCCAGCAGCACACGGTATACGGCTGACGCGAATCAGCGGACGCCGATGGTCTCGCGCGTTGTACTGACTGGCTGAGACGATGTACGGGTTCGGCTCTCCTGCTCAACAAAGGCGGAGAGACGTAACAGATTAGATGCGTCTTCGGAAAAATGCTGTTGCACGGCTTTTAAATAGCGCCTGAGGACGTCCGCTCTGGCGCACTTGCGAATGGCGCAGGTCTGGAGATCGAGAAGTAGCTCTAGCTCCCATTGAGTGAACACGTGACGCTGTACCGTACCGCTTATCAGTTCCTGAACAAGCTGATTGAAGGACGTCAAATCAGACCGGTCTGATCGTATGGCGGTCAACTTAACAAGTGTCTTACAGGCCGAAAAAGTCTACGGAAATAGTCTGCGAATCAGCTGCTCAATAATGCACTTCTTCTAGCGAGGATCAGTGTCTATTTGGCCGTAGCGACCTTCTCTTCCATCTGGCCGGCCGTTCTGGCACTCCTTGCAGCGCTTCTCTTGCTGAGCGGGATCGACGATCTGATTCCTCTGGCAATCTGTTTGGAACACCGGCTTCGAAACCGCCGGGTAGACCCCAATCCCTCTCTAGGCGAGTTTCTCAAGGAAGAACGACGGATCGCAATCTTTGTCCCATGCTGGAAGGAGGCAGGGGTCATCGGTAATATGATTCGCCACAACCTCGCGGCGATCTGCTACGGCAATTTCGATTTTTTCCTCGGCGCTTATCCAAACGACGAGCCGACTCTCCAAGCTGCCGCCCACTTATCAGAGTCGTACCGTAACGTGCATTTGGCTGCTTGTCCCCATCCTGGGCCCACATCGAAGGCAGACTGCCTGAACTGGATATACCAGCGGATGTTGCTTTATGAGGAGGAGCACGATGTTCGCTTCGACACGATCGTCCTGCACGACGCCGAAGATCTAATCCATCCGGAAGCGCTCGGGTTGATTAACCGGGCTCGGGCTCATTATGAAATGGTTCAGATACCCGTCCTGCCGCTTTCAACGCCGGCTCTCGAATTTACGCACGGGATTTATTGCGACGAGTTCGCCGAATACCAGACCCTCGACATGCCTGCGCGTCAGTTTTGCCGGTCATTCATCCCATCAAACGGAGTCGGGACCGGATTCGCGCGAGAAATTCTTGAACAACTTGCTACAGAGCGCGGAAATCGTGTTTTCGATCCCGCGAGTCTGACCGAGGATTACGAAATCGGTGTCCATATCCATGAACGCGGCCATCAGCAATTGTTTACGCCGCTCAGGCACAGCCACCGCGGATGGATCGCCACTCGCGAATATTTCCCGAGAAAGATCCGTTCAGCCATCCGGCAGCGCACAAGATGGGTAACTGGAATCGCCTTGCAGTGCTGGGAGCGGACCGGCTGGCGCGGTTCTTGGCGCACAAGGTATTGGTTCTGGCGCGACCGGAAAGGTCTGGTGACGAATCCACTTACACTTCTCACGAATCTGCTCTTTACCATCGGCGTAACCGATTGGGTGGCGAGCACAGCGGCACACCGGCCGTGGGCTTTTGCTGTTTCCAATCCTAAGATCGTTGCCCTGTGTTTCCTCACGCTCCTGTTGCAATGCCTCAGATTGGGAATCCGCATGCTTTGCGTCGAGCGTATCTTCGGATTGGCTTTTGCGATCGGTGTGCCTCTGCGCTCATTCCATGCAAACTTGGTGAACTGCTTGGCGTCGATTGGCGCTATGTGGCACTATACAGCTGCCCGGTTCCGGCGACTTCCGCTTGTATGGGTGAAAACGGAGCACGCTTATCCGAGCAGGGATGCTCTGCTCTTACATCGCCGTGAGTTGGCAGACGTACTGGTCAGTTCTGGCTACATTTCCGAGGAAACGCGTCTCCGGATTCAAGAAGAAATGCCGTCGGACACGGACATAGGCGATTTTCTATTGCTCAACAGCATCATCTCTGACGACGATCTCTGCAAAGCGATGAGTTTGCAATCCGGAGTACCGGCTGCGAAAGTAGACCCGCGGCGCGTGAAACCTCAGGTCGCAAGAAGTCTGCCCGCACACGTGGATGAGCGCTTCAGCATCGTGCCGGTTGCCTTACAAGATGGACGCTTGTTCATCGCAGGGCCGCGAGTTCCGCCTCCGAACCTTTCAGAGGAGCTCAAGAATTTCACCCGCCTTCATATCGAGTTCCAATTGGTGACCAGGCGCAACTACGAAGAACTGCGGCAGCTACTTTAGCGCTGGTTCTTCGTTCCGCACACAGGACTTTTCATCGCGCGACTTATGTCGAGCCCACGTAAGACAGATCGCGGCACCGAGGGCAGTGCTTGTTGCGTTCAACAGTACATCTCGCAACGCGGGATCCCGCCCTGGGAAAAAGCGCTGCAGAAACTCGCTGGCCGAACCTACTACCGCTCCGGCGGCAACAATCAAAAGCGTCTTCCGCGGCGCGTCTCGAAATACCTTCCAGAGCAGAAAAGCCAGTATCAGGAACAGGGTGACGTGAACACTCTTGTCCGCTAACAAATGGATCAGTCCATATGACGAATTCTCCGGGCCGAATCTTCCAAAGATCATTTCTGAAAGAAAGTGAAAACGCTCCTCGCACCACTCGGCGGCAAGCGCGGTGGACGAGAAAAAGATGACGCCAATCCACAACGCTACCGCCACAATCCAACCGTTTATCCGCACAACTAAAAGTCTTGCACGGTGGATTGTTATCTCGGCTGCTGCTTCGATTGGGGATTGAATAAATCTATAGGGGAAAAGTCTACAATCTTCCACTTCCCATCTTCGAGCGCCATGCGCACATGAATCTCGCCGCTGCGCTGCCGTGTCTCAAAATTGGTCCTATCGGTCATAGTCAGCGTCCACTGGACAGTCAGGCTCGAGCGAGGGGCGGATTCGTCCTGCTCATCGACTACAGTGACTTCATTTACGAGCTGCGAATTATTCGTGAGCCCCGAGAAGTACTCGAGGAGCTTTGCGTAGCCACTGAAGGACTTGTCAAAGGGCTCCATCGCGTCGCTTGCGATCCCAGCCGTAAGCGCAGCAGCAACGCGATTGAGAGTCGAAAGAATGTCTCCGGCGCGATCTGCCCGCATCGGTATAACGGCCAGCATTGCCAGAAGCCCAGGCATCACCACTCGCCGCGCCGCCAATCTAGGTCCGATAGCTCGCATTGATTTGCACGTAGCCCTCAGTAAGATCGCAGGTCAAGAACCGGGCTTCACACTTGCTCTTTCCGTGTAGCACCAAACGAATCCGCACCTCAGGATGATCAATTTTTCGCTTGAGCTGCGCTTCCTCAAAAGGTGCAGCTAAGCCGCCGCGGCATACCAGTTGATCTTGCAGATAGATGTCCATTTGTGAAGGTTCAAAAGCGACACCGGAATACCCGGCAGCGGCGAGAATGCGCCCCCAATTCGGGTCATTGCCCGCGATTGCTGTCTTAAGCAGCAGAGAGTTGGCAACCGCTCGCGCGACCTTCCGGGCATCCTCATTGCTCTTGAACCCCAGCGCCCGCACCTCGATCAGCTTGCGCGCCCCCTCGCCATCAGCGGCAATTTGCCGGGCGAGCTTGTCCATTACCCTGGTGACGCCGTCTCGAAGGATCGTGCGCTCTTTAGCGCTCGGCCTAAGGCCCGACGTGCTGTTTGCGAGCAGCACAACCATGTCATTCGTCGACATGTCGCCATCAATGGATAGAGAATTGTAGGTCCTCTCAACCGCGAATGACAGCATTTCGTCGAGCCACTTTGAGGGAACCGCTGCATCGGTCATCAGAAATCCCAACGTGGTCGCCATGTGTGGATGAATCATGCCGGCGCCCTTGGTCATTCCCGCTACCCGCACTGCCCCACCGGCGATCTGAATTTCCTCACCTGCGATCTTCACTTTGCTATCGGTGGTCATAATGGCGCGAGCGACGGTATCGAAGCCATATGGAGAAAGCCGGGAAACGAGATTGGGGACGGCTTCAGTCACCAAGCTTGAATCCAGTTCGACTCCGATTACGCCCGTTGAAGCGGGAAGAACGTATTCCGTCTTTGTCCTCAGCGCCTTCGCAATCGCTTTGCATGACGCCAGCGCCACTCTCTCGCCCGTTCGTGTCGCGCAATTGGCGTTTCCGGCATTCACCAGAACAGCTGAGACCTTACCCTTGGACGATTTCAAATGTCTCTTTGCCACTCGGATCGGCGCAGCTTGTACCGCATTGCATGTGAACACGGCAGCCGCTTGCGCCGGCGTGTCAGACACGATAAGGCCGAGATCGTCGCTATCGATCTTACGAATGCCCGCGTATACCGCGGCGTATCGATATCCCAACGGGAGCTTCACTTCAATCTCCCAGCCTCTCGCGCTCAACAGGCTGGTGCCCGTTTAGAAATGCCTCCGCGGACATCCGCTTTTTCCCCGCAAGCTGCAATTCAGAAATCTCCAAAGCGGTCTGCTCTCCGCAACCGATAAAGAGCTTTCGCTTATCGATATGGAGACAGCCCAGGTCAACGCGTAACCTTTCAGCAACTCGCGCTCCTAGAATGACCAACTGCTGCCGTCGAAATCTGGTGTAGGCGCCAGGCCACGGCGCAAATCCACGCATACGGTTATGAATATGGCGGGCCGGACGAGCCCAGTCAATTAGGCCATCCTCCTTCTTCAACATTGGGGCATATGTAGCTTCCGCTGCATTCTGCTTGTGTTTACGGAGCGTGTTGGCGGCGATCTCCTCCATCACCTTAATGAGGAGCTTTGCCCCAATCGGGGCCAGTCGCTCACTCAGCTCGGGAGCAGTCTCGTCCGCCCGAATTGTTACCGGTTCGTTCAACAGCACGTCTCCAGTGTCCAGACCCGCGTCGATCTGCATAATCGTCACACCGGTTTCAGTTTCGCCGTTCGCAATAGCCCATTGAATCGGAGCCGCACCGCGGTATTTGGGGAGCAGCGATGCATGCACGTTGAGAATGCCGTATTTCGGCAGCTCGATGATCGTTTGAGGAATAATCTGTCCGTACGCGACCACAACCATCAAATCCGGTGCGATGCTCTTCAATAGCTCGATGCTCTCAACCCGCCGAATGCGCTCCGGTTGATAGATCGGTAACCCCGCCTGATTTGCTACCCGCTTTACAGGCGCTTGGAAAACTTCTTTGCCTCGCCCCTTGGCGCGATCCGGCTGCGTGAAAACTGCAGCGATTTCATGCCCGTTTGATATGAGGTGGTTAAGCGAGGGCACGGCAAACTCAGGCGTACCAAGGAAGACAACGCGCAACCCGATTTGCTCCCGTAAATTTATGCCGCTTGCGGTCTGGCGAGGATCAATCCCACTCGCCTGCCTTCTGCAGCTTCTTGATCTTTCGTCTGATGATGTCCCGTTTGAGTGCGCTGAGGTGATTGATAAACAGGACTCCGTTTAGGTGGTCTATTTCGTGCTGAAAGGCACGAGCGAGCAGTTCCTCACCCCTGAGTTCGACATCATCGCCCTTCTCGTTCTTCGCGCGCACCACGACGTTGTTGGCTCGGGTAACTGGCTCGCGAAATCCGGGGATGCTCAGGCAGCCCTCTTCCCCCGTCTGTGCTCCGTTTTTCTCCACTATTTCGGGATTTATGATTACCAGCTTTCTCGCTTCGTCTTCCCCGGCGCTGATGTCGATCACCGACACGCGCTGGCACACGCCGATCTGCGGAGCTGCGAGACCAACCCCTTTTGCCGCATACATGGTTTCCCACATGTCTGTAATCAGCTCTGTGAGTTCGCTATTGTCGAAATTGGTTACAGGTTCGGCTGCTTGCTCGAGCACGGAAGCGCCATACTTCACAATTTTTCGAATCATTTCTCCAGTTCTGTAGATACACGGCGGCTCTGCTCAATAGCTCTTCACCTGTGCTACGTATCCTTCGTAGTTCCGCTTGGTCTCTCCCATAGAATCACCCCCGAATTTCTCCAGAAACGCTTGGGCGAGCACGAGAGCTACCATGGCTTCTCCAATTACTCCAGCCGCCGGAACCACCGCGACATCGCTCCGCTCATAGGCCGCGAGCGCGGGTTCCCGAGTTCTCAAGTCCACTGACTCGAGGGGCCGGCGCAAGGTCGAAATCGGTTTCAGAAGACCACGCACGGAAATGTCCTGCCCGTTCGTAATGCCTCCCTCCAACCCGCCCGCCCGATTCGAACCGCGATAGAACTCCTGGCGGGGCTTGTCATAGTGAATGGTGTCCTGCACCGCCGACCCGTAAGCTTTCGCTCCTTCTGCCGCATACCCAATCTCGACGCCCTTCACGGCCTGAATCGATACGATCGCTTGCGCCAGTCTCCCATCCAGCCGCGTGTCCCATGCTATATGAGAACCTAAGCCCGGAGGGACTCCATGGGCGACCACTTCAAATACCCCGCCCACTGTATCTCCAGTCCGATAAGCATGGTCGACCGCTTCCTTCATGCGCTGCTCTATCTCTCGATCGACGCACCCGAGCAACACTTCATCACACTCACTTAAGTCAACAATTTCTTCCCATGTCGCCGGGCGGTTGAGTGCTATGGGTCCGACCGAGACGACATGGCTCAATACCTCCATACCAAACTCCTTAAGGAAAGCCTTCGCGAGTGCTCCGACGGCCACCCGCGCCGCTGTTTCTCG
This sequence comes from uncultured Acidobacteriaceae bacterium, assembly GCA_963737045.1. Taxonomy (GTDB): domain Bacteria; phylum Acidobacteriota; class Terriglobia; order Bryobacterales; family Bryobacteraceae; genus Bog-105. The sequence continues at coordinate 1,716,091 of CAVTRG010000009.1, forward strand.
CGCACTCGCCCGCTCGAGCACATAGCGCGCTTCATCTAAGTTGTACTTAATCGCACCCGCCAAATCGGCGTGTCCCGGCCGGGGGCGATGGACCGCCTTCTCTGTTCCGGTCTTCGCATCCGCCGACTCGACCGGGAGTGCCTCACTCCAGTTCTTCCAGTCTTTGTTCTCGATCAGGATGGCGATCGGCGAGCCAATTGTCCGCGAGTGCCGGATTCCCGAAATAATATGGGCGCGATCGGTTTCGATCTTCATTCGTCCACCGCGGCCGTACCCCTGCTGCCGACGCCAAAGCTGCCGGTCCAGGTGAGCGATCGAAATCGGAATGCCCGCCGGGAGGCCCGTCAGGGTAGCAACTAGACATTCCCCGTGTGACTCACCGGCGGTCTCGAAACGCAACATTTTCCAAGGATTCATGGTAGCGGACCGCCCCAATTCACTTACACCGTTAGGGGTTTCGCCTCCTGAGTGCTAATAATCGGGTAGGCGTAAGAGCAGTGCCGACTCGTCAGAATTCTCGTGATAATCCCGTAAAGTCGGTGGTCCGTTCGGCTTCGCTCCGAAGATTTTCCATGCTTGCGTTAGAGCAGACCGGATTTGCAGCCGCCGTCGTTTTTAGCGGTGCAATTCTTATGCTGTTGGCGGGTACGCAGATTCTCAACTGGTATTGGCTCGCGCTGCTCACCGTAACGGCCGTCGCAGTGAGCGTCGTTCGGATCCGAAATCGCATGGTGACCCGTTATCACCTAGCTCAGATGCTGGACACCCGCCTGCAATTGAACGATACGTTATCTACTGCCTGGTTTCTGCTCTCGGAACCCAATCGGCGCGAGAGCTTGCTGGCTCACTCTCAGATCGCACAGGCAGAGCAGATTGCTGTGTCGCTTGAACCAGCACGCGCTTTTCCGCTGAAGAGGTATCGTACTTGGGAGCTGGCGTCTGTTCTGGGCACTCTTATGTGCGCATTGTTCGTCGCGCGCTATTTCATCCAAGAAAAGTTGAGCTTCGAGCAGAGCCTCATCCCGATTCACTTGTATTCCGTTTTGGAGCGGCTTGACCGGTCCTTATCTGCTGAAAATCAGCCTCTCACGCTTGATGTCGCTGACGAGGAGCGCAGTACAGGAAAACCGTCCCAACCGGAACAGAGCAGTCAGACCCGCGACACCCAGCATCTACGTGACCAGACTCCGGGGCAGCAACGCAACCCGACCGAGAGTACCGAACTTGAAGCTCAGAAAACCGCGGCCCAGGAGAACGCCACTCCGCAGAACGGCGAATTTGGCAAAACTGAAACAAGCGAGGCCGGGCGACAACCGAACACTGGCGAAAATCCGACCCCGGACGCGCGTCAACAGGCAACCACGCCGACGCCAAATACAAAGGCACAACTTCCCGATGGCCGGCAATCCTCATCCAGTCTTCTCGAAAAAATGAAAGATGCGGTCTCCAGTCTCCTGGCCAAAATGAGTCCAACCGCAGGTTCGCAAAAATCAGCTCAGAAGGCGCAATATCCCGCTGACCGCCGGTCGGAAGAACCCTCCGCAGGAAGCAGTCAGCAAGAGAGCCAATCGCCTAACGCGCAAAAACAGCAAGCCCGCACAGACCCCAGTTCCAACGGCCAGCAGAAACAAGCCACTGAGACCACCCAAGCCTCCCCCGGCCGCAGCTCCGATTCCTCTGCCGACAATAAACAGTCGGATGGTAAATCTGGGATTGGCCGACAAGACGGCCAAAAAGAACTCAAGGAAGCCGAGCAACTTCAGGCCATGGGCAAGCTTGCCGAGATTATCGGAAAGCGGTCGGCGAGTTTGACCGGTGAAGTTACCGTTGAGACTTCCTCCGGTAAACAGCAGTTGAGAACTGAATATTCTGGGCGTATTGGCTCACATGCCGATCTCGGAGGCGAAATCAACCGCGATGAAATTCCGCTGATGTATCGGCAATATGTTCGCGAATATATGGACCGCGTGCACAACCAAGCCAAGCCAAATCACTAGCGCCGCTGGACGCCCTATTTCTTGTCTCGACTCGCCAGCACCGATTCGGCGTAGTAGTTGACCACCTTTGCTTCACTCCGCGCGACTTCGTAAAACGCCGATCTCAGAAGCTGGTCTCTGCGCTGGAACAACTCTCGCCGAATATTCTCCTGAACTCGGGGGTCGCTCAACTCCCGCTGCCCCGCAGGTTCTCTCGACATCAGTTTGATCAAGCGGTATCCCTCGGGCGTATGGATTACTTGCGAGACTTGTCCGGGCGTCATATCCAGAATGAGTTTTCGAAGCTCCGGATTCGCCTTGTCCAACGTCGACTCCGGAACGAAACCTAAATCTCCACCGTTCCCCGACGATGCGTCTTCTGAATAGTTCTGGGCCAGAGTGCTGAAATCCTGTCCTTCGCGGATACGTAGCTGCAGCATCTGAATCTTATTGCGCGCCTGCTCGTCGCTCTGAGCCTTGTCGTTTTTGAGATTATGAACATTCGGATCGGGAGTCGGGGTAACTAGAATTTGCGCAAGTCGAACCTGGTTCTCCGCCAAGTTGAAGGTCGCTTTATTCGCGTTATAGAAAGCGGCCACATCGGCATCGGAAATCGATATGTGTGACCCTATCTCTTTGTTGAATACTTTCTGAACACTCAGATCGCGACGGATCTGCGCCTTCAAATCATCCACATTCATTTTTCGCTGTTCTAGAAGCTTCTGAAACTGCTCCTGCGTATATGGCGCTTTCAGCTCATTAAATTTCGCGTCCACGTCGCCATCGGAAGCGAGTAAGCCTTCCTTTTCGGCCCTCTGCAGCATGATCTCGTTATCAATCAAGGCCCGGAGAGTGTCGAGGCGCAGCTGTATGGCTTGGTCATCGCTCGATTGCATCTTATTGTTCGGGAACTGTGCCGCGAGTGCGCGATCCAGCTCCGAATACGTCACTGGGCGGCCGTTCACAGTTGCCGCTACGTTCGAGGAGACCGGCCTGCTACATCCCCACGTCCAGAGCAAGAGCGCGCTCGTTGCCGCCACCCTATACCGGCACCGAACGTTTCTCTTACTCGAATTCTTCATCAACCCTTATGCTTTCGCCTTCTTGATTTCCTCGACGAGCGCCGGAACGACTTCAAACAGATCGCCAACCACGCCGTAATCGGCGGTTTCGAAAATGGGTGCGTTCTCGTCTTTATTGATGGCGACCACCGTCTTTGCACCCTTCATCCCAACTAAATGCTGAATCGCGCCGGAGATCCCCACCGCGACATACATCTTCGGAGACACGGTCTGCCCGGAACTTCCCACCTGCCGCTCCATTGGAAGCCATCCGTTGTCACAGATGGGGCGCGATGCTGCCAATTCAGCGCCAAGAGCATCGGCCAACGCCTCGACAATAGGCAGATTCTCCTTCTCCTTAATGCCCCTACCGACCGAAACAATAACGCTAGCCGCGCCGAGGTCTACCGATCGCTGCGCCTCGCGGAAAGGTTCTTCAGGCCTGCTCCGAATTTGGGAACCATCCAATTCGACGCGAAATTTTTCGGCGGCGGTATTCGCGTTTCCACGCTCTGACGCGCGAAAAGCACCTGCCTGGATGGACACAAACTGCGGGTCGCCGTTCACGCGCACATCGGCGTTCAGTTTGCCTTGAAAAAGCTGTCGCACAAAATCGACCGGTCCGCCATCCGCTCGAACATCTATGACATCACTAACCAGCGCCTTTCCAAATCGCGTCGCTAGTTTCGGGGCATAGTCGCGCACTTCGTATGTGTGAGGGAAAACAACTACCTTGGGCTGCTCGGACTTAATCAACTGTTCCAAAGCCGCCGTGTATGCCTCGGGCGTGTACCGCTCTAGCAGAGCGTGATCCAAAGCAAACACTTTCGAAACATCATAAGGCGCCACCTCGCTCGCTAACCCGTCGATGCCGGATCCCAATACCACAGCTTGGAGGGCTACATTTAGCGCTTGAGCGATCTTGTGCCCCGCCTCGAGAGCTTCGAAGGAAATTCGGTTCCATTTCCCGCCCCGCTGTTCGAGAACCACCAGCACGCTCATAAAACACGGGCCTCGAACTTCAGTTTCTCCACAAGCTCCTTTGCAACCTTGGGCGCCGCACCCGAAAAAATCTGCGTCTGCTTACTCCTTTGCGGTAAATAAACGCGGCTCATCGCCGTTCCCGCGCTTCCGTCCGCCCCGAGCTGCGTTGCGGAAACGCTCTTCACCTGTTTGGTTTTCGCTTTCTTGATACCCATGAGAGTGGCATACCGAAGTTTCTTGATGCCGGATTGAATAGTCAGTACGGCGGGCAACGGCAGCGTAATGTTCTGAAACCAGCCATCTTCGAGTTCGCGCTTCACTCGAACCGTGTTCCCCTGCGGTTCCACTTCCATGACGATCGTCGCGTGCGCAAACCCGAGCAATTCCGCCAGCACGACCCCGGTTTGTCCGTAACCCAGATCATCCGATTGCAGGCCCGTCAGAATAAAATCCGGCGATTCGGGCTGTATTGCCTTCGCGAGTAGTCTTGCAGTCCCCAGTGCATCGAGCGTGCCCTGCTCTTCAATGTTCACGTGAATTGCGCGATCGGCACCCTTGGCCAGCGCTTCGCGAACGGTTTGGAGCGCGCGCTCCGGGCCGGCGCACACAACCACAACTTCGCCGCCCAGCTTTTCTTTCAATTGCAGCGCTTCTTCGAGCGCATACGCATCCGGCTCATTCATCTCGTAAGTGAGATCCGATTCATCCAGCCACTTGCCGCTGGCGCTCACCCGAAGCGCGGAATCACGTGCAGGTACCTGCTTTACGGAAACAATAATTTTCATTTATTTACTTCGGACGCCCGCTTCGGGGCTAGAGCATCTTTATCGTAACGCGCGCAAAGCCCGCCGCCCTTACAGCTTCTGGGTTCCTTCCATCCTTGCGAGGCTGCGGTCAAAAGTGCCCAGTGGCAGATGCCCCGACTTCCGAGCAATTTGCAACATTAGGCAATCAGAGAATCCTAGGGATGGTCGGGAACGAAAAAGATCGAGTGCCGTCGCCACAACCTCGGAATCCTGGAGTATCAAATTCCGGTGATTCAGCAACATCTCGACCGCAGTGGTAAGATCCGGCGCGTTCAGGTCATATACAACCTCGAGAACCCAAATCGCCTCGGTAAGCGCTAAAACCGATACCCACGCTCCCTTCTCGATAAAAGTGTCCGCCGAGGCGGCTTGACGGGCATCGTCACGCGTAATCAGCCGAACGAGAACATTTGTGTCAACGGCCCGCATGTCGTTTCCGCACATGTCGCCGGACACCTTCTTTCAGCTCATCGAGGGTTTGCGATTTTCGGTTTCTGCTGACGAAAAAGCGCCCGATGGATGTCCTCTGATGAAAATCGGGCCGAACGTCGAACGATAATCTTGCCGCCCTCATCTTCCCATTCCAAAATCGATCCAGGACCGATGCCTAGCTTCTTTCGGATGTCGTAAGGAACTGAAATTTGTCCCTGTGATGTAAGTTTGGACCGCGCCAGAACCATGCTCGATATTACCACGGTAATGCGAACGCCCTTTTGCTGAAATCTCAATTCTGGAAACGCTTGAAGATTAAGCAACCATTCGTTCCGCCAAAACCAAAACTATTTGAAAGCGCGTACTCGATCTCCATTGTCCGGGCTTGGTTCGGCACGTAATCGAGATCGCACTCGGGGTCTGGAAATTCGTAGTTGATCGTCGGCGGAGCAATCTGGTCGCGGATGGCAAGCACGCTGATTCCCGCTTCCAATCCGCCAGCCCCTCCTAAAAGGTGGCCGGTCATCGACTTCGTCGAACTGACGGCAATTTCCCTGGCGTGATCGCCGAAAGCGCGCTTTAACGCAATCGTCTCCGCCTTATCGCCAACCCCGGTCGAAGTTCCATGCGCGTTCACATATTGGACCTGCGCGGGTTGAATCTTCGCATCGTGCAAAGCGTTTCGCATCACCCGGCAGGCGCCATCCCCGTCTTCCGGCGGTGAGGTAATATGAAAAGCGTCGCTGCTCATTCCATAGCCAACTATTTCCGCGAGGATTGGCGCGCTCCGACGGATTGCATGCTCCATTTCTTCGAGAATGAGAATTCCCGAACCTTCCCCCACCACGAACCCATCCCGTTCCTTGTCCCACGGTCGCGAGGCTCTGTGCGGCTCGTCATTCCGAGTCGAGAGAGCCCGCATCGCAGCAAATCCTCCAATACCCATGGGGGTCACGCAGGCTTCGCTTCCCCCGCAAATCATGACGTCGGCATCGCCGTGCTGTATTAGCCGGAATGAATCTCCAATCGAATGCGCACTAGTGGTGCACGCAGTCGCCGTCGCAGAATTTGGGCCTTTCGCGGTGTACCGGATCGAGACATAACCGCTGGCCAGGTTCACAATGCAGGAAGGTATAAAGAACGGCGATATCCGGCTCGGGCCGCGTTCGAGAAGGACCTTATGCTCTCGCTCGATCACTTCGAATCCGCCGATTCCGCTTCCGATGTAGACTCCGAATCGCTCCGAATCGGCGAGCGGTGTCTTCAATTCTGCGGACTGAACCGCAAACTCAGTAGCGGCCATCGCAAACTGAATGAACCGCCCCATCTTCTTAACATCTTTTTTGTCGACATACAGTAACGGGTCGAAGTTCTTGACCTCCCCCGCAATGCGGCAACTAAAATCCGACGCATCGAACTGCGTAATCAGCTCAATGCCGTTCTTCCCGCTTCGGATCGCCGACCAGCATTCTTCTGTACCCGTGCCGACCGAGCTCAAAAGGCCGACCCCAGTGACCACTACTCTTCGCGCCACGATTCTCCCTTGTTCGCTCCGTCTGCTCATGGCGGAAGGAAAAACTTGCGCCTTTATTTCTTCTTAGCTTCGATGTAGTCGATCGCTTGCTTCACGGTTGTGATCTTCTCGGCGTCTTCGTCGGGAATGTCGATATCGAAAGCCTCTTCGAATGCCATTACAAGCTCGACAATGTCGAGCGAATCGGCTCCCAGATCGTCGACGAAGGATGCGTTCGCGTCCACCTGGTTTTCATCTACTCCCAGTTGTTCGACGATGATCTGCTTCACCTTCTCTGCTACCGGCATTGCTTGTTCTCCTGTGCTCACAAACGCATCTCCTAGTGGGCTAGACTGAGCGGGCCAAAACTCTAAACTACATCATCGATTCCTGCGACGACTTTTCGCGCAAGTTTACGGCTCCGGTTCCTCCTATTTCTAGCAGATCGACATTAGTGCGCTCTTGTAGTCGCTACGATGTAAGCTTGTCCGCCCGTTTACCTGTCATTTATCTGCACGGCTTTGCTTCTGGACCTGAATCGCGGAAAGCCTATTTCTTCAGTCAAGAGCTGCGGCGCTTGGGCTTCCTCGTGACAGTTCCAGATCTCGCCGAGGGCGATTTCGAGCGGCTTACCATTACCTCTCAACTCAGAGTCGTCGAGCGGGCCTCCGCCCGTGGCCCCGCCGTGCTTATCGGATCGAGTCTCGGAGGTTATCTCGCCGCTCTTTATGCGGCTCGCCACGTGGAAATCGATAGACTCGTCCTGCTTGCTCCAGCCTTCAACTTTCATCAGCTCTGGCGCGATCGGCTGGGTCCGGATCACATAACCGCCTGGCACAAAACAGGCACGATTCGCGTATTTCACTATGCAGCGGGACGAGAGATGCCCCTGGGCTATCAATTCCTAGAGGATTCGAGCCGCTTTGAACCCTTTCCAGACTTTCAGCAGCCGGCTCTCATTTTTCACGGGAACCATGACCCCATCGTGCCCGTTATATATTCATCGGAGTTCGTTGAAGCTCATCCAAATGCACGGCTTGTGCGGCTTGAATCCGGTCACGAGCTCACCGATGTACTCGATGCGATCTGGCGTGAATCGCGCGATTTTTTCGCTTGTGGCGTGAGCGCCTTGGGATGATAGACTTAAAGATGTCGAGCGGACTCCGCGATCAATTTACTGCAACTGTGTTTCTTAGTATCACGTCCAAGCAGTGCCAGAAGCTCGCGCACCTTAACAGGCGGAGTGTGTCGTGATCACCAATGAACTAGAAAAAGAAGTTATGGAGCACCAGAACGTGGCGCCGGCGGAGGACCATCTCGATCGGTTGTTGATGTCAATCGACCTTGAAGAGCCCTGGTATAAATCGGTCGTTCGCAGCATCCGCGAGGCTCTTAATCCCCCCAAGCTCCCGCCACTTGAACTCACTTCCAAGCCCGTAGACAACGCCGACATGGGCAGCATCAGCGCAGTCGAGCTGCCTTGGTACAAGTCTTTCGTCAGCAATGTAAGAGACCTGATTCGTCCTCCCAAGCTTCCGCCTCTTGAAGTCACTTCCAAACCAGTCGAAGTCAAGACGATCTGGGGCGCGTATCAGGGTGCCGAAAGGAAATCGGGCGCCGTTTCGATCGGCATTCACGTCGCCATCGTAGCTTTAATGCTCATCATCTTTCAGGCGCCCGTGAGAAACGCGATCAAGAAGGGTGGCGAAATTATTTACCTCCCCGCGTTTCGGCCCAAGCTCCCGCCCGCAGCGGAAAAAATGAGTGGAGGCGGTGGTGGTGGGCAGAAAGTTCCCCAGCCCGTCAGTCGGGGGGCGGCTCCCAAACCAGCTCTGAAGCAGTTCATGCCTCCCACCCCTGCAGTTCCCAAACCTATCCTGCCCGTGGTACCCACGATTACCGCGCCGGCCCCCCAGATCGATGCAGATAACTATGGGGATCCCCTAGCTAAGACTCTGCCGTTTTCCGGCGGCCCCGGCTCAAATGGCCTAGGTACCGGCACCGGTGGCGGACTTGGACCCGGCAAAGGCAACGGCTACGGCCCAGGTGAAGGAGGCGGGACGGGCGGCGGAGTCTATCATGCAGGCGGCGATGTCTCCATGCCGCAGCTGATCTCAAAGGTGGAGCCTGAGTATTCGGAGGAGGCCCGCAAAGCCAAGTACTCGGGCACCGTGTTGCTTTCGATTATTGTCGATGAGCACGGCTTGCCGCGCGATATCCGCGTCATCCGCCCAGTAGGACTTGGCCTCGACGAAAAGGCCGTTGAGGCGGTCACGCATTGGCGGTTTCGTCCGGGTCTCAAGGGCGGACGACCGGTTTCCGTCCAGGCCAATATAGAAGTGAGTTTCCGGCTACTGTAATCCCGCGCGCCGCTTCGACTCGCATTCCTCACACGGGCATATATCTCTAAGATGATCGAATGAATAAATGCCCGTGCTGTGTCCATCGTTCCAATGGATTCGCACTGCGTAATGTCCCACCGGCTCCACAGCGTCCATGCGCAGAGCTGGTTTGAACATCGGAAAGAGCTCAGCCTTCGAATAACTCGATTTCTGAGGCTCCGTGCCGTGCGCTCCGGTGCAGGTCGCGCACGGACATTCATCGCGAAGATAGCTTAGCGAGTAATCGCTGTGGTGCCCGTCTCGCCAATCAATCTTGATTCCGGTCGATTTCGAAATCGCGATGTGTTCGGGGTCGGCCAGCGTGCTCTGTTCTAACTCTTGCATCTGTTCATCTGAACGTAGCAGCCGTCGCTCACTGGCCGCTTCGTACCCGCTCGATATCTCTCACTCCTGGAATCCGCCGGAACGCTGTAACTACGCGCTCCAGCTGCTTCTTGTCGCGCACTTCCATCGTAATATCGACAATCGCGCTGTCGTCGGTTCGGGCCTGGTCCCCGCGCGCCTCGAGCGTTCGGATGTTGCTTGATTCAGCTGACAAAATGGACGTCAGCTGGTTCAAAATGCCAGGCCGATCATCGGTGTAGATAACAACTTTCACCGGCAGCGGCTCGCTTGCGCTCCGTACCCACTCTACATCGATCTTTCGCTCCGCCTCATACATCAGGTTCTGCACGTTCGTGCACTGCACCGAGTGCACGGCTACGCCTTTACCTCGCGTGATGTAACCCACTATCTGCTCACCCCGAATCGGGTTGCAGCATTTCGCCCGGTACACCAGAACGTCGTCAATCCCCTTTACGTGAATTGTGAGATCGCCCGCCGGTAACCCCGGCTGCAATTGTGGGACACGCGGAGGAAGAACCGGAGTCGCCGGCTCCGGCAGCACATCATCGGCGGCGACCTTCTGCAAAACCTGCCGAGCCGAAAATTTGCCGTATCCAAGTGCAGCGTACAAATCTTCCGGTTTGCTGACACCGTACTCCGTGGCAACCGTCTCGAAATCGCCGCGTGAGAATCGCCCCAGATTCAGCCCCATGCGGCGTGCTTCTTTCTCGAGCGATTTCTGACCGATTTCCACAGCCTTGGCCCGCTCTACGCTATTGATCACGTGCTTAATCTTGTTGCGCGCACGCGAGGTACGCACAACCGCGAGCCAGTCTTTGCTCGGCTGATGCCCTGGCTGCGTAAGTATCTCGACTACATCGCCATTGCGCAGCGCGTATTTCAGCGGCTTGATCGCTCCATTCACACGCGCCCCGACGCAAGTATTACCGACATCGGTGTGTATCGCATACGCAAAGTCGATAGGCGTCGCTTCCCGCGGAAGAACTATAACCCGACCTCGCGGCGTGAAAGTGTAGACCTCTTCCGGGTAGAGGTCTACTTTAAGAGTGGACAGGAAATCGCCAGAATCGTGCATGTCGCGCTGCCACTCCATCAGCTGACGCAGCCATGCGATCCGTTGATCCTCTTGTCCAGGCCCCTTGCTCCCCTCCTTGTATTTCCAATGGGCCGCGATTCCCTCCTCGGCATTCCGGTGCATCTCTTCCGTGCGTATCTGAACTTCGAAAGCAATCCCACCCGGCCCGATCACTGATGTATGCAGGGATTGGTACAAATTAGGCCGGGGCATCGCAATGAAATCCTTGATACGGTCCGGAATTGGGTGCCACTCATTGTGAATCTCGCCTAATGCCGCATAGCAGTTCTTTACGGAATCGGTGATAATTCGCACTGCCAGTAAGTCGTAAACCTGATCGAGGGTGATTCGCTGCCGCTTGAGCTTGGAATAAACCGAATAGGCGCGCTTCACGCGGCCGTCCACGCGCGCCGGTATGTTTTCTCGGGCGAGCTTCTGCTCAATCTCGGTTTGGATCTGCCGTACCCATTCCTCGTTTTCCTGCCGCTTGGATTCGATCTCACGCATCAACTCAGCGGAGGCCTCGGGCTGCAGCGTTTCAAATGCCAAGTCTTCAAGTGCGCCACGGATCTTACCCATCCCCAGCCGATGCGCAATAGGCGCATAGATATCGATCGTTTCCTGAGCTACTGCTTCTTGCCGTTCGCGCGGCAGCGCCCCGATCGTTCGCATATTGTGCAGCCGGTCCGCCAGCTTGACGATGATGACTCGAATGTCGCTGGTCATCGCGAGCAGCATCTTGCGTAAACTTTCCGCCTGCCGCTCCTCACGGTTACCAAGGCTGATCTTGCTCAGCTTCGTCACGCCATCCACACAGCGCGCAACATCCTCGCCGAACTTTTCCTTGATCTCGTCCGGCTTTATCTTCGTGTCCTCGAGCACATCGTGCAGCAGACCCGTCTCGAGGGAAACGAGATCCATCTGCATGTCCGCGAGCACATGCGCTACTGCTAAAGGATGCAGAATGTAGGGCTCGCCCGATTCTCGCTTTTGTCCTTCGTGAGCTCGCGTAGCGAAACGGTAAGCTCTGTCTAACCCGCTGAGATCCTCGTTCGGGCGCCGCGCTCTTACTTTTTCTTCTAGATTTTGGTAAAGCTCTTCAACTCGAGGCTCGCCCAAAACAATGGTGGACATCTAGTCTTATTACCAGGTTAGAACAGCAATCGCCTCATTCGAGCATTTTCAGAAATTCCTTGTGGATCGGCCATGTCCCGATCACATGCCTATCCGCTGCATGAAACCTGCCCGCCATCAACAGGCCCGTCAGATCCGAAGAACTCGGGTTCTGATGCTCTCGCGCTAGCTCACGCACCAATGCTCTTGTTTGCAATTCCAGCTGCGATCTGATCGTATCGGCGGCCACGGAGCTCGGGCATTCCGCGTCCAATTGCAAGGTGAACGCAGCTCCGCTTTCTCCTCCGGAATCGAGCGCAAGCACCACGTTGTCCGCGAATTGCAGCGAAATCGCGAAAATACGCACCGCTACAGGAAGACTCGAGGGGTTTTGCAGTAAGCTCCGAGACACGCGAACCCATACCGGCTGGGATGGGATCTGCCGCGAAACGCGATTCCGTTGCGGTAACAGCACATTCACGGCCGTGCTGTCGCTCGCCACCGCGAGTCCCATAACGTCGGGTTGAATCGAAAGGAACGAGGCCCAACGGCTGCCCTGGCTAGTGGGCAGCTTGCATAACCTGCGATCGCATCCTCCGCCCTGGATCAGTGCGTATTTGCGCAATCTCCCCCAGTCGAAACGCCCCCGCACAACGAACAGAATTTCTTTCCCATCCGCGAGCCCTGCGATCGCTTGAATATCTTTCATGTAATCCAAATGCGTCTCACGCAGGAATTCCCGATATTCGGGCTCCTGAGTCGTCTTAGATCCCGCAAACAGGTTCAGTACGCCGACCCGGCGAAGTGCCGCAAAGTTCGCGAAGAAAACGGTCCCATCGGTGCGTGGTAGTAGCGTGACCATCTCTGCATCTGATCGCACAGAACGATGGCGGTAAGTATAAATTCCAAAAACGACCGCTCCAGCGCAAAAAGCAAGCAAGACCAAGAACAGACCAGGGTTGATTCGGATGTGCAACCCCGTGCTGCGACTTGCTCCCAAGATGCTAGAACGAAATTTTCCGCGCAGCCATTGGTGAAGTCATATGCTGTGGCGGCTCACTCACTAGTGTGGTAATCAGTTCCCGGACCCGCGACACCTGCTCGGGCTTAAGAATCAGATAGCGGCAGTTGCCTTGCGGGTCAGGCGTGAAGATCGTCGTGCTCTTGGGCCCTAACGTCACGCGGCCTGGCGGCGAGAGCTCAAAATAGCCGCGGTCAGGACGAATGGCATCGAGTACTGCTGTCGAGTCCCAATTCGGATGGTTTTCGCGCCTCTTCACATAAATACGAAAAGCCTCCGCCACCGGGTGATTCTCCGTATACGCAAAATCCCGCTCGATCGCTTCGTAAGGAAATGTCACCTGGAGCCCAATCTCGAAACCACTGAAGATCATCGGCGTAGGCCACTCTTGAAACAAAATCTTTGCGGACTCCGGGTCTTTATATACGTTGTATTCCGGTTCCGGCTTAAAAAAGTTCCCCGCCATCAGGTATAGGGTCGTCACTTTCTGCTGAATCAGCTTTCGGCCGTTTGGAGTTTTCACAAGCCGCGCCAAGTTCGTGCTGAAACCGATTTGCGCAATTACGACAGAATGGTCCGGCTGCTCGCGCAGAATCCGGGTCAGAAGCTCAACCGCATCCGGAGCGTGAGACCCGTCTTCAAGGCGGTGGGGATAGACGTAACGCCCGCTCGAATCGCGGTGTTCATCGGGTTGTTCCAGCATCGGCGCATCCTCAGGCGTCTTCCCGTCATGGACCACACCGATCGGAATATTGGGACGGCCATAAAAGGTGTTCACTAAATCAACATAGGGAGCCGCATAGCGGTTGTCTTTCGTAATTGTGACCGCTAAAAGCCGCACCTCCGCGCGACTCTCCAGCGCGTGAATCATCGCCAGCGCTAACGCGTCATCGACATCATTCCCGATGTCCGTATCCAAAATCAGGCGGATCGGCATGCTCGGGTGCCCCTGCTCGCCTGGGCACAAACGACTCACGACTAGAGCGAGTAAACAGAGCGACAGGACTGAGAACAGGCGCGACATTTAGCTTAAGATTGGCGGGTCACATAGGTCCGATGAACGTCGATAACGGAGGCTCGTTATAAAGCAATTCATTACCAGCGCACCCTAGCTGCACTTGTATCACCGGCGATGAACTGTGCCCCAGTTGTATAAACCAGCTTTGGGCTGAGGGCCGCCAAACCATGTAATCCGTGCCTCCGTCGTTATTGAAATCGCCCGCCACCGGCAAATCGCCTGGCGCACCCAATTGCTGGGTGATGAGGGCTCCGGTCGTGGCTCTCACATAGAAGGTGGCAGTCGATGGCCGCCAGACTACAGGAACCGTCCTCTCGTTGCCGCCATCCGTCTCGCCGGCTACAGGAATGTCGCCTGGCAAACCCCATTGCGTGATCATCGGAGTTCCCGGAGTCGCGCTTGGGATCACGTACCAGATCCCAACCGATGGCCGCCACACTGCATGGTCCGGCTTCCCGTCGCTGTCTAAATCTCCGACGCTAATCGTTGGGATATCACCTTGCGTACCCCATTGCTGTGTAGTGAAAGTGCCACCCGCAATCGGAAGATCGTACCAACTGCCATTGGACGGACGCCACACTACGTAATCGCTCTTTCCATCATTGTCAAAGTCGGCAGGTATGGGAATGTCTCCTGGCACCCCCCACTGCACCTCTAAGACTCCCGAGGGATTGGTGCTAGGCGCAACGAACCACATTCCATCTCGCGGCCGCCACACTGCCCAGTCGAGGACGCCGTCACCATCGAAATCCCCGTTCACCCGAACGTATAGCGACGGTCCCAGACTGCCCACGCTCAGCTTCGTCGAAATCACGCGGGTCGGCAGCGTCCACGCCTGGACAAAACCGACTGGGTTGCTGCTGGTCTTGAGATACATATTACTTTCCGACGGCCGATACACAGCATAATCATTTCTCCCATCCAGGTCGTAATCGCCGGGTGCGGGAATATCACCTGGCAACCCCCATTGAGATTGGATTGGACTCGCAGGGCTAGCGCTCGGGACGATGTACCAAGTGCTGTTTGAAGAACGGTAAACTGCTAAGTCCCATCTGCCGTCCCCATCATAATCTCCCGGCACAGGAGCATCACCGGACAAGCCCCACTGCTTGATAACCGGAGTTGTCGGACTGGCACTCTCGCTCACATACCAAGTGCCGGTCGAAGGACGCCAAACCGCGAAATCCGTAATTCGATCGCCATCAAAATCGCCCGCGATCGGAATGTCTCCCGAAAGTCCCCACTGCTTAATGATAGTTGCGCTCCCGTTCGCTGGCTTTATGTACCACGTACCGGTTGAGGGCCGCCACACGGCGAAATCCGTCTTCCGGTCACCGTCGTAATCGCCGGGTACGGGAATATCACCCTGTAGCCCCCATTGTTGCGTCACTAGAACGCTAGGGTTCGCGAACAGATGCACGTACCAGGTTCCATTCGAAGGCCGCCAGTACGCGTAGTCGAGAATCCCGTCGCCATCAAAATCACCTTGCACGCGAATATCGCCGGTCACCCCCGCAAGCGTCTGGGCCGCTGCCGGGTATGCACTCAGCAGCGCGGCTAAACACGGCAGAGTCGCCAATCTTGCGATGTTCGCGCCAACACGCGAACCAGAGCGGAAACTTAAACGAGTTCGACCACTCATAGAACACTCCTTCCAACCGAGAATAGATCAGTTCAAATCGCTTTCCATGGCGGATGCCCGGACAGATGCCGCTTCACGATACTTCGCAGTCTTCTCGTTCTGCGAATTCCACTCCGGTCGCGTCCTACCATTCGCCAGCGTCCACACCACACGTGCGGCGAGCCGGTCTATCTTAACCATTTCTGGAAAATCGATCTTCTGCCATTCGTCTTTCAGGCCATGATAGTCAGAAAATTCGAAGGAGGTCGCAAGCGTCACGTCTGGGATGCCAACTTCGGCAAACCGGTAATTGTCGCTGTAACGGAAATACGGATCCGTTTCCTTCGTTCTTACCATCACTTCGCCCGAGAGCTTCGCCGCCCTCTCGATAATTGGCGTTATCGTGGTGTAATCGTACCCCGTCAAGGTCGCATTCCCTTTGCCTATATCCGAGTCGCTCCTCCCCACTTGCTCCAGATTGATGTCGGCGACCGTCCTATCGAGCGGGAATAGCGGATGCTGGATGTAGTAAAGAGCCCCAAGCTCGCCCAGCTCTTCACCGCAAAACGCGAGAAAGATGATCGAGCGCTTCGGCCGGTGCTTTATTCCCGCCAGCGCGGAAGCGATTTCGATGATGGAAACCGTGCCGCTCCCGTCATCGTTTGCGCCGTTGAAGATTCGGTCGCCATCCTTGTCACTCTTGTCCTTACTCAAATTTCCTGAAGTGTCAAGCGTACCGAGGTGATCGTAGTGGGCGGAAACGATTACATACGTGTCCTGTAGTTTGGAATCCGAGCCTCGCAAAATACCGATAACATTGCGGGAACTGATCGGGTGATCGATAGCGCGATCGCTGATTTCACTGCCTTTCCTAGCTAGCTCTGTTAAATCGGCTATCTGAAAATACTCTTGTCCATTGCCAGGTTCGAGACCTGCAGCTCGAAATCGTGAAGCGATAAATTCAGCCGCGATGTCAAGCCCCGGCGAAGGCGTCCATCTACCCGCGAGCAAGTCAGAAGACAGGAACGAGAGATTGCCCCTGAGCGAGTCAGTTGAGATCCGGTTCAGTGCGCGCTGCAGCTCTATAGCTCCAGGCGGGGCGGGCGCTGCTCTTCGCGCTAGCTCCTGGTTATTCGCTGCTGTCGCGCAGACCAGTAGCGCCGCTATCCACTTTGTCACTCTGAGATTCGCTTTACGGCTTCGTTGATGCCGTTTGTGCGCCAATGGCCGGATGCTTCAACTCCGCGTCAAGCACAGGCTTCAACGCAACGAGCTCAATCGGCCCGTTATAGTGCTGGCCATCGATGAAGAGGGTCGGCGTGCCAGACACTCCTGCCCGGTCGCCATCCTGCACGTCCCGCGTGATCGCTTCTTTCACCTCAACCGAATCGAGATCTTCCTGAAACCGCTTCAGATCCATCCCATTCTGTTGCGCCAAGGCCAATAAGTTATCTCTCGAAAGGTTGTCGTGAGCGGTAAACATGGCATCGTGCATGGCCCAGAATTTCCCTTGTTTCTGCGCTGCGATTGCGGCAGCTGCAGCCAGTGCGGCTTGAGAATGTGTCTCGAGCGGATACTGTTTGAAAATCAGCTTGACCTGCGTTGGGTACGCTTTCAAAACTGCCTCAAGCTCCGGAAATGCGGCGACACAATATGGACATTGAAAGTCCGAAAACTCAATTAGCGTGACTGGGGCGCTCTGCAGACCTCTCATGGGCGACCCCCCGGTCGGAATCGCGATAGGATCTTCCAATAGTTTCTGTTCCTGTACGTGTGCATACTTGGATGCGCTCGCTGCGGCTATTGCATCGCTTTCACTCTTCCCTTGTTTAATTGCCTGAACGATTACGCTAGCTAAGCCCCGGCTGTACGAGCACGACGGATCGATCATGCGGCATTCCGCCATTTTCATTCCGCACCCGCAAGAGCAGTCGTGCTCACGCAAAATTTTGAGCACCGTGGTCTTTTGTCCCGCCGACAAACCGCTAAAATCAACTCCGTTCAGCGCGTCGGCACTCTTCCAATCCCGAGCCCACACAACACAAGCCCCAAACACACAAAGAGCGGCACGCAGCAGCAACTGGCTCATAAGTCCATTGTAAGTGCAAAGTAACGCTTCTCACCTGGTCGGCTCATCAATGTCCTCTAAAATCAACATATGGATCTAATCGTCAATGGCAAACCCTTGCACGTATCCGCCGATCCTGAACGCCCGCTACTCTTCGTCCTCCGCAACGAACTGGACCTCACAGGCGCCAAATACGGCTGCGGCGAAGGCCAATGCGGAGCCTGCACGGTCCTCATTGATGGCATCCCGCAGCGCTCCTGCATCACTCCCGTGGGCAGCATCGTGGGCAAGAAAATCACTACCATCGAGGGCATCGCAGACGAAAATCGCCTTCATCCCGTCCAGGAATCATTCATTCAGTGTGACGCAATGCAATGCGGCTATTGCACCCCCGGCATGATTCTTTCAAGTGTCGCCCTTGTTAGAAAGAATGCCGCGCCCTCAGAGCTCGAGATCAGACAGGCGCTCCAAGGCAATGTTTGCCGCTGCGGAGCGTTTAACAAGATTGTCTCTGCCGTTGAAATGGCGTCACACCGGATGGCCGCCGAGAGCAAGGAGCGCCGCCATGCCTGAACTAGAGCAACTCGAAAACACCCAACACTCAAGCGCATTTTCTTCGCACCGCCGTGGCTTTTTGAAGACGCTCGGCGGCGGCTTGCTCGTCCTCCTAACTTTTGAAACCGACGGCTTCGGGCAGGAGTCCGGCCGCGCTCGCCATCGCGAATCGAGCGAAGACCTTCCACAGAACATTTCGGCCTGGCTGCATATAGCGTCCGATGGGTCCATCACTGCATGTACCGGCAAAGTTGAAGTCGGCCAGAATGCTCGCACTTCGCTCACCCAGGCCGTCGCGGACGAACTACGCTGCTCGCCGGACTCCGTTCGCATGGTAATGGGCGATACTGCGCTCACACCCTGGGATATGGGCACGTTCGGAAGCCGGACCACTCCAACTATGGTCCCCCAGCTTCGGAAAATGGCTGCATCCGCTCGCGAAATGCTGGTCAGCGCGGCTTCAAAACAATGGGGAGTCGATCGCGAAAGACTTACTGTTGCGAATGCTTGCGTCACTGATAAAGTTGCCGGAAAAACCGCCAGTTTCGCAAAACTCGCCGCCCAAATCGACTGGGTCAAGACCGTAGCGCAAGACGGCCTCACGACGCCGTCGGCCAAGTGGCAAGTGGCCGGAACCAGTTTGCCGAAAGTGAATGCTCGGGAGATCGTCACCGGCAAGCACAAATACCCCTCCGACGTGAAGCGGCCCGGCATGCTCTACGGCCGCATTCTCCGCCCTCAAAGTTTCGGCGCGAAGCTCGCTTCTCTCGACACTACCGCTGCTCAAAACATGACCGGTGTTAACGTCATCCACGAGCAGGAACTTGTTGGGGTCACCGCTCCCGATGAACACCTAGCGCAGAAAGCCGTCGAAAGCATTCATGCGACATGGAAAGAGGAGCCGCAGATCTCTGCCAACGAGTTGTTCTCCTATTTAAAGAACAGTCCTCCCGACGCGTCCTCCGAATCCTGGCACGGCGATGCCACTGTCCATGGTTCGATCGCAAACGGTTTGCAAACCGCGGACCGGACACTAACAAGTACCTACACCGTCGCCTACATCGCGCACGTGCCACTCGAGCCTCGCGCCGCAGTCGCCGAATGGAAGGGGTCCGATCTGACCGTCTGGACGGGCACTCAGCGCCCTTTCGGCGTTCGAACTGAGCTTGCGCAGGCATTCAACATTCCAAAAGAACGCGTTCGCGTGATTATGCCCGATACAGGTTCAGCGTATGGAGGCAAGCACACTGGCGAATGTGCGATGGAGGCCGCCAGGCTGGCGAAAGGCGCAGGCCAACCGGTGAAGCTGATTTGGACCCGCGAAGAAGAATTCACCTGGGCTTATTTCCGGCCCGCAGGCGTTATCGAAATCAAGAGTGGTGGAACCAAAGACGGATTGCTAACTGCCTGGGAGTTCCACAACTACAATTCCGGCCCGTCCGGAATTGAAACTCCGTACGAGGTAGCGAACCAGAGCATCCACTTCCATCCGGTGAAATCGCCCTTGCGGCAGGGTTCTTATCGCGGACTGGCCGCGACAGCCAACCATTTCGCTCGCGAGTCGCACATGGACGAGCTCGCCTCCGCCCTGAAAGTAGACCCGCTCGCGTTTCGACGGAAGAATCTCCGCAATCCGCGCATCCTCGCCGTGCTCCAAGCCGCTACCGATCGCTTTGGATGGCCGCAAAATCGAGGTTCATCTACACGCGGTTTCGGCCTCGCCTGCGGTACGGAAAAGGGCAGTTATTTTGCTTGCTGCGCCGAAATTACAATAAACGCACGTCGCGAAGTCCGCATCGAGAGAGTTATCGAGGCTTTCGAGTGTGGGGCGATCGTAAATCCCGGTCACCTCAAGAACCAGGTGGAAGGCGCGATCGTGATGGGAATCGGCGGAGCATTGTTCGAGAGCATAGATTTCGCAAACGGTCGCATTTTGAATCCGCGCCTTTCCAAATACCGCGTCCCGCGATTTAGCGATGTTCCAAAAATCGAGGTCGTCTTGTTAGATCGTAAAGACCTCCCCTCAGCCGGAGCCGGTGAAACGCCGATTATGGGGATCGCCCCGGCAATCGCTAATGCAATTTCCAATGCCAGTGGTATACGGGTCCGATCAATGCCAATCCTTCCCGCGCTGGCGAACGCCTAACTTTCGCTCTCAAATACGATTCGCGCGTCCCCCAAATGAATCTCATCTCTCGACCGCAATTGCAGTCCCTGCGCTAAACCTTTCGGCACCTGGAGCCGCCGTCCCTCTCTGAACACGCTCGTCCCGCGCTGGCTTCCCGAATCGTACAACCGGAATTTCCCGCTGTCCGGGTCATAGCGAATACACGCGTGCTCGCGCGACACCGTGGTCTCGCTATCCGAGAACGCGACATCATTCCGCCGGCGAACACCATCTTTGTCTCCAACCACTTCTTTCCGGCGTCCGATATTCACGCGGTCCGAGTGAATCGGGTAGTCGGTAACATCCGCTTCGCCTTTAACCACCGCGAGTCTCGCCTTCGGCCGCGCAGCCTTCGCTGTCACTGCATTATTCTTGGAGTACCCGATCACAAAAGGCCGCGCGCTCGACGCAAGAACGGCGTCTTCTACGACCGTAATCGCGGCCGTAAAACCAGCTGGTACCGGGCACTCTGCCTCACTAAGAAGCCCGCGTACATCTTCTTCGATCTCATCTTTACCGAATGCCGCTTCATACAAGTTGCGCTGTTCGGTATTCTCCGCGGCGATACGAATCGCGACCACGCCATACGGAAAAAAGGTCCTGCCTTTGCCCTTCGGCTGTATATGATCACGAACATCCGCAAGAATGTCGCGCCGGATCTCGAGAATTTCTCTGATCCTGGGTACGCCTGAAACTCTCGACGACCACGCCTTCACCTTGCCGCTGATCCAGGAGTCAAGCTGCTCAACCGGCCTCATATGATCCCCAACTCGCGTGCCGCCGTGACAATCTCACCCGCGATAGGAGCTGCCGCCGTTCCCCCATACTGTCCGTTCTCTACCAGCACGGCGAACGCAATCTGTTTGGTCCCGCCGCCTTTCGTTCCATACGGCGCAAACCCAATGAACCAAGCGTGGGACGGTGCTCTCGCGAGCTCAGCGGTCCCGGTCTTTCCCGCAATCGCTATTCGAGACGTATTGAGCACCCGGCCAGTTCCAGACGTTACGACCGCGCGCATGTATCCGGCAATTTGGCTGGCAAGGGATGGAGATAAAAGAGCCTGCGGCGGATGCACACGAGGATTTGTTTCATCCATAATCCATCGGCCCTCGAGCGCATTGCCCCCATTGGCGATCGTTGCTGCCACACGAGCCATCTGAAATGGCGACGCGACCACCTGGCCTTGTCCATAGGATGCTTGGGCAAGCGAGCGCTGAAGTTTTTCGGCCGTATTCGGCTGCGCTACCGAGATGCCCAGCGTACTCGCTGTGTCATAAAGCACCTTCGACCCTACGCTGTGAGCGCCCAATTGCGCGAAATACGCGTTGCACGACACCACAATTCCCTTCTGCATGTCAACCGATCCATGCGGCTGCGTGTCCCTGATATCATCGCGAATCTCACGCCTGCCCACGAAATTTCCCACTCGTCGGTCAGGGAGCCGTATGCAGTCGTATCGCTGATGCGCCAGCCCAGGATCCTTTCTAAGCGCTGCAATTGCAGTCACCAGCTTGAACGACGATCCGGGAGGGTACAGCCCGAACCGCGAGCGGTCCAGCAGATCCGTTTCCGGAAGCGCCGTCTGAGGGCCTGTTTTTAGGCTCGCGAACTCTGTCTCAGAAGGCCACGGATAGCTGACTGCAGCCAGCATGTCGCCCGTTGCCGGGTCCATGATGACCACAGCTCCTTTGCTCTTCCCGAGACTAGCCAGATGTTTGCTTAGAATTTCCGACGCACGCATCTGGACTGCCGCATCGACGGTCATGTGAACATCGCGGGGACGTGCAAGAATTTGCTTCACAGCTGGATCATCCGGTTCATACCGGTGGCGCAGCAGTGGGATCAATGCTCGGTAATCCCGCTTTAGACATACTGTGACTTGGCCGGTTTCGGGATCGCGAACATCTTCAAGCTCTGCAACATCGTCGTAACCTTGCAACCGGGTGCGAGACGAGTTCTCCTCGAAAGCCGTATTGGTTGCCCCCTGTTTCAGTCGAGTCCGCACATCCCCAAGCAGATAAAACATTCGGGGCCCTAACGGATAATGACGCCGGTCTTGCTTCGACGTCGTCCGATCGAGCGCGATGCCCAGCTTCTCGTAATCTGCGCGGTGCGATTCGATCTGCGACCAGTCGCTTGTCGCGAGAGGAAGCCCAGTGCGGTCGAAAATAGTCCCTTTCGGCAGTTCTCGCGCGATCTCCAGAATGCGCGGATTGTACTGATACCGCCGCACACCATCGGCCTGCATCACAAGACTCGGGCGGACCAGTACGTTATCCGCCTGTGCAACTTGGATCCAGGCGAAACGCGCTAGCACGATCACACACGCCGCAGCCAACAGCGCCAGTAACCAGCGTGTCCCGGATCTAAAATTCACTTGCTGATCGCGCTCCTTGCTCCTGCTCGATATGGAGAGAATGATCCCAAACAGTGCAAAGTTCGCCACCATCGACGTTCTGCCGTAGCTCAGGAACGGAGAAACAACTCCCGAAAGCGGAATCAGCCCCAGCAGCCCTCCCGTAATCAGCAGTAATTGGAAAGCCGTGATCAATGCAAGCCCCGTCACTAGGAAAAAAGAGTACGTGCCAGGCGCGTTCAACGAGATTCGCAAACTGCGCCAGATCAGCACCGCGTATAGCCCGTACAACGCGATCACACCGATCAATCCGGCCTCTTCTCCGAAAGCTGAAACTACGAGATCCGTGTGAGCGGCGGGTATGCTCTGTGGATCTCCCAGCCCCAAGCCCGTACCCGTACCCCCGCCGCTCGCAAGCGACCATAAAGAA
This sequence comes from uncultured Acidobacteriaceae bacterium, assembly GCA_963737045.1. Classification (GTDB taxonomy): domain Bacteria; phylum Acidobacteriota; class Terriglobia; order Bryobacterales; family Bryobacteraceae; genus Bog-105. Next base: position 1,739,034 of record CAVTRG010000009.1, read on the forward strand.
TCCGCTAGCTGATCGCCCCCATGCACGGGGTTATTCCAGGGGGACTTCCACATTTCGACGCGCTCCCGAACTGTCTGTGGATACCCCGTCGCGTATCCAATCGCAAATGCCAAGACAATTACCCCAAGCCCCGCAGCCGAAAGAAGAACACGCTTCCGCGCGATGCTGTACATCGTAAGGAAAAGACATCCAATAACAAGCGCAGGTCCCAGATCGCTCAACCAGAAGAACAGTGCGATGGAAGCTAGAACACCGACCACAACCGGGAGCACGTAATCCAGGCGCGGAACGTTGAATCTTACTGCGAGATCCGCCAGCGGACCATGCCTCTGCCTTAACTGCCGCAGCGCGTCCCAGTTCTGCGCGAAGTATCCCGCCAGAAAGAGCACGATGAGAATCCGAATGAGTTCTACTGGCTGAAAAAAGAACAGATTCACCTTCGCATCACTTCCCCCAGGACCGCTGCCGAAAATTCCAAGGGCAATGGCAAGCAACAGGGCTGCCGCAAGCGGCACGTAACTCAGCCTGCTGAACTGCCGCTCATAATCCGGAACACTGAAGAGAATGAGCGCGAAGCAACCGGCCATCACTCCCTGCGCAAAATCTGCGAACAGGAGCGAATCCCGGAGTGGATCCCTCAGGCTGATCATTAGAATGAATCCGATCCCAGCGAGTACATGAATCACCGGCAGCAACAGGTTGTCTCCCGCAAATCCGCGAAATCGCCACGCGATGTGTATCGCGTAGAAACTCAAGAGAAACAGCACGCTCCATATGAGCACCGAGCTGCGATACTCACCTGAATCGCGAACCCTCAGACTCGGCTTGAGCTGCGCAAATTCGGTGCTGGCGAGAAGCGGTGCCGAAATTTCGGGCTCTGCTTCCCCGCCCTGCAGGTTCCGCCGCACCGTCCGGTCCCGCGCTTCTGCAAGCCGTTTCGGAAGCAAAGTTAGCCCACGAGCCCTCCCGAGCTCACTTTCCGTAACCCGTAAACGCGCAAGTGCGCCCACGTTGCCGAATCGCTCGCCGTGGCGTTTTGTGTTGTAAATCCGATTCGCCGCAAAATCCTGGTCTGCCGGCCCGCCGACCATGCCTAGGTACGGAATCAACTGCTGCGGCCCGGCAAGTTGATTCAAGTTGAAAGTACTCGTCTCCTCCTGCCCAATGTTGTGCGTCTTCGCTCCATACACAAGCCACAGCCCGGCCCCAACGACAATCGAACCGGCTATAAGCAAGAGCAACTCGAGTCCGCGGGACCGAACGCGCGCTTCCCGTTCCACATCGCGACGTTCCTGAGCCCGGTTCGCGATCTCGGCTCGTGAGATCTTCACTGCGAAGTAACACCTTCCAGCTGGTTCAACCGTTGCTCCACTCTTTGTTCAGCCTGAATTGCCTGGAATTGATTGCGCGCGGCGTCGCCAAACAGGCCGGCCTCCCGGTATAAATGTTCGGCGTGGATGTAATCCTCCTTCGCCCGATCCAGATAATCACGCTCCCGATAAGCCGATTGCACAAAGCCGCGTGACTGACGCCAATTTTGATCGCCTCTCCGCCGGTACCCATCCGCCAATTGCGCCGTTTCCCGCTTGCCCACCGGGTGTCCGTAGTGGGCTGCTTTCCTCAATGCATCCTCGGCTTTGTCCAGGTCGTTCAGATCGTAGATGTACAGGCTCGCCAATCCTAAATAGGGGTCGGGCGAGTGCTTCAACAGCTCCCCCGCCTCGTCGAATTTGTTGACCGCCGTGTTCAGGCGCTTCTGACGCGCGGTCCCTCGCAAGCTGCTTGCTTCGATCCGATTGATATGGGCTTCGCAGAGCCTTAGACGCCCCTCAATCCCGTTGTCACCAGGTTCCAATTCGAGAGCTCGCGTTACGTTGTTCCGTGCTTGTATCCATTGGGGTTCGTTTACCGTAGGCGCATCGCTATTTCGATATTCCCCGATCGTCTCATCGGCTGCTGCGACCAGGTGCTTTCTCAGCGCTCTCTGAGCGCCCCACAGAAACACGCCCAAGTGCATTCGCTTCTCTAGGATTTTATAGCGCGTCCAAGCGTCATCGAGATTCGTCACGTGCTCCGTTTCGAGATCTGTCTTCAGCTTGTCCGCGTCATCCCAAAAATTCAACTGAACCGAAACGAAGACAAACACGATCAAGCAGGCTATGCCAAACATGGCAAGACACCCCAGCACTCTATGGCTCCTGTTCGACTTTACAGGCGGCCCCAGGCTGCGCATCGTCCTCCGCGCAGGGTCTTCTAGTCGCGTTTCGAAGGTAGTCTGCGTTGTCCGCACCGTCGCGTTGCTGTCAAAGACCGGAGCCGGGCGAATCGCTTCAGCCATTACCTGCTGCCCGCTCTGAAACCGGGCCAAGTCCTCGTTCACTTCGCGCGCGCTTTGGTATCGGCGTTGGGGATCGCGCGCCAGCATCTTGAGCACGATGCGCCGTAGCGGTTCTGGACATGAGGCCGGCAGCGGATTAGCCGGCTGAAAAGAGCGAATTCGCCGCTCCAGGCGTTCCTTCGTCGCCTCCTCAAAAGGCAGCTTATTCGCGATCATCTGATACAAAAGTACGCCCAGCGACCACAGATCCGAGTGCGAATCCATGTTCTGCGTTTCCAGCCGCTCCGGCGAGCAATACGCAGTGCTTCCAAAAACATTCGTCGTGTACTTGCGGGTGTGCGTAAGCGCCTTTGCAATCCCGAAATCCAGCACCTTAACTTGGTTCTGCTTATTGATACGGATATTGCGCGGCTTGAGGTCCCCATGAATCACGCCAACGAACTGCCGCTCGCCGACCTGTGTCGAGAAGGTCCCGAGATTCTCGAGCATCCCGCAAATCTCCCGTGCAACATGCACCGCGAACCCGGGATTCACCGGACCACGAGCCAGCACGACCGAAAGATCCTCGCCTTCGACAAATTCCATATCGATGAACAGATCTCCAGCTAGCTCGCCATACTTGTTGACCCTCACGACGCGGCCATCGACGCCACTGAGCCGCTTCTGCAACTCGGCTCCCAGGCGTTCGGCATCAAGAATCTCGCGGTCTTCGGCCTCCGGCCCTTGATAAACGATCTTGAGCGCAATATCGCGTCGCGCTTCTGCGTCATGAGCGAGGTAAACTTCGCCCATGGCACCCCGACCGATCAACCGAATGATCTGGTATTGCCGATAACGATCACCAGCATTCACGGCCTGCGTTCCTTCAATCTGAGGTTCACGGTTCCGACCTTCGGATGCTCCTCAAGCTTGCCCGAAATAAGAAAATAGTTGCCCTCTAGAATCGAATCATCCGGCGCTAGCATCCGAACCTGCTCGGCTCGATCGCCAGCAAAAATATTCCGAATAATTCTCGGGCGCAGCGTCGATAGTAGCAATAGAGCGGTCGAGTCACCCTTCACTTCAATAACGTTGTTCTCGATTGCCGGGGCAGCTGCTTTGGTAACCAGGATTCCGCCTCCCGCGTTGCTATGGAGATAGCACGAGAAGATGGCTCCCCGTGAGTCGCCGATAAACTTAACACCCTCTGCATCGCTGATGTCATCCCGGGCCAGCACGACATCACTATCTGCGATGACAACGCCCCCACGTACCTTGAATCCCTCCAGTCGCGCGTGTTCAATGCCATCCGCTCTAACGGGCCCTTTTATAGTCGCCTCCCCCGCCCGTTGCGCCGTGAGCGTCACGCCTTGCTTCAATTCGACAGCTTCCGTGTAGGTTCCGGAAGCGACCAAAATCGTACTTCCAGGGCGGGCTTTCTTGAGTGCGGCAGCAATCGTGGCTGGGGCAGTCACGACGAGCGGTTCCGAAGTCGGCGCGAATCTCTTCCGCATGGTCCACGCCCCCGCTCCCAAGGCAATCACGGCTCCCAAAATTACTCCGAGAATCAAGTACGCTGCCCCGCTGCTATACCAAGCTGTTCGAGTCTCGGCCTTAGGTGCGGGGAGCCGCTCCGTATGCTCGCCAGCTGCCGCGCGGCGCCCAAATGAATCCGCGAATGCATCGCCCTCAACCAATACTGCGGACACATTGTCTTTGCCAATCTCGTTGGCTGCGGCCATCAAGGCTCGAACCGTCGCCCATCGGTCGCCCGCATTCTCCTCGATAATCTTGAGGATTTCCCCGGATGAAATAGCATCACTCAACCCATCACTGCAAAGCAGTAGAGCGCTATCCGGCTCGAACGGCATCTGAAGTATTTCAATAAAATCGGGAGCGTCGGGTGTGCGCTCCTGCGACCCGACATCGCGGTACACTTCATTCCGCCGAGGATGCCGCATCGCCTCCTGCTCGCTTAGTTCACCGTTGTCCTCGCGCTCACCCACGGGCGAGTGGTCGTGCGTCATCTTCTCGATCAGTCCCCGCTTGATTCTGTATAACCGCGAATCACCAACGTGACCAACCGTGATCTGCCCGTTCTCGATAACAGCCGCCGTGAGCACGCATGCCATCCCGCTCCATTCGGGATTTCCAAGCGACGCCTCGTAGATCGCATTGTTTGCGAGCGCGATTGCTTCACGCAACCTTTGTTCCACACTGTCGGTCTGACGTTCCAGCCGGATGCGTATCCGCTGGACGGCGATTTCTGCCGCATGCTCGCCCGCTTCATGGCCACCCATGCCGTCGACCACCAGGAAGATCCCGCGCACATCGTCGCAGTAGACGCGGTCTTCATTGTTCGGGCGAACGTAGCCTTGATCAGTAGAGCCGGCCGACAGATAGCGTGGACCAGCCGTCGTCATCAATTTGCCTTTTTCGCGAGGGCGATCGCGCATAGAACGAATATCAGAAGAACGATAAGCATTATCCAGCGACTTGCATGGAGTGCCGTCATCGTTGCCTGACTGTTTTGAAATCTATGAACAGCACCCCGGCCAACCCGATTCGCGCCTTACCGGGCAAGGGTGCTTCTAGATTTTTGTCAACGTCTTCACCGTTCATCTGCTGAATGCTCGGCGGTACGCGCCTCCCGTCCACCGTCGTGCCCAGGCTGCTCAGGTCCTTTATAAAGAATTGCCCGCTCGCCGGTTCGCGCCTGATCTGCACATGCTCCCGCGACACATCCTTTTTCGCGTTCAATTTCAGATCCACCCAGCGATCCGGAGCGCCGCGACCGATCTTAATCAGATCCTTCGTCATCTGGTACGTGTGCGCCCCGCTGTCATCCTCATACGAAAGGTTCGCGTAGGCGACTCCCATTGCACGATGCGTATCGATATTTCCGCTGCGTTGTGTCGACGTGGTCAGCGTCTGACCGTCGTTTCGCCGCCGGCTGATGCGTTCGGTCAGCGTTCCAGCCCAAACGTCTGTTTGCGCGGTTAACGGGAATGTCGAATGAATCACGAGCGGATTTTCTCGCGCGTCATCGTCAGTGTTCTCATAAAAGTCGACGGACCAGTCCCCCAGTGTTTCGTAGCGCTTTGTCCGCTTCTTCGGGGCGCTCAACGGCAGCCTGGATCTTTTCCCAGCCCTTTTATTCAAAGCCGAAAGCTTTTCGCCGAGAGCGTTCACTGCCTCTTCGCGCATGCGCTGCTCGAGCAGCCGCAGCCTCTCGTAATCCTCGCCGTACAAATACACTTCGTAAACACTCGGCACCAAATTGCTGTAATAACTCGGACACATTCCCGCCTCCATCTCCTCCAAAATGAAGTTAACTATTTCTTCGGGGGTGACGTAAACGGTCCCTTGCTCGGCCATCGTGTACCTGATTTATAAATCTCATAACGAATCCGGCGATCTTCTGTAGGCTTAAGAAAGTGCTCTCGAAGAAATGTCGAATGGTCCGGCGAGCTTGCAGGCCTTGTATGGCACTGGCAATTTGCATTTGCTCTTCGCTCGCGAGCGCTCAGGATCATTCGCCGCAACTGCTCCTGACTCCGAAGCGGTTGAAGCGCTTGCAGCGGGATCGCGAGCGGCAAACGGTTCGCTGGCTGAATTTCGAAAATCGCGTAAATTCCGTCGCCGATCCATCCGAGCGTGGCTTTGAGCTTGCCCTGTATTACGCGGTAACACGTGAAGAAAAATTCGGCAAGGAAGCGATCGAATGGGCGAAGGCGCATAAATGCGCTACCCGACAAGTCGCCTTGATCCTGGACTGGTGTGCCTCGTTCAGTTCCCCAGTTGACCGCCAAGAACTGACAACCCCCGGGCCTTGCCCATCCGCCCAAATACAAAACGAGACTCGAATCGAACTGCTTCGCGATACGCTTTTCACGCATGTCGTTGGGGGAGACGATCCCGGCAGCGTTCTTTCAGGCAAAGAACTTGAACAGTTCGGGCTTACGGATCCTCGCAATCTTTATGCCGCTTGTGAATACATCGAAGCTGTACGTGAAACAAAGCGCATGGACCTGCGCGAAGACGATGCCCCATTTTTCCGCACCCTTCCCGCCGAATTCTTGCTTTCCATGAAGCCGCGTGACCTTGAGCATCCGACGTGGCAGGCTGCTGCTGCCGCTTTGGCGCTGGTTAGCTTGGATCCGAATCTCGAAGGCTCCCAATTTCTGCAAGGCTGGGCAATGGAGGATCGTCAGCTGATACGCGAAGGTCCGGGCGTTGCCTATGAACTGCTCTGGGGCGATCCCTACCTCCCTGGCGTCAGCTATCAAAACCTGGATCCCTGGTCTTATGACGCGAGCGCTCATTTGTTTGCCCGCACGAATTGGAGTCCGACCTCTTGTTGGATCAGCGTTTCAACTCACGGCATCGAGGAAGAAAACTGCCCTGCAGGATGGCGCGCACATTCGCAGGTGTTCGGACGCATGACCCTGATCCCCATGACTGGGCCTTGTATAGAAGTTCCACACCTTAAGGAAAGGCAAGCCGTTATTATCTGGCGCCTTCAACCTCGTCAAATGGTCTCGTATGTCAACGAGAAAAAGCAGGTTTCGAGTCAGGCCGACGAGGCAGGCTTGTGGCTTTTGCCCGGCTACGTTGAGGGCAAGATTTGCACCTCCACCACTCAGAAATAGCCCGCTTGCTACACTGAGGCTTCCAACATGATTGCAGCGACACAACTGCGCCCCGGTATGGTGGTGAAGTTCAACAACGAGCTCCATTCAGTGTTCAGCATGGTCCACCGTACTCCTGGTAATCTGCGCGGCTTCGTCCAAGCAAAAATGCGGAACCTCCGCTCGGGATCGATGATTGAGCATCGCTTCTCGTCCGAAGATAAAGTGGAGCGCATCGCGCTGGATGAGCACGAAATGGAGTATTTGTACGACGACGGCGAGTACTACTACTTCATGAACACCGAAAACTACGAGCAGATGCATTTGACGAAAGACATGCTCGGAGATGGCGTGCTGTACCTGACTCCGCAGCTCAGGGTCAACGTCGAATTTTACGAAGGTAAGCCAATCAGCGTCGAGTTGCCGCCGAGCGTCGAAATGATAGTTATGGAAACCGAGCCCGGCCTGAAAGGCGCCACGGTTTCGAACGTCACTAAGCCGGCCAAGATGGACACTGGACTCATCGTCCAAGTGCCTCCATTCATCAACCAAGGTGAGCGCATTCGCATCAGCACGTCAGAGGGAACCTATCAGGAGCGCGCCTAAAAGCCCGCTCGCTCAAAACAGCCCGCTCAAATACTTGTAGCTCTGGCGCAGGCTCGCGATCGGATCGCCAGGCGTCTGATCTTGTTCCACGAAGTAGTGCTTCACGCCCGCAGCATCCGCTGCCTTCAACACAGCCGGAATGTCGATCGACCCGCTCCCGACTTCTTTGAACGCACTTTTCGGAACCTCTTCGTTGTACTGCTGCGCCATGCCGGCAGTCTTATCCTTCAGATGAACCAGCGGAACTCGCCCGGCATGCTTCTTTAGCATCGCCACCGGATCCTGACCAGCCACGCTCACCCAGAAAATATCCATTTCGAGCGAAAGCAGCTCCGGTCGCGTTTCACTCAGCAGCATCTCGAGTGCCGGCGTGCCATCGATTGGCTGAAAATCGTGCGCGTGATTGTGATAGCACAACGTCAGCCTCCGCTTCTTGGCCTGCTCGCCCGCCTTGTTCAACATCTCGGCCAATCGCTTGATCGAATCTGCTCCGCCCTTCGCCGTAGGCAGGGAGGGCACCACGACATATTCGAACCCATGCTGCTTCACATCCTTCAGCACCGTATCCAGGGGGCCACCTCCTTCCTCAAAGATGGCTGGGTCCACATGAATGCTCACCGGTTTCAGCTTCGTATCCTGCAGCGCGGCCCAAATCTGATTGAGGTTGTCGTATGTCGCTTCGATCTGCGTATAGCCGATATCCTGTATCGCTTTGAGCGTGGCTGCAGGATTAGCGACAATCACATTGCGAACCGTATAAAGCTGAACGCCAAGATTACTTGCTTCGAGCTTCTCCATCGCGAATGCCGCTCGACCGGCAGTGAGTAACGCAGTGGCTCGAGCAACAAGCTCTCGCCGCGATAAACCAGGCATGCTTTCCATACTACTCACAACCCTAAAGACTGCGGGATGCATCGTCCAAATTTACCGGCGATTCACTCGCCGCGCGCCGGTCAATGAATCGCAGAATCAAAATCGATAGCACTGCCAGTCCAGCGACTGTGGCAGATACCACTCGCACGTGCGAGATTAGGAACGTAATCGTCTGGTGCCCGTAGTGGCCGCCCAAATACGCAAGTGCAAAGTAGCGAATCGTTCTTGCGGAAAGCACTACTGAAATGAAATACGACCACCGCACCTGCAAAGCGCCCGCGCAAAAGACTGGAACCTTCATCGGCATTGGAAGGGGCGAAAGAGCTGGAATGAATACAGTCACCAGACCGTATCGCTGAAACCAGGCGTGCAGTCTGGCCCCGCGGCGGCTCGAAATGTGTTTCAATAGCAGCACCTCGCCTCCCTTTCGTGCAATCACGAAAAGGATTACGCTCCCGGCAAGCGATCCCGCTATGGCGCAAATTGCGCCCGCATAAGCCTGCTCAGGATTTCTGGTGGCGACAGTGATCAAAAGCGCGTCAACTCCGCCTATTACTGGTATGCCCGCCGAATCCAGCGTCGCAAGCAGTAGAAGCCCGTACGGTCCCCAGGAGATGAAAATCTGTATGAGGTGGTTCAGGTGCTACTCCGGCCCTACGGTGCCGTCTTCGAGCCCAGCATAGCTAAGAGACCGGCCTCATCGAGCACAGGAATTTTGAGATCTCGCGCCTTCTCGAGCTTCGATCCCGCTTCTTCCCCGGCAATCACATAACTTGTTTTGCTGCTGACCGAACCCGCAACTTTGCCGCCAGCAGATTCGATCCGGGCTTTTGCATCTTCGCGCGTGAGGGTCGGCAGCGTTCCCGTGAGCACAAATGTTCGCCCCGTAAGTGGACCCTCCGTCTTCGCACGTTTCGGCGCGGTGAAGCGTAGTCCCGCTACCCGCAGCCGCTCGATGAGTTCCCCGTTTCGCTCCTCGGCGAAAAACTGCCGGATCGAGTCCGCAACCTTAGGCCCGACCTCGCTCGCCTCTTGCAGTTCCTCGTTTGAAGCCTGAGCAATAGCGTCAAGGCTGCCGAAGTGTTCGGCCAGAATCTGTGCGGTACGCTCTCCAACGAATGGAATGCCCAATCCGTTCAATACGCGCGGCAGCGGTTGAGAGCGCGAGTGCTCGACATTCTGAATAACCTTCGAGGCCGACTTCTTCCCCATCCGCTCGAGTTCGAGCAGCTGATCGGCCGTGAGCGCATACAAATCCGCGATATTACGCACGAGTCCACGGCTCAAGAGCTGATCGACTAAGGCATCGCCCATTCCGTCAATATCCATTACTCCTCGCGATGCGAAATGCAGTACTGATTCCCGCAAACGAGCTGGACAGTTGGTGTTCATGCACCGGCTCGCCGCCTCGCCCGCTTCCCGCACGACGTGCCCACCACAGACGGGGCATGTGGATGGCATACGAAACGCACGCCGCTCCTTTGCCTGTTCCGCGACGCGGACAACTCTCGGAATTACGTCCCCGCTACGCTCGACGATAACTGTATCGCCGATCTCGACACCCAAACGCGCGATCTCGTCTTCATTGTGGAGCGTTGCCCGAGCGACGGTTACGCCGCCTACCGATACAGGCTTCAGGTGTGCCACCGGGGTGAGAGTGCCGGTGCGGCCGACCTGTACCTCGATGTTTTCGAGAATAGTTGAGGCTTGGCGCGCAGGATATTTGAACGCAATCGCCCACCTAGGCGCTTTCGCCGTCCAGCCGAGCTTCTCCTGCTGTTCAACGGAATCTATCTTTGCGACTACGCCGTCGGTTTCGTAAGGCAAACCGTCGCGTTTTGTTTCCCATTCGTGAATGAATTCGAGTAACTCATCCAATCCTTTGCACTTTCTGCGATGAGAATTCACTTTGAAGCCCGCGGCGGCCAGTGTCTCCAGGCTTTGCCAGTGACTCGGCAGCAGAGGACGTCCCTCTTGCATCAGGAAGTAGGTGAAATAGTCGAGCTGGCGAACGGCCGTAACGGAAGGATCGAGCGCCCGCAGCCCGCCCGCCGCTGCATTCCGCGGATTAGCGAAACGTGGAAGGCCTGCGTGGTCCCGTTCCTCATTCAGACGCTCGAAAGAGCGGCGCTGCATCACTACTTCGCCGCGAACTTCAAATCGATCTTGCTTTATGGCGTCCTTCTTGATCCGCAAAGGAAGTGATCGAATCGTTCTTGCGTTTTCCGTTACATCTTCCCCGATACGCCCATCTCCGCGCGTGACTGCCTGCTCAAATCGCCCCTTCAAAAATTGGGCGGCCATCGACAACCCATCCAACTTGAGCTCCGCGACATATTCATATTCATTCGTCTTCAAAAGGGCATGCACTCGTGCGTCAAATTCCCGAAGCTCCTGCTCGTTAAGCGCGTTGTCGAGACTCAGCATAGGCGAGCTGTGCGAAACTTTCAAAAAGCCCTCGCGCGGTTGGCCGCCCACTCGCTGGGTTGGCGAATCTGGCGACCGAACTTCAGGGTGGGCCTCTTCCAGCGCGCGCAATTCCCGCATCAAACCGTCGAACTCAGGGTCTGATATCTCGGGCTGGTCGAGAACGTAGTAACGGTATTCGTGGTGTTCGAGCTGTCTTCGCAGATCTTCCACACGCTTGGCGAGCGAATCTTTCATCCTCGAAACCTATAATGGTGAGCTTGGAGCCGTTCCAGGCGAAGCGCGCCACCATTATCTACAACCCAATCGCAAGAGGGCTGTCGCGGCGGCAACATCTGCTTCAACGTACCATCGCCCTGCTCGCCCGTCAGGGTACCGAAGCAAAGCTCATAGCCACCACGGGTCCGGGCAGTGCTTCCTCGCAGGCGCGCCGCGAGATTGACCATGGCTCCGATCTGATCATCGTGGCTGGAGGAGATGGCACCATTAACGATGCAGCGAACGGCATGTTGCATAGCAGCGTGCCTCTTGCGATCCTCCCTGGTGGCACAGCGAACGTGCTGGCGCGCGAAATGCGGCTGCCGCTTCACATCGAAACGGCGGCTTCTGAAATCTCCAAATCACAGGCATGCCGAATTGCCGTGGGCACGCTGCAGAGCGACGGCTCCGGCCGCCGCTGTTTCCTCTGCATGGCAGGCGCAGGGCTTGACGCTGAAATCGTCTACCGCCTCGATCTGGATCTCAAGGCGACCGCAGGAAAGCTTGCCTACTATCTCGGCGGTTTCGCTCAAGTCCTCAGGCCAGTACCCGAATTTGAAGTCGTAGTCGACGGAAAATCATTCGAAGCTAGTTTTGCGCTGATCAGCCGAGTGCGAAACTACGGCGGTGATCTCGAGATCGCACGCAATGCATCTCTCCTGCGTGACGATTTCGAAATCGTGCTGTTTCGAGGCACCCTCAGCGTTCGATACCTTGGTTATCTCGCAGGCGTGATGCTGCGGCGTGTACACCGCATGAACGGATGCACTGTGTTGCGCGGCCGCTCCGTCACATGCCGGCAACGATCTAAGGATCGTGTCTTTGTTCAGATTGACGGGGAATTGGCGGGCAATCTGCCGGTCACAGCCGAGATTATGCCCGGCGCGTTGAGTTTGCTTGTCCCGCAAAAGTTTTCGGTGCGTGAGCAGCCTTATCTTGAAATTTCCGCCTGCGCCTGACGTTCGCGAATGGACAATATCACCCACTCGTTGACGGGGCTCGCCCTGGCCCGCTCGGGATTTGACCGCCTTTGCCCGCGTGCGACCCTGCTGATGATCTTGGCGGCTAACGTTCCCGACCTCGACATTGTGGCGCTTCGCTGGGGCCCGCTCAGCTATCTCGAGTGGCACCGGGGATACACGCACTCCCTTCCGTGCCTTCCCTTTATGGCACTGCTTCCAGTTCTTTTTGTCGCGGCTATATACCGGCAAAGGCTTCCTTGGGCAAGAGCTTGGGTATTGTGCTGCATCGGCGTTGCGAGTCATCTTTTCATGGACTGGACGAATACTTACGGCGTTCGATTCCTGCTCCCGTTCTCGTCTTCGTGGTTTCATCTTGACGTGAACAGCCTGTATGACGGCTGGATACTCGCTGTGTTATTTTTGGCCGCGGTTTGGCCCGTGTTTTCGCGCCTCGTGAGCGGCGAGATTGGCGATCGCGGAACGCGGGGACGTGGAATCGCGACTTTCGCGCTTACATTTTTCGTGGGGTTCGATCTGGCCCGTGCCGCCCTGCATCAACGCGCAATCGCTGAACTGGATTCGCGATTATATGAGAACGCCGCCCCATTACAGACCGCAGCACTGCCAGGGCCGTTTACTCCGTTTGCATGGACAGGCATCGTTGAAAGCGCCGCTGCCTACCGGTCGATGGACGTGAATACGTTTTCCGGCTTCGATCCCGATTCAGCAGAAATCTTTTATAAGCCGCCCGAGTCGCAACGCATCAAGAATGCGGAGCGCACCGAGCCATTCAGATATTTTCTGTACTTTGCGCGGTTCCCAGTCTGGTCCGAATCGCCAATTGCGATCGGCCCGGACCAAGGCACCAGGCTCAGTTTGTCAGATTTGCGGTTTGGCACGCCGCAGGCCGGCTCGTTTCATTGCATTGCGATACTCAACAGCCGGAATGATGTCGTGCGTTTCCGGTTCACCTACGGCTCAGGATCTGACTAGAGCCTCTTACGAGAATGCGAGCGTATCCCCTATGATTCGGCGGCTCAACTGCAGCGGGTCGATTTCGTAAGTGCCCGACTGCACAGCATGCCTGAGTTCCTGAGCCTTCTGTCTCATTCTTGAAGCCCCGTGCTCGAGCCCGTTCAAGACTGAACTCAATTTGGAAAGTTGCGTGCCTTGAGTGACTTCCGCAGTACTCTCGCCCGAATTGGAACGTGTGACTTTCATTATTTCGATCAGAGCGGCTCCACGCTCGATTCATCCTTCTTATCGGCGCAACTCTACGGCGCCGTTCACAAAATCGTTCTAATAGTACGGGGAATAGGCCTCTGGTTCGGATGATACAATCTGGCTTCATGACGACTCTTAGCCGTGTCTTAATCGGCTTTCTTTTCGGGATCTCGCTTCTTACGGCTGCATCTTACAAAGTCGTAAAATCGATTCCCGTTTCAGGAGAAGGATTCTGGGACTATCTTACGGCCGATTCGGAAAACCGCCGTTTGTATGTCTCCCACGGCACGGAGGTGGCCGTTCTCGATCTCGATTCCGGGAAGGAGGTCGGCAAAATCCCAAATACAAATGGTGTTCATGGGATCGCTGTTGCCAACGACCTGCATCGCGGTTTCGTGAGCGACGGCCGTGACAACCAAGTCACAATTTTTGATCTCAAAACGCTGGCGGTTATCCGAACGGTGAAGGCCGGCACGAACCCGGACGGCATCGTTTACGACCCTTTTAGCCAGCGCGTATTCGCCTTCAACGGACGCAGCAAAGACATGACCGCAATTGAAGCCGCATCCGGCAAGGTGGCTGGCACACTGCCTCTCGACGGTAAACCGGAATTTCCGGTCACAGACGCACAAGGCAACGTGTACGTCAACATCGAGGATAAAAGCGAAATCGTCCATTTAGATCCGAAAAGCCTGACTATAAAGAATCGCTGGTCAATCGCGCCCTGTGATTCGCCGTCAGGGCTTGCCATAGATGCAAAAAATCAACGGCTATTCCCGGTTTGCGATAACAAGATGATGGCCGTCGTCGATGCCGGAAGCGGAAAAGTAATCACGACTGTGCCGATTGGAGAGGGACCTGACGCGGCCGGCTTTGACCCTGAAACAAAGCTTGTCTTTTCTTCTAACGGCGAAGACGGAACCTTAACCGTCGTAGGGCAGGAGTCCCCGAATCAGTACACAGTCGCGCAAAATGTAAAGACTCAGCGCAGCGCTCGTACAATGGCGATCGATTTCAAGACTCATAAAATCTACCTTTCGGCTGCCGAATTTGGACCTGCTCCCGCCGCTACCGCTGATAACCCCCGGCCGAGACCGAAGGTTGTGCCTGGAACCTTCAAGCTCCTGGTTGTCGCCGAATAGTGAAACGCAAGCCGCACTACTGGTATTCAGCGCTTTGGGCGGTAGCGCTGCTTTGGGCTTGTTGCGTGTCACTATCGTGGGCGGGTCAGGGCGCCCAAAGCCCGGCACCCAAGCCGAACTTTTCCGGCCGGTGGCGAATGGTGAAAGACAAGAGCGATTTTGGCGGCTTCACATCGCCTGACATTGTTGTTCGCGTAATCGAGCATCGCGACCCGACTCTCAATGTCCACACGGTCCAGACGAGTAAAGGGAAGACGTCGACTGTTGACGTGAGTTATTTCACCGACGGATCGGAAGCCACAAACTCGATGAGCGGGCGTGATGCAGTAAGCAAAGCCTACTGGGACGGACCTGCGCTAATGATCCGGACTACGACGAAAGATTCCAAGGGCGAAGACGAGATTATTGAAGACCGGTGGGAGCTCTCCGATGACGGGCAGACACTCACGACTTCAAGCCACATCACGACACCCCGAGGCGAAGTGAATTTGAAGCTGGTTTGCGAAAAGGAGAAGTCAGGTTAGCGTCCGTTCTTTTTGCTTAGGTCCTTCAGGACCCATTGAGCGGCGTTGTATCCACACATTCCATGGACTGAAGCTCCAGGCGGCGTTGAAGACGAGCAAAGATAGACGCCCTTCAACGGTGTACCGTACTGTCGCCAGGTCGGCCGCAGGAAGAACTGTTTCACATTGGGGGCGCCACCCGTGATATCACCTCCTATGAGGTTTCCGTTCCACTGCTGCATTTCGTCCGGCGTCCGGGTACTTCTCGCGATCACGCATTCGCGGAAGCCTGGAGCGAACCGCTCGATCTGTGCTTCAATTTGGGTCAGCGCGGAGTGTGGCCAGCCATTCGGCACGTGACAATAAGCCCATGCTGTGTGCTTGCCAGCAGGAGCACGGCTGGGATCAAAAAGACTGGGCTGAGACAGAATAATAAAGGGCTTCTCCGGTGGTCGGCCTTCCCAGGCATCACGTTCGGATACTGCGATCTCTTCAAAAGATCCGCCCACATGCACCGTCGCGGCACGTAGGCAATCTTTCGCCGTCCATGGGATCGGCTCTCGAAGTGCCCAATCCACCTTGAACACTCCGGGCCCATACTCGTATCGCTCGAGAGTCCGGCGGAACGTAGACGGCAGGCGATTGTTCGCGAGCTTCAGAAATTGTCGGGGCGTCACATCGCACAAGATCGTGCCTTGACCCATAAGCTCATCTAGCGTTTCAACCCGGGAGGCAGTCCTGACGCGGCCACCAAGAGAATGCAGGGTGCCGCCCAGTGCATCCGAGATATGCTGCGCTCCGCCTGCCGGAATCGGCCAGCCAACCGTATGTCCCAAGGCACCCATAATGAGCGCGAATGCGGAGCTTAATGGATCCTCTAGTTTAAGTACGGAGTGAGCAGCAACGCCGCCGAATAGCGCACGTGCTCGCATGGTGCGAAAGGAACGGCGACCGAGCAGAGTGGCTGGCTGAATCGCTTGCAATCCGAATCGAGCCAGCAAAAACGGATGGTGAGGAAAACGGAGCGGCTGCAGAATTTCATCGCACAGCGTTCGCCAGTTCTTAACCAAAGGATTGAACATATCCCGGTAAGCTGCTGAGTCGGGGCCTAGTTGCTCCGCGGTATCTTCGACCCTGCGATCCAGAAGCACCGCCGTGCCATCGTCCAGCGGATGAGCCACAACGGTGGGAGACCAGATCCAATTCAACCCATGAACGTGCAATGCCAGCTTCGAGAAAAATGGCGATGCAACCGCCATCGGATGAACCGCCGATCCGAGATCGTGCACAAATCCCGGCAGCGTCAGTTCACCCGATCGAGCCGCCCCGCCTGCGACTGGAGCTGCTTCACGAACCTCGACATCAAATCCGGCTTGCGCTAACACGATTGCGGCCGACAGGCCATTCGGGCCGCTCCCAATGACCCTGGCGGTGTGTTTCATTGAAGGCTTAGCCGCGCATCTGCATTGGCTGGAATAAGATCCACACTCCGGAGACATAGAGTGAGCAAGCTAGCGCAGCCCAAGGCATCATGAGTCCAAGTGCAGCGCGCAAGCGGCTGGTATATTGCAACGCGATCCGCCAACTGATATACAGCGTAAGCAGCAGTCCCCCACCGAGCAGGGAGAGCTGCAGCGGGGTAAGCCAAGCTGGAACAGTCATCATCGGAACGGAGGCTATCATTCCGGTAACCGCTCGCTCGGCAGCGGGCCAAGCTCCTCTCCCGCTCGTCGCAAGATGATACAGCAGGTGCGCTACCCACATCGCGAATCCTAGGGGAACAAGCGCGAACACGAATCGCCGCACTACATCGTAGAGCCCGGACGACACTCGAACAAGGCTGTTCAGCAATCCGCACCATAGAAGCGATATAAGCGGCATGAGAATTGTGCCCGCAATGACGAAAATTCCTACACGTTCCCAGCCCTGCTCCCACATCATTACAGGACCCACCATCCCAGCGGCATTGACGAATGCGCCGAATACAATCAGCAGTGCCATGGCGGCCAAGTCGGTGCGCTTCGTCAATCGCCCAATCGACGACCGGTACGGATCACTAAGCAGAGTGCTGCCCGGCACACTCGCCATTAACGAAACATTGTCGTGCGGACACGCCTTCACGCAATCTAAACAGAACGTGCAATCGAGATTGCCGGCCTTCTTCGGCTGAAACAGATATAACTCACAGCCGCGCGCGTGATCGTTCCCGCGAATGCAATCGTGAGTTCGGCAGCCATGGCAGACCTCCTGGCTTCTCACTCGTATTTCCCCAGGCGAAACGAGCGAGCTTATGAAATGGAACTGCCCTATGGGACACACGTACTTGCAAAAACTTGCGCCGCGGAATACTCCGTCAACTACAAATGCTGCGACAAAATACAACGCGATGATCCAAGCGGTTAGCCACGGACTGTCCCACAGGCTGAAAGCCTCATAGGCCCATAAATAGATCACGAGCAGCGCCGCGGGAAGCCATTTAGTGCGCAGCCAGCGCGGCCATCGCCGATTCGCAGGCAAAATAATCCGTCCAATATCGCGGACAAACGTGAAAGGGCATGCCATGCAAAACAGGTTCCCAATCATCAACAGCGCCAAAACAGAGAACGCCCGCCAATGAATCCACGGCAGAACACCCGCAAGGTTGAGCGTGGTTACTTGCGGTCCGAAAAATCCATCTAGCATGATACTTATCGCGAGCAGCAGCATCGCGAACTGTGCCGCCCTGCGCAAGCGCGCCAACTTGAAACGCTGTATCCGGGAAATCGGCCGCGCTACGCGTGGGGGTTTTGCAACCCGCCTGGGCTGCCTTGCTCGTGTACCGGGAAACAGCCTCACGGCGATCACAAACGCAGGTACTAAATAAATGATGGAGCCGGGCACCCACATAATTAAACCGGCTGCGATTTGATCGTCCTGCGCACTCATCTGACCCCCGCGAAGAGTTGCATACGCAGGGTAAAGCAGCCTGCCCGAGAACACAAAGAATGCTGATAAAGCGGTATTGAGAACGTCGCCGAACAGCAACATCGGTATCGCCGTCCATCGCGGCCAACGTGCTTTCCCGTGATCGGGCTGCACGACAGGCCACCAGAACAGGATGCCCGTCCAGAAGAAGCACCCATGTTGCACCCCATGCCAAAAGGGCGATCGCAGCGCCAGCGCATACGCTGTCGGTAAGTGCCACACAATCGTGCTTATCGAAAAAGCGAGCAGTGCGATGGGCGGCGACGTAAGCCACCTCAAAATCCGATGCAGCGGAGGCCAAGATAGAAAGGGACCCAGACCCTCTTTAACGAATTGTTTTGGCAACCCACGCAATAGCGGCAGCGTAGGATGCCCGAGCACAACTAACGGAGGCGCAACCATCATGAGCAGTAAATGCTGCGTCATGTGCGCGGAGAGAAACAGACGGTCAAACGTATCGAGGGGCGATTCAATCGCGAGGAATACAACGGCCAATCCGCCGAGGAAAGCAATCAGACGGACTTGATCTTCCGGCTCTCGAAGCAGCCGCCGCCCTCGTATCCAGCCGCGCACGTATACAGCAGCTGCGATCAGCAGCACACCGATCACATGCAAGTTCAGCGTCCAGGACGTCAGCGCGGCGCTCGCAACAGCATTCACGGCTTTAACGATTCAGATGCGGCAGTTCCGGCTTAGCCATCGCAACATCTCGCGGCAAACGGTTTTCAGGCTTCTCCGAGTTGCGAACCGGAGGCACGCTCGGCGGACGCAGCGTCTCCATGAACGAAACTAGCGCATCCACCTCCGCGGGGCTGAGTTTCTTGCCATAAGCGGGCATGTTCCCGCTTCCTTGAATCACCTGTCGAATCATTTGATCTCTCGTCAGCACTGTCGCGATGCCATCGAGTGCCGGACCACGCTCGCCGCCTTCGCCTCCCAACGCGTGACAGTTTCGGCACTGTTTATTTTGAAAAATGATCGCGCCATGCAGTTGCAGAGGAGTACGTCCCCTGACGTAATCCACTGGAATCGCAGCACTGCTCCAATCCGACATCCGCGGCGACCACGGCGACGTTTCGCCTAAATACGTCAGCACGCCCAGTACCAGCATGACGAAGACTACGCTCAATACCGCAACGGGCCTTCGCCGCGCACTCTTTTCGCCCGTTCCAGAGATGAACGGCAACGCAATCAGAAACGCGATCGCCAGCAATGGCGCACCAAACAGTATAAGCACCTCCATCCAATCCGGCACGAGCGCCAATGCGGCGAAGATCGACAAAAAGTAAAAATCCGGGCGCGGATTTGTATCGACAATCGTCGGATTCGGCGGCCCCGCCGGGCCTTTCGGTCCGAAAATGAGTGCGCAGCCGAGAATGCCTACAATGACAATGGCCGCGAAGATCAGATCTTTGCCGATCGCCTGCGGCACGAACGGCACGCCTTCTTTGCTCAAGATCTCGGAATACTCGGCGTCGTAGGTGGCCTTGTGCACGGGATGTCCCGGCTTCGGATACTCGTTGATGCCTTTTGTGAGCACCAGCCGCAAATGCGTGCTAACGACGGCGATAATCATGCCAGGAATAATGAAAACGTGCAGAGTAAAGAATCGCGAGAGCGTTTCGCCCGCGATTATAGGGCCTGCCAGCAGCAAGTGCACGAGCTGCGAGCCTATAAGCGGCACGCGCCCGGTAACCGATGCCCCGATGCTGAGCCCCCAGTAGGCATCCTGGTCGAATCGCATCACCTCGCCCGTGAACGCCATGCCTAAGGTGAGTAACAGCAGAAACACGCCGCTGATCCAAGTCAGCTCGCGTGGATACTTGTACGCGCCAAATAGAAACACCTGAATCATGTGCAGCGTCATAATCGCCACCATGAAATTGGCGCCCCAGTTGTGCACGGCACGGAGATACCACCCGAGAAACTGCCCGTGATTCAGGTACTGCAGGCTGGTCCAGGCTTCGTTTGTGGACGGGATATAGACGAAGGCCAGACACGCCCCGGTGATTACCTGAATCACAAAACAGAGCAGCGTGGCACTGCCAAATACGTAAAACCAACTCCCCGCGCTGGCTGGCACTTCGTGACCCGCGGTAGAAGCGAACAATGCCGTAAGATGCAGTCTGTCGTCCAGCCAAACCGCGATCTTTCTGAGCGTGTTCATCAGCTTCGTCCCGCCCTACGCTGGGTTCGCGAGCGTGGGCATTTCCCCGCCCTTAATCCAGAGATCGCCCTTCTCTACCTTGTACGTGTACTGAAATAGTCCTCGGGGCGGTGGTCCCGACGCGCGCGAACCGTCCTCGTAGTAGATCCCGCCGTGGCAAGGACACATGAACAGTCCCGATTCTTCAAACCAGCGCACGGGGCAGCCGAGATGCGTGCAATTGATCGCGAACACCTGAAACTGGTTGGCTTGCACGTGTCGAACCCAGCACGGAATATTGGCGGTCTCGCCATCCCATGGGCGTGTGTATGGGTTCCGGTAGGTTGCAATACGGGTCTTGCCTTCCGGAAAGCTCTCGAGCCGCCCCAGCGAGATCCAGCTGCGCGGGTCCTTTCTCTCGGCAAAGCTTGAGAACACGAAGCCCACCAACGGTATCGCAAGCAGCACTCCAGCCGCGACATTCACCGCTACACCCGCCCCGAATAGCCAATCGCGCCGCGTTGGAGGATTACTCTCTTTTACCTTTTCCGCCTCATTGCTTGGTGCGTGCATTCCCGACTCCCTTCCCTCCGCTTCCCTGATTTCCTGTCCGATTCTCTGGGCTTCCGGGCCCGTTTCCGCTGCCTTCGCTCCCGGTCGTCATCGCGCCGCTCTGGCCTGTTCCATTCTCGTTAACGTGTGCGCCGGTCTGCACGTTTGGCGGACGCAGCGAGGCAAGATACGCGACAACGTCCGAGATATCCTGGTCGCTCATTGCGCGCCCAAGGTTCAGAAACCGCCAGTCCGGCATTCCCAGATCGGGCCGGCCAATGATGATTGAGGTCCGCAAGCCCTGATTACTAACCAGCGCCAGAAAGGCCGGGTCAGAAACCGGACCAACCTTAGCGCCTTTGCCGTGGCACATGAAGCAGTTCCTCACAAACAACTTTTTCCCGCGACCGGCATCTCCCGGATCGCTGTCTGCGCTATACGGCGGAAGCGCCGCTTTGCCCAAACTGACAGGTTTCGCCCAATTCTGCTCGATTCCATTTACAAGCGCAGTTACTTGCTTGGGATATAAGGGACCGCCTTTACTTCGGGCCCAGGCTGGCATCGCCGTGCCCGGAACACCGTTCTCGATAGTGTGCTGCAAAGTCTCTCTTGGAATCAGAGAAAGGTACAGGGCGTTGTTCAACGGGCGCCCGGGACCATTCTTCCCATCTATTCCGTGACAACCGGAGCAGTTTTCACCGTAGAGTGTGGCGAAATCGGTAATATCAGGCGGCATAACGGGGCGCTCGGTTGGCTTGCCACATGCGCCGGCACACAGTAAGAAGGCGAAAACTTCACACCAGAGGGACGCCGTTCTCCCCGCCGTCTGCGAAGCTGCGCAGACGCTCATTACTTGTCTTCCTCGCGCGGCGGCATGACGCCTGGAGCTTCGAGAAACGCTCGATCGGCTAGATCCCACGATTGCATTGTGTGAATCATCGTGCTTCGCGCGATGACATACCCGCCGACCAATCCGAACCCCAGTTGGCACACGATAAACCAGGGCCAACTGATGCGTCCAACCATTACCGGATTGAGTATGTTCAGAGCGGTCGCCACCAACCCCGTCCAAAACAGCGGAACCAGAATTCCCGCCCAGAACGGCGCGTATTTCGGGAACATCGGCAGCATGACGGCGTACACGACACCCACCAGAATCGAGATCACCCCATGTCCGACTAGGGCCGCGAAAAACGCCAACCCGTTGAATGTTCGTAATTGTTGTACCGTCGCATTACCGAGATCAGGAATGACGGCGCCGGCCATTAGGTTGATTGGATACCAGATGCTATGCTGCGCGATCAGGCCGTAGAGGCACGCAAGTCCCGCCATCACTGCCCCTCCCGCCAGACCGCCCCACAAACCTGCTGAATAGGGATGTATTTCTTCCGGTATGCGTATGCGGTGCTTTCCTTGACCAGCCTTTAAACGCACCACGGAACGCGCTTCCACCATAATGGGCGCGGGCCGAAGCGCTGGATCGATCGGCACCTCTTCGTGCTCCTCAACGGGAATGACGTCCCGCCACCAGCCAATTGCTGCGCGTATGCCGATAATTATGCCTACGATGCCTACGACATAGTTCGTCACTAGCCCAGCAAAAAGAAGCGTCACTCCGAAAGCAAACACCATCGGCCAGAAGGTTGGCGCCGGCATTTGAATATGGGTTCTTTCGCTCCGCTCTCCTGCTTCGCCGTGCCGAGTTTCGAGTGCCATTCAGGGCAATCCTCTTTTCTATCTGCCGATGATGTACACGACGGTAAATACAATCACCCACACTGCATCCACAAAATGCCAATACCAGGAAAGAAAGAGGACTCTCCTGAGTTGTGAATGAATTGGAAAACCCGTTACGGTCACGATGAAGACCAGCAGCAGAAAAGTCAGTCCGACGACCACGTGGCTTGCGTGTAGCCCGACTAGGGAGTAGAAGGTTGTGCCGAACAGATTCGTGCTAATGGTCAGGTGATCGTGGTAGATCAGGTGATGCCACTCTGTCCCCGTATAGACCAGAAAGATAAGTCCGAGCACAATTGTCGCGAGCCACCAGAGCTTAAACTTCCCGAGTTCGGCTTTCTTCAGAGCGTGCTCTGCGAACACGATCGTCAGACTGCTAGAGAGCAGGCAGATCGTGGCGATAATCGGAATATCTAATACGTCTTTCGGGTACGGTCCAGTAAGGCTCTTGCCGATATAAATCAGATACACCGCGACAAACATCAAGAAGAGCACCGATTCAGTCAAAATCAAGAAAATGATTCCGACCACCCCCCGATCCGGAGTCTTCCACTCACTATCAATCGAGGCAGGATGTTGCGGTAATGCAGTTGAAGCCGCCATCGCTCTCCTCTATTCGAACTTCCAATCAGGATCTTGCGGATGCTTCAGATCCCACACGGGCCGGCTGCTCCGCACAACTGGAAGCTTCTCGAAGTTGTATTCCGGAGGCGGCGAGCTAGTTGCCCATTCGAGCGTCCACGCATCCCACGGATCATCTCCCGCCGCTTCACCCCAATTGATCGACCGAACCACATTCCAGACAAAGCAGAGCAGCCCGGCGGCCTGGAAGAGGACCCCAACCGTTGCGATAAAGTTCCACAATTCCCAGCCCCGGCCAGGTTGGTACGTGTAGATGCGGCGCGGCATTCCCAGCATTCCTGCGAAATGCAGCGGGATGAATGTCATATTGAAGCCAATGCAAAACAGCCAGAAGTGCCATTTTCCGAGCCTCTCACTTAGCATTTTGCCGGTTGCTTTCGGAAACCAGTAGTAAATCCCCGCAAACACGCCAAACACCAAACCGCCGATCAACGTGAAGTGAAAATGCGCAACCACGAAATACGAATCGTGGAGCTGCCAATCGAACGGCGCGACCGCGAGCATAATGCCCGTCAAGCCCGCGACCAAAAACTGCAAAAGGAATCCGCAACAGAAGAGCATCGGAACGGCGAAGCGGATCTTCCCCCCGTACATGGTTGCCGTCCAATTGAAAATCTTGATGCCGGTGGGAACCCCGACGAGCATGCTCGCAGCTGCGAAAAAGGTATTCGACCAGGAGGTCATGCCTATCGCGAACATGTGGTGCGCCCAAACGCCCAAACTGATGAACCCGATCGCGACTACAGCACCCACCATCGCAGGTCGTCCAAAGATCGGCTTTCGCGAAAAGATGGGAATGACCTCGGAAAGAGTCGCAAATGCAGGGAAGATCAAAATGTAGACTTCCGGATGCCCAAAAATCCAGAACAGATGCTGCCACAAAACGGCCGACCCGCCAAACTGTGTGTCGAAGAAGTGCGATCCAAGAAACCTGTCGAGAAGCAGCATGATCTGGGCTGCCGAGAGTGGCGGCAGCGCAACAAGGATCAACCACGAGTCCACAAGCATCACCCAAACGAAAACCGGCATTCTGCTGAGCGTCATTCCTGGACACCGCAGAGACACGCAAGTGGCAATGACGTTAATCGCGCTCGCGATGCTGCCGATTCCCGAACACAGCACGCCGAGAGCCCAGTATTCCGTACTCGCGCCGTGCGAAAACGCTCGCTCCGACAATGGAGCGTAGGCGAACCAACCAACATCGGGAGCTGAACCGGCGCCCGAGAGCCCGCTCCCACCCAGATAGCTGTAGTACAGGAGGAGCCCGCCAAAGAGAAAGATCCAGAACCCAAAAGCATTCAGGCGGGGGAAAGCCATGTCGCGCGCGCCGATCATCAACGGAATAAGATAATTCGACATTCCCGCGACAATTGGCATGCCAACGAGGAAAACCATCGTCGTCCCGTGCATCGTGAAGAGGCGGTTGAAAGTTGCCGGCCCGATCAAGTGATTGTTCGGGACCGCCAATTGCAGCCGCATCACTGTCGCCATCAGTCCTGCAACCACGAGGAATAGAATCGCTGAGACCATGTACATCAGCCCGAGGCGCTTATGGTCAACCGTCGCGACCCACTGGTAGAGGTGCTCCGAG
Source organism: uncultured Acidobacteriaceae bacterium (assembly GCA_963737045.1). Taxonomy (GTDB): domain Bacteria; phylum Acidobacteriota; class Terriglobia; order Bryobacterales; family Bryobacteraceae; genus Bog-105. Next base: position 1,763,609 of record CAVTRG010000009.1, read on the forward strand.
AAAGAAAACTCAGACGGTCCTACTCGGGGGTGTTCTATTGGATAATCAATGGACGCCAAGCCAAAACCTCGCTTATCTCAGGCCTTCCAAATAGGCAATAACTTGATCGAGTTGCTGATCTGTTAGTTTCATGCTGGGCATTAGGCAGCCTGGTTTTGCGACTTGCGGGTCGTTCACCCAGGCTCGTAGGTTTTCGTGCGTGTTAGTGAGAACTCCCGCTCCAATGGTCTGACGGCTCATTAGGTGCGTTAGGTCAGGTCCGAAGGTGCCAATTGCCGATGTGCCTTTTACCATATGGCAATTTACACATGAGAACGACTCAAACGCAGCTTTAGCTTCGCTGGGTTGAGTATTCTCCATAGCCGGCCTCTGCTGCTCGGATGCCCACTTTTTGAAGTCATCCGGTTCCTGAGCGATCACGCGAAGCAGCATATTGGCGTGCTGCGTTCCACAATACTCGGCGCAATTGCCCAGGTACGTTCCAGGCTCGCCGGGATCGATCCACAGGAAGTTATCACGGTTTGGAATCAGATCCATTTTGCCGGAGAGTTGCGGCACCCAAAAGCTGTGAATCACATCTACGCTTTCCAGCCGCAGATACGTCGCGGTCTTCGCGGGGCTTCGCGATACGGGCACATGAATTTCGTTCGCCGTGATTATGCCGAAGTCGGGGTACCGCACCTCCCACCACCACTGATGGCCGACTAGCGTTACTTTCAAGGTCGACGCCGGAGGACTCGCATTTTCTACACTGGCGACGACCCGCGCGGTGACACCGATCAGCACAAACACGATGAGAATCGGAATCACCGTCCAGGCAACTTCTATTTGATTGCTTCCATAGACCTGCGGAGGTTCCTGGCGCGTATGGTCGTCCGCGCGACGCCGGAAGCGGATCATCGTGAAGATAATGAGCGCCGCGACCACCACAAAAATCGCGGCGGTGACAGCAATCACAAACAGTGCGATGTTCTTTTCAAATTCGGCCGGGCTTGCGAGAGGCTTGAATATATTTGCGATGCGGTGTTCAGTAGCCGCTGATGTCGAGCTTTGAAGCAGAAGCAGTGCAGCAAGCACAACCATCGAGTCCCCCCGGACAGGTACTATCCACTTTACCCCCAGGCAAATTCGGAACGATCTGATTACAGGTGTGTCGTCTTATTTGGGTGGTGCGGTTGACTGATCGGCACGCGGCCAGCCCTTACTCTGCGGTGCTTGCGCGGAAGGCTGGGCCGTTTGCGTGGGTGGTGATGAAGGTTGCGTGGCGGGAGATGTTGTCTGCTGAGTTGAATCTTCAGAGTCAATCTCGGGTGCGTCCGTACCCGGTCCTGCGTCCTCGTTCACGGCGTTTCTTTTGCGTTTCGGTGTGGTCTCATCTTGCGATGCAACCGGTTCAGCACTTATCTCGCCTAGTTGCTGTACGCGGCTGACCACGGGCCCTGTGCGTTCGCCAGAACTGCTTCCCGCCATGTACACCCGGCGATAACGAATTTCAGCCTCATTGAATCGCAATTTTGCCTCGTTCGAAAATTCGACCTCGACACTCCGTTGATTGCCCGATGTCGATCCTTCTGGTAAATAGAAAAATAACGCGTAACGCTGCCGTAGCCTTGCAAGCGTGTCTTCCAGTGCTGAGGCGTCGTCCACTTGAATCGTGTCACCGCCAGAGTCTCGCGCGATCTCAGCGGTTCCTGCCGAATGCGAGCGATCGCCTCCACCATACCCTCCGGGACCCCGACGGCCCCCACCTGGGAAGCCAATGCCTCCGCCTCCACCGGGCCAGCCACCACCCGGCCAACCGCCGCCACCTCCCCAGGTGCCGCGCTGTCGGCCACCCCGGTTCATATGCGGCTGCTCATACGGCGCTTGCAGAAAACTCAAAACGGCGTTCGCTCGCGCTAGAGCGGTCTCGACTCGCGCCTCGTCCTCCTCGTCCTGTGTTTGATCGTCAGTCAGGATCACGATCGCGCGGCGAGCATCCTGCCGGGCATTCTGCTCAACGTAGCTGGCTGCATCCAGAAGCGCGTGAGTGATGTGCGTCCCTCCATTGAATCGTTCATTGCGGAGAACGTGATTCAACTCACCGGTAACTTCCTCATGACTATTTCGAAACGGCAGGCGTACGTGAGTGGAGGTATCAAAGATCATAATCGCCACGCGATCTTTGTCAGCAAGGACATTCAGGGACTGTTGGGCAGCGGAAGCGATGCGTTCGACATGCGGCCGCATGCTGCCGCTCACATCCAGCAAAAGGAGAATGTCGACGGGCATGTTCTCGCTGGCAAAATTGCGGATCGGCAGCACATGACCGTTCAACCGAAGAACGAAATCATCGCGTTGTAACCCGGTTATGGCGCGGCCCTCATGATCGAGCACTTGCGCATCGACGCGGGCCATGGCCACATCGCTCTTAAAGACAACCTGGTCGTCCTTAGCATAGAGTTGCACTGCTAATACAAGAACGGATAAAACAATGACACGGGTCATGGATGGGCCCGGCGGGCCTTCTTCTAATACGTCTGTCGTGCCTGCCGGGTTACTGCGGGTTATCGTTTGCGCCCGCTGGTGTAAGCGAATCTATGGATTGTGCCGAAGTTTAGCCCCCAGCGATGGCACCCACAATCAGGAGAGGCTCAGCGGATGTCGCGACTGCGTCGGGCAGTGGCGCATCCGGCGATTCGTGAGACAGGTCCTCCTGACACGCGAAGAATCTGACGAAAGGCCGCCGCTTTTGCGTGACGTGATCGCGAATCGCCCCCCGGAGCATCGGATACGCGGTCTCTAGCGCGTCGAGCACCGAGCGTTGCGTCGCCTGACCCTCAACCTGGAGGTTCACTTCGCCGTCTACGCCCGCGACGATCCTCAGATGTGCCGGAAGTACGACTCGGATCACGACAGCGTCTGAACCTCGACCGAAAGTACAGCTGGCAGGTTCCCGACAATGGGCGCCCAATTATCTCCGGCATCACTTGATGCGTACACTTGGCCGCCTGTGGTGCCGAAGTATACCCCACACGAATCGAGTGAATCGATGGCCATCGCATCGCGCAATACATTTACATAGCAGTCGCTCTGCGGCAGACCTCTGGTGAGCGGCTCCCATTCGTTTCCACCGGTCCGGCTGCGGTAGACGCGCAGCTTGCCCTCGGGCGGGTAGTGCTCCGAATCGCTCTTGATTGGCACAACGTAGACGGTGTCTGGTTCGTGCGCGTGCACATCGATTGGAAATCCGAAATCGGTAGGAAGATTCCCACTCACCTCTTTCCACGATTCGCCGGCATCGTCACTACGCATCACGTCCCAGTGTTTCTGCATAAACAGCACATCCGGGCGCGACCGGTGCATCGCGATACGGTGAACGCAGTGCCCGACCTCGGCATTCGGGTCAGGAATGTATTGGGACCTCAGTCCCCTATTGATCGGCTGCCACGTCTTACCCGCATCATCGGTACGGAACGCCCCCGCAGCCGAGATCGCGATAAACATTCGTTGGGGGTCGCTCGGATCGAGAAGAATTGTGTGCAGGCACAACCCTCCTGCGCCTGGCTGCCAGCGCGGACCTGAGCCGTGGCCGCGCAGTCCGGAGAGTTCCTGCCAGGACTGTCCGCCGTCCGTTGTGCGGAACATGGCGGCGTCTTCAACCCCGGCATACACGGTATCGGGATCGCTCAGCGATGGTTCGAGATGCCAGACTCGCTTGAACTCCCAAGGGTGCGGTGTGCCATCGTACCACTGGTGAGTACCGGGAACGCCATCGTACACAAACTTATTGCCCATCGGCTCCCACGTTTTGCCTCCGTCATTCGAGCGTTGAATCATCTGTCCGAACCAGCCGGTAGATTGTGAGGCATACAAGCGGTTCGGGTCAGCCGGCGATCCCTTGAGGTGATAGATCTCCCAGCCACCAAAATGGGGGCCACTGACGTCCCACTGTTCGCGCTTGCCGTCAGACGTCAGAACGAACCCACCCTTATGAGTGCCAACCAGTACTCGTACTTTGCTCATCTCTTTATCCTTTCCATTTGTTTTTCGAGCCGCTTTCTGGATTTTACAGGCGTTTTACAAAATCGTCACCAACATCGCCCACTTTGGCCATAGACTCCTTGGGACGGTGGTGATCGACTGGCTCTCCGATCACTTGAAAGAACTGGAGAACAGACAATGCAGATTTTCAATCAATTTAAGAGTGTAATGGTTTGCGGAACACTATTCGCGATTGCAAGTTGGGCGGCCCCGCAGACGGTCACGGCAGAAAATTCAGGCGATCGTGACAGAGATGTAGACGCGATTCTTCCTCTTCCGGGGCCGGTAGTTGCTACGACCGTTCCCTCGAACGGAGACGTGAACCCGTACGGCGTGGTTTTCGCCGGAGCAGATTTTCCAAGCGGGGGAAAAATCCACGCTGGTGATGTGTTGGTTTCGAATTTCAACAACAGCAACAACCTCCAAGGCACGGGCACGACAATCGTCGATATAAGTCCCGCTGGCAAGCTCTCGCTGTTTTTCCAAGGCCAGAAAGGGCTAGGGCTGAGTACCGCGCTCGGTCTCCTGCGAGAAGGTTTGGTGGTCGTCGGCAATTTTCCGAGCTCGGATGGAAGTTGCGGCACGGCTACGGCCGGGTCGCTTCTGTTCCTGAATCGATGGGGCAATCTCGTGGACAATCTGCAAAATTCAAAGATCAATGGTCCGTGGGATATGGCTGTCCACGACGAAGGCGACCGTGCCCAACTATTTGTTACCAATGCCCTACCCGGTAGCGGCGGCGGGACCGTGGTTCGGCTCGACGTCAAAGTTGAGTCAGGCAGCGTCAAGCTGAAATCAGTCACTCAGATCGGTTCTGGCTACATGAATCGGTGCGATCCAGCGGCCTTTGTAGTCGGCCCGACGGGGTTAGTCTACGATGCGCAAAAAGACACTCTTTATGTCGCTTCAACCGAGGACAACGCAATCTATGCAATTCGCGATGCGAAGACCACCAACGACGACGACGGCAAAGGAACCCTGATCTACCGCGATGAGAAACACCTACATGGGCCGCTGGCGATGGCTATGGCTCCGAACGGCCATCTGATTGTCAGTAACAGTGACGTGATCAATCCTGATCCCGCCCATTCAAGCGAGCTCACCGAGTTCACGATCGAAGGCAAATTCGTCGCTCAGCTATCCGTTGATCCGTCCCCAGGGGGGTCGTTTGGCCTCGCGTTCTCGAAACCTCACGACGATCAGGTAAGGTTCGCTGCGGTCGACGACAACGTTCCGAACATCACAATCTGGAGCTTGCGATTGCCATAGCCAAAACTGGTTATCGGTTCTTATGATCGAGCGGATGTTACTTCAGAGCGCGCTCGACAGCGCCGACGAGCCCTGGATCCTCAGGAGTAACATCCGGCTCGAATCTCGCCAGTATCTTGCCGTCTTTGCTTATCAAAAACTTCGTAAAATTCCACTTGATAGCCCCGCCGGTATTAGGATTCACGCTCTTGTCCGTCAGATATTCGTATAAAGGCGCTATATCGTTGCCCGCGACCGAAACTTTCGCCATCATTGGGAAGGTAACGTCGTATTTACGCTGACAGAAGGTCTTGATTTCCGAATTTGTACCCGGCTCCTGCTGCCCGAAGTTGTTTGCCGGAATTCCAATAATCACGAAGCCTTGGTCTTTGTATGTTCGATAGAGTGCCTCGAGCCCGGCATACTGAGGTGTATATCCACACCGGCTGGCTACATTGACCAGCATGACCACTTTTCCCTTGAACTGCGAAAGGGACACTGGTTCGAGGTCAATCGACATCAGTTTGTAATCGTAAATGGACGCAGCGGAGTGAATCTGCGCCGTCGCGGTAATCCCGGCGGCAACCATCACCAAGGTTTTTAACATGCAGGACCGACCTCCTCTGGCAGGAAACACGCGTGAAAGATCAGCCTATCAAAAAAGCTGCACCCCTGTTTAGCTTTACCGAATGCTGTCACTTATTGTTCCAGCTATTCATCTACAGAGGGAAAAAACATGAAGGCGCTCACAATCACCCCCGGTAAGGCCAATTCGGCAACGGTTCAGGATGTTCCGGAGCCCCCTTTAAGCGATGGTACCGTACTAGTTCGGGCTCTCGCTCTGGGTATTTGTGGAACGGATTTCGAGCTTATCTCAGCCGAATACGGATGGGCTCCTCCGGGAAAAGATCAGCTGATTCTCGGTCACGAGTCCCTAGGACGCGTCGAAGAAGCGCCGCAAGGGAGCGGATTCGAAAAAGGCGACCTGGTCGTCGGAATCGTTCGCCATCCTGATCCGGTTCCGTGCGTCGCCTGCGCAGTCGGCGAGTGGGATATGTGCCGGAACGGGAAGTACACAGAGCACGGGATCAAGGAACGCAATGGATTTGGATCTGAACGCTTTCGCATTGAGCCGCATTTCCTTGTTAAGCTAAGCCCCGGTCTCGGGGATGTCGGCGTTTTGATGGAGCCTACAAGCATTCTCGCGAAAGCGTGGGACCACATCACCCGCATCGGTCAGCGCGCCAAATGGCAGCCGAAGACTCTGCTCGTAACGGGGGCCGGTCCTATCGGATTACTCGCGGCTCTCATCGGTCATCAGCGCGGCCTCGAGGTCCATGTCTTGGATCGTGTTCAGGGGGGACTGAAGCCGCAGCTTGTGCACGATCTCGGCGCGACGTATCACACGGGTCCCCTAAAGAACTTAGGCTTTTGTCCCGACGTCATCATCGAATGCACGGGCGTGGCTTCGGTCATTGTCGAAGCGATTAACCGCCTTGGAAACGACGGCATTTTGTGTCTGGCCGGAGTCTCATCGCACGGGCAGGAAGAAACGCTCGATATCGGAACGATCAATCGAACCATGGTCCTTGAGAACAGCGTGATTTTTGGTTCGGTGAATGCAAATCGCAGACACTATGAGATCGCGGAGGAGGCGTTGTGCAAGGCGGAGCGCAGTTGGCTCTCGCGACTCATCACGCGAAGAGAGCCACTTTCGAATTGGCAGGAGGCTCTGAAGCGCAAGCCCGAGGACATCAAAGTTGCGATTCAGTTCGCTGCCGCGTGACGCGCACTCCCGGAGCCTGCTCGCACGATGACTCAGCTCATTGAGGATTACGCGCTCATCGGCAATAACGCCACCGCGGCGCTTGTCGGCCGGAATGGTTCGATCGACTGGCTGAGCTTTCCGCGTTTCGATTCCGCAGCCTGCTTTGCCGGCCTTCTCGGGTCTCATGAAAATGGCCATTGGACGATTGAGACCAAGGCCGAGCGGCCGACTATTCACCGGCGTTACAGGGATGGAACTCTCGTGCTCGAGACCGAATTCTCGACTCCAGAGGGAATGGTCGTGTTGGTAGATTGCATGGACCGCCGGGGCGAGCACCAGGATGTATTGAGATTGGTTCGTGGCATTCGCGGCAGGGTTTCGATGCGAATGGAACTAGTCATTCGTTTCGAATATGGAACCGTAGTGCCGTGGGTCAGCCGCGAATCCGAAAACGTACTGAGCGCGGTTGCTGGTCCCGATCAAATCAGGTTTGTCACTCCCGTGCCCTTGCGGGGCGAAGACTTGAAGACGCGAGCCGAGTTCGTGGTGGAAGAAGGTCAGGAAGTTCCGTTCTGCCTGACGTGGTCTCATTCCGATGGGCCAGCCCCTGGCCCGTTGGACGTAGCGACTGCTATCGGCAATGTGACGCGCGCTTGGCAGAAGTGGTCGGGAAAATACAAACAAGAGGGTCCCTGGTCCGAAGCTGTACTGCGATCACTGATCACCCTGAAAGCCTTGACTCATCACAGGACCGGCGGAATTGTGGCAGCGCCGACCACATCGTTGCCCGAAGAAATAGGAGGAGAGCGAAATTGGGATTACCGGTTCTGTTGGCTTCGCGATTCGACATTTACCCTATACGCGCTCATGGAGGCTGGTTTCATCGAAGAGGCGAAGGCCTGGCGAGACTGGCTGCTTCGCGCAGTAGCGGGAAGCCCCGATCAGATGCAGATTATGTACGGGGTGGCCGGTGAGCGGCGGCTCACCGAGTTCCAATTGCCGGAGCTTCCCGGTTACGAAGGATCGCAGCCCGTGCGTATTGGTAACGCTGCCTCCGAACAGTTACAGCTGGACGTGTACGGCGAGGTACTGGATGCCTTCTATCAAGCGCGGCGGAAAGGCATGACGCGGCTCGATGTAGCATGGTGCCTCGAGCGAGCGCTGGTAAGCCATATCGAGAGGATCTGGAGCAAACCAGACGACGGAATCTGGGAGGTTCGAGGCAAGCGCCGGCATTTTGTCCATTCCAAAGTAATGGCGTGGGTGGCGGTGGATCGCGCCGTTCGTACCATGCAGGAGTTCAATGAGGAGGGGCCGATAGAGCGGTGGGTGCGGCTGCGTGCTGATATCCATGACGAAGTCTGCCGGTTCGGCTTCAGCCAGGAACTTGGATCCTTTGTCCAATATTTCGGCGGCAAGGAACTCGATGCCAGCCTGCTGATGCTTCCGTTGGTGGGCTTCCTACCTCCGGAGGATCTACGGATCTGCGGGACGGTTCAGGCAATCGAAAAGCACTTGATGAATCACGGGTTCGTGGCACGTTATGACACGCGAACCGCAGTCGATGGCCTACCAGGCTCAGAGGGCGTATTCCTGGCTTGCAGCTTTTGGTTGGTGGACAACTATGTCCTGCAACATCGGGAAGAGGAAGCTTGTGCTTTGTTTGAGCGATTGCTGGCTGTTCGTAACGACGTTGGGCTGTTATCCGAAGAGTATGACCCGCGAGAGCGCCGGCAATTGGGCAACTTTCCGCAGGCCTTCTCGCATCTGGCGCTGGTCAACTCCGCTCATAACCTAGGTGCTGCGCAACCGGCGAAACAGCGCGCTACCCGCAAACCTGCTGATAAGAAGCACGATTAGTGGTTAACCGTTTGACCAGGTCGAGGCGTGCTTCATATTAGGAAGGCATCTTCGATGGGCTCAACAGACGTGCCGACCTCGCGACGCTTGTTTCTACAAAACACAACCTGGGCGGCCCTAACAATAGGCGGTTTGATCACTCAGGCGTCTGGGAGCGATGAGCCTGACCCGTTTGCGTCTCTGCCCAAGAGCGTTTTGGAGAACGCGAGGAATAACGGTCTCATAATGATTCACCGCCCCGCCCCGGCCGTCCTATCAAGCCACACCAGCATCGTTGCTCAAACCGAGCCTGGCAAGCGATTAATCATCGAGGGGCAAGTATTCACGCCCGATGGGAAGACGCCCGCTGAAGGGATCACGGTATATGCCTACAACACGGACGCTGAAGGATACCACGGCGCGCATCACAAAGATTATCCTCCTCGCTTGTATGGTTGGATGAAGACCGATGTGGAGGGTCGTTTTGAGCTCCACACAATTCTCCCTGGCCACTATCCCGCAATGCGGGTCCCCGCTCACGTTCACTTCACGCTCTGGGGCAGTGGCTACCCTCCCCAGTGGGTTGACGAATTGCGCTTTGAAGGCGGCCCATACATCACTCCGGAGATGTTGGCAGAAGCAGAAGGAAAGCGCGAGTTCAGTTCCATTCGACCACTTACGCGCGCGGAAAACGGGATTCTGCATTGCCAGTTCAAAATCCGGCTCCAGCGCGAAACCAACTTCCACTGAAAGCTGGGAGGATGCACCCAGCAGTAATTTATCTTTTAGGCCGGGTTCTAAACGCGAACCGGCTGGGATAAAGTGCGAAAGCTCGAAAAAAAAGCTACAGAACCGGAAATCTGGACTCGTGGTTTGTTTAATAGGCACAAGATGCGAGATGTCAGGCCACAAGAAGTTTCCCCAAACCCCAAGTGCAACTCCCACAATCCCTCTTGTGGCCCTCGCTCGCATAATTCTTGGTAGGGTTACGTAACGCCATGGAGCGTGGAAATCTACTTGCGCTGCATGCGACGGCATGGGAGGCGCGATTTTTGGAGGACACGTCACTTCGCCGTCTGGTGCTGGAACAATATGACCGGGAACACGTCGCGATACGTCGATACCTGTCATTTTTGGGCGTGAACCAAGAGTCGGCTCAGGACGTGATACAGGAGTGTTTTCTCAAGCTGCACGAGCACTTGCTTGCTGATGGCGATCAGTCGAACCTACGGGCTTGGTTGTACCGCGTGGCGCATAATTTGGCCAGAAATGCACAGGCGAGCTTTCACGTCAGCAGGACCGATTCCGTGGACGCCGGCGGGGCTGAGCCATGCGCAAATGCGGAATCACCCGAGCAGAGATTTCTAGCGCAAGAACGGTTCGCGCGGGTGCGGCGCGCTATGGAGGAACTGACCAACGCTCAAAGGGAATGCCTGGTATTACGCGCGGAGGGGCTGAAATATCGGGAAATCGCGGAGGTTCTCAGTATCTCCGTCTCGACCGTTGGAGAGAATGTGCAGCGTGGCATTGAAAGATTAAAGGAAATCATATGAGGAGCGACGATCACCTGACGGATAGCTTGCTTATCCGGGCCATTGACGACGAATTGCCTGAACCTGAAGCCGCGGTAATGGCATCGCATCTGTCCGCGTGCGAGGAGTGTCAGCAGACGTATGACCGATTGGCGCTTTTATCGCGCGAACTTGAGTTCGTGGTAACCGGCACCTCAGTGAACGTTTCGCGTCAAGAGCGCGAATCTCTCAACCGCAAATTGGAACCGCGCGAGCGGAAGATCGTGGCCGCACGCAGTCCTGAGAAAGTGTTGCAGCGTTTCGGTTGGGGAACGGCCATTGCGGCGACTCTGGCCATTGGCGTTATCCTTGCACCACGCGCTAAGAACATTATCGGTTCGACTCATCCTTCCTTAACGGCATCACAGAACACTGCCACATTTAGCGTAGATGGTGAAGCGTTCGTTCCCGTGCCCTTTTCGAATTCGAGTTTGCCGCTTGGCGCCCCCCATATCGTGCAGATGCGCGTGCCTGTGTCGTCGCTTCTCGCGGCCGGCGTTAATTTCGGTCCGATCTCGAGTGAAGTCGCGCGGAATGACGCCTCAGTAGTCACAGACGTTCTCCTCGGGATGGATGGACAGCCACTGGGTGTGCACGTTACTGGGACGGAATAGGCGAGTTTTGGAATTGTTGTAAGGAGAAATTCAAAATGAGAAGAAGCAGCCTTTCTATTTTGACCGCGCTTATCGCAGTAGCTTCAGCGTACGCGCAAGTGGGTGGGCCGCCGCCGGGTGGTCCACCTCCTTTTGGCGGGCCCGCGCACGGCGGTCCAAGGCCGGGGCCGTTTATGCATTCCTGGAAGACTGTGACCGGGGCGCCTTACTCCGCCACCGCCATCGATCAGTTTTCACAAACGCTCGCGGATGGCAACACGATTCAACACACGACAACAGCCCAGATTGCGCGAGATAGTCAAGGCCGTACCTATACTCAACAGGCTCTGATAGGCGGTCCATGGGCCACACAAGGTGGTTCGAAGGACATCATCTTCATCGACGATCCGGTCAGCGGGTATCAATATGTCCTTCATCCCGATACGAAAGTAGCTGTGCGGCGCCACATCAAAGCGCCGCCTCAGGGCGAGGGACCCGGTTCGGATTTCGAGCACAAGCGACATCCCGGCTCAGCATTCGAAAAGAACTCGACTGAAACAGACCTAGGCTCGAAGGATATCCCGGGTGCAGGCATTGCTCAAGGGAAGAGCATCACTCATACGATTCCGGCTGGCGAAATTGGCAATGCGCAGCCGATTACTTCCACGAGCGAAATGTGGTATTCGCCCGATCTTCAGATCGTGGTATTGGCGAAACGCAATGATCCGCGAACCGGGCAATCGACCTATTCGGTGACGAAGCTCCAGCGTGGCGAGCCAAACAGTTCCCTCTTCCAGGTGCCCTCGGACTACAAAGTTCAAGATGCGTCAACTACGCACGGGCATCCTGGGCCACCCGAGTAAAATTCCACTTGGCTAGCTCGGGTGTAGTAAGATCCTCCTGATCGCTGGTCAGGAGGATCAATTTTTGCACGACGGCGAGAAAGATCGTCGCATCTGGAACGCGCTTGACGCATTCCGCATCGAACTTCCATCGTGGGGCTTCGCGAATACGGGTACGCGCTTCGGCAAATTTCTGCAGCCCGCGGCCGCAACGTCCATCGACGAAAAGCTGGCGGATGCCGGCGAAGTACACGCACTTACAGGGGTATGCCCCACTGTTGCGTTGCACGTCCTCTGGGATCTACCGGACGGAAAAGGGAGCGCTTCTCGAATTCAGGAGCTCGCAGCCAGTAACGGGATTCGCCCCGGTTCAATCAATCCCAACACCTTTCAAGATCAGGAATACAAGCATGGTTCACTTGGTAATCCAGATCCGGAAGTACGAAAGCGCGCTCTCGATCACTTGCTCGATTGCGTTGCGTTGGCGAACCTCCTCGATAGCCGCGACGTTTCGCTGTGGTTCGCCGACGGTTCAAATTACCCCGGCAGCGCAAATATTCGCCAACGGAAAAAATGGTTTGTGGACGGATTACGCGCCACGCACAATAAGCTCAGTCGCGAACAACGGCTTCTCATCGAATACAAACCGTTTGAGCCGTGCTTTTATCACACCGATATAGCAGATTGGGGCATGTCTCTGCTGCTCGCCCGAGAGGCCGGCCCACAAGCAAAGGTACTGGTCGACACCGGGCATCATTATGCGTCTCAGAACATTGAGCAAATCGTGGCATGGCTGTTGAGCGAAGGGATGCTCGGAGGGTTTCACTTTAACGATCGCCGCTACGCTGATGACGATCTGACAATCGGCTCGATCGATCCCTATCAAGTCTTCCGAATTTTCCACGAAATCACGTTGTATGAGTGGGAAACGGGAAGCAAAGCAGATATCGCGTACATGATCGACCAAAGCCACAATCTCAAGGGCAAGATGGAAGCCGTGGTGCAGACCGTGATGACTGCTCAGGAGCTCTTTGCCAAAGCTGCATTAGTCGATCAGAAGCTGCTCGCGGAAGCACAGGCGAAAACCGAGATTCTCCAAGCCGAAGAATGCTTGCGGGATGCTTTTGCAACGGATGTTCGGGAGACGATCCAGGACTGGCGCAAATCGAAAGGCTTGCCTGAAGATCCGCTGCGTGCGCTGTACAACAGCGGATATGTCGAGAAGATCTCTCGCGAGAGATCGGAAAAGAACAGGGCGGCCGTTTCATCGTACGCATAGCGGCCGGCACCGCCGGAAGATCACCAAAGCAGCTTCAGACCAAATTGAATCTGGCGCGATCTGGTCGCCGTGCTCGCGATCAACCCCGCCGTTGGCGAAACTCCCGTCGGAGTGAAAACGACCGCATTAGGCGTATTGAAATTTGCTCGGTTGAGCAGATTGAACAGCTCCGCGCGAAATTGCAGTCTCATTCTCTCGCGAATGGGCATGTCTTTTAGCGCAGAAAAATCCCAAGTAGCGAGGCCAGGGCCGACAAGTGTGTCTCTGCCGAGATCTCCATAAAACCCACTGCCCTTGGGAGGCGCAAGGAACGCTGCGGGGTTAAACCACCGATCCACGCTGCCGAGAATGACAGAGCCAGTAAAGGAAGGGTTCACAAACGGACGCACAGGATTGCGGGTATCGCCATTGTTCGATGGGTTATAGCTGAGCTGCGGAGTGAAAGGGAAGCCGCTTTGAAGCGTGATGATGGAAGTGACCGTCCAGCCACTCGCAAGTGCACTCGCCAGTCCGCCGGTATTGGCGAGCCATTTCCGTCCATGTCCAAAAGGCAGAGCGTACAGGGCACTGATTACCCCCACATGCCTGATGTCGAAATTGGCAAGCCCCCGATCCGCCAGTAGATCAAAGGGATTTGAAGCCAGCGCTGGTTCCCCGCCCGAGGTGGTCGCGTTCAAGGAATCTCCGTCATCGATGGCCTTTGACCAGGTATAAACGCCGCGCAGTGAAAAGCCATTGCTGAACCTGTGATTGAGATCGACCTGCAGCGCATTGTAAGAAGCATCGCCCTCCGAAAAGTAGGTCCACGTGTTCGCAAGAGCCGGATTGGCCCTCACGGCGGTAGGCACGTAATAGGTTCCCGCCGGAATGGGCGTATTCGCAAGCCCGGTTGGAAAGCTACTTGGATACGCCGCGGGACAAGGTGAAGCCGGGCAGACAACCGGGATCGGCTCATTCGCATCGATGCCAATCAGTTCGTGATATCCATGCGATCCTACATATCCGACCGTGAGGGCAGTATTGGCCGTCAGTTCTTGTTCGATGCGAAACGACCAGGAAATCAATGTCGGGGTTTGCAAATCGGGTTGAACTCCCCCCGGCACCAGACGCGTGGTTTTTGGCACTGGAGCAGTGCGCGAGAGCGGAAGCTCGGAAACCGTGGCGTTCGGGAGGCTGTAAGTCGGATTGAAGGGCGCATTCTGGTCGGTACGGTATCCCAGCGCATCCTGGAGATCGTTGTAGATGCCGAAACCAGCACGGATGACGGTCCTCGTGCTGAACGGATTCCAGGCAACTCCAACTCTCGGTTCTGGCAGAAATGTACCCCTGTTACGGGTAAAGACTGAGCCTCCTGTTCTTGGTTGACTCGAGATGATCCCATTCGGGTACGTGTAATTGGCCGCGCGATCGTGAGCCTCGTTCCACCCGGTCGTGAACTCGTCGCGAAATCCCATTGAAACCGTTAGCTTGGGACTAAGCCGTACGACATCTTCCGCGTACCCAGCCCCAAACACAGCACGCCAGTTCATCTGCGTGGGCGAGGGGTCATACAGCAGACTGCTCGCAGTTCCGTGCAGAAACGTTTGGAGACTGGTGAATGTCGCCTGTCCGTACTGACTCAGCGCCAAAGTCTCGTTGGACTGAAACTGCTGGAACCATGCACCCAAGGTGAATTGATGTCTACCCTTTGTCAGCGACACGTGGTCTTCGTATGTGAAGATGTTTCGAGCCACTCGCAGATCGCTTCCGTTGTTGCTTCCGGCAAGGCTGATTTGTGCAGTGGGATTGGATGCTGCGCTTCCCCCGACTACGATCGCTCCGACCGGATCTCCTTCTAAGAAACCAGGCAGGGAGGCAGCAGGTGTACTAGGTGTAGGTGCGCCGGTAAAGAAGTAACTCGCCCTTGAATAGCCGGCCCGGACGGTATTAAGGAGAGAAGGCGAGAAAATGTGTGTCTCTTCAATACTTGCGACCTGCTCCCGAAGGCTCTCCACGTCTGTGCTGTAAAGATTGGTGCTGGTGGGAGTGAACGCTGCGCTGTCGTCAACCGTGTAGACTGCATTCATAAAATCGTTGCCAGTAAACCTCTGGTCTAGTCGTACCGTTCCGAAATCGTCTCGAAGGGTTTGAAGCGGACTGTTGAACGCTTCGGAGACTCCGCCGAAATCCGGCGCGCCGGAAGTCGGCTCTGGCCACGCTGTGATCAGCGGTGAGACACCGACGAAGGCGAGCCCGGAAGGCGCGCAAGGCATGGGAGCGGGACTGACCAGTTTGCAAGGCAGGAATCCGTTGCGCGCATTAGTGTCAGGAACAAGATCCACACCCGTTTGGTGAAGGTGTTGGCGGAACTCCTCGAAGTTTCCGAAAACAAAGGTCCGATCCTTCTTTATTGGCCCGCTGAGCGAAGCTCCGAATTGATTTCGCTGAAAGCCCGGCACGGACGCGCCGTCGAAGAAGTTGCGCGCATCGAAAGCGTTGTTTCGCAGGAACTCGTATAGGGATCCGTGCAACTCATTCGCCCCAGACTGGGTGACGATTAATATTTGGGCGCCTGGGTGTTTGCCGTATTGTGCACTGTAGGAATCACGCAGCACGTTGAACTCACGGACTGCGTCAACGCCAAGCAACTGCTGGCTCGTGCCGCCTGGCTGCATATTGTTTTCTGCGGCGCCAGTAAACTCGACCGCGTTTAACAGATAGAAGTTCTGTTGAGGCCGATTCCCTGAAACCGCAAAATTATTGCCTGTAGTCGAATTAGAAACACCGACACCGCCCGTTTTGGCAGATGTAAAGTTGACCACACCGGGGTTCAGAGTAAGAAGCTCGTCGTAGCTCCTGCCATTCAGCGGGAGATCTTTCAGTTGTGATTCACGGACTAACCCGAAGATATCCGCCGTCGTGACACTCACAAGCGGAGCGTCCGCATTAACAGTGACTTGCTCGCTCGACACGCCCAGCTGTAAAGTTAGATCCGACTTGGCTTCTTGAGCCACGACCAGATTGATTCCCGTTCGGACCTCGTCTAGAAATCCCGCTTTGTTGGCGCGCACTTTGTACTGGCCTACCGGCAGAGCAGAAATTTGATAAAGCCCGGCGCTGTCAGTGACAGTAACGCGCGTTGCGCCCGTGTCGTCGTTCTTAGCCGTTACGTTAACACCGGAAATCACTCCTCCAGACTGGTCCTTCACCGTTCCCGAGAGAGTGGCCGAGACCTGACCTCGCGCCGTTGTTCCGCAGAGCACGAAGAGAAAGCCAAGAACCAGACTGAAAGAAGGGCGTAGGCGCTGGTTGCCCCGGCTTAAGGACGCGGCTTGTGTCATGGATACATTACCTTGTAAAGTATAAGCGACAGCATGCGAGTTCACAGCCGTCTTCAAGAAATTAGAAAAATGCGGGGGGTGTCTGCGGTTGATCTAGCTCACCGTGTCGGCGTTAGCCGCCAAACAATCTACGCCATCGAAGATGGGCGTTTTACTCCAAACACGTCGGTCTCCCTCCAATTGGCACGAGTTCTCGATGTCAGTGTCGAAGAAATCTTTTCGATTGCTCAGGAACGAATGAGCAAGCCGCTCAGAGCCACATTGCTTACCAAGAATCAGGAGTCAAACAAGGCGCAACTTGTTCGGATATGCCATGTCAAAAATCGCCTTGTTGCCGTTCCTATCTCCCCATTTCCGGCTTATCTCCCCTCTGTGGACGCCGTTATCGAATCCAGAAAACAGAGATCTTTTTCCATCGATTCCGCCACTGAGATACCTGAGAATGGCCGGCGGCTATTGATTGCGGGATGTGATCCTGCGCTTTCGCTGCTGAACGAGCTGCTGAGCCCTGCCGGGATCGAAATCGTCACCGTTTCCGCTTCGAGCCGTTGCGCTTTGCGATGGCTGAAGGAAGGCAGGGTGCATGCGGCCGGTTCTCATCTTCTGGACCGCGCCTCGGGAGATTACAATTTGCCCGTGATTCGGAGCCTCTTCCCTGGCGCTTCCGTCCGGGTTGTCACTTTCGCCGTTTGGGAACAGGGGTTGGTTCTACGGCGCTCCAACCCGAAGAACATTCGATCTCTTGCGGATCTCGGCGAAACGCGCGCAACCATCATCAACCGCGAAAAAGGATCGGGCAGCAGAGATCTGCTCGATAACGGTCTTCGAAAGCTTGGCATCCCGCACAAACAAATCAACGGCTACAACCATATTGCTGAGGGCCACCTCGCAGCGGCTTACGCGGTGGGGACGGGGTGGGCGGATTGCTGTATTGCGCCGCGCTCCGCAGCACGCTGCTTCGCGCTGGAGTTTGCTCCTCTGGCTGTCGAGAGATTCGATCTGTCATTCACACAAGCATCGCTTGCATTACCTGCTGCCAAGGCACTCCTCGATCTACTAAACCGTGCGCCTTTGCGAAGGAAGCTGCAATCCATTGCCGGTTACGATACCGGCCACACCGGCGAGGTTCTTAGCTAATCTAACGTGCGCGGTTCATCCGGCTGACCCACAGTAAGTAACGCCAGAACGAGCCTCGCTCAGCCCACAGGAACCGGAAAAAGGAAGATTTAGTGATCGACTCGGCGGGAATGCCAGCGTACGTTTCAACGCGCCAACGAAGATACGGGGATACCCAAGGCCGCAGCCGGTACCCACGCCCTGCGGTCCAGATGAACCGGAGCATCAGTGTGGGGAAAAGGCAGCAACATTGTTCGCAGGAGTGGCGGCAGCCCGCTTCGGCGCTTCGGTATCCGGAGTCGCGTAATAGCCGGAACGAGTGCGAACCATCGGTTTGCCGGGTGCGTCTACCGTGACCTTAATCTGCCGGTAGCTGCCGTCCAGCGCCTGAATGTTCGGCGAGTACGCAATTGTGTACTGGTTCCGGATGTCATGCGCTATTTCAACTGCGAGCGATTGGACGTCATTTACGTCCTTCGGATAAAATGCAAGCCCGCCGGTTGCGGATGTCAACTCGTTTAGAGCACGACGGGCCTTGGCGGCTTCCCGCCTTTCCTCTTCTGTAAAGAGTCCGATCGCATAAACCAGCGTGTCACCTTGATTGGAGCGCGCAACCACCTTCTCGAGCGATATGTTGCTGGCATTGTCATTACCATCGGTAATAACCATGAGCACTTTCTTATCTCTTTTCGCCTGAGACTTCATATAGTCCAGCGACATGTTAATCGCGTCACGCATCGCAGTCCCGCCTCTTGAATCGATCCGCGCCAAGCCCTGCTCCATCTTGTGCATGTCGTTCGTAAAAGGCACGTCAAGGTAAGCGTCATCATTGAAGTTGACGATGAAAACCTCATCCTGTGGATTAGATGCGCGCACCATGGCAAGCGAAGCCGCTTCCACTCGGCTTCGTTTACTGGACATGCTTCCGCTGTCATCTATGATCAGGCCCAGCGATACCGGCACATCCTCACGCCGAAAAATCTTTACCTGCTGCAACTGCCCGTTCTCAAAAACCCTGAACGCATCCTTATTGAGATTCGTGATCAGCTTGCCTTTGCGATCCGTCACGCTGGCGTGGAGCACCACGAGTCGTGTATCGGCACGGAACTGAGCACACAAATATGCCGTAGATGAAATCGCTAGTAGCATTGCGATCACAATTCGCGAACGACACATCAGCGAGCCGCTACTGAGTGGGGGCATAGTAACCGAGCCTGAAATAGGCTTTGAGCGGCGGAAGTCCGCGTGGCTGGTTCAACTTGACTTGAACCCTGCGGTATTTCCCGTCCCGTTCGCGGTTCTTGGGCGTGTACCCCAGGATGTATTCATTGCGCAATTCGACACCAATCTTGGCCGCTATATCTGGAAGCTCAGCGATGTTTTCTACAGCGTACTCGCGACCGCCCGTCTGCTCAGCCAGCTCATTCAATAAGCCGGGCCCCGCCGCTTCCTCCGGCGTACGCCCGCGATTGGCCATCGTTTCAAAAATTCCTATCGCGAAAATCTGCACATCAGCTTCCCGGACGGCGTTCTTGATCTCCGTTTCGGTATATCGGCTGCTGTTATCTCCTCCATCCGAAATGATCAGAAGGGCTTTGCGTGGATTATGAGCCTTTTTCATCTCGTGCATTGCGAGATATACGCTGTCCAACAGCGCGGTTCGGCCTTTCGACTGCGTAAAAGTAAGCGTGCTCTGAATTTTGTCCGTATCGCTCGTAAATGGCACGCTCAGTTCTGGGCGATCGTTGAATTGCACGAGAAAGAATTCATCGGAGGGATTCGCGGTTTTGAAGAATTCGGCAGCCGCCTGACGCGATTTTTGCAGTTTGGACCCCATGCTCCCACTCGTGTCGAAGACCAAGCCTATAGAAATAGGTGCGTCTTCACTCGAAAATTGCGTGATTTCTTGCTGGATTTTATCTTCGTAGAGCCTGAAATGTTCTCTTTCAAGGCCGGTAACGAAGCGGTTCAAAGGATCTGTGACTGTGACATTAATCAGAACGAGTGTTTTGTCGACTCGAATGTTAGCGGGCCGCGAAGTGGGCTTCGGAACAGAATCTGGAATTTTGCGCGATTCAATTGCGACAGGCACGTCGGGTGCAATCCCGGTTGGCGTACCGGCTTGAGCTGGTCCGGTAGTCCCGTTTTGACGCCGTCCAAAGGCGCTCGCCCCAGCGACGAGACACATGAGCGCAATTGCGCTGACCAAATACCACGCGCAGGTTCTCCACCGGGACCGTATGTGCAGAGAAAGGATGCGAGACAAGACGCGCGTCCGCATATGATTTGATGCTTTCTGAACTGATCATAGCATCGCAAGAAGCAACACGGGCGAAGCCTGGTACTGGTCCGCGATGCCTCTTTCAGGTCGAAAGAGGCACGGGATGATTTGTGAGTACCAGACGACCGTCACTCACCGCGATCACGTTGAGCGATGCAGATCCAACCAGTCTTTGCAACCGTGGGACAGCCGACCGCTCGGCAACGAGGTAGTACCGCTCTGGCGTAAGCCATAGAACAGCAAACTGCGAATCATCGACAAACACGTTAGCAGCGCCCGGTGCGTACGAGCCGTATTCGAGGTTCTTGTTGCGCCCGTTCACAATCAGAGCTGTACGGTTCGTGTAGAAGAAGACAGAAGAGAACGTATAGTAGTCTCCATCAATCAGAAGTTTGCCTTGCGGAGATCGTAGCAGCGCCTCTGCAAGGGGCCTGGACGACATATACGGGTCGAAAACGACAAGCGCCAGCCGGGCAGCGTGGAAGAATAACACCATCATGAGTGCCAGCGCCAAAAATACACGTTGACCGCTACGGGCACGAACGGCTGCAACTAATCCGATGAGAAATGCGATTGCCGCAACGATTAGCGGAACGCGCAGGTATGCAAAAGACCGGATTGTGAGGTCTTCCATATGCCCAAGTGAAAGGCTGTAAACGCTGGGATGAGAAGTTAACGCGGAAGAAATGTCACCCGGAGTCGGAACATTCCGCACAGTGAGTAACAGGATCAGCACCGCTAGCAGGGCGCACGCGAGAACACCAGAGAGCACAAGAGTTCCTCGGCGAACCCAATCGCCTCCGCCCACCATTGCCGAACCGAGTAGGAGCGCGAGAGCGGGATAACACGGCATGGAATAGTATTCCTGGGTGGTTGAAAAGGTGAAAAAGACCAGCACGACACCCGCCCAGCACAACGCGAGCAACCGGGTCCGACCAGCCCGGCTTGAAGGTTTATAGGAGAGCTTTGAAGCTGCGGGAAGATAAACACTCCAAGGGAAGAGCCAAACAAGGTTCAACAGCCAAAAATAGAGGCGCGGAACCGTGTTGTAATCGCGCGGATAACGTGCGTTCAGGAAACGGAGGAGCTGTTCATTTACAAAAAAGAACCACAAAAATCCGTGGTATTGGCCGGGGCCGCTGTGTAATGTAGTCGCGAAAGACGGCGGATTGTGAAGCGTGGCGGCGATATGCCAGGGTGCCGCAATCACGATGACGATCAAAGCTCCGGTCCATGGATGAAGGCGCTTCCAGACCCTCGCTGAAAACAATTCATGACTGATGAGCAGATACACGATGCCCGCGGCCACCGGGAAGAGAACGCCGATCAGACTCTTCAGTAGAAGACCAATCCCTAGACTCAGCGCCAATACAAACGCCCAGAGCCTCGGATGCTTCTCCTGTTCATCGAGGGCGCGCAAAAAGGCCCACATCGCCAGAGAAACGACCGCTGTGAGCATGACGTCGGGAATCAAGATTCTCGTAAAGAGAAAAAGCCCGACGCATGTCGACATGCACAGACCAACATAAAACCCAGCGCGCTTTCCAAAGGCCCACATGCCGAAGCCAGAAGCAAGCAAACAGAGAGCGATCGCGGAAAGAGCGATAGGGATACGCGCGGCCCAATCGTAGGGGCCGAAGATCTGGTACGAGATCGCTATCACCCAGTACACTAGGGGAGCCTTTTCCAGATAGGCGACCCCATTGAGCCGTGCCGTCACCCAGTCTCCGGAGCTGAGCATGTTTCGCGCGATCTGTGCCTGCACCGCGTCGACATCATCCATAAGCGACGGGGGCGAAACGATGCACCCCAGGTACACGGCACTCGCGAAGAGCAGAATTGCGAAAAAAAGGAACAGCTTGCTTGGCTCGGTGCGAGATCCGGTTCGACCGGCATCTGAGATATTCATCATCCAAAGGAACAGGATGCCACTAGCTGTAACATCCCCTTCACCAGAAGAGCGATTCTTTTCAGCGAGACTTGTTACAGTGAAGTCGGCGGAACTAAAACGTAGGATGAGAGATATGTTACGGAAGCGCGAACAATCTTACTGCATAAAGGCACGATGCTCCTTACGGTAATCGCCTATGTGATCCTTGCCGCAGCGGCAACGCCTTTCATTTATTACCTGATCGCAATCTATAGCACCTGGCAATTCTTCCGGCGGTCGAACAGGCAGAACGTAGCAAATGCGAATTTCACACCGGCAGTAAGTAACCTCAAACCTGTCCGAGGGCTCGACCCCGAGGCTTACGAAAACTTTGCGAGCTTCTGCCGCCAAGATTATCCGGAATACGAGGTGGTGTTCTGTGTCGGTGAAAACGACGATTCGGTCGTTTCTGTAATCGAAAGGCTGAAGCGCGATTTCCCCGAACGGCAGATACGCGTGCTGTTCGGCTCGGGCCGGAGCGCCTCTAACGATAAAGTTGCGAAATTGGCCCGTCTGGTAAGCGAAGCAGCTTATGAAAATATTGTGATCACTGACAGCGATGTTCGCGTCCGGCCCGATTACTTACGCACTGTTGTGGGGCCGCTGGCCAACTCCGAAGTAGGGGCCGTCACTTGTCTCTATGTATCCACGGGGGAACGAACACGAGCGGAGAAGCTGCAAACCATCGGAATGGTTTCCGATTTCTTTCCGAGCATTCTAGTCGCCCGTCAACTGGACGGAGTGAAATTCGCGCTCGGGCAGACCATCGCGACTACACGTACACGCCTGGCCGAATTCGGCGGCTACCAAGAACTCGAGAATCGCCCTGCAGACGATCTACTAGTGGGTCGCCTCATCGCTGAATGCGGATACAAAGTTGAACTCTTGCCATATACAGTCGAGGCAGTGTCCGACTACGGATCCATGCCTGAGCTTCTCCGGAAGCGCCTGCGGTGGCTGGTTGTAATGAGACACATGCGTCCCTGGGGGCATCTCGGTCTGCTGTTTACGCAAGGTTTGCCTTGGTCGCTCGCCGCGGTTGCCGTCCATCCCTCGCTGGCGGTGGCGGCCGGTTATTTCGGCGCCTACTTTACACTTCGTCTCGTTATGACCTGGATCGTCGGAATCTGGGGCTTGAGGCATCGCGATTTTTACAAGAAGTTGCCGATCATGTTTGCTTGGGATGCGGTCGCATTCGCCGTCTGGGTAGCTAGTTTCACGCGGAACAGCATTCGCTGGCGAGGTGACGATTACTACATTCGCGATGGAAGGTTGATCCCAGCTACTGCCAACCTTGCAGCCGATTAGGCCCCGCTACGCTTGCACGGGATGATGAGCGTTGCGAAAATCGCTGTTGCAGGCGCTGGTATTTACGGTGCGACTGCCGCGATCCGGTTGGCTGAGCGCGGCCACAGAGTACATCTGTTCGACCCTCTCGGCATTATGCGTGGCGCATCCGCCATCAACCAATATCGAGTCCATTCGGGGTACCACTACCCACGCAGCCCGGAAACTATCGACGAAATACTGGAAGTCCGCCAGGAATTCATCGAGGCGTTTAACCCGGCGATTGTCCGGAATACTCAGCACTATTACGCGGTTGCCAAGCAGCACTCCAGAACCTCGCCTGATCTCTACGAAAGAGTGATGGGCCAGCACGGTCTGGCACTTAGACCCTGCCGTCCTGATTGGCTGGACTTTGAGTTCATAGATCGGGCTTATGAGGTCGAAGAACACGTCTATGATCCAGACGTTTTGCGCAACCTAATTGAAAGCCGTATTACAGAGAGCGGCGTGGAATTTCAGCAGCGGGCCTTCTGTTCCGATATGCGGGGTGATTATGACTTCGTCGTATGGGCTGTCTACGGCATGGGGGCGAGCGAACAAATTTTCAAATTTGCCAAATTTCAGATTGCCGAAAAAATCTTGATCAAGCTTCCGGCCGCGTTAAGCGGCATCGCACTCGTAATAGTGGATGGTCCGTTCACGGGCTTCGATCCGCTTGGCTCCTCCAATTTATCGCTCTTCGGCTCGGCTAAACACACGAATCATTGGTCAACAAGTGACTCCGCCGAGCCGATTCCGGCATTCTACAGCAGTATGTTGAACAAACCCACGTTTGTGCCCGTACCCTTTACACATTTTGAGGCGATGCGAAACGATTGTTGTCGTGCCGTGCCGTCGGCAAAAGATGCGGTTTATCTCGGGTCGCGGTTTACGATCCGGGTAGTCGAGGATAATCCGTTGCACGACCGTCGAATCCTCCACGTGCAGGAGGGCGAGCCAGGTGAATTTCACATCTTTTCCGGTAAGATCGTCAGCGCAGTGAAGGCGGCTCGGCTAGTGTGCGAAAGAATCAACAGTGGCTGAAGCGCTTTCGTACGTGATTCTCGGCGCAGGTCGATGGGCTCGCACGATATATGCCGTGCTCGCCGCCGAACATTCTCGAACAACGTGCCTCGATCAAACTCGACGTCTTGCTACAGAGAGCGAGGCCGCCTATAAATCTCGATTAGCTGGATCAATGTCATCAAGCGGAGCGCAGATCGCCTGGATCTGCGCTCCGCCGGGGGCGCACATCCCATTGATCATTGAAGCTGCGATCGGAGCCGGTCTACACGTCGTTGTTGAGAAACCCTGGAAGTGCTCCCGCCATGAGACCGATTCGCTCCTGAACCTCGCGAGGGCCAAACGTCTCTTCGTTGCCATTCATTATCAGTATTGTTTTCTCGCGGAGGTCGAGAACTGGCGTCGAAAATTAGATGATGGCGTTGCACTTCGATTCGGCGGCCACTTCGTCATCAGTCGTCCCAACCGCCTGGCAATCCCCGCAATTGAGAATCTCGGATCTCACTTACTTGCGATTCGCGCGCATGCCGTACCGCACTCGGCCGTATCGGAAATCCGATGCGCTTACGAACAACCCGATGAGCGTTATGTATGGGTCGAGAAACAAGACGGGAATATTGCTGCGATAGATTTCCTGGGAACTAGAGAACCCGTTATCCAGCGTTTCATGGCTTCATTTGAAGCGGCGCTCGGCGGCTCCGATTTCCCGTTTGGCCTCGATTTTGCCGATCGGGTTTCGGAAGATGTTGTTTCCGTTTTAGACCTTGTCCGCGACCAGTGAAGCACCAACTGCGGCGCTCATCTGCCGGCTACGGCCATTGTCCGTTCTCCGCCAGTTCACCTGCGGCAGGAATGTAGAGGTGTCAATCCGGTCCCGATACTCTATCGCGATGTTCATCAGAGAGTCCAAAAGCGATTCGGACAAATAGTGAGGCTCTAAACCGAGATCGATAAGTTTCGAGTGCTTGGCGTTGTAGTAGTGCTGCTCGAATTCGACTCGGGGGTCGGGTAAGTGATCGATTTCGACAGTGAGACCCAGTCCTCTGGCCGAGGTCTGCACCATGCGTGCGAGCTCAAGAACTGAAAACTGCTCTGTGAATTGGTTGAACACGCGGCACTCGCCCGGCCGGGCGGGTTTCAAACACGCCAACTCGACACATCGCACCGTGTCCCGAATATCTAAGAAGCCGCGGGTTTGTCCTCCCTTCCCGTAGACGGTTAGCGGATATCCAATCGCTGCTTGGGCGCAGAAGCGGTTCAGAACGGTGCCAAACACCTCGTCGTAATCGAAGCGATTGATAAGAGCTTCGTCTAGCGCAACTTCGTCCGTCATAGTTCCATACACGACGCCTTGGTTGAGATCAGTAGCGCAAAGCGCCCATATTTTGCAGGCGAACATGATGTTGTGGCTATCGTGAACCTTCGAGAGGTGATAGAACGAGCCGGGTTGCTTGGGATAGGGAAGTACGTCTTTTCGGCCGTTATGTTCAACGGTGATGTATCCCTCTTCGATATCGATGTTCGGGGTGCCGTATTCTCCCATCGTGCCGAGCTTGACGAGGTGGCACTCAGGTCGAAGCTCGCGAATAGCGAATAGCAGGTTCAGAGTTCCGACGACGTTGTTGACTTGCGTAAAAACGGCATGTTTGCGGTCGATCATCGAGTAAGGGGCTGCACGCTGTTCCGCAAAATGGACGACCGCATCAGGCTCGAAACTATCCACCATCGAAGAGACGAAATCGTAGTCCGTAACATCGCCTACGAACGCCTCTATGCTCTCGCCTGTGATCTCTTGCCAGACCTTCAACCTCTCGGAAAGAGGACGAATCGGCGTGAGCGTTTGCACTCCGAGTTCGTAGTCCCACTGGCGCCGGGCGAAGTTATCTACGATCGCAACCGAATGCCCTCTTTTCGATAGGTACAAAGCTGTGGCCCAACCGCAGTAACCATCTCCTCCAAGCACGGCGATATTCATGATTCGTCGGTCTGCTCCTGGTTTCAGGCGTCGAAGTGGTAAAGACTCCCTGAGGGCTCAACAGGTTACGTGCTGTCTGATCCGAGCTCGCGAAGTGCACGGCAGCACAGAGCTCAGTCCTGCTCTCCGACGCAAACCTAATTGTATACTGGCGCTCAGTGCGGCTCGGTCAAGCAGTCTGTATAGAGTACAGGCTCGGTGCGCAGCTCGAAGCTGTCTGGATTCGCCATCTCTTCATCCAAAGCATGAGGATCATCAAACCCCACAGATGATACCCGAGATTCGCCCGCCTTGCGAGGTGTTCAGTAACGAAAGTATCGAGCGCCGCCAAATTGAACAACTCAGGGTATTCAGCAGCACCGCTCGCCAATGTGTCGAGCAGCAAGACCCGCAATGGACCGCGCAGCCAATCGTGCGCTGGAATGTCGAAGCCGATCTTCTTCCGCCGGGAAATAGAAGGCGGTAACTTATCCTTCATCAATTCCTTCAAAACAAATTTTTGGCGGGACCGCCGAATTTTCAAATTTTCGGGCAAGGAAGCGGCGAATTCAACAATTCTATGATCCAGAAAAGGTGGCCGTACCTCTACTGCGTGCGCCATGCTCATACGGTCCACTTTTGTGAGAATGTCGTCCGGCAGAAAGTATTTCTGATCGAACCACAAGTACGCGCCAAGATTGTCCCCTGCTGTCGATAGCTCACTGAGAATGCTGTCTAGGGCGCCGGGAAGTGATGGAACCACGATACGCCTTTTCTGCGAGCCCGAGAACGTTCCATTCCAATACACGTGCGCCTGCTCAGGCAGCATCTGACAACCTTCCAAGAACCGCTTGACCTTGTATTCGAGGCTGATCTTGTCGTCGGACACGGGCCAGCGTCGCGCCGCAGTGAGAAGCAATTCGAGCGCGGTTTTCGGAAACCGCCGCATGGGGCGAGCAAGCTGGTTCGCCCGGTAAGTGAGGTATCCGCCAAACAACTCGTCTGCACCCTCGCCGCTGAGCGCCACTGTTGCGTGCCTCTTGGTTAGCTTGGAAAGAAACCACACTGGGAGCGCGCCCGCATCCGCGTCCGGCTCATCGGAATAATGCGCGAACTCCTCGATCGCATCCTGCAGACCGGTATCCGGATTGAGATCGAGTTCCTCGTGTTCAGTTCCATATTGAGCCGCTGCCTGTCGGATGTAAGCCGATTCATCAAAACTGCGCCCCCGAAACAGGATCGAGAAGGTTTTCAATCGCGAACTGGAGGCGTTTGCGGCGTAATGCAGGATGGTTGATGAATCGATACCACCACTCAGCCAAACTCCTAGCGGGACATCTGAGAGCAAATGTTCGCGGACGGCTTGCTGCACGAGCGAATCGAGTTCCTCCTGCGCCGCATGTGCTGTGAATTGCCTCGGGGCTGGTTCCGGGAGCCGCCAATAGCATTCCGACCGAACCTCACCGCGTCGCCACTCCAGCCAATAGCCCGGACGAAGCTTTTCGACGCCCTCGACCAGCGTCCACGGAGCCGGCACATAGTTAAGCGACAGATAGCAGTCCAGGCCTGCCATGCTGAGGTGTCGATTTATCTCGGCATTCGCAAGAATGGCTTTTATTTCTGAGCCAAAGAAAATATCGGTGCCGCTACGCGCAATGTAAAGGGGCTTGATGCCTACACGGTCGCGAGCCAAAACAAGGCGCCCCGCGGATTCCGTCCACAACGCGACAGCAAACATGCCGCGGAGCCGGGAAAAGCAATCCGTGTCCCATTCCTCAAAAGCGTGGAGAACCGTTTCCGTATCGGAACGCGAGCGGAATCGATATCCGCGGCCTTGGAGCTCGGCACGAAGCTCAGCATGGTTATAAATTTCGCCATTGAACGCAATCACCACGTCGCCGTTGTCGGAGGCCATCGGCTGGTCGCCAGAATGAAGATCAATGATCTTCAGGCGAGTGGCGCCAAGAGAAACAAGATTCGACTCGAACGTGCCTTGCTGATCTGGCCCGCGATGAACTATCGATGCTACAGCGGCTTGAATGCGGTCTGGCTCAGGTGACCACTTCGCATGAGTGAAGCCGACGATCCCACACACGTTATGCCTCTTTAGTTGTGGTACGCGATGTCGATCCCGCGATCACAACCCCCACGGCAAGCAGCAGTATTCCGAGCCATCGCGCGGGCGTGACGTGTTCGTTGAGAAACACCCGCCCGAGCACGGCCGAAAGAACATATCCCGAAGCCGTAATTGGCAGAACGAAACTGAGATCCGCGAGGCTCAGCAAGGAGATCCTCAGCACGAGCCATAGGATGTGCATCCCGATTCCGAGAGCAACAAAAGGCTCGAACAACTGTTGAATGACATTTAGCGGAGCGATGGAAAGCGCTAGCGGAACATGCCTCATTCCCCAGGCAAGAGACAAATTTCCAAAAGGCTTCAAGAGCACGAGAAGCAGCGCCAGCCGATACATGCGAAGGACTCCGGCGCTAGATCCTTGCTGAACTATCGGCTGTTGCTCAATCGCCGCGGGCATCTTCCCCTGTCGTCTTCAACATTGCCTCCCGATGTTGCTGATAACGAACACTGCTCGTGTTTCCAATGTACCAGCAGCGATCCGGACTGAGAACTCAATGCGGCGGGCGCATCTTGCGCAGCGGTGCTACACTCAGATGTGCGGACGCGGATTTTGGGTATTATCCCCGCCCGATTTGCCTCCTCCCGTTTCCCTGGAAAAGCTCTCGCGGATGTTGCCGGCAAACCGATGCTGCAACACGTGTACGAGCGGGCACAGGCGTCGCGCTACCTAAACGATGTGATGGTTGCAACCGATGATGAGCGAGTCGCTGCGGCGGTGCGCACCTTTGGGGGTCGCGTGCGCATGACGCGCGCCGATCACCCGTCGGGGACCGATCGCCTGGCTGAAGTCGCTGCGTCGGAACCAGCCACTCTTTATGTGAACATTCAGGGCGACGAGCCATTGATCGATCCCGAGGCAATTGACGCCGCCATTCTTTCGGTACATGGAGACGATTCAGTTTCGATGGGGACTCTAAAGAGACCCATTGTCGATCCGACAGACATCGTGAATACCAATGTCGTCAAAGTGGTTACCAATCTTTTGAACGATGCGATCTATTTTTCACGCTGTCCGATTCCTTACGACCGTGATGGCAGCGGAAGCTCGCTTTTTGCGAAGCATGTCGGCCTTTATGTTTACCGTCGCGAGTTTTTGTTGGCTTATCCCGATCTAACTGTGGGGCCGCTTGAACGAGCGGAGCGTTTGGAGCAATTGCGGGCCCTTGAAAACGGCTACCGGATTCGAGTGGTTGACACTGAATACGAGTCTCTAGGCGTCGACACGCCTGAAGATCTGGAACGCGTGAACCAGTTGTTCTCAGCAGCAGCAAACTCGTTTCGACCTGGCTGATTCGAAGCAAAAGTTTCAATGGGGGGACATGGCTAAGTACATCTTCGTAACTGGAGGCGTCGTTTCCTCCCTGGGAAAGGGAATCGCCGCAGCTTCTATTGGATGCTTGCTGGAGAGCCGGGGGTTGCGGGTTACGCTGCAAAAATTCGACCCTTATCTGAATGTCGATCCCGGGACGATGAGCCCTTTCCAGCACGGCGAAGTATTTGTCACCGACGATGGAGCGGAAACCGATCTCGATCTCGGGCATTACGAACGATTCACGCACGCGCCGCTTACTCAAAGCAATAATCTGACATCCGGCCGCATCTACGAGAGCATCATTGCGCGCGAGCGAAGGGGCGACTACCTCGGCAAGACCGTGCAAGTGATTCCGCACGTTACGAACGAGATCAAAGCCGCGTGCCGGAAAGTGGCCGGCGACATGGATATGGCAATCGTCGAGATTGGCGGGACGGTAGGCGATATCGAATCTCTTCCCTTCATCGAAGCCATTCGCCAGATGCGCCATGAAGAGGGGCGTGAAAACACTTTATTCGTGCATCTCACGCTCGTTCCTTGGATCTCAGCCGCTCAAGAGCTAAAGACGAAACCGACCCAGCATAGCGTAAAGGAGCTGAGGGCGATCGGTATTCAGCCCGACATTTTGCTCTGCCGCTCGGAACGCGAGCTTCCAGAAGAGGTGAAGGAAAAGATTGCACTTTTCTGCGATGTCGACGTGAGTAGCGTGATCACCGCCAAAGACGTGAACTCGGTGTACGAAATCCCGATGGTCTTCGCCGAGCAAAAGGTGGACGAGAGTATTCTTCGCCTTCTACGCATCGAAGCGGGCCCTCGCGATATGTCGCCCTGGATTGAAATGGTCGATCGTATGAAACATCCGGCGCGTGAGGTGACGATCGGACTCGTGGGCAAATACGTTGAGTACGAGGACTCTTATAAAAGTTTGAAAGAAGCCTTGCTACATGCGGGAATCGCGCATAATGCTCGCGTCAGAATCGAATGGATCGAATCGGAGCGAATGGAATGGCCCGAATGTCGCAGCGTCTTGCAGGGCTTTGACGGCATTCTCGTACCAGGCGGATTTGGCAAACGAGGCATACCCGGCATGCTAAATACCATCCGGTTTGCGCGCGAAGAGAAGGTGCCATATTTCGGAATCTGCCTCGGTATGCAGACCATGGTGATTGAGTTTGCCCGTAACGTTTGCGGCCTGAAAGATGCAAACACGACCGAAGTCGACCCAGGTACGCCAGATCGCATTATCTATAAGCTGCGCGAGTTGAAGGGAGTCGATGAACTGGGCGGCACGATGCGGCTTGGCGCCTATCCGTGCTGTCTCGCCGAGGGAAGCTTGGCACGTCGGGCTTACGGCAGAGCGGAAATCAGTGAACGGCACCGACACCGCTATGAGTTCAACCGCGATTTCGAGCAGCCGCTAACAGACTCAGGGATGCGCCTTACAGGGCAGACGCCCGATGGTGTTTACGTTGAGATCTGCGAATTACCCGATCATCCCTGGTATTTGGGCTGCCAATTCCATCCCGAGTTCAAATCGAAACCCCTCGAACCACACCCGCTATTCACTTCCTTTTTAGGTGCTGCTCTCGAGCACAGGCGCAACCGTTTCCGCGTTGCGGAGAAGCTGATCGAGTCTCAGGAATATTCGCAAGTGCGATGACCACCGTCACCGTCGGTGAGGGTAAGACTAAGGTCACGTTTTCCAATACCGCGCCTCTGGCAATTATTGCTGGTCCTTGCGTCATCGAAAGTGAAGAGCATGTGCTGCGATTGGCAAAGGCGATTCGCGCAGTAACGGGCTCGTTCGTATTCAAAGCGTCCTTCGATAAGGCGAATCGTAGCAGTTTGATGTCTTATCGCGGCCCTGGGTTCCAGGAGGGCGTTCGGATCTTGAAAGGCGTACAAGCTTCCGGACTGCCAGTACTTACCGATATTCACGAGCCGGCACAGGCGGAAATCGCGGCAGAAGCTGCCGACATCCTCCAGATACCCGCGTTTCTCTGCCGTCAAACGGACCTGCTGGTCGAAGCGGGGAAAACCGGGCGAGCGGTGAACATCAAGAAAGGACAGTTCCTAGCGCCGGCCGATCTGGCCCATGCCGCCGAAAAGGTCGCAAGCACCGGAAACAGCCGCATCATCCTGACAGAACGAGGATCATCGTTCGGATATAACAATCTGGTTGTGGACATGCGAAGCCTGAGTATCATGGCGAGCACGGGTTACCCGGTAGTTTTCGACGCAACCCACAGCGTGCAACTCCCGGGAGCGGGCGGAAACGCCTCAGGAGGCGAGCCGCAGTTTATCGAGCCTTTGGCGCGGGGCGCGACAGCGATCGGAATCGCAGGGATTTTTGTCGAGGTTCACGACGCGCCTGAGCGGGCTCTTTCCGATGGGGCAAATGCTTTGGATTTACATCGTTTACCGACGTTCCTCCAGCGACTTCGTGCTATCGACTCCGTCGTTAAGGGCTTTAGGGAATGAGTGCTCCCGATAATCTGAGACAACGTTTGGCCCGGTCCGTACGTCGTATGATGTAAACGGTATGGTGTTGCACTTACGGAAGCGGCGCTCTGCTCAGCGCGGCTTCTCGCTCATCGAGCTCCTGATTGTTATCGCGATCATTCTGATTATTCTGTCGATTGCCCTGCCACAGATGAGCAAGTCGCGGATGCACGCGCAGGAGATGGCTGCCATCGCCCAGATTGGGACGATTCAGAAGGCCGAGGTCCAGTACTACTCGCAATTCGGGCAATATGCGACAACGCTGAGCCAGCTAGGACCTCCGACGTCGAGCGGGGCTGCTGAGGGGCCGCAGGCAGCAGGGCTGATTCCGGCAAGCCTGGCAAATGGCTCGGGCAGCGGATATAACTACACCGTGGTGCAGACGCCAACGGGCTATTCCGTTTCAGCGGTTCCCAAAGCCTTCAACAGCACCGGGCGGCGGACATTTTATTCCGATCAGACCGGAATCATCCGCGAGAATTGGGGACAAGATCCGGCCACTCAGCAGAGTGCCGAGCTTAGCAAGTAGCGCCCTTCCGCTCAGAGTTGCGGTCTGGGCGCTCTGCCTCGTTCCTCTTGCACACGCTGCCCAGCAACCCAGCGCAGCGGAAATTTCCCATGGTTTGGCGGAGATGTCCCTTGATCCGGATCAGACGTACCATGTCCGGGATCTGACGCTGGCACGCGGCGACATCAAGATCTTCTTGACCGAAGGAATTCTTTCCTTCGTCACTCCAACGTACGGCCGCTGTGTCGGCGCAGTGTTTACGACTGCCGGGGTGGAGGCTGGAGAAGGCGAAATCATTGTCATGCCGCCGGATCGCAGCGAGCGAGCTTCACTCGCCTCATTTACCGGGCGTCCGAATCTAGATGAACACTTCACCTCAGCTCTCCTTTTGTTCACAGACGACACGGAAAAGGAACTGCTAAGTCAAATTCGCGAGGGGCCGGTGCGCAAAGCGCCCGAAACGGCAACAGAGCATTCGGGCGAGTTCAATCCTTTAATACGTCAGATGAGCTCAGGGGTTGCCCTTCGAATTGTCCAATCCCTTCTCGACAATCACAAACCGGAGCAAGGGCTGTTTTACTCGGCCATACTCGGACGTGAACTCGGACCGTTCGATGCCATGTATGAGCCCGACGAATCGGAGCCTGTAGCAGTGGGCCGCTCGCTCGGAACCGCTGACGGCCATTCGCGATTTCAGCTCTGGACGGCATTCCGGCCTCGTCATAAGGTAACTGATGCGCAGCCTCCGGCGAACTTGAGCGACTTCCACATAGAGACCACGATCCGCCCCGATCTCAGCATGTCCGTTACCGCCCGCTTTCAGGCCGCTCTGAACACGGATGGCGGCCGTGTGATCCCGCTCGGTCTCTCAGACCGCCTTCACGTGTCGTCAGGAAAAATCGACGGTACGCCTGTGGAAGTTTTTCAGCGCAATTCGATTCGCATGCTGGACATGAAGGGCTCAGGAACCTTCTTGCTTGTCTCCGCCGGGCCTCTCGTCTCCGGTAAAGTGTACAGCCTTGAAGTCAGCTATGAGGGATCTGTGATCCGGCAGACTCCGGACGGCTCGTATTTCGTAGATGAGCGAAACGCGTGGTTTCCTTACAGCGGGCCGATGCAGGCAAATTTCGATCTCGTGTTCCGATGCCCGGAGCGCCTGCGGCTCGTGTCAACCGGTGAACCGGTAAGCGAGGAAGTTGCTGGAGGCATCCGCACCGTGCATCGCAAAACGCGAGTGCCTGAGCGCCTCGCGGGTTTCAACCTAGGCGATTACACTACTTCGTTCGATGAACACGGCTTGTATCGAGTGGAGTGCTACGCCAATGCTCAATCGGCGTCCGGCTCGAGCGCTGCGCTACAGGAACTGCCGAAAGAGATAGAAGGCATTCTCGACGACTACACGCAGCGCTGGGTAAAGCTCCCCATTCACGACATCGCGGTGTCACCGATTCCCGGTTATTTCGGACAGGGATTTCCGGGCCTTATTTATCTTTCTACTGTTTCGTACGTCCGTGAACAGGACCGGCCGAGCCAGTTGCGCAGCGCGCGGATGGACATGTTCTTTTCGGAGATGCTGTTGCCGCACGAGGTGGCGCACCAATGGTGGGGGAACATTGTCGGGGCATCGGATTACCGAGCCGATTGGCTGATGGAAGCGATGGCGAACTACTCGGCACTCGAATTTCTCGAGCGGCACAAAGGTCGCGCTGCTGTGAACGACGTGCTCACCACGTATAGAGACGATTTGACAAAAGAGGAACATGGAAAGCCCGTCGAATCGGCCGGACCAGTCGATTTTGGCATCCGTTTGCAGCAGACGGTAAGCCTGTCGACGTGGCACACCATTGTCTACGAAAAGGGTACATGGATCTTGCACATGCTGCGCGAACGGCTCGGCGAGGAGAGCTTCGGGAAACTGCAATTGCGCTTGCTTCACGATTTCGCAGCGAAGCCCATCAGCAACGAGGCATTCCGGCAAGCGGCGGGCGAGTTTGTGCCGGCTGGACAATCTGACAAGAATCTGGCACTGTTCTTTGAGACATGGGTGTACGGAACCGGCATTCCGCGGCTGGCTCTAAAAAAGTCGGGGCGCGATGTGACACTCGACGTTTCGGGAGTGGACGAAGACTTCACAACTGATGTACCGCTTCGCTGCATATCTAGAGGGGGCGCCGAGAAAGTACGGTGGATTCGGGCCAGCTCTGGGAGTAACGATGTGGAAAGGCTGTCCAGTGCCGGAAGCTGCGAGCTGCCCAGTAGCAATGAGTTTCTGTATGTGCCGACTGTTGCGCCCGCGCCATAGGCCCGCATGATCTAGGCGGCTTTTTGCCCGTCCAGCTGCAGGTCTTCAGCAAGCGATGCGGCGGCCGCATGCGTGACGCGTAGGTCCACACTTTGCAATTGCTGATGGCTTACTTTGCCTTCGGCGAGCAACATGTCGTAATAGTGGCGGTCTTGTCTGCGTTTTTCGGCTGCTTCGCGACGGAGATGGTCGGCTTGTTTGCGCAGTTCGGCCGCTGCGCGGCGCCCATGATCGGCTTCTTTGCGGAGTTCAGCGCTTCTTTGGCGGTCATCTTCCTTCCGCTTTCGCTCTTGCGATTCGAAGCCAATTTGCTGTTTGCGCTTTTCGGCTCTGAGCTTTAGGAGATCAGTGAGCGCGTTGCGGAAAGCGCGGTCATGCGTGGTTTGATAGCGCAGATAGAGAGCAAGCAGGTTAGGAGCGCCGCAGAACGGCACCTGGCTGTCCATGGTGAGACCTTGGAGAAGGACGGCGCGTTTCGCGAGCCAGAGCGATTGGGCCATTTTGTCGACCAGGACCGTTTCGGTGGGAGTGTCGGGCTGGTGCTCGGCGTGGAGCGTGTCCAACAGTATTTGAAATTCAACTTCACTTTCCCAGGCGAGGACGCGGAACGCGCCGGTGAAGCCGAATCGAAAATTGTTTTGCGCGGCTATGGCTTTGCCCTCGGCGGTTTTGGGGCCGGTGGATTTTTGAGCGTTGGATTGGTTGGCTGCGATCTGGGATTGAGTTGACATTTTCGTGCTCCTAGAAGTGAAAAACGCCCAGCTGCGCGACGGCACTGGGCGTTGATCGGAAAGGTTTATAAGCCGGACGTGGGCGTCCGGCAGCGGAACGAGGGTTCCGCCCTACTGAGACCAGTATAAAGCATCGTTCCAAGCGATTCGGAATTGTATACTTGACAAACCCATGCTTTAAGCGCATACTTGAAGCATGGCAAAGGCAGATATTCTCGCTCCCCAATTCAGCGATGAAGACAAAGCGCGCGAATTCCTAGAAGCGAAACGCTGGCCGGATGGCGTCGTTTGTCCCCAGTGTGGAGTGATCGGCGAATCCTACCGTTTGCAGCCTCAAGAGAAGGGCAAAACTCACGTCCGCAAAGGCGTGTGGAAGTGCGGCGGTTGCCGTGAGCAATTCAGCGTGACCGTGGGAACGGTCATGGAGGATTCGCATATCCCACTCAACAAATGGCTGCTTGCGTTTCATCTGCTCGCTGCAAGCAAAAAGGGCATGAGCGCACATCAGCTTCATCGAATGCTGGGAGTCACGTACAAGAGCGCGTGGTTCATGGCGCATCGGATTCGGTACGCCATGACGCAGGAGCCTTTATCATCAAAACTCGATGGCGTAGTAGAAATTGACGAAGCCTATATCGGCGGACGACGCAGGCGCAAGAACAATCCCGGCGGCGGTCCACAAGAGGGCGAACAAGACGTGCAAATCGGAAACAGGACGTGGCGCAAGAAGCCTCTCGGAGCGCCCAAAGGGATTCATCCGCACTCCGACAAAGAGATCGTGCTTTCGCTTGTGCAGCGCGGCGGTAATGTTCGCTCCATGCACATTGAGCGCGTGACGCAAGAGAACCTTCGTCCCGTCCTGAACGAATACCTTGCGGAAGGTGTTCATGTAATGACGGACAGTAGCAACACATTGACACTGGACGATGCGAGCCAGAAGCACGACAGGGTGAATCACACAGCAAAAGAATACGTCCGCTATGAGAACGGCGTGTGCATCACAACGAATACGGTAGAGGGATATTTCGCCATTCTGAAAAGAGGCATTGACGGCGTTTACCACCACGTCGGCCGCCAGCATCTGAATCGCTATTTGAGCGAGTTCGATTTTCGATACAACTCTCGGGATGTCTCGGATGCGGAGCGGGCGCAACTCGCTCTCAAGGGAGTCGATGGGAAACGGCTTACCTACCGGGACTCATGCGGGAAAGCCGAACCCGAAAGCGAGATAACGAGGTAGCACCAAAATCAAAAATCCCCTAGGTCGCGAGCGATCTTTAACTTTGGAAACCCGGCCGTCGTCGATCCACCTTAAACACTGAACCAGAACGTACAGCGATGATGTAGGCCCACGGCACAAACAGCGTCGCTGCGCCATCGGAATGCTCGGGAACCCTAAAGTCGTCCGTCGCTTCCACCCACAATCCAACAGGGTCCGTTATCGACAGAACTTTCGCCAGGAACAGGCGGGATCGAGGAGTATCGTGCGTTGAGAAATAATGAATGCTCTCGTCCGGCCCAACTGCGTCGGCCCATTCCTTCGTTACCGTTACCCCGACGACATCGCCTTTCTTGATTTCCATGCGCACAACTTACCACGATGTGAGCCATGAACGCAGTTCTTAGCATTCATTACCTCCAGCTTTGCTCATTGCCCAGATGCGGACGACCGGGC
Source organism: uncultured Acidobacteriaceae bacterium (assembly GCA_963737045.1). Lineage (GTDB taxonomy): Bacteria > Acidobacteriota > Terriglobia > Bryobacterales > Bryobacteraceae > Bog-105. The sequence goes on from CAVTRG010000009.1 coordinate 1,800,889, forward strand.
TAAGTGCTGTACGTACCTATTCCCAATCTGAGACAACGTAATCAGAGTTATTAGAAACTGGAAAAAACAGTAGCTGTATAGTCCGGCAATCACGGAAACAATCATCGTCCTAGCGGCTGTAGAGCCGCTTGGCAGTAGAGATTGGCCACCCTCGGCGAGAAGGATAACAACAAACAGAAACAACACCGCCGTCCAGTGGACCAGTGCTGTCCAAGAAAAGACAAATAGCAGATCCGAATATGCATTTCTTTGGCTACTCTTCGAGCGGAGTGTGGTCGTGGCTAGGACGGTTGCAAACTCCCGATCCGGCAACGTTAATGAGACGGTGAGCCCAGAAACACAGAACCCCAACACGATCGCGGCATAAGCAATTAAGCCAGTCGTCACATCGTTGACCTTTGGAGCCTGAGAGAATAGCCTGTATCCATATACGGCGAAAAATACCGATACGAGCAGCGAGACGACAGCTTCGGAAGTGAATGCAATATCGTGAAGACGGGGCGTACATTCATCGCGAATATAGTGCCATAGTGTCTTAAACATAATGGACTATGCGGCAGGTCTTGCATTGATATATGCTTCGAGTTGTTTCTGCACGTCTTCCTCAATGGGTTGTTCGGTGACTGGGTCTTGTGGAACGGTTACGTCGTAATGCTCGATGTATCTACTCAGATTAAGGGTTGTGAGTCCGGCATCCTCGGATCTGGAACCGACGATGGTTACTCTCTTAAAAATCGACTTGGCTTGCCCCGCAAATTCTTTAACGAACTGAATTACCCCGCTCTCCTTTGAGAGGCTCTTTTCCCGCTTTGCACTTGCCATAACCCCGAGAGATCTGGCGTTTGAATCCTCGGCAACTGTTGCGAGAGTATTGTTCCACTCTGTCCAATTAAAATTTGGTTCTCCAATCACTATTACGGCGGACTGGATCCGTTTCAAACTATCAATCTCGCGGCTGAAGTCTACATCAGCAACCGGATTCAGACTCAGTTCTAGCTTCCTGTATCTGTGATCACATCCTCGTCCCAGCGATTCGATGATGATCTCTAAATCCGAAGCTGTCAGATTCCCCTTTTTGGACTCAATGAGCATCAATCGGCGCTCCGGTGCGATTAAAATGTGGGTCTTTCTGGCCCGAAACTTCGTTGGGCTTCCCTTCTCGGTCTGCGGAACATTTGATGCAAGATCAAAGTAAAGAGTTGAGCGATCCGAGTAGCCCGTATATGCCACGATGAATACCTTTCCGTCTGGAAGAATATCTGATCGCGTGATTGCTATGCGTCGGGCCGCTTCCGTATCCTTGTATCCAGCCATAGCCTCAGCAACTTGTCGGAATAGCTCACCGTAATCTACTGCCCCAGATTCCAAATGGGCATGTATCGAGTACAAATCAAATCGAAGTTGCCGCGCACTCATTTCTGCGGGAGTATAACAGACGAAGCACAACCCGGTGTCGTCCACTCAGCGAGCCGCGATAGAATTGTTCAGGCGCGCTGGTTTTTTGATTAAAAAGGTTCTAATGAAAAAAGCGCAACCGACCAAGCTCAGGCCCGAGCCCACTCCGCGCAAAAACGGGAAACGCCAACTCTTGTCCCTTCATCCACTCAGCTTCGATGAAGCGGTAGCAGATATTTTGAAGGTGAAGCCGCAACCGAAGCCACACAAGAAGCGGAAGACATAGCTTGAAGTGAGCGAAGGTGAGTCTAAGCGGCTTTCTTGATTGGGCTTCATCTATTTCTTCACTTTGTGCCGTTGGCGCCTCGGCTTCTCTCGTCTTATATATCCCATAATCAGCGTGAAGCCCGGTTGCTGGTTAAGCAGCCATTCGATGTTGTCAGCTCTTGATTCCCAAATACCGAGTTCAGCTCCCCTCGATACAAGATAGTAAAAAGTTGGCCTCTCGGGCGTGGCCCCTTTATTCATTAGAGTGCCTGTCTATTGTCTGCCAGCATACACGCTTTTGCCCGCCAGCGTAGACCAATGGACATCATTAAGTGTGGACAACATCTACGGTTGTCAACGGTAAGCAACGGTGATGTTGCGGACGGGTACGCGGGCAGTATACGATATCTCTTATGGCTACGGTTTCAAAAAAAGACGTGGAACAGAAGCTACGGGATGTCGAGTCCCAACTGGCTGATTTGGAACGCGAGCGTGGACTACTCCTGCATCGTAAGGACTTCCTTGAAGCGGCAATGAAGGAATTCTTTAGCCGCGACGGAACCGGTCATGCAGATACACATCAGCAAAACTCATCCGAGGAAACGCCTGAAATCCCAAGCAAGGCGCAACTTCGAGAAATGAACACCTCGGACGTTGCTGAGTTGGTCTTCAAATCTAAGCACAACGAATGGATGACAGCCCGTAAGTTAACTACTGCGATAAACGGTGCCGGAAAGGCCGTTAGCTATAAAGCTGTATTCATCGCTCTAAAGCGGAACGGTGGGAAGCGGTTCGAATCTCGTATGGAGGGAAAAGTTAAAGAGTGGCGACTCTCAAATTCTAGTGCGGGGGCCTAAAAAAGGCCCCCCGCTCGACCAACATTCCGCTCTTGACGGTGCTTTACCACCGCCAAATCTTAGGGCGGAACGGAGGAGTATTGACGTACCTCGTCATCTCCTTCACAGACGGAACCGGACGCCTACACCGCGTCTTGCTCCGTAGGGTGGCCCCCAACGCTTATGGCGGCGGGGGTTCACCCCCTGCTTGCCATCTTAACGGGTATTGGGCCCCTAACGCCAGAGGTACGTTCAGGAAGGTGTAACGGATATCCTGAAGATGAAGCTGGGGCGGAAACCGCGCAAACGGCCAAACTTGCTCGCTGTTTTTAAGTTAAAACTAAGATGCAATCGCCGAACGATCTGCTGCTAACGTTTATTGCTGGCTTTATGGGCAGCATTGGTGTCGAACTCGCCATATTGGCAACTCACTATCAGTCGGCAGCAACTCCGTCCGATATTCCGTGGCGATTCAAAAGCGCGTGGCACTGGATAGTGAGATGTTTCATCGCTACCATTGGCGGCGCGATAGCTTACTTATACGCTAAACATGGCGGGTGTGGACCATTGGCGGCGATCCAAATAGGTGCTTCTACGCCAGCTTTCTTGCTCAGCGCCGGTAAGCTTCGGTACTTTACGGCGCACCCGCCGCGCCCCGAGCAAGCGATTTCTCCGGCTTCGAAGTCGGTTGATCTGCTGCACCGTTCCGACGACCTGAGTGATTGAAATTGCTCCGTTCTTGGGGAGGTGGCTGCTCCTCAGCTGAAATGGAATCGGGAGGCGAGAAGTTCGCAAAGAGCGATAGCACGCGCCTATCAGATTCCGTTATATGCTGCTTGCCAGCCCGTCGCCAAACAGTGACCAACATGCAGCAATATGCCACAACTCCCGTCCAGGCAATCCACAACATCATGGCTTCTCCTCCAGGAAGGACGAAGATAAGCGCAACCGACGGCTCCTCGTCAAGTCAGAAATACTGATTAACAAGTCGGGCCTTATGGCGTTTCTCTCTAGGAATAATCCTACCCGTACATCTTTTGTTTAGCACGCGCCGAACCACAATGGGGGGATTCGGTACAGCTTTTAACAAGGCTTAAACATTCCGGCCCGTCACATCAACAACTTAGCGCATCTGGGTTTGTGAAAGATACAATTCCGAAGCGATTCCCGGTAAGTGGATGAGGCGAAAGGGAATAGAGCGTGTGACCGGGTCGGGCTGTATTAGAAAAACGGGGAATCGTCCGACTAAGTAATACGGGCCCTCAAAGGGCAATGGACAGGATCGGTAAAGATGAATTCAGGGATGCGAGCGATGCGTGTGCGCTAGGCGCTCCTTTCGTTTTCAAGTTCACCCTCGAGGCGGTCACGTCCGTGTGGATGGCCGGGCAATGAATTCGTGCGCGGCAGATTTATCATGTTTGCTAGGCGTTTTCATCTCGTTCTAACGTTATGACCGACGACGAACAAGCTTCTGCCGAAAATCCTGAAGTGAATTTTTCTCTGCCCAACTCCCGGGCAAATGCCGCGAAGAAAGCTACGAAGAAGGCTCAGAAGAAGCGTCGGAAAGCTGGTCAAAAGGGCGGAAGCACAAAGCGTGGTGGCGGACCGCGACCGTTCCCTCCCGAGACCCTAGAAGAAGCGCTACGTGTTCCAACTGCTATCAAGCAGTTCAACGCTGGTAACGCTTGGAGCCCAACCGAAGTCGCCAACGCGCTTGGAGTCGCGGCGAAGGGCAACAAGCTCTGGTATCTCACCGCATCGGCGCGGGACTATGGATTGACACTCGGCACTCGCGATACAGAAACCATCGAACTCGCGCCAATCGGTCGCGACCTTCTCTACGCAGCTTCGCCAGAAGGCGAGCGCGAAGCAGCTTGGCGGGCTTTCTTTAATGTGCCGGTCTTTAAGTCGGTTTATGAGTATTACAAGGGTGGGCCACTTCCAGATCTGAAGTACCTACAGAACACACTCGAATCCACATTTGCAATCGCTCCGAAGTATCACGATGACTTTGTTCGGATTTTTTCGGCTAATGTCCAATTCGTCGAAAAGTACGGCGCGAGCCCGATTTCTGGCATTGCCGGGCCCTCTGACTCGACCAATGTACACTCTGTGGTCGTCGGCGAACCTAAAGACCGGACGGGCCGGGTTGCCTTCGTCATCATGCCATTCGTGGAGAAGACCGCCACATATCCAAAAGGGTTCTTCGAGGAGGTTCTCCGGAACTTGATCACGCCCGCTGCGATCGATGCAGGCTTCAAAGTCGAAACGGCGAAACGAGAAGGAAGCGACGTCATCCAATCCACGATCGTCAACCAACTTCTTGCAGCGGACTTAGTCATAGCAGATCTGAGCGAACACAATCCCAATGTCCTGTTTGAGCTTGGACTCAGGATGGCATTCGAAAAGCCGACTGCTCTCATTCGAGCGCGCGGAACGGCAGCAATTTTCGACGTCGACAATCTTCTGCGCGTTTTAGATTACGAGCCGCACTTATGGAAATCAACACTCGAGAACGACATTCCGAGACTCGCGTCGCACCTGAGGGGTGCGTGGGAGAACCGTCAGTCAGGAAAGACGTATATGCAGATCCTAAAAGGTCGTGGATGAGGGAAATGTCCATTCGCCTAAATGCGTGTACGAACGTTTTGCCTAATGTCGGTGAGGGACTAATTGGATATTAGGTGCGAGCCGTTGCGACCGGCCGGACAAGGCAACCGTATCTGCCCAAGTCGGGATGGAGTGGCAGGCCGCCCCACTTCTACTTCGGAAGGGTATTCCGCATTGGACGGGCGGGCTGAATGACACACTGTAGTAATTGTGGGTCGCGTTTTCTCAAATGGTCCGTCGAAAGACTTTGTGATCAATCCGTTCACAACTTTGGCATCTAGCGCCACCCAGATATTCATCGCAGCGCCATATGTGACAAAAACCGACGAGCTGATACGAGCCGCGAAGAGTGGCAAGCGGGTAGATCTGTTGGTTGGCCTGAACGCTGCGACAAGTCCCGAAGCGCTCTCTGCCGTTCATCAGGAGCCAAACATCCGGGTTCGGTACTACACGCACCGACGGTTCCACGCCAAGATCTATCTTTTCGATTCCGCAGCGATGGTTGGATCATCGAACTTGACCGACGGCGGTCTTCAATCCAATCGAGAGGCCACGATCTTGCTGGACGATTCCGAGGACTCCGACACCATTGTGGAACTCCGCGCTGTCTTCAAAGATCTTTGGGACTTTGCTTCGGTGATGACCGAACAAACATTAAGGGCTTTTGCCGAGGCGCGCAAGAAATTTAACCCGGCAGATGTAGATGAACTTATCGCTGGCCTTGTCGGCAAAGCGGAGCCGCCTAACATCAGTGTAGAAAGCCGAAAGCGAACCACAGAGCGAATCTTTCTAGAGGTACTGCGCCAACAAGTCTCTGAATATCGTAACGCCTTCAATGAAGTTACGAGCGTGCTTGAGGAGAACGAAGTGCATCGTCCTGAGCTACACAGCATTGGTCCGGCCAATCAGGCGAACAGGTTCCTAAGTTGGGTTCGACGCACCTACGCTCCGGGCGACGTGTGGGAATCTGTACCCCCTAGATCACAGGAGAGCCGCCGGGCCGAGATCCTCCGCCTCGGCCGAGAATGGGCCCTCCCCGATACCGACAATATCCACGAAGACTACGTGTCGTCTGTACGCAGGATCTGGACAATATTTGGCGATCCAGAGGCCATGGAGGTTGCATCTAAAGAGGAGCTGACGCAGGGACTAACGTCGCTCCACGCCTTCTCTGAACAATTAAGATTCGTGAAAGGGGGAGCCTTGAATCTCTCGACCGTTTTTTGGAGCGAGAATAACGATGATGCCGAGCGAGTCAGAAGAACGTTGAAGTACTTACTTCATGGTGGTAACGATTTCGTCGAGCGTTTACACGACGTTCTGTACGAGGCTAGGATGAAGTTGAAGCTATTCGGCATCTCTTGCGCTCTTGAGCTTTACGGAACCATAAAACCTGAAGAGTACCCGCCAGTAAACGGCCGGATAATAAAGGGGCTTCGCTACCTCGGATTCGCCGTTCGTGGCGCATGAACCGTAAGTTCGGAGCAGAAATTCCGCCGCTCGGCACCATGACCAAACGTGCCGAAGAGGAATCTGGACAGCGCTTTCGCGAGGGACGCTATAACGGCACGTGAAGACCTGAGTGATGTCCCAGTCACATTAACACGATTTCTCTAGGTGGAGTGGATACAATTGTATATACTTCAACCAACATGGCATTGACACGTCGTACCGCAGTAGCGAAATGGGGGAATGCCCCGGCGATCCGGATTCCCAAGTCCGTCATGCAGCGAGCGAATCTGCAGGAAGGAGACGCGGTCGATTTCGAAGTGAAGGCGCGCGGTGTTATTGTTGTGCGTGCTGCGCGGATTCAGCCGAAACTTAAAGATTTAGTCGCGGGAATCACACTCAAAAATCGTCATCGCGAAACCGATTGGGGGAAGCCGAAAGGTAACGAGGTCTGGTGAGCAAACCTCGCGTGCCCCAACCTGGCGATCTCATCAAAATCGACTTCGACCCACAGGCAGGCCGCGAACAAGCTGGCTGGCGCCCAGCATTAGTCATTTCCGAAGCTGCGTATAACGCACGCTCGAACCTCGCTTTAATCTGTCCGATAACGAACCAGGCCAAAGGCTATCCGTTTGAGGTTGCACTTCCGGAGGGCTGTGCGCTCAAGGGAGTTGTTCTGGCCGATCACGTCAAGTCCGCGGACCTGAAGGCACGCCGGGCGAAGCATGCCGGGACGGCTCCAAAGGAAGTGCTCGATACAGTACGTGCATACGTAGCTCTCCTGATTGGTGCCAAGTAACTCACGTCTAATCACAAATCACCTTGAGGCGAATCCTTTTGAAAGCTGATAAAACCAGTTACGGACCAAGAGCCCACATTATTTCGCGCCTTTCGAAGACGTTGCTGGTTGCGGCTTCCGCCTTTTACTACACATTGGTGGTGTTCAACAACCTGACGGATTACAACTCGAATTACCAGTTCGTGCACCACGTCCTACTGATGGATTCGACGTTTCCGGGCAATCACGGGATGTGGAGGGCAATCCATCCACCCTGGATTCACACGGCCTTTTACAACTTGATCATTTTTTGGGAGGCTGTATCGATGCTGCTGTTATGGGCCGGCACGGTGCGGCTGCTCCGCACGACCGGCAAGACGGCCACGGCATTTCAGAGCGCGAAAACTCTAGCGATCGCCGGGCTGACCGTTGGCATGCTGATGTGGTTTGTCGCATTCTTCATAGTCGGCGGCGAATGGTTTCTAATGTGGCAGTCACGGACCTGGAATGGACAGGATGCTGCAATCCGGATGTTTTTGGTCCAGGGTGTAGTTCTTCTTCTGCTGCTGACGCCGGAAGTCGAGTGCCACGAGGCCGCTGTGGGTTATACTCGAAAGCCATGACAAAGGTCGACGATCGACGGGCGGTGCCTGTCTTTATAGTTCTGACCTTCCTTTTCAGCTCAGTATTTTATTTCCTAATCATCAAATCAGGGCATATCGGCGCCGGACGTGGGGCCTACGTTACGGGGATCATGTGGTGTCCAGCTCTTGCGGCGTTCGTGACCTGCAAGTTGCTGGGCCGTGACCTCGCGAGCCTCGGCTGGAAATGGGGAGACCCTCGCTACCAAGTCATGAGTTACGCGATACCGGTGGCCTACGCGGGGGCAACCTACGGGATTGTTTGGCTAACGGGGTTCGGTGGGGTATACGACCGCGCATTCGTGGCGCGGGTGTCTCAGAGTTTTGGGCTTGGTTCAATGCCCGCATGGGCGACCCTCAGTCTTTACACGTTCTTCGTAGGGACAACTGGAATGCTTCAGAGCTGTTATACCGCCTTGGGCGAAGAAATTGGCTGGCGTGGATTTCTGGTACCGGAGCTGGCGAGGAGAATGAGTTTCACTTGGACCGCTATCTTCTCAGGCTGCGTCTGGGCATTGTGGCACTATCCGATTCTTATCTTTGCCGATTACAACGCCGGTACGCCAACCTGGTACGGGCTTACGTGTTTTACGGTGATGGTTTTGGCGATTAGTTTCGTATTTGCCTGGATGCGTCTCAAGTCGGGAAGCTTGTGGACAGGAGTTCTACTACATGCCAGTCACAACGTTTTTATTCAAGCTTTATTTACTCCGATTACGACAGATACCGGCAAAACCAAGTACGTCATCGATGAATTTGGTATAGGGCTGCCGTTGATGTCGATTCTATTTGCCGTTTACTTTTGGAGACGCCGCAGTGAGTTGAGGATTGCGCAGGGCGCGATTTTGATGCATCAGGCTACCTAGGTTCAAATTTACTGGATCACGTTACCGCAGTACCGAGAAGCTGTCGTGCAGCGTGGCCGCCACGCGAAGTGAAAGACTGGGCTGATCCTGGTCCGGAGAGAAGCAGGCCAATGAGGCTCAAAGAAAGATAAACCCGTAGCTTATTCACGGCATCCTCTCTTCATGACCGCGCTATGCCGTCGCTTCGATCTCGTGACTGACTTCTTCCCATTCGGCCATGGCTCTTTCCAGGTCGGCGCGATGGGTTTCTAACAGGCCGGCACGGCGCGCTGCTTCTTCTGCGCCCACAAAATCGGAAAGTTGAAGCTCCGAATCCTGGATCTGAGTTTCCAGATTCGCTATGCGCTCTTCCAGTTGCCTGGCGTGATCTTGCATCTGTTTTAGCTTGATCGGGTTGATCCGCTTGGCGGTGGCCTGGCGCGCCGGCATGGGAATCGGCTCGGCGGGCGGAACGCCAATTAGTACGTCATCAAGCGTCGGGGACTTCTCTGCCCCACCCTCCTTGCGCCATAGATAGTCAGCAAAATTGCCGGGATACACGCGAACTTCGCCGTCCGCGATCTCGAAGACGCGCGTCGCGAGATGCTCCAGAAAATAGCGGTCATGCGATACGAAAACGATCGTTCCCGTGAACTCTTCGAGGGATTCCAGCAACACGTCTTTGGCGCGGATATCCAGATGATTAGTCGGCTCGTCGAGCAGGAGAAAGTTTGAAGGGCGCAATAACATGCGAGCGAGAGCGTACCGGTTGCGCTCGCCGCCGGACAGAACGCCTATGCGCTTGAACACGTCATCTTCGCTGAAGAGAAAACATCCGAGCAAATTGCGCAGCTCGGTCTGAGTCGTACGAGGCGCCACTTCGCTTAGATCATCGAGCACGCGGGCATCCGGATCCAGCTCCTTATATTGATCCTGCGCGAAGTAATCCGGCTCGGCGTTGTGACCCAGAATGTATTCGCCCTCGGTGAAAGGCTCGATTCCCGCCAGTAGTTTTATGAGAGTTGACTTGCCTGCTCCATTGACGCCGACGAGCGCAATGCGGTCGCCGCGTTCGATGGTGAAATCCACTCCACTGAAGACGTGCTTTGCACCGTAGCTCTTGGCAACATTTTTGAACTGCGCCACCACTCGGCCGCTAGGTTTTGGCTGCGGGAATGAAAAGTGGATGGTCTTTTCTTCCGGAGGCAGCTCGATGCGTTCGATGCGATCCAATTCTTTAATCCGGCTCTGCACTTGCTTGGCCTTAGTGGCCTGATATCGAAAGCGATTGATAAAGGCTTCGAGCTGCTGAATGCGATCCTGCTGATTCTTGTAAGCTGCCTCCAATTGGGCCAACCGCTCGGCTTTCTGCTGCCTGTATTTTTCATAGCCGCCGGTATAGAACTGAACTTTTTTGTTCCAGATCTCGGCGATCTTGTTTACGGTGACATCGAGAAAGTAACGATCGTGCGAGATCAGCACATACGCGAACTGATAATTCGATAGATACTCTTCAAGCCAGTTTCGTGCTTCCAGATCGAGGTGATTTGTCGGCTCATCGAGCAGCAGCAGGTTGGGTTTCTCAAGCAACAGCTTGGCGAGCGCGATGCGCATTTGCCAGCCGCCGGAAAATTCTTCCGTACGGCGGTGCCAGTCTTCTTTTCGGAACCCGAGTCCGGCGAGGACAGCGCCGGCCTGAGCCTCAACCGAGTATCCATCGCGCGCTCGGAATTCGCTATCGGCCATTTCGAAGCGATCCGCGATTTGCTTGTATTCGTCGCTGGCGGGATCGATCTCGCTCATTCGAGCGGTGAGGGATTCCAGCTCCTGCTCGAGATCCTTGAGGTTTGCGAATACACTCATCGCTTCGGCAAACACGCTACGCCCGCTGACGTGCAAACCGTCCTGCGGAAGGTATCCGATGCGAATGCCTTTCATGGCGGAGATCGAGCCGTAATCCAGATGCTCAGTTCCTGCGATGACCTTTAGCAGAGTCGATTTGCCAGTGCCATTGGCGCCGACCAAGCCGGTTCGCTCTTTCGGCGTGATAAGCCAATCTAAGTCATCAAAAAGAAGCTTGTGTCCGAACCGTTTGCCGGCTCCGGCGAGTTGCAGCATCCTTAACTATTTTCGCTAAGCGAGGAAAAAGCTAAGGCTATTGTCGATATAGCTTTTGAGATCCGTGCGCTTCACGACGGCATCGAGGAAACCATGTTCCATCAGAAACTCGCTTGTTTGAAACCCTTCGGGAAGCTTCTGTCGAATGGTCTGCTCAATTACGCGCGGACCCGCGAAGCCGATCAGCGCGCCTGGCTCGGCAATATTCAGGTCGCCCAGCATGGCGAAACTCGCGGTAACGCCTCCGGTTGTCGGATCAGTCAGAACACTGATGTAAGGGACGCGAGCTTCGTCCAGCCTCATTAATGCGGCGGAGAGCTTGGCCAATTGCATCAGGCTGATAGCGCCTTCCTGCATACGCGCGCCGCCGGAAGCGGAGACAATAATCAGCGGGGTCTTCTGCGCCGAAGAGCGTTCGATCGCCCGTGTGATTTTCTCTCCGACGACTGCGCCCATGCTGCCCGCGATGAACTTCAGCTCGAGAGCGCAAAGGTTCACGCGCCGCCCGTTCAGCGATCCGGTTGCGGAGATGACTGCGTCGGGAAGCGTGGTCGCGTGGCGCATTTCTTCCAAGCGCTGCGGGTACGGTTTCGAATCGACAAAGTTCAACGGGTCGGAGGAGAGCAAGCCCGCATCGTGCTCCTCGTACTTGCCATCATCTAAGAGGTGATGCAGACGATCTACGGCACCGATACGAAAGTGATGGCCGCATTTCGGGCAGACTTGCTGGTTGTCTTCTACGGCTTTACGCCAGATGATTTGGCCGCATGCTTCGCACTTCTGCCACAGGCCTTCTGTCCGAACGTTTTTCTCTCCCTCGCTGGGCGGGCCGCCCTCCTCGAGTGAAGGCTTTTGACGAGTGAACCAAGCCATTTAAGTCAGCCACTAACGTAGCATTGACGCAAAAGGCTGTGCGCGCTGACCCGGTGCGGGCATGCCCGCACCCTACCTGTTCATTGCCGCATTTTCTTGAGGCGTGCGGGCCCCGTAAGCCCCAGCACCCACTCGGTATACCGGTCGACGTGAGGGTCGCCGCAGCTTGTGCCGAACTGAACAGCAGTCCGGCAGCAAGCGCCGCGCACGTCCATTGCGCCTTGCGGCACATAGGACCTCCCTCTGCACTAAATTGTGTGTAAGGGGAGTGTGACGGGCATGCGGTCTGTCTGCGCCAGATATGCCCGTATGAATTTGCCCATTCCGAAACGTGCCTAGTGCTTCAAACTGGCGCTGATCTGCTCTCGATATTCCCGAGCTTTACGATAGATTTCTTCCGGATTCAACGTCAAAACGCGTCGCGCACTGACAATCTGTTTGCCATTTATGAAGACATCCTCGACATCGGCGGCTTTGCTCGCATACGCAATTTGGGAATACAGGTGATAAAGCGGAACAGAGTTGGGCTTGGCAAGCGAGATTGTGATGAGATCGGCCCTTTTGCCCTCTTCGACCGACCCGATATCCTTATCTAATCCAAGCACTCGCGCGCCGCCCAATGTCGCCATTTCGAGAGCTTGTTCAGCAGGGAGAACACGCGGATCCATCGCCGTGACTTTTTGCAATTTCGCGGCGATATTCATCTCAAGAATGAGATCAGCATTATCGTTGCTGCCCGCGAACCCGTCATTCCCCAAGCCCACGTTGACACCCATTCTCAGCATCTTCGTAACCGGTGCGATTCCGCTGGCGAGCTTCATGTTGCTGGACGGGCAATGCGCGACGCCCGTTCCGTGCCGCTTCAATATTGAAATGTCATCATCGTTTGCCCAAACACAATGTGCGGCCACGACTCTTCCGTCCAATACCCCAAGTTTTTCAAGCGTCTGAGTTGGAGTCATTCCACGCTTCGCCACAGCTTCGTCCTGTTCCGTTTTCGTTTCTGATACGTGAATCAGCAACGGTACTCCATATCTCGCTGCTAGCTGATGCGATGCAATCAGCGCATCATTAGGAGTTGTGTAGATCGCGTGCGGGGCGACGGCGGGTGTAATCAAATCGTCGTTGCGAAACCGCTGGATGTAGCGCTCGGCGCCTCCGATGGATTCATTCCAGGTTTTGTAATCGGGCGCAGGAAAGCCGATCACGGACTGGCCCAGAACCCCGCGGATTCCCGCTTTTCTTGTTTCCTCGGCTTCGACGTCTTCGAAGTAGTACATATCGGTATACGTCGTGATCCCGGCGAGTACCATTTCGAGACAGGCCACTCGCGTTCCCCAGCGTACGAATTCCGGGGAAACGTTCTTCTTCTCCGCGGGAAAAATGAAGTTGTTGAGCCAATCCTGCAAGCGCATGTCGTCCGCGATGGCTCGGAACAGAGACATCGGCGCGTGAGTGTGCGTATCGATCATGCCCGGCAGCAGCACTGCATCAGGCTTGTCCAGAGTCTGCTTGGCTTCGAAGCGCTGCTCTATTTCAGACTGGGTACCGACTCCGGCGATCTGCGCGCCCCGGATAGCCACAGCGCCACCGTCTATGACCCGGTGCTGCGGGTCCATGGTGATCACGTATTTCGCTCGAATGATCCAGTCGGCTTGCTCGGCCGCCCTGATCTGAGCGCACAGAAACGCGATGAGGTAGACAGCTTTATAAAAACGATGCATCGAATGGTCTCGGAAATATCTGTTTCATCGATAGCGCTTCCTGTTTGCCATCAAGATTTGCCAGGATGAGCTCTGCATCGCCGCAAAACTCCCAGAGGATTTGCCGGCAAGCGCCGCAAGGCGGTGTCAGCACGTCCGTATCAGCGATGACTGCGATGCGCTTCAACTTTCCGGCCCCTTCCGAAATGGCCTTGAGCACTGCCGAACGCTCAGCGCATACCGACAGCCCGTAAGTTGCATTTTCGACATTGCAGCCCGTGAACACTCGCCCGTTTTCATCTTCGATGGCCGCACCCACCTTGAAACCTGAAAATGGGGCGTGTGCGCGTTCCCGGACCTCGCGGGCAGCGTCTATCAGGTGATCCATGCCGAAACCGCTAAGCAGCGTTTTGCCTAACATCCTTCAATGAAATGCACCAGGAGCCGTAGCCGCGTTTTCGGGACATCGGATCATCTTCAATCTGGAATAAGATATCAAGTTTTGCACCGGCCGCAAACAGTGCTGCGCGATCTCCGAAATTCCAGGCCTTGCAAAAGAGCATGCGCTTCCCATGACGGAGGGGAACGCTCAGGTGCTTTCGGTCTTTGAACACGCTTATCGGCCCTGCCACTTCGACCTGAGGCGTGTAGAAAATCGGAGCCGGGTTGCCGAACCCGAACGGCCGGAGGGCGAACACGTCGCGTACACAGCGGTCCGTCAGCTCCTCGAGGCTCGCTTCTGCATCGACTATATATTCAGGTCTCAGATCATCGGGTGCTAACCGAGTGGCCGCAACTTCGCTAAACCGCCGCCGAAACTCATCCAATTGAGTCGCATGCAACGTCAATCCCGCCGCTTGGCGGTGTCCCCCAAATCTGGTGAACAGATCCCGCATGCTTTCCAGAGCTTCGAGAAGGTGAAAGGCGGGAATGCTCCGGCCAGAGCCGGAAAGACAGCCTTCCGGCGCGGCGGCCGATTCAACGGCGTCGCTGAGCACGAAAACGGGCCGGCTAAAGCGCTCGACGAGCCGACTTGCGACGATACCTAAGACTCCCAGGTGCCAGCCCGGGGCAGCGAACACGGTCGCCGGCGAACTGTAGTCAAATGCCGTATCTTCGCATTGCTTGAGAATCGCCTCGATAATCTCCGTTTCTACCTGCTGGCGTTCGCGGTTGAGGGTATCCAATTGCCCGGCCAGCTCACGCGCGCGCGCCGCGTCTTGAGTGACGAACAGCTCGATTACATCCTGCGCTGTTGCCATTCGCCCAGCCGCGTTAATCCTAGGCGCCAGCCGAAACGCAACCTGATGAGCTGACAGGCTCTCACCGCCTTCGAATCCCGACACCTCGAGCAGTGCCCTGAGGCCGGGATTTCTGACGTCTCGCAGACCCGAAAGACCGCGATGGACGATCACCCGATTCTCTCCGGTCAGTGGCACGATGTCCGCGACTGTCGCAATCGCGACCGGCTTCAAGAACGAATCGAGCAGGGCGGACTGTCTGGATTCGGGCAGACCGCTTCGACTCAATAGCGCGGTGACGAGCTTGAATGCCACTCCAGCGCCGCACAAGTTCTTATTCGGATACTTGCAATCCGGGCGATTCGGATTGAGTATGGCCAAGGCGGGCGGCAATTCCGTCTGAGGCAGGTGATGATCCGTCAAAATTACATCAATTCCCATCGAATTGGCGTGATGCACCACATCGTTGGCCCGAATGCCCGTGTCGACGCTCACGATGAGCCGCACTCCAGTTTGCGCCGCTCGGTCGATAATGTTCGTGCGCATCCCGTATCCTTCCGTCAAGCGATGCGGGACGTGGAAGTCAACGCGACCGCCCAGGATCTCAATCGCCTTCTTTAAAACAACGATGGACGATGTACCGTCTACGTCGTAATCACCGTAAATCAGAATTGGCTCGCGCGCTCGGATTGCTTGAAGTAAACGCGTTGCCGCAATCTCCATGTCCCGCATTATCAGCGGATCGTGTAAGGAACTCAAACCGGGGGACAGGAACTCTTTCGCCGCGGCAAGGTCAGTAAGATCGCGGCGCGCCAGGACCGCAGCGGCTAATCGCCCGATCCCGAGATTCTCTTGAAGCGAAGAGACAGAGTCGCCGCAATTTGAAGGCAATACCCAGCGAGCAGCTGGCCGGACCCAGAGGGCACTGGACACGGACTCCGGCATCAATTCTTTGAGAAATACCCCGGCATCGGGCCTTGGTCTCCGTCTCCTTCCAATGCGGAGGTAGCTTCCAGTTCGGTCAGAATATCTTTGAGCGTTTCGTACCACTCCGTGCGCATTTGAAACAAGTAGACAGTGCCCTCGATGTCGAAGGAAAGCTCTAGGGCACAAGTAAATCCCTCGTAAGCCTGAAGCTCCCGGATCCGCTTCTCAAAGGTATGCTTTTCCTCCCAGGCTATCCGGCTGTCCTCTAATTGGTCGAGGGCTTCGTCAATCTCGTCCAGCGAGAACGCTTCGTGGGCGAATACGATCAGCTTTGCCCCGGCCATTCGGCCCGTATCCACGAATTGTCGAAAATTCGGACGCCGCTCGATATCCCAATACACCTGAACGGGGGGATCGACCATGCGGGAATGACCATAGAAAACCGGAATGCCAAGGTCTTGAACGTAGCTTTCTATTTCCGTGGTAAGCGTTTCAAGATCAATGGCCATTCGTTCACCCTATCAGATTGGTTGGTATCCCTTGGGACTAGTACAAACCTGGAGGTTCGGATCGCAAAAACACGGATATTTCTGACGATAAACTAAGTCTTATGCATTAGACTTATAAGAGAACATAGGCGTCTGACGTTCTACATACCTCGGATTGCTTATTCAATAAGTCTGATACGATATGCCTATGCGACTTGATTATGGCTGTGGTCGGAAGGGGCAATCCTTTCTTGTGAAGCAGCTCATACTGGTCCTGGGGCTCCTGGCTTTGCCGCTGACCGTCCGGACTGAAAGCCGGCCTACGCTCATTGAGCACATCTCAAGGAGCCAGCCCGACCCGGTCAGCCCGGATCCGCGAACCGTCCGGCTGAAGAAGTTCCTAGTGAAATTGCACTGCCCGGTTTTCGATCTCGCCGATGACTTCGTGCAAGCGGCAGACGAAAACCAGCTCGATTGGCGGCTCCTCCCAAGTATTTCTGTGATCGAGTCCGGAGGAGGAAAAGCGTACCGGAACAATAACATTTTTGGCTGGAATCAGGGCCTACAAGTTTTCCCGACGATTCGCTCTGGCATTCACACGGTGGCTTTCAAGTTAGCTAAAAGTCGGCTATATAGGAACCGCGACATAGTAGGGAAGCTTCGGCTATACAATCCCTACGCGAACTACGCAGAATCGGTTATGAGCGTCATGAACCGGATCAGCCCTGCCGCAAATCTTAAGCCCGTTTGGACGCTCATGCGAACCCCGCACGAGTTCGCTTATGTTACGAATTAATTTTTAGCGGCCAAAGCTTGCGGACCTGCGGCCCGGCCCGGGAGGTGGTGGTGGCGGCTCTTCGATAACCACTTTCTTCGGCCGGGCGTCAAGGCGCGAGGCAATCATCTGCTGTTGCAATTTGGCAAACTTCGCCGTCCCTGGCAGAGCGCCGCGTCCAAGCACATCCTTCTCGGTAATTTCCTGAGCCGCAGGAAGGTATTTCTGCAAATAATTTTTCAGTCGGTCGAGAACGAGCCGCTGGCCCGAGCGCATCAGCAGAAATAGCAGGATCTCGCCGGGCACATTCGAGAGCAGCGAATAAAGTGCCGATGGCTTTTGCAGTTTGGCAGTCGCCAGTTCTTTTTCTATTTTGGCTGCTTTAGCCTCCAGCTTCGCCGCTCGATCCACTCGCGCTCTGGGCAATCCGACCATGGCGATCAGCTGCCCGCGTTCTCTCGTGTTCAGCTTTTCGAAAAGTATGAACAGGAACAGAGAATAGTTGTCGACAGGGATATCGATACCAGATGGCAAGAGCTGACGGGCCTTTTGCAGCTTCTGAAAGCCTTGCAAGTTCAGCTTAGGTCCCGATAGCGCGGGCGAAATAAGGTACAGAAGATTTTCGTCTTCGAGCGCCTTCAGGATATCGCCGGCGAGCGGATCGAGGGCAATCTGAGCCAACTCGTGTTCCAGTGCCGTAGCAGGAATCCGCGCTTCGAGTTTCGCCTCACGAACATTGTGATATTGCGAAAGCGTCCGTTCATCGACCGTAAAGCCCAGTCGCACTCTAAGGCGAATCATCCGAAGTATCCGCGACGGATCGTCATAGAGCGAATAATTGTTGATGGCCCGGAGCTCCTTCCGCCCCAAGTCGCCAAGACCGTTGGTGGGGTCGAGAAGCAAGCCGCGCGAGGCCTTGCCCAATGAGAGCGCTATCGAGTTTACCGTGAAGTCACGCCCCCGCAGGTCATCATGGATAGGAGCGGGTTGAATCTGCGGCTTTGCGCCCGGTTTCGCGTATTTCTCAAAGCGCGCCGAAGAAATACTCGCCGTGACACTGCCAGGAAAGCGCAGCTCAGCACATTTTCGAATTTCGTCGAACGCGATGATTTCCGCTTTGGTGTTTTTGGCGAGATTCTTCGCAAATTTACTGCTGTTTCCCTCGACCGTAAAATCCAGATCGCGGATCGGAAACCCACCCATCATGTCCCGCATGGCGCCACCTGTAAGGAAAATATTCAGGTTGGCCTGCTCCGCCGCCTGCCGTACGTCGGCTAACACCTTGCTCTGCCCGGCGCTCAGATGGCTCTCGAGCATGAACATGTAATCGCTCATAGTCCCGTACGATCCCTCAGGGTGGCTGGTACTCTGCGTCTTCCAGCAGTCTTGCGTGCCGAACGCGGATGATGCTGGTCGACTGTTTGCCGCAAGCGTGAACGCATGACGTGGGTGTAGATTTGCGTCGTGCCGATATCAGCGTGGCCGAGCATGGCTTGCACGCTGCGCAGGTCCGCTCCGCCCTCCAACAGATGCGTTGCGAAAGTGTGCCGCAGTACATGAGGACTGAGGCCCCGAAAAATGCCAGCTGACCTGCCGTGAGATCGCAGCAATTTCCAGAATCCCTGCCGTGTGATCCGCGTTCCTCTCGCAGTGACAAAAAGATACGGACTGACTCGTCCTTTCAACAGGGCGGGACGCTGTTCTGCCCGGTAATGCTCGATGGATTGTAGTGCTTCTCTTCCAACCGGCACCAGTCGTTGCTTATTGCCTTTCCCAATCACCCGGATCGTGCCCTGAGCCTCGTCCAGGTCCGACACACGAAGCGTAATGAGCTCACTTACGCGGAGCCCGGATGCATAGAGCAGGTCCACCATGGCGCGATCCCGAAGTCCCGTCCGGGAATCCTCTCGAGGCGTCTGACGTAGATGATCTAAATGAGAAGAATCGAGGTACTTAGGTAAAGAGGAACCGAACTTAGGAGCGACCAGGAGTTCGGCCGGATTAGCGGGCAATTCGGCTTCTTCGACCAAAAAACCAAAAAAGCCGCGAAGCGTGGTTACCTGCCGGGCGATGGAACGGCTGGACAACCCCGCTGTCCGCAGCCGGTCCAGGTAAGAACGGAGTGTATCCAGGCTCACGGATTCCAAAGACGGGCTGCCGAGAAATGCGCCGAATTGGGCGAGATCGAGGCGGTAAGACTCTAAGGTATTGTGAGTTAAACCTTTCTCGGTCCGGCAGAAGTGTAAGTAAGACCGCATTCGCCGTTCGAATGTCGTCAAATCTGCCATTCTGTCAATGATACAATATTCGCGAAATTGTTTTATACCGCGTCACTTTTCCCGGCTAACCTTTGACAGCTAGTACTACGAAACGAGTCGTCCTGTATCGGTTCGACCGCCAGCCACTCGAGGGAATCGTCAATCCCGGCACGTACCTGATGCCGAGCGCAATCGAGCTAATCACCTTAGAAGGCAACGTTCAAACCATCGCCTATACCAGCATGAAGGCGCTGTGCTTCGTTTCAGAAAACGGGCACGCCGACCTGTTTACAGACCATAACCTTTTCGAACGGCGTCCCAAGGTTGCGGGACTGTGGACAAGGTTCACTTTTCGCGACGGAGACCGCCTAGACGGCATCCTGTCACACAATTTATTGGATTGGCCGGAAGCGGGTTATCTGATCACGCCCCCACGCGCCGGAGCGACCCGCCAACGTGTGTTTGTTCCGCGCGCGGCGCTCGTCGGCACCGAACTGCGGGGCGTGGTTGGAACCTCACTGATAGCCGCAGGCCGAAGGTTGGAAAAGAGTGCTACCGGCCGCGGCGGTCAGTTGACGATGTTTGACTCGTAACACCGGCGGCAGCGGCGCTTTTGTGTGACTTTGCAGGACCAAGTCGCTGGGTCCACACCCGCCGCCATTCGCGTTGCGGACCTTCCGGTGGAAGCCATAAGAATACAATCTCGTCAATGGTGAACCGCAGCGAGCAGGGGGCGCTTTCCCAACTGACTTCCGCCTGACGTTGGGCGGCATCAAGCGCCTCGGGTGTCACAGGCCCCCCGAGTGTCAAATGAGGACGGAACTCAAATTCCTCGATATCGGCCAGATCGCCCGTGTTGAGCGCATTATGAAGATCGTGGACGAGCGCGTCGCCTTCGGAAAGGTCCAGATAGAGGAAATTCGTCGCCTTAAACCGGCGGACTCTAGACAGCTCCACCTCAAACTCGGGCACCCGGGACAGTATGGAATGGATCGATTTAGATGCGGATTCGAGGGGAACTTTTAACGGACGCGGAGGAAGCACCGTGATGTGGGCTTGCAAGTCATCGTTTCCGGGAAGATTGTCCCGTAGCTCTTCTAGAAAAGCGCCAAGAGGATCGGGGATGTAGCTTACTAAGGCAAAGGAACCCCACGGAGGGGCTTCCGGGATGTCTTTCATTGTTGAACCGCTTTTATGGCAACTATAAGGGGTCAGGCTGCGGAGGCGGGCTGGGCGCGCCACTCACATCCGCAGAAGAGCCTTCCGAGCCGGATCGAGGCTCGGGTATGTACCAGGCCGCAGATTCAAAACCGATGTATTTCGCGATTTGCAACTGCCCTGGAGTGCCATCGGCGTGGCTTGTCTCAAGTAAATCACCGGGATGAAGCGGACGTTTTTCAGCAAGAAGCAACTTCCAAACAGCATAAGAGCTTGCAGCTTCCACTTCTCCTTCAAAATCGTAATCTTTCGGCTTCACAACGGCAAGACCGCCAGTGTGCGGAGCCCATCGGAAGTTCTCTCTCGGCGCCTCCTTGATTCGATGAATACGGTACCACGGCAATGATACAGTCTAGCGCGATTCAATCAGGTGCAGGGGCGAAAAGAATTTGCCAAGTCCCACATCTGTGAACGTCTGTCACAATGGAGAGTTTTGAGTAGCCTTTCGCAATGAAAAAGTCCTGGCTGTTGCTCATCATCCCCGCGCTGTTACTGCTGTGGTGGGGATTGGACAGCCGGGAGGCAACAGCGGAAGTTCACTTCGCGCAAGTTCGCCATCTGACAATCGAGAGCACCGTTTCGACAAACGGCAAAGTTGAGCCGGTGGAATGGGCGGCGGCGCGCGCCGAGACCTCAGGGGTAGTACGCACGGTCGAGATTCAGCGCGGTCAAAACGTTGAGGCTGGCCAGCTCCTGGTCACCTTGGATACGACGGCAGCCCAATCAGAGGTGGCGGCAGCTCTGGCAAAGGAGCAAGAAGCGCGCACCGAAGTCGCGCGACTGGCGCAGGGAGGTAAAGCGGCTACGGTCGCAAGCTTGAACGATTCAATTAGGAGCGCGCGCGTTGCCGTCGATGTTGCGCAACGCAATTACGAGACGCTCCAGCGTCTTCAGGCGCAGCAGGCCGCGACGAAACTGCAAGTGCAGGAAGCGAAAGATGCACTCGAGCGCGCGAAACTTCAGTTGGCATCTTTCGAAAACCAGCGCAGGGCAGCCGTCACGGCGAGCGACAGGCAGGTAGCTGCGGCGCAGCTGCGTGATGCAACAGCGGCGCTTGCACTCGCACAGCATCGGGTGAGCTTGGGGGAAATAAAGTCGCCAATTAAAGGTACGGTGTATCAGTTCGATCTCAAGGTCGGCGCATACATGCAACCGGGAGAACTTGTGGCACTCGTTGGCAAACTGGACCGGGTAAAGGTGATCGTCTTCGTCGATGAACCCGACCTGGGGCGAGTCACGCAGGGGGTGCCAGTTAGGATTACGTGGGATGCGAGGCCAGGGCAAGAGTGGTGGGGCCGCGTGGATCGGCTACCAACGGAGGTGGTGGCGCAGGGGACGCGGACAGTAGGAGAGGTAACGACGATTGTGGAGAACCCCGATCATGATCTGCTACCAGGGGTGACGGTGAACGCAACCGTGATCTCAGCCGTCGTGAAAAACGCAATTGCGATTCCGAAGTCAGCATTGCGGGTCATTCGTGGCGTGAGCGGCGTGTATAAGCTAAACGGAAAGACAGTGATCTGGGACCCGGTCAAGGCTGGTGTGAGCGACGTGAACAATGTCCAAATACTCTCGGGTCTTCAGATCGGCGATCGAGTCGCGCAACAGACAGGAGATGTCGAAGTGAGGAACGGGATGCGCGTAAACGCGGTTCTCGATTGACGGCTTTGCCCCAGTTTGCTCATTACTGCGCCTGCTTGCACGCCCGCTCCGGAGACGCGCTCGCAATCAAGGGCTACATCGGGAGCTGTAGCAAGGTGTGAAATCTTTGCTGAAGTATGCTCTAAGCTACGCGGAATTGACACAGGCACAAGAGCCATCAAAGACGAGCGAATCAAGATTGATGGCTCAAAGAATGCGAGCGACTAGTCTAACTGCTGCCCTGCGTCAAGTGCATGGCGTCGAGCAGATCGGAAGTGTTCAGCACGGCTGCCGCGTCCGCATCCGTGAACTGCCGGGTCTTCGCCGAGTGATTCATCGAGCAGAACTTCGGACCGCACATCGAGCAGAATGCGGCATCTTTGAAACCCTCCTCGGGCAGAGTCTCATCGTGAAACGCGCGTGCAGTCTCCGGATCTAGCGATAGTTCGAACTGCCGTTTCCAATCGAAATTGAAACGGGCTCGTGACAGTTCATCATCCCGATCGCGGGCACCCTTACGATGGCGGGCAACATCGGCGGCGTGAGCGGCAATCTTATAAGCAATGATGCCTTGCTTCACGTCTTCCAGATTCGGCAAACCGAGGTGCTCCTTCGGGGTGACATAGCAGAGCATCGAGGCCCCGTGCCAGCCGATCATGGCAGCCCCAATCGCGGAGGTGATGTGATCATAGCCGGGCGCGATATCCGTCACTAGCGGACCCAGCGTATAGAACGGCGCTTCGAAGCAGATCTCGCGCTCCTTCTCGACCTGTAAGGCGATCTGGTCAAGCGGAATATGGCCAGGACCTTCAATCATTACTTGAACATCGTATTGCCAAGCTTTGCTGGTCAGTTCTCCAAGCGTCTTTAGTTCCGCAAATTGCGCCGCATCACTCGCATCCGCCAAACAGCCGGGGCGCAAACCGTCCCCAAGAGAAAAGCTGACGTCGTGCTTTTGAAAGATCTTACAAATTTCATCGAAGTGCTCGTAGAGAAAGTTCTGCTTATGATTCTTGACCATCCACTCGGCGAGAATCGCGCCGCCGCGGCTGACTATTCCTGTAATGCGCTTTGTAGTTAAAGGAATATATTGCACGAGCACGCCAGCATGGATGGTCATGTAATCCACTCCCTGCTCGGCTTGCTCCTCGATCACTTCAAGCATGACGTTAAGGTTTAGATCTTCGACCCGGCGCACGCGGCTGAGCGCTTCGTAAATGGGAACCGTGCCGATAGGAACCGGCGAGGCATCAATGATGGCTTGACGTATACGGGGAATGTCGCCGCCGGTCGAGAGATCCATCACTGTGTCCGCGCCGTACTTCACCGCATACTCGAGCTTTTCGATCTCTTGCTGAATATTCGACGTTGTGGAGGAGTTTCCGATATTGGCGTTGATTTTGCACGACGACGCCACGCCGATACACATGGGCTCCAGACGCTCATGATGGATATTGGCGGGTATGATCATGCGGCCCCGCGCGACCTCATCGCGGATCAGTTCGGGAGCTAGGTTTTCTCGATGCGCGACGTATTCCATCTCGCCAGTGACAATGCCCTTGCGCGCGTAATGGATTTGGGTCCGGATGGGATCGCCCAGACGGGGCGCGATCGACTCATTGCGATTCATCTTCCGATTATAGGTTGGTGCGCCAAAGTCGGGCGGAAGGCTAAATGGATGGAGTGCATTCGCTTAGGTTTCCGTATCGAGAATGCCGCTGTTTGCACTTGGCTCAAGCTGATCGAGAGCCCCGAACGAAGCGGTCGAGAAGGACACCTGTGCGACCTCGTTATAGGATTTTTGGTGCTATGATCGCGGGTTATGCCGCCACGGAATATTGCTTTATACCCGGCAGGGGCGCATGAATACCAAAGCGGTGGAAGGGACGGGTTGGAATGGCCCCTCACTCTTTCTGAAATTCATGGTCACGTGCCGAAGCGAGTTTATGAGGAGTTGGCGTCTCATTATGAGGACCGCGACATCTTCTTTCGCGCAGTTATCCCCGTACCATCGGAGTAAGTGGGAAAAACTTCGCAAGGACGACTGGGCGTTGTTTTACAAAGAAGGCCTTTACTACGCGTTCGCAACAATTATGTTCAAATGGCACCTCGACGAACTTGCAACGTCTGTATTCGGAAGCAACCGGACCCCAAAGGGCGAGATTTGGGACTTGTTCTGTTTCTTTGGACCTCCACGAGAGGTCGATATAACTAAGGAGGAAATAAATGACGCGATCGGTTACATTTCAGATCGGCAATTGTTTGGTTTCACCGTTATTGACGATCCCGTGAAAGTCACCAGAGTCGTTGAGCTAATCGCCTCTGCCTGATCGGCGCGGCGCATAAGAAAGGTTTTGGTCTTCCGAGGATTACCCTTGGTATTTAGCGGGTCCTTGAGATAACGAAGGTAATGTGAGCGCCGATTCGCGGCACTCTTTAGGCCGTCCTCTGAACTTCGGCCTTGCCGTCGGCAATCGCTGCCTGTGCCGCCGCGAGCCGGGCAATCGGGACCCGATACGGCGAGCACGAGACGTAATCCATTCCGATCCGATAGCAGAACTCGACCGAACTTGGTTCGCCGCCGTGCTCTCCGCAGATGCCAACTTCGAGGTCCGGCCGCGCCTTCTTGCCGAGTTTCACCGCGTGTTCGATAACTTTCCCTACGCCCTCCTGATCCAGTACCGCAAATGGATCTGCCTTGAAGATTTTGAGATCCTCATATTGCTTGGAGAACTTCGTGTAATCGTCGCGAGAGAGACCCATGGTTGTTTGCGTGAGATCGTTCGTCCCAAAGCTGAAAAACTGCGCTTCCTTGGCGATCTCGTCAGCTGTCATCGCGGCGCGCGGAATCTCGATCATCGTACCGACGTAATACTTCAGGGCTTTTAGCCCGGCAGCACCGAGAACCTCGTCCGCCACTCTGACAACAATGGCCTTCTGATTTTCGAGTTCCTTCACGCTGCCGACCAGCGGAATCATGACTTCGGGAATCACCGTGACGCCTTTTCTCTCCACCAGAACGGCGGCCTCAAAAATCGCGCGCGCCTGCATTTCGGTGATCTCAGGATACGTGATGCCCAGGCGGCAACCGCGATGGCCCAGCATCGGGTTGAATTCGTGCAGTTCTTCAACGCGCCGCAGCAGCTCCGGTAGGGCTTTCTTGAGATCGCCAACCGTCATGCGATAGGTTGCCGCCATTTCCTTCTTTTCTTTAGCTGAGGCGTTGGGCAGTTTGGCGATATCCACCATCAGATTTTCGCGTTTTGGAAGGAACTCATGGAGCGGCGGATCGAGTGTGCGAATCACTACCGGGAAGCCGTTCATCGCTTCGAACAAGCCCGCGAAATCCTTCCGCTGCATCGGCAAAAGCTTCTGGAGTGCTTTCCTGCGCGTCTTCTCGTCCCGCGCGAGGATCATGGCTTGCATGTGCTCGATGCGGTCTTCCGCAAAGAACATGTGCTCGGTACGGCAGAGGCCGATGCCTTCCGCTCCGTAAACCCGGGCTTGCTTCGCGTCGCGCGGAATGTCCGCGTTGGCGCGCACTCCAAAGTTGCCGCGAAACTCGTCAGCCCATTCCATGAACGTCGCGAAGTAATGCGATTTCGGGTCAGGATCGTTGGTCTTACACTGTCCAAGGTAGACTTCGCCCAACGTGCCATCGAGCGAAATCCAGTCGCCCTGCTTGATTGTCGTCTTCTTGCCTTCAAATAGGATGGTGGCTTCCTTCTTCTCTTCGTCCACCGCGACAGATGATGCGCCGACTACACAAGGACGGCCCATTCCCCGGGCGACAACAGCCGCGTGGCTCGTGAGCCCGCCGACCGCGGTGAGAATACCTTTCGAAACGTCCATGCCGTGGATATCGTCCGGAGTTGTTTCCTTTCTGATTAAGAGAACGGGACCACCGGCCGCCATCTCGACTGCATCCTCGGATGTAAAAGCCGCGCGTCCGACGGCGGCGCCAGGCGAAGCTGGAAGGCCCATCGCGATCTTCTGAAGCGATTTGCGCATCGCCGGATCGAGCACCGGGTGCAGTAGCTGGTCGAGCTGCGCTGGCGCGACACGCTGCACTGCTTCCTTCTTCGAAATGAGTTTTTCTTCGACCATATCGACGGCCACTCGCACCGCCGCCGGCCCCGTTCGCTTGCCATTGCGCGTCTGCAGCATGTAGAGATTGCCGTCTTCGATGGTGAACTCGAAATCCTGCACATCGCGATAATGCTTCTCGAGATTTGCGGTGATCTCCCGAAGCTGGTTGTAAGCCTTCGGCATGACTTGCTCGAGCTCGGCAATGGGCTGGGGTGTGCGAATACCTGCAACAACGTCCTCCCCTTGCGCATTCACAAGGAATTCTCCATAAAAGACTTTCTCACCCGTGGACGGGTTCCGCGTAAAGCCAACTCCGGTGCCAGAGTGCTCACCCATATTTCCGAACACCATGGCTTGCACATTCGCAGCCGTCCCGATGGAATCTGGAATCTTCTCCATGCGCCGGTAGTAAATCGCCTTCGGCGTGTTCCAGGAGTTGAATACGGCATCGCGCGCAAGCGTGAGCTGCTCGCGTGGATTTTGCGGAAAATCCTTGCCGGTTTCTTTCTTCACCAGCTTCTTGTATTCGCCGATGATGAACTTCAAGTCGTCCGCCGTGAGATCTGTATCGAGTTTCGCTTTCGCCTTCTCCTTACGGGTATCGAAAATATGGTCAAATTTGGCCATGTCGATGTGTAGCGCGACTTCGCCAAACATTTGAATAAAGCGGCGATAGCAATCGTAAGCGAATCGCGGGTTGCCGGTCTTCCGCGCGAGGGCTTCCGTAGCCTTGTCATTCAAACCCAAGTTCAAAATCGTATTCATCATCCCCGGCATCGAGAACTTCGCCCCGGAGCGCACGCTTACCAGGAGCGGATCATCGCCTTCGCCAAGCTTTTTGCCCATCTCCTGTTCGAGCTTCGCGAGCGCCGTTTCGATCTGATCGTCTACGTCTTTCGGAACGTGACTACCGTGCTCAAAGAAGAGATTGCAGACTTCGGTCGAGATCGTAAACCCTGGAGGAACGGGTACGCCGGCCTTGCTCATTTCAGCCAAACCCGCGCCTTTGCCGCCTAGGACTTCGCGCATGCTGCCATCGCCATCGGCTTTGCCGCCGCGGAACGAGTAAACGTATTTTTTCATCTCAATGTTGTCTCCTGCTGGTTTAGGCGCTTACGCCTTGAGTAACGATTTCCGAAAAATCGGCGATGGTTGAGAACTCCGTCAGCAAGTTATGCAACAAAGCAAGACGGTTCTGCCGGATCACCGAGTTCGGATCATTCACTAAAACTTTGTCAAAAAAGAGGTCAACCTGCGGCCGAAGTGAAGCAATAGCGATTAGCTTGTCGTGATAGCAAGAGCTCTGTTGGACCGTGCTACGGACGTGCTCAGATTTCTCATAAAGGTCTTTTTCGGGGCCGGTACTGAGGATTGTAGGGTCAAACCGCATCGCATACTCAACGCCCGCCTGCTTGAGAATGTTCTTTATTCTTTTAAAGCTCGCAGCGAGGGGCTCAAAATCTTCTGTAGCGCGGACCTCATGT
The DNA here is from genome assembly GCA_963737045.1 of uncultured Acidobacteriaceae bacterium. GTDB lineage: Bacteria > Acidobacteriota > Terriglobia > Bryobacterales > Bryobacteraceae > Bog-105. Next base: position 1,828,525 of record CAVTRG010000009.1, read on the forward strand.
ATGGCATGCAGTCGGTTAGATACGTCGGCAAAGCTGTTAAGGGATGCCGCAATAACGGCATTCACTTCGTCATACGGATAGTCTACGATCTCCCGGAGATAGTAAGTCAAACGATCGGTGAGGAACCAGGGTAGTTTTTCTGAGCCCTGCGTTAAGTCCATAAGCTGCAAATTCAGCCGAGCTTCTAAAACGATCTTCACCACGCCGTTCGCGGCTCTCCGCAACGCGAGCGGATCCTTCGACCCGGTTGGGACCAGCCCGATGTTAAAGCATTGGATTAAGGTGTCAAGCTTATCCGCGAGCGCGACTACCTGACCTTCCGGCGTGCGTGGAATCGAGTCTTCCATGCTCAGCGGCTTGTAATGATCGTAAATAGCGGTTGCGACGGCTTCACTTTCCCCCTGTGCTCGCGCATACAGGCCGCCTACGACCCCCTGCAGTTCTGGGAACTCTCTGACCATCTCGGTCGTGAGATCGCATTTAGAGAGCATCGCGGCGCGGAGCACAGTAGCTTGGTCAGCTCCGATTTGAGACGCTAATTTTACCGCCAAATTTTCGATTCGATCCGTTTTATCTTTATAGCTGCCGAGCTTCGCTTGAAAAGTAATCTTGGCCAAGTCGTCGACGCGATCCGACAGCTTTTTCTGTTGATCGACTTGCCAAAAGAACCGCGCGTCGTTGAAGCGCGCCCGCAGCACCCGCTCATTGCCCTGCCGTATGAGCCCATCCGGATCGCTATCCGTATTGGTGACCGCGACGAACTGAGGCGCAAGCGACCCATCCTGATTTAGAACCGAGAAATAGCGCTGATGATGGCGCATGACAGTTGAAAGAATTTCGCTCGGCAGTTCGAGACAGGCTGGATCGAAGCTGCCGCGAATCGCAGTCGGAAACTCAGTCAAGTAGACGAGCGTTCGTAAGAGCTCTTCATCCGTCTGCACATCCGGTCCAAGACCCGCTTCAATGCGCTGCTTGCGCTCTTCCGCACGCACAATAACGAAGTTGCGCTTCAAAATGTCCAGGTACGTGGCTACCGTCACCGGCAAGGGTCCTTTCGAGCCGAGAAGCCGATGACCCCGCGTCGTATTACTTGATTGCACACCCGCCACTTCAAATGGCACGATCTGATCCTCAATGACCGCAAGTATCCATCGAATCGGCCGTATGAAACGCATTCCGTCTTTACCGGTCCAGTACATGGTCCTTGGAAAATGAACGCTGGCGATGATCTCCGGTAGCTTTTGGCTCAGCGAGCTGCCCAACGATTGGCCTTTCGTGAGCTGATGAAAGACGAAGCGCTCGCCTTTTGCGTCGTGCATTTTGCCGAGGTCCGCTATCGTCGTGCCCTGCTTTCGAGCAAAGCCTTGAGCCGCCTTTTCTCCGGCTGAGACGTACGGCCCAGAGATAACTTCTTGCACATCCGGCGCTTGCTCTAACAAGTCCTTCGCGAGCAACACCAGCCGCCGCGGCGTCGCTTCAAGTGCCAACGCCGAGCCGCCGAACTCGCCAAATGCCGCCTGAAACCTGGTTCGCAAGTCCTCGAGCGCCGGCTCGACCATCCAGTCCGGAATCTCTTCCGTTCCAACTTCAAGAAGGAAATAGGGCATTACGCCGGGGCCTTCTCATGAGTTCGCTGCCATCTCTTGGCAACCGCAACGGCCAGTTCGCGAACCTGGGTCATCATGCCCACCCGCTCCGTTACGCTGAGTGCCCCCCTTGCATCAAGCAGGTTGAAAATGTGCGAACACTTCAAGACTTGATCGTAAGCTGGCAAGATTGGGGTCTGAATCTCGTTGCCGACATCGTGCCCGACCCACAGCAAACTTGCACACTCCTGTTGATGCAGTAAAAAATCCTTCCTCAGGCGTTCCACGTCGGCCCACTTGAAGTTATAAGCGGAGAATTGTTCCTCCTCTTCCAGCCGCACATCACCATACTTGACGCCCGGCGCCCATTCAATGTCATACACGCTCTCTACATTCTGCAGGAACGCGACAATACGCTCGAGCCCGTATGTAATCTCAGCGGGAACAATTTCGAGATCAATACCGCCACACTGCTGAAAATACGTAAACTGCGTAATCTCCAGCCCATCGAGCATCACCTGCCAGCCGATACCCCAGGCTCCAAGCGTCGGCGATTCCCAATTATCTTCTTCAAATTTGATGTCGTGCTTCCGAAGATCGACGCCAATTGCCTCCAGACTCCCGAGATACTGCTCAATCACATTGTCCGGCGTGGGTTTAAGTATTACTTGAAGCTGCTGATGCTTATAGAGGCGATTCGGGTTTTCGCCATAGCGGCCATCCGCAGGCCGACGGCTGGGCTGCACATATGCCACCTTATAAGGCTTCGGCCCAAGCACGCGCAGAAATGTTTCCGGCGCCATGGTCCCTGCCCCGACTTCGAGATCGTACGGCTCCTGAATCACAGCGCCCCGATCGGCCCAATAGCGCTTCAGCTGAAAGATGGTGTCTTGAAAGGTCATCAGAGCCCTTCCAGTAGAGCCGGTGTGTGAAACCGGCGTTCTGCGTGCTCCTCCATCTGCCGGATCAGAAAGCGCCGTAAATCGAGAGCCGTGTCCTTGTCCCACGCCCGCGAAGGAAGCTCGGTAATGTGGCTTCGGAGCATCGCGCCCGCCAAGTCGCGCGACGAAGCGGATAGTCCGCGGTCGGGGTGTTTCATAAGGTCGGGAAGAAATCCGGAAAGCCGCGTGGCCCACAGTGAGAAATAAGTAATCGCCGTCCACGCCGCGCCCGGAGTCCGCTCATGCATGTAGCCAAGAACCGTCGTGAGCAGTCGAAAAAAGCGCTCATTTGGCTCATTCGGCGGCAGCATATGCTCGCACACTTCAGCCAGATAGTCGAGCGCGACTCCAGCATCGAAATCGCATAGAAGATCGAATTGCGATTGCAGCAAATCGCACGAGTTCAAATTCACGAGTTCGCGAGTTTCCTTTTGCGAGTACGACAAATTCACGAGCGACAGCCGTTCCAATCCGGATCCGAAGCTGTTCTTAGGTTTTCTTGCCCGCCTTGCCACTCCACGCAGTTTGCCTTGATCGCGTGTGAAGAAGCTGACAATCAGGTCCGACTCACGAAAAGGATATGTTCTCAGGACGTAGGTTTCACTCAGCCGAGCCGGCATCACTCAGACCTGACCGCGCATAATGCGCACCCACCGCACTGTGCGCTCGCGGCCGATGCCCAACAAGTTTGCAGCCGGTAAAACTCTCAGCGTAGCAGAGTGAATGGTCGAGGCTGGGCAACGTTATTCTTGAGTCGTGGTCACGTTCGAGAGGAGGCACAGACGTTTCTACGGTGCCTGCTTCTCAAATACCCGAAACTGAAAGGCATCCAGCGCGACAGCAGGTAGACCACTCTGCCCAGCCTCACTCACCGGCAGCGGAAGCTCCTTCCAGTTCCCCTCCCCAGCTTCAACCGTCCCACGGAACGGCGTATTGGAAAGGTTAACCGCAACCAGATACTCTTCCGGTCCAGCGCCGCGAATGTAGGTCAACACATGCTGCTCGTCAGAGTTGTGGACCCACGCCAGCGATCCCTGTTGCAGGGCCGCATGCTGCCTCCGGAGCCCTGCCATTGCGGCGTAGAACTTCGGATATTCGGGATGCCACTCCGCTGCTTGCCAGAAAATCCTCTGCGGCTCGAATAACGCGGGCGCTCGCGATTGCGTCGAGTCTCCCACCTCCATGCCGTTATAAATTAGCGGCACGCCATCGAGAGTCATCACGACCGCTGAGGCAGCGATCGCACCAGGATACCCATACCGTGTCACCGCTCGCAGTTCATCGTGATCGTCACTTACGCGCATGTGCAATGCGCCTTTCGGATAGAGTGCACGTTGTTGCTCGACCGTCGTGTGAACTGCGCTGGCAGGTTCGCCTTTCATAATTACGTCGTCCAAGCAATGCAACATCGGCCATGCATAATCGAGATCGAAGGCGCTCCGCAGCAACTCGGGTTTAGAGGCTTCCGCCAGCATCATAATCTCCGGCTTCACCCGGCCCAGCGCAACACGTGCTTGCTCCCAAAAATCAGTTGGTATTTCCGCGGCCGCATCGCAGCGATAGCCATCGAGATCGAATTCCTTGATCCAATACACGAGCATCTCGGTCATATAACGGCGCAGCTTCGGGTTGGAATAGTCGAGCGCGGCAACATCCGTCCAGTCGTATGGGTAAGTAACGTTGCCCTGCTTGTCTTTCTTGTAGAACTCCGGGTGCGCCATCAACACGCTGTCCCACACCGTATGGTTCGCGACCATGTCGATGATCACCTTCATCTGCCGCTGATGAGCCTGCCGTACCAGCCGCTTCAGGTCCTCCTTGGTGCCCAGCGTCGGATCAATCGCGTAATAATCGCGAACCGCGTACGAACTGCCGAGCGTACCTTTCTTCTTCAGCTCCCCATGAGGATGAATGGGCATCAGCCACAGGATGTTGACTCCGAGTTGATGGAGCTCATCTAGCCGCTTCGTCACACCGTCCAGATTTCCCTCTGCTGAGAAAGAGCGAGGAAAGATTTGGTAGATCACGCCTGTCTTGAGCCATTCCGGTGACGATCGCGCGAGTTGTGATGCAAGTCCCTTATCGGCCTGCTGAGCTGATAGCCGACAGCCCGACATCAAAAGGGCGCTTACGAGGAGAGTGCAAGCGAAGCTCGACTTCATCTTCATGGCCGAGTAGCATAGCAGCTCGCGAATTTATTTGGGCTTGGCTTCCGACCAGGGCGGCACGATGCCGTTGACACGCGCATAAGCCACTAACTGACCCATGTGCTCATTGGCGTGAACAATGATTCGAAGATACATGCCATCCACTGTGGCGTCTCGGTTCGCTATCTTGACCTTACGCTTCAATTCTACCGGCGTAACGCGTGCGTGAGCGTTTTTGACGGCATCCAGCGAACGTTTCAGCCACTCAATAACCGCGGCTTTTTCGGTTACGGTGCTCTCCATCTTGTTGGACGTGAGTTCGGCAGGCATTCTGGGACCCGTGACACTCAACAGGTAAAAGTTTGCGAGTGCAATGTGCATAAATACCTCGCTTGTGGATCGCACACCTGGTGCGGGACGCCAGGCGAACTTTTCAGCCGGGATAGCTTCGGCTAGCGCGATCAGTTGCCTCGAAACATGGCCCCACTCTCCGTCGTAGCCTTGCCAAAGTCCCTCCAAAGGATCTACCTGGGCATATAAAGTCACGCCGCCCAGAACAATCGCTAACAAAAGCGCTTTCATGAGCTCCCTTCTTTGTTGCTTCGAAAAAGTCACAGATATCTTAGCCTTCCTTTCTCAACCCGAAGCTCACGCCCATTGGTGATCTCATACCGCAGACTCGTTCCTCGCTGTTGCCATGACCGCCGATGCACCGCGCGCCGCGCTAACACCGAGATCTTCAAATAGCCGGCGTTCTCCGTCCAGTTCAAACAGATCGATGGCATTCCACTGAGAGAGGATAGGTGGAATCGAACACTGCTCGAGCCTCACGGGAATCACGAACGCTTTACGCTTGAATCGGTTATTTACGATTGCGCGAGCTAGACCTAACTCGGCTAGAAAAAAGCCGCCATCGTTCAGCGAATGGGAAAGGAAAACGACAATGCGGCGGCACTTCAGCATTTCGTGGCGAATGCGTTCCTCCCAATCGACGCCGCCCCGAAGCTGCTCGCGATCAATCCACACATGAAGACCCGCTTGCTTCAGGCGCTCATAAATTGGCATCACCCGGTCTCGATCTGCCCAGGAGTAACTGATGAAGATTGTCTTCTTCAAGAGAAAGACTCCGACAGCGCAGGCCAGTAAAGGCAAATCGAGCACCGCGAGAATGGCCCATTTTGTCCAGCCGAGAAGCTCTGGAACCGGGATGCCCGCCTTTCCCGCGAGTTCGAGATCGAAGAAATCGCCGCCCAACCGGAGGTCGGTCACCGTTAGAGGTGGAGCGCCGGCATAGGTGCGGGATTGTATTACCCGGGCCAGCCCAAAGGGCCGCGTGAAGAGCCGCTCAGGCAGCAAGCGTTCGATTTCGAGCGATTCGATCTCGCTTCTGCCCGATTCGAAAAACGGCGATGACAAAGTGAGGTCGATGAGCGAGTACGGATCAGCAATAAAAGCGAGCTCGAGATCCTTCCCAATTACCCGCTGCCAGCTCCCAATTGAAAGAAGATTACGACATCCGCGGCCATCCGCGCCATCCGATGAATTGGCGCTGAGCCGGACGGCCAGCGACGAACTACTGGCGACATGAACCAGGCGAGTGGAAGAGGAATCGAGGACGTCGTCGCGTGTCGGAGGAGCAATCTCAACCGACCGCTGCTTCATTTTGGTGTCAGCCGGGAACTCTACCCTGAAGGCGGTAAGGCAAGAAGCCCCCCTGCTTTTCGTTTCCGATGGATCTGGAGCGTAGATGACGCGCCCCGAGGTCTTCGGTGGATTGAGCACGGCAAGCAGACGCAGACTCTCTTCCGACAGCCGCGCACTCCGGACATCGAGAGTAAGCCTGTGATTGTGTCGCGGCGTGGCGTTGTACGAAAGAATCGGCTGGGCGCTCTTGCTTCCCCGCTCCTCGAGCAGCAATTCATAGCCGGAGCGAACCTGTAATTTGCGAAGCTTTGAGTCGCTTTGCGTGTCCACTCGCCACGTAGCGCGGAGCGCCAGTGCCTCAGCCAGGAGCGCTAGGGCCAATACGACCGGAAAGAACCAGCGGCGGCTCGTGATCGAGTACATGCGATAGCACAGGTCCTAAATCAAGACTATTGCTTAAAGACGAGGTCCGGCGAGAACGCTGATACCCAGTCCCCGCCCTGATTGTCGCCGCGCACTGTCATCCATCCTCGCACCCGGAATTGAATCGGTCCTGGCTTCGCCTTCTTGGAACTCCATTGATCATTGATACTCTCGCCTTCGGCCACTCGCCGATCGATTTTCTTGTTGTCGAAGAGTTGGCCCTCGATCGAACGATCGACCATGGCGACCTGCATGAATTCGGCTTTCATTTTGTCGAACATCGTGTGAGTATGAAAGCCGAAATGCGTTTGAGGGTCAGAAGCCGTTACCGCTCCCGGACCAAAACGTAACTCGTCAATGGCAACCGAGCCGACCGCTTTAGGTCCGCAGCCAATACCATAAATGCGGAGGTAACGCGGCTCTGAATCGGTAGCACTCGCCGTGGCGTCAATCGAAAATGTGGCTCTTCAGTGTCGTTCCGAATTCGGTTGGCAGACGCAGGAGTTGTAAACGCCGTCCGGTTTGCGGCACAGCGAGTATCGCTTGGGCAGGAGGCGCGTTTTGCGTCACGGCCGTCAGCAAAACGTAGGTACTCTGTTCGGCCTCATAGTCGACGACTACGGGCCAGCCGCCCCTGGCGAGCCCAGTAACCTGAAAGTCGCTCATTCGAAGCGATTGAGGGAATTGAGGACCATTGCGGTTGAGTTGTTCGTTGACCTGGCGGGCGGCCGGTTCTGGGAGGGACCAAATCGGAACTCCATCGAATAGACCTACGCCATATCCGACGGGCCATGTGCGAACGTGGCCGCCTCCGGTCGATATCGGCGGCTGAGTGCCGCCCGACCGAGAACCGGGCGATTGCGCCGACCCCGTCTGGGTCTGTGACCCTAGACAACCCGTATAAACCGTGGCATTGCGCCCATACCGGCATGGCGAGGTGCCACGGCGATTGTCTGGCGGGTGTGCATGAGCGTCAGACCGCGGCGGGGGCAAGGTATGAATCGGGACAGGATGGCTCGGAACATAAGCCCGAGAGCTACGCGATCCATCCGATGTCTGACCTGACGCCAACGTCGCGCTCAGGCACAAAGGAGCGAGAAGGCAGGCTGAATGAAAGGTTCGCATGGAGGCACCCCCTATACCCTTTGCTGCAAGTAAACTGCCGTTCGAGACATGGGTGTTTCCCAGTTGCCGATCTATTGGGAATGCCTTTATTGAGTTACTTTTAACTGATTTTATGCTCGCGCGCAAATAACAGAATTGCTATCGGTTGTATCCAAAAGGTTCACGGCCCGAAACGCCTAGTGTGGCCTACCTCGCAGTGCCGTAATCGGGGCGACAGGTCGCCCGAGATCGCTATCTGTCGGGACCTCCACTGGCTCGGACGCGATTCGCCCAGACCTGTGGTCAAAAAATACGATCACCGATTTGGAAACGCGTTTGCGAGAAGTAGTCGCCTGCAGAGTGGCGGAAAACCGTCTGTTTCAGCGCTTGGCGCGCGGGCAGATGGTGCATTTCGCGTCCAACACAGTCATTGGCCCTGACCGTCTTCCTTCCAACCGTAAGCATCAAGCATCACGTGGAAGAGATAGGTGTTCGGGAAGTAGCCGTGAATTAGTTCCGCGCCCGGTCCCTTCCCGGTCGCAAGCACTTCCTCCCCGGTGTGCGTGTCGTCAACACGAACGTAAGGAAGTCGGATCGTCTCCTTCCTCCGCCCAGTATGTTGCTGCTTCCAATCTTCCAGACCCGTCAAGAGTGGCTGATCGGGGCCACCGCCGTGAATACGGAAGTCGAACGAATGGTCGGCGGTATACAGAAGCAGTGTGTCATCTGAACTCACTGTTGCGGAGAGCTCGAGAATCAGCTTGTCGAAAGCGACCACATGCGAAAGGCCCTTCTCCGGGTCGTCAGTGTGCGCGTCCCATTCAATCATCAGAAAATATCCCTTTTTGTTCTTCGAAAGCGCCTTAATGGCTGTTCGAGCTGCAGCCGGTACTTCCATTTCGCCCTCCGTGACTACCAGAGCTCGTGTAGCGTCTGCGGGCACATCGTTAAGAGAGGCATAAACCCGCCTTTGATGCTGCTCTGCAATCGCGTCCAGATCTTTGCCCGACTTTCTCACGGCATCGTAGATCGCCTGCCGGCCAGCTCCAAACGCGATATCGACGCCATTGCCGTAACGCGGAGAAAATATCTGGAGAAAAATCTCACCCCACTTGCTTCTGTCGTTCACATGCGCGTAGCAGGCGGCAGGAGTCGCATCGGCCACCTCGACATTCGTCACCACGCCGGTGGACAATCCTCGCTCTTCCGCATATTCCAAGATCGTCTTCAACGGCTTACCGTCCTTCTCACCGCGAATTGCATCCGCGCTTTCGCTAAGGACCCCATTCTTAGTCTTTTGGCCCGTCACGATCGCCGTCATTCCTGCCGCCGAGTCTGTCACCCATTGCGAAGCAGGCGATGTGTTGCTGAGGCCAATTTCAGGCCAGCTCTGAACAAACAGCTTGAGAGGGGCATTGTACCCGTAAATGCTGGCGCCATTCAAAGTCGCGATACCACCCGCGTCTTGCAGCAGGACGATGACGTTCTTCGCGTGTTGTTTGTTCTTGGGTTTCGGAAAGGCCGGAGAGACTGAAAGAAGGAGGGCAATCCAAATTGTAATTCGCATATTTCTCATGATCGCCTTGAGTGGGGAAGTGAACGTTGAAATGCCGAAGTGTGCCCTCCGACCGCTCAGCACCGAATGCCGGTCGAGTTCCCATTTTTGTGATAGATTATGCGCTACTGCGTCCCATGGCCGACGTCTTCATCTCGTATTCGCGCGTAGACGCGGGGTTTGTGCGTAAGCTTCATGACGCACTCGCCGCGCGCGAGCGAGAGGCGTGGGTCGATTGGGAGGACATCCCACTCACCGCCGAGTGGCTTGACGAAATCTATACGGGCATCGATGGCGCGCATAATTTCGCGTTCGTAATTACTCCTGAATCGGTGAATTCGGTCACCTGTCAAAAGGAAATTGTCCATGCAGTCGAAAGCCATAAGCGCCTCATCCCAATCCTGCATCGCGCGATACAGGACACTGCCGTTCCGGAGGCAATCGCAAAACTCAATTTCGTTTTTCTTCGGGATTCCGATGACTTCGAGACAGCCTTTGCATCCCTACTCGAGGCCCTCGATAGCGACCTCGATTGGAAGAGAGCACATACTCGGCTTCTTGTGCGCGCTAAGGAGTGGGAGCGTAAAGGGTACAGCCAAAGCCTGCTCTTGCGTGGTGACGATCTCCAGGACGCCGAGCAATGGCAGGCCCAGGGCGGCACCAAGGAGCCCAGACCCACGCCCGTGCAGTCGCAGTATATTCTCGCGAGCCGGCAGGCAGAGACTCGCCGTCAGCGGCTCAAGGTCGGCTGGTCCACTACAGCGCTGGCCGTGACTGCGGGGCTGGCAGTCGTCGCTTTGCTTCAAAGGAACACCGCGCGACGGGAAGCCGCTATTGCTACGGCCCGGCAGTTGGCCGCCCAGGCGGAGATAGCGCGGGCAACTTCACCCGAGGCAAGCGCCTTGCTCAGCGTTGAATCTTTCCACTTGGCCCCAGTGCAGGAAAACAGTGCCGCAATTCATAAAACCTTGCCTTTGATGCGAAAGGCCTTGGCGGTACTGCGGCATGGTGACGCCGTCGATGCAGTCGCTTTCAACCCCGAGGGCAATGTGCTCGCAACAGGAAGCCTCGATCGTACGGCCCGGATCTTTTCGGTACCAAACGGGAATCCCATAATCGGCTATCAACAGAGGGAATTGGTCGCCTCGGTTGACTTCAGCCCGGACGGACACTATCTCGCGACCGGAAGCTGGAATGGCATCGCTAGCGTGATGAGCGATGCGGATCCCACCCATCCTGTAGAGCTGAAGCACAACGGGCGTGTAAACGCAGTGGCCTTCAGTCCCGACGGAAAATACCTCGCGACCGCTAGCTGGGATAAGTCGGCGCGTGTCTTTGAAGTCGGCACGTGGAAGCAGCTCGCGCAAGTCGCGCACAACGATATCGTAGTCGCCGTCGCCTGGGACCCCTCAAGCCGCTACGTCGTGTCTGCCGGGTTCGACCATCTCGCCAAAGTTTTCGAAGCTGTGACGGGGAACCTGACACATGTTCTGCAGCTTAATGGTGCGGTGCATGCGGTAGCGTTTAGCCCGGACGGACGTTATGTCGCGGCCGGCGCTTGGGACAAGACCGCGCGCATTTTTGAAGCGTTCAGCGGGAATGCTGTTACTCGCCTGGACCTTCCCAACAACGTCGAGGCAGTCACCTTCAGCCCGGATAGCCGCTATCTCTTGACCGGAAGCGATGACAATACAGCGCGAGTGTTCGAAGTGCTCACCGGTAGAGAGATCGTCCGGTTCGAGCATCAGGGGGCCGTGGGCGCCGTAGCATGGAGCCCCGATGGGCAATATGCGGCGAGCGCGAGCGTTGATAGCACAGCGGCCGTTTTCGATCCATCCACCGGGAGGCTGCTTGCGCATTTGGAACACCCTGCCACTGAGGGCGGGTTGAGCACAGTCGCGTTCAGTCGAGATAGCCGCTATATCGCCACCGGCGGCTTCGATGCGACGGCGCGCATTTCTCGTGTCATAAATCCGCTCGGCAGTCCTGTGCGGCTCGAGCATCAGGGGAAAATTCTCACGGTGGCGCTCAGCCCGCATGGCGAGTATCTGGCGACCGGTACGTGGAACAACGCCGTTTTAATTTCCGACGTGACAAGCGGCAAGACAGTAGCGCAAATGGCATTCAAAGGCGCCATCTACGCCATCGGTTTTAGCCGTGATGGCAGATATGTCGCGGCCGCCGAGGACAGCATTCCAAGCGTCGTGCAGGTTGCTGAAGTTCAAGGCGGAAGGCTAGTCATGCAGCTTAAAGGGCCCAGCACGGCCCGTGCACTCACCTTTAGTCCCGATGGACGCAGTTTGGCGACCGTAGGCGGTGCTGACACACTGGAGATTATTCCTTTTCCCACAGGCAAGTCGGTTGTCAAGCTTTGTCATGAGAAAAGAGCCAACACGTTAGACGAGATATTAGGAACCGCATTCAGTCCGGATGGGCGATACGTGGCGACTTCCCGCACCGACGGTTTGCTCCGAGTGTTCGAAACATCCACCGGCAGATTAGTCACCACTCTTCGCCAGCAAGGCGCAGCAATGAGCCTGGCTTTCAGTCCGGACGCGCGCTATCTGCTCGCAAGAATGAGCGACAACTCCGCCAGGATAATCGAAGCGAAAAAGGGAAGAATTGCCTGGCAATACGCGGGCGGAGTGCTCGCTGTCGCCTACAGTCCCGACGGGCGCTACATCGCCGCCGGCACAGAAGATAGTGCTGTACACGTGTTTGCGGCTCTTAATGGCAGCCCGGTCGCGCGTATAGAGATGGTAGGGCCGGTTCGAGCCGTGGAGTTCTCGCGAGACGGCAACTCAGTCATTTCGGCAGCATCCGAGAACAAAGGTAGCGAAGACGTCACCATGGTTGTGCGGCGCGATGCCTGGAATCAAAGCGATTTGGCGACACAGGTGTGCTCTGTTTTGAACCGCAACTTTTCTGGAGCCGAATGGAAGCAGTACTTTCCCGGACAGCCGTATCGCCGGACTTGCCCGAATCTGCCATAATGACAATCGGTCTTTCGCTTTTTCGACCGGCGAGTTTTCAGCTCAACCCCTCAACCCAGGAGTGCCAACACGTGCGCAACAAGATGTCGCGGGCTCAGTTCGGGGTTAGTAGTCTGGTTCCCGTTCTTCTATGCCTGGGCGCTGCGCCCCTTTCTGCGCAAAACTCGGTGGTGTTCGCCAACCCTGTAGTTTTCCCTGGTCTACGACAGCAAGGCTTCGCAATACAACCAAGCGTAAGTCAAACTGCCACCACTTCTACCGTCACTTATTCAATAAATCCGCCGGCTAACTATATCTCTGAGGTCGAAACAATGATCGGCCAATTGAATCTGCAGCTTTTACTTCCCGCCGGTTCAGAAGCGCCAATCCAATTTACAATTACTTACACTGGTTGGGCAAATGTTCTTGGTAATCCGGGAAACTCTTTGATCATCGGAGGCTACAACGCGGGTCCAAGTCCTCAGATGCAGACGATAACTGCTAAGCCCGGTGCGGGCATGTTGTCCTTTTTTTTGACTGGTTCCAGCTTGAACAATCCGCAGCCGGCTCCCCCATCTTCGATTTCGGTAACCGCTAACATAGGCAATCCACAAGGTGGGCGCAAGGCGTATCTCAACGATTACACCGGTGGAGGAAAAACCAATTACGCCCTCTGGCGGCCATCGGAAGGCAATTGGTATGTCTATCCGGTCACAGCGCCTGAAGTGGTTACTCCATGGGGGCTCCCCGGCGACGTGCCGGTCCCGGGTGATTACGATGGCGACGGCATCACCGACTACGCAGTCTGGAGGCCCTCCGAAGGCAATTGGTACGTAATTCTGAGCAGCACCGGACAGCCGGTCATCACGCCCTGGGGTCTACCGGGAGACATTCCAATTCGCGCTGGCGATTACGACGGAGATGGCAAGACTGACTATGCCGTTTGGAGACCCTCCGAAGGCAACTGGTACGTAAAGCTCAGCGGCACCGGAGCTGAGGTAGTTACACAGTTCGGTTTGCCTGGCGATATTCCACTTACAGGCAACTTCGACGGTGACGCTAAAAGTGATTATGTTGTCTGGCGGCCCTCAGAAGGCATCTGGTATGTCTATTCAGGCAGCACTGGCGCAATAACTGCCACGCAATGGGGATTACCGGGCGATATCCCCGCGCCAGGAGACTTTGACGGCGACGGCAAGACCGATTATGCCGTGTGGCGGCCATCCACAGCCACTTGGTACGTTCAACTCAGCAGTACCGGGGCCCCGGTCGTTACCCAATGGGGCTTTCCAACCGACAGTCCGCTTTCAGGCGACTTCGATGGCGATGGCAAGACGGATTATGCCGTCTGGAGGCCGTCAGAAGGTAACTGGTACATCCTGTATAGCAGTAACGGCATGTTAGTTGCCCAACAGTGGGGGCTGGCGGGCGATACCCCGGACGGTCAAACGCTTACTTCTGTTCCCGCGCCTTGACCAAGACGCGCCCTTACTACCAGCCGGCTGCGGCTCGAAACCCTCACTAGGCCGTTCGCTACACTTTCCGTGAGTGCAATCCATTCAACGAGTCGCCGTGTTAGGCGCAGGAACCATGGGCTCGCGTATTGCGGCGCATTTTGCAAACGCGGGCGTTCCCAGTTTGTTGCTCGACATTCCATCGACAGGAGGCGACCCCAACCTGATCGCGAGGCGCGGAATCGAAAACGCGCTGAAACAACGGCCCGGCGCATTCTTTATCGATGCAAACACCGCCTTGATTGAGCCGGGCAACTTTGACAACGATCTTGCGCGCATTCACGAATGCCAGTGGGTAATAGAAGCAGTTACCGAGAACCTCGATATCAAGCGCGCGCTTTGGTCTCGGGTGGACAAGCATCGCCACTCTGATGCGATTCTTTCCACAAACACGAGCGGCATCCCGTTGTTCGAGATCTCGCGCGACTTCCCTTCCTCCTTCAAACACCACTTCCTCGGCACTCACTTCTTCAATCCGCCGCGTTACCTCCACTTACTCGAAGTGATTCCCGGAGCGGACACAGATGGGGACGTAGTTCAATTCGTGACCGCGTTCGGCGAGCGGACATTGGGCAAAGGCATCGTGCTTTGTAAAGATACGCCCGATTTCATAGGTAACCGGATCGGCAGCTTCTACAGTGCCGCGGTGCAGCGAGCCATGATGGAGGGCGATTACAGTATCGAAGAAGTGGACGCGTTGACGGGCCCGCTCATTGGAATGCCGAAGAGCGCCTCCTTTCGCCTGATGGACATCATCGGCTTGGACGTATGGTCACAGGTCGCGCGCAATGTCTACACCGCTGTGGATGATGCATGGAGTGACTGGTTCAGGCCGGCGCCCTATTTGCAGAAGATGCTCGAGAACAAGTGGCTCGGCGAGAAAACGGGTCAAGGCTTCTACAAGCGCGTGGGACCGGAGAAGCAGATCCACGTCTTGGATTGGAAAACGCTCGAATACCACCCCGTTCAGAAGCTATCGTTCGAAAGTGTTGAGTCTGTGCGGAAAAACCCGGATCTGGGACGCAAAGTTCGCATACTGCTCGAAGGCGCGGATCGCGCTGGCACATTCCTGTGGCGTGTGCTGGGGAGCGTATTCGCGTATTCCGCTTCAATGGTGCCCCAAATTTCGGATCGCATTGTTGAGATTGATCGCGCAATGCGGTGGGGCTTCGGACACAAGCTCGGCCCGTTTGAGCTTTGGGACGCCGTCGGCTTCGAATATGTGGCTGAACGGATGCAGCACGACGGCTACCCGGTTCCTGGGAATATCCGCCGGACGCAGTCGTCAGGCGCTGCTTCGTTTTACCAATCATCCGAATACTTCGATCTGGTCGAGACCAGGTATGCGCCTCTTGAAACCCGTCCCGGTGTTTTAGTCCTCAGCGATATCAAGCGCACACGCGGGGAAGTAGAGAGGAACTCCGCTGCGTCTCTCATCGATCTGGGAGATGGCGTGCTCTGCTTGGAGTTTCACAGCAAGATGAACGCGATTGGCGAAGACACTTTGCTCATGGTGAACCGCGGCATCGAAGTGCTCCAGCGTGATTTCGAAGCCATGGTCATCGCGAACGAGGGGGAAGCCTTCAGCGCCGGCGCGAATCTGCAGATGCTTCTGAATGCTGCGCAGGCCGGGGACTTCGGGACAATCGAAGCCTACATTCACAACTTCCAGCAAGCAACGCTAGGCATCAAGTATGCTCCGAAGCCTGTCGTGGCGGCAGCGTTCGGCCTCGCGCTGGGCGGCGGTTGCGAGATTGTGCTGCACAGCCATCGTGTCCAAGCGTTTGCAGAACTAAACATCGGACTGGTGGAGCTGAATGTGGGCTTGATTCCAGCCGCAGGAGGGACCAAAGAAATGGCTCTCCGATTCGCCGATCCAATGAAGGGCCTGGATCTGATTGCGAAAGCCAAAGTCTCGAGCAGTGCCGCTGAAGCGCGAGAGCTGGGCTTTTTGCAGCCTGCCGATCGCATATCCATGAATCCGGAACGGTTGATCGGCGATGCCAGGCAATTTGCGCTGGAGCTTCGGAACAGCTATCTACCGGGCGAGCCGCAAAGGGAGGTTGTGGTCTCTGGCGACTCAGGGTATCGTCGCATGCGAGAAGCCGCGCAGTCCCGGAAGGAAGCTGGCGGAATCACGGAACACGACTTCTTGATTCTCGAGAAGGCGGCCTTTGTATTGAGCGGCGGCCGTGCCCCGACAGGTCAAACCGTCACGGAGCAGCACTTGCTCGATCTGGAGCGTGAGGCGTTTATCAGCCTCTGCGGAATCCCGAAATCACAAGAGCGCATCCAATACATGTTGAAAAACGGCAAGCCACTGCGGAATTAAGCATATAGCCCCATTGCGTGCTTCACGGTGCGCACCGTGTCTTCTGAGATTGGTAGCACTCGTTCTCTTCCCTGCTTCAGGATGGAATCGATATAAGAAGCATCCGCAGTAATTTCGCCATAGCGCTGTTGGATGGGTTCGAGCCGCGCGATCACTGCCTCAGCGACACGCTTCTTGAAGTCGCCATAGCGCATCCCGGACACATTCTCTTTCGTGACTGACGGATCGCAGGCCTGTGCGATAGTCAACAGGTTCGCAATCCCAGGCCCGATCGTCTCCGGATCGATTGCCGGTTGTGAGTCCGTCGTTGCGCGTGCAATTTTTTTCTGAATGACTTTCGGCTCATCGAGCAGAGCGATCGCGTGCCCTGTGCCGCTTGCGGACTTACTCATCTTTTGAGTCGGATCATCGAGGCCCATGATGCGCGCGCCAACTGTAGGGAGATGAGTCGCGGGCATCACAAAGACCTCCCCATACAGCGAATTGAAACGCTGTGCGATGTCACGCGTCAGCTCGAGGTGCTGCGACTGGTCTTCCCCGACCGGTACAATACTCGCGCGATATAGCAGAATGTCGGCTGCCATGAGAACCGGATATTGAAGGAGCCCATCACCGACGGTTTCCTGTTTCTCGGCTTTGGCTTTGAACTGAGTCATGCGGCTCAGCCAACCTAGCGGAGTCACGCAGGTGAGCAGCCAGGCAAGCTCGGCATGCCCAGAAACGCTCGATTGAACGATAATCGAGGACTGCTGCGGATCGATACCGGCTGCGATGAATAGGGCCGCGGTTTCCCGAATCTTGCTCGAGAGCTCTTGCGGATCTTGATACGTCGTGATGGCATGCAGATCGACGATGCAAAAAATGCTCTCATAGAGGCTTTGAATCTCAGCCCAGTTCTTCAAAGCTCCGAGATAATTACCAAGATGGAGCTGTCCTGTCGGCTGAACTCCAGATAGAACTCGCAGTTTCATTTGCGTCAAAACGAATATTCAACGAATCTCTATCGTAAGGGATGCCTGAACCGGTTACCGTCGAGATCGAAAAGCTCGTCTATGGAGGCGAGGGATTGGCGCGTGTTGATGGCCAAGTTCTTCTCGCGCCTTATGTCTTGCCGGGCGAGCAGGTTGTAATCACGCCCCAACGAGTGAAAACCGGCCTGCTGCGAGGCGTGAATCCAGAGATTATCGGAGCCGCTTCAGAGAGAATCACACCGCGTTGCGAATACTTCGCGAGCTGTGGTGGATGTCATTACCAGCACACCAACTACGGATTTGAGCTGGAACAGAAGCGGTTGATTCTGCGTGAGACCTTGCAGCGATTGGGAGGCATCGATTATGAAAATGAGATTTATATAGTTTCTGCGGATCCCTGGTATTACCGGAATCGTATCCAGCTTCATTTCAGCAATCGCCAAACGGGGTTTCGCAGAGCTGATTCACACGATTTATGCGCTATAACACACTGCGAGATCTCTTCGCCGATTCTAAATGAGGTGATCGCTAAACTGCAATGGGCCGTTAAGCAACCGCAATGGCCTGAGTTCTTGCAGTCGCTCGAGGTCTTTACGAATGAAACAGACGTGCAGTTAAACATTGTGGATTCCATGCGGCCTGTAGCTGCCCGCTTGTTCACGTGGGCGAAAACTTTTCTTCCTTCGCTCGCTTCGGGCGCCATCGATTACAGGTCCGCTGGGCACACCTTTCGAGTCAGCCGCGGGTCATTCTTTCAAGTCAATCGATTCCTCATAGACGCCTTGGTCAAGGAAGTCGTGGGCCAAGCGGAGGGCAGTCACGCAGTAGACCTGCACGCCGGTGTCGGTCTGTTCTCGGCTGCCTTGAGCGAGAGCTCTGACCGTGTCGATGCGGTCGAGCGAAGTACGCCTGCCTTTCGTGATCTCCAATTCAATTGCAAGAATGTTCACCCGGTGAATGCATCCGCGGAAGAGTTTTTGCGTACACTGAGCGACGCACCGGACTTGGTTGTTGCGGATCCGCCGCGCGCGGGCCTGGGCCGGGAAGCGACGGACGAGTTATTACGTCTCCGGCCAAAGCGCTTAACACTCGTGAGCTGTGATCCGGCGACACTTGCTCGCGATGTACGAAAACTACTCGCCAGTTATCAGATCAAGCGGCTCACGTTAATCGATCTGTTCCCCCAAACGTATCACTTCGAGACCGTGATGCATTTAGAAGCCACTGCATCAACCCCCTCCATTTCCGAATGACGAGCTCCGCGATGGTGAGCGCAATGGCAAGTCCGAGCAACGCCGGCCAAAGCCGCCACGATGCTGGAATGGACCGCCCGTCCGTATCGAAGACGGACTCTGGAGTGGGATTGAAACGCCCGCCTGTCAGCCGAGAGATTTGCATTAACAGTTCCTGATTGGAGCCGTAATCCTGTAATTCCTGCTCCTGGCGATACAGACCTGTTTCCGGGAAAGCCGCGGATTCCGTAACAGGGCGAATCCGAAACAGTCCGCTTAGGCGTCCGATTTGCAATCGCCCCTCGTAAACACGAGGCGCAACCTTCTTCACCCGCAGAGGCCTCTCGAAACCCTTGGGGCCGAGTACAAAGATCTCCGGTATCTCACGCGGTTCAGCAACGCCGTTGCTCAGCCGATACTGGACCGAGATGTCGCGATCTGCGCTGTCGAACTGAGTCGTAGCCTCGCTCGGGGCAGTATGCGAGAGCAGATCTCGCACGATATTTATCCAAAGTTTATCGAAGCCGGGCCAGGTGACCCAACTCTCAGCCCAGCGGCTCTTTGCATCAGACGTGAAGACGCCGGCGCGACCGAGACCATACTGCCATCGCACGTATAGGGGGTCCTTCTTTGGCTGATCTATGCCTAAGATGGTCTCCGCCGCGGGCTTCGCTTTAAATCGCGCGTAACCTTTCAATGAAGGCGCGCTCTCAATGCCCACGCCGTCAAGGATCTCTGCATTCCGCTCGACAATCGCCTTCAGTGGTTTTTCTACGGCTGTCGACCCTGTGTAATCCATCACGTCCTTCAACAGAATTTGCTCGAGGCCCTGCGGCTCATTCAGGAAATAACTCCGTCCGCCGGAGGTTGCCGCGACTTTTTCCAAGTACGAACGGTTGACGTCCTGGCCTAACCCGACCGTCGAAATCGTGACCTGATGCTCAAGCGCTTCCCTTGCCAGATCCATGCTGTCGCCTTCTTCCGAGATCCCGTCAGTCAATAGCACGACGTGCTTGTAAGTGGCTTTTGAAGAGAGCACTTTGCGGTAGGCCTCGCCCAGAGCGGGAGCAATCTGCGTTCCCCCGTCCGGCGTGATACCGGAGATCAGGCGCTTAATTAGAGATTTATCTTCTGCCCGCCGAATGGGGACGGCCCACTGGAACGAGTTATCAAAGATCAGCACCCCGATGGTGTCCGTTGGTCGGAGATGATCGACGACGCCAATAGCGGAAAGCCGGGCAAGCTCGATTTTCCGACCCTCCATAGAGGATGATTTGTCGATAATAAGCCCGACACACGTACCTTCAGAACTTTTCGGTGGCGCGAGACTCGCCGGCAGTGCCCGGTCGAGGTCATCCATCTGTTTCGGATCTTTGTACACCTGGCGCTCTCCTCCGATCAGCAATAGACCCCCGCCACTTTTGACATATTCTTCAAGGCGGCTTTTCCTAGCCGCCGATAAGGAATTCAGATCGAAGTTGTTCAGTACGACGAGCCCGACAGCAGTCAGATCCTTATCGATCAGCGATGCATCGCGGCTGAGATCGAAGTCCGCCTGAGTAAGAGCCTGAAGCAGGTTCGCTTCTGTTCCGGGTGGATCCCCTGAAAGGTAGAGCAATTGGGCGCGTTTCAACTGAACGGCCTGCTGGAAACGCAGCTCGCCTGCTGCGCTTGCGGAGATTCTGCCGGATATTGCAGTCACGCCAGTCGCGTTCATACGAACGTGAAGGCGAATTTCATTGATTCCTTCCTGCAGCTTAATGGGATTACTGGCAAGTTGTTTCCCTTCAGCAGAGATGTCGATCAGGGCCTCACCCATCCGTGGGGATTCCACTGAAAGCTCGATAGGAATCTGTTCACCGGTATATGCCCCATGCGGCATAGAAAGCGATCGCAGCCGCAGCCCCGTCGCAGGGCGTCCGGGTAAGGGGATTGAATCCACGGGAACACGCAATCGCTGGAGCTCAGACACCACCCGTGGCGTACTCCCCTCATTTTCATTGCCATCGCTGATCAATACGATCCGAGGGATACGGCCGGGCGGGATCATCGAAAGGCTGTCCGTCAGGGCGGTTTCGAAATCGGTGCCATTGCCCGCGTCACTCACCGTATTGATGAAATGAAACTCGTGCGACATTTCTTCCGGTCGAAGGAGGCGCGTTTCACGCGCAAATGGAATCACCTTCACCCAGCTGTCATGCTTGTGTCGCTCGATCTGGTTGACGATTGAGGACGCATGGGCCAGACCGTCCCGCGTGATACTCTCCGATGTATCGACGAGAACGATTGCGGCCGCCTTCGTCTGCGGCAGCGTAATAACAGGCCCAGCCAAAGCGAATAGGATAGCGGCGAAACTCAGCCCTTTGAGAAGAAGCCTAAAATTATTTCCACGGCGCCACGAGTATGCGACCCAAAGCAGCGGAAGCGGAAGGATCAGCAGAACCCAAGGATCGACGAAGGTCATTTTGAGATGAGCTCTCTTTCACGTTCATGCGCTGTGAAGAGATGGGGTTTTTGAGGCGGCTTGCGAGGCTTTGGAACTCGCGGGCATCCAAAGAGGATCCATTCAGCGAGCAAAACAACAGCACCGAGAATCGCCAGCAACTTCCAAAGGTCGAAGGGTTGCGGCGTGGATACGGCGGATGCAGGCAGACCGAGGGCAGCGCCTCTGGGCGGCTTCCATTCGAACTCAGCAACATCGGGAAGGGTGAGCGAAAGAATGCGTTCGTGGTCGCCGGAAGTGATGCCGACTACGCTGGGCCGGCGCGTGAATAACTGAAGAGCGTGATCCCGGACAGTGAACGGCAGCTGAGCCCCGCTTCGATCTGCTACCTGTATTGGGCCATGTTCGCTTGCGTCGAGAGTGAGGCTTGCCGCGCCCACGGGAGCGGCCAAGATCTCCGACGTTCGGGCGGCTTCAGGCGAGAGCCACCGTAATAGGTTCGCGAACAGGAGCGGGGTCGTTATCTCGAACCTGAGTTGCCCGTCCAGGGGATCGAATCCAATTGCAGCCAGTTTAGGATTCCTTGGAGTTGACGGACGCGCCACAACAATAGGTCCTTCCGCGACGCTTGAAACTGGAAGGTCACCGTCGAATGTCTGGAACACATCGGCTGTTGGGATCTGAGATCCCCTTGCGTGTAATCCCGCGCCTAACCACGTTTCCGAGTGCCACGCCTCTACGCTTCTGTCATTTACAACGGCTTTTAGAGGGAGAGGCGCGCGTTGCATGAAGGGTCCGATCCAGAGACTTGCGATGTGCGGCTTGTCTTCGGGCGTGAACTGGTCAAGCAACATTACATCCGCTGCAGGGTTTGGCGTGTAAGCAGCGGGAGAATATACTTTGACGCCCAGACGGTGATCTGATTCGAGTAGCGGAGCTATTACGTCCGGGCGATTTGTAAATACTGCGAGCCTCAGCTTTCCGCTTTGCGGCAGTTCCAGCACTGCGCGACGATCGCTTTCGAGCTTGTCAGAACCGCTGATCTCAGTGATCAATTGGCCCGCTGTATGGGTTGTAAACTTATATTCAACGCCAGTTTCGGCGTCCGGCTCGAGGGTCAGAATGCGCGGTGCGAAACGGGTTCCAGAAAACTGCGTTTCCAAGCGGATCCGTTTCGAATGTGACCCGTAGTTCTTGACAGTAACCGTGGCTTGCCAGGCATCTGCATCTTCTTCGTTTCGCTTGACACCGACGTGGCGGATTCCGCAGTGCTCACGGTCAGGATTCAGTGCGATGACGCGCAAATTAGGCAACTGAGGCGCAAGGGTTTCGTTATCTACAATCAATCGAGGGCCAATGTAAACAATCTCGCCGGGAAGCCCCCCCGACGAGGCTTGTGCGCGGCGGGCAAACGAGAGCGCCTGTCCAATATTCAGGGCAGAGAATCCCGAACTCGATCGAAGCAATGCGTTAGTTAGTACCCGGCGGTCGGACGTGAATGCGACCACTGGGATAGCGAGTCCATCAACCCGCACCAACATGACACGATCGCGGCTGGGTAGCAAACTGAGATAGCGCTGCGCAATCTCCTTCTCGCGATCCAGCAGCGGGCCTCCGTGGACGATTTCTCCTGTCCACGAAGAAGTGTCGAGCAACAGCACGTGGTCGCGACCGCTATGTTCCCGCGTTCCCAAATTCAGCTCCGCGAGGGATAGCAGCAACAGAAGGAGACCCACCAGTTGCAACAGCAGCGACCAGGGCTCGCGCACTCGCGTTCGGCTGTGCCGCTCTTCTATTCCGAGGCCAGGTGTCCAAAAGCGGAGTGTAGAGACGACCTTCTTTCGCCGAGTACGGTCGAGCAGATACAGCGCGGCGATTAAGCTGCCGAGCGCGCCGAATAACACTAGAAACTCTCCGGCAGTGAGGTTTAGAAAAAACATGTTTACACGGCGACGGTTCTGGTGGTTAGACGCTCTCCATCATCGTCAAAGGTCCAAAGATCGCCTCTTCAATCGGCAGGCTGGTCGCGAAACCGGAGTACCGACCGCCGTTTCGCAGAGCTACCTTCTTCACTTCTTCCGCGTGTGCGTCGAATGCTTGGGTGTAGGCGTCACAGGTCCGTTCATCGATGGCGATTTTCACGTGAGCTCCCGACTCGGCATCGATCAATTGAAGCTCGCCGGTTAGGTTCGGCTCGCGGTCTTCCTCGCCCCAGAGTTGGATGAGCAGAAGCTCGTGCCCGAAATCCGCCAAATATTGCAGCGGACGCAGGCAATCGGAGTCATCCAGAAAATCCGAGATGACGATTGTCAAGCCTCGCTGCGGGTACGTGCTCAAGTACTGCCGCGCCACTTCAAAAAAATCTGTTTTCCCTAGAGGAGTCAACTGACGCAGATAGTTCTCGGCGGGCTGAAACCGATGTCGGCCACCACTCGATACACAGCGATCGAGCAAGCGCTTCGAGAACGGCTGAAGCACGATGCTATCCAGCCGGACGAGTCCCACGTAGACTAGGGCGGCAGCGAGCTTCCGCGCGTAATCGAATTTAGTCGCCTGTCCCGCTGCGGTGCCAACTGCCATTGAGGCGCTGGTGTCAAGTAATAAGCGCACGGGAACCCGCGGCTCGACCTGGAACATCTTGAGGAACAGCTTTTCGAAACGTAAATAGGCGCGCCAGTTGACCGCACGCAGATCGTCGCCGTGATGAAAGTTGCGATGGTCCAGAAACTCCTGACCAGGACCTGCAAAGTGCGACAGATTGTGACCGCCCACCAGACCATGGAAGGACTTCTGCCACTGTAGGGTCAGCCGCTCGAGCCTTTCCAGAAAATGGCGATCGACGAGCGGTTCAGACATAGCGCCAAGTCAATCAAGTTCAGTCAGGTCTGGCAGAACCTTGTTCAGGATGGTCTCTGTATTCTCTCCGTCAGCATGAGCATCGAAGTTCAGAATAATTCGATGGCGCAGAACGGCGGGCGCGACAGTCCGGACATCTTCAAGGCTTAAGTGCAGACGTCCTCGCATGAGGGCAAGGACGCGGCCACATTCGATAAGTGCCTGCGCACCGCGAGGAGAACTGCCGTAACGGATGTAGCGATTGGTAATCGCGGGCGCTGAACTGCTGCCCGGCTGAGTGACCATGATTGTCTCAATTGCGTAATTCTGCACATGCGGAGCGACAATGACTTGCTTGCACACCGCTTTGAGAGCCGCAATTTGCTCGCGATCCATTACCTGCTCGAGATCGACCTCATCCTGCTTGGTAGTCACTTCGACGATTCTGCTGAGGTCTTCACGAGAGGGATAATTGACCAGAATCTTCATCAAGAACCGATCGAGCTGTGCTTCGGGAAGCGGGTACGTGCCTTCCATCTCGATTGGATTCTGAGTCGCCATCACCAGAAAGGGCGTCTCGAGCGAGTAGGTCGCTGTGCCGCTGGTTACAGTGCGCTCTTGCATGGCCTCGAGGAGCGCCGATTGGGTCTTGGGCGTGGCACGATTGATTTCATCGGCCAGAACAAGGTTGGCGAAAACCGGGCCGGGCTGGAAACGCAGGGTCTTATGGCCGTGCTCTTCGGTTTCCATGATCATGCTGCCGACGATATCGCCGGGCATCAGATCCGGCGTGAACTGGATCCGGGAATAACGCAGGTCGAGAACTCGCGCAAGAGTTCGAAGAAGAGTCGTCTTGCCCAATCCAGGAACACCTTCAAGCAGAACGTGACCGCCGGCAATGAGACAGATCAGCACGCCGTCGATGACGTCTTTCTGCCCGACAATGACCTTCGCGATTTCCTCGCGCACCCGCGCCAGATCGCCAGTAGCGCGGTCCAGCATCGCCGCATCGGCGCTTAGCGTTTGTGCCATTTTCAGAATCATTTTTAAGACACTAATGTACGAACTGCGGCAGCTAACAGTGGGACGTGAATACCATGTCGGCCGGTTCCAACCCTCGGCGCTCGCAATCGACTACATAAAGTCTGGCATAACTGTCGAGAACATAATCGCTTCGCGAAAAACCGAGCTCTCTGGCCGTGTTATCAATCCATTCGCCGGGGCCTTCGAGTTCCAGAAACTCTCCAATGGGGGTTTCGTCCAGTGTGATCACACCGGCGCCGTCCTGGGCATGAACGAACTCAGTCCTGTACTTCTCGTACCGAAAAGAGGGAGCATAGCCGAGATGTCCCAATATCCGATGCATGATCTCTAGCGATCCGATTGCAGTTTCAAGCTCCGGCCTGCTCTTATACGTGCCAGGTTCGCCAGGGCCTTTCCACGTGACGACGCAGTTTTCTCCAGCTTGTCTAAGCCGCAAGATGGCTCCGGAGCTGCGGACCGACTGATCTGCGGTGTCGTAGAGGGTGTTGGATTCGAAGAGACGGCCAACAGCCGGAGTGAATCCGGCGTGGTTGATTCGATCGAGGACGGCCGCGCGATCGGGCACTCGTATTTTGACTTCAGTTTCGGTTGCGGGTTTCATGCGGGCGAGGCGAACGGCCAGCCGGTTACGTCCATTTTCTCACCCGTATAATGGAGTCCGGTGGAGTGAGCGCGCCCGTAGCTCAGTTGGATAGAGCGAATGACTTCGAATCATTAGGTCGGGAGTTCGAGCCTCTCCGGGCGCGCCAGGCTTAATTTCAGTCCCTTCCTGTTTATCGACCTGTTTCGTCTATGTAACCGGTCACTGAGAAGATTAGGAATCCGCGCCGAACTGTTGCTGATGTAAAAACGCTCTAGATCAATCGCGCCCAGAAGGTTACCCAATCTCTGCTCCGTTGCGCAGTGCCGCTTGTCCTTTGCCCCGGTCATATGATCTGTGCGGTTCGAAATTGAATGTATTTAATCGATAAGACCCGGTAGTTTTGAAAATCCGCGCCGGGCGTGCCGGGGAGCCTGCGGGAGTCCCGTTGCATGCGAGGTAGCCTCGAATGGCGATGCATCGGGGGCTACATCAACCGGTATCAATTCGCCGCCAGCGTTTTAATCGACGCTTACGATGCGGGGATCTGCTGCGGGGGCAATATCTTGGGAGCTTGACCTCAAACGTGCTACTTTGCGAATCCGGATAGTGTCTTACTTTGAATCCATGGCGCGCTACCCGGCAATGGCCGGTGGCATTACAGCCTTTGGTGCATTTCAGACATCTTACTCTCTTAAACCGTGATGTTTGCCCGCAAACGGATGATAAAATGGCGCAACCATGGTTCGTATAACGCTTGCTCTCTTAGCGCTAGTGCTCGGAATGAACGCACAGGACTCAAATAGAAAAACATTCGATTTTAAGGGAGACGCTCTTGGAGAGACCTTTGATCAGTTCTTTTCACGGCACAGGAATGTCGGTCTCGGCAGTTCTGGAGACACTGATCTTCTAGCGAGTCACGGGTTACGTGATGAATATGAAGAGCAGAATCGCACCTATCACATCACACATCAGATCACGCACACCTTCTACTGTTTCCTCAAAGGGTCACATTCAACCATCGCCGGTGCCGAAATATTTATGCACAGTTATACGTTTTATCAGGACAAGCTGTACAAAATCGACCTGACTGCGTACCGTTTTGGCAACAGCGGCGTTGATGACGGTTATCGGAGTATAGAGGATGCCTATACGGATCGGTTTGGCCAGCCACGCGAAAAGAAGCAAGACGCGTATGGCGAGCATCTAATCTGGATTGATCCAGATCACCCTTATGCGTTGATCGTTAAAGCTGATAATGGTGATCAGAAAATCGTATCGGTCCTGTTCATAGACACGGAAGCAGAGGCCGCCATCAAAAAGCAGCGCCCTAAGAAGACGGATGATACCTAGCCGTAAAGGGCGATTCTTTTCGTCCGTGAATCACAACTCAGCTATATCCCTACTTCAATTGACCTCTTGTTTGATCTAGCAGGCCGTGGGGCACCGGATTCATGAGCTTTGCAATTAATAGCCTCAAGCTCGTCGAAGATCTTGCGTCATCAGTGCGAGACGTAGGACGACGCATCGCTAAGGGGCCGGTTCCGACGGTTTTGTATCACTACACGCCGCCAGATTGCGCAGAAAAGATCGTAAATACCTGCTCCATATGGGCAACGTGCGTTGCCGATCAAAAGAAAGATCAAACTGAACTCACCTACGGAATTGAATTGGCGCAAGAAGCGGCACACAAACTTTCCCAAAAGGGAATGCCTGACTTCACCGCTAGGGTGCTTAAGATGCTCTCTACAAGCATGCTGGGGAGACGAGAGTGGACATTTATCACTTGCTTTTGTGGCCAGAGACGTTCCGAATATCATCTGGAGAACTTTGGGCGATACTGTTTGATCTTTCCGATTCCGCTTGATGGGAGGCCTCTGCTCGGATGCTCAGATTTTCGTGCTGAACGTTGGTATCAGCGAGTAATTTATGACCCTGCTTCACAACGACGAGCTATGACCGAGGCGGTGCAAGCCATTGCTGATTCCATAAAGAGGAACACCACTGGTGTGCCGGAAGGCCCTTGGACAGAGTGGATGGCAATGGATTGCGCCAGAAACGCCGCGCAACTGCTGCTAAGCATAGCCGTAGGATTCAAGAGGAAGGATTATAAGCATGAGAAAGAGTGGAGATTGGTTTGTTGCCCGAACCTTTCCCTGAATAACAGCGCACCAAAAATGGCCGATGATAATTTTAAACTCTGTATCGAACCTGATCCACGGCGACACGTGGTTTTGCGAGCGCAATCCGGAATTCCGTTTCTAAAGGTTAGCCAAAGTCCCCGGTACAAAGAGGAAGAAGGACTACAAATGGGACTACCATGAAGTTCGTGATAACTGACCGGGGCACACTGCCATTAGATCCAATCAAGTCAATCGAGCTTTGAAACTGGCCTCCCGAGATCCCGCAATCGGGGCTCAGTATGCGACAACGGTGTAGAACGCGGGTCGGATAGGCTGCGATGATCAGTTTCCAGTTCGCAGTTTCGCACTCCGCCGCGATCAGAACCTAGGTCGGGAGTTCGAGCCTCTCCGGGCGCGCCAGAAATCGCCAACTACGTTAGTTCCGCACTGGTCTCCACTTCTCTAAGAAGGCTTTCACGTCTTCTGGCCCGATTTTCACGGTCGACTCGAATTCACCGTTCTGTTGAGCGACGATTACTTTCCCGTCTGAATCCAGGACTGCCAAGCTCGGGATACCGTGATCCAAATTGACGCCCAGACGCGCGGCGAGATCGTTGTTGTCCTTTCCTTCATCGCCGATGTTGATGTGCACAACAACGTAGTTCGCCTGTACTAAAGGCGCAAAGGATTGCGAGTGGAATGTGGTGTCCAGGACATGACAGTCGTAACACCAGTTGGCACCGAAGACCACCAGCACGCGCTTTCGCTCGCGCTTCGCTTCCGCTATGGCACTGTTCAATTCCGCCTGTGCTTCAGCCGGAGGAGCGTATAGCGCAGCGTTTGGCTTCGCTGGTTCAGGCAAGCGGCGCCCTCCATCGGCGTGAAAATCGGAGCGCTCCGATGCTGCAATGTGCCAGCCATCGGGTTGACGTACCCAGACTTGTCCCGCGCCAGCGACCAGGTTTTCGGTGCCCCTCTTTGCCTGGACGCGCAGCACGAGCCGTGTTTGGTTACCAGCCGTCTCGACGGACAGCACTTTGGGATTGATGTTCGTCACGCCGGAGGCCTTCAAACCCGCCCAAAATTGCAATTCGTCATTCAGACTCGACGCGTTCCCGTTGCCCACCAGCAATCTCGCTGGAGGATTGGTGCTGTAAAGCTTCGAAAGCGCGCCTTCATCACCCGTCGCTACCGCCGCCTTCCAGTGTTCGAACGGTGGAAAGGCAGCGGCAGTTTTGGCTTCCGCAAAGCTGGCAAGAAAAAAGAGCAACGCTGCAGATGCCGATACGACAATCCGCGAAAACCACCTCATAGGGGCATTTTAGCTTCTGCCCTCAGCGCACAATCGCGTAGGCATTCCACTTGTCGCCAGCATGGTCGAATAGCACACCATAGCGAGCTGGATCAATGCCGTCTTCCTCGCCATCTCCAGCTTTTAAGATCCACTCTTCGCTCCTGCCATTGGCTGGAGGCGGGTAGAGCGATTTAAGAATGATATCTGTCGCCACGTCGTATACGTGGATGGTTGCGTAATTTCCGGGAGCCGGTTGAACGTAGAGTTCGGCTACGAGCGTGTTACGCGCGCCCACGGTGACTGTTGGAAAGATGTGTTTCTCTTCTGCCGCGCCCGCCGTTACTTGAGCGTACGGTATTACAAGTGTTGCCATATTGAATCTACCCTTCTTTGAGTTGATGAGCGATGTCGCCGATCAGCGCACGTGCTTAGCAGATGCGGCGACCCGCATAATTTAGTTGATCGTGTAGCTAGCGCTCACCACCGAGCTGGTCCGGAACCCAGGAGCCATAGCCATAGCTTTGATGGTTGTCGTTGAGTTCACAGTAATCGGCGTTGTATACAGCGTCGAAGAGGTGGTGGGAGTGCTTCCATCCGTGGTGTAATAGATTAGCGCGCCTGCTGAAGTGTCCGCGAGACTCACCGACTGCGTACCTTGGTACGTTCCCGGTAGAGGATTGAAACTTGGTGCGGCTGTTGGCGCCAGATACCCGAAGGCACCGATCAGCCATCCAGGAGACTCGTCGAATGTGCCAAAGGGAACTGCCGTCCCAATCGGATTCAAAATGAGCTTGTAGGCCGCGCCCAGGTTAGCGCCGGCGTGGATCGCGGGGGATGCGTCAAGCAGCTTAACGTCGTTCGGCCCCGCAATGGTCGACGAGACGAATTGCGGACTGGTCTTGGTATGACTGTGGCCGCCGGACGTTACGGTGCCGTGCCTTGGGCTCGTCACGTCCGAGTCGAAAATGTTGTAGTCCTCAGTCACAGGTCCGGCGGCCGATACGCCAACCGCGAGGTGCTTGAAGATGTTGTTTTTAACTACTCCCGTCGCTTGCGGAGAATACAAAACACCGGCCAAGTTGCTTACAGTCCCGTCTCCGACAAAGGTGTTATTGAAGAGACTTTCTCCCGGAGAAGCCGCGTTCCAGGCCGCCATGCGCGGAGTCGAAGAGCCAGAGCCCGACCCGCACGGCCCGATCACGATGTTTCCGTAGGCGACGGCATTGCTCGACACGTACGAGCCGAATGCGTCTGAAGAATTAGCAACGCAAATGAAAATATTCCGGGCCAGGATGACGTTGCTTTGTGGATATCCGGGACAGCCTGTCAGCTCTGCCCCCTCGCCATCCACTGCACCCGCATTTCTGTTGATTCCCCAGATATAATTATCCGCGATGAGACCGCCGGTTTGCGAGGGTCCGAGACAATTGGTTCCGCCGCGGGGCTTCAGCGAAATCCCTTGTCCCCCACCGTAGACCTGGTTGTATTGAATCGTCGCGTTTCCCAATCCGTTTACATCGATACACATCGCTCCCGAATTAGAAACCGCCCTTTCGTCGCAGACGTTGTTCGTCACTACGATGGGTGCCGTCTGACTCGATCCTTCGATCAGGAAAGCGATCGAGGTTCTAAAACTGGATGAGAGCTGCTTATACGTGGTGTGGTCAATCGTAGTAGCTCCGGTCGAGGCACCTCCACTGCCGCCGTAAAAGGCCCAGAGCCCGGCGTTATACCCGGTCACATTGACAATCTTGGTGCCGGTCGTATTCGCGAACGAGATCAGGTGCGAGGTGGCGTTTTGGAGTTGCAGCCCGTTTACCGCGATGTAATTCTTTGAGATGTTCATAACGGTTCCGAGAGCGCCGCCGCCATCCAAAATCGGCGCGGCTCCGCTGCCATAGGTTCCATACGTGATCGGATATCCGCTCGAACCCGCCGAGGGCGTGGTCAAAGTGACGGAGAAATTGGGACTACCTTTCCATGTGTCACCGGCCTTGAAGAGAATCGAATCACCTGGCTTATAAGTTCGCGAATTGACCTTTTTGATGGTTTTCCAAGGGCTAGACGTGGAGGTCCCAGTGTTCGAGTCAGACCCGCTGGTCGACGAAATGTAGTATGTGGTTCCGAAGGCCTGTGTGCCTAAAAAAAATAGACCTATCGCGACGCTTAGGGTCGAGCCGTGATGCCGTTTGGTTATTTGCGGAATCAGCAAGTTCAAGATCTTCGAACGGAGTCCGCACCATTGATCGGAATGCACGCCGGCAAAGCCGATGACCCAGCAAAAAATGTCGTAAAGCATGTTTCAAAAATCCTTCGCGCTAGGAATCTCACGCGAAGTTTTTCGCTTACGGCGTAACGGACGCTAAATTGCTGAATTTAGGGTGTTAATTGTTTTCGTAAACTCTTGTGAATCGATCTACTACAAGGCTTAATCGGGGAATTCCGGGCTGCGGGCATGGTCGTGCGAGATGATTGGCGGTCGAGTGCGCTGAAGCTTCAGCAACTTATGGTGGAACTGACGGGGACTGCATCCGGGGTCGATAGCGCGCCTACTGTGGCAAGCACATCAGCGAGGAGAAGCTGGCTCGAACGTTTCCTGCCCGGCCGTACGAGAGCGCTCTTTTACCGGGCGTGCCGTCCCGGAACGGTCGAACTTCACCGAAACGAGCTTTGAGATGCCAGCTTCCTGCATGGTCACTCCGTAGAGGCTTTGTGCCACCTCCATGGTTCGTTTGGCGTGCGTGATCACAATGAACTGCGTCTGTTCGGACATGTCTTTGAGGAGACGCGTGAGCCGCTCTATATTTGGCTCATCAAGGGGAGCATCAACTTCATCCAGAACACAGAAGGGGCTCGGCGTGTACTGGAAAATGGCCATCAGCAAGGCCATAGCAGTCAAAGATTTTTCGCCACCCGATAACAGCAGCACGCTTTGCAACTTCTTGCCGGGGGGTGAGGCGACAATGTCGATACCCGACTCGGCAATATTGTCCTCATCTATAAGCCGCATCTCGCCCACGCCGCCTCCGAATAGATTCGCAAACATCTCCCGGAAGTTGATATTGATGGCTTCGAAAGCCTGCGCAAAGCGCTTGCGAGATTCTTCGTCGATCTGATGAATGGCGTTCTCGGTATCTCTAATCGAGTCGAGCAAATCCTGTCTCTGCGCGTTCAGGAACTCCTGGCGTTGCTGCGCTTCTTCAAATTCCTGCAGCGCCTCGGGATTCACTGGCCCCAACGCCTCGATCTTGCGCTGCGCCTCGGCATACTTGGTCTCAATACTATCTAGCACCGCTGTATCGGGAATCGTTTCAATCTCATTGACGAGCTGAGCCAAAGTTGCATGCAGCTCCCGCTGGCACGTTTCATCAAGATACTTCAAATCGGATTCGGCGCGCGCGAGGGCCACCTGCAGTTCTGACCGCTTCTCTTGCGCTATTTGCGATGCCGTTCGCAGCCGCTTCAGCTCTTCTTCTATTGCCGTCCGTTGATTCCGTACCTGTGCTTCCCGCTCGGCAAGCGCATTCACCGCCTCTTCCGCACTCAATATCGATCCAGTCAACTCCGTAGTTTTGGTTTCCAATTGCTGATTGGTTGCAAGATACTCTGTTCGTTCGGCGACTAACCGTTCCGTTTCGTGGTCAATATGCTCCTGCCGTCTTTTGAAGTCATCTACCTGCGCTGCCGTTCGAGATCGGTTATCCGCTAGAGCCCGGTTGCGCTCTTCAAGACTGGCAAGATTCGCGCGCAAGCTCGCGTGTTCCTCGGTTACGCGCGCCACTTCCTCTTGCAAGGCAGTCAGGCGTTCGCGAACCGATTCGAGTTCTCGCTCTTGCTCGGCGATACCCAATTCCGAATTTGTAAGAGCCTCGCGATCCCGATCCAGACTCTGCTGGAGTTCGACGCGATTGCTGGAGAGCTGCTCGAGTTCTGTACGCGCGTGCGAGAGCACAGCTTCCACGCGCTGCGACTGTTCTGCAAACGCGCGGCTTTCATGATCCATTGCAAGCAGATCTTTCTCCTGCGCTAATTGCTGGGCCTTAATCTGCTCCAGTTCTTCGATCAACTGCGCGATGGCGCGCTCCAGAGCGGAGACTGTGTCTTGCATGGCGCTCATCTCGCTTCGCTTCATGTGTTCCAGATGAGCGACTTCACGCAGCTCGCGTTTTAACGCCAAGGGTCCGGCGCCTGTCTTCTTCCCGCCGCTCACCGCCTGTCCGTGATAACTTACACCGTCGGTCACGAGAAACCAGCAATGCGGATATTCCGCAGCCAGTCGCTGCGCAATGCCACGATCAACGACCACATAACAGTTCGCGATTCGCGGCAAGAGGCTCAGGGGGGCGCTCGAGAACCCATTAGTTAACCGAACCACGCCTGTCAGCCGCGTAATGATTCCAGCCTCTCGCTCCGGTTGCGCTAGTTCTTCGGTAATCGCGCTCGCTTCATGCGAGGCTTCCACCAGAAAAGTGGCGCGCCCGTTCAGATCGGCACGCATGAGTTCGATACCGCGTTCGGCGTCTTCCCACTGCCGGACAACGACGTATTCGAGCTCATCGTGTAAGAACTCCTCGGCAGCTTTTTCAAGCTGCGGATCTACTTCAAGAAAGTCTGCAAGGACGCCGACCGGCTGCAGGTCACGCGTGTTGCCATTCTCGACCGCCGTGAAAAACCGTTTCACGGTTTCTGTTGTGTAGCTGCGGTGCTCGAGAACCTCTTCGAGCGAATCCCTCCGCGCCTTCACGCGCGAAAATTCGGTGCGCACGCGTTCGAGCGCCTGCCCGGCTTCGCTCAACTCATGCCGTTTCTGCTGTAGATGTCCTTCAAGGGTTTTACGCTGATTCATCACCGCGTCCAGCTCAGCCTGGCGCGCCGCAAGGAGTACTGATAATTCAGTCCTGGAGTGCTGGATGCGAGAAAGGTCGGCATTCGATTGTTGCTCTTCTGCATGCGCGCGAGCGGTTTCGCGCTCGGCAGCATCGATCTGCGCTTCGGCGTGAGTAATCCGGTTTCTTAGCGTGGAGGCTTCGGTAAACAGTCGGAACAGATTCTCCCGGGCAACCTCCTGGGCACGCTCGCCTTCGGAAAATCGGCTATGCGTTTGATGCCGCTCAGCGGCTTTCGCGTCTAATTCCTGGCGTCCCCGTAAACACTGCGCTTCCAGCGCTGATAATTCCGCGGTTTGCCGCTCGAGCTCAGCAGCAGTCTCCTGGCCCCGTTCGTTGAGCGCCTGCATCTGCTGCTGCCCGCGTGTTAGATGGATCTGAATCTGGTCGATCTGCCTGGTCTGATATTCCAGCCGACCACGAGCGCGTTCGGCCTCCAGCCGCAGATCGGAAACCAATTTGCGCGCTTCCGTCAGATCGCGATCGCTCGCATACGAGGCCTCGATGACCTCAGACTGTCGCGTTTCACCTCGCTCGATTTCCGCCTGTACTCTCTGCAATTCAGAGGAAGCGAGGTTCAGTTCGATAACCAATCTCGCCGCGTCGCGTTCTAGCATTCGGAACTTCGCGGCGAGCACTTGCCGCAAGTAGGCGGTTGCCTCACTTTTCAGCTCCGAATAGCGCTTCGTCTTCGCGGCTTGGCGCTTCAGTGAATTGACTTGGCGCGTAACTTCTTCCAAGATGTCGAAAACTCGCGCGAGATTCTGTTTGGCGCTTTCGAGCTTGCTTTCAGCTAAACGTTTACGCGTTTTGAATTTGGTAATGCCTGCCGCTTCTTCGATGACGTTGCGGCGATCCTGCGGTCGATTACTGAGAATTTGTCCTATGCGGCCCTGTTCGATGATGGCGTAACTCTCTGGCCCGAGGCCGGTACCTAAGAAGAGATCCTGAATGTCGCGCAAGCGCGCCAGCTTGCCGTTCATCAGGTACTCACTCTCTCCAGACCGGTACAGCCGGCGGGTGATGGTGACTTCGCCCGCTCGCTCAGCCGCGTGCTCCCCTTCCGTTCTTACGGGGGGCTGCACCGCGTGGCCGTTCGCCTGAATCTGCTGATCGAGCGAAATTCTTGGCGCGGCAACTAGATTCGCAGGGATCTCTTCGGGAACTAGCGTCATGGTGACAGACGCCATGCCTAACGGTTTCCTGTTCCGGGTTCCCGCGAAAATCACGTCTTCCATGCGAGCTCCGCGTAGGGTCTTCGCGGATTGCTCCCCGAGTACCCAGCTGATTGCGTCACTCAGGTTCGATTTTCCGCAACCGTTCGGCCCGACAATCGCGGCAATACCGGTACCGCTAAATTTCAGGTCTGTTCGGTCATAGAACGATTTGAAGCCCTGGACTTCGACGCGTTTTAGCTTCAGCAAGCAGTAGTCCCCTTCCTTAATTATCTCGGGGTGGCCACCTCCTATTATAGGTGTTCAGGATGCGAAGTAAAGGAGTAAACCCTGCATATAGGAGGTTGCCAGATTCTGACCCCGATATGGTGTATCTCAGTTGCAGGGTTGCCCAGCTCCTGCCCAGCGATCGGGCACGTCTTATCATCGGTCATGAGCGGTTGGCGTCTGCTTGGATTCGCCTTTATTTTTGATGCATTCGCCGTACTGATTCTCTATCCTTCACTCGATGTCTTCTCCTCTGGCTACCTTCTCTTAAGCACTGCACTCGCAGTTCTTCAGGCCGTAGTGAATCGACGGTTCTCAATTTCCGCCGAAATCCAACGCCTGTTCTATGCAAGGGATATCGACAAAATTTGGGACAGATGGGTAGCCGTTCTCGGTTTAGCCGAATTTGCAGTTTTCTTCGAATACGCACATTGGCGACCGATCCCGGAGCTTGTCAACGGTTCAACGCAAACTGTGGGCTTGCTTCTCTGTGCGGCGGGAACTGCGTGGCTTCTTTGCGTTGACTCTTATCTGATTCGCGAGTTCGGATCGCACCATCGGCGCGGCGTTCTCATGAGTTCGGGTCCCTATCGGTACATCCGCCATCCGAGGTATGTGGGTTTACTCGCGACGCGCTTAGCTCTACCACTCATATTCGGCAGCATCGTCGGCTGCGCATTGGCAATTATCTGGTTCGTGTTAATACGCCGCCGGGCGCATCTGGAAGAAAGATATTTGAGCAGTAGGTTTGGCGCGGTCTATATCAGTACGCGACACACGCCATCGGTATCCCGTAATGCGTTCGCATAAGAATTCTGGAACTGAATCGCGCGATCACTGTCGAACTTCTGAAACGCGCAGGGCGATGAGGATTGACCTCAGGGATGCACTACGAGCGAGCTCAGCTTGTTCAGGTGCAAGGTCCACGTTTTCGGTGTAACGCAGAGAAAGTTCCCCCGATTGACATCGCCTGCCGCCGTAAGCAAGCCAGTGTAGGATCCCGGCGCTATTCCGATCCGTCCAGGCACGGTAACAGTCTTACCTTCGCCCCGGTTTACCGCAGTCAGGACCACCTCACCCGCATGCACTCGCTCAAACACCAGAATGTCCGGATCCACATAAACCGTGCGATAGTCCCCGTCCCAGATCGCCGGACTCGTCTTTCTTAAATCAGCCAGAGCTTTGATGATTCTAAAAGCCGGTGTGTCTTCACTCCACTGGTTCAGACCGGGGCGGTTCCAAGGATCGTCATCACCGGAATTCACATACATCGGCTCAGTGATCTGATGGTCGTCGTAATGAGCCAAATACTGCTCATCGCCGTAATAGATAATCGGAATCCCTCGAACGGTCATCAGCAACACACTTGCCAGATCCATCCGCTGCTGCCGCTCGTTCTCGCTGGAGATGCCGAGTTTTTGGAGACGCACCATCGTGCGAATTTGATCGTGATTATCGATAAACGTACCTTGCCAGGTGTCTCTGCTGTGAAACGCCTGCACTCGCTCGTGTAGGAAATTATCCAGATCGAAGGCATTCTTTCTTTGCATAGAATCCTCGTCCTCATAATTGCCCCCGATAAATTGATTCAGAATAAATGACAACTGAAAGTCGAGTATGTTGGTACCGAAAAACTCGTAATCATTGGCAAATCGCAAAGATTTTTCATCGCCGACTCCGCCATGCGACCACTCCCCGACGATATACGGCGCAGGTCGGTTTAAGGACGCGAGGTGATCGCGCATGGTGCGAGTAAACGCCGCGATGAATTCAGGGAACGGGAACTTGACCGCATCGAGCCGCCAATCGTCTACTCCGTTATCAATCCACGTCTTGCCCGCACCCAGTAGATAGTCGGCCATCTGTGGATTTCGCTGGTTATACCCACTCAAATCTGCCAGCAGGCAATGGTGCAGCTGCCAATAGCTCCAATCATAGTCCGCGAGTTTCGTCGCGGCTTTGCAGCGCGGATCGCACTGGTAGTGCTTGTAGTAGCGCATGTCGCTCGCGGGATCGTAATCGTCCTTATAGCTGTTAATAAAGATCTGATCGGAAACAGTGGATTCGAAAAGGCGTCCGTAAACATGGTTGTCATTCGGGTTGGAATGGTTCAGCGTGATGTCCTGCATGTAGCGCATCCCCTTCTCATGCATTGCGCCGCTAACATCGTTTACGTCGTCCCAGGTGCCGAAATGAGCATTCACGCGGAAATAATTTTGCACCCAGTAGCCGTGATAACCGGTCCCATAACCGGTGCCGCCGACGTAAGCTCTAACGTTCTCCATCAGCGGAGCAACCCAGATCGCGGAGACACCTAAATTCTTCAGGTAATCCAGTTTTTGAATAATGCCCTGAATGTCTCCCCCCCAGTACTTGCGGAATTCGACCTCCTGAGTACAGGATTCAGTGAAACAATTGACGCTGTTTGTGGCGGAGGGGTACTTCGGATCGACATAAGGCGCGTATGGCTGATGTGGATTGAACCGATCAGGAAGCAGGAAGTAAATCGTTCTCGACCGATAGTCGTGCTGCTGCGACGAATCGGCTGTGACTTGTTGAGTGAGAGCCGGGCCGGCTACAACCCAGAGAGTCGGGAATAGCAATAACACTGGACACTTCACGGGCTTTGTCTTGGGAAAACTGCCAGTACGCATCATTTCGACTCCATCCATTCTTCGGCAATCAGTGTTCTGGTGATTTCCTTAGCGACGGCCTTCGCACCTTCTGGAGCGGATGTCTCGCACGTAGGACGATTGGATTTTTACACGTTTTCCACCGATTGGCTAAGTGTGATACGGTATGGCCCTTACGCGGCCTACTCAAAGAGGGCATAATAGACGAAATCACCGCAATGTTGAAACCGGCCGGCAGGGAGGCAAGAACGCTTGGCGGGCTGCTCGTTACACTTCTCCTCGGGTCCGCGCTAAGTGGTGAGGAGCTGTCGCTCGATGAAGCAGTGCGGCTTGCGCTGCAACACAACGTCGATATAGCGAATACGGCACTCGACGTATCGAAGACAAAGGATCGCTGGAAGGCTTTCCGTAGCACGCTTTTCCCAAGACTCTCGTTTTATGCGCTGGGTTCAGAACAGCTCAGGTCAGTGGATTTTACTATCTCGCGCGGAACCTTAGGAACGCTTTCGGGTAACATTCCTAATCCAATGCAAGATGTTCACTACACCACACCTATACAGCCCACCGGCTTTCTCGTGGGGCGGATTCTGCAGCCGCTATCGGGCATCTACCGTACACAGCTCAACTTAAAAGCTCTGGACTTCTCGATCCAACTCGCCGAACAGAAAGCGCGATCGAAGCGCCAGGATGTAGTCCGGAACGTGAAGCAGCTCTATTACAACATCGAACAGGTACAGATCTCCCTTATTGCAGCGCGGGAAACCGTCCGCCTTTACAAAGAAGTAGAGCGGCTCACCGGCGATTATGTAGCCAAACAGGCGGCACTCGAATCGGAACTGTTACAAGCACAATCCAGCCTTGCTGATGTCGAGCAATCGGAATTGGCCCTTTCCAACCAGGAAGCGAAGATAAAGGAACAACTCAACGATTTAATGGGGCGCGATGTCCTGACCGAATTCGAAGTCACATCGATCAGTGATGGAGCAAACAATCCTGACATCGATCTCGTCGCTGCTCGTAAAAAGGCGCTTGCACAGCGGCCCGAAGTACAACAGGCCCAGTTGAAAATTCTGCAATCGGAACAAGAAGCACGGGCGAAGCGCGCCGAGTATATCCCTGATCTTTCGGCTGAATTCAACACTCTCACGCTGCTGAATTTCAACTCGTTCTTGCCTGGCGGAAGCTATAGCGTGGGGCTGAGTCTTTCTTGGGAGCCCTTTGATTGGGGACGAAAGAGGAACGAGCTTGCAGAGAAGCGGGACACTGTCACTCAGGACAAAAACACGCAAGCCTCAGTGCAACGCAAGGTAATCATGGATGTGGACAACGACTCTCGCCAAATGCAGCAGAGCTGGTCGAAGCTTCACGCCGCGAAGCTCAGCCAGCGGGCTGCACTCGAAAACCTACGGGTCGATAATAACCAGTACAAAGTTCAGGCGACTTTGCTAAAGGTTGTCTTCCAGGCGCAAACAACTGTCGCTCAGGCGAATTCGGATTACCAGCATGCTTTGGCTGACTACTGGACCGCACAAGCGGAATTTGAACACGCTCTCGGTGAAGACCAATGAAACGACTGGCGTGGCTGTCTTTGATTCCTCTGCTCTCCTCGTGCAACCGGCAAAGCACGGCGCTGGAAAAGACGGCTATGCCCGTCCGGCTCTCTGTCGTCGAAATGTACACACCGACACAGGGGCAACGTTTGTCGGCGTCCATTCTTCCCAATAGACAGGTGAATCTCGCCTTTCGGGTAAACGGGTTTGTGGAATCGATCTATCAAGTCCGAGGGGCAGACGGACGGGGGCGCAGCGTCGATATCGGTGACATCGTTCAAGCGGGCACAACACTCGCTCAGGTGCGGTCTAAGGATTACGAGCTGCAGGTCTCTCAAGCCGCCGGTCAGGTTAAACAAGCACAGGACACTGGTCAAACGGCGCGTGCGCAACTGGCGCAGGCTGAAGCAGGGGCCGCAAAAGCGCAGCAGGATTTCGACCGTGCGGACACGCTCTTCAAGGAGAATTCACTAACTAAATCTGACTACGACGCAGCCCGGGCAAATCGCGATTCCACGCGTGCGCAAGTCGAAGCAGCGCGTTCTCAGGTCCAAGTTAATTCGGGAACAGTGGACACAGCCAAGGCGACCCTCGGAACCGCTAGCCTCGGGCTGCACGATACCGCGCTGATCGCTCCATTCACTGGCGCGGTACTGCAACGTTCCATTGAGTTGGGTACCCTGGCAGGCCCCGGCGCGATCGCGTTTGTCCTCGCTGACATCTCGTCCGTGAAGGCCACCTTTGCAGTATCAGACATCTTGATTTCGCGAGTCAGGAACGGATCGAAGTTGTCTGTATACACGGAAGCCTATCCGAACCGCCAATTTCAGGGCTTTGTGAGTGCAATTGCCGCCGCTGCGGATTCGAGCACACGTGCATTTCAGGTAGAGGTGACCATACCGAATCAACGCGGCACTCTCAGGCCCGGCATGATTGTCTCGCTTGATCTTGGGGCCTCGCCACGGGCGGAGCCAGTCGCGATTGCCCCGTTAGACGCAATTGTCCGGAGCGTGAACAACTCGTCGCAATTTGCCGTTGTGGTTGTCGATGACGGAATAGCCCATCGCAGGCCCGTGACTCTCGGCGGAACTTACGGGGACCATATTGCCATTACCGGTGTCGAAGCCGGGAAAAAGGTTGTGAGCTCAGGCGCAACTTTTATAAATGACGGCGACCCAGTGAGGGTGATTCCGTGAGCAACATTCACCATCGCTCGGAAGCTGACATCATCGCCCAAACGCACAATACTTCCCGCTTTTTTGTTGAAAACCCGCAGATTTCGTGGGTATTGCTGATCGGCACCGTCGCGTGGGGAATCTATGGCTACGCAAACATGCCCCAGCGCAAGGATCCGGACATCCCGGGACGGCAGGCCGTAGTCGTCACGAACTGGCCCGGAGCAAGCGCCGAGAAAGTTGAGCAACTCGTCACGCGGACCATTGAGCAGACCGTAGCTTCAAATTCGAACATTGCGCGGATCGAATCGATTTCACGCGCCAACGTTTCCTACGTGACCCTCACGCTCGCAGACAAATTAAAGGACACGGGCCAGAGTCTGGACGACATAGGCGGGCGACTCGCCGCGATAAACACTCTGCCTCAGGGCGCCGGACCCATAAACTTTCAGCGCGATTTTGGCGACACCGCGACTCTATTGCTCACAATTGCAAGCCCGAAAGCCGATTCACAGGAAATCGATCTTCGCGCGGCGGCAATTCTAAAAGTTATCAACGCTGTCCGTCCCAAAAACGCAACCAATCGCGTCTCCGTAATCGTCTGCCTCCCGGCAAATACAGACAAAAGGCTTCTCTTATTAGCTGTCCCTCGCTTCGAGGAAGAACTGCAGAGATTGAAGGCTGGAAGTGATATGCGCGTGCTCGACGGCCCTGGTTTCGTCGGCATTGATCTTGTGAGCGAATGGGGCGACCGGCAGATTCTTGGCGCGCTTGAGACCTTTCGGACAGAGAACTACGGCGAAAGCCCCATCCATCCCGATGCATGGCGTCCTTTCGTGGTGCGCGCACCCTCAGAAATCTCTTCCAAGCTAAAGCAGGTTGCCGGCGAGAAGTACAGTTATCGTGAGCTGGACGATTACACAGACGCTGTGGCCAAAGCTCTGCTTGCTACGGCTCGTACCACCGATGGGCCGCCGCTTGTTTCAAAAGTCACACGCTCCGGGGTGCTTAACGAAAAGGTCTATTTGCTTTACTCCCAGGAACGGCTCGCTTCATACGGGCTCAAACCGTCCAACTTGCAAAATCTCCTGAACGCGCGCAACATCACCTATCCCGGTGGACAGCTCACAGCGGGCGGGAAAAGCGTTGTCCTCAATCCCTCAGGCGAATTTCAGGACGAACGCGAAATCGGCAATGTAATCATCGCCGTGACTCCATACGGTGCGCCGGTATATCTGCACAACGTCGTCGACACCGTACGAGCTTACGATGATCCTCCGCAGTTCCTGAACTATTATTCGTGGCGGGACGCGAGCGGCCAGTGGCAGCGCACGCGAGCTATCAGCGTGAGTGTCCAAATGGGCAAGGGCGAGAAAGTGGGGCGCTTCGACAAAGCGGCCAATGCGACGCTCGCGAATCTAAGAGGGACGCTTCCGCACGATTTGATCATTGCGCGGGCGAGCAATCAGGCCGATCAGGTTGCTGAAAATATTCACCTCTTCATGACCAGTCTTTATGAAGCCATTCTGCTGGTCGTGGTTGTCTCGCTGGTCGGGTTTTGGGAATGGCGTTCGGCGCTGCTGATGGCGTTGGCGATTCCTATCACACTGCTTATGACGTTCGGGATGATGGACGTCCTGGGCATCGATCTGCAGCAAGTCTCCATAGCCACGTTGATCATTGCTCTCGGCCTGCTGGTCGATGATCCGGTGGTGGCCGGTGATGCCATCAAGCGTGACCTGGCGCTCGGCCATCCTTCTCGAATTGCAGCTTGGCTGGGCCCCACTAAACTAGCGAAAGCGATCATGTACGCCACTGTGACCAACATCGTGGCTTACCTCCCGTTTCTCCTGCTTACGGGCGATACCGGAAAGTTTCTTCACTCGCTTCCCGATCGTCATAGCTTGCTCTTTAATCGCGTCACGGATCGTATCTATGACCTTTATTCCTCTGCTGGGCTACTATCTACTCCGCCCGCGATCGGAACCGAGTATAGAACGAGCGGAGAAAGCGCGGGTTCGGCGCAATCTATTACCACGTAGGACAACTGGCAATTGAGCATCGCTGGTTAGCTCTGCTAATCTCGGGCCTCGTGCTTGGGATGGGCGCCTGGATCGGATCTGATCTGAAACTCCAATTCTTCCCGAAAGATCTCTCGCATCTCGCCTATATCAATATCTACTTGCCCGAGGATGCCCCATTCACTCTCACGGATGCAACAGCTTCTACGGTGGCCCGCGTTGTGGAACAGGTCTCAGCCGAGCAGCATCGCTCTATCGAGTCACTCGACACATTCATCGGTGGAGGTGCGCCGCGGTTCTGGTACTCGCTCGCGCCTGAGCCGCGGCATGCGAATTATGCGCAGATCGTGCTCGCTTTCCGTGATGAGCATGACACGGCGCCATTTGTGCCCCTTCTGCAGACGCGCCTCTCGCGTGAAATCACAGGTGCCCGAATTGACGTGCGCCAGCTTGAAACCGGCGCGGCTGTCGGCTTGCCGATTCAGATTCGGGTCTCGGGGGAAAATATCAAGGCACTCCGAGCGGCCGCGGATCAAGTTAGGCGAATTCTAACCGCTATCCCCAAAGCGGCGAGCGTGAGAGACGATTGGGGCGAGGACCGATTCGCGCTACAGCTAAACGTGGATCCGGATCGCGCCAATCTCGCGGGTATCACAAATCTCGATGTGGCGCATGCCTCTGCTGGGGGCATTAACGGC
Source organism: uncultured Acidobacteriaceae bacterium (assembly GCA_963737045.1). Taxonomy (GTDB): domain Bacteria; phylum Acidobacteriota; class Terriglobia; order Bryobacterales; family Bryobacteraceae; genus Bog-105. The sequence goes on from CAVTRG010000009.1 coordinate 1,871,670, forward strand.
GACCAGCTTACATACCTGCGGGAAGGGGACAAGCAGATTTCTGTCGTCGCTCGGCTCAGGCCAAATGAGCGTGCTCAGCTTGACGATGTTCAGAACCTTTACGTCTATTCAGGTTCGGGTACGCAAAAGGTTCCGCTTGGGCAGGTTTCCCGCATCGATTACAGTTTGCAGGACGAAGTCATTAGACGCCGCAATCAGTACCGCACCATTACCGTCTCTGCATCGCCGGAGACAGGCGTACTTGCATCGGAAGTCATGAAACAGGCGCAACCCGGGTTGCATGCATTGGCGGAGCGTTTGCCTCCTGGATATCGCTTGGAAATCGGAGGAGAACAAGAGAAACAGAAAGACGGCTTCCGTCAATTGGGCATTGTGCTTCTGATTTCCTCCGCCGCGATTTTTCTGGCTCTGGCTTTCCAGTTCAAGAGCGCCATCAAGCCGTTCATCGTCTTTGCCGCTGTTCCTTACGGCGCGGTGGGTGCCTTGATTGCACTCTGGATAATGGGCGCGCCCTTTGGGTTTATGGCGTTTCTTGGGGTGGTCAGCCTGGTTGGCGTCATTGTCAGTCACATCATTGTACTTTTCGACTTCATCGAAGAAATGCATGCCAAGGGTGAGCCCTTCGAGCAAGCCGTGCTGGACGCCGGGATTATGCGATTGCGCCCGGTGCTGATCACGGTCGGTGCGACCGTCATTGCGTTGTTCCCGCTCGCCATACATGGCGGACCGCTTTGGGAGCCGATGTGCTACGCCCAGATCGGGGGATTAACTGCCGCCACGTTTATCACATTGCTGCTGGTTCCCGTAATCTATTCGATCTGCGTGCTCGATCTGAAAATCGTGAAATGGGAGACTTCCGAAGAGGTTCCGTCATTGGCGCCGGAGCTGGCCGAGGCTACGCCACGCTGAACTCATCTTCGGCTAGGGTTGTTGGGGCGGTCCGATTAAGGGAGTTTTGATAGGCGCGGCCAAGCCGATGAATACCACAAGTTCGTGGCCGCCGGGATTCGTCTGCACGGCCACAGTGCGCCAGTTATTTGCGAGCCACACGTTCCCCGAGGGATCGATAGCTACTCCCGTATTTCGCGTGAGTCCGTCAAACGTGTAACCCGTATCCGGGGAAATAGCATCGCCCGTCTGAAGGCCCGGCGGGCATTTCGAAGGTCTCGACCCGCAAAGCTCAGTCAACCGCCGGCCTGCAAAATTAGCAACCCAGATGTTGTCATTCCCATCCACGGCAATGCCCCAGGGTATGGTTTGTCCGCCTCCCGTAAATGAGCGCATCGGCTGGCCATCACGTCTGATCTCTGTTACGGATGCTCTGCCAGGCGGCGTCCCCGATCCCCCGCAAACAAAGGAGAGAGGTATGATCGCAGAATTTGCTACCCACACATTATCGAGGCTATCTACTGCGATCCCCAGCGGTTTTGAGATGCCTCCGCCCGTAAATGGCTGCCCAACCCGGGCGCCATCCGAAGCAAGTTCGACCACGCTATTGCTGTTATTTCCGGTAACCCAGGCATTTCCCTCGCTGTCAATTGCCATCCCAAAAGGCGCCTTGAGACCGATGCCGTTGAAATTGTTATTGTCGTTTGGGTTTCCGTTGTGGAATTGCGTCACACTATCGCTCCCGCAGTTCGCAATCCAGATATTTCCGCTCTGATCAGAAACCGTTGCTTGTGGGAATGAAATTTGCCCCTGCATGAAACCGCCGGTGAAAACTGGTGTGGCATCAGGGGAGATTGCTGTGCCATCGGGACGGAACTCCGACACACTGTTGCTCGGCGGAGGCTCGGTGCAGCCCTCACCTTTGAACCCGAAATTGCCGACCCATACATCCCCGTTGGTATCAAGCGTGATACCGAAGCCAGCCCCATTAACACCGCCGCCGCTGTAGGGTGCACCTGGAGCATCCTGGCCTGTAGGAGTAAGCTTGATCAGCGTCGTACCGGCGCAGACGGGTATACGGGGGTCAGGGTTGTACTGGTAATTATTGGTGGACCAGATATTGCCATCTTTATCAAAAGCCATATTCCCAGGACCGTCAAGCTCGTGACCGTTGCCGTTGTAGCGAATCGCTAGTGTCCAGGCATTGGGAGCCGACGCCAGAGCGGGAGCGTAAAGCGGACTGAGCTGGGATTGCTTGAATAGCTTGCGGGCGTTCTGCGCGGGGAAGTGAGCGATATCGACTGCGGCTTGCAAGGTATCCTCCGGCGCGCTGCCATCGGGGGGTGCGGCCAAGCGAAACAGGGCCCGGCACCGAGCCGGGGTGGACGCATCTATACAGGAAGCGAGCAGATTTGCCAAAGAGTTGAATTCGCGCATCGTCGAAGTGGTCAGACCGTTGGGGGCATTGCCAAGAACCGACCCCACCTGCCCCGACGACAAGTTAACGAGGCTGCGCACCGTCGCGGCGGCGTTTTGCAGACCGGGCGCTTTCCCGGCTATCTGTGTGCCGTCAATAAACTGAGCCATCGCATAGGCTGAGGCTGAGGTCGTCCTTTCGTTAATCACGACTCCAGCCGCAAGTGGCGCTGGGCCCAGGACCGTGGCGAGTCTTATAGCGCCTGCTAATTGCGAATGACCATGCGCGGTGGTAACTACAGTGCCACCGTCCGCAACGAGATAGAGGACCGCATGAGTATCCGACGGCGGGTTGAACCGGATATTAAAGAATCCCGCGGCGTTGGTTATTGCTGTACCCAGATTGGTAGGAGCGGCGTTTTGAACCTCTCCCGCGCTATAAAGGATGACGGCGGAAGAGACGATCGGCGTCGCGCCCGTCTGCACGTAGCCGCTCTGTTGAGCGGTTTGAGCGCCGAGCAAAGACGCCGATACCACCAGAATCAGCGCGGACGAGCAAATCTGCCCCGCCCGGCACAGAAAAGATCGCCGGCCCCGGTCCCATACGAGAAATCGGTTGAAGTACAGATCCTCCCATGCAGAGTAAATCGAGAAGCGATCGGTTTCGCGCGCAATCTCATTCGTCTTCCTCATACTTTCCTCCTTGCGTGAATAGCAATGGCTCCAAGCACGGCCTTACCTGTCACCTGCTGCCGATCAATGAACTTTCTCAATAGGCGGCGGTACGTATGTGCCATCAAGAACGCTTCCCAGTGGGCCGTAATCACGGAGCATCACATTGAAAGGCCCAGGCGGGATTGGAAGCCAATTAGGAGCGGGAACGCCTTGAGGGAGCTGTCTCGCCATATAAATTGAGATCGACCCGTCAGCGTTCTTCTGCAGGCCTGGCGTGTAACTCGCTACGAGGTATTTGTCAACCGAGTTGGGCACCAGTTCGATTGCCTCTGGCGTGTAGGCTGTTAACGACCAGAAGCGGCTGGTCGCAGGAATCTCGTGAGACGAGAAAGTCAGGACGTAGCCATTGGGATCGGTTCCATTCAAGGGCGAGCCATCGCCATCCTTGAAGGCGTGGAAATAAGCCGCTGCGTCGTGGTCGTTTGCATACTGGATAAATTCCGTTATTGAGGACCGTTGGACGGCTAAGGAGGAGCCTGGGTCGGGGTTGGGGCAAAACTCATCGGCGTTGTTGGGGCACCAATGACCGATGTTCTCGTAAGTGATCCAGTTTGTATTTCCTGTATGGTCGAGGTAGTCGTTGATAATCTCATCGTGCGCTGCCCGCGCGCCGCTCGCAAATTCGGACCGGTTGTTTGCTGTTCTGTGTGCAAACAGCGCGTTGAAGTGGTCCGATAGGCTTTTCACCTCGGACGACATCGTCGGAGTTTTAGGAGAGTCTACAGCCGTCTGAAGCAGCCGCAAGAAGGCGATCGGGTCTAGCGCGATCAAGTCATCAGCAATGGTCTTGAACGGTAAGGCGAACTCGATTTCCGGCACGATCTTCGTGAAGTAGGGCCCGGGAGGCACTCCGGCCGCGCAGCTCTGGTTCGGGTAGGCGGATAGCGGCATGGCGCACATTCCCCGCCTGAAAGTATCACCTTGCGCAGTCATGTCCTGATAAACACCGTTGACACGCTTAAACCTATCGGCTCGGAAGATAATCGCCATGTAGTTGAAAGGCAATGGAACCGGGGTAACGCCCATAGGAAGATTGTTCGGGTCGAATCCGGGACCGTAGAGCGCGTACGCTCCTGCTTGGTTAGCAGGGAAGGCGGCATGGAATATGTCGCAGTAGCGATCAAGAATGAGCACCGAGTAATTGACAGGCGTTGACGGAACGGTCAGGATCACTGGCCCGTTCGACAGGTCAAGAAAGGAGCTCGCGTAGACCGTATCGTTGTTGATCGCGACTACATAGTGGTATAGAGGAGAGATCCTGTTAGGGCCGACCAGGCGATTGGGAGTGCCAAGCGAAGTCTGATAATAGGTGAACCATAGCGGATAGAACTGCGCAACGTAATCCCGCGTCGTCGTAAATGCGTCCTGTGCTTTGACGCCCGCCGGCAATACGGCCAATGAGAGTACCCAAAAAAAACACGCGAAGAAACGCTTCACGCAAACCTCAATGGGCTGATGCCCTCAGCGAGGATATCATGACCCTCCACCAAACCTGTGCCTGTAATTATTGGCGTCCCCCCGGCGGCGCACCGATCCTAGGCCACGCTAAACTCGTGTTCGCTGGACCACATCTGAGTGTCGTCCGCAATGCGAGTCAAGGTGACCGTCAACCGATAGCCCGCCGTTGTTTCGCGGCACGAACGCCGGCCAGAAGTGAACGCCGGAACATATCTTCCCTTGGGGATGTCAATGACGACCCGATCGCCCTTTCTGTTGCGCGATCCCTGATAGTACTCAAGCAGTTTGTGGCGGAGTCGCCGCGCATCGTTTCGGACGATCGGATCAAGGCCAGGCTCGAATGATTCGCGTCGATTAAAAACGGAGATCCCGATGGTGTATTCGCAGAGCTGACTGGCGCGTCCCGCTAGAGTCTCGTCAATAACGAACTCCAGAAACCGCCTCATCCTCGGAGCGTGAACGAAACCATCACTCTTAAGAATTTTCGAGAGCTGAGCCTTAATGGCATGAGGTGATGGAACAGCGGGTTGCCTGGTTAATTGACCAAGTTCATGCAAATGGCGATCAATGAATGGCAACACGACGGCTGGATTCATTTTCAGGTTCTCCTGGAGGGATCCTGATTAGTGTACCCTTATTTTGCGGAAGAGATGACTACAGCTCACAATTCTGCATGCGCCGCGCTTTAACAGAGCGCGATAAGCGTGACTGCTTCCTCCTCGCCGGGTCGTGATTAAGGGTGCATTGTCAACGGAGCAGATCAGTACGTGATCCAATTGGATCGATGCACAACAAATTGACGGCCGAGCAGCTTAGAAGCTATCGCTGGTTCGGGCGCACCGACATGCAGGGCTTCGGACACCGCTCGCGACTGAAGCAAATCGGATACCGGAGCGAAGATTTTGTGGGCAAACCGGTCATCGCGATTGTAAACACGTGGAGCGAGATCAATCCGTGCCACTACCATTTGCGGGAAAGGGCGGAGGCGGTCAAGCGTGGCGTTTGGCAGGCCGGTGGCTTCCCATTCGAGATCCCTGCGTTTTCCATCACGGAAACGTACATGAAGCCCAGCCCGATGCTCTATCGGAATCTTCTAGCGATGGATACTGAGGAAGCTCTGCGCAGCCTGCCGGTGGATGGCGCCGTTCTGATGGGTGGTTGCGACAAGACCACGCCCGGGCTTCTCATGGGAGCGATTAGCATGAACCTGCCGAGCATCTATTTACCGGCGGGACCTATGCTCCGTGGCAACTGGAACGGCAAACCAGTCGGTAGTGGAACCGACGTACGGAAAGTTTGGGCCGAGCGGTGCGCGGGAACCATTGCGGAAGAAGACTGGCAATCCCTCGAAGACGGCATTGCACGTTCGCCTGGCTTTTGCATGACCATGGGCACGGCATCAACTATGACGGCCATGGCGGAAGCTCTCGGGCTTACACTGCCCGGTGCTTCCTCGATTCCCGCTGCCGATGCCAACCATCCGCGACTCGCACTCAACTCAGGCCAACGTATCGTCGAAATGGTCTGGGAGGATCTGAAACCTTCCGAAATCTTAAACAGGCATGCCTTCGAAAATGCGATCACGACGGACATGGCTCTTGCAGGTTCTACGAACGCGATCATTCATCTGGTTGCTCTCGCGGGGCGTTGTGGCCTGAAGCTGGACCTGCCGCTTTTCGAGAAAATTTCGGAGCGTGTACCGGTGCTCGCGAACATCTGCCCTTCAGGCGCCTACTTGATGGAAGATTTCTATTACGCCGGCGGGCTTCGCGCTTTGATGGCGCAGATACGCGATTTACTGCACCTCGAGTGTTTGACTGTAAACGGTCGGGCTCTGGGAGAAAACCTCGAAGGCTCTGGCCCGGTCAATCCCGATGTAATACGATCTCGCGAACATCCCCTGGCTTCGACCGGGGGCACAGCAATCCTCTACGGTAATCTCGCCCCCGACGGTGCTGTAATCAAGACCTCTGCCGCAAGCCCCCACCTGCTTCAGCACACGGGTCCCGCGGTTGTCTTCAGGAACTACGATGACCTCGCGGCACGGAATGATGGAGAGGATCTGGACGTAACAGAGAAGTCAGTTCTGGTGCTTCAAAATGCCGGCCCGCTGGGGGGGCCCGGGATGCCGGAATGGGGCATGTTGCCGATACCGAAAAAGCTATTGCGAAGGGGTGTTCGCGACATGGTTCGTGTCTCCGATGCGCGCATGAGTGGAACCGCCTACGGCACTTGCGTTCTTCACGTATGTCCTGAAAGTTACGCCGGAGGCCCGCTAGCTCTTGTCCGGGATGGTGACCCAATATCGCTCGATTTGTCGAAGCATCGGCTTGATCTGCTTGTTCCGGCAGACGAACTGGCCCGACGGCGAGAGCAATGGGCAAAACCTTCGCCCAAATACCAGCGTGGCTATGGAGCTCTGTATTTGGAACGGGTAATGCAGGCACACCAAGGCTGCGATTTCGATTTTTTGAGCCGCCCCGGCGAAACCGCTGAGCCGGAGATTCACTGAACACCGCGCGCCCCGCCGCAGCGGGACGAAATCACTAGTCGGCGAGCTTGCCGCGAAGAACGATAATCGAGGACTTCGGCAGTTCGAAGCGCGTATCCGGGCCCTGAGTTGGGACATGGGACTGGGATGGCGGGCCATCGGGCGCTGCGTGACCGCTTTGGGCCAAGTGACCCCGACCGCCCTGTCCCCCCGCATTCACATGCTTCGCCGCATCGGCGGGAACGGGGTCGGGATGCCATTCATACTCGGCGGGCCCAAATACGACCCGATCCACTGTGCCTGAAAAGAAGCGATTGTGATTGCTAACCGGATCGGCAAAGTTGACCCTCACCGAGTGGTCATGGTCGTGATCTTTGTTCACCAGCATCACTGACCATTGCGCGTCGGGCCGCTCAACAGCGTAAGCGGTGACCAGGATGTTGCCGTCCTTGTCCTCCACGTCGCTCGCCACTTTGAAGAGTTTGTGGGTGGCATCGACGGGCTGCACCCATTCCTTGGTAATCACCTCCGTCGCTAAATACTGCGGTGGATAATTCCTCACGCGGATATCCTTGTCTATCGACAGAAAGCCGCCGCTCCCACTGTTCTCTGACGCAATGTAGTGGAAGTAGAACGTACCGCCGGCTCCTTCCGTCATCATCGAGCCAACATAGTCGGCCAGCCAGAGAGCGCTTTTGACGGTGCCCGGTCCGCCCTCCTCGAGGTCATTACCTTCCGTCATGAAAAAGGGCACATTCGGTGGCAGGCCATTGTCTTTCCACGCTTGAATCACGTGGTGCACGTATGCGGGTTCCCAGTAAAGGGAACTCCAGTCGGCGCACGTCTTGCCCTCTCCTCCACCGGCCCCGCATGGATAATGCTCGAAAGAAAAGAACCTGAAATCCTGCAGTCGGCTTCGGGCTTTCAGATATGCCAGGAATCGGCCCAGGAACGAGACGTTTCCATTGGCATCCGCCCAGGAATCGACATCGCCAGGCGTACCTTCGAAAGCCGGACCGCCTAGAGGCGCTTCGGGCGTCAGCTTGTGAATGGCTCTTGCAAACTGGATATACAGAGTGGCATAGTCTTCCGGCAGGACACGTTGTCCGTCCGGCTCTTCTCCCATTTCGATCCACGAGATTGGGTATTTCCGTTTGTAAAGGTACGCGATCTCATTAGCCGCATCTTCCGGGTTGTTATAGAGAATTGCGATCGGAATCATGGCGGGAAGACCGCGCGTCACGCCGCAATTGAAGAAGAAATCGAATCCGATCTGGTCCCCTCTTCCATAGTCCAGATCCGAGGCTGCATGCCACGGATCTACCGAGGAAGGCCAGGTAATGGTTTGCTTCCTGCTCGGGACGTGCTTGACGATGTCGGAGAATCGGCCGTCCGCCGACATCGTCCCGACATAGAGTTCGTTGATGGCATATCCGACGCAATTGCGTTTGTCCTCCGCTCCGTGCGTGTCGCAAGTGTTGGACGATTGCGTCATCCAGATCCGCAGATACCGCACTGGGATCTTCCAGTTCATCAGCTTCAGCGTGGGGGTCCCGCCCTTGCCATCCGAAATCGTGCCCATCGGGAAGGTTTGCCAAGTGCCCTTGTTGATTCCCTCGTAAAAAGGCTCTTCTTCACCCGTCCAGAACTGCACGTAGTAGCGCTTGGCGAAAGGATCGGCCCAGGCGATCTTGATGGCATTGACATCGACCTTCCCGCCCAAGTCGATCATGACCCATTGCGGATGTAGCGAGTCGTCCTCGCCCGTGTAGGCTTCGGTCAAATAGGGATTACTTTTCCAATAGGATTTAAGGTTGCCATCCGTTAAACGGGACCAACCGTTGCCGTCGCCCAGAGTAGCGCCGCGATGAGGCAAAGGGTAAGCCCAGGAATGGAGGATCTTTTCGCTGGTTGGCTCCGCGCTCCCTGTGAAGTAGCCCTCCTGCTTTGCCGCATTGCTCCATGTTCCGCGTGCATTCCAGTGCCACGCCTCGATCATCAATTCCGTGTTCTGGCGATACGTGACGGTCTGCCATCCCGCACCCAAAAGCTCTTTGAGAACAGGGTCAGTGAGCAGCCGTTCGGTATGCTTCTCGTTTTCTTCTTTGGTTCTACCGCCGCGCAGCCGGTCAATCGCTCCACCCAGTGACCGGAAGGGACTGAACGAGTTGACGGCGTGAGAGGGTGCCGCGTCGACCACGATATTTTGCGCATTTGCACTGCCGGGCAACAAGAAGAACACGCTTATGCCAATAGCGGTTCCAAGAACGCCCCATTTGATACCCGCTGTCATGTATCGTTTGTTTGTAAAGTTTGTCATCGATCTACAGAGCGCTTAGCAGCTCGCAGGATTGCTTCTATGCTCTGCTCCACATCTTCGTCTGTCGTTGACCAGTTACTCACGCTGATCCGCATTGCAGTGCGGTTTTTCCAGACAGTGCCTCCGCACCAGCAGGTTCCGTCTTCTTGGATCGCTGCGATCGTACGCTGAGTTTGTTCCGCATTGCCGAAAGACACGAGAACCTGGTTTAGCACCACTTCGTTGAGCACTTCATACCCGGCATCACGTAAAGCGTCGGCGAACCGCCGTGCCTGACGGCAGTTGCGCTCGACCAGCTCGGCAAGCCCCTCGCTGCCAATAGATCGCAAAGCGGCGTAGACAGGTATTGCCCTGGCACGACGGGACTCTTCGGGTACAAACTCGTGAGGGTCCCGCTCACTCGCTGTTGCGAGGACATAGGCGGCTGCCAGTGACATCGCGCTGCGATGCGCCGCTTCGTCCGCACAGAAGACCACACCGCAGTCGTAGGGGACATTGAGCCACTTGTGTGCGTCCGTCGCGACAGAATCGGCCATCTCAACACCTTGGACGAGTGCCGCCCGGGCAGGCGAAGCAGCGGCCCAGAGACCGAACGCGCCGTCGACATGGAACCATGCTTTGCGCTCCTTTGCCGATTCAGCGATTTCGCTGAGAGGATCGACCGCACCCGTGTTTACATTGCCGGCTTGCGCGCAAACGATGCACGGCCCCCGATGAGCACGCAGAACGTTGGAGATATCGTCGGCGCGCATCCGGCCCTGCGTATCTGTAGGAACCCTTCGAACCCGATCGGCTCCGAGACCCAGCAGCCGCAATGCCATGCCTATGGTGTAGTGAGCTTCCTCGCTGACTACTACTTCGATAAGTGGAGCTCCGAAAAGGCCATCGGCCTCGACATCCCAACCGGCATCGCTGAGGACACGATGGCGCGCGGCTGCCAGTCCCGTGAAGTTCGCCATTTGACAGCCCGTCACAAATCCAAAGCTCATGCTGGCAGGAAGCCCAGCGAGTTCCCGCAACCACGATCCCGTGATCCGCTCAATGACGGAGACCAGAGGAGACAACGCATAGATGCCGCTGTTCTGATCCCAGGCCGACACCAGCCAATCTGCGGCAAGTGCGGCTGGCAAACTGCCTCCCACGACGAAACCAAAATATCGAGGCCCGGCAGAGGCGACCGTGCCTCTCATGCCGGTGTCGGCCAGAGTTTGGATGAGCGCTTCTGGAGACATGCCTTCACGCGCGAGAGGGCCGGCGAGAGCGTTCCATAGCTCTTCCGTAGTAAATGTTGCGCGTACCGGTCGGGTGTCAAGGGCTGCAAACCACGCTGCGGCTTGGCGCTGAACTCCCGCGAGCAGACTCGAGATATTCTCCGACATTCGGTTGACCTTCTGTACAGCGGGATCTGTATTCGTTTCCAAGAACCGACTATAAATCAATGCGCTACTGATGCGGTTCTTGCTAGAGCTCAGTTTTTGGTCATCTGCGAATCGCACACATGCAGGGCGAATGATGCCAGGCAGGAAACTCGTTTTAAGCGACGAGGGGCCTAATCTGCTTCAAAACAGGTGCTTCAAAGCCTTCCCGATGCCTTGGACGACCTTGCCGGTGCCTTTCGCGGTACCGACTCCGACATCCTTGCCGGCGCCGGCAGCGCCCGTGCCCACAGAGACCGCGGCGTCGACCGGGTGCAATGTAACAAGATCGCCGGCTCCTTTGGCAGTGCCCTTCGCGAGGCTGCCAGCTCCCTTCGCCGCTCCGGTGCCGATATTTCCAGCACCGCTTCCGATCTCTCCGCCCGCTCCGCGGCTCTTCTTTACCTTGTTTTCCTTGGTTACCGTGGTTTGATCGGTTGACGTCTGGTCCGTAGCCGACTGCGCCCAGGCGAAAGCTGCCACAAGCATACCAGCGCAAACAGTTCGGAACAATTTTGCTGTAAGCGTCACGTTTACTAGTATCTCGAAGATAATTGTTCAATGGCGAATCAAGGCTTTGATCGGCGACAAGCCCTGGAGATGCTCGCTGTGGCCACGATCGCGAGCCGATTTCCTGGTTTTAGCAAGTGGATCTGTGCAGCTCAACATGCTGACCACGAGATAAGTACGGCTGAACAACCAAGACCGGCATCTTACACCCCGCAATTCTTTACACGTGGCGAATACCAAGTCGTGGATCAACTGACAGACATAATCATTCCCAAAGATCGGAGTCCTGGAGCGAGAGAAGCCGGTGTGTGCGAGTTTATCGATTTCATGGCGGCAAACGATCCGACGATCCAAAAGCCACTGCGTAATGGACTGCGTTGGCTGAATGAGCGCGCAGAAGCGAATCACGGCCATGACTTCGGCAGCCTGGTCCCGGAGCAGCAACAGGCTCTGCTCCAAACGGTCGCGTATCGCGAGCACTATGTAGCCGGGCAAGAGGCTGGGCAAGAGTTCTTCAATCTATTTCGACGGTATACAGTCATGGGTTATTACACGAGTCGCATTGGTCTCGAAGAGCTCGACTTCCCGGGGCTGAGGTTGTACGGGCAATCCCCGGCTTGTCCGCACAAAGGCGATCCGGAACACCGGAATTTGCCAGCGCCGAGGTACTGAATGCCCAATCAAGTTTATGACGTGATCGTGATCGGCACTGGTGCGGGCGGCGGAATGGCTATTCATACGCTGTGCCAAGCCGGCGCGAAGGTATGCGCACTGAACGGAAGCCGTCGCCTGAATCCGCAAAAAGACTTTCGGAATCATCGCATGCCATACGACATGAAGTTTCGCGGCTTCGGGAATCCGAAAACGCGCAGTCAATCGATCGGCTACATGGACAACGAATACACGGAGGGGATCTGGGAACACGACATCGTGTACACAACTGCGCCGGGGACTCGCTGGACGTGGCCGCGTTGCTTCGCGGTTGGCGGAAAAACCAACTTTTGGGGACGCTCTTCAGCTCGTTTCGGAGACATCGATTTTAGAGCGGCTAGCCGGGACGGCTACGATGTCGACTGGCCGGTGAGCTACGAAGAGATTGCGCCTTATTACAGCCGAGTGGAACGGATGATTGGTGTAGCGAGCACGGTGCAAAAACGCCCGAGCAATCCGGACGGAGAGTATTTGCCGCCCATGAACTTCCGCTGCCTCGATTGGATTCTCGAAAGCGGCGCGCGCAAGATCGGGATACCGTATCTCCCGGATCGCATCGCGCAGTTGACGGTGCCCCACGCGGGGCGTCCGTCGTGCCACTACTGTGCAAATTGCACCGACGGCTGCGATATCGGTGCGTTCTTTTCGACGCCTTGGTTCTTCCTGCCCCAAGCGGAGAAGACTGGGAATCTCGAAATCCGAACGAACGCACTCGCGAAGAACATACTGACTGATGCGAATGGCCGGGCGGCTGGCGTCAGCTACATTGATCGGAAGACGAAACGGGAAACTGAGGTTTATGGACGCGCGGTAGTGGTTGCCGCTTCTTGTGTCGAGTCTGCGAGGATTCTGTTGAATTCGAAGTCGCGGCATTGGCCAACGGGAATTGCCAACTCGAGCGGGCAGCTTGGCCGGAATCTGTGTGATCACCTGTACGGTACGACGGCACGCGGCTTTCTCCCGCAATTATTGGGACAGCCGAGCTTCCCGGACAACGTATCCGCCAGCACGGTGGCGTGGATGCCCCGCTGGCAGAATCTTGACAACCCGCATCAGGAGAAATTCATTCGGGGCTACTCGGTCTATCCCGATGGCGGCTGCAGTGAGTTTCCGTGGTACTTCGATCAGATCGAGGGATTTGGCCGTGAGTTCAAACGCGAAATCAAGCGGCGGTATCCAACGCCGGTGAGCTTTTACATTCAAGCGCCGAGCCAGCGCAGCGACTCCAATTACGTTGATATCGATCCGGAGGTGAAAGACGCGTACGGCATTCCAGCGGTTCGCATCCATTTCGAATGGGACGAGAATACACTTCTGATGTGGGAGCACGGCAAACAGGCATGTGAGGATCTTCTTCGTGCAAGTGGCGCAGAATATCTCGGAGCCGCTCGCGAGCCAGATGTGCCCGGCACGAGTTTGCATGAGACTGGCACATGCCGCATGGGGAATGATCCAAAGAAGTTCGTAACAAACCGCTTCGGGCAAACGCACGACGTGCCGAACCTCTACGTCGCGGACGCAAGCGTGTTTCCGAATTGCACGGACAAGACTACGACGATCTCAATCCTGGCGTTTTCGTTCCGGGCGTCGGAGCACTTGATCGAAAACTTGAAAAGGGGTTAGAAGGGACGGCTACCTTGCTGGCGGAATGTATTGCAGGCCGAAATCTGACCTGATGCAAGACCCCGCTTGAACCATCCGACACGCTGGGCGGAAGATCCATGCGTGAACGTTTCAGGGCTTACGCGCCCCGTAGCCATTTTTTGCAGGCGATCGTCGCCTACTGCGGCGGCGGCGCCTAAAGCCGCTTCAACATCGCTTGCATCTATGATGTTGCGTTGCTCGGTCGAGTTTGCCCACGCGCCAGCAAAGCAATCGGCCTGCAATTCCAAGCGAACGGACAATGGATTCGCTTCGTCAGGACGGCGCTCTTCGAGAGCCCGCACCTTCGGCTCAATCCCCAGTAACTTCTGTACGTGGTGTCCGATCTCATGCGCAATCACGTATGCTTGCGCGAACTCGCCGGGAGCACCGAACCTGGTCTTTAGCTCATTGAAGAAGCCCAGATCAAGGTAAACCTTTTCGTCTTCTGGGCAGTAGAACGGGCCGATTGCCTCTTGTGCCATGCCGCACGCCGACGGATACGCGTTTCGGAACAAAACCAGTTTCGCGTGGCGGTACGGAATGTTTTCGGATTGCGGGAGAATACGCGCCCAGTTTTTCTGGACATCGTCAAGAACAAATGAAACAAACTCGACTTCGGGCTGCTCCCGGGCATCCTGCTGCCGATTCGGCACGCTCTGGACCTGTTCGGTCGGGGGCGCTCCTGAGAATAAAGTGAAGAGATTTCGGTGGAAGAGAAGGCTGAGTAGCCCGACGACAATGACACCGCCGATTCCGAGGTGTCCAAACCCGAACCCCCCTCCGCCGCCGCTGTCATCGCGGCGATCCTCAATGTCATCGCTTACACCACCGGGTGTCCATCGCATGTTTTTTCAGCTTGTAGACTGATTCTAACTGCGTTCCGGTACGTATTTTCGATACAGCTCGTCGACCGTGTCTAGGGTTGCGGCAGGCGGCTCGTTACTTTCGAGAAATTTCGAAATGACGCCGAAAGCTCTGTTCTGAAACTGAGTAAATCCAACAAATCGAGGGCGCAGGAAGGCGTGCTCAACCGTGGGTAGAATCTGGAAAAAAAAGTTGTGGGTCAGAGCATTCACTTCCGGGTCGGTCCAGGCACGCTTGTTGCCGGGTTGCCCTCCCGAATCGACGTAGAGCGTCCGCTGGCAGTCCGCGCCAGCCACCCAGGCTGCATATCGAGCCGCAGCTGCGATATCTGGACACCGCTTCGAAATGGCTAGACCGGCACCGCCCAACGTGGAGCCGGAACAACCGGCCGCTCCAGATGATGGAATGTTCGTAAAAGCTAACAGGGAGCGACGATATCCGGTGCGGGAATAATTCGAATAGCCGAAAGCGAGAGGACAGTACGCGATGTCATCAGTCGTGCTCATGCGCTCCCAAAGTGCAATCGGGTTCAGCGTCATTGCGTCTTTACTGGAACTCTTGGCGAGGCGCTTCAATTGCAGCAGCGCGGATTCGGCTGCATCGCGATCGGCCACGCAATTCGAATCCTGTGAGAAGGGCGGATGTCCGGCATTGGCGCAAAGCGTAAAGAAGCACATCAGCGAATCGAGAGGAAACAGCGCAAGACTCACGAAGCCGGGGCGAATTCGAGTTAGCTCGAAAACGTCGTCCCATGTCTCGGGCACGGGTACACCAGCGGCTTCGAGCAGATCCGGCCTGTAGCCGGCGACCTGTGAGACTGCGTCGATCGCAAGCGCCCATTGACGGCCTTCGTAATTGTAACTTTGGTGAGATAAACCGACGCTTTCGGTTCTCAACGTATCTAGCTCAGTTCTAGAGAGTAGCTCGTCAAGTGAAAGCAACGAGCGATCGCGCGCAATCTCGCCAATAAAGGGGTGATCGATGACAATCAAATCATAGCTTTCAGCGAACGATCTCGTTGAACCATCGCCAAATTCGTGCAGACTCCGCACCTCCCAATCGATATGAACACCCGGGTTTTGAATTTCAAACTCGCGAGCAGTGGCCAACATAGGCGCAAGCCCGCGATCATGCTTCCAGGTAACGCCTTTGAGAGTTGTCACAGCGTTTGACTATGTGTTAGATGACGCGATCGCTGTGAAGCTCCGCAATTTGTTCGTCTGTGTAGCCAAGCTCCTTGAGGATCTCGCTTGTATGTTCGCCGGAAATGGGAGGTCTTTGGATGCGCGACGGCGTGCGGCTGAATCTTATGGGTGGTCCGACGGTTTGAAATCTGCCCGCGATCGGATGATCGAATGCAGTCAGGCTTTTGTTGTGCTGCACCTGAGGATCGCGCATTACCTGAGGGAAAGTATTCACCGGGGCAGCCCAGATATCAGCTTCCATAAAGATCTCGATCAGCTTGGCAGTGGTCTTCGAGGCGAAGCCGGGCTCCAGTTTTCTCTTGATTTCGTCGCGATTCTCAAGGAAGTTGCGCGAATCGATGCCTTCGAACCCGGAGATCCCGACCAACTCTGCGATTTTGCCCAGAGGCATCATGGCAACGACGATGTGGCCGTCCAGCGTTTTGTAGACGCCCATGGGCGCTCCAATATACGGGTGCCCCATCCCCGCCTCGCTGCGCCGGGGCTCGTGTCCCGTGTTGAAGTAGACGCTCAATTCCTGGGTTGCCAAGCTTAGAATCGAATCGAGCAGGTTGATATCGATCCGCTGTCCCAGGCCTGATCGCTCGCGTTCATAGAGCGCTGCCAAGACGCCGATGACTATATGCATAGAAGCAGTCAAGTCCGCCACTCCCATTCCGACGGGCGAAGGCGGATCGTCCGCGAGCCCTTGAAGCATCAGCACGCCTGAGACCGCTTGAGCCAAGAGATCCTGGCCAGGGCGTTCGATATATGGCCCGCTTTGTCCCCAGCCGCAACTCGCACAGTAAATCAGGCGCGGATACATTTTCGAGAGCGCTTCGTATCCCAACCCGAGGCGGTCCATTACTCCGGGCCGGAAGTTTTCGACTAAAAGATCGCTGGACTCGATGATTCGTAGGGCTGCCTGTTTGCCTTGCGGATCTTTCAAATTCAAGGTGATACTGCGCTTTGCTCGGTTAAAAACAAGGAAAGAAAGGCTTTCACCGTTTAGAAAAGAGTCTCGCATTGACCAGTGACGATGCCACTCTCCATTTCGCGGCTCAATTTTGATGATGTCGGCACCCATATCGCCGAGAAACTGCGTCGCGTTCGGTCCCTGTACAAGCTGCGTGAAATCCGCAACGCGCAGTCCTTCAAGTGCTCCGCTCAAACTGCTACTCCTTTGGCCGGCGTCGCGACCTCATTCACCAGACCGGCTTCAGCTCTTAAGATGCTTTCAATCAGATCCAATCTCTCGCGGCCGGGGATAAATTCGAGCCGCCGGATTCCGAAAGGATCGATGCGGGTGCGGATCAATCGCAATTCTTCTTCGGTCGGTGCGCTCGTGACAGGCAGGGGATCGGCAACCAGAAATTCGCCGCCGGTATTTTCCTTGACCATGTCGAGCGTGACGTTGGGGTGAAGGCTGGTAAGACGAAATATAGCCTCGTCCGGATTAATTTCAAAAATACCGAGGTCGGAGAGAAGCCGGACCTTCCCGGGCTTCAGGCCGGCTTCGATGCGCTCGGTATCTCGCATGAGACCGCGCGAAGCCGTACAGAAGCGCACTGAGTCAACGAAGCGCTCCCGCGAGTGGCGAGTCAGATATAGGATGAAATTCTGATGAAGGTTCGCGACATCGGCCATGCCCCCTTGACCCGGCAGGCGAATCCGCTTGCGGCCGGTATCGATCCAGGCGTTATTGGTTCGACCGCGTAGGTCCAACTGGGCGACCGTGATGACTTCGTGAGTGATGCGGCCCTGCTGGTAATACCAGTGATAGGTTTCGTCGGCTCCCCAGATGACCTTGGCGCTCTCGAATTCCAGCGGCTCAGCAAGGGTCAGAGACATTGGATGCGCATCGATGTCGATGAGGCCGCCGTTCAGAGCAATGATCATTAAGCCTGGCGCGTGCGTTGTCTTGGCTAGCAAATACGAGACCATCGCCAGAGGGGATACCGAGCCGACCGAACAGATGCTCGAGTTGTCGTACTCGCGCGCGAGACAGACGGCCAGCAACTCGTCCACCGTGAATGGCTTCTGAGCGTTGGCATCGATGCGATGCGGTTCGATTCGAGCAGGGGTCAAATCCGCAGTTCGAATGCGTGCAGCATTTGCGAGAAATACTTTCCGGTTCGCGCGGAAATCGAAATGCGCTTGGCCGGTGCGAACGTAGCGCAGTAGCTCGTCGTAGTCGGTCGAGTAATACGGCAGGCAGGAGGTCGGATACGCGCCTCCGGGAACTCTCGCGACAGCGGCGACGAAAGTGTGCGGTAAAACGAACGAAAGCGGAGCGCCAAGATTTCCGGTGGGGACGATTTCTTCGACAGTTACGAACGCCTGCCGCGCGGCGCCGAGCAGACTTAGATCGAACCCACGCGCTCCCTGAATCTCAATGTTGCCGGCCTCGTCAGCGCGCTGCGTGTGAAGGAGCAGCACATCTATATCGAGGCGTTTGGCCAAGCCGAGGGGCTGATTTGTAAACGTTGAAGTGTCTGGGCGCCAAAAATCGCCAGCGTTCATGAGATCCGAACCATGAGGAAGTTGGAAGGGCATTTCGGGCAGATTGAAGTGAGCCGCATGCAAGCCCTGGATCATAGCGAGCGCGGACCACTCCTCGACTTCGATCGTGTCGTTTTCGAGAGCCTCACGGAAACGGGGCGACAGCCCGAAGATGTCGAGGCTCGAAAAGCAGAAGATGAGCTTACGCACGGCGCGGGCTTCGAGCAGGAGCTCGAGGGCGAGCCCGCCACCCCAGCTGGTAAAAACGAAATCTTTGCGGCCGAGCGCCGCGATTCTTTGTATCAGGGCAACGGGCAGACGTGAAAGATGCACTCCGCCAATTCCCAGTCGAACGCCATCGGGCGTTCGCTTAGCGAGTTCATCAAGACTTACAAATTCGGCCATTGCCTCAAGAGTGCTTCAGAGGAGAGCGGAGGTAGTCAGGCCGCCATCAATAGTCAGGCACTGGCCGGTTAGCCACGAGCTTTCATCGCAGGCGAGATAGAGCGCACCGTAGGCGATGTCGATTGGCTGCCCGAGACGCCCAATCGGATGCATTCTTTCCCAGCCAGCGCGGAGTGCGGCGGGATCAGACGAGCGCTCGAGTACTTGAACGTTCAAGGGAGTTTCCACAGTGCCGGGCGCGATGCAGTTTACCCGAATGCCTTGACCCGCATACTCCCGTGACATCTGCCGAGTCAGGCTGAAAATCGCTCCTTTGCTGGCTGCGTAGTGCGGGTAACCAGGAAATCCTAAGATGCCCTGCACGGATGAGATGTGAACGATGGATCCGTAATGCGTTGCGAGCATGCCAGGAAGGATGTAGCGCGAGGTGAGAAACATGCTTGTCAGGTTGACGCGCAGAATCCGTTCCCATTCCGCGAGCTCCATTTCGTGGAGAGCGTTTTCCGCGGCGATGCCGACGACGTTTATCAGCACGTCTATCTTTCCGAAACTCTTGATTCCGGCTTCCACGAGCTTGCGAACATCGCTTTCGATGCTCACGTCGGTGCGCTGAAAGAGGCAGCGTCCACCTGCAGCGCGAATCCTTTCGGCGGTAGCGTTTCCATGCGGTTCATCGTTATCTGCCGCTACGATTGCAGCGCCTTCACGCGCGAACAGTTCTGCTATGGCTTCACCGATTCCCATCGCCATCCCGGATACGAACGCGACACGGTCCTTCAAACGCATTGGTGAAGAAAGCGTATCATGCTCACGGAATCCGAAACGACCAGGCGAGCGTGCAGAACCCAAGGATGAGCAGCAGCATGCCCGCAGAGACAATCGAAAGAGTTTGCCGTCGCACTCCGCGCCACTCGCGGGTAGCAAAGCCCCAGACATTCGAAACGATGATGATCGCGGACATGAATAGAGGCCAGCCAAGAACGGGGCCCATTTCCGCCATGGCTGCGGAAGCAGCTCCGAAGATGGCGATACTGCTCATCCAAAGAACTCCCATGAGCGCGCCAAGCATCCAGTACGAACCGGTTCCGGGCAGCGCGAAGAGGGGCAGGCTCTTGTTTTTGCGCCAAAGATATGTGCAATAGATGAGATACGGAACCAGAGTCGCGGTCAGCAAAGGCGGCCAGATAACGTTCGACTGACTGGCCGTGCTCGCGCCTTGTGCAGCGGCACTAGTGAGCAAAGGGCCACCAAACGCCAAGCCAAAATTTACGAGCGGGGAGCCGACTCCGGCGATGATAGCGAACGCAAGGCCGACTTTGAAACGAGTTCGATCGAGCACGGAGGAGGTCGCGCGCAGTTGCTGCTCTTTCGCACGGCCAGCTATTGCACATATAACGATGCCGAGCAGGATAATGGCGATCCCGGCCTCGACCGTAAGCCCTTTCTTCGTGAAGATTTGCTCCGGATGCAGCGCGACAAGCGGAACCAGCGAGCCAAGCGCCGTCGAAATTCCGAGCGCGATTGCGAAGTTCAAAGCGATCCCAATCGCTTCGACACCCAGGCCGAAACAGATTGCAGCGATTCCATAACCCGCGCCAAAGCCGATGACGCTCCAAAGCGTGTGCGCGTTCGCATTCTGGTAGACGGTGAAGAGATGTGGAACCGTAATGATCGCGAGCAACCACGGGACGACGAAGAACGCGGTAGTGGCCCAAATAGACCAAAGATTTTCCCATTTCCAGCGCGTGGCGTACTTCGTAGGCGCAGCGAAGCTTCCATTTAGGATGCCTGCAATAACCGCGAGGAGGACGCCGCCCGATACGCTCACGCTTTGGAAATTCTCGCGCGGTACTCTTCGCGACCTTGAACACCGGGCTGCAAATGATAGACCGGACCGCCTACATAGCCGTTTTCCGGATCGTAACCGGGGGGTGCAATCGACAGAGAGTCGGTGAAGGCGGCGGATGTGAGAAACATGTGAGCTAAATCGGGGCCGCCGAATGTGACCGAAGAGGTTTGCAGCGCCGGTGTCTTGATGTGGCGCTCGATCTTACCGTCAGGATCATAGCGGATCACGCAAGCGCCGAACCAATGAGCGCACCACAGGAATCCGTCAGCATCGACCGTGAGGCCGTCCGGGATTCCCTCGGAGAGCGGAACAGTAACAAAGGCACGGCGGTTGCGAAGCGTGCCGTCACGCCGCTGCCAGTCATAGGAGTAGATGCGACGCTCCGCAGAATCCACGAAGTACAGCGTCCGGGAGTCGGGAGAGAATCCAAGCCCATTCGAGAGCTGAAAGCCTTCGTCAACGATGTGCACAGAGCCGTCCGTATCGACGCGGAAGAGGTAACCGGCGCCGGGTTCGAACTCGCGATTCTCGTTGCGATAGTAAGAACCAGAGTATACGCGGCCTTCGGGATCCGCTATGCAATCGTTCATGACGCAGGGATGACCGTCGACTTCCTTCGCAAGAAGGACCGGTTCGGATTGTAGGTCCCAGAGCCAGATGCCGGTGACGTTCGTCACCAAGAACCCGCCTGGCTCGTTGAAGGCAGCACCCGACACTTGCATTGCTTCGCTCACAATTTCTGAGCGGCGGTCGGACCACATGTAGCGGTAGAACCGGCGGCGGGCGAGGTCGGTCCAGTAAAGCGCCTGTGCCCGTGCATCCCATAGAGGTCCCTCGCCACAAAGGTCCTGATAATCGGCAATGACGTCGATCTGGTGCACTATTCCTCCTTAAACTCAGCCGACATGGTTGACGAGCGTTCCGATATCCGTGATCGTGATGCGGATCTCGTCGCCAGTTTTCAGTCCGAACGAGTCTGGGGGCACGATTCCCGTACCGGTGAGAAGAAAGCAGCCATTCGGAAAGGTGTTGTTGCGGTACAGGAACTCGACGAGAGAGCGGGAATCCCGTTTCATAGCATCAAGCGTGGTCGACCCCGAAAATTCGGTATTGTCGTCCCGACGAATTTCCATTTCGATCTTCGTTGAGCTTGGCAGTTGTGAATTCGAGATTAGAATGCACGGCCCGAGCGCGCAGCTTCGGTCATAAATCTTGGCCTGCGGCAAATATAGCGGGTTCTCTCCTTCGATATCACGTGAGCTCATATCGTTGCCGATTGTATAGCCGACGATGCGTCCGCTTGGGGTGATTAGCAGGGTCAGCTCCGGTTCGGGAACAGACCATGTGGCATCGCTGCGGATCGCGACTTTGGCGTCTGGACCGACGACGCGATGAGGACTAGCCTTGAAAAAAAGCTCTGGCCGCTCAGCTCCGTAGACCCGGTCATAAAAATCGCCTCCGCCCGCCGACTTCGATTCTTCCATACGCGCATCGCGGCTGCGATAGTAAGTGACACCGGCTGCCCAGACTTCCTGGGTCCCTATCGGAGCTTGAATATTATTTAAGGTCGCACTTCCGACGGGTTCTGATTGTCGGAGAGTTTTCTCAAGTTGGTCATGAAGATCATTTCGCGTGATGAGACCATCCCAAGACGAGTTCTCGATGCGATACACGCGCCCTTGGTGTTCGACGAGCGCGCCGCGAGATGTTCGATACAGCCGCATGGTGTGTATTAACTCAACAGCGTCAAAGGCGACTCACTCTCCTTGCGAACCTGGCTGAGCTTGCAGTCTTTAGGGCGCTTTTCCGGACGCCAGTGGAGAAGCTTCGTGCCATGACGGAAGCGGTGCCCCGAGAAATGATCGTATTGCACCTCAACGACGAGCTTTGGGGCGACGGGTTCCCAGTCCCCACTGCGTTCAGTGCTCCAGCGGCTCGGACCACCGGGTGCAGCACCAGTGAATCCGGGCGGTTCAATTAGCGCTTCTAATCGCTTCGTCAACGCAGGCTTCTCCGCTGCGGCAAGTCCCGATGTGAAACCGACATGGTCTAACAAGCCTGCGTCATTATAAAGTCCCAGCAGCAAGGATCCGACGAGCCGCTGTTTTGTGCCATAGCGGAAGCCGCCGATAACGCAGTCGGCCGTTCGAAGATTTTTGATCTTGAGCATGGAGCTACGTTCTCCAGACGCATAGGGCCGATCTACGCGTTTTGCGATCACGCCATCGAGCGGCCCCGCCATTCTCTTGAACCAGGATTTCGCGGTATCGAAATCGCGAGTACGCGGCGAAACACGGATGCGTTCCTGGCCGTTTAGATATTTTTCAGCAAAGCGTTCGAGCTCGTTTCGGCGCTCATCCAAAACCTGGTCGGTAACATCCACCCCGCGATCGTTCACGAGCAGATCGAACAGCATCGCCGTTGCCGGTGTCTGTTCGGACAACTTCTTGATTCGGCTTTCAGCCGGGTGGATGCGCTGGAGAAGCGCGTCAAAATCCAATGTCCTTTCGTGGGTGATGATCAGCTCACCGTCTACGACGAACTTCTTTGCGCTTAATGAGAGGAGCGCGGCAGTGATCTCCGGGAAGTATCGAGCGAGCGGCTGTCCGGATTTCGACATGATGTGAATGCTCGCTCCATCGCGGAAGACGAGGCAGCGGAATCCGTCCCACTTGGGCTCGTACTCCCACTCGGGGCCGGTGGGAATCTCGCGCGCGGTGTCAGCCTCCATAGGAGCGTAGTCGATCGGCAAAGGAAGGCTCATGCCAGCGCCTCAAGAGATGTGCGTGAGCGGTTTTGCAACACAGGTTTGAAGAGGTCCCCCTGTTTCGCGATGCGTGCGGGAATCGAATCTATGCGGAAGTCCTCAATCGAAATCCCCGCCGCGATTTCCTGCCATGTCACAGGCGCGGAGACCGTTGCTTCAGGTTTGGGTCGAACTGAATAGACGGAGGCGAGAGTTCGACCCCAAGCGTTCTGGTTGTAATCGACCAATACACGTCCGGCCGGCCGTTCGGCGACGCGGTATTCAGACGTGATCAGGTCCGGGTGCAGCTTCGCCAGTTCGATGGCAATGCGCTTCGCAACGCGCCAGACCTCTTTCTGCCGAGGCGATCGTTTTATCGGAACGTAGATGTGGATGCCGCGCGAACCTGTGGTCTTCGGATAGCTGTGCACGTCGCGTTCCTCCAGATAGGCTTTCACCAGCAGTGCGACCTTAAGAACATGATCGAACTCGGCGGGCGGGACGGGATCGAGATCGAAATGCAGGAAGTCGGGCCGATCTACATCGTCACAGCGAGCGTACCAGGGATTCAAGTCGATGCAGCCGAGATTGACAATCCAGAGCAATGCGGCGAGATCCTGAGCGACGGGAAAGTCGATCACATTACCCGATTTGTGAGCGATTGAACAGGTTTCGAGCCAATCGGGGCGATGGGCCGGAGTTCTCTTCATAAAGAAAAATTCGCCCGCGATGCCATGGGGATATCTCTTCATCACCATCGCACGCGCTTTTAGATGCGGAACAAGCACGGGTGATACGGCTACGTAATAGGCGAGGAGATCGCGCTTGGTCAGTCCGAGATCGGGCCAGAAGACCTTCTGAAGGTTAGTGAGGGTCACCTTCTTCGCACCGCATTTCACGTCGTAGGAATCGGCGTCCTTGGGAATCTCGACCTGCATCGGCTTATTGGATTGGATCGCGCGTAAGCCGGCCGTTAATTGTGCGCCAGATATTTCGAGGATTGGCATCTCGTAGTTCCGTCGGAAGAAGATTTTCGGGGAAGCCTTGGTAACAGATAGGTCGCGCGAAACGATAAATAGCGGCTGCACCGACTGAAGTAAACTTTTCGTCTGTTGTTGCGGGATAGGGACCCCCGTGATGCATGGCGTAGCCGACCTCGACACCCGTCGGGAAACCGTTGAAGATGAGCCGCCCCGCCTTTCTTCCGAGAAGGAAAACGAGATTGTGATGCTGCTTCAATTCCTCCGGCGTACCTTGGATCGTTGCGGTGAGACTTCCTTCCAGAGTTGCAGCAACACGCAGAAATTCGTCTTCCGAAGAACAAGTAACCAAGAGTGTGGCCGGTCCGAAAATCTCTTCGTGAAGATCTTTGTTCTGGAGCCATGAGCCAGAATCGGTGACGAGCAGGTTGGCCTGCCCCTCAGTTCGCGCTGGATCAGCTGGACGGGATGAATTGAAGGCACGAACTCCTGCAGCGTGTTTCGCGTGATCCAATTTTTCCGCGTAGGCCTTAAAAATTGCCGGATTCAGCATGGTTCCCGGCGGCGCTTGCTCAAACATGCTAACCAGGTGGTGACGAAATGACTGAAGACTTGCGTCATCAACGCCAAACACTAAACCTGGACAAGTACAAAATTGACCGACGCCCAGGGTGACCGATCGAAATAGGCCCTCGGCAATCCCTCGCGCGTTGGCTTTCAGCGCTTCCGGAAGAATGAAGACCGGATTTACGCTGCCCATCTCGGCGAAGACGGGAATAGGATCAGGTCGCGCGGCGGCTGCATCGAACAACGCGCGTCCTGCCCGCTCGGAGCCGGTGAATGCGACGGCTTTCGTCTTGGAATGCTTCGCAAGCGCAAGGCTGACCTCGGGTCCTTTGGCATGCAGCATGGAAAACGTGCCATCGGGCATCGAGGTCGCGTTCGCCGCCCTAACGATCGCGTTCCCGACAAGCTCCGATGTGCCTGGATGCGCGGGATGTGCTTTAACGACCACGGGATTCCGCGCGGCAAACGCGGAAATCGTGTCGCCGCCAGCGACAGAGAACGCCAAGGGGAAGTTGCTTGCGCCAAATACGGCGACGGGGCCGATGGGCTGAAGCATTCGGCGAATATCCGGCCGCGGTTGGGGCTTGCGGTCCGGCAAAGCAGTATCAATGCGCGCCTCGACCCAAGATCCTTCTTTCACGATCTCCGCAAAGAGGCCGATTTGATTCAGTGTTCGGGTGCGTTCGCCCTTAAGCCGCTCGGAATCGAGACCGGTTTCCATCGCCGCCCGGTCGATGAGTGCATCTCCAATTGCGCCCACTTCGTCTCGAATGGCTCCTAAAAAGCGCGCGATCTGATCTGGTGTGAAGTCGTACAGCTTGCGTGCCGCAGAATCGGCCTTATCAAGCGCCTGGTCGAGCTCTTGCGAGGTGGCTTCGAAGAAAGATGACGCGATTTCATGGCCCGCATGCGGATCGAAAGCTGTAAAGGTCTTGCTGCCAGACGATGACACTGCCGAGCCGATAATGTTTTTACCGTGGATTTGCATGTTATGGAGCTATGCACGCCCCCTGAGCTGTTTTTTTGCGGAGTGCACATCTGCAGCGGCAGGCAGCAGAGCATCGAGGTGTGTCACCTCAAGCATCTTGCGCATTGTCGAACTCACCTCGACCAGCATAATGGGGCATCCTCGCTTACTTGCGAACGTATAGACGACCGTTAGCTCTCCAAGGCCCGCGCTGTCGGTCGTTGTCACCTCCGCTACACGCAGGATCATGCCCGACACTTTAGATTCGTCCAGAGTCCGCCGGGCGGTTTCCCGGAGCGAGGTCAAGGAAGGACCCAAGGTCAGCGCTCCCGCGATTTCGAGAACTGCGAAGTTGTCTTCAACCCGTGAGCTGACGCTTAATGGCATGCCGGCCACGTATCCGTTGCTAGTACGTTTCGATCTTACGCTGTCGATAGGGTGGTGTGACGTAAGCGGATACTGGACTTTCGTCCCCGTTCTTGTCGGTCGCTTTCACGCCCAGGACAATCTCATCAATATTCACGTTTGGCAGAGTGTAGGTGGTCACGTTGCCTACAAAGATTTGCTTCTCCCAAACCGGCGAGGTTGTCTTTCGTATAACGATCGCGTAGCCCGCGAGATCGGACTCTGGGTTGTCGTTTTGCCACTTCATCACCGCATCGTATCCTGTCCCCCGGCTGAGAGGCGATGCGAATGCCCGGCCTTCAGCTGGCGCGGGCGTATTGAGGTCGGGTGCCTTCGGGGCCAGAGCTAAGGCGGCGATTCCGGCCGCGTTCGCCTTCGTTACGAGCGCAGTATAGGCTGGAGCAGTGTTCGCAAATGTGTCCGTTGCAGTGTGCTGATTCGAGAAATTCTCCATAGGCGTCGTGATTCGGATCGCGGGGTACCCAGCGGCATTGAACGGACTGTGATCGCCTCCACGGCCGAAGCGATCGTGACGGAATACGAGATTGACTTCGAAGCCTGGCTGATAACGCTCTGCCATCTGCTTCATATAGCGCGCAAGCTGTCGCGAGCTTGAATCGTCGGGCTCTTCGGAATACACATTCACGTAACGGTTACTTGTCTCGCCATTTCCGCTAACGTCACTTCCGATAAGGTCGTTATTGAAAACGCCATCAATGGTGTCGTGCCGTGCAGCCGCTTCTTCGGCGTAAAGACCGCTACCGAACAGGCCGTACTCTTCGGCGGCGAACGCGACGAAGATGATCGTTTTCCTGAACTGGAACTGACTCATCACGCGCGCTAGTTCCATTACCGCTGCTGTTCCGCTTCCGTCATCCGTAACTCCTGGCGCGGGAGCTGCGACTGTAGCTTCAGAATCCAGCTCGCGCTGCCCACTCGGGTTCGTCTTATATACCAGGTGAATGGAATCGTAATGGCCGCTTACGATGACGTGCCGCTCGGGCTCAATAGTGCCGGGCAGAACGGCGACGATATTCCAGATCTCGACATTGCGAAAGGCGCGGCCTTGTTTTGCGAGGCGATGCTTGTCGAAGGAGACCTGCAGGCGGGGACTGTAGCTCCGGAGTTGCGCCGCAATCCACTCCCGAGCAGCGCCGATTCCGTGCACAGGATCATCCGTTGACGAATAGATGTTACGCGTTCCGAAACTCTCGAGCTTCTTTTGAGTTTCAACGATCCTTTCGGCCGAGATCTGGGAAACGATTTGCTGAACCTCAGGATTGATCCCACTGGGAGGGCTATCAGCGAGCATGAAGGAGACAGAAGCCAAAAGAATCGTAAATTTCGACATCGGTAGACCGTTCCAGGCTAACAAGTCGAGGCAAGACACACTTCGCGTACGAAGGTTTTGTTGGCAGGACGGGTTAGCCCGGCTTTTCGGCTTAGAGCGACCATTTTCAACTTCCCTCTATTGCTTACGTTGCACCCTTCTCGATAGACTCACCAGTACCAGGACGGGGACAGGTTTTGTCTCGCGATCTGAAAAGAATCCAGGTACAGTCACGCCCCTCAGGCGAGGAGATATCCATGTACGACATGAAGAACCTTAGCAAGCTGAAGACACTCGAAGCAAATGCACCGGAGGCAGTCAAAGCGTTCTTTGCTTTTGACAAACTGGCCATGGCTGCCGGAGCGATTCCGAGCAAATACAAGGAGCTGATGGCGCTTGCAGTTGCGTTTACGACGCAATGTCCCTACTGCATCGAGATTCACGCGAAGAAAGCCCGAGAGGCAAGCGCTTCGGAGCAGGAGATCAGCGAGGCCGTAGTGGTTGCGGCAGCACTTCGGGCGGGCGCTGCTATTACCCACGGGACGCACGCTCTCGCGTAAGAATAGACGGGCGTCCAGCTCCGATGTCCAGTTTGAAGGGTGATCATTACCTGTGCGCACTGGCGGATTCAGGACCCATAGAGATCCTGAGTTATCCTGATTCGCATGTGTGTAAGCTCGGTCTCGTAATTGAACGGGAACGCGGCTAAAGGAGGCTTCACGTGGAGAGCAGAGCGCCTAATTCGCTTACGCGGCGAGCGTTTACAGGAGCCGCAGCCTTCATGATTGTTCCGCGGTACGTTCTCGGCGGCAAGGGTTATGTTCCGCCGAGCGACCATATCACTGTAGCGAGCATCGGGTTGGGCCGGCAGGGACAGGTCGTAACTATGAACCTGCTGCGGCGCCCGGAGGTTCAGGTTGTCGCGGTTTGCGATTGCAATCGAGAAGCTAAAAACTATGTCGAATACGATACAAACGCGCTGTTGAAGGCTGCGCGCAAGTTGCTGGGGCCGGGGCACGAGAATTGGGGTGAGGATCTGGCGTCGCCCGGCGAGGTGGACCTGAAGCACGGTTTCCACACGAGTCTTGGAATGGGCGGCCGCGACCCGGCAAAGCGCCTGATCGAAGCGTATTACGGTTCGCGAAACGATTCTCGGACGGGCGGTTACAAGGGCTGCAACACTTACATCGACTTCCGGGAGTTACTCGATAAGGAAAAGGATCTGGATGCTGTGTACATTGCGACGCCGGATCACTGGCACTCGGCCATCGCAATAGCGGCAATGCGCAAGAAGAAGCACGTGCTCGGCCAGAAACCAATGGCGCACTCGATTGCCGATGCACGGCGGATGGCGCAAACGGCGCGCGAGACGAAAGTCGCTACCTCTCTCCCGGTGAATAATCCATCAACCAAGGAGACGCAAGTAATCTCGGAATGGCTTGGCGGCGGTGCGATTGGAAACGTGGTCGAGGTACACAACTGGTCGAGCCGTCCGTTCTGGCCGCAAGGCGTAGCACGGCCGAAAGAAGCGCAGCCGATTCCGGAAGGGCTTGACTGGGATCTTTGGCTCGGACCCGCACCGGAGAGACCGTTCAACAACGCGTATCTTCCGTTTGTATGGCGCGGTTGGTATGACTTTGGATGTGGCTCGTTCGGCGATATGGGCTGTTACAGCTTCGCTGGTGTGTTCAAGATCTTAGGGCTGACGCCGCCAGTTTCTGTCGAGGCGAGTTCGAGTGATTCGTATGAAGAGACGTTTCCCTTGGCATCGATTGTGCACCTGAATTTTCCGGCAAACGGCGGGCGCGGGCCGGTACGGATGTCCTGGTATGACGGAGGATTGCGGCCGGCTCGTCCCGCCGGTTTGAAGCAGGAGGATGAACGCCTGTTTCTTGGCGGCGAAGAGGGTGAGGGCATTATGTACGTCGGGGATAAAGGATTTTTGCTTGCAGATTTCGATGGTGGAAAGCCGCGGGTGTACCCAGAATCTCCGAAGTACAAAACGCCTCCTAAGCGAGAGATTGATGAACTCGGCCGGAACCCGGCGATCGATCAGTGGATTGCGGCGTGTAAGGGCGGACCTGCGCCGCTCGCGAACTTTGAGATTCAGAGGCCGGTGACTGAGGCCTTCTTATTGGGCTGTTTGGCGCAGCGTTTTCCTGGCGAAATGCTCGAATGGGATACGGCAAAGATGCGGATCACGAGTTTCGAGAAGGCGAACCAATACATCGATCCGCCGTGCCGTGATAAGTACAAGATTTAAACTCGTCGCGGCGCTCCGGGCACGATTCAGCTGATCAGATCTAAGCGGTTGCAGTTCGACCTTGAGCCGCTAGCTGCGGATGAGTGCCGTGATGGGCATCCGAATAGACGCGTGTGAACTCCGCGCCGAAGAAGAAGATTTGCGCTGAGTAATAGACCCAAACAATCACGGCAACCAAGGAGCCGGCGGCGCCGTACGCGTATCCGACGCTCGCTTTTCCTAGATAAAGGCCGAGGAGCCACTTACCAATTGTGAATAGTAGGGCCGTTCCGACAGCTCCCACCAGGACATCCCGCCAGTCAATGTGGACAGCCGGAACGAATTTGAACAGCAGCGCGAAAAGCACGGTGATGACCAGAAATGAGACAACAAAATTAATGATTTCGAGAGCGGGCGCTGGAATTGGAACGACTTGGCTGAAGAACTTCCCCATGAAGGCAAGCCCTGCGCTTAGGATGAGCGAAATGAGAAGCAAGAATCCGATCGAGAGAACCATCCCAAACGAAAAGAGCCGATCCTTGACCATGGCTTTCCAGCCTCCGGCGGTTTTCGGTTTCGCGTCCCAGATGATGTTGAGCGCGTCTCGAAGTTCAATAAACACGCTCGATGCACCAAAGAGTAAGGTGACGAAAGCGATAACGCTGGCGAGAATCCCGGACGAGGGCTTCTGCGCATTTGCCAGGAGCGAAGTTACTGTGGCCGCTCCGCGATCACCGATCATCTCACGCGCTTGATTGATTAATTCCTGATGGGCTTTTTCTTTCGTGAATACAAGAGCGATTACCGCCGCGATAAGGATCAGAAGCGGCGCAAAAGAAAGCAGCGAATAGAAGGCGACTGATGCGCCCAGACGGGGGGCGTTGTGAGCGCTCCATTTGTTGAAGGTGTCTTTAAGAAGTCCGATTCCAGCTTTGATGTTCATTAGTTCCAATACATAGATCGAGAGACGGGATGTATTGGGACGAGGAAAATTTGACGGGTGTATTCGCTATTTCTTCGCCTATAATTAGGCATGCCCTCCCGGGCTTATATAGAGCTACACGCGCGGTCGGCATTCTCGTTTTTAGAAGGTGCATCGCTGCCGGAAGATCTTGCCTCACGCGCGGCGGAGTTCGAGCAACCGGCTTTGGCCATTACGGATGCGCATGGCGTGTATGGGTCACCCCGTTTTCATTTGGCCGCGAAGAAGCTAGGCATTCGAGCGCTGATCGGCGCTGAAGTCAACGCTTATGAAGGCTGCCGATATACGCTGCTGTGCGAGAGCAGGCGCGGCTATCAGAATCTATGTCGCCTGATCACGCGCACGAAATTTCGCGATGAGAAACCAGGGAAACCGGAAAATCCATTCGCAACGCAGGATGATTTTGCGGAATATGCCGAGGGCCTGGTTTGCCTGACGGGGGGAGAGGAAGGGCCTCTGGCTGCATCGGCTGTGGCTCGCAACCGGCTTGCAGAGTTGGTTGGGATATTCGGAACAAAAAACGTATTCGTAGAAGTGCAGCGGCATTATCGGAGGGAACAGGAGACAAGGAACCAAGCGCTGGTGGAACTGGCACGGAGCATGAAATTGCCGCTCGTCGCGACGAATGGAGTTACGCATGAAACGGAAGAGCGGCGGGCATTACAGGACGTTCTCACTTGCCTGCGGCATAAGACCACGATTGCAGAAGCCGGAAAGCTGCTGAATTTCAATTCAGAGCGGCATATGAAGAGCTCCGGCGACATGAAAAAGCTTTTCGCGGATTTGCCGGAAGCGTTTGAGCAAACGCTGGAGCTGGCGAACCGTCTTGATTTCACGTTGACGGATCTGGGTTATGAGTTTCCGCGGTATCCGGTTCCTCAGGGCGAGACGGAGATGTCGTATTTGCGGCAGCTCACTGATCGAGGAGCACAAGAGCGGTATCAGCCGTATTACGAGCGGGCGCAGCTGCAGATAGAACGTGAGTTAGCACTGATCGAAAAGCTGAAGTTAGCAGGTTATTTCCTCATTGTGTGGGACATCGTAGATTTCTGCCGCAGGAAAAACATTCTTGTGCAGGGGCGCGGTTCGGCTGCTAACAGCGCAGTCTGTTATGCGCTGGGAATTACCGCTGTAGATGCAGTGGGAATGGACCTTTTATTTGAGCGGTTCCTATCGGAAGAGCGGGGCGAGATGCCGGATATCGATCTCGATTTGCCAAGTGGAGACCAGCGTGAGCTAGCCATTCAATACGTATACGACCGTTACGGGCAAATGGGCGCGGCAATGACGGCAAACGTAATCACCTATCGAGGACGGTCGGCGGTTCGTGATGTCGGCAAAGTGCTGGGTTTTGAAGAACGGGAGCTTGGGAGGCTTGCTAGCCAGATCAATCCGTTCGAGTGGAAGGGATCGAAAGACACGCTGGAAGCACGGTTTAGGGATCAGGGGCTCGACCTTCGGGATCCGCGCATTTCACGGTTCTTCTCGCTGACGAATGAGATTTTGGACTTGCCGAGGCATCTTGGGCAGCACTCCGGCGGCATGGTGATCTGCCAGGACCAACTCGATTCAATTGTTCCGTTGGAGCCGGCGTCGATGCCGGGGCGTGTGGTTGTGCAGTGGGACAAAGACGATTGCGCGGATCTCGGGATAATCAAAGTGGATCTGCTCGGGTTGGGCATGATGGCGGTGCTCGAAGACACGATCGAGATCATTCGCGACAGCTATGGGGACGGAGTGGACCTGGCGCATTTGCCGCAAGACGACCTGGAGGTTTACGAGTGCTTGCAGAAGGCGGACACGATCGGGTTATTTCAGGTGGAAAGCCGGGCGCAAATGTCGTGCCTGCCCCGCATGAAGCCAGACAAGTTTTACGACATTGTCGTGCAGGTGGCGATTATTCGCCCGGGGCCGATTGTGGGAGAGATGCTGCATCCGTATTTGCGGCGGCGGCAGGGGCTAGAGGCGCCGGCTTCGCTGCATCCCGTGCTCGAACCGGTATTGGAGCGCACGCTCGGCGTTCCATTGTTTCAGGAACAATTGATACGAATGGCGATGCTTGCGGCGGGTTTTAGCGGAGGACAAGCAGAAGAGCTGCGGCGTGCATTTGGATTTAAGCGCTCCGAGAAGCGCATGCGGGAAGTGGAAGTGAAGCTGCGCGAGGGCATGGAGCGGAAAGGCATCACAGGCGAGGCGCAGGAGCGAATCATTCAGGCGATCACGTCATTCGCGCTGTATGGATTTCCGGAATCACATGCGGCGAGTTTCGCGCTCCTGGCTTATGCGAGTGCTTATTTGAAGTGCCATTATCTGGCCGCGTTTACCGCGGCGATCCTGAATAACCAGCCGATGGGATTTTATTCGCCCGCCACGCTGGTCAAAGATGCGCAACGACATAAGCAGCGGTTCCGGCCAGTTGATGTGCTGCGGTCGGATTACTTATGCACGGTGGAAGCTGAGGGCAGTGCGAAGTACGTTCGGCTGGGTTTGAATTATGTACGCGGGTTGAGCACGGCGACAGCACGCAAGATTGAGGAAGAACGGAAGGTATGTCCGTTTACGTCCTTGCGGGATTTCGTGCGACGTGTGCCGGAGCTTCAGAAAGACGAAATCACGGCGCTCTCGGAGTTGGGCGCGTTAAATTGTCTGCCAAAAGATAAATCTGACCGGCACCGCCGGGGTGCGTTGTGGCAGGCGGAATTGGCGCTGCAGCCTGTCGGGGAACTGCTCGAATCTGTAACGGAGGAGAGCGCGGCTGCGCCGCTGGAACAAATGACACCTGGCCAACGGACGCATGCAGATTTCAGCAATAGCGGGCTGACGATCGGCAAACATCCGATGTCGTATTTTCGGGAACGAATGCACGAAATGGGCGTGATGGACGCAATGACGGCGAAGGCGCAGCGCGATGGGATTGTCTTGAAGGTGGGGGGATGCGTGATCACGCGCCAGCGACCGGGCACGGCGAAGGGGTTCGTGTTTTTGAGTCTGGAGGATGAGACCGGGATTGTGAACATTATTGTGCAGCCGGATCTGTTCGAGAGAAGACGAGAGGTTTGCACTACCTCACCGTATGTGGTGGTAAAAGGGGTGCTCCAAAGTATTACGGGCGTGATCTCAGTGAAAGCGGGAGAAATTGAAGAATTGACGTTTCGGGGTGCGACAGTTATGAAGTCGCACGATTTTCACTGACAAAGAAATCGGCGATTTTGACGGAAAATCCGGGCAACAGGTCACCGCCATCGAGCGTTTGGGTTTCGTCGTAAATTCTAGGCTGGCTGCTCGGACTGAAAACGTAGACGCGCTTTGTGTTCGGAGATACAATCCAGACTTGCTTTGCCCCGGATACAAGATACTGGTCAACTTTGACCTCCAAATCTTGTACCGAATCCGAAGGCGACACAACTTCCACGGCCAATTCAGGGGCGCCTTCAACGTAGCCATCGTCACGTGTCGTACGGATTCGCTCCGAGCTGATGACTGATATGTCGGGCTGACGAATCGTTAGCGGATCACAAGAGAGGACGTAGCCCGCTTCAGCCAATACTTCACCAAACTTCATCGCTTCCAAAGCCGTTTCAATGGCTTTGAAAATCTTTCGAACAACCCGGCTGTGCAGAAACTTGGATGGCGGCATGATGATGAGTTCCCCCGCATTCACCTCATGGCGCGCTCCGTCGCGGGATAGTTGAGCGAACTCTTCGAGCGTGAGCGGCGCGGTTCTCGTACTCGCCATGCTGCCTATTTTACGGTCAACGTCGTACGCTAGTATTCACGTCGAATGAACCGCCGAACATTTCTTGCTACGACCATGGCTGGCACTGGGTATGCCGCGACACGCGCTGCACCAGCCGGACAAAGTTCAAACTCTTTTGAACTCGATGAAGTAACCATTGGGGACCTTCAGGACCGGATGAAACAGGGCGCGTTGACAGCTGAGCGAGTAGTCAACTTGTATCTCGCGCGAATCGAAGCGATAGACCGGAATGGACCGTCACTGCGATCGATCATCGAGATCAATCCAGATGCCCCTGCGATTGCGAGAATGCTGGATCAGGAGCGTAGAAGCAAGGGAGTGCGCGGGCCTCTGCACGGAATTCCCGTTCTCATCAAAGACAATATCGATACCGCCGATAAGATGCAAACGACGGCAGGGTCGTTGGCGCTTGTAGGGCCACCCGCGACTCGAGATTCCTGGGTGGCTGAGCGCCTGCGGGCCGCCGGCGCGGTGATTCTTGGGAAAACGAACCTGAGTGAGTGGGCCAACTTCAGGTCAACGCATTCGACGAGCGGATGGAGCGGCCGGGGCGGACAAACGAAGAATCCGTATGTGCTCGATCGCAATCCGTGCGGATCGAGTTCCGGGTCGGGCGCTGCGATTGCCGCGAATCTTTGCGCGGTCGCGATTGGAACGGAAACCGACGGCTCGGTGGTCTGCCCGTCATCAATGTGCGGCATCGTAGGAATCAAGCCCACGGTCGGGCTGGTGAGCCGGGCGGGCATTATCCCCATATCTCACAGCCAAGATACGGCAGGGCCGATGGCCAGGACGGTCCGGGATGCGGCCGTAGTACTGGGCGCACTCACAGGAGTCGATGGACGTGACAATGCTACTCAAGCGAGCGGCGGAAAATCATTCGTGGATTACACGCAATATCTGGATGCGAATGGGTTGCGAGGCGCGCGGCTAGGGGTCGCGCGACAGTATTTCAATATCGGTCCTGCGGTTACGGCTGTTATGGAAGAATCTCTCAATGCTTTGCGCCAAGCGGGGGCACAAATTGTCGATCCCGCGGATGTACCCTCATTCGAAAAATGGCGGGACACGGAGCTAGACGTGATGTTGTACGAATTCAAAGCTGATTTGAATACGTATTTAGGGACGCGCGGAGCGGCAGTCAGATCGCTTGAGGATTGCATAGCTTTCAACAAAACGCATAGTGCGGCGGAAATGCCCTATTTCGCGCAGGAGCTTTTTGAACAGTCGCAACAAAAGGGCGATCTGAAGGAAAAGGATTATAGAGAGGCGCTTGCGAATAATCACAAGCTGGCGCGCAAAGAAGGAATTGATGCCGCTCTTTCCCAATTTAAAGTTGACGCGATCATCGCGCCGACGGCTGGCCCAGCGTGGACCACAGATTGGGTATCGGGCGATCATGCGGATAGCGGTTGCGCCTCGCCGCCGGCCGTGGCCGGATATCCACACGTGACCGTTCCAGCCGGCTTTATTTTTGGATTGCCCGTGGGCATCTCATTTTTCGGTGCGGCCTGGACGGAGCCGGTATTGATCAAGTACGCTTATGCCTTCGAGCAGGCGAGGAGAGCACGGCGGAAACCGGAATTCTTGCCGACTGTGAATTATTACGCCTAGGCGCGTACTAGGTGCGATGTCGGACAAACCAAAAGTCGTAATTCTGGGGGGCGGATTTGGCGGGCTATACGCCGCGCAGGCGTTGAAACATGCCCCCGTTAAGATAACTCTTCTCGATAAGCGCAATTTTCACCTGTTTCAGCCGCTACTGTACCAAGTAGCGACCGGCTCGCTCTCTCCGGGTGAAATTGCAGCACCGCTCCGCAGCGTGCTTAACAGACAGAAGAACACGCGTGTACTACTTGGTGAAGCGATCAACCTGGACCCTTCCACAAACGTGGTTTTTCTGAAGAACGGCCAGCGCGTCGAGTACGACTGGCTAATTGTCGCGACCGGGTCGCAGAGCGCATATTTCGGACACGATGCGTGGCGTGAATGGGCCCCCAGCCTGAAAAGCGTAGAAGAGGCGACTATGATTCGTCACAAGATCCTGCTCGCATTCGAAGTGGCAGAGAGGACACAGGATCCCGAGGAACGGAGGGCATGGCTGACCTTTGTCATCGTCGGGGCGGGCGCAACCGGCGTAGAGCTTGGTGGCGCGCTCGGGGAGATTGCCAATCAGACGCTGAAAAACGATTTCCGGTCCATTCGGCCGCAGGACGCGAGAATTTTTGTGTTGGACAATGCGCCTCACGCCTTATCGACCTATCCGGATGATCTGGCACGGAAGGCTGAACGTTCGCTGCTGAAATTGGGCGTCCGAGTCCGGGGCGGAGTGATGGTCACCGAGATTGATGGCGAAGGCGTGACGCTCAAGACCACTTCCGGAACAGAACGGCTTCCAACCCGAACCGTGATCTGGGCCGCTGGGGTAACCGTATCAGAGTTCGGGCGTCAATTGGTCCAGCGGACCCACGCCGAAACCGACAAAGGCGGACGTATAAAAGTAAGGCCGGATCTGACCGTTCCCAATTATCCGAATATCTTCGTGGTCGGTGACTTGGCCTATGTCACCGGGCAAGATGGAAAACCGCTGCCGGGGGTGGCACAGGTCGCCATGCAGGGTGGAGCGTATGCGGCGGAAACAATTGTTAAGCGGGTTCGGGGCCAACAGGAAGACAGGCCATTTCACTATTTCGATAAGGGAGATATCGCTGTAATTGGAAGGGCCGCGGCGGTAGCGAACATATTCGGAATGCATCTTTCAGGCTTTGTCGCGTGGTTAGTGTGGGTGTTTATTCATTTGATGTACATCGTGCGTTTCCAGAGCCGACTCGTGGTGTTTGTGCAATGGGGCTTTGAGTATCTGACGTTCAGCCGAGGAGCACGGCTGATTACAGGGAAAACGGCCTCGGACGTTCTAGCCGGGAAGCCGCCAGTAAAGAATACCGCGCAGGTTTGATGTAATAGGACGGCGGGAAGATGGAGCTCCTGATATCCGGGCCGGAAGGCTCATCGACTACGATTCCCCTCGATAAAGAGGCTTTATCCCTAGGTCGTTCGCCAGATAACGATTTGGCGTATCCCGAAGACCCTTGGCTCTCGCGGTATCACCTCTGCTTCGAGCGCAACCAGGATGTTTGGGTTGTAAAAGATTGCGCGAGCCGAAACGGCACAATCGTGAACGCGACTAGCTTGAAGGAGCCGCACACGCTCGCGCCCGGGGATCGCATCTACGCCGGGCATTTGACTATCGAAGTACGGAAGCCGGGCGCCAAAGCACCTAAGCGACTGGTTTCGTTTGTTGCACCCGAGGACGAGAAATCAACGCGCGAAGCGACAATCGTGACGAGCCTGGACCAAGTCCTCGGTAAAACGGGAACAGGGGAGCAACAAAAGGACCCAACGTTCACGACGGCCCGGGTCGTCCGCGCCTTGATTCGTGCTGGAAGGGAGTTAGCGGGCCATAGACCTCTCGAAGAAGTTTTCACGACGATCCTCGAACTCGCACTTTCTGCCGTTGAGGCAAAGCGGGGCGTAATTCTCACGCTTGAAGAAGACGAGCTTGTGGTCCGTGCAAGCGAAGGCGAACGGTTCACGATCAGCACGCGCGTACGGGATCGCGTCATCTCGGAGAAGTGTTCTCTCATGATCCGAGATGCACAACTCGACGCGGCTCTCCAAAATCAGCAAAGCATAGTCGCTCAGCGGGTTCGCAGCTTCATGGCAGTACCGCTGCAAACTGGCGATCGCGTGATCGGCTTGCTGTATGTAGATAACAGCACATTTCTTCGCGCCTTCACGCAAGAAGATCTGGATCTGCTCACAGTTATGGCGAACGTCGCGGCGATTCGCATCGAGCACGCCCGTCTCGCCCTCATTGAGCAATCAGAGAAGCTAATGGAGTTGGAGCTGGCGCAAGCGAGTGAAATTCAGCGCAGTCTGCTGCCCACTCAGGCTCCGGCCATCGAAGGCTATGAACTGGCGGGGCTGAACCTGCCCTGCCGCACTATCGGCGGAGATTATTACGATTTCCTCCCTTACAAAGATGGCCGGTTAGGACTGGTGGTCGGAGACGTTTCCGGAAAGGGATTACCTGCGGCGCTTTTGATGTCGAGCCTCGAAGCGCGTGTTCAGATGCTAGTTGAGACCAGCCCAGACCCCGCTTCGGCTTTGACCAATCTCAATCGCAGCCTCGCGGTGCGCTGTCCCATTGGCAAATTTATCACCTTCTTTTACGGACTACTGGATGGAGCAACCGGCAAGCTGAGTTACAGCAATGCCGGCCACAATTATCCGTTGCTGCTTCGCGCAGACGGCACAGTTGAACAACTCTCGAATGGCGACACGGTGCTCGGGATATTTCCTTCGACAGAATATCAGCTCAACGAAAGCAAACTGGAGCGAGGCGATTTGCTGGCGCTCTTCAGTGACGGTGTTACAGAGGCATGCACTGCCGAAGGAAAGGAGTTCGGAGAAGCCGGTTTGGCAGAATTTCTAGACAGCCGCAAGTCGCAGTCGTGCAACGAAATCGTACAAGGCTTGGTAAGCCATGTTCGCGGATGGAGCGGTGGATCTGGATTTGCGGATGATTTTACAGTGGTGCTGTTGCGGCGCCTCTAGAATCCGGGAGCGGCGCGTCTAGATGCATGCCGCTCCCAGAAACCTTTATATCTACTGCGGGCCGATGAATGGAGTGATCGGCGGCTGGTTGTAGATCTCGGCGTTGGCTCCCGCACCGAGGGCAACAGTTGCCGAGCTACCCGGCGGCCTGCTGAAGCGGAAGTAGTAGCTCCCTGTCGATGGACGCCAAACTGTGTAATCAATGGATCCATCGCCGTCGAAATCGCCGGCTATCGGGACATCGCCCGGCAATCCCCACTGGAACGTAAAACTCACGGTAGAGCCGTTTACTGACAAGAACCAGATGGCATTTGCGGGACGCCACACGGCAATCTCAGTCTTTTTCGCACCGGTGTAATCGCCGACAACCGGCACGTCACCAGGTAATCCGAACGGTGCAATTACGATGCCCTGCGTTGTCAGGATACAGTATAGTACAGCGTTGCTCGGCCGCCAGACGACGAAATCGACTTTTCCATCGCCGTCAAAATCGCCGACTTGAGGGACATCACCCAGCTCGCCCCATTGCTGAATCAGCGGCGAGTTACCGTTGCTTCTTTGTACGTACCAAGTGCCATTGACGGGGCGCCAGACTGCTAAATCCGTTACTGCATTTCCTACCGTTGGGCTCCCCTCGTAGTTGCCAGGCACTGGAATATCGGCGGCCTGGCCCCAAGGCTCGAAGCGCGGCGTAGTTGCACTGCCGCTCTCAATGATGTACCAGAAACCGGCTGCCGTCGAAGCAGGAGAGGTCTTGCCTAAGCTCATATCGAACAGGGCAAAATCCAGCTGTCCGTCCCCGTCAAAGTCACCATTTACACGAATAAAGACGCCCTTACCGAGGCCACCGGCTGCAAACTTCGTCGCATCAACAAAATTGGTTGGGGCAGGCGATATCTGTGCTGATGTCGCCGCACCGCTGCTCGGCATAAGGTAGAGCCTTTGATCGGTAGGCCGCCAGACTGCGAAATCAACCTTTCCATCACCGTCGAAGTCAGCCGCATACGGGACGTCATTGGGCAGGCCCCACTGCTGCTGGGACTGCACGCCAGTGCTCGACATTATGTACCAAGTTGCTGTCGTAGAGCGCCAAACTGCCAGTTCAGTCTTTCCACCGCCGTCGTAATCGCCAGCGACGGGAACATCTCCGGGGAGACCCAATTGGGTGATGACCGTCGGTCCAGTGCTCAACAGGCAATACCAAACAGCATTAGCTGGCCGGAACACTACTAAATCCGTTTTTCCATCGCCGTCGAAATCGCCCACGATGGGAATGTCACCCGAGAGCCCCCATTGCGTGCGATAAGCGTGACTCGGACCGGTAGCGCTGGGGATGATATACCAAGCTCCTTCAGAAGGCCGCCAGACTGCGAAATCGGTCTTGCCATCGCCGTCATAATCGCCTGGCACCGGGATGTCGCCTGGCAAGCCCCATTGCTGTTCAATAAAGCCTGCAGTACTCTCTTGCACGTACCAGATGCCGTTCGAAGGGCGCCAGACCGCAGCGTCGAGCGTGCCGTCGCCATCGAAGTCGCCGGTTACATGAATATCACCTAGAGTTCCCAAGTTGTTCTGGGCACGAGCTGAGTACCCACAAAACAATAGAGCTAACCCCGCGAGGGCACTAGCCCTTAGGCCGGCTCCGAAAATCCTGTCGGTCCTGCCAAAGTAGGAACAAGAGCGAAAGAAACTACCCATATTAACTCCCAATAAAAATTTTTTTGATCCTCCTTAGTGACGCTTGAAACGGAAAAAGGGAAACATCGGAAACGGGGATCGATCCCCGAAACAGTTCAACGTGAGAAGCGGAACCCAGTATAACTACCAGAGCCGCCTGGCGCTTTCCTTCGGGACTGCCATTTTGGCGCTGGCCATTATCGTTGTACTCTTCTCGATTGCGCTGACGGTCCGGTGCTACATGCGCTGTCCCTTCGGAGACGAATGGTTTGTCATCAACTCAATCGCAAACGGGCAGGGACCATCTTCCTGGTCTTGGATTTTCAGCCAGCACAACGAACACAGAATCGCTTTTCCACGTCTGCTCATTTGGCTCGATGTGGCTGGGTTTCACGGGAAAAACATCTCGCTTTTCGCCGAAATCTACCTTGTGCTCACCCTGCACTGGATAGCAATCTGCTACGCGCTGGAGCACTTTACTGAATTTTCGACGGCTCTGAAGCGGACCCTCGAAGGCGTATTCGGATTTTGTATTTTCCACCCGAATCAAAGCGAGAATCTGACTTGGGCTTTTCAGATTGCATTTGTGGTGCCGTTCGCGGCCGCGACGATAGCACTTCTCGCGATTGCATTCTTCCGGCAGGTGCGCCGGCCTTGGGTTACAGCGCTCAGTGTTGCTCTTGCGCCGGTCTTCGCGGGGTTGAACCTGGTCAGCGGCCTGCTGATCGGCCCGGTTGTGGTCTGCCTGGCAATAGTCAGGCGCTTGCCTTACCGGTTCGTTGCGATAATCGCGGCTATTTTCTCGTTAAGCGCGGCATGGTATTTCTGGAACTTCCGATCGCCACAGGCCCCCTATTCACCCCAGTATGCGCTTGCTGACCCCAAAGGGATTTTCGTCTATGTGTTGACGTACTTCGGGGCAAGCTGGACCAATATTCTTCCACACAAGGAGCGGATCGCAGCCCTTCTCTCTCTGGTTTGCTTCGCAGGTCTGTTGATACGGTCGACGCGGAGGCGGAAAGAAGCGTCGGAGTTCGAATGGTTCTGCATCGCCGAGTGTAGCCTAATGGTTGCGGTTGCCGTCACCACCGCGCTGGGACGCTTAGCTTTCGGAGTTGGTCAAGCTTACGCCAGCCGGTATCAGACCCCTGCGATGCTGTATTGGGGAGCGCTATCTTCACTTGTGCTGATTGCAGTGTGGGACAGGCACCGAGTCAGATTTCCATTGGCGCAAGGAATTGTGCTGGCCATCATGTTTCTATCGGCTCTTACATTCTTCAGGATCTGGGATCGAGCTTTAGAAAGAGCCGACCAGCTTCGCCGGGCTTGTGAAGCAGTTGCGACCGGAGCGTACAGTAAAGAAAC
This sequence comes from uncultured Acidobacteriaceae bacterium, assembly GCA_963737045.1. GTDB lineage: Bacteria > Acidobacteriota > Terriglobia > Bryobacterales > Bryobacteraceae > Bog-105. The sequence continues at coordinate 1,913,697 of CAVTRG010000009.1, forward strand.
CGTAGAAATGCTCGGCGCTACAGCAGGGGTCGAGCCGGGCGCGAGCATGCTCAGAGATGGCTGGCATGCCGCCAGAAAAAGGTAAGGGGCGATCCTGGCTTGAATGGTTTGCAGGCATTGACCTCCAAGTAATGTTCTACCTGAAAGATGGCTTGCCAACTGAAGCACTGCGGAACCGGACCTGACGTAGAGTCTGTCGCCTATGTCTCCGTCCGGACAATTCTCTTGCTGGCGGAGGAAGAGGGATTCGAACCCCCGAGCGCCTTCCGACGCTAACGGTTTTCAAGACCGCCGCCTTCAACCACTCGGCCATTCCTCCTGCAACCAACCTTACCGAATCAGCATCGGCTGTGCAACGCCGGTCCGCAATCCGCCCGCACAATTAAAGATCGATGAACCAGGTACACCTCTACAGGGACAAGCACGTTTACTCAGATAGGAGCGATAAGAAAAATGAAAACCAAATTGCTTGCTGGATTGGTCGGTTTGTTACTCGCTAGCTCCACAATGTTTGCAGGGTGGACCGTTGGAGTTGGCGGTTCCTATCGGGCGCCCGGAGTCGTGTATCCGCGACCGGTACACGAGTATTATCATCACTACTGGACCGCGCCCTATGCTGGCGCATATGTCGCTCCAGCTCCCTACGTGGCAGCCTATCCCGCGCCGTACGTCGATTCGTACGTTGGCCCGGCGCCATTCTATGGCGCTGTTTGGATCCCAGCTCGGTGGGCGTACGGCCCTCACGGGCGCTACTGGGCACGAGGCTATTGGGGCCGGCGGCGATAACTTCGCGCGCCGGCAGCTTCATTTCACCTGAATCGTAAGCGACTCGCTTTTGGTGTGTCCCGCCCCATCGTCTGCCGTAATTGTGTAGGTGGTGGTCTCCTTCGGAGCGACCTCAAAGCAGTGTTGATACGTGGGCTTCAACTGCTCCACGGGTGGATCGATTTTAACTGTCTTCGCGTTGACCACCCCGAAACACAACTGAGTCGTCTGCCCGCGCGTCAGGACTCCGCTGTCCGCAGACATGGCCGTGAACTTGATTTCACCAGATCCGTACATTTGCTGCACAAACTGCTTGTTCTGTTCCGTTCGCTTGCTCTCTATGGCACGTTCCGCCGCGCGATTCGCCTGATGTCGGGAATAGAAAGTCCACGCAACGTAGAGTGCCGCAATGATCACCGCCACGGTCGTGTAAGGAAGTATGCCCTGCAAGCGGGAGCGTTGTTTTTCGCTGGGGTCGCGAGGCGGCTGAGTGAGCGACATAAATCCACTCTATTCCCTCGCGAATCAGATGCTCGTCGGTTCCATACAGAATAATGGGACATGTCCTTACAGCTTTTCGATCTCTCCGGCCGCGTTGCCGTTGTCATGGGTGGCACCTCGGGTATCGGGCGCGCAATTGCCCTCGGCTTCGCTCAAGCGGGGGCCGACGTGGTCTCAACGGGACGCCGCGCCAGTTTGGTCAACGAAGTAAGCGATGACATCGAAAAGCTTGGGCGCAAGACCCTCCGCTTCCCCGCTGATGCCTCAAGCCGCGACTCGATTGACAAGCTCCGCGATGCGGTTTTAGAGAACTTCGGGAGAGTGGATATCCTGCTCAATTCGGCCGGGCAGAACTTCCGAAAACCAACTCACACGGTAACGGAAGAAGAGTGGAATGGCATTATCGATATCAATGTCACCGGAATCCTGCGGGCCTGCCAAAGTTTCTATGAGCCCCTTGCCCAAAGTACGCAGGCACGTGTGATTAATATCGCCTCCCTAACCTCTTACGTCGGCTTTTTCGAAATCACACCCTATGCAGCCTCAAAGTCCGCGGTGCTTGGGTTGACGCGCAATCTCGCAATCGAGTGGGCACAGCAAGGGATCAATGTAAACGCCATCGCCCCAGGTGTCTTCCGTACCGACCTGAACGCCGGACTCTTGGACGGAACCGAGCGCGGACGTGAGCTACTAATTCGGACGCCCATGAAGCGTTTCGGCGATGTTCGCGAGCTTGTTGGGGCCGCAATTTTGCTCGCTTCTGAAGCATCGAGTTTCATCACAGGCCAATGCATCGCCGTCGATGGCGGGTTCCTCGCTTCAGGCGTGAATTCGTAGACTCGCTGCTAAGGCTCTACGTTCACCTCAACAGATGACGCCGCGTTCCGTGATCGATAAATCCGCTCCGTCGTTTTCCGAAACTCAGCCGCTTTCGCGTTTGGAATATCTGTAAAGGTCTGAGGGTTTCTGTCTACCAACGGAAACCACGAGCTCTGAACCTGGACCATAATGCGGTGTCCCTTCTCGAAGCAGTGATAGACATCCGGCATCGTGAACTGAATGTGCTCCATCTCGCCGGGCTTAAACGGCTGTGGCCGCTCGAAACTCTTGCGAAATTTGCCTCGGAATGGCTCGCCCCGCACCAACTCTTCATATCCGCCAAGCGCGCCCCCGGCGTTGTCGGGGTGACCGTCAATCAACTTTACAACGTAATCTGAATCCGTTCCGCTCGTCGAGACAAACAGCGAGGGAGATATCGGCCCAGCGATCGTCATATCCTGTTTCAACGGTTGCGTCTCATAGCTCAGTACATCTGCTCGGCCTCGCACGAAGCGCTGATCTGCATCCATGTATTCGCGCGCCATCGCCAACGTCGGTTTACTGAAGAACGGCACCGGATCACCAGGGTCGCTCACGTATTCATCGAAAGCCGCGGCTTCCAATGGGGCCTCTCGGCTCAATTCACCATGACCATGAAAGTACAGCCGCTGCAGAGTCGCATCCGGAGGTGGCCAGGCATTTTTCTTCTGCCATATGTTTTTGCCTGTCTCGAACACGTATGCTTTGGGAAGTTGAGGGTTCTCGGCGTCCTTCAGGTAATGCCGAAAAAACGGAAACTCGATTTCGTCCCGAAAGAATTCAGCCGTGTTGGAGCCGAACGAAATGTCTCCCAATTTATCGCCGCGGCCCCATTCCCAACCGCCATGCACCCACGGGCCCATCACGAGCTTGTTTACAGTTTCGCGCGATTGTTTCTCGATGGCTTGGTATATCTTTAGCGTTCCGGAAAGATCCTCGGCGTCAAACCAGCCTCCAACAACCAAAACCGCGGGCTTGATGTCTCTCAGATGAGGCAGTATGTTCCGGGCCTTCCAGAACTCGTCGTAATTCGGGTGCTTTATGATGTCGGTCCAATACGGATTCTTGAACTTGAAGTACTTCTCATCTGCATTTACGAGCGGACCCATATCCAGGTAGAACCCATACCCATCCTTTGTCCCGTAATCGAAGGGCTTCTCCTTTTTGGGTTTCTCGGGATTATTCTGATTGCTGAAAAACGTATAAAAGCTGAAATTCGCAATCAGGAAAAACGCGCCGTTATGAAAAGCGTCATCCCCCATGTAGAGATCCGACACGGGCGCTTGCGGGGATGCCGCGACCAGCGCGGGATGCGCGCAGATCATTCCAGCACTGGTATAAAAGCCTGGATATGAGGTCCCAAGTAAACCGACCTTGCCGTTATTGTTTGGCACATTCTTGATCAGCCAATCGATCGTATCGTAGGTATCCGAACTCTCATCCACATCGTTCGAGCCCTTTTTCACGTCCTTCGCGGGACTCATCTCGAACCACTGGCCTTCGGACATAAATCGCCCGCGAACGTCCTGGTAAACGAAGATGAATTTGTCTTCCGCAAACTTCGTCGAAGGGCCAAGTCTCTTCGGATACGCGTTTTCACCGTACGGCCTCACGCTATAAGGCGTCCGGGTCATCAGAAACGGATATTTTTGCGACGTATCTTTGGGGAGGTAAACCGCGGTCCACAATCGCTTCCCATCCCGCATGGGAATTCTATACTCATGCTTCGCGTAATGAGCGGCTACGTCGAAATCGCTACCAGCGACCCAGTTTGCTGTGAAAAGAAAGAATGCAATTAGCGGAAGTGTTCGGTGGCGCGACATCAAAAACCATCGTAAGTGAGCCGCCGAAAACACCGGCTTGAGACCGCTCTCCGGAAGCCGCTATACTGGGCAAAGAAAAGGCGAATCTAAGATATGCTGGATGCTGACGAACTTGGCCGATTAAGACGTCAAATCTCGCTCATTAACCGCAAATTCGCGAACGGTACGCGTGAGCCGAAGCGGGCTCCCATCGCGCCGCGTGTGCGCAGCAGTGAAAACAGCGCCCGGTCATTTGTGGAGGAATGGCACAGCGGCCAAATCGTCGAAAACGATTGTGGGCGGCATTTCCAAACTGAGCGTTTGTTCGCATCGCATAAAGCGCACGGCTCCGCCGACGTGGGTGCCTTGGCTGATCTATCGGAAGATTTTCTCGAGCCGTTAGGTTGCGGGAGCATTCCCCAAGTGTCTCCCGGGCGCTGGGCGTTTTTGGATACGGAGACGACCGGTTTGGCTGGAGGGCCGGACACTTACGCTTTCCTAATCGGCGTGGGACGGATCACCCCGAAAGGCTTCTTAGTGCGCCAGTTCTTCATGCGTGAATACGCTGAAGAGTCCAGCATACTCGCTGAGCTCCATGCTCACCTGAACAACTTCGACGTTCTCATTACCTACAACGGAAAGAGCTACGATCAACCCCTGCTCGAAGCTCGCTACTTTTTGAGATGTCAGAGAAGCCCACTACCGAAACTCCACCATGTGGATCTGCTGCATGGGGCGCGCAGGCTCTGGAAGTTGCGCATGAAAAACTGCCGCCTTATGCAGCTCGAGGAGCAGATCCTCGGTGTCTACCGCGAGGGCGATTTACCGGGGGAACTCATCCCTTACGTCTATTTCGAATATCTGCGATCGCGCGAAGCTTTGCGCTTAGTTCCCATCTTTCACCACAACGCAATGGACATTTTGACCCTTGCTTGTCTGACTGCCATCGTGCCGGCCGCCTTTCATTCCACCGACTCGGAGTCGCTCGAACGACTCGGTCTCCAGCGAGGCGAAGATCTAGCCAGTATCGCCAACTGGCTGCTCGCAGCCCGCCAGCCGGAGCGAGCTCTTGAAGTCCTGAACCGTTCGATCCAGTCCGGCTTGCCGGATCGCCTCCTGTTCCGTGCTCTTTGGGACATTGCGCTCATTGAAAAGAAACGGAAGCGCCATGCAGCGGCTCTGGCGGGATTCACCGAACTAGCAACATGCAGGAATGACTATCGTGTTTGTGCGCTCGAGGAACTGTCCAAACATTACGAGCACGAAGCTCGGGATTACGCTCTCGCGCTTGAATTTACCAATCAGGCGCTCGCATATCAGCCGTCCGCTACTCTCGAGCACCGCCGGACGCGCCTCGAGAGGCACTTAGCTAAGCCTCGCCGCTCGGCTCGCCGCAAGCATTCGCGTACCGTTTGTTAATCTTACCGGCATGATTGCGCGCCGCTCTGCCGTGTCTTTTGTTTGCATATTTACGCTGCTCACCTGTTCGTTTGGCGCGAGTCCCCCGAAGCCGAAGCTAGTCGTGGGAATCGTTATCGACCAGTTTCGATATGACTATCTGACGCGTTTCCGTAACGACTATCACGGCGGCCTCGACCAACTGATGTCGGGAGGGGCCATGTTCACGAACGCGTTTTATGCCCAAATTCCTACAGTCACCGCAGTGGGGCATAGCATCTTCATGTCCGGCGCCATGCCTGCCGTCAGCGGAATCGTCGGCAATACCTGGTACGATCGCGCAGAACAGAAGGTGGTAACGAGTGTTTGCGACTGGAACGTGAGTCTCGTCGGAGTACCTGGCGAACCCAAGCGCGACAAATGCACTGATTCCGATCCGTCCTCTCCAAGGCGATTGCTGGCGAGCACGGTGGGCGACGAGCTTCGCATCGCACACGAAGATTCCAAAGTCATCGGTATTTCGATCAAAGCCCGAAGCGCGATTCTCCCCTCGGGTCACCGCGCGACTGGTGCGTTTTGGTTCGATGACATCACGGGTAACTTCATCACGAGCACGTTCTACATGGACAACCTGCCTACGTGGGTGAAGTCATTTAACGATCGCAGGCTGCCCGCTCAGTACATCGACCGGAAATGGGAGGGCTTTCCGAAGTGGAGTTTCCACGGCACTTCAGCCGCCCCATATAAGAACATTCCCGCTGGACCTTGGGGCAACGAACTAATCGAACGATTCGCAGAGCAGGCGATCACAGGCGAAAAACTCGGCGCGCGTGGACCCACAGATCTGCTCACAATTTCTTTCTCCTCGAACGATTACGTCGGCCACGCAGTTGGTCCGGACGCACCCGAAGTGCACGATATGTCGATTCGTACCGATCAGCTCATCGGAAAGCTGTTTGCCGCGATTGATCGGCAAATCGGATTGAAGAACGTCCTCGTTGTGCTCTCTGCCGATCATGGGGTCGCCCCTACCCCCGATCAAGACAAGAGCGAAAAAATGCCCGGCGGTTATGTGAGCGCAAGCTTTGAAAAAACTGTCGAGACCGCGCTAGACACTCGACTTGGCACTGCAGATTGGCTGATCCCCGCTGGCGAAACCAGCCTGTACCTCAATCGCACAGCGATGCTGAAGTTCCAAACCGTCACCGAAAGTGACGTGTACCAGATCGCGAGAGAAGCACTACTCGCAAATCCACAGCTCCACGTAGCCCGAGTCTACACCCGCGAGCAGCTCGACAACGGCATCGCCGGAGACTTCATTGCCCGTGCCGCGATGAACGGCTACTATCCGAAGCGGAGTGGAGATCATTTTCGCGGTACTTGAGCCCAACTACATCCCTGGAAATCACGGAACCTCACATTTTTCGCCCTATGCCTACGATCGCCACGTCCCGGTCCTTTTCATGGGACCCGGCGTGACGCCCGGACGCTACGACAAGACAATTGAGGTGAATGACATCGCCCCTACGCTTGCAACCATGCTCAGCATTCAGACGCCGAGCGGCTCATCGGGTAGAGTGCTCACGGAGATGCTCGTGCGATAGCGGGGGCGGTTCTCGCCGCGCCGACTCGCTAGCTCGAGCAACCGACTCCTGAAACGGCACTGCAAAGCGGACGTCGCGCTCAGCCGCGACCGTAAGAATCTCGAGCAACAACTCCGATTGTATTTTCAAAAACTCGTTGTAATCCGCTGTCAACACATACGCGAAGATCTCGAGCTCGAAAGATTGAGCCGTAATCTTTGTAAATCTCAGCGGAATCCCTGCAGCATCGACCTTCGGGTGATCCTGCAGCAGCTTTGTCACCGCATCCATTACTTCCGGTATCTGCTCGGGTCGAGTGTCTCTAGCCAGATGCAGCGTGGGATGAAACCAGACGCGGTCACGCCTCGAAAAATTCTCTAGCGTCATTGTCGAAAATTGGGAATTCGGAACCGTGACCACGGTGCGGTCCAGTGTGCGAATCCTCGTCGATCGAAGTCCGATATCCTCTACCGTTCCTACTTGGCCTCCAAACTGGCAGAAGTCGCCGACTAGGACAGGCCGATCAGTGATCACCGCGATACCACCAAACAGATTTTCAATCGTTTTTTGGGCAGCCAGCGCAACGGCCAACCCGCCAACCCCAAGCCCGGCAAGTATTGTCGTTGTGTTATATCCCCAATACGAGAAAGTCAAAAGAACCGCGACGCAGAATATGCAGATTTTCACGAACCTCACGCCAAGCGGTAAGACCGAGTAAGAAAGCGTGCGCTCCTTCGGATCCAGTCTCGAAATGATGCGGTCGGAAATCACGTCCACGACCCGCATGACCAGCGCCGCCGCACCCACGAAAAACAGGAGCGTAAGCAGCCTGTCCAGGAAGTAGCGAAGCAGTGCCGAAGGGGCAATCACTTCCAGGCAGATCTTGAACACTGCAATCGACAGCAGCAACCGCAGCGGCTCGGTAAACTCCTCTAGCCTGCGCGCGTGGAACCATCTCGAATACCGCTTAGTAAGCGGTTTTACAAGCGCAATGACAAGCTTCGATAACAGTTTGGAAAGCACGGACAGGAGCAGCGCAATCAACACCAACCCAATCCAGACCCACAGAGGCGTGTCGAGCCACTGAATTTGCACAAGTGGGCCCGGAAGCTTTTTCTCGAACGCTGATTCGCGAAGCAATACGCTTAACCCCGGTATCCGCGCCACGCTGTCGCTCGAAACCAACCAGAGGTTCACGCCATTCTGATTCACGCGTTGGAGATTCAGCGCAACCGATCGCCCGTTCAACTCGAAAGTGCCTAGAATGTCCTCGTCGGCTGAAAGGCTGTCCCCTAAATCCCCCTCCGGCGTGTTGTTCAACCTCTCTACTTCAAAATGCGGATCACGGTCGAGAAGCATGCCCAACTCTTTCGCGAGTTGGGGTCCTCGTGCCGCGCGCTGGTCTGACCTGATTCTGCGCAGGTCCAAATATTGCGAAGCCCGCAAAAAGTTGTTCTCATGGCAAGCTTCGAGAAAGCTATAGATGGAGTTCCGTGGCGTCGTCCGATTCAGCGGATCTGGCGGGGTGGACGCTGCAGGCGACGATCTCGAGCCGGGATTCGCGCTGCTCAATATTTGGCCGGACATCCGCGTACCGAGCAGTATCGCCGCAATCCAAAGAAGTATGAATGCCCTTGTCATTTCGCGGTTTAGAGACGTGACGCCTGTAGATCCAATCATATTTGAGAACCTCTGGACTGAACGCCTAAAGAGCCACCTCTAATCCCTGTTCACAAGGCAAGATATCGTCATCAGAAAACATATACATCGGTTATTCCTAGCGACTTACATGATAAACGTTAGGTTTTAGCTCACCATTTTTGATTCGCTGGCCGATTATTCTCAGCCCGGAGTAACCTATGTCTTCTCATGTTCTCTTGCGGGGCGGCCACCGTGAGCACCCGGCTGGATCAGTATTCGTTGCCGAACCGAACCCAAACGAAATTATCCAGATTACGTTAATCTTGAAGCGCTGTAATCCCGCCCCTGATCCCAATAGTGTCGATGATCACTTAACACATGACGCGTTTGAGAAGTACCACGGGGCGGATCCGGCGGACATCGAAGCAGTTGAAGCCTTCGCATTACAAAATCACCTTTCGATCGTACATCTGAATCCTGCAGCTCGATCGATTATCATTTCAGGCCCACTATCAACCATGGCTTCTGCCTTTGGTGCCGAACTTGCACTCCGGCAAGTGGACGGTAAGATTTTGCGCACGCGTCGAGGCTCCCTTTACGTTCCGAAATCACTAGACGGCCGAATTATCGCCGTTATCGGCTTCGACCAGCGTCCCGTTGCTCAACCCCGTCACCGATTCCGTCCGCACTCCGCCGGGTCCATCTCATACACGCCGCCTCAGGTTGCTCAGCTTTACGACTTTCCAAACAATACAGGGGCCACTCAGACGATCGCGTTAATCGAGCTGGGTGGTGGGTTCAATAATTCAGATCTTCAGGACTATTGGCGGCAACTGGGGTTGAACAACGTAGCCGTGACCGCAGTTTCGGTGGATGGCGCTCTAAACAGTCCGACAGGAGATCCTAATGGCCCTGACGGCGAAGTTGTTCTCGACATCGAAATAGCGGGGGGCGTCGCGCCGGGAGCTCGCATTGCGGTCTACTTTGCTCCGAATACAGATCAGGGCTTCTTGCATGCTATAAACACGGCAGTCCACGACCAGGTTCGAAAGCCGTCCGTGATCTCAATCAGCTGGGGCAACGCTGAACCTGAGTGGACACCGCAAGCGATGAATGCGTTCAATGCCGCCTTTCATGATGCAGCCCTCCTTGGTATGTCCGTGTGCGCCGCTTCCGGAGACAATGGTTCCTCCGATGGCGAGTCGGATGGAAACGTGCACGTCGACTTCCCCGCCTCGAGTCCCTGGGTTTTAGGCTGCGGTGGCACAACGCTGACGGCCCGCAACGGCAAGATTCGTTCGGAAAGCGTGTGGAACGACGAGCAGGATGGCGGCGCAACCGGCGGGGGTGTCAGCTCGCATTTCTCTCGCCCCAGCTATCAGGCCAAGGTGAACGTTCCGCCGCCCACGGGAACTGTCAATCCAACGGGCCGTGGCGTCCCGGACGTCGCTGGCGTCGCTGATCCAAACACCGGTTACACGATTCTTTTCGATGGAATAGAAGGCGTTGTCGGTGGCACCAGCGCTGTTGCGCCGCTCTGGGCTGGCCTTATCGCACTATTCAATGAAGAGCTTGGTAAAAATGTGGGTTGGTTCCATAGGTCGCTTTACGGAACTCTCGCGCAGCATAAAGCACTGAATGACATCACGTCGGGCACTAACGGTGCCTATGAAGCTTCAGTTGGTTGGGACCCGTGTACCGGTTTGGGCTCCCCAAATGGGCAGGCGATCTTAAACATCCTCAAACAAACTCTGAAGAAGTAGCTATCTCGGACAGTATCTTGCGGCACGCTTCTGCGGGATCGAGGGCGCGTGTGACCTGCCGCCCTATGACCAGGTAATCGGCGCCGTTGCGTATTGCTTCGGCGGGAGTCCCCACTCTCTTCTGGCCGCCTAGCGCCGCTCCGGCGGAACGAATACCCGGAGCGACGATGATCAAATTCGGGCCGCCGATCTCTCGAACGCGAGTTACATCGAGCGGTGAGCAGATAACTCCGTCAATCCCGCTCTCCATCGCTTTCCTCACTCGAAGCTCGACCAGATCCGAGACCGCGGTCGGAAAACCTAGATCGGCCAAATCTTGCTGATCGAAACTGGTCAAAACAGTTACGCCCAGCAGCTTCGTCACGCTTTCTCCTCGCCCTTCCACCGCCGCTCGCATAATTGGTCCGCTACCATGCACCGTTAAGAGGGAGACAAGCCCGCGTTTGCAAATTTCCCGTGTGGCGCGCTTTACGGTCTCCGCGATATCGTACAGCTTTAAATCCAAAAATACGTTTTTGTTAAACGAACCCAGTTGCGAAACGAACTCCATGCCCACAGCCGCATACAGCTCCATGCCGACCTTGTAAAAGTTTGCCGCTGGCCCGATCTTTTCAATTAGCTGCAGAGCTTCCGTCGCGCTCCCCACGTCCAGCGCGATGATCAATGGGTTCGTCTTTTCGATCAGAGGGTTACCTCAATTGGCTTCGTTTCGTAATCTTTGGCCCGCCCGATCAGATAAGCTTCAGGTCTGTCTTCCATCAGTGCCCTTGCATTTTCTTCATCGAGCGAAATCAGTAACCCGCCTGACGTTTGCGGATCGTAGAGCAGTGCCTCAATTTCAGCCGGAATTTCCGGCGGCATAATAATGCAGCTGTGTACAAAATCGCGATTATTCTTCAATCCGCCAGAGTGCGCCCCGGCCTTCGAGTATTCGATTGCGCCTGGAAGAAAACGCAACCCGCTCGCCGAGATCTCAAGCGTTACATGGCTGGCGAGCGCCATCTCGCGCGCATGACCGAGCAGACCGAAACCCGTTACGTCCGTACAGCCGTGAACATCGAGACTGAGCATCGCTTCGCAGCTGTCGCGATTGAGCGTCAGCATCTGCTCAATCGAGGCATCAATATGGGTTCGTTTCGCAAAATTCTGCTTAAGGGCTGTCGAGATCACGCCTGTACCGATTCGCTTCGTAAAAAGCAGCGCATCCCCGGGCTTTGCTCCTGCGTTCGTCAGAATACGGTGCGGGTTGATCAGACCCGTCACGGCATACCCAAACTTGACCTCTTCCTCGGAAATGCTGTGGCCCCCGAGAATCACACACCCGGCCTCATGGATCTTTTCGGCGCCGCCCTTGAGAATGGCTTCAAGGTCGTCGATATCGCCCTTGGCTGGAAACACCACGAGCGAGAGCGCCGTAACGGGTCGGCCGCCCATCGCGTAAATGTCGCTCAAAGCGTTTGCTGCCGCGATCCCGCCGAATGTGTACGGATCGTCCACAATAGGAGTGAAAAAATCCACGGTTTGCACTATCGCGAGCGGGGTTCCGCCCGGTTCGGACAAATCGTAAACGCCCGCGTCATCTGCCGTGTCATATCCAACCAGAACTCTCTCGTTTGTCAAGCGGGGTACGGCTCTTAGCGCCCGGTCTAGAATCTTTGGGCTGAGTTTGGATGCGCAACCGCCGGCTTTTACGTTGGCCGTTAGTTTAGTCGCCATCAGGAACCAGTGTAATGAGCCGGAACTGCCGTTTCCTCTTCAAAACGCCACTCGCGCCACCCATCGAGTAGCGGGAAATACAGTCCAAGCCAGATCGGGCCCGTCGCAATGCGCGACATCAGCGCCGCGTAGTCGCCCATCTGCTTCCGATAGCGCCGCTGTTCTTCGTTCAGAAATCTATCCAGGTGCGCTCCCTCATGCTCGCTGGTTTTGAAATCTACAATCCACAACCGTCCCTCTTGATCACGAAAGGTCCGATCAACTGTCCCGCTGATCAATCTGCTTTGCAGACGTCCACCAAGCGGCCACTCCGATCGCGCTTCGCTATGCGGCTCAAGAATCCAACGGCCACGCTCACTCGAAAGCGTATTGCGCAGAGCTCGAAAAACGCGTTCGGAGGCTTTCTGCTCTTCCGAGCGCGGGACGCCCAGCCGCCGCAGTTCTGTTGCCACAACCGGCGCAATCATTGTCAAGCGGGACGGCTGCCACCCGGCCGTGCCTTCCCGAGCCACCCGTTTCAACAGTTCATGCACGACCGTTCCCACGTGCCGGCTGGTTTCGCTAACCCACTCATAAGTGACTGGACGAGCTGATGCCGTTGCGCGCCGGAGCTCCGGCTGCCACTGAACCGACCGCTCCAGTTGCGGAGCTCGCCATTTGGCAGGTAAGCGACGCAACACTGTCTTAGGTCGTTCCTCCTGATGCAGTGTGAACAGGCTTGCCTGGGCCGGCACCTTCCGCCCGCGCTCGCTCTCGAACACATGCTCGACCTTCGTCCAAATCAAACCCAGAAACGTATTGCTTCCGGGCTTCTGACAGGCGCTTCCGTCCTTCTTTCGTTTCACATTTCCCAGCAAGTACAACTCGTTCTTTGCTCGGGTCACCGCAACATAAAACAGCCGCTTGAGTTCATGCTCTTCTTTCGCCTTGATCTCTCGGGTGACCGTGTCGTACCAAGGATCTCTCGCCCCACGCTGCGGCTGAGCGGCAATCAGAAGCCTCTTAGTGCCGTCCTTTTCAAGCTGCTCTGTCCAAATCAAAAGGTCCCGTTCCAACCCTCTCGCCCCTGCACCCAAACGAGGAAGAATAACAGTGTCGAACTCGAGTCCTTTCGCTCGGTGTATAGTCAGGACCTGCACTCGATCCGCTTCGGCCGCAGGCTTCGCAAACAGGCACTCCAGCAGCTCATTCAGAAGACTGAAATCGCGGATCATTCCCCCTTGTTCGAACACTTCAATCAAGCCCAAAAAGGTATCTGCGTCCTCCAGATGATTTCTTTCGCGCAGAGTCGCGGGACCGCCCAACCGCAACCATGTTTGCTCAACCAGGTCACGCAATGAGGAGTGGCCCACACTCGATACGGCATCTGACAGGACCTCTTGCACCCGCACGGCCCTGCTGCGGCCCTCCGGCGAAAGTGAGCGAATCTTTTCCGGGTCGGAAAGTAAATCGAGAACAGTTCGATCGCGCTCATTCTCGGCGAGCGCCGACAAGTCCGCCAACGTTAAGCCGCACCATGGCGCGCGCAAGCATGCCAGCCAGGAAACGCGATCTCCCAAGTGCAGCACGGCGCGGGTAAGCGAAATGAGATCGAGGATGTGCTGGCCTTGCTTCAACTCATCGATCTCGACCGCCTCATACGCAATCCCGGCAGCCCGCAGTGCTGGCAGAATCGCTCCAACATGCGTTCGCGTTCTTACGAGAATGCCAACTCCGCCCCTCGGCAGAGCCTCTCGAACCAGTTGCACAACCCGCTTTGCTTCTTCGCCGCCTTCGTTATCGTCAACAAAGGGTATCAGTTGCGGCTCTGCGCGGCAGCACGGGCGTGAGGCTTCCGAGGGCCTCAACTTAACTCCCCCATGAGCAGGATCATCGATTGACATGATCGGCGCGAACATCTTCGTAATCCAGTTGACGATCTCTGGTGTCGACCGGAAGTTCGTAGTAAGCGCGATTGGCGTCAGATGAACCGAGCCCAGCTGTTCTTCTGCCCAGCATTGAAGAAACAGTCCCACATCCGCTTCACGAAAACGATAAATGCTCTGCAGCGGATCGCCGACCAAAAACAAAGTGTGCCCGTCGCCTTCGGACCACTGCTCCGTCAAGGCTTGCAACAACTCGTATTGCGCGCGCGACGTATCCTGAAACTCGTCAACCAGCAAATGCTCGATCCGGTAATCGAGCGAATAGAGCAAATCACTGGGCCGATCGGGCGTCCCAAGAGCCCGAATCGCCGCGCGCGTGACTTCTCCGAAATCGACTTGGCCTCGCTCCCGAAACACCTCCAGAAGCTTGTCTTCCGCTAGTGCAAGCAGGCTGCAGAAATCCCGCTCTAGTTCCTTATGCGACTCGTCGCTCAGATTTCGCCACTGATCGCGACGCTCGAGCATGCGAGCGACTTGCCCTTCGACGCGTGAGATGTCGTTATCAAAGTGTAGCGAGATGCGGCGGAATAGCGCAGCTGCGTGCTGGTCCTTCGACGTGAGATCGCTCAACGCGCGGCGCGCAGCTAGGTGGTAAAGGTCGGTTGCGTTCTCGACAACCCGCGCTGTTGCGCCGAAACGAGAGACTACCGGAATCTGACGAGTTAAGAGCGCGCATAACGCGTCGATCGTCAGGATTTGCAGTCGCGATCTTTCAGCAAGTAAGTCGTACCCAGCCTCGCGAACGTGTTTCAGAGCCGCCCGTGCAAACTCGCGAATTTGTATCTCGTAATCGTCTTCAAGGGTCAAAACATCATTCGCCTGTTGTAATGCCCCTAATACGCGCTCTTTAATTTCTGCCGCTGCTTTTCGGGTAAATGTTATGGCCACCACGGACTCCGGGCGGTTAACGATGCCGAGTAGACGCAGGTAGCGCTGAATCAGCACGCCCGTCTTTCCTGAGCCTGCCGGGGCTTCCACCATAAAGGATCGCCCCGGGTCAAGAGCTTCCCTCCGCTCTCGCTTATCGGAAATCATTCCTCATCTTCCTGTTCGCCTTGCTTCAATTCATGCACACGGCAAAGCGGCTTAATGGCGCAGTAACCGCAAGCTCGTGGCAGTGGCTCAACTGCGGCATAGCCGTCTACAAAACTGCGAGCGATGCGTTCTACGCTTTCATGCGATTCCTCCATGAACAGGTCCCAATCGTTTCGCGGGTTTGCTGTTTGATCCATAAAGTGCTTCTCCCGCGAGAAGCCCACCGCTCGAAGATTACGAGGCTTGAGTTGCCCAAAAAAAATGCCATCGACCTGCTTCCCCAACGCAGCCGCATAAACCAGCAGCTGGGGTTCCTCCGGACGCTCACCTTCCAGTTGCTTGCGTTTCGGCTCCCCGGTCTTGTAATCGATCAAAATCAATTTGCCGTTCTTGACGCGGTCGACGCGATCAATCCGCAACCGAAGCTCCAGACCGCCTATATCGACCGAGCGTTCTTGCTCGGTCAGCTCAACAGCAAAGGGCTGTTTTCTGTCGCACTCGAGCCGCAGCCACCCGAGAATCACCTCTTCCAGCCGCTCGCGCTCCGCGGTCCTATTTTGTTCGTCAAACGGGCTCTCCTGACCGCTCTTCACCGCCTCACTCACGGCCTTACGGACCAGTGCCAGTAGCTCGTCCCCTGGAGTTGCCTTAAGGCGATCTTGTGTTTGGAGTTGCTGCCACACAAACTGCAAGGCTTTGTGGGCACATCCTCCACGGTCACGCGCGTCGAGGCCGAAGCAAGCATCCTCTAATGCACTGGCATTCAGTCTGATCTCAGCAAACGCACGAAACGGGCACAGCGATTGCGCTTTGGCGACGTAACTTCCGCCTCTGCTCTCTCCCATTCCGCGGCGCGGAGGGGCACGGAAATCTTCAATCTCATCGAGGAGTACCTGTGTGTAGGCCGCCCGCGGCAGTTTGCCTTCCCATCGAGGAAACTCCTCGCCAGCTTCGGTTGTGATTTGTTGAGCAAGAGGCGAGAGCCGTCCGGAATACGTCGCGACTACCGCGCTTGCCGAAGAAAATAGCGATTGCGTCATGTGCTCGTGTTCACGTCGTGCACTTTGAGGTGAGCTGCCGGGAACGTGCTGCATGCGCTGTAATCTGAATGGAATCAGCGGAGATAATTCCACGGGGGGTGGCCAGGTCTCATCAGACAATCCGGTCACTATTGCACAGTCGAGTTCGAGACCCCGCGCCTCCGCCGCATCTATGATCTGCACAGGCGAGGACCACTCGCCCACTTCCAAACCGCTATCGGCGAGCAAACGC
The DNA here is from genome assembly GCA_963737045.1 of uncultured Acidobacteriaceae bacterium. Lineage (GTDB taxonomy): Bacteria > Acidobacteriota > Terriglobia > Bryobacterales > Bryobacteraceae > Bog-105. Next base: position 1,929,956 of record CAVTRG010000009.1, read on the forward strand.
CGTAACTCGGTCACTGGCTTCCCGTACGGCACAGACCCGGAGACTAAGCCCAAGCTGGCTACTCGAGCGAGTGCGTCTTTCCAGGTTTCAACGATGTCTTGTTCGCGCGAGGTGAGGCCGGAATCGCCCGGCCAACCGCCCGCTTCAACCAGACTGCCGATAAACTCGCTCCAGGCGGGCAGCTCGAGCTCGTTCGAAGACGTGCCCAGAACGCGCTGGACAGCGGACCAGATCCGCGTGAGCACCTGACAGTCCTCCGTCGCGCGTTCCATCTGGCCTAACGAAACGTCCAGCTCGCGCAGCTTACGAAGCCGCAAGTCCGCCTGCGCCCGCTGGTTGCGCTCAGCCGCGGCGCCCGTGATAAACGGGCAGCGCAGAATCGCACTCGCATCCGCGTGATGGATACGGGGATACGCAAGCTCCAGAAGCAGCAACGCACTCGCGATGATCGGGTGATTCTCCAACGAGACTTTCCCAGCGATGTGAAAGGCAGAAGTGTCCCGCTCGCCCAAGCGCAGCGCTGCTGACGGATAGAACACTTGCTCGAAAGTTCTCCGGACCAGCGAGTAAGACGAGGGAAGATCAGGCACAAACACGCCAATCGAACGCGAGGATTGCTGTTCAAACATCGCGCGCGCCCAACGCGCGGCTTGCTCGATCTCTTGGTTGAAATCAGTGGAACACCTGAGCGGCACACGTTGACGGGGTGAACGTGACGCGAGCGGTTCCGTGATTGCACCCGCGCCCAGTACACCTTTCAATTGCTCGAGGGCGGGTTGCGCGAAGGGGAAGCCAGCGAAAATTACTGGATCGAGCTGGAGATGCCCGGCGCTGATCCACTTCGGCAGTAGGCGCCAGAGATCCGATCGGGTTATCCATCCCTTCTCCTGGCACTTTCGGCGGAAAAGATTTCGCCAGATTAGAAACTGCTGCGCATCTTGATGATCGTTCCAAGCATCGCCTTCAGCCGGAATCTGCCACTCGGCCATAATCTGGGCAGAACGGCGAGCCAGCCGGGCGGTGGCATGCGGATCGAAAAGATCTGGGTTTTGCTCTTCAATGATCGATTGCCAAACAAAACACTCCTGAGGGGGTGAAAGAAGCGTAGGTATATCGCCTGTACGGTAACGCGCCTCCTGCCAGCATGCCGCGAGCCACGCGCCGACGCTGTAAATGGCTGGCCGCTGCCATGCATCTAGGCCCTGCTTTAGCTGATCTTCAGAGAATTGATTGACCGCTACTCCCGCTAGAAGCGTAGATGGCGTGACCACGGTCGCTTTCCGGTCGAAGTAAAGTGGAAGGCCATTGCAGGCGAGGCGAATCAAGGCGCTCTACGTCTATTATCGCGGGGCGGCTATCAGTCAACTTCCCGATGCAATGCGCGGTATTCAAGTGTTAGCCGTAAGTCAACATAAGCGAACTCTGGATTCAATCGCTCATCAGGAAAATACACGGGCGCTCCTCATCCGTGTGCGTCACTTCCCAGTAGCGCTGGAGAATCGAGTACACCATGAGTCCTGTCTCCCCTTCTCCCAGCAGCAGGTAACGGAAGGATTGGCGCATGGGGTTGAGTCGCGTAAGGCGCACGAAGATGGCCGCGGGGTGCATGCGTTCGCTCAGGTAGGCGATGGTATTGGCCTTCGCCACTGCTTGAGAAGCTTTGATCAGGTATTGGCTGTCTTCTTGTGTGATCGTGAGCTCGATAGGCGAAAGAAACTCGCTGCGATTGTCAAGAAGATCGACACGGACAAATGCCAGGGGCCCATCCACGTGGTAGTAGCGGTCGATCTGCTCGGCATGGCTTTTTCGCACTTCTGGTTCGAGGCTGTCAACCGGCACCAAATTTGCCTTTTGGCCACGGAGAATCTTCCACAACCGCTCCGATTCGGCGTCGCATATCCGGTGTCCCTCTACACGCAATTCGGTAGATCGTACGTAACGGCTTATGCCGCTCACAATAAGGATGAACAAGATGAAGCACGCGGCGATGATGATACCGTCTGTGCGTTCCGCGATGTTTGCCGCCGTGGTATACGCAAATACGACAACGACCCCCCAACAATATAAGCCCATCGCAAAAAAGCGTTCCTTCCAAAGCGTGACTGCCGAAGCGACCGCAGCAGACGACATCAACACCAGAACCCCAGTTGCGTAGGCACCCCCCTGCGCATCGACGTTCGCACGGAAAACGAGCGTGATCAGCACATCGAACCCGAACAACACGAGTACTAGCGGGCGCGCATACGCGACCCAGTGAGGCGCCAAGCCTACACGCGGCAGATATCGTGGCACGAGATGCAGCAATCCAGCCATGGCGGACGCTCCCGCAAACCAAAGGATCAGAATCGTCGAAATATCGTAGATCGAACCAAAGATGTTGCCGAGGTATTGATGCGCCATATACGCGATCACTCGGCCGCTCGCCGGGCCCCCTTCTTTGTAAGCCTCAGGAGAAACCAGCAAAGTGGACACGAAGCTCGAAATGAGAAGTAACACGCTCATGAGAACCGCAGCGGAAACCAGCAATTTGCGTGTGTTGCGAATGCGGCCGTAGGGCCGCTCTTGAGCCGCATCCGCTTCCTCACCTTTAATCAGCGGCATCACTGAAACGCCGGTTTCAAATCCGCTCAGTCCTAGCGCAAGACGAGGGAACAGAATGAGAGCAGCGATCGCAATGTGTGTCCAGCTACCCTGCGCTTGGAGAACATCGCGCCAATGGGGCAGCGCAATAGGATGAGACGAGACAACGAACAGCGTCCGTACCAACACAATCACATTGAGCAATAAGTACGGGATGCAAACCGCGGTTGCGAGCTGGATTGCCTCTTTAAATCCTTTGAGGAAGACGGCGGCGAGCAGAGCCAGGAGAAGAAGGGTGACGCTCATCCTCGCATGGTGAAGGAATGGGTGTAGGTACGGGTTCTCAATCGCGTGGGTTGCGGCATCAGCTGCGGAAAGTGTCATCGTAATGACGAAATCTGTTGCCGCAAATCCTAGTAGTACAAGAACCAGGAGCCGACCCCACCAACCGGGAAGGAGGTTCTCCAGCATGGCAATCGACCCCTGACCCACATAGGAGCGCGCGGCGACCTGCGAATAAATGGGGAGCGCACAGGCTAGCGTGACGGCGACGAGCACGGCTGTCGCGATGGGTGAAATCACTCCCGCTGCAAGCAACGCGATGCCGGGCTGATAGCCGAGAGTTGAAAAGTAATCGACCCCGGTGAGCCATATAACCAGGTACCAGGGTTGGCTGCCTGCTTCAGACGTGACGTGAGCGCCCGGCGCTTCCGAGCCCTGTAACCATCTGCGCCATCCGGAACGTGAAGGAGCCCTGGATTGTTCGGTGATAACGGCGGAGTTCGAACTCACCAGTTCAAGTTACCGCAGCGCCCGCCAGTTCCGTCTCACGCAGCAGAACCGCCCTCAACTGATGCCCCCTTATCGTGCTTTTCCTGGTCTGCCAGACAATACGGAGTCCAGGGTACGGCTTCGAGACGCGCAGGCTCGATGGGGCGATCACAATCGATGCACTTTCCATAGCTACCGTCCTCGATCCGTCGCAAAGCATCTCGCACGTCCTTAAGCGTGTTGGCAGCCAAGGTGCTCTCCTGAAAACCCGCGGCTTTCATCTCGGAAGAAGTGACTTGGTCGATCGGATCCTCCACCTCCGCGGAACGGGATTCCCGGGCGTCGTCTTCGAATCGCGCTATATCGGCGATAAGTTCCCGCTCGCGTGCCAGAAGCCGCTGCTTAAAATGTTCGATATTCATCGGTTTATAGCTGAGTATATGATGTAGGGGTTGAGAGAGCGAATATGACTCAGAAAGACGTAATTCACAGTTTAAACGAGTTGCTGCGGATCTCTAAAGATGGAGAGCAGGGATATCGATCAGCGGCCGAGAACATTCGAAATTCTGAGCTGGATACTGTCTTTAGCGGATACGCAAAACAGCGGGCTGCATTTGCGCGGGATCTCGAGGAGGAGATCGAGCGGCTAGGCGGGGACGCTGAAAATTCCGGAACCTTGGGCGGCGCGGTGCACCGCGGCTGGATGGACTTGAAGGCTGCGCTTTCGGGCGGCAGCGCACACGCGATTCTCGCTGCATGTGAGAGCGGCGACGATTCCGCTGAAGCTGCGTATGCGCAGTTCGCAACCACCGGCATATCGGGTAAGACACGGGTACTCGTCGAACGCCAGTGGCAGCAGATCAAAGAGGCCCATACTCGCGTACGACGCCTCAAGAACGAAATGGCCGACGGCGCCGAATTCCAAAACAACGAATGAGCTTACATGCGCTTGTGCCGACTTAGACGGATGCGGCTCTGGTCCGGCCTTCTTCAGGAAGCACTCCTTCGATATCCGAGAATCTCTGCGCGCGATGCAAATAGTAGTAGACGCAGAGCAGAGTCACCATTAGAAGACCAAGGATAACCATTACTAACGCAAAGTGCTCAACCTGACGCATCGGAGCGGCGGCCTGATGTTCCTCCTGACTGACCACGACGACCCAACCAAGATTGTCATAATGCTGCTTTAGTCCGGTATCGGCGAAACCAATGATGTACGGGCCGGACGCAAGTGATGCAGTCAGTGAACCAGTCTGGCGGCCCTGTATCGAACCGAGCGAATCACGGACGGCGTCGAAGGCCTGAGATCTTTTCCTCGCAAATACATCCGCGCTCGGGGAGCTGACTATAGAGCCGTCGTCATTTACAAGCTCGGCGCGTGCGCCATTGCCGATCTGGCCTTGTTGGAACCGCGAGAGCAGAGGCGAGATATTAACGGCCGCGCTCAACACCCCAATGCAACGCGTAGAAGCAGGATCGAATACCGGCGCGTACATGTTGACGTAGTACGACTTAGTAAATTCGTCGAACAGGATGTTGCTAATCCTCACCGCACCTTTGCCATTGTTGTAGGCCGCTTGCCAATCGGGTTCTTGCGCTAATGAAGCCCTTGTCTGCCTCTGGCTTGCGGCAGTAATAGCTCCGTCTTGATTCGTCGCGACCATATCTAGGAACTGCGGATCCAACTCTCTCCGGCGGCGCAGCAGCTCGGAGGCATTGGAAGCGAGAATTCCTTTCGCACCAGCACCCACGCTTGCCGGCTTGCTTGCCGCTTCCCCTGGAACTGCCTCATTTTGTCCTCCAGGTTTATGGTCTGGGGAAGAAACTGACTGGATGAGCGCGGGTTCGGCCGCTATCATATTCACGTCGCCGACGCGATCACGAATAAATTGGGCGGCGTCATTGCTGTACATGTCGGCAACGGTCTTGAAATCGTTCCCGAGTGTGTTGTCTAGAGCCTTATCACTGCGAGCCGTCAGAATCAAACCAACGATGCTGAGGGGCACGATGACAATGATGAGAGTTATCAGAAGCTTAGTAATCGAGATTCGAACTTCTAATCGATCAAGGGCCATGTCACACCTCCCACGGTGGTGGATCTCGGAAGACGTACCACGCCCCGGGGTCATTGGCCCGGCATTGCGCCGGTGGCCCTAGATAAATGGCCGCTCCCCGGTTCTGATAATACTCCATTCGGAACGAAGGCGGCGGAAAGAAAAAGGGACGGCATACAGCCGTCCCCGATGAGTTACTTATGTTGCCTTGGCCAGGCTATATCTCTTCCGCCGCGAGGGCGTCTTCGCCGACATCCTCGGCCAGACCACCGCTGTAAACGCCCCGAGTTTCGTCACCGTAATCTTGAAGACTATCGGCGAGCGAGAGATCTTGCTCGGGAATGGGCTCTTCCTCCACCACATCTTCACCGGCGATTTTCACACGCCGGTAATACTCCATGCCGGTTCCGGCCGGAATGAGACGGCCCATGATGACGTTTTCTTTGAGGCCTCGCAGGTAATCCACCTTGCCGTTTATGGCGGCTTCTGTAAGCACGCGGGTGGTCTCCTGGAAGCTCGCCGCTGAGATGAAGGAGTCAGTCGAAAGCGATGCCTTAGTAATGCCGAGAAGTATCGGCTTCCCTGTGGCCGGACGTTGCCCGGCCTCCATCACGCGATTGTTCTCCTCGCGGAACTTGAACTTGTCAACGACTTCTTCAGGAAGGAACTCGGTATCGCCGATATCCTCGATTCTGATCCATCGCATCATTTGACGTGAAATGACCTCAAGGTGCTTGTCATTGATGTTCACGCCCTGCAAGCGATAGACCTCCTGGATTTCGTTCACCAGGTATTTCTGCAGCTCCTTCTCGCCGAGTACTGCCAGGATATCGTGCGGATTCCGCGGGCCATCCATCAGCGGATCGCCCGAGCGTACGCGCTCAGCTTCTTGCACGTTGATGTGCACGCCGCGTGGAATCGAGTATTCCTTCTGCACGCCGTCATCACCCACAATGTAAAGCTTTCGCATACCCTTGGTGACTTCGCCGTACTTCACGACTCCGTTGATTTCCGCAATCACGGCCGTTTCCCGCGGCTTGCGGGCTTCGAATAACTCCACGACACGCGGCAGACCGCCCGTGATGTCCTTCGTCTTCGTGGTGGCGCGCGGTATCTTCGCAAGCACATCGCCTGCGTGCATTTCTTCGCCGTCGGAAACCATCAAATGAGCGTGTGTCGGCATGAGGTAGCGCCGTTCGTCCGAGCGACTCCCGCCTTGCGGGCGGACGATAATCGTCGGGAACCGCTTTTCATCCGAAGATTCGGTAACTACCACCTGCATGTTGCCGGTGATCTCATCCACCTGCTCTTGAGTTGTGACGCCGTCAATGAGGTCTTTGAAGTGAATCGTCCCGCTGACCTCAGTGAGAATTGAGAACGTATACGGATCCCATTCGAGTAAGATCTGGTTGGCCTTAACGGGCGCGCCGTTTTCGAGGTTGATCTTCGCGCCGTAGACGATGGGATAGCGTTCGCGCTCACGGTTCTTCTCATCGACGATGATCAGGATCCCGTTGCGGTTCATCGCGATCAACTCGCCCTTTTTGTTGCGGACTGTGTTGACGTTGTTGAACTTTATAAACCCATCGCTCTTTGCGTCTTGGGTCGACTGCTCGCTGATACGAGTCGCCGCACCGCCGATATGGAAGGTGCGCATAGTGAGCTGAGTACCAGGCTCCCCAATGGATTGCGCCGAGATGATGCCGACCGCCTCTCCGCGCTCGACCATCCGGCCGGTGGCCAGATTGCGGCCGTAGCAAAGGCGGCAGACACCGCGCTTCGATTCGCACGTCAGCACGGAACGAATCTTCACGCGCTCGATACCGGCAGCCTGGATAGCGCTCGCCAGCTCTTCGGTGATCTCTTCGTTTACTCCGACAATGACGTTATTTTCGTAATCGCGCTGATCTTCAAGAGCCACGCGGCCTACAATACGGTCACGTAGCGGCTCGATAATTTCGCCCGATTCAATGATGGGCTCCACATAAATGCCGTCGCTGGTCCCGCAATCATCTTCAGTGATGATGACGTCTTGCGCCACGTCGCACAGTCGTCGGGTGAGATAACCGGAGTCCGCCGTTTTCAGGGCGGTGTCGGCTAGTCCCTTGCGCGCGCCGTGAGTCGAGATGAAGTACTGGAGTACGTTAAGGCCTTCACGGAAATTCGCGGTGATAGGCGTTTCGATGATTTCGCCCGACGGCTTCGCCATCAAACCGCGCATACCGGAGAGCTGACGGATTTGTTGCTTCGATCCGCGAGCTCCGGAATCAGCCATGATGTAAATCGGATTGAGGTTGCGCCCAGTTCGATCGTCCTCTTCCATGTTTTTGAACATCTTGTCGGAAACGGCTTCAGTGACCTTCGACCAGATTTCAATAATTTTGTTGTAGCGCTCGGATTGGGTAATCGCGCCTTCTTGATATTGCTGCTGAACCTCGATGACCTGCCGCTCCGCTTCGTGAACGAGGTTTCCCTTGTCCTCGGGAACCACCATGTCGTCGATACCGATAGAAATACCGGCGCGCGTGGCATAGAGGAAGCCGAGTTTCTTAACTTCATCGAGCATCTGCACAGTCGTTTGCAGGCCGAACTTCAAGTAACAATACTGAACCAGCTGTGCGTCACCCTTCTTCTTCAAAAGCCCGTTGATGAACGGCATCTCCTTCGGAAGAACGTCATTTAAGATGACGCGGCCGACCGTCGTGTCCATGTACTGCTTACTGAACTCAATCGGCTCGGTATGAAGGATGTTTTGATTGTCGAAGGCCTTCGTGAGATCGATAACCTTACCGGTGTGCCGCAGTTTGATGGCCGTGAGAGTCTCCACTTCACCCATTTCAAGCGCGATCAGCACGTCGTCAATGGAAGCGAACGTCCGGCCTGAACCCTTGGAGTTCGGCCGCATCTTCGTAAGGTAATAGAGGCCGAGCACCATGTCCTGAGTGGGAATCGCAATCGGCGCCCCATGCGCCGGCGACAAAATGTTGTTCGAGGCGAGCATCAAAGTAGCAGCTTCGATCTGCGCTTCGGGAGAAAGCGGAATGTGGACAGCCATTTGATCGCCGTCAAAATCCGCATTGAAGGCAGTACACGTGAGCGGGTGCAGCTTGATCGCTTTACCTTCTACCAGTACCGGCTCGAAGGCTTGGATTCCGAGGCGATGCAACGTCGGAGCGCGATTTAACAGGATGGGATGATCCTTGATGACCTCTTCAAGAATGTCCCAAACCACCGGATCCTGCTGTTCCACCAGCTCCTTGGCTTGCTTGATGGTGGTACAGTGGCCGCGCTGCTCCAGCCGATGATAGATGAACGGCTTGAAAAGCTCGAGTGCCATCTTCTTGGGCAGGCCGCATTGGTGCAGCTTCAACTCCGGGCCGACCACGATCACCGAGCGGCCGGAATAATCGACACGCTTTCCTAGAAGGTTCTGACGAAAACGGCCTTGCTTGCCTTTGAGAGTGTCAGAAAGCGACTTGAGAGGACGATTGTTCGCGCCTCGTAGCACGCGTCCGCGGCGGCCATTGTCAAACAGAGCATCGACCGCTTCCTGCAGCATGCGCTTTTCGTTGCGCACGATAACATCCGGCGCATGAAGCTCCATAAGCTTTTTCAAACGGTTATTGCGATTGATTACACGGCGGTATAGATCATTCAGATCCGATGTTGCAAAGCGGCCGCCATCGAGTGGCACGAGCGGACGCAATTCGGGCGGAATCACCGGAATCACGTCGAGAATCATCCATTCAGGCTTGTTGCCGGATTTTCGGAAGCTCTCCACAACCCGAAGTCGTTTCGCATACTTCAGCTTCTTTTGCGCTGAAGTTTCGGTCTTCATTTTCTCGCGGATTTCGAGGCTGAGTGCTTCGATATCGATCCGCTTGAGCAGCTCTTTGACACCCTCGGCGCCCATCATTGCGACAAACTTGCCGGGAAACTCCTGATCAAGCTGGCGCTTGCGCTCATCGCTGATCACTTCGCCCAGATTGAGCCCTGTAGCCTCACCCGGATCAATGATCACAAACGCTTCATAGTAGAGCACGCGTTCGAGCTCTCGAAGCGTGATATCGAGCAGATACCCGATGCGGCTCGGCAAGCCCTTGAAAAACCAAACATGGGAGGACGCGCTGGCGAGCTCAATGTGGCCGAGGCGCTCGCGGCGTACGCGCGAAAGAGTGACCTCGACCCCGCACTTGTCGCAGATAACTCCGCGATGCTTCATGCGCTTGTATTTGCCGCAGAGGCATTCCCAATCGGCCACCGGTCCAAAAATGCGGGCGCAGAAGAGACCATCGCGCTCGGGTTTGAAGGTCCTGTAATTGATCGTCTCGGGTTTAGTGACTTCGCCATGCGACCAGCTCCGGATCTTCTCGGGAGAGGCCAGACTGATTCGAATCGAATCAAAGTCGGCGATTAGATTGGCTCTATCGTACGGAGAGGAACGATACATGAAGTGTCCTTGAAATAACCTTTCTACTTTTCCCTTGACCGCGCTTCACTAATCCGCAGCGAGCGCCAGATCCTGCATCTCACGCGGCTTCTTCATCAACTCCACATCGAGACACAGGCTCTGCAACTCGCGGATTAGCACGTTAAATGACTCAGGCACGCCGGGTTCAGCCGCGGCTTCACCCTTAACGATGGCTTCGTAAATCTTCGCGCGCCCATAAACATCGTCCGATTTGGCGGTAAGCAACTCTTGCAAGATGTATGCCGCACCGTAAGCCTCTAGCGCCCACACTTCCATTTCGCCGAAGCGCTGACCGCCGAATTGCGCTTTTCCGCCAAGCGGCTGCTGCGTAATGAGCGAGTATGGCCCAATGGAACGCGCGTGAATCTTGTCATCCACCAGATGACTCAACTTCAACATATAGATGTAGCCGACCGTCACTGGCTGTTCGAACGGCTGGCCGGTAACGCCGTCGTAAAGCTGGATCTTGCCCGATGTTGGCAGGCCCGCTTCGGTCAACCGCGCCTTGATGTCCTTTTCAGCCGCTCCGTCGAATACGGGCGTAGCGAAGTGCAAGCCGAGTTTCTGAGCAGCCCAACCGAGGTGCGTTTCCAGAATCTGGCCTACGTTCATACGAGAGGGAACACCCAGCGGATTCAGAACAATCTCAACCGGGGTGCCGTCCGGCAGATACGGCATATCCTCTTCGGGAACAATGCGCGCGATAACGCCCTTGTTGCCGTGGCGTCCGGCCATTTTATCGCCTACGGAGAGCTTACGCTTCATGGCGATATAGACTTTGACCAGCTTGATTACGCCCGGCGGCAGCTCGTCACCTTTGCGGAGCTTGGCAATCTTCTCTTCCGTAATCTTTTCGAGAACGGCGATCTGCCGCGAGGTCATTTCCTCGATTTCGTCGATCTGCTCGTTAATGCGGATATCTTTAGTCGAGAGCCTCATGCGCTTGAGATCGCGAGCACGAAGTTTCTCCAGCAGATCGCGAGTGAGCGGGGTTTCCTTCGAGAGGAGCTTCTTGTTGGTCTTCTCGTCGTGAAGATCGGCAGTCAGCTCCTTGCCTTTGAGGAGTTCTTCGAGACGCTTGGCACGCTCGTCGCTCAAAATGCGCTTTTCATCTTCGAGATTGCGATGCAGCCGCTCCTCCTGCATCTGCAGAATCTGCTTCGAGCGCTCGTCTAGCTCGGCGCCTTTACGGGAGAAGACCTTGCAATCGACGATTGTGCCCTCAATTCCGGGCGGACAATAGAGCGAAGCGTCCTTCACATCGCCGGCCTTTTCGCCGAATATGGCTCGCAGGAGCTTTTCTTCGGGAGTGAGCTGTGTCTCGCCTTTTGGCGTTACTTTCCCGACCAGAATGTCGCCCGGCCTTACAGTTGCACCGATCCGTATAATGCCGCTTTCGTCAAGGTTGCGCAGAAAGGATTCGGCAATGTTGGGGATGTCACGGGTGATTTCTTCCGGGCCCAGCTTGGTGTCCCGGCCTTCGATTTCGAATTCTTCAATGTGAATCGAAGTGTAGTAATCGTCTTTGACCAGCTTTTCGCTGACTACAATCGCGTCTTCAAAGTTGTAGCCGCGCCACGGCATGAACGCGACGACCACGTTACGGCCAAGCGCAAGCTCACCAGCTTCGGTGCAAGGACCGTCGGCGAGTACGTCGCCTTTTTTTACTTTCTGGCCCTGCTGAACAATCGGCTTCTGGCTGATACACGTATTCTGATTTGAGCGCTTAAATTTCGTGAGCTGATATATGTCCGCGCCGACTTCGCGGGACATCTGACCCTCATGAGCACTGCCCTCAACGCGAACGATGATACGCTCGCTGTCTACGGAATCAACTACGCCGGCGCGCTTGCAGATGACAACAGCGCCCGAATCCCGCGCTGTGACACGTTCCATACCCGTGCCTACGTACGGAGCTTCGGCACGCAGCAGAGGCACTGCCTGGCGCTGCATGTTCGATCCCATGAGAGCGCGGTTCGCATCGTCGTTTTCAAGGAACGGAATAAGACTTGCAGCGACCGAGACAAGTTGCTTGGGGCTGACATCCATGTACTCGATTTCATCGCGATGCTTTAGAACGAAGTTGCCGGCCTGCCGCGCATTCACAAGATCGTCGACTATGCGGCCCTTGTCGTCAATGCTTACGTTCGCTTGGGCAATGATGTACTTGTCCTCTTCCCAAGCGGATAGGTAATCGGAGTGAGCTTCGTGCTCAGCGTGCTGCTTCTTGGCAGTGAGCCCGGTATTCGCCTTTTCCACCTCGGCTCGCGACACGACATCGCCAACCTTGAAGTCGGTTTCACCCGGATTCAGGATTCTGACTTCATCGACCAGAACTCCGTTCTTCACGCGGCGGTACGGACTTTCAATGAAACCGTATTCGTTAATGCGCGCGAAGCAGGAGAGGGAAGAAATGAGACCGATATTCGGGCCTTCCGGCGTTTCGATCGGGCAGATGCGGCCGTAATGGGTGGGGTGAACGTCGCGAACTTCGAATCCGGCGCGTTCCCGAGACAGACCTCCTGGACCGAGCGCCGAAAGCCTGCGCTTGTGTGTGATCTCGGAAAGCGGGTTGGTCTGGTCCATGAACTGCGAAAGCTGGCTCGATCCGAAGAATTCCCGGATCGCCGCCATTACGGGTTTCGCGTTTACCAGGTCGTGCGGCATGGCCGTTGACATTTCCTGGTACACGGACATCTTTTCTTTGATGGCGCGCTCCATACGCACCAAACCAATGCGGAACTGATTTTCAAGGAGCTCACCGACTGCGCGTACGCGGCGATTGCCCAAATGATCGATATCATCCACCGCTCCCAAGCCTTTGCGGAGCCGCAGAAGATAAAGAATGGTATCCGTGAAATCCTTCTGATCAAGCGTCCGTTTATCGAGCGGCGTTGCATCCGCTTTGTCGTGCAGCTTAATGTTGAACTTCATGCGCCCCACGCGGGAGAAATCGTATTTGCGCGGGTCGAAGAACATTCCCTGGAAAAGTTGCGTTGCCGTATCGAGAGTCGGGGGATCGCCGGGCCGCAGCTTGCGGTAGATTTCAAGCAACGCGTCGTTCTGGCTCTTCACGCTGTCCTTGCGCAGGGTGGTCGAGATTACGTTTCCGGCGTCGTCCCGATCCGGAAAGAACACTTCGAAGTTTTGAATGCCTGCGTCCACAAGTTTGCCGATAGCAGTCGAGGTCAGCTCGTGGTTGGCTTCGATCAGCACTTCACCGGTCGACATGTCGATCACATCGGCAGCGACATAGGCCCCCTCGAGATCGTTTGATGCCACCTCGACTTGATCGATCTTTGCCTTCTGAATCTCACGAAAAACCGAGTTGGTGATCTTCCGGCCCTGCGGTACAACCGTCTCGCCGCCTTTGCTCGTAATGGCATGCGAAAGCTTCATACCGATCAAGCTTTCGTTTACGCCCCAGAGCAGCTTCTTATTCTTGAGCGAAATGGTTGAAAGCTTATAGAAGGCCCGGATGATATCGGCGTCCGTCTTGAGGCCGAGCGCGCGCAGAAATACCGTGCCGTAGAACTTGCGCTTGCGATCGATGCGCACGTAAAGCAGGTTCTTGTTGTCATACTCGAATTCGACCCAGCTCCCGCGGTACGGAATGATCTTGCCAAGAAAATATCCCTGGGCCTGAACGCGCTCGAAGAACACGCCCGGCGAGCGATGCAACTGAGAAACGATGACGCGTTCGGTTCCATTGATGATGAACGTGCCGTTCTCTGTCATCAAAGGGATCTCGCCGAAAAAGACTTCCTGCTCCTTGATATCCCGGACGGTCTTGTTTCCGGTCTCGGCGTCCTTGTCATACACGGTGAGCCGGATAGTTACTTTTAAAGGAGCTGCGTAGGTCATGCCCCGCTCCTCGCATTCAGGCACGTCGTACTTTAGCTGCAAGGCGACCGGATCACCGCAACGATTGCAGAAGGTGACAATGTTCTTGTTAAAAGTGCCGCACTTATGGCAGAGCACGTCCCCCGCATGGAACGGATCGGTGCGGATCTCGGCCCCGCAGTTGGGGTTGCGGCAGATCGTCCGGAGGTGGTGCAGCCCCTTAAGATTGCCGCACTTGCATTCCCAATTTCCAATGGAGTAGTCGACGAATTCGAGCTGGCTCAGGCCTCGGAAATCAGAAATTGGAAACACCGAGCTGAACACGCTCTGCAATCCGGCATCTTCACGCTCTTTAGGAAGCAGGTCCATTTGCAGAAAGCGCTCGTATGAGCGCTTTTGCACTTCGATCAGGTTAGGAATCGGAATAGAAGTCTTGATCTTCGAAAAATCAACTCTCTCGCGGAGAGAACCGTTTAACACGCTGGGCATTTTCTAAAATTTCCTTTTGTAAACCGGCGGCACGAAATGACGACGACATTAGCAATTCGCAAACATGAAGCCGAACCGCAGTCCTACGCGGCTACGGGTATCTGCGGTGAGTTAAAACAACCCACCTGCAAACGCTGGCGCGGCACCTGCGAAATTGGCCGCACGGGCAGAAAAACTGATGAGAAAGATCGTGAGTGACGATAACGAATAGGTAAGTACTGAGTACGGCGCAAATCCTCGAAACTAGAGCGCAAAAAGGATGAAGAAACGAGGATAGATTCGGGCATGCAAAAGCTCCCGTCGTACCGGGCAAGGCACGCGGGAGTACTATTCAACAAACTGAAACCACAAATGTGATTCTGGACCGCCCCAGTTTGACGTCAATATTAGGATAACCAAGTCTGGCCAGCCGAGTCAACCCGAACGGCTCGCCTTCCTTTAGCTTACAACACACGAACTGATCGATTGCAGACTACTTGACTTCAACGGTGGCCCCGGCATCCACAAACTTCTTCCGAATCGCCTCCGCTTCATCCTTATTCACGCCTTCTTTGATCGGTTTCGGAGCTCCGTCCACTAAATCTTTTGCTTCTTTCAGGCCCAAGCTGGTAACTTCTCGAACAGCTTTGATCACGTTGATCTTGTTTGCGCCGGCTGCCGTAAGAACCACCGAGAATTCAGTTTTTTCTTCCGCTGCCGGAGCGGCAGCTGCCGCGCCCGCGCCGGGAGCTGCCACCGCCACCGATGCCGCAGCAGCCGAAACACCGAGCTTCTCTTCAAGCTGTTTGACCAACTGAGACGCCTCGAGCAGCGTCAATCCTTGAATCTGTTCCGCTATTGCGTTAATATCCGCCATTTCTCTTTCCTAACTCCCTATTCTCTAAACTTGTTCTCTTTCCCTGCTTGGTCCAGAACCACTGCTAGATTGCGACCCACACCGTTGACCGACGTGACCAGGCGCGTGGCCGCAGCATTGACCAAGTAAAGAAGCTTCGCGTAGATTTCTTCCTTCGGCGGCATGGCGGCCAAATCGCTGATCGCCTTTACATCGATTACTCGGCCTTCCACCATGCCGGCCTTGAAGGTGAACGCCGCGTTATCTTTGGCGTATTTTGTAAGTGCCTTGGCCAGCGCCACAGGATCGCTCGATGTAAAGGCGAGCGATGTCATGCCTCTCAGATCGCCAAGCAACTCGTTCGCCGGAGTGCCTTCAGAAGCTTTCGAAGCCAAGTTGTTCTTCACAACGCGATAGTTCCCGCCCGCATCGCGCACGGTCTTTCGTAGGGCAAAATCCTGGCTTACTCGCAGCTTCTCGTAGCTGGTTACAAAGATATTCTTGTTCTGCTCGAAAGCCTTTTTCAGGTCGTCGAGGTCTTTCTTCTTCTGATCTTTGTCTTTCATGTGCCTTATGCAGCGGTTCGCGCGTTGAAGGCCGTCACATCTAATTGCACGCCCGGACCCATCGTCGAGCATAGAGTCGCGCTCTTGACATACTTTCCTTTAGCTGCGGACGGCTTCGCCCTGATGACCGCCTGAATCAAGCTGTTCGTGTTCTCAAGGAGCTTGTCCGTCGCGAAGCTGACTTTGCCAACGGGCGCGTGAATCACCCCGGTCTTGTCGACGCGAAACTCGACTTTACCAGCCTTAATCTCCTGAATCGCCTTGTTTACGTCCGTTGTAACGGTTCCGGTCTTGGGGTTCGGCATTAATCCCCGCGGCCCGAGAATCTTCCCTAGCCGGCCTACCGAACGCATCATGTCGGGCGTAGCAATTACAGCATCGAAATCGGTCCAGTTTTCAGTTTGAATCCTGTTGACCACGTCCTCGCCGCCCACGAAATCCGCGCCAGCATCCTGCGCTTCACGGATCTTATCTCCCGACGCAACTACCAAAACCTTCTTCGATTTTCCCAAGCCGTTGGGCAGCACAACCGTACCACGGACCATCTGATCGGCATGCTTCGGGTCCACTCCAAGCCGCATGTGGACCTCGACAGTCTCATCGAACTTAGTGAATTTGATTTTTTGGACGAGGGTTACAGCTTCGGCAAGTTGGTATGGTTTGGATTCCACTTGCTTGGCTGCAGATTCATATTTCTTACCGGGCTTATGGCTCATAAATAGACTGGTTCAAACGGCTTCAGGCGCACAACCCTCGCCTTGGGCCTCCCACGCTGGCCGAGACTCTCCCACGATAGCACAGGGGATACGCCCATAATTTCAAAATTCCACCGGAAAACATGCCTTCATCCCTGTTTGAGCGATCAACCGACTAGTACTCGCGGACGCCCCTGCGGGTAGGTTTGGGCCACCCTTTCGGATTACAATCAGGACGTTATACCTCTGATTTTCAAGCCTATGAAGCATTCCGGTCGAATCTTAATTTTCTACAGTGTGGTTCTGGGTAGTGTTCTCACGGGCCTGGGCCAGTGCCAGACTGCGGCATCAATTTTCCAGCATTCCAGCGTTCCACTGTTCTTGCGGCCGGCCGTGCAAGCGACGCAACCTCCGACTCAGAGCCCTGGCCAAACTGCCAAGCCCGCAAAATTGACGATCAACGTGATCGGCGGTGCAGGAGCGATCAACGACATCAAGCAGCGTGCAGCACGGGACATCACTGTCGAGATTGATGACGAGAACGACCAGCCTGTAAAGGGAGCGGTGGTCACCTTTCTCTCTCCCAACCAGGGGCCGGGCGGCAGCTTTGTCGGCGATAGCCATCTCCTGACGGTCATTACTGGAACTGATGGCCGGGCAGTTGCAAAAGATTTTCGTCCGAATGACATTCCAGGAGATTACAAAATTCAGGTAAGCGCGTCAGTCGGCGACGAGGTGGCAAACACGGAGGTATCCCAATCGAACCAGGCTGTAGCAGAGCCACCCGTAACCAGGCACTCCGGCATGTCCAGCAAGAAAATCGGGCTAATTGTTGCCGCGGGCGCTGCGGTTGCGGTTGGTGCCGCAATCGGGCTCGCTCACGGCGGCAGTTCTTCCAGTTCCAATTCGCCTGGCCAGACCGCGATGATCGGCGTCGGTACCCCCTCCGTAGGGGCTCCCCATTGATTGCAGTTCCGGAATTTGCCAATTCCAGATTCAGGCCACAAATGAAGCGTTTCGCACTCGTATTCGGCAGCGCAGCAGTGACGTTGTTGGCTCAGGCTTCTAACGCGAACAGCGGGGGCACATCGAGCAGCTTTTCCGTTCCTATGCTGGGGTTCGTTAGCAGTCAGTCCCCTGCTCAGCTGCGACCCATCTTGGGCATACCAGGCTCAGCCCGTCTCGGCAATCCCCTCTCGCTACCTGCTTCAGTGACTCGGATTCATGTTGCGCCCGGTCAGGCGTTCGCGCTCGTCGAGGAAGGCCCGAGTCACCCGCTCAGCATAGTTTCGCTTCAGGGGCTAGCCCTCGAAACGCGCACTCTGGCTGCTGCGCCCATTTCGGGCGCAATGAGTCAAATAGATCTGCTGGCGTTCAGCCCTAGCGGCCGATCAGCGGTCACCTATTCCAGACAGACAAACCAGCTTCAGGTATTGGCCGGGTTGCCCAAATCGCCTCGCGTAGCTCTCAATTTCGAGAGCCTCGTAATACCGGCTCCTCTTCAAAAGCTTGCGGTCAGCGATGACGCTGCTATGGTGCTTCTATCGAACGATGCCGGCTCGGTTTATTCGGTTAGCCGAGGCATGGCTCTTTCTGCAGTACATTATTCGCCGGATATTTCCGCTTTGGAATTCATCGCGCACACCCCTGACGCTCTCATTTTCGATCGTAGTTTGAATGCGGCGTCTTTCCTTCACGATTCAAAAATTAAACCTGTTGCGCTCGGGCCTACTGCAGCGGGTTTGTGCCAGCCGGAGGCGGGTGTTTCTACCGCCGATGGAAGGACGATTCTAGTCGCGTGTCCAGCTCAGCATGCCATTCTGTCGGTTGATCGCGCATCGGGATTAACACGCGTGCACCACATGAGTAATGCTCCGACAGCTTTGAACCGCTTAAGGGCAGACGATGTCTTCCTCATGTCACCGCCTGAAGGCGGTACCTATTGGCTGTTTGTTTGGGGGCCCGGAGGGCCCGTCAGGTTTTTTATTCCCGCAGCTCGTGACATAGCACAAGGTTCCAGCAATTGAAGACGACGATTCACCAGATTGGATCTTACTCCCGAGTGTTTCCCCCACGGGGCCGGTCGAGTTGCGTCATCTTCGCTCTGTTCTTCTTCCTGGTTGCGGCTGCGAGGGCCCAAAGTCCGCTTGTGATTGCATGTTTGCCGCTCACCGGTCCTGCACAGGTCGGCGCACCGTATTCCGCTACATGTACGGCATCTGGTGGTACGTTGCCTTACACATGGGCCATCGTTTTAGGCGCTTTGCCGGCTGGATTGACGCTGAGCAGCAACACCGGCACGAGCGTTACGATCAGCGGCACGCCTTCTAGCGCGGGCACTTACAGCTACACAGTGCAAGTGAACGACAGTTCAGCTCCGCCTGAGGTCGCCCAACAACCCTACTCCGGAACCATCACTGCCGCGGCTCCTACCATCACCAGCATCAGTCCCACCAGTGCGATTGCAACTCAGCCGGCCTTCACTCTTACCGTCAATGGCACGAATTTTTCCCCTGGTGCCGTAGTGCAATGGAACGCTTCGGCGCTTGCAACCGCCTTCGTGAGCGCAAATCAGTTGACGGCCACGGTACCGGCGAGTTTGATCGCCGCTGCCGGTACTGCTCAGATCACCGTGTCCTTAGCTGGCGTGACGTCAAACGCGGTGCCCTTTACCGTCCTAGCCCCTCCGGTTATCTCAACCATCAATCCCAGCAGCATAGCGGCAGGCGGTCCGGCCTTTACTCTGACAGTAAATGGAAGCGGATTCATCTCGGGCGCCGCAGTGGAGTGGAATGGTTCTCCGCTTGCGACGACGTTCGTGAATGCCAACCAGATGACCGCGGCGGTGCCCGCGAACCTTATCGTTTTTGCAGGCGTGGCTGTGATCAGGGTTGTGGAATCCTCCGTTGGTTCAAATACTGTCGGTCTCACGATCACTCCCGTGATCAGTTCGCTGAACCCAAGCAGTACGACCGCCGGTGGCCCCGGCTTTACGCTCACAGTCAATGGTGCGGGATTTACTTCCGGCTCTGTCGTGGAATGGAACGGTACCCAGCTCGCGACAACCGTCGTCAGCTCGACTGAACTGCAAGCGCCGGTTTTGGCGAGTCGAATAGCGACTCCGGGTACGGCCCAAGTTACCGTCCTATCTAATACCCTGACATCGAATGCCGCTACTTTCACTATTTCGGCGGGGCCGCACATCAGTAGCCTCTCGCCGTCGACCGCGACTGCAGGCGCGCCCGCATTCACCCTGACAGTGAATGGAAGCGGGTTCGCTTCGGACGCCGTTGTCCAGTGGAATGGAACTCAACTAACGACGAATTTTGTTAACCCCACTAGGGTGACGGCAGCAGTACCGGCAGCTCTCATCGCCAGCGCGGGTACGGCTCAGGTCACCGTCGTATCGGGCGGCGTGACATCGAACGCTGTGACCTTTACGATAATCGCGGCACCCACGATCAGTAGCATTACCCCGAATACAGCAATAGCCGGCAGCCCGGGTTTTACCTTGACGGTAAATGGAACCGGATTTACATCCAGTTCATCTGTGCAGTGGAATACTTCAGCGCTCACGACGAAGTTCGTCAGCGCGACCCAACTCACTGCTGCTGTGCCGGCTAATCTTGTCGCCGTTGCGGGTGCTGCTCAGGTCACCGTTCTATCCGGCGGAGTGATATCAAACGCCGTAATATTTACGGTACTCCCCGCACCCCATATCAGCAGTATTAACCCGAGTGCCGCTACTGCGGGTGGTCCGGCTTTCATCCTAACGGTAAACGGCTCGGGATTCAGTTCGGGTTCCGTTGTGCGCTGGAACGGTACTGCGCTCGCGACCAGTTTCGTCAGCGCGAGCCAGCTAACTGCCCCGGTGTTGGCTAGCTTGATCGGGAGCCCAGGAACCGCTCAGATCACCGTGGCCTCGGGCGGCGTAAGCTCGAACGCGGTGGCTTTCACCATCGTCGTCGGCCCGGCAATCGGCGCACTGACTCCGAGTTCGGCAAGCGCAAGCGGCCCTGCATTTACGTTGACGGTGACCGGCACAGGGTTCGCTTCCGGTGCCGTCGTGGAATGGAATAGCACATCGCTTCCTACCGTCTTCGTCAGCTCGACTCAGCTGACAGCGTCGGTCCCGGCGAACCTGATTGCAGCTGTGGGTACCGCCCAGGTCACAGTGGTATCGGGAGGTGCCACGTCTAACGCTCTTACCTTTACCGTCATCGCCGCTCCGGTCATTGCGGCAATCAGCCCAAGCAGCATAACAGCCGGAGGCCCGGCGTTCACTCTGACTGTCACCGGGGGCGGGTTTGGCGCTGGCGCAGTCGTTCAATGGAACGGCGCGACCCTGCCAACCACCGTCGTGAGCGCAACGCAAGTCACGGCTTCCGTAGCGGCCAACCTGATCGCGAGTTTCGGCTCGGCGCAAATCACGGTGGTTTCAAGCGGCGTAACGTCGAACTCGGTGGCTATCGGCATTCTAGCCCCAACCATTACTCTGACCGGCGTTCATGCGACCTCCGCGCCGACTCAGCAACTCAATTTAGGCATACAGTTGGCCAGCCCGACGCCGAGCGCATTACAGGGGACAGTGCGGCTCACGTTCGCGGCCACTGCGCCGAACCTGCCCCCCGGGTACATGGATCCGGCATTGCAGTTCGCCGCTGGAGGGACCACGCTCAATTTCACCGTGCCAGCGGGTGCGACGACCGTTTCACCGATCGCCGGGGGAACGATACAGCAAGGTACGGTCGCCGGTACTGTAACCGTGACTTTGACGAGCCTGACCTCTGGAGGCACTAGTGTTTTGCCGCAAACTCCCGTGACGGCGTCGGCAACGATTCTGCCGCTTGCACCCGTCATTACGGCGGGTAGCGTTCAGATTACAAATCTAACGTCTACTGGCTTTAACGTTGTATTGAGCGGCTACTCGACACCCCGCGATGTCACAACGGCTACGTTCACATTCACCGCGGCTTCAGGAACGCAGCTTTCGGGGAGTACTACGTTCTCCGTGCCGGTAAGCTCTCAGTTCTCCGCGTGGTATCAAAGTGCACAAAGCCAGAGTTTCGGAAGCATGTTCCAGTTGCAGGTTCCATTCACGATAACTGGTAATGGCAGCGTCCAATCGGTCAGCGTGACCCTAACCAATTCGGTGGGAACCTCCGCTCCGGTAAGCGGGGGACCGTAACAGGTCCTCTCGGCACCGCCGGCTATTCTCAATCAGCGTTTGGGATCGACGTGAATGACGACTGTATCCTCGCTGGCAACATTCTTGCCCTGCATCTTCGCGGGTTCGAACGTCCATTGCTTTACGACAGCCGTTGCAGCAGCCATGACGGCCGGATCATGAACCGCTCCATCGAGAAGCGCGTGCGCGGACGTCACATGTCCCGATTCGTCAATCCTGATCTTTACAGCAATGTCTACCGCTTGAGCGATTCGGGAAACACCCAAGCTCTTGGCATCCGGTGCGGCCCATTTCAGCGGCCTTGCCGGTACGTACGCCGAGTTTTGAACACCCCCAGTCTGCGGGGTCATTTGTGGCGCTCCCGGTGACTGCGGCGCATTTCTCGAAGCAGATTCACGGGCAGGCGGAGCTGGGTTACTACTCGCGTGGGATTGCGGAAGTGTGTTCGTCGTGGATTGAGCCGCGCTCTTTATAGGCTCAGGCGCTTTAGGCAGCGGTTGCTGTGAAAGAACTGACGGCTGCGTTCCGCTATTACCGTTCATCGGAACAGCCGGGATGCTAGGACCGCGTACGATCTGTCGCTCCGGCGGCCGGCGCAGCTGGGCTGGGGCTGCGGTCGATTTCGACGGCCGGTTCGCGGATGCAGATCGCGTGCTTAGTTTGTTGGTCTGCTTCAATGCGGGCCGGCTTGGAGACCTTTCTCGCAAAGGCTTTCTCACGACCGGCACGTTCGCTCGCGCTTTTAATTCTGTAGTCGATGGCGATTCTGTAGTCGATAGTGGTTCGGTACTCGATATTTGGGGCGCAGACCGTTCCGGCGCTATCTCGGGCGCGTGTGCGCGATCAGTTAGCGAATCGGTCTGAATTGCCAGTTTGCCTTCGGGACTGGGCACGATGCGAATTTCGCGGGCTACGGTCCCCACAGGAGATCGATGATCCCGGAGATACGCCTGGAGGAAGCTGGTGCCCGCTGCTACCAGGAAGACAGCCAAAAACAGACACACGATCGTGAGACTGTTCCTTGTCGCCGAGGACCGGCTCGGCACTAATGCCGTCCCCGTTGCTGCCTCGAGCGGCCGTTGTGCCGGTAACATCTGGTCGTTGGCGGTCCAATCCTGCGCAGCAGGGGCTGATTCTGCCCGCGGGAACGCCCGGCGCGCTGGCGTCATCGGTGTCGACGCCAGGTCCGGAGCATCGGCTACATCGTACGATGCTCGGCTACGACTCACTATCTACTATTCTCGCCGATACCTCATTCGCGGAGAGATCCGGGATCTGGTTAGCGGGCATCTATAAGATCTGCCGTTAACGCCTGTCGCATCCCGGAGATCTGGCGTAAAAAGCGTTTCCCCTGTAATCCAATTCTTTCAGCCCGGCCCGAGACGTGTAGAATCCGCGGATCACTTCGGATTTCATCAACTTGTAAAACTGGGTGCCGGAGTTTTCAGTGTGTCCATCCAATCGTTCATCGCTGATTGCGTTTAGAATGCCCTTCTGATCTTCGGGTGACAGACGTAAAAACTGTGCATTATCATGCGATGCGCTTGCATTCTCGAGCCATGTCAAACCATCACGATAGGCCTTTTGCTCATCAAATGTTTGGAGAGCCTGAAGGGCGTGTGATCCATGATAAGCGGCAACCACCGCAAGCGGCAGAGGACCCATCTCGAGTGCGGCCCGACGAGTACCGGCTGAGCTAAAAACCGCTAAATCGATCCACTGCGCGACTTCGTCAATAGCGCCGTTCTGCTCATGGCGTTCCGGCCTAGCTTCTTCTCCCAAAATCAATTCTGTTAGGCGCCGAATTACAGCAAACTCAGAGTCAGAGAAAAAGAGCGGATGAAACGGGCCGGCTGGGCGCTGCACATAATCCGTCGGACTTCCTGGAGGAACCGGACGAAAACGGTCAGCACTTTGCAGCGCATGTCCGAGGTGATCGCTCATCGGCTGATACAGGCCCGGAGGCAAGGAGCTTGTTTCTGCGCCGCGCGCTCGAAGTCTGCCGGCAATCCCAAGTCCTAGCGCAATCTCCCCTACCCTCAACATCCACACGCGTCGTGTGAATTCAATATCCGGTTTCACTACAACTCGCCTCTCTTGGACGCACTCAGTATGTGATCTGCGGCCCTCGCTGAAATCGCCATGATCGTAAGCGTTGGTTCATAGCACCCCTGCGTAACGAAGGAGGCGCCATCCGTTACGAACAGATTTTTCACTTCGTGCACCCGGTTGTAGGGGTTCAGCACGCTTTTCTTCGGGTCTTTACCCATCCGCGCCGTCCCACACTCATGAATGTTCTTGCCGAACACGCTCAGCTCGTCATCTGGAGGAGTCGGTTTCTGTACTTTCAAAGCATCCAGAATATTCCCGATATCCTGGCGCATTGCCTTTGCCATTGCGCGCTCGTTTTCTCCGTAGCTGGCGTGAATATGCACGACCGGAATACCCCATGCGTCTTTGCGTTCCGGATCGAGATCCACATAATTCTCATAGCGCGGCAGGCACTCACCTTGCGCCTCAATCGCGAACGCGTAGGGAATTTCCCGCCGAACTGTCTCTCTCCATCGTTTCCCGAATCCCGGCAGCGAGAAGGCGTGCGCATATAGCTGCTGGCTGGCATCGCCGTCAAAACGGTATCCGCGTAGGAAACTACCGTTCCGATGTCCTTCGGTATTCGCGTACTTCGGTATCAGATAGCCGCAAGGATTGCCGGTCGGCTCACGTTGCGAGCTCTTAAGTGATGAGAGTTCACCTCCTGCGTTCTCGATCGTGAAGTGATCCATCAAATAGTGCCCAAGAATTCCGTTCGCATTTCCGACTCCGTTGGGGAAACTGCCGGACTTGGAATTGAGCAGGATGCGCGTCGACTCCAGGGCACCTGCCGCTAAGACAACAATCCTCGCACGAGCTTCGCCGTGTCTTTTGGTTTCGCGATTGACGTAATGCACTCCCGCGACCGCATCATTGCCGCCCATGACGACGTGACTCACGACAGCATCGCTCATCAACGTAAACCGGCCCGTTCGAGCCGCCGCAGGAAGCGTCACTGCCGGACTGTTGAAGTAAGACGCCGTAAAGCAGCCTCGCTGGCATTGATCGCAGTAGTGGCATGCCGGCCGTCCGTTATGAGGCACTGTCAAGTTAGCAACGCGATCGGGCATCACTCGCCAGCCGAACTGTTTTTCGATCACTTGCTTCACCAGAACCGCGCCGCACGATAGATTCATGGGGGGAAGAAACTTCCCATCGGGCATCTGTTCCAGCCCCTCGCGCGATCCGCTCACTCCGATAAAGCTCTCTACTTTGTCGTAATACGGCGCAAGCTCCGCATACGTGAAGGGCCAATCCTGTTCATGTCCGTCGCGGCTGGCGGCCTGGAACTCGTAATCGGTATACCGATAGCTTTCGCGAGCCCAGCAGAACGTCTTGCCCCCTACCTGTCTCCCCCGAATCCACATAAACGGTTTACCGGCGGGAAACGTATAAGGATGCTCATTATCGTTCACGAAGAACTGATGACTATACTCGTCGCAGGCATAGCACAGCCCTTGGATAGGCTGCTCAGCCAGCATTTTCTTCTGATCCCGGAAGCCTCGGAATTTCAACTGGTACGGCCACGCATGTTCGGTGAAATCCCGGTTGGGCACCCGGGGAGGACCTGCCTCGAGCATCAATACTTGCATGCCTTGCTCGGTCAGCTCCTTCGCGATCCAGCCTCCGCTCGCGCCGGAGCCAACGATCAGCGCATCGTAATCTTGCGGGGCAGTTGAACCCATCCCAGTCAGTCTACTGCGTAGCCAGAGCGGGACGCGCGCCGATGCTGCGCAAACAGTGGTCAATCCAAAGTTTCGTCAATTTCTCCTGGGCGCCGTTTTGCGACAGACGCATGCGCAGACTGCCGAACTCGACCAGATCTAAGGGCTGATCCTGATTGAAGCAAGAGAATACGACAGTCTCCTTGCCGCTTTCCGGATCTTTGTGCACTTGCAAGCATTGCGCGCAAATCTCCTTCATCATGCATTGCATAGGAGAATTGACACTCGCAATTGCGTGATGGTTCGGCTTCAGATACGGGCGCAGGACCGTATGGCGGGCCTGCTGAACAGCGCGCATCATACCGTCAGAGCCGATCACCATAAGACGATCCACTGCGCTAAGGGGAATTTCCGTTTCGCCTAATTCGCCGCGGCCGTAGGCTGCCATGCCCTCCACAATGTTCCCGACAAATGCGCTGTCCTGGACGCGGCTCGGGGTAAACCCTGGAGCCTCATCGCAGCACCAGATCACCACATCGGCAGCTTTCTCGATCTCCTCCACTTTGTAGCGGTCGATGATCTTCTTGTACCCGGCGAAATAGATGACGCGCGACCCCGAAGCACGCAGCGCTTGCCCAATCGAGAAAAGCACCGCGTTCCCTAATCCTCCGCCGGCTAAAAGGACCGTCTGCTGCGCGGGTGTCTCACTGGGCGTGCCCGTTGGCCCCATCAGGATCACGGGTTCGTCGGGCTTCAGCAACGCACATAGGTCGGTTGAGCCGCCCACCTCTAGCACGATCGTCGATAGCAGCCCTTTCTCGAAGTTGACCGACGCACCCGTCAAAGCGAGGCCTTCCATTGCAAGAGTAGTGCCTTCGGTAGAGGTCGCGAGCGACTCGTAATTTTGCAATCGGTAGAACTGCCCTGGCTTAAATGCTCGCGCGGCGATCGGGGCACGCACTACGATTTCAACAATGTTCGGAGTGAGCCGGATCACGTCCTGAACAACAGGCCGAAGCTCATCATTCAGCCGCTGCACTAGAGTGTCAGGCGCGCTTTGAGATGGACCTAATCGCGAGAGAACGCGCGAGACAACTGGGTATCCTTGCTTCGCGCTCGCCATCGCTTTCACCACGTTTCCAGAAAATGATGGGTGAAGGTCACCGAAAAAGCTAATGGCCCGGCCGTCGGGCCGCATGGAGATGAGCACGTTCGCAATAGCAGGCTTGGCAATTCTCTCCGGTTTCACGGGATAGCCATCTTCACCGACGGCCTGAAAATACCGGCCGTCAAGCCTAAAGTTATGTTCATCCTCGCGGGCGAGAACAGTATTCGGTTGCGTGCCCGCTGCCACGAGGATCGTTTTGGCTGGAAGCACAACCTTTTCGCCAGTAGGTGACAGTCCCAGGCCATCATCAAAGCGGTGCTTGTCAAAGCGCAGCGCCGTTGCACTTCCAGAGGCATCGATTTCGACTTCCTCAGGCACGAGGCATTCGGCAAAGCGCACGCCCTCTTCGAGCGCTTTTCCCACTTCCTCATGATTCAGTGTGTAACTCGGAGCGTCGATCAGCCTGCGTCGATAGGCAATCGTCACTCCGCCCCAGGAATTAAGCAATTCAATAAGCCGGGGTGGCCTCCCCTGCCGGGCTGCAGCGGCCCGTTCTGCCCGGATCGCACGTGCATGCGACAAAAACTCATCGGCAGCTTCAGCTTCTTCAGGCGTCCACTCCGCGCGCACTTCCCTTGCTCCAAGTTCACCCGTGAGCACGTCATATCGTTCCAGAAACTTCTCCACCTGCACTACGTAGTAGGCGAGTGACTCGGTCGCGGTATCGATGGCCGTCAAACCTCCGCCAATGACCACGATGGGCATGCGAATTTGGAGGTTCGCCAGGGACTCGGACTTCGCAGCGCCGGTCAGTTGCAATGCCATTAAGAAATCGGAAGCCTGCCGAACACCTCTCACCAACCCGTTCTTCATCGGAATCACCGTCGGCCGGCCCGCTCCCGCGCATAAGGCGATATGATCGAAACCCATCTCGAACGCCTGATCCACCGTGAGCGTTCCGCCGAATCGCACACCGCCAAACATGCTGAATTCACGCCGCCGCTCCAGCAAAAGACGGATCACTTTCAAAAAGTTCTTATTCCAGCGGACCGTGATTCCGTATTCGGCCACGCCGCCAAATCCCGCCATTGCTCTCTCGTCCAGACGCTCATAGATCTCGGAAACGTCGTGCAGCGGCCGAAACGGAAAGCGCTGCCCGTGCGGATCGACGCCCGAAAGATCTGCTGAGACCGGCTCGATTTTTAGCCCGTCAACCGCAATGA
The DNA here is from genome assembly GCA_963737045.1 of uncultured Acidobacteriaceae bacterium. Taxonomy (GTDB): domain Bacteria; phylum Acidobacteriota; class Terriglobia; order Bryobacterales; family Bryobacteraceae; genus Bog-105. Next base: position 1,957,534 of record CAVTRG010000009.1, read on the forward strand.
CGGTGTGTCCATCATTCATCAGATGATGTGCAAGCGTAAACCCCGAAGGACCGAGGCCCACGATGAGAATCTTACGGCCGCTCGCCTCGCGCGGATAAGGCCGCGAGAAATTCAGCGGATTCCAGCGCGTAAGCAAACTGTAAATCTCGAAGCCCCACGGCAGCTCCAACACATCTTTCAATGAGCGCGTCTCGACTTGAGGGATGTCAACCGGATCTTGCTTCTGGAAAATGCATGATTTCATGCAGTCATTGCAGATCCGGTGCCCAGTGCCCGCAGCCATCGGATTGTCAATCACCACAATGGCAAGCGCACCGATCGGATTACCATCGCCCTTGACGAGGTTCATCTCGGAGATCTTCTCTTCCAGAGGACACCCGGCCAGAGGGACGCCGAACACACTGTGTTTGAACGCGCCGTTCTTTTCCTTGAGCCCCGTCGAGCAGCTGTCCTTCTCCTGCTTGTGGCACTTAATGCAGTAGTAAGCCTGATCAAGCGCTCCGGTAAGGTCTGTTCCCGGGTCAGTGAGCTGAAATCCCTCGCGATGGCGCCAGTGGTCGCTGCTCAATTCCAGCCGGATGAAACCATCGGTGACGACAGGCTTGACCGGAATCAGATGGTGCATGTCGAGCTTATGCGGAACCTTGAATAGCACGCCGCGGCGATGCTTCTTTTTGCCGGCGGGGGACAGCGTAGCCCATGCCGCATATTGCGCGGCAAGCTGCAACTGCTCCACGTGATCGGGCTCCGCGTCAAGCCACCGGGCGACATGATTGGCGAAGCTTGTCTCTGTCAACGGTTCCTGTAGCAGTGCTTCCAGCTCCGCTCCCACTGCAAAACCGTCAATTTGGCTTGCCCGCTCCTCGGTGTATCCGGTTAACGCCTTCCGTTGCACAAACCGTCGCTTCACCGAATACAGAGGAGCCAATTCGGTGTGCCGAAGCTGCAGTTCACGAAGCTCCTTCTGAATGCCGAATAACTGCCCGAGAAAGTCTTCGAGATACGGAGCCAGCTCGACAATCAATTCCGAAGTTTGGCGCCGGTTCAGGGAGTTGGGATCGCGACGTGCTTCGATCAGGCGCGTATAGAGAGACGGGGCGCTCTCCTCGACATAGGCGAGGAACATTCCATCCAGTTTGATCAGTCCTTCACGGAGGTAGAGATCCTCAAACGTAAGCGCTAACCGGAGAGCCAATTCGCCTTTCCGGGGCCTTGTGGAAGATCCTAAATAATCCCAATTTTCGTTCGTTATGTTCACAACAGATCTGATAAAGGAGTGAGAAGAAGATACCGAATGAAAGCATCACTCAGCAAAATCTGTATGGACAGCCGTCCAGCTCTGGCCAAGCTAGCTACTTCTATTCTTGCAGATAGACGTAACTTTTGCTTGCTGTGACATAATTGCAAGCCCGAGAGAGATGCCGCGCAACCCATTCCGATTCCAAACACGAATCCGCTTCATCGACACCGATGCAAGCGGACGCATCCATTACACCGCCATGTTTCGGTATTTCGAGTCAGCCGAAATTGAGTTGCTGCGCAGTGTTGGAATCACTTACGATCTCGAACGACCTTATAGATTCCCGCGCGTACACGTGGAATGCGACTTCATGCGTTCCATCGTGCACGATGATCTGGTCGAGATTGAAATCTTGCTAACGAAAATTGGACGATCTTCGGCGCGCTTCGAATTAAGTGCGTTCAAAGAAGGGACTGTTGCTGCCAAAGGAGTTGTAATTGTTGCATGTATTGACCGTGAAACAGAGCAAACCATTCCAATACCGAATGATGTCCGCTTGAGGCTCGCAGCCATTTTGAGCAATTCGGGCTCAACGGTCGCGTAGGCTCAGTGCGTCATGGCGTATACAACATCGTTCACGCCGATGCGGATTCCTAGGTCCGAGAATTTTTCGGGATAACGGGGATCGTCCGCCCATTCCCACGAATCACCGATATCGGAGTTGAACGATATCGCAACCATAATTCGTTTCTTGTCGTCGTAGATCCCGCGCCAACGCGCGACATATCCATCCTTCTTGTAGCCAAGCTGTAAGTGCTCCGCCCCTGGAATTTGATACCTTTCGTCAAGATCGTAGACCGTGTGAAAAATCGCATCGTCATTAGGGATATCGACGATTGGACGATCCGGGAAAACCTTTTTCATGGTCTGTTCGAATATTTGCCATTCGACCGTCCCGTGAAAATCATCGGCCATGAAGAATCCGCCGCGCAGCAGATAATCGCGCAACTTCGCGGCCTCGGAATCAGTCAGCCCCCATTCGCCAACTTGGACTGCATACAGCCAAGGCCAGTTGTATACGTCATCTGCGTCGTCAAGATTCACCGGCTGCTCGACAGAGCGCACATGCACGCGCGTCAGACGCCGCAGTGCTTCCGAGAAATGGCGATCGGCGCGAGGGAAATCCTGCGTCCAGAGCGATAATCCTTCTCTCCAGTCGCCATCAAAGCGTCCGCGATAACCATCATTCCAACCCGGTGGGTACATCAGCCGGGCGAATGCCCATTCCGTTTTTTCTTGCCAGTCCGGCGGGAGCGGGATCTCTCCGACGCTATATTCAACACCCGGGTATTCACGGAATGCACGCGGGGTCGACCGTTCCAGACCGTATAGCGTCCCGAGAAGTGCAAGCGCGCATATGAAAATGCTGAAAGCTTTGCGCATCTCTGCCTGATCGCCTATCGAAGAATAGCATCTTGTCGGCGGTTAATCGAGCGCTACGATGCACGCCATATATTCACGCGGGAACGCCACGGTAAAAGCATTGCCGGTTCGCTCAACATTGATCCCCAAATCTGTTGGGTAGAGTAGCCGAACGTTTCCTGCCGCTGCGGGAATCCGAACTGTTTCAGATCCCTCCAGCCGCCACACCGCAATCGAGGTGGCCTGCGACGATTTGATGCCCAGACAAACCGGCGATTTAAGGTCGGTCATAGTTGGCATCCCAAGCGGGTAAAAGGGAACGCTGTTCGGGATATGTGGACGTATCAGGCTCTTATAAGTTTGAATGCCCGTACTCACCTGCGCAAAGCTCTCGGCCGTTAGGGTTGCCAAATCCCCGCTCTGATGAATACGGCACAGCATGGCGTTGACCATGTTGAAGCTCGCTTCGTCTGTGTTCGAATCTTTCTTCGGATATGACCAGATTCCTAACTGTTCAGGCAAAGCTCCCGCCGTCGAACCCGTCGTGATCGACGGATATCTTCGATAGTCGCCCTGATCGCTCGAGGACTCAATTTGCAATCGGGACAACATGGCGTAATCCATCCGCCCTCCACCGCTCGCGCAATTTTCAATCACAAGCTGCGGGTAACGAATTAAGGTATCGTCTAAAAAACGCAGTAGTGCCCGATTGTGTTCGAGCAGACCTTGCCCGGGGCTGTCGGCGCGCAGATCGGTTCCTTCGAGCCCATCGACGTTGTAATCCCACTTGATGTACCCTACGCCATACTCTTCAACGAGACGTTTGATCACCCCGTCTAAATAACTCCGAACGGCTGGATTCCGAAAATCAAGCAGGTATCGGTCGTGATCAATCACGCGGCGGCCGTGACGCATGAAAAACCAGTCGTCGGGTTTGTCCTTCAAAGGTGAATTGATGCTGACAACCTCAGGTTCAAGCCATAAGCCGGGAATCATCCCCTTCTGTCTGATCCGATCAAGCACGCTTCTAATACCGTTCGGCCAGCGCGTGTTGGAAGGCTCCCAGAGCCCAACCGAACCCCACCAATTCACGTTCGCCTGCGCGTACCAGCCGGCATCGATGACGTAGTACTCGCACCCAGCCCGGGCGGCGGCATCGATCAGAGGCAGTTCTTTTTCGGCGCTCGGGTCGAGATTGAGCGCAATAGCGTCGTTGAAGATCACCGGGCAATCTAAATTGTGGGATCGGCGAATCTGCGCGAATGCCCTCCGGCGGTAAAGCGTCAACTGCTCGACAGCTTCTCCGAAGCCCCCATGTACGCACCCGAGCGCCACGACCACCGTCTCATATGTTTCACCAGGCTGAAGGTTTTTCCAAGCGTGTGAATGCTGCTCGTCCGGCCCTCCCAAATAGACATAAGTCGTTTTGGCAGAAGTGTTCGACAGTTCCCAGTGCCATGATCCGTTGTGTTCGATCTGCCAAAACCACGTAAGGCCTAGGACAGTGTTTTCGACCATCGCCATAGTGAGATACTTCTCCGTTGACCACGTCCCCAGGCTCGACGAAAATACCCCCGACAAGCTAAACTCGCCATTCTCGACGAATCCGAGCTCGGACGGGCGGAAGGTGTGCCATTGTCCCTCCGCCTGCCAGCTGTTGTACGCGAGATGGATTCTGAGTTCCTTTTCGAAATTTTGCGAAACAGCGACATCCGACAGCATCGCGGAGCTAACGTACTCGATTCCTACAGCCCGCACGCCGGAATTGCGCACACGCGTATAACGACGAACAATCGGAAGCCCATCCAAACAGTCGTAAAATGATTCAACTCCAAGGCCGAGAACTGGATCGTGATGGAGCAAAACCAGGCGCCTGCTACCTTGGAGAGCTTCTTCCCTCTTACCCGAAAAGAGCAAACGGCCGCCGGGCATTCCGCCCGCGAATTTCACGCCATGGTGATCGGCACAGTCTTCACCTGTGCATTGCATCGCAACCTCGAGACTCCAGGTATCCGAGTGAAGAGTAGCTGGCGCATTCAAACGATGCACAGTATCCACAGGGACTGTGTACTTTTGGCGAAGATGGTTGCCGAGGAAATCGAACGAGAAGGTGAGATTAGAAGCCGTCCATGAAAACGGTTCGAAAACGTTCTCGCCGTTTTCGGCGTGTGCATCTTCGGCAAGAAAACCCGCCGCGGCGGCGCCTGTGAATGCCAGGAAATCCCTGCGTCTGAGATCGTGCATTCATTGCATCATCGCAAGGCGTGGACCTGTGCACGTATTGGGTCGGCATTTCTGCCGATCAATTCACTCTGATTCGGTTTGTGAGTTCACGTCCGAGAGCGCCGCCAATCTGGTGCAAACCTCGCATTCGCATACGCCGTGCTCAGCCGGCCTGGGGAGGTTTCCAACGCCCGTAGGTCCAACATGCCCCGTTCCCTCCGCCTTTTCACGCTCTATGAGACTCAACCATTGCTCCACTGTCATTCTTTGGATGCCCATGCCGCCCCGTTCCCGCGCTTTAGGATTCTTGGTCGCCCAATGATATTCAATCGGAACACCGGATGAAAAATTGAACCTTCGATACACCAAATCTGGGGGCGGTAGCATCGCTTTACCCTCTTCAATCAGCTTTTCATTCGGTGGGTAAAGGTTCGTAACTGTGTTTCCGTTCACAACTTCGACTTCAATCCATTGGTTGAGGATTGTCAGTTTACGCTGCTTCTTTTGATGGTTCTGGCCCTGGAAAATGGATTGAGCCTTGGTTTTCGCCTCCTGCTGAGTTTTCGATTTGCTAGGTTTACGCGTCTTCTTGGACGCTCCCCTCACCCGCTCCGCCGAAGCGTCCTTCGCAGGTCGGCGCATATTGCGCACTTCCTCTGAATTTGGCAAAGCTTTGCACCTTCCCACTGGAGTATTTCGCTCGGCGAGACTGTGCAGAACGCGGGTGGCTTGTAAATGTCCTATTTCGTTCGACTTAAATTTTTTTCAAGGCAAGCTACCGCCGGTCGGGTCAACCGGCCAGGGTGTTTTTCTCGGAAAAAACAGGAAAGCGTCGTGTTCAGACTACTACTGCGACACTCGATTCCTGAAGCACGGCCTGGAGTTCTCTGATTTGGATTGGTTTGCTCACATATCCATCCATACCGGCACTGAGACACTGTTCCCGGTCACTCTTGAAGGCGTTGGCAGTAAGGGCGACAATACGCGGTCCTAAATCTCCAGGCCACTCCTTTCGGATTCGTCGCGTGGCTTCCATGCCGTCCATTTCCGGCATTTGCACGTCCATCAAGACGAGGTCATAGGACTGCCTCCGCAGCGCATCGATCACTTCACAGCCGTTGCCTGCGATATCCGGTCGATAGCCTAGCCGCTCCAGCAGCTTGATTGCCAGTTTTTGATTGATTACGTTGTCTTCGGCCACGAGAATTCGTAAGGGTATGCGATCAGCAAGTTTTCGGTCGATTTCGGAGACAACTGCCGAATCTGTGGCTACCTCGGCGCTGAACACACTCGCCAAAGCTTCCATCAGCTTTCGCGGTTTGATCGGTTTCGTGAGGTAAGCGGCAAACAAGCTCCGGTCTCCCCCGGAAGGCACATCGCTGATTCCGGAGCTAAGCATGATTAGTGGCAAATTCTTGCCGTCCGGTAAACGGCGAAGCTCTGAAGCCAGCTGTACACCATCCATTTCGGGCAGATGGAAATCGAGAACTGCCAAGTCGAATGCTGCCTTTTGCTCTATGAGCGCCAGCGCCTCTCGGCTCGAAGCGACTGTTCGCACGATCATGCCTGAACCTTCGAGTTGTCTGGTCAAAATGAAACGGTTAGTAGCATTGTCGTCGACTACCAACACACGTTTTCCATCAAGTGCTGTGAGCGGTGCAGTTGATCGATCGGGCAGACTTTCTTCCGCTCTACCGGCCGGAATCACGAAGTGGAAGGTGGACCCTACTCCGACCTGGCTTTCCACCCACATGCGTCCGGCCATGAGTTCGCATAAACGCTTGCAGATCGCCAAGCCTAGCCCTGTTCCCCCGTACTGGCGTGTAGTCGAGGTATCTGCCTGACTGAAAGAACGGAAAAGTAGGTTTTGGCGATCAGCGGGAATTCCTATTCCTGTATCGCGCACCCTGAAATATAGCTGGGCGGCATCACCTGTATCCCGGGACACCAATACGACGACCTCGCCTTTGCTTGTGAACTTAACGCCGTTGCCGACTAAATTGAGAAGGATTTGCCGAACGCGTGTGACATCACCCACTACGGTTAGGGGTGTATCTTTTTCTATTAGATACGCAAGCTGTAGGCACTTCTCGGCCGCCTTCGGAGCCAGCAAATCAAGAACATCTTCTACACAGTGATCCAGGCGGAATGGAATCTGCTCGAGATCCAGTTTGCCGGAGTCTATTTTGGAAAAATCCAAAATGTCATTGATGACGGTTAACAGCGTTTCCCCGCTGCTTCGAATGATCCCAAGAAATTCGCGCGCCTCTTTCGGCAGATCCATTTCGAGAAGAAGGCTCGTCATTCCAAAAACAGCATTCATCGGTGTACGAATCTCGTGACTCATATTGGCCAGGAACTCGCTCTTGCTTCGATTTGCGACTTCCGCAGCCTCTTTGGCAACTTGCAATTCGCTCTGAGCACGCCGCCGATCGGTGATGTCCCGGAAACCCCACACTCTGCCGACGCTCTTACCGTTAACCCGCTGCGGCTCAGAGTGGCGCTCGATCATTCGGCCATCCTTAAATTCGAGAACATCGTCGGTAACGTTCTCGTCTGCGTAAAAGTCGCGAACCTTGGAAATGAAAAGCTCGGGATCCTTTACGAGATTCTGAACAAACTCGACCGCAGCGCTGTCATCGCTTGAGTTTAGGATCCAATCGGGAATTCTGAACATCTCTTGAAACTTCTGATTAAACGTCGTGATCTTCCCTGTCGAGTTCACTACCAGAATTCCATCTTGCGTGGCCTCTAACGTGGCGCGAATGGTTTCAGTTTTCTCGTTTACGCGGCCACGGAGAATCACGATCCAGGCGAGCGTGACACTGATGCCAAAGATGAGCACACCTAGCAAGATCAGCACACGGGTGATAGTCCACCAGGGCGCACTGGCAAGCACGACTACGTCATGTCCGGAGCGGAGAATAAGCCTGAAATCAATGACACGCCGCAGCGAGTCTACCTGACTGACACATATTCCGGTGACGCGGACCAGGCTACCTTCTCGCGGCAGTTCGCTGACTGCGCTTAGGGGCGCAAATGACGCAGAAAAGATCATGTGATCTTGTTCAATGACCAGCGCCTGATCGCCAGGTACGCTCGATTCACGCACGATGCGGCCCTCGATAGTTACCAGTGCGGAGTCGTACTCGTCCGCCATAGCCTGCTTTACGGTGATGCTCACTGGTTTTGTCAGCGAGCCTGTCCCGGTTCGACGAACTATCGCATCTTCTAACCTGATGTGTGACTCGAAGAATCCAGGAAACCCTAATACTTCGATTCGATCACCTACTTTAACTGCTGCCTTGACGCTCATTTGGGCGTACGTATTGCCGGTCTCGTCTTGAATGTAAATGCCTCGCCCGGCGATTACTGCGGTCACTACACCGGCCAGCTTCACCCGGTGACCTGCCGTCCCTCTAAACCCAAATCTCTGCAAGTCGCTGATCGAGGTTCGCGACCCCGAAAACGGATCTGAGTCAGGATGCTCGAGCACCGTGATTTCATGTAAAGTCGGCACATACAGCACCACGCCTACCATCTGGTTTTTCGTCGTAAATCTTGCGCCACAAACACCGTGGATCCTGACGCGCGCATCCACCAGCCCGGCCGGGGCAGGTGAGCCATTCCACGGCACCTCGACGTCAACCCGTCCTCCAGGCAATGCGACGTTCATCAGCAGAACGCGTTCTGTAGCTGAACGGTGGGCATAAGTCGCCTGACGTAGAATTCCTTCCACCTCCACCCACATGGCGTCTTCCGAAGTGCTTGCCATTTGGCCGAACGTCACACGCCTTGGTACGGGCATGGGTGCTCTTCCAATCACTTTCCACCGCGCATGTGCAATATCCGGGGCAAAGTCCACCTGTGTGCTGGTTCCCTGGATGTCTAACAAATCGCCCACGGAGACCTTGGGCATCTCAGACGACCAGTCAATGAATATGCCGCCCGTATCGTCCTGAACGAACAAGTCAGGGGTAAGGGGATTGAAATAGGTCACTACACTTTTCAGGTGGATTGGGTAGCCCTGTCTGGCCTGGTCAGCTGTCAGGCTATGGACTTGAGCGGTTGAGGTCAGCGTAGGGAGCGATTCGTGCGATTTGCCCCGCAGATCCGCGCACATCGCTAAAAGAAACAAGGCGCTCGATGCCAATGGCAGGAGACGATAAACGAGATGTTTGAGCCGGTGAATCAAGTTCGAAGGCGGGGCGGCCACTGCTTTCCAGGCATTCACCGTCAGTGGAATATGCGCCATTTAGTAGTGCTCGCTTGACTAATCGGCACATTTCTCTGATCACCTTATGCTCCCTGGGCGAGAATGCATGCGGACGTCCTCACCGCCGAATCGAGCAGCAACTCTCGGCCTGCAAACTGACTGACAACTGCCAAGGTGAGCGTAAATACCGGTTTCCCGATCAGCTTTGGTATGTTAATGTGATTTGGTATGGCAAATTACGCGCATCCTGAAGTTCTGGTTGAAACGGACTGGTTGTCAGGCAAACTCTCCGACCCATCGCTTCGCGCCGTTGAGGTCGATGTAGATACGGGCGCCTATGATATCGGCCATATTCCGGGAGCCATTGCCTGGGCTTGGAATACGCAGCTTTGTGATACACTGCGCCGGGATATCCTTCCTAAAGAGCAGCTTGAGGCCCTACTTTCGCAATCTGGAATCACTCCCCAGACAACAATCGTGCTATACGGCGACAGCAACAACTGGTTTGCTGCCTGGGCTTTCTGGCAATTGAAGATTTATGGCCACCAGGACGTGAGAATTCTAAATGGAGGCCGCAAGAAATGGATTGCGGAAGGACGAGAACTGAGCGATGCAGCTTCCACCCCCTCTCGAACCGCGTACCGCGCGAAAGATCCCGATTTGTCGCTCCGCGCTTTTCTACCACATGTACAGCAGGCGGTTGCCAGCGCCTCTGCCTCGCTCATCGATGTTCGAAGCCCGCAAGAGTTCACGGGCGAGATTCTCGCTCCTCCGGGTCTGCCCGAAACATGCCAACGGGGGGGACATATTCCCGGAGCGCGAAACGTCCCCTGGGGCAAAGCGTGCAATGAAGATGGGACGTTCAAATCGTTTGAGGAACTTCAGACCCTGTACCGTGCTGAGGGGGTCGACGCGTCCCGTCCCACGATTGCCTATTGCCGTATCGGGGAGCGCTCGAGTCACACCTGGTTCGTCCTCAAGTACCTGCTAGGCTTACCCAACGTGGTCAACTACGACGGCTCATGGACTGAATGGGGCAATCTCGTGGGGGCTCCCGTTGAGCGCGGCGCAGCCCAAGCTGTAGGAGCTTAGGGGGAACGATTCGCATGAAATCCGAACACTTCCACGAACGCCAAATCGAGATAGACGGCTGGCCCGTAAGATTGACAAGCTACCGCGCCGGCGATAAATATGTTTGCCAGGCTGACAATGTCTCACCCGGCGCATGTCTGGCGAGGATTGTTGCCGCTTCGACTCAAGAAGCCGAATCACAGGCCATGTCAAAAGCTAGGCACCTGCTCGGAAAAACGCGGCGCCACGATACCTAGTAGTGCCCCGGTTCTTCGAGCAGCTCCCGCGGGCAGAGCGATTTCACCTCGGGATAAGACTCGGCCAGGCGTATCAAATCCAATTCGGTCTTTTTCCGTTTGCTCAGACGGCGCTGTGGGTCGCTGTACGGCCAAAGCTTCCTATGTGCGACATCTTCCAACGACGCAACTGCGACGCTTAAGCCCAGTACATTTCTCGTTTGAGATCGGGAAAGAAATGCCTGGTGACGGCCCTCCGGCTCCGCATACCCGCGATCAAGGTTGCTTAGCCACCGTGAACACGACCTTCGACGGGTACTGCTGAGAGTGATGGATTGAGTTGTGGGCTGCCAAGCCGCTTGCCTCGTCATAATTATTCCCACCCGTATTCATATTTCGATCGAAGCGCGGAAAATTGCTGCTCGATATCTCGATCCGCACGCGATGGTTGGCGGCAAAGTAGTTGCTCGTCGTCATTGGCTGGAGCATCACCTTATACACTTTGCCCGGCTCCATCCATACGGGCGGCTTGTCATAGCCATCGCGATAACGCAGGCGCTGAATGGTCTCGTCCAGGTTGTAAGCGGTACCGTTCGGTTGCACATCGATCACCTTAACCGTGATATCGGTGTCCTTTCGATCGGAGGAGACATACACTGTTGCTTCTATCGGGCCGCTAAACTCCATGCCTTGCTTGAGCGGCTCGGAAGTGTAGACAAGTATGTCGTCGCGCGCCTCCATATTGCGTTGATCCCAAGCTCCACCCGTCACGGCATTGCCCGTGCAGCACACATTCCCGCCATAAGAGGGAACCGGACTCATCGGGTCATAAACGAAGCCATCCGGCTTGTCCGCTTTCGGCGCATTGGCCGCCAACACCCCGTCACCATGGAGGCTGTTTGCTCTTCCACTACTCGAGAGGAAAAAAGTCATCGGTTCAGCGCCCTTCGGCGGCCATGTGTCCGAGGTCTGCCACTTATTGAGACCCATCGTGTAGTAGCGAACTTTGGGCGTCTTTTCTAAAATCCCGTTGTTCTCGCCTTTCAGGAAATGATCGAACCACCCATAGGTCAGCGCATCGTAATCGAGCCTTGCATCTCCCATGTCGCGTTCCCCAACGACGGTGTGCTCCGTTGCCCGCTTATAGCTGCAATGGAGCGTGGGCGCGATCACTGCGTATTGTTCATTCGCAATGTCTGGCCGGGCAGTCTTTCGAACCGTGTTGTAGACCGCAAGGTTCGGGCCGACGGACACGTCGTACCAGGACATGAACCACAGCCCCGGCAGATTGATGGGCTTGTCATCATCCCAAAGACCGCCCCGATACCAGGCGCGATCGTTCGGCGTTCGTTCGATCATCGCGCCGCCCGTCGGCACCGGCTCGCGATCCGCAAAGATCCCGTGAGGTCCGTCGACTGCCTTGATGATGTCTTTCTCCGGCAAATGCCAAAGCGCTTTCGACCAATCGACCGGCGGAGGCTGCTGCGCCAAATCGAACGACTTCGAGACGCGTATCAGGTCTTGCTGCGATGTGTCCGGTGCGAACATCGGCCTTACCTGGTTCTGTTCTCCATACAGCCAGGCAATGAACAGCATCTGCACCGCACCGCCCCGGTACCAGTTGCCTTGCTCATAATAAGAACCGACCCGGCCCACACCTGCCCCGAAACCCTCCACAATCATTGTTGAAAACGCCGGATTCCCGAGCGCCGCAACACCGAGCTGCCATTCGGCCGTCGAAGAGCAGCCAATCGTGCCGACCTTCCCATTCGTCCATGACTGAGACGACATCCAGGTGATCTCGTCCGATCCATCCGAGAGCGGCGGGCCAAGAATATCGTAATTGCCGTCCGAGAAGAAATGTCCCCGCTCATTCATCTCGACATAGGCGTAGCCGCGCTTGACCGCATCCAATTCAGCGGTGAGATCGCGTGGAACACCGTTCTGCACATCCCAATAATTGAAGTTGTACGGAGTACGAACAAAGATAATCGGATACTTCTTCGATGTACCCTTGGGCCGGTAGATGTCAGCGGCCATGCGCTTGCCGTCGCTCATGGGCACCATAACTTTCCGATCGACGATTGCGACTGATTCCAGTTCCTTTTCCGTGGCATTTCGCTTTGCGATGACTTCGGGACTCAATGAAGACGGGCGTTGTTGCGCGAAGGAAATGCAAATTGAAGCACATGCCGCGACGGCAAGGGCCAACAGACGGTGAATAGAGGAATGCATGATAGATCGGATCTCGCTCCTGAGTTGAACTTTCGTAGTCTAACGCGCTTATTCGAACAGGGATTCAGTGGATCGCGTTACCAGGCTACATATGACTCTGGCATACTGAATCCTTCGCAATTATGAGACATAGGCGTCAACTCACTTGGACATTTCGAACGCGTTTGCTTTCGCTCGCGGCAGGCATATTCTGCACGTCGGTTTTTTGGGCGCAGAGCTCCGGCCCGCAACTTACGGATTTCGATCAGACGATCGCTTCCGCTGTGTCCATCACGGGCGCGCCAAGCGCGTCCGTTGCCGTGGTCCGAAATGGGCAGATCGCTTACGCAAAGGCATTTGGAAAAGCCGATATCGAGCGAAACCGTCCGGCTGGCGTGAACACCCGGTACGCGGCCGGTTCCATTAGCAAGCAGTTCACGGTTGCGGCGTTGCTGCTTGCCCAAGAGGCCGGCAAGCTCTCCCTCGATGACAAGGTTGCGAAGTATTATCCCGACCTGACCCGTGCGAACGAAGTCACGATTCTCGAACTACTCTCGCACACGTCTGGTTATGAGGACTACGCGCCGCAAGATTACATCATCCCCGAGTGGACTAAGCCGATTACGACCGATACCATTCTTGACCGCTGGGCAAAAAAGCCGCTGAACTTCGACCCGGGCACGCGCTGGCAATATAGCAATACGAATTACGTGATCGCGGGGAAGATCTTCGAGAAGGCAACAGGGCAATCTCTGGTTCCATTTCTTCGGGAACGTATGTTTCAGCCGCTCGGAATGACCTCGGCAGGAGATTGCGACGAACACGCTCCCGACGATGCCACCGCCTACACTCGCTATGCGTTGGGACCGCCGCGGCCGGTTGCGCGGGAGGGGAAAGGCTGGTATTTTGCCGCGGGCGAGCTGTGTATGACTCCTTCCGATTTGGCCCGGTGGGATATCGCGTTCCTCCAGAAACGAATTTTGTCGCCGAAATCTTACGAAGAATTTACGCGAGAGGTGAAATTGAAGGACGGCAAGCCGACGCATTACGCTCTGGGCCTGGCAATCGGAGATCTGCATGGCACCCCGATGGTTTCGCACAGCGGCGAAGTTTCCGGCTTTCTGGCGATCAACCGAGTGTTTCCAACGAAGGATGTGGGCGTGATTGTGCTGTCGAACGAGGATGGAGTAAATCTAATCGGCCCGCTCTCGCAGGACATTGCACTAGTGATGATAGAACCTCATCCTGGTTCTTCTGAGGAGGTGGATCGACAGGTTCGGGCAATCCTCGAGGGATTACAGCAAGGCCAAGTGGAGCGCGCCCAATTCACTGCGAACGCGAATTCTTACTTCAACGAGCTCGCGCTGAAGGATTACAAGGCATCGCTGGAGCCGTTGGGAAAGCTGCAGACCGTCACTCGCCAAAGCGAACAGTTACGAGGTGGAATGACGCATCTCGGATATAAAGCGCAGTTTGAAAAGAAAACCGTAATGCTGAATATCTATCGAACGCCCGACGGGAAATTCGAACAGTTCCTGGTAAAGGAACAGCTATAGCCAAAGCTGCTCACTTCATAATTGCGATTCGAATATCGGCGCCGCCGATGTACTTGTCCGCGGCTCCGTAATAGCCAGTGAATTCGAAAAGGTGATCGGCTTGCTCGCTTGATTTCGGAACCGCTCCTTCGAGGAAGATCACATTCGGAACATTGCCTGTCGTTTCCCAGCTGAGAGTTGGGTGCAGAAATGGCGCGTCCGCTCTGGCGATTACGCGAGTTGGGTCATTCCTGTCGAAGAGCACCCAACCCGGGCCGTAGGCAAGTCGATCATCCGCGCCGTTGTAGAGCAGAAGAATTCCCGAGTCGGTCAGAACGGGCGGCGGTCCAGGCTCCATTACACGAGAGTCGAATGCGCCTGGGCGGCGGTCGAGCACTGGTTTCTGAGTTGCATCTGTCCAGTGAAGCAGATCAGCGGATGACGCCAAACCCATGTAATCCCGCGATTGCCCGTCAGGATCTTTGCGCGTACCCAGATAATACATCCACCATTTGCCGTCGACCTGCTGCGGAACGATTGCGCCGGATTTCGTCCATTGTGTATTCCAAGTGCCCCGGTAAGCCGGCATGATCACGCCTTTACGACTCCAACGCAGCAGGTCAGTTGAAGTTGCCAGACAGAGTTGTGCGGCATGCAGGTCGTAAGCGGTGTAAGTGAGATAGTAAGTGCCGTTGATTTGAACGACACGGGGATCCTCGACGCCGCCGCCCTTCTCATAATCGGCTTCCGGAGAAAGGACGGGCTCGGGCCAGACACGAAAGTGCAAGCCGTCGGTGCTTTCTGCATATCCGATGCGCGATGTATGATTGCGATCCTGTGCGCGAAAGAGCAAGGCGACCCTATTTCCGACCTTGATAGCTGCGGGATTGAAGAGCGCAAATTCCGACCAATCGCGGCCGGGGCGAAGCAGGGGGGTGTTCGAAAGGCGCTGAGCGGTAACGGTGATTCGGTCAATCGCAGGGGCCAAACAGGTTGCGACAGTCAGGAACACGAAGCCGCGCGTCAGTTGACCGAAATTGGAGCAGGCCATATAGAATCGTAAGACAAATGCGGAAGCGAATAGCACTCATCTGGGTTGCAGCCGTCTCGTTGAGCTTGGCCGGTTCAGTACCGGGCCAGCAACCATCGCAACCGGAATCCGCTCGCTGGACACAAGAGCGCGCAAATCAATGGTACGCCAAAGAACCGTGGCTGGTTGGAAGCAATTACATCACATCGAACGCCATTAACGAGCTCGAAATGTGGCAAGCGGACACGTTCGATCCCAAGCGCATCGACACGGAACTAGGGTGGGCCGAAGGGCTGGGCATGAATACGATGCGCGTGTTCCTGCACGATCTGCTCTGGGAGCAGGACAGCGAAGGGTTCAAGCAACGGATCGACACTTTTCTCGGTATATGCGCGAAGCACAAGATCAGGCTGCTGTTCGTGCTCTTCGATTCAGTCTGGGACCCGTCTCCGCACCTTGGTAAGCAGCGCGCGCCCCGACCTGGCGTACACAATTCCGGCTGGCTACAGAGTCCCGGTGCGGCGGCGTTGCAGGACCGCTCACAGTACCCGCGACTGGAAGCATACGTCAAGGGAGTAGTTGGGGCGTTTGCTAAAGATCAGCGCGTGCTTGGATGGGATGTCTGGAACGAGCCGGACAACATGAACGGCGGGAGCTATGGGCAAACGGAGCCGAAGAACAAGGCAGACCTGGTGCTCAGTTTGCTGCCGCAGGTATTTGCATGGGCACGCGCGGCTGGCGCGCAACAGCCGCTGACTAGCGGAATCTGGCATGAAGATCCGGAGTTGCGGGAGAAGCTTTCGCCGATGGCGAAGGAGCAGCTCGACGACTCAGATATCGTTTCGTTTCACAATTACGATAAGCCGGCCATTTTTGAGACAGAAGTGAAAGCGCTCGAGCGGTTCGGGCGGCCAAATATCTGCACAGAATATATGGCGCGACCGAGGCAGAGCACGTTCGAAAATATTCTTCCTATCGCGAAGGCAAACAAGGTGGGAGCTATTGATTGGGGGTTCGTCGCGGGAAAGTCGCAGACCTACTTGCCATGGGATTCATGGCAGCGACCGTACGTAAATCGTCAGCCTGACGTGTGGTTCCACGATATCTTCCATACGAACGGAACGCCGTACCGGCCCGAGGAAGTGGCGTTTATACGGAAGATGACGGGTGCTTCCAGTAAATAGCGTTGACGAAACCTAAGCGTACGCGGGCTCGTGCTCTTCGGCGGCGCTGAAATAGACGCAATCGGGATGATGAAACACGAGAGCCGATACGCTGGCTTCAGGCTCCATCATAAAGCCTTCCGTGAGCTGTACGCCGATGTCTTCCGGTCGCAGAAGACGCCACAGTTTCGCTTGATCCTCGAGATTCGGGCAAGCCGGATAACCGAAGCTGTAGCGCTTGCCGCGGTAGCGCGAAGTGAATCGCTCGTGCATGGTCATGGTGGGAGGATCGGGAAAGCCCCAATCTTCACGAATGCGGCGATGCAGCCATTCGGCGCACGCTTCGGCGGTTTCGATGCCCAGCGCCTGGAGCGCATGAGCTTTGAAGTATTCACCCCGCATTTTGGCTTGTTCGGAATGATCAATAATTCCTTCGCCCGCGGTGACGACGAATAGCGCGATGTGATCGCGGCTTCCATCTTGCGGATCGAGAGCATAGTCACTCAAGCAGAGGCCGTCCGATTTCGCCTGCCGCCCGAAACGGAAACTCTCGATCGGCGAAGCACCCTCGGGAGAAAAAAGATGCAGCGTGTTCCCTTCCCGCTCAACTTCAAAAAATTGCCAGACCGCGCGCGCCTTCATGAATGTTGCCGCTTGGCGCTTCACTTCTTCGACGTTGTGAAAAAGCTCGAGCGCTTTGGGATCGCGCTCGGACAAACGCTTTTCGAAGCTGCTTTTGAACCCGAGATGGCGGCCGTATAACATGAACGGGTTGATGTAGCTCCAAACCTCGGCGAGATGTGGAACATCGCGTATCTTGCGATCGAGATAAGGCGCGGGTGGAATCGGAAGGCTTGCGCGAACTTTGGGGCTGCGAACTTCGCCGGAGGGCACGGATACTTGCTCCTTGGTGGTCGGTTCGGCGGGAAAATTGCGGAATATATGCTGCGAGAGGACCTGCTCTCGAAGTGCCGGGTCCATAATCTCGTTCATTAGGCGGAGCCCCGTCATCGCGTCTTTGGCGTAAAACGTGGGCGCAGAGTAGTTGGGTCCGATTTTGGTTTTGGTGAATCGCTCTGAAAGAGCCGCCCCGCCTACGAGTAAAGGAACGTGGACTCCGGCATCTTTCAGATCGCCCGCCGTTGTTACCATCTGCTGAGCGCTCTTGACGAGTAGACCCGAGAGGCCAATTGCATCGGGCCTGTGGTGCTGAAACGCCTTAATCAACTCTTCGGGGGGCACTTTGATGCCGAGATTCACTACTTGATAGCCGTTATTGCTCAGAATGATCTCGACTAGATTTTTGCCGATATCGTGAACGTCACCTTTCACTGTGGCGAGAACGATCTTCCCACGCGTCGCAGTTTCGGCCTTCTCCATGTACTGCTCGAGATGATTCACTGCCGCCTTCATCGCTTCGGCGGATTGCAGCACTTCAGCTACGATCAGCTCGTTGTTATTGAACAGCCGGCCGACTTCGCCCATCCCACCCATCAACGGGCCGTTGATGATGTCGAGCGGCGCGGCACCCTCTTTCAGCTTAAGATCGAGGTCGGGCAGAAGCCCGTCTTTCGTGCCTTCGATGATGTAGTTTGCCAGGCGCTCTTCGAGAGGCAAGTCTGCTGTCTTTTTCTTTTGCCTTCCTGTAGCGCCTCGGAAGTGCTCGGAGATGGCGGCGATGTGAAACTGATTGACTGCCTTTTTCTGCTCATGAGATTGCTGCCGCCAATCTTCTGGAACTGCTTCGAGCAACTCTGCGTCAGGATGCTCGGCCGGCACATCGACCGGCGGAGTGTTGAAGAGAAGTGCTTCGGCAAGACGCCGCTCCTGCTCGGGAATGGAGGCGAACCGCTCGAGCTTCTCCGCATTCACGATTGCAAGATCAAGGCCGGCTTTCGTGCAGTGATACAGGAAAACAGAATTGACCACCTCGCGAGCGCTCGCCGGCAGCCCAAACGAAATGTTCGAAATACCCAGCACAGTCTTGACATAAGGAATCTTCTGCTTGATCAGGCGAATAGATTTGATCGTTTCAACCGCACCGCCGATATAATTTTCATCGCCCGTCGCACACGGGAACACAAGCGGGTCGATAACGATGTCTTCCGGAGCAATTCCGTATTTTGTGGCGAGCAGGTGAACGGAGCGCTCCGCAACCGCCAATTTGCGTTCACGGGTAAACGCCTGTGCCTGGACGGGATCTTCGTCAATGCAGCCTACAACGAGAGCTGCGCCATAGGCGCGAGCGATGGGGCAAATGCGCTCGAACTTTTCTTCTCCGTCTTCCAGGTTGATCGAATTGATAAGGCCCTTACCCTGGCAGTACGTTAGCGAGAGCTCGACCGAGCGAGGGTCCGTCGTGTCGATCATGATGGGCGCTTTGATTTTCCGGATCAGCTTTTCATAGAAAAGCGGGATATCGTTCAGTTCTTCGCGCTCGCTGGATTGGAGGCAAACGTCGACTACATGCGCGCCGTTGCGGATCTGCCACCGGGCGATCTCGGTGGCCTCTTCCCACTTCTCCTCGGCAATCATCTTCTTAAATAGGCGCGAGCCGATCACGTTCGTCCGCTCACCGACGATCAGCGGTCGATTGCTCTCTTCGGCCTCGATCATTTCGATTCCCGAAAAATACGTCCGATGGGTAGGCTGCTTGGATTGGCGCGGCTTCTTACCCTGAGCCATTTGGGCAATGGTGCGAATGTGATCGGGGCCGGTGCCGCAACAGCCGCCGACAATGTTCAGCCACCCGTGATCGATGAAGCGTTCGAGTTGGGCGGCCAAGCTGCTGGGGGTTTCCAAGTACTTGCCTTCTTCATCCGGCAACCCGGCATTCGGATAGCAGGACACACGAGTCGTAGCTAGTTCGTGGATAGACCGGATGTGATCGGTCATGAACTCCGGACCGGTAGCGCAGTTCAGTCCTATAGCCAAAAGACGGGCATGCGAAACGGACGTGTAGAACGCATCGGCGGTTTGGCCGGCGAGCATGGTACCCATCTGTTCAATGGTGCCGGACACCATAGTAGGAATCGGATAACGCAGTTCACGTGCAAGGCGGTCGATGGCGAGGAGACCTGCTTTGACCGTACGGGTATCATTGCAAGTCTCGAGCAGCAGGATGTCCGCCCCGCCCTCAAACAGCCCTTTGGCCTGTTCGTAATAGCTCGAGACGAGCTCAGCAAATGTCACGCCGCCGCTGATCGAAATGGCCTTAGTGGTGGGACCCATGGATCCTGCCACGAAACGGACACGCCCGGTTGTGGAAAATTCTTCCGCTGCCTGCCGAGCAAGCGTCGCGGCGCGAAAGCTCAGATCATACGAACGATCCGCTAGACCATACTCCGCAAGCACGATCTTGCTGGACTGGAAGCTGTCGGTTTCGACGATGTCTGAGCCAGCTTCATAATAGGCGCGATGAATATCGAGGATCACGTCAGGACGGGTCGCGACCAAGTTCTCGTTGCAGCCTTCGAGGAGAACACCGCCGAAATCGTCAGCCGTAAGGTGGCGATCCTGCAGCATGGTCCCCATGGCGCCATCCAAAACCAGTAGCCGGGTGGCTAGGGCGTCTTCGAGAGCCTGGCGACGTGCGCGCCGGGCTTGATCACTAATCGAATTCATTGGGGATTGGGGGATTCCTCATTTTAACGGGCTCATGCTCCTCCCCAGAAGAGCGGAAGGCCCAACGGCCAGCCTCTCAGCCTCTATGGAATAAATGTTCGATAAACCGTCCCAGGCTATTGTGATGAGCCCTTCCGATAATGCCGATTCTTATTTGTGAGTTGTTGGGCGCCAGATAGTGAACTTTGACTTCCACGCTTTCACCCCTCTTCAGGTGCGGCAACAATCTCGCGATCTGTTCCTCGCTGAAAGGGAAAACGTGAGGCTCGGCAGGATTCTTGAGCAGGACGGGCAAATCGCTGCTCACTAATGTCGTGAACAACGGCCGGTCCTGGTCGCAGATCTCTACTTCAATAGATTCAATCTGCACACCACCTTTATCGTCGGTCGATATGAACACGGAGAACGGCTCCGGCTCGGAAATGGACAGGCGGAGGCTCACGGTTTCCTCCCGGGTCTCTGGCTCCGGTTCAGTCGCCTCCGCTGCAGCCGCGCCAGATCCGGTTGACGCACCTGCTTGAGAAACCGCCGACACTCCGCCATGCGGATTGTTTGGTCCTGAGCTAACAGGAGCTGCACCGCCATGCGGATTGTTTGGTCCCGACTTTACTGTCACTACCGCCCCTCCGTGCGGGTTGTTAGGACCGCTCTTCTTACTCATTCTGATACCTCCTTTGCGGTTAAGAGGCAATTTCAAGG
This sequence comes from uncultured Acidobacteriaceae bacterium, assembly GCA_963737045.1. GTDB lineage: Bacteria > Acidobacteriota > Terriglobia > Bryobacterales > Bryobacteraceae > Bog-105. Next base: position 1,978,207 of record CAVTRG010000009.1, read on the forward strand.
CCACTCATTTTGCCTCTTGCCGCTTAAAAAGCACCACATCCGAACCCGAACTGGCTCGCATGCATGCCAATCGGTCACCTTGGGGGGACCACGCAAATTTCAGGATTGTCTCATCATCGAATTGCGTGATCTGGCGCGGCGCCGACCCATCAAGCGGCACGGTCCAGATGTTCGAGACGCCCCGCCCGTCCGTCAAAACCGTAGAAAGAGCCGTCCCGTCCGGCGACCAGCGCACGGGCAAACGCGCATTTGGAAAGAATTGAGGCCGGCCTTCACTATCGAACGGAATCACGCCCACGCTCCAGTCCAGAGTGCGCGGATCCTGCAGATAGCAGGCGACAAGTTTTCCATCCGGCGAAATGTCGGGGTCGCGTGCGAGATAGCTTGACAGGAGAGACCTCGCCCCACCCGTCCGAGAAACCTTGTACAAATGTGGATTGTTACCGTTCCAAGAGGTATAGACGGTCCACTTGCCGTCACGCGAAATACTGGGCGTTTCGTCGTATCCCGGTCCAGAGGTTAACTGAGTGTATGTGTTTGATTCCGGGTCGAAGTTCCACAAATGAAACTCTCCGGAACGGTTAGAAGAAAAAATAATAGACTTGCTGCCCGGCACCGACACGGCATCCTGCTCGACAAAGGGCTCGTTCGTCAAAGTTGTGCGCGTTTGGTCATTGATATCGAACGCCCAAAGATTCGGAAATCCACTTCGTAGTGAGTTCACGATGAGGTGGTCTTGATCCTGCCAAGCCAGGCTGGGATGCTCTTCCGCTTCGGCCGAAACACTCTGCCCGCTCAGCTGATTCTTTCGAGATGAAATCCAGAGGCTCGCTTTGGATTCCACCTTCACAGCCGCGAGCTGGCCATCTCGGGTGAGACTGGCGCTTGCGTAACCCGCCAAGTCTTTCGTCACGTCGTGAATTTCACCGGTTTGTACTGCGATCTCACGAAGCTGCTGATGGTTTCTTCCCTCAGTGCGGGTCGCGGCAGATGTGATCAGGGTACGTCCATGACCGACCCAACAAGGCTGGCCAATAACCCACCAATTAGACGGGGGTTTCATCATCTCGTGGCCCTTCAGATCGATCAGGTCGAGAAACCCAGTAGGACTCTCGCTCCTGAATACAAAAGCGGCAATTTGCGGAGCTGTGGGAGCCCATGCTATTCGCCACAGAATTGTAGAATTCCTAAGCGATAATAAGACCTTGCGTCCAGAGCCGTCGCGTTGCGCGATTTCAACGAAACTGTTCGTCTCCTCTCTTCCGTCGTATTGTGCGCGGGCGTAACGCACAAATGCGAATTGATCGCCGGACGGAGAGAATGAGACGGGTCCGTCAATATCCACGAGAATTGGCGCCCTCGGGCGTTCACCCAAGATCGGGACGGTATAGAGTCTGCCAATAAGCTTTTCGTCCTTCTCAACCTCAAACATAGTCTGACTATCAGGGGAGAACGTGATGCCTTCGTACTCGATTTTCCTGGGTGCTATCTTGACCTCTTCCGAAGGTTGATCTACTTGCTTCAGGAACAGGGTTTCCGTTCCGCCCTGGCCTGCGACAAACGCCAGGTATTTGCCATCCGGTGAGATGCACGAGAGCTTTGTTCTTCCGTTGAATGTGAGCTGGCGTACGGATTCAATCCGAAACCAGTCGGGACCCAAAACTGTCTCTTTACCATTGAGGCCCCACCACCAAGTGGCCCAAGCAGCAATCAGTACCCCGAGGATCGCTGCGCTCAGGCCAAGGCTTCGATGACGGCCACCATGCGAGTATGAGATCGGCTTTATGCTTCTGGCGAGACCGGAACCTTCGCTAATTTTTCGCAAATCGGCCAGCATGTCAGCAGCAGATTGATAGCGCTTGGCGGCATCTTTCGTCAGGGCACGATGGACGACCTCAAGCAGCTGCGGTGGCAGCTTGTCTGAGCTCCTGATTGTTGGAACAGGACGGTCGAGAATGCCGACCACGACATGGCTATCCGTATCCCCTTCAAAAGGGCGCTTCTGGGCCAGCATTTCGTAGAGAACAACACCCAAGCTCCACAGATCGGTTCGTTGGTCGAGCTTTTGACCGCGAGTCTGCTCGGGCGACATGTAATCGAGCGTCCCAGCAACTGCGCCAAGGCGGGTTCCTGTTTCCTTAACCGAGCGCTCACGATCCGCGCCTCGGATAAGCTTCGCGAGGCCGAAATCGATAACCTTCACATACCCGTCACGCCGAATCATGATATTGCCCGGCTTGAGATCGCGGTGGATGACGCCGGCAGAATGCGCGGCTTCCAGCGCGGAAGCGACCTGACTCGCAATGTCGACGGCTGTCGCGGGATCGATGCCGCCCCGTTTTAGAGCCGTGCGCAGCGTGATGCCATCTACGTACTCGCTCGCGATAAAGCACTCGCCTTCCGCTTCTCCGATTTCGTAGATGGTCAGAATGTTTGGGTGATTAAGGGCAGAGGCGGTCCGCGCTTCCTGTTGGAAACGCCTCAGCGCCACTTCATCAGGTATTACATCGCTCGGCAGAAACTTAAGAGCGATCTGCCGGTCGAGGCGCGTGTCGAGAGCGAGAAACACTTCTCCCATGCCGCCCGCTCCCAAGACCTTGAGAATACGGTATGGGCCGAACTCCCGGCCCGCGCGGGGCATCCGCTGAACAAGGGTTCGCCGATCACTTGCTGAGCGTCGGGGCGTGCGACTATGCCGGCTGAGCCGTGAGAATGTTTTCGTGATTTCTTCACGAAGGCTGGGCATTGCGAGACCGCACACCCTCAAGCGAGGGCTTCACGTTCCTTAGATTGTCGCGCAATGCACGGGGCGGGCCAAACCGAGTCAATGACTGCGGCCCGGTGAACTATGCTTTTACATGCAGACTGTTGTGGATGGCGTAAAGGGCCAATTCCAGCCGGTCAGAAACGCCCAGCTTATCGAACACATTATGAAGATGATTCTTCACCGTCTGCTCGGTAATAAACATCTTCTCGGCAATCTCCTTATTCTTATAGCCCTGCGCAATCAAAATGATGATTTCCCGCTCGCGCTGGCTGAGTTGGGCGCGCTCCCGCGTGGGTTTCCCATTCGTATGCGCAGCGGGATAATCGCCAGGTGCAGCAAAATGGCGGATCACGGCAGCAGTGGTATTGGAATCCAGCCAGATCTCGCCCCCGTGCACTCGACTGATGCTCTTTTCAATGAGGTTCGGCGGATTCTCTTTCAGCAGAATGCCGCAGCAGCCTAGCTTCATGGCCTCGACGAAATCATCTTTGCTTTCGCTTGATGCGAATAGAATGACTTTGGACCGAGGCGCGCGGGTCTGAAGGTTCTTCAGAACGGTCAGTCCATCGATCCTCGGGAGCTTGACGTCCATCAGGAGAACATCAGGATCCAACTGGACGGTTTTCTCTATCGTTTCGATTCCATCGACCGCCTGCCCCACTATCTGAATCGCGGGATACTCTGCGAGGACACTTCGCAGGCCTTCTAAAACAATGGGGTGTCCGTCAGCGATCAGTAAACGTATGCTTCCTGTTACATCCATAATCCCCCGAAAGGCTCCCGACGTATCGATTATAGTACTTTTGTACTACAAGTTTAGGACTATTCCTCATTCTCAATGGGATTATAGTTCTAAATCCTAGCGGTCTCTAGCACGCAGGCTTCCGTATCGGTGCCAATGAGCTTCCTCTAGGTACTATCGGTATATACCCAAAGTTTCTCTACTCTTACTTAGTACTAGGCGATGCCGTTTTGTCGCGCTTTCTCTGCTTTATTCCTTTTGGTCAAAATCTCGACCAGCGATCTCCACCTCGTACAATAGCTCAATGGCAAAATTGTCGATCAAAGACCTTGATTTGAAAGACAAAACGGTCTTCATTCGGGTGGATTTCAATGTGCCGGTAACGGTGGGCAGTAATGAAATTGGGAGCGATAAACGGATACGCGCAGCTCTTCCCACTATTCAATACGCAATCGAGCACAACGCCGGATTGGTCCTAGCCAGCCATTTGGGACGTCCGAAGGGAAAGCGCCATCCAGCGATGAGTCTTTCACCCGTCGCGCAACGGCTCAGTGAGCTGCTGGGAAAAACGGTCAGGATGGCACCCGACTGCATCGGGTCCGAAACGGCGCAGATGAGGCCCGCGCCGGGAGAAGTGTTGCTGCTCGAAAATCTTCGTTTCCACCCGGAAGAAGAAAAGAACGATCCGGAATTCTCTCGGCAGTTGGCTGCACTGGCCGATCTCTATATCAACGACGCGTTCGGGTCGGCGCATCGGGCTCATGCTTCCACAGTTGGAATGGTCGGTTATTTTCCTGCGGCGGCTGCCGGACTGTTAATGGATAGCGAGCTTGAATGGCTTACGCGTGTCACGCAGAATCCCGAACGACCCTGTGTGGCTCTTTTGGGGGGCGCCAAGGTTTCTGACAAGATCGGAGTTATACAGAATCTCATCTCGGTGGTGGACAAATTACTCGTCGGCGGAGCGATGGCGTATACATTCTTGCGAGCCAAAAATGAGCCGACCGGACGTTCACTGGTGGAAGAGGACAAGATAGATTTGGCACGCCAACTTCTGGCAACGGCAGGCAGCAAACTGATTCTGCCCATCGATCACGTGGTCGTCCGGGAGGTGAAGCCGGGAGCCGCCCACGAAGTTGTCACCATAATTGGTCCTGACGACGTCGCCGTCGATGTCGGCCCTAGAACAATTGACGAGTACAGGAAGATCATTGGCGGTGCGAAGACCGTAATATGGAACGGGCCGATGGGAATCTTCGAAATGCCGCCATTCGATCACGGAACAGTGCAGCTAGCGAAGGCCGTGGCGGATTCCGGAGCAGTTTCCGTAGTGGGCGGCGGCGATTCCGAGAAGGCTCTTAAGAGCGCGGGAGTGGCCGACCAGATCACTCATATCTCCACAGGCGGCGGGGCATCCCTGGAATTTTTGAGCGGTGTTGAGTTGCCCGGCGTAGCGGTCCTGACGGAAAAAATTGCGGCAGTCCAGTAGCAGCTCACTTTGGGAGCGGAGGCGCTAAAGCGGAAACCTCCAGATTCTCGAGCCGAGACTCCTGCTCGCGAAGGAAATTCCGCACGACATCAGCGCAGAGTTCGGGTTGATCGGTGGCCAGCATGTGCCCTGCTCCCGGGATAAGACGGAATTGCGCATTGGGGATCCTTCGCGCCACTACTCTCCCATTTTGCGGCGGCACAATGCGATCTCGATCGCCGTGGATGACTATGGCAGGAACGCGGATTCGCGGAAGGCGGTGATAGGAGCTCCAGAAGAGAATTCCCGCGAACTGGCCCATGAAACCCTGATAGCACCAGCGGCATTCGCGACGGATCTGAAAATCTTTTTCGATGCGCTCTATCGGCGTGCCATTCGCATACAGCCATGGAATGAGCCGATGCAGGCGCCCCAATCGATTTGCGCGAAAAGGCTGCATTCTTGCGGAAGCGGGTGCCAGAGTAGGCCACCTCGATAGGAGACCGCCATGCGTCGTACACGCAAGCACCAGGCTGCGTACACGTGCAGGAAAGCGAAGTGCGAGCTCCTGCGCGATCATTCCTCCCATCGAGGCCCCGATCACGTGCGCTGCCCTCAGTCCGGCGCTGTCGAGAACAGCCGTCGCGTCTTGGGCCATCTTCGCGATTGAGTAAGGACCTTTTGGAGCATCGCTCTGTCCCACTCCGCGATTATCGAAGGCGATAGTACGGTATCGTCGCGTCAGGTGCGGAATAACACGAAACCACATCTCATGCGTGAAACTCAGGCCCATGATCAACAAGACTGGAGGGCCGCTGCCGTACTCTTCCCAAAACAGTTTCACGCCGCGATTGCTCGCATAGGGCATATACGAGGTATATCGCGGAGGATGGAAAAGGTTGGCGGGGTTCCGGCTTCTTACGATATTTCGAATTTTTTCCCGGTGTATTTTTGGACGGCATCGAAGTTCAGGGAGACACCGAGCCCGGGTTGGTCAGGTATACGAAGCATACCGTCTAAATCCAATTCCCATTTCGTCTGGACAATCTCGTCGATAAAAGCCGAGCCGGTAAGATATTCGACCAGGTCCGTGTGCTTGCAGGCAGACGCGAGGTGAAGGTCGGCCGCCAGCCCGAGCGCGGTGTTCCAGCCATGCGGGATGAAACGGATACCATTTTCTTCAGCCATCCAAGCGATTTTGCGCTCCTCTGAGATGCCCCCAACCTTGGTGACATCGGGTTGCACGATATCGAACGCGCCGCCTTCGAGCCAAGGCGCGAATGAATGACGGCGGGTCAGGACTTCGCCGCCTGCAACCGGTACGGGGGAATTCTTTCTGAGGAGTACATAGTCGCGTAAATTATCGGGAGGTAGCGGCTCTTCAAACCAGTACACGCCATAGTGCGCAAGCATCTCCGCGGTTCGCATCGCCCACTTGTAACCGTGCTGCCAAAAAGCATCGCTTGCGCCCGCATCCACCATGAGCATGGATTCGGAACCCACGGCGTCGCGGGCCGCTCGGACGATCTTTTCGTCCAGTTGATCGCGTTGCCGATCAGTATCGGTGTTGCTCTTCCGCCCAAATGGTCCCCAACCAATTTTGAAGGCGCGAAATCCCTGTTCGCGAATGGAAGTGAGGCGTTCGGAAAGTGGCCCCGGTTCCTGCATCAGCAGCGAGGCGTACGGGATTACGCGATCCCGATACCGGCCGCCTAGCAATCTGCCGACCGGCTGGCCGGTGCTCTTGCCGAAAATGTCCCACATCGCAATATCGATACCGCTGATTGTGTGCGTGAGGGTTCCGCCGCGCCCGAGCCAAAACGTGTGTGCGTCAAGTTTTTCGCTGACGCGCTCGGGCTCCAGAGGATTCTCGCCGATGTAAAGAGGTTGTAGAACACCGAGAGCGGCCTTGACCAGCACATCGTTAGTGAAGGCGGAGCCCCAGCCCACAACACCTTCATCTGTGAAGACGGCGATTAACGTGTGAACGCAATCGTCCGGTGTGATCTCATGTGCCCAGCCACCTTCCGGCGTGGCCCCGCGCAACCCCGCCGCCTCAATCTTCGTAATCTTCATAGCTCCAACTACGAGGCTTTTTGCCGCAGTAAGTCTTCCAGGTCATCAAGCTTATCGTCGAGGCGATTCAGCCTGCGCGCTAGACCTTGAATGTCGGAGGCCGCGCGGCGATTAACGTCGAAATCGAGCTCGCCGCGGACGCGGTCCTTCGTATCCTGGCGGTTTTGACTCATCATTATGACCGGTGCCTGAACGGCGGCAAGCATCGAGAGAAACAGATTCAGCAGAATAAACGGATACGGATCCCACGCGGCGTGCCCCAAGATGATGTTAATCGCTGTGTAGACGAACAAGAAAACGAAAAACGAGATAATGAACGACCAAGAGCCGCCAAAGTGGGCGACTGCATCGGCAACGCGATCACCCAGAGTCAGCTTCTCTTCGATGACTTCGTTGGGATTGCGGCTCGAACGAAGACGTACTAGCTGGTGCGTGGCGTGGAATTGGCGACCCAAGACGGCCAACATATCCATGCCGGCGAGCGGCTTGCGTTGGAGGAGCACGGCGATATCGTTGCGATCGACTTCAATGCAAACGGAGTCTTCGAGGCTGGTCGCTGACGTTTGATGAGGCGTCTGATCGAGCATGGAGGCGAACCCGAAGAACTCACCGGGCGCGGGCTCATCGACCACCACTTCCCGCTGATCTTCGTCAACCGTCTGGACAGTGACATGTCCGGAGACCAAGACATAGGCCCGCCCTCCGGGGTCGCCCATTCTGTAGATCCGTTGCCGGGGAGCGAATCTCTTGAGCTCAACTTGAGCCGCCAGGACTGCGAGCTCTTCATCATCGAGCAAAGCAAATATGGGAACACCCTTTAGCGCTTCTGTGCTGCACGGCATGATTCACCTCCTCGGGAAAAGCTTCTTCTCGGTATGGTAAATGGTGAGTCTTCCAGAATGATAGAAAGATGGTGATTATGAGAACGGTCTTACTCTGTATCCTCCTGGCATTCGGAGTGAGCGCTCAGGACGGACGTATGTTAGAGAGCAAGCGCGCAGCGCAGGACGTAGCGCCCGATACGGATCCGAATTCTTCGTTTTGGCGCGGAGCCCCAGCGATTACATTTAGTAATGACTCATTCGGCAAGCTCGTTCCGGGGCATCGAACGGAAGTGCGGTCAAGGTGGACGAATGACAATTTGTATTTCCTCTTCATCTGCCCCTACGAGCAGCTGAATCTGAAGCCGCAACCCAAAACGGATGTGGAAACGAACCAGCTATGGAATTGGGACGTGGCGGAAGCTTTTATCGGCTCGGATTTCCAGAACATTCGGCGATACAAAGAGTTTGAAGTGTCACCCCAGGGCGAGTGGGTGGACCTCGATATCGATCTCAACAATCCGCATCACGAGGATGGCTGGACGTGGAACTCGGGATTCAAGGTGGCGGCGCGATTGGACCAAGCATCGAAAATTTGGTATGCGTGTATGCGGATTCCGTACTCGTCTGTTGATGCGAAACCGGCGGCGCCTGGCAATATTCTGCGGATCAATTTCTATCGCGCGCAAGGGCCGCTTTCCGAGCACAAGGCAATCGCCTGGCAGCCGACGCATCAGAAGACCTACCATGTACCGGAAGCATTTGGCAGGCTTAAGTTGGTTAAGTAAATCGCCTAGAAGCGGTACTTCAACCCAAACTGAATCTGACGCATGGGAATGGCTACCGAAGTAATCACGCCTGCTGCACCCGGTCCGTCGTCAATGAAATTATCGGGCTGCGAGAAGTTTGGATGATTCAACATATTGAAAAATTCGGCGCGAAACTCAAGGCGCTGCGTTTCGGTGGTTGCGAACTCCTTACGAATGGACCCGTCGAGCAGGTTGACTCCAGGACCAATTAGGACATTGCGGCCGGAATTGCCGAAGGTGTATTGAGCCGGAAGCGGAAATGCATTTATGTCGAACCAGAGGCTGGGATCGCGTTGGCCGCTTGGCAGATTCCCGTTGGCGATTCGATCCGCTCTTACGATTCCTTGATCGCCGGTGTTCGAAGGATCGTAGCCCAACAGGGGAGAAAACGGAAAGCCGGTGGTGAGCGAGTAGATTCCACCGAGGTGCCAACCACCGAAAGCTAGATCGAGCAAGCGGCTGCTGGTCATGTAACGACGGCCGCGCCCGAAGGGCAACTCATAATCGAAGCTCGTGACCCACCGGAACTTCTGGTCAAAGTCCGCGGGTCCCTTTTCGGCGCGAAGATCGAAACTGTTTTGGGGCCACGGGGCGGCACAGCAGATCTCGGGGAGATCGTTGATCGCCTTACTGAACGTGAACGCGCTTAAGAAAGACAAGCCTTGACTGTAACGCTTCTGCACTTTCAACTGAAGAGAGTGATAGGTTGAATTGCCGCGATCCTGGATGGCAGCAAATGGACCGTATTGAGGGTATGGGCGGCGCGATTGGATGTCGCCGGGCCCAGGAACCGGTACCTGGTTCGGATCCGTCAAGACCTGAAGGTGGGTGCCCTTCGATCCGGCGTAAGCCACTTCGACGGACATTGCGGACGGAAGCGCCTGCTGAACGGCGAAGTTCCATTCCTGGTAGTACGGAGTTTTCAATCTGCTGTCAACGCTGGTGACCGGGGGATCAACGGCATTGGCGGGGTTCACGGGCGGGAATCCCTGATCCACCGTAAGCAACGGTGTTATGCCGTCGCTGATAAAGAACGGTTGGTAATAGAAAGGCAGATTGTAGGCGAGTTGTAGGGGAGCGGCGGTACGAATCTCCTGACCGCTATAGAAAATGCCGTACGCACTGCGAACCACAGTTTTGCCCCCGCTGAACGGACTCCACGCGAAACCGATCCGGGGAGCGAAGTTGAGGTGATCAGGCGTAGTCAAGCCGCGCGATGCGCCGTTGCGGTCAGCCACGATGAGCTGCGCGGTCTGGTAATCGAAGTTACTCTGCTTGTTGTTCACTTCGACTAGTGGAGAGAAGTAGTCGTAACGCACGCCGAGGTTCAGAGTCAGCCGGCTGTTGACTTTGTAATCGTCCTGGACGAATACGCTCGGCACGTGCTGCCGGTCACCGAGTTCAAGCAGCGACGCGATGGTGGAAGTGACGGGCAGCCCCAGCAATTCGTCAGCGAGCGAGCTCCCGCCGCTTCCATCAAGGGGATTCTGCGTGAACTGGCCCGTGAAAGTGAATGCGCCATTCGGAGCCGGTATCTGGAAGATGTTGTACTGACTCCAGCGAATCTCTGCGCCGAGCTTGATGGTGTGTGCGCCGCGCACGAGATTCAGCACGTCCGTGATTTGTCGCTCTTCGGTTGAAAGGATCGTGGGCGCAAATCCCGGATCGCCGATGCGGCGATATCCCCCGCTCGGCTCGAAGAGCGTAATCCCATTGGAGATAGGGTTGTTCGGAACGCCGGGAACCAGTAGATCAGCCGGGGGCTCAACGTTTCCACCGATCGGCACGCCGCGCCGGATATGGACGTAGTTGAAGCCAATACGGAACTCGTTGACAGTGGTTGGCGTGAAGGTGTGAGTAAAGCCTAGCGCCGCGCCCATCGTATCTTCAAAGCCATTACCGGTGCTGGATCCGCCTCCGTTGGCCAAGCCCAGGTAGCGGGGCCGGGCGCACATCGGTTCGGCCGCTCATCGACCACCTGAAGAACAGTTGATTCGTTTCCGAGATGTTGTAATCCGTGCGGAAATCCCCCTGATCGATGCGATCCTGTTCGGTCGGGGAGATGATGTAGTTGTTTTTCAACTTTCCGGGTTGATTCGGCAGCGGATAAAGATTCATGATGTTCTGCGCCAGCGTTGAAATTCTGCCAGGCGGGATGATGTTGCCCAAAAACGGCATGCGGGTGTTGGTGGCCGGATTGTACGTGGCTGGATCGTAAATCGTAGTTCCCAGGTCAGAGAAATTGCCCGTACGCTCGGCGGCCGTCGGCACAGACGATACGAAGGTCAGCGGGTTGCGAATGACGGTGCCCTGATAATCTCCAAACCAGAACAACTTATCGCGGCGGATCGGACCGCCGATAGTTGCCCCGAACTGATTCTGCTTGAAAGAAGCTTTCTTTGCCGTCGGGTCCTCAAAATAATTCCGGGCGTCCAGGGCAGAGTTGCGAAAAAATTCAAACACGTCGCCGTGATAGGAGTTCGTGCCGGACTTGATGACTGCATTAATTGCCGCACCGCCGCTACGCCCGAATTCGGCTGAAAATGAGTTGGTCTGGATCTTGAATTCCTGAATCGCATCGACATTCGTTCGAAGTACGACACCGCCATTGTCATTGGAGTTGTTATCAATCCCATCAAGAAGGAAGTTGTTAAGTGTTCCGCGCGCACCGTCTGCAACGAAGCTGTTCTGCCCTCCGGTACTGCTACCGCCGATGTTCCCGTTAGTATTGGTGGCGCTCGTATTGACAACACCCGTCGTCAAGGTCGCAAGCTGGATGTAATCGCGCCCATTCAGCGGAAGCTCAGTGATAACTCTGGAAGGGAGTACCTGCCCAAGGGAAGACGTTTCGGTCTGAATAGGTGGAAGTTCTGACGAAACCAACACCTTCTGACTGATCTGCCCTACCTCCATATTGAAATCGATTCGGAGGCGGTCCTGCACTTGAAGAGTTAAGTTTTCCCGAGTAACGGCTTTGAAGCCTGGCGCCTCGGCGGTGACTGAGTAAGTACCGACATGCAGCGGCGGCGAAGCGTACTCTCCGTTCGCGTCCGAGTGGACCACGGTGCTGGTGTTAGTTGCCTGCTCGACGATTGTCACGGTGGCCGATGGTACAGCGGCCCCGCTCGGATCGTGCAAGGTGCCGACAATCGACCCTGTGTCAACCTGCGCAAACAGCCGAAATGCCAACAGTGACGAGAGGATTGCAATGCGCTTCATATCGGTAACTACTCCGGTTTGCATTTTCTGCGTATACTTGCCTTTTATTAGCAATTGTGGCTGAGTATAACATGATGCAGAACAGACGCAGAATAGGACGCCGTGCTTTCCTTGGTGGTGTGGGAGCGAGTGCTTCCGCGGCGGCAATTGGCGTGGGCATTCCGGCCCATCGCTGGGACAGTTTCGATTTCGGGTGTGCTCCGGCAGGCTCCGACCGGCTCGATCAGGGGCCCTTCGATATCGACCAAGACGCGGGTTGGCGCACCCTTACAACCACAACACCGTCAAGCGCGTACATCCGCAATTATGGTCTCGGTCTAGTCGGCTACACATGGGAAGAGAACGGTCCGGCTATTGCTGTCCGGCAGGGCACACAGAACCTGGAAGACGCAGTAGAGAAACTGGCCAGTCTGCCGTTTGTCGACGTGCTGTACATCCGTTGCGATTGGCGCAACGTGCAGTCTAAACCTGGAAGTCTTGACCTCCATCCTGTATTTGGCCTGACGCTCGATGCGGCCAAGCGGCATGGTCTCCGGTTCGCCTTTCGCATTCAGCTTTCGAACCCCGAGTTTCAGCCAGAGGAGATTGCGCTTCCTGCATTTCTGCGCAATAAGGTCCCGCTCGTGAAAATCGGCCATCTCCCGAGGCACGGGCGGGACGTGGAGTTCGTCGAGCCACGCTATGATAACCGCACATTTCAAAGCGCGTTTCGGGAATTAAACGAGCTTCTGGCGGAGCGCTTCGATAATGAGCCGCTTCTCGAGTGGATGGACCTGATGCAATACGGCTTCTGGGGCGAGGGCCACACCAGCAATTTGCCGAATCCGTTTCCTGATTACCTCACTGCGGAGACGACATTCCTCAACATGACCCGCCTGCAACTGGAGATCTGGAAAAGAACCCCGCTCGCTGTGAATACGCAGCCCGATATCAGCCAGGTAGGCAATAGCCAGGTACTCGATCTCGCGGTGCGGTCCGGATGTTGGCTGCGTTCGGACAGCATCATCAACGAGGAGCCCATCCAGATCGAGGAGCTTGCGAACCGGCCGCCGTGGCTGCCCGTGATCATGGAGGACGGATATCTGCGGCAATACGACGTAGCTCGTATCCCCGTCGATACCGCCGGAGTGAATCAGCGCGAAAACGCCATAGCTTCACGTTTTAGATCTGGGCGCGAACTACTGGTCCCTGTGGACTGAGGCAGAGAATCTTGCGGCCTATAACGAGCGCTATCCCGAAGGCTTCCGTGCGTTACAGAGGCGGATGGGGTATCGTTTGCGCCCTTCCTGGATCTGGCAACGCAAGCGGCTTGGCACGTTCGAGCTGATCATCGCGATCGCAAACGATGGCGTGGCTGGCATTCCAGGCGTGCTGCGTCTTCTCATTGAGAGCGGCGATGGGAAGTTTCAGCAGAGCGGTTCGCTTGATGGCGGTCATCCGCACGGTGGGAAGGTGAGGCAGGCGTCCTTTATGCTGCCGCGCGGCATGGGGACGGGCGAAATCAGGCTTCGGGCGGAAGTTGAAGGAAAGGGAGGCGTACGAAGAGCGGTGCAGTGGGCGTGCGCACAGCCGCTCAACCCTGACGGGTCATTTACGATCACGCTGAAAAGGAATGACGAAGCGGGCTGGTTGAAAGGAGTCTAGCGGCCACGCTGAGGGTGCTATTTCACGTCGATTTTGCCCAGCGTGTACCATCCGTCGTTTCCGCGTCCTTCGATGCCGAGGCGGATTCCGGGTTGCAGTGCGATCGGATCGAGCAGGGCGACACTCAACTCATAATCGCCCGCAGCGAGATCTGGGGGCGCGAAGAGCGGCCCATCGAATACAGCATCTCCGGGGAGCCATTTCCGTAGATCGACATCGGTCCGCACCATTGCTGAATGCCCGGGCGAGCTGAAGCGAAAGGCAAGCACAAAACGCCTGTAGATCGGTGCCACGCCTTCGTTGACCCACCATGTTTTCAAATCGATGGATTGGCCGGCGTGCACCTCTTGCTCCCACTCGGCGCGGCGCAAAGCAAAACGGTAGCCCATCTTTCGCTCGAAATCTTCGAAATCGCTCTTCCAGGCTGGTGGGATGGCACTCGACTTCACGTTCAAGGTGCTGACGTGCCATCGCAGAGCTTCACTCAGGATGTACCTGATGTCCCATCCATGGCGAAACCAGGATTCGGGAACCCCACAGGTCTCCATGGAAACGGGCGCGGTCCTCCAAACGTCGTGGATGCCCGTTCTCGCAATCTGTTGGGGATAGAAATCGAGCATCTCTGACCAGGGCTTGCGCAAATCGCCCAAGCAATCGAATCGCCAGCCAGCTCCATGCGCGGTTCCGTAGGCGAGCGCTTCGGGTTCATCGAAATTCATGAGCAGCGGCGTTTTCTGAAACGCCTTCAGATACACGTCAATCAGCTTCCGTTGCACCGCGAATTCCGGCATGTAATCGCTCCAACCTTCGCCCCAGTAGCCGACGGTTGAGATATCCACGCTGTCGAGATCGGGATGTCCGTCATATCGCTTCCCTGCCTCGATAACGATCGCACTCCAGTACTTGAAATACAGCGGATCGCTGAAGTCAGGCTGCCAAATCTTGCCGTCTTTAGAGGCATCGCTGTTTGCGCGGCGCGCACCGGAATTGCGGTACCACTCCGGTAACGGATGCTTGGGATCGTACGGCATCAGGCGAATCATCAGACGTTGGCCGTGCCGCCTCGCTTCTTCGAGCGCGAGATCGATGATTTCCCATTTGACTTTTCCTTGCTGCGGTTCAAGTGTCGACCAATGCCAGCGACAATACGCCACAGTCGAAGGGGGAAAGTCCGGCTTCTCAGAAGGCGCGACGAGCGGCTGAACCGGGCCTTCCTCCGACCACGTGACGCCGGAATTCAGAGCATCGCCGTTGTACCGTTGAAAGGTTTGAATGCCCATTCCAGGATTGATCAGGATGTCACGAGTTTCCGTTGGACGCACAATGACGCTTGCGGCTTCCGTGCAGGAAACGAGGAACAAAGGTATCAGACAATTGAGAGCAAGGCGTTGCCACTGCAAAGTAGTCGAAGAATATCGAAACCAAACGAAGGATGTCAAATGAAAAGTAATCGGCGGCAATGGTTAGCCACGACCGGCGGTAGTTCCTTAGGATTCGCGGCATTGGGTGCGAGCGGAAATATGCAAGATGAATCGAAACCACAACCAAAGCCGCTTGAATTATCCCAATATAAGCCGCGAAGCATGCTCCACGTCAAAGAAACGCGGGTGGAGCGCGCGCGATATCCGCTCATCGACATTCATACGCATCTGTCGTTCTCGGCAAAGGTGGAAAACGGGGTTTCGCTTGCGCCTGAGCGGCGCTTTCTCGCTTCGCCGGAATCGTTATTGCCGGTCATGGATCGACGCAATATACGGGCGTTAAATAATCTGACAGGCGGTTTCGGAGACGGCCTGGTTAACGCGATTCAAAAGTTCGACAAGGCCGATCCGGGCCGATTCTATACGTTCACTGAGCCTTCTTACGACCGCTTTTTGGAACCAGACTATCCAAAATTGCAGGCGCAGGCGATTGCTGACGCGCATTCAGCGGGCGCGAGAGGGTTGAAGATTCTGAAGACGCTCGGTCTGTATCTGCGCGAGAACATTACGAGCGGCAAGCTGGTGAAAGTGGACGACCCGCGCTTCGATCCCATGTGGGACGCGTGTGGGCAATTGGGCATGCCTGTCGCTATCCACGTCTCCGACCCTGTTGCGTTTTTCACGCCGACGGACCGCTTCAATGAGCGGTATGAGGAGCTCAACAATCATCCCGACTGGTCGTTCTATGATCGCGATTTCCCGAGCAACGCGGAGATTCTCGAAGCGCGGAATCAGGTGTTCGCGCGGCACCCGCAGACGCAGTTTATCGCGCTGCACGTTGGCAATTTCGCAGAGAATCTGGAAAACGTATCCCAGAATCTGGATCGCTTCCCGAATATGTCAGTGGACATTGCTGCTCGTATCGGTGAACTTGGCCGCCAACCTCGGACCGCGCGGAAGTTCTTCGATAAATACCAGGACCGGATCCTGTTCGGCACGGATGCCACCCCAAACGCGAAGCAATTCCCACAACAGATATATGACGACCAGCTGTACGAGATCTACTTCCGTTTTCTTGAAACGGATGACGAATACTTCGACTACGCGCCCGCCAAAGTACCGCCTCAGGGGCGATGGCGCATTTACGGGATCAATCTTGCTGATGAAATACTGAAGAAAGTCTATGGCACGAATGCAGCGCGCCTGCTGCATGTAGACATTTAAGACACCTGATGTCGGTAGCCCAGCAAGCGGCCTTGCAAACTCGGATCGAAAACAAGGCTGCGCTGCGGAGATACGTTGCCCTCGATGCGTATCGCGGGTTCATCATGTTGATCCTCGCTTCAGACGGATTCGGTTTCGCGGCGCTCAAGAACGATCCGACGTGGGGGCGCGTGGCGAGTTGGTTCGATCACGTGCCCTGGCAAGGCGCGGTCTTTTGGGACATGATCCAGCCCGCGTTCATGTTTATGGTCGGGGTGGCCATGCCGTTCGCATTGGCTCGCCGAATCGAAAATGGCGCGACTTGGAGCGACAATCTGCGGCATGTGCTCTCGCGCTCCGCGAAGCTCATCATCCTAAGCCAGATCCTCATGTGGGTGAACCACGGCCGCATCACGCCTCAGCTCATTAACGTGCTCTCGCAAATTGCTTTCACGTACTCGCTGAGCTTCTTGATCATGCGCTGGAAGTGGCGCTACCAGCTCCTAAGCGCTGCCGCACTCCTTGCGCTCTGGACAAGTCTGCTCTTTGCATTTCCCGGCCCCGATGGCCCGTTTTCGAAGATCAACAGCATTGGACTGGTGGTCGATCGCGCGATTTTTCACTACGATTACGACCCGGCATATTCGACTCTCAACTTCATACCCAGCACAGTGTGGACACTAGCGGGCGTGTGGATAGGGCGCTTGCTGATGACCACGCGTTCGCACATGGAAAAACTGCGGGTTCTTGCGGCGGGTGCGGCGCTCTCGTTCGTTTTCTGGCTCGTGCTGCAACCCTGGATCCCGATGATCAAGCAGCTCTGCACGCCGTCATTTATTTTCTACAGCCTGGGCTGGGTGCTCGTTATGCTGATCGGTTTCTATTGGCTGATCGAAGTGCGCGGATGGCGACGCGCGGCCTTCCCGCTCGTGGTCGTGGGAATGAACTCGATTTTCATTTACTCACTCTCGGAGCTGCTGCATAGGTGGCTGAATCGCGCTCTCGGTGTTTTCACGTTCGATTTCAGTTTTTTGGGAACGTTTGCACCGGTCGCACAATCGACCGCTGTACTGCTGATCATGTGGTATCTGTGTTACTGGCTCTACAAGCAGAAGATTTTTATCAAGCTGTAAACCTCCTTATGACCCAGAAGATCCTCCTATTGTCCCTGTCGGGATTAGCCATAGCCACTGCAGTGCCTTCGCTGCCTGAATTTTTCGGCGAAATCACGGGACCCGTACTGACGGGCCAAGCAGCCTTCACCGATTATCGAAAGGAAGCGCCCGGCCTCGTACGCAAGATCACGGTTGCGGATTTGCCGCAGCCGTACGCAACCCAATCCTCTGGGAACCCGCCCACCGTTGTCGCGAGGCCGCCGAATGCCTGGCCCAAAGCCGTGGCCGGTTTTAAAATCGATTTGTTCGCAACCGGGTTCAGCATGCCGCGCGAGATGCGAACTGCTCCCAATGGCGACATTTTTCTTGCCGACACAGATGCGGGCGAAATCAAGATTTTTCGCGGTATCACGAAGGACAGTAAGCCTGAACAGACCTCGACTTTTGCCACTGGCTTTCGCGAGCCCTTTGGAATCGCATTCTATCCTCCGGGCGATAACCCGAATTGGATCTATATCGCGAACATCGATTCCGTCGTGCGGTTTCCCTATAAAAACGGCGATCTGAAGGCGAGTGGCGCGAAGCAAACTTTAATCACCGGAATTCCGACGGGCGGCCACTCGACGCGTGATCTCGCCTTTTCACAAGATGGCAAGAAACTGTTTGTGTCCGTTGGGTCGCGATCAAACGTTGACGACCCCGACACGCATCCGCGAGAATTTCACCGCGCCAATATTCTCGAATACACGCCAGAGGGTAAGTTCGAGAAGGTCTACGGCGCGGGTATCCGGAATCCTGTTGGGATTGCTATTCAGCCTGAGACAGGTGCACTTTGGTGCTCGGTTAATGAACGCGATGAGCTCGGCGACAATTTGGTGCCGGACTACATCACGCATGTGCAAGACGGTGGATTCTACGGTTGGCCGTGGTACTACATGGGTTCTATTCAGGACCCGCGGCAGAAGGGAAAGCACCCTGAATTAAAAGGCAAAGTGATTGTTCCAGACGTGTTGCTGCAGCCGCATAATGCATCTCTCGAGATGACCTTTTACGAAGGCGATCAGTTCCCAAAGGAATACAAAGGCGATGTCTTCGCTTCAGAACACGGATCCTGGAACAAGGCTCAGCGTGCTGGTTACGAAGTCATTCGCGTACCTCTAAAAGATGGAAAGGCCACGGGCGAATACGAGGATTTCGTGACCGGTTTCGTTACTCCAGACGGGGAGGTTTGGGGGCGTCCAGTCGGCATCACCGTCGCACCCGACGGATCATTGTTGGTCAGCGACGACGGCTCGAAATCCATCTGGCGCGTGAGCTATATCGGGAAGTAAGCGTCTTCACTCCTGATATCTAGTGCGCTGGAGACCTCACCGCGACTAACGAGATTTGTTCGATTTCCGGATAGGTATCGTTTTCGCTGCGCTTTCGCTCTACGGGAGCGATCTGTTGGATCGTTGTCCGGGCGGGAGCGATCCCGGAGAAATACTTCGCGTAGATCTTATTCATCGTTGCGAATTCCGATAGATCGTCGAGATAGACGTTCGTCGAGACGACATCCTGAAAGCTTAGCCCGGCCTCTTCCAGATTGTCGAGCAGATTGCGCATCGTTTGACGAAGCTGCAGATCCACATTCGGCGTAAACTCGCCTCCATTTAGCCCTGGAATGAATCCGCTTTTTGCGGAACAGTACAGCGTGTCGCCTGCAAAGACACACGGGCTGGCCGTCGGGCTAGGCGCCATATTCTTCGGACGGACGGCCATTCTTTTACTCAGGTCTCGAACGGCAACGCCCGTAAATTCGATCTGAGAATTCTCGGGAAGGCTTGTTACCTCGATTGTTGCCCTGGCGGGTGTATTGCCGAACTCGAAACGCTTTGCGTACAGCCGGTTCATCGCCGATTTCGGGATGCTGCCCGTCAGATATGGGTTGACGAACACGATGTTAGCCATACTCAGACCCGCCGCTTCTACGACTGATTTCATCCCATTCAATGCCAGATCGACCTGTTCTGCTGGATCTTGCGGGACGGTGCCGCTACTCAGATCTCGTCCTCGCATCCCCGAGATGAAAAGCCGATCCTTCGTCAAGATTCCGGCAGAAATGGGCTCATCGCGTTTGTAGCCGGGAACAGAGACTGATTTTTTCTCCGAGACATCGCGGATCGCTACAGCATTGATTTCGACCGGCGTCTCCGGGAGCTTTGCGACCCCAAGCGTTGCCCTCGCAGGCGGCCTGTCTTGAAAATATTCGCTGTAGACCTTATTCATTTCAGCGAAATGACTGATGTCATCAAGATAGACCTGCGTGTATACGATGTTCGCCATTGACAGGCCGGCAGCTTCAACGACGGCTTTCACGTTTTCGAGCGTCTGACGAACTTGAGCTTCGAAGGTTGCGGGCATTTGCCCATCGGGTCTCTTTGCGCCTTGACCTGAGACATAGAGGTAATCGCCCGCAAACACGCCCGGCGTATAGGGACCGATGGGTGCCACGCCGTTTTTCGGAATAATCGCTTGAACGGACGCACCTTGGACGACAGAGGCAAGGACCAGGAGTACGAAGGATGAATTTCGGATTGGACGCATATCTGCACTATTCTCCACCAACGGCCTGCCACCGGCAGTACCTAGGGGCTAGCATTTGAAACGCAAAAAATGATAAATAAGACAAAGAGGTGAAAAGTCTCATGGGGAGCCGGATTGTTTGTACGCTCGTCATTTCTCTGTGCGCTGCGATGAGCCTGACGGCCCAGTCTGGCTACGAGGCGCAGATCAGGGGGACCATTACTGACCCGAGCGGAGCCCTCGTGGTCGGCGCCAATGTGACGCTCGTCAACAGTTCGACAGGCGTTCCGATGACCACGAAAACGAACGAGAAGGGCCTATACACCTTCAATGGCCTGCGGCCTGACAAATACGACTTATTCGTGGAAAGCTCCGGGTTTCGGCGGGCGGAATCGAAGGACATCGTTCTCTCGGTAAGCCAGCAGGCGGTTGCCAACATCACGCTGCAGATTGGGACCGTTTCCGCCTCAGTGAATGTAACAGAGGCCGCGCCGCTTCTCGATACCGGAAGCGCGACTTTGGGCACCACCGTTTCGGGGGATGCAACCCGTCAAATACCCCTTTACGGGCGGAGCTACTTCGGGCTGGTTTTTCTCGCGGGCGGCGTCACGGAGTCCCCAGGTTCAGGGATCAACGACAACTATCCTGCCGGCACAAATTTTGTTTCGAATGGCCAGCGGAACGCTACGGCCGAAGTGAGGCTGGACGGGGCTCCTACGAGTGCACCCGAACAGGGCGAAGGTGGGAACAGCAATGTTTACTATCAGCCGTCCGTAGAGGTAATCCAGGAATTCAAAGTATCCAATAACAGCTTTTCCGCCGAATTTGGCAACAACGGCGGAACTGTTTTGAACGTCCTCATGAAGCAGGGCGGTAACCGGTTCCACGGAAGCGGGTGGTGGTTCGGGCAGCGATCGGGGCTTGATGCAAACGACTTTTTCAGCAACGCTGCAGGCTTACCGCGGCCCGATCACAAGCATGACCAGTACGGGTTTATGGTGAGTGGCCCCATAAAGAAGGAGAAAACATTTTTCCTCTTCGATCTAGAGAAGCTGCACGATGCCTCGCCGGTTCAAATCGCCACGACGGTGCCGACCCTGGCTGAACGGCAGGGCGATTTCTCGCAGACGTACTATACCGACGCAAATGGCAACCCGGTTCTGGACACGATCTATGACCCTTTATCCGGGCCGCCTGGATCACGAACGCCATTCCCCGGCAACATCATTCCAAAGACACGTTTGAACCCAATCGGGTTGAAAGTCGCGGCGCTCTATCCAGCGCCTAACCTTCCGGGTGATCCTCTTCTGCAGACCAACAATTTTCTGGCGAACGTACTGAGCACGACAGGAGGTTATCAATTCGATGCGAAAGTCGACGAGCAACTTACTTCAAACCAGCATCTGTCGTTTCGATATAGTCATCTTCAAAACAGTATGGACATCCCAACGGTCATCGGCAGCGGAACTTTCGGCGACGGAGCGCATTACAGAACAGCCGTTCATAACGCCGTAACTGACTATTCGTGGACGATTCGCCCAACGCTCCTTCTCGATCTGAAAGCAGGTCTCGATCTGGCGATTGCGCCGGGATTTTCGGACTATCCGGATCTTCGGTCGGTCGGCTTTCCAAGTGTTCTGATTGCAAACGGGCTCGACCGCATGCCTATGATCAATATGGATGACGGCCCCTACACAGGCCTGTTTACGCAATGCTGCGTGGATACGTCTTTCGCTCACACGCTGTACACCTACTCCGGATCCCTAAACTGGATTCACGGCGCTCACTCGTTCAAATTTGGCGGCGAGCAGCGGCTCTTCTACAACGATTTCGGACAGCCTGATTCCGCGACGGGAACGTTCGGCTTTTCTCAGATCACGACAGCCAACGATCCTCTCGCTGGAGACGTAACGCAAGGCAATCCAATCGCTGGCCTGCTGCTCGGATATGGCGATAATAACTCGCTGATTACGATCCGGCCCCGTGTCGCGGATAAGTCGGTTGAGACCGGGTTTTATGTGCAGGATGACTGGAAGGTTTCCCCCAAGCTAACCGTCAATTTGGGACTGCGCTATGAGTGGAGCAATCCGTACACAGAACGCTACAATAGGACGCAATTCAGCGACTTCACAGGCAACAGTGGAATCGTGGTTCCGGGCCTTCCCCTTACTTCCGGTCCGCTGCTTGGCACAACAATCTTCCCTACTCCGAGCCAGCGATCGATCCCGGTTGACCGCAACAACTTTGCCCCACGCCTTGGATTCGCATACGCGCTGACCCCGAATACAGTGATTCGCGCTGGCGGCGGAATCTACTACGGCATGAACATCGCTACGAATTTCCAGTATGCGGGGCCGGCGTTCTCAAAAAGCGAGCCAATTCGCTTTTCACTCGATGGCTATCAGACACAGTACGCGACTCTCGAGAACCCATTTCCAACGGGCTTGGCCGGCCCTCAGGGCAGAACCTATGGGCCTCTGGCGCTGTGGGGACTTTCAAACCCGAGCGATTTAAGCTATCAGACCGACCGTAATGCCGAGATTTATCAGTGGAGTGTCGGCATCCAGCGGCTGCTCCCGAGCAACATCGTCGTCAGCGCGGATTATTCGGCTAACCGGAGCACGCACCTACCTTGGGGGAGTTGGGGATTCACTCGCAACCGGAATTTCATTTCGACCGACATTCGCAGCCATTACACCAGCGACGAGCTGAATTCCCTAGTGGCGAATCCGTTCTTGCCGCTCTTCACGGGGCCCAAGGCTATCTTTAACGAACCGGATTCCATTTACAACAATCCAACCATTCCGCTGCTAAACCTGCTTCGTCCTTATCCACAGTTTGACGGGGAATTTGATGGGCTGCCTCTTCTCGCCGCAACCTCCCGCTACGATTCGTTGCAGTTGACCTTCGCCAAAACGGCGGGCAAGATCTTTACGTTCGAGGGGAGCTACACGTTTTCCCACTTGACGGACGACAGCTCCGTGGGAGCGAACGACTGGCTTGGGTACTACACATACGGCGCGCCTCAGGCACTTGACCGGCTCAGTAGAGAATACGGAATCAGCGCGAACGACTCGCCTAACCGGCTTGCGGCCGTGGCTACGATCGCTATTCCCGTCGGGCGAGGGCTGCCCTTCGGCAGTCATATGAATCCCATCCTCGATGCAGTGATTGGAGGATGGTCGCTTGCGACAACATTCACGATACAGAGCGGGCAACCCATTCCGATTGGCATGAGTTTGCCCCGGCTCGCCGATGGCAACCAGCGGCCAAACGTTACTTGCGCGAATCCGGGAACAAGCATCAGCTATCACCATGCAGCTGCAACTGGCGAGTCGCTGTTCAACGTGAACTGTTTTGCCGATCCGGGCGACCAGCAGCTCGGAAACGCGCCGCGCTACTTCGATAACCTCCGCCTCGATGGCATCCGCAACGTGGATGCCGGTTTGCGAAAAGAATTTTCCATTCGCGAAGATGTTCGACTTCAATTCCGCTTCGAGGGATTCAATGTATTCAATTACACTCGATTCGGTCTGCCAAACAACGCGTACGGCGACCCACTCTTCGGGACCGTAAACACATTGGCCAACGGCTTTAGTCCCCGGAAAATGCAGATCGTGGCGCGAGCTGAGTTTTAGGGCGGCGGATCCATTTTGCGCGCGCATCGTACCGCTTTACTCATCTCCGTTTTCGCGGCGCTTGCATTGGGCCAGAAAGACGATTGGCCCCATTATGTGCGCATCGCCGGGCACGGGTTAACGCAGGACAAGGTTACGAGCATTATTTCGGAATCCGAGAAGAGCAACGTCTTCGGAATCGAGGTGGACAATGACATCCCGGGCAGGTATGAAAGCTATCTCGATCCCACCGAAAAGCTTAACGCAATCCGAAGCGCTGCGGAAGCGGCGCACAAAATAGGCAACAAGTCGTTCGTCTACATTGCGGGCCTTGAGTGTATTACGGCAAACGCGGATAAGGCGCCGCACTCCTTTTTCAAAGATCATCCATCCTGGGTGCAGCGCCAGATCAATGGAACCCCTGCGATCTTCGGGGGCGGTACCGCGTTCTGGATTCGGCCCGGTGATGAGGACGTGTGGGTCTCGCCCTTCCCCCCGGAGTGGCGCACCCGGTACATGAGCATTGTCCGGCAGATCGCCGCAACTGGAATCGACGGCATCTACGTGGACATTCCTTACTGGATGACTCACTTCGAAGGATGGGAGAAGACTTGGGCGAGCTTCGACGACTTCACGGTCGCGGCATTTCACGATGAGACTGGTTTGGACGCTCGCCGCGACATCCGATTGAATGACATCTCCGATCCGCATTTCAGGCGTTGGATCGACTTTCGTATCCAAGCCTTGACTCAATTTATGCAGGAAATCGATCGGAACGCGAAAGCCATCAATCCGCATTGCCTGACGATCGCCGAAATCTACCCCGGAATTGAAGAACCGGCCCCGAGGGTTGGGGCGGACGTGTACCAGTTGTACGAAGTCGTGGATGTGATTGCGCACGAGTATCAAGGCATGGGCGCTGATATGGCCGCTTCCAAATCGGCTTTTGATTGGCTCGATCAAATGATGGGGATGTTTGCCTTTCGAGCTTTCGCCGGCAGCAAGGCGACCTGGATGCTGAATTACTCCTGGGACGGCGAAAAGGGAGTCAGCATTCCCGACTCCATGAAGACGCTGTTTTCGGTGCAGCTCACCGCAGGAGCAAACTCCTGGGATGCCCAAGGGCATGTGATGTCGGGGTCGAACGATTTAAGCGTCCGGACTCAAGTCTTCGATTGGATCCGCAAGCATCAGAACACGTTTTACAATCAGCGTGAGCCGGTCGATCCGATTGGCGTTTACTTTTCGCCGCGGACACGGGATTATTACCCACGCGAGTTCATCGCTTCATTCAAGGGCACGTTGGGCTTGCTGCTGTTGAGCCATCGCGAGTTTCAGATCGTTACCCCTCGTACGTTATCGCAATTCAGTGGGCGGGTTCTCATTCTGCCGGATGCCCGCTGCCTTGGTGATGATGAGTTAGCGGCGTTCCAACGTTTCGCGGCGGCTCCTCACGAGCTTGATCATTACGGGACAGACCGGAGCCCTCCAGATCAATGGCGAAAACCGCACTGAATAACCCCCTACAGAAGCTGGTCCAGAAAGATTTCGGGACGCAGATTTCGAGCAGATACTTGCGAAGGATTACGCGTCGGCAGCGGCAAATGCATCGCCCTCGACTCCCGAGATTGATCAAGCTTTAAACCGGTTCGAAACAGACGTGCTCAAGAGGAGTGATGCGGGACGGAAGGTCTCGATTACCACTTCACCGTTCGTACTCTCTCAAACCGCAAACGTGAACGGCAAACTACACGTATTCTTGAGCAACTTCAAAGGAATTGTTGCAAAACAGAATCCTGCACCTCTGGCAGAAAACAACACCGCAATCGAATTTCCAGCAAGCCCCGGCTCGCACATTTACGCGCTCCCCTTTCTTGGAGAACGCAGCGAAATTCCGGCTCGCAAAATGGGAAACAAGCTGGTGGTGAAGGTTCCCCCGTTTACGCGAAGTATCGTTATCTGGCGCGAGTAAGATAGATCGGTTGCTAGACTGGCCTAGGGAATGCACTTTTCGCCCGGGACGCGGTTCGGCCCGTATGAAATTCTTGAGTTCATCGGGGCGGGCGGCATGGGCGAGGTATATAGGGCTCGCGATCTGCGACTGAAGCGCGATGTCGCAGTTAAGATCCTGCCCGAATCGTTTTCTGCCGATGAGTCCCGCGTAGCTCGCTTCCAGGTTGAGGCGCAATCCGCGAGCGCGCTGAACCATCCGAACATTCTCACGGTTTACGATATCGGAACGAACGGGCATTCGCCGTATTTAGTCGCGGAAATGCTCTATGGCGAGTCACTGGCCGCACGACTTCGCAGCGGAAAACTCAGTGTTGTCCGGGCGGTAGATTTCGCGCGCCAGATTGCGGCAGGGCTGGCCGCCGCGCATAGCAAAGGGATCATCCATCGCGATATCAAACCGGATAATCTCTTCATCACGAAAGACGGGCGCATCAAGATTCTCGACTTCGGGCTGGCGAGAATCACCGAGCCGTCCACTGACACTCATCAAACAACAAGAACGGCGATCACAGAAGAAGGCGCGATCACCGGGACTGTACCGTACATGTCGCCAGAGCAGGTCCGAGGCAAGCCGGTCGACCGGCGCTCCGATATTTTTAGTTTCGGATGCGTATTTTACGAGATGTTATCTGGCGACCAGCCGTTCCGGAGAGATACGCCAAGCGACACGATGGCCGCAATCTTGAAGGAAGAGCCACGGGAGATTTCGAACGTCGATAACTCGATCCCGCCCGCGCTCGAGCGCATAGTCCAGCATTGCCTGGAGAAAGACCCCGATGCACGATTCCAAGCCGCACAGGATATCGTGTTCGCCCTAGATACGCTTTCGCAGCCATCGCAAGTTGCGTCGATTCCAGCTAAGTGCCATTCAGGAAGGAGCGCGAAACCCGTTTTGGCTTGCATGGCCTGCCTTGGGGACCCTTGTCCTCGGTCTGATCGCGGGCGCTTTGCTCGGAATCGATTTTCGAAGCAGCCCGAGAAGGTCATTCCACCGGCTCACGTTTCGACGCGGCAGAATTCAAGCCGCGCGCTTCACGCCTGATGGCAACGGAGTTGTATACAGCGCGCAATGGGAAAACGAGCCGAGCGACATCTATACGGCTCGCTTCGACAGCCCTGGATCACGCGCGCTTGGGTCTCCCGGAACAGAGCTATTCGCAATCTCGGCTTCAGGCGAACTGGCGTTGAAGCAGAACGCGGAAGCTTCCTCGAATTCCTTTTACTCGGTGGGTATTCTCGCTCGCGCGCCCCTTTCCGGCGGAGCACCCCGCGCCTTGGAAAGCCGAATCAATTTTGCCGAATGGTCCGACGGCGGAGACCTGCTTGTCGTGCGGGACACCGATCGCGGACAGCAGATCGAGTACCCAATTGGAACTGTTCTGTATCGAACAGCGGGAGCGGTTTCGTCGCCACGGATTTCTCCGTCCGGCTCTGCCATCGCGTTTCTCGAGCACAATGTTCCTAACGATGATGGTGGAAGCGTCGCCGTTGTTGATCGCCACGGCCACTACAAAGCAATCACGGGTTATTACGAATCGACAACCGGACTCGCTTGGTCGCCGAACGGTAAAGAGATCTGGTTCAGCGCGGCAAAACAGGGAGCGCGCTGCGATCTACGCGCCGTGACGGTCGCCGGGCGCGAGCGCATAGTGTACAGTGGGCCCACCAACCTGGTCCTGCAGGACGTGTCCAGAGATGGCCGCGTATTGCTAGCAAACGAAGACGATCGATCAGTGCTCTGGTTCCGCGGGGCTGGAGAGACTCGGAATCGCGAGCTTTCATGGCTGGATTGGTCGGTGTTGAGCGACATTTCGCGAGATGGAAAGCTGGTGGCCTTTTCGGAATCGGGGGAAGGAGCGGGCGATGGACCGGTTGCCTATCTGCGGGAGACAAATGGGGCTCCGGCTATCGATTTGGGTCACGTGATCTATCCAACCTTTGCACCGGACGGCCAATCCGTCGTGGCCGTTAGGGCATCTTCAGTAATTGTTTCTCCCATAGGACCTGGCGAATCGAAGCGCATCTCTTTCCCAGGTTTCACAGTCAGAATTGCAGGCCTGCTGCCGGACGGAAAACGCATCTGGTTCAATGGCAACGAAGGGTCTCGCGGAACGAGGTTCTATTTGACCGACGTTAGCGGTACAAAGCCGCGAGCAATCAGCCCTGAGGGTGTTCGTCGCGCAAGTCCGTCCGCTCTTTTGAATGGCAAATACCTCGCCGGGCGTTCCCAAAGCGGTTTACGCCTGTATCCGATCGAAGGTGGCGCCCCAATAACCATTGCCTCGCAGAGTGGAGACGCGGTGACCATCGCTGGCGCCGGTGAGGATGGTCACACGCTATTTCTTGCTACGGGGGGTATTCCCTCGAAGATCAACAGGTACGACGTGAAGACTGGGGCTATCGAACCGATGACGCAGGTGGAGCCCCCCGACCGTGCTGGCGTTCTTCCAAGTCTAGTGGTGCAGATGACGCCCGACGGCAAGAGCTACGCCTACTCCTACCCGCAGGAGCTTTCGGAGCTGGAATGGGTGGAAGGGTTGAAATAGCGTCAGTCGTAACTTTCCCAGTGACGCGTATTTTCTTCAGTAATCGTCTGTTTTTCGTTCGGGAGAAATCCGGCAAGTCGAAGGGCATTTAATGGATCAAGTAAACATTCCAAAAGACCAAGTTGTTCCAATGGAAGCGATAGCACAGGGTGTTCAAGGCTTGCGTATCACTTTCGTCAACGTTTTCGCAATCAGCAATGCAGACGGCTCGTGGACCCTTATCGATGCCGGGATGCCCCTGAGCGAGGGGCTGATTCGCGGCTGGGCAGAAAAGCAGTTCAGCACTCCTCCGAAAGCCATCGTGCTTACACATGGCCACTTTGACCACGTGAGCGCAGCTCGCGATCTGGCGGACAAGTGGGACGTGCCCATCTTCGCGCACCAGCTTGAATTTCCGTATTTAACCGGAGAGCAGGAATACCCAGCCCCCAATTTCGGAGCTGGGGGCGGGCTGATGTCGCTGCTCTCGCCGATTTACCCGCGGGGCCCTGTCAATTTGGGTGCACGATTGCGTGCTTTGCCCGGCGTCGAAGGTGCCGCAGCCAGTCTTGCTGAGTTGCCCGGCTGGCAAATCATACATACGCCCGGCCACACTCCAGGGCACGTTTCGTTTTTCCGTCCACAAGACGGGACTTTGCTTGCCGGGGATGCTTTCTGTACAACGAAACCCGAGTCCTTCTTCGAGGCTGCCGTGGCGCAACAGCCTGAATTACACGGGCCGCCCTCCTACTTCACTTCGGATTGGGATGCTGCGCGCGAATCTGTCCAGCGTCTTGCGAAACTCAGCCCGAGGGTTGTTGCGCCGGGTCACGGGAAACCGCTTTCTGGCGCAAATGTCGCTGATGCGTTACGCACCCTCGCCACGAATTTCGACGCGATTTCAGTTCCGGAAAACCAAAAGACTGCGAAGGCTTAGGTTCGGTTCCAATAATCCAGAGTAACGATCCGCGTTTTTACTCGCTGGGCCTTCCCTCCTTTGCCCCATCATTTGACGCAGTTCCGTCACTTCTAAAAGCATCATCTGTTGCATTTCCCCAGGGGTCATGAAACAATGTGGGGCGGCTATCGCCGAGGAAATCTGAAAACGTGCTTATCCATACTGGTTTACTAGCCGCGCTTCTGACCACATCTACCGTGGCCGCGGACATAGGAAGCCCGGAGAAGAGCACCCAGGTCGACAAGCTCTTTGCCGGCGCGCAGAAAGTTGGGTCGCCCGGCTGCGCGCTGGGTGTATTTCGTGATGGACAGATCATTTATGAAAAGGGCTATGGCCTGGCGAGCGTTGAGTTGAATTCACCAATTGCACCTCAGACAGTATTCGACCTTGGGTCGACCTCCAAGCAATTCACGGCGTCGAGCATCTTACTGCTGGAACAACGAGGCAAGCTTTCCGTCAACGATGATGTGCGAAAGTATCTTCCGGAGTTGCCGGACTATAGCAAAAATGGCGGCCAACCGATCACGATCTTGAACCTGCTGAATCACACGAGCGGCTGCGGGACTACCTAGCGCTTCTGCAGCTCTCCGGAGTGAACGGAGACAGCGTAACAACCGATGATGATGCGCTCGCCCTAATCATTCGGCAGAAGAATTTGAATTTCGCTACGGGGAGCGAATGGGCGTACAGCAACACAGGATTTTTTCTGCTGTCCGTGATTGTGAAACGGGTGAGCGGAATGACGTTGAGAGAGTTTGCATCGAAGAAACATTTTTCAGCCCCTTGGGATGACGCACACGACTTTCCGCGACGACCACACGATGTTGATTCCCAATCGCGCATTGGCTTATGATCCCGGCCCAGAGAACGGCTACAAGCTGGATGTCTCCTACTACGAGCAACTGGGTGACGGCGCTGTACACACCTCAGTCGAAGATCTCAAGAAATGGGATGATAACTTCTATTCGGGACGGATCGGGGGCAAAGCATTCCTCGATGAGCTACAACAAACGGGCAAGCTGAACAACGGAAAGCCACTGGATTACGCGAAAGGTTTATTCATCAGCACTCACCGCGGGCTGCGGACCGTTCGGCATGGAGGGGCCTGGGGCGGTTATCGGGCTGAGTTGCTGCGCTTCCCCGATCAGCATTTCTCAGTCGCTTGCTTGTGCAATGTGGCGAGTGCAAATCCGGAAAAGAGGGCGGATGAGGTAGCGGAAATTTATCTCTGCCGATCTGATGAAACCGGAGAAGGGAACGGCTCGGCCGGAGGCAAACGCCAAGACAGCAGCAGGCGTGGCGCTCACCTCGCAACAGATGGACGCCGTTGCCGGAATCTATCGCGATCCGGCCCAAGGAATCGTGGCTCGAATTTCCGTGGTCAACGGCAAGCCGCAATTGGAAATCTATGGCAAGACCCTCGGCTTACGTCCTCTCAGTCCAACGCAGTTCGTAATTGCTCAACCTTCAGTCGATGCAACGCTAACGTTCGAGCTTAGGCAATGACCGCGCTCATCGCACAATGAAGACCAGCGGCTCCGACGTCCCGGCCGCTACCTATGAAGCTGTCGAGGAATTTACGCCATCGGCAGGGAGTTTGGGTGCATATGCCGGAGATTTCAAAAGCGACGAGCTGGGCGTGATCTATCGTCTACGCCAGGTTCAGGGAAAGCTGCAGTTGGTTGAGATTTCAGATTTCGGGGGAATCCCGCGAACTGGAATCCCCGTGCCCGATGTACTGCGTCCGACAATCGCGGACGAATTCGAATTGAGCAGTCAAGCGAGCACCATTCGTTTCCCAAAGAATGTCGGAACCGATGTCACCGGGTTTAAACTCGACGGGGCGGGAACACACGACATCGAGTTCCAACGCACCGCAGAACTGGGAAATCGCCCGACCACGTTTTGATTCGATCCACAAGAGCTTTGACATGATCCTAAGTAATCTATGCAATCACAAAAATTGTTTTCTGTAGTTGCCGCTGTTTGCTTTTTTTCGATTCCTGCATGCCCGCAGAGCTTCACTCTGGAGCAAGTCTTGAGCTCGCCATTTCCTTCTGAGCTCACTGCGGCCAAACATGGCAGCCGCGTGGCCTGGGTGTTCGACGCCAAGGGTCAACGCAATGTTTGGGTGGCAGATGGATCCGACTTCACCCGAACCGCCCGCCAAGTGACTCATTACACGAGCGACGACGGGCAGCCTATTGCCAGTGTGAAGCTCACGCCCGATGGCCAGACTATTCTCTATGCGCGCGGCACTGAGCTAAATGAACAAGGTGAGAGCGCGGACCCGGACCACAATGTTATTCAGCCCAAACAGCAGGTCTGGGCAAAGGATGTGAATTCGACTGGGGCGCCACGCCTCTTGGGCGAAATGGGCTGTCCGGAAGAAGGTTGCGAGGACATCGAAATTTCGCCCGACGGGAAATGGGCGGTATGGGCGACGAAGAAAAAGCTTTGGCTGGCGAGCGTGGACGGTAAGCAGCAAGCGAAGGATCTGGCCTACATCCGCGGGAATGCGGGCGAGCCGAAATGGGCTCCCGATTCCAAGAGCATCGCCTTCGTCAGTGAGCGCGGTGATCATAGTCTGATCGGCGTGTATGATTTGGGCAGCCGGTTTCTGCGCTACCTCGCGACCCAGCGTCGATAAAGACGGGCTGCCACGTTGGTCCCCGGACGGCAAGTGGATCGCCTACGTTAAGGTCGCGGGCACCCAGCAGAAAGAACCACTGATTCCGGTCAGGCCGATCCCGTGGGCGATCTGGATTGCCGATGGCGCGACCGGACACGGGCACGAGCTTTGGCATAGCGGGACCGCGCTGCGCGATTCGGTGCCTGAACTGACCGAAAATGCCTCGTTTTCATTCGCCCAGGACCGCATCATCTTTGCATCTGAACAAGACGGACGCAACCATCTTTATTCCATTCCAACGGCTGGCGGTGCACCGGTGCTGCTCACTCCTGGCGACTTCGACGTCGAAGACGTTGTCCTCAGTCCTGACCTGAAGTCGGTGATCTATAGCTCCAACCAGAACGATGTTGACCGCCGCCACATTTGGCGTGTTCCGGTCGAAGGCGGGCAGCCGCAGCAGGCGCTAACAAAGGGTGAGACCATTGAGTGGTCTCCTGTCATCGACTAACGACGGCAATACGGTCGTCTGCCTGGGCTCGAGCGCAACCTCACCGGCCATGCCGTATGTGCTCACCGCGAACGGACGCGAGATGTTTGCCGCGCAGGCGCTGCCCAAAGATTTCCCGAGCGATCAGCTGGTCACGCCGCAGCAGGTGATCTTCAAGAGCGAGGACGGGCTGACACTGCACGGACAGCTCTTTGTTCCCAAGAATGCAGAAGGCAAGAAATTGCCTGCCCTGGTTTTCATGCATGGCGGACCCATCCGGCAGATGCTGCTCGGCTTCCATTACATGGATTACTATCACAATGCCTACGCGATGAATCAGTACCTGGCCAGCCGCGGATACGAGGTGCTCTCAGTCAACTACCGGCTTGGCGTCATGTATGGACGCGATTTTCGCGAGGCGCCCCATACGATCTGGCGCGGCGCAGCCGAATATAAGGACGTTGTTGCGGCAGCCAAATATTTGCAGGCACTCCCGCAAGTTGATCCGCAGCGCGTGGGTTTGTGGGGCGGATCATACGGCGGATTCCTGACTGCAATGGGATTGGCGAAGAACTCCGATATATTCAAGGCCGGGGTCGATTTTCACGGCGTACACGATTGGTCCGTATTTCTCACACAGCGCCCGTATTTTGGAAATCTGGCGCTGCGGCCACCCGATGCGGAGGCAGCCATCAAATTGGCATGGGAATCGTCGCCCGATGCGTACATCGAAAGCTGGCACTCGCCCGTGCTGTTGATCCAGGGCGATGATGATCGCAACGTTCCCTTTGAGCAGACGGTGGATCTGGCACAGCGGCTTCGCCATCAGCATGCGCCCTTTGAGCAGCTCGTCTTGCCTGACGAAATTCATGGATTTCTGATGTGGAAGAGCTGGATCAGGGCTTATGGCGCGACCGCCGATTTCTTTGATCGCACGCTAAAACAGGGAGAGCAGATTGGGGAAGGAGTGCGGAGTAAGTTTTAGAACAACGTGCACCGGGCTGCAACACCTATTGCACTCAGTCGTGCTTCTTTGGTATCCTGCGGCATCGAAGCGGGTTCCGCGCCCGGTTCGAAAGACAGACATGCCCGCCTCAGGTCAGGCACACGACCGAACTCCAGCGAGGTCTCGGACAGAGCTCGAGACCCGCTTCGCCCAGGCCAAGTTGAACGGTAGCCGCCGGCACCTGATCCGGTCCATCCTCGAGCATCCGGAAGATAATTACTTCCTTTCTTCCCGGGAGCTCGCCAAGAGATACAGCGTGAATGCGGCCACAATCGTGCGCACGATTCAGGCGCTTGGTTACGATCGCTTCGCGGATTTCGCCACCGATCTTCGGAACCATTTTGTAACGCGCATCACGCCCTATACGGTCATGCGCGCGACCACACGTGACAGGCGTCCTTTGGCTGACCGGATTCGGCGCAACATCGAGCGCGATATGGAAAACCTGACGGCTCTGTTGGCCGGCCTCGATACTACCCGCATTTTGATGCTCGCGAAACGTATTCAAAGGTCGCGGCGAATTATCGTGATCGGGGTAGACTTCGCCGCATTTCTGGCCGGAGCGTTCGCCTACAGTCTCCGGGTGCAGGGGTTCGACTCCGACGCGCCGACCGGAAGCTCCGGCAACTTGCGGCATACCGTGGATCTGCTCGGCAAGAGCGACCTGCTAATTGCTATCAGCTTCGGACGATGTCTGCGCGATACGGTCGACAGCGTTCGGCACGCCAAATCGCGCGGCGTATTCACATTTGGAATTACCGACAGCGAGGTCACTCCGATTGCTCGATTCTGTGATCAGCATGTCGTGACACCGATATCGAGCACTGTATTCACCGGCTCGTATGTGGCGCCCCTGGCAGCGATCAATGCCATAGTTTCCGCTGTGGCCCACATACACCCCAAGCGGACGCTAGAGCGGCTCCGCCGAAGCGAACAAGAATACACCTCAGGCGCGCGATGGTATCAGGATCGCGACGGCAATCGCGGGCATTCCTGAGGGCTCGCCCATAAGTTCATGAAAACATCTCGCTGCTTTGCCTTCTCCGCCCTGTTTTTCTATGCCGCGCTCACCGCCCCCGGTAAAAAGTCGGCGAACGATGCCGGACGAATACAGCGCGTCGAGAACGGACTTCGGCCAGCTGTCATCCTAAAGGGCCGGCCATCAACGAAGACGTCGATCATCGAACGCATGCGCCAGTACCATGTCCCGGGCGTCAGCGTTGCGGTGGTCGATAACTACGAAATTGCTTGGGCCAAAGGCTACGGCGTAATGGACACGGGCACAAATCGCCCGGCGACACCGGACACGCTCTTTCAGGCGGGATCGATTAGTAAGTCCGTTGCAGCGGTTGCCGCTATGCGTCTGGTCGAGCAGGGCCGCCTGCATCTCGACGAAAATGTGAACGCACAATTGAAATCCTGGCAGGTTCCCGAGAATCAATTTACGAAACAAGAGAAGGTGACGTTGCGGCGCATCCTGAGCCACTCGGCTGGCCTGACGGTGCATGGCTTTCCCGGATACGCCGCAGGCACCTCAATTCCTACTCTCGTACAGGTGCTCGATGGTGTGAAACCCGCGAACACAGCGCCTGTAAGGGTGGATTTCGTCCCGGGCACCCGCTTTCGGTACTCCGGGGGCGGCTACACGATCATGCAGCTGCTGATGACCGATGTCACTGGCACTCCGTTCCCATTGCTGATGAAGGAAACGGTGCTGGACACGATCGGCATGGATCATAGCACCTACGAACAGCCCTTACCCGAGCGATACCGCCAGTCTGCGGCGAGCGGATATTACGCAGATGGAAAGGCCGTCGCGGGGCACTACCATGTCTACCCGGAGATGGCCGCCGCGGGTCTTTGGACGACGGCATCGGACTTAGCCCGGTTCGGCATTGAGATTCAAAAATCGCGCGAGGGCCGTTCGAACCGGGTGCTGACACAAGCCTCTGTGAACGCGATGTTGAAACGGGAGAAAGATGACGACGGACTGGGCTTCTTTTTGGAGGGAAAGGACAAGGCAGAGCGATTTGGACACAACGGCGCGGACGAAGGGTTTCAGGCTTTCGCCCTTTTCACAATGGAAGGTGGCAAGGGGATCGTGATCATGGCGAACTCCGATAACGGTATCCGCCTTGCCCAGGAGATCGCATACAGCGCTGCCGCCGAATATGGGTGGCCTGATTACCGTCCTGAAGAACGCACCGCGATTCACTTGGATGCCGGGTCGCTCGAATCGTTAACAGGCCAGTACCGGTCTGCGGACGGCACGATTCTCAAGGTCGTCAGAGCGCAAGATCATCTAGTGATCAGTGCCATGGATAACGAATCGGAGCTGTATCCCGAGACGCAGGATACGTTTTTTTCGCTCGACAAAGGAATGCCGGATATTCGTTTCAGTAAAACCGCGGAAGGCGTGTCCCGAGCTTTCGATCGGCGATGATCTTCGGGCCACAAAGGTTAAGTAAACGGCCTCGACACTTGGCACGTTAAGAACCAACTTGACAATCGTGCAACATTTGATGCGCACTTTGTTAATCTTATTAGCACGCCACTCCGCTAACGTGGAATCGCAGAGAAAGCTGTTCAAAAAACAGGGGGACACTATGTTTAACATTCGGCTTGCACCGTTCGTTGCGCTTTGGAGCGGTGTTCTGATGCTGAGTTTGATGCCGTGCTGGGGCCAGACTTCCGCCAGTGGAGCGCTCGCCGGCACCATCCTTGACCCCTCGGGCGCGCTAGTCGGAGGCGCTCAGGTCAAGGTCATCAATCAAGCTACAGGGGAGATACGCAACACAGTTTCACAGGCGTAACGGCAATTATGTGGTGCCGTTACTGCCTCCCGGCACTTACCGCGTTGAAACCACCAAGCCGGGTTTCAAGGTCAGCATCCAGGAAGGAGTCCAGATCATTGTCACTGAGACCGACGCCCTGATTACGCACCTCCAGGTCGGCCAACCTAGCCAGGAAGTTACGGTTATCGCGTCCGCCGAACAACTGCAAACCGAGACGAACGCCCTAGGTCGCGTCACGTCAGGCGAGGTAATCAATTCGCTGCCTTTGGTAACTCGTAATTTCACGCAAATCATCGGCCTCAATCCAGGTATCTCCACGGACGTCAATAACGCTGCCGATCTGGGCCGCGGGGGCGGCGAGAGTGCAGGTGGCCGGGGCTCCCGAGACTGTTTCTCACGGTGGCACGGCCTCGGATAATAATTTCCAAATGGACGGGGTCGATGTCAACGACATCCAGGCAAGCGGCCATTTCAGCGGTGGCATTCCGATTCCGAATCCAGATTCAATTGAGGAATTCAAGGTCCAAACAGGACAGTACGATGCCGCATACGGCCGCAATGCCGGCGCCAATGTCAATGTCGTTACCAAGAGCGGCACCAATCAATTTCATGGCAATCTTTGGGAGTACTTCCGCAATGAAAAACTGAATGCGAATGACTTCTTCTTGAACGAGACCGGCCAGCCCCGAGGAATCCTCCGCCAGAATCAGTTCGGAGGGACGTTCGGAGGCCCTATTAAAAAAGATAAGATCTTCTTCTTCGGCTCCTATCAGGGCACCCGCCAGCTCAATGGACTCGGCTCCGGATGCTCTTCCGCGTTCTCAAGCCCTCCTCTCACGAATGACCGCTCCGCGGCAGCGATCGGCAGGCTTTTCGCCGGCCAGCGCGGGGTGCTACAAGATGCGTTTGGCGGCGTTGGCCCGGCCATAGCTGCCGACGGCTCGAACATCAATCCGGCAGCGCTCGCACTCCTCCAGTTCAAACTTCCCAACCGTCAATACCTCATTCCTACACCCCAGACGGTAGATCCCTCAAAGCCTTTCGACGTTCAGGGCTTCTCCGCGTTCAGCATTCCTTGTACGTTTAGTGAAGATCAGTACGTTGCTAACGGCGATTACCTGCAGAGCGACAAAAGTAAGTTCTCCGTTAGATTCTTCCTCGCGAACGATAACCAGAATGTTACTCTGCCGCCCTCGCAATTAGCCACCACATCCCCGGGCTTCCCGGCGGTCACGTCTACTCAGTTTCGTAGTATTTCCTTTTCGCATAGCTACTCTTTCGGCCCCAACTTGTTCAATGAAGCCGATTTCGGTTTCAACATTACGCACGTAAATCTCGATCAGAAGGAAGCATTTAAATACTCCGACGTTGGGATCACCGTACCTGCCTTTG
The DNA here is from genome assembly GCA_963737045.1 of uncultured Acidobacteriaceae bacterium. GTDB lineage: Bacteria > Acidobacteriota > Terriglobia > Bryobacterales > Bryobacteraceae > Bog-105. The sequence goes on from CAVTRG010000009.1 coordinate 2,015,482, forward strand.
ATAACACAATCCCGGCGATAGGGATCAACGGGTCTCTCGCACTCGGTGGAAACGGGCAGGGTCAGTTGCTGGACCGGACTACCTACACTCTGAAGGATTCTCTTTCCTACACGCTGGGACGTCACTCGCTCCGATTTGGCGGCGGCTTCACCCGTTACTTAAACGACATTACTGATTTCCATTTCTACGGCGGGATGCTATTCCTGAGTTTCCCCGATTTCTTGCTCGGGCTGAATGCCGCCGAAAATGGCACAGGACTGTTTAGCAACGTTTACGTTTCGCTCGATCTTCCCGCTCTTTTCGATCGCCGCTGGCGCATTCTCGACGGCGACGCCTTCGTTCAGGACGATTTCAAGGTAACTCCGCGACTCACGCTGAATCTAGGATTCCGCTATGAGCGGCTCGGGGGCATAGGCGATAATCTAGGCCGCAACACCGCCTTCTATTTCGGCCTAGCCGATCCTAATCCGCCGGCTACTGGTAGTCTCGACGGATTTGTTGTGGCATCGAATTACAAAGGCACTATACCGCCCGGTGTTACTCAAGCCGGCAATAATTTGGCCATCAATGGCGATGGCCAAAACAGCTTGAATCCGCGTATCGGTTTTGCATACCGGCTCCCGCACACCGAGCGGTTCGTGCTGCGCGGCGGGTACGGAATCTTCCACTCACGCGTAACCGGCCAGCCGTTTCTCCAATTGCTGACGGGCCAGCCGTTTGCGGATTTGCGTTATCTCCATGGGAACGCCCAATGCCGCTGCTACCCTGCAGGACCCGTTCGCTCCGGCCCCAACCCTGCCGTCTTTCACTCCGTATACGCCGACTACCACGCTCAACACCACCACGTTTGCAGCCGATTTCCGGCCTCCGACGATCCAGACCTACAACATGAATTTACAAAGCCAGCTCGCTAGAAGATTTAGTGCTCGAGGTCGGATACGTGGGCCAGCGCGGCTTGCACCTTGTCAACGAACGCTCCTTGAACCAGGCTTTTCTCGCCAGCCCGCAAAATCCAATTCGCGGCGAAACCACTAACACTGTCGCCAACATCCCACTCCGTGTTCCCATCGCGGGTTGGGCCACGGACCCAGGCATCCAGCAGATCGAGTCCGCCGGTGCGTCCTGGTACAACGCGCTCGAGGTAAGCCTGAACAAGCGGTTCAGTAATGGCCTTCAATTTCTGGCAGCTTACACGTTTGCCCGAGATCTGGCCACTGACACCGGCATCAGTGACGGCGCCAATGGAGGCTTAGCGGCTGGGGACCAGAATAACCCCAAGTCTCGTTATGGACCGGATGAGTTCATCCGCGAGCAGCGAGTCGTGATCAGCTATCTATACGAGCTGCCTTGGCTGAAAAACTCGAAGTCTTGGGTCGGCCAAGTGGCGGGCGGATGGTCCATCGCCGGAGTAACCACCATACAGTCCGGCCACCGCCTTACGCTCTACAACCGCGCCAATACGAACAACGTCTTTGGCATCTCTAACGATCGCGCTCAACTCGCGCCTGGTTGCACTTACGGGCAGCTCGTAACTTCGGGCTCAATACAAAGCAAGTTGAACAACTACTTCAATACGAGTTGCATCGCGCCGCCCCCCATAATCGGAGCCGACGGTATCGGTACGGGATTTGGCAATACCGGCGTGGGAATCGTGCTCGGGCCACCCCAGGATAACTGGGATATTTCGGCTTCAAAGCAATTCGTCCTAGGTTGGCCCAACGAGAGGGCCAACCTGGAATTTCGCGCGGAGTTCTTCAACACCTTCAATCACCCTCAGTTCTCGGATCCCATTGACGATTCTTCGTCTCCAGCTTTCGGTCAGATTACCTCGATGGTCGTCAATCCCCGGATCATTCAATTCGCTCTGAAGTTGAACTTCTGACCCGTCTGTTCGTAAAGGATAACTTCTATGCCCTCTCAGAAGGTTCGCCCCGCTGTAGTTGCAATTGGAATACTCGTCGTCGCGCTTGGGGCCTATTCTCAAAGCGTCAAGCAAGCGCCACTCGTTCCAAAGCCTCAACCGGAGCCGAAAAAGCAGGCAACCGCTTCCATCGCCCCGCATGCCCTTGAAGCTGCCGATATCGAAGCATTCCTCGACGGACTAATGCCGTTATCGCTGGATCGAGGCGACATCGCCGGCGCCGTCATCTCCATCGTTAAAGACGGCAAGGTGATCTTCGCTAAAGGTTACGGCTACGCCGATATGAAATCGAAAAAACCGGTTTCTCCGGCTGATACGCTGTTCCGCCCCGGATCGATCTCGAAGCTGTTTACCTGGACCGCCGTCATGCAGCAAGTACAGCAAGGCAAGCTGGATCTCGATCGCGATGTGAACGAGTATCTCGATTTCAAAGTTCCCGCCAAGTTCGACAAGCCTATCACTCTCCGCAACATCATGACGCATACCGCGGGGTTCAGCGAAACAGCGAAAGACATGTGGGTGGGCGATCCGAAAAAGCTCACCACTCTTCGTACCTACCTGATCAACCATATGCCCGCGCGCATCTTTCCGCCCGGTACTACACCCGCCTATTCGAACTATGCAACCACGCTCGCGGGCTACATCGTCCAGCGCGTCTCGGGCCAAGCCTTTGACGCATACATTGCCGACCACATTCTCAAGCCCCTCGACATGCAGCATTCCACCTTTGATCAGCCGCTTCCCCCAAATCTCAAGAACCTGATGTCCAGCGGCTACGAGAAGGCTTCGGACCCCGCAAAAGGATACGAATTTGTACAGCCCTGGCCCGCGGGCAGCAGCGCTGTATCGGCGATAGACATGACGCATTTCATGCTCGCTCACCTTCAAAATGGCGAGTACAACGGTGCGCGAATTCTGCAGCCACAGACCGTCGAAATGATGCACTCGCGTCAGGCGCTACCGGCAGGAGACGCGCTCAATGCGATGTGTCTGGGCTTCTATGAAGAAAGCCGGAATGGTCACCGCATTATCGGGCATGGTGGAGACACACTCTACTTTCACAGCGACCTCCACCTCATGCCCGACGCGAACCTTGGCTTCTTCGTCTCGTATAACAGCGCCGGAAAAGGCGAAATCAGCAACAGGTCTGCCCTATGGCAGTATTTCCTAGACCGCTATTTTCCGTACACCACCCCGACGCCGCCCGCGATCGCATCGGCCCCCAATGACGCCAGGCACAGTGCCGGGTACTACATGGTGAGCCGGCGCCTGCAAGGCAACTTCCTTTTTGCAAGCTCAATGGCCGAGGAAGCAAAGGTGGATGCCAACTCCGATGGCACCCTCAATGTCCCCCCTCTCAAGGGTTTCAACGGAGAGCCGATGAAATTCCGCGAGATCGCGTCCAGTGTGTACCAGAATGTGGACGGCCAGGAAAAACTCGCGTTCTATAGAGGCTACGATGGAAAAACCACTTTCGGCATCGACTTTCCTTTTATGGTGTTCCAGAAGGTCGGTCTTCTCGAATCCAAGCCGTTTAATTATGTTGTCCTCTTTGCAAGCCTTGCCATTATGGTTTTGGCGCTGCTGTTCTGGCCGATCACTGCGCTGATCCGCAGGCATTACCGCGCACGGCTGGAATTGAATCCCCGCGAGCGCCGTTTGCGCCTGCTCACGCGTATCGTGTGTTTGGTCGATCTCGCGGTGGTAGGTGGACTCATCGCAGTGCTCTCGAAGAGCGGTGATGTCACAGCTCTCAACGATTCCTTAGATAAATGGATTCATCTCTTGCAAGTCTTGGGAGTGATCGGCGTGCTCGGCACGTTCGTTGCCGTTTACTATGCATCCGTGGTCTGGCGAGGCGGCGTCAGTTACCCTGCGATTGCTGACACGGCCCCCGCAACGGGGTTGGTCCCTCGCGGACGTCGCTTATGGACCAGGTCGTACGCTACTGCAATCGCGCTCGCCTGCGTGGGGTTTGCGTGGACGCTGCTCTACTGGGGGATTCTTAATTTTCGCTTGAATTACTAGGATCTGGCGGAGAGGGGGGGATTCGAACCCCCGGTAGCGCCCCAATCGCATCGCCAATCGGTGACAAGAAAACTGCGTGGGTAGCGTAGAGCTTCGATTCGATACAAAATCACATCGTCCGGAAGTCGTCAAAACGACCTGAATACGATGCCAGGTTGCGAGCCAACATGGAATTTGTAAAACGCAATTCCCGAGGTTGGTGAAGAATGCGCTGGCCGAGTGGCGCCAGACGATCCCCCCAGAACATTTCACGATGGATCGCATCACCTCTGGAATCGTCCAACCACTCCGCCAGCGCCTGTTCACAGTCAGCGTTATGCTGGCTGCTGACGTGCAACCTTCCGCTATCGATGTTCTAAACGATCAGGACTTGCATAACTACGCTGAAGTCAGACGCAATTTTCGCCACGAAACATGCTTGGCCGACGACGTGCTTATCGCCTACAATCTTTGCGCGGAGGCTCTTCAGCCCCACCTACAAACCCAAGCCGACCGGATAGCGAGCGCCTTGTTGGTCGGAATATGTCGCAATCATCTTGTGCTCGGTGCGACAGCTCTGTTCCGTATTCACGCGGCGCAGATGTTCCGCGAAACCAGAAGCGCGGTTGAGAGCGCCGGCATTGCTTATGTTGTGCGACGTGATTCAGCGATGCTTCAGATTTTCCTGGAAGACGACGGCCGCCCGATACAGCGGGAGGCCGCTAAGAAGGCATTTCGACGAGGTAAGATATTCCCGCAAACAGAGCCAGTTCTGGCGGTGCTCGGCGACGAATATGATCTCGCGTCTTACCGCGCCCACACCAACATACTCAGCTTCGTTTCCCATTTGGCGAAAACGAGAATGCCAGGCCTTACCCAAGTCAGCATTCAAGATATCGCCAAAGGTCATATTCCGCAGTTTGTACCCCTTCATATCTTCTGGCTCGCTCACGCACACATAGCGATTCTACTGTCGGCACTCGCGACCTTCCCTGACCTGCCAAGCGCGCCGGAAGTTACGAAATTCAAGAAAGAACTCGAGTACGTTAACTCGAAAATCGCGCGATTCAAGACAAAGCTGGACGAAGAGTCTGGCCGGGCGAAAGTATGAAGCTGCGGCAGTCGAAGAATTCGCAAGACACCACCGGCTGCCTGTGCCTCGGGAAAGTCCTTCCGGGTTGCGCGCCACTTGAGAATTACGCTGATCCAGGCTGATGCTGGCTAGAATTCTTTATTAGCCTTTCTCAGAGCTTCGAGATGCAGCTTTTAAAGCTATCTACCCAGTCCAGATACTGCGGTTGCCCGCGATTCTGGGCTTTACGTAGCCATGCATCGGTACAATTCAGCGACGGGCACGTGTTATCCGATACGCAACCGAATTGCACAGAGAGGTTACGCACACTCAAACGCATCAGGCATTTGGCCGATAGATCTTACCCCGACCCTGAACAACATTGCGGCACGGCACTGTCGTCTTGATAACAGCGGGCATCTCTTGTAATCGAATCGAGGGATCGTGACTGAGGGGGAGGGCCTTTCACACCGTACACAGCCAGAGCCTGGGAACCCGAACTTCGGCACCACAAAGTGAGCTACGATGCGCCATGGCTCGCCTGTGCCGACAATAAGATGTTTTTTTTCGGCCAGTCTCACACGAGCAGGCGAGCACTCTTTGCGCGGCTGTATGGTTTCCGCTGAAGGTTATGTACAGCCAAGCTGAAATGATTGCTGAAAAGCTTGTTTATGCCGTTCGGCTAGTCTACTAGGCCCATCACATCGAACTCGATAAACTAAAACGCGACGCTGCCGTCAGGCGTTGAAGCAGGCTGCTCGATGGCAACTTGTTCCTACAAAGATTGCCGAAACTGTCGAGCCGCCCAGACCTGCGCAAGTTGAGATCCGGCCAATTGACGAGCGAGAAGCCGCCTCCCTGGTTCAAGCCGCTGAACGGACGAGATTGCATATTCCGATTCTGCTGGCCGTAACAACGGGAATGCGGCGGGGAGAGATCCTCGCAATGCGGTCCGACGCCAATCTCGATTTGGGCACGATCTCGGTTCGCAGGTCGCCAGTCGAAACGAAACATGGTTTTATCTTTAAAGAACCTAAATTACGCGGAGTGATGCAGGAAGAAGCCTTCGAAAAGATTGATCGATCTCTTCGATCGGCGTTTGAAAATCACAAGCTCAGGCTGAGCCGCACATTGTGTCAGGACCCGGGTTAGATTGGGATTAGAAAACGCGATTTCTTGAGGGCCAGTAATATTCAAAGGCAAAAGCGCGAAACAAAGCTAAATGATTGATCTGGCGGAGAGGGGGGGATTCGAACCCCCGGTAGACTTTAAAGGCCTACGACGGTTTAGCAAACCGCTGCTTTCGACCACTCAGCCACCTCTCCGTGTCCTTATCTTACCTTGCTGTCCTCTACTCCAATCGCTGTCACTTAGGTACTCGCCAAATCGGTATTCTAGAGAGTACAGCACCCATGAGCACCTTCACGTCATCGGTATCAGTTGACGAGTATCTCAGCGCGTCGTTCAAACCTGCTTGTGAGTACATAGACGGCATACTGCGCCGGAAACCCATTCCGACGAAGCTGCACGCCCTTGTTCAATTTCTTTTAGTCACGCTCCTTCGTAAGCAAGGTTTTGAAGCTCTGGCCGAAGTCTCAGTCCGCGTGAGCGCCACCAAGTTTCTGATTCCCGACGTCATCGCTGATCTCCAGATCGAGGATCCTTATCCCACGCGGCCGGTCCCCCTTTGCGTCGAAATTCTTTCCCTGGAGGACCGGCTTAGCGCGGCATTTGCGAAATGCGAGGAATACCATGCATGGGGTGTTCCATATTGCTGGATCATTGACCCGATCAAGCGGACCGCCTGGGAATATCATGCTATCGGCGACCCGGCGAGAACCGAGCAGGGTGGCACGGTTCGCGCGGGCACAGCGGTGATTTCTCTCGAAGAGATTTTTCCCGAACAAGAATAAGCCGCTTTGTCCCCTTCTGTGCCCACGATCTCCAGGGGCATCGAGGAGTGACAGTGTGATGCTGCGTGTTGCAAAACTAGAACCCGCTCTCCATGGGCATCGCCAGGGGCGCGTCAACTAAGAAATCTGCCTCGCGCACCTCGACCATTGCATCCCGAATCGCCTGTTCCTTTGCCGGCTCGGTCGTAACTACAAAGGGCAGATCGCGCCAGTCCTCTCGGGGAAGTTGCAAGACCGCGTCGATTCCAATTTTGTGTTTCGCGAGAATCGTCGCGAGCGTTGCAATGATACCCGCCTTATCTTCTACCCGGAATCGCAGATAGTAAGGAGCTTCCTGTGTGCGAATCGGAAGCGGCCGATAGTCTCCAAGGCGCTCATGAGCGAATGGGCTCACTCGTGCCGCGCTCCCAAACCGGATCTCGCGTGCCACACGCATCAGATCGCTCACCACTGCCACGCCCGTAGGCTTTGGACCCGCGCCTCGGCCGTAGTAGAACGTATCTTCTCCGTATGCCCCTCGTATCCAGATCGCGTTGTAGGCACCTTTCACTTGAGCAAGAATCGCTGACTGCGGGATCAAGCTGGGGCGAACGGAGAGCAACAGACCTTCCTTCGTTCGACGCGCCAGGCACAGGAGCCGAATCGTATGTTTCAGCTGATGAGCATAGTCAAAATCGATTGGCATCAACCGCCGGATGCCTTCTGTAAAAATATCCGCTGGCGTCAGCTTTTCACCGAAAGCCAGCGCGGCGAGTATTGCCAGCTTCGAACGCGCGTCAAGGCCGTCCACATCCGCCGAAGAATCGGCTTCCGCGTACCCGAGCTTCTGGGCCTCGGCAAGCACGGAATCGAACCCGGCCCTGCTCTTCTCTATCTCTGTCAGAACGAAGTTGCTAGTGCCATTAAGAATTCCATACAGCTCGATTATGCGATCTCCCGCGATTCCTTCTCGCAAGACGGTATGAATCGGAATGCCACCGGCAACGCTGGCTTCCATCGCCAGGTTCACGCCGTTCTGATCGGCGAGATTCCACAACTCGGCTCCTCGCTGCGCAATCAGTTCCTTGTTCGCCGTCACGACTGATTTGCGGGCACGCAAAGCGTCCTCGATGATATGGCTCGCAGTTCCGATCCCGCCAATCAGTTCCGCGACGATGCCGACCTCGGGATTCGAAACAACCTCGCGCCAGTCGGTTGTTCGCTGTGCGCGTTCGGCGAACGCTGGAAGCACTTTCTCGTGGACGCTGCGGCTGCAGACCGCTTTCACCGGCAGCGGAAACCCTAGCTTCTCCTCAATCGATTTCGAGTTACCGCTCAGAACTTCGAGCGTCCCCGAGCCCACGCTGCCGAGGCCGATTAGGCCAACGCCTATCTCCATGCCACCTGACTCCGGTAGGCTCGTTGCCTATTCATAAGTGGCTTATGATAGCAACCGTATGAGCTTCTTCTTTAGGGCGCATGCCGGGCATAAAGTCACACTTACGTGCTCTCGCCGGGTGCTGTTGGCTTCATTGGCCATATCGCAATGCTTGTGCGCTAGTCCGTCGTCCGCTAGGGGCCAAGATAGTCAAGACGCCCAGGAACCATCGCCCAATCCGCGGCATACCTTTCCCAATCCGGAAAAGCCGGAGCAGGATCGCAAACTTCCCAACGGCAAGTCACAAACTGACGCAATTGCCAAGCAGGATCACGACCAAGCGCTGAAAGATGCAAACGAACTGATAGCAGTCGCCGAGCAACTCCGCGATGAACTGCGCAAAGCGGGAAACTATGTAGTTCCCGTTTCGTCTGTGAAAAAAACAGAAGAGATTGAAAAACTTGCGCGCCGCATCCGTGGACGTCTCAAGGACTGAGAGGAATCCCAGACCTCGGAGCTGTGTGTGCTCGAGCGGCCCGCGTGATACTCTGGCGTGACGGCGCCAGTTCAGCCTCAATCCATGTTCGCAATCCGCGAGAAGAAGCAGCTCATGAGTGCGTCCGAGATTGACCGTACGCTGGTCCGGCTTGCCCATGAAGTGCTGGAGAAAACTACGGATCTCGATCAGCTTGCGTTTGTGGGCATTAAGCGCCGCGGCGTGCCTATGGCCCAACGTCTCGCTGCTAAAATTGAGAGCCTCGAACATCGTGTTATTCCGGTAGGCATTCTCGATATCAATTTGTACCGTGACGACCTTTCCACGGTCGGCGAACGCCCTGTGCTTCACGCGAATCAGATCGGCTATCCCGTCATTGGCAAAGACATCGTTCTGATGGATGACGTCTTGTACACCGGCCGGACAGTTCGCTCCGCTCTTGACGCTCTATTCGATCACGGACGGCCGGCCCGTGTTCAGCTGCTGGTGCTCATTGATCGGGGCCATCGCGAGCTGCCGATCGAGGCGCGTTATGTCGGGCGCATGGTGCAAACCAGTGCGAACGAGATCATTGAGGTCAAATTTCAAGAAGTGGATGGCCAGGAAAAGGTATTGCTGGTGGAGAAAGTCAGTGATCCGGTCCGGAACGAAGTGAAATAGCAGCCAGCATGCGGCGAGGCTTGCTCGATATCGAATCGCTCACGCGCCCCGAGATCGAAGCTATTCTGGCGCGTTCTAAAGATTTTCAGCCCGCTGCGGGTCAAAATTTTAAGCGCCTCGATGCCCTGCGCGGCAGGACCGTCGTCAATCTATTTTTTGAGGCGTCCACTCGTACCCGAACCAGTTTCGAGATCGCCGCCAAACGGCTCGGCGCCGATATCATCTCCATCACTGCTTCGGGATCGAGTATATCGAAGGGCGAGTCTCTGGTCGACACGCTCAATACGCTCGCTGCTATGCGTCCCGACGCGATCGTAATGCGCCATTCTGCCTCGGGCGCGCCGCATTTCCTGTCTCGTTACTTACCGATTCCAATCGTCAACGCAGGGGATGGTACGCACGAGCATCCGACACAAGCATTGCTGGATGCGCTCACGATCCTTGATCGCCGGGGGGCGCTCGAAGGCCTGCGCGTCGCAATTATCGGGGATATCGCTCATAGCCGCGTAGCCCGATCAAACATCTTTTTGCTTTCAAAGTTCGGTGTACAAATTGTTCTATGCGGCCCCGCTTCCCTGCTTCCTCCTGAAATGGGCCGCCTTGCACCGGGGATCGAGCTGACCACCGACATGCTGAACGCTATCCGTGATGTCGACGTGATCATGATGCTGAGAGTTCAATTGGAGCGCCAGCATGAACCGGCCTTTCCTACCAATGAATACTTTCAGTTCTTCGGCCTGCGTCCGGAACATATTGAGCTTGCGAAACCCAACTTGATCGTTATGCACCCCGGACCGATCAATCGCGGCCGTGAGATTTCTTCCGAAGTAGCCGATTCCCAGCGCTCCGTGATCCTGAATCAAGTCGAAAATGGCATTGCGATTCGGATGGCCGTCCTTGAAAGAGTTCTTGCCGCATGAACAAGCTCGTCATTAAGAACGGCCGGATTATCGACCCCTCCCAGAATTTAGATCGCATCTGCGATTTGGGAATCGAACACGGCATTATTCGGCAGATCGCAGAAGGTATTTCCTCTTCGGGTGCCGACGAGTTCGACGCGTCGCGCCTAATCGTAGCTCCAGGTTTCATCGATATGCACGTGCACCTTAGGGAGCCTGGATTTGAACACTCGGAGACCATCGAGACGGGCTCGCGCGCCGCAGCAGCCGGCGGTTTCACCTCCATCTGTTGCATGCCGAATACGGACCCGGTAAACGACAAGCCCACCGTTACCAGTTACATCGTTGGGCGTGCCCGCCAGTTCGCAGTTGTGAACGTTTTTCCCATTGGCGCGATCACAAAAAATAGCGCCGGCGAGGAACTCTCCGCCATTGCTTCCATGAAACAGGCGGGAATTGTCGCAATTTCCGACGACGGTAAGCCCGTAATGAATGCCCGCGTAGTACGGCGGGCCATGGAATTTGCGCAAGCTCTCGATCTCCCATTAATCGAGCACTGCGAGGATCTTCACCTGAGTGCTGGAGGCGACATGCACGAAGGTTTGGAATCCACACGCCTCGGGCTACGCGGTATTCCACGAAGTTCGGAAGACATAATGGTTGCGCGCGATCTCATTCTCGCGGAAGTCACCGGCGCCAGATATCACGTCGCCCATATCTCATCAAAGTATTCGGTCGAGATGGTCGCTTTCGCTAAGCAGCGCGGTTTGGCTGTGACTTGCGAAGTGACTCCGCATCACTTTACAGTTGCCGACTGCGAGATGCGGCCTTATGACAGCAGCTACAAGATGAAACCGCCATTACGCGAGCGACACGACGTGGGAGCGATCGTACAAGGGATTGCAAACGGCACTATTGACGCCATCGCGACGGATCACGCGCCCCACCCTGGAGACGAGAAAATGCAGGAGTTCGAACGCTGTCCCTTCGGCATTATCGGGCTGGAAACAGCCCTCGGGCTGGCGCTGGAACGGCTGTATCACACGGGCAAAATCAGTCTGTCCCGCTTAGTAGAACTGTTCAGCCAAAACCCGGCGCGCATTCTTTCCCTTGGTCGTGGAACCCTGCGGCCCGGAGCGCCTGCGGATCTCACAATCTTTGGTCTGGACCATAACTGGACTTATGACGTGAACGGTTCGCCCTCCAAGAGCCGGAACACGCCCTTTCACGGACATAAATTCCGGGGAGGCCCCATAGCTACAATCGTTGCCGGCCAGATTGTGTGGCGATTTGGCTCGTAGCTGAGTTTGCAGCAGCGGATAACGCCGACACGAGCGACTCTTCTTCTTCGTCGGCCACCGTTCGCATATCGAGAATAATCCTGTCCTTCTCGATTCTGGCAATCACCGGCACGCCGCCAAGCCGCAGAGAGCGTTCAAACAATACCGCATCCTGCACGTTCAGCTCAATGACCCATGTCGGCAGCGTTTGATCCGGCGTCGAGCCTCCGCCGATTGCCGATTCACTCTCTCGCACAGTGCCGTCCACTTCTCGGACCCGTGCCAAGACTCGCTCGGCTCGCGCGCGTATCTGGTGGGGCTTGGCAAAAATCATTCGGAGCGTCGGAACGGCTTTCCAGTTTTCCGTAATCAGGTTTCTCAGCGTATTCTCGAGCGCTTCAATGATTAATTTATCTACGCGAAACGCCCTGTACATTGGATTGCGCCGGATCCGTTGAACCAAGCCCGTCTCCCCCGCGATGATTCCGCTCTGAGGTCCGCCAAGCAGTTTGTCGCAGCTAACGGAGACGAGGCTAACTCCGGCCTCCAAGCTGTCGCGGACAACCGGCTCCTCTATTCCGTGTTCACGCAAATCCACCACACAACCGCTCCCCAGGTCTTCATATAAGGGAATGCTCTTTGCAGCGGCCAGTTCCGCGAGCGCCTTTAATTCAGGACGCCCAGTGAAGCCTGTGACGTGAAAATTGGAACGATGAACCCGCAGGATCAAGCGCGTTTTTTCGTTTATCGCATTCTCGTAGTCTTCAATCCGCGTACGATTCGTGGTTCCAACTTCTCGCAGCAGTGCACCGGATCGCGCCATAATCTCGGGAATCCTGAAGCCATCCCCGATCTCGATCAACTCACCGCGAGACACAATTACCTCATGCCCCGCTGCCAGCTCGTTCAGAACCAGGTACACCGCCGCAGCGTTATTGTTCACGACAATCGCCGACCGTTCCAGCAACGCTTCGAGTAGTCGCGCTGTATGGACGTCACGCTTGCCCCTGCGTCCGGTCTCCAGATCGTACTCGAGGTTCGAATACCGGGAGAGGGGCTCGAAATGCGCCAATGGAGCGCGCCCTAAATTCGTGTGCAGGATCACACCAGAAGCATTAATCACCGCTCGTAGTGACGGCGCCACCAGCATGCGAACGCGATCCTCGACCTCTTGCTCAACTGGAATTTCGCTCGCCTCGACGCCAGATCGCAGGGCTTCCCTCCGTTCCGAGATCACGGCGCGAACTTCATTCGTAAGCAAGCTCTGCGGCACCGCATCGAGATGCTTCAGTTTGCGCAACACCTGATCAACAGACGGCAGCGTGCGAAGCGAGCTCATCTATGCGATGGCTCTTCGCGTCAGAACTTGCTTCAGGTACTTGCCGGTGTAGGACTCAGGGACGTTGGCGACTGCCTCGGGCGTACCCTCCGCAACGATGTATCCTCCCGCCTCACCGCCCTCAGGACCGAGATCGATAATCCAATCGGCCGCTTGAATCAGATCCAGGTTGTGTTCGATGAGTAGGATGCTTCCGCCGTTCCGAATCAGGCGCTCGAAGGATTGCAGCAGCTTGGCTATGTCGTCGAAATGGAGCCCGGTCGTCGGTTCATCGAATAGAAACAAGGTGCCTTCACAGGTAGACTGCGCCAAGTGCGCCGCCAGCTTCACGCGTTGCGCCTCGCCCCCGCTTAGAGTGGTGGCCGATTGTCCCAGCCTGAGATATCCCAGACCAACATCTTGCAGCACCTTCAGGCGAGATGCTAACCGAGGCGTTCCGGAAAAGAAAGAAAGTGCTTCACGCACGGTCAACTGAAGAACCTCGTGAATATTAAGTCCCTTGTACTGGATTTCGAGAACGCTCGATTTATACCGCGTTCCCTTGCACTCTTCGCAAACCAGTTCCACATCGGCGAGGAACTGCATTTCAACGGTTACGGTGCCGTCCCCCTGGCAGGTTTCGCAACGCCCTCCGGGAATATTGAACGAGAAATGCCCGGCAGTATACCCTCGCCTTTGCGCGTCTGGTGTCGAGGCAAACAGCTCACGAATGATATCGAACGCCTTGATATAGGTGACGGGATTCGATCGGGGTGTCCTTCCGATCGGCGATTGGTCGACCATGACAACACTCGTGAGCAGCTCCGCTCGCTCTACTCGCTTCAATGGAAGCTTCCGCGCCGTGCCATCGCTGCCCTCATCCCCCGGGCTCTGCCGTTCCCGATTCACCTGCAATTCGAGCGCGCGATAGATCACGTCGTGCACAAGGCTCGACTTGCCCGATCCCGACACGCCCGTCACTGCAACCAACACGCCCAGCGGAATGTCAACGTCGATGCTCTTGAGGTTGTGTGCCCGTGCACCGAGGAAGCGGAGCATTCGCCGCGAATTGATTTTCCGGCGCTCCAGAGAGCGGGAGACCGCAAGCTCACCACGAAGATAACGACCCGTCAAAGATTGCGCGGCCTCCCGGTGAGATACTTCTTTCGATGAAGGCGGAAGCAGCAATTGACGATAAGTTCCGGCGAAGATCACGCGACCGCCGTTCTCGCCCGCGCCTGGGCCGAGATCGAGAATATAATCCGATTCCCTCATGATCTCGGGGTCGTGCTCGACCACGATAATGGTGTTCCCGAGTTCCCGCAGATCTTTCAAAATATGAATCAGCCGCGCAGTGTCACGGTTGTGAAGACCGATCGACGGCTCATCGAGTACATACGTCGCCCCGACTAACCTCGATCCCAGACAGGTGGCAAGCTGGATACGCTGCGCCTCACCGCCTGAAAGTGTTGAGGAGAGGCGGTCAAGCGTGAGGTATTCAAGACCAACATCGTTCAAAAATCTGCATCTCTGACGTATCTCTTCCAGCACACGTTCAGCAATCTCCGATTCTTCCGGGCTCAACTCGAGACTGTCGAAGAACACTCGCGCTCGCGATATATTCATCCGCAAAACCTCTGCGACATTGCAATCATCCAGCCGTACCCATAAAGCTTCCGGCCGTAAGCGTGCGCCGCGACAGGCCGAGCACTCCGTGTAAGCCCGATAGCGGCTCATGAACACGCGAACATGCACCTTGTATTTCTTTTTCTCTACCTCCCGGAAAAAGCGGTAAATGTGCGTGCGCACAAATTCTTTTTCTTCACTCCCTAGATCTGCGTACGGAACGTTCAGTCTCACCTTGCCGCGAGACTTCGGCTTGAACTCTTCGTCGTAATACCAGTCGTATTGCGGTTTTGTCCAAGGGTCCACAGCGCCCGCTTGGAGCGATAGCATCGGATCGGGAATAACGAGATCCAGATCGTAATCAATCGTGTTGCCAAATCCCTGGCATACAGGACAGGCGCCGATTGGGCTATTGAAGCTGAAAAGTGTTGGCTCGGGGGGCGTCGCTACCAAGCGGCATATCTTGCAAGCGAATCTCTCGCTGAAGTGGAGACTTTGCGGGTCGGCTACGCCCGCTTGATAAAAAAAAACTTCACCGGCTTGCCGATAGCAGATCTCTACACTATCAACCAGCCGTTGATGCGAATCCGGTTGGATGACAATGCGATCGGCAAGCACATACACCGGCTTGCTGAAGTCGATATCGAGCAGCGATTCGGGCGTGGAAAACTCAAAGGTCTGCTCGTTTTGAAAGAGCCGATTGAACCCTTTACGCCTAAGCTCGAACAAATGGTCGCGCAAAGATGTAGCCTGCGACGCATCGCCGGGACCGTCCACGCCTTCTTTAGGCTTTGCGATAACAGGAAAAAGCGCGTACCAGCGTGAGCCTGGAGGCTGCGCGAGCATCGCAGCCGCAACTTGATCCACCGAATCGCGTTGAATCCGGCTCCCATCGTTCGGGCAATACGTCCGGCCAGCGCGCGCAAAAAGCAGGCGTATAAAGTCGTACAGCTCAGTAGCGGTCGCGACTGTTGAGCGCGGATTCCGTGTTTGGTTCTTTTGGCGAATGGCAATAGGCGGCGCGATTCCCAGAATTTCATCTACATCGGGCTTTTCCATGCGCTCGAGAAACTGGCGAGCATATGCCGACAGAGACTCGACGTAGCGCCTTTGCCCCTCTGCATAGATTGTGTCGAAGACAAGCGACGATTTGCCCGAACCCGACACACCCGTCACCACCGTCAATTGGTTGTGAGGAATATCGACATCGATGTTCTTCAGGTTATGAACGCGCGCCCCCCGTATACCGAGGAACGGTTGCGCCGCCGCGGCGACATCTTCTGCTACGGCCAATTCACAGGACGGCAAGCTAAATTTTTCCGGCATCGTTCGCAAGGACAGCACGTTGACTTCGTTCAGTTCCTGCGCAAACACGAGGAGCTACGTGAAGGGACTTCTTCACCAGTATAGGATGACATTTCGATGCGAATCCCAACTCAACCTGTCTTCGTACCAGCGTTCTTGGTCGCGATTTCCCATAGGTACATGGCTGCATAAGCCCGCCACGGCCGCCAAGCTTCGGCGCGTTGCTCCAGCTCGCGAGAGTTCGACAGATTGAGCGCGCGCAGCAGACCGATGTCACCGGACGGGAACGCATCGGGTTCGCCAAGCGCTCGCATTGCAACGTATTGAGCTGTCCACTTTCCAATCCCTGGAATCTCACAAAGCTGCGACAAAAAAGTTTCGGTGTCCGTTATTCGTTCGAAGCTGATCTGCCCGTCGCAAACCGCGCGTGAAAGGGCTCGAATGGTCTCGGCTCGCGCCCTCGGCAGACCGATGCTCGCAAGCTTGGCGTTGGCAAGGACCGCAGGTGAAGGGAAGAGGTGAGTCAGATTAGTCGCTGCTAAGAACGGCCGTCCGAAAATTCTCGCAATCCTGCCCGCGAGAGTTGTGGCGCCCTTGACGCTGACTTGTTGGCCGAGAATCGCTCGTATCGCGAGCTCGAAACCATCCCAACAGCCTGGCACTCTCAGGCCTGGATCGGCCTCGAGTTGCCTGGCCAAGACCGCGTTGCTCTTTAAGCTCCGCGCGATGTCCGTCCAATCCGCACTCAGATCAAACATCGCGCGTATTCGCTCAACGATGAAAAAGAGCGAATGCGGATCGCCAAACTGAACGTGTACGGCCAGCGAGTATTTCTCTGGCTCCAATGAGACCTCGAAATAGCCGCCACTGCCGTTCAACGAAATCGAACGCCGATACCTCCCGAGCTCCACCGCTTCAACTCCGGGTGTCGCGCGAGCGGCAAGAAAGGCCAACATACCCTTCCAGCTGTACGGAGGACGAAAATGAAGACGGAACTGGTACTGATTTTCTGGCTCGACACCACTCTGCCGTGCAAGTCGCCGGATCTGCGTTGGCGTTCGCCGATACACTTTCCTGATGTCGTCGTTGAATCGCCGCACACAACCGAAGCCAGCCGCCAAGGCAACTTGGCCCATCGGTAAACTCGTCTCATCGATGAGCTTTTTCGCAAAGTGAAGACGGCGTGTTTGAGCGACGGCACTGGGAGTTGCCCCGAGATACCGAAGAAAAAGTCGCCGAAGATGACGTGATCCCACTCCGAGGTGGTCTGCAAGAGCTTCCACCCCGCCATCCTCTAGGCCGCTCTCGCCAATCAGCCGCAAAGCTCGCGAAACTGTATTCGAAGCTCCCAGCCAAGCCGGCGTTCCCGGAGAACATTCGGGTCGGCAGCGTAGGCACGGGCGAAAGCCCGCTTCTGCCGCAGCAGCAGCACTGGTGAAGTACCGGACATTTTCCTCCTTCGCCGTCGGCGCAGGACAGATTGGCCGGCAGTAAACACCGCTCGTCAGGACGCCAATGAAAAACTTGCCATCGAACCTAGCGTCACGCGAAAGTCTCGCCCGTGAACACACGCGCCAATCCAGCTTCATATCTTGCGCGAACTGATGATAATCCATCCACCCCGGCGCTCATTGGACGTTTTCGGACATCGCAGTCATCGAGCTTTAGAGGAAACACCGATCGCTGGCGAGTAGTTTCAGAAGCCAGGTCCGAAAATTTCCAGTCTTCACGAGAGCCGGGTCCGCAAACGTCCAATCTTATTCGCGCAGCGGATCTATCGTTACAACATGAAATCCAAGATATTGACACTGATGAGCACGTTGACCTTACTTGCTGCGATGGCGATTCCGTATCGCCTCGCGTCACAAGATCAAGACGAAAGTCACGGGAAGGTCCTTTACCGCGCCTTTAATCTCGGCACGCTGGGGGGAGCTGCCAGCGGGGGAACCGGCATCAATAATCACGGGCTGGTGACCGGGTTTTCCAATTTAGCGGGAAACACCGTTCAACACGCTACGGTCTGGCTGTACGGCCTGAAATTTGATCTGGGCACGCTCGGAGGGCCAAACAGCGGTGTCGAATGGCCGCTCAATAACGATAAGGGAGTCATCGCCGGCATAGCTGAAACCGCTGCTATGGATCCATTGCGAGAGAACTGGAGTTGTTCAGCCTTCTTCCCCAGCGTCACTCACCACACGTGTCTCGGATTTAAGTGGCAATGGGGCGATATGACGGCACTTCCTACGCTCGGGGGCAATAACGGTTATGCCGCCGGGGTCAACAATCTGGGCCAGGTGGTCGGATGGGCGGAGAATAGCGTGCACGATCCGACCTGCGTAGCTCCTCAAGTCCTCCAGTTTGAAGCTGTCATATGGGGCCCTAAAAAAGGCCAGATCCAACAACTCCCTCCGTTTCCCGGCGATCCCGACGGAGCTGCCACCGCAATCAATGACAAGGGCCAGGTGGTCGGCATCTCGGGCGTATGCGGCACTGCTGTCGGGGCATTTAGTGCTGCTCATGCCCTGCTCTGGGAAAACGGCAGCGTTACTAATCTTGGCAGTCTCGGAGGTGTGGCGTGGAACACTCCCGCAGCTATCAACAATCGAGGTGAAATCGTCGGTTTCTCCGACCTGCCCGGCGATCAGAGCGGCGCACCGAACTTCCATGCTTTTCTCTGGACGAGAGATCACGGTATTCGCGACCTCGGTGCCCTCGCCGGAGATGCTGTGAGTGAGGCCTTGGGCATTAACGAGCGAGGCCAAATCGTAGGCGAGTCATGCCAGGCAGGTTTCGCCAATTGCCGCGCTTTCCTTTGGGAAAAGGGCGCGATGACAGATCTGAACACGCTCCTCGCACACGGCACGGCGTTGCATCTGGTGTACGCAAATGACATCAACAATCGTGGGGAGATCACCGGCGGCGCGAGTGATCAAAACACTGGCGATAGTCCCGCCTTCTTGGCGATCCCGCGAGACCATGACCATGATGACGAGATCGATGCAGCTTCCGCACAGGCAAGCCTAAATTCACAGAGCGCCGTCGTTTCCGAAAGCGCCAGCACGCAACTTCAGCACCGCTCGGTATTCGGCCGCATCGGACCTCAATGAGTTCAAGCACTCTGCGATCGACAAGCGGAGTCGTCTGCATCACTTTCCTCGTTATCGGAAAAGGCCTGACGACTGGCTCCGCCGCTTATCCACAGTCATCGAACTCACCTTCGTGTGTAGCGCCCGAATACCGGCAATTTGATTTCTGGGTTGGTGATTGGGACGCGTATGAAGTTGGCAAACCCTCGGTCAAGGTCGCGCACGCTCGAGTGGATCGCATTCTCGACGGCTGTGTCTTATGGGAACAGTACGAAGGCATTGATGGGTCTAAAGGCCAAAGTTTTAGCATTTACGACGCATCTAGAAAAACTTGGCACCAGAGTTGGGTGACTAATCGCGGCCAATTGCTCGTTATCGAAGGTGAATTGCAGAATGGCGAAATGATCTTGAGTGGTGTGGATCACCCGGTGGCCAGTATAGACAGGCACGTTCGTGGCGAGTGGAAGCCTGTGAACGGAGGCGTTCGCGAGACCGCTGTGAGATCAAATGACGGCGGTAAGACTTGGCAGCCCTGGTTTGATCTCATGTTCCGCCCCAGAGCACCATAACACTAGAATCGAAGAATGTGTCGCATCCTGTGTCGCAGTTTCCTAGTCCCCGTACTCATGTGCGCGGCGCATGTTGTCGTTACGGCCAAATCAGTACCGAAAGCAAGTGTAATCCTCTTCGACTAAAGGCATCACACCGCCTCCTACACCTTCTAAGTCCTCCCTGTCGCCGCTTGCTCGTGCGAGAGGCTCTAACGTGGCTCCGTCTTGAAAAAGATCGGGTCGATTTTGTGAAACGGCCGCCCGAATCGTTGGCCATCTCCTGAGAAGACCCCGTAGAACGTCTTTCCAATGGTCTTTAGCTGTTGATAGTCCCCAAGGGGTCGCGGACCACTGCCTCCACGCGGCGCATTTTCAGGAAACAGGAATTTCTGCAGCAGGATCTTGCGAAAGTGCACGCCGTGATCGGCGCTTACCGCGAAGTGAACTGAAAAATAAGGAAGCGAGGTCTCTTCGTCCAAGCTGTCTGCTGTGTCATAGAGAACCCCGACCGAGCCGTTTTCATCCTCTGTGACGGCGACGGCGGGGAGTGCGGATTGATGTTCCCGACCGCTTACATAATGGGACGGCTCGGCCCTCACCCATCCATTCCCGTTATCGGTCAGGCGCACAATGCTTATCCGGTCTCTTCCTGCCGCATTATCGAACTCGCCATACACGACATATACGTCTCCTGTCTTCGAATCCACGGCCAGCGCGTCAACGCCTCCGCGAAGGGGGTTCACCCCGCCCAAAATAGTGCCCGGCTCCAATTCGCCGAAGCTATAGGTATAGATATTCTGATGACTACAGACCTGCGCCACGGGGATCCCTTCGGGGCTATCGTTGAGCTCCCATGTCCTGCCGCCATCGGTAGATCGATTCAGCATATAGCTCACCGCCGAGCCCGAGGAGCACTCAATGGAAGCGGCGGTTTCCCAGAGGCTGTAAACGGCACCAGATCGACGATTAGCCGCGATACGATGGCCCGGATTCCCTCCGAAAGAAGTTGCCGGACCGGTCGAAACATCGAGCTTGAAATCAGGTGGAATCTTCGCCTGCGCAACGGCGACCTGCATCGAAGCCGCCTGATAAGCGACGTAGACGTTCTCTCGCCGTCGGCGGTCGGGATCCCTGTTAACAATAATCCATGGCTGATCGGGTGAGTAGCGGTTCGTGGACTGCGTTTTACCCTTCTCCACCAGCCATTGCCAAGCTTGCTCGTTTGCCGGATTAGCCGTTGCGCCGGTCACAACTTCGCCGAATACAGCGTTGGAGTTGCCCGTTCCATCTGGCGTCTCGGCCTCGCTGCAGCTTGCACCTTCCTCGCCGTTTCCATTCAACAGAAACGTGCCGTACAGCACGCCGTTGCGCCCATAGTCGAACGTCTCGTCACAGGGCGATTCGCTGAGGACTCCTTTCGGTATGCCCGGTGGTGCGGAAATGGAAAACTCTTTCGTCCATGACCGGCCGCCGTCTCGCGAATAGAAGAGCGGAGCGTGTCGAAATTCCCGGCCATTGCCTAATGGAGTCCAGGCTCCCGAGAAAGCCGAAATCACTAGGTTCCGCCGATCGCGGGGATCGATCGCTATACCTGGCTCCGAATTATAAAACCTGTCCGTGTTTTTTAACTCGCTGTCCGTGTTGCTGACCACTACGTCCCGAAGAAACACTTTGGGAAAGGTTGGCGCGGTTGACAGATAATCGATTCCCTGGTCCAAGCTGGATACAGCTTGTGCCTTCGCCGGACGCTGAGACTTGTCAATCAATAGAAAGCATGCCGCTGCCGCGCAGAGTGTCGCCGTCGCTGTTGACCTGAGTCGTTTCATAGTGAAAAAGAGTATACAGTGAATGAAGTGTGAAGTCATGAGTCGACCGCGTTCATACGGGGCACATTCTATGACGCAGCCGCTTTTTAGCGCAGCGTTGATTGCGCTCGCAGGACTTTTTTCGACTCCCAGCGCAGCCCCAGCGGCTCAGGCAGATTTCGTCACTGTCTCAACTCAGCCCGCCAATTTGGGCGACGCCAGGATCGTCGCGCTTGCCTATCGCGATTCTGGCGCCTATGAGCGCGACCTAGGGATAGTAGCGGGCCAAGCCGCGAGCTGGTTGACGAGCCGGGCAGCAGCGGTGCCGCGAGCCGCGCTGGTGCTCGATATAGATGAGACAGCGCTCTCAAATTGGGAGATCCTCAAACTTGACGATTTCGGCCGTCCCATTAACGGCCCCTGCGCTCCTGCTTTGGACGCTCCATGTGGTTGGGCTGCTTGGGACCAACTCGCGCGTGATCCAGCTATCGTCCCGACGCTTCAAGTGTTTCAGCGAGCGCGGGCGCTCAAAGTCACCGTGTTCTTCATCACCGGCCGCCCTGAATCCCAGCGAAACGCGACTGAGCGTAACCTCATTGCTGCTGGATATCGCGGGTACGCAAAACTCTACATGGTCCCGAACGGCGCGCATTTCACATCTGCTGCGCAATTCAAAACTCCGTTCCGGGAGAAGATCGAGCAAGCGGGTTTTACAATCATCGCCAACATGGGCGATCAACCTTCCGATCTACAGGGCGGTCACGCGGAGAAGAAGTTCCTGCTGCCAGATCCGTTCTACCGTGTGCCGTAAATAGGCCAGGGACTTTGCTGTTGGGTAAGCGTCATGGGTATGGAATCGCTCAGTCTATCCGGCAGAGTTCCCGGGACGCCCTGCTGATTGAGGCTGGCTCGCTCTATCCGGCACTCCAGCGCTGGAGGTACAGAAGCTGATTACTGCCTAATGGGGCATTTCGGAGACCCGGCGCCGTGCGCGTCTCTACAGTCTGACCGCAGCCGGTCGGCGCAAGTTGTCAACGAGAATGTCGGGCTGGGATGACTTCGTTACGGCAGTTGGACGAGTGCTCAATCCAGGAAAATGCGCGGAACAGGAGGGGATGACTCATCTTCCGGCTGCGGCGGTTCGTCTTAACTCTTCCGTGGGTACGACGGAAACGAGAGCAGTCCTTTGAGGAAGAACTCCGATCGCATCTGCTAATCGCCTCCGATGAGGCTGGCAACGACAATATTTCGGCAACTGATTGCGCTCATGATATGGCGTGGCCTGCGGCCCGCATTTCTGGGCCTTGCCATACCGATCCGCTTACGCTCGCAGCGGTAGCTGCACTTTTCGTGCTTGCCGGTTCTTTAGCGTGTTTCCTGCCCGCTTCCACTGTCGCCAAAATGGACCCTTACACAGCTCTGCGGTACGAGTGAAATGCTTGCATGCCGTATTCGGCCTAGTCCCGATGAGGCGGATCGACGCGCCTGAGCACGCGCTCGCAGATATTCTCTAGCGACGGCTCCTAGGTAAGCGTCTTTCTGGTCGCTCTCACGAGTTCAGTTTATGCACGCCGGCGCGCTGCTTAGCCTGTACTTTCAAGAAGCCTAAAAGCACCAGGAGCATATCGCGACTAGTGATTAGGCCGACCAGTTGATTGCCGTCCGTAACCGGCAAGCAATCAAGCTCGTTTTCGAGCATAAGTTGTACGGCGTCTATAATCGAGCAGTCGGGCCGCACCCTCACGGGCTCAGAAATCATAAGCTCCCTTACAGGAATCGGATGTGTGTCGGAATTGCGCTGATGGGGATTAGAGATCAGCCGAAGTACCTCACGCGTTGAGATAAGCCCGCGGAATTCGCCGGCATCCTCGACAGGGAGATGCCGGACGTGACGCCACTCCATCATGCTCGCAGCCAGCATGATCGGGTCGTCCGGGCCAATGGTGAACAAATCCGTGGACATGATTTCGGCAACCTTATCGCGGAGGTCGCCTGCGCTTTCGAGTTCCTGTTCTCCAAGAGGGCTCCAGCAGTGTACTGGTTGGCCTGACTTCTGCCGGATGAGCATCGCTGAAACAATTCGGCGGTCGCGGTACTCCGAGCCGGTACTCGACGGCGCCGAAGCCGCAGCGGAAAGCATCCATCTGCTCCCGGTCTGATCGGCTCCAATCCGCTCCCGGATCACACCCAGATACCGATCGATATCCTCGCCATCGATACAGGCATCTTTAAGACCTGCAGCCGCTAACGATAAGAGCTGCTCGGTTATCAGCTTGTCAATCGCATGATGTTTCCCGTCCAACCAGCTCACCTGGGCTTTTAAGCCGTGCCGCGCCGCTGCAAAAAAGTTGTCCTTCACGTCATCGAAGATCATCTTTGCTGAGACATTCCCGTATTCTTCCGGAACGGCTCGCATGAGCCCCAGAAAGAATGCTGCATTTGCGACCTCATCGAGAACTGTAGGGCCCGCGGGCAAAGCCCGGAACTCGAGTCGCAGATGAGGGCGGCCCTCCGTAATCCCAAAGCACGCTCGATTCCATCTCCAAACCGTCCCGTTATGCAGGACCAAAGCCTTCAGGCGTGGAACTCCTCCCCTTCCGAGTACTTCGAGCGAATCTTCTGAAACGGGTCCGGTCATAATCGTCCGGAACCTCGCCACCTGATCCCTGTAAATTTCGAGAACTGACTCTTTCACCCAGCGTTCGCCGAAGCTCACCCTCGTGGGATGGAGACGTGCAATATGTGAATGCGATCGTTCATCCACCGCATGCTGGAAAAGGGCGATTCGCGTCTCCTGCCACAAGCGCCGCCCGAGCAGGATGGGGGAGTTGACCGCAGCAGCAAGAACTGGCGCAGCGATCAGTAGTGACGCATTGTATTGAGTAGCAAACCGGTGCGGATCGAGTTGAAGGTGGACTTGAAAGCTCGTGCAACAAGCCTCTGGCATGACGTTATCGTGAATTAATTGAAGTTCGTCCACTCCCTTTATCAGCAAGTGATAGCTATTCCCGCGAAGCTTCATCACGGCTCTGTTTAACTCGTGGTACCGCGGTTTGTCGGTTAGATTTTCAAGTCCAAGATCGGCCAGCCTGATCGACGGAAGTATCCCGGCCAGAAGTACGTCGGCCTCGTGAGCTTTCGCTGCTGCCGAAACACGCTCAACCAACTCATCCAACTCAACTTGGAGGGAACGAAGACATCCGCCGCTAAATATCCGCGGAGGCAGATTTGCTTCGAGATTGAATTTCCCGATCTCCGCTGTGAACGTAGCATCTGAGAGTTGATCGAGCACCTGAGACGCGATTGGCGCAGGGCGATAGGCGCGATCAACTAGAAATATCTCCTGCTCAGCGCCTATGCGGACGGTATCGCGTTCGAACGCATCCGCCTGAAGCATTTGTTCCTGGGCTCTCAAGTCTCGCAGCAAAGCTTCTCGGAAGGAAGCCGATTCGTCCTGTTTACTGTTTTCGAGAATATTCTGTTCGGCCATGCTGCAGGTCCCGCTTCATTTTCTCGCGCTTGGACGATGCGCGCGCACCGGCGGCCTTCACAAGCTCTCAAGATACGCGACGAGGGCTTTCATTGCGTCTGGAGACAGGTTCAGCGGCGCCATCCCGCCTGCTGTCATCTTGGCCGAAGGCGATTTCAGGAGAGCCGCGAGCTGGTCCGCGGACATCCGCTGCCCTATACCGCTGAGCTTAGGGCCAGCAGCCGTGCCCGCACCAGCATCACCATGGCACCCACTGCAGGATTGCTCTTGATAGATCTGGCTTCCTTTGGCGAGTAGCGGGTTGGCTGCGGAGGGTGTTACAACTCCGGCAGACGCTTGCGAAACTTCCGGCTCAAAAGGTTTACGCATGAAATCTTCCGTCTCTTTCTGCTGAGCAACCAACTGCGCTGCATAGCCCGGATCCTTGTGATCGCTACGATAGCTCATCCAGCCTAGACCGAAGAGCGCAAGGAAAATGAATGTATATGTACTGACGGCAATCGGGCGCTTCCAGGGCCTGCGTTCCATGCGGCGATCTAGAAACGGGAGACTTGCAAAGAAAAACGCGACTAGCCCAGGAATCACCACTACCCCTACAAAGGACAGCGATCCAGGCCAATACTTCAACCACTGAAATATGGGAATGTAGTACCACTCCGGGCGAGGTAAGTAGCGCGTATCAGCCGGGTTCGCCTTGGGCCCGAGATCGAACGGGCAGAAGTGCGCGATTAACGCAAGAACGACGATTAGAACCAACGCAAAAACGGCGTCCACGATCACTTGTCGCGGATAGAACGGTTCGGACGGTGCGGCAGGCGAAAGCGGATTCTCGGAGATCGGCCCGGCCGCCCCGGCTTTTCTAAAGAGGTAAACGTGAAGTGCAACGACAGCGAAAATCCCAGCGGGAACCACAAGAACGTGGCCAACAAAAAAGCGCGACAAAGTCAGCGTTCCCATGTCCGCTCCGCCGCGCATCAGGCTCTTAAGCCACCCCCCAATGAAGGGCACCTCGCCAGCTATGTTAGTGCCTACTGCGGTGGCGAAATACGCTTTCTGATCCCACGGGAGCAGGTAACCCGTAAACGCCATACAGAGAACCAGCCCGAAGAGAACACATCCCGAAAGCCACAGCAATTCACGCCGCCCTCTATACGACCCGTAGAGAAAAGTCTGCGTGACATGGAGAAGCAACAGAATGACCATCGCACTCGAGCCGTAAGCATGCACGCTCCGCAGGAAGGAACCGGCTGTCACAGCTTTACTGATGTAGGCGACGGTAGTATGGGCGTGATCGGCAGAGGGAACGTAATAGAGCGCCAGGAACACGCCTGTGATCACTTGAGAGATAAAGATAAACAACAGGGCCGATCCAAATACATACGCAAAGCGGGCTCCGCCGGGAATCGGCTCATCGAGCGCCTCCCGGAGCAGAGCATCTAAGCCTGTCCGCCGGTCAAGCCAGCGAAAGAATCGGTTTCGGCGTGTTTCCGGCGCGTACTGGCGTTTCTCGGAGAATTTACTCACGGTTTAGAATCACTCTCTTCAACCAATGACCTCTTTCATCGGCACTAGCTGGCGGAAGTATTGGTAGCGGACCATAAGATGTCCGTTCTGGATCTGAGTTTCAAGCGAATCCATTGAACGAGGAGATGGGCCTCCCAATTTGGATCCATCAGGTGCAAACACCGCTGAATGACAAGGGCATTCAAATTCGTGTTTCGAATCACGCCACTGGACGGAGCACCCGAGATGAGGACACACTGCCGATAACACTTCCAGTTCACCTGTTCCGCCCCTCGCGACGTAAACAATTTTTTCTGAAACTGTTTTCCGCCAGCCGTCGATCTGTTCGACCGTTATTGAGCGTTGTACTGGAACGGTGATCGATGCAAAGTCCGAGACTGGCCCCGCATCCGACCACTTGACCTCGGTCGTCGTCACGCGCAAGGGATAAAGCGCGAAGCGTATCAGTGGCACGGACAAAGCCGCGCCAACTCCCGCCGTACAGAGTCCTATCAACCAGCCGAGATAGGATCGGCGGGTAGCACTTACTGCTTTACCCAAGCTGTTCGGTTCGGCGGGAGTCACTTGATCATCCGGAACGTGAGCGCTTCAGCTTTTGTTGGCCATAGTTCGGATGTAGACAACGATCTGCCGTATGTCTGTTGCTGAGAGAGTCTTGCTATAGGCGGGCATCGGGGGTCTGCCGTTGCTGATGATGGCCGCAAGCTCGTCGTCGGTTTGCTTCTGAACATCGGGCGAGCGCAGATCGCGGATCTTCGATCGCTTGCCCATCGGCGTGTTGCCGCTTCCATCTGCTGCGTGGCACATGGCGCATTTCGCCTTGAAGGTTGCCTCGCCCTCACCAGCCGACGCCGCGGGAAATGTCAACACCACAATACCCCCGGCCAGCAGGCAAACCGAGCTCGCTGGGATCAACCAATCTCGCAATTTGCGAATCATACAGTTCATAGGGCCTCCTTCCAAATTCTTTAATGTCACATGGCGTACCGCAGGGAAACCGAAATAAGATTCGCGTCGAAATTACGCGGCGCTATCGGCCCCGAAAGCGATTTTTCCTTGTAATCGTAAAGATTCCAACCCGCTTTGAACGTCAGGTGCTTGGCAAGAGTAACCGCCAGCGCTGCGCTCGGAAGATAATAATTAATTGCTGCGGGACCGAGCGGTGCGTAAGGATTGAGAAGCAGATTCGATCCGGTAGTGCTCGTGATCGTATAACCAGCCGTGAAGACCGTTCGCGCAAAGGGTTTCAACATCAGGTTCGCGGAGCCAAAATTATCGACGTTGCGGTAATACGAAACGGCCTGAAGGTATGCAGGCGTACAAAGGGGCGTAACGGTCGCAAACGACGGGGCTGGCGTTTCAACAAAACATATGTTCAGATTCGTGGATAAATTATTGTACGTGTAATTCACATCGACCCCCCATCGAGGTGACGGGGTAAACACGGTTGCGAGCGAAAATCCGCGATTGTGCTGCAAGTTGCCGAGCCCCCCTGCAAGGTCCCGGATCTCGCGAAAGTTCAGGCTCGCACTCATGTTGATCCAATTCTTGGGATTGTAAATAGCCCTGCCGCGATACCACTGCATGTGTCGCGGCATGATATTCGTAAACACGTTGTCAGAGTAATCGACCTCGACGTCAGCATTGAGCCGGAGGCCGTGCACCGGCTGAGCCGCGAAACCGATCAGTCCACCCTGGGTGTTGATCTGAACAGGCGTCGAGAAACTTTCATTGAAGGGGGATACGCACACGCCGTTCGCCGGCAGGGGCGGGGTGCATCCACCTCGAAGCGCAAGCGTCGGGTAGTATAACGACAGATTCGCATCCGAAAACGCGAAGACAATATCTTGTCTTTCGAACCGATAACCGAGATACCCGGTAAGCTTCGACGAAAAGTCGTAATGCGCTTCAAACGTATTCCGCTTCTGATTTTGTGCTTGATAGTTCGCGTAGAGCACCGTGCTCACATCGGCAGGAGATAGAAAGTTGTGCTGCGGGCACCCTGGCCCTGCATAAGGGGGTGGACAGGCCGCGGAAGGAAACGTGTTGATCGCTGAAAGAGCCGTCGGCGCGAATAAATAATCTTGCAGATACGATGTACCGGTCGGAGTGCGATAGTAGTACCACCTGAATTGATCGTCAATAGAAAGTTTTTCGGTCAGCTCGTATGTCACGCCCAGATCGGCACTCGTGGTAATCATTTGCGCCGACCCGCTACCCGTCTGCGAGTTCGTGCGATACCCGAACAAAGAGTCGATTCCGCTAAACAACTCCTGCGCTCTTGGCAAATTCGTTTGGGCGGCGGTGTAGCTTCCCCGGCCGGTTATGTGAAGCCGCCTGAAATAATTTGTCTGAAATCCAAGCTGCTCAGTGGGAATATCTGTTGAGTACGGCGAAACATTTGAATAGCCGAGAAAAAGATTGCAGGCTGGATTTGCGAAAGGACCAATGAATGGCGTACTGCATGGACTTCCATTGGAAGTGTTGAACGTTACGCCGAGGGTCACCGGCGTTCCATTGGAAAGCAAATATGGGAAGCTATTTAGAAAATTGTTTGTATCGCTCTTCTCGTGTGTATAAAACTGGTCGTAAGTGATCCTCGTCCGCTCAACCGGTAACCAGGACACACCGAAGTGATACGAATCGCCAATATCTCGCCATTGCTGAAACAGCCCCGCCTCGGTTCCTACATGCACAGCAGTAAGCGACGGGCCGCCGTTATCGTAGCGTGAATAGCCAAGAACGAACTGCACCTTGGAATCGGGAAACAGTCTCAGGTCCAGATCCAGCATCCTGCGCGACAGATCAAGCAGTTTTGGCGAGATATTCACAGGAATAAAAGGCGTGGAAGTGGGCGGATTGTACGGGTTCCCAAGCAGGTTGTAATCCCAGAAATTCAAGTCACGCCTCCAACCCAAGTCGAATTCGTACCACCGATGTTTACTAACACGAGCGTGCACCGCCTCATTCGGGTCCCCTCCTATCCCAAAGCTGGTTTCCGTGAAGTCATCGAAAAACGATCCGTTGTGGTTTACAGAATGCAAGTCGAGCGATTGGTCTAGCAGGCGTACCCCTGGTTGCAGGTTCACGAAAGTGTCATAAACATCCGCATTCCCCGTGCTTGAAAGCGCTCGGCCGCCGAAGTCCACTGCCACATGCGCTTCGTATCCGTTCCAAACAACTGGCGCCTCGTTCGTAGGAGGAATAACCTCGGATGGCGGGGCGGTGCGATTGCTGCCGAATTGGGCTGAATTTGGATCCGCGCTTTGCGGCTGCGTATTAGTGCTTTGCGCATTTGAACTCTGCGCGTTGGAGCCCGTTTGCGCCACAATCGCCCAGGGAAACAACATCGAAACTACTATCAGTGCAAGCTTTCGAATACGTTTCATAGCATTCGTACCTACCGTTTTAGGAATTCCGGGTCTGTATTCGACCCGTGAATGGCCGTATGACATAAAACACACGAGGAAAACTGCGTTGCCTGATTGTGGAAAGTGGGCATCGGGACCGCTACGGTGTTGGGCAGGATCGCCGAATGGCACTCCAGGCAGATCTGATTGACTTGAGGACGGCTAAGGAGGTGCGGATTTGTTGAACCGTGCGGGTTATGGCACGCGACGCATCCTTGTTCCTTAACGGGAGCGTGTTCGAAGATAAACGGCCCGGCCGTATCCATATGACACTTCGTGCAGACGAGCCCCTGCCAGGAGCTTGTGCGGAGATTGTGAGGGAGAAACGCCCCATGCGGATTGTGACAATCCGTACACGCCATTAACCCTTCATTGACTCGATGGTGCTGAGGCTTGGCAAAATCCGATTCCACATTGCGATGGCAGCCGTAGCATAGGCCCGGCTGTGCGTTCGCAAGCAGCTGGTGCTGAATTTTTGGCGAGTGAACGGAGTGACACGTCGTGCATCCCACGTCATTTCTCAGATGTGGCGATCGCATGAAATTCGCATGCGTCTCGTCTTTTTCGTGGCAGGCCATACATCGCTCGCTCGCTTGCTTTGCGCTCAGGATTGTAAAGCGGATGATTTTAGCCGGATCGCCCCCCGATTCCACATGAGCCTTGCCCGGTCCGTGGCAAGCCTCACACCCTTGCCACTGCGGACCTTTGTGCTTACCTGTCTCAGTTCTCCAGTGCGGCCCGCGCCCATAACTCGCGGCTTCCGGTTCGTGACACGTCTTGCATGTCTCGGGCCCGACGTACAGCGACGGGTCGGATGGCTGATGGTATGTACTGAGATTCTGTTGCTTATCAGCGGTGCCACTCCAAAGCTTCAGAGCGCCGCCCATCAAAATAAGAACAACGAGCCATCTGAGAGGCGCGGATCGCGATATGCGAAACGGGATCATCTCAATTCCGTGTTCACAGCATTCAGAGGTACAGCTCCAGCTCGATAAGAAAGACAACTATCGCAAACAGCGTAGTGCCAAAGGTGTTCAGAGGTCTGTGATGGCCATCACAACTGAGGCCCGGTAGATGCCCCAGGCGATGCGACCGCTATCGAATGAAGACGCTCGCGATTGCGGACGTACACGTGAATTCCGCGTACCTCGACGATTCCTTGCTTTCTCAACTCGGATAGCCCCCGGGTAACGCTCTCTCGCGACACGCCCAGGATCTGCGCAATTTGCTCGTGAGTTAACGCGACCGTGACAAGGTCTTCTTTGTTCGAGTAGTTTTCCTGAAGACTGAGCAGCCAGGCGGCGAGTCGCTGCCGCACGGACAGGCCACCCCCGACCAGCCGAATCTTCTCATACGCACGATTCACTTTGCGGCTCAGCTCTGCACCCGCATTCAGGGCGGCCGGCGGGAAACGTTCTAAGAATTTGAGGAAATCAGATCGATTGATGGCCGCAACCGTCGTCTTCTCCGCCGCGTTCGCTGACACCTCGTGGTGACGGCCGGAGATTGCGGAACTTAAGCCCAGCACCTCCCCAGCGTCTGAAACTCCCAGAACCAATGCTCTTCCGCTGGATGAAGAGAGAGTCAGCGTCGCACAACCCTGGCAAACAATCATGAGTTCGTCCACTGGCCTTCCCTCGTTAAACAGCCGGTCGCCAGGACCAAATGCGCGCGTATGTTTGATGCGATCAAGCTCTACTAACGCTTGCCGCGGTAGGTTGCAAAACGACGTCTTTTTGTGCAGCTTGCATTCCTGGCAGTTCAACAGAACCAGTCGGGGCAACTCAGCCAATCGTGTCTCCTTTGAATCTCATGCCGAAGCCATTCCTTGTATTTCATTTTGGCGGAATTGCCCTTCGCCCCGTGTGCGAATCTGTTAGCATCATTCCCAAATAGCATGGCTACCTTGCCTTCGCTTCCCGAAGACGCCGTCGTGCGACTCATCACCCAGGCTGATGCCCGCGAATTCGCCGTGTTTCTCGGTGCGGGAGCCTCCCGCTCTTCCGGTGTCCCCGTCGCCTCCGAAATGGTCGCCGAATGGCGCACTCGCGCTTACCACGAACAGGGCCAAACCAGCTCACCCTTTGATGAATGGCTCAAAGGTCAGACTTGGCACCAGGACGAAGGCACGGAATATTCCAATCTTTTCGAATTTCTGTACCCGAACGCCAGAGCCCGCCAGAAATATGTCGAGACAAAGATCGAAACCGCCTTCCCGAACTGGGGTTACGTTTACTTGGCCAACATCATCCAGAGCGGTCACTTCAATCTGATCTTCACGACGAACTTCGATGATCTGGTAGCCGAAGCGCTCACCCGCTTCCTCCGCTACAACCCGGTAATCTGCGCCGCGGAATCCGACGTCGAAACCATTAACACTTCCACCGCACGCGCCAAGATCATCAAGCTGCATGGAGACTACCTTTTCAAGCGCCTGAAAAATACTGTGGAAGAGCTCGAACAGCTCGACCCGATAATGGCCAAGAAGTTTCGCGAGTTCAGCCAGCAATGCGGCCTGCTTGTGCTCGGCTACGCAGGCTATGACCGTTCCATTATGCGCATCCTCAAAGGCGCACTCGCAGATCTGAACAGTTTCCCTACCGGCATCTATTGGGGCTATCGCCCCGATGGCAGCACCCGTGCCAAACCTCTCGCCGATCTCGCCGACGCCTATCCCAAACGCCTGCGCTTCTTCGAATGCCCGGACTTTGATATCTTCATGGCCCGCCTGCACGCCGGACTGAAACTGAAGACTCCACTTACTATCGTGGATCGCCTCGAAGGTCTCCGCGCCAACTTCGAGCGTCTGCAACAGGTCAGCGATCTTCAGCGCGCGGACCCGATTATCAGCAATGATCTCGCTACTCTCGGCCAGCAGCAATCGAGCGTTATCGGCCAAGCTCAAGACAACGCCGCAATTGACCTCTTTGAGGCGAAAATCGCCATTGGTCGCCGCAATTATAAGACCGCCCTCGCGCGCATCGAAAGTTGTTGCGCGCGCAAGTCCCCCGATTCCGACACGCTGACCGCCTGGGGTACTGCGCTTCACCTTCGCGCGGAAGAAGAAGGTGCCCTGACCCTGTTCGACCAGGCTGTTGCCAAGTGGCGCGACGCGCTACGGCTCGATCCTCAATGGCTTCCCGCGCGCTACGAGCTCTCGCGACATTTCAGCATGACCCAGCAGCAACGTGACGCGCTCCTCGAATGCGAGGCCCTCGCAGCGCTCGCTCCGAATGATCTCGGTCTCCGCAAGAATCTCGTTAACCTTTATGCCACCGCTGGCCGGCCTGAGGAAGCGCTCAAGCTTCTTGACAGCCTTTTGAAATCCGAGCCCGGCAATACGGAGATGCACCTCTTTCGCGCCATGCTTCTCCAACAGCGCGGTCTGCTGGCCGAAGCGCTCGCCGAGTTAAGGACTCTGGCGGGTAGCGCACCGACTAACGCCAGGGTGCATTTCGCGCTTGCCGCCCTCCTCGGCCAAACCGGCGAGCAATCCAATGCCGCCGCCGAGTACCTGATGGCCGCCGAGCTCGATCCGGCCAGCGCCATCTACCGAATCGAAGCCGCGAAGTTCCTCGTTGGCTGCAATCAGCCTTGGCAGGCTCTGCCTCTGATTGAATCCGCCGCGCAGAAGGAGCCGCAATCGGCGGAAGCCCGCGGCTGGCACGCGCAAATCTTGTTCATGGTTGGCCGGCTTCAGGAAGCCATTGCCGAAATAGAAGCCGCCCTGCAGCTCAACCGGCGCGATGCGCGCATTCTAGCTACCGCCGGCGAAATCTACGCTCAAGCCAATCAGCCAGCGCTTGCGGAACAATACTTGCGCCAAGCGATCACTGAGAATCCGCAGGCTCTCTTCGCTTATGGCCAGCTTGCCACGCTTTATTGGCAACAGCGTCGCCCTCAGGATTACCAGGCCACCTTTCAGCGCATCATGCAGATCAATCCGATGGCCGCCCAGCAACTTCATCAGTACTTGCAACAGCAAGGTCAAACACAGTATCAACCATCGCCGTCCTTCCCAGGTAACCAAGGGAACCAGCCGCCGCAATGGCTCTCGACTCTCTCGAAGCTGCTTCGCTCTTAACTACTGCCGAATCAGGAATTTTGATTCCAAATGTCAACGTGCCACTTCCATCGGCCATCTTCCTGCCGCCAATACACAACGTATTTGACTTCGAGATCGGTCGGCTCCTGTCCCTGGGGAGCGACGCTCAGTGTGGCACGCCCAATCTCGACAACCCCATCACCCGCCGGGATGACGTCTACAGATTCGAGAGCCGCAGACCTGGCATTCGCCGATTGAATTAAGTTGGACCAAAATCCCTTGATAGCTTCACGGCCAGAAATCATCGCCGCTCCAGGTGGAAGAATGCGAGCGTCCTCTGTGTAAATCTGATCCAGAGCATCGAAATTTCGCTTGCCGAAAACCTCAGTGTTGAAAAGATCGTTGGTCTTGGCCATAGCAGCCCTGAGCGTCTCAGCGGCTGGCCGGGTTGAAATTGACATAGACGTGAGCCTATCACGACCACGCAGTGACAACACTACGAACCTTCACCTCAACTTTCAGAACCGCGATCGCCGCTATCTCCTACATCTCCCGCTCGGCATTCACGGCCGAAAGCCGTTGCCCCTCGTCTTGGTTTTTCACGGCGGCTCGCAAACACCCGAGCAAATGCAGCAAGTCAGTGGCTTCAGCGATCTCGCCGATCATGAACACTTGTTGGTGGCCTACCCGGAAGGCGTCGAAAGAAGCTGGGCGGACGGGCGTGGGACCACAGCGTCGGAGCAGATGGGTATTGATGACATCGGTTTTGCGCGGGCTGTAATCGCGGATATCGGGCGGCGTGCGGCCATCGATCGGCGTCGCGTCTACGCTACAGGCCCCTCGAATGGCGGAATCTTCGTGAACCGGCTCGGCTGCGAGATGGCCGACACCTTGGCGGCCATTGGCCCGGTGATCGGAGCAATCGCTACCCGTCTCGCGAGCAACTGCCACCCAGCCGCTCCGATCTCGGTCGTCGGCATTCAAGCTCTCAGCGATCCTCTGGTCCCCTTCGAAGGTGGCGACGAAGGCGGCCGAAAACATCTGGGCCGAGGCGGTGCGGTCGAGGGATCCCGCGCAACCCAGGATTTATGGAAACAGCTCGACGGCTGCCGGGGTTCGTCTGTCTCGACAGTTCTGCCCGTTCGGGTGAACGATGGCACTTCAGTCACCAAGCGAAGCTATGAAACCTGCCGCGCCGGCACTCAGGTCGTGTGGTACGAAATCCAGGGAGGAGGCCATCGCTGGCCTCCCCACCAGTCGGGGCCCGTTCTAGAAGCGGTGCTGCGGCGTGAGCTGGGCGTGTCCTCTCAGAATATTGACGCCACGCAAACGCTGTGGGCGTTCTTCCGCGACCATCCGAAGCCATAGTCGAACCAAACTCGCGCTCCCTTTCCGAGGGTTTCTTCATCCAATTACGAGTAAGCACGACGTACCAAAATTGACGAACGCACGAGGAGAAACAATGACGAATTCGAAACACCTTGGAGGCGATTTCACACTTCCTGGTACCTCGATGACCTTGAATCGCATGGGCTATGGTGCGATGCAACTTGCCGGCCCACAGGTATGGGGACCGCCCCGCAATATCGACGCTGCGATCGCTGTTCTGCGAGAGGCAGTTGCCGAGGGTGTGAACCACATCGATACCAGCGACTTTTATGGTCCGCATGTGACTAATCAGATCATCAAACAGGCGCTTCATCCCTACCCGGAGGGCTTGGTGATCGTCACCAAAGTGGGCGCTCGCCGTGGCGAAGACAAGTCGTGGATCCACGCTCTTTCGCGTCAGGAACTGATCGATGCCATTCATGACAATCTCCGGAATCTCGCCCTCGACACTTTGGATGTCGTCAACCTTCGCGTCGGCGGCGTAACGGGGCCACTGGAGGGATCGATCAAAGAACCGCTGGTTGTGCTTGCCGAGCTCAAGGATCAGGGACTCATTCGTCATCTTGGTCTAAGCAACGTCAGTCCCGAGCAGCTCGCGGAAGCCCAAACAATTACTGAGATAGTCTGCGTGCAGAACTTCTACAACGTGGCGCATCGGATCGACGATAGCTTCATCGATGACCTGGCTCGCCAACGCATTGCATACGTGCCGTTCTTCCCGCTCGGTGGATTTACTCCATTACAGTCGTCAACGCTCGAGTCAGCGGCAGCTTCGCTCAAGGCTACGCCCATGCAGGTCGCGCTTGCGTGGCTTCTTCAACGCTCGTCCAATATCCTGCTAATCCCCGGAACGTCTTCCCTCGAACATCTCCGCGAGAATCTCAGGGCTGCAACACTACAACTTCCTCCCGAAATCGTCGCGGATCTTGATTCAATGGGTCGAAATTAAAAGCTTTGAAAGCCATGCGGTCAGCGAGAAGGGTTCACCTCAATGATGATCGATCCCACCCCTTTGCCGATCGCATATTCACGATGCGCTTCCTGGACTTGCTCGAGCTTGAACGTAGCCTTTACGGGAACGGATATCTTCCCAGATTTGAGCCAAGCGAAGAGCAGCTCCAGGTCTGGCGCGAAGTCCTTCGACGTGCGCCTCACACCGAAAAACGTAGTTCGTTTTCCGGACCAGAAGAGCAGGTTTTTTGCGAACAATTTGAGGATCACCGGCAAGACGGGACGCTGAGGAGCCTTCGTGAAGCCGCGGAGATTCATCCCGTAGCCGACCAAGATGCCTCCTTTTCTCAGAATCGAATAGGACTCATCAAAGCTTTCGAAGCCGAGTGGATCGAAGACGGCATCGACTCCGCCAACCCCCTTCATCGCGCTGATCCAGTTCTTGTTCGAATAGTCGAACGGAACAGCGCCCTGCTGTCGCAATTGTTCTTGTTTCCCCGGTGAGGCTGTCCCGAACACCTCGGCTCCCTGAATTTTGCCGAGAGCTAGCAGCGCTTGGCCAACCGCGCCACTAAGACCATGAACAAATATCCTCTGGCCGGGCTTGACGTGGGCGGCACGGTGCAGCATCTGGTAAGCCGTCACCCAGTCCAGCACCAGTGCGACAGCCAGCTTTGGATCTGCTCCTTCGGGAACCCGTATGAGGAAACGCTCGGGAAGGTTGACCACCTCTGCTTGCCCCTCGTATTTAGAGAGACAAGCGACGCGATCGCCCACCTGAAATTTGGTGCAGCCTTTACCGTTGAGACGCACCTTCCCAACCACGCTATAACCGGGCGTGAGCGGTGGCTTCTTTTGAAACGGGTACGTACCGCGGCGCATGTTGACATCGGAACCCGCGACTACGGAGTATTCGACCGCAATCTGAACTTCGCCGGATCCTGGTTCTGGGATGTCGTCTTCAACGACTGCGAGTTTGCTTTCGTCCCCAAACTCCGTGATCACGACTTTCTTTATCTTGGGCATGCAGTTACTGTGTGATGATTCTACAGGTTGGGAATGCCCTTGGGGTGAAGGGCTGTATTAATGACTTCAATAATCATCGGTAGCACAGGGCTCACGGGTTCTTGTCTGGTTTGGCACCTCTTAGCTGATTCGGCGATAACGAAAGTAATCTCCATCGCTCGAAAGCCGTTGGAGATTTCGGATCCAAAACTGACAGAGGTTCTGGTCTCGGACCTCGCTGAATTGCCGTTGCTTGAATCGACCATTCGCGGCGACCTGTATTTCTGTTGTCTCGACACGACGATCAAGGTAGCCGGGAGCAAAGAGAATTTCGAAAAAGTCGATCGGGGCGCTGTTGTCGCGTTTGCGAGAAGCGCAAAAGCGCACGACGCAAAATCGTTCACTTTCATTTCCGCGATGGGCGCGAACTCGAGCTCAATGTTCTTTTACAACCGGGTCAAAGGCCGAACCGAAGACGATGTAAAAGCAGTTGGGCTTCGGCCTCTGATCATCTTCAGACCCGCACTCCTGGTTGGCCCGCGCCGCGAATTCCGTTTGGGAGAACGCATCGCGACCAAGATCCTGGTTCCGATTACAAAGCTTCTCCCGACCCGAACCCGGAAAAGCCTCATGACCGACGTGGAAACCCTT
Source organism: uncultured Acidobacteriaceae bacterium (assembly GCA_963737045.1). Classification (GTDB taxonomy): domain Bacteria; phylum Acidobacteriota; class Terriglobia; order Bryobacterales; family Bryobacteraceae; genus Bog-105. The sequence goes on from CAVTRG010000009.1 coordinate 2,053,243, forward strand.
GCGACGCGGATGTTGGCCGAAGGAAAAGCGGCGAATCCGGGAGTTCATCTCATCCCGGCGAGAGACATTTAGGCCAGTACGAGCTCGTTCGCGGTTTCAGGGCCGTTCTTTGGGCGAAAGTCCTCTGCCCCGTTTATGCGGGTTGCAGGGCCCTCCAATAACCTAAACTTGACAAAATGATGAACGAACCGGCCACCTGGGTGAAAGGCACGCCTACGACAAAGCTGAATTGCGTAAACGTTCGTTTGCGCAATGAATTGCTATCCTCAATGTTTATGGGCCTTTTCGTGTTGCGAAAAGGTGTTGCATTATTGGAATGATTGGCGATACGTTAGCGCAATGCTGATTGGCTACACCCGCGTCTCGACTAACGATCAAGAAACCGCTGCACAAGCGGCAACCCTCAACGCGACCGGTTGCGAGCGCATCTATCGCGAAAAGGCTTTCCGCGGAAGATGGGACTGCCCGAGCTTCACGAGATTCTCGATCAGCTTCGCAAAGGCGATGTGCTCGTGGTCTGGAAACTGGACCGGCTGTCGCGATCACTCCGAGACGTGCTCACGATCATGGGAACGCTCGACGATACCGAAGCAGGATTCGCAGCCTCACGGAAGCGATCGACACGACGACGCCGGGCCGCATCCTGATGCAGATGGTTGGAGCCTTCGCGGAATTTGAGCACCATGCTCCGGGAACGCACGAAGGCGGGATTGGATTCGGCTCGGCGGGAGGCCGCATTGGGGGGCGCCGTCCCAAACTGAAGTTGACACAACAGAAACAGATCATCCGTCTCGTTTCTAAGGGCCGGAAGATTGCCGCTGATGCTGCCCGCCTGTTCAGCGTTCACCCGACAACGGTATCGCGGCTATTGCAGCGAAGCTGAAACGCGACCAAAGACGTGCCCGTGCCGGATTATTTTAGAGACTCGCGCCACAATTCACTGAAGATGACAGCCAAAACAGAGTCGAAAGTGGACCTCGCGACATTCGATGGCAAACTCCTAGACGGGCTCGATTTCTGCCGTAAGGTTTATAAACTATGGGATCAAGTAAGGAACCGACCCGATGGCATTGCGATGCTTCGACTCCGCCCTACAAAGAATGAGAAGAGGCTAATTGAGGAGCTCATTCCGATCGCCCGTTACGTTCAGGCACGTTACTGTGAAGGCCGGCGCATCAAAGTTCGTTGGCTCAGCGGGTCGCAGCCGTACGACGCGATCGTCCGATCCTCTGGAGTGCTGGTGGAACATGGCATATACCCGAGAAAGGTTTTCGTTGAGGTCACGACATCGGTTCATCAAAACGATTACCTTGCTCGCCGACTGCTCCACGAGCAGGGTGTTTCGTTTGGTGTGCAGGGGATTTCACGGAACAAAAAGACCGGCGACATAACTTCGGAGCCTCGCCTGCACACGCCTGACGAACTCGCGACAGATCTAGCCTGCCAGATACTCGAACGGCTCAAGAGCAAGAGCGCCAAGGGCTATCCGCCCAGAACCGTATTGATTGTCAATTGCGTCGCTAACAGCCTCATCCTCGACTCCGAATGGAACAGCGCCGTTGAGCTCGTAACCCAGGCCCAGTTACACCTAAGCTTCCGAGAAGTTTTCCTGCTCGAAACGGTTATGTCTCATTCGACGACTCTCTATGGAGACCGAAAAACGGGAGTTCTGTGAGTGGTAGCTTTTGGAATTCCGAACGCGAACAAAAAAACTCGGATGCAAGCCCAAGCTGCTTTACCGGAGCGTGTATATGGAACGACGCAACATAATTCCTTCACCCTTCGGACAGGGACGCGGATCCTTTTTGCGCGGTAGTACCTTATCGATGGCGTAAAATGTCCCGATTGTGCCTTACTACTTACACAATGCAATCTGGCGCTGGGAGTCACAAGAAGAATTCGATGTTGATAAGGCATGGGAACGCGGTAAGGAGTACTTCAAACTCCTGAGTGAGGTCGTAAAGCACGCCACGACCCTGGCAATCGGCATTATTGTTTTCACGGGCGCTCTCATTGATAAATTCCCAAAACCCACGAAGGACGTCGGTCTTCTAGCAATCGGGGTCGGTTTACTATTTGGCAGCATAGCCTGGGGATGGTTTTTGCTTTGGAGAATCGCGTCCGACTTAGATGCTTTAGGTGTCGTGACCTCAGATAACTGACTGTCGCGCTCATTTGGCAAATATAAGGTGCTTCAGGGCGCACGTGAACGGTCGGAGTTGATGATCCTGTATTCTTTTCATTGGCGGAATTGGCTTATACTGCTGGTTTGTCATGGTGAACCTACTTCCGCCAATCCCGCCCCCACCTCTGCGCCCAATGCATTGAATGTGTCCACAACCGGCTATTTGAACAATAGCGGCCTGAGCAATGGTTCCTACAAAGTCCTGTCAAAATCCCCGGATTAGTAACCCGTTTTGGGATTATCCCGAATCGGGTTGAAGAATGACTGAAGCTGTGAGGTAAGAAGCGGTGGAGTGTGACGAAATCCGTCTTTACAACCCAATACGATCAATTTCGCCATCTTCTCGTAGCCGCCCGCAAGAAAGCCGGGCTTACCCAGGTTGACCTTGCGAAACGTCTTTCCCGCCCGCAGTCGTTCGTTTCCAAATTTGAGCGCGGAGAGCGACGCCTGGACGTGGTTGAATTTCTCGATATAGCCGAAGCCGTAGGGATAAACCCCTACGAATTCCTTTCCAAAATCGCAGAACATCCGCAACAGCGGCGCAAGAAGAAGTCCTAATGAAGATCGTTCGGGAAGAAATGCTGCTTTCATGTGGAAAGTATGCTTCCTCGGTAGAGTGGAAGCGGACGCGCAAGAGCCTGTACAAAGCCATCCGCCAGGTCGATTGGCCGCGTGGGGCCGGTACATTTACAATCTATCCCGAATTGGGCAAACGCCGCGGTGAAGGCAACGGCGTCACGCCCATCAAGCTAGGGCTCATGAAGGAATTGAAGCGCCAGGGGTGGAACCTTGAAGAACCGCTCGACATCGCCATCTTGAAGAGGCCCGGAAAGTTGGATGCCGTGCTGTATACCGATTACGGCCCCGTGGCGCTCGAATGGGAAACGGGCAACATTTCTTCCAGTCACCGCGCCCTGAATAAAATGGCTCTCGGCTTGCTAAAAGGCGTCCTTGCATGCGGTATCCTCGTTGTGCCTTCGCGCGAGCTTTACAAGTACCTTACCGACCGGATTGGCAACATGGCAGAGCTTGACCCCTACCTTGACCTGTGGCGCTCGATCCCTTGCAAACAGGGTGTGCTTGAAATAGTCGCCATCGAGCATGACGCGACGAGCAAGAAAGTTCCGCGAATTCCGAAAGGCACATCAGGAAGGGCGCTTGAATAGCGTTCTAGCGCTCGACAAAATCACCATTCTTGTGCGCGCGAATCTCATCAGTCTCCAGCCGCGCAGCAATATCTGGCGCGAAATCAATTTCGGATCCGATCCAATGCCGGTGTTTCGATTCGCAGACAACATAAGTCGTGCCGCTGCCACCGAAGGGATCCAATACGAGGTCCCCCGGATCCGTGGACATATCGATAACCCTGTCCAAAATCTTCGTTGACAGTGCATTTGCGCGCCGGTTCTTCGACTTGAATTTCCAGTGCCGCACTGGCGGAATGTCCGTCCACACGTCCTTAAGCGTGACGCCTTTGGGATTCATTGCGCCCCTATGTCCGCCGTAGTCCTTCACTTCGCCTCCGCAATGCCGACAGGTCACAATCGGTGTGCGGATCCGGTAAAAGGTCTTTGCCCTACCCTTGCTGTAGTAAAGCAAGCTGTAATGGCTTGGGTGAAGTCGGCTTTGAATCGGAAGGCAAGCGCTGATTTCAATTGCTATCCAGTGCCGAAACTCGAGTCCCTGTTCATGAAGAAAAGCCCCGAGCAGCACGTTCCATTTGGGCAAATTGTACAGGAAAAGCGAGCCACCGGGCTTAAGCACCCGGATACACTGTGCCAGCCATTCCCGGCACCATTCGATGTAATGCTCATCTGGACGGCTATCATCTGTGTTTTTTCCGTACTCCTTACCGAGGTTAAACGGAGGATCGGCAAAGACGGTATCCACCACCTCATCTTTGAGGGATGGCAGCATCTTCATGCAATCCATGTTGTACAAAGCGCCAAGCGCGGTGACATGAAAGGGCGACGGATGGCGCTGGGAATCCTTCAGAAACGGCGTAACATCGAAATGTTGATCTTCCCATTTCAGAAGAGCTTGAGACATTAAGCTGATTCTCCCAGATACGGCAAAAGCCACGCGAAGCGGGCGGCCACACTCTAATATCCTAATACGGGTTATTAGCCAACGGTAAACTGGCAGGAATTGCCTGCGTTATGGGCAGGCCCGGAACGAAATAAAATTACGAGAACCCACCCTTGGCGGGACACGCCGGGTGCGCTAGCGTTTGCATCGGTCACGACTGCGATCGTGATGCCCTGAAAACAAGCCGGGAAAACACCGTCAGTTGACGAGCCGGTAATCTGCCCGATCACAAACCTCTCGAAGTATTTTAGTTGGATTTGGGTGCGTGCGTACTTAGCGCCCTAAAGCCACTGAAAGCGCCCACACACCAAAACGCAAAAACGAACCCAAACCACAGTTCGTTTGGCAAAAACGGTGGAGTTCGTTTCGCAAAAACCCGCCTTCGTTTGGCAAGAACCGAAGGTTCGTTTTGCAATGATCCGCTAAATTATTGATTTGAGTGCTCATTCTCGCGTCAGCCTCGCCGCGCCGCCACGAGCTGTTGCTAGCGGCCGGCATCCCTCACATTGTCCGGCCTGCGTCTATTTCGGAAGACCGAGAGCCCGGCGAACCCCCTGTAGACTTCGTCCGGCGAATTGCTGAAGCCAAGGCCCGCGCCATCGTTGCCTCGCCGCAGGACATTATTCTGGGCGCCGATACGGTAGTCTCTCTTCAAGGCGAAGTTTTCGGAAAGCCTTCGAGCGATGAAGATGCCGTCCGCATGCTGCGCCGTTTGTCGGGTGTCGAGCATTGGGTCTATACCGGCATCTGTATTGTTTCTGGTACCCGAAGCATCATCGATGCGGCCCGTACCAGGGTCTCCTTCGCTGAGCTTACGGAAGAGGAGATTCGGGAGTACACTCGGAGCGGGGAGCCGAGAGACAAGGCCGGGGGATACGCAATTCAAGGGCTCGCGTCCAAGTTCGTGCGCTCCATCGAGGGTTGCTACTTCAACGTGGTGGGTCTGCCCGTCTCGCTCGTCTATGTTCATTTGAAGACCTTATGAAGCAGGTGGGGTTTGCCTCAGCGAGTGCGGTTATGGCGTTGCTGGTCCTCGGAGCACAGGGACCCGGCAACGGTTGGAGGGATCAAGGGATCATATACCTCGATCACTCCCTGAATGCCCGCCTTCATACCGTGCCCGTTTCAGCCGTCAGGTTGGGTGATGGATTCTGGGGCGCCCGCCGCAAGGTTACCGTGGATCGCAGTCTTCCCACCATGCTCGAGCTGCTCGAAGAGCACGGCGTCATCGATAATTTCCGCAGGCTGTCCGGCCGCAAAAACGTTCCTCGAAAAGGCCCGCTCTACACCGACTCGGATCTTTATAAGTGGATTGAAGCCGCATCGTGGGCGATCGCCTCGAGCGACACGCCAGACTTCGATAAGCAGAAGTTCCAGGGCGAGGTCCAGTCCATAATTTCCGACATCGTTGCCGCTCAGGACCCGACTGGTTACCTGGACACCTATTTCGTAGGAGACAAGGCGCGTCTTCGGTTCACGGACCTGACGCGCTCACACGAGGACTACTGTCTGGGTCATCTCCTTCAGGCAGGTATTGCCTATTACCGCGCAACGGGTATTCGTACACTGCTCGATGCTGGCATTCGGTTCGCTAATTACGTCGTTGAAAATTTCGGCCCGACAAGGCGCCCGTTCATCACCGGTCATCCCGAGCTCGAGATGGCGCTGGTCGAGTTGTACCGCACCACAGGAGAAGCCAAATATCTTGAATTCACTCGGTACCTGTTCAGTGGTGTCGAGCGCGATCGCCTCAAGTTGAAGGATTCCGACGTCCGGTATATGTTCAGCGGCAAGCCGTTCACTTCTCGGACCGAATTTGAAGGCCATGCCGTTCGCGCGCTCTATGCAGCGTCTGGTGCAACCGACTATTTTGCCGAAGCGGGCGATCCCGCCTACAAACGTACACTCGACCTCCTTTGGACCGACCTTACGAGCAGGAAAATGTATATTACCGGCGGAGTTGGTTCACGCGCATCGAATGAAAGCTTCGGTGATCCCTATGAACTGCCCAGCGCCGAAGCCTACGCGGAGACGTGCGCGGCGATTGCGAACGTAATGTGGAACTTTCGCATGCTCATGCTGACGGGTGATGCGCGTTATTCCGATGTTCTGGAGCGGGCTCTGTACAACGGCGCGGATTCCGGCATGTCGCTCTCCGCCACGCTGTACTGCTACCGGAATCCACTCGCCTCAAATGGTGAAAAGCTTCGTAATCCCTGGTACGACACCACGTGTTGTCCCCCCAACATCGAGCGCTTACTCGAAGCCTTGCCCGGCTACTTCTACGCCCTAAGCCGCGACGGCGTGTACGTCAATCTCTACCACAATTCTGAATTGAACTGGCACCTGGAAGATGGAACGGCTCTGAACATTTCTCAAACCACTAACTATCCTTGGAGCGGCGACATTAAGCTCAGTATCACTCCCGGGAAGCCCTCCACATTTACGGTTTATCTTCGATGGCCCGCCTGGGCCGCAACTGCCGATCTGCAAGTGAATGGCGAGCCTGTTCCTACTTCCGGTAGCAAACGGGGTTCTTTCATCCCGATATCGCGCAACTGGAGTCCAGGCGACAGCGTCTCACTGAGCCTCGCCCTTCAACCAATTTCGACTGTCGCCAACCCCCGCGTTGCTGATCTTTACGGCCACCTCTGCATGCAGCGCGGTCCGCTGGTATACGCCCTGGAACAACTGGATCAGAACGGCGCTCCACTCGCCGACATCTTCGTCCGCGCGAACGGGCAATCCAGCGCCGAACCGCGCAAAGACTTGCTCGGTGGAGTAACCGTTATTAAGGCTTCGGGGTTCGCAGCCGAAAAATCCCTCGGGGAGGAACCGCTATACGAATCTCTCGCGACTGCGATCAACCGCGCAAAACGTCCGATCACTCTGACGTTCATCCCGTATTACGCAATCGCAAATCGCGAGCCAACTCCCATGGAAGTGTGGGTCCCTATATCGCGATTCGATGCCGGCGCCTCGCAAGCCGTAGCTCCGAATCCTGCGCCAGCCACGCCTCGGCGCGCTGATAGCAAATAGACGGCTGTACGGCCGGGGTGAGGGAATACGGCGATCCTGCACTCTTATAGCGTGTTCAGGAAACGGAAAAGTGTGTAAAATCAAGAGTGTCGGCTCCACTTTTGGTCAACGTTAAGATCACGTTGCCGCTTATCGGTTCGCACGCGCAGGCGAATATCCGTTAATCTCGCCCACTACTACATGGGAAGCACATGCATCAGAGTATTCAGCTGCAACCGGGAGACCACGTAATCGTCCCTTGAATAGGGGAAGACCACGAGACAAATGCTGGAACAGCTCTCCTCACGACGCCGCCCATACGATTTCGAAGACTATATCGACGTTCTGAGGCGAAATCTTCGATGGGTACTGGCCCCCGCCTTTGCCGGTCTCGTTGTCGCGACCTCCATTGCATTTTTCACGGACAACACCTACGTCTCGCACGCTGTGATCCGTCTCGTTCCGCAACAGATAAACGAATCGCTGGTTCAAACCGCTACCAACCAGCAACTCGCGGATCGAATCAATGCGATGGCCGAGAATATCGAGAGCCGCAATACTCTGACCGACCTCATAAACACCCACGGACTCTACAAACGCGAGCTCAAGAGCGAGCCGCTCGAAGATGTCGTCAACCGGATGCGGACCAACGATATCAAGATTCAGCCGACTTCCGGAGTCGCCAATTTAACGGGAAAAAATTCACCCACTGTGGAGGTGTCGTTCTCGTATCGGGACCGGTACTTGGCCCAGAAAGTTTGTGCCGACTTGGTATCCCGGTTTATGAACGAGCATAAGGCTGACCGGATGAGAAACGAGCGGGCCACAAGCCAGTTCTCGAGTGATGAGTTCGGGCAGGCAAAACGCGATCTAGACGCACTCGATCAGAAGGTGACGGATTTCCGCAAGCGAAACGCCGGGCATCTTCCCAAACAGATGGACATGAATGTTTCTCAGATGAACGCGCTAGAGCAGCGGCTTTCCACTTTGAACGAAGCCGCAAGCCGGAATAACGAACAGCACATGCTGCTCGAATCCGACCTCCGCATCGCGAAAGACCGGCTCGCTTCCATCAAGGACGTTCCGCCGCAGGTCGAGGCTCGCAACGAGCACTTGCTCGAGTTGGATCGCGAGATTCAGAAGCTCGAAACGAATATCGCCGACCTCAAGGATCGGTATACCGAAGACTATCCGGACTTGCAAAGTGCTCGCGCGCAATTGGCGGTGCTCAAACGCCAGCGCGACGACGCTGCGAAGCAGGACAAGAGTGCGGGAAAACCTGCAACTCAGCCCGAAAATCCCACCCTCGCGCGTGAACGCCAGGATGCTCAAGCAGCCGTTCAGACACTCCAAACCCAGCTTAAGGCAAATGCCTCTGAAGCTCAGCAGATTAGCAAGGATCTTCAGTCGGTGAACGCGTCTGTCAAGGCCTATCAAAGCCGCGTGCGGGGTTCGCCCGTCGGCGATCAGGAATACGCCGAGCTGATCCGGGACCGTGACCTTGCCAAACAGAAGTATCAGGAATCAGAGGCGAAGCGCCAGAAATCGGCGATCGGAACGGACATGGAGAGCCAGCAACAGGGCGAAACATTGGAAGTCCTCAATCCTGCATCGTTGCCGACTACGCCCACCGCACCGAAGCGAATTTTGATCATCCCTGTGGGAGTACTCGCCGGCCTCCTGTTCGGAATCGTTCTGATTACCATTCGTGAGATCCGGAATACCTCGCTCAAGAATCTTAAAGACGCGCGCCTCTATACAAATCTTCCGATTCTCGGAAGCATCCCGTTGCTTGAGAACGACGTATTCGTGCGACGAAGAAAGCGGCTCATGTGGTTGGGGTGGACTGGGGCGACACTCGCGGGAATTGCGATCATGGCGGCCTCTGTGGCCCGCTACTATTGGAAGGCATAAACACGAAATGAGCCGTATCCACGAAGCGCTGCGAAAAGTGGTTCACGAGGAGCCCGAACCTCCAAAATCCCGATCAGCACGGGCTGAAGCACTCTCACGGCTCGAGGATGCTTCATCCTTGAAAGTCTCCTCGCGCGCTGCGGCGGTAGCGGAACCAGTCGAGACACGCGAGACACGGGATCTTGATGCCAATGGATTCGGCCAGGTCATTCAAGGCGTTCGCGAGATTCCCTTTGATCCGCCACCGGATTCTCTCCTCATCAATCCCATGCGGCCGCGGGGGGCTCCCTCGGAGGAATTTCGCGCCCTTCGCACCCGCCTCAACCATTTGCAATCGCTGCAGCCACTCCACACGCTAGTGATGACGAGTCCTTCCCCCGCCGACGGAAAGTCGTTCGTCTCCACGAATCTGGCGATCACTCAAGCACAGCTGGCAGGCAAACGCGTCCTGCTTGCGGATTTTGATTTCCACCACCCGAACATTCACAAATTGTTTCAGATCGACTCTGCCCCGGGGATCACCGATTACCTTCTCGGCGCCGCAACGCTCGAGGACATCATGCAAAAGGTCGAAGGCCTCAATCTCTATGTCATGACCGCTGGAGAGCACGTATCGAATCCCCTGGAACTACTGAACGTTAGAGAATGCAAAAATCTGATCGACCAGGTTCGCGACCATTTCGACTGGGTTATTTTAGACAGCCCTCCACTCCTTTTCGCTGCTGACGCCAGTTTGCTTGCGAGCACGTGCGACGGGACGGTTCTCGTCGTAAAAATTGGATCCACTACTTTCGACGAGGTCACTCGGGCGATCCCCTCCCTTGCCGAAAACAACATCTTAGGGGTGGTCGTCAACGGCGCGCACAGAGGCGAGCTGTACAAATACAGCTATGAATACGGGTACACCTCTGATAGGCCGGCAGAAGGTGCATCGTCCAAGGACGCGGAAACATCCTACTGGTTGTGAACGAAGCGCTTACGGATCGACCGACAGAGAATCTTGATACCTCGCCCGCAAAAGTCGCCGATGCCTTACCCCGCGTCCACGAGCTCATTCGAAACCGCTGGAGCCCCCGTTCGTTTTCCGAACGCGAAGTTTCGAACGAAGACCTGAAAACAATTCTTGATGCCGCGCGTTGGGCCGCTTCCTCCTATAACGAGCAGCCCTGGCGATTTCTCGTAGCTAGGAAGTCAGACGGCGCCGCTTACGAAAAACTGTTGAATCTGCTAGCTCCTTTCAATCAAGCCTGGGCCAAAACGGCACCGGTCCTGCTCATAATGGCTGCCAAGCGGACGTTCTCACATAACGGTTCACCAAATCGCTACGGGTTGCACGATGCCGGGCAGGCATTGGCGAATCTGTTTCTGCAAGCTACCGCATTAGGACTTCACGCGCATGGTATGGCGGGATTCGATGCCGAGCGCGCGCGGCACGAATTGGGGATTCCAGATGACTACGATCTGGGTGCCGCTGTCGCGTTAGGTTATGTTGCATCTCCTGACCAGTTGCCGGAACAATATCGTCAGAGTGAACTATCAAAGCGCCAACGCAAACCCTTAAACGAAATCGTGTTTGGCGCCAATTGGAACGAGCCGTTACAATTCTGACCTGGACAGAGTAACAACCGTTGCGCCCCAGCCCCCTGCTTCTGCGGGAGCATCCGCGAAATGCGTCACGTAGGGCGTCTTACTTAGAACGGACCGCACCATCTCGCGTTGCACTCCGATGCCACGTCCATGGATGATTCGCAGCGCAGTCAGCCCGGCGCGCCGCGCTTCCTCTAGATAAGCTTCTACTGCCCCTTTTACATCGCGTGGAGCGAAGGTGTGCAGATCGAACACATCGGTGATGGGAATCTGTACCGGATCGTCTTCCGGTGTTACCACGGAAGGCCAGGTCTCCAACCGCGGCGCTGCTGTTCGGGCGTGCGCGAGCCGCCTTCGTTCAGAGCCGCAGGAGGCGGTACATTGCTGAAATCAAGCTCGCTGCTTTGGAACGTCAACGGACGGTCCAGTACCATCTCCACCGTTGCTCCTTTGCTTAGAGCCGCATCAGGCCCATGCGTCATCAGCACGCCGACCAGTCCAGCCGCTGCTCCGGCGCCTGCGCCGATCCCGACTCCTCGCACAACGCTCCCCGTTCCCACGCCGATGCCCGTGCCGATTCCTGCTCCGGCAGCCGTGGTTGCAGCGACTGTTCCGGCAGCGCTGCCCTTACCCTCTGAACTGGTTACCTTGTCGTGCTCATGTTTCAATGGGTCGCGAGCGTCAACGGACCCAAGATCGGAATTGAAGTTCCGTGTGACGCCGTTGGGAAGCGTGAGTGAATCGAAGCGCACCTGCATTTCACCGCGCCGTCTCCCCCTTCTAGACGGTTTCACTTCAGTAACGGTCCCTGTCACCCAACTCCCCTGCGGTATCACAATGTGATTTGCCGATAAAACAGGAAATGCCGTCTCTAAATAGATGCGATCCCCAACCTGGGCCTGCTTCGAGCTCACGCTGTTGATCATGCTCAGCAGAATGTGCGTGCCCGGGTCTATGCGATACGTCCCAGCGGAAAACGGTGTTTCGTTCGGGCGCTGCTTGAATCCCCCCGGCTGTTGATCTGGGGGAGCGGTATTTTGAGCAAGCATCGCTATCGTTGCCCCTCCAAACACAAGTAGAGCTGGCAACAGTTTAACCATGGGATGACTCCTAGCTACAGTTTAGCCGTTAATTGAGTACCCGCCCCGCCAGCGCATTTCTCTATTACGCGCCTCGCTTTTCGAAAGACTGTGCTCACCGGCTGCGTGTCCAAATTGCTCAGCGGTATCCATCGGCACTCCGGAGTAAAGGTGCAGGGCGAAACGGCTTGGATCACCTGGACCGCGTACTTATGGAACGTGATCGTATGCCTGAACGAACCGATGGCCCACCCCACGGGCAATCTTGAGAACTGAGCTTCTTCCGGCAACTCCCAAAAACCGGGCATGAAGCGATCTGTCGATGGGCGCTGCCAAACCAGCAGTTGTTCCTGTCGCTCGACCCAAAAAACTTTCCGTTGCAGTGCGACGCTCTTCTGGATTCTCGTTTTGACCGGGAGCTCGGTCTCGCGCCCTGCCTTCCGCGCTTGACATGACTCTGAAACAGGACAGATCAAGCACTGAGGTTTCTTGGGCAGGCAAATCATCGCCCCCAGTTCCATGAGCGCTTGGTTAAACGTGCCAGGTTGGTCGCGGTCGAGCAGCTTGTTCGCAACCGTTGAAAGGTGCTTGCGGCCGGCCCCGGAAGAAATGTCACCCGAGTCGTTGAATACTCGGCTGACTACTCGTAGGACATTGCCATCCACCGCCGCATGAGGGAGATCGAAACAGATGCTGGCAATAGCTGCGGCCGTGTAATCGCCGATTCCCGGCAAACTACGAATCTCGTCCAAGTTTGTCGGGAAATACCCGGCATCGCGCATGGACTGCGCCGCTTTTTGCAGATTGCGCGCGCGGTAATAGTAGCCTAGCCCAGCCCAATGCGCGAGCAGCTCCGATTCGGGTGCGTCCGCCAACGTCTCGAAATCGGGAAAGCGCGCCAGAAATCGTTCGTAATAGGGAATGGCTGTGGCAACGCGGGTTTGCTGCAGCATGATCTCGGAAATCCAGATCGCGTAAGGGTTCGTTGTCCGCCGCCACGGCAGGTCCCGCCTGTACCGGCGAAACCACGAGAGAAGCCGTTTTCGGAACTCGTCTAACGCTGGAGGCTCCCTAGTTTCTGGCGTTACCATTGAGGTGTGAGACGACTTGCGTGGATCGGCGGCTTGGTGGTCCTGGTAGCCGCGCTCCTCACATTCGACTATACCGGGTATCGCACCCTCCGGACCATGCGCGCCGAATTGAGAGTCCTTCAGCAACAAGTCAGCGAGGCTAACGACGTTGCGCATCAGGAGTCAGCAGCGGCAGCGGCAGCAAGCAGACGGGCAGACGAAGCCGCGACTCATGCGCAGAGAGCTGCTGCAGATTCCGAAGTAGCCGCGCAAGCGCGCCATCAAGCCGAGCAGCTGAAAGAGCAGGCCGAGTCCGGGCGCGAGCAGGCTTTGGGCGCGGCGCAGCAGGCAAAAGAGCAGGCCCGGCAGGCTGAAGACCAGATGACTCAGATGCGCCGCGAGCGGGAGGAAGAGCTGAACCGCATGCAAGAAGCTCTGAATCGCATCGTCGAGACGCATCGTACCCCCAACGGCATGGTCATGGTGTTGCCGAATTCGATATTTCGCTTCGATTTCGACAGCGCCGAATTGAATCAGCACAATCGCGAGCTTCTAAGCCGCATAGCCGGGATTCTGCTGGTCTCGAAAGCATATGGCCTTTCGGTATTCGGCTACACCGATGATGTCGGCACTGCGGAGTACAACCAGCAGCTATCGCTTCGCCGAGCAAAGGCGGTTCAAGATTACCTTGCCCAGTCTGGCATCGATCCCGCGATTATCAGTGTAAAAGGGTACGGAAAAACCAGCCCTCTTGTGCGCGGCACGAGCGCCGACAATCGCGCAAAGAACCGCCGTGTCGAAATCGCCCTGACCGATAGCTCTATCAAGTTCGGCGGAGAAGTGATCTCTAATCAATAGACGGACCGATGCCCAGCCGGCATCGCGGTAGACTGGCCGGATGCGGCGAGTTCTGTTCTTCTTGTTTGTCTGTTGTGCGTTGTTGCGCGCAGCCGAAGGTTCAGAGGAAAAAGACGTTATAGCAACGGCACAGCGCCTGTTTGACGCGATGGCGGCTCATAACGCTGATACCGCCCGTGCGCTGTTCACTCCAGGCGCGCCGCTCACCGCGGTTCGCGTAAATGGTGAGATCTCGAATAGCACAAGCGAGCAGTTCGCATCGCACGTCGGAGCCGCAAAAGACGCGTGGCTCGAACGCATGTGGAATCCCAAAGTGCTGATGCGCCGAGGCCTTGCGATCGTTTGGGCCGACTACGATTTTCATCTAAACGGGAAATTCAGCCATTGCGGCGTGGACTCGTTCACTCTCGTCAGAGGACAGGAGGGCTGGAAGATTTCAGCAGTCGCCTATACGACGGAGACGTCGGGTTGCGCGCCGAGTCCTCTCGGACCTCCGAAGAAGTAATCCGTGGAACGAGTCTGTTTTGCCTTACAAGTGCGGCCCGAACGTCTCGCCGAGTACAAGGAGAAGCACCGGAACGTGTGGCCGGAGATGCGGGAAGCTCTTTCCGCAGCGGGGTGGCACAACTACTCGCTCTTTCTACGTGAGGACGGATTGCTGGTGGGGTATTTGGAAACGCCGAGCTTCGAACGGGCACTGGAGCGCATGGCGGTGCTCGAGGTGAACGAGCGCTGGCAGAAAGAGATGAAGCCGTTTTTTATCGGGTTGCCAGGCCGCGCAGACCAGGCGATGATCCGGGTTGAGGAAGTGTTTCATCTGGATTGAGTGGATGCGATTGCCGTCACGGTAGCGAACGCAACCTCCGGCCCGACAATATCGGAATGCCCGGAGATGAACTGATCCGCTCGTAAGTTGTAAGGCGTGCTGGGCGTGTATCCAGCCGTGAAGGGATACCGACTACCGACCGGGAGCAGCGTGCCCACTACACGCTCGCGTGTAGTCTCGGCGGTCTGGGCGCCGTTGCTGCCAAGCCCACCGTATACGTCGTTCTCATCTCCGATCGCAGATGCGACTTGCCCCGCGATTCGTGACGCAATTGGATACGCGATGCCGACAGCCTTGTCGTTCCTGGTATGCGTGATCAGAATCGGACCCTCTACCCTTTTTTCAGCGATAACCTGCCGGAAAGCTCCATCGTTGCTACCGTCGAACTTCGCGGCGAAGCCATTGTGCGAGAACGCGCCCTGCAGCAGCGTCATCGTCGCTGGCCGGAGATTTTCATCAGCGGGCAAGGCGTTAATCGCAGCTGTGAGCAGGCGGCAACCGAAGCTATGTCCGATGAGGTGAATTCGGATATCGGGCCGCGTTTTCCAAATGCGCCGCAGCAGGGGCGCCGCTGCTTTGACTCCTGCATCTCCGGCACGAGCTTTCATGAGGTAATACGTCGTGAAGTTCAGCAGGTGCAAAAAGCCCGCTTTCAAGCCTCCCATCACGTCCCGAAAGGTCGCGGCTCCTCCGACGCCGCCGCCTTGAGGCAGGGCGAACGGATCGAGCGCCGCAGCATTCGCGCCCATTACGTTTGCCGGCGGGTTCAAACTTTTCGAAAGATTATTGAGAAGACCCTCCGGCTTGAGATCGAAGAACTTGTCCGAAGCGTCCTCACCGTCTGCCGCATTTCGCGGCATCAGTTGCCGGATCGTTTCAACTACGTGTTTCCGCAGTTCCGGATCGTCTTCCCAATCTTCGATTGCCGCTTCGATTTCAGAAAGCTTTTGCTCTGCGGGCAGGTCTTGCTGCTGAACCGGCCAGCCGTTTGCCTGAACGAGATCCTTGAGATCGCTGACGCGCTCGTGCAGTTTGACGTCCGTAACGGCGTCATTCAATGCAGCTGCTCCACTGGGAATTAGATCTTTGTCCTCGAATCTCTTGGAGGGCCAGAGTAAACCACAAGCAGCAAACGAGCGGCTGCTGAGTTCAGGCGTCTTCTTTGCAACGCCATCGAACTGAGTCAGTAGCCCGCTGTATAAGCACTTCGCGTCGTCCATGTTGTTGTTCCATCCATGAGACATGAAGAGCAGATCGGTTGGAGGACCCTGAGTCGACGTTAATCCGCCAATGAGAGCGTCGACCTCGGATGGCTGAAAAACGACACCGCCTTTATCGAGCTGGACAGAGAAGAACGGATACGGAAATTGTGGATCGGCCACGTGCCGGCTGTGCCTCCTGAATCTGCTAGATTGCCTGGATCGCGCGCATCATGTCAACGAGGCCGCTGCCTTGAAAACTGGAATCACGGCCCAGACTCGTAGCATTCCCGGTTAGAAGGCGGCTAATCTCTTCCGGATTGCCGATAAATTCGTTACGCACGGACAGCAGTCCCGCAATAATGCCCGAGACGTGCGGTGCCGCCATGCTCGTACCGCTCCGTTCGATGTAATAGGCTGCCTGCTTTCCGTCAAGGCCTGCTTTCTCTTTGTATTTGTCAAGATCCGGTCCCGCTCCGCATGAAAGAATTCGCTCGCCCGGGGCGAGTAAGTCGGGTTTGCTGCGGCCGTCCCCGGTAGGCCCTTTCGAAGAGAAGTACGAGACACCGTATGTGTGCGGCATATCGCGGTGCGTGGAACCTACCGTGATTGCGAGTTTCGCATTGCCCGGATCATTGATCGTGAGCGCGAATCCCTTCCCGCTGTTTCCGGCTGAGATGACTACGGCCACACCTGATTTGACGAGCCGATCCACTTCAACACAAATGGGACTCTGGCCGCATGCAAACCATTCGGCATCGAAGTCGTATCCGAGGCTCAGATTCACTCCGTGAATGATGATTTCGCGCCCGAAGCCGTTAATTTCCTGAATGCATTCGATCGCTGCGATGACATTGCTGACCGGATCATCAGGTCGGCCCGTAATTACCTTATAGCTGACCAGCTTGCATTCCGGCGCGACACTGATGACCGGAGGCATATCTTCGCTCCGATACGTTATCTTTCCACTAGCATCGCGTTCTCTCACGATCGCGACAGGGTTGTCGAGCTCGCCCGCGATGATTCCGGCGACGTGCGTTCCATGCCCGAAGTCATCTTTAGGGTCTGACATCGCAACAGGCGGATCCTTCGTGAAGTCCATGTGCTGAACCGGCTTCGGCAGATTCTTGAGATTGCCGTGCTTCTCAAAGTGAGGGTGTGCGCTCTCAATGCCGGAATCAAGCACGGCCCAGACGATGCCCTTTCCAGTCGTCGCGAAAGCTCGCCGGCAAGCATCCGCCTTAACTGTAGGAACCGATTTCCACATGTGCGCGTGTATCGCGAAGTCGGGCCATACGTGGTAAATCGCCCGCGTTTCTTGTGCTTGATCCATTTCGACGAGCTTGCGGATAACCTGACCCTGCAATCGCGCATACACATATTGCGAGCTGGTATTAGTTTTCGATATGTTCGGGCCTTGATCCTGGCGATCACCAACTTCGCCTATCGCGGTTTCGATCATCTTTAGAATTTCTGTCTGAGCTGTTTCCCTTCCCTGCTCAAAACGGACATTCACGTCGATGATTATGGGTTGCACATCTCCGGGATTGTTTTCGATCCTGTTCAGCAACGGCACCGCAATCACGGTCTTGACAAGATTATCGGGATCAAAACTCTTATCCTTGGGATCGGCCGCCGGAAATTCACGTTCCGCCATAATGCTGCGTAATTATACACAATGGTCAGCCGTTTTCACGCGATGCTCGAACTGGCCTGCACTAAGCTTGCCGGCAAAGTCGAGCTCGCAACTGGGCGGCAAGGCCCGGAGCTATGGAGCCGTGTGCAGGCGCCACAGATGAAGCCAAACGGTAGCGATATCCTCACAGCGGCCGACGGCACTGGCAAGAGCTCGAGAAGCTAGAAGAACTCCCGCATCGGCCGGACACACTCTTTACGCTCCGCTTTCCACGCAATGCACAGGAGCGCCAGCACTCAACGTTTCTCTACGAAGCTGACCGGCGAACCGAAAACACCACACGCTTTTTAAAAAAGAAGCTGAGGGCCCACTATCAGTTCGTGGTCAGTCAAAAGCTCCATCGCACGCTGTACGGCGTGCAGCACATCAGAGCAGTACTGATTGAGAGCACGAATATGAACTGGGCCCACCAGCTGCGTGAGGCTGCGAAGAAAACAATGGTGTCTCCCAAACCCTCACCCCTGTTTTGGTTCACCACCAGTGAGCTGTTTTTAAAGCCTGACCCCGAAGCCAACGAACCTAGACCACTTCCCGCGTACCTGAGGCAACCTGAAATTGTATTCAAGCGCATTTGGGCGTTGCCCGCTGAAGACAAATTTTTGAATCTGGCCGACTGAAAGAAAACCGAGCACTTCCCGAAAACCGGGTGTGCAACTTTGTTTATTCACTAAAATTCCAATGCCCATGCCCAAAAAGCAACCAGCAAAAGAACTCACCACCTTGCCCGTGCCGATCGAGCTCATTGAGCGCCGTATCTACCTCATCCGCGGGCCAAAAAGTCATACTCGATTCTGACCTCGCCGACCTCTACCAGGTGCCCACTTTTCGCCTGAATGAGGCTGTTAAACGCAACCGCAACCGCTTCCCCGAGGACTTCATGTTCCAACTCACAAAAGACAAAGCTGATTCTTTGAGATCGCATTTTGCGATGTCAAAAACAGGCCGTGGTGGACGCAGAACCTCCCCCTATGCCTTCACTGAGCACGGCGTGGCTATGCTCTCTTCAGTGCTAAACAGCGATCGCGCGGTGCAGATGAACATCCTTATTATTCGCGCATTTTGTTAAAATCCGCGAGCTCCTGGCCACCCACAAAGATCTAGCCCGCAAAATCGAAGAGCTGGAGCACCAGCAGCAGAAACACGGACAGCAGCTAGCGGCCGTCTACAACGTGGTAAAGCGCCTCATGGCAGCTCCCCGCAAACCGAAACGTCAGATCGGGTTTCAAACAGAGTAGCACTTACGAAAGGACGCAATAACGAAAGCGTTATTTCTTGTCCCATTTTTGCGTACTTGCTACGCTTACCTCACCAATCCCTTGAAATCATAAACCTTACATGCCACGAACTGCTTGGTATACGTTTGCCCTTTCAAACTTGTCATTCGTCATCGGGATTCTGCAACTAGCAGCAGGAATTAACGCCTTAAAAACCGGCAAAGATGCGTCAGGATTGATTTCTGGGCCGATGATTATCTTTGGAGCGTTGGCTTGTCAATCTGCTAAAAAGCGATCACTTGGACTAAAGCAAACAACGCGAGGCAGACGTGTCTATGAAATTATTCTGCTGATCATCATCGTCCTGCTCGTCGTGGGACAGAAGAATGTCTTGCAAGTAATCTACATAGATCCCGTGCCCTTCCTTATCGTCCCACTCTGGATACTAATTGCTTACGTTTGCGCCTTATACATTAAGCCCAAGCAGCTTCCGCCAGTTAATCATGCTCCGTGACGAAGACGAATTTGACG
Organism: uncultured Acidobacteriaceae bacterium; assembly: GCA_963737045.1. GTDB lineage: Bacteria > Acidobacteriota > Terriglobia > Bryobacterales > Bryobacteraceae > Bog-105. The sequence continues at coordinate 2,072,508 of CAVTRG010000009.1, forward strand.
AGCCAGAGTATCCTTGCCTCGTGTGCCGCCGCACCTTCAGCTCGTATGTCAGCCTAGACGATCACGTCTTAGAACACGAAGGCCCAAAGACACGATTATTCCGTGATTCCTACCTGGCTCATCAACCATGCGTATTCGAACGCCTCTTGCTTGAGGCGGTCATATCTTCCGGAAGCGCCTCCATGCCCCGCGCCCATGTTCACTTTCAAGAGCAACGGGTTCGTGTCGGTTTTCAGCGTTCGCAAACGTGCGACATATTTGGCCGGTTCCCAATACATTACTTGACTGTCATTCAGGCTGGTGGTGATCAGCATGGCGGGATAATCGCGCTTCGCTAGATTGTCGTAGGGACTGTAACTCTTCATGTAGTCGTATGCCGCTGGCTCATTTGGATTGCCCCATTCGAGGTACTCGCCGACGGTTAACGGCAAACTTGAATCGAGCATTGTGTTCATGACATCGACGAACGGCACGGCGGCGTGAACGGCTCGAAACAAATCGGGCCGCATATTTGTCACAGCGCCCGTCAATAAGCCGCCGGCACTTCGGCCCTCGATTACGAGCTTGTCTTTGGAGGTCCATTTTTCACGGATCAGATATTCCGCCGCGTCGATGAAATCGTAGAACGTATTCTTCTTTTTCATCAGCATCCCATCATCGTGCCAGCCTTCGCCCATTTCGTTGCCGCCACGAATGTGAGCGATCGCGTATGCTACGCCGCGATCCAGCAAACTGACGCGGCTGCTCGAGAATGTTGCCGACATGCCGAGCCCGTAGGAGCCGTAGGCGTATAGAAGCAGAGGAGCGTTGCCATCTCGCCGCAAGCCCTTCCTGTATACGACCGAAAGCGGGATTTTCACTCCATCGCGGGCCGGCGCCCAAAGCCGTTCCGAGACATACTGGGACAGATCGTAGCCGCCCAGCACTTCCTGCTGCTTCAAAAGCGTGCTTGTTCTTGCGCTCATGTCGTAGTCGAAAACGCTCGATGGCGTGATCAGGCTCTGGTAGTTATAGCGGAACAGGCAAGTTTCAAATTCCGGGTTTTGCGCCGGAGAGACGGAGTACACAGCTTCCGGGAACGAGATTGAGGTCCATTCGCCGGTTGCGAAATCGAAGACCCGGAGTCGGTTGAGAGCAGATGATTTTTCATACGCGACAGCATGATTTTCAAATAGGAGCAGATCTTCAATAAGTACTTCGTTCTGATGCTGCAGAAACTCTGTCCAACTGTGCGGGGACGGATCCGACACAGGCGCGCTCACGACCCGAAAGTTCTTCGCATTGTGGTTGGTGCGGATGTAGAAGAGGTCGCCGCGATGATCGACGCTGTACTTGTGATCTTTCTCGCGCCCGAGAATTAGCGTCAATGCATGATCGGGTTGATTGGCTGGGAAATATCGGAACTCGGTGCAGTCTGTCGCGCTGATCGCGAGCAGGATGAGCCTCTTATCACGGGTCCTGTCTATCTCGATGTGAAAGAGCTCGTCACTCTCGTTATAGATTTCTTGTGCCCGATTCGAACCGAGCACATGACGAAACATCTGGTTGGAGCGTTTCGTGACAGCGTCTTCAGTTGTGAAGAAAATCGTTCCGTTATCCGCTGCCCATGCCAATGAGGTGACTCGTTCTGCCGAGTCCGGCATCAGTTCTCCCGAGCGCAGATCCTTCACATGCATTCGGTACTGACGAAATCCAGTTGTGTCGTTCGAGTAAGCGAGGAGGTTGCCATCGTCACTCACCTCGAATTCGCCCAGCTCGAAGAATGGCAATCCGCCGGCAAGTTCGTTCAAATCGAGCAAGACCTCTTCAGGCGCCTCCATGTTTTCCTTGCGGCGGCACCGGATGGGATACTGCCGGCCCTCTTCAGTTCGTGAATAGTAGAGATAAGAGCCGCGCCGGACAGGAACCGAGAGATCCGTTTGCTTGATGCGGCCGAGCATCTCCGTGTAGAGCGTGTCTTCAAACGGCTTCAGATGCTTTGTCACATGCTCCGCGTAAGCGTTCTCGGCTTCGAGATATTTGATGACTTCCGGATCTGACTTGTCACGCAGCCAGTAGTAGTCGTCTACAACCGCCGAGCCATGGCGGATTTCGCTGTACTCGACTCGAGGAGCAACCGGCGGGTTTACGGCTTGCGAGTGGGGATCCGGATTCATATTTCAAGTTGCCACAGGCGTGGGAACACTGAACACAGAGCTGGTGTCTGTTGCTAGTGAAAACATGTTCGATCAAACCTTCGTCAATGGAAGACAGGACGCAAAGAAGCCGGCCACAATCATACTTTCTCTTCTGATACAGATTGCAGTGATGTGCCTCCTTATGTTGATCCCGCTCATTTACAGCGAGAGCTTGCCGAGCGCTCAGTTGAAGAGCGTGCTTGTGGCACCTCCAGCTCCGCCCCCGGTGCCCATGGCACGCGTCGTGCACGTAAAGCGAAATTCGCGCATAACCGTCAATCGCTTCGTCGTGCCCAGATTATTGGCGCCGACGACTATTCCGCGACAAGTAAACCATATCGAAGATGCGTCGCCAGCTTTGGAACTCACTGGCAGCACTAATGAGGGAAACGGACCAGGTGAGTTAGTTTCTAATGTGATTGGCCCGACTCCAAGCAACGTGCCCCCACTTGCCGCGCCGAAGTCGAAAGGGCCAAGTGGCCCACTAAGGGTCGGCGGACGCGTGGCCCAAGCGAATCTCATCGAGCGGGTTCAACCCGTGTATCCGACCCTCGCGAAGTCTGCGCGTATACAAGGTAGTGTCGAGTTCACGGCGACAATTAGCAAAGAAGGTGCGATTGAAAATGTCCAACTTCTTCGAGGCCATCCTTTGCTGGTCAACGCCGCGAGAGAGGCCGTCTCGAAATGGAGATACCGGCCAACGTTGTTGAATGGCCAGCCAGTAGAGGTAATCACCGACATCGTGGTTAACTTCACGCTCAATCCCTGAAGGCATCGAGTAGCGTGTGGCAATGCCAAGGCCCTTTGCCAAAATCTAAAGCGTTTAGTGTACTCCGCCGATAAGAGGGTGAGAGTCGCCTGAACCAATATGACGGGCAGGCCACCGAAGGAGCCCTTCATGCACGCAAAACAATGTCGCTATTCCCCAATCGCCATTCTCGCCGTCATGGGATTGAATTCGACTGTGCTGTGGGGGCAATCTCCATTAAATTTCGTCAGCATGCAACCTTGCCGGTTGGTAGACACGCGTAACGCCGCAGGTCCCTTGGGCGGACCGAGCTTAGCAGCGAATACTGCCCGCACTTTTCCGGTTGTGTCTGGGTCTTGCGGGATTCCTTCGAATGTCGTTGCATATTCGCTGAACGTCACTGTCGTGCCCCCAGGATTTCTCGGCTATCTGACTGTATTTCCCACAGGCGGACCTCAGCCGGTAGCTTCGACTATAAACGCCTATTTTGGGGGGGCGGTAGCGAACGCGGTCCTCGTTCAGGCCGGGACAACGGGCGCCGTCAACGTTTACGCGAGCAATCCTACCGATGTAATTCTCGACATTGACGGCTACTTCGTTCCACAGAGTAATCCGACAACGCAAAGTACCGCATTGGGCGCTGGGGCGTTGCCAAGCGCCAGTACGGGACTGTGCAACACTGCGGTCGGCATCAGCTCTCTCGGGACCAACAGCTCCGGGGCATTCAACGTGGCGATCGGCTCGGCAGCGCTTACAGCAAATACGAGCGGGTCCAACAACACAGCTCTCGGAAGTTCAGCGCTTCAGGCGAATACCGCAGGTGCGTACAACACCGGAGTTGGGTATGGTACTTTGGAGCGCAACGCTCTGGGAAGCGGCAACACAGGAGTCGGATACACCGCTCTCTACAGCAGCCTTGCGAACGATAACACCGCACTCGGAACGGCCGCGCTATCCAACAACACGACCGGCAACAATAACACGGCCTTGGGATTCTTCGCTCTTAGCAGCTTGACGATCGGGGGCGGCAATATAGGCATCGGGTACGGGGCGGGTACTGCAGTAACCACCGGCAGCTACAACGTAGAAATTGGGAATCAAGGCACCAGCACCGATTCGAATGTGATTCGAATCGGGACATCCGGACAGCAAATGAGCACCTATATCGCCGGAGTCGCCAATGCAGGAATTACGGGCGGGTCGGCGGTGCTGGTCGATCCGGTTACCGGGCAGCTTGGAGTTCTGTTGTCCTCCGAGCGATTCAAGAAAGATATTCACAATATGGACTCGGCTAGCGATGCACTGATGAAGCTTCGGCCAGTTACATTCCGGTATAAGCAGCAGACGGACGGAGATGCTAAACGTCTGCAATACGGCCTGGTTGCAGAAGAAGTAGCCAAAGTTTATCCGGATCTAGTTGTGTACGGGCGCAACGGCGAAGTGGAATCCGTACAGTACCATCAGCTTCCGGCTTTGCTGCTCAATGAAGTGCAAAAGCAACATCAGACTATTGAGAAGCTGGAGGAGCGCATTGCAGCGCTCGAGGCTCTGTTGCCTGAGCGAACGCACCAGCAGGTCGCGGGCGGGAAGTAATTCCCGTCAAATGCCGACGAAGATCACTCCACGTTGTGCGGTGCTGCGGCCTTCTAAGCCGTCCTGCGACCGCGAATGGCGACCTGTTACGATGAGGGTTCTGAAGCCCGGACGCGATGACCCTCAGCGAACCTCCTCGTGCGGCCCGCAGCGTTTCCTCGAGCATTCTGGCTGAGATCATTAACCATAAGCATGAGGAACTGATCGAACTGCGAACGCGCGCCGCAGTTTTGGAGCAGCAGGCGTATGAGCGAAAAACTCCGCCGCGCCCCTTCGCCGAGGCTCTCAAAAAGCCGCAAATAGCTGTCATCGCTGAAATAAAAAAAGCCTCCCCCAGCAAAAGGATTTTGCAGCAGAATTTCCATCCGGCCTTCATGGCGCACGCCTATGAACAGGGTGGTGCAGCCTGTCTGTCAGTCCTCACCGATCAACAATACTTTGAAGGCTCACTGCTAGACCTGGAAGCTGCGCGAGCGGCGGCGAATCTGCCAGTGCTTCGGAAGGACTTTATCATAGACCGGCTGCAGATTTTCGAAGCCGCTGCACACAATGCCGACGCGATTCTGCTCATTGCCGGCGTTCTCGATCTGGATGAGCTTACAAATTTTCGTGAACTCGCATCATCGCTTTCAATTGCATCGCTCGTTGAAGTTCATAATCAGCGGGAGGTCACGAAGGCGGTTGATTCGGGCGCGGAGATTATAGGCGTAAACAATCGCGACCTGGAGAGCTTCGAGGTGTCGCTTGATACGTCAGTGAGGCTTAGTCTCTGCCTGCCCGCGAATGTGATTCGTGTGAGTGAGAGCGGCATCCAGACCCGCGCCGATATCGATCTTTTACGGGACGCAGGCTTCGACGCATTTCTCGTGGGGGAGTCGCTGCTGCGCTCGAATAATCCGACGGCTTCGCTCAGGGCTCTCCTTCAGTCAACGTCATGAGCGGCGCCGATGACCTTGCATTCGTAGTAAAGGTTTGCGGCATCACCGTCGAAAGGGACGCGGAAATTGCGCTCGACGCCGGTGCGAATGCGCTGGGTTTCAACTTCTATGCGGGAAGTCCACGATACCTCACGCCGGATCGCGCACGAAGAATCATTAGCTCGCTCCAAGCGACCTTTCTCAGAGTGGGAGTCTTTGTGAATGCTACTCAAGCAGAACTTGCGACGGTAGTGGATCAGACTGGGCTGGATATCGTTCAGCTACACGGCGATCGCTGCCCCACCCAGCTTCCGAGTTCCTTTCGCGTTTGGCGCAGCGTGATGGCGGGCGCAAGCATCTCGCCGTACTCAGGAGTGGAAGCTTATGTCATCGATAGCCCGAGTTCCCAGTTCGGAGGCTCGGGAAAGTCCTTCGACTGGTCTCTTGCGGCCGCGTTTCCGCACAGAAAGATTATCGCCGGTGGGCTGGATGCGACGAATGTAGCCGATGCGATCCGTGTTGCCCTGCCCTGGGGTGTTGATGCCTGCTCGCGCTTGGAATCGACTCCGGGGAAAAAGGACGAGAAGCGCGTGCGCGATTTTATTCGGGAAGCGTTCGCGGCTCGTCCGCAGGACGTGAGCGCGCTGTGACTACAACGGGCGCGCCGGATGCTTTGGGGCATTTCGGCCGGTACGGCGGACGGTACGTGCCGGAAATTCTCATGTCGCCGCTCGAGGAGCTTGAGCGGGCTTACGAGGAAGCGCGCCAGGATCCGGCTTTCAACGCCGAACTCAATTCCCTGCTTCACCATTACGCTGGAAGGCCGACGCCGCTCTACTTCGCAAAACGGCTTACCGAAATCTTGGGCGGAGCTCAAATCTGGCTGAAGCGAGAGGATCTCCTTCACACAGGCGCTCACAAGATTAATAACTGCCTGGGCCAGATCCTCCTGGCACGGCGGATGCGGAAAACTCGTATCATCGCGGAAACGGGCGCCGGACAGCACGGGGTCGCCACAGCAACAGTATGCGCGCTTTTCGGAATGGATTGCGTGGTGTATATGGGCGAGGAGGACATGCGCCGTCAGCAGTTGAATGTTTTCCGAATGCGCCTGCTTGGAGCCAAAGTTGTCGGCGTGACCAACGGCAGCCGCACACTGAAGGACGCAATCAGCGAGGCCATGCGGGATTGGGTGACAAATATCGCGACAACGCATTACCTGCTTGGCTCGGCCCTCGGAGCCCACCCATATCCGATGATGGTTCGCGATTTCCATAAGGTGATTGGCAATGAGGCCCGCGCTCAATCGCTGGAGCAAATCGGGCGGCTTCCGGACACCGTTATTGCATGTGTTGGTGGCGGGAGCAACGCGATAGGCATTTTCTATCCGTTCGTAAATGATTCATCCGTAGGGCTGATTGGCGTCGAAGCGGGCGGGCGGAGCGCGGAACTGGGCGAGCATGCGGCTCGTTTCAGTTGCGGGTCGCCGGGCGTCTTACACGGGGCCTTCAGTTACCTGTTGCAAAACAGCGAAGGCCAAGTCTCGACAACGCACTCGGTATCGGCGGGTCTTGATTACGCCCTCGTCGGACCAGAGCACGCCTGGCTGCACGATCAGAATCGCGCGGAATATGTTTCGGTGAGCGATGCCGACGCACTTGCGGCGGCGAAGATGCTGGCCCGTACCGAAGGCATTATTCCGGCTCTGGAATCAGCCCATGCCATTGCGGAAGCGATGCGCCGAGCGTGCCAGGAGGCGGGATCGGTATTTCTCGTCAACGTCTCGGGACGCGGAGATAAAGATATGGACATCTACCGCGAGAATATGCCTGAGATGGAACACACACCTGAAAACGGCGTGTAATGCGAGCACAGCTCTCGACCCGCATTACAAGCCTCTTCACTGCGTGCAGGGCCGAGCGCCGCAAGGCCTTCGTCGCCTACCTTACCGGGGGCGATCCCAGCCCGTCTCAGACCATTTCGTTGGTGCTGGCATTGGAACGTGGTGGCGCCGACTTAATTGAGCTCGGGGTGCCCTTTTCTGACCCAATCGCTGACGGCCCAGTGATTCAACGCGCATCGGATCGGGCGCTTCGCGCGAATACCACAGTCGCAGGGCTGCTCGAATCTGTTCGTGAGATCCGGCGCCATTCGCAGATTCCACTGCTGTTGTTCAGCTACCTCAATCCATTGCTGCGGTATGGCTTCCAGCGCCTAGCAAGCGACGCCGGAGAGGCCGGTGTCGATGGTGTGCTTCTAACAGACCTATGCGTGGAAGAGGCCTCCGAACCGGTGCACCAACTTCGCGACTGTGGACTTGATACAGTTTTCCTTGCAGCGCCGACGAGTACCGATCAGCGGCTCCGGTTAATCGCCGAGCATTCATCAGGATTCATCTATTTGGTTTCGCGAGCGGGCGTAACCGGAGAGCAAGCGTCGCTTTCGGAAACCGCCGCGCCGCTTGTCCGGCGCATGCGCGCGGTGACAACTCTGCCGCTGGCTATGGGGTTCGGCGTAGGGACGCCTGAGCAAGTCTCAGAAGTGGCACAATTCACAGACGCCGTAGTCGTCGGCAGCGCGATTGTAAGGTTTATCGAAGAGAACACGGCTTCGCCGGATCTCGCCATCCAATTGGAAGAGTGGACCCATCAACTCAGTTTCCCGCTCCGACGTGCAATAAGTTGAACTGATAAATAGCGGGATTTGCGCATGCTCCCGCATATACTCAAGCTCCGAAAAGGCCAATCTCAAAGAACTCTGCGGATTATCCCTGATTTTTCTGTAAAACCAGATTTTTACTGGTATAATTTACCCTCCGTGCGTATAATTACAGACGAGGCGAAACACTGTGAGCTCTCTTGCATCGCTTGTGCGAACTACATTGCTGACCCATTCCGAGGTGAGTCGGGTTGCACCGATCCGCCGGTCCGCATCGGTGTTCTCTCAAGGCCAAGCGGCCGATTCCCTTTATTTCGTTGATGACGGGCTTGTCAAGCTGACTCGAACAAATGAGAGCGGGAACCGTATCATCCTGTGTATATGCGGACCCGGAGAGCTCGTTGGTGAAGAAGTTCTCGCCAATGATGCACCCGCATATCAAGGAGATGCCGAAGCGCTGAGCGCCGCGAGCGTGTACCGCATACCCCGAGAAATGATCGCGGACCTGCTTCGCAGTAACCCCGATTTCGCTGAGGCAGTCATCGATTACCTGGTACACCGAAAATCGGCGCTGGCCCGAAAAGTCGAATTATTGTGTTTGCACGACGTTGAGTATCGTGTCTTACATTATCTCGCGGAGCTCTCTGGGCTGGTGAGGCCCACAACTGATAGTGAGGGCTATCAATTACCGATAACGCAGGCGGAGCTGGCGGATCTCATCGGAGCCACGCGAGAGACAACCTCGACAACGCTCAATCAACTCGAGCGCAAGGGCTTGGTCAAGTTATCGCGGCGTTTACTGACGGTGCCCTCGCCATCCACGCTTCGCAACGCGGCTGCGGCACGAGAAATCCCGCGGCATGTTGCCGCCACTACGGCCTAAAAACTAGCGAATTCGTCGGAGATTTCCGTAACTTAGTCTTGTTGTCAGCGAATAGGCCGGACAAGGCGAGAGAATAATCCGAATCCGAGTTAACCCATTGATTCCAATCTTTTTCCTTGCTCAGAGTGGGCAATTCTGCTAGAGTGTATTGCAGATTTTCCGATGCTAGCTGGTTGTGTTCTTGCGAGCCCAAGTGACTCTCGAGGGGCTCTATCTCCTCGTGTGTCGTTTGGGTGGACGGGCATTCATCTTTGCATCTAATAACAGGAGATTAGCAGTGAGAGAAAAAGGTGTTGTGAAATGGTTTAACGCCGCAAAGGGCTATGGTTTCATCCAGCGCTCGAACGGCGACGATGTGTTCGTACACTTCTCGGCGATTCAGATGAACGGGTACCGAACGCTCGAGGAAGGTACAGAGGTGGAGTTCGAGGTGAAGCGCGGGCCTAAGGGTCTGCAAGCTGAGAACGTTGCCCATCCGTAAATACTAACCAGCGTAGAATTGAGGCCGCCGGTCGCACGTCAGGTCCGGCGGCCTTCCTGTTTTTGGACGCCCCGCCTTACCCATCTTGATCTGCTTCATTGTTCCGAATGCTCTCCTGCACCAGTTAGGGAGGCGCTTCCGAGCAACTTTGTGAACATCTTGCGAGTCCACGTAAGAGACTATTACATGCGATATAGAAAGCTGGGAAGCACTGAAGCAGAAATAAGCGAGATTGGTTACGGCGCATGGGGCATCGGTGGGAACCAATGGAAAGGCGGTAAAGACGACGAGTCCCGTCGCGCTTTGAAGCGTGCTTTCGAGCTCGGCGTGAACCTGGTGGACACTGCATTGGCCTATGGAGATGGCCACAGCGAGGAACTTGTGGGGCAGGCGGTCAAGAGCACGTTTCATCGTGTGTTCGTCGCTACAAAGGTGCCTCCAAAAAACCGCATCTGGCCAGCCTCGCCGTCTGTTGCCATTTCCGAAGTGTTCCCTTACGACTACGTCATCGAATCGACTAACCAAAGCCTGAGGAATCTTGGAATCGAACAGATCTATTTACAGCAGTTGCATGTCTGGACAGATGCGTGGGTAAGTTCGGAGGAATGGCGGCGTGCGGCGGAAGATCTGAAGCGCAGCGGCAAAGTTCGATACTTCGGGATTTCGTTATCGGAGCACGATCCCGATTCGGCTCTCGAAGCTGTAAAGACCGGAATGATTGATGCTGTTCAAGTAATCTATAACATTTTCGATCAGACGCCCGAAAAAGACCTATTCCCACTCTGCCAACAGAAAAAGGTGGGCGTTCTGGCAAGAGTGCCGCTCGACGAGGGTGGCCTAACGGGCGCAATCAGGGAAGATACTGTGTTCGAGCCTGGCGAGTTTCGGGAATCTTATTTCCGCGGCGAGCGGAAACGGCAGGTCGTCGAGAGGGTTGAAGCGCTCGAAAAAGATCTTGGTCGCGAGCGGGGCACATTACCCGAATTGGCCTTGCGATTTTGCCTCTCCAACCCTGCCGTGACCACCGTCATACCAGGCATGCGGCGAGTAGCTACAGTCGAAAGTAGCTGCCGCGCGTCGGACGCCGGCCCCTTGGATGAACGCACGCTGGCGATCCTAAAGAGGCACGCATGGGAGCGCAATTTTTACGAGTAGCAGATGCGCATCGCGGTCTGTTCCGACATTCACGATAATCTATGGAATTTGGCGGCAGCGATGGAATCCGTTCAGGACGCGGATGTCTTGATCTGCTGCGGCGATCTTTGCTCGCCATTTGTGATCGATGAATTAGCCACGTTTCCAAGAGACATCCACATCGTGTTTGGCAACAACGATGCCGATCTATACCGAATCACATCTAAAGCGCTGAAGAAGCCCAAGTGCTTTGTGCACGGAGAGCTATTCGAGGCGGAATTCGATGGGAAGCGTTTCGCGGTGAATCACTTCGATTACCTGGCCCGGCCCATGTCACAATCGGGCCGCTACGATGTGGTCTGCTTCGGGCATAATCACGAGCTTGAGATTTCACGTGAAGGGCGGTGCCTGCTAATCAATCCCGGGCCGATTATGGGCGCAAAGTTCTCAAGCGGAAAGTGGGAGGATACAGCTCCGACGTTCGTGGTCTACGATACACGGTCGAAGCCCCGAACTTTCGCCATTGATCCGGTGACCAGGGCTGTTTCCGAGGGTTCTGAGATTAGCTTGAGGATACCTGCTCTTTGAGCCAATCAAGATACTTGTCCGCTCCCGCATCGATCGGGAGTGCGATGATCTCCGGCGTGTCATAACTATGTAATTGCGCAATCCGATCTCTTACTGCCGGAAAGCGCTCTCTTGTCGTCTTGATGATCAAGAGGACTTCTTTTGCAGTCTGAACCTTTCCTTGCCAGCGATAGATACTTCGGAGAGGCGGCAAAACGTTAACACATGCCGCAAGCTGCGCCTCAACAAGCGAATTGCCTATCTTAAGAGCCTCACTTTTCCCGCCGCATGTGCAGAAAATTACGACTGCATTCGTCATAAAGCTTCGTTTCCTCTGGATCTTTCCTCAAAACAAGTTTATAAAGATATGTAAGGGAATACTTTACGGTGTTACGATCGATTCTTCGGCCGATAGCTGTGATCGCCGCGTTGGCAGGTCTCGCCGCGTATGCAACTATCATGCTGCGGGGACCACAGGGACTGAGTGCTCTTTCAGAGAAGCAGGACGAGATTCGTCGTCTGGAGCTGGAAAACGCGAATCTTCGCCGAGACAACGAGAAGAAGAAGCATCGTATCGAGAGCCTGAAGCATGATCCGAGCGTTCAGGAACTCGAGATACGCAAACGGCTCAAACTCCAGCGCCACGGTGAGACATCCTTCGTGCTTCCCGAGCAGCCCAAACAGCCCTCGCAATAAAGATTCCTCAAGCCTATCGGAGCGTTTGTTCCGCCTGAGCGGACGCGAGTGTCACAATCGGAGACATATGTCGGTTTACCAGGAACGAAAAGCCGAACTGGAGCGGTATGAATTCATGATGGGCCAGGAGCGAGGGCGGCTCGCCGTGACCTTAGACTGCATTACCGACGCACTCGTACTGGTTGGCCAGCACGGTGTCTATTGCCAGAGTGCGCGGCAAATCGGCAAGCCAGCAATGGACATTCAGCTCATCTCGAAAAGCCTTACCGATGCCAAAGAACTGATTACCAGCGTGCTGGAGAGAATGAAGCAGGATGAAGCAACACCCTAGGCCTAGAGGCCTGGGGCTTGGCAAGGCCTATCTATCCGAGCGGCTCGAGCCGAAGTTGTTTCGGCTCCATGCGGTAAGGCCGTCCGCGCATCCAATTCCAGAAGCGAATTAGATCAGCTGCATCAATGAACAGCACATAAGCCGTCAGAACGTCCCACTGAAACATGGGCACGTTGAGCCAGTATTCAAGAAATAGGTGAAAGAAGACTCCCAGAAGCAGCAGAGGATATCGTAGTTCTCTGAACCAAATCAGGACACCCAGCGAGAATTCAAGGGCCAGCGTCAGCCAGGTCCCGAGTTTCATTGGTAGAGGATTCTGGAACCAGGCGGGGATAGGGAATCGATGGATCTCATGCAGGTGACTCACATAGTAAAGCGCGGTGCCGTTCACCCAAGTGGGTCCCAGCGACTTCCACCAAAACGCCACGAAATAAAGCAGCGTCAGCTCGAACTGGATCATGCGTTGCGCCCACGGGCTTCTCGGCAATATCTGCGATCCTTCCTTTCCTCTCCATACCCGCACTCGGCGATCTACGGACAGGGCGGCGCTAGCGGGGGCAAAGATGAGAAAAAATCCGGTCACGCGCAGAAACGTATCTCCGTGGTGGAGAATGAAGAGGTTGCGCTGCTGAATGGACGCGAGACAAAGGAATACGGCGAGGCTGCTGGTTCGAGTTAAAAAACCGATTGTGAGAAGTACTGCAGATATAAGAAATACCCAGAACAGGGCTTCTATCCACCGATCGCTTTGAGGTATGAGGCTAAACAAATTGAGCCGCATACCCGGTTCGAGTTGGTGTACGGTCGGCAGCGTCACCCAGGAGTGGACGCCATACCAGGCGAGCCAGTCCGGTCTCATCAGTAGCAGATTCGCGATGACTACGATCCCGTAGAGAATGCGGAACAACGCAATGGGAATCGGCGACTGTGGCTCGAAGAAGAACTTATTCCAGGCCCCAATCACCGTCCGCACACTCATTTCAGATCCTCAGGCTTCACGCTGTACTCGAAAAAGATGCGGGCATGCGAAGGCTCGGGCCGGTAGGGGCGTTCCGAATATGGTCCGATTTCAGATCGGTGTTCAACAAGGATCACGATTTCAGGCGGGTTTGAAGCGTGCTTGTTGTTCAATCGCGCAATATAGCGGCTGACATCGGGCCACAGAGCCGAATGCGAATCCTGTTGGAGGACTTCAACAAACTTGCGGTAGCGCTCTCTGTAGTAGCGTTCCGTGAGACTGAGTTGCTCCATTCGCGGGAATTTCCAGACGCCCGTGTGGCCATCTTTGAAAACGACAATTGCTTCGATATAGCTGTTGACAGACTTCGGCGCGGGGGCGAAAGTATCCCAGCCTTGGAAAAGCCCGGACCAGAGCATATATGGGCGCACGACTGTTCTGATTTCGCTCAGCAGTGGGGACTGTAGCGGTATGCACCAGCAAGTGATCGCGAAAAGGTTGAAAGCCAGAAACGCGCTGATCGCGATGCGTTTACCGTTCTGCACGTTCCAGGAGTGGCTTGAATACCTCAACGGCTTACAAGAGGGTGCGCCCGGCACCTCTATAAGTCTTGCAGGAATGGGTTGCGTTCTTTTTCGCGGCCAATCGTGGTATTCGGCCCGTGCCCCGGAATCACAATCGCTTCCTCAGGCAGCTCGAAAAGGCGCGTCTTAATTGACGATAGGATCTGGCTTGTGTTGCCGCCCGGCAAATCAGTGCGGCCAATGGAATCGCGGAACAGTGTATCGCCGGCAATGAGCTTGTTCTGCTGTGGTACCCAGAGGCTCAGGCTACCTTGCGTGTGGCCGGGCGTATGGAGGACGTGGAATGCAGCTGGTCCTAGATGAAGGATCTCGCCGTCCCTCGCAGCGACATCAATCTCGGTTTGGGGAGGCGTTTTGACGCCTAGCCACTTCGCCTGAGTATCCAACGCGTCCAACAGTTCTCGATCGCGCTCATTCATATAGACCGGCGCGCCGGTCAACTCTCGCAGCTTGTGCGCACCCCCGATATGGTCGATGTGCGCGTGCGTGACGACGATGGCTTTCACCTTGAGTTGGTGGCGGTCCAACACTTCCGTGATCTTGTCGATTTCATCGCCAGGGTCGATCACGATTGCTTCGCGCGTTTGCTCATCCCCAACAATCGAGCAGTTACATTGCAGCAGCCCGACCGGGAGTATTACATGGATCATCGGCTTCTTCGGTGCTCACTAACTGTAACAACTTCACCCGATTCGCAGCACTTCACGGTACTCATCGGGTAAGCGTGTAGGACGCCACTCCCGGTTGAGCCAGATGTGGCGAGTTGAGCCTTGTGCAAGCAATCGATCGGAAACGCCTGAGCGAATTTGATAGGCGAATTCGATTGTACGAGAGCTCGAGTTCACCACCTCCGTTTGCACGACGATCTCTTCGTCATAACGAGCCGGATACGTATAGTGGCAGCTGGCATCGATAACCGAAAGGAATAAGCCCTCCTTTTCTTCCAGCTCTTTGTAGTTGAACCCGCGCGCACGAACCAATTCGACCCTGCCAATCTCCATCCAAATGAGATAATTTGCGTAATAGACGACTCCCATCTGGTCCGTCTCTGCGTAGCGTACGCGGAAGCGGGTGCGATGTTTATCCAAGCCGTCCGACCGATGCTCCAATCGTTAATCCTCCTGTTTGAATGCCTTCCCATTTAGGATAGAGATGGACCCGGGGGAAGGGCGCGCGACCGGCGCACAGTCTCAATTCCGTATAGATGGCGACCAATTCTAAGATAGCCACCACGTCAAAGGTCGTTGTAGCGACGACTGTCGCGCTGGCGTTTATCAGCTACTGGCGAGGGGCGGCAATCGTTCTGAGCGATCTCGCTTCCTCTATGTTTTACGCCGGCGGCATCGCCGAGCAAGCGGTCGGCAAATCGGCAGCATGGTACGTGCTTGCCGTGATGCTTTTTAGTTTTGCGGTTCGCTCCGTTTATATGGAGAGCTGCGGAATGTTCGTTAGGGGTGGCGTTTACGTAGTCGTGCGCGACAGCATGGGCCCATTTGCCGCACGTTTCTCTGTCTCGGCGCTGGTTTTTGACTACATCTTAACCGGGCCTATTAGCGTCGTCAGCGCAGGACAATACCTGGGTCGTCTGCTGAACGAACTCTCAGGGTTCGCGCACCGAAGTTTCCACGTTGACCCAAATGGCTTCGCGGCATTCTTCGGAGTGGCGGTCACCATCTATTTTTGGCGGAGCAATATCAAAGGGATTGAGGAATCCAGCTCAGCGGCACTCAAGATCATGCAGATCACCACCGTGATGGTCGTCGCCCTACTGATCTGGTGTCCTCTCACGATTCTGATTCAGGGGAAATGGCAATTGCCACCATCGCCTCTACCGCGTAACTTGGTTCTGCAGAATGACTCCCTGGGGTGGTTCAAAGGAACCTTTTGGCCCACAATCCCAATTGTGGCGATAGTAATCGCTTTTGGCCATTCATTGTTATCGATGAGCGGCTTCGAAACACTGGCCCAGGTATATCGCGAGATCGCGTCTCCCAAGCTGAAGAACCTGAAGATCACAGCGAATATTGTTTGTGTTTATGCGCTCTTTTCGACCGGTCTCATTACGCTGTTTGCCGCGATGATCATACCGGACCAAGTTCGAACGACGTACGTCAATAACCTGATCGGCGGTCTGGCTATGAACTTGGCGGGACCGATGTTGATGCGATTGGTATTCCACGTCTTTGTGGTCATCGTGGGGGTATTGATTCTTTCAGGTGCGGTCAATACCTCGATGATTGGCGCAAATGGCATTCTGAACCGCGTCGCTGAAGATGGAGTACTTCTTGAAGGGTTTCGGAAACCACACCCCAGATTCGGGACTACTTCCCGGATCATCAACCTCATTACTGCGCTACAGCTCGCGACGATCATTCTGAGCCGGGGAAACGTCATCTTACTCGGCGAAGCGTACGCCTTCGGTGTGGTGTGGAGCTTTGCGATGAAAGCCCTTGGGGTGCTGGCCCTTCGATTCCAGCGGCACGATCAAGAGTACAAGGTTCCGCTGAATATCCGGATTGGCGGCAAAGAGATCCCGATTGGCCTTGCTGTAACGACCTTAATCCTGCTGGCAACGGCTATTGTGAACCTGTTTACGAAGCAGTACGCCACCATGTACGGCGTCAGTTTCACGGTAGCATTCTTCCTTCTTTTCACGATCTCCGAACGGATTAACACACACAGGCATAGAGCCTCTCACCAGCAGTCACTTGAAGAATTCAACTTGCAGCAGCAGCCGCGTGTCGACGCCAGTTCGATTCACGCGCGACCTGGAGGCGTGCTGGTGGCAGTTCGAAACGTCAATAACATGCAGCATCTAAGGCGCACGCTGCAGAAGACGAACCTGCGGCGCAATGACATCGTCGTCATGACCGTGAGGCCGCTCGCGCCCGACAGCGAATACGAACTCAACCAGGATCAGGTATTCGGCTCGGATGAGAAAGCCTTGTTCTCGGCTGTCGTCACGATGGCCGAAAAGGAAGGTAAGCCCGTAGAGCTCCTGGTTGTGCCCGCGACTGATCCCTTCGACGCGGTGGTGCAAACGGCAAGTCAACTCAAAATCTCGCGCCTTGTGACGGGTGTTTCTCCACGGATGTCATCAGACGAGCTGGCGCGCAGAATCGGTCTCGCTTGGGAGCGTCTTCCGGAGCCGCGTCATGCGTTTTCACTCGAAATCATCACGCCTGACCGCCCTTCGACCTACGTCAATTTAGGTCCGCATCCTCCTCGCCTTTGGCCCGAAGACATCGACAAACTGCACAATCTCTGGCTAAGGCTCAGTGAAGATGAGGCCCTCGGCGCGAAGCTTCACCATCGTGACGTGGTGGGACTAGCCCTTCGGAAACTTCAACAAGAACTTGAAGGTCCTGAACGAGAAGAAGTGCTGCGGAGGTTAAGGGAGGAGCTGCGGCACCATTCGCGCTGAGTGCTACCCCTCGGTTAGGAACCTCTCTCCTTCTGCTTCGTTCCTGAACTCCATTTCAGCGGACTGGAGGAGCTGCGTGGCTTCACTTTCGGTTTGTGCCACAAAAAGCAAGATATCCGCGATGGCGTCGACGGCTGACGCATAGGAATCCCCCACAGATCGATACCGCTTGATGGTTTCCTGGCCCCGTCGTTTGCGTTCTTCGAGTGTTGACATTTAGTGGTTTACAGCTTCTGCGACAGCTCCAATGATACTGATTGCGACGTGAACTCCTCCCGGATTGTTGAGGCCCGGCATGCCCCGCGCCTACTTGGTAGGATTTGGGCATGCGAGTCAGGGTACTATTTTTCGGGATCCTGAAAGATATTGTGGGGCGGTCCGAGGAATCGCTCGACATCGAGAGGGATTCAACACTTGCCGGTCTTTTTGAGGCATACTCCGCGCGCTTCGAAACCCTGCGAGACACGCGCCCGTCAATTCTATTTGCCAGAAACCAGGAGTTTGCAACACCAGAAACCGTGCTTGCTGAGAATGACGAGATTGCATTTCTGCCTCCCGTGAGCGGGGGTTGCGGACAAGAGCATGTTTTTGCAATAACGCGCCAGCGAATTGATTCCCGTGAGTTGTCGCGCAAATTGCAGCGGCCTGAGGATGGTGCAATCGTGGTTTTTGAGGGAGTCGTTCGCAACAACACGAAGGGGCGGCCGACCTCTTATCTGGAGTATGAATGCTATGAGCAGATGGCACTCGAAGTGATGGCTCGAATTGGAAACGAATTAGCCGTCCAATATTCGTTGGGCCGGATCGGAATCGTTCATCGTCTCGGACGATTGCAGATTGGAGAAGCTAGCGTGGCCGTGGTCGCAACGGCGCCCCATCGGCGGCAGGCATTCGAGGCAGCCCTCGAAGGAATCAACCGCCTGAAACGGGAAGTGCCCATTTGGAAGAAGGAATTTTTCGAGGACGGGGCTGTTTGGGTGCAAGGCGAGTGGGACGAGAAGCTCCTCACAAGGCCGCCGGGGCATGCTCCTCTCTAAGTGCGCTACCTGGCGGGCGGCTACGGCGCTCCTTTGCTTCAGCCATTTCGGATCGGCACAATTCAAACCTGCGAATCCCCCCGGATCAGCACAACAGCGGCCGCGAAGACAGGAAGAGTCTCAGCAGCCTTCGTTCACCGTCAGGGTAAATCTAGTCAGGCTGCTGGTATCTGTGCGGGACAGGTCTGGCGCACCCCTCACTAACTTAAGTAAGGCCGATTTTCGTATCCTGGACAGCGGCGCGCCTCAGGAGATCGCCGTATTTGAGCGCAACACATCATTGCCGCTCTCAGTCGCGATCATGATCGACACAAGCGGGAGCACTCAAATAGAGCTGCACAACGAAGTAGATTCGGTGCTGAAATTCATTCCTACGCTCTTGAATGCCGGAAATCCGGACGATCGGTTTGCTCTGTTCAGTTTCAATTGGCGGACCAACATGGAAGTCGATTTCTCGCGCAACCAGCATCGAGCCGAACGCGCATTACGTGCGTTGAAGGGCGATGGCGGCACCTCCTTATATGACGCAATTTACCTGGCGAGCGACAGCCTCGCCGATCGGGAGGGGCGACACGTGATGGTCGTCGTCACGGACGGTGGCGATACGACGAGCTACAAGCGTTACAGCGATGCTCTAAAGGCAGCACAGCGTGCCGATGTGGTCTTGTATCCGGTGGTTGTCGTGCCCATAACGAGTGATGCGGGCCGGAACACCGGCGGGGAGCATGCATTGGCCACGCTTGCCGAGTCTACGGGTGGTCGTATTTTTTACGCCGTGGGCTTTGAGCAATTAGATCAAGCCTTTGGGGAAATACTCCGTGAATTGCGCACTCAATATCTGCTGGGCTATTACCCGAAGAATGTCCGGGAAGAACCAAACCTCTTTCATCCGGTAAGAGTCGAGGTTCGCGATCCGTCGCTAAGGATCACCGCGAGAGACGGCTACTACCAACCTTAAGAGCTCGGCCTGTGGTGAAGTGAAACTATGGGTGATTTTCTAGACGTGGCGATCGACATTGCCCGTGAGGCAGGCCAAATCCTGCTTTCGCACCGAGGAGCCGCCTTCGAACTGAAGGGCGCTTTCGATCTGGTGACCGCGGCTGATCGCGAGAGCGAGCAACTAATTGTAGAGCGCCTGCAGAAAGAATTCCCGAAGCACGGCATTGTCGCCGAAGAAGGCGGTCACGCGGAAATGCATTCTGAGTTCCGGTGGTATGTAGATCCGCTGGACGGCACGACCAACTTCGCCCACGGCTTCCCTATGTGGAACGTAACACTCGGTGTCGCTCGTAAGGAAGAAGTGATTGCCGGAGTGATTTTCGATCCACTTAATGATGAGCTGTTCGCGGCGGAGCGCGGCGCTGGCGCCCGGCTGAATGGCGCGCGCATTCAAGTCAGCCGCGCTGGCACTCTGAACGAATCTCTCTTGGCAACAGGTTTTCCGAGTCGAAGACGGCATCGGGATGTAAACATTCACTTCTACTATCAGGTCGCGATGTTGACACACGGTGTCCGCCGCGGCGGCTCGGCTGCTCTCGATCTCGCCTACACCGCTTGCGGAAGGCTGGACGGATTTTGGGAGTTTGGTCTCAATCCGTGGGACATGGCTGCGGGAACGCTGCTGGTAGAAGAGGCTGGCGGAAGCGTCTCCGGCATGCGCAGCGAGCAGCTTGATCTCTACGCCGAGTATGTCTTGGCCGATAACAGCCTGATCCACGAAGAGACGCTGGATTTATTTGCCGATATTTTTCACGGCCGTTATCGATTCGAGTTGCCCTCCCTGCCTGCCGCGGAGTACGAGACGCAACGTGGCTGAAATCCCCGCCGTCCCACTCACGGTCGAAGGCTCATGCGTTCTGCACCAGATGTTTCGCTTTCGGAGAGCGGCATGGCGCACGCTCGAACCAACCAGCCGCAGGCAGATCCTAAAGCAAGCAGTCGATCTCTTAACTCACATGGAGCGCGGTTCTGAACAGGGGCACCCGAACCAGTCGGCTATTTACTCGGAGATTGGGCACAAGGGCGATCTCCTGCTCTTACATTTTCGCGATTCACTCGAAGACCTGCATCGAGCAGAGATTGCGATCGCGCAATTGGAATTCTCCGATTACCTGGAACCTACCCATTCCTACTTATCTATCGTTGAGCTGGGCCTGTATGAATCTTCCAGCAAGACCTACGCGCAGCTCAGTGAGCAGGGTCTGGAACCACATTCCGCGGAATGGCGTTCGAGCATTGATGAAGTAATACGCCGCCAAGCGGCCGCGATGACGCCCCGATTGTATCCACATATTCCCTATTCAAAGTACTTATGCTTCTATCCCATGGACCGGAGGCGCGGTGAAGAGAAGAACTGGTACCAAGTACCAATGGCTGAGCGTCAGCGTCTCATGCACGAACACGGAATGATCGGACGACGCTACGCCGATAACGTGAAGCAGATTATCACCGGCTCCATCGGTTTCGATGATTGGGAATGGGGTGTGGACCTGTTCGCGGACGATCCACTCATCTTCAAGAATTTGATCTATGAGATGAGATTCGACGAAGTGAGCGCTGTCTATGCTCTATTCGGAACCTTCTATGTCGGTTTGCGTATTCAGAGCGCAGATCTCCCCGGCCTTTTGGCGGGCGAACTGGCCTCACGCTCATAGCGCTGGTTACGTTCTTACGCCGTCACGGCCTTATTCCGCTACCGGATGTTCCGGCATAGTCAATAGTCTCGAACGTCGAACTGCCGTACTTTAGAGAGCATCGGGGATCACCGATCTCGAAGGAGGAAACAGGTTGTGGAAGAGCAGGTCTTGCACTGGAGCACGTTAGGTGTCGCATCCATACTCGGGCTGAGCATTCTCATGGCAAAGCACGCCAGGAGAGAGCGCCGGTCGTGGGGCCAATGGGTGATTCTGCTGCTCTATAGAACATTGGGACGCCTCTGGGCTATGGTTCGGGCCATTGACATGGGCTATCTGGAGTACCGCCGGGCAATCAAAGAGGTACCATTCCAGATCGAGAACGAAAGGTGCCTGGGAAAATTGGTAAAGCCGTCTCCGGTGAAAACAGTTGGGCCCAAAGCCGCTTAAGCCGGATTACCTCGCTGAATCTTGAGAACTCGTGGCACCGGCAACTCACTATTCCGGTATAGATGACGTATCGCTCATTGTTTCGGGCATTTTCGTCTGATCTCGCCATCGACCTCGGAACTGCGAACACGCTGGTGTTTGTGGCGGGAAAAGGCATTGTTTTGAACGAACCCTCGATCGTCGCGGTCAACAGAAACACGGGCGAAATTGTCGGCTGCGGGGCAGAAGCCAAAGAGATGCTCGGACGCACCCCGACAAACATCGTGGCGATTCGGCCTCTACGGGACGGCGTTATTGCTGATTTCAAGATGGCCGAACGGATGTTGAACTACTTCATTCAGAAGGCTCATAAACGTAAAAGCCTTGTCCACCCCAGGATTGTGGTTGGCGTACCGAGCGAAACGACAGAGGTAGAGAAGCGGGCCGTGCTCGATTCGGCCTATCGCGCCAAGGCGAGCGAGGTTTTCCTTGTCGAGCAGGCGATGGTAGCGGCGTTGGGCGCCGGTCTTCCAGTGACGGAGCCTTGCGGAAACATGGTGGTCGATATTGGCGGCGGGACGACCGATATTGCGATCATTTCACTCTCCGGAATCGTCTACTCGCGATCCATACGCGTCGCCGGAAATCAAATGGACGACGCGATCATGGAGTACGTCAAGAAGAAGTACAATCTTCTGATCGGCGAGCGCACTGCCGAGAAAATCAAAATCGAAATCGGCTCGGCATATCCCCTCGAAACGCCGCTATCAATCGAAACCAAGGGCCGCGATCTGATCCAGGGTCTGCCAAAAAGCGTGACAATAAACGACGAAGAGATTCGAGAAGCCGTTTCCGATTGCGTAGCTTCGATCGTGACTGCCGTTCGGGGGGCTCTCGAGCGCACGCCACCGGAGCTTAGCGGCGATATTACCGAACGCGGCATCATTTTGACGGGTGGCGGTTCCATGTTGAAGCGGCTCGATGAAAGAATTCGCGTCGAAACAGGCCTGCCCGTGTTGATTGCCGACGAGCCGCTTGCATCTGTCGTTTTAGGAACAGGCAAGATGTTGGCCGATTTCAAACTCTTGCGGAAAATGGCTGTTAACTAATCTCCCTCGACTCCCACTTCCACTGCGCGCCCGATATTACTAAGCGGCACTCCTTCCCATTTCGCGACCACGGCCGTCGCCACGCAGTTGCCGGTGACGCTTACAGACGTGCGGCACATGTCCATCAGCGCATCGACACCCAGAATCAAGGTGATACCTTCCTGCGGAAGCTGAAAAACACCAAGCGCTCCGGCGAGGATCACCAGCGCGCCTCGAGGAACTCCGGCAATCCCCTTGCTCATCAGCATAAGCGTCAGCATCATGCTGATCTGTGTTCCGATAGCGAGGTGAACATCCGCTGCCTGAGCAACGAATACCAAGGCCACGGAGAGATATAGCGTCCCCCCCGTCATGTTGAAGCTGTATCCAGTCGGCAATACGAATCCGACAATATGCTTCGGCACGCCAAACCGCTCCATGTTCTCGAGGGCAACCGGCAGCGCCGCCTCGCTCGATGCAGTCGAAAACGCAATTAGGAAGGGTTGCCGCGCCGCTTGCCAAAATTGCCCGATGGGGATGCGCGCAATCACCAAGGACGTGCCGAGCACAAGCACCACGCACAGCGCCTCTGCCACATATAACGTTCCAATCAGCTTCCCCAATCCGAACAACACGCCGGCGCCTTTGGATCCAATGGTCACGGCCATTGCCGCCCCGACTCCGAAGGGCGCAGCGTACATCACATACTTCGTGTACCGGAACATCACTTCGGCAACGGACTCCGCGAAATTCACCACCGGTTGAGCCTTGACGCCAATCGCCGAACACGCCGCGCCGAAGAGGAAGAAGAACACGACCATTTGAAGCACGTCGTTTTGCGCCAGAGACTCGAACACATTGCTCGGCACTGCATGTTCAAAGATCTGGGTCAGTGAAGCTGGTTTTGCCAACGTAGGCGCGCCCGCAGATCCCCCGGCAAGCCTTAATCCGGCCCCAGGCCGCATCACGTTCACTACGATTAGGCCAATCACTAACGCTAGAGTCGTCGCAATCTCGAAATAGACGATCGCCTTAAGCGCGATGCGCCCCATCGTCCTCAACTCGCCTGCCGAGGCAATCCCGTATACAAGCGTTCCGAATAACAGCGGCCCCACGATGGATTTGATCAGCCGAAGAAAGATGTTGCTGATCGGGGCGAGCTGTCGCGCGAATTCAGGAAAGAAAACGCCGATGGCGATTCCCACAAGCAGCGCAATGAAGATCCACGAAGTGAGTGAGATTCTCTTCAGGACCTTCATCGCGATTGGTCAGCGTTCGCCCCATTTCAGCTTTTCCCTGAGCACATCGAAGAAAAGCATCTTTGGCGGACGGATCAAATTGATGGTCTTCGACGACGATCGGCAGACCACATGATCGCCCTTCGACATCGGCTCTCCCTGTTGCCCGTCTATCGTCAGGAACGTCCCTTCATCTCCGTGACTCAGAATGTCTATCACGCTCGAATCGGGAACGATAACGGGTCTGTTCGTCAACATATGCGGGCAGATGGGCGTAATACAAAAGGCCGCCACCGAGGGGAAGATAACCGGCCCGCCAGCCGATAGCGAATACGCGGTTGATCCCGTCGGTGTCGCAACAATCAGGCCATCGGCCTTATATGCGGCGACAAAATGACTGTCCACGTGGGTGTCCAAGTCGATCATTCGGGCCAGCATCGACTTATTGATGACGATATCGTTCAGGGCTGAATAGGTGCCGATGATTTTCCCCTCTCGCACGAGCTCACAGTCAGCCATCCTCCGCTTTGCGATCCGGTGCTCGCCTCGCAAAGCCCGCTCCAATTCCTGGTAGAGTTCGTCCGCCGTAATGGATGTCAGAAAACCTAAGCGCCCGAGGTTAACGGCAAACAGCGGTATGTCGCGGCCGGCCACAACGCGTGCAGCCGAAAGTAAGGTTCCATCACCGCCCAGCACGATTACCAGGTCTGTCCCCTCGGGCAGTTCCTCGCGTGAGAAATACTCCGTCAGGTCCGCATACTGCGCCGTCTGCTCATCACATCGGTACCCGATCCTTCGCTCGTCCAGCCACTCGAGTAATCCGCAGACAATGTCCGGCGCATGCGCGATCTTCGGTTTCGATATGATGCCGACGGTCTTAATCTGTTGCATGTGTTGGCCGCGGCTACTCGTCATCGTCTCGCATGCAAAAGGAACTCGCGGTTGCCCTTTGCTCCTAGAATCGGACTCTCCATGATCCGCGTCCAAAACCCGCTTGCCTCGAGCGCCGTAGCCACTTTATCGCACGCCAGGCGATGCGCTCCGGCATCACGCACAATTCCACCCTTGCCGACAAGCTCGCGCCCCCCTTCAAACTGCGGCTTCACGAGGATGATCCAATCTCCGCGTTCCGCAAGCAGCGCGCTCAAAGCTGGGATCAATAGCGTGACCGAGATGAAGCTGACGTCGCATGTGATCACATGTGCAAGTTCCCCAATCTCCTGAAAGGTCAGGTATCGCGCATTCACGTGCTCATGCAGAATCACCCGGGCGTCGCTGCGCAGTTTCCAGTCGATCTGTCCCGCGCCCGTATCGACCGCATGAACGCGCGCCGCCCCGTGCTGAAGCAAGCAGTCGGTAAACCCGCCGGTCGAGGTTCCGACATCCAGGCAGACCCGGCCGCTTACCGGAATGACGAAGCCGCTCAGCGCCGCTTCGAGCTTGAAACCGCCGCGGCTTACGTATTTGAGCGGCTGCTCTACCTCGATGCGAGCCTCGCTGCTGACCATACGGCCAGGTTTCTCGGCCTTCTGGCGATCCACGCTCACTTTGCCCGAGAGAATCAGCGCCTGAGCTTTTTCGCGCGTTTCAACCAGCTGCCGTTCCACTAGCGCAGTATCCAAACGCTGCTTCACCGTCAAGTCTTGCGTTGTACCACAAAGTCGGCAATTTGCCGCAATCGCTCGGCTCGAGCGCCAAACATCCGCAGCGCCGCATGAGCCTGCAGCCGCTCCTTCTCCGCCATTTCGCGTGACCGCTCGAGACCATATACTGCCGGAAACGTTATCTTCTGCTGCGCTTCATCCTTACCGGCCGTCTTGCCGAGTGCCTCCGACGGCTCCTCGATATCTAAAACGTCATCGACGATCTGAAACGCCAATCCTACATGCTCCCCGTATCGCGAAAGTGCCGCCAACTCGGCATGCTCGGCCCCTGCGTAGATCGCGCCCATGCGCACGCTGGCGCGAAGCAGTGCCCCCGTTTTCGCGCGATGAATCGATTCCAACAGAAGCGTTGTCGGCTTCTTGCGCTCACCTTCGAGATCATTCACCTGCCCGCCAATCATCCCGCCCACCGTTCCCGCCGCGCGCGACAACTCTTCTACGAGTCGAATCCTTCGTTCCGCGTCTACGTCCCTGATTCGGCCGAGCACTTCAAAGGCGAGCGTCAGCAGCGCATCCCCGGCAAGAATCGCCATCGCCTCGCCGAAGACCTTGTGACACGTCGGCCGGCCTCGTCGCAAATCGTCATTATCGAGCGCCGGCAAATCGTCATGAATCAGCGAGTAGGTATGGACCAGTTCGAGGGTTGCCGCCGCCTGCTCGACTCCTTCTGCATCATCCGATATGGTTCGCGCTGCGGTGATCGCCAGAATCGGCCTTATGCGTTTGCCACCCGCGAAAAGGCTATACCGCATCGCCTTGTGGATCGATGCAGGGTCAACACTCTCGTCCGGCACGCACCCGTCCAAAGCAGCATCCACTGTGTGTAATTGTTCGGCCAGGTACTCTTGCAAACTCGCCTGGTCTGCGCCGGTCATTTAGAAGATTTCTCAGGTTCGAAAGGAACCGGAACCACCTCTGCGCCCCTCTTAATCAAAATCTCTACACGCGATTCAGCTTCTTCGAGCTGCCGCTTGCATTCACTGCTCAGCCGCATTCCCATCTCGAAGAGCGCGAGGCTCTGCTCTAGCGGCAAATCACCCTTCTCGAGCTCTTTCACAATACGCTCGAGCTCTTCGAGGCTCGCTTCAAAACTGAGTGAGGATGTTTTTTCCTCGGGCATCGATTTATTGTAACGATGGGTTACGGGATGGGGCGACGTTCTCGTTCCGGGCCGGACTTCCCAAATGAGTCCCGTAGTACCTCCGTTACGGAAGAGGCCCCTTGCACCACGGAGGGAGGAACACACAAATGAAGATAGTAATGCCCAACCACGCCGGGTAGCAAAGAGCAAAAGGCGTAAGCAGCAGTAACCAACAAATTCTTTTCTTGTATACCCCAGCAGCTCGATACGTCTTCTGGAAAATCCAAAACCAGACTGAAGTTATCAGCAAGGGCGCAAACACATTTGTCAAAGACAATGCTGGTATCCAAAAAGGCGAGTATGCTTTGGACGTATAGAGGTCAACAGCCCGCGGTATACACATTGACAAAGCAGCCAGGCCGAATAAAATGACAACCCTGCTCCGCACTGCGACTATTGTATTGGGATCGGTTCAGAACAATCTGGAACCGAACAGAAGTCCAGAGTGCACCGTGGACACTACCCATTTCCCCCAATTTCGATT
This sequence comes from uncultured Acidobacteriaceae bacterium, assembly GCA_963737045.1. GTDB lineage: Bacteria > Acidobacteriota > Terriglobia > Bryobacterales > Bryobacteraceae > Bog-105. The sequence continues at coordinate 2,099,373 of CAVTRG010000009.1, forward strand.
ACAGTAGAAGTATGGCTGTTCCCGCCTCCTCCCGGCCTTCCCTCTTCGGCTCAGACTAGTTCGCATCCTAGCGGCCCTCTGTCATTCATCCCTAGTTTTTAAAGAAAAGTTGAGGTTTCTATGCTGAAGCAGGTTGCTGCAGATCCACTGCTGCCGAATCTTATAACTCCTCTGCCCGGACCCAAGGCAAAGGCCATCATCGAGCGGGATCGCTCCGTTCTCTCTCCCTCTTACACGCGCTGTTATCCGCTGGTCGTCAAGCGAGGTGAAGGCGCAGTTGTCGAAGATGTCGATGGCAATCATTTTCTCGATTTCAACGCCGGCATCGCGGTCGTCGCCACAGGTCACGCTCACCCGCGGGTCGTGAGCGCCATCCAAAAGCAGGCTGCCGAATTCGTGCACATGTCCGGGACCGATTTCTATTACGAAGGCATGGTATGTCTAGCCGAAAAGCTCGCCGCTCTGACACCGGGCAACGTGCAGCGCCGCGTATATTTCGGCAACTCTGGCGCGGAAGCCGTGGAAGCTGCCATCAAGATGGCTCGCTATCACTCCGGGCGCGACAAGTTCATCGCGTTTCTTGGCGGATTCCACGGCCGCACCATGGGAGCCCTTTCACTCACCGGGAGTAAAGTCGTTCAGCGTCGCGGCTTCCACCCCATGCTGCCTGTCCAGCACATCCCATATCCATACTGCTATCGTTGTCCTTACTCGAAAGAGCCTTCAACTTGCGACATCGAATGCCTCAAGGTTCTCGAGGATCAGCTCTTCAAGACCATTCTTCCCGCCGAAGAAGTAGCCGCGATCATCGTCGAACCCATCCAAGGCGAAGGCGGTTATCTCGTTCCTCCGAAGAGGTTCCACGAAGAGCTCCGGCGGATCGCCGACAAATACGGCATTTTGCTGATTCACGATGAGGTCCAATCAGGCATGGGTCGCACCGGCCGCATGTTTGCCTCGGAGCACTTCGGGGTTACGCCGGATATCGTAACCATCGCTAAGGGACTCGCTAGCGGAATGCCGCTCGGCGCTACGGTGGCGCGGGCTGAGGTCATGGATTGGCCGCCGGGTGCACACGCTTCCACTTTCGGAGGCAATCCCGTCTCCATCGCCGCTGCCCTCACCACCATCGAGCTGCTCGAAGAAAGCTTAATCGCGAATGCTGCGGCAATGGGCGCGCATATCCTCGATAGAATGCGTGATTGGCCGCGCCGCTTCAAACACGTGGGCGATGTCCGCGGACTCGGTCTGATGATCGGTTTCGAAATGGTCTACGACCAGGAAACCAAAGAGCGTGCACCCCAGTTGCGTGATCAGCTCGAAAACATGGCGTTTGAGCGCGGATTGCTGATCCTGGGCGCTGGCCCGAACTCCATCCGGCTCTGCCCCCCGCTCGTTATTACCCGCGATCAGGCGGACTTCGCAATCGATACACTGGAGCAGTGTCTGCGGGCTCAGGAAGGCTAAGCTCTGAACTGGACGCGCCTGCCTCTCTGCCTAAGTCAAAGCGCGAGCTATCGGTGCTCGATGTCGGCTGTGGGCTCAAAAAGCACGCAGGCGCCATCGGCCTCGATCGCAATCCAAACACCCGGGCGGACGTAATCGCCGATTTCGATCACTTTCCCTTTCCGTTTCGCGATAGCTCATTCCGCGAAATCCGCGCGACTCACGTCATCGAGCACGTAGCCGATATCATCGCAACGGTCGGCGAATTCCATCGCCTCCTCGCCCCTGGGGGCCGGGCCGTGATTATCACGCCTCACTACACCGATTTCAGCTCATACTGTGACCCAACCCACCGTTGGCACCTGAACAGCTTTTCGCTCCGCTATTTCACCGGGAATCACGGCGGCTTCGGCTATTATTCGACCGCTCGTTTCCGTGAGATTTCAACCAGGGTCAAGTTACTTGCTTTCTGGAGATATCTCGGTTTCCAATTCCTGATTAATCGCTCCCTGCGATTCCGCCGGTTTTGGGAGTTTTACCTTTGCTATCTCGTGCGAGGCAAGGTCATCGAATGGCAGCTCGAAGCAGTGAAGGACTCCCCGGCTTCCTACACCCCCGCCAGCTCCTTTGGAAGCTAAGTGACTCCGCGAGGCAGTTTCGCCAGCGCCATACTTTATCGCCCGATGCTGCGTTGGGGCGGCGCGGTGAAGATCTTGCGCACCGCTACCTTCGAAGCGCGGGCTTCACCGTAATTGCCAGGAACTACCGCCCAAACGCAGGCGAGGCAGAAGTCGATATCGTGGCTCGCGACAATGACATCGTAGTTTTCGTTGAAGTGAAATCCCGCCTCTCGACTGAATTCGGCAGCCCGGAGCGCGCAATCGACCACGAAAAGCAGAAACGCATCGTCCGCGCGGCCCGCAGCTATACAACGCGAGCCGGTCTCGCCTGGAATCAGGTTCGCTTCGATACTATTTCCATCGTCTTCACTAAGCCACCTTCCATAGTTCACCAGCAGGACGCGTTCTTCGACGGCCGCGCCATCTGAGGATGCGCTAGTCTAAACGGCGCAGTCCTTCGAGTACTAGTAAGCCAAGAACTCATCAAGCGTAGGCTTGCCGCCCTGACCTGTGTTAGGATTCTAACGATTTTGATCTGGCCTCTAACCGACTGTAGGACAATGATCCGCGAGCGTAGATGAGGTCACATTGCCTAAGCCAACTGAACTCCGAACACGGCCCTGCTCCCGTTTGCACTGATCGCGTCGGGGAACAGCAGGCGAGTTAATGGCCCTCTTTGAACTGTCCGATGATTCTCTTACCCAAGTCCCGGAAACCCGCTTTGATACCGGGGCTTTCAAGAGCAAGGACCTGCAGCGGCTTCTTCGTCAGGACATTTCAGTACTGTCGCCCGATCTCAAGGTACTAGCTCAGGACTACGGGACGTGGGAGGACAGTAGTCTTCGCATTGACCTTCTCTGTCTCGATAAGGAAGCCAATCTCGTCATCGTTCAAATCCAACCTGCTGCTGATCCCGCTTACATCGATTTGCTGGCCATCCGCTGCGCTGCCATGATCTCCGCAATGACCTTGGACGATGCGGTCGCTGCAGCGGAGCGCGACCCAATAACAGCCGCCGCCCCGCAGCAGGAAATCCGGACCGACATACTGGATTTTCTTGATTGGAACACCCCCGACGAAGCTGAGTTCGCCCCGGCCGTGCGAATCATTCTCGCCTCCTCGGATTTCTCAAAGGAGCTGACAAGATCAGTGATTTGGCTGAACGAGCAGGGCCTCGACGTTCGCTGCATTCGCCTCCGCCCGCACAAACTCAGTGATAATCGCGTGCTGCTGAACGTCGAGCAGATCCTGCCGTTGCCTGAAGCCGATTTCTACCAGTCGAATGTCACGAAACTTAGCCAGTTGGAGAAGCTTCGCGTCTCCGGGCAGCAACAGCGGCGGCGCCGATTTATGGGTGAACTGTGGCAAACCGGGCTCAAGATCACCAGGCTTCACGAAAACCAACGGCCCACTATGCAATATTCTTCGATCTCGATCCCCTTGCGTGCAGGCATTTCTCTCAACTACATCATTCGCAAAGCCGATTCGAGAGTGGAACTCCAGCTTCAGCGTGGCGAGCGCACCGAAGCCCTGTTCCACTATCTCCAATCGCATCGAGCCGAAATCGAACAGGCCTATGGTCGGCCTTTGCATTGGCGAGAGCGCCGCGAGCGCAGAATCCTGCGCCTTCAGGAAATCATCGAAGGCGGATTCCTCAGCCCCGAAGAATCCTGGCCTTCCATTCACGAAAAATTAGTGGATGCGATGATTCGCCTGGATAAAGCGATGCGGCCCTTGCTCCAGCAGTTCTAGCGTTTACTCGGACGCACTCCGACAACTGACCAGTTCATCCTGGTCCCGAAAAGCGATAGCTTCATCGCGAATCTACTGGCGCGTATCAGCAAATCTGGCTAATCCGCCTTGGCGTTCTCACCTTACTCTTTTCCCGTCTCGAATCGCTGATGATAATTGGGATACGCCGGTCTTTCGTACGTCGCCGGAGGATTTTTCTTCAGCAACTCCATCGCCACCGCAACCGCGCGCTCCAACTGAGGATCGTGCCCCTCGCGCACCAGCTTAGGATCCAGATCCACCTCGACATCCGGCGCAATCCCACGATTCTCGACTTCCCACTCACCCTTGAGGCCGTAAAAGGCCCATCGCGGAGCAGTCACTTGCCCGCCATCCATCAGGCTCGGATATCCGCCAATCCCCACCAATCCGCCCCAAGTGTTCTCGCCAATCAACGGTCCCACACCGGCCTTTCGGAAGTACCACGGCATCGCATCTCCTCCCGATCCTGCGAATTGATTGATGATCATCACCTTCGGTCCATAAATCGCTTGCGTTGGATCGGTAATGTCCTCGCCTTCGCGTGTAGCGATTCGACCCATCGGATGCCGGCTTAAGTAGTCGATGATGTAATCTGCTACGTCGCCCCCGTGGTTATACCTTTCGTCGAGAACCGCTCCTTGCCTCCCCACTTGCGCGAAGAAATAGCGGTTGAAACTTGTGAATCCACCCATCGCAGTATCGGGCAGATGAACATAGGCGAGCTTGCCGCCGCTCAACTGATCCACCTTGCGTCGGTTCCCCTCTACCCAGTCGAGGTGTCGCAGCCGGTTCTCGGTATCCACCGGGACTACCGTGACTTCGCGCGACCCACGCCCATCCGGATTCGGTCCCACCTTAAGGACGATTTGCTTGCCTGCAGTCTCCTCAAAGAAACTGTAGACGTTGTCCGATGCATGGACCTCGCGTCCCCGCACCGCTAGCAAGTACTCGCCAGCCACAACATTCACTCCTGGTTGCGTGAGCGGCGCCTGAAGCTGCGGGTTCCAGTTTTCACCGTTGTAGACTTTCGCGAACCGGTAACGTCCGTTCTCGACCTTGTAATCGGCTCCCAGCAATCCGACTTTGATCTTCGGTACCTGTGGCTCCGTTCCACCTCGGACGAACATGTGCCCAACTGTCATGTTGCCGAGCATTTCCTCGAAGAGATAAGTCAGGTCCGCGCGTGTGGACACATCTTCCATGTATGGCTTGTAAAAGGCTTCAGCAGCTTTCAGATCAAGTCCGTGAAAATGCGGGTCGTAAAAGAAGTCGCGCTCGATTCGCCACACCTCGTGATACATCTGCTTCCATTCCGCGCGCGGATCGACATACACTTCCATATCGGCGAGCTTCAGCATGCCTTCGCCTGGCTTCGGTGCTTGATCGGCCCCCGAGATCACCCATTGCTCACCCTGCTTGAACAGGATCTTCTCGCCGTTGTCTGATAGCTTGAACACGGTTGCGCCCTGCACAATTGGCTCAACCTTGCGTTTCTTGAAATCAAATCGGCTTACGATCAGTTGCGGCGGACCCTCGTGCAATTCCACAATTGGCCGCTCTTCGAGATACAGGACGCCCTCTTTTCCCGCATCGACTGCAAAGTAATTCTTATCCGGAACAGGTACGGCCAGGATTCGCTGGCCGATGTTCTCGAAATCGATCCGCACTTCCGGCGGCGTTTTGTCCTTCTGGTCCTTTGCTTCCTTACCCTTGTCCTTTTGATCGTCCTTGGATTTATCTGCCTCCTTACTCTTGTCCGCGTCCTTCTGGTCGTTCGCAGCCTTCTCTTCATCGCTCTCGGGCGCAATCGGCGACGGCAGGTCCTTTCTGAGAACCGCCACGTAGATGCTGCTCGTCACCGGATGCGCAATGCTCGACATGTCGATCCAGCCGCCGCTCAGAGCCACATTCGTGCTCGCCATGAAATAGAGATACTTCCCGCTCTTGTCGAACACAGGTGAGAGCGCATCACTCATCCCGTCCGTTACCTGCGTGCACTTACCGTCCGCTAATGAATACACGGTAATTGCGTGCAGATGATTATGAAGTTGCTTGCTGTAGGCCAGCCACCGGCTATCGGGAGACCACGCCGCCGTCATCACGTACCCCGGGCTATCGTAGAGATCAGTGTCCACGCGAACAGGCGTCTTCTTTGCCAGGTCGACGTACCATCGATTCAAACGTTTATCGGTGTACGTAATCTTCTTGCTGTCCGGCGACCAGACCGGCGCGTAGAAAAATGAGGGAGGATTGCCTAAACTGATCTTCTTAACATCGCCCAACCCGTTCTGATCCCGGATGTGAAGCGCGTACTCGCCCGATTCGTCCGAAAAGTATGCGATTGACTTGCCATCCGGAGACCACGCCGGATCGCGGTCGGCAACGTTTGGGCTGTTAGTCAGGTTGCGAATATCCCCTTTCTCCGCGGGTACGGTTAGAATCTCGCCATGCGCTTCGAATATGGCACGCTGTCCGGTTGGCGATATCGCGGCGTTCTCGATTTTCGCTACGGTCAATTTTTCGAAATGCGGTCGCACCTCAGCCAAATCGGCGGAGACGCGAACATCCACGCGCCGCGTATTTCCCGATTTCACGTCCAGCAGATGCAGCGATCCAAACTGTTCGTAAACAATCGCACCCCCACCGGCTGACGCCGACTTAAAGTCGAGACCCTCGTTCTTCACTGCCTCGCTTACCTTTTTCGAGCCGGTATCATAGGCCCACAAACTGACAGAGCCGTTGCGGTCGGAAAGAAAATAAACCTTGTCCCCGACCCACATAGGATTGAAGTCGTTCGAATTTTCACGCGGAATTTTCACGATGCTCGAATCGGACAAATCTGCTACCCAGATCTTTGTGGTCTGTCCGCCTCGATATTTCTTCCATGCGGGCTGCCACTGAAACACCGGAACGTAAGCGATGTGTGATCCATCCGCCGAATATGACCCGTCTTCGGCAGCGGGAAGGGGCAACGCTTCTGGAAGTTTGCCATCAGTCGCAATTGTGTAGAGCTTTCCGCTATCGGCGTAGCTTTCTCGTCGCGAATTGAACAGAATTCGCTTCCCGTCCGGAGTCCATCCAACCACCACATCCTGATCAGGGTGATAGGTCAGCCGTCGCGGTACGCCGCCGGTCGCCGGAACAACGTACACATCCACGTTGCCGTCGTATTCGCCGCTAAATGCGATCTGTGTTCCGTCAGGCGAGAAGCGCGGGTTGAATTCGCGTCCCACCCCGCTCGTCAGCCGCGTCGCGTCGCCACCGTCGCGGCTTACAATCCAAAGATCGCTCGCATATTCGAATACAATGTGCGTCTGGCTTACTGCTGGATTCCGCAGCAGGAGCGGTTTTTTGCTCTGAGCCGCGAAGGGAAAGCCAAGCGTGCAAATAAACGCAAGAAGAGTGGTAGTAATTTTCGACATTCTGAATATTCCGTTGGTTCTCGATCTTATCAAGGCCGTGATCTAGCGTTCGCTCAGTCCGCCATCAACGGCGAGAATCTGGCCGGTAATGAAATCCGGCGCAGTCAGGAAAAAGTGCACCGCGGCTGCAACTTCTTCCGGCAGGCCCGACCTCCGCATCGGCGTGGCATTGATCATCGCCCGAGTAGCCGCGTCTATGTCACCGAACGCAATCACACCAGGCGCGACTGAGTTCACCGTGATTGCCGGAGCCCACGCTTTCGCGAGCGCCTTGGTCATCATGATCACCCCCGCTTTCGACGCGCAGTAATGCACGTGCTCCGCCCAAGGCCGTATGCCGCCGAGTGAGCTGATATTTACGATCCGGCCCTGCCCTGCTTCATTCATCTGTCGCGCGCCTTCCTGGCAGCAGAAGAAAGTTGCCTTAAGGTTTACGTCGTGGATGAAATCCCAATCTTCTTCACTGATCTCGAGTGGGTCGAGCCGCGTGAACCGCGCCGCATTGTTCACCAGACAATCCAGCAATCCGAACCGTTCCCGAATGTCGCGGAATAAGCGCCGAATTTCTCCCACTTTCGCCAGATCGGCTTGAAAGATCGGCGCTTCATTACATTCGCGCGAGACCTGCTCGGCTTCCGTTTTTGATGTGTGATAGTGAATCGCGACATCAAATCCGCGTCTGGAAAGCTCAATCGCAATCACACGTCCAATGCGCTTCGCTGACCCGGTTACTAGAACACGCGGCGGTCGGGCCATCCCTAAAATTGATTTACCTCAGGCGAAAAACTCAGAGATGACCCGCTTCGTGTACTGGATGTCTTCCGGTGTGTGTGCGGCAGACACGAAGCCCGATTCAAATTGCGAGGGCGCGACATAGATGCCATGCTCCAGCAGGTGATGGAAAAATTTCCCATAGGCGTTTGTATCGGAGCGCCTCGCCTCTTCGTAATTCCGTACCGGCCCAGGCTGGAAGAACAACGTATGCATCGATCCAACTCGATTCACGCATACTTTACCCGCTAGATCCGCTGTCAGCTGAGCCGTCATCTCGCCGAGGGTGTTGTAGATTTCGGGATGCTGTTCCAGATACTGCAACATGGCAATCCCGGCGGTCACCGCGACAGGGTTTCCCGCCAGCGTTCCTGCTTGATAAATAGGCCCGGACGGCGCAATCTTCTTCATGATCTCGGCGCGACCGCCGTAGGCCGCGAGCGGCAAGCCGCCCCCAACTATCTTGCCCAGCATCGTCAGATCGGGCCGCACGCCATAGAGTTGTTGGGCTCCGCCGTAAGCCAACCGAAATCCCGTGATCACTTCATCGAAGATCAGCAGCGCCCCATACCGCTCCGTAATCCTTCGCAAGCCCTCCAAAAAACCTGGATGAGGAGGAACGCAGCCCATATTTCCAGCTACTGGCTCGACAATCACGGCAGCAATGCGATCCCCTTGTTCCTTGAAGGCACCCTCCACACAATCGAGATCATTAAACGGCAGCGCAACTGTCGTCTCGGCGAACGCTCTTGGAACTCCCGCCGTATCCGGAAGACTCAGAGTCGCAACACCAGAACCCGCTTTCACCAGCAGCGAATCGACGTGCCCGTGATAGCACCCTTCAAACTTCACGGTCAGCTCACGTCCTGTGAATCCCCGTGCAACCCGCAGGACGCTCATGCCCGCTTCCGTTCCCGAATTCACCAGCCGAACCATTTCGATTGAAGGAACGGCGTCGACGATCAACTCCGCCAGCTCGACTTCGCGCGCTGTCGGCGCGCCGAAACTGGTGCCCATATCCAGCACCGCTGCGATAGCATCGATGACCGGCTTTGGCCTATGCCCCGCTATCAACGGCCCCCAGGAGCACACGTAATCGATGTATTCGTTCCCATCGACGTCGAAAATGTGTGACCCCTCACCTCGCGCGATGAAGCGCGGCGTGCCGCCGACCCCCCGAAACGCGCGAACAGGCGAGTTTACGCCACCCGGAATCGACTCTTGCGCCCGGGTAAACAGCGCTTCCGACTGCGCCACGTTCATACGCGCGTTTCGCCGAGAATCAATTTACGAAACAGGAAGCTCATCAGGATTTCGTGCAGCGTCGTGTTAACATTTCGCAGTAGCCGGTTTTTCAATTCAAGATACGGCTGTGTTCCCGCAAACAGATCCTGCATGATTTCGCAGAATTTCGGGCTGCGCTTCATGAATCCGATCATCCGGCTTGGCACGGCTCCAAAACAGATCGCTCCGCAAAAAAGCCGTTTCGCGAGCCCCGCTCCGTAGGTCAGATCGAGTCCAAAATCGCGGCTGATCAGTTGCCGGTAGTGCTCCGCGTTCTTTTCCGGCTCTTGATCCGCGAGCACAACCTGACTCGCCAAATCTCCCGATCGAACAGCATAATAGAGACCTTCTCCGGTAATCGGATCGACCAGCCCGCCCGCGTCGCCGACGGCGATCCAACCGTCGCCCGCAAGCCGGTTATTGCGCCAACCCCGCCGCTCCAGTGCCGGGAGCATATGACCGTAAAACTTCGCGTCCTTACGGCAGATCCCCCGCTCATCCATATAGCGCTCCAGCCGTATACGCAGGCACTGTGCTGACTCGCTCTTTCCGCAAATCCCGATTGACAGGTGACCGCTTCGCGGAAAGACCCAGATGTAACCTTCCAGTTTCGGCAAGAACTGAATATCGATGTGGGCCTGGTCGCTCGGCACCCAATACCCAAGCGCATACATCGTGTCTTGTGCCGTGTACTGCGTTCCCACGTCGCGTAAGGGATTTCGCGCCCCGGTCGCAATCACGCAATAGTCGGCTTCCAACCTGCCAGAACGTGTCCGAATCTGCCAGCCCGAGGACGTTCGCTCCAGCCCAAGTACCCGCTCTTTTTCGATCGCCGCGCCTGCCGCTTCCGCACGCCGAAGCAGCATCCTATTCAGATCAAAACGTGAGTAGATGACCAGCGGCCGGCTAAGCACCATTTTGAACTCCCCGGCTTTCGGGGCAGCCAAGAGCGTGTCGGTCACCAGCTTCTTTGGCGTCTCGTTCTCAATCAAGTAAGGGTATTGAGAATATGCCTTATATGTGAGGCCACCACCGCAAGGCTTTTCCCACGCCAGCTTCTCATCCAGAACAATCGTCTTCAAACCGGCTCGCGCCAATCGCTCCGCGGCGGAAGCTCCCGCCGGTCCTCCGCCCAACACAGCAATGGTTTTCATCGGCTTGGCGTGCCGCCTTGCGGTACTGGGATTGCGCCCGGCGTGTTCGAGTCTACGGGCGGGTGTCCGGGTGGCAATTCATTCGCGCCGCTTGGAACCGGTGCTGTCAGGCTCCGCCCATGCGAGTCGCCAACTTTGATAACCGCCCATTTGCCCCCGCGATCCTCTAACGTGTAGGTCATCACCATCCCGCTGTTCAGACTTGAATCGCCTTTCTGATGAAAAGCCACCGTCGCGTAAGCCATATTCTTGTCGAATGAAACAGCGGTCGTCGAAACGTCCAGCTCACTGAGATTCAGGCCGGAGTTCGCTTTCAGGCGGTCAAAAATCGCCTCTTGGACCTTTTCTTTGCTCCTGATATTCTTCCCACAGGCCGCGAGAAGAACCAATAACAACCCGAGCGCGGCCGGGAGCCGTGACACGCTCTGATTATAACTAGAAGGGGTATGCATCAGCGTGAAGAGAAGCCCGCCGTTGCTACGCTTCTCCGCAGCGATCACCGCTACAAATATCTGGACAGCTTCATCACTCTGTTCGTCGTCATCCTGATCATCTCGAACATCGTCGCGCCGAAATTCTTCGCGATAGGTCCGCTTCGGGTGAGCATTGCGCAGATATTGTTCCCAGTCACTTACATCTTCGCCGACATCTTTACCGAGGTATACGGCTATGGCGCCTCCCGGCGGGCTATCTGGTATGGCTTCTTTGCCTCATTTATCCTGGTCGCGATCAGCTTCATCGCCGTAAAGATCCCCCCTGCTCCCGAGTACGCGAACCAGAAAGCTTTCGAAATCGTTTTCGCGCCCGTAGGACGCAACGTACTCGCGAGCCTCGTTGCCTACTGGTGTGGCGAGTTCGCCAACTCCTTCACCCTCGCCAAGATGAAGCTGCTGACCCAGGGCAAATATCTCTGGACCCGAACCATCGGTTCAACCGTAGTCGGGCAGGCGGTCGACACCACGATCGTCATCCTGATCATCTTTTATAACCAACCTCTGAGCGTGATCCTGCGCCTCATCGTTTCGGGCTACCTGATCAAGGTGCTCTACGAAACTTTAATGACGCCCGTCACGTATTTGATCGTCAATTTTCTGAAGCGAACTGAAGCGGTCGACTACTTCGACTACGACACCAATTTCAGCCCGTTCGCGACAGAAGAATGACTCTATGTCGCCGCGCCGGCGGGAGCTCTCAGCAGGCGCACGGGCAGTGTGAACGTTCTGCCGTTCCGAAAAATCGTCAGCACGATTGTGTCGCCCACCCGCTTATGTGATATCGCCCGGATCAGTGCGTCCTCCCGATCGACGGCTCGCCCATCCACGGCCAGAATAAAATCTCCGCCGATTCCCAACTCCACGTTCCCGACATCCACCACCTCACGCGCTCCCCGCACTCCGGCGACATCCTCCGACGAGCCTGGCGCCACGCCTTGCACTAGTAACCCCCCGCGCCGCGGTAAGCTCAGAGCCTCCGCCAAATCGCCGGCCACGTATTCGGTTGTGATACCGAGCTTCGGCCGCTCCGTTACCCGCCCGGCCTGGTAATCGCTCAATAGCGCCTTCGCGCGATTAATCGGAAGCGCGAAGCCGATTCCGAGATTGGTGCGCCCGACAATCGCCGTATTGATTCCGATCACATTGCCTCCCGAATCGAGCAACGGGCCCCCGCTATTGCCGCCGTTGATCGCCGCGTCGGTTTGAATCATTCCTTCAAGGCGCTGGTTGTCTTCGCTCTCGATCGCTCTGCCAATCGAGCTCACAACCCCCGTCGTCAACGTTCCCTCCAGACCAAAGGGATCCCCGATCGCAAGCACTTTCTGTCCCACTTGCAAGTGATCGGAATCACCCAGCCTTAAAAACGCCTGTCTCGCTTTCGGGTTGATCGTGATTAACGCCAAGTCGTCCGACCGATCTGTATCCACCGCCCGCGCGCTGTATTGTGTCTGATCCGATAGGGTGACTTGAATGCGGCTGCTGCCCGAGATGACGTGAAAGTTTGTCAAGATGAAACCGTCCTCGCTGACGAAAAACCCCGATCCCAGGCTCCTCGACGCGACGGGCTGATAAAAAAAATCCCTTCGGACCATGGTGCTCGTGATGTACACCGTGGCCAGTCTCGCGAACTTGTAAATCTGGATGTTGTTCTGCTCCTCCGGGCTCAATCCTGCGCCTCGAACCGTACCCATTTCTCCCTGCGGAACCTCTGGCCGAAACAACGGCAGTGCAAGGCTGCGGATGCTCCAGTTGGCTCGCGATGTGAGCCAGAAAAACCCAACAGTGAAAAACACCGCGAAAAGTAGAGTTCGCGCCCTCATGCCCGCCCTCGCTCTGCGTAGGCTTTCAACTCGCTATAGATGCGCTCTACCTGGCGGGCAGTATTTTCCTTGGCTCCGCTTGTGTCCACCACATAATGCGCGTGCCGCTTTTTTTCTTCGAGCGGTAGCTGCTTACCGACCCGCGCCATCGCCTGTTCTCGCGTTACGTGGTCGCGCTTCATCCCTCGTGCGATCTGCGTTTCTTCATCGCATGACGTCAGAATCACTCGATCGAACACTGCAGCTCGCCCCGTTTCTATCAGAATAGCGGCCTCTACAACCGCGATTCCGTTCGGATCTTTTCGCTGAAACTCACTCAGCATTCGCTCCTCTAGCCGGATAACGGCCGGGTGAACAAAGCCGCTCAATTTCGCCAGCAATTCCGGCGAGGCGAACACGATCTCCCCCAGCTTCTTGCGATTGATCGTCCCGTCAGGGTTCAGGATCTCCGGCCCGAATGCCTCTACCGTCGCTGCATAAGCCTCACCCTCGGGCTGGAGCACGAGATGCCCGAGTTCATCCGCATAAATGACATGGCAACCCAACCGCTCCAGTTCTTTCGCTACTAGAGACTTCCCGGTCGCATAGCCGCCTGTCAGACCGGCTCTCAACATCCCAAGTGCTGTTCTGCTAACTCAACCGTGTTCGACATGAGCATCGCGATCGTCAATGGACCCACACCGCCTGGAACGGGCGTATATGCGCCAGCTGTCGCCTGCATAGCAACCGGCTCAACGTCGCCAACGAGAGTGCTGCCGTTCTTCGCGAAAGCCGCCATCCGGCTTGGATCGCGAGAAAACAACCGCTCGACTTCCGCCGCACTCGTGATCCGATTCATCCCCACATCGATCACTACTGCGCCCGGCTTAATGTATTCTGCGGTGATCGCTGCCGGCTTTCCCATCGCCGCTACTAACAAGTCCGCCTGCCGGCATTCTTCTTTCAGATTTTCCGTGCGGGAATGGCAAACGGTCACCGTTGCGTTCGCATGCATTAGCATCAACGCCATCGGTTTGCCAACAATATCACTTCTGCCAACCACGACGGCCCGCTTCCCGGCGATCGCGATCTCATACCGCTTCAGCAGTTCCATGATGCCCGCAGGCGTACAAGCGCGTGGACCCGGCCGGTTTGCCACCAGCATGCCCACATTGAACGGATGAAAACCGTCTCCATCTTTCAACCGGTCCACCGCGAGTACGATCTGCTCCGTATCCACCTGCTTGGGCAGTGGAGTCTGTACCAGAATTCCATCAACTTCGGGACTATTGTTAAAGCTTTGGATTACGCCAATCAGCTCTTCGGTCGCAATGCTTCCGGGTGGCCGCGCATCGAAACTCCGGATGCCGAGCTCCCGACAGGCCTTGATCTTGTTGCGCACATAGATCTGTGACGCCGGATTATCGCCGACCAAAATTACAGCAAGCCCAGGCGCCCGGCATCTCGCCCGGAGAGCATCGATGCGGGTCCGCAACTCGTCCCGAATCTCCTGGCTGACTTTACGTCCATCGAGGACGATACCGCTCATCGTTAATCGTGAGAATAACAGAGCGGGGCGTGATACACTTCACAGACGTTTCAGTTTTTCTTAGGAGGATTCCAGCAATGGACCAGAATAAGCTGGCGTCGGTTGCTCTATTTTGTTGCGCTGTGTCGTACGTTCTTCGCGCGCAGACAACGCAACCCGGCTCCAAACCTCAACCAGATACTCTCATCCTCACCGATGGCGAGAAAATCATCGGGCTGCTTCAAAGTGCGAGTAATTCGTCGGTCGTATTCAAGAGCGATATACTCGGCGAGCTAACCGTTAAATGGGCTAACATCCAGGAACTCCATTCATCCCAGAAGTTCGCGGCAATTCCCAAAGACGCGAAACTGCGAAAGCGCGAAGACGCCAACACAGTTCCTCAAGGGCCGGTGACGATGACTGACCAGAAAGTTCAAGTGAGGACAGGCGCGGAGGCGCGCACACAATCCATTCCCGTCAAAGATGTTGGCAACCTTGTCGATGAAGCCTCTTTTCAACAAGCTTTTCGCAAGCTGAGGTTAACTCAGGGCTGGAAGGGGAGCGCTACGGCCGGGTTATCGTTAACAGAAGCCACCCAGACCAATCATTCATTTACGGCCTCTGTCAATCTCGTGCGCGCAGTACCAACTGTTAATTGGCTCAACCTGCGTTCTCGGACCATTTTTAACTACAATCAAGCGTACGGAAGCACATCAACTCCTGGATCCCCGTCCATTAAGACTTCGCTGTTTCGCATAGATGGCGAGCATGACTGGTTTTGGTCTCCGAGACTATACACCTTCGTAGCAGCCGCGTTCGATCACAACTTTTCGCAAGGACTGTCACTGCAGCAGACCTACGGTGGTGGTGTGGGCGTAGTCGTGTTCAAGACGGACATCCAGGAATTCGACGTCAAGGCGAGCATTGACTATATCAACCAGCGGTTCCAAATTTCCTCCCTGAACAAAAACTTGATCGCTTCCATTTTCAGCCAAAGCTACTCCGAGATATTCTTTCACGGAATTTTGTTTAACGAGCAAGCCGGTGTCGCCCCAGCCTGGAACGATAGCAGCGCATATTCTGCTTTCGCGAGCGCTGGGCTGACATTCCCGGTTTATCGTCATTTTGGACTCACGTTAGGCGTACTCAACAACTACTTAAATAATCCGCCTCCAGGATTTAAGAAGAACTCTTTCCAATTCACTGCTGGCGCCACTTACTCTTTCCAGTAGACTGATGAGACGCCTGTTTTCGCACGGCTAAAGGAATGACATATGAAAGGCTTCAAGGAATTTCTACTACGCGGTAACGTACTTGATCTAGCGGTAGCTGTCCTTATGGGCGCCGCTTTCGGAGCTGTAGTAACAGCGTTAGTGAAGGATCTCATAACTCCGCTGATCGCCGCCATCGTCGGCAAGCCCGATTTCTCCGCAATTGTCTTCACCATAAACAACAGCAAGTTTCTCATCGGCGAATTTATCAACGCCGTGGTCTCATTCATATTGATCGCGGCCGCGGTCTATTTCTTCGTCGTATTACCCGTCAATAAGATCCTCGCTCGCCTGAGGCGCGGCGAAGCGCCTCCTGATCCCACAACAAAGAAGTGTCCGGAATGCCTGAGCGTAGTCCCTATTGCTGCGCGTAAATGCGCATTCTGTACTTCAGCACTCGACGGTTCTGCGCTTCAGCGGTGATTGAGTTTTTCCGTAATTGTGACAGCGCTCGCCAGCCGGAACTCAATCCGCGACCCGGCTCGCAAGAGTATCGATCCCTTCTTCATCGCTATGGGCCTGTCGCTTACCGGTTCTTCTTCGCTGGATACGAAACCGGCACCTCTCGCCGCGCTGTGAAGGGCCCCCATCACCGCCCCTAATGCCGCTCCAGCGGCCATCCGTGGAGTATCTTCTATGCTCTTTCCTGTTCCCTTCTCTTCCCATAGATTCGTCTCAACCTGAACGTGTTGACCGTCGCTCGTCGAAATCTCTGTCAGGATCAGACTCAGGTTCGACTTTGCACCCAAGAGACGAGCCCTCCTGGCCCTCAAGACCTCTCCTCGGACAATCGACCCCCTCTGTGCCAAAACGATTCCGTTCAGGGTAAGCGGCGAATCGAGCGTGCCCCGAAACGCATCACCCGCGTGGTTGTGGTCGGTCGATAAGTTCTGTCCAAGACGGACATTCAGATTCGTGCCTGGTTGTAGAGTCACGATTCTCGGCGTTCGTCGGGATGACGTCGCCCCTTCAGGCTCTGTGGGCCGTGGCTCTAACGGGACATCTCGAGCATCAGCAGACTCAATAATGATCGGCGCATGCATACCACCCCCGTCTTCTGAAGGGCCCTTGCTCGACGAATCCGGTTGTGCAGTTTGCGCCGGTACCGCCGGTACTTGGACCCGACCAGGGCTCTCCTCCTTCGGCTTGGTGCTCTGAAGTTTCTGCTCTTGCGTCGCTTCCGGCACAGGCCAACTCGAACCGCCCTGCGCCCCCTGAAGGCTACCTATTGGCTTCGGAACTTCGGGCCCGGATATCACACGCGCAGCGGCCGCACTCCTCGCTGCTTTGCGAAAGTGATTCAGCTCCTGAGCCCTCGAAAAAATGAGCGAACCCAAAGTGATGAGGAGCCCCGCCATGAACACGACGATTACTCTTATCAAGTTCGGTCGGTTCATTGTGATCCCTAGTAGTGAAACGCTATATCGACCCAAAACATTTCACATTAGGAAGTTACAGAAGTTCTATCACCCTTAAACTTCGGCGCTACAGTCAGTTCCTCTGTTCCGGTAACACGCGACACACCGACTCTCCCGCGTCGTATAATGCAACACTGCCCATGCTAAGTACGCTTGAAAGCACTGCAATCGTTATTCTGATCACCGGCGGCTCCTTGGCGTTCTTATGGTTGCTTCGGGTCACCTGGCCCGGTGAGCGCCGCCGCCCCCATAACGACTTGATCGGTTGGCAGGTCAGCGTCCTCGGCACTTCCTACGCGGTCATTATGGGCTTCATGCTCTACGCTGTCTGGACCAACTTCGAAGTGGCAGACGGAAACGCCGAAGCAGAGGCCAATTCACTTGTCAACGTTGTTCGGATTGCGCGAGGTCTCCCTGCCGCGCAGGGCCAGACGATTCGAGATCTCGGAAGCCAATACACGGAGATCATGCTGAACCAGGAATGGCCTGCCATGAGCCGCCTTGTTGCAAATCCCACTTCTCACGTTGTTATCGAGCAGCTTTGGACAACGTTAATGCGAAGCCCCGTCCACAACGCTTCGGAACAGACGAGCCTCGATCATGCCATCTCCGAGCTGGCGAACATGACAGAGCACCGGAGGCTGCGCGTGTTGGAAGCTAGTTCGAATCTACCGGAAATCTTATGGACTGTGCTCATCGTCGGTGCCATCCTGACCATCGTCTCTGCATGCCTCTTTGACACTGCTAATTTCAAACTTCACGTCCTCCAGGTATTCATGCTGTCTTTCCTGCTTGCCTTAGTCCTTGTTGCGATCGCTGATATCAACCGGCCCTTTCAAGGCTCGGTGCATGTTGTTCCAGCTGGATGGCAGCAAGCACGGGCTACGCTCGCCGCAATGCAGTCGATTACTAAGTGAAGAAATAGTTGCCGTATCACTCTCAATGCTCGGGCCTTAACCAGTACCAAACCAGCAGGAAACATTAGCTACGCTTTGCGTATCCTTAAGAGGAATGGCCCTCCAATCGTCCGGCACCTTGGTTTTTGCTCGTTCTCTTCTTCGCAACCCCTTGGCCATTGGCGCTGTGGCCCCCAGTTCACCCCGGCTCTCAAATCTCATCGCATCTCGCGTAAGTTGTGGCAGCTCGAGCGTTCTCGAGCTCGGTGCGGGAACCGGTTCCATCACTGGCGCGCTTCTCAAACAGGGAGTTCATCCGGAGCGCCTCTTCCTGATCGAGCGCGACCCTTCTCTCGTCGCCTACCTGCGTGACCGCTTCCCCGAAGTTCGCGTCCGCTGCGGCGACGCCGCACACGCCAGCCGCATCTTATCCAGCGAGTCTATGGGCCAGGTCAAAACGGTTGTATCGAGCTTGCCCATTCGCAACTTGACCACGCGCGATCAGATTGCAATCGTCCGCGCCATCCTCAAAGCCTTGGCCCCGGGCGGTCAGATTATTCAATTTACTTACGGCTCCACCTGCCCCATTCCCGCCGGAACTTTGGGCCTGAATGCCGAACGCGTTGGCCGGGTCTGGCTAAATCTTCCTCCCGCAGCCGTGTGGCGTTTTACGCGTAAACAGCCTCACCGCCATTCATCGCATTAACGCTCTTTCCCGTTCACCGATTCACAAAATCAATCTTTTCTCTCTGTCCCGTCAACTTACGCTGTATTCCTGATTCTGAGACTTCGGTTCTGCCCATCTCCGTGCTACGGTGTAGCCGCTTATGAGCAACCGTCAACTACGCAACCAAAGCCGCGCTGCTGAGCAATGGAAGCGCTATTTCCAAATCACCAGTCAAGTCAAAGGCCGGTAGTGCTCCTTACTGCTCTTGGCTACGATGTCGTTCTTACTTGCCGACCTCCGGATTGTGTTGTAACTCAGATCCATAACATACACGGGGCGAACGAAAGCCTCTAATTCACGATTTTCGTTTCAGGCTAGCGGCAGATCAATCCTAGTCGCCGTACCTGTGATTTCGAGTGAATCGGATCGTATAGTGGGCGACCATTCATTTGCTCGCTAAAGCTGAACTGCACCGAGTGGAGATCCCAGACCGTGTGATAAACGTTGAGAAGCATCGGACTGGTTGATCGACTCACACCAATGGCTTATTACATCGATCTCTTTTCGCCCGAAACGTATCAAGGGTTCACAAATTCGACGCGCGACATCTCCGGCTTCCGATTACGTCACCAAAGCTTGGCATCACGAATCAAGCCCAGGGACAAATTTGTTTGCTACGTCACGCGTTTATCTCGTTGGATTGGCCTGTTGGACGTGATCGAAGGTCCTTTCGTTGACCACGCTTCCATTTTTGTGCCTGAAGATGACCCTTTCGTCGTCCGTTTCAAAGTGAAGCCTCTTACTTGGCTTGATCTTGAACATAGTATCCCCATTCATGATGATGCGATTTGGCGAGGGCTATCCTTTACTCGAGAACTGGAGTGAGGGTCTCTGGCGTGGACGGGCAAGGTACGTGGAAGCCTGGTTCGCCTGGATGATCGTGATGGAGCTTTCTTAGCAGAAAAGTTGCGGGCGCAGGTGGACAAACCGACGGCTTATCCACTCGACGACCAGGATAAGCGGAAATTGACAACCCACACGGTAATCCGGTCCGACAAGGTTGTGAGTGTTTCTGTTCCCGAGGACGCCGCCACTGTCGAGGAGTCCACCCGTGAGCCGGAAATCGAAAGTAGGGAATCAATCAGCATTCAGGCGCTTATCGCCCGTATCGGTGCTCAGATGGGAATGTCCATTTGGGTTCCGCGGACAGACCGTAATGCAGTGATACGTGAATGGAGAAACGAAGAAGCGCACGTTCTGGATCGCTTGCCTCTGAATTACGACGATACGACTCTCCGAACCATTGAACAGATAGATGTTCTTTGGCTTCGCGGGCGTTCAATTGTTCGAGCATTTGAAGTTGAACACACTACCTCTGTTTACTCGGGGATCTTGCGCATGGCCGATCTTTTGGCCCTCCAACCGAACATGAATATCAAGCTTCACATCGTAGCTCCGCTAACTAGGCGCGAAAAGGTGTTCCAGGAAATCCGACGACCTGTCTTCTCGTTGCTGGAGCGGGGTCCGCTTGCTGAGAGTTGCACCTATCTCTCCTACGACGTCATTCGTGAGATAGCCCAATTGAAGCACTTGGAGCACATCTCAGATGGAGTGCTTGACGAATATTCGGTGGAAGCTGAGTAGCGTACTATCACTGCGCTGCGCCAAACCTGCTCACGACCGCCAAACTCCTGATATCACCGGGCGAACACTTGAACGCGATCCCGCCAAAACCTTCTGCAAGGCAGTCAGAAACTCAGAGGTATCGAATGGCGGGAGTGACGGGCGACGCCAGGGGTTTGGCTGAATCTTCCTCCTGCCGCGGTCTGGCGCTTCACACGCAAACAGCCTTATCGCCACACCTCGCATTAACGCGCGTTTCCGTTCACCGATTCACAAAATCGATCTTTTCTCTCCCGTCACACCAACTTACGCTGTTTTCCTGATTCGGCGCGTTCGGTTCCCCCCATCTCAGTGCTACGGTGTAGCCGCTTATGAGCAACCGTCAACTACGTAATCAACGTCGCGCTGCTGAGCGCCAAGCCAGAAAACTGGACCAAGAGGGTAGAGGGCAGGCATGCCCAACTTCGTTCGCCGCCTCGCCTCAGGCAACCTCCCCTGAAAATATCCGCGCCGAGATCAATCGCGCGAACTCCCAGCACTCCACTGGGCCCAGGACTTCCGAAGGTAAAGCCAGATCTAGCCAGAACTCCTTCAAGCACGGCCTCTACTCCAAGCAGCTCGTCCTTGCTTCCGAAGACCCCGCCGAGCTCGACCAGCTCCGCGCCTCTCTCCGCGCTGAGCATCAACCAGCCAACACCACGGAAGAAATCCTGGTTAACGAAATTGCCGAAAACTTTTGGCGTCTCCGCCGCATGCGGCAGCTCGAGGCCCGAACTCTAGAGCCGGATAACGTCAGTGACCTGGATAACATGCTTCCCATGATCCAGCTCATCCAACGCACTATGGGCTCTGCCGAGCGCGCCTGCCATAAATCTCTAGCCGTCCTGCGTCAACTTCAAAAGGACCGTGGCTTCGTTCCGCAAATCACAAGCGAAGTCCAATTTGGCTTCGTTTCGCAAACGGACACGCCGGTTCAGAGCCCTGAGCGCGGCGAGGAGTTCGTTCCAGCATCTGAAAATGGCTTTGTTTCGCAAAACGGGTACAATCCCCTCGCCGAAGCCGCTTGAACGCCCGATTTAATTCGCTGTTTGACAACTGAATAATTCCTCCTGGCCACGCTCGCACTTCAAGTGTGTCCTCCATGCTATTGTGCAATTCACTCTCGTGATGTCTGCTCCAGCCGAGATCCCGCTGATGGCCGAAACCCAGACGGCCGCCTTTCCTTCCCTCGCGCTCGATTGCGGAATCACGTTACAACACATCAACGTCGCCTATCAGACCTACGGCGCTCTCAACGCCTCTCGCACAAACGCCATCCTGATTTTGCACGCGCTCTCGGGTGATGCCCACGCTGCAGGCGTGTCCCGCGAGGGGCAACAGCCCGGCTGGTGGTCATCGATGATCGGACCCGGGCTCGCCTTCGATACGAATCGCTACTTGGTGATCTCCTCCAACGTTCTTGGCGGTTGCCGCGGCACAACAGGTCCCAGTTCCATCGACCCCGCGACCGGCCAATGCTACGCCCTTCGCTTCCCAGTCATCACGATCAGCGACATGGTGCGCCTGCAAAAAATGCTTATCGATCATCTCGGCATCGAACGCCTCCTTGCGGTCTCGGGTGGGTCCATGGGCGGCATGCAGGCTCTCGAATGGGCTGCCGCCTATCCGGATTACATAGCAGCCGCTATTCCCATTGCAGCCACCTCGCATCACAGCGCACAGCAAATCGCCTTCAACGAAGTCGGCCGTCAAGCGATCATGGCTGACCCTGATTGGAAGGAAGGCGACTACTACAACGCCAAGCCTCCCGCTCGCGGTCTAGCTGTTGCGCGCATGATCGGGCACATCACTTACATGAGCGACGGCTCCATGCGCCAGAAGTTCGGTCGTCGTCTTCGCGGCAAGGAAGCGTTCAGTTTCGACTTCTCTGCCGATTTCGAAGTGGAAAGCTATCTCCGCCACCGGGGCAAACAGTTTGTTGATCGCTTCGACGCAAACTCGTATCTCTACATCACGAAGGCCATGGACTACTTCGATCTCGCATCCGGCCGCGCGTCTCTCGCCGCCGCCTTCGAGAGCACTCGCGCGCGCTTTCTGGTCTTGAGTTTCACCTCCGATTGGCTCTACCCCACATACCAATCACTCGAAATCGTCGCCGCGCTCCGCAGTTCCAATGTCCCCGTCACCTTCCGTGAGCTCACCTCGACTTACGGCCATGACGCCTTCCTCGTCGAAACCAAAGAGCAGAGCGATATCGTTTCCAGCTTCCTCGAGACCGTCTTCCGCGATCGCCAGCACACCGGCTAACGCACCTTATACTTGAGAGTTAAGGATCCGACCTTGCCATCCTCCGTCGAAGCTTTCGTACACGAAAACGAATCCCGTCTTCTCAACGAGCTGACCGATTTCCTTCGCATCCCGAGCGTCAGCACACTCCCCGAGCACAAGCACGATGTCGCGCGAGCAGCCCAATTTGTAGCGGAAAGCCTCAAGCGTGCCGGTCTCGAAAACATTGAAGTCATCCCCACCAACAAGCACCCCCTCGTGTACGCGGACTGGCTGCATGCCCCCGGCAAGCCCACCGTGCTCTGTTACGGCCACTACGACGTTCAACCGCCCGATCCAATCGAGCTCTGGAAAAATCCGCCCTTCGACCCCAGCATTCGCGACGGCAACATCTACGCTCGCGGTGCATGCGACGACAAAGGCCAGATGTACATGCATGTCAAGGCGGTCGAAGCATTACGTGCCGTACATGGCGGCAGGCTGCCCGTGAACTTGAAATTTCTTATCGAGGGCGAAGAGGAAGTCGGCGGCGAATCAATTTCCGAATATGTCCCAAAGCACAAAGACAAGTTGAAGGCGCACGTAGCTCTCGTTTCCGATACCGAGCTGTTCGCCGACGGCGTCCCCACCCTCTGCATTGGTCTGCGCGGACTGCTGTATTTGGAAGTTGAAGCAACCGGTCCCGCGCGCGATTTGCATTCCGGCATGTACGGCGGCGCGGCGCCCAACGCAGTCTACGGCTTGATCGAACTGCTATCGAAGGCCAAAGACGCGAATGGGCACATTCAGATCCCGGGCGCATACCATAACGTTGTCCCGCCCGATCCCACCGAAACCGAGAGCTGGACTCGCCTTCCCTTCTCTGAGCAGCAATTCCTCAACGAGGAAGTCGGATCTTCTCAATTGACAGGCGAGCCCGACCAATCCGTCCTCGCGCGCGTCTGGGCGCGACCCACTTTCGAGGTTCACGGAATCGCAGGCGGCTTCACAGGCGCTGGCGCCAAGACCGTCATTCCGGCAAAAGCCGTCGCGAAGGTCAGCATGCGTGTCGTGCCCCGCCAAGATCCTCAACGCGTCCTGGCTGCATTCAAGAAGTGGGTGAACGACAATACGCCCAAAGGGATTCAAACCGAAGTACGCGTGCTCAGCTGCGGCCCTGCTATCTCCGTCAACCCGAATCATCCCGCGATTCAAATTGCTGCGAAGGCATTCAGCGAGATGCTCGGCAAGCCGACCGTTTTCATTCGGAGCGGCGGCTCCATCCCCATTGTCGGTGAATTCGCGTCACACCTGGGTATTCCGACCGTGCTCATGGGCTTCGGCCTTCCTGATGACGGCCTGCATTCTCCGAACGAAAAGTACCGGATCAGTAATTACTATCAGGGCATTATGACCATCGCCCATTTTCTTGACCAATACGGCCGCGCTTAGAGCCGAAACGGAGCCCGCAACGTAGTGACGGGTTCTCCCCACCCGGAATCCGAACAAGTCGCTCGCTCCGCCGGCGTGGTCTCGGGCGCCATCCTTGTCAGCCGTATCACCGGTCTCGCTCGAGAGATGGTGATGGCAAACAAATTTGGCGCGGGACTGTCCTACGATGCCTTTCTCCTCGCCTTTCGCATTCCGAGCATGATGCGGACTCTGTTCGCTGAGGGTGCACTCTCATCCGCCTTCGTTCCCACATTCACTGCCTCGCTAACCAGCGGCGGTCAAAAGGAGGCCAACCAACTCTCCAACTTGGTCGGCACCGCGCTCATCGTCGTCGTCGGGGTCTTATGCGTGCTTGGCATCATCTTCAGTCCTCAGCTCGTCTGGGTTCTCGCTCCCGGGTATGCCGCAGTCCCGGGCAAGTTCGAAATATCAGTTCGGATGACGCGCATCATGTTCCCGTTTCTACTGCTGATTGCGCTCGCTGCACAAGTCATGGGAATGCTGAACTCCTGCCATAAATTCGGCGTTCCCGCCATAGCATCCGCCTTCTTCAATATCGGTTCCATCTTCTTCGGCCTGGCACTCGGATTCTGGCTTGGTCCTCACATCGGAGTCACGCCCATCATCGGAATGGCGTATGGGGTGGTACTTGGCGGTATGTTACAGCTGGCCTGGCAAATCCCGACTCTCCGCGCATTGGGTTTTACCTTCAGGCCTGCCTTCGATTCGTCGCATCCGGGCTTGCAACAGATTTTCCGCCTTATGGGACCCGCCATTATCGGGAACGCTGCTGTGCAGATCAATGTAACGGTAAACACCAACTTCGCCTCACGCCTCTCCGATCCATTGCGTGGCTTCGATGGTCCGGTAAGTTGGCTCACTTACGCTTACCGCTTCATGCAGTTTCCGCTTGGGTTGTTCGGCGTAGCCGTGGCTTCCGCTCTATTGCCTTCCGTCTCGCGAAGCGCGGCCGTGAGCAATTTCGAGGAGTTCCGCAAAACATTCTCGCGCTCACTAACCCTGGTTTTTGTCTTAACCATTCCATCCTCACTCGGACTGATAGTTTTGGGCCGACCGATTATTGGCGCAATATTCCAGAGTGGCAGATTTGGCGTCTATGACACGAAGCAAACCGCATTCGCGTTGTCTTGCTATTCCATCGGTCTCCTCGGCTATACGGGAATCAAGATTCTGAATCCGGCCTTCTACGCGCTCTCTGACGCGCGCACGCCCATGTACATAAGCCTCATCTCGATACTTGTAAATTTCTGTATGGCTTTCGTACTGTTACATTACTTTCACCTCGGATACGCAGCTCTGGCGCTTTCGACATCGTCGGTCGCAATCGTGTCCTCTCTTAGCTTGTTTGAAAGTCTGCGGCGCAAGCTTGGCGGCATCGAAGGCCGTTATCTCGCAAGCCGTGTCGTGCGCGTCACAGCGGCCTCAGCGCTGATGGCGCTCGCGATCGTCTTGGCGAACTACTTCATCAGCCAGCGAATGACCGCCACGCGTGCCAGTTACTTCGCGGATCTCGCCATCTGTTTACCGCTAGGAATCCTCGTGTTTGTCTTGGCATCACGGCTGCTCGGTGTTCGCGAAATCAGCATCGCTTCCGATCTCTTGATAGCTCCACTTCGACGCCGAGGCGCCTAGAACTCAAAAGAAATTGTAATTCATCATCACGTAGGGATACGAATAGCCATGATTGTGATGAGTGTTTACAAGAAAGGCTCCTATGAAAATGTGGCCGAAGCCAGAACCGAATTCGAGCTGCCGGTTCATGCGATATGAAGTTTCCGCATCGTACTCCTCGCCAATGTGCGTTCCGGATAATCCCTTGGGATCTCGAGCCACAATCGCGCCGGAGGAGTTGTAAAACGCGTCTGTGGCGCTCGCTAGCCACCAATTGTTGAATATGCCCGCCACAGTCCAGTTGCGGCGCAATGAAACTCTGACCCCGGTGCGAAATTCCTTTAGATTCTGCCAGGCTACCTGATCTGCAATACCGTGGTGATCGTGAATGTTTGGATAAAGCTGATCGAAGGTTCCATGTGTACCGTCTTTCCCATTTCGATCGCCGGATGCAAAAGAATACTCAGCAAACAAACGAGGCCGGAATCGGAGTGACTCAAGACTGTAGCCGACGCGACCGGTACCGGCCCAGGCGCGAATGCGGTCAATGCCGATGTTTCCTATCTGACCGGCAGCTTCGGTGTCGTAGTCCCATTGCGAAATCTTGCCAGCCCAGCGCACCCCGGCTGTCTTCTCATCGAGATGGGATAATGCGCCCTCTTCGGTCCTAATCGCAGGTGAAACACGCCAGAACAGGTACGGCTCCAGAGCAGCGTTGCGAATGAGGTGTTTCAGAGCGCCGTAGATGCCGTAGAGATTGTTACCTTGCTGGTGATGGCTCAAGCCGTTATCCAAAGCAATGACGGGCGAAGCTGCGAACGTAGTAATCCGCATCCAATCCCAATTGAGATTCATTTCTGCGGCGTCAAAGCCCTTCGAAGCGTTGCGCCAATAGGAAGTCCCCATCAGCCGGCCATCGCCGAAGTTGAGGTCCTGCCGGCCAACGCGAAAACTTAACCGGTCTTGCTCAACGTCGCCCAGATCGGCATAAAGACGGCGGAGATCCCAGGTGCTTTGGTAAGGCGGGGCCAAAGGCTGATCCTTCCAGAATGCGGTCGCATCTTGCAGCTCGGCATAGACCTTCAACCAGGTGGCCGGTTTTATCAAAGCACCGAAGCGGAATCGGGTAAGAAGATACAAATCGGAATTGCCGGTTTGGAAGTTTCCGCCGCTATAGCCCTCGAATCTAGCCCGGTAGCCGGCGGTAAAGCAAAGCCAGCTCGGCAGAGAGTGATTGACTTGTGAGAGAGGCGAAAACTTCGCCTCCGCAACGTCCGGGTCGCGTGGGCGATTCGCGTTCACTTTGCTACCCCCCGGGTTGTCCACCAAACACTGAGCGCGCAGGGGCAATACCGCTATAAATAGGCAAGCACATATAACAAGGGCCGTCCTAGTCGTCCGCGAATAAATCGCAGGTGGTCTCAAACTGATGCCTCATCTATAAGTAGAAAGGTTCCCATAGAAACAGGCAAGCTGCCGTTACGCGTGCTAAAATTCGAAGTTAATGCTGCAGGACCTCGCTCTTGCGCTGCGTCTTCAAGCGCTTGATCGCAGCCTCGCGAGTCTCGAAAATGAGATCGCGACCCTCCCCAAACATATTGCTGAAATTGAAAAGCGGCTCGAATCCCATACACGCCGGCTCGAGGTTGATCGCGCTGCGCTCTCAGCCAACCAACGTGATCGCAAGAAGCTCGAAGGCGACATTCAGGTCCAAGAACAGAAAATCTCAAAGCTGAAGACCCAGACCCTCGAGGCAAAGACGAACGAGCAGTACCGAGCCTTTCAAAACGAAATCGCTTACGCCGAAGGCGAAATACGCAAGGCCGAAGACAAGATCCTCGAGTTGATGGAACAGTCTGAGCGCCTTGAGAAGAACGTGAAAACTGCTGAAGCAGGGTTGAAAGAAGAACAGCAGCACGTCGAGGGCGAAAAGACGCGGGCGCGCGAGCGCACCGCCGTCAATCAAAAGGAACTGGGAGACCGTCGTGCGGAGCGAAAATCGATTACCGATCAGATCGATACCAAGCTCTACGCCCATTACGAACGAATCCGGAAGAAGACCAAAGGAACTGCGATCGCCGACGCTACTGAAGGGCGCTGCGATGCTTGTCAAATCGTACTTCGCCCACAATTCTTTCAGGATCTGCGGCGTGGCGATCAGATCATGTTCTGTGAGAGCTGCGGCCGAATCCTCACGTACAATCCCATCATCGATGTATCAAGCGACGTAGCGACCACTCAGCAAACCGCCTGATCCGGCCAAGGGGCTAAAATCGTTTTTGCGGTTGGCCTGGCGCCGATCTGGAGGATACATCTATGAGGGTTTTCGACAGCTCCGATATTCGGAACGTTGCGTTCATTGGGCACGGCCATTCTGGCAAAACGTCGCTCGCCTCGGCGCTCTTGTACACAGCCAATGCTACAGACCGGTATTTTAAAGTCGACGAAGGGAATACTATTACCGATTTTGATGAGGAGGAAGTTTATCGCAAGCTAACGATCACCTCTGCTGTCGCGGTCTTCCCCTGGCAGAAAACGAAAATCAATCTGCTTGATACACCCGGGTACAACATCTTTCTGAATGAAACGCGATCTACCCTTACCGCGGCTGATGCATGCGTGCTGCTCCTCGACGGAGTCGCAGGAGTCGAAGTCTCGACCGAAAAGGTGTGGCAATTCGCGGAAGAGTTCAAGCTCCCATGTGCGCTATTCGTGAACAAACTGGACCGCGAGCGTTCGTCCTTCGACCGCGTCGTCGATGGAGTTCGCGAAATTTTCGGCCGAACCGCTGTGCCCGTCCAATTGCCGCTCGGATCTGAGAAAAACTTCAACGGCATCATCGACCTGATCCGCATGCGCTCCTTCTGTTATAAGCCGGGCGCGGATGGCAAGGGTAAAGATTCCGATATTCCTACTCCCTACCAGGAGACGGCAGCTCAGGCTCACGAAGCGCTGATCGAAATGGTTGCCGAAGGTAACGACGAGCTGATGGAGGAGTTCTTCGAAACCGGCACGCTTCCTCCCGATCACATCATCACAGGCCTGCGGCAAGCCGTTCGCGAGCGGCGTATTTTCCCTATTCTCTGCGGCTCCTCGTTGCAAAACATCGGATCGGATCTCCTCATGAGCTTCATCGGAGAAACGCTTCCCTCCCCGCTCGAAGGTCCTCCTGCCACCGCAGTGAAGGACGGTGTGGAATCGCCCCACGTGATTTCTCCCAATGAGCCCCCGTCTGTATTTGTGTTCAAAACCTCGGCCGATCCATTTGCCGGGCGCGTCACTTACTTCAAAGTCAGGTCCGGAACAATCAAAGACGATGCTCATTTGACAAATATGCGCTCAAACGCAAGCGAGCGCCTGGCGCATATCGCCACTCCGTTCGGTAAAACCATGCAGCCGATAACGGAGCTCCGCTCGGGAGATATCGGTGTGGTCCCGAAGCTGAAGGACACTCTCACTGGCGACACGCTCTGTGAAAAAGCAAACTGTCCTGTCTTCCGCGGCGTCGAAATGGCCGAGCCGTCCATCGCTTACGCGATTTCGGCCAAGACACGCAATGACGAAGATCGACTGAGCACCGCTCTTTCGAAAATGTTGGAAGAAGATCGCTCATTACGCTTCTATCGTGATCCGCAGACCAAGGAATTCCTGCTCGCAGGCAACGGCCAGCAGCACGTTGAAATCGTCGTAGCACGCCTGAAAAGACGCTATGGCGTGGAAGTCGAATTGAAAGCCCCAAAAATTCCCTATCGCGAGACCGTTCGTGGGAGTGCGAATGTCCAGGGCCGCCACAAGAAGCAGACCGGCGGGCACGGCCAGTTCGGCGATTGTTGGATCAAGCTCGAACCGCTGCCGCGAGGCGAAAAATTCGAATTCGTGAACGATATCTTCGGAGGCGCCATCCCCCGCCAATACATCCCGGCAGTTGAAAAAGGAGTACTAGAAGCTGCCGAACAAGGATTCCTTGCCGGTTACCCGGTCACTGATTTCAAGGTGACTGTGTACGACGGCTCTTACCATGACGTCGATTCTTCGGAAATGGCCTTTAAACTCGCGGGCCGGAAGGCGTTTCGCGCTGCCATGCAACAGGCCAAACCCACGCTACTCGAACCCATCATGAAAGTCGAAGTTGAAACTCCGACTGATTTTGCCGGCGACCTGATGAGCGATTTCAACGGACGCCGCGGGCGCATTTCCGGAATGGATCTGAAAGGCAACGTGCAGACCATCCGAGCCCAAGTGCCCATGTCCGAGATGCTTAGCTATCAAAACGACCTTATCTCAAAAACTCAAGGTCGAGCATCGTTCCACATGGAGTTCGACCATTACGACTACGTACCCGGTGCTCAGGCCGAGAAAATTATAGCTGCCGCTAAGGCGCACCTTCAGGTTGAAGAAGAAGAATAGGGCAGAGGTCCTCGATCATAATCCGGCGTGGCACTTAATGCGCGAAAATGCCTTCAAATAGATGGCGCATTTTGCCCTGCTGTGCTGTGAGCTCGGCGCGTAGAGCAGCGGCGCTTCGGTATTCACCCGTCCATCGCTGCATCAGTTCGGCAAGCATCTCCCGTTGTACGTGAGATCTCGGAAATTTTTCCTCTGCTCGCCCCGTTACAACGCGTATGCCATGATCCAGAGCGCGAACAAAGGTCGTGGCATGAAGCAGAAATTCAGCGTCCGCTCGCTCGAGGTGTCCCATTTTCTCCACCACATCAATGCGCTCCGGCGTATTCAGCGTCTTGAAGAACATCCCCGCGCCCTTCAACCGTAGAAACATGAGAATGAAATCGGCGTCGTAATACCCTCCCAGACCAGCCTTGAGCGGACTCAGAGTGCCTTGCTCGCGCTGCAGACGCATTCTCATCTGATGAAGGTCCTGTTTCGAGCGGCCGCCTTGACCATACCGTCGCCAGTCCACCTGCTGCAACTCGGTCAGAAACTCTGTCGCGCGGTCCGTATCACCGGCAACGCCGCGCGCCTTCATGTACGCGATACCTTCCCAGGCTTCTGCCTTTGTCGCGAAATAGTCGACGTATTTCGATTCTGTTTGGACCAGCATTCCTTCGCGCCCGTCCGGTCGAAGGCGTGTATCGAGCGAAAGAATGGTGCCCTCTCCGGTGTAGGTCGTCAGTATCTCTATCACATGCTCGGCTACCCGAGTCCAGAACCGCTGGCGAACCGCTTCCGTATCGGGAATAATGAATAGGAGATCGGCATCGGAGGCTAGGTCGAACTCGCGCATTCCTAGTCTTCCCAGAGCCACAATCATCATTTCGCTTCGTGGCTCCTCGAAAGGTTTGCTTTCTGTCGCATGTGCGCGCGCGTGCGCGATTGCGTGTTCCAAAGCAATGCGATAAGCACGTGCGATTACGAATTCCGCGAGAGCCGACGTGCGATCAAGGGTTTGAAAAACTGGCT
Organism: uncultured Acidobacteriaceae bacterium; assembly: GCA_963737045.1. Classification (GTDB taxonomy): domain Bacteria; phylum Acidobacteriota; class Terriglobia; order Bryobacterales; family Bryobacteraceae; genus Bog-105. The sequence continues at coordinate 2,130,306 of CAVTRG010000009.1, forward strand.
CACGCAAACAGACGCTTCCCGCTTGAATTGAGAACATCTCGTGGCGAAAGAACCGGCGCAGTCCATTGATATCGTTGAGCGGCGCAGCTAGACCTTCGAACGCCAATCGCCGAGTTGGGTGATCCGCGACCCGAACGATCTCGTCAAGCAGTTCTGGATAACGAGTGAGTTCCTCGGAGAAGAATGGACTTACATCGAAGATCTGGATTGTATAGTCGGTCAGAACCGGATGTCCGTCGAGCAAATTTAGATAGGTAGGATGCTTGAGCAAACCTTCGAGAAACAATGCAAGAGCCCGGTCCGAACGGTAATTCGTGCGGGAACGGAAGCGCTGCGCCAGCGTGGGCGCGGCCTCCTCAAGAGACTTCAAGAGATTTTCGGAAAAACCGGGTGAGCCGCGCTCTTCGCTCGGCCGCACGGCACGATCTCCCGCTGAACCCCCGCCCGGCATGTGCGAATACGCGAGAGGCCGTTGCGCATGCACGATCCGATCGTAAATAACTTGCACGTTCTCTAAATGCCGATTGAGTTCCTGCAGAAGTTGATTCGAGGAAGCCAATCCCGATTGCTGGGCCTGTGGCATGCGTCGCGCAAGGCGCTCAAGCTCGGATTGGCCTGTGGGCAATGCGTGGGTCTGCCGGTCATCCTCAAACTGGAGCCGGTGCTCGAGGTTTCTCAAGAACCCGTAAGCGCTGACTAGCCGCGAATACTCAGTGGCAGACAGAAGATCTTTGGCAAGTAAATGCGACAGCGCCGCCAGCGTGCTTCCATGCCGTACGGATGTCTCTCGAACTCCGTGCAGGCGCTGCAGACATTGCACTAAAAACTCTACATCCCGAATGCCCCCGGGAGCAAGTTTTACGTCCAGCTCGTCTTTGCGGAGCCGCTTGCTCCTGACTTTTTCGTTGATGCGCTCCCGCGTTGCGGACATCGTTTCAATTGTCGAGAAATCGAGCGTTGTCGAGTAAATGGAAGGCTCTACAAAATCCAGGAGCGCCTGCCCGAGAGCCGCATTACCCGCAGCGACACGCGCTTTGATCAGCATTTGTAATTCCCAATCACGCGCACGCTTCGAATAGTATTCTTGGGCACCGGCGAGCGAAACGCATACGTCGCCTAGGCTCCCCTCAGGTCGCAGCCTTAAATCGACTCGATAACACACGCCTGCAGCCGTATACGTCGAGAGCAGATTTGTGAGCTGATTTGCTACTTTCTTATAGAATTCTTTGTTGCTAATCCTCTCAGGTCCAGATGTTTCACCATTTTCCGTGTAGAGAAATATCAGATCGATATCCGAGCTGTAGTTCAACTCGCGACCGCCGAGCTTCCCCAACGCGAGAACGGCAAAACGGGCGGGCTCACTTTCTGCTGATGCACTCGACACGAGGGGAGAACCATGGCGCTCGGCTAATTCGGCGTTAACTTTTTGAAGAGCGGCGGCAAGAACCGCATCAGCTAAGTTAGAGAGCTCTTCAGTCACTTCCGAGAGAGTCGCGAGGCCCAACACATCGCGAATGACAATGCGCAGCAATTCTTTCCGTCTAAAGAGCGCCAGATCAAAAGCTGACGGCGAAACGACTGAGCGTTGCTTCAGGAACTCGGCAAATCGCGAAGTGTAGTCTGGAACGGATAACGGACACTGGATTGCCGACATGTTCGCCAACCATTCCGGACGCTGCAGCAACTCCTCCGAGAGAAAGCGACTGAAGGCGAAAATTGTGACTAGCCATTCAAAGCGCTGGCGATCACCATCCAACTGATCAATGAATTGCGGATGGCTCGCCAGCAGTTCGGCGACGTAATGTGCGGCTCGCTCGGGATCGACCGAGGACTCGATGAGATCCTGGATTCGCGCTGGCGTGGCTTGGAGCCTAGGCAACCTGGTTTACGGCTTCGATTATATCGTCGGGGCGAAATGTACGCGCTTATTCTCGCGGCACGATTTATAGATACCGAGCACGACTTGAAGCGCCCGGTATCCTTCCTCTCCATTGACCAAGGGTTCTCCCCCGGTCCGTATTGAGTTGGCAAAGTCCTGAAACTGCCGCTCGAGCGATGTAAGCCGTATCGACATTGGATCCGATGATCCCGACCTCACGTCCTGCTCAACAGGAGCAGGATCCACAGCATTGGCCTGCTCATCTTGCTGCACATCCCAAGCCGTGAGGCGATCGCCAGTGACAATCGCAGATCCACGCGTGCCATGAATTTCAATTCGCTCCGAGTATCCTGGCCAAAACGCTGTCGCCGCTTGAAGGACCCCGGTCGCCCCAGAATCGTAAGCTACCAGCGCGTTAACGATATCTTCGGATTCGATCCGATGGCGCGCACCAGTTTGCCATTGCCCGTTCACAGCCGATACCGGTCCCATGAGATAAAGCAGAATATCCAACTGATGAATGGCTTGGTTGATAAGCGCCCCCCCGCCTTCCACGCGCCAACTGCCTTTGACCGCGCGTGCGTAATACTCTTCGCTACGAAACCATTTGACGTAGGCGTCCCCCTCGAGTAACCTACCCAGCCTCCCAGCGGGAAGCGCACGTTTGAGGAAAAGAATCGAATCGTCAAAACGATGCTGGCTGACGACACCGAGCTTAATGCCTGCGTGCCTCGCCGTCTCGATCATGTGCTGTGCCGTTTCAAGATTGGTCGCGATCGGCTTCTGAACCAGCACCGCCCGCTTGATCTCGGCACAGACTTCGACCGGTTCTAAACGAAACTCGGGAAACGTGCAAACGTCGATGAAATCGAGACCTGCAAACCGGCACAAATCAGCGAAGTCGGGGACAAACTCCAAATCCCATCGGGCCGCGAATTCACGACCTCGTGATTCCGTCTTGTTTGAGCAGGCGACTACCTGGAATCCGATATTTCTGTAGGCTTGAGCGTGCTTATTTGCGATCGCGCCGGTCCCGAGGATTCCGATTTTCATACCTGGAGTTTCAATAAGAGGAGTTCTAGAAGCCCGTATTACTTCCGCAAATATTTACATCAAGGCCTGCTTCACGAAAGAAAGCGGCTTTAGTGGCCAATGCCAAATTCGCACCCTTCGCATCAGGTGCATACGCGACCTGAATATGATTGGCTTTATGCCGAGCCATCATCTGGTCACGTGAGATGCCATACAACACAGCATGCATGATCGGCCATTGTGGCGTCGTAATACGCCAACGGCGTTCCGTCTCTTCGCGGGGAAGCTCTATCGCCCGGGCGCGTCCTATATCAGCTTTCAGCCTGCCGCCTTCAATGAAAATACGGCTCCAGACGATCTCACCGGGCTTACTCACGCCTTTCAAAGAACCGCCGCCGAGACGGAAATACATGGGGGGCTGCCGCTCACTCACAGTACCTTTAAATCCACCCGAGTTATGTGCGGGCGGTACCGCGCCAGAAATCTCAAAAACCCATACAAATTCTCCGTTGAAGTCTTCGCCATAGCGGAGGTCGTGCAGCGTCGTTTCCGGCGGGAAGCCGAGCGCGGTCCAGACCCGATTTGTCACGAGGGCATCCAAACCCGCGCACTCATCAACCTCGTTGAAATGCGGCAGCGGCTGACCTTCAAAAAGAACACGGCCATCACTGGACTTCACTGGCGGGCGATCCGAATTGTTGAGCAACCCTTCGGCGAGATCCGAAGACGGAGTCAAGTCTTTGAGACCTTGTTGATATTGAATACCGATTGCAGCGCAGCCAAACTCATCCGCGATACGAAGCACTGCGATATACATTCGGCACTGGTCTAGGATCTGGGCGTCAGTAAGATCGGTTTCGGGATTCAAGCCCGTTTTGAACCTCAGGCCGGCTCCATCGAGCCACGCGCGAACCTCTTTGGCTCCGTCGTCGGGTATCTCGCGCATGGCCGCATACAACGCTGACTGGCTTAGGCGCTCCTTGTAAACTCCGGTAGGGTTCAGGAGATGATCGGGCACAATTGCGTTGAACATGCCCATGCATCCCTCATCGAAAACACCCAAGATCGCTTTGTCGCGCTTGAGCTGGCGTGCAAGGGAGACGCCGAGCGATTCTGAATCAGGCGGTAGCTTGGCGTCATCCAACGAGCGGACGTGACTGTTGCCGTGCTTCACTGTACCTGTTTCCAGCCAGGATTCAAGACGCGTCAGGAAGTAATCGTCTTGGAAATTTTCGGACCAAAGTGTTGAGTATTTGATGCCGGCCTTTGTCAGGGATCCGTTTAGATTCAGCATTCCGACCAATCCGGGCCATTCGCCGCTCCAATTCGCGACCGTGAGGATGGGTCCCTTATGCGTAATGAGTCCGGGAAGAACGTGATGGCTGTACTGCCAAACGGCTTCGACGACCATAAGCGGTGCATGTTCAGGGATGCCGCGAAAGACCTCCATTCCATATCTCTGCGAATCGATAAAGCCATGTTGCTTTATAGGATCACGAGGGTGACCACGCGTAACGCGGCAGCCGAGGCTTTCGATCGCTTTCGTAACCGCCTGTTCAACACGCTCCTGCGCCGGCCAACATACGCGGTTTGCGGAAAGGCGCAGATCGCCGCTCGCGATCAGCGTCACGCTCTCGAACATGCTGCCTATTCTGGCAGAGTCGCCTGCTATTGCTGGATATGAATGAGTCCGTCAGATTCTGAACGAGACGTCGGATGATTCCAACGCAGCCCCTCCCGCTGATTCAGAACGCGATTAACGGTTCGGCCGACCGCAAGAGATCCGTTGATGAGGTGTCGCGCGCGAAGGGGTCCCGCGACTCTGATGTCGCCCATCCAGTGCATCCCCATGCTCATTGAGCAACCGCATTCTGCACAGTTTGGCTCACCTCCAAAAACGCACGGCTCAACACGAGTCTTCAAATCGGCTGTGTAATTCACGGACAGCTTGGAAAAGAGACACGTGGAGGGGCTCTCCGGCGGTCGAAGAAAGGCATCCATGAGCCCTTCATGCATAGTGAGCTTGGGATATCGACCCGCAACGGAACTGAAGTATGTACCGAGCTCCTCTCTGTTTTCTTCCGTTAAGCGTTCAGCAGATTCCTCATCGACTTGAGGCGTGTATACGCTAACCCAAATCCGATTTACTTCGGGCTGAGCGTTCCAGAAGTTGAGATATCGGTCCATGTAATCCCGTTCCTCAATGTTCTTCCGAACTACGGTCCAATGTATATTTACTTTGCGGCCGGCAATATTCTTGAGAATGCGAGAGTAAGTTGCAGGTTTGCGCCTCTGATCGTGATCTTCGGGATTGCCGTCGACCGAAACAGCAACGGTAACTTTCGGAAGCTTCGTCCATTCCTTTGGAATCGGAATGACGGCGCTAGTTACCACCATTGTGTAGATACCGCGGCGGCTAAGCTCTGGGATGACGCGGCTCAGTTCCCTGTGACGAACCAGCGGCTCGCCACCGACAAGGGACACCTGAAGAGGCTCGTGTTCATCAACCAGGCGCAAGATACCAGATACAAGATCGTCGCCGCGGGAGTCGCTCAGCGATCGCAGATTCGGACCATCGGCTCCAAGATGCGCATCGCCGTAGGCGTAGCAGCCAGGACAACGAAGCGGACATTCACGGGTCACTTCAATGGAGAGCATGGGGATCTTACCAACCAATACTTTTCCCCAGGATTGAAACACGTTGAGCGGCTGCATCAAACCCCTTAAGGTCTATGACGCGGTTTAGCGGATTTTAGGTTTCCGTTAAAGGCTGAAGCTGTCAATAGACCCAGCCCAAACTGAGTTGGTAGCTCCTCGGCGTAACCCAATGCGTTCCGCTGAATGTAGACAAGAAGTTATATAGCGCCGCTTCGTTCGTAATGTTGATCGCGGTCAACTTCAATGTTGTTTTCAGCTTTTCGGTGTGGAACAGATTGTCAGTGCCGATCCCAACATCGAATAGATTGCGCGGCGCAATGCGCGGAGGATTGTGGTCGGGATTATAGGTGCCCGAGGCAGGAATCACCAAGCGCGTCGCTCCATAGCTTGTCGAGCACGAGCTGATCCCGTGAACAACGGTCGCAAACTGATTGCCGCAGAAGAACCCAATGTCCGCCTGCTCCGGAGCTGTCAGTGCAAGAGCATCGGCAAGATCGGTAACCGAGCCAGCCACCTCGCCGCTGTCATAACGCCACGTGAAAGTAGCCCACGGACCATCCTTCTTGTACTGATAGCGCAAGAAAGAGGTCTGCTGAAACGCCTGGTCGTGATCGATGCGGAAGGCTCCGACATCCAACGGAGAGTTGAAAATCAATCCGCCAGTCTCTGGACCGAAGAAACGAGCTCGCGTGTGACCCAGCGTTGTATATGCCTGAAACCCGTGCAGATTGGACGTTGAAAGGCGCACGGATACGCCATCAATTTTTGATTGGCGCCATTCGATCGGAAATGCGATGGGCGTGTTGAAAAGCGTATCGAAGTCAAACGCGTTTTTCGTGTATTTCCAAAAATATTCGGCATCGATCTGTACATATCTTTTCAACGCCTGCTGCAACCCGACATCATACTGATTGCGATGACCGGGCCGAAGCGCTTGGGTACCAAAGGCTCCGAATACATTAGACGTTAAGCCTCCCGCACCCGTCGTACTGGATAGAATCAGGTTCTCGTTGTAGGGCGTTTCCATGGTTCGCGAAAAAGACCCTCTAACGACGGTCCCGCTCTTCTTGAACATGTAGGAAAATCCAGCGCGAGGCTGCAAAAGGTTATCACTTGAGATGCCGTCATAGTTATCGAACCGGAGGCCGATGTTGAGGCTCAGACTTTTTATCGTCATCTGATCTTGCGCGTAGACGGCCTGCTCGTTGATGTTGGCGCGTCCATGAAAGTGAAACAGCGAACCGCCGCGCGTAAGATCGATGGGTACAAGACCAACTGAGAGGTTCGGATTAGCAACGTAACCCAGGGCGGAACAGGCTGCCGGCTTGGTAACGGACGGCAGTGCGACGGGCATCCCGGTCGAAGTCAAGCAGATCGGATTAAAAAATGCATCGGTGATACCTAGCCCAAAGTTTTCAACCAGCCTCGTTTGCATCAATTCCGTTCCAATCTTGATGTTCTGCGTGCCATTCGCGTAGGAAACATCGGCGCGAGTGCCCCAATTCGTCAGATGGCGGTCTTGGTTTACTGTCGCGGGCGTATCGTCAAACGGATCCCTGCTTGGGAAATAGTTGACGCGATCCTGGCGAAAGAATGGATTAATTGTGAGAAGTGTTGTAGGACTGAAGGTATGCTGATATCCGGGAGCAAAGCTCAAGGTCTTCGCTAGCTGGCGCTGATCCTGATTCAGTTGATCGTAGGTAACGGGAATTTGGAACCAGTTGCGAGCGGCAAAAAGATCTAAGTGAAGGGAATCAGAACTCGTGGGTTGGAAATCAATCCGATCGAATACGGTTTCGCTGTTGCCTACGTCATGAAACGGCGCAAACTCCGGGCTATCTAAGAAGCGGCCGCTTCGGTTTGAATTCGCTACCAGAAAATTACCCCACTTTGCGCCACCTATTCCGAAAGTGGCGTCCTCGCCAAAAGTGCCGAAGGATGCGTAGTACGTATCGAAGCTCCCAGTCGGCTTTTGACCCAGGCCGGAGCGCGTGACTGTATTCACAATGAGCCCTGTTTTATCTCCGTATTCAGCATTTGGGGCGCTGCTGAGCAACTCGAGCGACTGAAACGCGTTCGGGGGGAGCTGGGTCGAGAAAGTTTTGTTTTGCTGATCGCTGATTGGTTGCCCATCGACAATATAAGTGGTCTCGCCGTGGTCTCCCTGAGGGTGAAAAAAGCCGTTAGAATCGGCCACGACGCCACCCGAAGTCAACGTGATGGCATCGCTGAGGCCCTGGCCTGATGATGCGACGGGGAGCTTGGACAAGAGAGTCTGATCGGCGTCCGTGTGGGCCGAAGGCACGTTCTCCAGTACGTCCGCGCTAGCTTCGACGTTGACGGTTTCTGTAGATCCGGCGAGCGCCAAAGCCGCATTGACTTGAATGGGAACTTGAGTGCGAACCGCGACGTCCTGCTGATACGTTTGAAACCCCGTTAACGTGATCTGTAGATGATATTGGTTGGGTGGAAGGTTTAGAAGACGAAACGTGCCATCCGTACCTGACTTGACCGATTGTGAATAACCCGACACGGGATTAGTGATGGTTACTTCTGCCCCGGCGACAACCGCACCGCTGGGGTCTTTGACGGTCCCCTGAATAGTCCCACCGTTTCCGGTGGCCTGCGAGCAAAGCACGCTTCTCAAGGAAACTAAGAAAAGGAAAATCAGCAGCGCCGGCATGCATGGCGCCTTCAACATTCGTCTCAAATCACAACTCCTTCTTTCTTTTTGGAACCAATTGGACGGACTACACGCGTTCACAACAAGCTATGTAGTTCGATCCAAAAACTACAGTGAAGAGAGCGAAGAAGGAGGTGCCCGTGGAGTGCGCGTCAACTTGCGCACCTCAAAAACAATCACCCGGGCGTTGGGCACGATCAGAAACTGCGAAGACGTGTTGAGCGGTTTACCCGCCTCACTGGCGATTGCGACTACATTCGCGCGCTCGCTAGCGTGACAAAGCAGACAGGTCGCGTCTTGGCCGGAGTCATGGTTGTGAAGAGATGCCGCAAACGACGCAAAAAGAAGAGCCGCGAGACATAGAAGAGCCAGCAGCGTGGCGCGCGAAATACTTTTATTGAAAAGCGATGCCACTTACCCGAATTATACGCGACCTCGATCTTTCGCAGCTGCGATGGCTGCCTACGCAGCCAACCAAAAAGGCGACAGTTCCGTCAAAAAAGAGAGGGTATTTCCGCTGTTGCAATTCTCCTGTAAATTGAAATAAGTTCCCTTCATATGAGTGAGCCGGTTCCTCAAGCACACGCGCCTGCCGGTGGCGCTTCTCCTGAACGGCCCCGTTCCGCCGTTATCGCCACTATCGCGTGGTTCCGCGATTTGATGCTGTCCGTCCTCATCGCAGTACTGGTGATTCTGTTTTTGTATCGCCCGGTAAAGGTAGAGGGCACAAGTATGATGCCCAGCCTTTACGACCAGGAGCGCTTGTTCATCAATCAGTTCAGCTACAAGTTCGGCTTAGGTAACATTCGTCGGGGAGACACCGTTGTTTTCTGGTATCCGGGCGAACCGACCACTTCCTATATCAAACGCGTAATTGGCCTTCCCGGCGACACTGTTTCTGTCAATGACGGCTACGTGATCGTCAATGGCAAGAAACTCATTGAGAATTACGTCCCGCCGGAATACCGCGATGACCGAAGCTATCCGGCAATCGTGATTCCACCCGATCAATATTTCGTTTTGGGCGATCATCGTATTTCTTCTAACGACAGCCGGGCGTGGGGTCTCGTACCGAAAAGTTACATCTACGGCAAAGCGGTTTTTGTGTTCTGGCCACTGGACAAGATGGGTACGGTTCATTAGGTCAGAAACTTGGGCGCTCACCGTCGATTGATCACCCAAAGCAGCAGCGTGCCCAGCAGGCTCAAGATCAAGCAAGTGACGATCGGGAAGTAAAAGGCGGTGTTCTTGCCGCGCCACAGGATGTCGCCTGGCAACCGCCCTATAGAAAAATTTAGCTTGCTGAGCAGCAAAACGCCAACGCCGAGACCGATCAGAACGAGCCCTGCGAGTATGAGAAGCCGCCCGAGGTTCACTCCTGTCTGACGCTAGAGCAGAGCAAACAGTAGCGCGCTGGAATCGCCTATATAGCGTATTGCGTGAGTTACACTGGCCCCTGAGAAGTCGAACAGAGTATGAGTGAATCGAACGTGTACGCTCCGAGTCTTGAGTTTGCTGCCCGTGCCAGCGTTAAAGGCATGGAAGGATACCGGGAGCTATACGATCGCGCCAAGAAAGAGCCCGAGACTTTTTGGGCCGAACTGGCCTTTCAGGAACTGACTTGGTTTCGTCCTTTCGGCCAAACTCTCGAATGGGAGCCGCCGTTCGCCAAGTGGTTCGCGGGGGGCAAGATCAATGCCTGTTACAACTGCGTGGACAGGCATCTTGCAACAGCGCGTACGACGAAGCCCGCGATCATCTTCGAAGGCGAACCGGGCGACGAACGCATCATCACCTACGGAGAGCTATACCGATTAGTAAGTCGGTTCGCTACGGTCTTGAAGAATCTCGGGTACGCGATGCATGATCGCGCAGTCATTTACATGCCCATGATTCCGGAGCTTCCGGTTGCGATGCTCGCATGCGCGCGGCTGGGAATCACGCATAGTGTTGTATTTGGCGGTTTCTCGGCAGAAGCATTGAAGGCGCGTGTGCAGGATCTGGGCGCTACCGTCGTGATTACGGCTGACGGGGGCTGGCGTCGCGGCCGGGAAGTGCGCCTTAAGGATGCTGTAGATGAAGCCATAAAGGAATGGCCAGACGTTCGGAAGGTGATTGTATACAAACGTACCGGCTCAGTCGTGCCGATGAAAGAGGGGCGAGACTTGTGGTGGCACGAACTCGACGAACAGGCGTCGGCTGATCCTTTTCTGAATCAACAAGCAGACAATTGTCCGGCCGAAGAGCTCGATTCCGAGCATCCGCTTTATGTGCTTTACACGTCGGGCACCACGGGCAAACCTAAAGGAATTCTGCACACAACCGCCGGTTACCTTCTTCAGACGCTGATGTCGATGAAGTGGGTGTTCGATTTACAGGAGAAGGACGTGTACTGGTGCACGGCCGACATCGGTTGGGTAACCGGCCACAGTTACATCGTCTATGGCCCTTTGGCCGCCGGAGCTACGTGCGTGATGTATGAGGGAGCTCCCGATTACCCGGCTTTCGATCGATTTTGGCAAATCGTTGAGAAGCACCGCGTCTCCATTTTTTACACCTCGCCAACTGCCATTCGAGCGCTGATCAAGCAAGGAGAGAGGTGGCCGAACGCGCACGATCTGTCGAGCCTTCGTGTACTCGGCTCTGTGGGCGAGCCAATTAATCCAGCCGCCTGGGAGTGGTATTACCGTGTCATCGGGAAAGAGCGCTGCCCAATCGTCGATACATGGTGGCAGACCGAGACCGGAGCGATCATGATCTCGCCTATGCCGGGCGCAGTGCCTGCAAAGCCGGGGTCCGCGACATTTCCGCTGCCGGGAGTGATCCCGGATATCGTAGATCTCCAGGGCAAGCCCGTTTCAGACAATAGGGAAGGCTATCTTGTCATTCGGGAGCCGTGGCCCTCAATGGTTCGCAACATTTGGGGCGACCCCAAGCGATTTCAGGAACAGTATTGGTCGCGCGTTCCGGGCGCTTACTTCACAGGAGACGCAGCGCGCCGCGATGAGGACGGATACTACTGGGTACTGGGGCGCGTGGACGACGTGATGAACGTCAGCGGGCACCGGCTGAGCACGATGGAAGTGGAATCAGCGCTCGTGCACCATCCAGCTGTGGCGGAAGCCGCTGTCGTCGGCAAGCCTCATGAGATTACGGGACAGGCTGTCTGCTGCTTTGTGACTCTAAAGGAAGGCGATTGGAACCATCAAGAGCTCGGTAACGAATTGCGACAGTGGGTGGCCCATGAGATCGGTCCGTTTGCGCGACCCGAAGAGATACGGATTACCGACGCTCTGCCAAAAACGCGCAGCGGAAAGATCATGCGAAGACTTCTGCGCGAAATCGTCACCACTCATAATGTGACGGGCGACGTGACAACGCTTGAAGATCTGAGCGTGGTAACGAAACTTGCCTCACAGCACGATGAAGAGTAGACGCTGGCATGTCGCGGGGCTATCCTTCGAGCTTTGCGTCGAGCGTGATATCGGTATCAAAGAGCTTTGAAACGGGACAACCTTTTGCGTTCTGCGCAGCTCGCTCGAAAGCGTCCTGAGAAGCGCCTGGGATTTTTGCCCTGAGTTCAAGATAGCTGCTCTTGATTGCGAAACCGGAACTTTCTTTTTCGAGCGTGATCTTGCAGGTTGTGTCAATACGGTCGGCTTTCAGGCCCTCCTTTTGCAATTCGGCAGAGAGCGCCATGGAGAAACAGCCGGCGTGCGCTGCTGCCAGAAGCTCTTCCGGGTTCGTACCGGTCCCCTGCTCGAAGCGATCTTTGAAAGAATACGGCGTGTTTGAAAGGACCCCGCTTCCGGACGAGAGAGTGCCCTGACCTGACCTCAGATCGCCTTTCCACTGCGCCGTCGATGAACGTTCCATTTTTCTCCTTTGGCGATTCCATCATGGCAGAGGAATCGCATGTTTCAGGATAGCCGGGAGATCGCGGCGATCATGCGTCCGGGGTTTTCGGGCTCCCGGCGATAAGAATAGAAGTGGGAAGTCTGGCAAGTCGTGCACAGGCAACAGTCGAAAATGCGATCAGCTGCGACTCCGACTGCTTGCATTTGGCGGCGATTGGCTTCCGGAAGATCCAGCTTACGTTTTCCCGTTGTGGCTTTCCATTCAGGAAAGTGCGCCGCGAATTGTTTCTCTACTTCGGCTCCTATCTCATAGCAGCAAGCGCGGATGCAAGGGCCGATTGCCGCGTACATATCAGCCGGGCTGGCGGCGAAGTCGCTGCACATTGCTTCGATTGTGTGCGCGATAACGCGAGCAGCCGTACCCCGCCAACCCGCGTGTACGGCAGCAATCGCGCGCCTTTGGCGGTCTAGAAGCAGAATGGCAACACAATCAGCGGTTCGGACCCCAATGCTCTTTCCGATCTCATCCGTAATCAGTGCGTCACCTCGTGCTTCGCGATCATGCAACCTGTGCGCATTCCAAACGCGATCTGAGTGGATCTGACGAAGAGTGATGTCGACGTGTGGATTTGACTGTCGAGTACCAAATCCGTGCTTTTGCCACACGAACTCCTGAAAACCATCGCAGCGATAAATTCCATCGGTGCCAAGCCGGAATGAATCGCTCACAACGGGGTACTCACAACTTGTCTCGAGGTGTCAGCTTACGAGACCAGCTTAGCGCCGGTATCACTGAACGTACCTTGCCGCATCGAATGCCCCCGGTACCAATCGAGAGTCAGCTGTAAACCCTGTTCGAACGTAAAGCGAGGTTCGTGATCGAGTTCTCGTTTTGCGGCGGTCGTATCCGCCTGCGAATGACGCACATCCCCCGGCCGAGGCGGACCATACATGGGAGGCAGGCTGATCCCCTCAATTCTCTGTAACAGCTCCCAGGTCTCGTTCAGCGAGTACCGGTTGCCGTTTCCAGCGTTGAATACCTTCCCGGAGACGCCGTTCGCTGTCGAAGCTTTCAATAAAAGCTGCACCACATCTTCGACGTAGGTGAAATCTCGAGATTGCTCTCCATCACCGTAGATAGTTGGCGGACGCCTTTCTATCAGGCACGTCAAGAAAACGGAAAGCACGCCGGAATAAACGCTGGTCGGATCCTGACGCGGCCCAAAGACATTGAAGAATCGGAGCGAAACGGTTTCCAAACCAAAGCACTCGTAGAAAATCGTGGCGTAGTATTCGCCCACGAGCTTCTGAAGCGCGTATGGCGATTTCGGCCGGGGAGTCATGGTCTCGACTTTTGGCAGAACCTCGGTGTCGCCGTAGGCCGAAGACGAACCAGCGTAGATTACACGCCCCGCTTTGCCCTCTGCCGCCGCACGGAATACATTGAACGTTCCGTCTATATTACTTTCGTGACTCGGAACAGGTTGCAAGATCGATTTAGGCACAGAGGGAAGTGCCCCGAGATGAAACACGCGATCGGCATTTGCAAGTACGGGCGCAATGCGATCGTAATCGCGGAGATCAAATTCATGCACCGTGATCTGATCGGCAACGTCTTCGAGGTTGTCCAATTTCCCTGTGGAAAGATTGTCAATTACGTGAACACGACGGCCCTGATCCAGTAGGGCCCTCACGAGCGCGGAACCGATAAATCCGGCTCCCCCAGTAACAACGAAATTACGCATACACCCCGCGTTTCAGTGTAAACACAAAAAAGCGGCCCCGCTCGAACGGCAGGGGCCGCCTATGCACATCAAAGGAATTTGGATTAGAATTTCGATGCCGTGTGAGCGCTACTCTCCTGCTTTATGTCTTGGGCCGACGCGCGAGCCCACTCATCAGCCTCTCTCTCGGCCTGCTCGCGGGTAATCCCATAACGCTCCTGAATTTTCCCCACAAGCTGGTCCTTTTTCCCACTGAGGGCGGTAATATCGTCGTCGGTAAACTTACCCCAACGCTGCTTAAGGGTGCCTTTCAGCTGTTTCCACTTGCCTTCAAATTGATCGGAGTTCATTCGGAAATTTTTCCTCCTGCATCAAGTGTGTTGCAATCACCTGACCAAATCCGATTTTCATTACTTACACTGCCTGTCTAGTAATATTGCTGGCAATTTCTTCACTGCTACTGTGACGTTTTTGCAAGCCTTATTGGAAAGTGGGTGGCTCTGGGATACTCGGAGGTAGCTATGTGCCGCGATCAGGTCATCCTCGAGACGAACCTGCCGCTTCCGCTTCGAGTCAGAGGGAAAGTACGCGATGTTTACGACCTAGGGGAGCACCTTCTGTTCGTGGCATCGGACCGTATCTCAGCGTTCGATTGCATTCTCGCCAGCGGCATACCGTGCAAAGGCCGAATACTGACGCAAATGTCGCTGTTCTGGTTCGATTTCTTGCGGGACACGGTGGATTCACACGTGGTTAGGGCGGAAACTGCAGAGTACCCAAGGAAGGTATCGAAATATCGCCGGATGCTCGAAGGTCGGTCCATGCTCGTTAAAAAGGCCGCTATGATCGAGATCGAATGCGTGGCGCGGGGCTATCTGGCTGGATCGGGATGGAAAGAATACAAAGTTCATGGGACGGTCTGCGGTATCCCGCTCCCCCAAGGGTTGCGGGAGGGCGACCGCCTGCCGGAGCCAATCTTCACTCCAGCGACTAAGGCTCAAGCAGGCCACGATGTGAATGTTCCTTTTAAGTACGCTGCTGATCTATTAGGTGTCGAACTCGCTGGCGAACTTCGTGATCGGACCCTTGAGATTTATCAACGCGCGGCAGACTATGCACTAGCACGCGGCATCATCTTAGCCGACACAAAATTCGAATTCGGTTTTATCGATAGCAAATTGGTACTGGCGGACGAGGTATTGACGCCCGATTCATCCCGCTATTGGCCGGCTGATACATATCGGCCTGGAGGCCCACAGTTTTCGTTCGACAAACAATACGTTCGCGATTATTTGGAAACATTGCCCTGGGACAAACGGCCGCCTGCACCAGCGCTGCCCCAAGAAGTAATTGAGAAGACAAGTGAGAAGTACCAGGAGGCGTACTTGAGGTTGACGGGGCGACCGATCGGTGGCTAAGCGCTCGAGCGTCCTGGAACCGTATTCGCGATGACATTTAACTGGTTCGATATCGCGTTGATTGTGATTATGCTTTGGTCGGCATTAAGCGGTTTACGCGCTGGGCTCGCACGAGTTGTGGTGGGATTTCTGGCGGCAATTTCTGGCCTGATTGCCGGATTCTGGTTCTATCGAATGATTGCGGCGAAACTAATGCCGTGGGTGAACACCACGACCGTGGCAAACATTCTGGGGTTTCTGATTATCTTCGTTGGCGTGCTCATACTTGGATGGCTCATGTCGGCGCTTTTTTCGCGAGTGTTCAATTGGATTGGGCTTTCGTGGTTCAATCATGTGCTCGGAGGAATCGCCGGGGTTTTGCGCGGGGCGCTCGTGATCGCGGCCCTCGTCGACGTACTTATCGCTTTTTCTCCCTCACCGATCCCGTCATTCCTAAATAATTCGCGAGTTCTACCCTATACGTTGCAAATCTCATCATGGGTGGTGGGCTTGGCTCCCCGCGAGTTGAAGGACGCCTTTACCGAACAAATGGAAAATCTAAAGCAATTCTGGGCGCCGCAACGGAGTCGTCACACACAGGAAGTCTGAACCCGCCGCACATCGGGAGCCCATTGCTCATCATCTTCGATCTTGACGGAACTCTAATCGATTCGAGTAAAGATCTCGCGATCTCAATGAATGCGACGCGCGAGCATTTTGGGCTTGTACCCCTCGATCCTACTCTCATCTATTCATACGTCGGGAACGGCGCGGCCGTCCTCGTGCGCCGAGCACTGGGTCCCGGCACCACTGAGGAAGCCGTTCAGGATGCACTTGGGTTCTTTCTCAATTTTTATCGCGTGCATGCCCTGGAACACACGAAACTTTATGCGGGGATTCGCGAGGTGGTGAACGATCTTGCAGTAATAGGGCATACGCTGGCAGTCCTGACAAATAAGCCGGTGCGCATCAGCTTCGATATTGTTTGCTCCCTGGGCCTCGAGAGCTACTTCATGCGTGTATATGGCGGGGATAGCTTTCCGGCCAAGAAACCAGATCCGATTGGCGTGTTTGAATTGATGCGCGAAGCCGGCGTGGCTGAACCTGAAACTGTGTTGGTTGGTGATAGCGGCGTCGACGTACAGACGGCTCGCAATGCAGGTGTACGCAGCTGCGGCGTCGCTTGGGGATTTCAGCCGGAAGCCTTCGAAGTGCATCCGCCCGATATGCTCATACAAAACCCGCGACAATTATTAGAGCAGGTAAGTTTCCTTACATTCCGGAGTTCCTGAGCTGTCGCTTCAGATGTTCGAGTTCCTCTTCAAGTACCCTCCGAGCGTGTTCTCAAAGGGGACGTTCCTGTTCCTTGGTACATGGCCCCGATGGGTTCTGGTTGTTGCACTGCTGGTGACGGCGGGACTGCTCGCTTGGGCGATTTGGAGAAGTCGAGCCCACCGTGCGTCCCCTCTGAGCGTTGGTAAAACCGTTTCGATTTGGGCACTGCAGTCTGCCCTTCTGGGATTGCTGTTGCTCCTTCTATGGGAGCCTGCGCTCAGCGTATCCGCGCTCAAACCCCAGCAAAACGTCATCGCCGTGGTCGCGGACGATAGCCGCAGCATGTCCATCCAAGACGGTAGTCAGTCGCGGGAACAGGAAGCGGTTCGGCTACTTCATGCGGGTCTGCTCCAAGATTTGCAAAAGCGCTTCCAAGTCCGGCTTTATCGCTTAGGGGCCGGAGTTGGGCGAATCCAAAGCACGGATGAGCTCCACGCGAACGAGAGCGCGACACAGATCGACAAAGGATTGGGACAGATTGCGAATGAGGCATCCACGCTGCCGATAGGAGCCGTGGTGTTGTTAAGCGATGGCGCTGATAATTCCGGTGGCATAGATTCCGTAACACTTTCTGAGCTGCGCCGCCGGCGTTTACCGGTGAATACAGTTGGAATTGGTAAAGAACAACTGAGGAAAGATGTCGAGCTAGACGGTTTCGACGTGCCCGAACAGGCACTCGCGAGGTCCCGTTTACAAGCGCAAGTCCGGATACGACAAGAGGGGTTTGGCGGCAGGCGTGCACAGCTTGTTCTGACTGAGGCGGGCAGCGTAGTCGCAACCCGTGAGATTGTCCTCCGGAATGGACCACAGCAGATCGAAAACATCGAGTTCAATGCCGGAGGCGCAGGCGTTAAGAACATCCAGGCGAAGCTTGATCCGCTTCCTGGAGAAGAGAACAGAAGCAATAATCAGCTGACGCGAGTGCTCTCCGTAGATGAGACAAAGCGCCGCATCCTGTATGTGGAGGGAGAGCCGCGATGGGAGTACAAGTTCTTGCGGCGTGCAGTGGAAGATGACCCAGCCTTACAAGTTGTCTCGCTACTGCGAACCACGGAGAACAAGATTTATCGGCAGGGTATTCAGAATCCGAACGAACTGGCGAACGGCTTCCCCTCGAAACCCGAAGATCTGTTTGAATTCCAAGGGCTCATTCTGGGGAGCGTTGAGTCTGCGTTCTTCACGTCGACGCAGCAGGAGCTGATCAAAGACTTTGTCGACCGTCGGGGTGGTGGCTTGTTGTTCCTCGGCGGACGCTGGGCGCTCGCGGACGGAGGATACAATATTCCGCCTTTCGCTGAACTTCTGCCCGTCACCTTGCCGAGACGGAAAAACACATTTCAGCGGCAAATGGTCGCGCCCGAGCTCACCGAAGTCGGAAAACAGAATCTAATCTGCCGCATTGAAGACGATCCCGGGAAAAGCGTGAATCACTGGGAGGTCTTGCCGTATTTGGCGAACTATCAAGATCCAGGAGTGCCTAAGCCCGGCGCGGTTGTGCTGCTGCGGATGAACGCAGGCGGGAATCGGCTTCCGTTGCTGATCACCGAAAATTACGGCAGAGGCCGGACGGCTGTATTTGCGACCGGAGGAAGCTGGCGCTGGCGGATGCAACAGCCGGTCAGCGACCAGACGCAGGACACGTTTTGGCGCCAGCTCTTGAGGTGGCTGATTAGCGCAACGCCGTCCCGCGTGGTGGCCTCGACGCCCAATGCGCAGCTTGAAGACGACGGCCGGATTGAGCTGAATGCCGAGGTGCGCGATCTAACTTATCTGCCGACCAGTGAAGCCGAGGTGCACGCACGTATCATTCGCCCGGATGGTTCGGCTGACATAGCGACGCTCCGCCCCGAGCCTCTTTCGAACGGAGTGTATTCGACTGAATGGAATGCTGGCATTCCGGGTTCTTACGTCGCAGAAATAATGGCTGAAGCTGGCGGCCAGGAACTCGGAAGAGATGTTGTAACGTTCCGGCGCGAAAATGGAGTTGCGGAAAACTTTCACCAGGAACAGAATCGTGAACTCCTGGAGAAACTTGCGGCCGAGACGGGCGGCCGGTATTACAAACCGGGCAACGCGAGGCGACTTGCACAGGAGATTTCTTATTCGGAAGCCGGAATCACCGGGCGTGAAATGAAGCAGCTATGGAACATGCCGGTCATATTTTTGGCCGTGCTCGCATTGCGTTCCGCGGAGTGGCTGCTGCGCAGAAGATGGGGCGTGGTGTGAAGCTAGCGACCTTGATTTTGTTGACTGTCCCGCTGTTGCGCGGCACCACGTATTTTGTAACCGTTGCGGGACTTGGCGGAAGCCCTGAATACGAGACCCAGTTCACGGATTGGGCCAAGGAGCTGGATCGCGAATTGCGGTCCAACGAGGCTGGGGCACAGGTCGAAACGTTGTGCGGGAGCTCCGCATCACGCCAGCATGTGCGGAAGGTATTGGCGCGAGTGGCCGCCGAGTCACAGCCGGATGATACGTTCGCACTCCTGCTCATCGGACATGGAACATTCGACGGCACCGATTACAAGATCAATCTTCCGGGGCCGGATCTTACGGCAAGTGAATTAGCGTTGCTCCTGAACCGCATACCAGCACGACGCCAGCTGGTTGTCAACATGACAAGTGCAAGCGGCGCGTCATTGGTCGCACTCGCGAGAAAAAATCGCGTTGTGATTACTGCAACGAAATCGGGGAATGAAAAGAATGCGACCGTGTTCCCCCGGTACTGGGTGGATGCGCTCCGGGACACTGCTGCCGATACGGATAAGAACGGATCTATTTCCGCACTCGAGGCGTATCGGTATGCCGAGCACAAGACCACAGCGTACTTTGAGACTGAAAAGCTGCTTGCCACCGAGCACGCTATGCTCACCGATACCGGCGCGGCACAAGGAGTGCGTGATCCGAAGCCGGAGAATGGACAAGGCCTGCTCGCGGCTGAGTTCCCAGTTATACGGCCGCAAGTGGAGAATGGCAAAAATGCTACGCCCGAAAAACGTCGATTGTTGGCGAAGAAGGAAGATTTAGAAGCAAAGATCGATAGGCTTAAGTATCAGAAAGCGGCACTCACGCCTGATGAATACAAACAGCAGTTAACGGTATTGTTGCTGGAGCTCGCCCGTACGCAAGCGGAGATCGACCGATGAGGGGCGCCTTATTGGTCTTCGCATCTATTGCAGTGGCAGGGTTAGCGATGCAGTGCTTCGCAGCGCAAGTTGACGATTGCCGTGTGTTGCGTCACCACGGCCGCCTCGTAGAGGCGCGTGCCTGCTTTTCCGGTCTGGTATCAAGCAACTCTGCTTTCGCTCGCGCCGAAGGCTATTGGGGACTTGATCAGTACGAGGAGGCGAACCAGCAGTTCCGGATCGCCTACAAAGAGGAACCAAGATCTCCAGCAGTTCGCGTCGAATGGGGTCAATTATTTCTCGAGCGCTTTAACCCAGGAGAAGCGGCAAACCTGTTTCAAGAAGCGCTCAAATTGAACGCGAATGACGCTGCCGCATATCTTGGCATGGCGCGAGTGGCTGCCGAGGGATACGACAAAAAAGCCGTGGACCTTGCGCGTCAGGCATTGGAGCGGAATCCGAAGTACGTGCAAGCTCACGAATTTCTGGCCTACCTTGCGCTCGAGGACAGTGACACAAAGACCGCTGCCGATGAAGCTCAGAAGGCGCTGGCGCTTTCGCCTGAAGCGCTAGAAGGATTGGCGGTTCTAGCCGCAATTGATTGGTTGAACGGCAAATCGGATTCGGAATGGATGCGACGCATTTCGAAGGTGAATCCGGTTTACGGTGAAGCGTATGCGACGGCTGCTCACTTTTTCGTGATCAACAGGCGTTACGAGGAAGGAATCACCTATTATCGCCGGGCTCTCGCATTAAAGGCGAATCTTTGGGCCGCGCGCTCGCAGCTCGGCGTCAATTTAATGCGCCTGGGGTTTGGAGATGAAGCCAAGCAGCAGTTGGAACGCTGTTATCGCGCGCGCTACAGGGACGCTGAGACGGTCAACTCTCTGCGGCTTCTTGACACGATTAAGGACTACGAAACATTTAGCAGCGCGACAACGACATTGGTCGTTCACAAGAATGAAGCAGCATTACTACGGCCTTACATTGCACCGGAACTGAATCGTGCCATCGCTGTTTATGAGCAGAAATACAAGATGAAATTGCCGGGACCCGTCCGGCTTGAAGTCTATCCGAACCACGAAGATTTTGTCGTGCGCACGCTGGGACTTCCAGGGCAAGGGGGACTGCTGGGAGTTACGTTCGGCATGGTTGTTGCCATGGACAGTCCTTCAGCACGCCCCCCCGGAGAATTCAATTGGGCGAGCACAATGTGGCACGAGTTGAGTCACGTCTATGTGTTGACCGCGACGCATCATCTGGTCCCACGCTGGTTTACGGAAGGAGTTGCCGTACACGAAGAGGGAGCGGCTTCGCCTGATTGGGCCGAGCGTATGACCCCTGAGATTGTTATGGCCCTCCGCGCAAAGAAACTGTTGCCCCTTCTGGAACTTGACCGAGGGTTCGTCCGTCCAGAATATCCTGAACAAGTAATCGTTTCCTACTTCGAAGCTGGCAAGATGTGCGATTTCATCGCCCAGAAATGGGGAAACGAAGCCATTCTCGGCATGATTCACTCATACGGCGACCGGAAGACAACGGCGGAGGCGGTCCGGGAGAATCTTCAGGAGTCAGCCGCGGATTTTGACAATGGTTTCGTCGCTTGGCTGGATCAGCAGACACGGAATACGGTGCGCCACTTTGATGATTGGAAACAGGGGATGAAAGCAGCCATCACAGATTTCCAGAACGGGAAGAGAGATGAGGCCATCCGTGAAGGTTTATTGGTCCGTGACTATTATCCGGATTACGTGGGTCACGAGAGCGTTTACGAGTTGATATCCGATTTACATCTGGCGAAGGGCGATAAGGCCGCCGCGATCCAGGACCTCGAGCAATATCGTGACAAGGGCGGCACGAATGTTGGAACACTGAAAAAATTAGCGGCGCTCGAACAGAATTCTGGTCAACCATCCCAAGAGGAGAACACTCTTGCGAAATTGAATTACATCTTTCCGGAGGACGAGGAAATTCACGGCAGGTTGGGTAGATTGCTGCTCGAGAGCGGCGATGCCCCGAGGGCCATCCGCGAATATGAGGCGGTGCTAACATTGCGCCCGGCAGATCCCGCGGAGTCGCATTATGATCTGGCGAGGGCTTTGCGTGCCGCCCACCGGATGAACGAGGCCAAAGATCAGGTGCTTCTGGCGCTCGAGGCCGCACCCAATTTCAAGCCTGCGCAGCAACTGCTGCTTCAGCTGAGTCAATAAAATGTCGATTTCAACCCTGCCCCAGACCGCCGAGCCTGCCGAGCTCAAAGCTCAAATCCAGCGTTTTCAGGAGGTACAGAACTCGATCAGGCGCGAGGTGGGCAAAGTAATCGTTGGCCAGGAAGAAGTTATAGAGCATGTGCTCATCTCGCTGTTCGTCGGCGGCCATTGCCTGCTCACCGGATTGCCTGGTACGGCAAAAACCCTCCTAGTACGCACAATGGCGCGGACGCTGGGATTGAAATTCAACCGCATCCAGTTCACGCCCGACCTGATGCCTTCTGATATCACCGGCACTGACATCATCGAGGAAGATCCGGCAACAGGGCATCGGACTTGGACCTTCGTGCCAGGGCCCGTTTTTTCAAACTTGCTTCTGGCTGATGAAATCAATCGCACCCCTCCGAAAACGCAGTCAGCTCTCCTTGAAGCAATGCAGGAGTTGTCATGCACGGTGCGCGGCCACCGGTATGTGATCGCTCCGCCGTTTTTTGTACTGGCTACGCAAAATCCGATCGAGCTCGAAGGTACCTACCCATTACCGGAAGCTCAGTTAGACCGATTTCTATTCAATACAGTGTTGAATTATCTCGACGCGAACGAGGAATTAAGAGTAGTCGACCTAACCACGACAACGCAGGTCCCGGAGGCCGAACCGGTAACAAACGTACCGGAGATCTTGAATTTTCAGCAACTCGTCCGGATGACCCCCGTTGCCGAATCAGTTGCGCGGTATGCGGTAGAACTGGTGCGGGCGACGCGTCCCCGGCAGAACGGAGATGGTGCCGACTTTATAAAAAAGTACGTAAACTTTGGCGCAAGCGTGCGAGCAGCGCAGTTTCTCGTGCTGGCCGGGAAGGCTCGCGGCCTGATGCACGGACGGCTCCATGTCTCATACGACGACGTGCGGGCGTTGGCCGTGCCTATCTTACGGCATCGCATTCTGCTGAACTTTCACGCCGAATCGGACCGGCTGGATACGGATGAAATCCTGCGTCGCTTGCTTGAATGGAAGACTGCTCCGCGCGGGTAGGGCGAAGTGCCGGCAGAGGTCACAAACCGCTTTCTCGATCCCGCTGTATTAGCTGAGATCTCCAGCCTGGATCTGGTTGCGAAAACGGTTGTTGAAGGGTTCATAGCGGGATTGCACCGATCCCCGGATTTCGGATTCAGTCAAGAATTTGCAGAATACCGCGCGTATGTGCCCGGGGACGACTTGCGTCACGTGGACTGGAATGTCTTTGCGCGAACGGAGAAAGCGTACTTGAAGCGCTATCGCGGCGAGACAAACACCGAACTGATGGTGCTGTTGGATAGTAGCGCGAGCATGGGATTCGGAACTGGCCCGGTGAGCAAATTTGACTATTCCAAATTTCTGGCGGCCGCGCTTGTCTATCTCGCTCACCTGCAGCGCGACAGTACGGGCCTGATCGCGTTTCACGATGATGTCGCAGATTTCGTTCGGCCCTCCGGCAGACAGGGGCAATTGGTGAGGCTGCTGCACGCAATCGACAGGGCGGCGTTAGGAAAGCGCACCGATTTCAGGCGGCCGTTTTTTGAGCTTCAGCAGTTTCTAAGGCGCCGCGGAATTACGATTCTAATCTCCGATTTCTTTGAAGCGCCAGAGAACATCGTCCGCACAGTAGAGCCGCTTCGGTTCCGGGGGAATGAGCTCATACTGTTTCACATATTGGATCGCAGAGAGCTAGAGCCTCAACTTTCCGAGCCAATCCTGCTGGTAGACATGGAGACTGACGAGGCCGTGGAAGCCTCGCCTGAATACGCGCGGGCGGAGTACCCCGGGAAAATCGGAGCCCACATCGAAGATCTGCGGTCTAGATCGCAGGCGGCGGGCTTTGAACATTTTTTGCTCACTACGGATCGGCCGCTTGACGAAGGATTACGTGAATATTTCACGGTAAGGCACCGGAGGATCTAAGTGGGCTTTCTTGCTCCCTGGTTCCTTGCGGGCGTTGTCGCGGCGGGCCTTCCGGTATGGTTGCATCTGCTCCGGCGTTATCGGCAGACCCCCCGACCATTCAGTTCGTTGATGTTTTTTGAGCGGCGGGTGCAAAGCTCCGTTAAGCACCGGCGACTGCGATATCTCCTGCTGCTTGCCTTGCGAGTTGCGCTATTAATTCTGCTGTCGCTCGCGTTTGCAAATCCGTTCGTGAATAGAACAACTGCGACCACCACGGGACGAAGGCTCACCGTAATCGCCATCGACCGCTCGTTCAGCATGCGCTACCGGGACAGCTTGCAGCGGGCAAAGTCAGAAGCGCACCGAGTCATCGGGAGATTGCGTGGGCGCGATCTCGCCCAGGTAATCGCGGTCGATTCCCACGTTGAAGCGCTGACCCAGCCAGATACTGACAGAAACACCTTGAGCGCAGCTGTCGATTCGATTGAGGCCACCGATCGGGCAAGTTCATTTGGAGAATTTACCCGAGCCCTGCGAGTCATGGATCAGAACACGGGCATGCGCCTCGATGCGCATTTCATTAGCGACATGCAGCAGACCTCCATGCCGCCAGATTTCGCTGATCTCCAGGCAGGCCCACACACGGCTCTGACGCTCCACTGTATTGGAGCAAGCGAGTCCCCCAATTGGGCTGTAGAGACGGTCAGCGCTCCAGATCATGTATATGATCGCGCGCACAATCGCGTCGCGGCGACGATCGCAGGATGGGAAACGCCGGCGACCACGCGAAAGATTTCTATTGTCCTAGACGGGAG
Source organism: uncultured Acidobacteriaceae bacterium (assembly GCA_963737045.1). Classification (GTDB taxonomy): domain Bacteria; phylum Acidobacteriota; class Terriglobia; order Bryobacterales; family Bryobacteraceae; genus Bog-105. Next base: position 2,154,942 of record CAVTRG010000009.1, read on the forward strand.
AGTGATCGCTTCAAAAGAGGTGAACGTGCCAGCGAACGGCCGAGCGCAGGCGGAATTCCTATCCTTGGACGTCCCCTACGGGGAACATCGGGGCGAGGTGCGCATTGAGCCTCATGATGACCTCGCGGCAGATGATACGTTCCCATTTTCGACCGAGCACTCAGATCCGCGCAACGTTCTGTTCTTATATCGGAGCGGGCGCGCGCGCGAAGCGTTCTACTACCGAGCCGCTATGGAGTCGGCGAGCGCGACGGGATTGCGAGTACAGCCCGCAGCGATTGAACAAGCATCAAGGGACGATTTCTCAAAGTATGTCTTCATAGTCTTGGGTGATGTCGGGCGACTCGACAAAACGCTTGAGCGAGGGCTGAGCGAGTACGTGCAGCGCGGTGGCTCCTTGTTGGTTTCTATTGGCCCGAATGACGCACACGCCGGGCGCTCTCAGATAACAGGGGACCGGATCACAGGGACAGATCAAACCCAGGGCGCGGGATTTTTGGATAAGCAGAATCCCGTGGTCGCGGGAATCGAGCGCTTTGAAAACGTACGTTTTTCAGATACGGTCCAACTTTCCGTGCAACCCGGTTCGCGAGTTATCGCCAAGTTCGCGGATGGATCGCCGCTTCTTGTTGAAGAAAATTTGGGAGAAGGGCGCGTTTTGACATTCGCGTCGACTCTCGATAATGCGCTGAACGATTTCTGTTTGCATGCTTCGTTTCTGCCGTTTGTAGTCCAGACAGGGCGCTATCTAGCTGGCATGGAGGAAGTTCCTCTGAACGTAGTGACAACCACTCCGGTCCAATTGCGGAGAACGCGAGATCAGCACACAGGGTCAGATGTGATCGGACCCGACGGTAGGCACCTGCTTTCTCTTTCGGCAACGAGAAAGGCTCTGAGTTTCGACTTGGACCGAGAGGGCTTCTATGAAGTGCAACGCGCCGATGGACGAAGGATGCTGTTTGCCGCACATGCGGACCGGCGCGAATCGGATTTGAGGCGAATCCCCAGTGAAACCCTGAAACTTTGGCGCAATACTGGAAATACAGCGGCGGCGGCCCAGCAAGGAACCGTAGAGCGCCAGAGCCGCCCTTGGAGCTTGTGGCGGTACGTAATGATTCTGGCGTTGATCGCCGCCGTGATGGAGTCAATGTTCGCGAGCCGGTATTTGAAAGAGGGCAGCAAAGCATGACGGCGCTTGTACAAGTTAACGCCTACTTGAGGCGGCTCCAATTGAAATTGCGGTTACTCGCAATTTCACGAGGGGCGGTAATCCTCGCTACTGCTGCGCTATTGCTGACTCTGCTGTTAGCCTGGACCGCGAATCGCTTTGAGTTCGCGCAGGGCGTTATTCTGCCATTGCGGATTTTTTTGTTTTTGACTCTCGCTACGGCAGTGTCGTTTGCCCTTCTGCTTCCCGTACTCAAAGTAAACCGACGCTGGGTGACTCGATTCGCCGAAAATCGTGTTCCTGGATTCAAGCAACGGTTGCTCACCATATCAGAACGACCGGATCCTGCAAATCCTTTTACGGAGCTTCTAGCTGAAGATGGATTGCGCGTTGTGCGCGAACAGGGCGGGAAAGAGTTCCCGAGCACGATTTTACTGCGTGGATTCGCCATTGTTGCGGCGGCGCTGACCGGAATTTTGGTCTGGATGATTACTGCCGGTCCGGGTTATTGGGGCTATGGCGCTGCCCTGCTCTGGATCGGCAGTGCGCGAGCGGGAACTCGGCCGCTTTATGACATAGCCGTTCAACCAGGGACCAAGACGATCCGGCGAAGGTCCGATCAAGTGATCACAGCGCAGCTACTCGGTTTCTCCTCTGCACACGTAAGCCTCCACGCGAAATATCGGGACTCTCCCAAATGGGAAGAAGTCTCAATGCAGCATCAGCGCAAGGGGAATGGCTACGACTTTCTGTTTGCGGGCCTCTCAGACTCGGTCGAGTATTTTGTGCAAGCAGGCGGGAGAGAATCGAAGCATTACACAATCAGTGTGAAGGATTTACCGACGGTAAAACGTGTGCGCGTTACAGTGCACTTTCCTTCGGAACTGCGGATGAAGGATGTAATGGAAGATCCGGGCGGCGATGTACGGGCTGTCGAAGGAAGCCAGGCTGAGATTTCCGTGCTTACTGACCGGCGGCTGGAGCGCGGTGCACTCGTGCTAGATAACGGATCCAAAGTCGAGCTTATGCGAGGCACAGGGGACTGGGTCACGGCGCGCTTGCGAATACAAAAGGACGGATCCTACCATGTCGCTGCGCTTGACGGAAGTCAGGCAGTGCGCATCAGCGATGACTACTTCATTGAAGCCAAGAAACATGAGCCTCCCGCGATAAGAATTGCGCGGCCGGGGCGTGATCCGCATGTAAGTCCGATCGAAGAAGTTCCCGTGGTCGCCGAAGCAAGTGACGATTTTGCTCTCGAAGGATTAGATCTCCACTATTCCATTAACGGTGGCGCTGAAAAGATTGTTCCGCTCTTGAAAACGAGGGCAGCAAAGGAAGCGAAGGGCGGAACGACGCTTTCGCTTGAGAATTTCAAACTCGTTCCGGGCGATTTGGTAAGTTTTTATGCGACCGCGCGAGATGCAACAAAGACATCGCGCAGCGACATCGTTTTTGCCCAGGTCGAGCCGTTCGATTACAAGTTCCGGCAGCTTCAGCAAATGAGTAGCGAGGGAACGATGGGCGGCGAAGAGAATAAGATCTCCGAGCGCCAGAAGGAAGTCATCGCAGCAACCTGGAATGAGATCAGGAGCGAGCCGAAGGAACGAAAGAAGGCGGCCGAAAAGGCGCACTTTCTTGCAGACCTCGAAGGCAAGTTAGGTGAGCAGGCGAAAGCCTTGGCCAATCGGATGCGCAGCAGGGAACTCGTCGGAGAAGGGTCGGAATTTGAGGGCTTCTCGAAGGAGATGGACGAGGCCTCGGACCAGATGAGCAAGGCGGCCGGAGAACTGAAGCCCGATAAATGGTTCAGCGCTCTTCCGCCCGAACAAAAGGCATTACAGGCGCTGCTGCGGGCGGAAGCGATGTTTCGTGAAATTCAGGTAGCTTTCGGTCGCAGCGGGCGAGGTATGGGAGGAAATGCTGCGAACCGAGATCTCGAGCGGCTCTTCGATCTCGAGCTCGATACGAGCAAGAATCAATATGAAACAGGAGAATCGGCTTCAACCGCTGGCGCGCCACAGAAAGCTTTTGACGAAGCGCTTCAGCGTCTGCAAATGCTGGCGAAGAGACAGCAGGAACTAGAAGCGCAACGACAGACTCAACAAGCCTTCGAGCAACGTTGGCAAGAGGAGCAGCTCAGGAGGGAAGCAGAGGAATTACGCCGGCAAATGGATCAATTGGCCCGGCAATCGTCAATACCAAACCAGTCGGCGCAAAACGAATCAACAGAGTCCGGTACACCAGGAAATCAGCAGACAGCAGACGCACTGCGCGATGCGGCGAATGCGTTGCAGCACGCCGAGGATGAGATGCGTAAGGCGGTGAGTGATCATGATGTAACTGCGCAGCAAAGAGCCGCGGCGCAACTGGAGCAGGCGGAAAACAGACTCAGTGCTGCGCAGGTCAAGGAAGGCGGAAAATCCGTCAATGCTCTTGCACGTCGAGCGCAGGAGGTCGCAAACGCTCAGACCCAGATTGCAAACCGTCTCAAGCAGATGTACGGCAATAGTGCGAGGGCTACTCAGCCAAGCGCGAAAAGCGAAGATAACGGGATGCCTGAAATGGATGATCCGCGTTTCGGTCCTGGGTATCGTCGTCGGTTCTGGCAGCAATTCAGCATGGAACCTGCACGCCCGGCCACTCCACAGGAGAAAGCTGTAGCCGGCGAGAAGGAAAAACTCGCGCAGCAGCTCGAGGAACTCGAGCATCAGATCGAACAGCAGGCTCGGAGCATGGCGGACAGTCATCCGAGTACTTCTTCGGATTTGCGTTCAGCTCTTTCAGAAGCGCAGCAGAAGGAATTGGCGCTGCGAATGAAAAAAGGCGCGGAATGGATTCGAGACGGTTATGGTTCGCAAGCTTCGCCACAAGAAGACAGTGTCACGGCGGGCGCCGAACAGCTTAGCCGTCAATTGCACGATGCACAACGAGCTTTCAACGCGGCTCCGCAGGGCGCAAAACCGGGAGAAACGGATACCGCCGCAAGGGCGCTAGCGCAAGTGCAAGCTCTTCGCAACCAGCTCGAGGGTCGAGGCGGCCAAGAGTCCGGACAGAGCGCCCGAAGCGGCACTGATTCGCGCGTGGGCGGCGGCGGGCCTGCAGTAGGCGAGTACGGCTCACCAAATCTACCGGACGCCGTTCGAGAACTCTCGGATTTGCGCGGGCAGCTCGATAGGGGAGACCGGCAACTCCGTGGAGATATAGATGGCGCAGTGCGGTCTTTGAACCGTTTGTCTGGAGCTCGATCGGGCCTACTCGAATCGCGAATCAGCCAGGAGGTTTTACCGAATCTCGAGCGCCTGGAAGTAGAGTTGAGTCGACGCGTAGGCAACAGCAGTGAGAACGCTCGTACAGCGCCCTCCGAATCGGCTCCCGAGAAATATCGATCTGCCGTAGCGGAATACTTCAAGAAACTAAGCCAATAAGACCCGGGCTGCCGCAAAAGCCCTGCATCGACCCCGCTTTACCTCCCCAAATGGCTGATGTGCGAGGGGCCGCATCGAATCACACTGAAATCATGAAGAGCACGGAAATCAGTGACGTCAGCGCCCTTTCTCAGGCGCTCGTTGGATTAGTGGAAAGGACTGCGGCGGGAGTGGTAGCAGTGAAAGCGGCTCCTTACCGCGTTGTGAGTGGGGTGATTCTCGATCACGATTTGGTCGCCGTCGCGGACCACAGCCTGCGACGAGAGGGACGGATTCCGATCCAAACAGTCGATGGGACCGGGACAGAGGCGGTTATTTTGGGGCGGGATTCCAGCCTCGATCTCGGGTTTCTGAAGCTCGAGAGCGGAACGCTGACACCCCTCACAGCCGCGGATCCGGCATCGTTGAAAACAGGAGCGCTCGCCGCAGTAGTGGGATTGACCGTGGATGCAGGCCCATCCGCGAGCCTCGGAATTCTAGGCGCAGTGGGTGGGCAACGGCGCACGTGGCGCGGCGGCACCTTGGATCATTTCTTTCGGTTGGATGTGAACCTGTATCCTTCTCAATCGGGCGCGGCGGTAGTGAATGCGGAGGGTCGTTTGATCGGCTTAGCGACGCCGGGGTTGCTGCGCCATTCAGCCGTTGCAGTGCCCGTCGCGACACTTCACCGCATTGCAGGCGAGCTTACCAAGGAAGGAAGGATTCGTCATGGCTACTTGGGTGTAGGTTTGCATCCGGTTGCGATTCCTGGATTGCAGGCAAAATTAGGGCTTACCGCGGAATCTGGTTTGATTCTGCTCAGTGTCGAACCCGAGTCACCAGCGGATTCTTCCGGCTGGCTCGTCGGGGATATTCTAATCGGGCTTGACGGCAGAGCGATCGGCGATCTCGACGACCTGCAAACTGCATTGCGAGGAGACGCTGTTGGACAAACGCTGAAAGCCTCTCTATTGCGCGGGGGCGAACTCGTGGAAACGCAAGTCACTGTCTCAGAGCGTAAGAGAAAGGCGACCTAAAATGCCGATTCCAGTACCTGGCCGTGTAGCGGAAGCCGTTCGAAGGTCAACTGTACAAATACGCTCCGGTAATCGACGCCGGCAAGGGCACGGGTCTGCAGTGGTTTTGACAGAGCAGAGGGTGATCACGAACGCGCACGTGATCCAGGATGGGAATCTGCCCATTGACTCGTGGGAGGGAGACACCGTCCCGGCTTCGCTGGTAAAAATGGATCGACATCGAGATCTCGCGCTGCTCATTGCGGAAAAGCTGCGAGCCTCTTCAGCTCAATTAGGAGATTCAGATGTGCTTCGAGCGGGTACTCCTGTCATTGCGGTCGGGAATCCAATGGGATTTGTCGGGGCTGTGTCAACCGGCATTGTGCATTCAATCGGTATAGCGGAGCCGATCAGCGGATTACCCTGGATTCACGCCGATGTGCGGCTGGCCCCCGGTAATTCCGGAGGGCCGCTAGCCGACATGCAAGGCCGAATCGTCGGTATTAACACAATGATTGTCGCCGGAGGACTGGCGTTAGCCATTCCGAGCCGTGGTATCCAATCATTTCTGACACGCACGACGTCGCAACGGAGTCTGGGCGTGGTGATCCGCCCAGTGAACCTGCGCGCCCGCGCCATTGGGATGATGATTCTCGAGCTTGTGCGCGGCGGGGCAGCAGAACGCGCTTCGCTTCTCCAAGGCGACATTCTTGTAAGCGGCAATGAGAGGCCATTTCGTTTGTTCGATGACCTACAACAAGCGATAGATGAAAGTCCCAATGCTCTGCTTCGCCTCGAATTCTATAGAGCAGGACAAGAAAAGCTGAGAAAGGTCGTCGTCCAGCTTTTGCCGGAGCACCCGGTTACACACGCTGCTTGATTCGAGTCGCCATACTCGCTGATACGCTTCTCCGCTCACAAAATCTCGCGGCCTCTCTAGCTGAGGACGACCGAATTGACATTATCGAAGCCGGGGCCTTCTCTAGAGAGTCTGAGCGAATCAGCTCTGGCATAGTGATCGATGTGCTAATTACGCTTGGGATCCCGCTAGATGAGATACCGTTGAATGGGCCACCGGTGGTTGCACTCACGGACGGCCTCATTGAGGAAATGCCTTCCACATCCGTAATCCGAGCCCATCTCCCGATCGCTTCATCGGCTCCACAAATTGCAGCTGCCATTACTGCCGCTGCGAACGATCTGATCGTGCTGACGCATAGGCAGGCGAGCGATCGAGTAGGAGCGCCGCGATATGCGACCGAGGGTGGAACTGCAACGGACGCACTTACGCCTCGCGAATTGCAAGTGCTGCGTATGTTAGCGGATGGACTGGGAAATAAAGAGATTGCCGGGCACCTTAATATCTCCGACCATACGGCGAAATTCCACGTAGCTCAAATTCTGGCCAAGTTGCACGCAGCGAGCCGTACGGAAGCTGTCGTAATCGGAATGCGCCGCGGGTTGGTTCCGGTCTAGATTTCTGGTTTCTCCGGAGCACCGCTTTGATGAAGAAGCTTTGCGATAAGGCCGGTCCATCCGGTTTGGTGACTTGCGCCCAATCCCTTACCTGAGTCCCCATCGAAGAATTCGTTAAAGAGAATATATTCGCGGAAATGTGGGTCTTGCTGGAGGATCGAGTTCGCGCCGTATATAGGCCGGCGTCCACTTGCATCCGGCAGGAAGAGTGCCGATAGACGACCAGAAAGCACGCGCGCGGCTTCACGCAGATTGATTTTCTGCCCGGAACCTGCTGGAACCTCCACGCTGAACGAATCGCCGTAATAGTGATGCAGCCGTTGAAGAGTTTCGATAAGTAAGAAATTCATCGGGAACCATACTGGACCGCGCCAATTAGAATTTCCACCAAACATGCCGCTCTTCGATTCACCAGGCTCATAACTGACGCTGAAGCTCGCGCCGTCAAGGTCCAACGTGTAAGGGTGATCTTCGTGGTAGCGGGAAAGTGAGCGCACGCCGAATGGAGACAGAAACTCACTTTCATCGAACAAGCGTTGCAGAATGCGTTCCAGCCGGCCACGATTGACCACCGAGAGAAGCCGCCTCTGATCGATGCCGCGCTCCGTAATGGGCGCCAATCCATCAGTCAGATCTTTGCGATTGTCGACAAACCATTGCATACGGCGTTTGAAGCCCGGATGCCGATCGATGGTGGAAGTTTCAAAGGTGTCGGTAGCAAATAAAGGCACGAGCCCCACCAGAGAGCGAACCCTCAGCAATATATGACGGCCCTCACCGATGCGCAGGCGATCGTAATAGAACCCATCCTCTTCATCCCACAGACCTGATCCTTCATAGTGATTGATGGCTTCGGCAATGTAGAGGAAGTGTTCGAAGAATTTGCTCGCAATGTCCTCGTAGGTGGCGTCAATCGCGGAAAGCTGCAGCGCAATCTTGAGCATATTCAGGCAATACATTGCCATCCAGCTCGATCCATCCGATTGCTCGAGCAACCATCCGGAGGGAAGCTTTGCGTTCCGGTTGAAGATGCCAATGTTATCTAGACCGAGAAAACCACCCTCGAAAACGTTTGCGCCTTCCGAATCCTTTCGATTCACCCACCATGTAAAGTTCATCAACAGCTTATGGAAGACGCGCTCGAGAAACGCGAAGTCGGGCTTGCCCTTGATTTTCTGATCGATCTTGAATACGCGCCACGAAGCCCAGGCGTGCACCGGTGGATTGACATCGCCCAGTTCCCATTCGTATGCCGGAAGCTGCCCATTGGGATGCATGTACCATTCGCGCAAAAAAAGGGAGAGCTGAGCTTTGGAGAAATCCGGGTCTGCGGGAGCGATCGCTACCATGTGGAACGAGAGATCCCATGCGGCGTACCAGGGATACTCCCATTTGTCAGGCATCGAAATTACGTCTTCATTGAATAGGTGGCGCCACTTGTGGTTTCGGCCTTGTTTACGCTGCTCGGGAGGTTTGGGCGAAGTTTCATCACCATTGAGCCAGGTCTCTACTACGTAGTGATAGAACTGCTTGCTCCAGAACAGGCCGGCAAACGCTTGCCTTTGGACGCTCCGGGCCTGTTCATCCAATCCATGTGACAAATCCCTGTAAAACTCATCGGCTTCGCGAATACGAGCCTCGAATACACCGTCCCACTGCTCACGTGGAATGTCCGGCGATCCGGATCGATAGAAACGGAAATAGAACGTCTGTTGCTCACCCGCATTCAAAGTGAGTTTATAGATGGCAGTGGCTTTGGTCCCTTGGTGCTCCGGATTCACCGATTCACGGCGCCCCTCGATCAGGTATTCGTGAAACGCATCTTTGTAAAAGGTGTTTTCTCCTCGCGATCCCCAGAGTCGTTCTGTATTGCTGTCGTTGTTAGTGAATAACACTTCCGGCTTGCCATCGAGAGAAAGGCGGAACGTACCCAACGAACCGTGCTCAGCCTGCAACGTGTCGACTGAAGGCATGCTGAGGAGAGCCTTCTTGGCAGGATCGGGATTGAAATACCAGCTCCAGGTATTACGAAACCAAAGCGTGGGTAGCAAAAACAGGGCCGCGGCCTCGGGACCGCGATTAACGACCGTGACCCGTATGAAAATATCATCCACATCTCGCTTTGCGTACTCGGCAAAAATGTCGAAGTAGCGCTGTTCGTTGAAAACGCCTGTATCCAGCAACTCAAACTCGGGATCGAATCTTGTGCGGCTACGATTCTCATCAACCAGTTGCTCATAAGGAAATCGGGCCTGCGGATACTTATACAAGCCTTTCAGATAGGAATGCGTAGGTGTGGAATCGAGATAGTAGAAGAGCTCCTTTACATCTTCGCCGTGATTGCCTTCATGGCCGGATAACCCGAACATGCGTTCCTTCAGGAAGGCATCCTTGCCGTTCCAAAAGGCCAGAGCAAAGCAGAGGTACTGATGTTTATCGCAGATGCCGAGAATGCCGTCCTCAGTCCAGCGATAGGCCCGCGAACGAGCATCTTCGTGCGGGAAATATTCCCAAGCGGTGCCCTCGGCGCTATAGTCTTCGCGAACCAGTCCCCAAGCTCGTTCGGCCAAGTAAGGGCCCCACCGTTTCCAGTGTTTTGTCCGAGCCTCCTCTTCAGCGAGGCGCTGCTGTTCGGCGAGTACGCGTTCTGGCATTCGTCGTCGGGGCGCAGCGGCGAACTATTTTAGGCCACACTAGGCTCGGCAACTTCCAGAGGATGCTTGTACTTACACTCCGCATTTGGGCATTGTGCGACGGCACCAGATTTCAGATACTTCTCGATCAGATAGCTACTGCCGCATTCCGGACATTTCTCCGGAATCGGCTTGCCCCATGCTACGAAGTCGCATTCAGGGTATCGATTGCAGCCGTAGAACGTCTTGCCGCGTTTAGACCGCCGCTCGACGATTTCACCTTCTGAGCAATTCGGGCAAGGCACTCCGATTGTCTTCTGCTTTACATACTTGCACTTTGGATAATTACTGCAGGCGACAAACTCACCATATCGCCCAAACTTCTTGACGAGATTGCTGCCGCATTGCGGACACGTCTCCTCGAGCGGCACATCCTTCCGTTGCTCACCGCCGATCTGCTTGGTCGTTTTGCAATCCGGGTACCCGGAGCAGGCGTAAAACTGGCCGAATCGACCCTTTTTGAGCACCATCGGGCGACCGCAGTTCTCACAGTATTCCTGCTCGTCCTGCTCGTTCAGATCGGCCTTATCCACATCTGGCAAATCAACTGTCAACTCCCGGGTATTCGTGCATTCCGGATAACCGGTGCAAGCAATGAAACTACCGTGCTTGCCCCATTTGATAACCATGGGCTTACCGCACTTCTCGCACACGAGGTCGGTCGGCTTTTCCATGCGCTTGACGTCGGTCATGTGTTCCTCGGCATGTTCCAGGTCCTTTTGGAAGCGGCCATAGAATTCAGCCATGGCATCACGCCACTCGAGCTTGCCTTCCTCAATTTCGTCAAGCTCCTCTTCCATGCGGGCGGTGTACTTGACGTCGAACAGGTCATTGAAGCTTTCCAAAAGCAAGTCGGTTACGACCATACCGAGTTCGGTAGGCATAAACTTGCCGCCCTCTTTTGTGACGTACTCACGATCCTGAATGGTCGAGAGAATGGATGCGTAAGTCGAAGGCCGACCCACACCGTCCGCCTCCAGTTTCTTGACTAGTGTTGCTTCGTTGTAACGAGGAGGCGGTTCTGTGAAGTGTTGCTCTGGGCGAATTTCTTTAAAGCGCAAAACCTCGCCTTCAGTCACCAAGGGCAGCTTATGCTGGAGCTCCTCATCCTCTTCGTCCTTCTCATCCTTGCCTTCTTGATAGACCCTAAGAAAGCCATCGAATTTTTGAACGGTGCCGGTAGCGCGGAATAGATATTCGAGATTGCTCTTTCCGGTAGCGTTGATATCAATCGTGGTCTGATCGAATACCGCCCGGTTCATTTGGGAGGCGACGAATCGCATCCAGATCAGGCGATAGAGCTTCAACTCGTCTTCCGCGAGATACTTTTCCATGGATTCTGGCGTTCGCAAAACCGAAGTGGGACGAACGGCCTCGTGCGCATCTTGCGCATCTTTTTTGGTCTTATATACGTTCGCTGAACCCGGCAAATAACCTTCACCATAGCGCTCTGTGACGAAAGCGCGAACTTCGGCCAAGGCGTCTTCCGAAACGCGAGTCGAATCGGTCCGCATGTAGCTAATCAGACCCACCGATCCCTCTTGTCCGAGGTCTTTACCCTCGTAGAGTCCCTGGGCCAGCATCATCGTGCGTTTGACGCTGAAGCGAAGCTTGCGCGATGATTCCTGCTGGAGAGTCGAGGTGATGAAGGGCGGTACCGGATTCCGGCGCTTCTCGCGAGTGGTAACCGAACGAACTACATAAGATGCGCCTACGAGATCATCGACAATAGCTTTCGCCGCATTCTCATTGCCCAGCTGCGGTGTTTCGTCTGCACGCTTATTCAGCCGCGCGGTCAATACGGGCGGCTTCTTCGCGTTCAGCGCAACATCGATCGTCCAGTATTCCTGTTTCTGAAAGGCGCGAATTTCTCGCTCACGCTCGACTATCAGGCGTAGCGCGACCGTCTGAACCCTGCCGGCCGAAAGCCCCCGGCGCACTTTGTCCCAGAGCAAAGGCGAAATCTTATAGCCGACGAGACGGTCCAGTATGCGGCGTGCCTGCTGGGCTTCGACCAGGTTCACGTTTACAGGCATGGGCTTATCGAAAGCCTTCTTGACAGCATTGGCCGTGATTTCGTTAAACATCACGCGAAAAATCGCCGGTTTTTGCGACTTTTTTGGCTCGAGCTCTTCCTTCAAGTGCCAGCAAATTGCCTCGCCCTCCCGATCAGGGTCAGCAGCAAGGTACACAGAATCAACGCCTTTGGCGGCTTGCTTCAGCTCGGAAATCAGCTTCTTCTTGCCCTCGATCAGTTCGTACTTAGGGGTAAAATCGCGCTCTACGTCAACAGACAGGTTCTTCTTGGGAAGGTCTTTGATATGTCCTAAGGAGGCCTTCACAAGGTACTGCTTGCCGAGATACTTTCCTATTGTTTTCGCCTTCGCCGGAGATTCGACGATGACGAGTGCTTTAGCCATACCTACTTACCTATCGTCCGATTCCCGACCCTTCGAGGGGCCGAATGGGGAAGACGCTACTCTTTTACCACACCTTGACAAAGCTCTTTCCTGGAAGCTGCCGGACCAAGCCCGACATTTCAAGCTCAAAGAGTGCGCCGATCAACTCAGATGAGGAGACACCCTCAAAAGTTTCAACAAGTGTTTCAAGTTGTTGTGGTGTATCGACTTGCAAATGGTTTAGCAGTTTCCGCGCGAGGATCTTCAGAGGCTCCTCGAGGCCGTCCTCAAGGGCCGGGCTTGCCTCAGCACCCGTCTCCTCTAATACCTTTTGTTGAGCCCGATTCACAAGATCCCGCCGTACTGTGGCGGGCAGTTCGTTGGTAACATCGGTCCATTCCTGCACAAGCTTGGCCCCTTGCTTCACCAGCAGGTTCGGTCCCCAACTCATCTTCGAAGTGATATTACCCGGAACCGCGAAGACCTCCCGTCCTTGATCCATGGCTAATCGAGCTGTAATCGCCGAGCCGCTGTGCTGAGCACCCTCGACAATGAGAACGCCTGTTGAGATGCCACTCACTATTCGATTTCGAATAGGAAAATTTTGGGGATAGGCCGGCGCGCCCATTGGAAATTCGGAAATCAGCAGACCGCGACGCGCGATATCCTCATACAGTTTGCGATTGTCCGCCGGATAGAGGACATCCACGCCACACCCGAACACTGCGACGGTGTCGCCATTTTCGGCAAGAGCCGCTCTATGCGCGGCAGTATCGATCCCCCGGGCCATCCCGCTGACAATCGCGAGACCAGCCCTCGCGAGGTCGGCGCTGAGCCGCTCGGTGGCGGCCATGCCATAGGGCGTGGGGCGCCTGGTTCCTACTACTGCTATCGAGTGGGCGGCCAGCAACTCTGTTCGGCCGATTGCGAACAGAACCACAGGCGCGTCAAAAATTTCGCGCAGCCGTTGTGGATATCGGGCATCTTGGATTGAGATGACTTGGGCGCCAGCGTTGATAAGCTTTTGTTGCTGTTCAACCGCATCGTCAAAGGAACACCCACTCGTGATATTGCGCGCCTGCGCCGGGCTGGTCCCTGCGGCTTCGAGTTCCGATGCGGATGCCCGGAAGATTGCCTGCGGCGACCGAAGTTTCTCAAGTACGCGCAGAGTCCCAATCGTGCCGAGACCAGGGACCATTCGCAACGCGAGCCAATGGAGCGTCTCCTCTTGGTTAAGCGCGGCAGTAGCCACGTGGAATACGTGCCCGCTTATACCCTGAGTTCTCAGGGACTATCTAGAAGCATGAATATTCGATTTTCTCGCGAGTACACAACAACTATGCCGTGCAGAGTCGCTCCTGAGTTGCCGGGTTCAACCAGTGCTGCAACATCGCTTCGAGAGCTTCCTTTAGGATGGGTTTAGCAAGGTAATCATTCATGCCGGCCGCTAAGCATCGCGCGCGCTGGCCAGGCAGCACGCTGGCGGTCAACGCGATGATGGGAATGTTGAGAAGTCGCCCTCCCGCTCTTCGAATGGCCTTGGACGCTTCAAAGCCGTCCATAACTGGCATCTGACAGTCCATGAGTACAAGGTCGTAAGCATACGTTTGAATCATTTCCAACGCCTCGGCTCCGTTATGGGCCACGTGAGAAACACAACCCAAGCGGGAGAGCAAATGAACCGCAACTTTCTGGTTAACAGGGTTGTCCTCAACGACCAGAATGTGTCCCCTGCTTTGACTCCCGCGAGTGGCTCCCTCGAGTGCCTCGCGCAGCGGCGCGATTGAAGCTGATCTCTGCCAACTCACGGGAAATTCAACCGTAAACCAAAAACTACTGCCGCGGCCAGGAGCGCTGTTTACGCCAATCGTTCCACCCATCAGTTCAGCCAAACGCTTGGAAATCGTAAGGCCAAGACCGGTTCCTCCGTACTTGCGAGTGGTCGAATTATCTGCCTGAGTAAAGCTTTCAAAAAGTCTGGCTTGCGCTTCCAGCGGAATCCCGACACCGGTATCGGTAACCGTAAACCGTATCCCCGCCCTGGATTCACGAGTCGTGTCTTCACGCGAAACGTGGACCGTGATGCTGCCCCGCGTCGTAAATTTTGTTGCATTGGAGAGAAGGTTTAAGAGCACTTGCTTTAACCGTATGGGATCCCCAATTACGCAAGCCGGGAGATCCTCATCGAATAGCAGTATCGATTCAAGTCCCTTGCTTCGGGCGACCTCTGCTATGAGTCCGACGCACTCCTGCACGAGAGCCCGCACGTCGACTTCGATTCCTTCAAGGTCCAATTTGCCAGCTTCGATTTTTGAGAAATCCAGAATGTCGTTTATGATCGCGAGGAGGCAATTCCCCGATTGTTTTATCGTCCCTAAATAGTCTCGCTGTTCTTCCGAAAGCGGAGTCTCGAGCAGCAAGGTTGTCATGCCAATGACCCCGTTCATTGGCGTTCTAATCTCGTGACTCATCATAGCGAGGAACTCAGTCTTCGCCTGGTTGGCGTGTTCAGCTTCAGCTTTTAGCGATTCTTCCTGAGCCAGCTTCCGATCGAGTTCCTCAGTGCGTTCAGCCACAAGGCGCTCGAGTTTCCGCCGCTGGGTAATGAGGGCGCGGACGCGCCATCGCCAGATACAGATCGCAAGCAGCAATAACGTAATTCCTACGGCGGCCATAAACCCTCGGGTACGCCACCACGGAGGCACAATGCTGAATGACAGATCTTGAACTCCGGAGGTCTTACCGGTAGCGACATCAACTACAACTGTCTCGAACCGGTAAGACCCGGGTAAGAGGCGCGGATACCGAACCTCCCGGCTGGCTGTCTCAGTCCACTCTGGCTCCAGGCCGACCAGGCGATACCGGAATTTTAAGGATTGTTCGTTCCGAAAGCTGAGGGATGCTAAGCCGATGGTCAGCGGTTGATTGCTCCATTTCAACTCAGCCTTGGCGCCGCGGATTTCCTTTGGGCCGAACCTCGCCCAAACTAACACCGGAGTGGGAGGAGGGCTGGTCGATGATACCGCCGGCCTCAGCAAATGAGATAAACCGCCGCTAGTGCCGATCCAAATTGTGCCGTCTCGATCAGCGAAGAAAGCTTTACCATCGCAATCGTTCCAGACCAGGCCATTGTCCTGCGTGTAACTGCGCCAGGAATGTCCGTCGAACACGTCGACTCCGTGATCTTTTCCAACCCAAATCCAGCCACGCGATCCCACGCCCAGAAAATCCACTTGATCGGAATCGACGACCGGCTTATCAAAACGACGGACTGAGGCGACGGTGTCTCTCGTCAGTTGGAGGCTCGCGATGCCCCTGAATTGGCCATCGAGCCAGAGGCTTCCATCTTTGTCCATAGCCAGATCTTCAAAACGATGCCCCAATTTCTCTTGCCTCAAATCGAGGTGTTTCCAACGCAGACCATCCAAGACGTACAATCCGTTATCCGAGGCGAACCAGACGCGGCCATCCCGACCCTGTGCAACATCAAAGAATTCGCGGGATTCAAGAACTTCGTCTCGCACACGGCGGAATCTAGAGTGGTTCCCTTCGGTTACGAAAAGACCCTCGCGTGTGGCAAGCCAAACGCGATCTTTCGAATCCACGAAGATTCGGTAGATATGACTGAAAGTGAATTGCCTCCCGCGCAAAGTCGAACTATCGATCTGAATGAGATGGCCGTCAGCGGCACCGACCCAGAGAAAGCCGTCTTTCGACTCGGCGACAGACCGGGTGTGACAAGCTTCGATTCCGGGTGCACTCCAGTGACGGAAAGTCGCGCTCCCGGGAGCCATGAAACTGAGTCCAACCTCATCAGCCACCCACAGTCGCCCTTCATGGTCTCGCGTGATCGCCCAAACTACGTTACTGAGCAGCCCATCGGCACTGGTCCAGTGTTCCCATTCCCCATACGCGAGCCACTTTCGAAGTCCATGCCCTGAAAGCCCCAACCAAACTAGACCCTCCCGATCTACGAGGACCGATTGCACTGTGTATTCGCTCAGTCCATTGGAGCGAGACAGGATGCGCCAACGCCCATTCTCAAATCGGGCGATGCCGCAATCGAAACTTGCCAGTACGCGGCCCAGGCGGTCTTCCGAAAGACTCAGGTAATCGATCGTCCGGGGCTTATATGGG
This sequence comes from uncultured Acidobacteriaceae bacterium, assembly GCA_963737045.1. Taxonomy (GTDB): domain Bacteria; phylum Acidobacteriota; class Terriglobia; order Bryobacterales; family Bryobacteraceae; genus Bog-105. Next base: position 2,171,238 of record CAVTRG010000009.1, read on the forward strand.
AAATCCCGGCTTTCGAATCGTGTGCTGCCGACGGGTAGAACTGCCACGTGTGAAGGTCCACGAACCCAAAGCCAGCCCCTGCTGTCTCGGAGAAAGCAAGTCCAAGTGTCGCTCGGGACACCGTCTTTCACGCCCCAGATCGTAATCCGGTTCTCCAATTTTTGACAAAGACGATCACCACAGCCAAAGAAGACTGAGCCGTCTGGATCCGCAAATACAGCCTTTGTTCCGTTTGGAGTTAGCCGTTTTGCAATCTGGTCGGACAAAAGCAGCCGAGAACCGAACGATTGTCCCCCGTCACTGGAACTGATGACCAGAGGTCCAATTTGCGTGGCGGCAAAGATCTTGCCCTCAGGCGACGATGAAAGGCTTGAACCCCGCGGAACCACCAGTTCTTGCCCTTCATACTGCAATTCCGAGAAACGACCGGTATCACCGCGATAGAATAGCCCTTCATTCGTGCCCACCCAAAGGCGTCCAGAGCTATCCTCCAATAAAGCATTTACAAAGGTATTTGATAGGCCAGCAGCATATCCGAATTCCTGAAAGCGTGAACCATCGTAGCGGAAAAGACCATTTTCTGTGCCTATCCAGAGGAAGCCCTGGCGGTCTTGAATGATGCAATTCGCGTTTAGATTCCCGAGTCCCTCGACGTACTCCTTAAACGTATAGCGCTGCGCCTCGCAGAGTAAGGGCAGTAACAAGACGGCTAAGGTGGGGACCAGCCAGCGTCGGATAAGCGCGTCCATGCTACTTGCTTATCGACTTCCGAAGAAAACAGCTTTAGGGTGTGGGGCGTGCTCTCAATGATTTACCTTTCACTGCGAATAACATGGCGCTCCAAACCTCATTCACCGAGCAGATCTTGTAATCGACAAGCCCCAAGGCAATCCCATGCTGGCGGATGACAGTTTCACTGACACTGCTGCCGGATTTAGCAGCTTTCTTGGGCCATACGATCCATAGTTTTGAGGTGCTCGCGAGACTGCGGCCCGTCGAAAGCCTCCGTTGCAATGAATCGGGATCGCGCACGAAGCACAGCGTTACGGACGAGGGTCGTTTGGTATCCTCGAAGAATTGAACACCTTCCGGCAATTCGCCCAGCACTTTTCCATAGTTTGACGGCGGATCGATGAGGGCCACCCTTGATGCTTCCCTAATACCGAGCTTCTGCGCCGCAGTTCTCGACCGATATCGGTCCATCATCTGAACAGGTTTCACAGGATTTGTCGAGGGTGTTGCAATCGCCGCCCTCAGCCGCGTGCGAAGCGTGGCACGGCTGCAAAACACAGCGTCGGGAAGTTCCTTCTGAATTCTGCTGACCTTCTCATGTGCGCCTTCGCAGAACACAATCGGAACACGTCGGGTCGCTGGCGACTGCCGAAGAGCAATTGCGATCTCGCGGCCGTGCGAGGGCAGCCGTGATAAATCTATAACGAAAGCTTGAGGAGGCGATTCGCGCCAGGCTCGCATCAGACTTGGGCGAAATTCGGGGTCATAGTCTACCTCGTAACCTCCGGAGCGCAAGAGCTCCGAGTAAGTACGGGCTTCATTGGCGTTCCAATGCAAGAGTCGAACACGCGACATTCCGGCATCTTAACAATCTGACCGCCCTTTATGAGAATCACTGGCGCAGCGAGCGCACTTCCGAGGTACTACTACCCACAGCAGGTTTTGATCGCGGCCTTTCGAAAACATTGGGGTCCCAAGATCGACAGATTTGACGTGCTCGAACGGCTGCACGCCGCTACTCAGGTAGACGGGCGGTATCTCACCCTCCCTCTGGACGCGTATCCGCTTCGAAGTTGGGGCGAAGCGAACAACTTCTGGATCGAAGCGGCGTTGGATCTCGGACAACAAGCTATCCGCAACGCCATGCAGCAGGCACAAGCGAGTCCAAAAGACATTGGCGCTTTCTTTTTTGTTTCCATCACCGGGGTGGCCAGTCCCTCGATAGACGCTCGCCTTATGAATCTTATGGGGCTGAGCGCGAATACCAAGCGCATTCCCATCTTTGGTCTCGGCTGCGTCGCCGGTGCGGCTGGGATCGCGCGTGCGGCCGACTACGTGCGGGCATTCCCGCAGCAATCCGCGCTGCTGCTCTCGGTCGAGTTGTGCTCGCTCACCATCCAGCAGGATGATCTCTCAGTCGCGAATCTCATCAGTTCCGGGCTGTTTGGGGATGGGGCGGCGGCGGTGATTGTTTCTGGCGACGAATTCGACAGGAGTGGCGGGCCAGAGATTATCGCGACCAAATCCGTTTTTTATCCGGATACCGAGTACGTGATGGGGTGGGACATTTCCGAGAAGGGTTTCCGGATTGTTCTTTCACGCGATGTTCCGGAGGTCGTGCTGCGTAATTTGGGGAAGGATGCAGACGAATTTCTGAATGAGCACGGACTAGGGCGCCGCGACGTGGGATGCTGGGTTCTTCATACCGGCGGCCCGAAAGTCCTCGAAGCGACCGAAACGGCTTTGGAGCTTGCCGGTGGAGCTTTAAGTGCTTCTTGGGAATGCCTGCGGCGAACTGGCAATCTTTCCTCTGCGTCTGTTCTATTCGTCTTGGAGGAAATTATGAAAAATCGCAGGCCGGAGCGAGGTACGTGGGGTTTATTGGCAGCGATGGGCCCCGGTTTCTGCTCCGAGCTGGTGCTGCTCAGGTGGTAATACATTGTAAATGCAGTACCGGTAACCCACGCCGTAGCAATCCGCATCTAATGCCTAGTGCGTAAGCTGTTCGTCCTATCAGTATTCTTATGCTTCTTGGCCTGCGTTCCTGTAGCTGCACAGTACGGCGGCCCGCTTGGCGGAGGCAGCATTCCGGTCCCTTGGGGCCACAAAAAGAAACAACAGAAAGATCAGAAGAACGCATCTCCTTCTATTTCGGCTGATGGTAAAACCGTATCTAACGACGGCAAGACCCTCGTGGTGGATACGAAAGATGGGCGCGAACTGACTTTAAAATTGAACAGCGAGACGAAGTTTGTTCGTTCGGGAAGCGCCATCGCGGCCTCCACAGTTGCACCTCGAAGCATAGTTCATATCGAAGCCGCGGAAGATGATCAAGCCTATTTGACAGCGACGAAAGTTGAACTCCTGAAGGATGGGGCCGAGGGCGGCTCCGAAGTAAAAAAGCCAAGCGTACCGGACAGCCACAATGATCAGGACGCGGGGATGCAGCGTCCCACCCTCACCGACACTCCAGTCGATGTGCCCGATCGTCCCATACTTCGCCGCGGGAGACCCAAGTCGGCTGAAGTGGAAGAAGACGCAAGTACATCTCCTCCGGCTAGCCATGTCGAAAAATCGCCCCCCGCTAAGCGCAGCACTGGATCGGATTTCACAATAGGCGCCGATGATCCCGCTCCCCAGGAAGCGACCGGTTCAGCATCGCAAGCTCTCATTGCCCGGACACGGCAATGGTCCGAAACGTTTACAAATGGTCTACCTAACTTTGTTTGCCAGCAGTCGACCGTTCGATCCATGGAGGAATCGAAATCCGCCGGATGGCAGGCATTAGATGTTGTCACAGCCAAAGTGGTGTACGAGGATGGGAAGGAGGATTACCGCGAAATTACAGTAGGCGGTAAGAGAACGAACAAGAGCATGCTGGACCTCGGCGGCTCCACGTCGACAGGCGAGTTTGCGTCCACTTTGCGGAGCCTCTTCTCGCCAATCAGTCACGCCGAATTTAAGTTCTACCGATCTGCAACGGTTGGAGATTCCGCAGCCGCGATTTACGACTTCAAGGTAGCTCTACCGAATTCGGACTGGTTTACGAAGATCGGCGGTCAATCCCTCCGGCCAGCATATAGCGGGAGCGTCTGGATCGACCGTTCCACCGCGCAAGTCCGGAGAATCGAGATGCAGGGCGACAGCATTCCCCAGGATTTCCCGCTTGATTCCCTACAGTGGGCAGTAGACTACGACAATGTGCGACTGGGTACGGCGACCTTTCTGCTACCGGTACATGCCGAAAATTTATACTGCCAGCGAGGGTCTACGATCTGCTTCAAGAATGAGATCGATTTCCGCGACTACCACAAGTATTCCGGCGAAAGTACGATCACCTTCGACAAGTAAATCGCAATCGTGGTTTGTCCAGCTTAGCACCTTCAGCATTGCGGCGGCTGAGCGTGAGCAACCCTGGAACCTTACTTCCCAATGCAGATGTAGCTCACCGAGTCTGCGTTGATCGATGTCTGCGCAGTTAGCGTCAGGGTGGTCGTAGTTGCCGTCGGCTTGATGATGACAAAATCCGTATTGTCGCTGGCTGTGCAGATCGGAACGTTTGCAAAGGCGCTCGAAAACGTTACCGTACAACTCGTAACCGTGCCCCCGCCGGTCACCACGATACCTGCCGAGTCATTGCCCGTGAGAGCAGGCGAGGTACCGCATGACCCAACGGTGGTCGATCCACTGGAGACAATGCCTATTTTCCCGTTGATCGCTGATAAGGATCCGCAGCTTGGCAATCCGTTCGACTGAAATCCCGTTACGTATCCTGTCGCCGCGCAGTTCGTGCTGGCGCCGTTCGTTGATGTCCTCACAAGCGAAGATTTATTGTTAGTGGAGTCTATAAGGTGAAGGTTTGAGTCGGTAGCATCGAACCACATTCCGAGCTGGCCCGCAGTAACGGTCGGGGCGGAGCCGGTCCCGCCTAGAATCTGCAACGCGCCGGTTCCTTGAAGGCTAGTAGCCGTTGCAGCGTTTCCGGTTGTCGACGAAGCAATCGTCGCAGGGTTTGAACCTGAAAGTTTCAAATTCTGCAGTGTCGTGGTTGCATTTGCGAGGTCACTGAGGTTGTTGTTAGATTGGAGCGCGCCTGTGATGCGAGTATCATTGCCGGCCGCGACAGTGCCGCTCGCGGTACCTATGTTGGCGGAGAGGGTTCCTGATGAGACGGCTAACCCGGACCCAACGATTACGCCACCCAACGCAGTGCTCGTCGCTGCTGGAAGCGAATATGGCGTGGGAGTACCACTGAGCTGAGAATACTGGACCTGAGAGCACGCCGCATTTCCCGATGCCGCTACACCCGTTGCGTACTGGCCAGAGACACAGGCTGCCGGTGTTGCCGCTAACTTCGTGGCAGTGGCGGCATTACCCGTTGTGGGCGCTGAAATCGTGTTGGGGCTGGACCCTGTGAGCTTCAAATTTTGAAGAGAAGTCGAAACGCTTGCAACATCGCTCAGATTATTCAGGGACTGAAGCGCGCTGCTGATGCGATTGTCGTTGCCAGCAGCTAACGTGCCGGCGGTTGTACCGACGTTAGCCGAAAGAGTACCTGACGAAACCGTCAATCCAGAACCGGCTATCACACCGCCCAAGCTCGTAGCTGTTGCCGCTGGAAGCGAATATGGCGTGGGGGTACCGCTGAGCTGAGAATATTGTACTTGGGAACATATCGCGTTCCCCGAAGCCACCAGACCGGTCGCGTACTGCCCGGAAACACAGGTGACGGGCGTTGCGGCTAACTTTGTCGCCGTACCGGCATTGCCGGTCGTAGGTGCGGAAATGGTCGCTGGGCTCGAGCCAGTGAGCTTCAGATTTTGAAGAGCGGTGGTTACGCTGCCGACATCACCCAGGTTGTTACTCGATTGAAGCGCACCAACAATCCGGGCGTCATTTCCTTGTGCTGCCGTATTGGAGATTGAACCGTACGCAACCGACAGAGCACCGGTGCCACTGATATTGAGTCCCGACACAGCTGGAACGGTAATCCCGCCGAGAGTAGATGAACTAGCTTGGGGTAGAGTGTAGCTACTGCCGCTTCCGACAACGGTCCACGTATTCGGAGAAGCACAGGCGACTACGTTCGCTCCGACGGGTGCCGCAGTGTTGAAAAAGAGCTGCCCCACTAGGCAGGTCGAAGGTAAGCTAGCGCCTTGTGTTAGCGGCCGAGTAAACGGGAAATTTGAAAAATCCGCATTGCGACCCTGTGTCGATAGATTAAGAGTCGTCGTTGTCTGGCCGAAAGCCGAAATCGCCAGAAAAACGGCAAGGATCATACGATTCCGAGTAAACATGGAATAACTGCAACCTCGCTGCAAAACATCTCATGCAGCGGTTCCTGACTAGCCAAGAGTACGACCCCTAAATTGCTGAGTTTATGGATAAAATTCGCTATCTCGAAACTTGTGATTGAGTGTTTGGGCGGCGCGCGCGAGCAAGGCAACTGCGCTCGAACAGTAGCTAGCACAAGGATCAGTTGATACCGATTTTCCCGAGTTGCACTTTGCGATGCGACATCTCCCGGATGCCGCTACACTAATAGGGAGGGCGGGTGCGCGGGGCGTCATCGGCCGGCAGCTTTCAAGGCAAAGATGACGACTGAACGCAATCTCGATCTCAAAATGCTGCGCACCGCAGGCGGTTCAGCTCCGGCAGTGTCGCAGACCGAGTACTGGCACCGGTTGGGTGTGCAAGTCGTTTGTGTCGATTCCAACCCGCTCTCGATCGGCCTCTTTACGTCAGATCGGGGCTATTGCGTACCATTGGCGAGCGCACCGAACTATATAGAAACGCTAATCCGTATATGCGAGGAAGAGTCGGTGACTGCATTCCTTCCCGCGTTGGACGAGGAACTACTTGATGTGCAGGCCGCGACTCCTCGATTTGCCGAGGTTGGCACCACCGTACTTCTATCCGGGCGGCCTACACTCGAACTCTGCACTGACAAGTGGAGCATGTATCAGTTCTTCTCGAAACACGGCTTCCCAACGGTAAAGACCCGCAAAGGATCTGAAGCTTACACGAGCATCTCTGATTCTGAACTCCCTCAGTTAATAAAACCTCGGCATGGGCGCGGCAGTACGGGTATCTTCGTCGCCAAGGCTCGAGAGGAGTTGAAGTTCTTTTTGGGGTATGTGAACGATCCCATCGTGCAGCCGTATATCAGAGGTACAGAATACACGATCGACGTATTGGCAGATTGGAACTCCGAGGCCGTCGTCATTGCTCCGCGGCGTCGCATTGCGGCAGAATCGGGAATATCCTACAAAGGGCAACTGGCCTCTCACGGCGAAATGGTCGCGATCGCGGCGGAAATGGTCCGGGCTCTGAAGTTGATCGGACCCGCGAACATCCAGTGTTTCGTCGACCACCAGGGGCAGCTTCTTTTTACGGAGGTTAATGCGAGGCTCGCCGGATCCTCCATCTTAACGGCGATTGCAGGCATACCTCTGTATGAGGGTGTTGTCGATATGATCCAAGGGCGAACTCCTGCCACGTGCATCGCGCCTACCCAGGATCTTGTGATGCTTCGCTACTGGTCAGAGCTTTACCTGCCACCAGATCAAGCACGTGCCTTCGGCTGGACCGAATGAGGGTAGAGAAAGCAAGCCGAACTTTTTATAAATTCACTAAGCGCGCGCTCGACCTCGTTATTGCGAGTATCGCTTTGGTGGTCCTTAGTCCCCTTCTGGCGGGCATCGCGATTCTGGTCCGAATGACTTCTCCCGGTCCGGCGCTGTTCCGGCAGAAGCGATTAGGCGTTAACGGCGATGTCTTCACGATTTTTAAATTCCGAACAATGGTTATGCATGAGGCAAGCTCGCTTGCCGAAAAGGTCGTCCACAGTGCTGATCCGCGCATCACGGGGCTGGGCAGTATCCTTAGAGATCTTCGCTTGGATGAGCTGCCTCAATTGTTCAACGTCATCCGGGGAGAAATGAGCATTGTCGGCCCCCGACCTTTGACACCCGATTTCCTGCCCTATTACAGCGAGAAAGACAAACAGCGGCTCAGGCTGCCTCCCGGTATTACGGGCTGGCAACAGGTCAATGGTGGATCGCAGCACAGCTGGTCGGGGCGGATCGATATGGACGTGTGGTACGTCCAAAATGCAAGCATTTGGCTGGACGTCAAGATCATTTGGCGAACCTTCGGAGTGTTAGTAACCCGAGAGGGTGTTTATGCGGCCGATGGATCACAGCTCAGTGGGGTTCCTGACGCCTTGAGAGCAACCCTGCAACAAGGATTCAATGACGAATGTAATCGTAATAGCTCCGCATGAGGATGACGAGATTCTCGGATGCGGGGGCACTATCGCAGCGCACTGCGCGGCCGGAGATCACGTAACGGTCGTCGCCCTGACTAGCGGTAACCCGTCCCGTTACACTCCGGACGAAATTGCCATAACGAGAGAGGAATTTAAGCGGGTGCACGACATGCTCGGTGTCAAAGAGCAAGTCTTTTTCGACTTCCCCGCACCCGGCCTCGAAGCAATTCCAGTCTATGAAGTCGCAGACCAATTGCGGCCAGTCATTCAAAGAGTGGGACCCGAGATCGTATATACCCCATTTGGCGGAGATCTGCACCGGGACCACAAAATTGCTTATGCCGCGACGCTTGTTGTCACGCGCCCCGTCGGAGGCTGCACGGTACGGCGAGTCCTCTGCTATGAGACGCTCTCGGAAACCGAGTGGGGTGACGTCCTTACACAGAACGCATTCCTGCCGAATGTCTTCAACGACATAGGAGATTACCTGGACCAAAAGTTAGCCGCTATGGCGGGGTATAAGTCACAGTTGCGCGATGCACCCCACCCGAGGAACCTGGAGACGATCAGGATGCTGGCGCACTTGCGCGGCGCTGCTTGCGGACTCCGTGCGGCTGAAGCCTTTTCTCTCGTCAGAGAAGTTGTGTCACAAAATGGCCGACGCGGCGCACGCTAATGGCGCCTGGCATGGCGCGAAACCTGAATGCGTAGTTTTTGATATCGATGACACGCTTTACCTCGAGCGCGACTACATACGAAGCGGCTTTCGCACCGTCGGCGAGTGGGTCCGCGAAGCTCACGGCGTGAGTTCGTTCTTTGAAGAAGCCTGGAGGCATTTTGAAAGCGGCCGTAGGCGTGAGATATTCAATGTCACTCTTCAGACCTTCGGTATCTCGGCATCCGAAGAGTTGATAAGTAGCCTTTTGTCCGTATACCGCAATCATGTTCCTGAAATATGTCTCCTTCCCGACACCGAGGACTGCCTTCGCAAGGTTGCCGGAAAAGCTTTTCTCGGTATTATTAGCGATGGCGCGGTTTTAGGTCAGCAAAGGAAAGTCGAACGGCTGGGCCTCGCTCCGCGATGTGACCACATCATCCTCACAGAGTCGATCGGTGTTGAATACAGCAAGCCCCATCCGCGGGCGTTCACAGACATGCAGCAGATCGCGAACTGTGCCCCAGAAGCCTGTGTCTACATAGCAGATAATCCGATCAAAGATTTCACTTCTCCGAAACGCCTTGGCTGGCGCACGATTCGTATACGGCGGCCCGGTGGTATCCACTGTACCGTGGAGTGTTCTGAGGAGTCCCGGACCTCCATCGAAATACAAGATCTCAGGCAACTCGCGGCATTGCTTGGTCTTGACTGATTCCAGCCGATGCACGCCGGAATTGTAGACTGAGGGTATGTTCAGGAAAACGCTCCTCGCAAGTTCTCTTTGCGCGGCTATTTTACTCTGTGCCAGTAAAGCCGCCGCCCAAAAGAATAAAGTGATCGTATGGGGGGTACAAACGAACAGCCCGGAATGGAATCGGGCTCTCGGGGTCTCAGGCACGCGGCAAGGCTGCTCGAGCCCTCCCCAGGGGTGCATCCGTTTGGCAAACGATCTGGCTCACAAATATCACGTCAAGGTGTTCCTCTCGATTCTCCTCAACTCAAATGCCCCCGCATACGCCATAGAATACAGCGAATCGAGCCGCAAGGTGCCCGCGCTAGTTGAGGTGGGTATAGATGACTTCTTGGCAGCGTATCGAAAACTCTCGGCGTCCTCAAGCGATCCCGCGTCCATCGTCAACGAGACGATTGACAACCTGAAGTCGAGAAATCCCAACCTCAAGTTTGGAGGGAGCGTATATGAAGACGAGCTGAACAATCCGATCCTGCGCGACCAGTTACCCGCCTCAATTCGAGCAAAGTTCGACTACGTTCATTTTTACCTGCATTATCGAAAGAACGGGCCGAAATATGACAAATATATACCGGAAGTGAAGAAACTATTTCCAAATGCCGGAATTATAGCCGGCGTGTACGCGTACGACCGGCGGCACTATTTACCTTGCGCTCAAGGGGGATCTAAAGAGTGCTCGAGCGAGGAGGAATTGGATTTATTCCAAAAGACGATGGCGATCGAGACTCGCTTATTACAGGATGGGACTGCAGAGTGGCTTGAGTTTTATCCCGGCAATTTTGGGAAAGTGGACGAATGGAAGGGATGGGAGAATCCCAGGATGTGCGGTCCGGGGGACCGGGATAACTGTATTCACGTTACGAGACAGTTACATGAGGCAGCGATCAGAGGACTGGGCGGGCAAAGCCCGAACGAGTGAGCTACCTTTAGTACCGTGAAAAAGTGGGTTGGGGAACGCCTCTGAAACGGGGCCTATGCGGTCGTCTGATCTGTTCAGGTGATTGACCCGCAGCCGTGACTCGCGACGGTATGGCCCCAACGATCAGCATCCGCGAAGTGGCAAACGTTATCCCACACCACAGCCAAACTGCCCGCCAACCATCGAGATCGCCACTCACCTGTATTACCATTATGTCGAAAATAAGAATCCAGAAGAAACAGCTCAAACGGCCGCGAGTTATATTGGCAACTTGTTTCGCCGCTTTGAATGCGAGCCAGAAGAAGGACAGCAACAAGAGTAAACCCACAATTCCTTGCTCTGCGGCTACTTGGAGAAAGACATTATGCGGGTATTCCAGCTTTAGATCGCCTCCGTAAAGTCCGAAAATCCCGCGATGAGTTGCAATGTAAGCTCGCGATCCACCAGCACCCCAGCCAAGCGCAGGCTTCTTTATAAAAGCACTGACCGCAGCCTCCCATCCAAAGAGTCTGTCCCCGGCAGACCCACGCGCACTCTCCCCCGAGAGTAGCGCCTTGAGTTCGGCCGCCTTAGCATGCAGTTTTTCTCCTCCACGGCTGCCCGAACTTGCCACCTTCGCTATGGTCACACCCACCATCGCCAGCACCATCACAATAATGGCGATCTTCGCTGCTCTACCGGAAACGACCCCAGCGCCGCGCTTGCTAAACACGCTTACAAAGAACATCGCTAAACAAGCCAATGCGGGACCGCGGGCATCGGATACGATGAGGCCGACCACTAATAGAGGAATGGTGAGAAAAATTCCGAGCTGAAGCCAGCGCGACTGAGTCATTCGATAGTTCACGATAAGCAGGATCGTCATACCGATCAAGTGCCCAGCTGATATTTGGGTGACGTCTACGTTGACGCCCGAGGCAGTCGAGAAATTCACGAAAGCCCTGTACAGTGTCAAAGGCACGGCAAACGCCACCATTGCCAGTGCGAAATGGCGTAAATCACGTTCATCTCGAAAAAGGAGCAGCGGTACTAGAAAGAGAAGAAGATCAATAGTAAGGAATTTGCTCACCAGTGTTTTGCCGTATTCCGGGTCCGATGTGTACAAGTAACTGAACGCCACGATCAATTCGAGCAAGAGAAAGCAGGCAATCGCTTTCCCCTGTCCAGCAAACAGGTAACGTAGGGTCTCTCCTCGCGCTTGGACGTACAAGAAGAATAAGTTGAGACAGAGCGCGACCAAGAGAAGCGCAAGGCACAAAAGAGTGGGATCGGTCAGCGACAATCCTTGTGTGGTGGTGGCCTGAGATTTGAAGTTGCTAATGAAAATGATCGGAACGACCAATGCAGCAGGAAATTTCCGGACGGCTAAAACGAGCAAAGGAGGGGCAAGCGCCACAGGTATGCTTACCCATGGGTTCAAATCTCCGGCAAGCAACAAAGCTATAATCCCGCTCGTAAAGATCGCTAGAAAGAGCAGGAAGGATGCCGTCGATGTGACAGGATGAGACTCGGTGGTCATACGTTAAGTCTTCTAGCGAACAGCCCTATCCAGGTTCTCCATCAATGTCAAGCAAAAGCGTAGGAAACAGCTTCCTTATAGCAAGGTATGCGTCCGACGATCTCGGCGATGGATTGCTCGCCGCCTCGGTCCACAATACGGCCGCCTCCACCCGGAACGGGATGTATCATCACTTCCATTGAGCTCCGCTCCGGAAGGCTCCCGTTTGAACGGGTGAGATACAAAAAATCGTTTACCGACCCGAAGTAATCAGTGCCGGCCAGCTTTTTTGCCTTTAAGCGCGTGTTAAAGAGAGCCTTCAGACCTTGTTTTACGAACCGGACATCCGGGCCGGAATTGCGCGTGAGCCTGACGTAAGGAATCCTCTGTTCAACGGCTACTGCTACTACGACGCTCGAAATGGCCAGGTTGGTATGGGTGTGGTAATGAGAATCCATATGAGTTAACGGCAGATGGAAAGAGCGGCATCGTTCAATCTGAGCCCGGATTTCGTCGGCCAGCGCTTCCCTTTCGATGCCGGAGAGCATCAGAGGAGATCGAACGGTCACCTTCGACAGAACGCCATCTTTATCGCAGAACGCGGAAAGCTTTTTCATCTTCTCCGTGAGCGGATATCCATCCCTCAGGGTAAGATGAAGCCCCACATTCTGGACTAACTTGCCCTCGTGCACTAATGTGCAGGCCTCCTCGAACCCGGGCATGTTGGGCATGATGGTCGCGCTCGAGCAATACCCTTCCTTAAACGAAGTGAGAATCGCTTGATTGATTCCGGCATCTCTCCCAAGATCATCGGAGTTGATAATGATCATGCCACCTCATTTACTTGCCTTTGTCCGCTTGCCGCCTCCTCAAAGTCTACTTCCGCCTCAACAAAAAGAATGTCGCTTATGCGGATATCTGCGTTGAGTCTCCAATCCATCAATGTATGGCCGTTCCGCTCTTCATGTAACGCGAATGGCAGCGAATCAAACACCTGAAGAAGCGGTGTGTTTCGTTCCGTCTTAACGAGGTCTGCGCGAAGTGTTCGCATTCCGCGCTGATATTCCCGAACAGACAGCCACTCTAAAAAGGTTTGTTCGACGCGCTTTTGCGCCACTCTGCACGATAAAACGAGGTCTTGCAAAACTGGCGGATCGTTCCTTTCGTCTATCGCCGCAAATCCGACGATCCCATACTCGCCGAACTTGTCGCTGCACTCCAAGGCAACGCACAGCATACCGGGCGTGTGCAAAAGAGCCTGAAAATCTGCATTGCCGTAGCGTCTCGTTGAGAGATTCAGCTGGTTCGCCCTCTGTATCAACTCGAGGCAACGAAGCCGGTGCGCTGTCTCCAGAGGAACGAAGATCCGCAGTCGCATATTGCAGCTTCGCAGGAAACCTTCGTAATCGGAGGACGCGTCGTCCCGTTCCCGCTCCCTCTTCATTTCTGTGATATAACTCTGCCGGCGCTTGCCGCTCAGCTCCGTGATCGGCAAATCGAATTCAGGACGGCTCAACAGACTCGATAAGTTAGCCTCTGAAAAAACCCGCACTTGAGGGAAGACGTTTCGAACCTCTTCTCGCTCGAACTGCGAGTCATCGATGAGCGCCAGGGTATCAAGGTTGATATTCAGCGCGTCGGCGACCCGGGCCACATTTGTGCTCTTCGGATCCCAGTTGATTTGAGGATACAAGAAGTATTCTTCGAGTCCAAGACGTGTAATCACGCCCCAAGCTTCGTCGAAGTGATTCTTACTGACAACACTTTGGAGAATTCCACGCCTATCGAGTTCTTTGACCAGATCAACTGCATCAGTGCGCAACTGTATTCTGCTCCCGGTGTCCTCAACGAGAATTCCGGTCCAAAGCGTGTTGTCTAGATCCCAGACAACGCACTTTAATTTCGAGGCTGGTTCTCTCTTCAACGGGGTGGAAACCAGGGTTTCTGGCTTGCGCTCCGCTTTGAATTTGACAAAATCGAGCCAAGTGAAAATTAACCGGCACTCGAGGTTGTTCTCAGGGTAGAGTGAAAGCTTTCCGGCAAGAGGACCCGTCCCAAAGAGCTCCGCGGGAACTCCATGATGATTCGGGCCCGGATCAATTTGAAACGCATGGCGAAATTTCAATTCTCCATTCCAATGCTCGAGAATCAATCGGAAACTCTCTTTTTCAGGAGAGAAGCATTCTAGAACGAACTTGTCCAGCTCGAAATCAACAGACTTTGTGGGCAATGCCTTGAATGCCTTCTCGCGCATGAGCGCAAAGGCGCCGCTGAGGCGTCGATGCGGGCTGAGCTGAACCAGCGCGCTCGAGGTCAAGCCAACACCTTTCGTCAATCCAGCGTCAATTGCAGACATCCGCAAGAGCTGATTGGGTTCTAAGGCGGCATTGAAAAAGCGAGTTTCCAGCTTGGCCCAACGGCGAAACCGAATATCCGCTCCAAAATCTAGAAGACCCTGGAAGCTCCGGTTCGGAACAATCCCGTACACGAATCTTGCGCATTTCTGATCTGATCGGGCAACAAAAAGGGAGCAGCTCTGATAACACTGAGGCGGACTGCATTCGAGGCAATGTTCCTGCCAGTGAAGCAGCATTACTTCCGAGACCGCATCTCGCGTCAAAAGAGCTTTGGACACGGGAGCGAGTGGCTCCTCTTGTTCCCACAAGCCCCGATTTGCCCAATCTATTTGAAACATAGGTTCTTCGGAAAGGAAGCTCGTCCGATGTAGAGTTTCTCCACATCGGAAATAAAGAGCATGACGCTTTCAACGAATGATGGCGCGCGGAATCCTCATTTGTAGGAGTATCCGTAATGGTAGTAGCGAAACGACGGTGAATCGCGATCTACGGCGTTCAGTACAACCCCCAACGGTTTGGCGTCGACCTCTTCTAACATCTCGATACTCTGCTTGACGGCTTCACGCTCGGTCGATCCGCAGCGTGTCACCAACAGGACGCCATCCGCTATGGTGGCGAGCGCTCTCGCATCCGGGAATGGAAGCAGCGGAGGAGAATCAATGATGACGTGTTCGAACCGACGGGCTAGCTCACGAACGACCTCACACATGCGCGGCCACGCCATCATTTCCTCTCCAGCAGAAGGCACTCCAGCCGGTAGGACCGCCACGTTCTCGTTATCTGGAAGTGTCTCCAGAACATCTCGAACTTCAGCAGTTCCCTCCAAAACGTCACGAAGGCCCCGTTCGGCTCGCCTGACTGAGGGTTTCCGAAGGTCGGCATCAATCAGACAGACTCTGCCGTGCCGGCCAAGCGCAATTGCTAGGTTCACGGCGACGGTGGTCTTTCCTTCCTTTGCTCCTGGTGAGGCTACAAGAATCACCTTGGTAGGCTTACTCGCGGACCTAAGAATAACGGATGTGTAGAGGTTCTTAACAGCCTCAAACTCGGGAGATCGGGGGCGATCAATGAAAAACCTCGAAACCGATTTCGCTTCAGGCATTGATCCAATCCGATAGCTCGGGGACAAAAGCCGTCTTCCCCGCAACTCCACCGGTATCATCGATACCGAAAGACCGGTCAGTGCCTGCAATGTATCTGCGCTACGAACCACGTCGTGCTGGCTGTCTCTAAAAAATGCCAGGCTGATTCCGCCGATAATTCCCATGAACACACCCAAAATCGTGATCAGAAGTCGATTCGGCTTGGTCGGCGATTGCAGAACTCGGGCTTCATTAACAACCCGCATGTTTGTTGAACGTAGGCCCGCTGTTATTCCAGCTTCTTGGAGACGGGCGAACAGGGTATTGTACAGATCCTCATTTGCTTGAGCTTCACTCTTAAGAGCTCTGTAACGAATCATTTTCGCATTCAAATCGCCCATATCAGCTTGCGATCTGCCAAGCGATTTTGAGATCAGTTGTTCGCGGATTTGCGCCGCATCGTATGTGGCATTCAATTCATCAATGACACGTTTCCTTTCGGCGGCAAGCTCTGTTTCCAGCTCGTCGACCTGATTGCGCAACTTCTTAACTGACGGATGGTTGGCTCCAAAAAGCCCCTGAGCATCGGCGAGTTGTGATTTCGCCTCAGCAAGGCGACGCTGTAATTCGTTAATCAGCGCGCTGGCGCCCATCTGAGGTAAAGCGCTCTCGCGGCCGGGAACAACCGTCTTTAGACTCGCCTGCCCCTGAATTCGTTCCACCTGCGTCTGCGTCAACTGATGTTGTAGATCAGCCACTTCTTGCGCAATCGGATTCGGTGCGTCCTTGTTATCGACGTCTACCGGCAGCCCGTTTTTCCGTTGAAAATCCACCAGCGCCTGATCCAACGCCTCGTTCTTCTTACGAAGATCAGCCAACTGCGCCGAAAGCCACGTCGCTGCTTTCATGGTGGTCTGATATTCGCCTTTGTAGTTCAATTCGATGAACAGGTTAACTAGAGTATTGGTAACTTGCGCCGCCAGCCGCGGGTCATGGCTTGAGAAACTTACCGATACAAGTTTGCTGTTTTTTACTTGAGCTACTGCAAGATTCCTTTGAAAGGCCGCGAGAGCAGCTTCCTTTACCGTCGACGGTCGCTTTATGCCCAGTGACACCAACAGATTATGGATAGAGCCCACGATAATGTTGGGCTTTTTCTTGCTCAAGAATTCGGGATTGCTGTCCAACTTCAGGGTGTTGATGACAGCCATCGCCAGTTCTTCCCCAGTCAGAATGTGCACCTGCGTGTCGATGTAATCAGTCTTGGAGTCGTCCACGCCGCCCGGTGTATCTCGCGTAGTCAGCGCCTGATCTCCCGGGGGATTGATCTCGATATTTGCAACAGGGGAGTAGACATCTTTCATCAATAGCAGGATTAAATACACCCCGAGGGAGATTACAACGGCTAAGGCCAGCGCGGAACGCCAGCGCCGACGCAGAACGCGCAACACCGTCGCCAACTGAAATTGCCGTGTCCAGTTCGGTCGAGCTGTGTCCGGTGGATTCCAGTTCCTGAAAGAGGGGTCGTACGCGTCAGCAGAACGGCTCTCGTCGCCAGCACGTACAAGCTCGCGGTATTCCTTCATTCGAACTCCTCGATAATCTTTACGCCCAAAACACGTGACAGTGGAAATGCAGAAGAATTCCTAACTGTAATATCGGAATCGTCCTGACTGGGGTATCGTCGGCAGTAAATATCTGCACGATTTGGCTGGGATACAGCACTCTGAACCCAGTACGTGCATCCAGATTTAAGTTTAGGAAAGTTGCTCGTGCCCAACAAGTACTACACCTTCTGTTACTGCTGCTTTAGCTGCTCCCCAGTGTACTCAAAATCAGCTGTTCACCTGGGCTCGGCGGCAGAACTTCCCTTGCTTGTAGCTTAACATGAATCTCCCGCAAGTTCTGCCCCAAGAAGTAGATCGACGAAATCGGATTTTTCTCAACCGCCCTTCACCTTCTACTCGCGCGACTCGGCTTGTAGCTGTCCAACCTGGAATAGTAGTTGAAGGATAGTAGCTTCTACCCCATAATTAGGACAAATCCATTAGTCATCCGTAAACCTGGGGGAACCCTGATATAGGCCTGGTTTACAGGAGTGTCTGTTCTAATTCGCTTTCGGAAGACTGCACTCCCAAAGGAAGGAACTCTTACCCATGCTCAAATCGACTGTCATTCTGTGTGGGCTCACTCTCGGTGTGCTAAGCACCACGAGTCGAGCGACTACGTACTACATTGATTCCAAGTCCGGAAACGACTTCAACTCAGGCGCGGTCGCCAGCAGTCCGCTGAAAAGCTTGCGCTCCGCGAGTTCCATCCTGTATCACCCAGGCGATCAAATCCTCTTTAAGGCAGGTGGGGTTTGGACGGGCGAAACTTTCGACATTGCGACTTCGGACGAGCCCGGTGATCCCATTACGATCAGCTCGTATGGAACGGGCAACCAGCCCATCTTGGACGGCTCGAATAGCGCTCACGCGCCTATAGCCCTAAACAATGCTCACAACGTTACAGTAAGCCACCTCACAATCCAGAACGCCGAGCGGCTTATCAACGTGGAGGGCGGCAGTAGTATCACAATTCGCGATTGCACTTTCTACAACGGCTCCACCTACGGAATCAATATGGCTCAAACGTCAGGATTTACCTTCACCAATAACACTTACGCGACCACAGGAACTTTCAAGCAGGTTGGAGTGGCGCTTCGTTTTGTCGCCAAAGTTGACGGAATTAAAGTAACAAACAACAAGGTGACCTTGAATGAGGCGAGCAAGAGTGTCATCGGCCTCTACGTCATTGACGTCGACAACGCGGTGATTTCGGGCAATACCATCAAAGGCGGTTCTCAAGGCATTGGGGTCAAGGCCATAGATCGCAGTGTCACGGGAGCCCAGGTCTATAACAATTCCGTCTATGACGTCGATACGACGGATGGTGACGGAGAGGCAATCGAGTTCACGGGATGGAAATTCACTCCTTATCGTGTTTCCGGGTCTATTCACCACAACTTCGTAAAGGGCTCATCAAACACAACGAACGGGATCGCCGCTTTTCAGACCACAAACTCCTCCGTTTACAACAATGTCGTGATCGGGCCGATGCAAAACGCCGCAATTCACTGGTCCAGTAACTCGCCGGGCGCGTTATTCTATGGGAACACGATTCATAACGTGCGCGTCGGAATTGCGGTTTTCTCCGGCTCGTCCGCGACGGTTCGCAACAATGTACTCAGCAAAGCAGAAATTGCCATTTCCACTGATGTGGCGGTTACTGAGGACTACAACGTCTTCTATGAAAGCGGCAACGTAGAAGGAGAACGAGGCGGCCACAGCATCACGTCTAATCCTAGGTTTGTTAACGGAAATCCTGCGGGTCCTCTCGATGTCAAACTGCAATCGAGCTCACCGGCGAAGCACACCGGGACTGGTTTAAGCTCCTCCTACAAAGAAGCTTTAAGTCCCACCTCTAGTAGTTTCCCCTGCAGCTTGCTAGATCAAAGCAAATACGGATGGAATCGCGGCGCATTCGGTTCCGAATAGCCCATCGTTTTAAGGGCGAGTCACGAGACTCGCCAGGTGCTGGCACCTTCTGGCCATATCCGGTCACCGGGGCGGGCCAAAAAAGATTTAGACAGCACGAAAAAATAGTTGAATGATAGTAGGTTCTGTCACATAATAAGACAAATCCATTAGCTGTCTGTAAGCCAGGGCACTGAGCAGTACGACCCTGGTCGGCCGACGTGTCTCAAGGCGCGCGGTCATACAGGAGAACCATGCTCCTAAGTGGATTGGTTGAGAAAGACACATTGCACTCAAAGGAAGGAACGTCTACTGATGTTTAAATCGTCTGTTATTATCTTCGGATTCACCCTCGGTCTGCTAAGCACCCAGGGTCAAGCAACTACCTATTACCTCGATTCCAACTCCGGAAACGACTTCAACTCAGGCGCGGCAACGGCCAGCCCACTGAAAAGTTTGCGAGCCGCAAGCGCAATGCTCTACCATCCCGGCGATCAAATTCTTTTCAAAGCCGGCGGCGTCTGGACGGGAGAAACGTTCGACATCGCGACTACGGATGAGTCCGGCGATCCGATCACGATAGGCTCGTATGGCACCGGCAACCAGCCCGTGCTTGATGGTGCGAACACCGCACACTCACCCATGACCCTCAAAAACGCCCACAACGTAACAGTAAGCAACCTTACGATTCAGAATGCGGGCACGCTTATCACTGTCGACGGTGGCAGTAATATCACTATTCGCAATTGCACTTTCAGAAACGCTGGTGTCTTCGCAATCAATATGTCGCAGACCTCGGGATTTACGTTCTCAAACAACAACTACGCGACTACAGGAAGCTTTAAAGAGGCTGGCACGGTGCTCCGGTTTATTGCAGCGGTAAACGGTATGACGGTGACCAACAACAAGGTGACCCTGAACGAAGCAAGCAGGGGCTGTGTTGGTCTGTACGTCATTGACGCGGATAACGCGGTAATTGCCGGGAATACGTTTACGGGAGGGTCTGAAGGGATAGGCGTGAAGGCTAAGGCCCGCAGCGTAACGGGGGCAAAGGTTTATAACAACGCGGTGTACGATGTCGATAACACCGTGGGGGATGGCGAGGCGATAGAGCTCACTGGATGGCCAAACACTCCTTATTATGTCTCCGGGTCGGTTTACCACAACTTCGTCAAAGGGGGCTCACACACAGAAAACGGGATTGCTGCGTTTAAGACCAAAAATACCGCTGTCTACAACAATGTCGTGATTGGCCCAATGGAGAATGCCGCAATCCACTGGTCCTCAAATTCGCCCGGCGGATTGTTCTATGGGAACACAATCCATGACGTGCGTGTCGGAATCGCGGTTTTTTCTGGCTCCTCAGCGACGGTTCGCAACAACATACTCAGCAAGGTAGAGGTTTCCATTTCGGCCGATGCACCGGTCAGTGAAGATTACAACATCTTCTACGAGAGCGGGAATGTAGGCGGGAGCCACGGAGGCCACAGCACGAAGTCTAATCCTGAGTTTGTCAAGGCAAGCCCTGCAAATCCGATGGATGTCAGATTGCAATCGAGCTCGCCGGCGAAACACAGTGGCGCTGGTTTAAGTTCTTCGTACAAGGAGGCGCTGAATCCGGCCTCGACCAGTTGGCCTTGCACCCTGCTTGATCAAACGAAGTACGGATGGAATCGCGGCGCGTTCGGCTCCGACTAGTCCAACTGAAATAAAGAAGTTAAAGGTAAAGGGGCGGCGATTCTCCAGCGGATCGCCGCCTCACTGCTCTTACGCCTCAGTCAACTGGTTAGGATTACCTGTTTAACAGGGCTGCCAGGTCAAGTACCGCACCAGATCGTCTTGGCTATGTGCATCCGCACCGACGACGCGGCAATCTGGATTCAGATCGGCGAATAAGATTTGCGGAACGAGATCGTACCGCATGTTGCGCTCGGGTGGAACACCAGCTTCGACGGCCCGATTTAGGAGATCACTGTAGCGGCTGTGCTCTTCACCGAGTATTGCCTTCTTCTTGAAGAAAAGTCCGGGATGAACCCATACAAGGGCTTGAGATTCTTTCAAATATTCGTAGCGTTGAAAACACTCGGTTAGAGCGCTGGCGAGCGTGACAACATCGGCTGTAAAACCATGCTCAGCGATGCCCAGAACCTCCGCTTGGCGCGCATGTTTCTCGTCAATGTCCAGCGTACCGTCTGGCAGAAGTTTGGCCTCAAACCCCGCAAGCGCCTGGATCCCGAATCCTTCGGAGGACTTTTTCACGCCGCTAATGAACGCATCTACATCATAGCTGGGGGTACGACGGATATGTTCCAGGAACAGCAGTCTATCGAATTGGTGATCCCGCGCAAACCGGAAATAGTCGGCGATGTCCAACTTGCCGTCAGTCAGGTGAGTGTGAAAGTGGAAGAGATAGCGGCCCTGAAAAATCGAACTAGATCTCGTCGCACTGGCCATCATAAACCCCTATGCCACCCCAGAACCGGTAAAATTGCGCGGGCTTGCGCACACTTGGTATTTCGGCCAGAGGCTCACCGATGGCTTCCTTTACAGCGAGCCAGATGACGTTAACACCACTGAAGAGACTCGCAATCATCGTGCCCTGAACACGGGGATTGCATTCGAGAACCTTCGGAATTCCGTCCTGATCGAGCTTAAACTGGAAGCCATACGCACCGGTCAAGCCCAACTGCTTCCCAGCTCGTAAGGTGTATTCTGCGAGATCGTCTCGATATTCAATCTCGTTTTCAAAGCTGATTCCGGAGCGGATCACGCGACGCAGGCGGGGAATTGCCACACACGCGTGGGTGCCTATAAACGCATCGACGGAATACTCAGGTCCCGGCAGGTATTCTGTGACAAGAAGTTCCGGCCAGCGATTGCCCCTCCGCAGAATCACAAGCAACTCGCACAGCGAGATCTCGGTTCCGCCTGGCTTTTCGTTTAGAAACCGCTCAACATTCCAGGCGTTCTCCATTAGGATCCGCAGGCCCCGCATGCCATTTGACACTGGGACTTTAACGACCACGGGATTATCTGGATAACCCAGCTTGCGCGCGCATTCGACAACTTCACTTTCCGTTGCCGCCCGGTAGAAGCGCGGATACGGCAACCCGAGTTGGGCGAAATTATCCAATACTTGGCCCTTATCGTTCGCCGCTGCTATAGCCGAGCCGCTCGCGACCATCACTGCGATTTTGTGCGAACGGAAGCGATCCTTCTCTTTCGAGAGCACTGCAATTTCACGCGTAGTCTGCGGGATAACCAAATCGATTTTTTCCTGGTCGCAAATCTCGAGCAGTCTTGGGATGTACTCCCGGTTCTCGGGCGGCGGGACCGCGTAAAATCGGTCGACTAGAAAGCTCCCGACTACGTCCGGCTTCGTATCGATCCCGACAGCCCTGACCCTAACACCCTCCGGATTGCGGCGAAGCGCGTACAGAGTGCCGCGAATGCCGGGTGCGCCTGCACCGGTAACAAGGAGGGTGAGAGATGCTCTACCCATACAACTCAAGCGCCCGCTTCGAAGCTACGAGGCTGCCGCGGAACGCCAGGAAGGGTCGTCATCAACGCCGAAGCGAACGCCTCAGCTTCCGATCTGCGGAACCCGCGCGTCCTCTCGCTCAAGAACTCGTCGAGTCGTTGTTGAGGAGGCAGGTGAGTATCACCCCACCAGATAGGGTGCGTTAGCAGCTGCAACTTGTTTCCATACAGCTGCTTCAGCTTGGGTAATGGCTCGCCTTCGCGCCAGTTACCTTTCGAATCAGATAAGTACCACTCCATCAGCTCCGCCGCGTATGCATTCACACGAGATCCAATCAGCAACGGACCCCGTAAGAGCCATGGGATCGGCCGATGAAATGAAAGCGACCTTACAGGCGAACCGATGCAGTCTTCGAGCTCAGCGCAAGCTCTTTCGATGTTGTCCTCGATTTCACTGACGTTTCCTCGCCCTTGGCGCAACTCCTCCGGGCAATCGAAATGCAGCCCGACCTCATGACCGAAGCTCTGGATTTCCCGCAGTGCTCGGACGACTGATGCATCCTCGACGTTGTACAGGAGCGAAGCATTCATAATCATGTAGGAAGCCGGAACATTATGCTCGCGCTCGATCTCCGCCATCCGGAGAGCCTTGCTAAGATCGACGTCGACGTCATGGCGCAGGAATGCGAGTCTCTTATCTGTGGGATGGTTTACCCGGGACGCATCACTTAGCAGTCGAGGCTCGAAATCAATTCGAATGATTTCTAGAAGCTTTCTAAAGTACGAGTAACTGAAATCCGCGCCCCACCCCATCATTGACCGTCCTCTCTACAAGCTTTCTTCGCACCCACGCGCATTTCCATGACG
The DNA here is from genome assembly GCA_963737045.1 of uncultured Acidobacteriaceae bacterium. Classification (GTDB taxonomy): domain Bacteria; phylum Acidobacteriota; class Terriglobia; order Bryobacterales; family Bryobacteraceae; genus Bog-105. The sequence continues at coordinate 2,194,370 of CAVTRG010000009.1, forward strand.
ACAGATGCAATTGTCTCCTGAAATTCGGCGCCTTTGTAATCCCAGCTGAAGTGCTTTTCCGCAACTTGCCGAGCGTGCATGCCCATGCTCCGCGCTGTCGCGCGATCGGCAGCTAACTTCCGAATGGCAACCGCGAGCGCGTCTGCATCATCTGGAGGAACGTAAATACCGGCCCCAGCCGGTTCTATGTATTCGCGCGCCTCCCCGTCGAAGTTCAATATCACCGGACACCCGCACGCAAGATAGTCAAAGAATTTGGTCTGCAGGAAAATGTATGTATACCGCGTAGGTCTGACGAGGGAAAGTCCCAGATTGGCTCTTCTAAGAAACGGCGGCAGGTCAGCTTTTGGAACCGGATTCAAGAAATGGATATTGTGCAAATTGCGCCGTGCGATTTCTTTCCTGATACGTGCCTTCTCGGCGCCATGGCCCATCACGAGAAACTGTATGCTGGGGTCGTCAAGCACTCGTTCCGCACCCTCAAGCAATAAATCCAAAGCGTTTGAATATCCCAGGGAACCTATGTGTATACAAAGAAACGCGTCGGCAGGGATGTTGGCCAAGACTTCGAGGTCCGCCCGGGGACCATCAGGAGTAAACAGCCGCAAGTCGGCTGCGGTTGTTATCGTTCTAATTCGTTCGGCTGGGATACCCTTTTTAATAACTTCTTTCCTGATGCCCTCGGTGACCGTGATGAGAAAATTTGCCTTGCGATACAAGAACGATTCAAGCCAATACGTCACACGAATGAGGAGCCGGTTCTTTACGAATCCCCATTCGATGGGGCAATCGGGCCAAAGATCGCGCACTTCGAAAACAAACGGCACTTGCCGCAATCGGCTTAGTAGGTAAGCCGGGATTCCGATCGAGAGAGGGGTCGAGCTAGCGACGGCGACATCAACATTCCGAACCGACAGTGCAGCCAGGAACGCTAATGGCATGAACCATAAGAAACCGATAATCCTAGGCACCATCTTTCGGGAACCGCCGAAAGGAATGCTTACTTGGATCACATTCAGCCCTTCGACCGGAACGCGGTTCCAGAACATACCAGATTGCTCGTTTTTCTGGCCTGTCCCGTAACACCAGTTACCCGTGATAATGCTAACCGAATCGCCCCGCTGAATCAATCTTCGGGCGAATTCGTAGGGTCGGGTAGACCCCGCGACCTCGTTCGTCGTGAAGTACTGATAGAACATTAAGACATGCATTGCAAGTCGGCGCGCGCTCAGTCGAACAAGGTAGTCTTGCTCACTCTTTATTCACAGGCTCCAAAAGCTGAAAGCCGCACTCTACATAACAGATCGTCAGTCGAGCTCGCAGACAAAACACAGGACCCCTGCGACTTGTTTCCAGGCCAAACCCGAGGCGGTTTCCTGGGATTAGCGCCCGTGTGCAATTTGAGCAGGCCCTTCAACTGGAGATTCGCTTTACTAGCCGCGCCCAAAGCCCGTTTGTTTTAACGCTGGTTGCGCCCGCCGCAAGTACTGACGAGATCACCTCTGAATATTCCGCGGATTTGTAATCCCAGCTGAAATGCTGTTGGGCAACCTTGCGTGCCTGAACGCGCATGTCCTGTGCCGTCCTGCGGTCGGCAGCCAAATTCCTGATTGCAATGGCGAGTGCTTCTACGTCGCCGGGAGGAATAAAGATGCCGGCATTCAGCGGTTCCACGTATTCACGCGCCTCTCCATCAAAGTTCAGTAATATTGGGCATCCACAAGCGAGGTAATCGAAGAATTTGTTAGGCAGAAAAATGTACATGAAACGACCGGGCTTAACGAAAACGATGCCGAGATCAGCTCTCCTAAGGAACGAGGGAACTCTAGCCTTCGAAACCGGATCCAAAAAATGGACGTTCCGGAGATTTCTTTGCGAAGCTTCAGTCTTGAGTAAGGCCTTTTCGCGCCCGTGACCTATTAGAACGAATTGGATAGACGCATCGTCAAGAACTCTTTCCGCTGCATCCAACAAGAAACCCAGCGAATTAGAGAGTCCAAGAGATCCCGTATGCATACAGACAAATGCATTGGCAGGGATTTCAAGCAGGTTCTCGAGATCCGCCCGAGGGCCCTCCGGAGTAAACAGAGCCAAGTCGCTCGCGGTGGTTATTGTTCTGACTCGCTCGGCTGAAATGCCCTTCTTTATCAGTTCCTTTCGAATTCCTTCGGTGACGGCAACTAGAAATGCCGACTTCCTATACAAGAACGATTCAAGCCAATACGCGGAGCGAATAACGTGCCGATTCTTGACTATGGCCCACTCGACGACACAGTCAGGCCAGAGATCACGTAATTCAAAGATAAACGGCGCGTTTCGCAGCCGGCTCAGCAAATACGCTGGGATTCCGATCGTCAAAGGCGTCGAACTGCCGATGACCACGTCAGGCTTCGGAACTGAAAGCGAGGCAAGAAAGGAAAACGGAATGAACCACCAGAACCCGATGATTCTCGGCAATACTTCCCGGGAGCCACCAAAAGGAATAGTGACCCGGATAACGTCCATTCCTTCAACCCGGGTGCGCTTCCAAAGTAATCCGCCCTTTGTTTCTTTTCTTCCTGTTGCGTATACCCAGTTCGCCGAAACGATCGTAACGGAATCGCCTCGCTCCGCCAGCCTCCGGAAAATCTCGAAGGGCCGGGTTGAACCCGCGACCTCATTAGTCGAAAAATATTGGTAAAAGGCCAATATGTTCATCTTAGAGATGGCTAGAAATAGCAGTGGCCAACACGAGCGATTGTAGTAGTCACGTCTGCTGAATTAGCGCGCGGTCCGCTTTGAAAACGTCGTAACTCTTGGCACCCGTGTGGAGATACGCCGGGAGAGGAGCATTTTCGTCTAAGTCAAGACATCTTAGGATCCCCTGTTGAACCTCCTTATACCGGTAGCCGCTTTCCGGACATGTCATTATTCCGTGCGCATCGGGATCAATGAGCGGATGACCGTGACGGCTGATCCAGCCCACTTGTCTTCCAGGGTTCCCGACAATCAATGCGTAATCCGGTACATTCTTCGTGACAACCGCACCCGCACCAACAAAACAGTATCGACCGAGCTCCACCCCGCAAACTATGGTCGCGTTTGCCCCCACCGATGCGCCGCGCCGTATTACCGTACTTTCGTATAGTGAGTGACGGTTCACCTGCGACCTCGGGTTCTTAACGTTCGTGAGCACCGCGGATGGACCCAGGAACACGTCATCTTCGACCACAGTGCCTGTGTAGATCGAAACGTTGTTCTGCACCTTCACGTTGTTACCGACAGTCACACCTTCGCCCACGCTGCAATTCTGGCCGAATATGCAGCGTTCGCCGATGGTTGCTCCCTTCAAGATGTGCGAGTAGTGCCAAATCTTAGTGCCGGCGCCGATTTCGCATCCCTCATCAATGACAGCCGTCGCGTGTGCGTAATAAGGCTTTGAGGGGCCTGTAGAAACTTCGATGGGAGATGATTTTCTACCCGTTTCAAGCGAAACTTGGCAGGCGTTAAGAACGCGCAGTACGCGAAGGCCCTCTTGGCCGTCCGTTAGAGGTGGCTGGCGGCTCCTGATAGCATCAATGAACGCCACGCACTCGTTGCTGAGCGGCTCTGAGTTGTCTAAGGACACTGGCTCGCTTTCAGCTTTCACGGCGTTCGGCACGCGGTCCTTCCATTCAATTTTGTGGGCGTAAAGCACCAACTTGTTTACGGCCGAATCGTCGAAAACGGCCATGCACTCAGAACCAACCACCACCAGGCGCTGCTCTTTGAATGGGTGCAGCCAACTGACAAAGATGTGTGCACGCACTCCACTAGGAAATGCGAAATCGGTGAGGGTCACGTCCGAAACACCGTGGCTGAGATACGCTCCGCCATTGCACGAAACGGCCGACGGTTCCTCGTTCAGTAATCCCAGGATGACGGAAATATCGTGTGGCGCGAAACTCCAAAGAATGTTTTCCTCAGTTCGAATCTTTCCCATGTTCAGGCGATTTGAGTAGAGATACTGAATTCGCCCTAACATCCCGGATCGGATCAGTTGCTTTAGTTTGATTACGGCCGAATGGTACTGCAGTATGTGACCGACCATTAGGATGCGACTGCTGCGAGTCGCAAGATCAACCAACTGCGCGCCTTCGGAGGCAGTAAGGGCCAACGGCTTTTCGACAAATACATCCTTTCCGGCCTGAAGTGCCTGAACGGCCATGGAAAAATGCGCCTTCGCCGGTGTAGCAAGCACTACCGCGCTTATGGCCGGGTCCGCAAGAACTTCCGAATACTCGCGGGCATAGCCGACGGACGGATACTTTTCGCGCGTACTTGCCTCGACAATTGGATTTGGGTCGCAAATGGTGCCCAGAGCATTCAGCTCATGGAAATTACGAACCAGATTCTTGCCCCAGTATCCACTCCCAATAACAGCAACCCTAATTTCCGGCATAGTCTCCTAAATGTCTGAACTGCGTGTCACGCGTGCGAAGGCTGGAGCTTCGAGCAAGCTGCCAAGGCTGTATCCGCAACGTAGTCGATCATCTCCGGTGCAAGCTCAGGATAAATGGGCAGAGCCAGCACATGCTGGGCGGCTTCCTCGGAAACGGGGAAGCGTGCTCCCGGCGGAACAACCGACGAAAAGCATTCCTGAAGGTGCAACGGTAACGGATAATAGATCTCGCTCGAAATCCCAGCCTCCGCGAGTGCTTTCGCTACCTCGTCTCTGCTTTCGAGGCGCACCACGTATTGGTTGAAAATACTGATACAGTCAGGACGAATGTACGGGATTCCGACCGGACTGCCTGCAAACACGCGGTTGTATCGGGCGGCATTACGGCGGCGAGCCTCGGACCATGAATCAAGATGAGGCAGTTTGACGAGAAGAATCGCCGCCTGGATCGGATCGAGGCGGAAGTTCCCGCCAACGTACTTGTGATAGTACTTCGGTTTAGCGCCATGACTCCGCATCATCGACATGCGTTCGTACAACGCCTCGTCGTTGGTTACGATCAGGCCGGCGTCGCCAGCCGCACCAAGATTCTTACTGGGGAAGAAGCTGAAGCAGCCCGTCGTGCCAATGCTTCCTGCCTTCCGCCCTTTGTAGGTGGCGGTAATGGATTGCGCGGCATCTTCGATCACAAATAGGCCGTGTCGATTCGCGATCTCCATGATCGGATCCATATCAGCCATTTGGCCGAATAAATGAACCGGTATGATCGCTTTGGTTCGGGGGGTAATCGCGGATTCAATCAGGCCGGGCTCGATGTTATAGGTCTTCGGATCGACATCCACAAACACCGGTTTGGCTCCGGTGCGGGAGACGCAACCAGCGGTCGCGAAGAAAGAGAATGGGGTGGTAATGACTTCATCGCCCGGCCCAATCGAAAGTGCCATGAGACTACAGAGCAGGGCATCTGTACCGCTCGAAACGGCGACCCCGTATTTGCAGTCCGATACCGCAGCAATTTTTCGCTCGAGTTCCGCGAGTTTGGGCCCTCCGATGCAAATCTGCGATTCGAGCACCTCTGCAACGGCGGCGAGTATGTCGTTTCTAATAACGGAGTACTGGGCTTTTAGATCGAGTAAAGGTACTTTCATAATTCAAGAGATCCTTGACGAATGTTGCGCCGGTATTAGCCGTGTGCTCCTGCCAGGCGATTGCAAAAATCAATCAGCCGCATGCCTTCGTTTTTCCAGCAGTACGAGGACAGCACGCGCTCGCGTCCTACTCGGGACATTTCACGCAAGCGGGCTGGATCGGATAAGAGATCCCGAATCGCACCTTCAACTTCGCGGGCGTCAGTGGGATCTACTTGCACTCCCGATCCTTCCAAAAGTTCGCGAAACTCAGGAAAGTTCGAGGCAATCACGGGAATTCCAGCTGCCTGATACTCATACAGTTTGATTGGCTGCGAGTTACGGTGGCTGGGCGTAGGATAGAGAAGATTTACCCCGATCTTAACCGAGGAATAGAGCTTCAGCACCTCCGGGTGCTCGAGCCACCCAAAGCACTTGACGTTCGCAGGCAGATCTTTCAGGATCTCCTGTTTGAATGCCTCATCACTGAACCCCCCGATCAACCACAATTGAGCTTCATCGGGTCTGATATGCCTGAAGGCTTCCACCAGTTCAGCAGTACCTCGAATACGCGCAAGACTGCCCGCATAGATTACAATGTTTTCCCTCAGCTCTATGGGCAGCCCTTCCGAACTCTTCAAGACCTCCTCGGTCGGGAAATTCCGGAGCGGCAGTCTGCGCTTTTTCGGAAAGCGCGGCAACACCGCATCACGCGCGACGCACACCCCATTCAACAGTCGTGAACCGACCCACTCCATCGCCAAAGCCAATCTCGACACCGTAGGACGCAAGAGGCGTGGGATCCAGGGCTTCTGAAGAAGTTGCGCGGGTACGTTTTCGTGGCAATCATAGACCACCTTTTTGCCGACAGCCCGCAGCACCAGCCCAACCCCGAAAAGCTCGGGGTCATGGAATAGAAAAAGGCGGCCCCGCAATTGGCGAGCAAGCTTTATCACAGTCCATCCCTGAAGCAGGACGCGTGAAATACCCCTTCCGCGCTTCGGGAGTGCTTCAATCCAAACGCCTTCCAACATCTCCGAATTGGGATGAGGACCGATGATGGCCACTCGCATTCCAGCTTCGGCCAGCGTCTTCGCCTCTTTGTAGAAGATGCGCCCGTCGGTCGCCGCGTGAGCAGTGGTCAGCATGATTACGTCGAAGGACGCTTGCTTTTGTACTGCTGTTAAGCTTGTCTCCCCAGTTGTTGCTGCTGAACTTTCTGAAATCTGCTGTGCTCCTGTCATGTGGCGGTCTTTCTCATACGCTGTATTGCGGTAGCCGCATGAAACTCTTTTCCAAAATAAACCTGAACCATTGCGGTCTCCGCATCATAAGTAAAAAGACGTAAGAGGCGCAGATAAAAATTCCCAGCGCAACAACAACGACCAAACTTCTTCCCCCGCCCGCCGCTTCTCTGACGCCCAAACCAACCGCGAAGAGCAGAACGTTCGTGAGCAACGACTGAACAAAGCTCCTCCACACCGGCCTGACCTGACATAGGCGCTGGACAGTATTCGCCGTGAGCCCAGCAAGTAAGGCAAGGGTAATCACCATAGAAACAGCCAAGCCGATCAGTAACAAGCTTCTGGAGATTACTAGTACTGAAATGCCAGTAAGGATGAGAAACGCCACGAGAGAAATCAGAATGTTGTGGGCGTTCGAAGCCTTTATGGTGACCGCATCAATAACGCTGCGCAGCGCGGTAAAAAATAGATAGCAGGGAATCGCAAGCGCCGTAATGCGAACTATAGGGACCGCATTCAGTAAGCCGGAGCCAACCCAGACCCTCAGGATCACGTCGGCGAATAGTATGAATTGCAGACTCATAAACATCGACAATTCAAGAACGCCGTTCATCATGTGACTGAGCGGCAGCCGAATATCGTCAAGCCTGTTTTGTGCGACAACGAGACTGACCTTGGAGAGCAACAGCGTTCCAATAGGCGCAACGCTCACTGCTGCAGCCATCAGCAGACTGGTTCCTAAAAGTAGAGGCGAAACTTGACTTAGCGGCATGAATTGCGCTGCGATAATTGGCCCAACCGCAAACAGTGCGGCTGCTGCGAAGTCGCCCGGCACCCGGGCAAGTCCGTATTTTAAGAGCTTCCGTAGCGGCTCCAGGAATTGGAAATCCCCGCCTCGAAAGGCGCGTCTGATGGCAGGAATCGAAACCAGCACCGAGGTAACTATTACGAGGACAGCGGTGAAATTGACAATTTTTGCTACGGACCTGGAACGCACGAGAAGAATCAGACCGAGCACAGGAACCAGCGACATGTTCCAGATTTGCAAAATGTTGGCCCGATTCATCCACAGGCGCCCTCGGAAATACCCATAAATCGCAGTATGTAGGACCAAGCCCAAAATTGTCAGCGACACTGGCAAGATCAGGTATGTCATTTGATTGCTGCCAAACATCAGGCGGGAAAAACCTTCTCGCCCGAGATTCAGAACAAATCCCAAGCACATCGCAACCAGTGTGAGGCAGGCTGCGCCAGCCGTGAAATAGATCTCAGGCTTCCCTTCCGCTACACCCGCTTCGTGAGCCACGTAGCGGGGTATCCCAACGTAAAGTCCCATTTGCACACCCGATTGCAGCCACACGACCACACGCCGCAACAGAAGGTACTCGGCAACCCCTGTGGCACCGAGCATACGGGCGAACAACGATATTAGAAGCAGATTGGAAATGAATAGGGAGACTTGGGCGGCCCCGGTGAAACCCAGATCGAGCACAAGGGGATGGGCTTTGAAGCGCCCACGCCGGCTAACAGCAATGGGCGTCGGTGCGGTTGCCGGGATCATGCCTGCTGGGCCGAATTAATGCCCGGCCAGGCGATAGCCGGCCCCGTAGGTTGCCATGCCCGCAACGCCTGAAATGGCAGCTTGCGCCAAGGCCTGTAAGGTCCTCTTTGTCCCACTTTCTGGGACAAACAGAATGTCGTTCCGCTGCAGGTCGAGATCGCTCCCCTTCCCCTTGAAAACCCCGCTGAGGTCAATGGGTATTTCCTTCCTCTGCTGTCCGTCGCTTCCACGCCGAATGATCATGGCGCGACTTGCCGATGCATCGGGTTTGAGGCCCTGCGCCTTCGCGATCGCCTGTAGTACAGTCAAATCCGAGCTCGGGTCCTCGACGACGTACCCACCCGGCTGGACGACGGCACCCACTACATACACGACGGGCGCAGTGGCAACCGTTAGCACATCTCCCGCCTCAACCTTGAGGTTCAGCGAAGGATCATTGCCCGCCATGAGCTTGCCCAATTCGATCTGAACTACGGTGTTATCCCCCTTAATGTGCCCGATAGGCAAGTCGTGGCCTTTTCGAATCAGAGTTAAAGACCCTCCCGCCGTCGGCAGAAGACCGCCTGCTAATGAAATCGCTTCTAGAATCGTCGTAGGGCGGTCCAGCGGGTAGATGGAGGGCTTGGTTACCGCTCCAAGCACGCTCACCGTTCGGCTGTGATATTCCTCCACGAATACGCTGATGATCGGCTCACGAACGATATCGGCCTGCTTAAGCTGCTCCGCGATTTGCGCGCCCAACTCAGCGGGCGACAGTCCGGCTGCCTTAATGGGCTTCGGTAACCCCGGCGCTTCAATAAAGCCCTGCTCGCTGACTCGGACCTTACCGCCAATCTCCCCCACATAACTGCAAATGATGTTTAGAACGTCGCCTGGGCCGATCTTGTAATCGGCAGGTGGTACGGTGTAAGGGACAGACTGAGCAGAAGGAGTAGCATTCACGTTCTGACCATACCCAGGTAGAACTGTCGTGCTCAGGACCGTGATTCCCAACAGAATAACCTGACAGCTAAAGAGGGCGCGATTGGCAAGTAACCTTTTGTTGTTCAGCATGTTTGAAGAGTCCTGTTTGTCGTCACTGGACGGCTAGTGACACGGGAGTCGATGAAGGCTAATCACAACAGGAACTTCGTCCAACAGCAACTCCGTTCGGTCAAAGAACGAACGACAAGAATCTGTAAATTCCAGCATGTTCCCGCAATTTAGTCAGAAACCCTGACTAAATTCCTAGCGATCGCACCCGAATCGCACCGCATTCAGATTTTACCATGTGTGTGGAGACACCGCTATTGCCCGGTAGGTAAGTAGCGGTTCGGCCCCGAACATCTCAGGGTTGGTGGGAAATGCCTCCGAGAGAAGGCTAGTGAGACTGCACAATGGCGCCGACGACGTGCGCTCCTGAGATGTTTAGAGGAACGGCCGCCGACGTATAGCCGAACGCCCCCATCATCCAAGAGGCAGACTCATCAAATGTGCCATAAGGAACGGCGACGCCTATGGGATTCAGGATGAAACTGAAGAGTGATCCCAGATTAGTTCCATTGCCAATTGCCGGACTGCCCGATTTCAGCTTCACGTCGTTCGCTCCAGAAATTGTGGAAGATACAAATACCGGACTTGTCTTCGTCTTGCTGTGGCCCCCGGACGTGACTGACCCGGACGTAGGTTTCGTCACATCGCTGTCGTAGATGTTGTAATCTTCCGTGCCGCTTCCGGCTGCCGACACACCGATTGGAAGATGCTTGAAGATGTTGTTGTAAGCGGATCCGTTACAGCCCGGAGAAAATAGAATCCCCGCTAAATTGCTTACCGTCCCGTCGCCGACAAATGTGTTGTTATACGCATTCACGTTCGTGGAGCTGGAATTCCACGCCACCATGCGCGGAGTCGAGGAGCCGGAGCCTGACCCGCACGGCCCGATGACAATGTTTCCATAGGCCGTGTCGTTGTCGGAATAGTAGGAGCCGAATGCATCTGAAGAGTTGGCAGCGCAAATGTAAATATTCCGTGCGAGCACGATATTGCTTTGCGGATAGCCGGAGCAACCTTCCAGCTCGGTTCCTTCGCCGTCGACGCTCGTACCCCCGTTCCGATTGATTCCTGAGATGTAGTTATCTGCAACTAGGCCCCCAGATTGCGCAGGTCCAAGGCAACCCGTACCACCACGGGGCTTCAAAGAGATTCCCTGGCCCCCTCCGTAGATTTGGTTGTATTGAATCGTCGCATTCCCTAGGCCATTTACGTCGATGCAAATTGCTGGAGAAGCTGAGACAGCTGTTTCATCGCATGTGTTGCCTGTGATAATGATCGGCGCAGTTTGGCTGGATCCTTCGATCAAAAACACAATCGACGTGCTATAGCTCGAGGAGAGCTGCTTATAAACATTTCCGCTGATCGTAGTTGCGCCCGTCGTGGCCCCGCCCGAGCCTCCGTAAAAAGCCCAGAGCCCGGCGTTATACCCTGTCACATTGAGAATTTGGGTGCCTGTCCGGTTTGCAAATGAAATTAGGTACGACGCCGCATTCTGCAGTTGCAGCCCGTTTACCGTAATGTAGTTTTGCGAGATGCTTATCAGCGTTCCGAGATTGCCGCCGCCGTCCAGAATGGGTGCAGCTCCTGTTCCGTAGGTTCCATACGTAATCTGGTTAGCGCTTGTACCCGCCGACGGTGTGGTCAATGTCGCAGAGAATGTCGACCCGCTCCACGTGTCCCCTGCTAGGAATAAAATCGAATCGCCTGCGCTGTACGGTCCCTTGCTTACCTTGCTGATGGTTTGCCATGGAGCAGACTTGGAGGTGCCGCTGTTCGAGTCCGAACCCTTCACCGAATCTACGTAATAAGTTGTCCCAAATGCTTGCGCGATGAACAGAAATAGACTGACACCAAGGCATCTAATAATAAGGCTGGACTCGCGCCCAATTCCTTCCGGGCTAGACATGCTTCCAAAAGCTCTCCCGTGCAAAAGATCGCGCGAGAGGTTTTCTCCCTAGCCAACTGGAAACACCTAAACCGCTGAATCAATGCGAGAAATTGAGTGCATCGATTTCTGTGATCAAACCGCGAGCCGTTCCGAATTCCGGTGCGCGGTCAATCTGGGACGAGAAGTTTAGAAGCGAAACCTTCCGAAACGATCGAGCTAGCCCCATTTCTTGCCAAAACTACGTGTATCGCCCGCATCGCGGCCAATCATAGAATTGTTGTTTGCTAAAACCCGAGATTCAAAAGAAGAGCGGTTATAATCACGATTTGGTTTCGATGCTGGAAATCGCGTGAGTAGCCAACTCTATGCCACAACTTTTTCGGCCAGCCTCAAACTCGATCGCCAAGATCTCAATCGCGCTGGTCATCATTTTGCTCGGTACGACGCTAGCGGCCGCATATATCATGGACCGGGGCCACTGGATGACGTTCGTTCGCGAAGCGCCCGAGCAACCCATCCCGTTCAGCCACAAGCATCACGTCAAAGATGACGGCATCGATTGCCGGTACTGCCACACGAGTGTGGAGACCTCTCATTATGCTGGCCTCCCTCCGACCGAAATCTGCATGACGTGCCACTCGCAAATCTGGTCGAATGCATCGCTCACGCAGCCCATTCGCGATAGTTGGGCGAGCGGCCGTTCCATCGATTGGAGGCGTGTTCACGACCTTCCCGATTTCGTCTACTTCAACCACAGCATCCACGTGAACAAGGGAATCGGATGCTCCACCTGTCACGGTCACGTTGACGAAATGCCTCTCACTTACAGGGTCAATAACCTTTATATGGACTGGTGTGTCAACTGCCACAGGGATCCGGCCAAATATATCCGGCCAAAATCCGAGGTCTTTAATATCGATTACGAATACCCGGCGAATCAGCTCGAGCTCGGACACAAGCTGGTCGCCGAGTACCATGTCCAGAGCCCGCGCGCTTTGACGGATTGCTTCACTTGCCACCGATGAAATCATCTGCCTTCGTCTCTTTAGAGTCGCTGCTCGAGCCTGCCCCGCGTCCCGCGCCCGACCTGCAGGCTCTTCGTGAAAAACTCGCTGCCGGACGTGGGCCGGTTTTCTGGCGCACGCTCGAAGAGGCCGCCGAGAGCGATGCGCTCCGCGACTATATCGAACAGGAATTTCCAGGCCTTTCGGGACAGATACCGCAAGGCGTTGACCGGCGCAGTTTGCTTAAAGTGATGGCAGCGTCACTCGCTATGGCGGGAGCAGCCGCCTGTACCCGGCAGCCTCCTGAGTACATCGCCCCCTACGTGCGCCAACCCGAAAACGTCATTCCTGGCACTGCGCTGTTTTACGCAACTGCCATGCCCGCGGCCGGATATGCGCGCGGCCTGCTCGTCGAAAGCCACCTCAACCGGCCGACAAAAATCGAAGGTAATCCCGATCATCCTGCCAGTCTCGGCGCCACAAGCATCTTCGAGCAGGCTTCGATACTGAACCTCTACGATCCCGATCGCTCCGAAACCGTTTTGCATGAAGGCCGCGAGAGCATGTGGGGCCAGTTCACGGTCGCTTTCATTGCGGAAGCCCAAAATCTCAACGTTCGTAAGGGTGAAGGGCTCGCCATTTTGACTGGGGCGACTACCTCGCCGACGTTGATCTCTCAGATCACTTCCATCCTGTCCCAATGGCCCGCAGCCAAGTGGTACATTCACGAGCCCTCTGTGAATCCCGCGATCGCAAGCGCAGCTAAGAAGATCAGCGGACGCAACTCGAGCATCGTCTACGATCTCTCGCAAGCCGACGTGATCGTAACTCTCGAGAGCGACTTCATGAATACCGGTCCCGCCATGCTCGCTTATGCGCGCCAGTTTGCAGCGCGCCGGGCGATCGATAATGGCGCGACACCGTGCCGGTTTTATGCGATTGAGTCATCGCCTTCCGTGAGTGGCTCCGTAGCGGATCACCGGTTTGCCGTGAGAAGCAGCGCGATTTCTGCCACTGCCTATCAACTCGCAAAGGCGTGTGGCGTAGCTGCGCCCGACACCCCCGGAACAGCGCCCGAATGGCTGGGCGCTGTTGCGCAGGATCTAGCCAACTCAAAGGGCCGAAGCGTAGTCATACCCGGCGAATTTCAGCCCGAAAGCGTCCATCTAGCCGCGTATGCGATCAACGCTGCACTGGGCAACACTGGCAAGACAGTCCGCATCCTCGAAGGCGTCGAATCGGATCAAACCCATTCATTCGAAGAGCTCACGAATGACCTAAATAATGGGCATGTCGAGACGCTGGTCATTTTGGGACCGAACCCGGTTTATACAGCCGCCGCATCGCTTGGCTTTGAAGAAGCGATCCGAAAGGCGCGCCTCGTGGTTCGATTGGGGCAGTTCTTTGATGAAACGTCGCGCTGGGCGCACTGGCATATTCCGGAAGCGCACTATTTGGAAACCTGGTCGGACTCCCGCGCTTTCGACGGCACCACGACCATTCAGCAACCTCTTATCATTCCGCTTTACGACAGCAAGTCCGCACACGAGATCCTCACAATCCTGCAGATGAAGCCTGATTTGCCCTCGCACGATATCGTCAAAGGCTATTGGGAGGCGCAAAACAAAGGCGGCGACTTCACCACAATGTGGCAAACATCGCTGCACGATGGTTGGATCGCCGGAACCCAAGTTGGGCAGGTGAATGCTACAGCTTCCGTGACGCTTCCACCGCTCGAATCACAACCCATCGCCGGAACTGAGGTGGTCTTCAGGCCAGACCCCACCATCGGCGACGGCGCCTACTCAAATAACGGCTGGCTGCAGGAACTTCCAAAACCCCAAAGCAAGATCACCTGGGACAACGTGGTGCTGATTAGTCCCAAAGCTGCCAGCGACATGCACATTGATAAGGGCCACCTGCTGCGCGTAACCGTAAACGGGAAGAGCATCGAAGGACCCGCGTGGATCTTGCCGGGACACGCCGAAGATTCCGTCACGATCACTCTCGGCTATGGACGCGAGGCATCCGGCCGCGTCGGTAACAAAATTGGCTATAACGCTTATTCGATTCAGAACGCCGCTTCGCCTTATGTCGCTGCCGGCTCAGTCGTGAAGACGGGAGCAACGTATCGCATCGCCGATATTCAAGAAACCCAAACCATGGCTGGACGCGAGCCTGTCCGCGCTGCCGACCTAAGCGAATTTCGAGAGCATCCCAATTTCCCGACCAACAGCGTCGAAAACAAACCGCTTCCGCGCGATCTGACGCTCTATCATCCGGAGCAATTCCCGTACACCGGCTACAAGTGGGGCATGGCCATCGACCTGAACGTCTGCATAGGCTGCCACTCCTGCATCATTGCGTGCCAGGCGGAAAACAATATCGCGGTAGTCGGCAAAGATCAGGTGGCTCGCGGGCGCCACATGCATTGGATTCGCGTGGATCGCTATTACTCAGGCAACCTCGATAGCCCTGACATGTACAACCAGCCGATCCCCTGCATGCACTGCGAAAATGCTCCTTGCGAGCTGGTATGTCCGGTCGCTGCAACCGTACACAGCAGCGAAGGAATCAACCAAATGGTGTACAACCGCTGCGTCGGTACACGCTATTGCTCCAACAACTGTCCTTATAAGGTGCGCCGTTTCAACTTCTATCTCTATTCCGATTGGCAGACGCCCAGTCTATACGGCGTGCGCAATCCCGAGGTTACCGTTCGAAGCCGCGGTGTGATGGAGAAGTGCTCTTATTGCATCCAGCGCATTGAAGAGGTAAAGATCCAGGCGGAAAAAGAAGAACGGCGCGCTCGGGACGGCGAGATTCTGACGGCTTGCCAACAAGTCTGCCCAACCCAGGCAATTACATTTGGCGATTTGAATGACCGCAACAGTAAGGTCGCGAAACTTCAGGCGCTCAAACGCAATTATGCGCTGCTTGACGATCTGAACACGCGGCCCCGCACAACATATCTCGGCTACGTCCGGAACCCCAACGAGGCTTTGAGAGGACAGAGTGCCAACAGAGAATCCTGAAGAAAAACTGCTCGCGTCAGACGTCCAGGTCGTCGATCCCGGACTTCATTCCGTTCTCGCCCCGGGTCATACCTACGAAACTGTTTCAGACCGCATTGCAGGTGTCGTCTTCCTGTCCTGGAAAAACGCCCCGAAGAAATGGATTATCGGCGCTCTCATCTCGTTCGCAGCCGTTAACATGCTGTTTCTGGCTGTCAGTGTTCTGTTCCTGAAGGGCGTCGGGATCTGGGGGATCAACATCCCGATAGGCTGGGGCTTTGCAATTATCAACTTCGTCTGGTGGATCGGAATCGGCCATGCCGGCACTCTGATCTCGGCGATTCTTTTCCTGCTCAAACAAGACTGGCGCACTTCGATCAACCGCTTCTCAGAAGCCATGACTTTGTTCGCCGTAGCTTGTGCGGCAATGTTTCCTGTGCTTCATTTAGGACGCCCATGGCTGTTTTATTGGCTGCTTCCCTACCCCAGTTCAATGTGGTTATGGCCGCAGCCGCGAAGCCCTCTCGAATGGGACGTGTTTGCGGTTTCGACATACGGCACCGTCTCTCTTGTGTTTTGGTACGTCGGCTTGATTCCCGATCTTGCCACCATGCGCGATACCGCGCCCAAGCTTTGGATGCAGCGCGTCTACGGCGTCCTGGCACTCGGATGGCGCGGGTCGATCAAGCATTGGCACCGCTATAACAAGGCTTATCTGCTGCTCGCAGGCCTCGCGACGCCTCTGGTCCTTTCCGTCCATACGATCGTGAGCTTCGACTTCGCTATCAGCATCATACCCGGATGGCACACCACGATCTTTCCGCCCTATTTCGTCGCCGGGGCAATCTATTCCGGGTTCGCGATGGTGCTGACCCTGATCATCCCGTTGCGCAAATGGTACAAGATGCAGGACATCATCACCATGCGCCACATCGATTCCTGCGCCAAGCTGATGCTTGGTACCGGACTGATAGTCGCCTATGGCTATTCACAGGAAGCGTTCTTCTCCTGGTATAGCGGCGACAAGTACGAGAGCTTTATGTACTGGAACCGCATCACCGGGCCGTATGGCTTCACGTACGCGCTTCTGATCCTGTGCAACATCGCGCTGCCGCAGATGCTGTGGTCGAAGAAGGTGCGCAGCAACGTGCCTCTAGTGTTCATTCTTTCGCTCGTCGTGAACGTGGGCATGTGGCTCGAGCGCTTCGTCATTGTGGTCGTGAGCCTGACGCGCGACTTCCTGCCCTCATCTTGGGGCACCTATATCCCAACGGGCTGGGATTGGGCAACGTTCGTCGGAACGCTTGGATTCTTTCTGATGTGCATTTTCCTGTTTGTGCGGCTCCTCCCCGCCATCTCGATTTTCGAAGAGCGCGAGGTCGTGCACCACGACAATTTCATGGAGGCTGCTTATGAGCAGCAATGACATCCATCTGAATGAGATCCCCGGGATTCACGGCGCCATGGCCGAGTTCGACACGCCCGAGCAACTGATCGAAGCCGCCGAGCGTGCCTACGCCGAAGGCTATCGCAATATGGACGCTTACACTCCCATGCCGGTCGAAGGTCTCGCCGAAGCGATCGGTTTCAGAAAAAATTATGTCGCCCTCGCGGTTTTGATCGGTGGAATCTGTGGTGTAACCGGCGGCTATGGTCTCCTCTACTGGATCACCGTGATTGCGTATCCGCACAACGTCGGTGGACGTCCGCTTCACAGCTGGCCGGCCTACATCCCGATCACGTTCGAGTGCATGATTCTAATCGCGTCGCTCACCGCGCTTTTCGCTATGCTCGCCATGAACGGATTGCCGCGGCCCTATCACCCCGTGTTCAACATCGCGGAATTCGCCCGGGCATCCAAGGATAAGTTTTTCCTTTGCATCGAATCATCTGACCCCCGGTTTCGGACTGAAGACGCATTGCAATTTCTACGGGACGTGGGCGGAAACGAGGTGACGGTTGTCCCGGCATAATCTGCTCTGGATCCTATTCGCCGCCGCGATCTCTAGCACCGCCTGCCGCCAGGATATGCATAATCAGCCCCGCTATAAGCCGCTCGCCCCGACGGCTTTCTTCGGCGACGGCCGGTCCGCAAGACCCTCCATCGAAGATACCGTCGCGCGCGGACAACTTCACCTCAACGATGCACGCTACACGGGGAAAGTAAACGGAAAGGATGTTGACTACTTCCCCATTCAGATCACGCGAGCAGATCTGGCCCGCGGACAAGAGCGCTTCGACATCTACTGCTCGCCTTGCCACGGCCGCTTAGGGGATGGACGGGGAATGATTGTTCTGCGTGGCTTTCGCCAGCCTCCCAGCTATTACGAGCCACGCTTGGTGACCGCGCCAATAGGGCATTTCTTCGACGTTATGACAAACGGTTTCGGAGCGATGTTCAGCTACGCATCGCGAGTTCCAGTCGATGATCGCTGGCGTATTGCCGCTTATATCCGGGCGTTGCAGGTCAGCCAGAATGCTCCGGCAAGTCTCGCCAACACCAGCCAGTCTTCGGGAGCCGGCCCCTACAAACAGCAACCGCCAGTGCGCGAAAAGATAGGTGGCCCGACGGGAGGCGGTCTGAAGTGAGCTCTCATCATCCGAATCCTCTCCCAGTGCCGGTGGAGAGCCTGGGGCCACGGGCTGTCCGTTTCGAAAAGATTTCGGGTCTCGTCGGCGCAATCGGCCTGTTGCTTTGCTGCCTCGCGTTCTTTTTGAACCGGGAAGAATTTTATCAGTCCTACGCCTTCGCGTTTCTGTACTGGGGTGGATTCAGCATCGGCGGTTTGGGAGTCCTCTTGATGCATCACACCGTCGGCGGCAAATGGGGAGTAACGATCCGGCGTCTGCTCGAAGCACAGATGCGCACGATACCGCTCATTGCCGTCCTGATCATACCCATCCTCTTCGGCTTGCGGTATCTCTATCCCTGGGCCAACCACCAATTGGTAATGCAGACTCCAGTACTGCAGCACAAAGCGCCGTACCTCAACACGCCATTTTTTATTGGGCGGACAATCCTCTACTTCGCGGTCTTCCTGTTCTGGGGCATGCGCGATTACCGGATGGCTGATAGGCAGGACCAAACTGGAGATCCAACTCTAAAGGAGCGGATGCGCGCATTCAGCGCCCCAGGTGTGCTTGTGTTCACGCTCGCAGGAACGTTCGCCTACATCGATTGGATTCTCTCATCAGATATTCAATTCTTTTCGACGGTGTATGGCGCCATGATCCTGATCGGCGACATCCTCCAGGCAATCGCGATGTCGATTATTGTGCTGGTTCTCTCGTCGCGCGATAACCGGTTCGGAGGGCGCGTGAACGCACCCGTTTTGCATGACCTTGGAAACATGATGTTCGCATTTGTCATATTCTGGGCTTATCTGTCGGCCTCGCAACTCATCATTGTCTGGCCAGGCAATTTGCCTCAGGAGATCGGCTGGTACTTGGATCGCGTCCGAGGCTTCTGGAAATATTTTGCCGCCGCGACCGCGCTTTCCATGTTCGCCATTCCGTTCTGCTTACTCCTTTCGCAAGATCGCAAACGCCATCCCATTCGTTTGATGCGCGTCGCCATATTTATCTTGTGCGCCCGCGTCATAGACATGTTCTGGATCGTCGAACCAACGCACCGTACGCGCGGGTTCGCGCTCTATTGGACCGATTTCGCAGCCTTCTTCGGAATTGGAGGCGTCTGGGCGTACTTCTATTTGAAACAGCTCCGCAGCCGCCCGCTGCTGCCGCTGCGTGACCCACGTATCGCCGAGTCTATGCCGGAGGTCGTCGCGTGAGCACCGAGCGTAGCCCGAAAAAGATCATTCACGGTGCCAACGAGCCGGTCGAATCAGAGCCGCACACTGGGCACGGAGGCACAAGTTTCGAAGCTGTCGACGCGAGTATTAAGATGGTGATTTGGTCGCTCGCTATCATCGCGGGCACGCTCATAATCGTGTTCGCCATCACCGTCGGATTGCAAAAACATCTTCAAAACACAACGCCAATGGGCCAGCTTCCTAGCCCTCTTGCTCCAGGAAGGGTCACGCCGCCTCTGCCACAAATTCAGGTACATCCGTGGGAAACATTGCCAGACGTTCGTGCTCATGAAGATGCTGTTCTCAACGGCTCCGCTGCAGACTCGGATGGACACGTTCACATTCCGATCGATCGCGCGATGGATCTCGTCATCTCGCGTCTCAACGTCAGTCCTGATGCCCCGCCGGGGATCACCATCCCTGGCGGTCAAGGCCGCGATTTCTCACAAAGCATCAACGCCATGCCCCCTGCCTATCGCCGTCCGCAAATCCAGGGAGAAATTCATAAGCATGCGCAGTAGATTTCTTGCCGCCGCGTGGATCATGATTATCAGTGCGTGCTTTGCAACGGCGCAGGTCAACAATACTCCGACGCTCGCCAGAGGAGTCACGATAGAGCAGAAATTGAATTCTGCGATCCCGCTCGACCTCGTCTTCCGCAATGAGACGAACCAAGCCGTCCCGCTCAGAACCTATTTCGGCGAGAAGCCAGTCGTGCTGGCGCTCGTCTATTACGGGTGTCCGAATCTGTGTAGTCTTACCCTCACCGAAATGGTGCATGCTTTGCACCGTCTATCCTTCGACCCGGGCCGCGACTACAACGTGGTTGTCGTCAGCTTCGATCCGTCTGAAACGCCCGCCTTAGCATCGCAAACGAAAGCTGCCTATGCCAAGGAGTTCGGCCGTGCGTCCTTCAATTCCGGATGGCACTTTCTCACAGGCACGCAAGATTCGATTTCCCGCCTTGCCTCGGCGGTCGGTTTCCGATATCGCTGGGATGAGCCTACGCATCAATTCGTGCATGCTGGCGGCATTATGATCGCTACTCCCGAAGGTAGGCTTTCGCGTTACTTTTACGGCGTTCGTTATGCGCCCGCGGATCTTCGTCTCGCCTT
Organism: uncultured Acidobacteriaceae bacterium; assembly: GCA_963737045.1. GTDB lineage: Bacteria > Acidobacteriota > Terriglobia > Bryobacterales > Bryobacteraceae > Bog-105. The sequence goes on from CAVTRG010000009.1 coordinate 2,214,587, forward strand.
AGTAGAAGCCTCTCAAGAAAAGATCGGTTCTCCCGTCGATGATCTGTTGCTCTTCTGCTTCCATTACGATGCGGCTCAAGGCAAATATACGTTAGTAATCTTCAATGTGCTCAAGCTTGCAGCGGCTGTAACGCTACTGTGCCTGGGCACATTGATTTTCTTCTTCATGCGCCGGGAGAAAAAGGAGAAAACCGGATCTGCCTGGAGGGAGCCGCATCATGTCCGCTAGCTTCCCCCCGTTTGCTGATCTGCCTCTGTTTCCACCGACAGCTTCGGCTCAAGCGCAAGGGATTGACGAGCTCTACTTTTTCCTGGTGGCCGTATCGGGCGTGATGACCATCATCATTTTCCTCGCGATCATATGGTTTGCGTTTCGGTATCACCGCAATCGAAATCCGCGCGCAACACAGATCGAAGGCTCCACAAAGCTAGAGTTGACTTGGTCCATTCTCCCCTTCTTCGTGATGCTAGTCATGTTTTGGTGGGGTGCCAAGATCTTTTTTGCGAATGCACAGCCTCCGAGAGACGCAATGGAGATCTTCGTGACCGGCAAGCAATGGATGTGGAAGATCCAATACCCTGACGGTGGCCGTGAAATCGATGAGCTGCACGTTCCAGTTGGCCAGCCAGTGAAGCTGACCATGGCCTCTGAGGATGTCATCCATAGCTTCTCGATTCCGGCATTTCGAATCAAACACGACGTCGTACCCGGACATTACGACACGATCTGGTTTACGGCTAGCAAAGCGGGCCATTATCATCTGTTCTGCACTGAATATTGCGGCAACCAACATGCTGCCATGATCGGCTGGGTGGACGTTCTCGATAAGCGGGACTACGATGCCTGGCAGAGCGGAGCTGGCAGGCAGGGAACGCTCGCCGATCAAGGGCAGCAGGTATGGGAGCAGCATGGCTGCTCCACATGCCATTTATTGGATCAGCAGGGCCGCGGGCCCAACTTGCGGGGACTCTACAATAAGCCGGTCTTACTGGCCGACGGACGCATCGTGATCGCGGATGACGCATATATTCGCGAGTCCATTTTGGATCCGAACGCCAAGATCGTGGCCGGCTTTCAACCGGGCATCATGCCAATCTTCAAGGGCCAGGTCAGCGAAGAAGCGATTGTGCAAGTGATCGCATTCATCAAATCCCTTGCACCGAATACTCCGGCGTCTCAGCAAGGCAGCCAGCAGCCGCCCATTGTGATTGCACCAACCGCACCTGGAGCCTCTTCGACCAGCAACTCGAATAATTCGAAGACGCCCGCAAATTCGCAGCCCCAATAGTACGAAACTGAGGGAAGCAACTTAGATTTATGGCAACCGTCGCACAACGAACACCAGGCACAGCGGAAGAGGTGAACTACCTCAACGTCGAACACGGCTGGAAGAGCTGGTTGTTCACTACCGACCACAAGCGCATTGCGGTCCTATATATCATCTCCATCACGCTGATGTTCTTCGTCGGCGGATTGTTCGCGGTGATGATTCGGGTCAATCTTCTTTCGCCCGAAGGCAATTATTTCTCGGCTACCACCTACAACCGCCTGTTCTCGATGCACGGGATCATCATGGTCTTTTTCTTCCTGGTCCCGTCGATACCAGCCACTCTCGCCAATTTTTTAATTCCCATCATGGTGGGAGCGAAAGACCTCGCGTTCCCAAGGGTGAACTTGCTGAGCTGGTACCTGTATGTGATCGGCGCGCTGATCACGATGTATTGCGTCTTCGTGGGCGGCGTTGATACCGGGTGGACGTTTTATGCCCCGTACAGCAGTACGTATTCCAATTCCTATGTTCTTCCCGCTGTCGCTGGCGTCTTCATTGCAGGTTTTTCCTCCATTCTGACCGGTTTGAATTTCATCGTCACAGTCCATAAGATGCGAGCCCCGGGTATGACCTGGGGACGATTGCCGCTGTTTGTCTGGTCGAACTACGCCACGGGATTGATTCAGGTGCTCGGCACCCCTGTTCTTGCGATTTCGCTCACACTCATCGCTTTTGAACGCATCGCCCATGTCGGAATATTCGATCCAAACATCGGTGGCGACCCCATCCTTTTTCAGCACCTATTCTGGTTCTATTCGCATCCAGCCGTCTACATCATGATCCTGCCAGGCATGGGCGTGATCAGCGAAATCGTCTCTTGTTTCTCTCGAAAGCGCGTATTTGGCTACAATTTCGTTGCTTTCTCGAGCATGGCTATTGCCGTTATCAGTTTCGTCGTGTGGGGACATCACATGTTCATCACTGGCGAGAGCGTTTACACGGCCGTCGCATTCTCATTTTTGAGTTTCGTGGTCGCAGTTCCATCAGCTATCAAGGTATTCAACTGGACAGCCACCATGTATAAGGGTTCCGTCTCTTTCGACACACCCATGCTCTACGTGTTCGGCTTCATCGGACTTTTTACCATCGGCGGATTAACAGGACTTTTTCTCGCGACACTCGCCATCGATGTACCCACCCACGGAACCTACTTCGTTGTCGCGCACTTTCATTACGTAATGGTCGGCGGCATGGTTATGGCCTTCATGGGCGGACTTCACTTCTGGTGGCCAAAAATGACTGGCAGAATGTATCCGCAGGTTTGGTCCCAGTTGTCCGCGTTTATTATTTTCATCGGCTTCAATCTGACGTTTTTCCCGCAATTCATCCTCGGCTACATGGGCATGCCCCGGCGTTATCATGCCTACCCTCCTGAATTCCAGATGCTGAATGTGATGTCGACGGCGGGCGCATCCATTCTCGCCGTCGGCTATGTGCTTCCGCTGATCTACTTCATGTGGTCCCTGAAATATGGACAAAGAGCCGGCAAGAATCCTTGGGGAGCCGCCGGGCTGGAATGGCAGATCCAGTCACCACCCACCACTTACAATTTCGACAAGACGCCCATCGTCACCCAAGAGGCGTATCACTACGGCGAAGTGGAGGAAGTAGTTGGCTGAAGCTATTGTTCCCGTAACTCACGATACTCACGAGCCGTCGGTAGAAGCTACTCATCTTCGGCATCATTTCGCCACGGCGGAGCAACAGATGGATGCGTCCACGCTCGGCATGTGGACCTTCCTCATCACCGAAGTGCTTTTCTTCGGCGGCATGTTCGCAGCGTATGCGGTCTACCGCGCGCTGTATCCTGCGGCGTTTGCCAGTACGAGCCGTTACATGGACGTCGTGCTTGGCGGAACCAACACAGCAGTCCTGATATGCAGCAGCTTGACAATGGCACTTTCGGTTCGCGCTGCGCAGCTCAGCAAACGAAGGGATCTGATTCTCTTCCTCGTCCTCACCATGATTTTTGGGACGATCTTCCTCTTTATCAAGTGGATTGAGTGGCACTCCAAGTGGGTTGAGCATCTTGTGCCAGGCTTCAACTTCCAATATGAAGACGCCCGTTACCTGCACAACGCCCAAATACTGTTCTTTTTGTACTTCATGATGACCGGCATGCACGCCCTGCACATGATAATAGGCGTGGGATTGTTGACGTTCCTCTTGGTGCAGGCGATCCGGCGCGTGTTCAACGCGAACTTTTTCGCGCCCGTAGAAATGATTGGCCTCTATTGGCACTTCGTCGACATCGTCTGGATTTTCCTGTTCCCGCTGTTGTATCTGATTGGACAAACGCACAAATGACCGCCCATGTACCGAAAGTAAGAGGACTCGTTCTCGTTTGGATTACGCTGATCATCCTTACTGGTACGACCTCGGCTGTTTCCTATATCGAGCTTGGTCCCTGGAACGTCGTCGTCGCGCTGCTGATCGCAGTCACGAAAGCGTCACTCGTGGTCTGGGTTTTTATGGGGGTTCGCTATACAACCACCCTCACCAAGCTTTTTGTTGTGGCAGGTCTGGTTTGGTTGAGTATCATGATCCTCATCACGTTCAGCGACTATAACAGCCGCAGTTGGACATACCAGGCCCAACCGTGGTCACACGCCAAGAGCGTTGGCGGCAGCCACTAGCTGAACCGCGGGTCAGCAAGCGGTCCTTACTAACGCACACCTTTCACCGTATCCCCCACTTTCGGCTGCCCCGGCCCAGTGAAGTGGCCTTCGGCTGACGTTGCGTCGACAGACGTGATAGTGAGCTCCCCGACAGCATCTTCGATATTGCGGATCACCTTACCCGTCGCCGGATCCTTGACTACCCGGCTCACACGCGTTACCGACAGTTTGTCGCCTACACGCACGCCCGCGCTGCTGCCTACATTGATAATCAGATTTCCCCGCGACGCATCGGCAACCAGTCCGTTCACCTGCACTGTCTCGTGTGGCAAACGCGTCGCATTCTGGTCGAGTTGCGTGCTCACCTGTGCCACCGCTGACTTGACCGCCTCGCCCAATATGGTCTGACTGAAATTTGCGCTGCTCATGTCCACTTGACCGGAACCGCTATTTCTCCAGTTACCACCGGCGCCCAAGAGGTTGCTTCCAGAGCGCGTGGATTCCCCTCTGCCTGACACAGACGCTAAAATCTCGCCTGTATTCACGTCCACCATCCGTGCCGTTATCGCTACTACAGCCTTCGCCTTCTTCACGCCCACATTACCGAGCCCATATTTGTCCCAATGTCCAAGGCTGCCTCCACCCCCCACATTGCGATCGTCGCGCCCAAACTGCGTGATGTCTCCCGTTATGATTGTGTCCACACCGAGCAACCGCCCGATCTTAGCCGCAGTCGCTGCATTCGCCCGGTCACTATTCGAAAAGTTTTGCTCTTGCAGGATTTTATCGAGATCCCGACGCTCGATAACGCGGTACGTGCCATCGTTGATCAGCCGATCAACGATCAGGTCCGAGACACCGCGCCCCACATCCTGCGTGCTCCCAAACAGAGCCTCTACGCTGTTCATCACCGCGCCATACCCAAAATCGAGAACAGCGACTCGACGTTTCTCCTGCTGCTGTTGCGCCAAAGCTGGCGAGACCACGAGCGCGGCACCAAGCAATGCTGTATAGATTCTCATTTTGTTGCCCCCTACTTGCCAAAGAACGCTTCCAATTTCGTAAGCTCCGCTTCTGCGCGGTCCATATTTTTTTGTGCGGATTGTAGGGCATTACTCTGCACGGCAGTCTCCGCCGCTCGCAAATAGTCTTCCAGCCTGCTTGCTGAACCCCCGATATCTTGCCGTATACCCAACCCCGCAGCTCCCTGTTGCTCCCGCAAACGGTCCAAACTGGTCTTCACTGCAGCCGCGCGCGCACGCAATTGCAAGAGATTTTCATTTACTTTATCAATTTCGTCAGCGGAAGGATTACTTGCCGGAACCGGGCTTTGCTGTGTCCCGGTAACCGCCTCAGCAGCCCCGTCGCTCGGTGAAACTCGATCCGTGCCGGGCTCAGGCTCACCCGCTATTTCCGGAGCATCTTGAGAAATCACTTTTCGGGCGGCCCGAGAACCAACCCGTTCACTTTTTGAACCAACGCGTTCCGTTGATTTATCCATTTGGTTAGCGGGCGAAGATTTTCTAGATGGGATCGCTACGGCCCCGGATTGCGAAGCCTCGCCCGGCACAGGAGGCGCTGTCTGTTCAGTGGCGGACTGCTTGGATTGTGACGACGGCATGGGCTCCGTACTGATGCCGGCTGGCGGCGCGCTCGAGCCAGTATCAGCCGAGGTCTTCCAAAAATGCGGCACAACGATAATAGCGGCAATCAGAACGCCGGTGCACGCGATTGCGCCCGTTGCCATCCATAAGCTCCGATGGCTCTTTCGCGCGGGAGTTTGCGGCGAAGATTGAGGAACGGGAATGTATTCGGTGGGCTGCTGAGAGCTCGCACTCGGCTTCATGGAAACCGTCGGAGCCTGAGCTGCCGCCTGGCCTTCGCGCACGTTTTGAAGGGCCTTTCGGAAAGCCTCCGCCCTCTGGAACCGTTGAGTGGGATCCTTCGCGAGAGCAGTCATGATGATCTCATTCAGTGCCGCCGGCAGCGACGGGTTCAGCTCTATCGGCGGCTGGGGCATCGTGTTCAGTTGCTTCTCCAGAATCGAAAACGTGTTCTCGCCTTCAAATGGCCTGCTGCCGGTCGCGAGTTCATAGAGCACAACTCCCACGGAATAAAGATCGGATCGGGCATCCACCGTATTGCCGCGCACTTGTTCCGGTGACATATACGACATGGAGCCCACCGTTGTACCAGGACGGGTCAGAAGAGGATCGAGATTCGATTTCGCGATTCCGAAATCCATCAATTTGACCGTCTCATTCGTCGTGACCATCGCATTAGAAGGCTTAATATCCCGGTGAATCACGCCGTTTTCGTGCGCATAGCTCAAAGCAGAGAGTATTTGCCTGACATAATCGAGCACTTTCTCGAGCGGAAGACGAGCCTTTCTCGCTTCATCAGCAAGAGTAACGCCATCGACGTACTCCATGATCATCACCACTTGATTCTCGCTTTTGAAAGCGGTGTAGAACTTAGCGATGTTCGGATGCTCCAGGCGTGCGAGCGTACGAATTTCGCCCATAAAACGTTCGGCTACGTCGGCCTCACCCGTGAGATCTGCGAGCAGAACCTTCATCGCTTCCATGCGGTTGGAAAGGAGATTCCGGACCCTATACACCTCTCCCATTCCACCGCATCCAAGGACGCCCAAAACCTCGTAGTCACCGATCAATCGGCCGACTTCAAATGGCATTGCGCCGCTCTCCTCCTTTTCAGGGTTCTTGCAATCATATGCCAAATTCAATTACTTCGGAAATTGTGCCCGTTGGATACACTGAAATGCCTGCGCGACCTGTAAGCCGGTTTCTGTATCAGCCATGAATAAACGTAGCGGACGGCAACCATTCGTCTAGGCCTCCCATTGCTGAAAGGCTCGAGCGACCTACCCGGGAGTTGTAACGGAGCGGGCCGCTCCTTCTCCCCTATTTGGTCTTGCTTCACATGGGGTTTGCCCTGCCAGTCCGATTACTCGAACCGCGGTGCGCTCTTACCGCACCTTTTCACCCTTACTCACCGCGAACGGCAAGCGGTATCTTTTCTGTGGCACTTTCCGTAGTGTGCACTTTTCAGCGCAGACCCCCGGCCGTTAGCCGGCATGCTGCCCTATGAAGACCGGACTTTCCTCTCGACCCGCTCGCAAGCGAGCACGTCCAGCGGCTGCCCAATCGCGCAGGCAGTTTCAGTATGGCACCGGTTCGCTGGTGGTCAAAATAAACTCTAGCGATCGATTCTGCATATACCGTAAAAAGGTAGGTCGTCGAAATCCATATCCACCCACCCCGTGCGGCCGGATTTTAGCTTTACCTCGGCCCACCACTCTTTCTTACCCAAGTCAACGTACGTCGCTGCGCAATATTCGCCACCACACCCCGAGCCGTCGGGCCATTTGGCGAATGAGATGTCGAACTCTGGATAGTACCGGCCTTTCAGCCAAACCGTCGAATAGCCCTCGCCAATATAGCCGTAGGTCAAAATCGTGTCGCCGCGCTTCAACTCCTGGTCGGGAAGGTCACGGTCCATTCGAACGAGGCCCGGCTTAAAAACGATCACCACTCCCGTTAAGGCCGTTACCTTTTCTGCCGGCTGAAGTTGCTCGATCGGCCGTCGATTTTTCTTCCACGTCGTGTAGACGACCACGGCCTTGCGTGTCGTCCACGGACCAAATCCGCATCCCTCCCCGGGACAAGCGTTCCATTCATACTCCGGCAATGCAGGCGACGGCCCGCTCTGAAACTTCTCAGGTGCCTGTCCCCACCCGATCGCAGCCAATATCAATACAGCGAACCGGCCCATGCTCACGAGCATACTCCGAAGTCGCTCTCCTTCCCAACTCGCTGGAAAGCCTGCTACTCTGGACGCCGCGTGTACGTGTGCGTGACAAACACCCCGCCTGGAATCACGGCACTCGGTTGCTCTTGGGCATCCACAATCTCAGTTGCGACGGGCATTCCTTCTCTGAGTTTGCCTCGAGTAACCACAAAATCTTCCGTCGCCTTCGCGGTGTTGCCGTCCGACAGAAAAATAGTCAAGCTCATCCTGCCGGTTCCGTTCCCATTCACTGTGTACGTCCCAGTGAAACGAATACTGACGATAATTCTTGCCCCATTCGCTCCGGGCTGATTCACGATTGCCGAGCCTTTGAGATTTCCGTGACCATCGATGACTTGGGTTCCCAGAGCGCGGGCCACATTTGCGCCATATGTAGCCGTTACGCCGTAATCCCCGCGAAGACTCTCGACAGTGTATCTTTCGGAGCCGTCCGGCCAATCGTCTTGACCCGATGCGGCTTGGCCGCCTCCCCAAGATAAGCAGCTCAGTGTAAGCACTGCGGGGATAACCCATCTACTACTTTGAAGCGTCATGTTGTTTGCTCTCCGTACTCCAGAATAGACGTGTTTATGACGTTGGATTTTCAGAGACACTAGACGTCCTCATTCTTCGTAGTCTCAGGCGCACCAAACCATGGCCACGGAACTCCCAACTCCGAACAGTAACCGGCTTCGTTTCGAAGAACCAGCGAGTACTGCTCGCTTTTAAAAGCTCTTCTCTCTCCAGCCGGTCGCTGATAAACTGATAATTTCAATGCCACTCAGCAAAGAGTTGCTGGAAATCCTGGTGTGTCCCGTTTGTAAGGCAAAGGTAGTGTTAAAGGAGGACGGGAGCGGTCTCAAGTGTGTCGAATGTAACCGCGTCTATCCTGTACGAGATGACATCCCTATAATGCTGGTCGACGAAGCCAAGATCGAGCCTTAGGTTTCACATGACCATTCTGCAGCAACTCCCTAAAGGCGCAAAGGTTTGCATCATTCGCCTGCGTTCGCTGGGTGATTGCGTGCTCACGACCCCGGGGATCCGGTTACTGAAGGAAGCGCGCACTGATCTGGAGATCGGTGTTGTGGTCCAGGAGCAATTTAGAGCGGTTTTCGAAGGGAACCCAGCAATTGCGGCATCACTGCCGCCAACCTGGAGAGCCCTGCGCGACTGGAATCCTCATTTGTGCGTCAATCTCCATGGCGGCACACGAAGTCAATGGATAACTCTCCTATCGGGCGCAAAATGGCGTGCCGGGTTCGCGCATCACAGTTTAGCGTTCATCTATAACGTCAAGATCGGTCGTGCGCAGCAGATCATGGGCGTCAACCGCGCTGTGCACACGGCTGAACACTTGGCCTCGGCGTTCTTCGCGCTGGGGACTCCCCTTCAAAAGATACCGCGCGCGCAGTTATTCGCGGGGGTCTCGCCCTTTACGGGCAGGTATGCCGTAATCCACCCCTTCGCATCTGCACCCGAAAAGCGATGGCCTGCCGAACGCTTCTGTGAATTAGCTCGCTACCTCACTCTATGGCATATCACTCCAGTGTTTCTTGCCGGTGAGGGTGATGACTACTCTCCCTTTTCTGCGCATACCGTGTTTCGAGGTACGTTAAGCGAGGTAAAGGCAGTGCTTTCCAAAGCCGCCCTCTTCGTCGGAAACGACAGCGGACCCGCACATATCGCCGCTGCTTTCGGCATTCCAAGCGTTGTGCTTTTTGGTGCGTCGAATCCCGCCATCTGGGGCCCCTGGCGCACGGAATCGGAGATCGTTATTGCTGCTGAGGGGTTAAGCCACGTAAGTGTGTCACGAGTAATTGCCGCGCTCGAGCGCCTGCGCACGCTCGAAGAGGCGCACGCTTGAACGATCTATATCGCCTATTGCGGTACGCGAGACCGTACTCGCCGGCCTTGCTTGCCTCTGTTGTCTTCATGGCCATTGTCGGCCTTTCTCAGGGGCTTCTCGTAAAGCTGATTCCCCTGGTTTTCGAGCGGGTCCTGAAGCCGAGCGCCCCCGATGCTCCCGCCGTTCTCTTCTCAATCCCGTACACGCGCACTACCGTTTACTTGAACGACATCATCCCTTCTTTTGTACACAACATCTGGACGATGGTTGCCGTCGGCATTCTCATGTGCTTTATCGCCAAAGGAATATGCGATTATCTCGGGAATTACCTGGTGAATTGGGTCGGAATCAGTGCCGTCATGGACCTCCGTCAGGAAGTATACGATCAGGTTCTGCGGCAGGACGCTCAATTTTTTGAAGATCAAACCACCGGCCGCATCATGTCGTCGATCATGAACGACATCGATAAGATCCAAGTCTCGGTTTCGACCATGCTCGCAGACTGGCTTCGGCAAATGTTTACGGCATTTTTCCTCTTGCTGGCGATGATTACTATCGATTGGAAGCTGTCGCTCATCAGTCTGGTCGTCTTTCCGGTCGTGGCGTTCTTAACAGTTAGATTGGGCCGCCGCATTCGGCGAACCACAAGACAGGCGCAAGACATGGCGGCGGGTTTAACTCAGATCCTGCAAGAAACGATTAGCGGCCATCAGGTCGTCAAGAGTTTCGGTGCGGAAGACTACGAATCCAAGCGCTTCCGGCTCGCTTCGCAGCGTCTCAAAGCGGGCAATCTCCGGTACGTCGCTCAGCAGGCATTAGCATCGCCTATCATCGAGTTCTTCGGGGCAGTCACCATTGTCCTCCTGCTGACATTCGCCCGGCTTCAAGTGAAGAGCGCAACCATGACAGCCGGAAAGTTTACAGGTTTTGTTCTGGCCCTGGTCATGCTTTACGAACCGATCAAACGGCTAACAGGGATACACAACATTTTCCAGCAAGGTATCGGGGCCGCGTTAAAAGTCTTTGAATACCTGGACCGTCAGCGTGATGTCATGGACAAGCCAACCGCGCTGCGCTTGTCGCGGTTTGAAAAGAGCATCCGATTCGAGAATGCTCGCTTCAGCTATCCTGCGGTTCCTGAACGGATCGTACTCGACGGTATCAACCTCGAAGTAAAGGTCGGCGAGATAGTCGCCCTGGTCGGGCCGAGCGGCGCAGGAAAGACGACGCTTGCCAACTTGGTGCCCCGCTTCTATGACGTGACCGGAGGTGCCGTGCGCATCGATGGTAAGGACGTGCGCGATATACGGCTAAGCAGCTTGCGCGAAAGCATCAGTATCGTAGCTCAGGACACTTTTCTGTTCAACGATACCGTTTTCGACAACATAGCCTATGGACGACCGGACGCAAAGGAAGAGGACGTGTACGATGCCGCCAAGACTGCGCTCGCGGAGGAATTTGTTCGGAGACTGCCAAAGGGATACGAGACCATTATTGGTGAACGCGGCACGAAGCTCAGCGGCGGACAGCGCCAACGAATCGCGATTGCGCGCGCGCTGCTGAAGGACGCGCCTATCCTTATTCTGGACGAGGCTACGTCTCATCTCGACACCGAATCTGAGCGGCTGGTTCAACAGGCTCTCAATGCTCTAATGAAGCGCCGGACGGTTTTCGTGATCGCGCATCGGCTTTCCACCATACGCCAGGCGAGCAAGATCATAGTCCTCGATGCAGGACGAATCGCCGAAACTGGTACACACGATGAATTAATCGCGGCTGGGGGAATCTATTACCGTCTACATGATTTGCAGCACGTCGATTCGAACGCCGTCGTGGGCTAGCTACCGGTCTGCACAGGAGGGATCCGGTGAGTGATGCCGGTCCTCAAGCGACCGCTTCTAGGTCGCACATTCGCAGCATGACCGGATACGCGCTCGTGCGCGCATGCACGAGCGCCGGTGAACTGATTATAAGTCTCAGGAGTGTCAACCATCGAGGGCTCGACCTCCATTTGCATACTGGCGCTGAGCTCGCTGTATTCGAAAATTCAATCCGCCGACTTTTAAAAGAAAACATTGCCCGTGGACACGTAGAGGTTCGCATTTCACTCGACCGCAATTCCACCGCGACCACAGGTTCCTATAACCGGAACCTGCTCAGTTCTTATCTCTCGGCATTTAAGCAGGCCTGCACTGAATTCGAACTTGCGAGCAAACCAGATCTGAATACGTTGCTGACGCTGCCTGGCGTTTTGGACTATAAGGGGGAAGCCGGCCTGTTGGGCCCTGCATTCGAAACAGAGATCATCAATCAGCTCGGTGCTTGTATAACCCAGCTGAACACCTATCGGGAGCGAGAGGCAGGTGAGCTACGCGCCGGACTGGAACCGGAGCTTCACGCAATCGTGCAAGGAACAAAAGAAATTGAACGAATCCGTACAGAGGCACTGCCCCAGTTTCGCCAGAGACTGCGAGAGAAGCTAGTTGAGCTTCTGGGCGAGGCCGGCATTAGCCAGACGCGTTTAGCCGAAGAAGCCGCGCTGCTCGCCGATAGGTCTGATGTTCAGGAAGAGTTGCTTCGGCTCCGGATCCACAGCGAGGAGGTCCTGCGCATCTTTCAATCTGGCGGTGAAATCGGTAAACGACTCGATTTCATTCTGCAAGAAATGAATCGCGAGACAAACACCATCTTGTCAAAAACGTCAGGTATCGGGGAGGCTGGTCTGACGATTACAAACCTCGCGCTGGGAATAAAAGCGAACATCGAACGAATGCGCGAGCAGGTCCTGAATCTTGAATAGACAGGTAGAGGGCCGCTCGAACGGAACATCGGGACTGCGGGCGAACACATGACCACGGTCTTTATCATTTCGGCACCGTCCGGGTCTGGCAAGTCGACGCTCGTCGCGTGCCTGCTCGCGCGGGATCCGCAGTTGCGCTTTTCGGTTTCCTACACTACGCGAGGCGTGCGCGGGAATGAAAAGCCGGGTGAAAGCTACGTCTACATATCATCCCGCGAGTTTGAAGAGCGCGTCGAGCGCGGCGAGTTCCTCGAGCATGCCAAGGTCTTCGGCAACTACTATGGCACGCATCGCAAAGTACTGGAGCAAGCCCGGACCGAGGGCAAAGACCTGATACTCGACATCGACGTCCAGGGTGCGAGACAATTGAAAAAGACGCTTCCGGAAGCTGTCAGCATTTTTGTGCTGGCGCCGTCGCGCGACATCCTCGAACAACGATTGCTGGCGCGCTCGGAGGATTCAGAAGAAGTGATTCAGCGCCGGCTCCGGGATGCGGCTGAAGAGATTCGGAATTACACCCAGTACGATTATGTACTGGTCAATCATCAGCTCGAAGAATCGATTGACACATTGACGGCCATCATAAAAGCTGAACGGGTTCGCCGGATCCGTATGGAAGAGCAGATTCAGCCCATACTCAGGAGTTTCGAGGCGCTGCCGCCTTCGCTATTTTGAGCGACGCTCCGGGATCACTTCGTTTCAAAATCAAAGGAGAGAAATGTCAGACAGACCACGATCAAACGTAATGCATGCAATCCCGGATGACCCGGATGCCAGCACCTACAGATTCATCATCGTTGCTGCCAAACGCGCGCGGCAACTGCAAAATGGGCAGCGCAGCGTTTTGCCGGCCACAAACAAGAAGCCGACCGTACTGAGCATGGAAGAGGTGCGCCGCGGCCTGGTACCTTACAGTGACCTCACTCGGGAAGAGCAGCAAGCCCTTTCGGAATAGTGCCCATGCGCATTGTGCTTGGTGTAGGCGGGGGAATTGCCGCGTACAAGTCAGCTGAACTTGTACGCGCACTCCAAGAACGAGGCCACCAGGTCCAAGTAGTCATGACACGCGCAGCGCAAGAATTCATACAGCCGCTCACGTTCTCTGCACTTACGAATCGGAAGGTGATCACTAGTCTATTCTCAAGCCCGAGCGATTCCGATATTCTATCGAGCGCCGTCGAACATATCGCGGTTGCACAAGAAAACGACGTGTTGGTGATAGCGCCCGCAACTGCGGATCTACTCGCGAAATTCGCCTCCGGGTTTGCTGACGATTTTCTATCGACTCTCTACCTCGCTTTCGCTGGGCAAGTGATTCTTGCCCCCTCCATGAACACAGCTATGTGGGAACACCCAGCTACGCAGGAGAACCTGAAGACGTTACGAGATCGTGGCTGCTCTGTAGTGGATCCAGACTCGGGCTGGCTTGCTTGCGGAACAATTGGCGCGGGTCGCCTCGCGGACCCCGTGAGCATCGCCGAACGTGTGGAGGCGCTGAAGCAGCAAAAAAGGGATTTCGAGGGTGAGATCGTTCTAGTCACTGCGGGGCCAACGCAGGAACCGCTTGATCCCGTCCGTTACATTAGCAATCGCTCCAGCGGAAAGATGGGCTATGCCCTCGCGCGGACGGCCGCAACACGCGGCGCCCGCGTTATCTTAATTTCCGGACCCGTAGGCATCGCTAGGCCGCATAACATAGAGATCATTCCCGTCCGCACGGCTCAGGAGATGCGCAAGGCGGTTCTCGACAACATGAGCGGGGCCAGCATAATCATCAAGAACGCAGCAGTTTCCGATTACTACGTCTCCGAAGTGCCGCGGCAAAAGCTGAAGAAGACGGCGGCACGTCTTTCTCTCGAGCTCGATCCGACCCCAGACATCCTGGCTGAAATCGGAGAGCGCAAGGGCGATCGCCTGCTTATCGGCTTCGCCGCCGAAACTCAGAATCTCCTCGACGAAGCTCGAAGAAAGATGGTAAGCAAGAATTGCGATATGCTCGTCGCAAATCTTGTCGACAAAGAAGGCCTCGGCTTCGAGTCCGATCAAAATGAGGTCGAGATGATCACTCGATCGGGCAAGACGATCCATGCAGGTCCAGCCGATAAACAAGAGATCGCCGAGCGCATTTTAGACCAAATCGCCACCCTGCGCCTATCTGTCCGAGCGATGGATATGCCTGCCTAGCTGGCATAACGACGCATGACGAGAGAGCAGATTCGCGACTATCTCGAGTTTTATCGCGATCTGGGCATTGAATCCATCTATAAACGTCCAGCGCCAAGGCAAGCGATTCCGCCTCCCAGGCTTCATTCCCAAGCTGACGACTTGGAGATGATCGTGGCCGACATAGGCGATTGTAGGCGTTGCCGCCTGTGCGAATCGCGACATAACATCGTCTTTGGATCCGGAGACAAGCATGCACAACTTGTGTTCGTTGGCGAAGGCCCAGGTGCTGACGAAGACGAACAGGGTTTGCCCTTTGTCGGCAGGGCTGGTCAGCTATTGACGCAGATGATCGACAACACGGCCGCACGAGAGGGAATCCCGATTCGACGGGGCGATGTTTACATCTGTAATGTCGTGAAGTGCCGCCCACCCGAAAACCGCACGCCACTTCCAGATGAAATGGAAATTTGTGGACAATTCCTCTTTCGCCAACTCATGGTCATTAAGCCCAAGGCGATCTGCGTCCTTGGCGCGACCGCGATGAAGGCACTCCTGAGCGTTAAGGAGGGCATTACCAGATCGCGCGGGAAATGGTACCGATGGCACGGGATTCCAGTGATGGTTACCTATCATCCGTCATATCTTCTCCGTCAGTACAACCAAGAGGCAAAGCGCGAAGCGTGGGAGGACCTTAAAACCGTGCTGCACTTCGTCTATGATTGAGGCTCGCTCGATATGAGCGACCATCGCGGCCTGTTCATCACGTTCGAGGGCACTGAAGGAAGTGGCAAGTCGACGCAGATGAGAATGCTGGTCGATCGCCTAAGAGGTATGGGCCTGGTTGTAATTGAAAATCAGGAGCCAGGCGCGACGGACATCGGCAAGCTGATTCGCCGTATTCTTTTGGACCCCGTGAACCAGGAGATGGCGCCAATGACAGAACTGCTTCTGATGTTTGCTTCGCGAACGCAGGCAGCCGCTGAAATTGTGCTCCCCGGGCTCGAGTCGGGGCACGTTGTCGTAAGCGACCGGTTTACCGATTCAACTCTCGCCTATCAAGGTGAGGCCCGCGGCTTGGGTTTCGAGACTGTTTTCAACGCGCATCGGCTCGCGCTCGGAACGCTGGCTCCCGATCTCACACTGTGCATCGCGCTCGATATTGAAAAAGGCCTTGCACGGACGCAAGATCGCAGTCGGCGAAATCCTTGTGACGCGATGGAGGCTCGCCTAGACCGCCAGTCCCTTGACTTCCACCAAAGAGTCCGTGAGGGTTATGAGAAGATTGCGGCACTCGAGCCGCAACGTTTCCAAATCATTGATGGAGAAGGCGACCGTGCGGCAGTCGCAGACAGAGTTTGGGAAACAGTAAGCCCGCTAGTTGCAGCCCGAATGCAAATGACAAAATAAGCCTTTACAATGGGCGGACCTTTCAAAGATTTTTACGGGAACGAGAATATCGCGCAAACCCTGTCCCAGATGATCGAGCGGAAGCGCGTCGCCCAAACGATTCTGCTCAGCGGTCCGGAAGGAGTGGGTAAAGCTACTTTGGCCAGGCGTTTCGCTGCGGCCTTGCTGGGCGATTCCGCGAAGGTCGAGCAGGATGATCTAAGTCTGCCCGCCAATGTGCAGATTATCGAGCAGCGCGAGAAATGGACCTCAGAGAAGCGCGGAGAGGACCCTTTGCTCTTCTCGACTCATCCCGATTTCTTGACATTTGCCCCAGAAGGTCCTTTACGGCAGCTTACGATGCAGCAGATGAGATCGCTCAGGACGCGTGCGCAATTCAAGCCGTTGAACGGAGTGCATCGCGTTTTTCTCATCGATCACGTCGAGCGCGCTAATGAGCAATCCGCTAACTCGCTGCTTAAAGTGCTCGAAGAGCCACCCGAGCATCTGGTGATTATCGCCACTACGGAAAACTCATATGATCTCTTGCCCACGATTCGGTCACGTTCTTTGATTTTGCAGATGGGAAGATTGCCCGATTCTGAGGTGCACAAATTTGTTAAGGCACGAAATTTGCCGGACTCCGATACTCGCGTCGCTCTCGCGGAAGGCAGCCCAGGTATTGCAGCAACCCTCGATGTGGAGCAGTTTCGGGAGCGGCGCGCACTCGTTCTGACTGCTCTGGAATGCGCGGCCGGAATAACCCCGTTTTCAAAATGGGTTCAGAGTTCGGAACTTTTTGCTTCCCGGAAATCCGAAAAATTAGAAGTGTACGTGAAGATTGCTTACGCAGTTCTTGAAGACATTCTTAGGCTTTGGCAGGGGCAGTCCGCAATGAAAAATCGGGACATTCAGCAACGTCTCAATGCTGTCTCGGGAGCCATCACGTTCGGCTGGATTGAGCATGCGGTATGTTATTTGGATGAACTTGTTGAGATGATGCGGCGTAATATACAGAAAATCCCAGCACTCGACGCCTTCATCATTAATCTGAGTAACCGCCCGGAGATCGTTCGCACCTAAATAGGCAAATCCAGTTCGCCTGAGACTGAGGAACAATGAGAGACGAGAGGCGCCCAGACGCGCTCATCAGAAGACCCATACGCAGCGCCGGTCCGGACGAAAAGGATACGCTGCGCCGACCGCCTTCGGCCAAGAAAAGTACGCCCCCAGAGCAAACCAATGCCGAGCAGTTTTATTACTCAAAGCAGATGCAAAGTAAGACCCAGATGGTAGTCGTGCTCACAGACGGCGAACAACTTGAAGGCGCAATCGAGTGGTACGATCGCGAATGTGTCAAGCTCAATCGGGATGGCGCTCCCAACCTGCTGCTATATAAACACTGCATCAAGTACCTATACAAAGCCGGTCCGGAGTAACATTTCAGCCGATTACTGTCGGCAGCTCACAAGTAAAATTACGGCATTCATATATCGTAATTCTGCCTTTACGCTCAAGTTGCGCCAGGAAGGGCGCTGTACCGCCAAGTTGTTCTGCCGATTTATCTGTGAGTGCAAGGATCACGGCATTCGGGGCGAATTTCTGGCGCCATTCTGGGGTCAAGCCCTGCACCTCCTCGTCGATCTCCGCGCAACGAATCACAACTTGCTCGGGTTCGGATAGCCAGCGATCGAGAGCTACAAGCATCTGCGGCGCCATAGTCGGCTGGGCTTGCGCCTTCGAAGCGAACCAGCGCAAAGACCGTTCCGCCCGATCCCGGAAGCTGCGGTCCCCCGTCACTTGCTCCAGCCTCAACAAAACGTCTATCGCGACGGAATTGCCCGACGGCTCGGCCCCGTCGTAGTCATCCTTCATACGCAACAGCAGATCGTGCGCCGTGCCGCCGCTGCTGAAAAAACCACCCCTATCTGCATCTTCGAACTGCCCGAGTCCATCTTTTGCAAGACGCACAGCGGTCTCTAGATAAGACGGATTGAAAGAAGCCTCAAACAAATCGATCAGCGCCTGCGCTAAGAATGCATAGTCATCGAGAAACGCCGGCACGGCCGCTTCGCCTTCACAGTATCGTCTTGAAAGCTGGCCGGACTTCTCGTCGTACATAGTGGAAACGAGAAACGAAGCCGCGCGTTCCCCGGCTTCGAGATATTGTTTATCCCCCAGCACAGTGAAACTTTTGGCGAAGGCGGAAATCATCAGGGCATTCCAGGAGGTCAAAATCTTCGTATCGAGGTGGGGTTTAGGCCGTTTGCACCTGGCCTCAAATAAGATGTGTTTCGCCCTATCAATAGCCTCCCGATCGGCTTCGTTCTCCTCTGTGGCTTCGTAGAGAATGTTCCGCCCAGTAAATTCGCCGTGAGGATCTTGCTCCACATTCCCTTCAGCCCGGACGCCGAAGCGAGCACAAAACGCGGCGGCATCTCTGTCGCTTAAGAGCGCATTGATTTCCGACTTCCTCCAGATGTAGAAGGCACCTTCACCCACGTGCGACGGGTTTTCGGGATCCGGGCTATCCGCGTCTTCCGCCGAATAGAAGCCACCTAATGGGTCGGCCAAATCGCGAAGGACATAAGAGAAAACATCTCGCGCAGTCTCCGCAAACCTAGCTTCGCGCGTGACCTGATAAGCCTCCAGGTAAGCGATGGTGAGCTGGGCTTGATCGTATAGCATCTTCTCGAAATGCGGAACAAACCAGCGCTCATCGACGGAGTAGCGATGAAATCCGCCCCCAAGGTGATCGTGCATACCGCCTGCGGCCATCCCATGCAAGGTGGCCGTCACCATTTCGAGGGCTTCGGCGTTATGTTTTTCTGACGAGTACCTTAAAAGGTAGTTCAGCACCACGGGCCGGGGAAACTTTGGGGCACTCCCGAAACCGCCCCACTTCGTGTCAAATGTGCGCCTAAACTGCCAAAACGCTGAATCCAACAGCTCTCGTTCGGGCTCGGCTCGAGCACTGGCGGAATCGGCGATCGAGCGAAGCTGGTCCACAACATGCGTGCTCGAGTCTTCGACTCGATCACGCTCGTGTTTCCAGGCGTGAGCGAGCTGCTCGAGCACAACGCCGAATCCAGGGCGGCCATAGCGCGAATCCGGCGGGAAATATGTTCCACCGAAAAAGGGTTTCAGTTCGGGAGTAAGCCAGACCGACATGGGCCATCCGCCGCTCCCGGTTGACGCCTGAACGAAAAGCATGTAAATCCGATCCACATCCGGGCGTTCCTCGCGATCGACCTTCACTGGGACATACTCACGATTCAAAATCTCGGCCACGCGCTGGTCCTCGAACGATTCATGCGCCATCACATGGCACCAGTGACAGGTCGAATAACCGACCGATAAGAAAATCGGCTTATCCTCGTTCCGCGCCTTCTCAAAAGCCGTTTCCCCCCACGGCAGCCAAGCGACCGGATTGTGTGCATGCTGCCGAAGGTAGGGGCTCTTTTCGTGAATAAGCGCGTTCGTGTGCATGCGCTTTCAGTCTAGCCTCCATAGAAAGTCGATCCCATCTGCGGAACAGCGATTCCCAAGAGTGTACGATTTCGGAGGCCGGCTCCGCTCCATCCTTTTGCTGGATGTGCGATTTCTGACGCGGACCGGTTGGCATGCAAATTGCCCGATGGCGGACGGGAACATTCGCCATGACGCAACGCACTCGGGACTTGGTTGGAGGCCCGCTTAGCCTGGATTATTTCATGCGGCGAGCGGCCGACGGTTGGACACTCGCAGCCGTCGAGTGGGTACGAGAGATCGAAGTTCCAGAAACGGCAGCCGAAAGCCCGGCTCTCAAGATCAGCGTACAGCCGGAAGAGATTCCGTATGGGCTGCGGATTGCCGATGACGGTTTCCACCTTGAAGAGAGTCCAGTCGAAAAAGCAGTCTTGCTTCTAATACTCGAGAGGATCGTGATGGAAAAACGGCTCAGCCAGATCGCGGAAGATCTAAACCATCACGGGCTAAGAACGCGCCGCGGCACTACGTGGAGTTCCTCAACGGTATTTGATCTGCTGCCGCGATTGATTGAGATAGGCCCCAAGCTGCTCAAGAGCCATGATTGGCGGCAACGGCGCGATCAGCTCAGCTTAGCGCGCCAGTAAGCCTAGCTATTTTGCTGTTACGGATGTAGTCGGCAACGGCTTGCGAGGCATCTCTTCATCGTCATTCGCGATGTCGTACACGAACGTGGCGATAACTGCTGACGCTTGCATCAGATCTTCTGGAATGGCGTGACTGTAAGTATCCATATCGGAGTGGTGCGTCACGGTGCCGTAATCGAGCGGATCTTGTATGAACTGGAAGCCAGGCAATCCAACTGCATCAAAGGACAGGTGGTCGGTCCCCCCGGTGTTCTTAAGAGACGTGGTAGTAACCCCTAGGTCGCGAAACGGCTCCATCCATTTCTCAAACAGCGGACGCGCCGCATCATTGCCTTGCAGGTACACCCCTCGAATCTTTCCGCTGCCGTTATCTAAGTTGAGGTAAGCGTCTAACTGCGCGTGTTCAGGCTTCACCTGCATAGTGTTGGGATCGGCGAAGTGAGCCTTTACATAGGCCTTCGACCCGTAGAGACCCTGTTCCTCTCCGCTCCATAAACCGATGCGTACTGTCCGATCGAGTTTGAGATTCAGCGTCTTCAGTATTCTCATTACTTCGATCATCACCGCGCTACCCGCGCCATTATCGGTAGCACCCGTCCCTGAGTGCCAGGAATCGAAATGGGCTCCGACCATCACCACTTCATCGCGCTTTTTCTGTCCGGGAATTTCACCGATGATGTCTATACCGTCAACGTCGTTCGTGGAAACTTTGCCTTGTAAATCCATCCGAACCGTGACCGGCTGCTTCTTTCCAGCTACTCTCGTCATTCGCGAGTATTGTTCTTCGGTAACGATGAACGTCGGGGGCGCCATAGGATCCTTTGCTTTATGTGAACCGGCCTCCTCGGCAAAGATTAGACCATTGTGGGCCCGGCGGTCGGCGCGAATTACGCCGACCACGCCTTCATCGTGAAAAAACCGCCCTTGCTGGTTTATCAGATCGAAATACTGATCGATGAGCAGATCGATTGTTGCATCCGGCAGACTTTCAAAGTACTTGTAAGCTTCTTCCTCATCGGCGGGGATTTTTATTTGGTCGATGGGGATGTTCCGGCGAACCGCGGGTTCCGGCGCTTTCGCTATATCTGCCAGTTCGGCATCGGTATAACGGCGGAACAGCGGTTTTTCGCTCGGTTTCGGAGTCTTCTCCTCTGAGATCAAAACGATCTTGCCCCTGAGCTTGCCTTTCCACTGCGCCCTATACTCTTCGAAAATTTTCTTGTTCTCCTTGATGTCACCGAATTTCCCCTCACGCATCGGCGCCAAGAGAACATCTCCTGTCTTGACACCGTCCGTGGGCGCGCTCCAGGCCAAAGGGGCAGCGACCAAATGCGAATAGCGAGGCGTAATCATGTCGAGCGTGTAGTTCCGAAGAGACCAGCTTCTGCCGAAAGGTCCCCACTTCTCCGCATGTACGTTTTCGATCCCGTATTCTTTGAGCTGCGACATCGCCCAATCAGCAGCTTGCTGGAATTCGGGCGAACCCGTTAAGCGAGGGCCATATATATCCGTGAGGCTTAAGAGATGGTCCATGACCTTCGAATTATCAAAGGCTTCCATCTTAATCCTATGAACGACTTCGAGTGTTTTGTCTTGTCCCCGCAGCGGTGCCAGAGCAAGTGCCAAATAAAGAGAAAACACGGCGGCTGAACGCATACAGCTTCCTGTTGTATCACGCTCACTCGCGGCTTAGCCAGATCGCGTCAAGCGTATCCCTGGATCTCGAATACGCGTAGAAGGCGACAGGCAACAGACTCAGCGCATCGGCCTGATCGGGCATCGCTTACGCGATAGTCTCGGCCACCGCCTCAGGCACCCCATACTTCTGCGCGACGTAATTGTCGAGGATTTCACGAAACTCCGCCACGATGTAGTCGCCGCGTAAGGTGGTCGAGAGCTTGCCGTCAACGTAGACAGGAGCGACTGGCCTTTCAAACGTGCCGGGCAGTGAAATACCGATGTTGGCGTGTTTTGATTCGCCGGGCCCGTTGACTACGCAGCCCATCACGGCAACCTTCATTTCCTCCACACCCGAGTATCTTTCTCGCCAGAGGGGCATCTGCTCGCGCAAGTACGTCTGAATCTGATCGGCCATGTCCTGGAAAAACGTGCTGGTGGTGCGTCCGCAACCCGGACATGCGGCCACTTGCGGAGTGAAGCTGCGCAGGTTCAATGTCTGAAGAATCTGTTGACATACGATCACTTCCTCGGTGCGATCTCCATTCGGCAGAGGAGTCAGGGACGCGCGAATAGTATCACCGATTCCCTGCTGCAGCAGAATAGAAAGTGCCGCCGTCGTCGCGACGATTCCTTTGGACCCCAGGCCAGCTTCTGTCAGTCCGACGTGAAGTGGATAGTCGGAATGAGCAGCAAGCATCTGGTACACGTCGACAAGATCCTGCACGTTGCTCACCTTCGCGCTCAAGATGATCTTGTCGTGAGCCAGGCCGAATCGTTCGGCCAGTTCCGCGCTGCGAACTGCGCTCTCTACAATCGCGCGTTTCGTGACATCCATCGCATCTAGCGGCTCGGGAGATTGCGAATTCTCGTCCATCATTCGCGTCAGCAGGCTCGAATCGAGCGAGCCCCAATTAACGCCGATCCGCACGGGCCGGTCATATTCGACTGCAACTTCGATCATCGTTCTGAAATTATCGTCGTGTTTCTTGCCGATATCGACGTTGCCCGGGTTGATGCGATATTTCGCGAGCGCTCGGGCGCATTCTGGATATTTCTTCAGTAAGAGGTGCCCGTTGTAATGAAAATCGCCGATGATCGGCACGTTGACACCGAACTTGTAAAGCGTCTCGGCAATTCGGGGCACCGCCTCAGCGGCTTCCTCCGTATTGACCGTGACGCGAACCAGTTCTGACCCCGCTCGGGCCAAGTCCATGATCTGATTGGCCGTTGCGGCCGTGTCTGCCGTATCGGTATTGGTCATCGATTGGACGACAATCGGGTTCGAGCCGCCAACCTTCACGCCTCCGACGTTAACGGTGACCGATCTCCGGCGCGGCGAAACAGCCATGTAAGCGGAACCTCCAGTAAGGGCTAAACACTTATTCTAGCAATGACATCAGCAATTTAGAGCGATTTTGCGAAACGAACTGCTTGCCTTGCAAGCTATAATGGCGTAGGAGTTCCTTCATTGAATCTGCGCGGATTTGTGCGTCTTTTCACGCACATACAGTTGCTTCCCATTCTCGAGAACGGAGAAGAAACCACCCTTGTAGGAGGTCAAGCAGTGATGGAGGGCGTCATGATGCGCTCGCCTCACAGCTACTGCGTCGCTGTACGCAAACCCACCGGCGAAATCGTTACCGAAGAGAATCCGCTTCCGCGACTATCAGATCGATACCGAATCTTCAAATGGCCCATCTTGCGAGGCCTAGGCACCCTGGGGCAAGCGACCTGGCTCGGGATGAAGGCGCTCCGGTTTTCTGCTAACTGCGCGCTGGATGATCGAGACGTTAAGCATGAGTCGAACCAGCAAACGAAAGAACTTGCGCCCTGGGCAATGGGGCTGAACGTAGCGTTCTCACTGGTTTTCTTTATCGCTCTTTATAAGTTTGTCCCGCTTTATCTTGCGACGCTGTTGGGCAGGGCTGTTCCCGCCGTGGGCAGTCGGCTTGCGATCAATGTGGTAGACGGTTCGCTGCGCATCGCAATTTTTCTCGGGTTTCTATACTTGTTATCCCGCATGAAGGATATCCACCGCGTTTTCGAATATCACGGCGCAGAGCACCGAGCAGTCTTCAATTTCGAATCGGGACAGCCGGTCACTGTCCAGAATGCTCAGCGCTTTGTGACCTGGCATCCGCGCTGTGGGACGAGTTTTTTGATGGTGGTTATGGTCATCTCGATGATCGTTTACGCCTTTCTGCCTTTCGACAGTTTCTGGGCGAAATTCGTCTCGCGTGTGGCTCTGCTGCCACTGATTGTTGGCGTGAGTTACGAACTGATTCGTTTTGCCGCCAAACGCCAGCGCGGGCTGATGGGGATACTCACACGCCCAGGCCTCTGGCTGCAGCGCGTTACCACACAGCCGCCATCTAATGCACAGACCGAAGTGGCCATTCATGCGCTAGAACGAGCGATGGAACTCGAACGGGCACAAGGAGGCGTGCTCGTAATTGCGTAAGTACGGCTGCCACTCCAAACATTGCACCGATGCAATATCAAGATCGCCTAAACGAAGCGGAAACACGCTATAACGAGCTGACAGCGCGGATGGCCGATCCGGCTGTGATCAACGATGCTGAGCAGTATCGGAAAATCACCAAAGCCCAGAGTGAGCTGACAGAACTGGTATCTAAATACCGGGAATGGAAGAGGGCGGAACAGGAGCTGCAGGATGCGCGGGCCATGTTGACGGAAGATGAACTCGAGCTGCGCCAAATGGCTGAAGCGGAAATTGTGCGCCTCGAGCCGCAGCTTGCCGCAATCGAGCAGGATCTCGAACTGCTTTTGCTGCCGAAAGATCCCAATGACGAGAAGGATGTCGTTATAGAGATCCGGAAGGGCGCGGGAGGTGACGAGGCGTCACTTTTCGCCGCCGAGGTCTTTCGAATGTATACGCGTTATGCCGAAGAACAAGGTTGGCGCGTCGAGATTACTTCGCTGAGCGAGTCTTCCGTCGGCGGGCTTAGCGAAGTGATTGCGCTTATCAGCGGGAAGAGAGTATATAGCCGCTTGAAATACGAAAGCGGCGTGCATCGGGTGCAGCGTGTTCCCGCGACAGAGACTCAGGGACGCGTTCACACGTCGACCATTACGGTGGTGATTATGCCGGAAGCCGATGAGGTGGATATTCAGATCGACGCCAAGGATCTGCGCATTGATACATTCTGTTCGTCAGGCCCGGGCGGCCAATCGGTGAACACGACGTATTCGGCTGTGCGAATCACGCACCTGCCCACTAACACGGTTGTTTCCTGTCAGGACGAAAAATCGCAAATTAAGAACCGCTCAAAGGCGATGCAAGTTCTTCGCTCGCGCCTGTATCAGATGGAGCTGGAGAAACAGCTCGCGCAAATCGGAGCGGAGCGGAAAGGCATGATCGGCACCGGAGATCGTAGCGAGAAGATCCGGACGTACAATTTCCCCCAAAACCGAGTTACCGATCATCGAATTGGTTTGACATTGCATCAGCTTGATTTGGTCATGCAAGGCCGTCTGCAGCCGATTATCGATGCGCTCACGAACTATTACCGGTTGGGCGGCGACGAAGGTCAAGCCGCCTGATTCGAGAGCACTTGGACGGTCCGTGACCGTTCAGACTGCCTTACTTCAGGGCACTGAGATCCTCGAAAAGGCCACGATCTCGGCGCCCAGACTCACTGCGGAAGTGTTGTTGTGTCATGCGATGCACTGCGAACGCGCGTACCTCTATGCGCACGCTCCCGATGATCTCACTCAACTTGCCTGGATTCATTACGGCCGCTATTTACACGAACGCATCAGCGGGAAGCCGACGCAGTACATCACACATCGGCAGGAATTCTTTGGGCGCGACTTTTTTGTAAATTCGGATGTGTTGATCCCGCGGCCGGAAACGGAACATCTGGTAGAGGCCGCGATTGTATTTTTCAAAGAGCACCCGACTTCCTGTGTACTCGATGTCGGGACGGGTTCAGGCGCGATTGCGATCAGCGTGGCAGCCGAAACCGGCTGGCAGGTATTCGCTTCCGATATTTCTGCGCGCGCGCTTGTTGTTGCTGAACGAAATCGGCGAATCCACAATGCCGCCGTTTCATTCTTCGCAGCGGATCTTTTGGATTCAGTGATGCCGGGGGCTATCGATCTCGTCATTGCTAACCCGCCGTACGTTCCGGGCGCGGATGCGGCTAATATGCAAACCGAGGTGCGCGATTGGGAGCCACATATCGCACTCTTTGCGGGCGATACAGGATTCGAAATTTACGAGCGCCTTGTTGCTGGGGCAGCGGCCGCCCTCAACCGAAACGGCCATTTAATGATGGAACTGGGATATCGCTCTTTAGAACGAGTTCGCGAGATGTTGTCACCGGCTTGGACGAACCTTGAAGTAATCTCAGATCTGGCGGGACTGCCTCGGGTAATCAGCGCCAGGCGACGAGGCTGATCTGGAGCGAAACGGATGAATCGGCTCGTCTGCCATGTCGACATGGATGCGTTCTTCGTATCGGTCGAAGAGCTCTTCGATCCATCGCTCAGAGGCCAACCAGTAGTAGTTGGCGGCCACCGTGATCAGCGCGGGGTGGTAGCTGCAGCTTCCTATGCGGCACGCAAATTCGGCGTGCATTCTGCGATGCCTTTGCGGACTGCCGCCCGGTTGTGCCCAAATGCGATTTTCGTCGAAGGAAATCCCCAGCGTTATCGTCAATACTCGAAGAAAGTTTTCAGTGTTCTCGGCCGCTTTTCGCCACAAGTCGAGATGGCATCGATCGACGAGGCCTACATTGATTTAACGGGAACGGAACGGCTTTGGGGGCCACCTCTGAAAACGGCTCACACCATACATGAGACGATCGGTGCAGAAACAAGCCTGAAGTGCTCATTAGGGCTCGCATCTTCCCGGCTGGTCGCAAAGGTGTCTTCGGATCAGGCCAAGCCAAATGCCGTGCTCTACGTGTTGCCGGGGCAAGAGGCGGAGTTTCTAGCTCCGCTCGAGATCCGCAAAATTCCCGGGGTAGGGGAAAAAACCGAAGCCTCACTTCGAAGCTTCGGTATTCATAAAGTTGCAGATTTAGCGGCACTCGATGAAGACTTCCTCGCCGCTAATTTCGGTCGGTGGGGTCTTGCGCTTTGGGGGAAAGCTCGCGGACAGGATGCAGGTGGATGGTTTGATTCTGCTATTGGCGAAGCGGAAGACCCGAAGTCGATCAGTCACGAACACACGTTTTCAAACGACGTGTCTGACCAGGATCGTCTCGAGACCGCGCTGCTTAAGCTCTCGGAAATGGTCGCGAAACGCCTCAGAGAGCATCGGCTCTACGCGCGTACGATCCAGCTGAAGCTGCGCGATGAGGATTTCTCGACTATTACGAGGGCGTGCACACTTGATCACGCGACGCAGCTCGATGGAGAAGTTGCCGCGGCTGCGATTCGATTATTCCGCCAAGCCTGGGATTATCGGACTCCCATTCGCCTCGTTGGTGTTCACGCGGGATCGTTACAGCATGCGGAAGGTCAGATGGACCTGCTCGAAGAACCGCAAGTCGAGCGGGCGCGCCAGGCATTCCGCTCGGTCGACCGTATTCGGGCTCGCTTCGGCGAGAAGTTCATCTCGTTTGCCAAAACTTTGGATGCAGGTATACGGGAGAGAGTGCATGAGAATCCCTACGATCTACCGGGCAAGGCTGCGAAGGACTCAAGGCTCGAGGAACCACTAAGAAGCTCAGAAAATGGCGCTGACTGGAATCCTGACCCCTGAGAATTCGAGGCTTTCTTCGCAACGAAATTCGGTTTCGCCCTCTCCATCATGTACGACGACGGTTTGCTTCTTTGGATAAACGATCCACACGGCCTTCGCCCCGTATTGAAGATACAGCGCGGCCTTCTGGGTATGAGTCCTTTACGATTTGCGGGAGAAAACACTTCGATGACGAGCTCTGGAGAGCCTTGCAGGTATTCATCTTGCTCGAGACTGTTCCAGCGCTGGCGGCCAATCGCGGCCAAATCGGGACCGGATAACGAGTACTCCCCAAGAATGCAGCCGAAGTCGGTCGCCAATTCATAACTGCGGGATTCGAGCGGCTCCAGTAACTTCCTCAAGCGACGAACAATCTTGGCATGTAGAGGTTTGGCGCTGGGCGACAAAAGAATCTCCCCTTCGATAAGCTCATCCCTCTGATCATCCTCTCGCGGCGGCAGTTCGAGGTACTCCTCAACTGAAAGCAGAGTGAGCATAGCCATTCCTAAAATTACTCCATTGCCGCTCTGAGCTGGTCCGGCATCTATCGCGCATCCTGCGCTAGGCAGCCCTGACGATCTTCGCGAACGATTGCGGGTCCAGGCTTGCGCCGCCTACTAGGACACCGTCGATCTCACGCTCGTTCATGAGCCCGCCGATGTTGTCCGGCTTAACACTGCCGCCATAGAGGATGTGCAGCTGCTGTGCTGCTTCTTTACCAAAGCGCTTTTCAGCTTCTGCGCGAATGAGTTGGTGCGCTTGGGAGGCTATCTGCGGTGTCGCTGTCCGGCCGGTACCGATGGCCCACACTGGCTCGTAAGCGATGGCGATTTTTGCAAACTGCTCCTCGGTGAGGCCCGCGAGACTGCCCGCAAACTGCCGAACAAGAATCTCTCCCGTCTTCCCCGCCTCGTGGTCTTCCAGGCGTTCGCCAACACAAACAATTGGATTCAATTCCGCTTCGATTGCAGCTTGGGTTTTTTTGAGCACATCGGCATCACTCTCGTGAAAATACTGCCGCCGCTCGCTGTGGCCGATCAGCACCCACGTCGCGCCCGCGGCGTAAAGCATCTCGCCCGAAGTCTCGCCTGTGTAGGCACCCTCACGCGCCCAAAACAGATTCTGCGCACCGATACAGATTGCCGTTTGCTTCGTGGCTTGCACGGCGATCGGAATGTTGATGCTGACGGGGAAAATCACAATCTCGCAATCTTTAATGCCGCCTATCAACGGATTGAACTGCTCAAAGAAAACCGCCGTTTCCTCGGCGGTCTTATACATCTTCCAGTTCCCCGCCATGATGCGCCGTCTCATGCTTCCGATTTTGGGTTTCCTTTCTGAATGTCGCCGAGGAAGCTGGTGCCCGCTTGGATTCGAGTTCCGAAGTTTTCTGCTACGGTCTGACCGATATCGGCGAGCGTCGCTCGAGTACCTAAATTTGCACCGGCTCTCACACGCGGTCCGTAGACTAGCAGCGGGGTGTATTCACGCGAATGGTCTGTCGATAGAGTCGTGGGATCGCATCCATGATCGGCTGTCAACACAATCATGTCTTCATGCTCTGGCTCCAAACTGGGTAGCCAATCGTCGAATCTTTCTAAAGCCGCTGCATATCCCTCGACGTCGTTGCGATGACCGAAAAACTGATCGAAGTCAACGAGGTTCACGAAAATGAGTCCGTTTGGCTGTTTCCGCTTCGTATCTATTGTCTTCTGCATACCATCGCGGTTGTTTTCAGTTTTCACGCACTCGGTCACGCCACGCTTCAAGAAAATATCCGCGATCTTCCCGACGGCATGCACGTGAACTTTTTTTTCGGAGAGCTTCTCGAGCAGCATTCCGTTTGGCGGCGGAACGGCGAAGTCCCTGCGGTTTGACGTACGGACGAATCGTCCCGGTTCGCCCTTGAACGGTCGCGCTATCACCCGGCCGACTTCGTGGGGGCCGCGCAAAATTTCTCGCGCAGTTTCGCATATCCCGTAGAGTTCATGCAGCGGGATTACACGTTCGTGAGCCGCAATTTGAAAAACGCTATCGGCAGATGTATAGACGATGGGGAACCCTGTTCTCAAGTGCTCATCGCCAAGTTCCTTTAGAATTTCTGTTCCCGATGCCGCTTTATTTCCAAGTATTCGGCGTCCAATCCGAGCCTCAAAAGGCTCAATTACCTCAGGCGGAAAGCCGCCCGGATACAGTGGAAACGGCTTTTCGAGCAAGATTCCGGCCATTTCCCAATGGCCTGTAGTGGTATCCTTCCCCGGCGACGCAAGACTGCACCTTCCGTAAGCACCTGCCGGATTGTCTACAGGGGCCAGCCCAACAAAGGGCCTGATGTTTGCCAATCCTAATCGGCGGAGATTCGGTAATCTGAGCGCTCGCAGCTTCGCGATATTTCCTAACGTGTCGCTGTCCTCTTCGTCGCCGAACTCAGCGGCATCGGGCATCGCTCCGATGCCGACACTGTCGAGCACAATCCAGATAACACGTTTAAAGGGCTCGCGGTCCAATCAATTTACCTGCGCGCTGCTGGAAGAGGCGGCTGCAGGCGCCTGGAACTCATCTCTCAACTTCGCAGCGCGCTCTCGTACGAGATGCATGAACGCCTCGTGCTTCGTAATTCGGTCGAACAAGGGGATGAACTGAAGGGGCGCGACGAGTTGTTTTCGAAGCCACAGAGATTCGATCTCCGCCAAGGCCTCATTTACGCCAAGCTTGTCGAACCGAATCGTCCGCTCCAGCTCCAGATATGCACGCTCCGTTTCTCCGATTTGCTCGAAGCGATCTAAAAGCTGACGGGCCGTTTCGTCCGTTGAATAATTGAACGATGTCTCCGTTGCAACGCCCTTCCCGTCTTCATACCGGAACGTCTTCTTTCCCGTATTCGCAACTTTCAATCCAGATTCAAGCGGTGATTTGAAGTAGCCAAGCTTTTCGGCCATTGAAAATAGCTGCGCGGTTTCGGTTTCCTGCAACTGGGCACCTAAGGGGCGATCGTCAGTAATTGACTCCTTATACTGCAGCGCTCCCGTACGCTCTATTCGAATGGAAAAATAATCTGGTGTGCTTCCGGGGAAGCTTCGCGTGAATATAAGGATGGGGGTGCTGGCGTTTAGTGGAATTGCAAGGATTAATGCCCAAAGGATAGCTCTCACCGCCGCGCTCCAACCTCTGTACTCTTCGGATGCGTGGCATGGCAGATCGCGACTGCCAGCGCATCGGTCGCATCGAATGACTCTATTCGCCTCTCAGTGGCGAGAAGCGAGTGAACCATCATGCGCACCTGATGCTTCTCAGCACGCCCATATCCCACTACACTCAGTTTGACCTCGAGGGGGGAATACTCGCTGACACCGAGTCCCGCTTCTGCGGCCAGCAGAAAGGCCACACCGCGTACGTGCGCCAATTTTAACGCCGACTTTGCGTTTACCGAGTGGAAGACCTCTTCCACTGCAACTGCTTCAGGAGAAAACGTGCTGATGACGACGCGCAACTCAGATGCAATCGATCTCAGCCTCTGCTCCAAGACCTCAGCCGGTTTGGTTCGAATCACTCCGGCAGAAATGAATCGGTGACAATGACCGTCTGTATCGATCACGCCAAACCCTGTTTTTTCAGTCCCGCAATCGATTCCAACGATTCGCATTCAAAGAATTCAGCGCGGAAAGTAGGGAGCTGCAAAAAAGCTTAAGCCAAAGCTTCTACCTCAGCCTCGTCAACCTCATAGTTGCCATAGACGTTCTGTACGTCGTCATGCTCCTCTAGAACGTCATAAAGTCTTAGCATCGCCTGCGCATTTTTGCCTTCGAGCTTTATCGTGTTCTTGGGAACCATTGCGATGTCCGCAGACTCAGTGGCGATGCGGGCTTTGTCGAGCGCCTGCAAAACAGCTTCGTGCGCTTCGGGAGCCGACAGCACTTCCCAAGCCCCATTATGATCGCGAATGTCTTCGGAGCCCGCATCAAGGACGACTCCCATCAGTTGATCTTCCGTTGCTTTTTCCGCGTCAATAAAGATCTGGCTCTTGCGCTCGAACATCCAAGAAACGCTGCCTTGCTCGCCGAGGTTACCGCCGTTTTTTGAGAAAACATGGCGGATCTCACTCACCGTGCGATTGCGGTTGTCGGTCGCCACATTCACCAGTACAGCCGCGCCTCCCGGACCATAACCCTCGAATAGAATCTCATCGATCTGGCCGCCTTCGAGTTCGCCGGTGCCGCGCATAATCGCCCGCTTGATATTGTCTGCAGGCATGCTTTCAGCTTTTGCCGCCAGGACGGCAGTACGCAAGCGTGGATTGGCATCAGGATCACCACCGTTACGCGCCGCGATTGTAATTTCTTTGATCAATCGCGTGAAAGCCTTGCCCCGCTTCGCGTCGAGGGCCGCCTTCTTATGTTTAATCGTGGCCCATTTACTGTGTCCTGACATGGTAAAACCTCAACTGTCCTATAACTTCCGAGGATAACAAAGACAGGCCGCTTTAGAGATCCGGTTAGTGGGGCTTGAATCCAGCGGTCGCCGGGGAGGCGTAGCGCCTTTGCCCGGTCTGACACACTCGTATTGAAGGAAATGCAGAAACGCTACCACTGGAAGCTGAAGCAGCGCGAAATCATGCTCGGGGGGCGAACTCTGCTTATGGGCATCTTGAACGTCACGCCCGATTCCTTTTCAGATGGTGGCAAGTATTCGGATCCCGACCGCGCCTTTGCGCGAGCGCTGGAATTGGAGGAAGAGGGCGCCGACATACTGGATATCGGCGCCGAATCGACACGCCCTGGGTCAGAACGGATTTCGGAAGCCGAAGAGTTGAGACGCCTCGTTCCCCTGCTCAAGCGCTTGCGTGGGCGGCTCGCTATTCCTGTTTCAGTCGATACGTATAAATCCGGTGTTGCGGAGAGAGCGCTGGAATATGGCGCGGAAATTGTGAACGACCCAAGCGGTATTCTTCTCGACTTGCAATTGCCACGGGTGGTGACAAAATATGACGCGGGTCTGATCATCAATCATATGAGAGGCACGCCCGAGACTTGGGCGAAGCTGCCGCCCATCAAGGACCTGATGCGATCCATTACGATCGATCTCGAAGCAGCGTTGCATCGCGCCAGACAGATGGGAGTACAAAAGCAGCAAATCGTCGTCGATCCCGGCTTAGGTTTTGGTAAACGCCGCGAGCAGAACTCGGAGATTCTTGCCAGCCTGGGTCAACTGCGGGTATTTGACCTACCGATCCTAGTGGGTCCATCCCGAAAATCATTTCTGAAGAAGGATCAGCAGGCGCTGACGGAGTTCGCGACCGCAGGCGCAGTTGCCGCCAGCGTATTGAATGGCGCGCACATCTTACGGGTACACGATGTGAGAGCGATGAAGAGCGTGGTCGAGGTTGTGGATGCGATCCGGGAGGCGGCTCAGAGCGATATGGAGATGGCGACGATTCAAGTGCGCTGGCAGCGGGGGCAGTAGTGAGTTCCGCGCTGGGCAATTACGATGCGCCGGATCGGACTGCCGCAGTTAGGGCACGGCTGCCCGGCTCTGCCATACACGCGATGAAGTTGTTGAAAAATACCCGGCTGTCCAGCGCCGTCGACGTAGTCGGAGACAGACGAGCCGCGGTGTTCGATTGCGAGATGAAGCACTTCCACCAGCTTTTCATGAAGCGTCTTCGCGCGTTTTTTCGAGATTCGAGTCGCGGAGGCACGCGGGTGGATGCGGGCGGCAAAAAGAATCTCGTCTACATAGATATTTCCGAGCCCACCCAAGAAAGCCTGATTCAGTAAGAGCGGCTTGATATATCCGCGATGCTGCCTCAATCGCGCCAAAAAATCTTCGAATGGAATGTTAAGTGCATCGGGCCCCCGGCGATCTAAAGAGTGCGGAAGAGCTTCAAAAAACTCGAACCGGCCAAACTGGCGTATGTCGTCGTAAATCAGCGTGCCCGTGTCGAGTTGCAAGAGTGCCCGCGCATGTTTGCCGGGCACGCCATTCCAGAGCAGCTTGCCCGTCATTCCAAGGTGGATATAGAGAAACCCGCGATCCAGATCGAAAAATATCTGCTTACCGCGGCGCCGAATTCTCCTGATGGCGGCCCCGGCCAGCGCGCTCGCGGCTTCAGCTTGATCGCCACGAGTGACCCGCCGCGAGTAAAACTCGGCACTCCGAATCGTACGGCCGGTCAGATGAGGGGTAAGCGATCGGACGACAGTTTCGACTTCGGGGAGTTCGGGCATTCGGCCTAGTAGGTGAAATGATGAGCTAAACTGAGGAAAGTTTCAAGCCACCCTAGCTCAGCTGGTAGAGCGGCTGATTCGTAATCAGCAGGTCGCCGGTTCGATCCCGGCGGGTGGCTCCACGTTTTCAATCACTTACCGTTGAGCCTTTTCTCAATCATCTCACTGGTCTCGCATTTTGTCAGCAAACAGCGCGATTTTGCGAAGTCTGAAGAATCAGCAGGTTGAAGCGCCCGCTTAGAGTCAATCATTTGCATAAGCCGTCACGGTCACGCTTTTGTGAAGACTGGGTACCTTTCGGCGTTCCATGCTGCGCAACCCCAGGCTCATTCGGCTGTGTTCGAGACCAGAAGTTGATCGCGTCTGTGGGACCTCCGGGCGCTTTAGAATGAGAATGCAAGAGCAGCTATGGAGAACGTTCGATACGTTGGGCGCGCGATCTTCCAGCTTCCACGGGGAGCGAGATTGAAGACTTACTCGGCCGCAATTTGCGTGACGACGAAGAGGTGAGCGTTATGTCGCTCCATTCGCATCCAGCGCCATCGGGAGATGAGCGGCGTCTGATCGCAGGACGTCTGAGAGGCGCTCTGGATCGACTCGCCGACAAGGCCGGAGACCTCGGCGGCGATGAGTTTGATGCCGCCGTGGATGAAGCGATGAATCACATCCGCCCGCGGCGGAAATGACAAGCAGTGCATGGGCGGGTGGATGTACTCTGCACGCTCGAAAGGCATTTCCATCACCGGGTGGTTCTCGAAAGTTGTCGCAAGCAAGGTATCGAAGTATTGACGGATGTTGAACTGCTTATCCGCTTGCGCGAGACATCCCGCCCCTCATCTCACAATGAGTGAGTACCGAGGCGAGTTCCAGAAGGGGTGATCGGGAGGATGATGGACCGGTGGGAGGTATGCGCGCCGCCGTTTGGATTCTCAGGATCCGCCGTAAGAACCTTCTACGGGCGTTTGTGGCGCCGTGGCTTCAGTTCACACCACTTGCAGGATCACGACTAGCTATGGGCACGCGCTTACGGCAAGCCCCGACCATCTGCCCCCGTTGTAGCACGTCGAGAAGCACCTTCGGCGTTCCAGACTGGTGACAAATATCCAACAAGGCTCCGTTCCACGGGATGTCTGTGCTCTCACGCCTCATCGAACACAGTGCCGTCATTGCCCTCGCTCAGAAATTCGGTGTCCTAACAAGGAATCCAAGAATGCCAGCGTGGCCCCAACGGCAACATTCTAAATCGCATCTCCGGTCACCTTTGAGGTTTGCGCGAGATCTGAGAGTTCCATTAGAGAGTAAGCAGGGGGACCGAAGGGCAGGGGTTCCACCAACTTACCTAAAAGATGGAGGGAGTGGGCGTCGAACCCGTGTTTAAGCTTGGGAACTGGGATTCTACCGCTGAATTACTCCCGCATCGCTTCTTTTTCAATAATTTCCAGAACCGCGTTCCATCCTGAACACTAAACGAACACCGTTGTGTATCGGCAAATTTTCCAACCAGTTCACGATCACTAGACGGCTTTCGACCGGCAACTGCGTATAGACATTCTGGTTCACATCGAGCGTGCGCCCGAGCTGGCCCGCGACCAGGTTCGGGTCAGCCTTTAGTTGCTTCATCAGCGTTGAATGCGTCCCTGCGCATCACGTGTAAAAATATTTTTCGCGCTAACGAATGCTACATTCGAGGCGACGAGCATCGTGGGTGGGACGCGGAAGGAGCCTTCAACTCCGATAGGCTGGCACTGACCATTTGTTTCCTCTTCCAAGGGCAACAGTTCGGTGCGCGGTGTGGGCCCCGGTAAGGACCGTAACGATGGACGGAATAGATTCGGATACCGTATCAGCCAAGTGCGTTCTCGATACCGCCGTTACCCGAATTCATTTCGGGCCATAGTACATCCAGCTCAGCGGCAGTCAACAGTGCTGACGCTTTTCACAGGAAGCGATTGCTTCGGCGATCCCGTGACGTTTGCACCGGGCGCATTCACCATTTGAAACCGGGTATCACGCCAGGAGCCCTGTGATCCTGCGGTTGTGCCTTCTTATACATTTGCGATTCTCTTTCTACTGGCCGTAGATCGTGCGCCAAGGGGCCATTCTATATCGCGGTGGTAGAAGCGCGTCCCCCGCCGGACGGTCACTGGGACAGATGCTCGGAATTTTCGGCATATTGTGGAAATTCCGCTTGGATGATCTTTAGCTTCACCTTGCCCAAAAAACCGGCCTTCCCTCCCGCAGCATTAGCCAACAACAGGTTGTCCAAAGTCTTGCCCGCGTGATTGCGAATGATGACGCGGTCGGCGCGCAGCTCAAGGGTGAGCCGGTAATTCGCTTCGGCCGGAATGTGGTGGGCGATCGAATAGTCGGCAGTCTGAAAGCCAGGAGCGCGCTCGTTGCGGTACAGACGGTATGCACCGATCGTATAGAGTACGCGATCTTCCTCACCTCGATAATTGACGACAAGCGACACCTTTTTGGTGACAAAAAGACCAGAGGGCTTAAGGATATCGAAAACGAAAGTGCCCCGGACTGCACGCATAAAGCTGCAGCCCAGCTGGTTGTGTGACCACCACCCGTTCTCGTCTACTGTCCAGTTCTGCCCGTCTTCAAAGAAATCAGCCGGATTCAACGCCGACTGGATCGCTTCGAGTTTCCACTCATATGGCTTCTCGTCCCCGTTTTCAACGGCAACGTGGTTTACTTTGGCTTTGAAGCCGCCAGCCTTCGCGGTTACCTCGTAGGCGCCCGGTCGCAGAAGACATGGTTGGTTGTTGAGACAATCCTGGGTCTGCGAATCACCCTCCCGACGGCAGGTTATTCGGGCAGAGTCAGGCAGCACATGGAACGTAACCCTCCCCAACGGCCTCATTGCTTGGGCCCGTACGTTGACCGCTGCGCCGTCAGTACCTAACTCGTGACCGAGAACCGAACTGATTGCCGAAGTAGATGGGCCCGCAATCGGCAACAATGTGAATCGCAGTTGCCGCTGTCGCTCGTTATCACTGACAATCAACTCTTGTTCCGCCGAGTCCTGATAGCCGGCGTGAACCAGCTTGACACGATACTCGCCGACAGGTAGGCGAACTCTGCGGGCCCCTCTATCCAATTTGCGCCGCAGCTTTTCGCCATTGATCAGAATATCTGCATCCAGCACATTAGAGCTGATTTCCACCGGTACGAGCAACGTCCGCTCACCCGGCTCAAGAACGACTCTGATCGATCCCGCCGGCAATGGAGCAACGCGGACCTCTTTTTTGGGGTTTTGGCCGAAGCTAACAGTGACAACTTGGTTATTAGCAATCGTCTGGCCTTCTTCTGGCACAGGTTCGTACGATTGGCCCGGCAAAGCGGCGCGAGCCTCCGGCCCATATAGCTTTGCTGATTTTGCGTTGTAAGCAAGGACAACGTAGCGGAGAGATCTCGCCTCGGGGTGTCCGAGAAAAGTGATATCGCCGCTGGATCGGATGTTTAGCGGCAATTGCAAAAAAGAGCTCGAGTGTGTCACAACTTTGAGCGTGTGGAGTCCCGACACAATTTTTTCTCTGAACAAGGCATCCGGCCGCAGAGCAACCCGCCCCAGATTATCGAGGAGCAAGAACGAACGACCCGTCAAATGCGACTCGACCTGCAATTCAGATTCAGGGTCGGGTGGAACAGAAGGCTGGCTCTCCGCATCCTGCTTTGGCGCCGGCGTGGAAGGCAGGACTGAGTTGACGGGGGCCTTGGTGGAAAGACCCGGGGAAGATTGGGAAGGCGGCGGAGCTGCTGCCGCTGGTTGCTGAACGCGGCGCGAGGGGGCCTCGCGATTTACGAGAATAGCCAATGTGATGAATGCGAGCGCGAGCAGCAACACACCCAGACCGGCGGCGACCGGCAACTTGCGAAGCGCGGCCAGTTGATTACCAAACCGGGCCACCGTGGAGGCCAGTTTCTTTCCCGCTCGGGCTGGGCGATGCAACGGTCTGGGAGCAGCGGCCGGCACTCCCCAAGGATCGGTCTTCTGCGCCGTCTGAGCTTCGACGTTCGAAAATACAGTCAAGACCTGCGGGATGGTGATGCGTTTGCCCGGGTCCTTCTCCATCATTCCATCGATGAGGCGCGCAAAATGCCCGAGGTTTGGGCGAAGTTCAGTCAGCGAGCGTGCCTTCGGCGTTTTGTCGCCGTGCCATTTGACCCACAACGAAGGGGGACCGTTCTCAAGAGCCGCAAATTGCGCAGCGAACAAGCGCTTGCCAATTAGAATTTCATAAAATATAAAGCTCAGGACGTAAGAGTCAACCAGCTCACAGGAAGAGCTCTGATTGCTATCGGCAAATGCTTCTGGCGCGCAGTACTTGACAGATCCGAAGGCAACCGTGTCGGCCGATTCATGCGGCCGGTTCAAAGTTTCAATTTGTGGTTGATCGAAATCGTTCAGTCGAATCGTTTCTGGGGATAAGGGCGGGTGCGAAACACCCGCGGCGTGAATTGCGTTAAGCGCCTCAAGCACTCGGCGGAAAATCTGCAGAACTGAGGAATCGGCCGGTCCCTCACAAATATAGGTGGCTAGACTGTGATCCAACTTTGCACCTTAGTCGGCGGCTT
The DNA here is from genome assembly GCA_963737045.1 of uncultured Acidobacteriaceae bacterium. GTDB lineage: Bacteria > Acidobacteriota > Terriglobia > Bryobacterales > Bryobacteraceae > Bog-105. The sequence goes on from CAVTRG010000009.1 coordinate 2,252,866, forward strand.
CGCTCACGGGACAGTTCGAAAAAGCGCTTGACCGAACTCTCAAGATAAAACAGCCGACCCCTGACAGTTAAGATGCAGTCTTCGCCCGCGAGTTGCCGTTATTTAGTGTTCAAGTGCGCGGCTTAGCCCCCTTGCCCTCTGCTTGGGTTTTCAGTCTATCAGCTTTTAAAGAGAGTGTCCCCTCCACGGCTGGGCGAAGCATCTCTAATCCTTTAGCGTGCATGCGCGAAACCCAAGACTTCGAAAGCCCCCGTCGTTTGCCGATCTCTTCGAAAGTGAGGTCTTCGAAGTAGTAGGCTTCCAAGACCTTGCGGTTCCTTTCGGGAAGCGTTCTTCAGTGCCTGTCTGATTTCTTTCTGCTGTTCCTGCTTTAGCAAGGTATCGAGTGGCGCCGAACTTTGGGCACGTGGCTCGGAGGGAAGCTTCTCTAATGACAGAAAGTAGCTGGCGACGACGCCCGCCGCTAGATTTTTTACTTCAGCATAGGAAGGGGCGGTTGCGCCTGCGCCCGCCGAATAATCGACCATATATTCGTTAGCTGCTTCTTCGAAGCGGCTAACCTTCACGGTTTGCCGAAGCAAATCGAACACTGCCCCGCGAATCCGATAGTAAGCAAAAGTGCTGAAGGCCACTCCTTTGCTGGCATCGTAAGCGTTTGCGGCTTGTACTAACCCATACTCGGCTGCCGCCCGCACTTCTTGCCGGTCAATGTGCGCTGGAAAGCGGGCCAGCAATTCGGCTGCGATCGCGTGGGCATAGGAGATGTGCGACTCAATTAAGTTCGTCATTATGGCTGCCAAGCAGAATGGCGGTCCGGGAAGGCTTTCGGTCTCTTTAGAGCAGCCTTACACAGCGCTACATTTGCAATTATCTTGCGCAGCCGTTTTGCAGACTTTCTGCGGGCCTAGCAACTTCTCGATTCGCCTATCGATAACTCAGATGAAAGCATGTCTCTACTGCCGCCTAGCACGCTTACAAGTTCCGGACAAATTATCGAAACGCCAGCCGGAACGGCTTTACAGGGTGGTCCGGGCCAATTTAGCAAGATACGGGACGGGAGCAGCAGCCAAAACGCGCAGGCGCAACTTGTCAGCCAAGTGTCCCCCCCGCCCGCGACAACTCCGGTACCGGACCTTGCCTCACGCGCACGGGCCGATATTCTGAAACCTAATCTGGAATACGCCGGCAACTCGCTCTCTGTGTTGAACGCGCGGATTGGCGCGATAGAGCCGGCAAGCGCTCCCGCATCACTGCAAAACCGCCTTGAGCTATTGAATTCCCAGTTTCGTCTCATCGGCAACAATCTTCAGGAAACCGCCGCGAAAAACGATCCCATAGAACTCCTCAGACTGCAGAACGATATCTATCAACTTGATGAGGAACTGGAACTGGTCTCCAAAGTTGTGGATCAAGCCACCAACGGCATCCGGTCTTTGCTGCAAACCCAGGTTTGAGGTACTAGCATTTAAAGAAGGACGATGAAGCGATTCCTGTTGCTCTTACCACTCCTGGTGTTCTTGACGGCGTGCAGCCACACGATTGAGACGGGCTTATCGGAGCGGGAAGCGCAAGAAATCGTGGTTACGCTCCGCGAGGGCGGCATCGATGCCTTTGCCGAACCCGATTCCTTAAGCAAGAAAGAGAACGCGCTTTGGCAGGTACGAATCAGGGGTGGGGGCGAAAAGACCGTAACTGCTTGGAAGGTTCTGCGCGAACACGGTCTGCCCCACGAAAAAGTGGAGGGGCTCGAGGATGTGTTCAAGAGCTCGGGAATGATTCCTACCGCAACCGAAGAGAAAGCGAGAATGGTGGTGGGTTTAGCCGGAGAACTGACGCGAACGCTTCGATCGCTCCCCGGGAGTAGTGGATGCCAGAGTTCATGTTGTGCTTCCGGATAACAGCACGCTCATCGACGAAAAAGACAAAGCTGCAACGACTGCCTCCGTACTGGTCCGCTATCGAGGCGACCGGCCGCCCCTCACTGACGATGAGATTCGCGGGCTGGTGGCAAAGGGCGTTGAAGGACTCGCTGCTGAAAAGGTGAACGTAGTGCAGAAAAAGACCGATGAAAGGCCTTTGCCACCCGAGATGATTGGGCCGTTGGCAACCCGACGAGTGGACCACGATTGGCGCGCTTGCGCTTTGCGCCATAACAAGTGCCGGAGCCTCACCACGTTAATGGTGAGCAAACGGCGCGCTTTTCGAATTCGGTTACTCGAACGCCAACTCGCGCAGGCTTCCGAAGACAACAGCCGTGTTGAAGGAAACACTTAGCGTGAGCTGCGCGGAAGTATTTTCGTACGCTCTGCTCCTGAAGGCCGGAGATCGGGCCGAACAGATAATGGAGGTGCTCGATGAGAGAAAGCAGGAAGAAGTTAAAGCTGCGCTGGAGCGATTGAAAGGCATGCCGCCTGACGGCATTCGTCAACTCTGGCGCGAACGGCGCAAAGCGGATGAATTGAGTACTACGGCGGGCGCCTGAGTCATGTCTGCGAATGTAATCAAGGCGCGAGCTCTCGAATCGGCTGGTCGGCCCGCCGTAGTTAAGCGGGAACTGCAAATCGCCTTACAGGACGCGGATGAGATTGTAGCGCAGGCCCAAGATGAAGCGCAACGCATCATGAACGAAACGCGAGAGAAGGTGCAAAGAATTTTCGATTCGGCCCGCGAAGATGGTTATGAGAGTGGCGCCGCTCAGTGGTATGAAGCGTTGGCAAAGGCCTGGAAATCGCGCGACGACTATCTGGCCGCGAATGAAAGCGCTCTGCTCAAGCTGTCAGTGCGGATCGCTGAGAAATTGATCGGCGAGGAATTGCGCACGGCCCCCGATACTGTAGCCGGCATTGTCAAAGAAGCTTTGCATTCAGTACGCCGAGCCAAGAGCCTCGTCATTCAGGTGCATCCGGGCGACGCGGTTTTCGTCAACGAGCGCGTATCCATCCTGCGCGCGCCGGCCGGGCCAGCCCGTGAGATCGAGATTGTTCCGAATTCCTCTTTATCCCGGGGCGACTGCATTGTCGAGACTGAGATTGGGGTCATCGACGCGCGGCTGGAGACCCAGTTGAAAAACATCGAACGTGCACTTACTCTCAACGTGACAACATGAGCGCGCCATCCACGCTCGACATCAGCAAGCATCTCAGCAAGATCGACCAGACCTCACCCGTCACTTCGAAAGGGCGGGTCAAAGAAGCAGTAGGTCTGCTGGTGAGAGCGATCGTTCCGGAAGCGCGTGTGGGCGAGTTGTGCCTCATCCATAATTCGCGCTCACCCGTCGTGGTGAAAGCCGAAGTCGTCGGGTTCCAGGGTGGCGATGTGCTTCTGATGCCGCTCGGGGCGTTGGCGGACATCGGCCCGGAGAGCGAAGTGGTTCCCACTGGCCGCTCCCTCACGATTCGGGTAGGGGAAGGCTTGCTTGGCCGTGTGATGAACGGCTTGGGTGAACCCATGGACACCGCAGAAAAAGGGCCTCTCCATTGTTTCGAAGAGTATCCGGTCTATGGCCGTCCACCCGACCCGCTGCAAAGAAACCGCATCACGAAGCCCATATCGCTGGGGGTGCAGAGCAATCGATTCGCTGCTCACGTGTGGGGAAGGCCAGCGAATTGGTGTGTTCGCGGCTGCCGGAGTTGGCAAGAGCACGTTACTCGGGATGATTGCGCGCAATACCGAGGCTGACGTAAATGTCATTGCTCTGGTAGGCGAGCGCGGCCGCGAAGTGCGCGATTTCCTGGAAGAAAGCCTGGGCGAGGAAGGCCTGAAGCGCTCGGTTGTGGTATGCGCGACTTCGAACGAACCCTCTCTTGTGCGGCTCAAATGCGCATACGTCGGCACAGCGATAGCAGAGTATTTCCGTGCCCGGGGCAAACGTGTTCTTCTGATGATGGATTCGGTGACCCGTTTCGCGCGCGCCCAACGTGAAGTCGGCCTGGCTTCCGGCGAACCGCCCGCTAGAGCAGGTTATACGCCGTCGGTTTTCGCGGAGCTCGCCAAACTTCTCGAGCGGACGGGCAATTCCGACCGAGGCTCCATTACCGCGTTTTACACAGTGCTGGTTGCGGGCGATGATCTGAATGAACCGGTTGCCGACGAAGTGCGTTCGATTCTCGACGGGCATATCGTTCTGTCGCGCGAACTGGCGGCGCACGGGCATTTCCCTGCCATCGACGTGCTCGAGAGCGTGAGCCGGCTTATGCCTGCCATAACGGACGATGCCCACCGGCAGGCAGCCGCGACCACGCGCGAAGTGCTGGCCACCTATGCAAAGCAGAAGGATTTGATTCTGCTGGGCGCTTACCGGCAGGGCAGCGATCCCAAGGTGGATTTCGCTATTTCCAAGATCGCCGCCGTGAACTCGTTCCTACAGCAATCCGTAGGCGATCACCCGTCCGCCGGCCAGGCAACTGAGCGGCTGAAATCTATATTCTGAGGAATCAGCTATGGCGACATTTATTTTTCGATTGCAAACACTGCTCGACCAGAAATTAGATATGCAGGCCCAGGCCAGAGCCGCCGTCAGCGAAAAACAGCGAGTTCTGGACGACCAGCAAAGTGTTCTCCTCGAGTTGGTCGAAAACGAAAGACGGACTGAGCACTCCATTTCATGCACGCGGAACGAACTGCTGCTCGCGAGCGTCACGAATAGCGGCGCGGATGTCCAGCGTAAGAACGAGTATCTGGCGGCCTTGCGACAAGACTTCAGCGCAGCGCGTCATCAGACGCTTGTGCAAAAGTTCGCGGTGGAAGAAGCGGAAATGACTCTGCATCAAGCACAAGCCTATGCGCTCGAGTGTTTCCGGGAGGCGGAGAAGCTGAGCAGGTATCGCGAGAAACTGGAAAAACGGTTTTTCGCCGAAGCAGCCAAAAAGGAAGAGCTGGAGCAAGACGAACTCGGAACCACGATGTATCTTAGCCGGGGGCTCGGCGAATGAGAATCCAGAAGACGATTACAGAAGGCCGTCAAGAGATTACGAAGCTCTAAAGGTAAAGCGGATAAGGCGATCGTTTCTCCAAGATTCTCGAAGAGAAGCGCAAGGAATCATGCCGCAGTTCAATCTGCTCCCGGAGGGCAAAGCTCTGGGCTGCCGCCGACGGCCCGCCAGCCGGAGAGTATCTCGGCGCTCCAGCATCGGCGGATATAGAGCGCCTGGCCGCGGAAATTGTGGATCACATTTCTTCTCATCAAACGGATGGAATGCGATCGGTTGAAATCCAGTTCAACTCTCAAACGCTCGAAGGCTTGCGAGTGAGCGTGCGAAGTCAGCAAGGGTCGATTGCGATCAATTTTCTGACCCCGGTTGCGCGCGTTGCCGGCTTAGTGCAGAAAAACCTGGGCAATCTTCGCTCCGCGCTGGAAAGTAAAGGCATCCGGGTGGCGCAACTCGTAGTGAGCAGGTGGACTGGATGAGTTTGCTTGAATTCCAGGCGGGTCTCGGCATCTTCGAAGGCCTAAAGTCCTATTCGCGAACGGATGTAGAGTTAATCAATCGTTTTGGAGATCTGTTCCGCGCGGATGCCAATTGGCGCCTGTGGATTCAGGAAGGATTCGGCTCATTGCTCGATGTCGCCGCCGACCGCGTTGTGTTGCTGCAACGAACGAACCAGATTGAGCCCAGCGATAGTCAGACACTGAGTTTTCAAAAAGACGAAATAGCCATCGGGCGGGACACGGACAACGATCTAGTGGTTCCGCTTGCGGGAGTGGGCCGTCATCACGCGCGAATCGTCAAGCGGGACGGGCGTTATTTTCTTGAAGATCTCGGCAGCGCGAACGGAACTTATCTGAATGATGCGAAGCTTAAGCCCAATAAGCCCGTTCCATTGAACGAAGGCGCGCAGTTCCTGATTTTTCCCCATCAGTTCACTTTTTCAAATCGGCAAATTTGGAACCGGCAAGAGCCCATTCGCGTTGCAAGCGGCGCGGCGCAGGTGATCACTTGGAACGATCGCCGGTCACAGGAGCTTGGCGCAACGCGCCTGTTCAGCGTCAAGATATCGCCCGACATTGGATCGGCTGTCCTGCGCGTGTCGCAGGATTTTCTGCAAGTTCTGGTGTATCGAATCAGCCATGCCGAGGCCAGCCGACTCATTCCGGCCGATAGCGGTCTGTTCGAGTTTTTGTTACTTTCCGTGCTGGAACGCGCTAACCGCGAGCTGAGATTCCCTTTTCGCTTTTCTCTCGTTCCTTTTGAAGCTCCGCCGGAAGGCGAACCGGGAATTTCCATCGAATGCGTCGTGGGCTTGACGGGAGCAAACGGCCTCATCGAGCTATTTCTGCCCGCCGGCTTATTGAAAGAGATTCGCGATTTCCGGAGCGACGGCGAACTGCCGGGATTGCCGGTCTCCTGGCCGTTACTGGCGAGTGCCGGCTACTCCGATTTAAGCTTGCAAGAGCTGACGGAACTCGAGGCGGGCGACGTCCTGCTGATGATTTCCGCGCATCGCTTTTTGCTGCCACCCGCGGCCGGTGGAAGCGAGCGCGGCTGGCGAGCGGCCCCGTTGAAATCACATCCACAACGGCTGAAAATTGAAGACTATTTTGAAAGGAGCGATTTCACAATGGAAAGCCAAGGCGGCAGCCCCTGAGCAGAGTGATTTTCAGAAGCCCAATCTGGCGGCGCTTCCGGTTCGCGTGCACATCGTACTGAGCCAGCTCGAAATGACCTTGGGGGAACTGAACAACTTGAGGCCCGGGAGCATCGTCGAACTCGATCGCGAGAAATCGGAATCAGTCCAACTTGCCGTAAACGGCAAGATCGCAGGAACGGGCGAGCTGGTCGAGATTGAAGGCCGCCTGGGCGTCCGCATCTCAAACTGGAATACGCAATGACGTCTGTTTCGATAGGCTGGGGCGAATATGCCCGGCTCATGCTGGTGCTCTGCGGTATTCTCGCGCTCGCAGTAGTGGCGATTCGCTTCTGGCTTCCCAAGATGTCCATGTGGAACAAATCGGCTAGCGGACCTATTGAGATCTGCGCCCGATTTCCGCTCGAGCCGCGAAGGACGCTCTACATTGTGAAAGCCGCTAATTCTTATATGTTGCTGGCCAGTTCGGAAGCAGGCGTGCAGCATCTGGCTGCGCTCAGCGCGGATGAGTGCTCCGCCTGGCGTCAAAAGAGCGACACGGCGCCATCCGCGAAATTGTGATGCCACGCCTGACGCTCATTCTGGCTCTACTGTTAATCTCCGGCGCGGCATTCGCGCAAAATCCCACTGCGCCCGCTCCCTCCGGAATTCCGAATCCGGTCGTACTGGTGATCATACTGGGCGGCTTGGCATTAGCGCCCTTCGTGCTCATCATGCTGACTTCGTTCGTGAAGATTTCCGTGGTTCTTTCCATTCTTCGAAATGCGCTGGGAACCCAGGCGGTCCCGCCGAACCAGGTCATTACCGGATTGGCGTTCATTCTCAGCCTGTTCATCATGACGCCGGTGGCGCGCAACATGTATCAGGAAGCGGGCGCCATCGGGAATACGCGCGACATCTTTTCCGAGGCTAGCGTGAAAAACCTCTTCGACGCAGTGAATAGAGGAAAGGAACCATTGCGGCGTTTTTTGGGAAGCACGCGCACCCGCAAGACCGTTTGTTGTTTATGAATTTGGGAGCGCGATTGGAAGAGGGCAACAAGAGCCCCTCGACTCCCGCTGGGAGTGCGCCGCGCCCGGGCAAGGACTACTTCCAAGTGCTGATTCCGGCCTTCGTGACCAGTCAATTGAAAGAAGCATTCCAAGCAGGATTTTTGATCTTTCTGCCCTTCATCGTGATCGACATGGTTGTGGCGAACGTATTGCTGGCGATGGGAATGAACATGCTTTCGCCCAGCGTGATTTCGCTGCCTTTCAAGATTCTGCTGTTCGTTCTGGTCGACGGCTGGTTTCTCGTCGTGCGCGGCTTGGTGCTCAGCTACGCCTGAAGAGAGATACCCATGGATTCTAGCGCCATCATCACTCTTTTGCGGGAAGGTCTGTTTCTCGTTTTACTGCTGTCCGCGGCGCCCATGCTTGCCAGCCTCGTCATCGGCCTTACGATCAGCATGTTCCAGGCGGTTACGCAATTGCAGGAACAGACTCTCAGCTACGTTCCCAAAGTAGTGGGCGTGCTTGATTACCATCGCGATTCTCGGGCCTTGGATGATCGCGCAAACGGTGCGTTTCGCCCAGACCTTGTTCGATAGCATCGCCCTCGTACAATAATGCCGTTCCTATCCACGGTGCAGTCTCTGCTGGACGGCGTAGGTCTGCACTACGATGTCCGGCTTTGGTTAGCCTGTTCGCGTTGGTGTTCGCCCGCGTGACCGCAGCCGTCGTCTTCGCGCCATTCCTGGGCGGCCAATCGGTGCCCGGCCGCATCAAAGCCGGTCTAGGACTCATTTTGAGTGTTGCTATGTTTCCCGCTCTGTTGGGCGGTATGGAAAACTTGCCCGCTTCCGGACTGCTGTTTATCGCGCTGCTGGTCAAGGAAGCCGTAGTGGGGGCGACGCTCGGCTTCTTGGCGCAACTCGTCTTCTACGGCGTGCAGATGGCAGGCACTATCGTAGATACGCAACGCGGGCTGAACCAAATCACGTTCCTCGCGCCGCAATTAGAAGGTCATCCCTCCGCGCTTGGCGCTTTGCAATTCCAGGCAGCTCTCGTCGTCTTCTTTGCATTGCAAGGCCACCTGATGTTCATTGGAGCCTTGATGGATAGCTTCCGCCAACTTCCTGTTTGGAAAATTCCGCAGATGGCGTCAGGGATGTTGCCGTTAGCGGAACAAGCCGCCCGGACGAGCGCTGACGCGTTGCTGCTAGGATGCCAGATCGCTGCGCCCGTCGTTCTCGCCATTTTTTTGGTGGATGTAGCTTTCGCCAGCGCTGGCCGCATCGCATCGCAGATCCGCATCAGTCCCGAATCATTCACCGCAAAAGCCTTGGTCGGCTTAGGTTTCATTTGCCTGGTCAGCGCTCTTTTTCTCAATCAACTGACACCCGCGTTCACCGCCATGGCGCGCAATCTGAACAGGTTCATGGAAGCTATCCGTTAGGCGACGCGTCTGGCTGTTATAGAGAGCCGTAGCGGCCGCAATCCAACCAGCTTGGAATGGCTCGCGGAAGGTGTAGTTTCCGATCTCTGTGGAAAGATCGTAGACACCTCCTCTCATAGCGGCTGACGTCGATGCCATGGCTCTTCAACTGCGTTCACGGCAGCCTGAATGTCAGAGGGACCTGAGCCTGAGCTGGAGTCCACTAACAGAGTTAACGCCTGACCTACGATGGCTGAGCCTAAGCGCCCACCGGCCCGCCGCAGCGCCGGCAACGGTGCCGCCGAGCGAAATCATGCCGTCGAGCAGGGTCTGGGTGCTTTGATCGGCCTGCGCAGGCCCCATTCAGGATAGAATTGAACGATTCTTTCAGCCCCGCGGCCATAGCCTGAGCCTGCTCACCCAGCGACTCGCCGTACGCGTATTGCTGCTGGGAGAGTGGTGCAGTCGAAGAAGTCTTGTTTGCTTGCGCGATATAGCTGGCTATCCTGCTCTGGATCGTTTGAACAGCGCCCAAAGCATAAGAACTGGGCGGCGGGCTAAAGACTGCGTCGGCGAAGAATTCACGGAAAGCAGACAATCCGTCACTGCTCAACTCACCATCCGGACCGCGGTAGTAAGGACTTTGACGATCGAATCGTAGCCGTGTTGGAACTCGACCGCCAAAGCATCCTTCATAGGAAGTGCTTTGGTTATAGAAGGACTTCACAGCCGGATCGCTCTGCAGCGTGCCGATGGCCGCTTGAAACAACTTGGTTTGCAGGTCTTGCGCCTGGCTGGTCGAGAGCGGCGCGGGCGAAAACTGATCGCCGATGTCCCCGTACGCGGCATCGAACATCAGGTTCGTGAGGCCATTCAGCGGATCGCCTTGCCCGTTCTGCGCGCGGAACACGCCGGTTTTTGCAAACTCATCGATTGTGGGCGGGTTCCCATAGGCTGCCTCGCCTTTCATGGCGGCCTGCACTAATGTAGAAAGCTGGCTATTGGGCAAACTCTCCAGTTCCGGAAGCGGATTGGAGGTTTGCGAGAGCGCCTGCATCGCGTAAGCTGCCATGGACTGGCCCTCGCTGGTGCCGGAGTTCTGCAAAGCGTAGTTCTTAGCCGATTGAAAGAACATCTGGTTCACTTGCGGCGATGCTTGGCTGAGCACGTCCTTGGCGAAGAAGTTGACCTGCGGATTGGTCTTCGCAAACTGCGTGACGAACTGATCCATGTCGCTTTGGCTGAAGTCCTTGTTATTGACTAAGGTCGTCAATGTGTTCGCGACATTCTGATAATCCTGCTTAAGCTGCTGCGGAGTTTGCCCGTTAACACTCGTGTCGGGCGTTTGTACAGCTCCCGGGCTGGCAAGATAACTGAAAATCTGTGCCACCCGGCCCGATCCGAGAGTGCCCAAGTATTGCTGCAGGAATTGAGGATCGTTCTTATGCTGGCCCAGCGTTTGCGCGACGAGTTGCGCCTCCGCCTGTGGGTTGTATTCAGGCCCGAATTGCTCCATCCGCAGCAAGCCGTTCGCGGCAACTCGTCCGTTATTGCTGCTCAAGTCCGAAGGAGCGTTGGGATCGTAAGCCGGATTGGGATTCGACCCGAACGTCGAGCTTGGACCGGTAGCAGCGGTAGAAGAAGTCGAGGGAGGCTCGTTCAAATAAGCGTATTCGCTGACGAACCTCGCCCAATTGCCCGATACGTGTGATGGGGATGGCGTATTGTTCGTCTGCGTGGTGTTATTAGATCCATTGACGGTGGTCGTCGTGGAACTGTTATCCGATGAATTTACATATCCAACTAGCATTGCTTGCACTCCGATTGCTTGAGTTATCGAGGTCCAGATGCCGAAGTTGCGTGGTTCTTCGATCTCAGGGTAATTTGAGATTTCGCTGGTTTTTTCCCGGACGGGTAAACCAATTGGGTAAGGCTCGATCACTTAAGAGCGGGTTTTCTGAATGGCGGAAAACAAAACAGAAAAACCGACAGAAAAGAGGCTGCGCGACGCCCGCAAAAAAGGCGAGGTGTTCAAAAGCGCGGATCTCACCCATGCCTTTCTCTTCCTTGCCACCGCGGCGGTTCTTGCCTTGGGCGGAGCCGTCTTCATAGATCAATGGAAGGCTTTCGCGATTGATTCCTTCAGTTTTCAAACGATCGGCGCGCCGCTAGATAACGGCCCATTGCTCCACCGAACGGGCGTCTACTTGATGAAGTTCTTCGCTCTTCTGATGCCTCTTCTGGGCGTGCTGGTTTTGATAGCGCTCACAGCCAATTTTCTGCAGGTCCGCGCGCTGTTCGCCACCGAAGTAGTGGCGTTCAAATTTGAACGCATGAATCCAGCCACGGGTTTTCGCAAACTATTTTTCGAATCGCGCACCTACATCGAGTTCGCAAAGACGTTAGTGAAGCTGATCGTGATTCTATGGCTGGCGTATCTCGTCCTGCGCGGAATGTTTCCGGAGATTATGCTCAGCGGCCGGCTGGGGCTCGGTCAAATTGGCGTCCTCGGTTCGCACGCAGTTTTCATCCTCTTGTTCTCGATAGGCGGGAGTTTCCTGCTGCTGGGCGGGGCCGATTATTTCCTACAGCGCAAGCTCTACATGAAAAAAATGATGATGAGCAAGGATGAAGTCAGGCGCGAGCATAAGCAGGAAGAAGGCGATCCGCAGATCCGGGCCAGGCGACGCCAGATCCATCGCGAAATTCTCACTCAGAACATCGTCGAGAGAATACCTAAAGCTACTGCCCTTGTAGTCAATCCGACTCACCTCGCCGTTGCTCTTCGCTACGACGAAAAGACTATGGAAGCGCCGGAAGTGACCGCGAAAGGCCAGGAGCAACTCGCGGAGAAAATGATCCGGCTTGCCAGAGATCATGGCGTACCCGTGGTTCGCAATGTTCCGCTCGCGCACAGTCTCTACCGGCTCGATGTCGATACGCAGATACCCGAGGAACTCTACGACGCGGTTGCAGAAATTCTGACTTGGGTTTACGATCTTACACAAAGAGAGGCGCTTTGAAAATCAACTACACTCTGCCCGGATACCGGGCTGAAACAGACGTTGCAAAGGATCTCGTTGAATCATTCGATTCGCCCTTCAAGAACCGGATGCAAGCGTTCGAACAGCAGCAGCCTGTAGGCTGGAAGGAACTGCTGGGGCTGAATCAAATGCCGCCCGATCCGTCGCAAGTCGCGCAGCCGCAATGGGCAATCGAGCGGAGTCACGGATGCGAGCGCACTACGTCAGCAATGGCGAGATTTCCTGAGCCGGCATAGCGGCGCCGAGGAGATGCAGAACTCGTCTGAGCCCGTCCGGCGCATGCTGGAGCTGCTCGAGAGTTATCAAAGAGAGTCCGATAGCGTGTTTTCGCGCGGCGTATCGGAGGCGCAGCGTTAAAGCTGTGCCTGCAACGTGGACCAACGGCGAAATCGAATTGGTGGCGGAGCGAGCCTACCAACTGCATCTGCAAGGTAAGCACGCGGATGCCGCGATTATCTTTGAAGGACTTCTCGCCATTGATCCGCGCAATCTCTATTGTCTGGAGGCGTTAGCGGCGCTTAGCCTGAAACTGGGATCCGCGGAAAAAGCTCTCCAGTATGCCGATCGCGCGCTGGCGCTTTCACCCAAGGCAGTTAGAGGCGCTCGCCTGCCGCTGCGAAGCGAACATTTTGCTGAATCGTTTGGCGGCCGCTCGACAGGACTTAGAGTCAATCAAGCAACTGCGGGCGAAAGCCCATGCGGCGCGGCTGAGCCTGCGAATCGCCAACGCCGAAAAATTTTCATCTAATTTGCTGCCGGACGCAACTTCGCGAGAACTTGACCGATAACTCGGGTGGATCGGCAAAAGCGATCCAATCTCAGCGAAAGGAACAGAGCGTATTATGCCAGCAACACCGACCGCGAGCAGCACCGACTCGATTTCATCTGCGGCGACGCAAGAGCAACAAATGTTGCAAGAGCAACAGGCGATGTACCAGCAGCAAGAGCAGTTCGAGACCGAGTCAGCGATGCTGCAATCTCATCATGACACGATGGAAGCCATCATCAGGGCCATTGCATCCTACATTTCCGGGGGTTGCGTTTGTTTTCGAATGTTTTCCCGACAAACGCAACCCCCAAACCGAAGGTCAATTTCAAACAAGGACAACAATATGAGCTACAACACGAAATTGCGAACCCGGTATCTCTTACAAGTCTCAATTCGAACAATGCGTGTCCGATCTGGAGGACGCGTTAATGCAAAGTATCGGTCAAGGTATGCAAACGGGCCAGAGTCCGAACGACGCGAGCCTTCAGCAAGAGATGCAACTGTTGACTGAACTCTTGAACCAGTCGAACACGAGCGACAGCAATCCCAGCCAGAAAAGCGGTAGTCATTGCACGAGCAGCGACGGGTCTAAACACAACAACGGTATTCATAAAACAGAAGCGAAGCTCGAAAGCGCTTTAGAACAGGACATCACCAAGCTCCTGCAGAACGGCCAGACTGCGAATAACGGCAATGCGCTGCAGCAGGAAATGAATCTATTGATTCAACTGCTGGGCCAAGGTGCGTGATCGGAGCGAAGCACAATCAATGAAAACCGCGCTTGTTCGCCGGCCGGTAACCGCTGTGCCGTGCGAACAAGCGCAATCTTCTTCCGGCCTTTTAGGCTTCTGGGCACTTAGCAGCTAAACCCAGGATATAACCGATAATTAAACAGACGGCTGTCCAACCATGGCTGCTAACACCGTAGCGCGATTTCAACAGATCAAGAAAGCGCTGCTTTCGGGCAATCTGAATGCGGCGCTTACGCGCGCAAGCGACCTTATTTTAGTCTCATGCGTCGCGGTCATGGTCGGTCTGATGATCGTGCCGCTGCCGACCTTCCTGCTCGACATTTTTCTTACCATCAACATCACCATCGCGGTCACGGTGCTGATGCTCTCCATCTATATCTCCAACGCGGTGAGCATTGCGTCCTTTCCCACGCTGCTTCTGATCACCACTCTTTATCGTCTTTCGCTGGATATCTCCGCTACCCGCCTGATCCTGTTGCATGCCGACGCGGGCGAAGTCATCCGGTCGTTCGGCAGGTTCGTTGTGGGCGGCAACTTCGTCGTAGGCGCTGTCATTTTTCTGATCATTACGCTAGTCCAATTCATCGTCATCACGAAGGGATCTGAACGGGTGGCCGAAGTAGCGGCGCGCTTCACGCTCGATGCATTGCCAGGCAAACAGATGAGCATAGACGCCGACATGCGCTCCGGGCTCATCGATTCCCAGGAAGGCCGCCGCCGCCGCTACGCTCTGGCGCGCGAATCACAGTTCTACGGCGCCATGGATGGCGCCATGAAGTTTGTGAAAGGCGATGCCATCGCGGGCATCATCATCACGGTGATCAATATCGCCGGTGGATTAATAATCGGCATCGGCATGAACGGCATGTCGGTCACCGATGCGCTCGAAACTTATTCGATCCTGACGATTGGCAGCGGCCTGGTTGCGCAGATTCCCGCGCTTCTGATTTCCATTTCCGCCGGCATGGTTGTCACGCGCGTCGCTTCCGAAGATGGCGCGACCAATCTCGGTCAAGATATTGCCGGACAGATATTGAGCCAGCCCAAAGCGATCGGCGTCGCCTCCGCCGTTCTCCTTGTGATGGCGCTGGTACCGGGCCTGCCCACCTTTCCGTTCCTCATCCTCTCGGCGGTTACCGGCTTCATATCTTATGGTCTTTTCCGCGCTGCGAAAAAAGCGGAGACAAAGGAACGCGACGCGCCGGCTGCCCTCGGGGCGGAGCCACAAATTACCATCACGCTGCCCATATTTATTCAGGTTGGACTGGATCTCGCGCCTTCTGTCGATCTGCAAACGCCTACCGGTCAGGCTTTTTATCGAAAGCTAACTGAGCTGCGCAATACGCTCTACGTGCAACTGGGCATCATCTTTCCACCTATTCAAATTGCCGCGAATCAACCGCGCGCCGCCGATCAGAATTTCGTGATCTGGCTAAACGAAGTGCCGGTGGCGAGGGGCCGTGTGTATACGGACAGTGTCTTGGTGAACAGCGATCAACAAATTGCAGGCGTGCGGCATTACTGGCGAAGAGACCACCAATCCGGCCACGGGCAAACCTGCCTGCTGGGTTCCGCGCAGCGAGCAAGCCAATATTCAAGCCGCTGGTTTCCAGGGTTGGGATACCCATGAGGTTCTCACGCTTCACCTTGCCAGTTTTCTGCGCAGTCACGCGCACGAGTTTATTGGCTTGCAAGAGGTGCAGTGGACGCTTGCCACGATCAAGAAACACTATCCCGCGCTGGTGGACGAAGTGGTGCCAAAACCGATATCCCTCCAGCAACTAACCGAAGTTCTCAAGCTGCTGGCCGAAGCCGAAGTTTCTATACGGGACATGAAGGCGATTCTTCAATGCCTCGGCGAACATGGGCATGCGACCCGCGACTCGAACGAGTTGGCCGAGCGCGTTCGCGTGGCGCTGCGGCGTAAGATTTGTTTCAATCTCACCGACGGCAAGCCGCTGCTCTTTCTTTACCAGCTCGATCCAAGCTTGCAAGACCTGTTTCACAATTGCATACGCCAGAACGCCAATGGCTCGTATCTCTCGATGGACCCGGAAAGCATCGATCTTGTCGTGAAGGCGACCCAAAAAGAAATCGGCAAGCTGCCGCCCACGGCGCAGCGCCCGGCTATCGTGACTGACAAGGAAATTCGCCGATTCGTCAAGCGCGTGCTATCTCGCGACTTTCCTGACTTACAGGTGCTCAGCTACGAGGAATTAGCGCCTGAAATGAATGTGCAGCTGCTCGGCAAAATCGGCGAAGCGGCCGCGGCCCAAATCGGCCAGGCCGCGCCGTGGAACGGTCCACAAACCACCGTAGCAACACTTTCCACAGCGGCGCGATAACTGGGTATGGCAACAACAACCTCGATTGATCAAATCAACCTCAGCGACAGCGTGCAAACCCCTCCGCCGGACTCTCAGCCGAAGCAGCCCGGCAAATTTTTGGGTGCTCTAGGCAAAGTGGCCGGTGTCGCGGCCAATGTCATTCTGCCTGGCGCTGGAGGAATTTTCGCGGATATGCTTCGCGGTATGGGCGTTGGCGCTTTAGGATCGGATCCCATGCAATATTTGCGCCTGCAAGAACGCATTCAAGCGGAATCGCGCGCATACGAAGCAGTCTCGTCAGTGTTGAAAGCAAAGCACGATGCTGCGATGGATTCATTGCGTAACATCGCTCATTAAAGAGGCGTCAAACATATGATGGCATCGGCCACCTCCAGCCTCGCTAGCGCCTCTGCACGGCGCTCTGTCTCGAAAGAAGAGTTGGCCAGTCTCGTCAAAGCCGGAATGATTCACCGCGACAGCCATCGCTTTAAGGAGGCGCGCGATATTTTCTTGAGCGTTCGCGCTCTCTGTCCAACCGAACCACATGGCGAGATCGGTCTTGGGTCTACCTGCTTTGCGGAAGGACGATTCGAGGCCGCTATCGGCCACTATCGTCAAGCTTTGAAGTTGAACCCGTGCGATGCTTACGCATATGCGCTGCTCGGCGAATCTCAAATTTTTCACGGTGACGGTTGGCGGCCCGCGTAAGTCTTCGGCGCGCGTGCGAAATTGATCCAAAGGGTCCTTACGGAAGGCTGGCTCAACAATTGTTGAGATTTCTGGAATCTCTGCCAGCGCGTGAATTGCAGTACAGGATCGGCAAATATGAAAATCAATCCCGATTCGCCGGATTTCCAGCGGCAAATAGACTCTCCAACAACTCCCTCGCAAACAGGGAAGGCTTTTGTTGATACGCTCGCTTCTAAGACGCAGCCGCTTGCATGCCCTCCTGCCGCTGCTCAGGGGATCAGCAAGCAAGACTTGGCTGATCCTGTTAAGGCCAATGCCGCTATCGATCGAGCCGTTCAGGATTTGATGGAAAAAGAGTTTGGCGGCATGTGTACTCCAGATCGCGAACGGGTTGCGGCGTGGCTGCGCAGCGATCCGATGATGCGCGCCGCCGTATTGCAGCGGCTCTTGTCTTTGGCCTAGCGTCAAGCCGCGAATTAGTTCTATCGCTTGCTGGCGCGTGCGGCTCAGCCTCGCTTCACGTGTCCCGCCTACATTGCCGCAGCCATTGATAACTTCGGTATAGGTGCAAATAGACCTAATAATTAGAAAGCAAAGCGATCCTGGATCTTACACAATTACGTGCGATCTGGCGCAACGGCTGGTTTTCGGACGCAGTATTGCCAGTCCCATTAATCTCACCGGTTCCGAGATCTCGCGCGAGCATTTTGCTCTTTTTTCCCGCAATGGCGAAATTTGCGTTCAGAATTTGAGCAGCAACGGCACAATCGTAAACGGAAAGCCCGTGCCGCAAAAGAAGCCGCGAAAACTGACTGAAGGCGACGTCATTTCCGTCCCTGGTTATGAGATTGAACTGGAAAGACCGCCTTCCATCTCCGCGGTCCACCGTCGCGAACGGTCTGTAGTTTCTACGCAGCCGGAAAAGGCACCTTTCCCCTGGAGCGAATCATTTACACTTTGGGAGATGATCGTGATTGCCGCGGCGATCGGAAGCTTGGCTTTGATCCTCTATTATGTTACGAGCTGAAGCGAAGCGGGGTCTAATTCGGAGCGGGCGCTTGCGTTGCGATGCGAATGCCCGTTAAGCGGACTATTTGATCCTGTTCGATAATGAACCCGAACTGAAGAGGTTTAGATTCCGAATACAAATCCGGCCCAATAGCCGCTACAGCAGTGCCATTGATGGTGAGGATAATGCCGGTTGGGCGGATCTCGGCTCGAATTCTTTCGGAATTCTTACTGAGATTCAATGGGAATTTGCCTTCCTCGCGCTTACCCGGCACGGTCGCGTTCCAGGAGACCCCATGTTCCGTGATGCGGAAAGTAACCGAGCGGGCAGCATCGGAGGTACGGAACACGAGGTTTAGCGAGCCGCCGAACCAGTGCACGAGCGTTTTCTGGCGCTCCCATTGCGCTGAGAAGGCGACACGTGAAGCATGTTCGGGCAGAGTGTAGAAAATAGGGCCGGGCTTCTCGCGCACGAACCAGCCGCTTTGCAATTCCCACCCCGGCCAAATATCCAGAGGGCGGGAAACGGGGTGCGCTGAATCGAGCCGCAGCCAAAGGTTTTTGGCCTCCCCCGGAGCGACGGTAATGACCGAGGCGGCCGATAGGCGGCCGGGCGCGGAGGCTTCAAAATCGTAAGTCCCGGCTGGAAGTTCGATTGAGGCACCCGTCAGCGGGTGGCGAACGGGGGTTCCGGGCGTGGAATAAGTGAGTTGCGCGTTCGGCGGGTCAACGCTCCAGGTTATCTTCCCCTTCAGTTCCTGCAAGAGGATCGTGCGTTGGTTGTCGCCATTCCTAAGGCTGATCGTCTGGTGTACGTCAGCAAAGCCTTTGTGATGGACGTGAAGTTCCGCGGACCCGACGGGAAGCTGAAGAAGATCAAGGATTCCACTCTCCGGCACGGTGCCGGCGGGCTTGCCGTTTACGGCTATCTCCGCTCCGGGTTGTGATTGCAGGCGCAGGCGTGCATTCACGGGGACAGGCGTGAAAGACACCTGTTCGAGCGTATCTGCCCCTGGGGCGATAGAGACATTCACCGTGGGAGGATTCGCTCGGAAGCCCGGTTTGCTGATCGCGATCGTGTAATCTCCGGGCTTGAGCAGCCGCCGCCAACGGCCTTCCTGAGCGGGTCGTTTGGAAGTATAACCATTCAC
This sequence comes from uncultured Acidobacteriaceae bacterium, assembly GCA_963737045.1. Lineage (GTDB taxonomy): Bacteria > Acidobacteriota > Terriglobia > Bryobacterales > Bryobacteraceae > Bog-105. Next base: position 2,271,607 of record CAVTRG010000009.1, read on the forward strand.
AGACACATCAAAGGTATCCTCGGTTCCCTGAACAGCCAAGCCACCGAATTGCGCTCCCGTCGTTATCAGAGCGGTCAGTACGGGAGCGCCTTGATAGCTGAGAGTGTGCACGGCGACGGTGCGTGGCCCAACCAGAAGCGTCAACGTGTGATTCCCGTCAGAAAGCGGCGGAAGAGTCTTGCCGGCTGCCGTGCAGGCCATCGGCGGGCTGCCGTCCAATTCAAAGGCGAGCCCAGCGCGCCCACAGACGATGCGAGCACCCGTGCCTGCAAGAGCTGCCAAAACAGGCGTCCCGTAGGCTGATGATTTGGGCGCGCCGATGCTCCAAACGGGGTCCTTTCCGAGAGTGAACGCAAAGGAATAGCGGCCGCCGCTGGGCGCCAAAACGACGATCGTATGTGATCCCTCCTGCGCTTCTTGAGCGAACTGGCCACCTTCCAGGTTTGCAGCACGTTTACCGTCTATCACCACCGTGCCCGCCTGAAGATCTGTTTCGATGTGAAGTGCCGGAGGCAGCGGAACCGGCACAAGCGTGATTTCCAGAGGGGCGTTATTCACAGAGGCAATCTCGACCGACCGGCTGAACGGCTTGTAGCCGGGAGAACGAGCCTCGATGAGGTGTGTTCCGGGTTGAACAGTAAGCATTTCATCGCGAACCGACCCCGGGGATCCATCAACAGTCACCTGCGCTTCGGCGGGGACAAGGTGGAGAGGCAAATTCGCCATTATTGCGGCGTTCGGCATAACGGCTGTGGTGTGCGGCGCAAAAGTGACATGAGAACTGTGGCGCGGTAGCAGCAGGGCCAGAAGGATTGCGGCGGCAACGGTACCACCGACCAAAGCAAAGAGAGCGGCCTTTGTAAGAGACAGTCGCGAAGAGTCGGCAAAAACGGGCCTGCGTTCCACCGGAAGGGTCGATGGTGGCGCGCCCTGGTCGGAGGGAGTCTTTTCGGCGGAAGCGATACCGCCTCCCTTAGTGCTTTCATGCTGTGGGGACGATGAAGCCATCGACCGTTCGCCAACATGGCCCGAGTTGGCGGGAGAGCGACGAGCCAGCGCAAGTGCTTTTTCCCAGGCAGCATGGAGAGATGCTCGGCCAAGGCGGGTGTCAACCGCATGTGATGCCCCGGCGCTTGGTGTGCCGGCGGGTTGCACTCGCCGCCCTTCGCGCCGCCTGAGACGCGCTGTCGTTTGCGTAAGTTCAGGGTCTTCGGGATTTTCGGCCAGAGCTTTTTCGGCAACCCGCAGAGCGGCGTCGAAATCCTGAGTGGTCTCGAGCTGGCTTATCTGATCGGTAGCTTCGCGGAGGCGTTCGCGGCGGCTGCGCTCCTGGAGGAGTTCGAGCAGCTTGTACGGTGCACCCTTTCCAGGAGCAAGCTCGAGCGCCTGTTTTAAGAGCGCTTCTGCGCGGTGCGGGTCGGTGTCGAAAAGAGATTGGGCCTGCTCGATAACGATGTAATGCCGCGCTGTAGCGATTTCCTTGGCGCGTACGTTCAGAGTACCGGCTTCATCTAGCTTGCTCAGCGCATCATCGTAGCGGCGATCCTTCGCCAGTTGCGCCGCCACATCCATAAGATATCCCGCCAGCCTCTCACGTTCGCGGCCGTCTTCAGCGGCTGCACGCAACCTGAGGAATTCAGAATCGCCTTCGAATCCGGGAGCTGCGGTGTGAAGGAGATGGACGGCGCCGGCGAATTCGCCGGCGTCAATTGCAGCTCTGATTTGAGAAAGGAGATCGTGACCGCGCTCGTAATCGGCTTGCAAGTCCTTCCGCTGTTCAAGACGCGCGATCTCGGAATCGAGGCCTGGATAGGCCGGGTGAATTGAGCGCACGAGGTTCCATTCCTCGAGCGCTTCGGCCAGGCGGTTTTCCCGTTCCGCCGCGCGGGCCTTAGCAGCAAGCGACTCGGCGAAGTCGCGTTTTTGGCATGCTGCGCGGTAGCTGGAGACGAAGTGCTCAACCTGAGGGAAGCGCTCGGACGCCGATTTCAGAAGCTCGGTGCGGCGATCCAGGTCCCGTTCCGCCTCGACCTCGTGCTCGGTTGCGGCGATCAGATGAGCAACGCGCTCCCGTTGTGCATCTTCGATCTCCAGCTTCAATGTGCGCAGACCGATGTGTTCCGGTAAGCGGCCCAGGGCCTCATCGCAGCAGGTGACAGCTGCATTCAAATCACCTGACCGATACAATTCGCGAGCGCGTTCGATCGATTGTTGCGCATCCTGCAAAGCAGAACCAATCCGGCTGCAAAGATTCAGGAGATCCGATGCTGTATCGCCAGGCTCTGGCGCTTGGCGATCCAGATCGAGCGCCCGCTGAATCGCAGGCAAGGCTCTTGCGGGATCGCAATCATTCATCGCCTGCTCGGCTCGGCGCGCCGCGCGGCGTTTTTCGCCCAGAACAGCAATGTACTCCTGCTGACCTTGCTGGATGCTGGAGCGGAGCTCGAGCGCCGCAGGCTCATTGGGGCAGATTTCCAGCGCTTGCTCAACCAGGTCCTTTGCGCGGCTAAACTCGCGATTCCCAAGGAACCCGCGCGCCGTCGCCAAGCGCTCGGCAACCTCGCGTTCGGTGCGGCGATGTTCGATTTCCTGGTGCAGGGTGGCCGCATCGGAATTCTGCGGGTCCAATCGTAAAGCTTCTTCGACTTTCCTAGCAGCAAGCGAGTATTCCTCTGCCTCGATTCGTAAGCGTGCACCGGCCAACAACGAAGAAACCAATCGTTGATCTCGGATGCGCTCAAAATCCGTCTGGACCTCCGCAACCCGTTCGTCCAGGCAGCCTTGTAACTCGAGCTGGTTGAGGATGTCACCCGCCAAATCCAGATCGCCCCGGGCTAGGCCGGCTCGCGCCTGCTCGATACGCGCCTCGATTCGCTCTGGATCAAAAATGGCGATCGGCTGATTGAGCCCTACTTTGTGAAGCATCTCGCCAAACTCGCGCGCCGATTGAAAACGGTACTCGGGAAGCTTTGCGAGTGCCTTCTGGAGAATCTGGTTTACGGCAGTATTAAGGTGCGAATTGAAGCGTGATGCAGGAGGAGGATTGCGGTGCACAATAGTGTCAACCAACTCCTTTTCCGTTCTGCCTTCGAAGGGTCTGCGACCGGTGAGCGTCTCATACGCAACCACGCCGAGTGAAAAGATATCCGATAGCGGAGAGATGCCGCGCATCGTCACCTGCTCCGGCGCCATGTACATTAGCGTTCCTTTGCGGGTGAGGGTTAACAGACTCTCGGCATAATGGGCCACGCCGAAATCGATCAGCTTAACGGAATCGTCTTCAAGAACAAAGATGTTGCTTGGCTTGACATCGCGGTGGATGAGACCGGCATCGTGAGTGGCCTGGAGCCCTCGGGAAGCCTGGACCAGAATTTCCAGCGCACGCTCCAGAGCGAGTCCACCGGGCGAGTCGAGGAGGAGGCTGTCCAAAGTTCTGCCGCGAAGAAATGGCATAACGAGATAAGGCTTTCGTACGCCATCTTCCTCGATTTCGCCGACATCGCGGATTTCCACAACATTGGGATGAACGATTTTCGCCAGTTTGTCACATTCCTCGCGGAACATGCGCAACGCCGTGGGATCCGCAGTATCGGCCAGTGTTTTCAGCGCGATATCCGCGTTGATGACAACGTCGCGCGCGCGGTACACGATGCCCATCCCGCCCGTACCCAGCTTCTCTTTGAGCTGATAACGGTTTTTGACCTTCTTGAAGGACAATAACGGCAAAAACTCCCCTAATCAGATAAACGTGGATAACCCACCAGGCTTACATTTCAACACAATTAAGGGAGGCCGTCCCTGTCCATAATCGAAAATCTAGCCTACGCCTGCTTGCGCACTGATTGTGGAAGAGCGCGGTATTGGATCGTGACCTGCCACCGGGCATTTGTATCGTTTTCAATCCGAGCAGGCGTGAGGGGCATCCCTCCAATTTGAGGTTCGCGCGAGACCGAAGGCTTCAATCAGTTGGTTAAGCAGGAGCCCCAGCGGCGGCCCGCCAGTTTAAGGATGGGGGAGCAGGCGAGCCCCCGTGTCAAGCTTGGGAACTGGCACTCCGACCGATGGAGCCGGACTCGAATGCGACCCCGCACTCGCGATCGTTGTCAGCCGTTTTGTCAGCAAGGAGTCCGAATCTCGTCTGTCTTCAGGTGTTCTCCTCCGTCTCAATGAGCCCATAACCGGACTGAAAACACAGGATTTTGAGAAAAAAATTTACAGATGGGACTTGACACGTATGGTTTCGTAATCAGCAGGTCGCCGGTTCGATCCCGGCGGGTGGCTCCAGTAACCTCAGACACTTGCGCTCATTGAATCTGAACTAAGCGCTCAGGTACAGGGACTTTCACAGGGACTACCTCTGAAATCGCAGTCAATGGGCGAAGCGTGATCGCTGCAACCGCATCTCGCTTTGCTGCCATTCTGATGTGCGAATAGCGCTCCAGCATTGCCCTGCTCATGTGCCCGAGGAGTGCAAGCATCGTACTCTCCGAGGCTCCGCCCTCAGCCAGCGCTGTAGCGAAGGTGTGCCGCAGGTCGTGTAATCGACACGAAACGCCTGATCGCTTTCGCAGCTCGGTCCATGAACGCTTCAACTCCATAACATGCCGAGTCGGATCAGACGGTTCAGGTGATCCCCAAGGAAAGACGCACTGGTCAGGCATCGGTTTACCAAACCGATTCGCGAACCAGGCTCGGTGAGCCCCAAAAACGTGGGCCAATTCGTGATTCATTGGAATCACTCGCCCCGTTCCACTCGAAGTCTTGGCACGTCCTACAGTGATCGTACGTGCGATTAAATCTATCTGGGCCCAACGCAGGCTCATGGCCTCACCTGAGCGCATTCCGGTGAGCAGAAGCACAGGAACAAGCGTGCGAAGAAGTTGAGACTGACTCGTTTCGAGACCGCGTAGTAAATCCTGCTGTTCCGTTGAAGCAAGTGCCCGCCCGATATCTTTCCGCTCCTCCAGCTTCTTTATCTTCGGCCACAACTCAACCCAAGTATGGCCAATCGCACGGGATAGTTCACCAAGCTCCATGTTGATCGTTCGACCACTCGCAGTGTCACCTTGACGTTGACGAATGTATTGCCGGACACGATCTTCTGTGAGATCCGAGAGCAGTACGCTACCCAAGAGCCGTGTTATTTGCCTCAGCCTCTGAGTGGCAAAGATGACGGACTTGGGCCGATGGTTGAGGCTATAGCCTTTCAGGTAAGCATTCACCGCCTCATTTACCGTGCGAAGCCGAGGGGCCTTCTCATCTGTTGGCAATCCCGCAGCAGCCCGCTCCAATTCCATGCGGCGTCTCTTCTCATACTCCCTAGCAACCGTTTTGCCGGTTGCACCCGTCGATTCCTGGATTCGTTTACCGTGTAGAACGAACTCGCAGACGTAGAACTTAGATGCCGTTCCGTTTCTCTTCGGACGATATACAGCCATCACTTCCCACCTTTCTTTACTTGCTTCTTTCCGCTACTCTTAGGCCGGCCGCCAAGCTTCCCGTTCTCCCGCGCTATGGCCTGAATCTGTTCCAGTCCCAGCCGTTCCAGACGGGCCTTATAAGACCGCTTTCCGAGCCAGCTAGTGAACTCGCGAATATCAGCTTGCCGCATATTAATATCCTAAACTGCTTTGGTTATTATTTCAAGTGGAAACTGCTCCAATCTAGAGAGAAAGCATCCGTTCGCGCTCAAGCTGTTTGCAGAGTCCGGCGGTGTCTGTTGCTCATGAACCTCAGACGAAAGCGGGCGGTTTCGGCCAGTCACATTGAAAAGCCTTGACCGGGAACGGTCAAGGGTTGAGTGTCATCCGAAAAAGCGGTTGAGAGCGTTTCAGCGCTCAGAAATCGTCGCTTGAAATCGCGTTTGGTATGCCAGAACCGCGCCCATAAGCGGCTCCGGCATTCTGTAATCGAACAGCCCTTGACTTATGTTTTATTGAAAGCGCTGCCGAGTCCTGAATGTGCGGACTTTGCACGTATCGCGTACCAGCGTTCAGCAGGTTTCCCGCCGCCGCTCGGTTCCCTTTCCATTCGAGCGAGTTCTTCCCGTAATAACAGATTGAGTGCTCTTTGGATATCACTGCTAGCTTTGTTCCTTCCAAAGTGCTGGTAGAGATCATTGCGGGTTAGGCCAGCGTCTCCGCTTTCCGTGAGTACGCGCATGATTTCATCTGCTGTGCTATCCCCAAGCTGGCCTCCGAAGATATTGAGAGCCGATCTATTGGAGTAGTCGATTACGGCAAGTGCGGCACGGAGGTGATAAATGGATATGGCCTTAGACGCATCTAGGAGCGCATAGATCAAAGCGATACGAACTGCATGTGCTTCGCTACGAGACGTGATCGCTCCCAAAAGTCCCCGACTACCTTCCGACAATGCTGGATACACTCGCTCCCACTCCCGTGCGGCATGATCGTCGAAATTGAGTCGCTCAACGGAGGCTGAGGCTTTCGCAGCACTTTGCAGACGTTCAGCGATTGTATGAAGAGCGTCATCCGCTAATGCTCCACCGAAAGGGAGAGGTTTCGAGCGCTTCGCGAAGAACCAGAGGAAGCGGTTTGCGAATCCATTTCCGGTTTCCGTATCTGTGAGATTGCGTCTGAGTTCGTCCGCTGTAATGTGGGCCAAGATTGAAATATGTGCGTCAGAGGCATGTACGGAATTGTTCTTCGTGAGAATGTTGAGATCGCCTTGGTCCCATGCGTCACGAATCACGGCTGAAAGCGTATTTGTATCCCGGCGCATCGCCTTAAGCACTCGGCAAAATTCGCTCTCTACTACAAGCAGGCGCTTGTCACTCACACCTGCGTCCGTCACGACTCCTTCGTATCCGGCGACTTGTTCCTCATGCCTGATTGATTGCTGCTCGACAGGCTCGTCCCGAACCGCCCAGATCACGCCTTCACCAGAAGACAGTCCGCTGCTGATATTGTTCTTGGCGTAGACGGCGTGTGCAATCTCAAGAACGCGCCGGACGTGGTTCCAGCTCGTTCCCTTGCGGCCTTTCGATGAATTGCCAACGACGACCAGGAATTCGTTCGGATAATGCTTAGAGCCATCCGCTAGGTAGTACGTGTTACGTGCAAAGTAGTTGCCTGAAGCGATCAAAAACGATCCAAGTAAGGCGGCTGGATCAGCCTCCGTATGGGGTTCTACAATTCGTACGAAATCGCCTGCGAGGCCATACAACGCTTCTGGAGCGAGCGGCTCAACCTCATTCGCTATCGGTTTCGACTTGTCCGAGTGAGATTCGAGTTCTCCAGGGGCTTCGTTGATACAACTCCGCTCTGCTGGTTCCTTCTCGGGAGGCGTCAAGCTCAGCAGTTTCTTCAACGTGCTGTGCATGATATTCCCGTCGAACGGCATGTCAGGAGAAATGGAATTAATGTTGTTCATCGCGCACCTCCGTTATTAAAGTGAGCGAGGGTGAATGTCACGGCAAAAGTCAACGGGCTACCGTGATGGGGATTGTTTCGGTATAGTGTATTGAACATTTCGTTTTCTTGAGGAGCCGTGCGGATCGATTCGATAGAGGGTCATCTTCACGGCTTCTTCCCTCTGCTTAGTTTTTTTTTGCGCTCTCCAGAAATTCGGCAATGTCTGAAGCGGAATATCTAACCGCGCCCGACAACTTGCGGAATGCAGGAGGTTGGCCGAGCATTCTCCATCTACGGACAGTTGGGATGCTGATCCTAAGCATCGCCGCAACTTCTTTTTCGGTCAGGAGTTGGTCTGAATTTGAAAGTTGAGTCATCTATGGTTATTTCCTTGTATAAAGTTGTGGAACTTTCCGTTCCAATGCAGAAAGGTTAAGCGGGAATCAGGATTGCCATTGGCCTGTAAACCGAAAGCTGAGAAGCTCAGGAGTGATTGGCCCGTGAAAGGAAAAATCTGCGAAGACTTGGCTGTAAGCCTCTGATCAGACAGTGGCTTGTCTTGTACCTTAAGATCAGCACCGTTCGGAGGTGGTGTACTAAAGGCGGAACGGCCTCTTCAATGTCGATAATGGGCAGACCGAATCGCTCTCTCACCTCTCCAGCAAATTGTCGATCCAGACTCGAATACACTTGGCTTCCGAGTTCAACGGCAACACCGCCTCTTGCTCGAACCATGTTGAGGTGCGTCGATGGAGCGGATCGCAAGACGACTATTGGCAATAGTCCTAAAGAATCGGAGACCATCAGCTTCGTCTTAAGATCGCAGAGATCGATGTGATCCAAGCGGTTTTTGACTTCGACTCCATACCCGACGCTGTGCCGCTCCACTATAAGATCTAGATCTGCCCTTGTTGTCGAGCAAGTCCTAAGCCGGTATGATCTCGTTTCGGTGCCCACAACTGAGAAGTCCAGCTCTGTAAGTGCAGCTTCGGCCACCTTCTGCCCCGTTCGCCCCAAGAACCAGCAAAAGTTATCGTTACTCATTTTGGACAGAGTTTGAATTGCCCGTTGCACGTTAGCGACATAGCTTCGATTCCGTCGATGCCTGTAGAAGCTGACATTTGCGGACTGGCGCTCTATGGGTGTGATTTCATGCGTACGTACGAGATCGCGCAGAGCTTCAGCAGTTTCACGGTAGGTGAACCGTTCTTCTAGAAGGATTTTGAGCTGCTGAGTGTAAAACACTGTTCCAGGATCGCGATCAAACAGGTCTCTCAGCGTTTCAACTATGTGACCATTAGCATTGATACGAAAACGGGGAGGTACGCTCCTGGGTAGAACGAAACGATTCAATTCCAACGCAAACTTTAAGGGTTCGCGACAATTGCGACCCAAGGGCATCAGTTTTCCCCCGTGGCTGAGTGTTCCAATGACATCTTAGCCAAAGAGAAGCCCGAGACGGTGAAGAATTCCGGGCAGCGCGGAACCCCTCTGAGTTTAACGAGCGGGGGCCACCCGATAAACGCAGGCCGATATCCTTATTGCTTCACTGGGCGTGCGGTCTCCCCTCCTACTCTCAACGGCGTAGGCAGAGCCTATGATTCGTACTGCATCATCCTTTTTAAGGTTTTCGATAAAGTCGAAGGTCTTCTCGTCTTTCAGGTCATCGCTGCTCACGTACACAACCCCGAACAGCAGTTCGCCTCCTGCTTTTTCATACGTCATCACAATTACCCCTGGCCATTTCGGGTTCTTCGTAACCGAATAAACCTTAGCGCCCTTTATCGTGATTGACACCAAGTCCGGCATGTCCAGGCGTTTGACGATGCGGTCTCGCTTCAACGCGTTATAGTCAATGTCATCTCTCAGCGCGCTCAGTGAGTCATATGTGACATACGGGCTCGGTTTGTCGAGCAGTGCGTAGTATTCCTGCATCGTAAGTCGCGCACCCATGATTTCCAATTTCACGTCTGTTTGTGGCGCGCCTTTCTCTTGCTGCATCACGATATACAAAGCTTCGTCATAGGGAATGCGGAGGTTAGCTTTGTCTGTGTATAGCTCTCCTAATCGGTGCTTCAAACTCCCGCAGATAATCCAGCCATATGGGGTAAAGCACTCCTTTTCACCGAACATTTCAGTTTTCTTGTTCTCAGGAAGGCTGTTGAACCAGAGGCCGTCCCGGATGTCTCTCTCTTTCACGGCACCAGGGAGAGGAAGCCGATATTCGGCAATTGCGCGTGCCGTTATCTCGATAAGTGCATGGTTGTTTGTTGCGGCTTTCTGACTCTCGATCTGTCTCGTAAATGTGAGGGCGACAGCAACCGCGATGACATGCTTGGCTTCTGGATACATATTTTCGAACCATTATCGAACGAATTTATTCAGTCCTCCATTCTGGGTACATCCCCGTTTTGTTACGAATCGGCGAGCCCGAGCAGCTCTTTAATTCGCTTCTTTCGCAGAATGTCCGAAGGAGCCTTGGCCGTGCCGTGAAGCGCAAAATCGATAACTTTCTTAAGTGGGACGCTGTACGCGATAGGCGCATCCTTCAGCATCTTCACGCGGAGTTGGCACGCTGAGCCGGGTGGGTCCATGCATATCTCATCTCTGCGAAAGCGGCTCACAGCGCGCGCAACAGCTTCGTACAGGCTCTCGCCTTCGACTTCTACCGTGTGATCAATTCCTTCAGTATCGCGGTAGGACACGCGACAGAATGCCACAAAGCGAGTGTATCATCTTCTCTATTTGTTCGCCTTAGTCACTTCATGGCGGCAGTGCGGTCTTTGAGCCTCCCGCATAGAGAAATTGCGGTATCGCACTATCGGCTGAACGATGGTTTTCTTTAGATCAGATCAGTCCTAAGATCGCCAACCCCCGTTGTTAACCTCAAGCTATGCAGCGTACCTGCTCGAAATGTGGGAGCACAATGGAAGAACTGAGTCCGACACTTTGGGTTTGCCCCACGTGTAAGCTACTTCAATTCCAGGATGAGCACGGCGATGTTCAGACACGGTATGCGCAGCCAGTACACCTCACCAATGACGAGAAGCCATGACGTATCGGCTGTGGCTTGGAGCCCCGAGTCCTTTTCCCACCTTTCACACTTCGCACACTTAAATGCTTCGTCAGATTCACAGATTGTTCCGCCGCATGCCTTGTGCGTCCAGTGAGGCCGGAGTAGGTCGCAATCCATGCCGTGAGTAAGAGCCCATCATTAGCGTTTCCCTGGTTTTAACGACCCGCCTAGTACCTGACAATAGTTCGCAAGAAACTCCTTCAAGAGATGGTTTACGCCACTCTTTCACGGTTCTTATGTGGCCAAAGCTGAGGACGGAACAGAACTCAGCCGAGCATACGTTCGGATGATGGCAGCGTCACTCTACGAACCTCAACAGCGTATCTGGATTGGGGCTTATTGGTGCTGCCCTCAATGTCGGAAGGCCAATGATAGAGAGGCGATACAGTGCGGGTGCGGGATCACAAGAGACGGTCTCCCCGAATGGTGCGAACGCTAGTCCGGTCGTCTGCTCAACTCACCGATGCCTTAAGCGAAATTCGGTTGACATGAAAAGAGGGTCTTTCGATAGGAGGTAAGTAAAGAGCGCGAGCGAGGATCTCATTGGAATTGAAAGTGCAACTCCGCGCGATAAAAAGTGAGTGCCGTGAAGCGCAAATTCGACCACTTTCTTAAGCGGCACGCTGTACGTAATAGGCGCATCCTTCAGCATCTTCACGCAAAGTTGGCACGGTGAACCGGGTGGGTCCATTGCCCAGCCATCATCTCGCCGGAACAGCACGAGCTACGGCGCCCATACAGGCTCTCTGCTTCCACTTCTGCCGTGTGCTCAATTCCGTCAATGTCGCGGTAGCTCACTCGACAGAATGCCACGAAAGTGGGTGTATCACCTTCGCCCGCTATTCGCCGAGCGAGGCGTGCGCTTAGGGTCTTTCCTGTACCCTAACTATCGAGACCTTTTGCAGCTCGGTAAGACTGTCAATTGTCAGAGGAGACACGCCCTTCATGAGTCCAGCTAGAACAATGTCGCGAGGCGAGCCAAGTATCCAATTCGATCTGAATCGAGAGTGGATGGAGGCTTCAATTATGCGCTGGAAAGCCGCTGAGGAGTACATCTCGTATCTTGATCTGGAATTACTCCCACGAGATCACGTCTCGCGGGAATTCATTAACAGCGATGTTCCCAAAGTCGTGAGAGAGTTTACTCGCTTGCGGCCAGACCTTCTGGTTTGATGGCGCACCCGTAAGCCGATGCGTTGGGTTCCCGACAACGGGCCTGTGTGGTTTTGCGGGTGCGATGGGTTCCGAATCGCTGCCCCTTGGACGCACGCTACTATTCCAATCCGTCGAATTGCCGGAATGCTTTAGAGCGGCGGGGCAACGGAGTAGATTAGCCCTATCGCTCCATTCGGCTGAATGGATCTTTGCTTTAGATCAGATCACTCCTAATGCTGACTGGCTTTCGGTAAGATCAACTCGAATGTCGGGGTGCGCAAAGCCAACCTTCATACGCCTTCTGTTTCTACTTGCCTTGTTGGTGATACTCCTCACGAGTCCCTATGCGCAATCTCAAAGTCATGATGCTCACCGGTTCGACACAGAAGCCAAGGCGTAAAAGTACCGTCCTATTGACACGGTTCTTTGGGTGAATACGAGAACGGGTGTTTATCACTTGAAGGGGCAGCGCTGGTACGGGCGCACGAAGGAGGGTGCATATGAGTGCAAGAAAAAAGCGGACGCCGAAGGTCACCGGCCTACACGGAACGGGCAGTGACGCGAGGGGAAATCACCAGAGACGGTGTCCCCCGAATGCTACGAGCGCTGATGCACCGGAGGTGTAAATTGCTCTCTCGCTCTTCACGGACCGGCGAGTCCGAGGAGTTCTTTGATTCGCTTTTTTCGCAGAATGTCTGAAACGCGGCAAACGGTTCACAGCACGACCGACGGCGTCGTACAGGCTCCCTGCTCCATTTCTGCGGGCAGAATGTCACGTAAGCGGCATCGATTTTGGTGTATTGTTTCGCTTTTCCCCCTAGATTTGTGTAGGTGACAACTAACACGGTTGAATGGTTCTTCGCTCTCGCTTAAGCGCAGCAAATGAGGAACGTATCACCACTGGCGTCGCGAAGTACTCGCCGCAATCCTGCGCTGAACTGAATCGTCCGTTCGATTGAGCGACGACCGTGTGTGAGAGTTGGTTAGGTCGTGTGCTGGGTTCCCGCTACCCAATCCTGCGTCAGCGGTCCGCCTTCATGAGTGAACATTGTGCTTTGCTGGCTTAAGATGTTTCAAATATCAAAACCGGGCAAGAGATTCGCAACGGTGATCGCATTCTTTTTCACGGGAGTCCTGCCGAAATAGAGTTCGGCGCCCTCGATCCAAACGACCCCGCGTGCAACTGGTACCTGTATTCACAACATCAACACGACTACTGTCCCCGAATCTCGCCAGGGTCAGCAGCCGTTGGGGCACTTAAACGAGGACACGAATTTAGGCGGGATATCTCAGCGGACTTAGCGAAAAAGGCGCTAGTGATCCTCTGTTGCCAAATCGCCTGATTCGCAGCATTTCGGCTGTGATCAGTGCCGCACACTGCGTCTTCGTCATATCGTGTCTGGACATCTCCGACGATACCCGGTGAGATAACACGTCCATCTGCGGTCGCCTGCCCGGCAATTTCATCAAAGAGATCCCGAACCGACGATTTGAGATCGTCTGCCTTACCCGCGCTTAACGCCGCTAGCTTCGTTTCGAGAGTTCGGCCTGCGACGGCTGCAATTTTATAGTGCGCCTGTTCGTGTTTAAGTAGATCGTCTGTTTGCTTGCCCTTGACAACCCAACTTCGGTGATGGTCGATCATTATGGTCACACTCACGTGACTCGTAGAAAAAGCACCTTTTTCATTTGGTTTGATTTGCAGCTTGTATGAAAAGCGAATGAAGGTACAAGCATCGAATCGGCCGTCTGGCGATTTAGGAACTACTTTGAAGTCTCGCCAAGTAAGCACTCTGGTGAATTCGTGTCGCGACATAACACTCTCCAATTCCGGTAGCCGAAACAATGACGGGAAAACAATCCAACATTGAGTCTACATTTGATTTGCATGCAGGGATGCCGATCTGTTCTTTTGAAGATTTCGGAGCGAGCTATCACGCGCGCCCCAGAAAGGAGAGTCGGACCTCACATCAACGGCAATATTGCGATCTTCTTTGCTGTGATTCACTGTCCGGTGTGGGCGGTCTCTCGGCGTTGATGGGCAGGAAGCGTGAGTTCTTCAGAATTAGCGGGAACGACCGCCAGTCAAAATGAGCGCAGGCGAGGAGTCGGCACTGGGAGTTGCAGCAATGCTACTGCTGTATTCCTGATCAATTGTGAATACAAAGAGATCCTGCCCGCGGTTTGAAAGATGTCGGGAGTCGCAATTCATATGACGGATGCTGCGCGCCGTGGCGGACGTCGCCCGATCGCATGCCGAGCTGATCGTCGAACGATCGCGGTTACTATAAGATTAACCTTGAGCCCCGGGGGACCACGCCAGCGCTTTACCGGACTCAACATGCTTTGGGGCTGTCGTGCTGAATGTGCGCACTCGACAACGACAGCAGGCGTAAATGCGCAGAATCAACGACGGCCAATCCCCTTTCCTATGCCGTCGATGATTGTCGAGGGCAAAGCGCATGGTGGACGGGCATCGGACAAAGTGGATATTCGAGAGAAAAGTTAAGCATTTAATGAGTTATGCGGGTGAACAGAACCACAGGGACACGATAAGATCTGCATTTGGCTAAAACAAGGGTTGCAAGCAAGACGAAACTCTTCTTTCGGCAGAGGAAAAACGAACTCAACATCAGAACGTAGAAAGTGCAGGTGTACGTTTCCACGTATTGATCGCGGTGCAGACGTAAATGTAGGTTCCGTCGTAAGCGGCCTCGGGGGGCGTACAGGGAGCCGAAGAGCTCGAGGGTGTCACGTTGTCGATCATGGCCCATTGATGCGAAGCCGTATCGGCGCAGCGAAACGCGCTATCGAGGGAGCTGTACCAGCAGCCGGTTTGCCCGGGGTCAAGCGCAGGCGGGGACCCAGTTCCGCCCAAAATTTGCAGTGCCCCGCTTCCGTGAAGGCTGTTGGCCGTATTAGCGTTTCCGGTCGTGGAAGACGCGATAGTGGCCGGGTTTGTGCCTGTGAGTTTTAGATTCTGCAGAGCGGTAGTGGGGTTGGAAAGCTCACTGAGGTTATTGAATGCTTGTAGCGCGCCTGCAAGGCGAACGTCGTTTCCAGCTGCAAGCGTGCCCGGACCCGTGCCGACGTTAGCAGAAAGCATGCCCGACGAAACAGCCAGCCCAGAGCCGATCATCACACCGCCAAGCGTGCTGTTCGTCGCTGCTGGCAGATTATAGGAAGAGGGTGTACCATTGATCTGCGAATATTGGATCTGAGCACAGCTGGCATTCCCGGACGCGTTGATCCCGGTCGCATATTGACCGGATGTGCAAGCCGTAGGCGTAGCTGCTAAACGGGTCGCAGTACCCGCATTACCCGCAGTCGGAGCCGAAATCAGAAGCGGATTCGTCCCTGTGAGTTTTAGATTCTGTAGAGCGGTAGTGGGGTTGGAAAGGTCACTGAGGTTATTGACTGCTTGTACTGCGCCCGCAAGCCGAAGGTCGTTTCCAGCTGCAAGCGTGCCCGGACCCGTGCCGACGTTAGCAGAAAGCATGCCCGACGAAACAGTCAGCCCAGAGCCGATCATCACACCGCCAAGCGTGCTGTTCGTCGCTGCTGGCAGGTTATAGGAAGAGGGTGTGCCACTGATCTGCGAATATTGGATCTGAGCACAGCTGGCATTCCCGGACGCGTTGATCCCGGTCGCATATTGACCGGATGTGCAAGCCGTAGGCGTAGCTGCTAAACGGGTCGCAGTACCCGCATTACCCGCAGTCGGAGCCGAAATCAGAAGCGGATTCGTGCCTGTGAGTCTTAGATTCTGTACAGCGGTAGTAGGGTTGGAAAGGTCACTGAGGTTATTGACTGCTTGTAGCGCGCCGGTGATTCGGGAATCGTTCCCCTGCGCAGCGGTGTTGGGTGCCGAACCCCAAATAACTGAAAGTGCCCCGCCACCGGAGACGCTCAGCCCGGAAGCTCCCGGAACGATAACTCCCCCTAGAATCGTTGCCGTCGCTTGAGGGAGGGTGTAGCTGTTGCCAACAACAGACCAGGTATTCTGTGACGAACAAGCGAAAATGTTAGCCCCTCCTGCCGCTGAGGTGTTGAAAAACATCTGCCCAACTTGACATTGGGAGGGCATACTCGGGCCTATTGCAAAAGGCCTAGTAAACGGAAAGTTTGAAAAATCCGCGTTCCGACTCTGGGTGGCGAGGTTGAGCGTAGTGGCGGTTTGTTCGAAGCTCGGAGAGGCGAGAAAGAGGATTATTAAAGACCGAGGAAACATCGCCATTGGAGAAGTGCCGAACTGACGTGTTTTTTCGCGATTCGAGAACTTCAAGCGACTTCTCTCCGGAAAGGGCCGAAACGTACATGCTTTCACCTCGACCCTTTTTGCGAGGAGAGCGCCGGCAATTCACATGTAGAAATGAAGCCACACATCTAGCGAACCCAGCACCGTTATCTGATAGCACCGGCCACGGCGAGCCTGGCGGTAGCACTTGAACCTACTTTCGCCGGATCCAACTCGAATAGCGGAAGCCCCAAGGCAGCTCGCTGGCAAACGATCAGCCGCTACTACCAGTCAGCCAGACGCCCTGGTGTCACCCTTTTTCTGTTCATCGCGCGAGCATTTGGGACGTGGCGGCAGGCTCAGAACTCTGATAAGCATCTCACAAAACTACATCAGGACGGCCACCTCCTACTTAATTTCGTTTGCAAACCGGGCAGGCACCCAGATTCTTAACGTCACGGGGTATAATGCCGGGCTGTGGGCCTTTTGCGGCGGCAGCGGGGGTGCGTGATTTCAGAGGCTCTTCAGGCTTTGCATGGCTGGCGCAGCAACCAGGTAAACACATCCAAAGGTCACGGTTGTCAACACTGCCAGCCCTGCGGCAAGGAAAGCATCGATCGGTTGGGATCGACCTCCATTGCGTTGTTCATCCTCGGGTGGCGGAAGAAGTGCAAGATGAGATCGCACCAGTTCCATGCAGAAGAGCGCGTAATGAGCTTCATGCGATCACAAGCATCAAGCTTTCCGTCATATTGCCGGATTAGGCGTGACACACCTGCCCAGTGCCGTCCGAAGCGCAAATCCCTCTGCCGCGCATAAACTCGCGCCATCATGGGTCGACCCAGGTCACCGCAACAAAGCAGAAGCAGCACGGCCACCAAACATTGCATAAGATAAAGAAATTGGGGGAAATCTTGTGAATTGTGCAGTCGACAAAGCTCTAGCCTCGGGAATCAATGCTGATGCTTTCACACCGGGACCTTAAGCGCCTCCTCGTCTCTCTATTTGCGCTGCTGGTGTTTTTCTTCGGCAATCTGTATGTCCAATCTCAATCTCACGAAGCGCATCGCTTCCAAAGGGACAACGAAGCCCAGAAGTATTGCCCGAACGACAGGGTTGTTCCACGTGAACACAAAAACGGGTGTGTACCACTTCAAAGGCCAGCGCTGGTACGGTCGTACGAAAGAGGGTGGTACGAGTGCACGAAAGAAGCAAACGGCAAAGGTGACCGCTCTACGCGTAACGGCTATATCAGAAAGGTCTGTGAAGACGTGCACGGCAGAGTTTCTGATGTTAATCGACAATCCCGAGTGGATGCCGAAAGAGTGCGATGCGAGCGAAGCGCAATAGGCTGAGCGGTGAGTCTTCAAAGATCGTGCCAGTCTTTGATGTGAACTGTCTCAGGTCGTGCTTCCTGCCACTGCCGACACTTGTATTTCGGCTGGAACAGGACATCCGCGCTTACGCAACGCGGACAGGTGACGCCCATTCGGCCAGCGGTGCGTACGAGGTACTGCCACGGCTTGAATTTCGATAAGTAAAGCACCGCCTTCTGAAGCGTGTCCGGTTCCATGCCTCAATCGAACGATCGAGCGTCTGCGGAGTTGTCAACTATATTGTTGCCCTTGTTTAGGCAGCCCGGCCCGAGGTGATGTAGTCGAGAACTCGGCACTGGTCGCAAGCCGCGTGTTGCGATCATCGCCGCGACAAATTGTACTCTAAACGCGGTTGGTAAGCTGGCGAGCTTTGCGCGGATCCCAGCGGCATTCGCCTGGAGGACAACGCGGAACAGCTAGGATCCAGACAGTGTTCTGGACAGCCGAATGCCAAGCGATCGTCAGGGCGGCAGTTTCCGAACTACCTACGTGAGATACTCATCGATGAAAACCGTATCAGCGTTCGCAGCGTTCTCTAGCTCTGGTCAGTGCACCCCAGAGCGGCGGTTGCGTGGGGCGTATGCTCACCCCGTTCTGAAGTAAACCGCCGAGTTGGAAAGTAATAATTCAGCACTCCGCTGCTTTTTGGATCCGATCAATGTCAATAACTTTAGCGTTGGTTAACATAAACCTCGGATGTTCCAGGAAACGCACATTGCTGTTGAAGAACTGAACCTGAGGCCGTTAACATCACCAACCAGCTCTCGGCTGACGGTCGCCAGATGGCAATATCTGTCTTTCCGCGGCCGTCAAAATCGGCGGATATGGGAACGTCCCCAGAAAGGCCAAATTGTTGTATCACAGATGTGGTCGGGTTACTGCTCGGCAGCATGTACCAAGTGCCGTTCGAAGGCCGCCATACCGCGAGGTCAGCCTTGCCATCCGCATCAAAATCACCGGTTACGGGAACGTCGCCGGGTAGGCCAAATTGTTGTATTGCCGGGATGGTTGGGTTGCTGCTCGGCAGGATGTACCAGGTGCCGTTAGAAGGGCGCCAGATAGCGGGGTCGGTTTTTCCGTCGCCATCATAATCCGCCTCCGTTGGAATGTCGCCGAGCACACCCAAGTGCTCTACGTAGAGCGTGTTTGTACTACTCAAGATGATATACCAATTCCCCTCCGATGGTCGCCAAACTGCTACATCGGTTTTCCCATCACCGTCGTAATCGCCCGCAACCGGAACATCGCCCGAAGCTCCCCAATGCTCTATTATTGGTACGGCTGGGTTGGTGCTAGGAATGATGAACCACGTGCCATCTGAAGGTCGCCATACGGCGAAGTCGAGCTGCCCGTCTCCATCGAAATCGCCGCTTACCGAAACGTAAGCACCTTTTCCTAGCCCGTGGATGTCGAAGTTTGTGACCAGAGAATCAGTTGGACGGTGTAACTGTTGGGTAATGGAGGACCCCGGCTCGCTGCTAGGCAGGATGTACGACAGCCCACTCGATGTCCGCCACACTGCAAAGTCGGTCTTTCCATCGCCGTCATAGTCGCCTGGGACCGGAACATCGCCGGGCAGCCCCCATTGCTGCGCGTAGGGCGCTCCGGCGTGACTCGGGATGACATACCAGACGCCAGTTGTAGTGCGCCAAACTGCCAGATCAGTCGTTCCGTCCCCGTCATAGTCACCGGGAACCGGAATATCACCCGCAAGGCCCCACTGCCGCGCGATTGGCCCACTCGGGTTGCTACTGGGGATGATGTACCAGGTTCCATTCAGCGGTCGCCAGACAGCATAGTCCGTCTTCCCATCGCCGTCGTAATCGCCCTGTACCGGCATGTCACCTGCGCGGCCGCATTGACGGATTATCGGGGCTGTTGGATTGCTACTCGGAATCACGTACCAAGTCCCATTTGACGGTCTCCAGACAGCGTAATCGGTCTTCCCGTCACCATCGTAGTCACCCGGGACCGGAACGTCGCCAGACAACCCCCATTGCTGCGTGATAGGCATTGCCGGGTTGCTGCTCAGCATTATGTACCACGTCCCATTCGTGGGTCGCCACACGGCGTAGTCCAGTTTCCCATCTCCGTCAAAATCTCCCATCACGCGTATGTCACCAGGCTCTTGACCGGTCGCAGTTTGCGCCTCTCCAGATCCGGTCAAGACGACGGTTTGAGGTGATCCCGGCGCATTATCGCTTATGGCAAGCGAACCAGAACGGGCTCCACTCCCAGTTGGCTTGAAGGAAACAGCAACTGTACAGGATCCACCTGCCGGTAAGCTCAATCCGCAGTTATCACGTTCGTTAAAGTCAACTGAATTTGTTCCTTCAATCAAAATGCTTGTTATCACCAAAGCCGCGGACCCTGAATTCGATATCGCGATGGCTTGGGTCAGACCCGGCGCACCAGTCCTTACGATGCCGAATGACAGAATGGACGGATTCAATACAATCGAGGCTCCAACCCCGAAACCGCCTATCGCGACTGTTTGAGAAAACCCTGCTCCGCCGTTGATAATGATCGAAGCAGATCGGGATCCGATCGCTGTGGGCGTGAATGTAATCGTGATCGTGCAGAACCCGCCAGCCGCTACGCTGCTTCCGCAAGTATTGATCTGAGCGAAATCGCTCGCATTCAGGCCTGCAATCAGAATGTTCGTCAGCGCTAACACTGCATTTCCGGGGTTCCATATCGTAAGAGTCTGCGGAAGGCTGACGGTCCCGATATTCTGATTGCCAAATCCCAAGCTACCCGGACTTACCGAAGCCTGCTGCGAGGTACTTCCATTTAGAAATGCACTTTGGGAAGAGCCTGGCAAATTTAGCGAATTGTCGACGAACGAAACACGCCCTGTAACATTGCCCGGCACTAAGGGTGCGAATACGACTGCAAGCTGACACGTGGCCCCGGGAGCAACTGTTAATGACGCAGAGCAGTCTATACCTCCGGAAGGCAATTGGCCAAAACTATTGCTTACCAAAATTGCACTAAAGCTTAATGCCTGATTTCCGATGTTAGCAACTGCTATAATCTGAGAACTTGTTGCTCCGATATATGTCTGGGGGAAGTTGACAAACGTAAGTGACTGGATTATGTACCTAATTGCATTATTAGCGGTATCAGCAATGTACAAGTCTCCCCCGCTATCCACGGTTATCGATGAGGGATAATTCAATTGGGCTGTCGTCGCCGCTCCGCCGTCTCCGCTATAACCCGCTGTACCGTTACCCGTAATCGTTGTAATTATGCCAGTAGCAGCATTTAGCTCACGAATTGCCGAATTATTTGTGTCAGCAATATAGACGTTCCCTGCAGCATCTAATGCGATTCCACTCGGAGCGTTCAGGTTCGCACTCGTTGCAGGCCCGTTATCTCCCGCATAGCCCTGAATTAAGTTCCCGGCAATCGCCGTTATTGTTCCATTATTTACTAGACGTACGCAATCGTGTCCAGTATCAGCGATGTATAAGCGACCGTTCTGATCCAAAAGAATGTTCATCGGTGTAGATAGCTCGGCACTCGTAGCCGGTCCACCATCCCCTACACCATCGTTACCAAGGTTAGTGCCTCCGCCGGCAACTATGTTGATTATCCCCGTTGCAGCGCTTATTTCCCGAACACGATTGTTGAACGCATCAGCAATATACACGTTTCCGAGTGTGTCTAAAGCAACAGCAATTGGACCGGAGAAGCTCGCTCCGATAGCTGGGGCGCCATCACCTAGACCGTCATTACCTGGGTTAGATCCGCCTCCGGCAAGTGTCGTTATCACCCCTGAAACAGCATCGACTTCACGGATTCTGCCGTTGCCGAAATCCGCAATATAGAGATTTCCCTGAGCATCTAATGCGACACTTGTCGGGGCCGCCAAAGCGGCGGCACTTGCCGGAGCGCCGTCGCCGCTGTATCCGAACGTACCGTTGCCGGCAACCGTAGTGATGATACCGGTATCAACAGAGATCTTCCGGATCGCATTATTGCCCGTATCTACTACAAACAAGTTGCCAACTTGATCTACCGCGATTGCTTGAGGCAAGCGCAACTCGGCATCGTTCGCTAATGCGCCATCGCCTAAATATCCCCAGATCCCATTCCCAACTGCACTGCCGATCAGACCGGGCAAAATTGCGCTTTGCGGTGCGATTCCCAAGCCCTGCAAATTTACCACCTGTAACACGTTTCCAGAACCGTCGCTCAATCGGACAGCATCACAGCGCGCGCCGGGATGTTTTGGGGAAAAGGAGACGGTCACATTGCAAGTACCTGTAGCCGAACAACTTGCTGATCCAATTGCGAACTCAGCGCCATATTGCAAAGACACCTTCGGTGTTGAAGCGATACCAGTGAACACGAGGGTCACTATCGGGGACGTCCCGTTCACCATTACCTGCCCGAAATCTTGGAGATTGGGCTGAGGTCCTGCTGACACCAAAACTGCTGGCAGGAGTAAGCAAAGAACCGCGTTAACGGTGATATCCAAGCGCAGGAGAGTGCGAACTTTGGCAAAGTTAAGGTGCGTACGGGCCTTACACACCAGGGACGTGACCTCATCAATGCTATGCAAAGCAAAGAACCTCAGTACTCATATCGGCGGTACTGCACTTTTGAATAAGACCTGCACGGCTATGAAACAGCGATACGGAGTTGTAATCTGGAGGGCTCGCCCCCATAGCCCCTTTGGCGTGAACATGCAACGACAATTACATTTCCCTGTTGGCGACAATTACAATACCGGCAGTCGCAGCGGGTAAGCCCGACAGGTCAGAAGACTTGTACGGCGACCGATCAGCAGGTAAACCGGCTCTGGCGCTTGAGACACGAGAAGTTGTCTTTGGAAATCTCGGCGGGCGAGGGGGGAATGGACGAGAAGACCGCCCGAAAGTAAGTGCGCCATCGGCGGCTGCCGAGCGACATGCAGCAGAAGCATCTGTGGCAGACGCGCCCGAATCCGTTTTAAGAGGTCTGGCCGGAGTTACAGGACAGGGCTATTGCTCGAACCGACGCTGCAGGCCAAAGTTGTTCGAATATTTGCAAGGGATCTTTCCAGACCTTTTCCCTGACGACCAGGTTCGGACCTTACGACGGCGCGTTAAGCGCTGGCGCCGGAGATGTTTTTCGCGCAGGAGCATCAGCTTGGTCACTTGTGCGAATCCGAGTTAACGCATTGTCGCGAGCTGGGTTGCGGTCGGCGGACAGCCATTTCCGCCACCTGGTGTATCACTTCATATTGACTGTTCGAACTGGGAAACCGGCAGCACGTGCTATTCGGACAGCTTCGAAAGCCTGAACGAAGGTTTGCAAAACGCTCTCCGGGAATTGTGGGGTGTCCCGTGCGAGCACTGGTAGGACCGGATGAGCCTGGCGGCGAATAATCTGACGGATCTGCGCGAGTTCACTGCAGTGTACCGGGCTTTGCTGAGGCATTACGGCGTACAAGGGCAGGAGATCCAGGCCGGGCGTGCGCATGGCAACGGAGATTTCGAGCAGCGGCAATATGGTTTGAAGCAGGCCATTGCGCAGGCACTGATAATGGGCCGGCCCGAGAGTTCGACAGCGTGGCGCATTATGAGAAGTTCCGCGTAATCTGTTTTGCACACTTGAACGCAGACTGCGGCGCGCTTTGCAGAAGAACTCGCCGAGCTCAGGGCTTTTCCGAGCGAAGGCGCAACACAACGCAGCAGGAGCGCGTGCGAGCTAGTCCGGGCAGTTTAATCTGTGTGCACCGTAACACGTATTCGGTTCACAGTCATTTAATTCGCGAGATGGTGGAAGCGCGTGCTAAAGCCCGACGGCGTCGAGGTCTGGTATGGGAACCGCAAGCTGGAAGAACTACTCCGGCTGCGTGGACGCGGCAAACACCGAATGGATTACAGGCATATCATCGATAGGCTGGTACGCAAGCCAGTGCGTTTGAAAACTATGGATACGAGACTACCTATTTTCGACGAGCTGGTTCCGCATGGGAGATGACCGGTTGCGCGAACGCCTGGCGCCGGCGCGGCGGTACTCCTCTCCGAAGCAGCCACGCAGTCTTTAGGCTGCAAGCTCTGGAAAGAACAAGCGTTAGAAACGATACCGCCGACGGGCACGGCCCAACGAGGTGCGGGTCGTAGTTGTGCCATCTCTTGAAGGGACGGCGGATTTAGCTTGGCGCTTTGGGCACCCGCGAATAATGTTGAGAACATCGATTCGATTTCCGGTCGGTGACATGAATAATCTTTCCTGCCAGTTGGAAGGAGCGTTTGATGAAACAGAGAGGTTTGACTGTACCCGAAATCATGTTGATCGGCGGCACTCGTGCAGCCCTTGGCGTCCGTTTGGGTTTATTGATTGCCGATAAGCTCACTGAGGACGAGCGAAAGGGTGCTGGCTGGACGCTTCTGACAATCGGTGTATTGACGACGATTCCTCTCGTGCTGCATGGGGACGCCACATGGTAACGACTCGAGTACGGTGTTTGGACCGGCATGCGTGATTGTCAACCCGCGCGCGAAAGCAGCTCCAGTTGCGGAGCGTAATCCACGACCAATGGATTTTTCGGAAGCGGGGTACGGCCAGGGGCCCTTGCGATATTCTGCGCAAGAAGAAAATCAAAGAACTACTAGGATTACCCGATTCCTGACGAAGCTTTAGCCTTTCACATTCGCCGAGTGACCCGAGGAGGGATAGATTGCACTTGGCGACCACAGCGGATCTATCGACCGCAAGGCAAGTTCTGTCCAGATGGCGAACGACTCTCGAACTTGGCATCGTGTGTTCGGTCACAAAAATATCTATTGTCGTCGTTTTTGAAGCTGATGCTATAACCCGGACTAGATCCTCACCAGCCTTGCTCACGAACTTAAGCGATGGAACGCTAGAAGTAACCACACCCATAATCAAAAATACGCGCCTGTTGATCGCTCCCGGCGTCACTGTCACGTTCGCGGCCATTTGCATGTTCATCCTCAAAACTGAATTCGCTATCGTCTGAACTGCCTTCGCGAAACGCTCTGAACCTTGGTGACGGCATCGCCGAGTTTCTTCTCTTGCAATTTGATTCCGTCTCCGATCTGTGACACTGAACTCTGTGGCCTTTCTACCTGCCTCCGCAAAGAGAGTCCAGAGCACGCGCGAGTTCAAACGGAGGATGTCAACACCTGACTTAATGAGTGAAAGGGCGATAAGCGAGTCGAGGCGTCGAACGTGGACGGGCCTCACAGAATGCAAAATCCGTTAGACCCAGTCGTCTACAACAATCAGAGATCAGCGCGCGATGAGTTCGGAAGATTCACGTAATCTGTGTTCAGCCTCAAACCAATCTTGATCAGGTGATCCATATGGACAGCCCCGCTCTTCCCAAAGAGCATAGGCGAGTTTTGCAAGGTCCTGCATCGAGGTTTCCGAGACGTGAGAATCAGATGCGCTCGTTTCCGAACCAGGGGGCCTAAGGATTTTAGATTCTCGTGATAGGGGCGATATTGCTGTTGCACTCATGTGTGTGTTCTCCTTACAGATGAAATCTCCGTGGAGACGACGGAGAGAACCCTAGCGGCTGCGGGGCCGGCAGCTTCCGGGTTGACACAACACATTGAGTGATTATCGCTCCAAAAAGTGACCTTAGTTAGCACTGCTCAACGGTTACCGCCGACGTGATCGGTACACTTGGATCCCAGCTTCTTCGAGCACGATTGCATCGTGCGGCAGCAACGATACCATGGACGCGGATCTTGCCGAAAGTTGTGCGGATATGAAGAAATCTTGCTCATATCTCCCGACTGAGCAACACGGGTAGTATTCCGCTCTCTCTATATGCTGAGACAGAAGCTTGATTCCCATACTGAGTGTTATTGACACCACGGCCAGGGAGTTGAGTTTAGAACTTCGTTTTTTCGTCGAATCGAAAGGGAACTAGAGTACACATCATCCATGATTCAGGGCGTGCTGTGATGAGAAACTTTTGAGGGAGAGAACTGCGACAATCTCCCGGCCAAATTGGAGGCGGATAATCCGAAATATATGCTCCTCAATAAGGGCAACAAAAGCTAGTCGCTTACCGACGCCTCTTCGAAAATGACGAGGCCCGTTTCTTCCTCGGTCAAGTTGATGAGTATGAGGCTGGTGTGGTCAAGGTCACTGGCCATTCTTATGTCCCGGACGTTGTAGGTGGGCAAGTGATCGAGAAGGCGGACGAGAGGAAAAAAATTCTGGCGATCTCCTCGGGAACGCTCCTGGTCTATCACTACCTGATGCGGTCGCGCTCGACGGCCTGAAATTTGCATTCAAAGACGGTCGCTTGTCGTTAACGGACGGTATGGGACTTAACATGAATTTGTCCGAGCAGGTCCGCGCTGGCCGGGTGTAAGGCAAGCTCCTAGTGGATGAGTTGTCGAGACGATCCGATCCATGCCTCTTTGCGAACGTCTCGGGCGAACTCTGAATTCCTCACTTAGGGGCTTACAGCAACTGTGAAGAGTTCACGTCTTCACTTCAGAACGGGTGGCTTGCAAACATGAGAGCCCGAGAACTGTAGCGCAGATATGTGCAATTCTCCCGATGATATCGTTTACCAGTCTTGGTGACATAAACCGTTACTTTTTTGGTCTGCTGCTGCTCGGTCTGTGCAAAAGATGCCCTACGGGAACTGCGGCTGTGAAGCTAAACAGCTCAGCACCAGTACGAATAGAAGTGGAAGCGCCTTCATTCCCCGACAATAATCCTCAGTCATGGAACTGTCAAAATTCCCCAGTCTTCGGAGATCACTGTAAGCTGCTTGACGGTGACCTTGTCCAGCAACGCTTTGGAAGCCACAATCAACGCTTACGTTTTCAGTGGACTCGGTAAACGCAGAGTCGCTCGACGGGCGGAAACAGGGGCCAACACTTTCGACCAAACTTTATCAAGGTATCGGTTGCCGCCACACCCGAATACCAGCTTGTTCGAGCACCTTTGCGTCTTGTGCCGCACCGTCCCCCCGTACATTCATCGCGCCATTCACCGTTCGAATATGCAAGAAGTCTTGTTCGTGTCTTGCCGCCGCTTTATTCTGCCGGGTCAGTCCAAGCATACCCGCAGGGGTAAGTGAGCCAGATGGGAAGAATTCCGCTCTCTTTACGGCTTCGGAAAAGAGGCGCTGACCAGTGCTCAATGTCAGTGTTGGCATATCAAAGTAGTTCAACACGCACAACGTCATTCTTCGGAGACTTTCACTCCCAGATTTGAACTTAATGGCTGTACATCTGAATAGGAGGGGCGCAAGCATTCCCAGGCTCAAAGCCAGCGCCTCTCCACCTTAAGCTTCTCTCTTCCCCCAACGCGCTTCCGCTGCCCTCCGACCCTCTGCACTTCGCTCTTCGGGCGTCATGTTTGCAAAGCGACTCGCTCCTAAAGAACTGAGCCGTTTTGATCGAGCAAATTGTCCTAGAATGCTTCGGACTTCCGCCTCAGTTAACCCCGACTTGCAATGGGGACAGGCAATAGATAAATCCTCAGCGTCGCGACGTACAGACTCCTTTGAAATCGTTTCCACGTTCATGCAGATTTTGTGGTCACATGACGCCAGATTTCTCTTGGGGAGGAGCGCCGTTACGCGACGTTTCTGACTCTGGCTGGGGATTGTTAACCGGACCCGGTCAGGCTACTCGGCGCACTCCGTATGTGCTCAAACACCCCAACATCAAAGTGTGGAGAGTCAGGCGGATCGCAACCGATGTACTTAACGTATGACGAAGACGGGAGAAGCTAATAATAAATTGGTTGATTCACGTCCTGCAAACCCTATGTCTTCGGAAACGAAGCTGGAAGCAAGGCGATTCGTTCCTATAAACTGTTTTCCGCTGCGCTTACTACTTTCGTTGGCTTCGCAGCCCTTTTCCCGCGACTCGCCTCTCAATTTTTCGTTAGGCTCTTTACGACTTCCGGCGTCACTGCTTTTCGAACACCTCAACTTCAGGAATCGGATTCCCATGAGCATCGCTGCCGTTCACGGTTACACGTAGCTTGTTGCCGTCCTTCGATACGACTCCACGGTGTGAACTAAGTTCCTTTCCATCCTTGCTGGTAGAGATATCTCGCACACGAGCACCGATGATTTTCCATGAGATTCCATTGAAAGGCCCCTCTTGCACCTGTCCGGGACCACCATTCTGAGGGACTGTGTATTTGAACAACATCCGCGAACCATCCGCAGTGGTTTCTGTAACCGTGACTTCGACCTTTCGGCCCAGGTCAGAAATCACAACGGTTTCATCCTTTGGTGCCATGCCGACAGGATATTTCGATTTCGCGAGGTTCAGCTTCCAGGTGCCAACAAAGGGATCAGCGGCAAACAGTGCAGTTGTGAAGGCAAGCGTCACAATAAGAGAAGTCGATTTGCGAATGGCGATGACGAGCTTTCTCCTTTGGCGTAGAGGCATAATGCCGAAAAGACGGATTCTCACTCCTTTCGCCTGTTCCCACCTTTTTTCGTGCTTGCCGATTTCTCTTTCGAGTTTTGCGCTCTGACCGCTGCCCACCTTTTCTTCTGAGCGGCAGCAATCCGTTTCCTAGCCGCTGCACTCATTTTTCGGCGATGCCTTTGCGGTTCTTGTTCAAACTCGGATTCGTTTGCGTGTCGAGGTCTGCCGGGAGATCCTCGGCGTAGAAGGGCACGAACTTGCGCGATCTGTTCATCGAGCTTATTGCGTTGGGTCTCTAAACCGCTAACGGCAGCTTCGACAATGGTCGGGTCGAGTTGTTGCGTCTTGTGTCTTGGCATTTGAGTGTGTCCTTGATCTTAACGTCCATGTAAGGACGCCACTAAAGTAATAGCGAAATCGTGAGTAAGTTTCGCGACCTGCATCCTCTAGTTTTTCAGTATGTGCAGTACCGATAGATCTACAATATCTTGCACGTAAGCATACAAAGCATTACCGTAGTTCCGCAAATGAAATTGAACTTAATGCCCGTCGTGCCTCTTTTCGCGTGTTCACTGTTGGCTGCACAACAGAATGTAAGCGAACCGATGTCCGCCAAGCCAGAGGCAACCATCACGTCCGTTCAAGGCGTTCCGCGACTCGTGCGATTCTCAAGCGTTCTCGTCGGCTCTAAAGCTGGTACGGTTGGCGTCACCTTCTCGCTGTATGAAGAGCGGGAAGGAGGTATCCCGCTCTGGCAAACTACATTCCAAAGTGGCTCAGTAGTAGTAGCTTTGGAAACTCATTCCTGTATCAAACGAGCACGAGGCATTGAGGATGCAATTACGTCGACTGCGTCTTATAGTACAGGTGCAGCCGGCCGATGCGGACACTCTTGGTGGAGTGCCAGCATCAGCCTACATCCATACGGCAGTCGATCCAAAGACGGGGAAAGTACTGGCTACCAAGGATGCAACGGCAAATGCAAATTCGAGTAATGCAACCACGAATGCAGCCACGACCACGACCAGGAGCACGCGCTGTTCTTCCGGTGGTGTTGCCACTTCTCCAGACTGGACCTGTTCTTGCCCCGTGGTCTGTGAGTGTTTACGGCGATGCTATTTTTCAAGGTGGGGGAAATTACGATGCCAACGAAGCAGCCTTCACCATAATTCAGTATCAAGGGAATGGGGCACTTTTAGTTAGAGGCAGGGGCGATAATGTATTCCAAACTCAAGTCACCACAGGCACCGGAGACGGCCAATGCGTCATAGATTATAAAGGCGATCTCGCTTGCACTGGTACGAAATCAGCAGCAGTGAAGGTTGCAAGTGGATAACGAGTGGCGCTCTACGCCGTGGAAGCCCCGGAGAACTGGTTCGAAGATTGCGGGTCCGGGAAATTGGTTTCGGGTGTTGGCACTGTGAAGCTCGAATCGCTCTTTACACAAACGGTGAACTCGGCGCTTGACTACCACGTTTTCTTGACACCTAGAGGCGATTGTAAGGGTCTCTACATCGCGCAAGAAACCCCGTCATCATTCGAAGTCCGTGAAGTCGGCGGCGGTCAATCAAATGTGATGTTCGATTACCGAATTGTTGCCCGTCGAAAGGGCTATGAGAACGTGCGAATGGCTGATGTGACAGAAAAGATGAAAGTGCGGAATATACGGAGCAACCCTGTGCCAGCATTCAAGCGTTGAACCAAAACGGTAGCATCCGTTCGTTAACCGTTCCTGTGCATCGTTGACTGTGAACTCAGTCACCGCTCCGGCTCCGAGGCAAGTTATAAGCGATCATCAAGGCTTGACCTTTATCTTGTCCCGGCATCACTGAATTGTCCGTGATGTAGAAGTACTACGGGACATTTCGATGATTCGCTTGTCATCTAATCGTTTGCATTCCGGCTCCGCTGTCGCGTTTCAGGGCGAAATCGTTATCGGCACGGCTGACGATTCGACCGCGTACACTGCTTCCGTTTGCAAGCTGAACCTCTACGTGAGCCTTCGGCGGCAGAGCGGCCATATTCTGCTTCGTGCCGCTATCGACGGCTGGCTGCTGGGCTGGAATGGATTGCGCCATCACTAGGCCAGTCACCACGATGAGCGCGATGTTCCTAATTCTTGTTTGCGATTCGAAAAACCGAATCCTGTTCGTCCTTGGATACTGGCGCATAAAAACTCCCGGATACGGACCATCTCATTACTCCGTCTTCGCAACTATATGTTTTCTAAGGCGATTCGAGATGGCCTAACCTGCCCTCTTTCTGTGGCAGAGGCGTCTTCACGAACCGAGTGTAGTGTTAGCTAAGGCCGAAGCCGCTATGCTTTCACGAACTCCGATTCAATGGCAGTTGCGACGCGCTCCGGGTCATGCACCGGACATAACGGATTATAGGCGCGTTGTGTCCCTTGCCCTGTCGCGTAATCCCAGCCGCACTTGCACCGTTCCTGTCTAGAACGCTTTTCTGCCATCTGGATTACATCTCGCAAGTTTTCCAAGTTGAAAGTGTCACGGTCATCCGCTGACACCCTCTCGTCTTTTTCCCGAGACGCTTGGCTCTTCAGTCCTGAATCAGTCTCCATCGATTCAACTCTAGCGCAATACGCGGCAGCGTGGTGTATAAGGCTTCAGCCGCTTACGTCATGGAATTGTCGAGCATTACAGTGGAGAAGCAACCGAAAAAGAATGCGGAATGAGCGAGACAATTCGTATCACATTGCTACAGACAATTGGAGACATGAAGGCATATTTTTTGAATGGCGGGTTACACGTTGAGCCAGAATCCGATGAAGAATCCAAAGCCCTGTTCGTGATCGCAAGCAATCTAAAATTTGTTGGGATCGTCAACGAGCCACTGACCAGCCCAGTCGGTGACCTCGGTAACGAGCAGCCTGTCCTTCAGGTCATGCAAATGGGGAGCTAGGTAATCCCGGATCGTTGCACAACTTGTGTCGCCGTGCTTGAACATCCACACTGAAAGCAACACGCGCTTGGCGTTCATCGCGGCCAACGCATCAAATAGTGATTTGTAGTCACTGACGTAAGGCTTCCCAAGCAGATCATAAGTCACAAGATATTGCTTCACTGGACATGCCTCTCGAATGCCAGAGTGGAACTCGAATTAGCACGAGTGCTCAAATGTTCACCACCAGTCAACGAAGGCGGTATTCCTTACCCCGGCATATTCTCAATTTACCGGATTTTAGGAACCCAGAGTCTATAAAAGAACGTTCTTACGTCAACCAGGACCGATATGCCGAGAGCAGGAATAGCCAAAGAAAACTCATAACGGTGGACGGCCCAGTAAAATATTCACAAAAGATTAGCGCAGAACGCCGAACAAAAAAGAGTGTGACGTGCATGCGCCTTCCCTGGTAGTACTGAACCATCGCTCATTGGCGGCACTCGCGTTGCCCTTGGCATTGGTCTGGGTTTATTGATCGCCGACAAGCTCACTCACGATGAGCGGAAGGGTGCGGGTTGGGCACTGCTGGCGGTAGGCGTGTTGAGTACGGTTCCTTTAGCGATGAAAGTAATCGGCAAACCTGAACTTCGAGAACGGGCTTGAAGCATGTTTTGGAGTTGAAACCTGACTCAAAGGGAAATGTTTATTCGCCTCATCGATAAGGATGGCTCGGGTTGCCAGCATCATTTCTTTCGCGCAACCATGTCGTGCCCACCCTGGTGCAAGATTACCTGTATCACTTTTCCTGATGCATCTTTCTTGAACTCCAGTTGTGCATCCATGACCTTCACGAAGAAGAGGCTCTGCGTCTCTGGAAAAATCGGGATCTTTTCCTGACCAGTCATCTGCGTCACCAGATGATTACCTTCCAGCGTGACGTTTAGATCGACACCGGGAGCCATTGAATACGTCCCAACGTAACCCCTGAGCACTTCCGGCGAGAGCGTGATCTCTTTCCTTTCAGAAGGCAGTGTCACCTTGTCGCCATGGATCGTTGCTGCAACTTCATCCGCAATCTCTTCAGGTGCGCTTCCATTGAGATTGGCTAGAACGATGACAGACAGTTGATCGTCAGGCCAGTATGCGACCTCAGTGTTGAACCCTTCGATCCCGCCGCCGTGGTCAATTTTTTTGCGCCCGTTCACCGTCGAAATGAACAATCCAAAACCATAATTCTCTTTGAAGGGCGTTGTCATTTGTTTCAAGGATGCTGCCGAGAGAATCTTCCCGCCGAACCACGCTCCCATTTCAAAAGATCCCCGGTTGTGGAGTAGAGAGCGCCAGCCGAGAAAGGAATCGTCATATTGATGAACCCTGCATTAATGATTCCGTCCTTGGATGGACTATATCCAGAAGCCCGGTGGAGAATGATCGCTGAGTTGGAATCGTACCCTGTATCTTTCATGCCAAGCGGAGTCAGGATATTCTCTTGCAGAAAGTTTTGATACGATTCTTTGCTGACCATCTCGATCAAATATCCAAGGAGAACGTATCCTGAATTGCTGTACTTCCATTTGGACCCCGGCTCGAACTCAAGCGGCTTCTTGCGAAAGCGATCAACGAGTTCCTCCGGTGTCGTCGCTTTCGCCTCAAAGTCTTTATAGTCTGGAAATTCGGTAAAGCTCGGAATGCCTGACGTGTGTGTCAGAAGGTGGAAAATTGTTATCCTTTCCCATGCTGCTGGCGCAGTCGGCATGTACTTCTTGACTGGATCACTCACCTTCCACTTGCCCCGTTCCTGCAGGAGCAATGCACATGCTGCCGTGAATTGCTTTGTAACCGAGCCGAGCCGAAATTTTGCCGTGGGTGAGTTGGGAATTTTCCATTCCAGGTTTGCTGAACCGTAGCCCCGGTCCAAAATAATCGTGGTTCCCTTTGCGATTAGGATGGTTCCATAAATTGCTTGTTCGTCACATGCGATTGAATGATCTGATCCAAACGCGCATTCACGTCTCGTGCCGACACGCGCGGCTTTGCGTTCTGGAACATTATTGTTCGCTCAAAGAATGCCGCTGGCGATTGCGTCGGTGCTTTCTCCGTGTGTTCGTCTAGCGTCTCTACTGCGAGCGCCGATCCTCCGCAGGCGTTAAGGGCGGTTTCATGTGCTCATTGCAAGCACAGTAGTGGCTGCACGGGCCGCCACTTACCTGTCACTTGCGGGTGCCTTCCACTTGCACTCGCGTTCAGCCCCGCAAAGAGGAATCGAGATCGTGGTCCGGACAGCAGATAAGGGACTCCGCCGCCCGACAGTGTTGTTATGAGGTCGGCGAGGCATTTGCCGGTGCTTTTTTACATACTCAATCAACTCGGGTAAGCTTGGCTCTCGGTAGTCCACCCGGCTAAGTTCGTTGAATGACTCAACTCGTTTTCGCGGTGCAGGCTGCAACGTGAGTGATTTCAGCTCGCCCCCATATTCCAGGATCGCGAGACAGTGGTCACATTGCGTTAGATCGCCTGGTTCGGATAACCATGAAGACTCGAAAGGCAGGCCGAAATGCTGTGGGTTTGCTGGAAAACCGGCAAATGCGTGGCAAAGAGGACAGCGTAGTTTGCCTTTCTTGCTTCGGGTATCACGATTTCGTTTGGACATAAAATACTCCTTCTTGATAACCAAAAATGTGGATCAATCCGTAACAGCTCTTGGCAGCACAACGGCGCATCGGCGTCGCGAAAGCAATCGCGCCGCAGAACCGTTCTACGCACAGGAGGCTACCATTCGCCAGCTCTCTCAGCACCGCCTAAATTACCGTAAGTCAGTCATTTTGAGACAGAAACTTTTTTCGCGATGTTTGTGACCAAACTGTAGGCGATCTCGGACCTTACGCTATCGACCTTTCGGCAGACGTGTCGGAGCCAACAAAACCGACTCCGAACAACGCCGCAAGGTGAGTGCTGCTGAAAACGGATTGGTGCCGCGCAGAAGAAAAGACGGGCAGCGGTCAGAGCAGGACAACAATCGAAAAGAAGTCGACGGGACGAAGAGCGCAACGTATAAAACTGCACGTTTGATCTAGTGCACTCGCCCGAGTACTTCGGAACGTCGCCGTGATAATACTCGAGAAACCATCCGAGATGACGAGACCCGCCATGCACATGATTCGCAAAGGCCAGGTTCGAAGGTTATCAAAGGGCGACATCGCAGCACAAATTCCGTTCATCCAAGGCATTTTTGGTATCGCTGCCTAGCCATAAACAAAAAATCTGCAAGCGTTTCGCTTTGGCGCCGCTATTTGCAATACATCCCTCGGGGCCGGTAGTGAATGAAATCTGTGGACATACTAGTCCCGGAAAGCCATAAAGAGAATCATCTGCGGCCTCGCAACTCTAATTCTGCTTCCTGGCTGCTAGCCTGCCCAAGCTCTAGACGACCGGCGGAGTTCTAGAACCAATAACCCGAGGAAGAAGCAAAACCGAATCAAGGGCACCCGCAACGCATCTCAGCGGCGAGGAGCGCTATCAAAAGCCCGCGCCATCGCCGACCAAGCCGGTACAGGGTTCAGTCCCTCATCGAAAGGAAGGGGACGTACTTGAGCATTATCTCTGCGCGGATTATACGTTGCAAGCCAGGAGTGGCGATCAGTCAAGCCCCAGGTCAAAACTGCACAAACAGACTTATGCTGCAACACGGTAGAAAGATATTCGTAATAGATCTCGCCGATGGCGTGGTCGCGTGTGCTGGTGTCGGCTGGAAGATCTGAATCGGCGACGTCGAGCTCAGTAATAAGAATTCTAAGTCCCATCTCGCTGACCTCATGAAGAAAGCGCTGGAATGCCTGGCCGGCGATAACTGAACGATTTGCGACTAAATGGGATTGGATACCTATGGCGTGAATCGGAACATTCCGCTTCTGCAGCTCCTTGAGATACCGCACGAAAAGCCGCCTCTTTATTTCCGAAGGTTCGGTTTCGTCCTCGATCATGTTCTCATTCCACACCAAGAGTGAATGCGGGTCTACTGCTGCAGCGGCGTGAAAAGCAAGTTCTATGTACTCGGGACCAATGCACTGCATCCATGGACCATTTTTTCGCAGTCCATCGGGCCGTCCGTCCCCGGGCTTAAGTGCCTCATTGACAACATCCCAGGAATGCATTTTATTTGCATAATGACTTACGACACGTGAAATGTGATCCACGAGTAGCTTTTTAGCATTGGCTCTTGTGACATAAGATTCGATCCAGTTTGGCAGTGCCTGGTTCCAAACGAGTGTGTGTCCGCGGAATTTCATTTGATGTTGTCGGGTGAAATCGTAGAGCCAATCTGCAGGAGCGAAATTATAGCTATCGAGAGTGGGTCTAAGCACGTTCCATTTCAGCTCACCTTCTGGAACAAGGATTCCGCACTGTTGTGCGAACATATCGGCAAATGTTGGGTCGGATATCAGATAGCTCTTCTGAGTGGCGGCTCCAAAAACGAACCCTCTCGCAGCGGCATGTTCTCTTAAGAACGCGGTCTTTGCCGGCTGGCGTGGTTGATTCGAGAGGTTCGAAGGTAAAATCGACTCGTTAAGCGCGGCAAGCGCACCAATACTGGAGAGAAATGTCCGTCTGGATAGCATTTCAATCACTTTCCTTTCGAGCAGTGCACCTCATCCATTGCAGGCGCGCCGAGTAAAGTCTGTAGCAATCAGCGCTAGAATACTCCAGGGTTCGACAAGGTATCGCAGCCACAAACGTCTCGGTTCAGAAAACAGGCGAAACATCCATTCGAGACACAAGGGCCCAGCCCACCTTGGTGGTATCGGGATCGCACCCGCTACGTAGTCCATCGCCGCCCCAGAAGGTAAAATCACGTTCGCGCAAATAGAAGAAAGATTTTCCTGAATCCAGAGTTCCTGCCTCGGCATTCCCATTCCGACCATGAGTAGATGCGGTTCATAAGCTTGGATTGCCTGCAAAACAACGTCGTTATCACGGTTCTTGGGTTCCATGTTGAAATATCCATGAACAGTTCGGATGCGCAATCCTGGGTATTGACGGCGAAGCTGCATCAACGCTTTGGGACCCGTCCCCGGTTTTGATCCAAGATAGAAGACACGCCACTCGTTCTTGACGGCTGCTTTCATCAGCGAATCTATCCAATCCACGTATGTAACACGCCGATCGCGCTCTACACGATGTCCGTAAAGCTGAGCTAGGGCCACGATTCCCATGCCGTCGATGTGAGTCAGTGTCGAGTCACGAAAAAAATCGCGTACGCGTGGCTCGCGGTGGAACAGGTAAAGACTATGCAGATTGTGGTTCGCGATTATACATTTTTTACCGTGCTGAACCATTTGCGCGACAACACTTGTTAGCTCCGCTATTGTCATCGGGGCGATGCTGATCCCAAGAAAGGAGACGTTGTTCACAATTCCTCCAAAAGTTACGACGCGGTCACATATCACCTGGTCGAGAAGCCCAAACGGTCTAAGTCTTTGGCGCTTGTTTGCGGTTCTGGATTTTTATCAGCTTCCGGATCGTGCCGTGAAATCGGGACGGAACTAACCATGCACCCAGAAACACAGTGAGGTCACGTATTCGAGGCGAGCCCGCGCAACAGGCTTCCTTCAAAAGCGGAAGGAATGCGTTCCAGGCTCCTTCAACAGCAGCTTGCCGGGCGACGTAGGTGGTAATAAACGACGAGTAAGCGCGCTTTGTAACGAGTGTTCTGGATTCTCTGATCCAGTCATACGAAGTCTGCCACATATTGTGCTGGCTGACTCTCGTTCGATTCGTATCGAGATACCACACGGCCAGAGGTTCAGGTACGAAGATGACCTCGACATCAGAGCGTTGAGTGCAGCGCAGAATCCAATCCCAGTCTTGATGCTTTCGAAGGCCCTCACGAAACGGTACTTGCTCTAGGAGCTCTCGTTTGGTCATGAGCGTCGACGTTTGCATTACTCCCTCACCATAGGTCAAGCGCGAGCGAACCAGTAAATATTCCGAATAGGGCCTGGACGGTGCTGTTTCAGGCCATGTGTATTCGCCCACCGGGGTTCGCGCTAGCACTTGGCTGCACACTAGCGGCAACCGGCAGGAAGAGGCCAAACCTGCAGAGATCTGCTTTTCGATTCTGCGGGGATGCCACTCATCATCGTCGTCAAGAAAAGCGATCCACTCTCCCCGCCCCTGTCTTGCGCCGATGTTTCGCGCTTGGCTCCCACCCACGCTGTCCGGAAGACATATAACCGTTAGCGTCTCAGTGTTGAAAGACGCCAACATATCGGCCGTAACAGAATCGGGTCCGTCAATCACGACTATGATTTCCAGCGGCGAATAGGTTTGTGTAAGCGCGCTTGCAAGAGCTCGTTTAACAAGGTTGGGCCGGTTTCGGGTAGGTATAACTGCAGTTACGAGTGGTCGTTGCACTAGCGGATCGATAAGGACGAGGGATCTGCTTGGGCCTGATATGGCGTATATAGGTCGGCTCTTTCTGCGTAGATTTGCTCGAGTTTTTCGGTTTGTTGCGCAAGATTGAATCGTTTCTCGACGCGACGGCGTCCTTCGCGGCTGAATTGCCTCCAAAGCGCGGCGTTTCGAAGCAAGAGCACAATGTACTCTGCCAATCGGTTCCAGTTGCCTTCAGGAGCGAGGAAGCCCGTTTGCTGATGGGCGACAGCCTCGGGAATACCTCCGGTCGCGAAGCTAGCGACAGGAAGTCCAGATGCTTGGGCCTCGGCAAACACCATGCCGAAACCCTCCGAATCACCGCTTGGTGCCGTCACGCTCGGTACACAGAATAAAGAAGCGCTCTGCATCCAGCGCTGTATCGAATCTGAGCTTTGAGCTCCGAGAAACCTGTATCTTCGCAGCAGATGGCGCGCTTCGGCCGCCAAGGCATTTCGCTCTTCTCCTTCACCGATGATGATGAGCTCAAAATCCGGTAACACCTCTTGAACAAGCGACATCGCTCTGATAAGGAAGGAGCAACCTTTCTTCTTGACCAATCTCGCTACAAAGAGCACCTGCCGCGCCCGTGTCCCGACCTCGGGCGGGCGAAATTTTTCAATATCCACACCAATGTAGTGCACTGCGATGCGATCCGTTGGGAAGCCCTGCTGCTGAATCTTTTTTCTGATAAACTCGGAGACTGCCAGAAATTGAGTTGCGACAGGAAGAAGTCGAGGACGTTTTCGCAAGTAACGCCGGCCGTGGCGTGACTTCGCCAGTGCCGACTCGGTCAACGTCGCATCGTATCCATGGAAGGTTGCAATCATCGGAATACCCAATCGCTGGGCGAGCGGTATCGCTTCGCATGCATCCGGTCCGAAGTGTGCATGCAATATGGCGGGATGCATGTGGCGCAACTGCTCGGCGCAACCAGCACTAGGACCGTTCATTCGGAACTGCAATTCCCGGATCCAGCCGCAAGGGCCACCTTGATTCGCAATCCACGCGGACCCGCTCGCGATTTCCAGGCCTTTTACTTTTCTAAGCCCGACGAAGAAGGGACGAAACGTTCGCATCGCCTCTGCCTGAGACCGAATAAATGTCTCGGAAAGTGGCAGAAGGTGCGTGCGAAAGATGAGAGCGGTCGGCCACCTTTCATTCACTTTAGGCGGCTCGGTCGCTAATATGGAAGTCGGCACTTTTCTGTGGCCCTTTTGATGTAAAGTTTGTAAGAGTAACGTAGGTTGCGACATAGGGCAGCCATAAAAACGCTCGGGCTTGCAGCATATTGCTTTCCGTGAAGTTACAGGCCGCGAAGAATAATAAAAAAACAAGGGACCATGAAGAAGCGGCGAGGCCGCGAACCTGGAACATCTGAATACCGCGACGGGCGGCGATAATGTAGCCGACCAGTAAAATTGCAAGACCTATCCGGCCCAAGTCAAGAGACGCATCTAGATACGCATTGTGCGCGCTTGGCGCATCCCAACCAACGAGAGACGCCAAAGCGGCTCTCTCAAGGGAGTTGTGGGCCCAGAAAGCAGAATAGCCATACCCTAACCAAGGCCGCTTTCGAATTGCGGCCGAGATGATGGCCCATAAATAGGTGCGCCCGGTCAAGGTTGCATTGCGGCCGAATAATTCCAGGATCGTTGCATAATTGACGATCAGGACGGCAGCTATGGGTAAAAGAAGGGGAAGCAGCGCCGCCCAGAGCGGCAAAGTCTTTTTTTGCGGGACTCGAACGGTTTGTAAGAGCGGGTAGAATCCGACGACCGCTGCTAAAGCAATTTGAGCAGTCGCAGAACCTGATTCCATTAAAGCAATGAGCGCACCGGCGAGACACGGAACGCGGACCCATCCGGGGATCCCTTTGGGCTTTCCGAAAATGATTAGGAGTACTCCAAATGCCATGAAACGCCCCAATACGTTCTTGTGGCCAAACATTCCCCTCCAATCGCCCCAGTGGCCGCCATGTGAAATGCCAAAGCTCGGAAAGAACACAATGAGGACGAAGCTCGCCAGAACCTCCATCACGACGGCCCACCCAAACAGCGTCATTTGTTCCTCAGGCTCATAGCGACAAGCCAGATAGAATCCGAACATTGTTGTAGCGACTAAGATGACCGCACGGCGTAACGTGAACATGGGGTGAGTGGACCAGGCGACGGAAGCTAGTGCCAGGCTCACGAGAGCGATGAGCCAACTGGATCTGCGGATAGCTTGTACTACTTTCCGCAAATAAATCAGGAGCAGTATCGAAAGAATGGGAAAGATAATTAGTTGCACCTTAACACTGGCCTGATCCAACGCGGGGGTCGGCTGGCCTTCGGCGACGTCGGTCGGAAGAAGCCCGCCAGCAAAGTAGCACAAACAAAAAATCACATACAGTTTTTCTAGAATCTTCAACATTCGTTAGTTGTCAGCAAGAATAATTTTGTTATTTAGCGTTGCCGCGGCGTGCGGCGACCAGTACTCAGATAGACGGCGCGTGGGAGAGTTCTCCGCAAGGCTCGATTCTTCTGTTGGACTGTTCCCTCTGAACTAATACGCACAGGATAGTCCAGTTCGCGATAGCCAGTAGTCCATCTGTGATAAGGCTTGACAACGCAGCACCGCGCCAGGAAAGCGCCGGTATCATACATAAATTCAGCAGGAAATTGAATGCTGCCGCTGCCAGCTGAGCCCCCGTCCTATAGCGCTGGTAACCTGCGCCCGTGAGCGTGTCACCGGCGCTCAGGTGAAGGCTTCGGAAGGCGGGTAGCAAGCTGAGCCACCTTACTGTTGAAGCACTACTTCTGAAGGTGTCGCCAAGCATTACAACAACAATAGGTGAACAAAGGAATAGCAATATCCCGCAGAGTAGTGAATAGGGAAGAGTGGCTTGTAAGATCCGTTTTGCAAATAATACGCTGCCCTTTGCTCCCTGTATCCCCCTCTGACAAAAATGAGGAAACGCCGCTGCGTGTATAGCGCGTATCGGCACGCAAGTTAGGTCAATGAGCTTATAGCCTATTGCGTAGCTTCCATTTGCCGAAACCATGCCGTAGTGATTCAACATCGTTTTATCTAGATCGTTATAGACGGACGTGGTAGAAGATGCAACAGAGAAACCGAGACCTTCCGACGCGGTTTTCAGAAGCAAGGAAAGCCGAAACCTGGGTCGTGTGATCCGAACGGTAACGAGGGTGGTCGCAATCAGCGCCGAAACGCACGATACACCTAAGCATGCTTGGGCCCAAGTTCTTGCGTTCCCGTGATGAAGAATGATTATCATGCCAGTGACCGCTGCCAGTCGCAAGAGATTAGTGGCAGCTCCCAGCAGCGCGGTCATCTTTAAACAGGCAAACGCCTGGAACGCTTGTGCTCCGGCTTCAGCAAGCTTTGCGCAAATACACTCACCGAAAGCGATGAACCCAAGGATGGCGGCGCTCGATGCTCCTATTAGCCAGCCGCCGAAGATTGTGATCAAGAATGCAAGTAGAAAGCCCGTTCCACAAGTTGTGACGATAACATTGCCCCATAATTCATCAACCGGATAACTTTTCTGGCTAAAGTGTCGGAGCAGGACCATGCCTGATCCGAGTGAACTGTATTGGCTGAAGATGGATACCAGAGCCGCAGCCCCGATAAAAACGCCATAGTCGTGGCTTCCCAGCAGCCGCGCAAGGAGAACGAAATAGGGCGCTTGAATAAGTAAACTGAATCCTTGCCCCAAGAACATCCAGCCGGCATTCCTGGCCAAGGTTGGTTCGCTGGTCGCTATCATGTTCGCGAGTTAGCTGCGGCAGGCAGGTCTTCAATCAAAGCGAGATACTGGTCCCGGACTTGTCGCCAGCGATATCTCTTCTGATAAGATTTATAGCCTTGCTGAGAAAGCTGCAGCTGTTTCTGAGGGCTACGAGTCAACATCTCGAGCGCCGCGGCTAGAGCACTAGCACAACCGCTTGGGACAAGAATTGCTCCGCCATCACGAAAGATCTCTGGTATGCCGCCGACACGTGTTGCGACGATTGGAAGTGCGGTTGCCATCGCCTCAACATTGACCATTCCAAATGGTTCATTCCAAATGGAGGGGCAGCAAAAGATACTGGCCGACCTGAACTCCTCGCCCAACGCACTCCCCCAAACATAACCGCGGAATTCTAGATTGTCGGGTCTGTTTCTCTTTAAAGCTCTCACGTAGTTAGAACCAGCACCTCCGCCAAAACTCTTGCTACCGATGATTCTCCCTGTAACCTTGACACCCTTGGCTTCCAGAAGACGCATCGCTTCGACGAAGATGTGAACACCCTTTTCTGGGACCAAGCGACCGGCAAAAAGTATGACGGGTTTCTGAACGTCTGTAGCGCTTCTCTTCATACGAGGGAAAAAACAGGTTTCATCTGCGCCATTGGGTATTACGATTGAGTGCCTTACGCGCGGGGCGAAGGCGCGAGCTTCCGACCTGAGATATTGGCTACAAAAGACCAAAGCATCGATCTTCAGGAATCTTCGGAAAACTGCGGGTAGGTATCGCAGATGGGAGTTATGCAAATGCAGGACCAGCTTCGCTTGTCTTCGGGTGCAGGCAGCCGCTAACAGGAGAGCAAATTCCGGTCTGTTGTGAACGTAAACCGCATCCCCCGGTTCAAGTCGTTCACACAGTTCGTGGAAAACAGGGCGCAATAGGAGCACACGCATCGCAGTTGCGATCTGATACCGAAAGACTGTTGCCCATTTGAAATATTGCTTCAGAAGTGGCAGCTCGAGAATTTGAGAATTATCGAAGCGCCAGGTTGAATCCGCCCAGGGGCAAACCACTATTCCGTTACGGTCTCCCCGAAGCACATTTGCTGCCCAACGCGACAGTGCTCCGCCATATCGCTCTGAAAACGGCTCCGCTTCAGGAAGCACATGATAGACCATGGCCATCATCGATTGAGCTGTTTACAGCAGCTTATATATAAGGTCAGGAATTGGAAATGTGCGCTTATTCAGAGCTGCTCCGAAGATCTTGATTTGCGCGGAACGCAGAGCCGCGGCTGCTTTTATCGCCTCCTCCCGTCGTGTGGCATTTGCTTCAACAACCAAAACTATTCCGTCGGCCAGCTGTGCCACTGCATGAGCGTCGGCGTACAACTTTAACGGTGGAGCATCGAAGATCAGGTATTCGAACTCCTTGCGTAATTCGGCAACCCACGTTTTCATCTGGTCTGAATTCAGCAGGGCGCTGGGCTCTGTGCATCCGGTACCCGCGGGCAGAACCCAGAGGTTACGCTGTTCGGTACGTTTGACAAAGTATTTGATTGGCTTGTTCGCGGTGAGGGCCTCGGCCAGACCCACTCGATCGCTCAGATCAAACAAAGTCTGAAGATCGGGAGAGCGCAGGTTCGCCTCAATTAAACACACCCGCTGCGGTGTATTCGACGCCAGTATCTCGGCGACCGAGCCGCATATTTCGCTACATCCGCTGCCGTGATCGACTCCGGCAAACACCACAGATCGGGGCCGGTCCCTTGCAGACAGAAAGAGACTCTGAACGAGTTTTTGCGACTCCTCTCGCGTCCGTTGATTTGTATTCAGGCAGCACGAATACGCATCAGGTATTCGAAGTCCCACGCCAAACGGCTGCTCGAGATCAAGTCCAGCTGTTTCGATTTCCACTTGATTCGCTTTCTTTGCGCTGTTTCTCATAATTGAGATATCTCCTTGTTTCTCTTTAGACAGCTATTTTTAAGCCACGTGCACCGGAAACGACGCTAGTACCGGGATGCCCAACTCCTGTTTCAGTTCGGATGGTGTCCTAAAGGACGCATCCAAATACTCAGCTACGAATACTGCAGCGAACGCGGTGAATATGCTAAACGCGAAGCCAAGCATCATGACCAGCCAGGGACTATGGGCTGGCAGCACTGGAACGACTGCGGGGACGGCGATTCCGACATTCGCAATTCTGCGCTGATCTAAAGCATCTGCGGTGCGTTCTTGTTCTCGCTTATTCAGATAAAGTAGGTAGTTCGCTTCATTCGCTTTCGCTTCACGAATGAGGGCACCTTGTTTCACAACGTCCTGTTCCAAGTTGACCATCTCTAGACGTGTGCTTCGAATGTTGTCCACCAGGGCTGCAGCCGTCGCCTTTTGAGTCGCGAGATCGGCTTGGGTTTTTGCCATATCCTGACGTAGAAATTCATAAGTGGAATCACGATCGGTGGACCGGTTAACAAAGGTTACGTTTTGGGCCTTAGCGATCGCCTGCTCCGTCTGCGCGATCTCTTGATCCGCTTCTCGAATCAGCGGATAACTCGGGTCGAACTTCAGCAGTAATTGTGTCCGTTTAACCTGGGCGGCGAGCAAGGTATTCTGCAAATCCTGCAGA
This sequence comes from uncultured Acidobacteriaceae bacterium, assembly GCA_963737045.1. Classification (GTDB taxonomy): domain Bacteria; phylum Acidobacteriota; class Terriglobia; order Bryobacterales; family Bryobacteraceae; genus Bog-105. The sequence continues at coordinate 2,314,903 of CAVTRG010000009.1, forward strand.
AGGGTGAACGCAGAGCTGGATTCCTCGATTGTGGAAGCTCGCGCTGGGGTGATCTGCATTTGGGCCTTTTCGTCTTCGAGGCGCTTCTCGTCGGCGGCGATTGCTTCGTGAGCTTGATAAAGAGCACCTTGTGCGTTTGCGAGTTGCTGCGCCATATCGGCCCGCAACACATCAGGCGCCCCTATTTCCTCCTGTCTGCTGAAATTCGTGAGCTGCCATTCCGAATCGGCAAGAGCCGCCCGATACTTCTCGGTCTCGGCGGCAAAGAAATCTGCTGAACCTGCCGGGCGCCGAAGGTGAAGGTGCTTCTCCAGATAAAGCCTGCCCAGGTTTTGCAGGACGCACGCAGGAATTTTAGGATCGCCCATGCCCCCGTACTTCACTTCGATGACATCGGAGGTTGTGGCCGCGTCAACCTTCAGTCGCCGCGATAAGCTCTGGGTGGCCGCTTCGACATCCATGGCGTGTGCGATCTTGGGATCCTGCTGGAAGAGCTTATTGACCACGGTCGGCGGTCCGTCGAGTCCGCAGGTCTCAACTACAGTGCGGAGCATATCCGTACCCTGAAGTAGCGCTATCTCGGAGCTGACCTGATCGACTGTTACTGCCTTGTTATTTTGGATAGTCGCAATGAGCCCCGAGCTTACGGCGGGATCGGATCGATCTTGTTCTACGAGAACCTGCATCGTCGAAACGTAGTAATTGGCTGCCCATACCCAGGCGACAACACTCGCCAAGCCAAACGTCGCGGAGAAAGCAGCGACGGCCGTCCGCTTATGCCGAAAGAGTGGTGCGACTATGTCCCGAAGGTCGTATTTCCCGGCCTGATCTACAATTCTGTTAAACTCGCGTTTGTTCATACCTTTTGGTCTTCTTCTTTTCCCTCTAAGTGGCGTCAGTCCCCAGCCAACTCAGAGCGGTGCGGCCCAGGATGAAGGGTTTGCACTCAGTCCGTAAGGCACGTATTTGCGAATATTCGTGATTGCCTTCTCTGGAATGATGATGATGTCACCTGGTTGCACGTGGACGTCCTCGGCGATATTTTTGCCTCGCAGAATCTGCTTCAAATTCAGGTTTTTGACCTCCGACAAGTCCTGAGTGACTCGACGAAGGAGTAATAGCTGGGTTTTCGCGCTAGGGTTAAGACCTCCGGCCGTTGCCACCGCCTCTGTTACGGTAATGTCGCGACGAAGGTCATACATCCCCGGCTTATTGACCTGACCGAGAACCGTAAACATTGGGCGTTGAAAATCGAGAAGATCCACAACGACGGTGGTGTCATGCAGGATTCCCGTGTAGGCTCTCCTGACGGTATCCTCGACTTCGGGGATGGTCAACCCCTGAACGTGAACACTTTGGGTACCCCGTAATGCAATGTAGCCATCGGGTTCAACAGTGACTGTCTTCTGATCAAATTCCGGCGAGAGCGCGAAAGAGATCGAGAGGACATCCTGCGATTGCACGCTGTATCTGCCCTCTCGTTCCCGGAACGATGGGCTGTTCGTTCGTGCCGGGTTAGCTCCACTACCGCCGCCGAGGTCTTGTTTCAGAGAAGATACGCGATCGCTGATCTGGCCAAAAGCAAGAGAGGGACCAAAAGCGAAAGCGACGGCAAATAGACTTTCAACTATTTTTTTCATGATTATGTACAGAGTCGAAGGAAGCCTGAAAGGTTGATGTACGTCTCGAGCCACTATGGGCGGGAATCGGAAGGCTCAGTAGGCTCCTCTTGGCATCAGGACAGCGCGAACGGTCCGGGCGAGTATATAAAGGTCGAGCCAACCCGACCAGTTGCGAATGTAGTAGGTGTCGAGCGATTCCTGAACGCGCAAGTCGCCATCGCTACGGTCAGAAATCTGCCATAGCCCCGTCAATCCCGGAGCAACGCTTCTGCGTAATTGGCGAAATGCGGCCGAAAAACTGTCCAAGTGATAATAAGGAAACGGTCGTGGTCCGACGACGCTCATGTCCCCTCTGATCACGTTCCAGAGTTGCGGCAACTCGTCCAGGCTGAACCGTCTTAAAAATGTGCCAATCCCGGGTAACACTCGTGGATCTTTCTTCAGCTTGTAATGACGGAACCATGTGATCTTTTCGCCAGGATGCCTTTCGAGGTAATCCCACAACAATTGTTCTGCGTCTGGATACATTGTCCTGAGTTTCCAAATTGCGACGCATTTTCCATCCTTGCCCTCGCGCTCTTGTCTAAAAAAGGCGGGGGCCGGGCTCACCAACCTTATCCAAAGCGCGAGTAGGCCGATCACGGGTGTTGCGGCGATGAAAAGGGGGATAGCCAGGAGGTAATCCAGCACTCGCTTAAAGATTCGATTTCTTGCAATCAAGAGATTCTTATGAAGCTCGAGCCCCAGTACGCCGCCCAGGTCGCGCGATATTGTCCAGAGCGTTTGCACCCCTGGAAGGTCGGGCACTACGATCACAGTGGGAAACGAGAGGTTTTCGATCACGTCTGCCACGGCGTTTTTCGCGATATCGGCCATAGCTACGACCGCAACGTCTGCGGTTTTCCGTAGGGCTTCCGCCGAAGAGATGGGACCTGTGATGGGGACGTCGCGCATCCCTTTCCCCCACCTGGCGCTATCGTCATCGAGAACCGCGACCGGGAGTAGGCCAAGCTCTGGCTCGTCTTGTAACTTCTCCACCACACGGTTTCCTGTATCGCCGCTTCCAATGATGATCGCCGGAGCTCCGCGAATACCCGCCCGCAACAGAAGCTTGCGTGCCACGGCTTCAAGTACCGGCGATACGGTTAGAGTAAAAATCATTGTGGTCAGGAGAATGCCGCGCGACCAGCGTCCGTTCTCAAACACGTGGTTCCAAGCAAGGAGTACCGCAAAGACGAGTAGTGTCGCGTACACGCGGCTGCGTAAGCGCTGGATCGGTCCGACCCCGTACCCAGAATAGAGACCCATCGAATAGTAGGCCAGCGGAAGCGTCAAGATACCAAGCGAGAGGGCTAAATATTGCGGCCCGGCGATGGTAGCGGAAAACACGGAATGTAGAGCAATGCGAAGAAGCGATCCGAGAAAAAGGGCAATTTGGACTGCCACGACGTCTACTAAGAGCATGTACAGCATTCCGCACGAACGGATGCGGGCTATTCGATTCGAAGATAGTAACAGGGCGCGTTCTGCAACAGCGCTCATAAAGATTGTTCCTTATTATTCAGTTGGGGCGAATTTTACGTTAAGGATGCTGTAGCCAACGCGCGGCGAGCATCGAAGTTTAAGGCAAGCATGCGAACGGCCGATACCACTTCCGCGAGCGCCGAAGCACCGTACTAAATGGCGGTGATCCACTCGCGATCAATTTCGACTGCGACGGAGCGCTGGAGCATGGTTACCGAAATAACCATGCTCCATTCCGCTTTCTTTTTTAGAAGAATGCCCTCCAGTCCTTCGAGCGAGCCACGGTTGATGCGGATGCGTTGCCCTTCTCGTAAATACGGGCACGGTTCAACTATGTTTCCGGAACGCAGAATAGCTTGGATAGCGTCGATCTCGATCTCGGGTATGGGCACGGGGACCTTTCCACAACTAATGATCGAGACAACACCAGGGGTCGTCAAGATTGATAAGCGGCACATAGCATCGAGGCGGCAGAAAATGTAGCCGGGAAGGAGCGGCAGCTCCGTTACAACCACGCGATCCGACCATCTCCGACGAACTCTATACAGAGGAAGGTAGTAATCATATCCTTTGATCCCCAGAACGGCCGAGGCGGTTTTTTCACAATTGGACTTGGTCCGAAGGCCGTACCAGGGGAAGTGATTCGCGCCTTTTGAAAGCGCCTGTAGGGGGATTTCAGGAATACGTTGGGAGATCATATGTTCTCTGCAGGGATTTGGGTGTGAGCGGGCAGGCTCTCGCCCCGTCGGTCACATCTCTTCTGTTTAGAAATCGTTCTTACCTTCTTCGTGGTGGATGGGCGAATCCACTATCTGCCTATCCAGAGCTCGTAAGGGAATAAAAGAAACTACCTAGCGGGAGCTGGTCATTTCCGGCGTTCCATTCCACATCCGAGGAGTAGCAGAAAAATCTTACGGATGAATAGTAGGGTTGTGCAGTGTTTACGCTCATATCTTTAAAAATATTTTTGAGAATCTTTTTGGCTGCGTCATGAATCTGTAAGGCTGCCTACGAAACTTTAGCTTCAGTCTAGGGCGAAGTCCTCTCACAATCGAGCGGATTCACGGCCAAAATGATACTGCTGATCCTCCTTTTGATGCGCCTATTCTCGTAGTCTCCGCATGATGCTCTTCACAATGCACGAACGGGAGTTCGCGAACCGCCCTCGTCGTATGGTTGAGCAATTGCAGACCAGGGGAGTTTCAGGCCAACGCGCCTAATAGCCTCCTATAAGGACAACCTTCACTGGGCCGGAAGACCTGAACTTTTTCCGGGGTTTGCCAACTATGGAGGTTATCCTTCGCCTCTGGTGCGTGCCCTCCATCAGCAGTTGCAGCACGACAGGATCGCCTTCACAGTCGTGAGATAGAATTTCCCGGTTGAGGAATATATGAAGAAGTCCATCCAATGCGCCGCCATAATCGCACTCTCTACGCTGACATTTTTTTCTGTTTCGTTACGTGCCGAGGATCGAATCCCAGTCAGAGTTGTGGTCGTGGCTGCCTTCGATAATGAGCTACAAAATTGGATCATCAATCTTCCGTTGAATGAGACACTCCCTTTTCCACAAGGCTACCGGCCCCTCCATTACAATCCGAAGCTGCAGGTACTGGGGATCATCACCGGAGAAGGCAAAGCGCATGCCGCAGCCTCAATTATGGGGCTGGGGTTTGATTCGCGTTTCGACCTCTCACACTCCTACTGGCTAGTAGCGGCCATTGCCGGAGTTGATCCGAACAAAGCCTCGGTGGCTAGCACTGCCTGGGCTAAATTCATCGTTGACGGTGATCTGTCTCGTGAGATTGATGCGCGCCAAATTCCGGCCGACTGGTCTACGGGTTATGTCCCGTTGGGACGTTCAGGCCCTTTTCAAAGACCCCCTCAACCATTCAATTCCAATGGAGTTCAACAGGTTTACCGGCTCAATGCTTGTCTGACAGATTTCGCATTCGGGCTAACGGCTAATGTGGTCCTGCGAGACGACACAAATCTGCAACAGGTTCGGGCCGGTTACCCAACTTATCCCAATGCGCTCAAGCCTCCTTTCGTCTTCGAGGGAGATGATCTCGCTGCCGACACCTTCTGGATCGGTGATTTGCTCAACACATGGGCCGAAAACTGGATCTCGTACTGGACAGTAGGGCGCGGCTCTTTCGCCATGGCCGAATTTGAGGATGCCGGCATCGGCCAAGCGCTTCAATTCCTGTCTCGAGCGGGTCGTGCCGACCAGAATCGGCTTCTAGTCTTACGTGGTGGCAGCAATTACACGATTCAGCCGGAACGAGAGACTCCGGCACAGTTTTTGGCGAGCCAACATTCAGGCGGCTTATCGGCTTTCCAGGAAGCGCTCAGTGATCTTTACCAGGTGGGTAGCATCATGGTGATGCAGCTGAGCAATAACTGGAACACCTATGCTAATCAGATCCCCCGCCCGAACCATTGAGGGGACTGGAGGTCCTGTTGATGACTGCGGCGCCGAACGAGGTCAGCACACGTATCGAGCAGCTGCTGGTTGTAACGATCAGACGCGTGTGGCCCGCATGCGTGAATGCTCCGCGGAGAAAATTTTGGCTTCCCGCTCCGGTTTCGAACATACGACCCGCAAGTTAACAGTAGAGAGAAGTGGTTTGTTTTCAGCGCAGGTGTTTGCGGTGCAGGGCAGGCATGTCGGCGCGGCTTCCTGACAGACTTCTGCACTCGACCACTTCGCCATGCCATGCGTGTGATTCTCGACATGCGTGAGCAGCCGATCCATATATATGGATAAAACACTCCGGTGACACTCGGGTCCACTCACGGGCTGAGCATTGTCCAAATAGTGCCGACAAGATCCTGCCTTTCGACGTGCAACTCGATGTAATCAAGAACCTTAAATAAATTTCGGCCGGCCCATGTTCCGAAGGCGTTAACGCAAGTTCGAATCCAAGTCGGGGAGCCAAGATTTTCTCTGGGTGACGAGAGCCAGAGAGTGCGCCTCAGTGTCACGAAATAGAGTTCGCAGTACGGCGAGGTTGCTCGTTGCCACTGCGGTGGTCGCGCGGCAAAAGTCGCTTCCGAGAAGCCGCTTTCAGCGCTGGTGCTCGATTGGCCTCCGGGCTGATTGCAAGAATTCGAATTTCCCATGGGGAAGCGCCGGTCTTTTTCGGTCATGCCTCTCGCGATCGCTGGTAGGCCGCCACGGCATGCGCCTGTTCGCGTTACCATGGTCATCCCGGATGCATGCCTTCGGTCGCCGCCGCGGAACTCTGCCAACTGGCTTTCAATATATTCGGCGTTCTGACCAGCCAGACATTCATAACATCATGCTTCGCAATGACCTATTTAAAGTCCGCAGTAACGGTAGTTCGCGAAAAACTCCTTAATCGTGTTTTCGCGCTACGCCGTCACAAAGACGTGTGAATTGGCATTTGTGAAAACGTGTCAGTTCGGGGGTCATTGCAGAGACAACGGGCACGAAGTTCAGACTGCCCACTTGGCTACGTTTTCGGAGAAGACGCCAAACGACGAGTGTCTGAGGGACCGCGGATGGTGCTAATGACCGGAGACGATTGGGCCGATATCTTACTCGTGAAACAAGGATCATCGACCTGCGCTCAATGCAATCGACGCTCAAAGGGCAAACTGTGTTTGCGCTGTTTAGATCGTTACCGGCTATTACTCCGGGAACGCCAACGCAATAATAGGATTCTACTCGCCAGAGGCTGAGCACACGGGTGATTGGAACCATTCGCCGAGAGTGCTTGGATCATGTGATCGTCTTCGATCAGAATTGGCGGGTCTCGTCATCTCGGACGGTTTCTCGAGTATTATCACGGCGACGTTCCGAAGTACTCGGGCGAATGCATTAGACCAAACGTGCAGTTTTATACCTTGCGCTCTTCGTCCCGTCGACTTCTTTTCGATTGTTGTCCTGCTCTGACAGCTGCCCGTCTTTTCTTCTGCGCGGCACCAATCCGTTTTTTTCAGCAGCACTCACCTTGCGGCGACGTCTTTGCGGTTGTTGTTCGGGTCGGCTTTGTTGGCTCCGACAGGTCTGCCGAAAGATCGATAGCGTAAGGTCCGAGATCGCCTACAGTTTGGTCACAAACATCGCGAAAAAAGTTTCTGTCTCAAAATGACTGACTTACCGTGATTTAGGCGGTGCTGAGAGAGCTGGCGAATGGTAGCCTCCTGTGCGTAGAACGGTTCTGCGGGCGCGATTGCTTTCGCGACGCCGATGCGCCGTTGTGCTGCCAAGAGCTGTTACGGATTGATCCACATTTTTGGTTATCAAAAAGGAGTATTTTATGTCCAAACGAAATCGTGATACCCGAACCAATAAAGGCAAACTACGCTGTCCTCTTTGCCACGCATTTGCCGGTTTTCCAGCAAACCCACAGCATTTCGGCCTGCCTTTCGAGCCTTCATGGTTATCCGAACCAGGCGATCTAACGCAATGTGACCACTGTCTCGCGATGCTGGAATATGGGGGCGAGCTGAAATCACTCACGTTGCAGCCTGCACCGCGAAAACGAGTTGAGTCATTCAACGAACTTAGCCGGGTGGACTACCGAGAGCCAAGCTTACCCGAGTTGATTGAGTATGTAAAAAAGCACCGGCAAATGCCTCGCCGACCTCATAACAACACTGTCGGGCGGCGGAGTCCCTTATCTGCTGTCCGGACCACGATCTCGATTCCTCTTTGCGGGGCTGAACGCGAGTGCAAGTGGAAGGCACCCGCAAGTGACAGGTAAGTGGCGGCCCGTGCAGCCACTACTGTGCTTGCAATGAGCACATGAAACTGCCCTTAACGCCTGCGGACGATCGGCGCTCGCAGTAGAGACGCTAGACGAACACACGGAGAAAGCACCGACGCAATCGCCAGCGGCATTCTTTGAGCGAACAATAACGTTCCAGAACGCAAAGCCGCGGCAAAAGCTCTGGTGTTCCGGGCGGGTGCTGGTTTCCGCGGTTATACAACGCTCAGCGGACAGGATTGCAAGCAGTGACAACCCAACGCAAGAGATATTCCGATAAACCCGATTTTGTCCCCCGCCAATCTGCAGGACCATCGCGTATAAATTGAGAGTCACAGAGCTAGGCGAAGCCTCTGAGTTCCATGATTACATTCCTCCAAATCTAACCGAACGTAAACACATTCGCTAAGTCCGTTAGTGAGCAGGTACGATTGCGCCAACGACTATCGCCCCTGAGATCCGCAGAGGAACGCCCGCCGACGAATAGCCGAACGCCCCCATCATCCAAGAGGCAGACTCGTCGTATGTGCCATACGGGACGCTCGTAGCGAGTGGATTCAGAATAGAACTGAAGAGTGATCCGACGTTAGTGCCGGCTCCAATCGCCGGACTGCCCGATTTCAGCTTCACGTCGTTCGCTCCAGAAATTGTGGAAGATACAAATACCGGACTTGTCTTCGTCTTGCTGTGGCCCCCGGACGTGACTGACCCGGACGTAGGTTTCGTCACATCGCTGTCGTAGATGTTGTAATCTTCCGTGCCGCTTCCGGCTGCCGACACACCGATTGGAAGATGCTTGAAGATGTTGTTGTAAGCGGATCCGTTACAGCCCGGAGAGAAGAGAATCCCCGCAAGATTGCTTACCGTCCCGTCACCGACGAATGTGTTGTTATACGCATTCACGTTCGTGGAGCTGGAATTCCACGCCACCATGCGCGGAGTCGAGGAGCCGGACCCTGATCCGCACGGCCCGATGACAATGTTTCCATAGGCCGTGTCGTTGTCGGAATAGTAGGAGCCGAATGCATCTGAAGAGTTGGCAGCGCAAATGTAAATATTCCGTGCGAGCACGATATTGCTTTGCGGATAGCCGGAGCAACCTTCCAGCTCGGTTCCTTCGCCGTCGACGCTCGTACCCCCGTTCCGATTGATTCCTGAGATGTAGTTATCTGCAACGAGGCCCCCGGATTGCGCAGGTCCAAGGCAACCCGTACCACCACGGGGCTTCAAAGAGATTCCCTGGCCCCCTCCGTAGATTTGGTTGTATTGAATCGTCGCATTCCCTAGGCCATTTACGTCAATGCAAATTGCTGGAGAAGCTGAGACAGCTGTTTCATCGCATGTGTTGCCTGTGATAATGATCGGCGCAGTTTGGCTGGATCCTTCGATCAAAAACACAATCGACGTGCTATAGCTCGAGGAGAGCTGCTTATAAACATTTTCGCTGATCGTAGTTGCGCCCGTCGTGGCCCCGCCCGAGCCTCCGTAAAAAGCCCAGAGCCCGGCGTTATACCCTGTCACATTGAGAATTTCGGTGCCTGTCCGGTTTGCAAACGAAATTAGGTGCGACGCCGCATTCTGCAGTTGCAGCCCGTTTACCGTAATGTAGTTTTGCGAGATGCTTATCAGCGTTCCGAGATTGCCGCCGCCGTCCAGAATGGGTGCAGCTCCTGTTCCGTAGGTTCCATACGTAATCTGGTTAGCGCTTGTACCCGCCGACGGTGTGGTCAATGTCGCAGAGAATGTCGACCCGCTCCACGTGTCCCCTGCTAGGAATAAAATCGAATCGCCTGCGCTGTACGGTCCCTTGCTTACCTTGCTGATGGTTTGCCATGGAGCAGACTTGGAGGTGCCGCTGTTCGAGTCCGAACCCTTCACCGAATCTACGTAATAAGTTGTCCCAAATGCTTGCGCATTTATTAAAGACATCACTAGCAATAATCGTGCAGTACCGACACGAAATCGTTTGGCCGACGTTATGAACACATCCGAATGCACGTCTTAAAGCTAGGTTTAATGCTGGGACTCGGCACGAGTTAAAGCTGCTCTGCGTAGCTAATTAAGCGCGGTCTGGATGCTACTCAGGCTCCCTACTCGCCGCACCGAGAGAAGGTAATTATATAGGCAGACCGATATAACCGTTTGTTCATCGCTTACATACGTTCGTGTACGTTGTCCGCAAGTTCTCTCACCTCAAGCAACAATTAAATTCGGTTACAAATCACCTGACGAATATAGTGCCGGTCTTGGTGCAAAGCTATCTCGCTAAAGCAGACGATTGACATAAGGGAGCCAGTTAACCACTTTTGGTCGACAAATCTTTTCTGCAACTCCCGATTTTCGACGAAACGGCATTCACGGTCGAAGCGCCCTTTATAGACGAAGTTCATCGGACCCGCGTTAGGTCCGAGTATGAAAAAACGCGTGTAAGTTTGTTATGTCAGGCGCATATGTAGGCGCACAGATCGTTGCAGGTTAGCCCGGCACTTAGGGGTGTTATTATTCAAATGCAGTCCCGCTACGTTTTGGCGACGTTCAAACACGGCCTTTTTGCGCGAGTGGACTTCTACTCAGATGATTTCTGGAGCTTTATCCGTTACGCCGAAACAGTGTGCGCGGCCCGCTCGCAAACCTGATGTGTCCTTTTATATGGCCGTTACTTCGGGTAATGACGAACGCAATGACTGGCGATTGACTAAGGGCGGCCGAAATTTTAAACGGGCGTTGCCGCGCGCTACGAGTCCGTGAGTGTATGATTTGCGAATCAGTTACCTGCCGGCGTAGCATTCGCTGCTGACCGGTACGCTGCACTCAGCGAATCGCCTGGTTGTGGAACTGCAGCACTTGAAAACACGATTGCGACGCCCGAAAGCGAATAGTCGGTCTGAGGCGTCAGTTTCATTCCATTTCGGTGAAGAGCCAGGCTAGAAGGTGGCGAAGGCGGCATATTCAAGGTGAAGGTCGTGTTCGACCCATCAATTGTGCCTGAGGGTACCTCAAAGTCTACGATTGTTGGTAAGGAACCCAAATTCTGAAGAGTAGAATTTAAACTGTTTACAGTAGCCCTCAAGTCGCTAATTGAGCTGTTCATTTGATTCAGCGCATCGTTCAGTCCCGTAACATTGCTCATCGTAATCGGGAGACTAAAGCTGTTTACTTTTGCAGTCAGGCTAGCAATGGAGTTGTTGATTTGACTGAGCGAACCTGGTAATCCAGTGATAGCGGTCATGGGAATCGGTAAGTTAAATCCATTAACCGTCGTGGTCAAGCTTGCAATTGAGGTATTAATTTGGCTGATCGCACCATTTAAGCCTGTGACATCGCTCATAGGGATCGGAACACTCACAGTGCTGCCAGATTGCGCTTCTTCGACCGCTGTGGCAGTCTCAATCAAACTTACATATGACAGGTCGAAATGCCTTAATGAAAGGACATCGGAGTTAGTTCCTACCAAAACCAAAGCCGATGGCTTCTCCAGCCCACCCTGTCTGGCCTCGTTTGGACGTATAGTCGTTCGAGGTACGGCCCAGGTAGCCGATTGAGCGGAAGCGCAGAAGGCGATAAGTGTGATGGTGGTAACCCTGAGTGCGATCATCATAGCGGCTGATCGTAGGGACTGAACCGAGCGCTGCCAACCCGATTGCTTGGAGCGCCACCTAAAACCATTGTTCCCCTATCCTATTTTCCTTAGATATAGGGTTGACGTTCAGATGAGTAATCACGCCGTATGCCGTAGAAAGTACCGTAAACTACGCGTTTTAGCATCAGTGGAGACAACTTTCGGCAATCCCGCCGGATGTGTCTGCGACCCTGTATAAACTAGGTACGAATCGATGTTCGATGTTCTCGTTTCGTCCCCAAGAACTGACCCGCCGAGTGTTTCTCAACAGCAGTTTATGGTTAATTCGTTCCGCTGCCCTTCATTCCGCGGCGGCTAATTCGGTTGGTATCGTTGATCGGAATTGGCTTAGCATTGCCCGCCATCGTGCTCGCGATCGTTGCCTGTCGCTGGCTTCCGTGTGGGATCCCTATCTCTCGTCTTAATTTTTCAGAATTATCGCAGCCAACACGCATAATGAGTGCTTCTCAAGCCATTTCCCATCGATCTGCCCGTCAGTATTCGGGGTCAAGTATTTCTTCCATTCAGTGACGAAAATTTTCCCGTTTTGAGGCGGAATAGTATTCGTCGCCTGTTTGGAATGTGGGAATCGCGATGTGATCTTCAAGGACCTTGTGGAAAACGGGGTGTGCTTTCCATCAGTCGGTCATTTCCACAGTCTGGATTTTATTCGGCCGGGGTTTCCTGCTTTCGCTTTTATTAGCCTGCTCGACCCGGTAGCTGGGGATCTTGAGTTCGCGTATGACGCAGTGGTGCACAAGGCGATCGAGACGGCGCTGGTCATGGGGGTCTTTGAAGGATACCTTCCTACTTTAAGAAGGGCAGTGGCTCGAGATCAAAACGACCGCGGCTATTTTTTGGGAATCTGTCGAGCAAATTGCGTACCCGATGTATCCATCCCCAGACCGGCTATTCTCTGGCGAGCACTGAGTAGGCGGCCCAAAACGAAGGCAAGCTTTGGTACCCATTCCCATGCATGATATCGATTTGCGCTCGGCGGAGCGCGAGAGCAGCCGCTTCAGAAACCGATCTTGAGGTTAATCTGCTCGTTTTGAAATGCTCGTAAAACGATTGGAAGAACGCTCCTGAATCGTCGGGCATGGCCCAAGAACTCACGACTACTGCGGAAGCACCGGCCAAGAGCCATGAACGGCCTAGACCCAGAACGCCTGCGCTGGGAAGAATTTGACCCTGCTGAGAGAAGCAGCCACTCAAAACCACCAGACTGCCGGGAACTCGATACTGGGCTATTGCTTCTGGCGTTAAGAGCTCAGGGATGTTTTGAGACGTCATGCTCAGCGCGAGCGCCGCTTCACCGCGGCGCTCCGTTGGACTTACGATGTGCACCGCGAAGTGAATCACCTGGGCCGGTTGTAAAAGTATCTTGGCCAGAACCTCACGTGTCGCATGTTTCCCAATGAGAATCTCCACATCAGGTAAACCGCTCGCCTCAGCCGCCGCTCGAATTTCATGGCTGCTCCCTAACAGCCTTCCTAAGAGAATCGGACCGCGGTATGGGTTCGCGGAGTGGTTTGGCCGAACTAATCGGGGATCTGCACTGTTATAGATGGGGTCTCCGACCCCGATGAATCTGCGGTTCGAAGCAGCTGGCCAGTGTGATAACAGCAGTCGTTCACTCGGCAAGAAACGGATCGTATAATGCAGGCAAAGAGGTCCGCGCTTGCCTGAGGCTTTCGGAGACGGCAGAGCGGCGAAGGGTACACCGTCCAGGAGGGCACCATCGGCGACAATCAGCCAACTCGATTTCCCGTAAGCGGAGGAATCTAATTTCCCGAGAATGGTCTCGCTCAATTCCTCGCCTGAGGGGTCATTTTGACTGCGGACACCCTTGCAAAACCTATTAACCATGGAATTGATGTCTGCCGCGCCAGCCAATTCTCGGAGAGCTAAGCCGTTTCTAGTCATTGCCCAAACATAAGACTTATTTTCGCGAATGCTAAAGCTAAGCAGCAGCGTGTTATCGTCTAAGCTCTCTTGGATCTTCGCAACGGGATTTCTGACTGTATCTTGCAGCTGTTGCGACGTGCTATCCCCGGAATGGAATCCAACTTCGTTCTCGATTGTACTAAGCTCTAATCGAATAGTCGCCACTTTCGCGATGTCTCCCGAGGTTTTCTCAAATGTTGCATGAGCTTGCTCTTTTTGTAGTTCGGAGATGAGTTCGTAGTATCGGTCCGGGAATTGATGCTGATGATGAAATGCCAAGGCCAATTGTTCTCGTAAGCTCGCGGCACGATTTTCTGAAATGACCGCAAGCGCCTGTCGGGCAAGGAGGTCATCATGCCGCTGGAGCGCAATTTCGGCTGCAAGCGCCGAATAGTCTTCAAATACCTTGTGAACCCGAACCGCTGTCCGTGTACTTGTCATATCTCCTGGGAGCGCATACCGGCGCCACTCGCGGGCTAATCGAACGGCATCTGACAGCTTACTTAGACCTTCATTCCGTCTTCCGAGGCTAACAAGAATTCGGCCGCGCAGGTAAATAGGTTCGTATTCGGGGAGAGTCAGTAAATCAGAACGGGGTAACGTAAGAGCGCGATTAAGCTTATCCAAAGCAGCTGGAAAATTGTGCAGCCGATAATCCAAATCGGCCTGATTTATTAACGTAAAAGCAAGTCCGTCCCCATGCGGAAGTTGCATCCCTAACTCGTACGCGTGTTCGAGAGCCGGACGGGCGTCCAAAAGTTTTTCAGCATTGAGCGACGATTCTCCTAGATACTCCCAGGCGATGCACTGAAGTTCGGTGTCTTTCCTTTCCACTGCTATCGAAACAGCGCGAAGAATATCACGCCTACCCTCTTCAAAACTACGGCCCAATTCAAGTTCAATTGAACCGTAGTCAATTAGTGCTCGTGCGAAGAGATCGCGATCAGCCGACGACTCGAGAAACGTTACCGCTTCTTTTCCGAAGTTCTCAGCCGCAAGCAGGTCACCCAATTGAAAGTACAAACTTGAAAGATCTATCGTCGCTTTTGCGGCAATTAACTTATCACCAGAAGCAAACGCGGCGCCTCGAGCCTTCGAGAGGCTCTGAAGCGCCGCTTTGTACGAAAATAACCGCAACTGACACGCTCCCAAACCGAGCAACGCTTTCGCTGCCCCGTGTTGATCGCCGCAGTTTTCCGATATTCGCTTCGCCCTAATATAGGTTTGTGCCGCTTTTGCCGAATCACCGGCCCGGCTCTGTTGTCGCGCCTGTACCAAGAGAGTCTCTATTTCGCAGGACCCGCCCATCTTGACAGGAGCGGCGAAGGTCCCAACCATAGAACTACAGAGCAGAATAATATTTAACACCAAGGTCGCAGTAATTTCACCACCCCAGAACTTTCGCTTTGAAAATTCAACTGAACCTAGGTTCCAGATCACGGACGCGCCATCAGCACTCAGGTCTGACATCGCCTGAGCTGCATTTGCGCGCGCCTCACCCCCAGAGCGCTATTAATGCGTAAATCACTACCATAAAATCATCCGTAACAATTGGGTGACGCAAGAGTGGCTGGCCTCCTTTTTCAAGTGTTATGTCGCCTTAATCTGTAACGACACCTTATTGGGAGGTTCTACCGACATTCCCAAACTTCGTTGTTAGTTTTTCCTATCAAATCTCTCCATAGGTTTATATCTACAGGTTTAAAATTGCCTTTTCTCCTAAGGCCTGCGATTGCAGGGAGCGATGTAAACATGCCCTATTTTGTTTCGGACGGAAGTTTATAAGATAATTCTCAATTGTGACCCATGGATCAGAAATATCTTTACAACATCATTATGGAAGCGTTGGCCGGCCGCGATGCGCGCCGTTTTATTTCGCTGGAATTGTGGTTGATTGTTGTTTCAAAGCCGGATTTGTAACGCTAAATCGAGCAATACCTTCATCCAAATCCGGGTCAATCTTGGGAGAGAAACAAGGCGTCCTTTGCTACATTTCTTATGAATAGGATTTCGAGAAGTCGCAATGAGAAATATGGAGAGCAACTGATCTCGCGATTAAGGATCGAGAACCGCTTATTTATTCGCGAGAGAGTTTCGATGTTTATGCGTACCTACACTACTTAGGGCAGGTAACCAGGTTTCAGGCGCGTCGATAACTCGGAATCGGCTATACGCGGCGACTAAGCGGTCGAACGACCTGGAAACTTTGAAGCGCAACTACTGGGTCGGATGCGATTCCAGTATGTATCAAGGTAGATACGGCTTCAAGTTGAAAGCTGAGCTTAGGGCCAAAACCCAATTAGGGTGTAGAGAACTATCATAATTTGGTCGATGATGATCGGTTTGTGCATTTTAGCTCCTTTTTGCTATATACTTATCCATCGGCCGATTAGATTTTGACTGCATAGAGCGCTGGCTACAGATATTTCCTATTCCGATGTCATGCGCATCGTGCGCGATGGCCGTCGTTACTCACGAGCTTTGGAGTGCTTTCGGAAAGAAGCACAAACCGCAATATTGCACGCTGGACGGAAACGGCGATTATTGCTCCAGCAATAATTGAGGCGGGACTGTATGTGTGCTGCTGTCATTTCGGTACCCCTTGCCCCTTAATTTATAGAACGACTAGGACAAGTGTGCGGCCCGGCACGACCGATGAGAAAAGCAGGATTGATTTATGGCGAAAATTGTCGATCGGTCGTTTAGATTTTTAGGCGCTCATAACGGGAAATTCAGTTGTGAAACGCTGTCTCCCGCATGCGAGGGCCGTAACCAACAGAACGGTACGTCTCGAACGAGGCAACCCACGGCCGTAGGCGTTGGCTCGGCATCTCATCGGCGCAGGAAAAGGACTGTAGTTCAAGGGACAATGGCTCTTTTTGGATTATTGAGTATTCCGCTCATGGCACAGCAACTGCCCTGTCCGGTGGGACCGGGCCTTTCTTACCTTCAGGAGAAGGCCTGGATGCGTATGGAGCCCGTCTCCTGGACAGGTGGCGGTCGGCCTTCCGTCAACGCTCGTGCAACGCTTCGCGCACCCGAATATCGCGCTCTACTCGCGCCAATCACGGTGGGAAGGCGCCCAACTTTTTGCGCTTCGGGAACGAGCATCACTGCGCGGAACATAATCATTTTCCAGCTCATCCCTGATGATGGTCAACTAGAGGGAAATGCTGAAACGACAGCCGGAGTCGGTACTATGAAAATGCGTGTCGATCAGCTACATCTCCTCCGCGTTCTGGTTAGATTTATCAATGATCACTCGTTGCAAATCACGCCGAAGGAAGATTTAGGCCCAGGTCGATATCTGATCGTTCCCCCGGGTCCGCCAACATTCCTGCAAATGAGAGGGTACGATTTCGAAGTTCAATAGTGTTTGATCTGAAACCCACATTAGACACGCCCGCAAGTCCTTGCTATTTGGAAGTTGAGTCTGTTCATCGCGATTAGGGCGAGATCAATGGTGAATAAGAGAGCCACAGGCAAGCAACTTTGGAGATCAATCGTTAAGCTGCTCGTTTTGTCCGATCTCGGTTGATCGCCTGCCTGAAGGCAACAACCGCAAACGAGTGCAGACTGCTCCGTAACTTGGTCATCTTTCGCGGCCGGTTTCTTCGAAGGGTAGCGGGATGCGGATCTTGTCGCCGATGTGGCACACCTCTAGTATTAGCGCTTTTCGTCATAGCACAACAGACCTTATACTGAGACTGGAATGCCTGGAGCCGGATTTGAACCGACACGGACCGTATGCACTTGCAAGGGAGCGGTCCACTAGACCCCAAATCCAATGCGGCTGCCTGATTTCGGCATCAGGGCAAACTAGAGGCGGGCATAACAGCCCGCTTTATACCTCCTGGCAGTAACAGGTCATTGAGGGATTTAAATAGTAAGCGTCAGGAACCGGGTACGAATCGTGATCCTGACCCATGACATCGTGAGACGGTAACTCTCATCCGTCCTCCCGTTGTTAGAGTTCGCCCAGCGTTAGCGCGCTGGGCGTTCTGCTATACAGCAGAAACAAATCGGGACGGGAGCGGACGTTCGTCGCCTCCGGTAGCATCTTCAATGGAGGCTCCGACGACTCCAGCTTCAGCTGCGAGCCGGACGGTTTCTGCTGCCGCTTCCGCCGAATCTCCAAAGCCGTTCTCGAGATCGGCACTCACGGGCAAGAGCTAGAGCGGCCAAATGAGCATTGAAGAAGCGCCCACGCATCGCATGCCGAAGTGGCTCGAGTGAAGAATGTTAGGACGTTGCGTCGACATGCCTGCGCCGTAACCTCAACGTGTTGCGCTGAAAACAGGCCACTTCTCTCATTTGTGTTAACCAGCGGGTCTTAGGTTCGAATGCTGCCGAAGGAGCCAAGTAAATGTTTGTCCGGCCCGGACACATCGCTAACAGATTGTTCCTAACGCTGGATCATCGACGAGAAGGCGAACTACTGGGCCAAGTAGTGCAACCGCCCGCGCCTGCCGAGCAGATCCGGTTTCTTACGAACGTCCCGCGGCTCTTTGGCCGAGGGCTTGTTTAGTGCCACGTATACAAATATGCCCAAATTGCCGCACTCGCCAATCTCAGGCTTGAGGCGGGCTGATGCTGCACGGCTCAGCCGTGACGAAGAGAAGATCAGACCTTCGCATCCAGTCTCGGCAAGTTTTCGACTCTTGCCCAGCCCTCGCCTGCATCAACCTTTTCTACCGTGATCGCGTCGAAGTAGAGATCGAGGACGGCAGCGCGTTCCTGCGCTAGCGGCGGTGAACAGTAATCTTCTTCCTCCCAGATAGCAATCCCATCGGAGTCGGTCCGAGCATTATTAAGCGAGTGCGTTAATGCCTTGCCGAATGGGCGAAGGCCGATAAATGCGCTTTCTTCGAGCCGCTGATGTAATTCGGCGAGCCGCTCCGGTTTGGGTTTCGCAGGAACGAGGTAATGAACCATTCTCTAAGAGCGTAGCGCTAAGACCCAGGCCGTGCGCTGAACTACTTGGTTTTCACCGGACTGCCAGTAATCGCCGTGCATGCGCCTTTGACCACACTAGTCAGAATCCGAGTGGAGTTCGTATAGATAAAGTCTTGAACGCAATACGAATGGATGGAGTTTTTGGCTGCTAGATGGATTGGGTCATTCTGACGCTGAATGTTAACACCCGGCAGACCGGCTCCATGTATGCGAGGACGGAAACCAGATATCAAACGACAACTATTCCGCGAATAGCGAGCTGAGATCTTTTTGGAATGTGAGAAGACCGTTTTTCGCGTGATGATCCCAGAGAGAATGCCGTTTCAGTTGAGTCTAGTATACAAACGCTCTTCGGCAAAGCGCATAACGACGAAGAAGAGGAAGCACTCAGGAATCTAACGGACACGACGTTGATGAGCGCACAATCGTAAAAGCGGCGCAGTCTCGGCAGAGCACGCTTAAGCACGTTAATTAGGAGTTCCATTCTCATTCTTGACTAGGAAGCGAACTTCTGTCAGCATTTGGTTGCTGTGAGGCGAAAGGGAGTAGAGACGTAACAGGTGTATACCGGAACCCTGAATGCTCGGCAAGGAGATTTCGGCATATTGACGAGATATCGACGTATTACCTCGCCAAACTTCGGATCCGACGTCGTTGAGAACCTCGGCGTCAACTGCGCCATCAGGAAGGGCCACTGGACCTACTGTGATGTGGACGGGCAGTTTTTCCGGAACCACTTCCGGTTCGGCATCCCGGTAAGGGGACAGGTTTACGTGGGCAACGGGACTCTTGTGACCATGAAATTGTATTGTGAGCAACAACGCTGCCGCGCAAGCCGCTGACATCCCTGCTTTTAAAATAGCTGGTCTTGTGAACCAACCTGAAAACTGCGGCAATCTGGGCCAAGCCGGCTTGGGTTCGGTCGGTTCCAGCGCGGTGGCGAAGTCTTCCACATACTGTCGGTACAGAGTATTCAGCGTGATTTCTGCCTGAGCAAAGCGAATTTGCTTCCGCAGACTAATCCGGATCGCGTGTGAAGCAGTGTCCTCCAGCAAATCGAGTAGCGCCGCGGCTCCTATTTCCCGAGCTCTTTGTGCTAAATCCTCGGAAAACCCACCCCAGATCTCTGCCTCGTCTTCGACGACTGAACCGTACCACCAATGAGGCCTGAATCGCGTGTACAGACTATCTTCTTCGACCAGGAGTATCCCGATTTTCTGTGGGGCCAAGCCGGGCATGTGACCCTCAAGTACAGCCCATTCGCCGACGTGCTGACTGTTGTGAGTTTTGAGTTCGAGGCCCAACATTCAATAAAGCAGTAGGCACTGCCTCCCCATCGTATCGTTCAGACGTGAAATATATTAGCTAAGCAAGGCCGCGGGTATACGAGTCGGCGCTAAATCGTTGCGGCAGCAATCGCCTCTTTAATGATTGCTCCTAATTGGATAAATTTATCTAATGAAATCGGTTTGGGGAAATAGCGAGTGCCGACATCTCTCTGCAGAAGGTTCCGACCCCGACTTAACGCAGGCGACCCTAAGACCACGACGGGCATTTGGCCGCAGCGGGGGCTGGCTCGCAAGCGATCTAACACCTGAAAGCCGTCGCACTTTGGGAGGTGCACGTCCAGTAACACGAGGTCTGGACAGACAAGGCTAGAATCCAGGTCCAATCCGTTGATGAGGGCTAGTGCGTCCTCACCGTCCGCGATGACGTGAAGGTCGCAGTGAATGTCATGCTCGCGGAGCGCCTCACCAACGAGAAGTGCATCTGCGGCGTTGTCCTCGGCAAGAACGATCTGCTTTGCCGAATACTCTTGATCTATATTGTGCCGATGTTCCTCGAATGCAGAACTGGAACTTAAACAGTCCAATGTTATTCTTCCCAAGGTAACCGACTCCTAGCACACTGCTGTGGTGAGTACATCTTGTAGGTTGGGAACGACTCCATTCACGGAATCCAGTCCTGAAGTAGCTGGGGGATTCGCCGAAGCTTCGCAAAACAGCTCATCCATATGGCGTGAGATTACGGCGGGAAGCCGCTTGCGCCGTAGCTCGAGTGAGTCAAAAAGTTTCGTCAAAGCATCCCTGTCATTCTTCGCTGACCAGCAACTCGGTAGGTCCTCTGTCGCACGGTAAAGATCGATTTCGCTGAGAGCGGAAACCTCAGATAACGTCTTTTCACAAACGCCTTGCATATCCAGCATGGGGTAAACTTTGCGATCCATGTACAGACCGAATCTCGACGAATCGATGATTGCCCATTCGCCTCCGTTGAAGCTCATACCATGATCAATCACATACAGGCGCAATTTGAAGTTGCCGTATCCGGGGTTACGCACAAAAATTGCTTGCCGGCTATCTGTTTGACCAAACCATTTATCGATTACAAAAGCACGTCCAAGGTCGCTGAGATTTACCACTTTTGAAAGCAGCCGGGCAGGCAAAAAATCGTAAACTGCCGTCGTAGTCGGATTCACTGGGCATTGAGATCCTAAATGAAACTCACCTTTAATCGGCGTGTTGCGACGGCCAGTTTGAAAGTAAAGTTGTTCGCTTCCTCTTGTACGGCTCGTCAGTCGCAAGATACGCATATCCGGAGTGGAAATGCCGAGCTGCTGAAACACGCAATGCGTGGTCCACTCGTTGATGAGCGTGCGATTCCCCTGCGGGTTACCGGCAAATTTTGCTACGTAGAATTGATCATCGTCTCCCTCGACGAGAAACGCCTGAGAACCTCCGCGCATGCGACGAACTACCTCTCTGACACCAACGGTCTGGAAGGCCATTGCAATCCTTTCAGCGGCTTAGTCCCGCACGCGTGTCCCGAAGTTATCATCCGAATAGACCGAGCTGGTATATGACGCTCTTTCTACCGGGATATGCATTTTTTACTTGAGGGACATTTCAATAGTGCACCGAACCGGCGAACTTCACATTTAGGATTTTTCTCTCTAAAAACGTGTCTTTTTGAAAATGGAGTTAATCCAGGCAAATGTTCCTCGGATGTTTCTTGAAGCTTCCGAGCGAGTTTCCTCCTGACTCAACGAACTATTTAGAACGATGAGTGCAGCCTCAAGTCCCGCGATCGACGGCAGACTAGGTGTCCCTGCCTCATATGCGGACGACTGCCGATTGAAAGTTGATGCAACTGGTGCTTCCAACCAACTCGTCGCCAAGAGTGTCAAATTCAAAACCAGCGATCTGGAAACCCGCGCGTTGTTTGGCGGGTGCCATGGTTATCGCTGCAGCTTGGACGCACGCTACTATTGCAATCCGTGGAATGGTAAACGCACATGGCATAGCCCTATCGCTCCATTCGGCTGAATGGACCTCTGTCTTTAAATCAGATCAGTCCTAAGATCGCCAATCGTCAATGCCGTATCAGTTTACCGACGATACAGCGGCCCTGACGCGTTGTTATGAATACTTCGGTATCGGCGCACCCGAAGCATCTTTTATCTAGCACGCTTCGCGTTTTAACCTGGAGCTATGCAGCGTATCTGCTCGGAATGGGGAGCACAATGGAAGAACTGAGTCCGACACTTTGGGTTTGCCCCACGTGTAAGCTACTTCAATTCCAGGATGAGCACGGCGATGTTCAGACACGGTATGCGCAGCCAGTACACCTCACCAATGACGAGAAGCCATGACGTATCGGCTGTGGCTTGGAGACTTAGATTGCGGCTGCGCAGCCGATGAGGTCGCGCTTCACTAGCGTGATGTAATCGGTGAACGGTATCCCGAGCAAAACGTTCGGATCGAACCAGCCCCTGGCGCTACACCTGATTTTCCGATACAGGGTGTAGACGATGACGAGGAAATGACTGCATACCCGTTAACAATCCAGCTATGCCCGCATTGCCACGAATTCGTGTTAGCGGCCAAATTTGAGCGCCGCTTCGCGTTTGTATGCCCGAACTGCCTTACGGGAATCGATTTCACTACCCGAGCCGAGCTGTCATGATTTCCTTTGACGCGTGTTCAGCCAAGAATACATGAAAATTGAAGCGTGATTCGGATCGGGCCGGCAGGCTGGGCCTACAAGGATTGGGAGGGTATCGTCTACCCCGTGAACAAGCCCAAGGGCTTCCACCCGCTTAGCTACTTAGCGCAGTACTTCGACACCATCGAGATCAATTCAAGCTTCTATGGCCCACCTCGCCCCTTGACAGCGAAAACGTGGGCCGAGCGCATATCCGCGAATGATCGCTTTCGGTTCACGGCGAAGCTGTATCAGGCATTCACGCACAAACGGAATGCCACGGCCCAGGACGAGCGCGATTTCAAAGACGGGCTTAGACCGCTTATGGAAGCGGGTCGCTTCGGTGCTCTATTGCTTCAGTTTCCCTGGTCCTTTCGGTTCGACCCGCAAAGCCGCCAATATTTATTGGACTTGCAGAAGCGCTTTTGCGAGTATCCGCTCGTTCTTGAAGTGCGGCACGCGAGCTGGGCACAGCCTCAAGTGCTGGACGTGCTCGCAGAGTTTAACATCGGACTTGCCAACATCGATCAGCCACTGTTTCACAGATCGATTAAACCCGGTGTGGAAGTTACATCGCCCATTGGTTATATCCGTCTCCACGGGCGAAATTACAAGAGCTGGTTTTCTGAAAACGCGGATGTGCGGGAGCGCTATGACTACCTGTACACCGTGGATGAGCTGGGGCCTTGGGTAGACCGCATTAAGGCGGTTGCGCATAAGGCAAAGGACACGTATGCCGTGACAAACAATCACTACATTGGTAAGGCGGTGGTCAATGCCTTAGAAATCACGTCAATCCTGCGGAGCAAGCAAGTGAATGCGCCTCCCCCTGTCGTGAAGCGATACCCAGAGTTGCGGGAGTTTACAACCGAGGACTCGTGCCGCGCTGAAGCCGAGCCACAAGCCTAGAAAACAGCCGAAATAGAGTGCGATCCGCTGAAAATGGGAGTGTGCAGCGCAAATCTGCTAGACGCCGGAAGACCTCAGCCGAATATGACAGCGGGGATGAGGTCACACTCGAAATTGAAGGCCAGCAGGTCAGATGCACACGGCTGACTAAGGTTCTTTATTTAGAAACCAAAACGACCAAAGCCGACGTGATCGATTATTACGTTAGAGTCGCACCCTTCATCCTCCCGCACCTGACGAATCGGCCGGTCACGCTCAAGCGCTATCCCGATGGCGTGCTTTCAGAAGCGTACTAGGACAAGGATGCTCCCAGTTTCACGCCTGAATGGGTGCAGACGTTTCCCGTCCCGCGACACGCAGGCGGCCCAGGCCCAGATATCAACTACGTTTTGATCCAGAACGCGGCTACGCTCGCCTGGACAGCGAATGCAGCGGCCTTGGAATTACATCCGTTCCTGCACCTACGTGACGATAAGGACGCACCAGAGGTGCAGAAAGAGGCGTAACGGGCAGTAGGCAAATTTTGGAGACCCGAGTTCGTTCAATGCCGTCGAGATGCTCACGAGTTCGCTTGCGGCAGGACAGGCGGGTTTGAGTTCGCCGAATGGAGAACGAGAACCGTCCAAGGCACTCAATCATTTTGGGGCTACGAGACGACAAACACTCCCCTAAAGTAATTAAGGAACAGTAGATGCGCGTGAGGTCTGGCGTTTCAAAACATTTTCAATTTCTTTTGTTGTACGATGGAACTTCCGAGCGGCGAGCGAGAACCGTACGGTGAAGAGAATTCAGAGCTTCTAATAAGCAATTTTGACGCATTGGCCTAATGGATCTACTCTTGTGCGATTCGTATTGCAGCAAGCCGCTGGACAAACTCAAAGATAGATCTGCCACGCATGGGTGAAAGAGGCCCCTCAAACGTTCTGCGGCTTGCAAAGAAGCTAGGCCTTTGCTGGGAAAATCTCAGGCGAGCGCAGACTGAATCGCACGCCAAACTTAGCGAGATCGAACTTGGGCTTCTGGGCATTGACTCAGAGGACACAAGCATTGTCGTTTCCGGCTCTCTTGCCCGAGACGAGTTCACCGCTGGTAGCGACATTGATTGGACATTGCTCATTGACGGCTTGGCTGATCCCGAGCATCATGTGCTAGTCAGACGGATTCGGAAGTTGCTTCAACCATTGGCGAAACCTCTTGGTCGAGAAGGAACCTTCGGCGAAATGGTTTTTAGCCACGACTTGATTCATCAGATCGGGGGAGAAGACGATACAAATCGAAATACAAGGCGGCGGCTACTTCTCCTTTTGGAGTCTCGCGCAGTGGGGCGAAGCGACGCTTATATTCGTGTGGTCCGTCATATTTTGGTCGGTATCTTCTTGAGGACAGAGGGCTCTGGCGAAGCTCTGGTCCTCGTGTTCCGCGCTTTCTGCAGAACGATTTCGCTCGCTACTGGCGCACTATGGCTGATTTCGCATATAAGCTTAGGAGCCGTTCCGGCGAAGGATGGGCTATTCGAAATATGAAGCTTCGAATGTCCAGGAAATTAACATACGCGTCTGGTCTACTAGCATGTTTCCGATGTGAACTCGATTTCACTGATGAAGAGAAGGAAAGGGTCTTCGCAGAGCCGGACCGTCACGAGGAATTGATTCAGCATTTGGAGGACGTTTTTCAGATGACTCCATTAGAAATCGTTGCTGAGGTGATATCTAGGTACGAGCATCTCAATGGGACGGCGGCCAAGATCTTCAGTTCGTATAACGAATTTATCGGTATTCTTGCCGATCCAGAGAAGCGCGACAAATTGGAGACACTTCAGGATCAGCAAGCGGAATCTGACCCCCTGTATCAAACGGTTCGCGGGCTAAGCCGTGACTTCCGGGACGGACTTCTTGAGTTCTTTTTCGATTCACATAGCCAAATGGAAAATTTAACCAAGAACTACGGAGTATTTTAATGCGACCGATAGGTTTTTCAACCGGAGCTCTTGCGTACGCTGATTTCGGGCGCGCTCTTGAAATGTTAAATGCAAGCCCTTGCGATTCACTTGAGCTCTCAGCATTGAGGCTCCGTGAGCTCAATCCACTTTTAGAGCGTATCGACGCCCTGGACCTTTCCAAGTTTAGCTATGTTTCAATTCACGCGCCCAGTGAGTTTGGCCCGAATGCGGAGATTGCCGTTCGGGATCGCCTACAAGGCGAGCTATGGCGACAGTGGCCAATCGTACTTCATCCCGACACGGTACATGATTTCGCCGTCTGGCGCGAACTGGGTTCGCTACTGTGTATCGAGAACATGGATAAACGAAAGCCAATCGGCCGGACGGTCAAGGATTTGACCTCGATCTTTGAAAAATTGCCAGAGGCAACTTTCTGTTTCGATATCGGCCATGCCCGTCAGTGTGATCCCACGATGACCGAAGCTTATTTTATACTTCGGGCGTTTGGGCCAAGACTCAGACAAGTTCATATAAGTGAGGTAAACAGTCAAAGTAAGCACGATTGCCTTTCGCATGGTTCGATCCTTGCTTTCCAACAAGTCGCTGAACTCATACCAGAGCACATTCCGCTGATATTAGAAACTCCTGTTATCACGTCGAGCATGGGTGCTGAGATGGAGAAAGCCATGCTGTCCATGGGATCAAATGCTGGCGTGATGGTCGCCTAGTACGGTCCACCCGGTTCGTATTTGCCCTTCTGCAGCCTGCTCGCGATTCAAAACGGCGGAAACTGATTCCTATTTGTCTGGCATCAGGTGTCTGCCTTCAGCCAGGTTCACGGTGGTTTCTGGGGGGTGGGGGTGGTGGCTGGGGCTTGAATTCGGGCGCAAAGTTAACCGGAGGGGGCTGTCCGAAACTACAGGGACATCTACAGGGACTACTGTTCAATCCAGTGATATGCGTTGCACAGCGATGCACAATAGCATGTGGGTCCGAGGCCCGGAATCATAGGCGTTTCACACCATCTTGATATCCGATGACAACTTCTGAGCAATGCCCGTTCACTGATTCGTAATCAGCAGGTCGCCGGTTCGATCCCGGCGGGTGGCTCCAGCTAACTCCCGCTGAGCCGCGCTCCGCAAAGCCGCTAAAGAACGGAATACTGAAAGCCTACAAGGATTTCCGCACGCATGCCCGCTACGCAACCGGACACGATCAATTCCGATCTACTGGCGTTTCTCAAGCAGGAGGATATGGCGTGGGCTGTCAAAAGTGGCGGGCAGCTATAAGCATCAACGACCAGCTGGCGCCATGCCAGAACCAGATCGGCGTTCTTCGGATGGGAATTAAAACCTCGACGAATTGGGGCTCAAGGACGAGGACAAAAGGGGTAGTTCATGCGTCCAGTGATTTTAGATCTCGGAGGATGTTCAACGGTGTGGACTGAGTAGACTGGCCAAGACCGCCAACGCCAGTGCAGGGGGCATGATCAAGGCGCCCCATTTCAGGAATCTCCAGAAACCAATTTCTTCGCCCTCCCGACGAATTGCAATCAGCCAAAGAAGGGTCGCCAAGGAGCCGGTGATTGAAAGGTTCGGCCCCAGGTCCACTCCAATCAACACTGCGTGCCACAGCGGGTCGGTCGCCCCGGCTGCTTTCACCGCAGCACCGCTGATCAGCCCGCTCGGTAGGTTGTTCATAGCATTCGAAATGAATGCGACGCCAAAAGCGGAACTGAGCGCTGCACTCAGCGGCGGCCAAGTCTTCATCTCTTCTAATACGTCGACCGCCGCGTGGAGCGCGCCAGCACCGTTCAAGGCTTCGACAATAACGAACAGTCCAGCAACGAGTGGAATCACGCTCCAGGAAATCTCTTTGACGATATCTTTGGCAGCCCGATGTTCGCGAAGCGAGACCGCGGCGGCGACCAGAACGCCTGCAACGCACGCTGGCGCGCCAAGATCAAGGTTGAGTGCCGAGGCAGTCATAAGGGTAATGGCCAGAAAACCAATTCCATAGAGCGTCAGTTTGCCGGTCGCTGATAATGGCTGCCCGTCTACGTTGGTCCTCACGTCTCCGCTTAAACGCTTACTTGATAACCAGCGAAGCACGACGAACGTTGTGAGAATCGATACGAGCGATGGTAGCCCGAACGTCGCCAACCAACGGCCCAGCGGACGCATCCCTTGGCTATAAACCACAAGATTCGCGGGATTGGAAATAGGGAGCACAAAACTGGCAGCATTCGCAATAAACGCGCAGATGAGTAGATAGGGAAACGGTTCTGCTTCCGCCGTCTTGACGGCCGCGAGAACAGCAGGAGTTAAGACAACGGCCGTCGCATCGTTTGACAGGAAGATGGTGACGAGAATACCGACGCAGTAAACGAGAACGAACAGACGCTTTCGTGAGCCCTTCGAAGCCCGCACAGCGTGTCTGGCGACCCAATCAAACACTCCCTCGCGCCGTGCGAGTTCCGACATGACCATCATGCCGATAAGAAAGAGATAAACATCTATTCCCTTTTTGGCCGCCTGAATGGCCGTGATGGGAGAAATAAGGCGGCATAGTACGAGTACGCAGGCTCCCAGCATGGCCCACCAGGCCTCAGGCAGCCCTTTGGGCCGAATGAGGACCAAAGCGATCGACGCCAATGAAACCGACCAGGTGATCGCAGACTGCCAATGCACGTCCCATAGCGCTTGAGTCATTTATCGTCTTTTCAGAACTCTAACGGGAACGTCATTGCTCGTTTCTCATCACTGATTACGCTCCGCTGAATGCCGGCTCTGGTTCCACCGGAGTTTCTTCTTCACGTTGTTTCTCTGGGCTCGCGTCCGGAACGAGCACAGTGAACACGATAGCCCCGAGAGCGGCAAGCCCCGCAAATGCATAGAATGTGGTGGGAAACCCGAGATGCTGAACCCGAAGTCCCGAGGGTAGGGGTCCTGCGACACCGCCGATCACCAGTGCTGTCGCAAATAAACTCCACGGATCAAGGCGTCCCTTCCCGCGCATACAGAGCCGCCAAGAGCTGCCCTGTGACGAAAATCGCACTACTTGAAGCCCGGCAAAGCCTCCGAAAAAAATTAGAAGATAGCCCGTTTACCAAAAGCACGTTTCGATGACGTTGGTTTCGCGGAAGGCAAGATCTTCTTACATCGAAACCGGCCACGTTCGCGCAGTAAACAACTTGGATCTTTTCAATGATCCCGGCGAGTGGCTCCACTAGTCCACTTTCCGACCCGCAATCCACTTGAAAAAAATATAAACCGGTACTCCGAGCACCACAATAAGGAGGCCTGGAAATGTCGTCGCGGGACGGTAGATAAACAGAAAGACCAGGATGACTCCGGCACTGGCCAGGTAGAGCGCTGGCACAACTGGGTATCCGAAAGCCTTATACGGCCGCTCCGCTTCGGGTCGCGAAACGCGCAGACGAAAGATTCCAGCGATGGTGAGGATGTAAAACATGAGCGCCGCCGAGATGACATACTCAAGCAGGTTACTATACAAGTTGCCGTACGTCTGAGTCACGGG
This sequence comes from uncultured Acidobacteriaceae bacterium, assembly GCA_963737045.1. Taxonomy (GTDB): domain Bacteria; phylum Acidobacteriota; class Terriglobia; order Bryobacterales; family Bryobacteraceae; genus Bog-105. Next base: position 2,343,679 of record CAVTRG010000009.1, read on the forward strand.
ATCGTGGGTCCGGACGAGTATTAAGAAGACCCCCCAAGCTCCCTGCATCAGCAACGCGGCCCCTGGGACTTGGGCCTTGTTCACTCTCGCCGCGTTTGGGAAGAATAACCCGTCCTTTGCCATCGCAAAATAAGCTCTGGCGCCGGAAAGTATCAAACCGTTGATGCAGCCGAAGGCTGAAATCATAATAGCGATCGCGATCAACGGCCCTCCGATTCTCGGGAAGATGGCCTGCAACATGGAACTGGCTACGCGGTCCGACGGAGCGTGTTGAATTGCGTCGAAACGCAGTGTGACGAGATAGGCGACATTCGCCAACACATAAAGCGAGATAACAATCATCGTGCCGAATGCAAGGGACAGCGGCACGTTGCGTCCAGGACGCTTTACCTCGCCGGCGGTAAAGGTGATGTTGTTCCAGGCATCGGCTGAGAAAAGGGAGCCCACTTGCGCGACGCAGAGAGCGACCAACAGGCCGAGTGCTGTATCGACGCGAAGACCCGGAGCGATTGGCGCGGCACCCGCAGAGTTCCAGGGCGCAGCAAAATTAGCGCCGACAGTATTCGAGCTCCATCCTAAAATCAGTCCAACCGCAATTAGCCCAACAAGCGAACCGATTTTTGCGGTAGTAAACACGTTCTGAATGCGCTTACCGTAGTCCAGCCCGCGGGTATTCGTCCATGTGATCAACAGGACGAGGAAGATGGCGATAGCCTGCGCTGTCGAAAGCGAAACGGCGTATCTGCTCCCTATGTTGAGCGGCGGGATGATGTAATTTGCCTCGGAGACTTTTGAATACAGAGTTCCTAAATAGCGAGCGAAGGCGATGGCGACAGCCGCGATAGTACCGGTCTGAATGACAAGAAACAAAGTCCAGCCGTAAAGAAATCCCCATAAAGGCGAAAATGCTTCCCGCAAGTAGAGATATTGCCCGCCTGCGCGAGGCATCATCGAAGCGAGTTCGCCGTACGAAAGGGCGCCCGCGATGGTTAGGATGCCCGTAATAATCCAGCTGGCCAGAAGCCATCCGGCACTCCCAACCTCGCGAGCCATCTCCGCCGAGACGATGAAAATCCCGGAGCCTATCATCGACCCGGCAACAATCATCATGGAGTCGAATAAACCCAACCCGCGTTTTAGCTCGCTCGGGGCCGGCGAAACGGCAACTGGGGGTTTAGACATGAAGTTCTGTTCGCCTCATTTCAAACAATAAAATATCGGAAAACTACGGGCTTCATTTCCTGTCCGAATTAACTATTGTCCAGCATCATATGACCGAAGGGGAGTAGTCGAACTCCTGGAAGAATTCTGGAGAGGTATGTATCACCATATAAAAAAATTGATGTACACGGTTAATGTCGGGACACCGGACCCGAAATTCGGAAACATGTTGCTCGAGCAGTTCGGCGGCGCAAACGGAGAACTTGCCGCAGCAATGCAGTATTCGATCCAAGGCCTGAATTGCGAAGATCCCGCGCGCAAAGATTTATTAATGGACATCGGAACGGAAGAATTGAGCCACCTGGAGGTGGTGGGAACCCTGGCTCGAATGCACCTGAAGCCTTTGAAGAAGGAGAGAACAGCCGCGGAAGCTGACCCTCTGATCGCGATTGCAGGCGGAGGCGGCGTCTCGCTGTTTAACTCCATGGGCGACGCGTGGACGGCCGATTACCTCAAGATCACCGGGGAGTTAGATGTGGATCTTCGCAGCAACATCGCAGCCGAAGCCCGGGCCAAGATCGTGTATGAACGGCTGATCGACTTCTGCGACGACCAGGGCAGCATTGATGCACTTCAATTTCTCATGACGCGCGAGATTACGCACATGAAAGCCTTTACGCTCGCGTTAGAAAGCATGGGGAAATCGCCGTTTTCAATCGGCAAAATCCCGCCGACTGCGGAACTGGTCAATCAGTATTTCAATGACTCCACAGGGGTGGGCGACGAAGGTGCGGACTCGCGCGGTCCTTGGAATCAGGGGGGCGAGTGGGAATATGTCGAAGCCCCGGCATTTCAGGCGTTGAAATCGGAGCAAGCGGGAACCCGAACGACGGGCCAACCGTCCGGGGATGGAGAGTCCTCGACGCCGACGCGAGAAGGCTCCATTGTGGGCCAAAAGGGATCGCGCTCGAAAGGCGCTTCTTCAAAGGGCTAACGCTTCGATTCGTTTCGGCGCGCAAGAAAGTCGATCCACTCCGGCATGCCTTCGCCAGTTTTCGCCGAAACTGCAATGATTGGCATACTGGGGCGGACCGCTTGAATGTTGTTCCTCACCGCGTTCCAGTCGAATTCGACGGCTTCCGAGAGGTCGACCTTCGTAATTACCGCAACGTCGGCGCTATTGAAAATCGTTGGATACTTCAGGGGCTTATCCTCGCCTTCAGTAACGGAGAGCAGAACCAGACGTAGATTCTCGCCCAGATCATACGACGACGGGCAGACCAGATTGCCCACATTTTCAATAAAGAGGTAATCGAGATCGGCGAGCTTCCATTCTTCAAGTGCAGTTTCGACCATTGCCGCTTCGAGGTGGCACAACGTTCCGGTCGTAATTTGTTTCACCGGAGCCTGGCTGCGGGCGAGCCGTGCCGCATCATTATCAGTGGCCAAGTCGCCTACTAGTGCGGCTGGACGGTAGTCCTCCTTCAGTAGTGTGAGAGTCCTCTCAAGAAATGCAGTCTTTCCCGAACCAGGACTGGATACTAAACTGATCACGAAGACACCTGAGGTCTCGAAGCGCCTGCGCAGCGCACGTGCTATCTGGTCGTTGTGCTTCAGCACGTTCTCTCTGATTTCGATAATTCGAGGACGGGCACTCATTCGACCAACTCCAAAGCAGTAACCTGCAGTTCTCTACCCCGGATAATTTGGGACGCGGGCGTACCACATTCTGCGCAAGTGAAGGACTGCAGGGAACGTACAGCCCGCTCCGCATTGCACGAAGAACAATGCACGGCAATTGGAACCTCTTCCAAAATCAGGCGGCACTCTCGAAGGGGCGTTTGTTCAACCGCCAGTTCGTACGCCGAGAGTAGGGCTTCCTTTACGACTCCGGAAAGCGGCCCGATTTTAAGGTGGATGGCCGCGATAGCGACACCGCCGCGGCGCTCGGCTTCTTCGTCGGCGAGCTCCAAAATGCTCATAGCGATGGAGAGTTCATGCATGCGGCTCTACCGAATCGGTGAACGAAGCCAGTGCCGCCTGTCCCAAGCTGATACCTCCGTCGTTTGGGGGCACCGCGGCGTTAGTCCATATATGGATAGGTTCCGAGGAGAGCAGTTCTTTCACGTCCTCGAGCAGCAGTTCATTTTGGAATACACCCCCTGACAGCACGACGGTGTCGATGGAATGTGCTTCGCAGAGTATCGTTATCGCAACGCATAATCCTTCGGCGAGCCCTCTCTGGAAGGCCCGCGCAATCTTGCCGGGATCGCGCTCTCGCAGCCGGTTCCGTGCGACACAGGCCAACAACGGCCGGAAGTCTAATTCATCTCCGATTATTGGGAATGGATACGATTCGCAAACGGGCTCGCGTCGCGCAATGTGCTCCAGCCACATCGCGGCTTGGCCCTCGAACGTAACCTCCCGAACAAAGCCAAGCAGAGCAGCCGCTGCATCGAACAGACGGCCAATGGAGGTCGTTTCGAACACTCGCACTTGCTTCCTGAGCAACTGCAGAGAGCGGTCATAACGAGCGGGAAATTGGAACGGTGCCGCCTTAAGATCTGGCCTTCTGTCTATCTGGGCCAGAAAGCCGGCCGCACACTGGACAGGACTACGCGCCGCTGCGTCTCCGCCGGGCAGAGGAGCTTTGCGCAAATGCATTACACGTTGAAAGCCCTCGGTCGCGCTACCCAGAAAGAACTCTCCACCCCAGATGCTTCCGTCATCACCATAGCCCGTACCGTCAAAACTGACCCCTATCACACGCTTCTCCCAGGCAGCTCTTTCAGCTAGCACAGAGGCGATGTGAGCACGGTGGTGCTGGACGCGAACTTTTCGGGGCGCCGGAAGCTCGAGTGCCTGAGCGGTTGACGCATACTGAGGATGGAAATCGTGAGCGACCAGGACATCTTCCCAGTTCACTTCGTACATTGAGACGAGATCATCGATTGTTTCTTGAAACGACTTGAGCGCCCCGTAGTGATCGAGATCGCCGATATGCTGACTTACAAATGCCTGACCATCGACAACCAACGTGATCGTGTTCTTCAGGTCTGCCCCCACGGCGAGAAGGGGTGTTCGAACTGGCAAAGTTGCAACTGCTCCGGGAGCATAGCCGCGTGATCGGCGCAGGATCATGGGACCGAAAACTCCGGCTCGAGTCACTGAGTCATCAAGACGGCGTGCTATAGGGCGCTCTCCGACCAGGAACTCATCGGTTATTCCGGATAGTTGCTCCATGGCATCTTCATCCCGGTACGCGATAGGTTCACTCGAGCGGTTCGCGCTTGTCATCACGAGCAGTTCCGGGGCGCCAGCGGCGAATAGCAAATGATGCAGCGGTGCATACGGCAGCATCAATCCCAGTTCGTCGTTTTCCGGCGCGACTCCAGAGAGCTCTGTTTTTGCGCCTGCAAGAACAATCGGACGGGCAGAGGAGGTGAGCAACGCTTCGGCTCGCGGCGACAGGTCCACAACTAATCGTGCCGTCTCCATGTCCTGGATCATGACGGCAAAAGGCTTCTCCTTTCGGTATTTCCGTTCTCGCAAAGCACGCACTGCCGATTCGTTTCGCGCATCACATGCCAAATGGTAGCCCCCGATCCCCTTGATCGCGAGGATGTGACCAGCACTGAGCAGCTGAGCAGCTTCCTGTATACTCTGAGCACTGCTAGACGTGGTGCGTTCGCCCGACTTCAAGTAATAGTGCGGTCCGCACGCGGAGCACGCGACCGGTTGAGCATGGAAGCGGCGGTCAGCGGGATCCTGGTACTGAGTCGCGCAGAATCCGTCCATGGGCCAGTGCTTCATGGTTGTATTCGAGCGATCATAGGGCAGACTCTCGATCACCGTATAGCGCGGCCCGCAATTGGTGCAGTTGATATATGGATATAGGTAACGGGGATTAGCCGGATCAAACAGTTCGGCTATACACGCGGCGCACACCGGCAGATCGGGCGAGATGCCGATGGAAGGTCTACCATTGCGCTGGCTCTCGCGAATCGTGAATTCCCGTACACCAATCGCTTTGGACGGCTCAACGTGGATTGCCGTGATCTGGGCGGCAGCGGGTGGCTGCGTCTCAAGACTGTGAAGAAATGCAGCAAGCGCAGGCTCAGCTCCCTCGAGATGGATGTCGACACCCTGCCCTTCGTTAAGCACCCATCCCGCAAGCGAGTTCGTTTGTGCCAGACGAAATACAAATGGGCGGAAGCCAACCCCTTGTACAACTCCACGCACTCTGATGGAACACGCGGCCATTACTTTCTGACCGGCCCTACGATACAACCGCGTCCCTGCCACCCGATCTGAACTGCTTTGCCATCTTCGACCAAGACAGGAACGGTCTGCTGCCCGCCGCTGAGTTCATACATCCGCTTGAGGGCTTCGGCATCGGCTTCAACGTCGTACTCCACGAAATCGCGTCGTTTCCATTCGAGCCATTCACGCATCTCTTGCGTGTACGGGCAACCGGCGGTGCCGTAGAGTTCAGTTTGTGGCATCATTAACGTCCAGTAACCCTCGAATCGTGTGATAGATGGAGGCTTGCACTTCCTGAATGCGCGGTATGTAATCGGAGCGAACAATCAGCGGGCAATCCGCAAGTCCCCGGCGCAAAATCTCGCCTCCGTCGTAGCCCAATAGAGCGACGGTCAGCAGATTTCGTTTGCGAGCCTCTTCGAGAGCCATGATGATGTTTTGAGAACCGCCACTAGTCGAAATTCCGATCACCACATCCTTGGGACGAGCCTGCGCGATCAGCTGACGCAGGAAGATCACTTCGGTTCCGATGTCATTGGCGAGCGCAGTAATGTTGGCAGGCTCTAGAGAAAGTGAGACGGCGGGCACGGGCCGGTATCCGGGTGGCGGAGCAACGCAATCGAGCGCCCAATCGTTTGCGTCGGTTGCCGAACCGCCATTTCCAAATAGAATGAGCTTTCCCCCCCGCTCGATCTGGTCGCGAATCCTCAACGCAGTGTTCGCGATTTCTTCAGACTCTTCGCGAGCTACTTGCGCACGCAGTTTGGCGTCTTCGTCGACTTTCATTTTGATGGACGAAGCCACTTCCTCGATGACACCTGCGGTCTGCTGCTTCTCCTGTCCGAGAAATGGATACAGGAACGCTGCATCACCAACGTCGTGACCCAGCTCGCGACGCTCGAAGAAGACATGGACGGTTTCCCACAACGTGTGATACAGGATCTCGATCATCTCCTGATGCTGGAACGCATTCTGAGTTATTGCGTTGAACGCATAAGAGCCATGTGTTCCAGGCAAAGCGAACGTCATCGCTCCAAGGGTATGCGCCGTATCAAGCGAGGCCTGAATATCTGGGTCGCAGTCAGGAGGGCCAAAACCCATCACGATGTCCTCGGGATGCACAAGCGCTTCGATCCATGGATCAAAAAGAGCAGATAGGTCAAGCGCCGGCAGAGCGCGCTTCCCAACGATGACGGGATGAACAAATTCGACTGAGACATGTTGAGCGTCGGTAGAGTAAGGTCCTCGACCGAAGGCGAGTAGGCGGCCACCTTGCAGAAACCGGTCGGACATATCCCGACAAGCTACAGCGAGTCGTTGCGCTTCTTGCGAGAAAAACCTTTCGAAGAGCTCATTGCGTTCGAGAAGCGCCTGTTCGACGTGGCTGGCAAGAGTCGAGCGGCTGGTCAGCATATTGCTTCAACAAATCCGGGGAAGTGGATCGCCCACCAACATGTCGATCACCCTAGTTCCGCCGTATGCTGTTGTCACAAGAACGGTGGCGGCCGGCTGCTCGCGTATTTCGCCGATGATGACGGCTTCGTGACCACCCGGTGTCTTATGTAGAGCATCCAGAGCCGCGTCGGCAAATTCTGGCGCGACGACAGCGAGGAATTGTCCCTCGTTCGCGATATGGAGCGGATCGAGGCCGAGGAGCTCGCACGCACCCCGGACCGTGTCGCGGATAGGAATGCGGTCTTCAAATAAGAACACACCGAGATTGCAGTCGCGCCCGAGTTCGTTCAGCGAAGTCGCTACACCGCCGCGCGTCGGATCCCGCATCCACCGGATACCGGGGGCAGCCGCTTGAGCCAGCGCCTCGACCAACGGAAGAACCGAACGGGTATCGGACGAAAGATCACCTTCAAGATCAAGCTCCCCGCGTGCAAGCAGGATCGTAATGCCGTGATCGCCTATGGGCCCGCTTAGGAGAACCTGATCGGCAGGCCGCACCGATTGAGGTGAGATCACAAGGCCCGGAATGAGCCGGCCGATCCCCGACGTGCTGATATACATTCGATCGGCCTTGCCGTGTTCCACTACTTTTGTGTCGCCGCCAGCGATGACGATCCCCGCTCTAGAGGCTGCGTCAGCCATGGCGCGAACCTCCGCTTCAAGAATCTCCGTCGGCAGACCCGCTTCGAGGACGTAAGTCACGACAAGCACTTCGGCCTTTGCGCCCGAGACCGCGAGATCGTTCACAGTTCCATTCACGGCGAGTTCGCCAATCGACCCGCCGGGAAACCGCAACGGCTTTACTACAAAGCTATCCGTGGTAATAGCTAGCCTCGTTCCGTTGATATTGAGATGAGCCGCATCACCTAGAGGCTCTGTCGAGGAGCCGAACAGAAGAGGAGCAAATAAGCCTTCCACTAACCTGCGGCTCGCTTTGCCGCCTGCTCCATGAGCCATCTCGACTTGAGAGTCGCGGAAGCGAATTTTCGGAAGCGTAGTGCTCATGTGCAATTTCCGGCAACACCAGAGGCCGGCGCGGAATCAAGAACGGAGCGCCTTGCGGTGCTCGTAATTATAATAGGCCGCGCAGGATCCCTCGGAAGAAACCATCAGAGCGCCGACAGGGCGTTCGGGGGTACACTCCTTTCCGAAGAGCTTGCATTGGACGGGCTTCAGTACTCCTTTCAACACCTCGCCGCACTGGGCTGCTTTCGGGTCCGTTACGCGCACGCCTGGCACGGCAAACCGCTTCTCGGCATCCCATTCTGCATAAGTATCCTTGATGCGCAGAGCAGATTGCGAAATGAAACCCATACCACGCCATTCGAAATAGTGACGTAATTCGAACACTTCAGCCATGGCCTTCAGGGCAGCTCGATTGCCTTCCCAGGGAACAACGCGTTTGTATTGGTTTTCGACCTTTGCCTCGCCCGCCTTCAGCTGCTCGAGCAACATGACAATAGCTTGCAGCACATCCAGAGGCTCGAAACCTGATACAACGATCGGCTTGCCTTCATTCTTCGCGATCCACTCATAAGGCCGACAGCCAATAACTGTTGACACATGCCCCGGTCCAATAAAGGCATCGATACGCATATCAGGCGAATCAAGAATGGCGCGAATGCCGGGAATAATTGTGACGTGATTGCAGAAAACGGAAAAATTGTGAATCTCCTTCGCCTTCGCCCTCATGAGCGTCAGAGCGGTCGAAGGCGCGGTCGTCTCGAACCCGATGGCAAAGAAAATGACATGCCTATCGGGATTATTCTGCGCCAGCTTCAAGGCATCGGAAGGAGAGTACACGATGCGCACATCCATGCCGCGAGCTTTATGCTCCAGCGGACTCCCGTGCGTACCGGGTACGCGCATCATATCTCCGAAGGCAGTAAAGATCACATTAGGATTTTGAGACAGCGAAAGTCCGTCATCGATTCTTCCCATCGGAAGCACGCATACCGGGCACCCTGGTCCGTGCACCAGCTCTATATTCGAGGGAAGGACGTCCTTTAGTCCGAAACGGTATATGGCATGTGTGTGGCCGCCGCACACTTCCATGAACCGGTAATGCCGGTTGGGGTCGGCAAGGCGGCGAATCTCGTCGGCGGCCTTCGAGATGACACCGGGGTCCCGAAACTCATCTACGAATCTCATACTTTTTACGGGCTGGCGTTGGCCTCTGGCTCACTTAACCCGTATCCTTTGACCTCTTCTAAAATTGCTTCGTTCTCACCGAGCATGGCAAGTGTTCTGATCTGGTCGATTGCCTGCTCTTCGCTGATCTTACTCATTGCGAAGCCTACATGAATGAGAACCCAATCCCCCGTTTTGAGCTGTTCGTCCTGGAGCAGTCCCGTATCGATGTGACGACGAACTCCTACCACCTCGACCAGCGCACGGCTCTGTTCCTCGGGGAAGAGTTCTACAATTCTTGCCGGTATTGCCAGACACATTAGGAAACCTCCGGAGCTGACGCGTAGCGTGCTTGCGGCATTGAATTCTCTGATTGCTTACGCGCGAGGATGTCAAAAGAACATTTAAGCTCGTCCTTCACTTTCAAGGCGCCGCCCGCAATCGAGACAAGTTTGATTTTATATGGCGTCTGCATTACTGAAAATTCGCCGTGCGCCCGCAACGTATCGCCTATGAATGCGACGTGCGCAGCCAAAGGCAGACTGCACGTTACACCGTGAAGCGAAAGCTGTCCCACCAAATTTACCCAATATTGACCATCCCCGGCTTTGCTCGCGGACACGTTTGAGCTCTCGAACACGATCTCGGGATATTTGTGTGTCTCAAGCACATCGAGCTTGATCGTTTTTTCAATTTCCCTGCGATCTTTATCGTCCATCTTGCCTGTTACTGTGAGCGAGCCGGCTCTGATGTTGATGTGGAGAGAAGCCCGTTCGAATGTACCTGTCGCGAATCGCGCTTCTCCTGCAAACTCTCGAACGGCCAGTGTCGGATTATGACCAAGGGCCGAAAGCATTCCACTTGCAAAAGCTCGCACAGTGAACATACTCATGTCGGTATCGATCACGTAATGCTCAACTCCCATAAACGATTGGCGGTTCTCACGAAGCTTCCCTTATTGGACGGTTTGTTTGCGCATCAGCGATAAGCTTCTCGATCTGCTTGGCGGCTTCATCGACAGCAGCGCAAACGGGTGCGCTCAGCCCCATGTGGCCTTCTTCGCCACCGAGTGTAGCCGGCTCGCACCCCACCAATAAGACGCGTTTCGAGATAGAACCCATCGATCGCGCCATTCGAAGCACGCTCGCTGGGTTCAATGTGTGAGGGTCGAGTGCAATCGGAACCGATTGTGGCTGGTCCCTCTCGCAATTGTCGATATCGATCACGTATACGGTTCCCGGAGAGTCGCCGCGAGGGCAGGCATCGACCAGGATGGTCATATCGTATCCATCGAGTAGCGCATATGCGAGGTCGTAACCACGAATTCCGAAGTCACGTACGCGTACGTTCTCCGGGAGTGTGCGCGCAGTGAGCCGTCGAGCAACTTCCACTCCGAATGCATCATCTCCAAGAAAAATGTTTCCAATTCCGGCGACAAGGATTTCCGGCTGCTCCTCATTCCGGTTTTCTTCTGTGGACTTGAGCGGCTCGATCTCTTCCGGCGTGAAGAAAAACCGATGTCCCGGTTGGCGGAGGAGACCCAAATCCTTTCCGGGGTCATCCTCGAGTATCACGGCCAGGTGGAGCTTGCCTTCGTAGTCCTGCTCGATGGCCTCGATGATCGCAGCTTTTCCGGCTAGCGCCATGTCAAACACGTCGCCGCCTTTACGCGGCCGCAAAATAACCGTGTCTCCTTTCCTCACCTCGATACCACCGGCTGAAATCGATTCGACCGGAGTCTTGGCTTCGAGGAGCTGCCATTCCCATTCGTTCATGGACTTTCCTGCCGGGCTTCACGCAAGTCTCGAACCGCTCCGTGCATTTTCATCAACTGCTCCGGCGGCAATGATTCGGTTCTCTCGAGAATCTGGCGAGCACGCTCGTCCCCCTGCGCCATTTCAGCCTTCTCAGTATCGGTAAGGGTCATGATGCGCAGTGAGAGAATTTCATCAATCTCGGTGCCATCGAATAGGTTCCCCGCACTTTCCGGTGCGATTTTAGGGTAGTCGTAGAGGATGATTGGCGATGAGAGCATAGCGTCGCGCTCTCCTTCTTCGCCGACGAGTACCGGCCAGGTTCCAATGTTCTTACATTGCGAGGTAATGTCGCGAAGCTCTTCAGGTGGGTCGAGGAGCGAAATGAATTCACCGTGCTCGATGCTCAGAATCGTGTGCGCCGAGACGAGCGAGCGAAGGAGTGCGCGATCACGGCTGAAACGGTCTCCATCATCGAAGGAGGTATTAACCATTCGAACCCGTATCTTAAATACCCGGTCCCCAAGATGGGCTGCGTCTATATCAATGCGACCTTCAATTTGCTCCCAACTACGAAGAACGTTCCCATTCTTTTCCGAGCTGATCGCGAATTCAAACGTGTGCTGCTGTGGTTGGGAGCACAGCTCGAGCAAGTTGCCGGAGTGAACGATAACGTCGCGTTCCGTACCCTCCTGCCAGGCTGGCCCTGAATGTTCCTCGTTTCTGCGCTCAAGGAGATGCAAGAATCGCAGCCGAACATTCAACGCCGCTAGCTCGCCAGTTACCTGCGCGAGGCATTCGGTCTGCATGCTCCAGGCGCCGTGGCCCTCTTGCGATTCAGAAAATGCACGGGGGTAAAGTACGCCAAAGTTCCAGCGCTGCTGGTTCTTAATCGCCGACGCGCGGTACGGATACAGCATGTAGCCTTCGTACAGCACGGCATCCGCGATGTCTTCTACCAGCTTCGTGTTCACTGGCGAACCGGCTCCTGTTCTGGGTCGAGCAAAGATTCAAGTGTCTGCTCCCAACTGGGAATCCCGCGCTGCATCTTGTACTCGTATAGCCGCTCAAAAACATCTCTACGCAAACAAAGGAAGGCGCTATTCGGGTAATAAAGATCCATCATTTCTCGCCAGACGGGAAACGGCAGCCGAAAGCGCGCCTCCTTGTTCCAGGGGATTGGCGTGATTTGTAGCGCTCCCTCTCGATCGGAGTAGAAGATGCTTCCGCTGAACAGCAAACTTAGCGGGATGTCTCCTTCCGAAATTGCGTGGAAATATTTTGTCGCAGCTACATTGAAATCGAAGGTGCACGGTATTTGGAGGTCGGCAACCGTGCTCCCCATGAACGAGGGGATGACGGCGCTAATATGAGTCCACAGCAAGGGTTTCAGGGTCTGGCTCCAGCGTTCCGGGGAACCAAACAGATCAAGAAGATCCCGCTTCTCTGCGGCACTGTACTGCCGGCGCGGTGCTTCGATCTGTATCTGGGCTCGCAGCGTGACTGTTTGTATCTCCTCTTCCGCATCCGCGTTTTCGACGCCCAGCTTCAAGGCAAGCAGAGGCTGCGCTGCAAACGGAACCGCTTCTGCACCCTCGACGCGAAAACTAAGATCAGGCATTTACACGCTCCGGAGCAGCTCGTTCCTTCAGCTCATTGAAGTACCGCCGAATCTCCTGCCAAACTTCTGTTCCTCCAGACAGGCCTCGCCACCGCGAACGAATCAGTCCAACCAGCTCGTAACACCTGTCGATGGGAACCAAGTAGTACTCGCTGCCCTGGCGGATGTGTTCGAGGCGGTTCACGAGCAGTGCTTCGGTATCGACTTCCATCCCGGCGAGGGAAGGATTCTCCTGAACGATATCGTTCCAGGCGTCGAGCGGAAGCATGGATTCCGTCGGGCCGGCCGGACTCGGGTAGAAACTGAGCACTCGGCCTTCGACGCTGCTCTTTAAGAAATAAGCCACGCCGATAGGAATTAACAGACCGTCCCATTGGGCATCAGTCATCTGAAAGTTCTTCAAAAACCGAATGCGCCGCGGGACGCGCTTATATTTTGTTTGACCCGTCGAAGGGAAGAGGAGCGCGCACGCTGTGCAGGCACACAGGAGTTTATGAGCCTTGGGATCGATCAGATGCTGGTGCTCAGATACCAGCCCCACACCGCACAAATCGCAGCGATCGCGCGCTTTCGGCTGGCGAATTAAGCCGCGGAGATTCGAAAACGCGCCGTATAGCTGCTCCGCCATAAATCACGCTAGCTGGAAGTGGTGACCAGAGGCCGAGTTCCAGTTCCATTCGTCGGATGCAAGGTCGCTAGCGGTACGAATCCCGAAGCGGGCTGATCTTCTGTCCCCTCGATCACCACATCCGTAGCATCAGGTGCAGTCTCAAAGAGTGCTTCGCGGATGGCTGATTGAATGTCGCGTGCTGTCGAACCACAACTATGACCTGTGGCCCCGATGCGGACGTGAACTGTACCAGTACCTATCGCGAGTACTTCGATATCCGCGCTTCGAGAGTTGGCGAACTTGTGAGCCTTTTCAAGTCCCCGCCGCACTCGAGTCTCGAAATCGTCGGGATGCAGATCGTAGAGCACCAAAAGGCTGCTCACGAGCTCATCGGTCCCGAGTGAATTTATGATGCTGCTGCCCACGTCTCCCCTTTTTGAAACAATCTCCAGAATGCGCTGGATCGCGCCTCCATGGAGGTCCATGAGCGATTGGACGAGCTCTTTAGCTGCCGCTCGCGAGGCCGGATCGGCGGTGAGTTCCAATTCCTGAATCAGCCCGTCGATCCGTGCCACGCGATCGCGCAGTTCCTGACTTTCACTCATCGGCGCCCGTTACTGAAGGCCAAACATCGGCGAATGCACGGTCTCCAGCACCTTGCCCTCGCCTAGGTACATGTGCACCCCACAAGGCAGGCAAGGATCGAAGCTGCGAACCGCGCGCATAATATCGATACCCTTGAAATTGTCCGGGCCGTTCTCCTCGAAAATGGGCGTATTCTGAACAGCGTCTTCGTAGGGTCCCGGTGTGCCGTAACTGTCGCGCGGACTAGCGTTCCAGGGCGTCGGCGGATACGGGTGATAGTTCGCGATTTTCCCGTTCCGGATTACAACGTGATGCGACAAGACACCCCGCACCGCTTCGTGGAAGCCGCAAGCGATCGCTTCATCGGGCACTTTGAAATCCGTCCACGTCCGGGTTCTGCCTTCATGCAAATCCTGCATTCCCTTTTCAGCAAAGTGAAGAGCGGCCGCCGCGGCATAAGCCTGGAAATACGTTCTGGCACGATCCCGCTCGAGAGCGTTGCTCCACCTTGGTATCTTCCACTCAAACTCCACTTCGGGGAGCGTAGCCGTCTTCGGCAGATAGATCTTAACGCTGTTCCCAGTCGCTTTGACGTAGCCAATATCGACAAGACCCGCCAGAGCTGTAGCCCAAAACCTGGCAATCGGGCCGCCGCCCGTATCGAGCGCGAGGTAATCGCCCGTGCGTTTGTCGTACCACCTCGGCGACATGACCCAGGTATAGTTGCTTTTGAAATCCCGTTTCTGAGGCCGTGGAACCGTGGTCTGGTTCCAGGGATGCCGTTTGTCGACGGGATTGCCCAGCGGATCGGTTTTTACAAACGTCTCCCCATTCTGCCAATCGTCGTAATACGAGCTTCCGAGCAGGATGCGGATGTTGAGATTGATGTCGACCAAGTCGGTCGTGACCAACTCTCCATCCACGACAACCCCCGGAGTAACATACATCGCACGTCCCCACTCGGTCATGTTCTTGTATGTGTAGTCACAAACTTTGGGATCATTCCATGAACCCCAGCAGCCCAATAGAATGCGGCGCTGTCCCACCTTCTCGTAGCCCGGCAGCGCCTCATAGAAGAAATCGAATAGATCATCATGCAGAGGGACAACCTTCTTCATGAACTCGACGTACTTCATCAGCCTGACCATGTAGTCAGTGAACAGCTGTTGAGTTGGAACAGTACCAACACCCCCTGGATACAACGTGGAGGGGTGGACGTGACGCCCTTCCATCAGGCAGAACATCTCGCGTGTCAAACGGCTCATCTGAAGCGCTTCGCGATAGAACGCGCCCGTGAATGGATTCAGCGCCCGCATGATATCGGCGATGGTTCTAAATCCGTGAAGGTTTGAGTGATCGGCTAGTCTGGTTTCCGCTTTCGCGAGAACTCCCGGATTAGTCTCCTTCACCATCTGCTCGCAAAAATCGACGCCGACCAGGTTGTCTTGAAAGATGTTGTGGTCGAACATGTACTCCGCGGCTTCGCCGAGATTTACGATCCATTCAGCCATATCGGGAGGCCGGATGCCGAAGGCCATATTCTGGGCGTAAGTCGCGCAGGTCGCGTGGTTATCGCCGCAGATGCCGCAAATCCGGCTAGTAATAAAATGCGCGTCCCTAGGGTCTTTCCCCTGCATGAAAATGCTGTAGCCGCGGAAGATGGAAGAGGTGCTGTAGCACTCCGCGACTTCCTTGTTATCGAAATCAATTTTCGTGAAAATCCCGAGATTGCCGACGATCCGCGTGATCGGATCCCAATTCATCTCGACGAGATTGCGTTTTTTAAATTCTGTCTCGGTTGTGGGTGCGGTAAGGGTACTCATTTCTTTTCCTCAACTCCTGCTCAATAAGCTCTCGGGTGATAACCGGTTGTGAGCTGCCTGCCAGGATGCCTCCATTTCGGTTCTTTGTTAACGGTATCGTTGGTGATTTTCCGCAGCGCAGTTACCGCGCGGCCGTAAATTCCGACGGTGCCGGACGAAATCGTGGCCCCAGGTGGCTTATCCATGAAGGGCATGAACTTATCCGGAAAACCGGGCATCGTGCACCCGATGCAAATGCCGCCTACGTTCGGACATCCGCCGATGCCTGCCATCCAGCCTCGTTTGGGGACATTGCAGTTTACTACCGGACCCCAGCAACCTATCTTTACGAGACATTCAGGGGAACCATAGTTGTGCGCGAACTCTCCCTGTTCGTAATAACTGCCGCGATCGCAGCCCTCATGCACCGTCGCCCCGAAGAGCCACTTTGGCCGGAGCTGATCGTCGAGCGGAATCATCGGCGCGCGGCCGGATGCCTGATACAGCAAGTAAAGCAATGTCTCCATGAAGTTGTCGGGCTGCACCGGACAGCCTGGAACATTCACGATCGGTATGCCCGCTTTGGATTTCCAATTCCATCCAAGATAATCAGCGAGACCCATGGCACCCGTCGGGTTACCCGCCATAGCATGAATTCCACCGTTGGTAGCACAGGTTCCCGCACCAACCACGGCCAGAGCCTTCGGAGCAAGACGGTCGATCCACTCGCTCATCCAAATCGGCTGCCCGGTATCGGGGTTGGTTCCAAAACCCGCCCAGTAGCCCTCTTGTTTGATCCGTTCATTGGGAATCGATCCTTCCACAACCAAAACAAACGGATCTAATTTTCCCTCCCATGCTAGATAAAAATGCTTCATGAAATCGTCGCCGACTTCATACGCGAGGACCGGGTTATGTAGATGCACTTTGGGGAGCCCGGGAATTGCGCCTAGAATGACGTCCTCGATACTCGGCTGCATTGCGGCGGTAATCGACACGGTGTCGCCGTCGCAACTAAGCCCGCCCGTCAGCCATATGATGTGGATTTCGGAGACTGCGGGTGCTTTTTGGGTTACACGCCCATACGGGGCTTCTTCTGGCATGGTTGCTGGCTCCTTTCCAATACCTTCACTTCTTTATAGAGCCAGATCACAAAAGCTCTTCCAAGCAGGAGACCCCGGCTTTCATCTTAAGGGAAAGTACGTCACCGGCATCAGGGATTTCCCGGTCTTGTCACGACATGGAAGCCGCGTGTGCCTGACGGTTTGCCTTTTCAGCCATAACCCATTGAATTGCGTATTGAACCAGTTCGCGGGAGTTCTTGAGTGAGAGTTTTTCTTTGAGATGTGCCTGATACGACTCGACAGTCTTAATGCTCAACTGCAGTTGATCGGCGATCTGGCGAGTCGCGTGACCGTCGCCCATCAGCCGAAGCACCTCCAGTTCACGATCGGAAAGATCATCGACCGGAGAGTGCTTGAGAGGATGAGAGCTTCCCCCCACGAATTGTTGCAGCATCTTGCTTGCCACCCGGCGGCTTACGTAGATTTCGCGGTTCAAAATCCGGCGGAGCGCGACGAGAACGTTCTCCGTGGCCTCTTGTTTCATGATGTAGCCGTTGGCGCCCGCACGTAATGCACGCTCCGCGTAGATTGACTCGTCATGCATCGACAGAATCAGAATTGGGAGCCCGGGATCGTTCGCGCGAATGCTCTTAAGGAGATCCAACCCATCGGGTCCATTTAAGGAGATATCGACGATCAGGATGTCAGGTTTCAGCGCATCTGTCATCTGCAGCGCGCCGTGCATCTCTTCGGCTTCTCCGCAGACCGTCAAATCGGGCTCACGATTGATCATCTGCGCAAGTCCCTCGCGCACAATGGGATGATCATCGACGACCAAAACTTTTCGCTTCATCGACTCAATCAATTCACTCGTGAAGAGGACAACTGAACCGTTGCACCATTCCTACAGTAAGGACACCGTTGAGCATTCTATCGAAGTTTTATTTGCAGTCATCAGAAAAAGAGGTAATCTTATAAACGCTGAACTGAGATCCAGGAGGTGAGCAATGAAGCTTTCAACTGTCGTGCGATATGTTTTGATGGCGGCCGCTATTGCCGGCGTACTGATCAACTTGCCCGACATTAAGCGCTACATCAAAATCAGTACCATGTAACCCGCCGCTAGCGAAACCTTTCTTGGCCCGGAGCGATCATCGATGTATGTCTGTAGCCCGTATTACGGAAATTAGTGCATCGTCCAGCAAAAGCTTCGACGACGCTGTGCAGCAAGGGATTCAGCGTGCCACGGCCACGTTGAGAAATGTGCGAAGCGCTTGGATCAAAGAACAAGAAATAAAAGTCGAGAATAACCGCATTTCGGAATACAGAGTAACGATGAAGGTTACTTTCGTTCTCGAAGATTCGGCAAAACAGTAGGCAAGCGAACCGCGGTCGCTTCGTAACGCAATGCCCCTAAGTAGCTAGCCGCTGGTTTGTTTGCGCGTTAACGCGCCTGAGCGCGAGCTCCAACGGTTGCGCTTCTGCTCTCGACGCAATGCCTGAATGTATGCCTCGGCGTTCTCCGCATCATCAAAGATTCCGCATATCCCGGCTTCCCTGGCCCGAGCCAGCCGGAATACGTCCTGGCTGGGGCAGGTGACTGCTTCCAGATTCCCGTCCTTAAGTAGAACTACTACGACCACCATTTAGTAAGGCGCTAATGGGGCCAAAATTGATACAGAGTCCGATCTCGCGCCTCCGTCTGCCTGAGCTTTCTAACGGAGTCGCACTAGAATTTCTGATCAGAGGCCTGCCGTATCCGTCTTAAAGGCACTGCGCCCCCTCCTGCATTCGTCCCAGGTGGCACGCAACACGTCCCGACTATAGATCAGATATTTTGGATCGGGCGTGAAGACCTCCAACGTAATCGTTCCGTCATATCCGCACTCTTGCAGCGCTTGAATGCTTCGGCGTACATCCACCGTCCCCGTTCCAAGCGGAAGGTGCAAATCCGCGTGCCCTCCCTTGTTATCGTGCAGATGCACATGGCGAAGCCGCTTACCATGCGCTAAAAGGATTTCTTCCGTCGTATTATGCGGAACCTGCAAGTTGGCGTGGCCAATATCCAGATGTAGGCCCAATTCTGGCATTGCGTTCAACAGATCCCCTAACTGCGGCGCGGAATTGTAATCGCCAGGCAAATTCTCAATCATCAGTCCCACTCCGCATGTGTTGCAATCCGGAAGCAGTTCCCTAAGCGAATCAAGATTTCTCTCGATGTAGAAGCGCCGGTCATGCCAAGGCGTGTGACGGTCAGGATGAATGTTCATCCACTTCGCGCCGATCTCTCCGAATTTTTGGATACAACGGCGAAGCTCCGCAACCGCGGCCTTCCGAATTTCTGGAATCGCACTCGCCATAGGTAGATACCAGGCCGTGTGACCCACAACCTCCATATGGTTCCGGTCGAGCGCCGCCCGTATTGCAGTTGGGTTAATGTTCGACGATGCTGCTCCTGGCGGCTCTAGCGTCAGATCGACAAATTCCATGCCAACGTCAGCCATCCGCGCAATGTCATCCAAGACGTCGTGCTCTGGATGATTCATCGTTCCAATCAGCATCGGTGAAGCCCCTTAATCGTTGTTCCGATTGTCCGCAAGATGAGTGTTGTGAGTAGCGGGAGGAAACCATGGGCGAGAATCCAGCAGATCGGCACGACCACAATGCCCTTCGAGTTCCGGAGCCCAAGCCCGAAACTGTTTCCACAACCATGCCGGCAATTCTTGCGCCCGCTCCGGGCATAACCAGCCGAACACGGATAGCACCCCGGACAACAGCGGAGCATCACCGCCGATCCGTTTGAGCAAATGCTGCCAGTTTAGCTCTGGGCCTATGGAGTACAACAAACTCAACGCATCCGGCCAATCGCAACGATCACGCTGCAGGACGTACAGTTTGCTCCATAGCGTTTCTTCGGCGGGTACCATCCGAAAGCGATGGCCGTGGACTTCGAGCTCAGGCCCTTGCAGCCAGTACTCATCGACAACCGCACGCCGATTAGCCATCGCCCATATCACGTCAACAATGATGTCCTCTTTGTAGCTGCGGTAAATCCAGTGCCGTTCGTATTCCTGTTGTGAGTAATAGTCCTCCAGACCGGAATCGGAAAGGACGCGAATCATCCTATCTTTGTCGCCCTTGAGAATGAATAAATCGATGTCTTTGGTCTCTCGCCATTGTCCTGTGTACGTCATCGTCGCGAACCCACCGCCGATTGCGAACTGCAACCCACGACGGCGCGCTTCCGACATCACGGTTTCGTAAACAGACCATTGCTCGGGCGGAAGTCGCTCGAACCACGCAATAGACAATGCGAGCTGGTCTTTTACCGTTTGCGCCATGCCGAACCTAGACTTCGTTTGCTTGCGCGGAGCCGTTCAGGAGATTAATACCTTCTTCTGTCAACGGCTTTTTATGTTTCGGTTTCCTGCGCACTGCGCGCTCATCGAGAGCACGAGCGGAAGGCGGGCTGCCGACGCGTTCTCTCGCGATTGCCTTCACTTCCTTCTTCTCATCGAACTTAGGTCGCTTTCTGGCCATGCGAACGGGCTAGATCAGCCGGTTTACTTGAGCTCTGGTGCTGACGGACGGATCCGTTTCCGCTGCCGTAAGTAAGTTGAATGCAATCTTCGCACGCGACGTGATGAAGTGCCAAATCCTATCCGCAGTCGACCTTTCTTCTTGCTGTATCTCGCGCGCAAGCGCTTCCGTGACATCGTCCCCAGCGGCTTGGGCAGCAGCAGCAAGCGCCTCGTACATCGCGCACTCACTGTTCTCAGTGGCAAACGCCATGATCAGGTTCTGCGTGGTGCGCTCCTCGGGTTCATGCCCGACTTGCGCGGTCTTAGGAGTCATGCCAAAAACGTGCGCTAGAAAACTTTTTGCGGTTGACGGGCTGCCGCCCAGTTCTTCCAGCCGGACCGTGAGGCGTTCGTATTGCCGGCGTGTTTCAGCCGAGTGGACAGCGAAAACTGTCTTTACCTCCTCATCATCGCCTTCGCTAGCGAAGCTCTGAAGCTGCGTTTCAAAGCTCTTTTCTGCCGCGACTGCGTCTTCTAAATAGCGGCGAATGACCTCATTGCTTGTTTGGGGCATAAAAATAGACTGACGTCAGGATTGGAGCATCCGTGTTTCCTTCGTGATGTCATCAAAACCATTCTTCAGCCGATCCTCGATCATCGCCCAGACTTTCGGAGGACACCCCTCCCACTTCGTCACGACGGTATTGCCCAAATAAGGCAGATCCGCGACGCCCATCTTGCTCGAATAAAATCCGCTGACGGCTAGATCGCGAAAGACGTTGAAGAATAGCATCCAGGCGTGATCCTCTTTCGTAGCACGAGCAGGCCAGGCAACGCGATCTATGATCTGCTTCTGCTGCTCCGGCGACCCATCTGCGAAGGCCTTCTCAAACTGGCGATTTGATTCCCGATCGAGCCACATCAGCCCGCCCAGGATTTGCGCTTCTACTCTGTCGTTCGCGTGTTCTTGTTTTTCGAAATCGATCCAGTCATCAATGAACTCCGGCACACCCGCCTGCGTAGCGCTGCCGCTGCGCTCATCAGCGGGAATAATGATGTCGGAAAGTACGGAGACAGTGCGCCACTGCTGCTCGTCGAAAACCTTACGCTGATACGGCCCTTTGGATGCCGAAGTTTGTTGCGCCCGCTCCATGTGGGCGTGATCCTCTTGCCCATACGCCAACCCTGTTGCCCCACTCACCGCTGCAATCGCGGGCAGAGAACCGATCACGTGAAACAGCTCGCGACGGCTTACTCTCTGTTCTTCAGGGATCGCCCCTTCTGATCTGAGTTGGCTCATATTCAGACCTTCACATTCATTTTCTTCACTTGATCGACGACGTAGTCAGAGGTTCGCCAGCCGAGCGCTGAAATCGTCAGCGTCGGATTCTTATCTGCGTTGCTGACGAACGGCGCTGCATCTGTGATGAACAGATTCTTACAGTCCCAAGCCTGACAGTACTGGTTCAATACCGATGTCTTGGGATCAGAACCCATCCTTGCGGCTCCAACTTCGTGAATAATCTTGCCTCCCGGCGCAATGCCCCAGTCTTCATTTGCACCAGACTTGAAGATTACCTCGCCTCCCGCCGTTTTGATAATTTCCTGAAACGTTTCCTGCATGTGTTTAGCTTGCAAAATCTCATCCTGACTCCATTTGAAGTGGAACTTCAGAACTGGAATGCCCCATTGGTCGACAACATCTGGGTCGATCTCACAGTAGCTATCATCGTTCGGGATCATCTCGCCTCTACCGGAAAAGTAAACTTCACAACCATAGATTTTTCGGAGATTCCTTTTAAGCTCGACACCGTATCCGCCGCCCAGATACCGCTCCGAGCCATTCAGAATACCGGCACTTGGCTGAGTTCGACCACCGCTGATTTCTATGTGATAGCCGCGTGTGAACGGCAGCTTTCCAGCCATTTGTTGTTGGTAAAGCCACCACGGCATGTAAAGGTGCATGCCGCCGATCCCGTCTTCATTGAAGGGAGGAAGATCCTGGAGAATGGGCAGAAAGCCCCCTACATCGGAGCCGACTGTATCCATCAGATAACGGCCGACCAGGCCTGTAGAGTTACCCAACCCGTTTGGGAACTGATTACTCTTCGAATTGAGCAACAGCCGGGCCGTCTCACAGCAGCCCGCCGCAAGCACCACGATCTTGCCGCGCACTGTCACTTCATTGCGGGTCTTTTTATCGACGTAAGAAATTCCCGTCGCTAATCCATCCTGCCCGACCAGAACCTCACGCGCCATCGCGTTACAACGCACTTCCAGATTGCCCGTTTTCATGGCCGGAAAGATGTGCACACCCGGCGAGTTGAAGTTGGAATTAGTGCCACAGGAGCGGCCGCACTGAGCGCAATAATGGCACGCCGGCCGGCCGTTTAGCGGGCGAGTAAGCATTGCCATTCGCGATGGAATGCATGGGATAGTGAGTTTATCGCTTGCCCGTTTGATGAGCCTTTCGTATCCGCGTGGCGCCGGCGGAGGCTGAAACTTGCCATCCGGCGTATTCTCTAGCCCTTCCTTCGAGCCGAAAACTCCGATCAGTTCCTCTGCCTTGTCATAGTACGGAGCGAGATCGTCATACGTGATGGGCCAGTCAAAGCCCTTACCATCGCGATTTCGCGGTTTAAAGTCGTATGGTCCCATTCGCAGCGAGATCCGTCCGTAATGATTCGTACGTCCACCCAGCATGCGGCCCCGCCACCACCACCAATCCGATCCAGGGGCGTTCGTGTAAGGCTCGCCCTCGACTTGCCACCCCCCTTGAAGCGTGGCATCGAAGTAGCCAAATGGCTTCTTTCTGGTTCCGGCCGCGCGGTGCGGGGCGTTATAGGGCCATTCGAACATCGTGGACTGTTTGCGGTAATCGAACCAATCGCCCGCTTCGAGCATGCAAATCTTGGCGCCCGCTAAGGCCAAAACCTGCCCGGCAACTCCACCGCCCGCTCCCGAGCCGACTATGACAACGTCGTATGTTTTCGGACTAGCGTTTACTTGCGCCATGTTGAGTATCTTTACATGCGAGCTTATGAGAGCTACGGCACGTATTGCGAGAGATAGCGCTTCGCCATGGTAAAGCCGACTTTGTACTCGCTGCTGAATTCGGGACCGGGATTATTATCCGCACCATATAGCGGATCTTCATGCTCCACGCTCATCGCCCCGGAATAACCCACATCCTGAAGCACACTGAAGAACTGCGCCCAATTGATAGATCCGAGTCCCGGAATGCGGTAACGCCACCATGACGCGTCATTTACCGGTGTGATGCCTCCCGCGCGCAGTACCGGCCACAGAATCTCAGTATCTTTAAGATGCACGTCATAGATCTTACCGGCAAAATCGCGCGCAGTCTGGATAGGATCCATGAATTGCCGGACAAGATGCGACGGATCGTATTGCAGCCCCACATAGGGCGAATTCCCAAATCCCCTGAATAGCGCTTCGAAGCCTACGGGACTCGTGGCTAGATTTGGCCCTTCCGGCCACGGCTCCCACAAAATTCGAACTCGGTTCCGCTCGCATGCTGGAAAATACTTTTCGTTATACACCCGCACGATCTCGTCCACTTGTTGCTGGAATGGCTTGGAAGGATCTTTGCCCGACGCCGTCCCGATATAGGGAACGCCCAATTTTCCGGCAAGCTCGATCGCCTTGACGAATTGCACGTTGTGGTCTGCGCGCTTCTTCGGATCGGCATCAATGTGATTCTGAGTTACCTGGAGCGCAGAAACATGCATCTCCGCTTTTTCGACCGTCGCCCGCACCGCTTCAACTTGCGCGTCGCTCACCGTCGCAGGCTCAAGACTCGGACCAACGGCTAGAATCATGTTCGAGAATCCTTGCGCTCGTGCAAACTCGACGTTCCCCGAAGTATATGGACCGAGGATGCCCAGCTTCGGCTTCCATTCGACCCGCGAGGGCGTCTCGGATTTCAACATCGTTGTGGCAGCAATTGATCCTAGAAGCGTTCGTCTCGTCATAACTGACGAGTGTATCTAGTATGAAACTTCGTCGTGCTAGCCTCCACATGAGGTGACCATGGCTACACAGATAAGGCATTCGCACTCGGGGTACGTGCTGTCTTTATTGCGTTTGATCATTGGGTTCACTTTTTCGTGTCATGGAGCACAAAAGCTGCTCGGGCTTTTCGGCGGTATGGGAGGCGACGGAGGAAAGGCGTCTTTCTTGTCTTTGATTTGGTTCGCGGGCTTTCTCGAGCTCTTCGGAGGACTGCTAATCCTGCTCGGCCTCTTCACCCGGCCAGTCGCGCTTATCTTGTGTGGCGAAATGGCAGTTGCTTATTTCAGGACGCATGCCCCGAGAGGAGTGTGGCCGATAGTAAACGGGGGTGAACTCGCGGTCGTCTATTGTTTCGTATTTCTCTATTTGCTCGCCGCCGGGGCGGGTCCCGTGAGTCTGGACAGTCTCATTCGGAAACGCGTCTGAGCGTCTGCTACCAAGCAAAGATAACGGTTGCTGTTTGATATCCAGACCCCTCGGGAAAGCGCAGCTGAATCTTGTTTCCACTCAACTGCGCGCCCGTTACTCTGATGCCGCTGCGATTCAAACGAATAGGCAGCTCGTATCTCAATCCGCCAGGCGCTTCGAACGTAAACGTGGCCTGCTTCGCCGAAAACTCCTCATTCAACACTTTGAGCTGATTCGTAACTGATCCTTCGCTCGGCAGGTTTGCGGGTACTGAAATTTCAACCGCGGTCAACGGCACAATGACGGTATGCTGCGCCGATCGAGAACTGCTACAAGGCGCTTCAGAGCCGGTTCCGGTCACTAAACAAAACGGTTCGTCGACCTGATTTGTGCTTGCACGGATTGTCACATGATTACCGTTCCGTTCGTATTTGAGATCGACACTTGAAGACCCGAGCGGCACATTGTGCAGCGTTGCGCTATCCCAATCGGCAGGCAAATGAGGAATCACCCGCAGCGTTCGATTTGACGCATGCCAATCCAGACCGAACAGGCCTCGCAGCAGCGGCGTGATTACCATCGCGGATGACCACATCTGATGCGAACTGCTTCGGCCCAGGGGTTGGAAAAACTCTCCTGAGAGTAACTCCGTCACCGAGCCCAGATCCTGCGCCCAGGTCAGTCCCGCATTTTGCATCAAGTGAGCATACCCCGACAAGGACCGTCCGGCACGATACTCAGCTAATGACACCCATCCCGTGAACAGAGGCCACACGGTCCCTTGGTGATAGCTGATTGGATCGTAGAAAGAAGTTCGATCACTAATATCGCGCAGACCCCAGTCTGTCGAGAACTCATGAGACGCCCATCGCGTCAGCATCGGCCCGGCATGCTGGAGTGCAAGCGTTCCGTTCCACCATGCGACCGACGGATAAATGCTGGCTGTATGATCCAAAGATCCATCCGCATTACGGCTAAACGCATAGAACTTCCTGTCAGGTTCAAAGTATTCCGTTTCGAGCTTTTCGCGAATATGGTTTGCAACCTTAGCTGCCGCTTCCGAAAGCGCATCATCGTTCATATGCGAGGCGAGGCGGGACATCGCCTGAGATGATTGCTGATCCATCGCGGCCAGGTAAATCTCTTGATGAGGCATGCCTGGCGGCCACGACTCCACCCACCCTGTTCCCTCGGTGTTTTCGTAAATCCCATCGCCATCCGAATCGTGAGCCCTTGTAAACGCGTATGCCTTGCGAACCGCTTCCCAATTTCTCTTGAGATAAGCTAAATCGCCGCTAACCCTGAAGTAATCCCACATAGTCATGATGAACAGCGGAGTAGAATCGGCCGCGGCATAAAAGTACGGCGTCGATTTCCAGTCAACCGCATCAGCGGACTGCGAAAATTCGTGCATCATCTTGCCGTCCGCTCGCTGCCGGTGTACGAGGAAATCAAGCGCTCTTCGAGTAAGCGCGAAATCGCCATAGCTGTTCACCGCATACAGAGTAAAGAGCGTATCGCGCCCGAAAAACCAGCCGAAGCCAGGCCGTGCCGAATCAGCCGACTCGTAGTATCCGGCCACCAGTCCCGTTTCCGCTCCGTGCTCCACTTGCATTTGATCAATCGCGATCTCCGCCCAACGCAACGCGTCATCAATTCGATGGTCGGGCGTCTCGGCCGTCAACCGGCGATCGAAGAAGTGCGAATAGTAGTCCCGAGTCTGAGAGTAGAGCTGCGGAATGGCCGCGTTGATGCTCGAAGCCTGCGTATAAGCATCCGTTCCGCCCGAAAGCGCCATGATCAAAGGAAACACCAATCCGTGATCGCGTTTCGGATCGTAGGAAAGCTTGAGTTCCAGGGGATACGTTTGCGGGTGTTCCTGATAGGGAACCATGATTCCCGGATGCGTGTGCGGCATGGCAACTATGGCAGAGAATTGTGGGTTATCACTGTGCAACACATACGCGCCGCCATCACCCTGCGCGACCCATTCTCCGCTCGGCCGCCCGAAATTTGGAGCGGGCCACATGCGAAGCATTTCCGGTGTAAAGGCGAAAGTCAACTCCACAGGGCGTACACTTTCAATTTCGAAGAAGACCACCGCGCCTGTGGGCGGGACTGTCGCCACACCTCGCGCCGCGAACATGTGTTGACGCACTGTGAACGCTGCGTGTGAGTAGGTGATGGTCGTCTCCGCCGGGGTCACTCGGATTTCAGCCGCAAGCGCATTTACGTCGATCGGCACAGGATACTCCGAGATCTCAGCAGAGATTCTGAAATTACTCAGGATCTTTATGGGCCAGAGCCACGCCTCGAATTTTCCGTTCTGACGCCCAAACAGGGCGCCGTATTCCCCCGCAACCGTCCAGGGTGTTCTCGGCACGCAAGGCGATTGAATGTAGAGTGAGGCCGCGCTATTCGAGAGATTTGGAAGAGGAGCGAGATCCGCGGCTAAAGCGCTAGTCGCAAGAACAAAGAGCAGCAGTACCCGGCTCCCCATGTCGCTACCGCGTGCTTACTCAATCATCGAGAACAGTTTCGAGGACTTCCTGAGGTTGGGGGCGCAAATCGCGATTTCGCATTAACGTTCTAGCACACGTGTTCCATCGCAATATCGAATCATCATTACCGCTGGGCCGCAGGGTTTCTGCTTCCTCATACCGCTGCATTGCGTCTCGGAACTCCCGGTAGGCGACGAAATTCGCGCCGGGCAGCCGTTGTTTGAGGCGCGCTCTTGCGGACCGCTCAAAAATGATTCCGGCATAATACGCCCGTTCGTATTCGCCCGCTATCCGGGGCAGCACTTCCCGAGCGCGTGGCGGCGACACCTCACCGCCGAACTGATCCGTCAGAGCGAGCAGCAGCGTGATCAAAGCCGCCTGGTTTTGGGCATCAATCCGCAAAACATCGAGGCAGATGCTTTCCGCCTGTGAAGGCTCGTTGATAAGCCGGTACCGCTCGGCTCTCTCGAGGGCTTCCGGAATTGCCGATTGCGAAAGCGATTTCAGTTCGAAATCCATGACGAACACCTCAATTTCCGATTACTTTCTAAAGATGCGGAAGAGCTTGCGCACTGGGTCAAAATACTGATCCACTACGCGCTCCTTCAACGGGATGATCGCGTTGTCGGTGATCGTGATCCCCTCGGGGCACACTTTTGTGCAGCATTTTGTGATGTTGCAATAGCCGATTCCCTGGTCGCCGCGTAGATCTGCTGTACGATTCTCCACGTCTAGCGGGTGCATCTCCAACGCAGCAGTGTAAACCAAGAATCGCGGTCCAATGAACTGGTCGTAAAGGCCGTGCTCCCGAAGGACATGGCACACGTCCTGACATAGGAAGCATTCAATACATTTTCGGAACTCTTGTACCCGGTCGACATCCGCCTGGCCCATGCGCCAGGTTCCGTCGGCGCCAGGCGCCCGTGGTTTAAATTGTTTGATCTTCTGTTTGATGCGATAGTTCCAGGACACATCCGTGACGAGGTCTTTGATCAGCGGAAACGCTTTCATCGGCTCGATTGTCACAGGCACGTCCAGCGGTAGAGCATTGAGTCTCGTCATACACATTAACCGCGGATTGCCATTGATCTCGGCCGAACACGACCCGCACTTGCCCGCCTTGCAGTTCCAACGCACCGCAAGATCGTTTGCTTGCTCCGCCTGAATGTGATGAACAGCATCGAGCACTACCATGCCTGGAGAGATCTCGGTCGTGTAATCGTGAAACTCCCCGCGCCCCGCGGTGCCACGCCAAATGCGAAAGATTGCGCTTGGCATTTACCTAATCTTCTCGCTCATTTCATTTCAGCAATAATCTGCATGAGCTCCGAGGGCATCTGTTTCAGAGGCTCACAATGAATTTTCATCTCTCCAGAACCGTTTCGACGCACGACGATATTACACCTCCCCACGTCGTCATTCTTCGAAGGGAAATCGGCGCGGAAATGTGCCCCGCGGCTTTCGTTACGCTCGATTGCTGCGCGAGTAATTATCTCTGACACGGTGAGGAGATTGTGCAAATCTAGCGCTGTATGCCAACCACTGTTGTACTCGCGGTTACCCGAGACAGCTACTCGATTGGCCCTCTCCTCGAGGTTCCGCAACTCGGCTAACGCGTGATGCATCTCTCGTTCGTCGCGGACAATGCCAACCAGGTCCTGCATCAGCTCTTGCAAATCGTGCTGTACCTGATACGGATTTTCACCCGTGCGGTCGAACGGCTCAAGAGCCTCTCGGGCACTCGCGTCTACCTGATCGGGATTTGTCGTGACTGAGCCATTTTCTTTGGCAAACCTGGCAGCATATTCGCCCGCGCGCTTACCAAATACAAGCAGATCGGATAGCGAGTTTCCCCCCAGCCGGTTCGCGCCATGCAAACCAGCAGCGCATTCTCCCGCGGCAAACAATCCCGGCACATCGGACATCTGCGAATCGGCGTCCACGCGAACGCCGCCCATCATGTAGTGAGTAGTCGGGCCAACCTCCATTGCCTCCTGAGTAATGTCGATGTCCGCCAGTTGTTTGAACTGGTGATGCATACTGGGCAGTTTTCTTTTTATGTGCTCAGCGCTATTCGGAATGCGATCCTTGATCCACGCAATGTCGAGAAAAACACCACCGCGCGGGCTTCCCCGCCCTTCGCGAACCTCGCGCATAATGCAGCGCGCAACGTGATCGCGCGTTAGCAGCTCAGGTGGACGCCGCGCATTCCGGTCACCCTGCGTGTAGCGCCAGCCCTCCTCTTCGTTATCTGCGGTTTGGCTGCGGTAATTCTCGGGAATATCGTCGAACATGAACCGACGCCCCTCCCTGTTTTTCAGGACACCGCCCTCGCCCCGCACTCCTTCCGTCACAAGAATCCCGCGTACGCTTGGGGGCCAGATCATCCCTGTCGGATGAAACTGCACAAACTCCATATCCATGAGCGATGCGCCCGCATCATAGGCGAGTGCGTGCCCGTCGCCCGTGTATTCCCAACTGTTGCTAGTGATCTTGTATGCGCGGCCGATGCCGCCCGTCGCAAGCACAACAGCTTTCGCCCGGAACAGCAGGAACCGCCCGCGCTCCCGCTCATAGCCGAAGGCGCCGGCAATTCGCCCGTCATCTTTCAGCAAGGTCAAAACGGTACACTCCATGTGAACTTCCATGCCAAGATGAACGCCATGGTCCTGGAGTGTGCGGATCATCTCGAGTCCGGTTCGATCGCCAACGTGCGCCAGCCGCGGATACCGATGTCCCCCGAAGTTTCGCTGAAGGATGCGGCCGTCTTTCGTGCGATCGAAGAGTGCGCCCCAGCCCTCGAGTTCGCGCACACGCGCCGGTGCTTCCTTTGCGTGTAGCTCAGCCATACGCCAATCATTCAAATACTGGCCGCCGCGCATCGTATCTGCAAAATGGACGCGCCAGCTATCGCGCTCGTCCACATTTGCCAAAGCCGCGGCAATTCCGCCCTCGGCCATAACCGTGTGTGCCTTCCCGAGCAGACTCTTCGTAATGACACCAACCCGGACGCCGTTTGCCGAAGCTTCAATCGCTGCTCTCAGCCCCGCTCCTCCCGCGCCAATTACCAGCACATCGTAGTCATGTGCCTGGTATTCCGGCATTAGAGAATTCTCCAATCAGACCAGATTCCCATCGAGCACATGCGTACATAGAGATCGGCGAACATCACCGAGAACAGACTCATCCACGCCCACAGCATGTGGCGACGGTTCAGACATCCAACGCATTTATATGTGCTTTGGCGTACCGTATTTCTTGACAGCTCATCAACGCACCCGCCTACCAAATGGCGCAAAGAATGGCATCCGAGCGTGTAGCCCCCGAGAAGCGCCACGTTCACAGCAAGAACGATCGTTCCGACGCCTACGCCAAAATGTGCCTGGCCCGCAGGATTCAGAAACCAGAGCGCCCTCCAAACATCGTGTAGAAGGAAGACAAGGAAGAGTAGCGCAAGGTAGAGGAAATACCGGTGCACATTCTGCAGTAGAAGAGGGAAGGAGCGCTCACCCCGATACGTCTTTCTCGGTTCGCCGACAGTACACGAGGGCGGATCAGCCCAAAACGCCCTATAATACGCACCGCGATAGTAATAGCAGGTGAGACGGAATCCGCCGGGTGCCCATAGCACAAGCAAGGCCGCCGACATCGGAACCCAAGACGGCCACCAGTGGGGCCATGCCCCGAACCAAGCATGAGCCGCATCGCCCAGAACTTCTGGCGAATAGAACGGTGATAGATAGGGTCCGTAGCGATAATAGTCACCCTGAAAAGCCGCCCACGTCGCGTAAACGATAAACAGAGATAACCCAACAAACGTAAGCAGCGGTTGAACCCACCAAAAATCGCGTCGCGACGTGCGCCCGAAATGGCCGCCGCGCAGAGGCACATCAATTGAGGACATTCGCTGTTATCCCCCTTCGAAAATACCTTGAAAGCCTGATAGCGCAATTCGTTTCCATGCATTCACACCGGCGTAAATGTAATAGTAGCCCGATCACGACCCATACCCTTGGCCGCAACGATTTCGTGTTCAGGGGCAGTCGAGGGTTGTGACGCACAACTCCAATCGCAAGTCGCCGGAGACATTAATGTTTGAGACCCGGAGCCCCGTAAAATCTGCGATGCACGTAGCGGCATTTAGCTCCACCCGGGAGAAGGTGGTCGTAATGGCTAGCGCCTCCATCCCCGCCCGCCGCGCAGCTTCCAATCCCGCCGGAGTATCCTCGATCACTAGGCAACGCTCAGGCGCCACTTCTAGTCTTCCGGCGGCAACCAGATAGCCTTCCGGATCCGGCTTGCCGTGCCGCACGTCCTCCGACGAGACGAGGACTGCGGGCCTCCTCAGACCTGCGCATTCCAGGCGCATCTCCGCGACAGGCCTGCTCGCCGACGTAACCAACGCCCAGCTTCCAAGCGGCAGCGCCGACAATATCTCCGCGGCTCCGTGCACCGCAACATTGCCCTCTCGGTAAAGCAGTTCTTCCGCGTCCAGACGCGCTGATTCTTCGTCCAGCGGGAGATGTGGCGTGAACTCTCGAATGATGTCCCTGTTACGGCGTCCTTGCGCTACTGCAGAAATGAACTCCGGATCCAGCCCCTGACGCGCTGCCCAACCTCGAACTAGTTTGTCGCAGGCAATCCTTGAATCGACCAGGGTGCCGTCCATGTCGAACAACACGGCGTCGCATCGGAATATCATTGCCGCATCTATTTGCGAAAGACCAATGTGCCAAAGTGCTCAGGAACGTGGTTCGGATCGCGGTTTTGAACACAGGTCGGCTGCCAGCATAGAAAATGCCTTTGAGGATCGGCTCCCGGGCCTTCGATGCGGTATAGATTGATCCGCCACTTTGTACCGTCTGCAACCAGCTTGGTGCTGACGGCAGTAAGGGGAATCCGGGCTGCGGCATACCAGAGTTGCTGTCCCTCGTCTATGCGTGCCATAGTCTGCCAGCCGGATCTCCAGCTATGGTCGTAATTCTTGTGATCGAGGTCGATCGCCAAGTCAATCCAATCGCCCGTCGGCGCGATTTCAAACTCTCGGTAATGACGAATGTTTTCCCAATCATCGCCGAGAAACATCTCCACGACGTCTCTGTCCCACAGTCCTACCCGCGGCACAGTGTTGTTTGCTGGCAGGAACAGATTCAAAACGGTATATGGACAACGAAACAAAAGATAGAGATCGGTGTTCGTCCAGAAAGCGCGTATTTGGGTCTTGACGCTCGGATAATCGATGTCCCGGCTGCAATCCTTAGACATTGACTGGGCTGCCGCGTTTTTCCAGATTTCAGCATTGGGGTCCAAAGTGAGCTCTGGGCGGCCTGAGACGTGCCGAATCGAGAATGTTGCCGTTGGCTGGGTAACTACGCAGGGCTTTGGCGAATCCGCCATAAAAAGTATAAACCCAAGTAACGCAATCAAGTATGAATACATAAAGCCTGTGCTCGTCTCAGGGCAGCGCGAACGTGAAGACATTGCTCCCCGCCGCAATCCCAACATATTGTTTGCCGTTCACCGAGAAGCTCATCGGCGAGGCATGCATGGACTGGCCAGTATTAAAGTGCCACAACGAAGCACCCGTGTGCGCATTGACGGCCTCAAACCCCTCCGCATCATTGCCGAAAAGTACCAGTCCTCCCGCAGTCGTCATTGTGCCGCCCCAGGACCGCGCCGTGCCTGTTTGCGGATATCGCCAAGCGAATGTGTTGGTATCGGGGTTATAGGCTAACAGGATTTTTTGCCCATATTCACCGGGAGCATGTTTTACCCCCGTGGCATAGAACTCGCGCCCGGGAGTAAATTTCTGCGGCTTGACGAAATACAGCTGACAATTCTCCAGCGCCATGAAATACAACATACCGGTGGAAGGGTTATATGAAGGTGAGAACCAGTTTGTAGCTCCCGTCATATCGGGGCAGATACGCGTGCCGTTCTCCGACGGTTCGGCCCCGCTCCGAATCGGTCGTCCGTTTCTGTCGATCCCCTTTGCCCAGTTCAGCTTCTTTACAAAAGGGACGGCCGATAAGAAGTTCCCATTGGTCCGATCGAGAACATACACGAATCCGTTTCGATTCGCTTCTATCAGCAGTTTGCGCTGGACTCCCTTGTAAACCGCATCGACAAGAACTGCGGTCTCAGTCGCGTCGTAGTCGAAATCATCGTGTGGCGTGAATTGGAAATACCATTTGAGCTTGCCTGTATCAGCATCGAGGGCCAACACGCAGGCACTGTAGAGATCATCGCCAGGTCGAGCGGCCCCGTCGAAATCTGGAGCCGCATTGCTGGTTCCCCAATACACCGTATTCAGTTCCGGATCGTAGGTGCCGGGCATCCAGGTCGTCGCTCCGCCTCGCAGGTACATTTCTCCCGGCCAGCTTGATGAGCCAAATTCACCCGGTGCCGGGATGGTCCAAAAGCGCCAGCATTGTTTACCGGTCGATGCATCGTAGGCGGCGATAAACCCTCGCACGCCATCATCTCCTCCCGAAGTTCCGACCAGGACCTTATCTTTCACGACCAGGGGTGCGCTTGTGGCGCCATAATTTCCGTTCCCTTCCGCATACGGCACATCCCAAACCAAATGACCCGAGCGGCCGTCCAGGCAAAGCAAATGAGCATTGTCCGTTTCCATGTACACACGCGAGTGCCACACGGCAACTCCGCGATTGTGGTGGGATGATGCGTCATCAACCAGGCCTTCTGTTACCGGCCGCGAGTAGTGCCAAACCACTCGGCCCGTCCGAGCATCGAGAGCAAACGCATCGTTCGCTGAGGTCATGAACATCAACCCGTTCACAACAACCGGCGTGGCCTCGAGATTGCTTGAGTTCGACGAATGAAAAACCCATTGCGCCCGCAATTGGCCCACGTTTGCCGGATTGATTTGCGCCAGCCCGCTATACCGGCGCCCCGTATAGTCGCCGTTGTAAGAGGGCCAGTTCTCAGCCGCAGGTTGGACGAGAAGATCGGAAGACCGGACATCCAGCAGCATCGAGATCGCCGCGTCGCTGTCGCTTCGGCTTGCGCCCCATAAAATGAACCAGCCGCAGATGGCGCCCGCAAAGGCGAATATCCGGCCGCGAACCCGCACGAGTGTTCTATGCCTCGACCGCGCTAGACAACACTTCGTGAAGGCGCCGGGCCACGATCATATCCTCGCCCGGTTGTAGCATCCACACACCCACTACAATCGTGTTTTCGTCGGATCGCAATCCATTCGATCCCTCTTTCACGCCCGTAGAGGGATGCAGTTCGATGCTCGGAGTTCCCTTCCTCAGTTTCTCGGCGACATCGAGCGGCCGAACTTTGACGCGCTGTTGATCGTAGCGGATGAGCAGTGTTGGCACATGATTTGCGACCTCTGGGACAACGATCTTCGACTCCAGGCTCGGAATGTCCTTAAGATGGGCGACAATGCGGTCCGCGCGCCTTCGAAAGTCCGCCTCCATCTCCTCATCGGATTGTTCGAGAAACCAGTCGACCGCCGCAACCATGCCCACGATCTGTTCTTTTGCTACCTTCATCCCCCGGCCGACTCCATCGTCAAACGGATTGTTCGTCTGGGAAGCTGCGACGATCAGGTCCTTCCTTCCTAAAAGCAGACCCGCATTCTGCGGACCTCGAATGCCTTTTCCTCCCGAGAACGTCACCAGATCGAAACCCATCTTCGTGTAGTTCCACAGATTCGAGATAGGCGGAACGTCAGCGGCGGCATCGTTGAAACAGGGCACGCCATGCTGGTGGGCGACGCGAATCCAGTCTTCCCGGCTAATCTGGCCTCCTTCTCCGGCATTGAAGAAATGAGCCATCACGGTCCGGTTCGTAAACGCGTTCTCGTAATCCTGAATCGTGTTCACTTCGAGAAAGCGAACGCCGCAATTCTCGAGCGCATGATCATAGCCGTATCGGTGTGCTTTTTGAATCAGCACTTCGTTTTTTAAGCTCCCCACCTTCATGGGAACCGCGGGAGCCGGTGATCCGTTCATAACCCCAATACAAGCAGCCGTACCCAGCGTCAGGGCTGAGGAAGCGCCTGCGGTAACCATCGCCGCCTCGCACTGCAATCGTTTAGCAAGATATTCGCCGGCCGCTTTCTGCAGCTCCAATAACCGGACCGGATGCTTTGACGCACGGTCAACCGCCGCTTGTACTGAAGGCGGCATGATCGACGCAGTCAGAACCGTATAAGTCCCTGCGGCATTAATGAATTTCGTAACACCCAGCTTGTCGTAATAATCCTCTCCTTCGTTCTCATTTTTCGGCCTCTTCATCGCGTGTACCGGTAGCGTTTGGGCCGCCAAAAAGCTCGTGCTTAATCCAAAGAAACTTCGCCGGGTTCGAAACGTGTCCATAAAATAACTTCCGATTGATTTTAGAATCGCACTTCAGTGCTTGCGAGCAGCCGTCAAATACGGCACAAACCCGCGCGTTTTCGTTCTGATTCGATACACCGAAGTGGTCGCCGTAATATAAAGCGTCTGGTAGTCGTTATCGCCCCAGGAAAGGTTTGCAGGCTGCTCAGGAACGATGATTGTGCCAAGATGATGCCCCTGCGTATCCCACACCCAAATCCCTTTCGGCCCCACAACAAACAAATTGCCCGCTTCATCGAGTCTCATGCCATCCGGGACCCCGCCGCTCTCTTTTTCCTCGCCAAACAGGCGCTCATTCGCAACGGTTGCCGGAATCGAAAAGTCGAACACGCGAATATCTTTCCGATCGCTGTCGTCTACGTACAGCTTCTTGCCATCAGGCGAAAAGGCCAACCCGTTCGGCTGCGACATATCCTTGATCAATAACTGCACGCCGCCTGTTTCGTTTAACCGATATACGCCCTGAAACGGAATCTCCTGTTTCTCACCCTTCGGCAAATCGGACGTGGGATCGGTGAAATACAGCGCGCCGTCCGGGCCTATGACCACATCATTCGGACTATTGAACCGCCTCCCTTCGAAGCGATCGGCGAGCGTTTTATATTCTCCATTCGGATTCACAAGGATCACAGCACGCAGAACGCTCGCGCAATCGATCAGCCGTTGTTGCCGGTCAAACGTATTGCCGTCCGGGTCCCCCAGCGCGACAACCGACTCTTTGGTTCCATTGAGCCGAACCCGATAGATCTTATTTTGCGTCTCATCACTCACGTAAAGAAAGCCAGCTTTATCCCAAACCGGACCCTCTGTGAAACCAAAGCCTGTTGCAACCGTCGTGAGCTGTGCATTCCGATCGAGTAGCGTCCAGAACTCCGGCGATTGCGCGGCCAATTCGAACTTACGCCGCGGCTTGTCTGCGCCCTGAAAACTGAACAACAGCCCAGCGCACGCGAACGCACCAAGCAGCAGTATTCGACGCTTCAATTCCATGACTCTAGGGTTCATCATCCCCTTCGGCCTTCAATTGCGGTTTACCAGTAGTCGTCATAGCAAGAAAAGCGACAAGATCGTCCAAATCACTCTCGCTTAGCGTTGAGCCATAGTTGGCCGGCATGATAGATCGTGATTCATGCTCCAGGCGAGCGAGGCCCGACTTCTCGAAGAAATGAAAAGTGCCGTCAAGGGTTTGCAATTGCAACGAGAAGTTATCTTCGTTCAACGCCATGCCCCGATATGCATGCCCATCGCGCGTCACCGCAACCACGGCCCGATGGCGGGGGTCCAAATTCTTGTTCGGGTCGATGATCGCGTTACGGATAATATCGGGCGAGTGCTGGCTTCCATAACCGGAAAGATCGGACGCAATGAATCCGCCCTGCCCGGCAATCATGTGGCATTCAGAGCAGCGGGCCTTTCCAAAAAATAGCGCCCTGCCCTTTTCAGCATTGCCATTAACTCTCTCGCCGGAGTGTTTTCCCTGCAGAACGCGGAGGTAGCTCAGGATCGCATTCAGCTGATTATTGTCAAACGAACGAAAGGCCGGCATACCTGCTGCCGGGATTCCATTGTGAAGGATCTGCAGAACCTCGCGATCGTCCAAACGCTGGACTTCCACGCTCGTGGCGATGTTGGGTCCATGCTCGCCGCCGCGGCCATCTAGCCCATGGCACCCCGAGCAGTCCGAGATAAATAGCTGCTGCCCGGACTGGGACAAGACGCTCGAATCCTGTGCGAATGCGGTAACCCCCATGCACAAGATCAGAGCAAGGGGTTTCGTCCTCACGGTTCTCGCATCCGCAACTTCGATCCCTTCCGCTCCAACCAAGCGTTGAACTCGTCAATCATTTTCTTTGTCCAGCGCTCGTCTATTTCTCCCGGCGTATATTTCCCTTCGCGCAGCATCATGTGGCCCCACTCATCCTGATACTTTGTCAACTCAGCGTCGTCAGCTACTTTCTCTGCGAGCTGAGCGGGAATGAACGTGATACCGTCCCGATCGCTCAGTACGACGTCTCCGGGCAGAACCGTCACATGTCCGATTCGTATCGGGACGTCGATGCCCATCAACATCACATCCTCAATCGCCGACGGATGAAAATCACGCGTGAAGACATGAAATCCCTTGATCTCCGCAAGCCCGGTCGGGTCTCGGACCGCTCCGTCGACCACCAGTCCTGTTCCAGTCTTTGCCATCATCGACGTCCCGAGATTATCGCCGATGATCGTGCCACCGTCGATTTTTCCAAATAGATCCACCACCATGACGTCCCGCTTTGTAAGCGTGTCGATCACCCAGGAATTCTGGCCCTGTCCGACTCGGCCTTCCCGTTTGCCATGATCGTCGATTACGGCGTTCATGTCCGGACGCACGGGCATGAAGACGCAGGTGACCGCACGTCCGACAAGCCGCTGTCCTCCGTTCAGCTCTTTCCAGCCTCCTTCGAATTGCAGCCGATATCCCGCTTCGCCCAGGGTGTCCCATGCCTCTTCTGCTGTGACGTCTTGCAAACGGTCGAGGACGGCATCGGGAACTTTCGGCCGTCCGTCCGGAAACCTATCGCCCGTCCAGGCACGTGTGATATCCATACGCTGCTCTTTGCTGAACATTCCGAGTTGCGCAATGAGCGGAGCGGCCGCGCTACAGAGTAAGCCCGCGATGGCCACGTATGCATTGAGCCTCATGCGAAGTTCAATTCTACTGAACACGCCGCGTATATAAAATAGTCCGTTTATGAAGACTAAGCTCATTGCTGTCACGGTCGCGACTGTTGGCATCTTCTTTGCAATATGTGCGAACCCCGACGATACTGCTCAACGGAGTCTCATCGAGGGATTTCGGTTGGTGGAAGCGGCTTCGGTTTCGGATGCGATGGAGCAGCTCTACGGGAAACGAGCAAACATGTCGCACGATATGCGGCCACTCGCGCAAGCTAAGTTCGCCGGTCCTGCGGTTACCGTTCTGCTGAAAAAAGAAGAGCACAACGAGGGATCAAAAGCGCAGCAAGGCATGTTAGACGCCATCGACGAGGCTCCTCCCGGGTCTGTGTACGTCATGGTGCTAGAAGACGGCTTGGATTATGCCGGCATCGGTGGCCTGATGAGTACGGCTATGAAATATCGTGGGCTCGCGGGCGCGATCGTCGACGGGGGTGTAAGGGACACTCCGCAAATCGCGCGCCTGCAGTTCCCGGTGTTCAGCCGCGGCGTCGTACCGTCCACTACAGTCAATCACTACCGCTTTGCCGGCAAGAATGTGGCGGTGCATTGCGCTGGCGTCGAAGTGCACCCAGCAGACATCATCGTGGCTGACATGGACGGCATTGTCGTAGTCCCAAGCGAGAACGCAGCCGAGGTCTTGAAGAGAGCGCAGCAACTCGACGAAAGCGAACACAGTATGTATCCGTTCATAGAGAAATATAAGTCGATTCGGGAAGCGGTCGCTAAATTCGGGCGATTATAGACAATCTGCGATGCCCCAGAGCGAGTATAGTAATTGACCATGAAACGTGTGTTACCGAACAACGGCCATAGCCGGCGGGACTTGTTCCGCCAAGGAGGATTACTCACCGTCGCTGGAGCATTCCCGATTGCGACCAAGAGCGCCGAAGCCAAGCCAGCCGCCCGGGTGGGCGGTAGCGGCGACTTATACAGGGCAATTGGAGTGCGACCCGTCATCAACGCCCGCGGCACGTTCACCATCATTACCGGATCGCAGACGCTTCCCGCAGTGAAGCAGGCCATGGATGAGGCATCACGCAGCTACGTTCAGATGGACGAGCTGATGGATGGCGTCGGAAAGCGTCTTGCCGAGCTGACGCAGGCCGAATGGGGCATTGTGACCAACGGCTGTTGTGCGGCGCTCACGCACTGTACCGCAGCCTGCCTTGCCGGCACCAATCCGGAACGCATGCAGCATCTGCCGGACCTTACGGGATTGAAAAGCGAAGTAATCATTCCCGAGTACTCGCGGAATGTGTATGACGATGCAATTCGGATGCTGGGCGTCAGGATCGTCGAAGTAAAGGAGCGAGCCGAACTCGATTCGGCGTTCAACGACCAGACCGCCATGGTGTACATTCTCGCGGGCCCTGGAGACACCGGCCCACTCGGAACCCAAGCAGTGTCGGAAGTGGCTCGCCGCCACAACGTACCGGTAATCGTGGACGCAGCGGCGGAGGTGCTGACCATTCCTAATGTGCACTTACAGCGGGGAGCTACCGCCGTAGCTTACAGCGGCGGAAAGTGCATTCGAGGTCCGCAGAGCGCCGGGCTTCTTCTCGGAGAGAAGAACCTACTGCAGGCAGCCTGGGCCAATAGCGCTCCGCATCATGCATTCGGACGTTCGCTCAAGGTAGGCAAGGAAGAGATCATGGGCATGGTCGCGGCTGTGGAGATGTGGAAGAAGCGGGATTATGAGGCCGAGATGCGCGAGTGGCAGAACTGGCTGGACCAGATCTCCGCAACAGTGAAAAAAGTAGATGGAGTTTCCACCCGCACTGAGCCGCCAGAGGGTCTTTCAAACAAGACGCCTGTTCTTCGCATCGAGTGGGATGGCGATAAGGTCGGAATCACCGGCGAAGAGGTAAGCAAGGTGCTGTTGGACACGGAGCCGCGAATTGTACTGGGTGGCGCTAAGGGCAGCCGTCCCGATAACATGGCCAGTTCTATTTCGATTACGCCTTATATGATGATGCCCGGTGATCACCAAGTTGTTGCCGAGCGCATCTACGCCGTGCTTTCAAAGCCCCCCAAGTTTGAGAATCCGCCTCGCCCGCAAGGTGAGCCCGTATCGATCGCAGGGCAATGGCAGGCCGAGTTAGTGTATGACCGGGGTAGTGCGACGCACACATTGATCTTTGAGCAAAACGGCGGAAATCTTGTCGGCACGCATTACGGCGAGTATGTTTCGGGCGATCTCAGCGGTCTTGTTGCAGGAAACCAGGTGCAATTCCGCAGCTCACAGAAGATCCAGGGCACCCGGTTGTTCTTCAACTTCAGCGGGACGGTAGAGAACGACAAGATGTCAGGTGACGTCAACCTGGGCGAATACGGAGCGGCACGATGGTCCGCTCAGCGGCACGAATACAAACGTCCCGGAGGAGTTATCAAGCCGGTAAAACGTGCTTAGTAAGTGAACAAACCAAGGGAGAGTGGAATGGGAAACACGAACAGAAGAAAGTTCATCGGAAAGGGCGCAGCGGCTGCAGCAGCCGCCACGACTGTAGGAGCCGGCACCGCTGCGGCACAGTCTACGGCAACGAAGAAGGTTTTATGGGAGAACGGCAAGAAACCGGAAAAGGCACCTTTATTCAGTCCGGCGGTTTCGTACGGAAACCTCTTGTTTCTGTCGGGCATCGGTGCGCACTTTCCAGGCGATATCAAGGCCCATACAAAGCACGTGCTCGATGAGATTCAAAAGAAGCTCGAAGCGTCAGGATCGTCCATGGACAAGGTCTTGAAGTGTCAGGTCTATTTGGCCGATCTCAAAGATTACCAGGGAATGAACGAGGTGTTTTTAGGCCGTTTTGGTTCGGAGCCTCCGGTCAGAACGACTATCGCGGCCGCCGGAGTGCCGGGTAATTCTCTCGTCGAAATCGACGTGATTGCTTACATCTGAGCCGCTTTCCTGAGCGGCCATGTCTAACCCACGAAACAGCCGTATCAGATGGCTCCTCATCTGGTGGATGTTTCTTGTCAGTGCAATCGCCTATCTCGACCGAGTCAATATCTCAATTGCGGGCCAGTCGATCGCAAAGGAGTTTCACCTCGATAATGTCCGTTTAGGCTGGGTCTTTAGCGCGTTTGTCCTAGGCTACGCGCTGTTCCAAGCGCCTGGGGGACTGCTGGCCGACCGAGTTGGCCCTCGCAAAATCCTAACTGCCGGAGTGTTGTGGTGGGGGATATTCACCGCGCTGATTACATTTCTTTCCGCGAGTACGGCAGGACTACTTACGTTACTCATCGCAATCCGATTTCTCCTCGGAATGGGAGAAGCCGTTGTGTATCCGGCTTCGAATTGTATCGTTGCCGCCTGGATTCCTTCCTCTGAGCGAGGCATCGCCAATGGGATTATCTTCGCCGGCGTAGGCTTCGGGGCAGGCATCACTCCGCCGATCATCGGCTATCTCATGTTGCACCAAGGCTGGCGGGCGTCGTTCTGGGCGAGCGCCATTCTCGGCTTGATTGCAGGAATCGTTTGGTACGTGATCGCAAGAGATAAACCGGCTGAGCACGCTTGGGTTTCGGGTCATGAGCTCTCTTTGATCGATGCTGGCTTGCCGCACACCGATTCACGAACTCAAAAACCTAAACTCTCCTGGTCTGCCATTCTCGGTAGCTCGGATATTCAAGCTATAACGTTCAGTTACTTTGCGTACGGATACGCGGCATATATCTTCTTCAGTTGGTTTTTTATCTATCTGAGCTCGGTTCGGAAACTGAACATACGAGAAAGCTCGTACTACACGATGTTGCCTTTCTTGGCAATGGCCATTGGCTCGCCTCTCGGCGGGTTTGTCAGTGACCGGCTCACCAGAAGGTGGGGGAAGCGCGCCGGGCGCTGTTATCTAGCGGCTGCGGCGATTGCAGTCTGTGCTTGTTTTATAGCCTTCGGGACTCAGGTTGAAAGTGCGCGATTGGCTAGCGTGGTGCTGGCGGGCGGAGCCGGCACTCTCTATATCTCGCAGAGTTCGTTCTGGTCTGTATCGGCGGATATCGGGAGAGACTCTGCGGGTTCGGTATCGGGAATCATGAATATGGGAGGACAATTGGGAGGCGCTTTGACGGCTTCCCTTACGCCCGCTATCGCCAGCCACTTCGGCTGGACCGCCTCATTTCTCGTTGCTGCATGCCTATGCGTCGCAGGCGCGCTCGCATGGCTCCCGGTTCAACCGGAACGGAGTCCCGCGCCGGCGGACGGATTAGTTACTGTTTCTTAGCCGGATTCAGTCCGTCCCAGCGCGGATCTCCCACTTCTTTGTAATTCGCCGGGAGCTTGTCCCAATCGGGCCTGCTAATTCCGTTCAGGTCGTAAACGATCTTGCCGTTGCGAATCGTAAGTTCACAAACAAACTTCTGGTCACCGCGCATACGGGCACCATACATATCAGTGAATCCGAAGTTGCCGCGTTCGACTCTGAGTACAACAACGTCGGCTGGCGAGCCTACCGACAGGTTGCCCAACTCGGGATGGTGAATCTCGCGCGCGGGATTCCAGTTAGAACGGACGATAACGTCATTCACGGACAGACCCAAGGCAAGAAACTTACTCATGACGTTCAGCATGTCTTTCATTCCTGCGTTCATGCTTCCAATATGCAGGTCGGTGGAAATGGAATCAGGCAAAAAGCCTTCCCGAATCGCAGGGACCGCAACGCGCCAAGCGAAGCTACCGCCGCCATGGCCGACATCGAAGATCACTCCGTGCTTCCTCCCTTCCCAAAGCGCCGAGCTGACGTGTCCCGATGCATCAAGCTCATTACGAAGACCGGAAAAACAATGGGTGTAGATATCGCCGGGACGCAATTTCTGCGGTAGCAAAATGCTGATTGGCCGCTCGGGTCGGTTCTCGCCGAAATCCACCATCACGGGGATATCCGCCAAGGTTCCGGCTTGGACGGCGTGCTCTACGGGCGTCCACTCCGGTCCGGCATAGTGGGCAGTTTTGATTCCGACGATCAAGCCTTTGTAGCGCTTCGCCATCTCTGCGGCGGGCTGGGGGTCCATATCGGCCAGATTGTTTTCGTACTTCGGCCCGCGCATACCTGCACCAACGATATTTAAGAAGGCGAGAATGCGAGTCTTGGATCGATCGATAATGTGCTCTTTGAAATCCTCGAAATTCTTATAACCAGAACTGCCGGCATCGGCTGCCGTTGTGACACCCGAGCGAAGAGTGAACCCGTCCGGGAAAACACTGTTATCGCCCGCGTATGAGTTACGCTCTCCAGTGCTGGCGTATACATGCACGTGAATATCGACAAGCCCCGGCGTGACATACAGGCCGCTGGCATCGACGGTCTTAAGCGCCATAGCAGGATCGATGTGCTCGGCTACGGCTGCGATCTTCCCGTCCTTTATCGCAACGTCCCGCACGGCGTCGATGTGGTTTTTACCGTCAATGACATGTCCGCCATTAAGCAACAAATCATATTGCGTTTGAGCTAACGCTGAGAAGAGACCGAAGCTTATTGTAAGTGCGGCAAGTTTACTCTTCATTCATTACTCTCTTGAAAGATTTACAATTCCGAAGGTGCTAAGTTGGGGTAACGTAAATTCAGTTGCAACTGGAGTTACAGTAAGGTCCATAAGACGGGAATCCGGAGCGTCATATTGAATAATCTCTTGTTTAGTATATGCGCCTAACACGCGAATCCGAATTCCCTTAACCGGAGATTTCCCCGCTCTGTAATTTAGAAGATATAGGCGCGCTCGATTCGAGTTTCCCGTGAGCCGTCCGATAACCACCTCACTTCCGTACACTCTCAAGAGCCGCTTCTCGTCAGTGAGATTGCTGCGCACTTTTTCGGCGAGCAAACTGGGATTACCAGCTTCCGATCGGGGATATTCCGCTGACCCAAGCGTCACGGTTAGATCAAGTTTAGGATCGGGATGTTTCACAACTCTAAAGAGAAGATTACGCCTGACGAGCAGATTCATAAACTCGCCGGATTGCGGCGAGCCGTCGTCGATAAACCCGATGTTGACCAGCGGAGGCAACTCATCACGCCCGGCGCGCTCTAAGAGCTCGAGCATTCTGCCAAGAGCAGCGACACCGGCATCGTCCGTGTGAATCAGTGCTCGTGCGCCGTACATAAACGCTTCGGCTGCCGCCAGAGCCGCGGTGCGCCCAGGAGCGTCGTAATAGAAGCGCCCTTCTGGCTCGCGTAGAAACCTCCAACCGTTCGAGTTTACCCAGGGGGCACGCGATGCAGACGCTTCATCAGCTTGAAAAATAACTGACGGGGTTAGCAGCCGGGTCAATTGTTTCAAATCGACAACGTCGACCGAAAAGCCTGGGATTGATTTCCAGGCGTTCGCAACGGGAGCAGGGGCTGAGAAATGGCTGATATTGGCTTGCTTAAGGAGATGGGCTGTTTCAGGTCCCTTGTCCCAAAAGAGCGAAGGAAGCGAGAGCGCGAGGGCGAGGAGAGTCAAAGATTAATCGCCTTCTCGTGAATAGCAGCTTTGTCGTACACTCCCAAACCCAATCGTGACGCATACTCCACGTGCCCTGGTTCGCGAATGAAACTGTTGAAATTCTTGTCCAGCTCAGGCGCAAACTTTAGATGACTTCTCGACCGATCAAAAATTGAGGGTGCTCCTTCTTGCTGCCGCTTCTTTTCGATCATGTCGATGAGCGTGTGATCTAACGCAACAGGGTCGGTGCCAACGACAATCTCCTTGGGGAAAAAAAGAAATTTAGAGCTCTGAAGAAACGGGCCTCCCTGCCAGATGCTGCGTAGGCCATCCATGACGTTCAATACCGTTCTCGATCTCAACGGTTCTACGGAGGCAAGCGTGCCGATAAACGAGTATGTATTCGAGATTTCGCGTT
The DNA here is from genome assembly GCA_963737045.1 of uncultured Acidobacteriaceae bacterium. Taxonomy (GTDB): domain Bacteria; phylum Acidobacteriota; class Terriglobia; order Bryobacterales; family Bryobacteraceae; genus Bog-105. The sequence continues at coordinate 2,388,523 of CAVTRG010000009.1, forward strand.
CATGCGACCGCGCAACGTTTGAGAAATCCCCATAAGCAATATTTTTTAAACAACCCGTTACGCCCGCCGCGCGGTGTTCCTTCATTGTAGGGACATTGATGATTTTGGCGAATTTTTCTGAAACCAGCCGAATAAGGTTCGACCGCGTATCTTCTTCTCCAAAAAAATCCACTTCGACGTACGTAAAAGGATCGTACCCCAGAATGGATCCTCGGTTGGCTTCCGCCGCTGCCGTCTTGACGCCCTTAGGAACGTGCGCTTCGAAGTTCACGATCCTCATCTGGTTTTCAAACCGATCGTAGATATAGATGTTTTCCGCACGCAATCCGACGCTTAAAAGGCTGCCTATAATCGCCGCGACAAGCTCCGGATTGGAATTGATTTCAGGAGCGCCGGAACAGTTTACTTTTATGCCTACGACATCGGATGGAGAAAAAAACCGAGTCCATCCGTCCCGGTCATCGGAAGCGCCTGTCAGTTCGCACATGCCGGCGGAAAGCATTTTCTGTATGACGCCGGCGTCAACGCGATTGGAAGCGACGTCAATCGCGTGATCTGAGTGGACGCGGATCACCCGCCCGCGATAAGGGCCGGGCATGCCCGGATTCTGCGATGCGCGAAACCGGGTCACGATGCGATAGGAAGGGATACTCGGGCTCTGGGCGAGAAGCGGAGATGCCGCTGCAAGATGAAGAAATCGACGTCTGTTCACAGATACCTGCTTAGGGGAGCCAAGCGCACGCTGCTCCTGGTTTGTCTTCACACATCAAAACACGAAAGTTTCTGGGCTTGTGCCGTTCTGCCCACGCGCGGCCTAGAATGTAATAGGGCTTTGCCCAGATTTCGCTATCAAGAGTTCGCGGCGCAATGACGGAGACCGACAGCACGCCCATTGCAGGATATCCTGTCCGCGGATCCATGATGTGACTGTATAGCTTTCCCTTCGCCCAAAAGAACTTTTCGTAGTCGCCCGAAGTGGAGAGAGAATCATTACGCAGAAAAACGTCAGCGGCGGTTCTGCTCTCTTGTCTGGGATCACGAATACGGATGCGCCAGCCTCTTGGATCATCTGGCGGAGCTCCAATAGCGTAAATACTGCTTCCACCCGCTGAAATCAGCGCGGAGCCGACGCCATAGCCCAGCAGAATCGCAGCCATGCGATCGACCGCATAACCTTTGCCGACACCGCCTGGATCCAAATTAACGCCGGCTTTCTTGAATCGAACCGTTCGGTTTGAGGGATCGAGCTCGATGTTGAGATAACCCACATCGCCCAGCGCCGATCGGATTTCCGCAGGGCGCGGCAGGCGACCCGAATCTTTGTAGAATCCCCAGACTTTCATTAAGGGTCCGACAGTAATGTCGAATGAACCTTCGCTTTCGCGGCTGTAGTTCCCGCAAAGCTTAAGCAAAGTGAAGAATTCCGGGGAAATCTTGACAGAGGATTTCGCCGCGCATTTGTTCACTTGGCTGAGCTCGCTTGTTGGAATATAGTTCGAAAGCATCCGATCGAGCCGGCGCGCTTCGGCGAGCGAGCGGTCGACAGCAGTTCGCATCAGGTGCTCATCCCTGCCGTACAGCTTAATCGAGAAGACTGTACCCATAGCATCGAGCGAGTCGTCGATCAGATGGGGCCGCGGCTCGGGAGCCGTGTGACTCTGGCTGTAGCCGGCCAGGAGTCCGCCGATGCTCAGGAGCCCGAGGAACTGAAATTGCATCCTCATAGCAGGCCATGGATAAAACGCAGCAAAACTCAGTATTACCCGGCGAGCCGCTGAGTATGGGGAAGCGGGGCAATCCATCTTTCACCCAAAATGAGGTAAATTAACGTAAAGAAACCTTTTGCTCCGCAGCGGATCAACTTCAACAGGCGCGACTCTGGAGAGACGGCACTTCCCCCAGTAAGTGCTTCTGGCCATGCGACATGTCGATACGCTCAACACACCAATACAAGCACCCGCCGCTAGCCACTCTAAACTAATAGGCCGGCGATGGTTGACGGTTGCGCTAGTTGGCTTGGCGATTCTCGTCATTGTTGGTTTTGGCCTTCTGGTCTTGAATTGGCCGTTCAAGGAACAGGCGGTAATTGACGCGCTCCAGCAAAGCTCGGTCAGGTACGTCAAGATCGGCCATTTCTATCGAACTTATTTCCCCCCTGGCTGTGTCTCAGAGGACGTCCGCTTCCTTCAGGCGAAAGAAACAGAAAAGCAGCCGCTGATTACGATTAAGAGGCTTACAATCCAGGGGAGCTACAGCCGAATTCTCACGTTCCAAAAGCATCTGTCTTTGGTTCGGGTAGAAGGAATGAATCTGACGATTTTGCCCAAGGGCCCAGGGGGCGGGCCTGGCGCTACGATGCCGATCACGGAGACAAAGTCGCGGCGAAATATGAACATTGGGACGGTGATCGCGGATGGCACGGTTCTCGATTTCCTTCCAAACAACGCGGGAGACAAGCCTTTTCACCTCGTTGTGAACAAGCTCGCGCTGGACGGTGTGGGACGGAATCAGCCACTTTCCTACCGCGCAACCATCATCAACCCTGAGCCTCCCGGAGAGATCCAATCGAGCGGCCGATTCGGACCGTGGAATCCCGGGGATCCAGGCCGCACAGCGGTGACCGGCTCCTACACGCTTCGAAACGCGAATCTAGCGTTTTTCAGAGCGATTAGCGGGACGCTGTCCTCAAGCGGGAAATTCAGCGGCATGCTCGACCATATAGAACTCGCGGGTACGACGGACACCCCAAATTTCAAGGTGTCGAAGAGCAGCCACACCCGGCAGGTGGCCACGGAATTTCATGCAGCAGTGGATGCAACGGATGGGAATACATTGCTCGAGAACGTGATCGGGCATTTTGATCGAACCACGCTGGCGGCGACGGGGCGCATCGCCGGAGAAAACGGAAAGATTACATCGCTCGAAATATTCGCAACCGGAGGACGCATTGAGGATCTGCTGAATTTGTTCGTCTCGGCAAAGCACCCGCCCATGATCGGCAGCGTGAGTTTCCGGACTCATGTGGAGATTCCGCCTGATTCCGAGTCTTTTATCAAGAAGCTTAAGCTCGTCGGCGATTTCGGAATTGGAGGGGGGAAGTTCATGAATGCCAACACTCAGGGCGAAATTGGACATTTGAGTGAAAGCGCCGAGAAGGCGGAAAAAGAGGAACCTCCAGAAAATCCTGCTACGGTTGTTTCAGATTTGAAGGGGCATGTTGTGATGAGCGACGGGATCGCAACACTCTCGAACGTTTCGTTCAGCATCCCCGGAGCTTTCGCCCGGCTTCACGGAACTTACAACCTTACCGATTATAAGGTCGATTTGCGTGGAACACTCGTCACCCGCGGGAAGCTCTCGAAGGCAACTTCGGGAGTGAAATCAGTGCTGGTTGCAGCAATAAGCCCGCTTTTTAGAAGGAGGGCGTCATTGAAGGTAGTGCCCTTTAAGATCACCGGGCCTTACGGGCATACGACGGTTTCACTCGACATATCCGCGAAGAACCGGAGGCATCACAGAGCACGCCGATAGCCGGAAGCTTGCCCGATCGCGCGCGCCTTTTGCCGTTGGCTTTTCAATTCGTCTAAGTGGGCGAGCAGCCGCTTCCAGTCTCTTGGATGCTGTTTTGTGTTTAGCGGCGCATTGAGATCGCTGTAATAGCCAAGCAATTCATCGCTCATAGCGTCCGAAAGGGAATCGAACCTTTTCTTCGCCAGCAGATTCAGCCAATAGGCATGCGTATCGTCGTCAAGCCTGTAAGTACCAGGGGGAGTGATCACCCCGACGTCATAATTCTTGTTTTCAAGGTGCAATGTGTTGATCTTTGTCCCATCCACAGAGGCTCGATACTGAGTTGTCGAGCGTTCAAAACTCTGCATGAACAGCTTCTCCACATCGGGCGTCGGCATTTTGAACCTGAGTGCCTTCAAGGGACCGATGGGCGGCAAGAGCTTCAGCAGGACCGCCAGTGTGCGCTCGCCACCCGAAGGGCGGTCGTATCGCTTACCCCATTCGCGCTCGTAGCTCGACCGCTTCATCGCAAAGAGAAACTTCGTGCGGGTCATTCCAGGTTCGGAGCGCTGGATGTCGTCCTTACGTTGCGCCCAGGCCACGCGAGTCGCCTTGGGAATAGTTTGGCTCACCGCCCGGCGATAGGACTCGATCGTACGATTGAAATCTTTGAACAGATCGTGTAGCTCGAGGCCGTAGGTATCGCGAACAGCTCTTTCAAGAACGGGAGTGGCTACGTTGAAGCCGATGAAATCGTGGTAAGCCTGCGGCGCGAAGTTGCCCTTCGCGACTTCGAGCACGTCGAATCCGAATTCTGTCTTGAGATGGGCCGCAGGGTTGTCTTCGTAAGTGATTATGTCGCCGAACTTGCGCTTCAACTTGGGATACAAGATTGGCTCGCCGGGATTTGTCGCGAAGCGGTGTCCGTCAAGGTCAGAGACGTAATGGGAAAGCGCCCCTAGGGCAAAGGCGAACTCATTCAGGTTTTGCGACTCAGCAATCAGGCTGGTGATGAAATCGCCTGTTCGAACATAATGCGTGAGATCACTGAAATACGGATTCGAGTGAGGATAGTAGCCCAGGTCTTGAATGATTGCCCCGCCGTAAGCGTAGGCATGCGCTTCATTGAGCTGTTCGGGCGTTGCATTCGGGAAACGGTGTAGAAGGACTGGCTTAAAATTCACATCCCACAGAGCGTCCACGATCGCTTCATGAGAGAGCACTGAATAGGCGTGAAACGGCTGCACGATCAGTAATCCGACAGCCAAACCTAGAACGGCTCGGAAACGACGGCTCAGGCGTGCGTGCATATCTGGACTATCGTTGGAATCCAGCGAAAAGTTTAGGGAACCTGTCACTTCGTTCCGGGCTCCGAGTCTGCATTGACCGCTTTAAGGCCACTGAGCTCGGCCAGGAGCTGATGCCAGTCTTTCTTATGTCGCTTAGTATGCAGGGGGGCGCTCAGGTTGCTGTAATAGCTGAGCAGGTCTGCGCGTATTCGCGGAGTGATGCCATTGTATTTGTCTTGCGCGAGCACATCAAGCCAATAGGCATAAGCGTCGTCCTGCAGCTTGTACTCGCCTGGCCGAGCTACGACACCAAGATCGAAGTTCGTGTTTTCAAGGTGAAGCGTGTCGTTGGCAGCCTCGCTGAGCCGGCTGCGATAGCCACTCGCCGCGATATCAAAACTGCGCATAAAGAGTCGTTCGACAGGAGGCGTCGGCATTTTGAAGCGTAGCGTTCTCAGCGGTCCAATAGGCGGCAACAACCGCAAGATGAACGCGAGTATGCGGTCGGCGAGCGAGGGCCGATCATATTGCTTGCCCCAATTCCGCTCGTAGCTGGAGCGGCTCATGATGTAGACGAACCTTGACCTCGTCATTCCTGGCTGCGATTTCAGAATCTGATCCTCACGTTGGGCCCAGGCAACCCGGGTACCCAAGGGGATCGTCTTACTCACGGCGCGCCGGTAGGATCCGATAGCGGAATCAAAATCCCGGAACATGAGTTTGAGGTCGAAGCCGTAAGTGTCGCGGAACGCTCGTTCGAGCACCGGTCGCGCGACATTGAAGCCAATGAAATCGTGATACGCCTCCGGAGCAAAGTTCCCTTTCGCTATCTCGAGCACGTCGAATCCAAACTCGGTTTGCAGGTGCCCGCTAGGCTTATCCGCGTAGGTGATCACGTCACCGAACTTACGCCGCAATTTGGGATAGAGCATTGGCTCAGCGATGTTGGTTGCAAGACGGTGCCCGTCGTTATCGGCAAGATAGTGGGACAGTGAGCCGAGTGCAAAGGCATACTCGTCGAGGTTCTGCGATTCAGAAATGAGGGCAGCAATGAAGTCCCCGGCGCGCGCGTAATGGGTTAAATCGCTGAAGTAACCGTTTCCGTGCGGGTAGAACCCGATGTCTTGAATAATCGCTCCGCCGTAGGCATACCCGTGCGCCTCCTTTAACTGTTGGCGCGTAGCGTGGGGGAATCGCGCTAACAGAACGGGTTTCAGCTTCACGTCCCAGAGAGCATCCACCATCGCTTCGTGAGACAGGACGGAATAGGCGCGGGATGGCGTTGCGAGCAGGAGAACCAGACAGACAGCAATGAATGAAGAAAACCCGTCACTTCGTTCCCGGCTCCGTTTCGAGGGTCCGCGACTTCGCGGGCGAGCAAATGCCATCCAAATCTATAGTAGTGGCCAAAAGAAAAAGCGCGCGGTCTCGAGCTTTTTCGGCCCAAGACAGCGCGCCTCGAATACAGGTTGGTTTGGGAGAGTCTACCTGTTAATTGTTGCTGATTTCGACGTTGACCGTTCTCGGTTTCGCCACTTCTTTCTTGGGGAGCGTTACCGTAAGAACGCCGTTCTTGTAATCCGCCTTCACCTTTTCGGGATCGACAGTGTCCGGCAGACTGAAGGCGCGCACGAACGAACCATAGCCGCGCTCGATGCGATGGAAGCCCCGGCCATTCTTCTGCTCGTCAAACTTGCGCTCGCCTTTCAAGGTGAGGGTGCCGTTCTCCATCTGAATAGCGACCTGCTTGGGATCGACCTCGGGAACGTCCGCCTTGAGGACCAGCTCGTTTTCGGTCTCAAAGATGTCGACGGCAGGGGACCAGGGCCGAGAAGTCGGCTCACTGAGCAGCCGGGACAGCGAATCCTGGAAAACGCGCAGACCGGTCGGAAAATCGTCGGTTTCGGTATTGAACGGGTTGTATTTCATAATCGGCATTGTTGAATTCCTCCTATCCACTCTTGGATACATTTTCATCATAAGATATGCGTCTTCTGCTGTCAAGTATCTTAATGGAATTGTACTCAGTCCAGAGACCTTCCAGCGCTGAGGATGGCCTAGAAGCGGTTTTCCGGCTTAGAGCGTCCGATGCTGTATGCCAACCCTGAAAGAGGGCGACACCGCGCCCACTATTTCGTTGAATTCCGACTCAGGTCAACCCTTTGATTCCTCGTCGCTTACCGGCAAAAACGTGGTTTTGTACTTCTTTCCAAAGGCGGACACTCCGGGATGCACGAAGGAGTCGTGCGCATTTCGAGACGCTTCGAAAAAGTTCACGAAAGTGAATACGGTAATTGTGGGGATCTCGCCCGACCCGGTTGGCACGCAAGCCAAGTTCCGAGCCAAATTCGATTTGCCGTTCGTTCTGCTGGCGGATGTCGACCACAAAGCGGCGGAAGCTTACGGCGTCTGGAAAGAGAAGAGCATGTATGGCAGGAAGTATATGGGAATCGAGCGGACCACCTTCGTGATCGACACTAAAGGCAAGATCCGGAGGATTTTCCCGAAAGTGCGAGTGGAAGGCCACGCCAACGAGGTCCTAGCGGCCGTGAGTTAGTGGGTTCAGGCGGCGTTTTCGGCTGCTATAAACCGTGGCTGCGCTCCGGGCTGGGCGTGGGCTGTCGTGGAATTCTGGAGCAACTGGCGATCAAGCTTGGCTTCAGCGAGTAAAAGGGACCATTTGTGCAGCTCTTGCTTGCGATTTTCCCGATTCTGCCGGTGAGTTTCCTGGTTGCGTTTCTGCTCGTGCGAAACGAACCCAATTTCCTGTTTGCGCGTTTCGGCTCTGAGCTTTAGGAGATCGTTCAGGCATTTATGAAAAGCTCGGTCGTTGGTGGTCTGGTGGGGGTGGTCACACCCGGGCTCTTCGGCATTGAAGATTTCATGTTGCATCCAGGCGGCCCGTTTGCTCAGCCAGAGCGCTTGCGCCATTTTGTCGACCAGCACGGTTTCGGTTACGGTCGACGGCCGATGCTCCTCGCGCAGCGCGGTGTGGAGCGCGTCGAATTCCTTCTCGCTCTCCCACTGAAGGACTCGGAAAACGCCGGTGAAGCCGTGGCGGAAATTATTTTGCGCGGCAATGGCTCTGCCTTGTTCGGTTCGTGGGCCGGTGGAATGTTGTGCGTTGGCCTGATTGGCCGTAAGCTGCGCTTGCGTTGACATTATGAAAGCTCCTGGAAATGAAGAAATGTGGGAAGCCAAACCAGCTTCCTAGGAGCATTATAGAGCATGGTTGCAAGCGGTTTTCCGTAAGCGGATGAAATAAAAGGGAATCGGGGCCGTGACTGGAAGGCGGAGCGATGCGTCAGAACCGGACCAGATCGTTTCGGGCGGTATAATTCCGTCGATGGGCACTGCTCATGCGGGCCATAAAGCGCACCGGTGTAGTTTTCTGCCGGGTCGCCAGGATCCTTATCTCCGTCTCGGCACGGTACCCGTTTTCGTGCGCGATCAGGATCGGAGTCTGCGGTTCTACCTGGACCAGCTTGGATTCGATTTGGCCTTTGATACGTGCCTCCCGTCTGGCGACCGCTGGCTAACTGTGACGCCCCCGGATGGCACGGCAAGTCTTGCGTTGGTGGCTCCTAAGCCGGGCTCTGAAGAGGTCCAGCTAATTGGCCGTTCCACTCAGATTATTTTCCTGACCGAAGATGTACGCGCGAAGTTTGAAGAATGGCGGAAGCGTGGCGTCCGCTTTCACGATTCGCCGCAGTTGCAGCCTTCGGGCACGATGTTCTCCACCTTCGAAGATGTGGATGGAAACTCGTTTACGCTTCTGAGTGTGGACGAGCTCACTCACGAGCTCGACGAGCAACGCCGCGCGCACGCCGAGAAATTAGAAGCCCTGCGTCGTACGGCCCAGGAACTGGAAACCGCGAGAGAGGTACAGGCCAGGCTGTTTCCGCAGAGGCAGCCGAAGCTTGCGAGTCTCGAGTATACAGGCGTTTGCATCCCAGCTCTTCACGTTGGTGGTGATTATTACGACTTTATCGATCTCGGCCGGGAGCACCTTGGGCTGGTTACTGGCGACATTTCAGGAAAGGGAACTGCAGCGGCTCTCTTAATGGCGAATTTGCAGGCACACCTGCACAACCAGTGCGCGACATACTGGAGCCGTCCCTTCACGCCGTTCGTGTTGGAACAGCCCCAACGATTCCTAATCTCGGTAAACCGGCTTTTTCGGGAAACTACAACCGAGAACGCTTACGCTACTCTTTTTTTTGCCGAATACGATGACACCACCCGGCGGCTGCGGTATGCGAATTGCGGGCACCCTGCGGCTCTTCTCCTGCGATCCAATGATGCTGTGGATCGGCTCGATTCAACATCCACTGTACTGGGACTTTTTGAACGATGGGACTGCGATGTCGGCGAGTGTCAGCTATTCCGAGGCGACACGCTGGCGCTTTACACGGATGGTGTAACGGAGGCGTGCAACGCTGAGGGTGAAGAATTCGGCGAAGAGCGCCTGATAGATGCGCTGCGGCGATGCCGTGAACTGTCTTCTAAGGCCCTGCTCGAATCTGTAGTTGAGGAGGTTCGGCAATTCAGCCCTCATGAACAGCACGATGATATTACGCTAGTAGTGGCGCGGTGCAGAGGAGAGTAGCGCAGTGCAGGCTCCTTTCCACACGCGCCCTCGCGCGTTGTGAGTTCAGGCCCTTTTTATTGGCGTTATCTCGTTTGGCCGCAGTTCGCCGGCGTCCTTTTTCTCCTCGCTGCGCTGATTTCCGTGCGAAGGCATTTATCTTTCAAACTGAATGACCTGAGCGTCTTGGGTATCGTATTCGTCCCTGTTTCCCTGGCGGTATTTGGCGCGGAACATCTGGCTGGAGCTCAGTTCATCATGCCATTGGTTCCCGCGTGGATGCCGGGACGCCTTTTCTGGACATACTTTGTCGGCTGCGCGCTGCTTGCTGCTGCAATCAGTATGGTCGCGATGAAGTATGTCCGATTATCGGCTTCACTATTGGGACTCATGTTCGTTGTATTTATCCTCTCGATACACCTGCCGAACGTGGTAGAGCACCCAAAAGACCGATTTGTTTGGGCGGTCGCATTGCGAGACCTCGTATTCGCTCTTGGCGCGTGGGCGCTTGCGGGGAGCCTCATGCGAGAACGGCGGGTTCACATGGCCGGTCCCTTGATTGCGAGTTGCCGGATGATTATCGCTGTGGTGCTTCTGTTCTTTGGGATTGAGCATTTCCTGCATCCCCAATTCGCGCCGGGCGTTCCACTCGAACAGCTGACACCTGCATGGATTCCCGTTCGTTCTGCGTGGGGCTATCTCATTGGCGCAATGCTGCTCATTAGTGGTGTTCTAATGCTCCTGAAGAAACAGGCGCGAGCCGCCGCAATATGGCTTGGAATTGCGATCACGCTTGTGGTGCTGTTGATCTATCTGCCGCTGCTAGTCGTTGCCAAACAGCCTTCTCAGGTGAACACGGCGGTGAATTACATTGCAGACACTTTGCTGTTTGCGGGAAGCATTTTCCTACTGGCAGCGGCAATTCCAAGCCGGCCAGAGAGGTCCGATTTGGTTCGCGAACCGTCGGTCATCCCCAATTCCTTCGGGGCTTAATCATTATTCCTGGTTTGAAAAGCGAGCGCCTGAGCATCGGCGATCGTGGCGTGTGACGGCAGAGCGGCCCGGAACTCTGGCCAGGCCTGCACCGAGTAATATTGGGATGCTCGGGCATGGAAGCTCTGCAGCTCCTCATCCCGGGCGTAATCGATGTAAAACTTCCGATCCACTCGACCGGCCCGAGTCAACGCACCGTCGAGCCTCTCTGGATGATTGGTGGTCATGAAAAGCACTCGGTCCTCACTCGCTCCGATTCCATCGATCACGTTCAGGAGATCAGCCATGGTCAGAGCTTCGCCAGATTTCGAGTTTCGGGAGGTCGCGACCTTCAGACAATCGACATCTTCGAATGCGATCAGCGATGGCTTCCGGCAGTTCGAAAGCAGCTGAGCTACGCGCTCAGCAGTTATTTCGGTGCCTCGCAGCGGCACCGAATAGATCGGTAGCTTGAAGTGCGAAGCAACCGCCAGGATCAGAGTCGATTTGCCGGTGCCCGGCGGCCCGGCCAGCAGATACCCTCGCCGATACGGAATCCCCAGATCCGCGTAGATGTTCTTCGAGTCCAGATAGGTCTGAACGTCTCCGATCAGATCCGGGATAAGCCCGTTGGGATGGTAGACGGACTTCAAGGCCCGAGGCGGAATGGCCTCCTCTTTCCAGTCTCCGTATTGGTCTATCCGGAAGTACTCAACGTTAAACGGCTGTGTCTCCTCGTAGGCAAGCTTGGCTTCGCGAATGATGTCGAGCATGATGTTTCGATCCGATGCAAACCAGATCTGAAGCCGCATATAGTGCGTAGGCCGCGCCCGTGTCACGTTCGGCTGGCTATCTTTGCGATGCCCGATCACCATGAGCCGCTTTCTGTACTTCATATAGTAGGTGCCGTACTCCGGAATGAGCCGGAACTGTAAACCTTCTTTCATTGAGTCGTCATCATCGTCGTCATGCTTTCGCAGCAGGAGCGAGTTGATGCGCCGATTACGCAGGTTGTTTTCCACCCAATGGCTCAGCCAAACGTAAGCTTCTTTATGTTCCACATCCTCAACTGTCAGAGAGAGGCTGACCCGTGTTATGGAGTAACCGATGGTGTGCTCGTAGATGAACGCCCAAGCCGTTCGCAGGCTGCCCGTAACGACTCCGAAGCCCAGGATTACCCAAGGCGGGAGTCCTTTTGCGAGTTCGAATAGGTTGTTCGCCATCACGGTTCTCCTTTCTTCTGAGGTTTCGTTACGATCCGCGAAGTCAAGGACGATCTCGCGTTTCGTGTTTGCAGTGGTGCGGGGCCGGAGTCTCCTGCCCGCGTTCGCTTCTTTATTTAAAGCGCTGTTGATCCAGCGGCAGCGAGGTCATGCCTCGTTGTCTTGAAATCGAACCTTTGCGGCCCGGGTTTTCGGGTTGGCTACAGAAGCTACGACAAAGCTGGCTGAACCGGCACTGATTCAGCAAAGGCGACCTTCTTCTCGTCTTCATCGAAGACGATTGACCGCTGATCGGCGGCGATGCGAGAAGTGGTTTTCGGTATTACGACCGGCGCGATTCCGGACCGTAAACGGAGGTCCGGAACATAGTTGTAATTGACACGTGATGTTTCAACCTTGACCTCCCTTTCACCGGGCTTTTGGGCTCGGCATCAGCACGCGAGTGTACCATTGTTTGCGCGGTTACTCAAGCGTTGGTGGTGGGCTACTTTGAAAGCTCGTACCATGAGCCGCTCCTGGGCCTTTACGGACACTGCGAAGGTCAGCGCATGGCCTCGAAAGTGAGCCGTAACGTCCCAACAGCCCTCTGTCGGAAGCTCGGATGCTGTTACTATTGCTGCCGCATCACGGCTTGGAAAGAAAGCAAATTGTTTGCGTCCGCGACGGCCAGATCTGAAGCGTTGCCATCGAGACGTCTTGCAGTGATGATAAGCTCCGGTTTGGGCTCTTTCCGCCAGTCATAGCCCTTCGACCAAAAGAATAGCTTTTGGCGATAGCCTACTCAGTGTTGCGGTGGGCCCGAGTCCATGCGGCGACTCCCCAAGTTATGCGTCGAGGTGTCTGCAACGAAATTTGGGCCGCTAATCAAGCATTGTCCTCAGTTGTTCATACGAAGCGTGCTGCAGTCGATCTAAGTCTTGCTTCACCAGATTGAGGCCGAATACGCACACTTCGAAGCGTTCGGATAAGCGCCGGAAGAGCGGCGCCTCATTCTTGAATTCAAACTGATCGAACGCCGCGACAACCGAATAAGATTCTTTTCCGGCTTTAAGGTAATCGACGAACGAATCGAGCCTACCCTTCTGACGGTGAATGCGCGCAACGTATTCGGGAAACATTCCGGCGAGGAATAAGGTGTAATCGCCAACGTGTTTCCGGACTTCACGTTCGTAGATGAATGAGCGCCCTTCGAGCAAGGGGTTCGACGCAATAAGCATTTCGCCGACATCTTCCAGGGCTTTGCCTCTGCTGCTGCGTACCTTGTAGAGGTTGTCAGCGTGACAAAAGTCGACCAGCACGCGAGCGACGTATCTTGCCGCAGGAATGTCATTCAACTGAGCGGTTCCTAGAAGACGAGTTTGGACTAGTTCCCCGAAGAGCGCTCGCAAGGGGTGATTGTGGCTGATTGAACTAGACATATCTCTGGCACCGGTGGAAGTCTCGCTTATTTTTACTTTATGTAATCTTCTTCCCTCAAAGAGGTGAACACGCACTTCTTAGGATCAGGGTATATACTGGCGCTCCAGAACCCGATTGTGGAGATAGGCGGCATGCGGACGGCGAAATTTCTTGGTCTTTCCTGTTGTGCGGCTCTGGGCTTCGCGGTGTGCCTCGGGGCACGGCAGAACGCGACGGTGAAAATCAAAAGCGACGAGATTGGCGGCGTAGTTTCGAGCAGCAAGGGACCGGAAGCGGGCGTATGGGTGATTGCCGAAACCACCGATCTGCCCACACGCTACATCAAAGAGGTCGTGACTGACGAACAGGGCCGTTATTTGATTCCTGCGCTTCCCTCGGCGACGTATACGGTCTGGGCGCGCGGTTATGGATTGGTGGATTCGCCCAAGCTCCAGACGCGGCCGGGAAAACAAGTCGACTTGAAGCCGTCCGTTGCGCCGAATAAGAAAGCCGCGGCGCAATATTATCCGGGGAACTACTGGTACGCGATGCTGAACGTACCCAAAGAGAGCGAATTCCCAGGCACGGGGCCACACGGAAACGGGATTTCGCCGAACATCAAGACGCAGGGTCAGTGGCTACACCTCATTAAGACCGACAGCTGCGAATCGTGCCATCAGCTCGGGAACGAATACACGCGCACGATCCCGGCGCTGTTCCGCCATTTCGATTCGCCTGCGGAGGCATGGATGCGGCGGGTGCAGTCGGGACAGGCGGGAAGGTCGATGGTGGGCGGACTCGCGCAACTCGGTCCTGAACGGGCGACGGCGGAGTTTGGGGATTGGACCAGCCGGATCGCGCGCGGAGAATTCCCCGCCGAAGCACCTCCGCGCCCACAGGGAATCGAGCGCAACATTGTGATTACGCAGTGGGACTGGGCCGATCCAAAAGCGTATCTGCATGACCAAATCTCGAGCGATAAACGTAACCCGGCGGTCAACGCGAATGGGCTGATTTACGGATCGGCGGAGGAGAGCCGCGATTATCTACCGGTGCTCGATCCGGTGCGCAATAGCATCAGCCGGGTAAGGGTGCCCTACCGCGATCCGGACACTCCGGGGCAGCCGAAGCCCTTGCAACCCTCGGTGTTCTGGGGTGATGAAGCGATTTGGGACAGTCACACGACAGTTCACAATCCGATGTTCGATGAGCGAGGGCGGGTATGGCTGACGTCGCGCATCCGAGCTAGCAGCAATCCCGCGTTTTGCAAAGCGGGCTCCGATCTGATATCCGCGAAGCTCACGCCGGTCGCGACTTCGGGGCGGCAACTCGCGGTCTACGATCCGGCGACGAAGCAGATATCGCTGATCGATACGTGCTTCAGTACGCATCATTTGGTGTTCGCCTCGGATGCCAACGATACGCTCTGGACAAGCAGCGGGGGTGGCGGGGGCGTAGTGGGATGGCTGAACACGCGTTTGTGGGACCAGACGCATGACGCACAGAAATCGCAAGGCTGGACGGCGCTGGTGCTGGATACGAACGGCAACGGCAAGCGGGACGAGTATCTCGACTCCGAGCAGAAGGTGTTGACTGCCCCAAGCGGAGAGAGTCTGGGGACGACCTCTGCGCTGAGCGGTCCGGCCGATGCGAGCCGCGATACGAGACTGAACGCTGCGTTTTACGGGCTGGCCGTGGGAACGGACGGGATGGTGTGGGGGACCGTGCTTGGGTTTCCAGGCGGGATTGTGCGGCTGAACCCCGGAACGAATCCGCCCCAGACGGCGCTTGCGGAATATTATGAGGTGCCGTGGCACAACCCAAACGCGCCAGTATGGGGATTTTCGCCGCGGGGCATGGATATCGATCGCAACAATGTAGTGTGGGTGGCGTTGGGGAGTGGGCACTTGGCCAGCTTCGACCGGCGTAAATGCAAAGGACCGCTAAACGGCCCGCGCGCTACAGGCCAACACTGCCCGGAAGGATGGACCCTATATCCGACGCCGGGACCGAACTTCCGTGACGTGAAGAGTTCAGGAAGCGCCGATTCTCATTATTACGACTGGGTGGATCAGTTCGACACGCTGGGGTTCGGGAAGAACACGCCGATCATTACGGGCAACTCGTCCGATTCCCTGCTCGCTCTCGTGAACGGAAAATTCGTGATCATGCGCGTTCCTTATCCGCTCGGATTTTTCGCTAAAGGGATGGACGGCCGGATCGACGATCCGAAGGCGGGGTGGAAAGGGAAGGGCGTCTGGACAACGTGGGGCACGCGCACGCCGTTCCACAGCGAGACGGGCAAGGGGACGACCAGTAAAGTGGTTCATTTCCAGATTCGGCCAGACCCGCTCGCGGATTAAAGTCTGCTTTGCGCGCAAACTGTTTTCGAGTTCAGAGGGAGAAGCATGGATCGACGTGAATTTTTGAAATTGGCGGGAACGTTTTGCGGTTCGACCTCGCTGGCGCTTGGAGCCACGCATGACCGCGCACAGATTTCGCCGCTCAGCCGGTTCAAGTTGGGAGCTATTAGCGATGGATTCTCCCAGGATTTCGAAGAAGCGCTGACCATCATGAAGGGCTATGGGCTTTCCTGGGTCGAGATTCGCGAGGTCTTCGGGATCTACAACACGGAAACCAGTCCCGCTCAGATTCAGCGCATCAAGGAGTTGCTCACGAAGTACGGCTTCCGTGTGTCTGTGATTGATTCGGCTTTGTTCAAGTGCACACTGCCCGGTACGAGGCCCGTCGAAGGCGAAAAGGACAGTTATCCCTATACAGAGCAGATGGAACTGCTGAAACGGGCCATCGACCGCGCACATGCACTCGGCGCAAACAAGGTCCGTGGATTTACGTTCTGGCGAGTGGCAGAACCGGAGAAGGCCTCGGACCGAATTGCGGATGAATTGGGAAAAGCTGCCGAAGAGGCAAACCGTGCCGGAATGCGTTTGGTGATTGAAAACGAAGAGACGTGCAATGCTGCGACTGGCCATGAGCTTGCAAAGCTTTTAAGCATCGCTCCTGCGCGGAATTTAGGCGTCAATTGGGACGTTGGGAACGGATATTGGCATGGTGAGGTTTCATTTCCCGACGGCTATGATGCTCTGGACAAGAGGCGCATCTGGCACATGCATCTGAAAGGTGTTCGGTGTGACGCCAATTTGAAAAACTGCTCGGAAACGGTTGCGGGGCAAGGCCAAAATGACTTGGTAGGACAGTTTCGCCAGTTGATTCGGGACGGATATCAAGAAACGATGTCGCTCGAGTGCGAGTTCGAAGCACCTGGACTCACTCACGTCGAAACTACCAGGCGCTCACTGCAGGGTCTGCTCGGTGCTATGAGGACGGCACTCGGGGAGGACAACCGGTAACGGAGGCGATCGAAGCTTTTGGATTCGTGGATCTCTGCGAATCATCACTCATCGGAGATGTCCTTCTTGGTGGGCGTTGGGCGTAGGCGCGGTCAGGAGCTGCACGAGCATGCGTCCGAATTTCGGCATATCGACATCCATTTGGGCGTGCACAAGCTGTAATTCCACTGAGGGCTTGATTTGTTCGGACCAGCTGAGGGTATCGCCGTATCCGGCGCCCTGCTCGGTATTGACATCCATGTATACCTGGCGCTCGCGCGTGATGAGAGTTGGATCGAGCCACGCGGCTGCCGCGAGCTCATCCCATAAATAACTGCGTGCGGGTTGGGAATATTTCGCGACATATTTGGCTACCGGGTTAGGTGATTTCGCGATCTGGTCAAGCATTTGCTGCGTAAGCTGCGTCTTAACGGAGACATCTACGGTGGTGCAGACGATTGACGGCCAAGCCGCGCGCAAAACGATGTGCGCCGCTTCGGGGTCGAACCACAGATTGAACTCGTGCCTCGGATCGCTTAAGAACTCAGGGTCGTCGGTTTGCGGATTTAGACTGCCTCCCATGAACACAAGTCCCTTGGTCAATTGCGCAAACTGTGGGTCGATGCTGAGCGCGAGCGCGAGATTGGTCATGGGGCCGCCTTCGTAAATCGTGACCTGGTGGGGATGCTCGCGGACCACGCGCACGAGGAAGTGCGCGGCATCTTCGTTGAGCGGTTTCGTAGAAGGACTGCCTTCGGGTAACGGCGGTATCTCGGATGCGCCGTGGCGGTGGGGGCCGCGCGTCCAAGCGCCTTGGTACGGAACTTTTCCATACTGTTGCTCCCACAATTCGGTTCCGCGCTGTGTTCGTTCGAGCGGTGAAACTGCGCCGGGGACAACGGGAACATCAGTTCGCCCGATCAGTTCTAGCAAGCGTAAAGTATGGGCAACTTCTTCGTCGCGCCAGGCGTCGCCTGTGACAACTGTAATTCCAAGCGCATCGACACTCGGCGATTGCAGCAGCACGAGAATCGACAGCATGTCGGTGCCTCCGGGACCGGCGGCGTCCTGATCAATGATGACGGAGTGTTTCTCTTGCGGGAACCCTAGGAAGGCGGAGAGCAGTAGTGCTGCGCATACGAGAGGTGCCGTTCGAATGAAGCTCATGTAAGAGATTCAATAATATATAAAGTTGCTTCAGGAGTACGTTATGAAGAGAATACTCGCTTTCTTTGCTGGGCTGCTGCTCACGATTTCGTTTAGCACTGGACCTCTTTTCGGCCAAGCCACAGGCACAATTCTCGGACAGATTAAAGACGTGAGCGGTTCCGTCATTTCTGGCGCGAGCGTCACGATTACCGAACAAAACACTGCTATTTCACGATCTGTTAAGAGCGATGACTCGGGCCGTTACGCGGCGAATCTAATGCCAGTTGGCCAGTACACGATTCAGGTGGACTATGCCGGATTTGCGCAAGCCGTTGAGAAAAACGTCACGCTCGAAGTACAAGGGACGCGAGAAGTAGATTTTACGCTTGCGCCAGCAACGGTGAAGCAGGGCGTGACAGTGATGGCGACACCTGTGGAAGTACAGAGCACCAACTCGTCGCTCGGCCAGGTGATACATTCGCAGCAGGTAGCGGATTTGCCACTTAATGGGCGCGATTTTGTGCAGCTTGCGCTGCTCACTCCGGGGACGACGCAGGGAGTGCAGCCGTCAGATTTCTTTGGTGGGGGGATCGGCAGCGGTAGCGAGGTTTCGATTAGGGGATCGTATTCGTTATCGTCCGGCGGCTCGAGAGAAAACCGGACGGACTGGCTATACGACGGCGTCGATAATAACGAGCTGACGGCGGGAGGCATTGCCGTTTTGCCGTCGATTGATGCGCTTCAGGAGTTCAAAGTTCTCACGTTCGATTACTCGGCGCAGTATGGAACGCGCGCCGGCCCGACAGTAATCTTGACCTCGAAATCGGGCACGAATCAATTTCACGGAACACTGTTCGAGTTTTTGCGCAACACCGACCTAAACGCGCGGAATTTTTTCTCTCCGGGTAACCCCAAATACAACCAGAACCAGTTCGGAGGCTCGGTTGGGGGGCCGATTATAAAAGACAAGACATTCTTCTTTTTTGATTATCAGAACACTCTTATTCGCCAGGGTTTGCCTGCCGTTGCTCAGGTACCTACGTTACTGGAACGGACGGGCAACTTTACCGAGTCGTTTCCAGGCGCGCCCGCAACGCCGATCTATGATCCAGCTACGACAGCAATCAATCCCGTTACGGGTCAAGCCACGCGTTTGCCATTCGCCGGCAACATCATTCCGGCTGACCGGCTGAACCCGGTTGCGGTTCGCTTGATAAATCTTCTTCCTGCTCCGAATGTCGCTGGGGTGCTCTCGGGCAATTACGTCGACGTACCTGTGAGAACGCTGGATTACAACCAGTTTGATATCCGGCTGGATCACACGTTTTCGGAGACGGATCGAGTGTTTGCGCGCTTCAGCAGGGATCAAGCCTCGGAGTTCATGCCTTCGGGTCTTCCCGACTTCGGCGGCACACCTGGGGGGTACGGCAGTGTACAGAATCTCTCGGACCATGGAAGGAATGCCGCACTCGCGGAGACGCATATTTTTTCCGCCACCAGCGTCAATCAGTTCACGCTAGGGTACAGCCGGATCTTCAACCACATCAGGTCCTATGGAGACGGGACGGACTGGTCGAATATTTTCGGCGTTCCAGGCGCAAATACGGGATCGTATCTAAACAGCGGGTTGGTGAATCTTCAGTTCAGTAATGGGTTCTGGGGTTTGGGGGATCGCGGATTCTCGCCGTTTCAAGGAGGAACCAACGTATATCAGATCTCGGACGACTGGGAGTATGTGCATGGCGCGCACACGCTTTCGGCAGGAGGCGGCATTCGCATCATGCAGATGAACGTGCTGGGCGCGGCATTTCCGATGGGCGAGTTTTCGTTCGACAATCTCTTCACAGCTGGATTCGCCAATGGCTCGTTCGATGCAAGCACGGGTAATCCTATCGCGAGTTTTTTGCTTGGACTCCCGGCCGGAGGCGAGCATGATCAGACGTTTGCCGGAACAACAACAGGGCGGCGATGGAAGGAATTTCGGCCGTATGTGCAAGACACCTGGCATCTCAGCGCCAATCTGACGGTCACCCTGGGACTTGCCTATAACCTGACCACACCGATCACGGAAGAACACAACCGGCAATCCAACTTCGACTTCGCAACTGGTCAGCTTCTCATCGCGGGCGTGAATACGAACGCTGCCACCGGAGTGCAATTTTACAAGGCTGGATGGGAGCCTCGAATCGGCTTTGCGTGGAGTCCGGGGGCGACGAAGAAGACTGCGGTCCGCGGCGGCTATGGGATTTTGCACGACGCCGGATGGAACCTGGGCGCTCCCGGTTTGTGGCAGAACCCTCCGTTCTATGGCAGCTTCCTATTTCAGAGCGACGATATCACGCCCGTCACGACTCTGTCGCAAGGCTTTCCTCCCCAAACTGCGCCCAGCACAACGAACCCCACGGGTTCCGTTTACAGCCAGCCTGCGAACTTCCAGCCCGGCATGGTCCAGCAGTTTAATGTTGATGTGCAACGGGAGCTTCCAGGTGCAATCGTATTGACGGTAGGTTATGCGGGAACCCGGTCGAGCCACCTGCAAACTTTGAACTGGAATTTGGATACGGCGACGCCCGGCCCTGGCATCGATCCTCCCGAGCGGCGTCCTTACCCGCAGCTCACATATATCAATGGCATTCTGAGCCGGGGTCAAGGCAGATACGATTCGCTGCAGGTGAAAGCGGAAAAACAAACGAGTCACGGATTGTATTTCCTGCTGGGGTATACGTACAGCAAGGCGTTTGACAACGGTCTCAATGATGATTTGGGTTCGCTGGTCGGCGTGCCGTATTTTCCGCTGCTCGCGCCGCACAACGCAGATAAGGGATTAGCGATCATCGACCAAACTCACAACTTCACTGGGAGCGTTTTGTATCAGCTTCCGTTCGGCTCAGGAAAGCAGTTCGGCGGAAATGCGCAGGGTCTGACTAATCAGTTGATTGGAGGTTGGCAGATCAACGTGATTTCGCATATAACGTCGGGAGTCCCGATTGGCTTATCGACGAGCGCAAACAATTCCGGCACCGCAATCGGGAACCGGCCTGACAGGATTTGCAATGGCACGCTGAGTAATCCGACTGTGAACGAGTTTTTCGATATCACTTGCTTTGTGAATCCGGCTCCGGGGCAACTGGGGAACTCGTCTCGAACACCGCTGTTCGGCCCGGATTTCGTGAATTTCGACGCGTCGCTGTTTAAGTCATTCCCGCTCGGCTTCCGTGAAGGCACGCGACTTGAATTCCGTACGGAGGTCTTCAACATCTTCAATCACCCACAGTTTGCGTTACCCGGATCTACTCTGGATGCACCGGGCTTCGGACAAATCACTTCGACGGTGAACAATCCGCGGCTGATACAGTTCGCGTTGAAGCTGCTGTTCTGAGCGAACTCGTGCGATTGAATCGGAGGGAGTTTCTCGTTGCATCGGCCGCGCCGCTCGCGATGCGTGGGCTACCGAATCAGGCAGCCGGAAGCGGTTCGGGCAAGATCAAGGTCATTGTCGATCAGGATGGACGCGGGCCTGCAACGACCGACATGCAATCGATTCTCATCTTTTTGCAGTCGGATAAATTCGACGTCCTGGGCATCACAATGGTCAGCGGCGATCAATGGGTTAAGGAAGAAACTCAACACACGCTGCGCTTGCTTGAAATTGCCGGCCGCACGGAGGTGCCGGTAATAGCGGGAGCGGAACTGCCGCTTCTCAACTCCAAAGCAGAGTCGGAGTTATGGGAACAAGAGTACGGCAAGCTGGAATATAAAGGTTGCTGGACCGAGAGGTTGGGTAGCCTGCGTTATCACCCGCCCGAAGTCGTTCCTCCGCTTTCTGAAGGCGAACCTAAAATCAAGCCGTTGCCGGAGAGCGCGGCGGATTTCATTGTCCGCACGGTGCGCAAGTATCCCGGCGAAGTCGTCGTTTGGGCAGGTGGACCGCTCACCAATATTGCATTGGCGCTACGCCTCGATCCCTCCATTGCTTCGCTTGCGAGGGAGCTGGTGCTGATGGGCAGTGGAATGTTCAGCGATACGGGAGGTATTAACTCGATCGACGGGCGACGCGAATTTAACTGGTGGTTTGATCCTGAAGCAGTGCGCATCACGATGAGAGCGCCATGGAAGAAGATCACGATTACGCCGATTGATATATCCGTCAAGACTCATTTGGGACCGGAGATTCAAGCGGCGATCGCCAAAGTTGATACTCCGATTGCGCGCTATTTGACGAAATTTTCGACGCGCGGCTACATGTGGGATGAACTTTCGGCTGCTGCGCTTGTCGATCCGTCGATCATCACCGCCTCTAAACAGATGTATGTCGATATCGATGTGAATCACGGATCGAGTTACGGCGAGACGCTCTTCTGGCCTCGTGAAACGAAAGTTCCGAAGTATGAGCGGCTGGCGACAGTTCAGTTGGATGTGGATGCTCGCAAATTTTACGATCTGTATGTGAAACTAATGACCCAGCAACCGCGGAATACGGGAAGCTAGCGTTAACAATATTGCCGGTATTACGCGTAAGGCTGGCACTCAGACCTGGAGAGCGCGTAAATACGGAACGCTGGCTCTCATCTTTTCGAGATCCATTTCAACGAAATAATTCTTGATTCCGCCGGTCTTCGCAGCAGTGAAGATTTTCTTCCAGTCGAGAGTTCCCTGCCCTACTGGCACGATTTTTTTGGTTTTCGCCGACCAGCCTTGGACGTGCATCGAGATGAAGCGGCCAGGGTACTTCGTGAAGTACTCGGCGGCATCATAGCCTTGGCTGATGGTCGACACCTGGAATTGAAACTTGACCAACTTCGGATCGAGCAGATCGAACAACACGTCGTAAGTTCGCTTGCCGTCGACGGTCGATAGCTCGAAATCTTCGTTGTGAAGGCCCTGCTGGATGCCGGATTGGGCGGATTGCTCCGCCATCTTGTTGTATTCTTCTGCAGCGCGCTTCACATCGTCCATGGTCGGATTCTTTGGGCCGTCGAGGCTTGGCACCAGCATTTGGGCGAGGCCAAGGTCTTTTGCCCAGGCGATTCTGCCCGCGAGATCTTTTCTGAGCTCCTGGATGCTGAAGTGAGAACTTACACAGGTGACGCCGGCATCGCTGAAAACTTTGCGGATCTCGACGGGTTTGTATTTGGCGAGAGTGGCGAACCCCGAATCGGCGTATCCGACCGGCGAGCACAGCTCGATACTCTGAAATCCGGCGGCGGCGAGCTGTTTGATCGTACCCGGAAAATCGCGCCTTATCATGCTCCTGACCGGATACGTCTGACATCCGATCGGAAGGCCGAGCGGGTTCGCGCGAAGTTGGAGCGCCTCCGCAGATACGATTCCAGCCGCTGCGGCGGCCTCAACGGCATTCTTCACAAAATCTCTTCTCGACATTTCGGGCATTCACTTCTCCTTTATGGGTGGACATTCTGAGCACGCTCAGCCAGTCTGCGGTATTTTCTCACGCCCGTGATCGATCCGTGAAAGTGCGGAGCGAACTTCACAGTATCCAATCTGTGATACCATTCCATGCCATGTAATTCCGGAATACTGTAACGGCTTCAGATACTTCGCTGAAAGGAGTAGCTATGACCAGATTGCTTCTGAATCTTGGTTGCGTTGTCATGTTCGCCCTTCCAGGTGTGGCCTCGGCGCCTATCCTTTACAACGGTGGCTTTGAAATAGGGGACTTCACCGGCTGGATTCTATCGGGAAATCCGATTCCTGGTAGTGTCGAGGCTTCAGACTCGCATTCGGGTACGTATGCCGCACGTCTCATTGCGGCAGGCTCGGCGGCTTACATGGAGCAGTTCTTTGCAACAAGACCAGGTACCGCCTACGAGGTTACGTTCTTCCTCGAGAGCGATGGCAGGTGTCCCAACGAGTTTCTGGTTCAAGTAGGCGGGGCCACGCTTTTCGATAAAAGAAATATCCCGGCCCAAAGCTACGTTAAGTACTCCTTCCGTTTCGAAGCAACAAAAGAATATACCAGCGTGAGGTTCGGTTTTCGAGATGATCCCGGATCTCTTCATCTGGATGATGTTTCCGTGACAACCGTTACCGAGCCCGCTTCCGCGGGGCTTGGGGTTATTCCCACCGCCTTCTCGATGGTTGCGGCAGGTCAGACCTTGTAGGGAGGATATTCCATGAATACGAAGTTAGTCTTTGCGATCGTTTGCATCGGGTTCTCTTTGCGAGGAACAGCGGCAGCTTCACAGTCAGCATCTTCGCAGCAGCACCCCAACATCCTTTTTGTCGTTATGGATGACGTCGGTGTCGATCAGTTGCGCAGCTTTGGTTACGGGGGACTTACGGCGCCAAGGACTCCAGTTCTCGACCTGATCGCTCATCGCGGAATTCGTTTTCGGAATGTGTGGGCGATGCCGGAATGCTCGCCGAGCAGGGCGATGTTTTTCGAAGGCCGCTATCCACTGCGCACCAATGTCTTCACGGCGATCCTCAGCACCGATCTTGCCAACTCGCAGCTATCGCCGTTTGAGAGTACAACGCCAAAGATTCTGAAGGCCGCCAATTACAAGAGCGCTCTGTTCGGAAAATTTCATCTTGCCGGACCAACGAACAATCCGTATGGCAACGGCACACCGAATTCGCTAGGGTTTGATTACTTCGACGGTTTTTTAGAGGGCGCGCCACACCCGATCGACACTACTGCGGGCGGCGTCGATGTGACGGGCGGGAGCTCAGTCTTGCCGACCGGACCTTATGGTTGCGGCTTCGTTCCGGCGAAAAAAGACGGAGGGAGCGATATGGGTGCCTGTTACTTCGCGGACCAGCGCGGCTGTAAGTTCTTAACAGCTAGCTCCGAAGCACCCGCACCCGGCCGAAGTTGTATGGAGCAGGGAGGAGTGTTCGTGCCCGCAGGCATGGAGGGAGGCGATAGCTGCAGCTCGACTCCCCCGTCCACAGTAAGGTTCGACTTGCCGAATGCATATTACGTGTTCAATCTTGTCACGAATGATTTGCACGCGGGCACCGTCTACAAGCACCCGCTCACTGATCGACGTGCGCGCATGTATTCGCCGACCGAGACGACCGAGGCTACTGTTCGATGGATTAAATCGCAACCAAGTAATCAACCATGGATGGCAACGGTCGCCTACGCTACTATTCACGCTCCGTATCAGCAAGCGCCTCAGTCGCTAACTCCGGGCGAACCGGATCTGGGCGGGGTGCAGTGTACCGGCGGATCGATCGGTGACACTCGGATTCTCAGCAATCAGATGGTTGAAGCGATGGATACGGAAATCGGCCGCCTGCTGGTCGAGCTCGGAATAGCTTCGCGCAGAGTGGACGGAACAATCGAATATGATCCATCAGCATCCAACGTGATGTTAGTTGTTATCGGTGACAACGGCACCTATGGACCGAGCGTGAAGCTGCCGTTCGATTTGACGCACGCCAAAGGTTTCGTAAACCAGACGGGTGTTTGGGTGCCTCTGATGGTAGCTGGGCCGCTTGTAAACACGCCGGACCGTGACGTTCAGCATATGGTCAATGTCGCCGACCTGTTCCAGCTATGGGGTGAGATCGCCGGGCTTGATGTTCGAAAAGAGGTTCCGCGAGCGCGCATTCTCGATTCCGTAGCGATGCTTCCGTATTTGATGAACCCATCACAACCGAGTCTGCGCGCCTATAACTTCACGCAGACAGGCATCAACATCTCCAAACACAATGAGAGGCCCGGTCCATGTATCATTTCTATTCCGCCAAATACCAGCAACCCGATTTCGAGCACTTGCGTGCAAATCTTCCCGAATAAGGGGCTCTGTGACCAAGAGCAAGGAACGTGGTATGGACCCGTCAGCGGCCAGGGCGGATATAACTCCTGCTGCGCGCTTCAGAAGGGCAGGCCGGACCTGACGTTCACGATATTACCGCTCCTACAAGCCGCGGTTCGAAATGACAAGTTTAAATTAATTCAGGAGACAACTGAAAACTGTAGTTCCGGAGAAACGGAGTCGGAGTTGCAGTTTTATCGAATCAACGAAGCACCGGTTGTGCCCTTGATTGACTTCATGAAACTGGATCTGATTAAAAACCCGAATGATCCGACATCAGGCATAACCAAGGAGCAGGCGGCTAATTTTATCGATCTTCGACGTGAGCTGATGGAGATACTCGACTCTGAATCTAAATGTCCGGGTGACGGAAACGTTGACGGCGTTGTTAACGAGCAGGACGTCGATAGCTGGGACCTGTTTCATAAGAGTGGCTCGAGCTGGTACGATTTTGATCTGAAGGCCACCGACCACTACGACGGCAAGACCAACAAGTACGATCTAAACTACATAATCCAGAATCTTGGCCGGACCTGCGAACCGAGATAGCCGGTTACCTGTCATGAATTCGCCGAGATCCGGCAATTTGAGGACTCGCGTACTTGGGCTTTTGGTTGCTCTCGCGGCTTCTTTGGCGCCGATGGCAAGTGGCGCTCAAACGAGCACGAGGGCTGCTCAAGAGTGCGCGGCGGCAGCGCCCTCACGCCGCGTTTTGACGATTGCGTCCGCGTCCGCTGCGGCCACGGATTCTCATGAAAAAATTGTTCGATGTCCGACGAAAGCGCCGCCAGGGATGGTCTGGATTCCTGGAGGGGAATTCTGGATGGGCAGCGACGAAGTCAGGTTCCCGGACGCCGGGCCCGTCCATAAGGTCTATGTGGACGGCTTCTGGATGGATCGCACGACCGTGACAAATGAGCAATTCGCAAAATTTGTCCAGGCGACAGGTTATGTCACGACCGCCGAGCGGTGGGCAGATCAGGCGCAATATCCGGATGCCCCGCCTGAAATGTTAAGGCCTGGCGCGCCCGTATTCACGCCGCCCACCGGGCCTGTTCCGCTCAACAGTCCTCTGAATTGGTGGAGGTGGCAACAGCACGCCGATTGGCGACATCCGGAGGGCCCGGGCAGTACCGTCGACCACCGCCAGAAGCATCCGGTAGTTCAGATCTCCTATGACGATGCGATTGCTTACGCCAAGTGGGCCCACAAGCGGCTGCCAACCGAAGCGGAATGGGAGTTCGCTGCCCGTGGTGGTCTGGATCGAAAAGAGTTCGTTTGGGGTGACGAAGACACGCCAGGCGGTAAACACATGGCTAACACTTTCCAAGGACATTTCCCTGATCACGATTCAGGCGAAGACGGCTTCAAGGGGACAGCGCCCGTCTGTTCGTATCCCGCGAACGGTTACGGACTCTGCGATATGAGCGGCAACGTCTGGCAGTGGATGTCGGATTGGTACCGGCCCGACTATTATGAAACGCTCGCTAAAGGTAGCGTAGTCCGAAATCCGCAAGGCCCCTTAAATAGCTACGATCCTTCTGAGCCCAACGTCGCAAAACGGGTCCAGAAGGGCGGTTCATTTCTGTGCAGTGATCAATATTGTATGCGGTACCGCCCCGGTGCGCGGGGCAAGGGTGAGGCGGCAACGGGTGCTTCGAACGTTGGCTTTCGATTGGTCCTGTCGCCTGGAACAGGGTCCGGCGACGGCCGCTGATTTGCTTTCCACTTCGGCTCGGTTTTGCGCTAAAGCCTGGCTAACCCCTGCAAGCCAATCGACTTGGTACGAATTAAATCCTCGCTACTTTTGCGAAAATTTTTACCCAAACCGTCGAAATGTTGGATATCGGCCCAGCATTGAGGCCACTAAATGCAGGAGGAGATTTCATGACCCAGTCGGTTTCTAAAGAGATGCAGCAATGCATCGATGCGTGCAGGGATTGCCAGCGATGCTGCGAGGCCTGCGACAGCCAATGCCAGCAGAGTGGCTCCAAGCAGCTGGCCCAGACGTGCAAGGATTGCGCAGAGATGTGCCAGATGTGCGTGAGTTTCTGTCAGCGCGACTCACAGTTCGCCAGCGAGATCTGCAAGCTTTGCGCAGAGATTTGCAACAGTTGCGCGTCGGCGTGTGACAGGAATTCGAAAGAATCGAAGTGCAAAGAGTGCTCCGCCGCTTGCCGCCGTTGCGCGCAGCAGTGTGAGCACGTCGCCTCAGCCGTACACGCATAGATTATTTTTGTTTCCGCTGCAAGGATTTTTTCCGGTGGATCCGGTCTACGGTATCCACCGGCCTCAGCGGTATATCTCTAAGAACTCCTATCCCGCCGTAAGCTAGAGGGGTGAGTGACGACCGCCGATTCCCGACACGTCCCGTTCTGGGCGTAGGCGCGTTAATCTTTGAGGCCGGACGCGTTTTGTTGGTCGAGCGCGGAAAGCCGCCGCTGGAGGGTTGCTGGTCACTGCCCGGCGGTGTGGTGGAAACTGGCGAGCGGCTGGAGGACGCGGTACACCGGGAGGTGTTCGAGGAAACCGGTTTGCGCGTCGGCGTGGAGAAAATTGCCACGGTTTTCGAGCGCATCATGCCCGACAGCACGGGGGCATGCGAATATCACTACGTGCTGATCGATTTCTACTGCGCGATCGAAGGCGGAGCACTACGCGCCGGAGACGATTCCCGCAGCGTCGAGTGGTTCGACGTCGATTCACTGTGCGGCATCCTTATGACCGAAGGCACGCGTGAAGTGATTCAGTCATGCTGCGCCGGCGCGGCGACCCATTCGCAGGTAACACGTCCATAGCGGGCCGCTATGCCGTTCAGCAGTAGTGGGCTGCTTCAATTCGGCGAGCTGAAAGATCTCTTAGCAACGTACGCTGGCAGCGCGGCTGGGCGCGCACTCGTGCTGACCCTGGATCCGCACAGCGATCAATCGGCGCTCGAGGAGAGTTTGGCCGAAGCAGGCGAAGCAATCGGTTACCTTAGGGAACTTTCGGGTACACAGGAAAGCGCGCGAGGGGCCGCGGTGCGGTTGCGCTTCGATCAATTGCGGGATGTCGAACCAGCTTTGCGAACGCTAGGCATCGAAGGAGCCTCGCTTGACGGGCGCGAGATTCTGGATCTTTTCCATACGCTCGCAATAGCCGGCGAATATCGCGGCCTGCTGGTTTCCGTAGTGGAGCGCTATCCGCGCCTGGCCAATCGTGCGCGGCATTTGGCGGATCTTCGGGCAATCGCGCGCAAGTATCAACGGGCATTTCTTCCCGACGGCAGCTTGGCTGACGAGGCGAGCGTTGCGTTGGGAAGAATCCGACGCGAAATCGAACGGCAACAAAAGCAGATTCAGGATTCATTGGCTCGGTTCATGCGTGCGCATCGCGATGACGGCACGTTGCAGGAAGATTTCGTCACGATTCGCGAGGACCGGTACGTTGTGCCAATTGTCGCGGGGCAGAAAAGGCGTGTCGACGGAGTGATCCACGGCGCCAGCGGAACCGGGCGAACACTTTTCGTTGAACCGCTCGACACCATCGATCTCAATAATCAGCTTGTCCGGCTTCGCGACGAAGAGCTTCGCGAGATCGAGCGTATTCTCGCCGAGATTACAGATGCGTTACGGCAGCACAGCGGGGAAATCGCAGCAACCACGGAAGCGCTCGCGGAGTTCGATTGCGTGTTTGCGAAAGCGGGCTTTGCGCTGGAGTACGATGCGGTCATTCCGCGGTTCAGCGACGAGCCGCGAAAGTTGATGCTTAGCGGGGCGCGGCATCCATTACTTGAGGCCGTATTACGGAAACAGCGCAAACCGATCATTCCCATCTCGTTCGAACTCGACGAGCAGCGCCGATGCCTGCTGATCAGCGGCCCGAATACCGGCGGGAAGACGGTAACCCTGAAGACCACAGGGCTTCTGGCACTGATGGCTCATACGGGTATACCGGTACCGTGTAGCGAGGCGGAGTTTCCATTGCTAGATGATGTGCTCGCCGATATTGGCGATACGCAATCCATCGCAGAAAGCCTGAGCAGCTTTTCCGGACATCTACTACACGTGAAGGAAATGCTGGGACGAGTCACGCCCGACAGCCTGGTGCTGCTCGATGAACTAGGGCGCGCGACAGATCCGGAGGAAGGCGGCGCGCTCGGGGTGGCGATCCTCGATGAGTTCCGGCAATCGGGAGCTTTTTGCCTGACATCGACTCATCTGCTGCCGCTGAAGCTTTATGGAGCGAGGACCGCAGGCGTGCTGAACGGGTCCATGGGATTCGATGAAGCGACTTTGCAGCCCACGTACGAATTGCGGTTGGGGGTTCCTGGAAAATCGGCCGGGTTGGACATCGCGACGCGTCTCGAGATGCCGCAGGCGATCTTATCGCATGCACGCGCGGTGATGCCGCGGATGCAAGCCGATTTTCAAGAATTGCTGAGCGAGTTGCACCGGCAGTCTGAGGAGAACGCGAGGCGCGCAAGGGAGATGGAAGAAGCGAGCGCGCAGCTCGCCAAGCGGGAAGAGGAAATCGGGCGAGATGCGCTTCGACGCGAACAGGAACGGCAGCGGGCTTGGGAGAAGAAATCGGAAGCGCTGATCGCCGATTTTGAAGCGCGAGCGCAGATGGCGATGGAGCGCGTGGCTGAAGCGGTTGAACAACGCAAGGCGTCAGAACAGGCTCAAAGGATAGTGGCAAGGACCAAACGCGAGTTTCGAGAAGAAGCCGCTGCTGTTATGGATTCGCCAGCGGCGGGACCCAAGAGGTCCGACCGATTGCCGATTGAGGAGGGCGCTAAGGTCCGGCTGAAAGATGTACGCGAAGTGGCAACCGTGCGGCGGCTGCTGAAAAACGACATGCTGGAAGTGGAGGCCGGCTTTCTCAAGATGCAGGTTCCGCGCGAAGACATTGCGGAAGTGCTAAACAGCGGTGAAGAACGCCAACTGCCCAAGAATGTTCGAGTGGAGACCGGTCCCCGTTGGGACGTTTCCTATCGGGAGCTGAACATCATCGGACAGCGCGCCGAAGAGGCAATTGAGCAAGTGGACAAGTTCCTGGATTCCGCCGCGCTTGCCTCGGTGAACCGCGTCCGCATCATTCATGGGCACGGGATGGGAGTGTTGAAGCGAGCCGTAGGCGAATTTCTCGGATCTAATCCGCACGTCAGCCGCTTCTATCCGGCACCGCAGGCCGAGGGTGGCGCTGGAGCAACGATTGTAGAGATGCGGGAATAGCGTAGGTTGCTAGCCTTTCGGTATGTTCCGCTTGTGGGTAGGAATCAGCGTATTGACAGCTGCCACCTTAAGCGCGAGCAGCGACGTGCCTGCAAGTTATTTCGATTCGATACGCCAATGGCAGAAGGAGCGCGATGCGGGGCTACGCTCCGAGGATAGCTGGCTAACGTTGGCTGGGTTGTTCTGGTTGAAACCGGGCGATAACACGATTGGCTCAGACGATTCGAACGAGTTCGTTTTGCCAAAAGGCTCTGCGCCGGCACACCTCGGGCATTTGCGGCTGGAGGGCGATCGAGTCACGTTCACAAGCCGTGACGGATCATCTCGTGTGCTCTCCTATGACGAGAAGAAGCCGGATCTCGTGCGCGCTGGATCTATCGCACTTTTTGTGATCAAGCGGGGAGATAGGCTCGGCATTCGAGTGAAGGATAGCGAAAGCCCCGTGCGGAAGAATTTCCAGGGTCTCAAGTATTTTCCGATCGATCCCGAATTCCGGTTCGACGCAAAATTTGTTCCCGATGTAAAGAAGATTTCGATTTTGAACGTGCTGGGCGAGACGGGAATGGAGGAGAGCCCCGGAAAAGTTGAGTTCACGTACAAGGGACACGAATATCAGCTACGTCCGATTTACGAAGGAAAGACGCTGTTCTTTCTGTTCAAAGATCCGACAAACAGGACGGAGACTTACCAAGCTGGACGAATGCTCAATACGCCGCTTCCGATAAACGGCAAAGTGGATCTGGATTTCAATAAATCGTATAACCCGCCCTGCACGTTTACGCCCTACGCGACCTGCCCGTTACCGCCGAAGGACAACACGCTGCCTATAGCGATAAAGGCAGGTGAAATGCGGTATGGCAAAGGACATCCCGAGTAGCGCAAGATTGAAGAGGTTAACGGCTACGCCGGAGGACATCGGCAAGCGTATCGACACGTTCCTGCATCAACAGCTGCCGGAGTACAGCCGATCACGACTGCAGTTATGGATCAAAAACGCCCGGGTTCTGGTGGACGGGAAGGATGTTCGAGCTTCCTATTTAATAAGAGGCGGAGAGAGCATATCGGTATTGCCCGCCGATCTCGCGCCGCTGAGGGCTGAGCCTGAAGCGCTGCCTCTGAAAATCCTCTATCAAGACGCTGAGGTGGTGGTGGTAGACAAGCCTGCGGGCATGGTGGTGCACGCGGGTGCCGGACACGAGCGGGGAACGCTCGTTAACGCCCTGCTGCATCACTTCGGAGCGCTCTCTTCGGTAAATGGCGACCTGCGTCCGGGCATCGTGCATCGCCTCGATCGCGATACGAGCGGCGTTCTGGTCGTGGCTCGCACGGATCGAGCCCATCAGGCGCTCGCGCGGCAATTTCATGACCGAAAGGTTGAGAAAACTTATTGGGCATTGGTGCATGGCCGAATGAAACAACCGCAAGGACGGATTACAAATGCGATTACGCGTGATCCAGCCCGACGCACTCGCATGACTACCCGCCTTGCTTCGGGCCGCACCGCCGTCACAGAGTACCGCGTACTCGAAGAGTGGCCGCGGTTCACTTTCCTCGAAGTGCAAATCAAGACGGGGCGGACGCATCAGATACGTGTACATCTTTCGAGCGTGGGTCACCCTATCGCAGGCGACCGACTCTACGGGGCGGCGGCAGCAACACCGGATCTCCCGCCGCTAGCGAGGTTTTTCTTGCATGCGCACAGGCTACGCTTCGTTTCGCCGTCGAGAAACGAACTAATCACCGTCGAAAGCCCTTTGCCCGGAGAGCTTTCGGCTTTTCTGGATTCAGTGCGAGCGAACGCGGATAGAATAAAGTCATCTCGATGAAGTTCCTAGTAGTTTCTCTGGCAGCGTTGGCTGGGGTGGCAACGCTCTCGTTTGGCAAGGTCCGGCCTGGACAGAATCAGGGAAATGGACAGCCCTCCCAAGCGGTGCAGGCACATTCGCCGGACACGATCGTGAGCGAGGTCACTCGG
Organism: uncultured Acidobacteriaceae bacterium; assembly: GCA_963737045.1. Classification (GTDB taxonomy): domain Bacteria; phylum Acidobacteriota; class Terriglobia; order Bryobacterales; family Bryobacteraceae; genus Bog-105. Next base: position 2,420,980 of record CAVTRG010000009.1, read on the forward strand.
GTGAACATGCTCTTCACTGTGACCGATAAACGGGGCCGTTTCGTCACCGATCTGAACAAGAACGATTTCGAGGTCTTCGAGAGTAAGAAGCCACAGCAAATCATGGAGTTCACGTCGGAAACCGATCTGCCATTACGGCTTGCCATATTGATTGACACGAGCAACAGCATACGGGAGCGCTTCAAGTTTCAGCAGGAGGCGGCGACAAATTTCATCAACAGCGTGATGCGGGAGCAGGACAAGGCGATTGTGGTCAGCTTCGACACCGCCGCGGAACTGGTTGCCGATCTCACAAACGATACGAGCAAGCTGGAGAACGCAGTGAGACACCTGCGTCCGGGCGGCGGGACGTCGCTGTACGATGCCATCTACTTCGCTTGCAAAGAAAAGCTGATGCAGGATCGGCCATTGTATAAGTTCCGGCGCGCCATGGTTGTTTTGAGCGATGGGGAGGATAACGAGAGCCGCTACAGCCGCGATCAGGCGCTCGAAATGGCGCAACGCGCCGATACTGTCATTTATACGATTTCGACCAATATCAGCCACATTGAGACGGACGGGGACAAGGTGATGCGCTACTTCGCGCAACAGACCGGGGGCGTTGCATTCTTTCCGTTTCAGGCGAAGGACCTGAACCAATCCTTCGAAAACATCGCTAACGAGCTACGCCATCAATACAACCTCTTCTATCGCCCTGAGCCCTTGCGAACGGATGGTCAGTATCATCCGGTAGAAATCAAGATACGCGGCAGAAAAGACCTGGTCGTGCGGGCGCGGAAGGGCTATTACGCGCGCAAGTCGGCTAATACCTGAGCCAAGCCCTAAAACAGAACCTGGGTGTTTTGTTTGGGTATACTAACTGGAAAGGACTCTACATGGACGAGAAAGAGCGTACCCGCACCTTAACCGCAACACTGGGTCAGATTGAGAAGCAGTTTGGTAAAGGCTCAATTTTGCGGTTGGGCGCGAAGGACGCGGTTGTGCCGGTCTCTGCAATTTCAAGCGGATCAATTTCGGTGGATTACGCACTGGGAGTGGGTGGATTTCCGCGAGGACGCATTTGCGAGATTTTTGGCCCTGAATCGTCGGGCAAGACGACGATTGCCTTGCAGGTAATCGCAGAGGCGCAGAAACAGGGCGGAATGGCCGCATTCATTGACGTGGAGCACGCGCTCGATCCTGCCTATGCGAAGCAGCTCGGCGTAGACGTTGACAATCTGCTAGTTTCGCAACCCGACTTTGCGGAGCAGGCCCTCGAAATCACGAGCGCGCTCATCAGCTCGGGATCGATCGATGTGTTGGTAGTCGATTCAGTGGCCGCTCTGGTTCCGAAGGCCGAGCTCGACGGCGAGATGGGCGATTCGCATATGGGCATGCAGGCGCGCTTGATGTCGCAGGCCATGCGGAAACTCACGGGCATCGTTTCGAAATCGAACACGTGCCTGATCTTTATCAACCAGATTCGCGAAAAGATCGGCGTGATGTTCGGGAACCCGGAGACGACGACGGGCGGACGCGCTCTCAAGTTTTACTCTTCAATTCGCGTGGACATCCGGCGCATAGCGGCAATTAAGGACGGCGAATCGGTTACCGGGAACCGCACCAAGGTAAAGGTTGTGAAGAACAAGGTCGCTGCGCCTTTCCGTGAGGCCGAATTCGACATTATTTATGGCGAGGGTGTTTCGCGCGAAGGTGACTTGCTCGATCTCGGTGTGACCAATGGCATCGTTGAGAAGAGCGGATCCTGGTTCAGCTATAAGGGCGAGCGGATTGGCCAAGGACGCGAAAACGCTCGGCAATTCTTAAAAGATAATCCGGATATTCGGGCAAAGATCGACACGGAACTGCGCAAGGCGCTCGGCTTCGCTAAGACTGCCGAGCCGGAAACAGCTTCACCCAATCCGACCCCTATCGACACCGCCAAACAGACCGTGGCCGGACGCGGCCGGTAGTACAACTCTGTCAGTACCTCAGCCGGTTCACGTCAGTACCAGTACGCATTTGGCGTCTTCTTCAGATCACCTATAATTACCCATATCACTAAAATGGGGCTACCCGATCGTAAGTTGACAGAGGACTCCTGCGCGCCCGGTTCGAGTAGGCGTGATTTCTTCAAGACGGCTTCCGGGGCTGCGGCAATAGGCAGTACAGGGCTTGCGGCCCTTGCTACCTCACGGCCCGTTTTCGCGCAATCGGGGGAAAGCGGAGACTCACTGTCGGAAATTGCGAATAGGCGGATTCGCGAGTCATACGAGCTGCGCGTTGCAATGGCAAGGCAGGACGCGCGTTTGGGACCGGCAATAAACGTCAACAACGGTGATTTCGATCTTTACCCCGACAAAGGCGGCACATACACGAAGGCGCTTCCGCATGACGCCTATGGGCGAGTAGACCCCACTGCATTCGGGAGTTTCATGACCGCATTGAAGAGCGGCAAGTCCTCCGATTTCGAAAACATCGTTATGGGTGGCACGCGCACCCTTAACGGGCCGCAAGGTGCGATGGCGTTCGATCTCTGCGCGATGGATGCCGCGCAATTCGGACAGCCGCAAGTGCCGCCACCGCCGAAAGTGGCGAGCGATCTATGCGCAACAGAGCTTGTAGAACACTATTGGGGTTCCCTGTTGCGCGATGTCGCGCTTACGGATTACAGCTCAAGTCCGCTGGCGGCCGAAGCTGCCGCCGAACTGAGCTCATTACCCGCTTACCAGGGTCCCAGGAATAGTGGCGGCCAAGTAACGCCAGAGCTGCTGTTCCGGGGCGGATTTCCGGGCGAAACGCTAGGCCCCTACCTTTCTCAATTTCTGATTCAACCCACATTTTTCGGCTCGCAACCCATCAGCCAGCAGCAGCTAGCTTATCTGCAGGGCACCGACTATGCCACAGACTTCGCCTCCTGGCTGGACATTCAGAATGGTGTCGATACAACCCAGCGGAATCAAATTGACCCGCAGCTCCGGTACCGCCGCAGCGGGCGCGACCTGTGCTCTCTCACGCACATGGATGTGCTTTTTCAGGAGTATCTTATTGCGTGTCTTGTTTTAGCCTCGATAAATCCGGCTGCGCCCGGCAGCTTTAGCTTCGGAGGCGCGCCCTTGAACCCCGGGAATCCGTACCTCAATTCAAAAACGCAGAACGGTTTCGGCACGTTTGGACCACCAGATATCGCGGCGACCATAGAGGAAGTAGCGTGCAAGGCCCTGAACGCAGCCTGGTATCAGAAGTGGATGGTGCACCTGCGTCCCCGGCCCGAGGCGATCGGGGGCATCGTCCACCTGCTCAAGACCGGTCAAGAAAACCGAACAGATCTCAGGTTGAGCAACGTGGTGCTGAACTCGCAGGCGCTACAGCAGAGCTACGCCAAATACGGCACCTACTTGCTTTCGCAGGCATTTCCGGAGGGTTCACCGGCGCACCCGGCCTATCCTACTGGGCATGGCACGGTAGCGGGCGCCTGCATCACGGTGCTGAAATTCTTTTGGGACGGCAGCTTTGTCGTTCCGAATCCAGTAGTGCCCACGACTGACGGGCTGTCGCTGGTTCCTTACACGGGAGCGGACGCCGGTCAATTTACGGTGAACGGCGAATTGAACAAGCTGGGCCACAACGTTACCTTCGCGCACGGCATACACGCCGGCATTCACTGGCGTAGCGATTCCGACACTTCTTTGCTGTTTGGCGAGGCTGTCGCGCTCAGCTTTCTGCGCGACAGGGCGCGCGCCTACAATGAGCCGTTTACCGTCAGCTTCGCGAAATTCGATGGAACCACGGCGACGATCTCGAATACGCAAACCTTACGATAATCAAGCAGCGGCAATTCCTGAAAAGACTCCCGCCACCAATTTAAACCTGCTAAAATAGCCCGCAAGTTTACTTTGCTTCATGGGAGGTTGCGATGGTCGCAAGACTTTGCGCGCGCATTAGTGTTTCTTCAATTCTGGTTTTGCTCGGCCTCAATGTTGTTTGGGGGCAAGCTGACACTTCCATTCGCGGCGTGGTGACAGATCCCAGCGGCGCCACGATTCCGAGGGCGCAGGTCACGCTAGCTAATACGGCAACGGGCTTAGAGCGGCACACGACCAGCAACGGCAGCGGCGAATATGAACTGCTGCAGCTCACTCCGGGGCCGTATCGATTGGCTGTAGAAGCACCGGGCTTTAAGAAGTATGAAGCCACGAATCTGCAGTTGCTGGTCAATAGTCCGGCGACTGTAAACGTGGCTCTCCAGATCGGCGGAACCAGCGAAACGGTCGCAGTCACGGCAGAGACTCCGTTATTGAATACTGTAGACGCCTCTCTGGGCGCGGTCATGACCGAGAACCAAGTCAAGGAACTGCCGATCGAGGGTCGGGATGTCGCCAGTTTGTACAGCTTGCAACCGGGCGTTGTGTACCTGGGGAACAATCCGAATATAGATCCAAATACAGATACGCGAAGCGGTGCCGTGAACGGCGCCCGAAGCGATCAGAGCAATATTCTGCTGGATGGGGTGGATGCCAATGATCAGACTCGTGGATATGCGTTCACGTCCGTTCTGCGCATGACACCGGACTCGATCCAGGAATTTCGCGTGGCGACGACGAACTATGATGCCCAGTCCGGGCGCTCTTCGGGAGCGGAAATCAGTATTGTTACGAAAAGCGGAACCAATGCATTTCACGGCGCCCTCTATGAGTACAACCGCAATACGGCAACCGAGGCGAACGACTATTTCCTGAAGCTGTCGCAACTCGAGAGTGGTCAACCCAACAAACCTCTGCAATTCATCCGGAATGTTTACGGTGGCGCGCTGGGAGGCCCGATTATCAAGAACCGTGCGTTCTTTTTCTTGAATTACGAAGGACGCCGCGATGCGCAGCAGCAGAGCGCGCTGCGCGTGGTTCCAAGCGTGACGCTGCGTCAAGGCATCGTTCAATATCAAAACGTAAATGGGGGAATCACCACGTTAACCCCCCAGCAACTCGCAGCAATGGATCCGTTGGGCATCGGACCTGACCCAGCGGTGCTGAACTTCTTCCAAAGCTATCCTCTACCGAACGACCGCGGGGCCGGCGATGGCTTGAACTATACGGGTTATCGCTTCGCAGCTCCGGTTCATAACAAATTCAATACGTATATCAGCCGGCTCGATTACGTCCTCACGCAAGATGGCAGGCACACACTCTTCTTCCGTGGAAATCTGATGGATGATCAGCAGCAGAACCAGCCTTACTTGCCGGGCGACACGCCCACGACCAGCATCGATACCCATAGCAAGGGCTTCGTTATAGGTGAGACAGGCATCCTTTCGCCTACAGTCGTAAACAATTTCCGGTATGGATTTACGCGGCAGAGCGAGGGCACCATCGGCAATGCGGACGTGCCCTGGATTCGCTTCCGAGGGCTGAACGACAATTCAACTGATGCGCCGTTCAACTTCGCGTATAGCCATTCCTTTCAAACTCCAGTGCACAACATCGTCGATGATGTGTCCTGGAAAAAGGGGAATCACTCTTTCACGTTTGGAACGAATATCCGCTTTGTTCGAAGCCCGAGTGTGAGTTTGACAAACTCGTTTAGCGATGGAGTTACGAATGCTTCGTGGCTTACTGCTGCGGGAATTGCTGGGACGAATACATTCCTCGACCCTTCATGCACATCTTGCGGTCCAGGCTACGGGTACCCAGCTGTTGCTTCGAGTTTCACGAATGCCTACGACTATCCAGTGATGGCGCTTCTCGGCGCTGTGACGCAAGGCGACGCTGTTTACAATTACGACCGCACTGGACAACTGCTTGCCCAAGGAGCTCCGATCAAACGCAACTTTGCGGTCGATCAATATGAGTTCTATGCGCAAGACTCCTGGCGCGTGAAGCCAAATTTCACGATCACGTACGGGCTGCGCTACAGTCTGGAATCGCCCCCATGGGAAGTGAACGGCCTGGAAGTCGCGCCGAATATCAACATGTCACAGTTTTTCCTTCAACGCGGCATCGACGGTGCGACCGGAATTCCCTCTAATGTCGATCCCACAATCACCTTCAACTTGGCAGGTAAGGGTAACGGTAAACCCGATTTGTATCAATGGTCGAAGAAGAATTTCGCTCCGCGCTTGGGAATTGCCTGGGTGCCGCACGGCGGGCCAGGGTTCCTGAGCGGTTTGCTCGGCGGAGACAAGACCTCGATCAGAGCGGGTGCGGGAATTGTTTACGACAACATCGGGGAAGGATTGATCAATACCTTCGATCAAAGCGGTGGCGCTTTCGGGCTCTCCAGCACAATCACCAGTCCTGCGGCCGTTTTAGGCTTCGATACCGCCCCAAGGCTGACGAGTCTTAACGTCGTGCCGTCCTCTGTGCTGGCACCGGCACCCCCCGGCGGATTCCCGCAAACGCCACCTGATATCCCAGGCAACATTGTGTGGGGCGTCGACAATGCGTTAAAAACACCCTACGCCTACCAGCTCGATTTTTCGATTAGCCGCGAGCTGCCGAAGAACATGATTTTCGAGGCGTCCTATGTAGGCCACCTTGGACATAGGCTGCTGACGCAGGAAGACCTTGCCATGCCACTCGATCTGGTGGACACGGCAACCGGGATCGATTACTTCAAAGCCGCGACGCGCTTTGCCCAGCTCGGAGCAGCGGGCGTCCCCAGTTCCGCCATCACGCCCGCCTTGGTCGGACCTACTGCCCCATACTGGGGGCACATTTTCCCGAATCTTCCGGCGCTCAGCGGTCTCGCGGGAATGACTCCGCTACAGGCAGCGTACTCCATCATGGACGACCCATCGACAGGATTTCTCTACAACGAGACCACAGGTCTTTACGTGCTAGATTATCCCGGTGTTGGATGCCCGAATGGGTGCAGCAAATTTGGCCCGAATGCCTTCTATAACAAGCAGTACGCGTCTCTGTATGGATGGCGGACAATTGGTAACTCCTCATATCATGGGCTGCAACTCTCACTCCGCAAGCGCTTTTCGCAGGGGGTGCAGTTCGACTTTAATTACACCTTCTCGAAATCCATCGATCTCTCGTCCGATGCGGAACGAATCGATCCTTACGGTGGCTTAAGCGGCCAGGTCATCAATTCCTGGGATTATAAGGCGCTGCGAGCTGTCTCAGACTTCGACGTCACGCACCAGGTCACAGCAAATTGGGTAGGCGAACTTCCCTTTGGACGTAATCGAAGGTTTGGCAGAAACGCGAACGGACTGGTTGATGCGATTATCGGCGGATGGGAGCTAACCGGAATTTGGCGCTGGACGAGCGGCTTCCCCTTCAGCGTGTCTAACGGATCGACCTGGCCGACCAACTGGCAGTTAAGCGGTGATGCCATACCTATCGCACAGCTGCCTGCCACTGGTGCTTATAAAAACGGCGACGGCACCGTAAATGTCTTTGCAGATGGCACGGCGGCGGTTTCTGATTTCCGGCATGACTACCCGGGAGAATCAGGTGCGCGGAACAACCTGCGCGGAGACGGTATCTTCAACATCGATATGGGCCTCGATAAGCGTTGGAAAATGCCGTATAAAGAATCCCACAGTATTCAGTTCCGGTGGGAGGTCTTTAACGTGACGAATAGCGTCCGTTTTGATGTGCAGTCGATCGGTCCGGCGCTAGACGTTCAGACTTCGTTCGGAAATTACACGCAGGAGCTCTCGGTTCCCCGCGTGATGCAGTTCGCATTGCGGTACGAGTTTTAGTTACAGTGATATACGCGCCGCATTAGACGGAACGGCGCGGTTTTGTTACGCTGGAAGTGCAGTGGGTCGGCGCCTGTCGATCCAGAACTGTACCCCAATGGAACCTGTAAATACACCTAATGGCGTTGCAACGGAAGATCTTCAGCCGGAGGCGGAGCCTGTATCTGAGAGCTCCGAACAGCGCGAAACTGCCAGTACGGCGGAACTGATTGCCGAACGAGATCGTTTGGCAAAAGAGAAAAACGAATTACAAGACCTGCTCCAGCGGCGTCAGGCGGAGTTCGAAAACTATCGCAGGCGGGCGGAGCGTGAGCGCGGCGAATTATTTGAATTCGCGACGATGGACGCGATCAAGACACTGGTGCCGATCCTTGATGATTTCGAGCGAGCCCTTAAAGCGGAAAGCGCGGATAAAGAATACGCTCGCGGCATGGAATTGATATACCAGCGGTTGTTTGAAGCTTTAAAGAAAATGGGTCTGGAGCCTGTCTCGACGGAAGGCGAACTGTTCAACCCGCATGTCCATCACGCGGTCGAGATGGTGGATACGAAAGAACATCCGGATCAAACAATTCTCGAGGAATATCAGCGCGGGTACAACTTCAAAGGTCGGCTGGTCCGGCCCGCGATGCTAAAAGTAGCAGTCAACCGGTGATTGCTGCATCAGGATGATCCAAGATACGATGAGTGTCTCCAAACGAGATTACTACGAGGTTTTGAGCGTTTCGCGCGATTGTGACGAGCAGACGCTGAAGAGCGCGTACCGGAAGTTGGCGCTCCAACACCATCCCGACCGCAATCCGGAGGATCGGAGCGCGGAGGAAAAGTTCAAGGAAGCGGCGGAGGCTTATGCCATCCTCAGCGACCCCCAGAAGAGGGCGGCATACGACCGTTATGGGCATCAGGCATTCAACGGCGGCGCAGGTCAGGGCTTCGATCCGTCAGCATTTGGTGATTTCTCGGACATTCTCGGGGACCTTTTTGGGTTCGACCTGTTTGGAGGAGGCCAGCGGAGCCGCCGCACCCGGACCCAGCGCGGCGAAGATATCCGATACGACCTCGAAATTAGCTTTGAGGATTCAATGCAGGGCCTGTCGGCGGATCTTCAGGTGCCCCGAATGGAGCCTTGCTCACGGTGCCATGGGGCGGGCGCCGAGCCGAACGGGGGACTGGCTACGTGCTCGGTCTGTAACGGGCGCGGCGAAGTAATTTATCAGCAGAGCTTTTTGTCCATTCGCAAAACGTGCCCCACTTGTAACGGCCGGGGCCAGGTAATCCGGCATGTATGCACACAGTGCCGGGGCGAGCGTTTCAATCGCGTGGAAAAGAAGTTGAAGGTGAACATACCTGCCGGCGTCGATACGGGCACACGACTTCGTTTAACAGGCGAGGGGAATCCTGCACCGCAAGGCGGTCACCCCGGTGATCTATACGTAGTCATCAAGGTCGCTGAGCATCCGATATTTGAGCGGCGAGAAACCGATCTGCACTGTACCCTGCCGATCAATGTTGCGCAGGCGGTGCTTGGGGCCGACATTACGATCGACACATTCGACGGTCCGCAAAACATCCGGATTCCGGAAGGCACCCAACCAGGCGCTCAGTTTAAGCTGCGCAATTTAGGAGTGCCGCACCTGAACAGCCGTGCGCGGGGCGACCTCTACATTCACGTAGATGTTCATATACCGAAGAAGCTCACGCGCGAACAGCGCAGACTATTTGAAGAGCTGCATGGCGTTTTGCCTGCCGACAATGCGCCTCACGAAAAGAGCGTGTTCGATAAAGTGCGCGATTTCTTTGGATAAGAGTGCCTGTCTTGCGCGCGTTGCGCGGATTGGCCTTCGCCGCGTTTATCCTTGCCCTAAGTAACTTCGTTCTTTTAACCTCAATCGGCCATTACGACTTTCGACTCGGGCCGGTACATCTTGCCGCAACGTACCTGTTCAAGCCTCTTTTGTACCTGAATGCGGCGTTTCTGATCGCGCTGGCTTTGCAGAGCCGGTTGCAATCATCGTGCGACCAAAGTGCTGAGACAGGCTCATTTAACGCGGAGCTTGCGTTTTGGGTCCCTAGTTTGGCGATTATCGCCGCAGTCTATGGCATTTCTTTCCGAATCAACCTCGATTTCCCGGATTGGACGCATCGCGCAATTACGAGCGGCGCGCAACCCTGGAGCTTTTTCATTCGCCGTCAATATGACGGTTTCTACCGACCGCTCACATTCGTGTCTATGTGGATAGATAACCAGATCTTTGGATCAGCGTTGTGGGGCTACCATGTGCAAAATTTAGGCCTGCATCTTCTGAATGGTTTGCTTGTCGCGCGGCTGGCTTTCAGGCTCGGTCTGAGACTGGCGCTTGCTCGATGGACAGGTATTGCGTTCCTTGCGGTTCCGGCTTCATTCGAGGCGGTGATCTGGCCGGGCGCTCGCTTCGATCTTATGGCAGCGGCATTTACGTTTTTCGCCTTGGAACGCGCGCTTGCCGGCGCGATTTCGATGAGCACGGCGGCCTATTGCCTGGGAGTTCTGTGCAAAGAGAGCGCCTATGCTTATCCGCTTCTGCTGGGGGCGCTGTTCTTGCTTCGCAGACCTCTCGGTTTGCGTTTGCCGCGTGAACGCTGGTTCCCGATGTTCTATGCGACTATCGCGGCCACGATTGTTCTCCTGCTGATCCGAATCGCGATCTACGGAAATCTGGGCGGCTACCCGGACGTTGTCCATGGCGGGAACGTCAATTTTGTCCTGAACTCGAAAACCTTTAGCTCGGCCATAACGCGGCTGCCGGCGGCTTTGTTTCTGATCAATTCCGGCGCGGGCTTGCCGCTATGGCTTCGCATCACGCTAATCGCGTACGCTGCTCTATTGGCATTCGTGTTATTGGCAGGAGCGACCGCCGGAAGATGTACACTTCTTCTTGTCCTTCCGTTTGTCGCTGTAGTTCCGATGCTCAACATGTTCGGATGGATGACCCAGTTCGCTCAGCAGGGGCGGTATTTATATCACCCGGTGATTTGGATCGTATTCGTCTTGACTTGCGCTTTAGGATCGCTCCGATTCAGCTCAATTGCGTTGACGGCTTGGGTCGCGATCATGGCTGCAGCTGCTCTTTTCAACACACTTGTGTACGTCAGGATGCTTCGGACGGTGGGCATTGCTGTGGCCGATGCGACTAGGGCGTGCAAGAGCGCCGGTTGCTGCCGGACGCTTGTGATACAAGATCTACCCCGAGATTTTGATGGAGCTTTCTACTTCCATTATCAGGTTATGCACGATTTGCAAACAGCACTGCCGGGAATTTCCATTCAGACGGAAGATACGAACCGACCTCTATCCGAGTGTACGGTCGATCTTCAATGGACCAACCAGAACAAATGGGACAGAGTTGCCCAACATTGAACGAGAGATGCTCCCTTATCTAGGCGCTGTTCTCTCGTTGTGCCGCTCTGAATTGCTCTGCCGGTTTGCATGATTCTGTTCGCTGCTGACGTTGTTCCTTTCGGCAGGTGCTGGCCGACCCGCGTTGACCTGGTGATCGGTGTTCGCTTGATGATTCATGTTCGGCTCGCGATTTTCGGTTCTAGGCGCTTCGCGCGGTGTCATTTCTGCGCTATGTACACCTGAAGCGCGCTGCTGCTGTTCATGGGTGCGCTGGTCGACACGGGTGTCGCCATACTGTGCATTCGCGTTATTGCGTGTCCCGGTGTAGCTCGACCGACTAACCTCGTTCGCTGGTCGTTGCGTCACCCGTGCGGAAGCGCCGGTAGCGGCAACACGCCCCTGCTGAGTGAAACGGCGTCCGTTCACCGAATCCATCGCCGCGACGGAGGGGCGCCCATGATTGAACGATGCCAGCTGATTGCGATCCTGCCTGGCGGTCTCCTGATGCGCGATCTGATTTGCAGACGGCTGGAAGTGCTGTTCGCGCAGCGCTGCCTCTTAGCGTGCAGTTGGACGTGCGATGACCCCGCCCGGGCCGTTGAAGTTTGCGCGATTATTCGCAATTCTCGTGTTGTTAAGCACAGTTCGGTCCACATACACATTTCTGATCACGGCAGTGTTCACGTTTGTCACTGCGGTGTTATATCTGAAAACATTCCCTGACCAGAACCCGCCTGCAAATCCGATTCCCGAGTATCCGAATCCATAGTTCACCCCGCCGTAGAAGCCTACGTGAGGTCCCCAATACCCGGCGTGCCAGAAGTATCCGCCGCCCACGAAACCCCAGTAGCCGGGCGTCCATAGGAACCCGATCCGCAACGGTTGCACCCAAACACCGGGCACCCAATAATAACCGTAGGGTCCATAAGCCCAATACCCGGGTGTCCAAAGATATCCCTCTGCAGGACAAGGCGGCTGTACATACACCGGCAGGACGGGTGGCGCGATCGTGATCGAAACGGCCACGCCTGCTGGCGACTTCGCAGGCACAGCACAGAGAAGAACGGCCAAGACAGCGGCGTCGAAAAAGTGTTTGGTCTTTGCCGTGATTTGCATATGTTTATTCCTCGTTGCGGGACCTGCTTTACGCGATCCACACCGACAAAGACGTAGTTGGGCGGCACAAGTGTACCTCTCCGCGATTAATTGTGTTTAAGCTTCAACGTCAGCGTACTGGATCGCAGTGATCGGACGTCCGGAAAAAGTCTTCAGCGGCGCAGCAACTTGAAGGCGTGATTGGGACCTTGTCGTTGGTTCACAGCAAGGTCGATCCATAACACGGCAAGCGGTTCAAGCAAACGGGCGTTTTTGAGCGGACCTACATCGACCGGCTCTAGCCCGACTTCGTCAATCAACTGCCTTGCCACGTTCTTTGCATCCTGGTGATCACCGCAGTAGAATCCATCGGCTCGCTGATTTCCAAACTGCGCGTTGCCGTAGTTTCCAGCACCGATGGTATTGAAGGCTTTGACTACCCGGCTCGACGGTACCCAGCTTGCGACCATTTCAGCACCCGAAACCGTCGTACCAATAACGAGACCTTGTAGATCAGGTGCGAGCGGATTGGTGCAGTCGATCAGAACTTTGTTATCCAATGCGCCGGAGCTTCTAATTGCTTCATGAGCCGCGGCCCATGGCACGCTAAGAACAACGATGTCCGACTCGGCCACGGCATCCTGATTCGTCGTGATTTTGGCACCGGCCGCGAGCTCTCGTTTGGGTTTTTGTGGGTCAGGCACTCCGAAGATAACCTTATGGCCCTTGCTGACCCATATGCGGCCCAACCCGCCTCCAACATTGCCGGCTCCCAGCACTGCAATACGAAGCGCTTGATTCATGTTGCTTATGATATCCGCTGATTTGCGCGACCGGAACTGCCCAATTAGGCAGGTGCTTCCCGTTACGGCAGGTGTTTATCTTGCCGGATATTGCTTAGAAAATTTGTTGCGCGCATTGTATATCTCGAAGCTGCCGTCGGGATTTGCGGCCACACGCAGATAATAACCTGTATCAGCTTCGGTCACATTCGCAATGAAAGGATCAGAGGTGTTGTGCTCCTGCCCGCCAGCATCCGCAAAGTGTAACTGCCATATATCTTGGAGTCCGGGCGAGGATTTGACAATGTCCCATGCCGACGGGCTCCCACCTTTCTTTGAGGCATTGTCCATAATCGCTACTCGAGGCTGAATGCCGTGAACCAAAGCCGGGCTGTTGCTCAGATCCAACCCATGATGCGAGACAACGAAAATATCGGCTTTGCCGATCTTGTTGTTCGGACAGACTAGCTCGAGCTCCTTGTCCCACGTGAGATCGCCTAGATCAACGATTCTCACTTTTTCGAACGTGATCACGACACCGAGCGAGCGCGCGTTCTCAGTTGGGTCGGTGGCTTTGGGTTGAACGCCTTCGCACGAGTTGTTCGGTTGACCGGCGCCCGGAAGCGGCTGATCTATCAAGTTCCCATCCGCGCTCACAACGACTGCGTCAATTCCTTTGATCGGCAATTGCTCGCCGGGTTTGGGCGTCAGATGATTTGCTCCTGCAATGGCCTTCTGATAGTCCGCGTATAAGCGATTCGTTTCTCTGCTCGGTTCGCGATTCGGCCCATGATCGATAAATGTGCCTACCGGAATCTTGGAGACAAGTTGCGGCACTCCGCCCACGTGGTCCGCGTGGTAGTGGGTGATCAGTACGTAGTCAATCTTCTTGATTTTGGCGAGTTTCGCTGCCTTGAGAATGCGGTCAGCATCGCGATATGCGTTTCCAGACCAACCAGTGTCGATAAGCAGCGATTGCCCGGTGGGAGCTACGAATAGAGTGGCTTGGCCACCCTCCACATCGACAAAGAAGATTTCAAGCGGTTTCTGCGCCGCGTTCGCCGAAGCGGCAATTAACAGAACACACCATACAAGGAAAAAGGCTCGCATCTTGCTCTGCATGATCGTAGCAAAGGAGAAGCATCGCGGAAAGTTATCCTGAAACGAGATGTGTCGCACTGAAAGAGATGAGTATCCCACAGCTTCGCGCTCTTGAATCCGAGTCAATCTACATTCTTCGTGAAGCTGCTTCCCAGTTCAGCCGGCCTGTGATTCTCTATTCCATTGGAAAGGACTCTTCAGTGCTGCTGCATTTAGCACGAAAGGCCTTTCAGCCGGCCCGCATTCCTTTTCCTCTGCTACACATTGATACCAGCTTCAAATTCAGGGAAATGATCGAGTTTCGGGATCGAATCTGTTCCGAACTCGGCCTCACGCTTTTCGTGCACACAAACCGAGAGGCGCTCACTGAAGGGGCGAACCCGTTCCGGCTCGGAACCGCGAAATGCTGCGCGCAGCTAAAAACCAAGGCACTGCTTGACGCTCTGAAGGCGCATCGGGTCGAGGCGGCAATCGGCGGCGCACGGCGGGACGAAGAGAAATCTCGCGCAAAGGAGCGTATTTTCTCCTTTCGCGACGCTTTTGGCCAGTGGAATCCCAAAGAGCAGCGGCCAGAGATGTGGAACCTATTTAATGGCCGCATTGATCCGGGCCAGACTATGCGCGTCTTTCCGCTATCGAATTGGACCGAGCTTGATGTCTGGGAGTACATCGACCTGGAAAAGATTCCCGTTGTTCCACTCTATTTCGCGCGTGAGCGCGAGGTTGTCGTGCGAGGCCCGTTATTAATCCCCATTGAGCACGATCCCCCTCTCTTGCTTGGCGAGCATCTCGAAACCGTGATGTGCCGGTTCCGCACCCTAGGCTGTACTTACTGCACGGGCGCAGTTCGCTCGACGGCCACAACGGTGCCGGAAATTATCAGCGAGTTGCAATCGACGCGCAGATCGGAGCGGGAAACGCGTATCATCGACCACGATACAGAAGGTTCGATGGAACTGAAGAAGCGCGAGGGCTACTTCTAATCTCGACGGAAGCAAACGTTAAGCATCGCCGCCGTGCTCCTGTTCAGTAATGCGCGATAGCGCAGCGCATGAAGCTAACGCTCAAACATTTGCGGCTGCGCGCCATCTCAGCCTCTCTATTTCCACCGACGACGCTGCGCAAAGCGATTGATCGGCTGGGGTTCGTTCAAGCCGATCCGATTCGTTCCCCGGCCCGCGCCCAGGATCTCATTCTGCGCCATCGAGTCCGAGACTACCGCGCGGGCGATCTCGACGAACACTACCCTTCTCTTAAGCTCGAAGAGGATTTCCTGTATGCGTACGGCTTCATGCCCAGATCAACTGGGCGCTGCTTCATCCCAGGCTCGAAGCCAAACTGAGCGCGACCGAGCAGCGCGTCCTCGAAATCGTTGCGACACACAAACGGATTCATCCGCGTGAGCTCGAAGCGTATCTCGGCCGAAAACGCGAGATCAATGCTTGGGGAGGCTATTCGAAGGCGACCACCCGAACCCTGCAGCGTCTTCATTACCGAGGTCTCTTAAGGATCGCCGGACGAGAGAATGGAATCCGCTTGTACGAGCCGACAACCAAGCAGCACAACGAACTTGAACCGGGCGAGCGGCTACGCAAACTCGTACTGCTGGTCGCCGGTATTCTCACTCCCCTGCCCGAGCGTAGCCTGCGTGCGGCATTACAGCATCTGGCGCATGCGGCACCTTCGTTGGAAGGAAGGCAATCAGCGGTTAGGCGGCTCCTCGAGTCGGGGGATTTAGCGAGTGCCCTCGTTGACCAAGTCCGCTACGTTTGGCCCAATCGCCGCGCGATCCGAAACCGGTCCAAAGAGAATGGCTCGGAAGAAGCGGTGCGCTTTCTAGCTCCTTTCGATCCTCTGGTTTGGGACCGTCGGAGATTCGAGCATTTCTGGGCATGGTCGTACCGCTTTGAGGCGTACACTCCACCGCCGAAACGGAAACTCGGTTATTATGCGATGCCGCTATTGTGGCGAGACGACGTGATCGGCTGGGTAAACGTTTCGTACCGGCAGCGAAAGCTGAGCGTCGAACGAGGCTTTTCGAAAAAGCAGATAATGGACCCGGTATTTGAACGAGCATTCGAAGAAGAGGTCGCGCGCTTCCACCAATTTCTTGGCGAATGCAAAGCAGGCGCGTAAGGATCGACACTGCGTTCACGTTAGATCGCGCGCCTGCTCCAACAGATTTGGTGCGATATCGACGCCCGTCACCTGCGCGCCTTTACGTGCTGCGGCGATCGATAGATTGCCCGTACCGCACACTACATTGAGCACCCTCATTCCAGGAAAAATGCTCAGCCGGTCTACAAATCCCGCAGCTCCCTGCGCCGAAAAGTGCGCGATCTGACCGAAGTCGCCGGCCATCCACATCCCGCGCATTTTCTCTTTGAGGTGTTCGAGATCCATTCATCGAGTGTATGCGAACACTGCGCCTCTGGGTTGGGCGTCGTTCGGACATTCGGAGAGCGCGGTCTAGGCTCAAGAGCTGTTACGCGATCCTGCAGGCTACATGCATGCTGGCTATGATCGGCTTCTTGCCACCTTGTAATAGTTATCAGCGTTCAACTCACAACACTGTGGCCGGATGATACAGGTTCGGAATCCTCAACTCGCCGATGGCGATGAGCTCGCCGGAATGCGAGAGCGCTTTCACGAACGGCGTACCCGGAGGTACCACGAAGGGTGAAGTTCGGAAATCGCGGCCTTGCCGGATTTGAGCCTCCGCGAATGCGTCGAAGTGTTCCGATGGGAAGCGCGACAATAAGCAGGCTGGAGGGATCAGTGCCTCACATAGTCGTCCCGCTGCTGCCAGCTCAGCACATTCATCGAGCGTCCTCGCCCGATCAATTAAAAAGTCGCCACTCTGTATCCGGCGCAATTTGCTGAGCACTGCTCCGCACCCGAGCTGCTGGCCGAGATCATGCGCCAGGCTGCGGATGTAGGTCCCGGCCGAGCACGTTACGGTCAATCCGATTTTTCCTGCGTCGGCGCTTTCTACTTCCAGGCGCTTAATCTCTACCTCGACAGCTTTTAGCTCAACGGCCATCTGCTGCCGAGCCAGCTTATACGCAGCAACACCTTGAATCTTTTTTGCCGATACGGTAGGCGGAGTCTGAAGGAATCGTCCCCGAAATCCGTCCAAAGCCCGATAGACAGGGGTCCAATCATCCGGTGCGGGAACACCAGTCTCCCTCACTACGCCTTCCGCATCAAATGTATCTGATACCACGCCAAGCGTAATCTCTGCTGTGTATGTCTTATCGCTATCACCGAAGTATTGCGCCAGCCGTGTTGCCCGCCCGACCATCAGCACCAATAATCCTGTCGCCATTGGGTCCAGCGTGCCCAAATGTCCCACGCGTTTGGTCTTTGACAGCTTGCGCCAACAGTTCACAACATCATGGCTGGTATACCCGGCAGGCTTGTCAATTAAAACGAATCCATTCATGGTGTTCCGTGAAGAGAGCGCAACAGCGAGCGCTACGTTAGTCTGTTATTAGAGAGCCACTGTTGGAAGAAGAGGTACTTGGCAAAGCTTACGACTCGCGCTTGATGAAGCGCCTCCTCACGTATCTGGGGCCGTATAAGCAGATCGTCGCTGCGTCTTTGGTACTCCTCCTGATCGATTCTCTCCTTCAGATTATCGGGCCTCTGCTTACAAAACTAGCAGTTGACAAATACTTGGTTCCGGTGGCGCATCGGGCACCCACGTTCCTCGATAGCTGGTTATCGAAGAATGCCTGGACTGGGCTGTCGCAGCTCGCGGGTCTTTACATGGCGGTCGTTATTCTCGGGTTCATCTTTGATTTCGGCCAAACGTACCTGATGCAGTGGACCGGACAGAGGGCCATGTTCGACCTGCGCCGCCAGCTGATGGCGCACCTTCAGACGCTTGACGTGGCTTACTACGACAAGAATCCCGTGGGCCGGCTAGTCACGCGTGTGACCACTGATGTGGACGTCCTGAACGATCTCTTTGCCTCCGGATTAGTCACCATTATCGGCGACATTCTGATGCTGTCATTCGTAATCATCATCATGTTTCGCCTGAGTCCTGGAATGACGGGGCTCATGTTGGCTGTGATGCCGTTCGTCGTTCTCATCACAATGCAGTTCCGGCGTAAAGCATCGCAGAGCTACCGGCGCATTCGCGTTGCGGTGGCGAAAATTAACGCTTACTTGCAAGAGCATATTGCCGGCATGTCCGTCTTACAGCTCTTCAACCGCGAAGAGCGCAGTAAGAAAGAATTCGACACAATCAATCGCGATCACATGCTTGCGTTTAAAGACGCGATTACCGCATACGGCTGGTTCTATCCAGTCGTAGAATTCCTCGGCATGTCCGCCTTGGCATTCCTCCTGGCTTATGGAGGGTTTCGGATACGGCAGGGTGCCCTTACGCTGGGCGTCTTGGTTGCTTTCTTCCAGTACGGTTTACGATTCTTCCGCCCTATTCAGGATCTGAGCGAAAAATACAACATTCTGCAGGGCGCTATGGCTGCTTCCGAGAGGATCTTCAAACTTTTAGACACCCAACCACGTATCGTTTCTCCAATACGTACGGTCACGTTTCCGGAAGGGCCTCTCGACATTGAATTCGATCACGTCTGGTTCGCCTACAACGGCGAGGAATGGGTATTGAAGGACGTCAGCTTCAGTGTTGCGCCTGCAGAAACGGTGGCAATCGTGGGCCACACCGGTGCAGGTAAGACAACGCTGACAAACCTGCTGCTTCGCTTTTACGACGTTCAGCGAGGTGCGATTCGGATCGGCGGCATTGATGTTCGCGAATTTGATGTTTTGGACTTGCGTCGTCATTTTGGTGTCGTGTTGCAAGATCCGTATCTGTTTACAGGTACCGTCAATACCAATATCCGTTTGGGCACACCAGGCATAACCCAGGCCGGCGTGCGAGAGGCTGCCCGGCAAGTGAACTTATTGGATTTCATCGAGGAGTTGCCGGATAGATTCGATACGCCCGTTCGCGAGCGAGGCAATGGTTTTTCAACCGGGCAAAAGCAGCTCATCAGCTTCGCTCGAGCTCTGGCACATAGCCCGCGTATTCTCATTCTCGACGAAGCCACTTCGAGCGTCGATACGGAAACCGAACTGCGCGTCCGCGAAGCCCTGACGCATCTTGTCTCCGGTCGAACGTCGCTGATCATCGCTCATCGTCTTTCCACAATCCAGCAGGCAGATCGCATTATCGTAATGCATAAAGCTCAATTACGAGAAATGGGAACGCATCAGGAGTTGCTTGCACAGAGAGGCATTTACTGGAAGCTGTATCAATTGCAGTACAAAGAGCAGGAGATTGAGTTGAGAGAGGAGCTTGCGCCCCAGCAGCTCTGAAGCGGAAGTCCTTACTAGTTCTGTTGCTCAGTTTTCGATGTTGATTAATCACCTGCTTCTATCGTGTGCGATGGTGATCGCGTCGCAGGCGGCTCAGAAGACCTCGCAATTCCCGTACCCGGAGAAGCTGTCTTATCGCGTTGAATGGCGCCTGGTTACGGCCGGGGCTGTCGCGGTTCAGCTTTCACGCCCATCCCCCGATGGCTGGCAGCTGGATCTCAATCTCCAAAGCGCCGGTATGGTCAGCCGGTTGTACAAGGTTCTGGATACCTATAGAGTTACTAGCAACGAACATTTCTGCCCATCACATTCCGTACTCGATGCCCAGGAGGGCAAACGCCATCATCTGACGCAATTAACCTTTGAAAACTCGCGTCACAAGGTAGCGTATGACGAACGTGATCTGCTCAATAAAGCGACTGTTCAGCGAGTGCTCGATATCGCACCTTGCACCCACGACGTCGCAGGTGCGCTCGCAGCAATACGCACGCTGAATCTTGAGCCAGGAAAATCTACCACCCTTCCTGTCACGGACGGCAAGAAAATGGTTAATGCCAAAATCGAGGCCCAATCGAAGGAAACCGTGACTGTCGGAGGGAAGACTTATCATACGGTCCGATACGAAGCGTTTTTGTTCGATAATGTGCTGTACAAACGCAAGGGTAGGCTCTTCATTTGGCTCACGGATGATGGGGATCGCACGCCGGTTCAGTTTCGCTTCCAATTGGGATTCCCGATCGGTACGATTTCGCTGGAACTTGAGAAGCAGGAAAAGCTTTAGACCCGCTGCCCTCGCCGTAACTTGGCGGAAATTGGTGCGTCATCATAGGAAGATGAAGTGGCGCCTCAGTGTGTTCATCGTGTGTCTCGCCCTGGCACTGCAGGCCCAAATGCAGATGAACGTCCAGCAATTGGCTGACTTTCTCAGATCCGAGCTGGCACTCAAGCAGCATACCGATAAGCAGATCGCGGCCTACCTGAAGAAAGTACAGTTAACAGAAAAGCTCACCGACAAGACGATTACGGATTTGGAAGCACAAGGCGCAGGCCCCCGAACGGTTCAGGCCCTGCAGGAATTACGCGACCACACTGCCAATCTCAAGTCATCGACCCAAGAGGCAACCTCTTCGCCGGCTACGTCTGTCGAGGCGACGACAACCGGCGAGAGTAGTGTTGCGCTGCGGCCCCGGCAAACCATTCCTCCCCCTGATTCCGTCCGCCAACAACAAATACTGGACGAAATCAAGCAGTATGCCATGACTTACACAGAGAATCTGCCGAACTTCATCTGCTTGCAGGTGACACGCCGGTACGTCGATTTCAATTTGAGTGACCGTTACCGGATCGTGGATACGGTGAATGCACAAGTTAGCTACTCCGAAGGGAAAGAGAACTACAAGTTGGTTTCCGTTAATAATCGGTATACGAACCAGAGCATGGAGCAACTTAACGGGGCCACTTCAGTCGGGGAATTCGGCAGTCTCATGAAGGGTGTTTTTGAAGCTAGGAGTGAGGCAGAATTCGGGTGGGACCACTGGGGCACACTGCGAGGCAAACGCATGGCAGTCTTCAATTACTTTATCGACAGCGGCCATTCAAGTTATTCGATCGAATATCAGCGTGAGCAGCGAATCATCACGGCTTATAAAGGATTGGTCTATGCGGACGAGTACACAGGCGCAATTTCGCGCATTACGTTTGTGGCCGTCGACATACCCAGAAGCTTTCCAGTAAATGAAGCATCCGAGATCCTCGACTATGATGATGTCGATATCAGCGGTCAGCCATATATCTGCCCCTTAAAGGCGGAGTTGCGGATGCGAGCCGGCCGCGAGAGGACGAAGAACGAAATCGAGTTTAGGCTGTACCGGAAATTTGGCACGGAATCGAACATCGTTTACGATGCTCAAGCGCCTGCGCCGCTATCCGACACTCAAACTCAGGAACAACCAGTCGGCGCCGCGCCCCCCAGGCCGGGATCTACGAAGACGACCGAATCGCCAGCGCCTAAATCGACGTCGACATCCGACCCCTGGACTTTGCCCACGCCTCCTCCGCCGCCTCCCCAATAGCGTGGAGCGTTCGCTCGAGGGCGTTCGATCGATCGCTTTCGTTCACCGCAACTACGTGAGCTGTTTTTCCACTTGGCCGCCAACGCGAAAGCATTCGCTCACAAGCGTAGCCTGTGAACACGGAAACAAGCGGCACTCGTCCAGCGGCGGCGACGTGCTGACCTGCAGAATCGTACCCCACGTACAGCTTGCTCTGCAAAATGTGGTTAGCAAACGAAGCATAGCTGCCATCATGCACATCCAACGAAGTGGGCGAGCCCAATCGTTCTACGAGCGCGTCTACCCGCTGCGCCTCTTCCCCACCCGAACCTCGATCCAGAAGAACACGCCGGTTCTGCCGAAGCAAGGCGGCCAGCACTTGGTATTCAAAGTCATCGTCTATGCGCTTTTTTGCATTCTCGCCCACTCCGAAGCTAACCGTGATTTCAGCTGCCGACGGCTTTAGTTGGGGAGCAAGATAAGGACGCGCGTAGTCTATGTCGAAAACCTCTGCGAGCCACTCCGCGATCAACTCGGGAAGGGCTGCCGTTAGCTCCCCTCCGAAGGCGCGGCTCTCGAACAAGAAATACCGCGAGTCGTCACAAATGGGAATAAGACCCAATTGCGTGAGCCTCGAATCCGGATC
Organism: uncultured Acidobacteriaceae bacterium; assembly: GCA_963737045.1. Taxonomy (GTDB): domain Bacteria; phylum Acidobacteriota; class Terriglobia; order Bryobacterales; family Bryobacteraceae; genus Bog-105. The sequence goes on from CAVTRG010000009.1 coordinate 2,443,073, forward strand.
GATAACGACTGCGCCTTGCTCGTCAACGGCGATCTGCAACTCAGCGGCCGCGGCAAGGCGTTCGCGAAGCAAGCTGGATCGGCCATACATCACCGCAATGGGCGCAATCTGCGGATCCGCTGCGAACATCTCGGCATTTTTCGCGGGACCGACAAAGAAGATTTCCGCTTCCGGAAATCGCTGTTTCGCTGCGGCGAGAGCTACGCTAGTTACCGCAACATCAGCTCCGAGCGTTACTCGCGACAAAATGAAAACACGCCGTACTTCACCGCCCGGAAAGCGCCGCACCTGACGCACTCTGCGGTATCGGAGAACCAAATCTTCTGCCTTGTATTCAGGAAGAGCCCGTGAGATGATATGCGAAAACAAGTTCGCGTACACGTCACATAGCGAAGGTTCGAACAGGTCTCCTAAGCGTTCGACTATGATCCCGAAAAGAGCGCGCGTCGCGGCTCCCGCTAAGAGTGCGTCATCCTCATCGAGCGCACGCTCGACAAGTGCATCCAGCGTACGTGCCGGCCACGTCCCGTCCTTTAAGCAAGAGGCGAGAACGGCCTGCGCGAGTTCATGGGCCGGTATACTTGGCAATCAGCAATCCCAGCTTTTCCTTGATTCCTTGCGGAATCACGGCGGGGTCGGTAATAATGGCGTGCCTTAACGCAGAACAGCATTGACAGGTTCGTTCCTGAGGCATCCCTGCAACTGCGTGCCGAACCAATTTGCACGCGTTCTCGGCATTTTTCTTCAAATTCGACAGGATTTGGTCAACTGTTACAGATGCATGTTCTTCATGCCAGCAATCGTAATCGGTAACCATTGCAATCGTAACGTAACAGATCTCCGCCTCCCGGGCCAACTTCGCTTCCTGAAGGTTTGTCATCCCAATTACATCCATGCCCCAGCTTCGGTATACGTTTGATTCGGCCCGCGTAGAAAATGCAGGCCCCTCCATGCACAGATAAGTGCCGCCTCGATTGCTACTGATCCCGGATTGGAGAGCGGAATCGTAAACGACGCTGGCAAGTTGCGGACAGACCGGATCGGAGAAGCTGATGTGCGCAACGATTCCGCTTCCGAAAAACGTGGAGGCGCGTCCTCGTGTTCTATCAAAGAACTGGTCAGGAATTACGAAGTCAAGTGGAGCGTGCTCTTCTTTTAGCGAACCTACAGCGCTCAGGGAGAGAATGCGGCTTACGCCCAGCATCTTCATGCCCCAGATATTCGCGCGAAAATTGAGCTCAGACGGGGATATTCGGTGGCCTTGGCCATGCCGGGCCAGAAATGCCACGTTTTTCTCTTCAAGCCGGCCCACAATGTAGGCATCCGAGGGTTCGCCGAACGGCGTCGTGAGCCGCACTTCGTCTTGTGCCTCGAATCCAGGCATCGCATAAAGCCCGCTCCCGCCGATGATGCCGATCTCCGCTCGGTTTTGCAGTGACATCTATTTCTGAATCAACTCTAAAAGCACGCCGCCGGTCGACACGGGATGAACAAAAACGTAGGTGTGACCTCCGGCGCCCAGGCGTGGCTCGTTTAGCAGCCGTGCCCCTTGGACCCGCAGCCGCTGAGTTGCCGCCGCAAGATCATCGACGCGCAAAGCGATGTGATGCAACCCAGCCCCGCGGTTCTCAATGAATTTCGCAACGGCGGATTCAGGATCGGTCGCCTCGAGCAGTTCAATTCTGGGTGCACCTTCTCCACCCGCGGGCAGCATGGCCACGTTTACTCGCTCTGCTTGCACCGTTTCTCTACAACTGACAGTCATCCCCAGGACACTCTCATAGAAATACAGCCCTTCATCCAAGCTGCGGACCGCTATACCTAAGTGATCGATCTCAACGCTCATGTCCGCAACATCTTCTCTCGAATGTCCTCTACTGCGGTATATGGATCTTCGATTTTGGTAGCGACAAGTTCCGAATGACGCTCGATCTCGCGATCCGGTATTGACGCCAACAAGCTCTCACGAAGCATCTCACGCAATCTAATGCTCCAGATCTCTGACCGTGAGGCTCGTTTCTGTAGCCTCTCAAAAGTTGAACGGATGACGTCCAGCAATTCGTTCAGTCCCTTGGCCTCAGTCGCCACAACACGTCGAACGGGAGCAGCTTCCCTCCGATCCGGTGCATTCGCAAAGCTCTGCATGGCCCGAATCTCCTGCTCGAGGCGCTCAGCTCCAGGCAGGTCGGCCTTATTGATAGCGAACACGTCCGCGATCTCCATAATACCGGCCTTGATTGCCTGCACATCATCTCCCATCCCCGGCACTAAGATGACCACGGTAACATCCGCCAGGCGCGCGACTTCGACTTCGTCCTGACCTACTCCGACAGTCTCGACTAATACAACGTCACGCCCCGCGGCATCAAGCAACAGCACCAATTCCAGCGTTCCCCGCGCAACTCCTCCCAAACGGCCTCTTGTTGCCATGGAGCGGATGAAAACACCGGAATCGTCATGATGATCCTGCATACGAATGCGGTCGCCCAGAATGGCACCATGCGAATACGGACTGCTGGGATCGACTGCGATGATTCCGACGCTCTGCCCTTCTTTCCGCAGGATTTTAACCAACTGGTCGACAAGCGTGCTCTTGCCGGCACCGGGGGGGCCAGTGATTCCGATGCTGATCGCACGCCCCGTATTGGCGAACATAGACGCGACTAGATCGCGCCCTTCGGCAGTCTCATTCTCGATCAGCGTTGCGGCGCGCGCGAGCGCACGCAGATCTCCGGCAAAAATACGCGCCTTCAGATCCGCTGTCCGTGAAGCAAGTGCCAACTACTCTTTTAGCAGTTGACGCGCAATGATAAGCCGCTGGATTTCGCTCGTGCCTTCACCAATTGTGCAGAGCTTTACGTCCCGATAAAATTTTTCGACTGGATAATCCTTGATGAAACCGTACCCTCCGTGAATCTGTACAGCCTCATCGGCAACTCGTACGGCCATCTCGGATGCAAACAGTTTGGCCATCGCCGATTCCCTTGTGACGCGCTTTCCCAAATCCTTGCGTGCACCGGCACAATAGGTCAGCCACCGCGCTGCTTCAATGGATGTCGCCATATCAGTCAGCTTATGCTGAATGCTCTGAAACTCGGAAATGAATCTGCCGAATTGCTTGCGATGCTTGGAATACCTAAGCGCGGCCTCAAAGGCGCCCTGCGCGATTCCGATCGACAGAGCCGCAATTGAAATCCGTCCACCATCCAGCGTACGGAGACTGTCAACAAATCCTTCGCCGGGTTTTCCAAGAAGTTGAGATGGCGCCAAGCGGCAATCACTGAAGAGCACCTCGCCCGTAGCACTCGCCCGCATGCCAAGCTTGTTTTCTTTCTTTCCAACGCGGAATCCAGGCATCCCTTTCTCCAGGATGAATGCGGAAATGCCATGCTGCGAAGCTGATCGGTCAGTCACGGCCATTGCTACGCACACATCTGCGTACTGCGCATTAGTGGTGAACGTTTTTCCACCATTCAGTGTCCATTCGCCGTCCTTCAACGTGGCAGTCGAGCGCGTTCCTGCTGCGTCGGAGCCGGCTTCGGGCTCAGTAAGCGACCAGCATCCGATCCATTCCCCGGCGGATAGTTTCGGGATGTATTTCTTGCGTTGCTCCTCGCTTCCCGCGAGATAAATGTGATTTGTGCAGAGCGAATTATGCGCGGCAACAATCAAGGCGACACTGGGATCTACGCGAGCAAGCTCCTCAATAATGATTGAGTATTCGATATACCCCAAACCCGCGCCTCCCAAGCCTTCGGGGAAAATGGCGCCCATTAACCCGAGCTCGCCCGCCTTCTTGATCACCTCCAGCGGGAACGTTTGATTCTCGTCCCATTCCAGAACATGAGGCCCGATTTCCGCTTCTGCAAAATCGCGGATGCTTTTTCGGAGCGCGATTTGCTCCGCCGTGAATTCAAATTCCATTGGACCCGGAAGTGTTTCTTCGTGAGCTCATTGAATCTGTGGCGATATTAGCATCTGAGTCGTGAACAATAGGATTAGACCCCAATCGCCATAAGACCAGTTCATCTCTCTTCGCTCCTAGGCATATGTCCCCTCTGACGCCGTCCTCAGCCCAAGAAGTAGCTGACGCACTCCATGAAGCTAGCTCAAAGTCGCAAACGGTGACGGTGACGGGCAATGGCAGCAAGCGCCTGATGAGCGGGCCGGTCATGACAGCCGATGTTACGATCTCCACGGCGGCCCTTCGCAGCGTTCTTCAATACGAGCCAAACGATCTCACTATAAGCGTCGAATCCGGCATGCCTTTCTGGGAATTACAGCGCCTTCTGGCACAACGCAAGCAGATGATCGCACTCGATCCACCGTTTTCGGGACAAGCCACCATTGGCGGCATAGTGGCGTCGAATTCGAGCGGTCCCATGCGCCGTGGCTTCGGGACCGTACGCGATCTCGTCATTGGAATGACGTTTGCAATGCTCGACGGCAAACTTGTCAAAACCGGCGGCATGGTTGTTAAAAATGTGGCCGGGCTCGATATCGGGAAGCTCATGGTTGGCAGCTTCGGAACGCTCGGAGTCACCACGAGCGTTAATCTCCGCATTCATCCGTTGCCCATGGAAACGCGAACGTTTCTATTTACATTTTCGGAGTTGGACGCTGCGATCGAAAAACGCGATTCGATACTCAGAAGTATTCTTCAGCCGAGCGCTGTGGATCTTATTTCTCCCGCTGCGGCTGTGCGTCTTGGCCATCGGGGATATCTGCTAGCTGTGCGTGCTGGCGGCAGTCCGATAGTTCTTAATCGGTACGCTCGTGACCTGAACGGGAGCGTGGAATTGATATCACAGCGGGAGTCTGAGTGGTGGCAGCAAATCCGCGAGTTTACGCCTGAGTTTCTGGCTCGACAGCCGGCTGGGATTGTGCTCCGTGTATCCACAACAGTGAAAGACATTCGAATATTGATGCGGCTTTTGTCGGGCGCTTGCATTTCTCGCGCTGGGTCGGGTACAACGTTCGTTTACCTCTCATCCTGGCAAGGCGTCTCTCAATTGTGGAAAGCGGCAACCGAGCACGATTGGAGTGCCGTCGTCGAGTTTGCTCCTGATGACATTCGCGCCAGTAATGAGCTCTGGCTACTTCCGCCAGTTGCCGAGAAGGCGAACACGTTTGCCATGATGAAAAAAGTAAAGCAGATGTTTGATCCCCAGAACCTTCTGAATCGCGGACGCCTCTATGGCCGCATCTAGCGTTCTCCCGGTAATCTCGGAGCCCAAAGAGCGCCCCGCACAATCGGATCTGGACAAGTGCGTGCATTGCGGATTGTGCCTGAACGCCTGTCCCACCTACCGCGAACTGGGCGTCGAGATGGACTCGCCGAGAGGTCGCATTTACCAGATGAACGAGATCGCGAATGGCACTCCCCTTACCGCCTCACATATTCTTCATCTCGGTTTGTGCCTTGCTTGCCGGGGGTGCGAGACCGCCTGTCCTTCCGGCGTGCCTTATGGGCGTCTGATCGAAGCTGCTCGTGCACAGATCGAAGCGCAACGGGCGCCCTCTTTTTGGGAGCGGCTTAGCAAAAAGATTGTTTTCGAAAATTTGCTGGTATCGAGAACAGCTCTGCAAATCGCTGGCGCCGGATTGTATCTATACCAGGTCTCCAAATTCCAGCGAATCGTACGTGCTTCGGGAATTCTGAAATTGTTTGGGAACCTTTCGAACATAGAAGCGCTCGCACCCAGTGCCGAAGTACCTTTCTTCTATTCCAAGCTCGGCAAGACCTTTCCAGCAACTGGTGAACGTCGCTATCGTGTTGCCTTTCTTGCTGGATGCATTGCAAATATCGCTTTTGCCCGCCTGAACGAAGCGACCGTTCGAGTGCTGCAAAGAAATGGTTGCGAGGTGATCGTTCCGGGACCGCAAACGTGCTGCGGGGCTCTCCACGTGCATGCTGGGCTGAAGCCTCAGGCTCGCGTTCTGGCCCGCAGAAACATAGATGCGGTTCTCACGGAGAATGTCGATGCGGTTATCACAAACGCGGCGGGCTGCGGCTCGACCTTGAAAGAGTATGACGAGCTCCTTGAGCATGATCCGGCCTACCGCGATAAAGCAATTCGGTTTAAGACGCTCATGAAGGACGTTACCGAATTTCTAGCTTCTATCGACCTCAACTCGGAGATGGGTGCTCTCGACGCAATCGCCACATATCAGGATTCCTGTCACCTCGCACACGGTCAAAAGATCAAGGCCGCTCCGAGAAAGCTCCTCCGACTTGTTCCGGGCCTGGTTTATCGCGAAATGCCGATGGCTGATTTATGCTGCGGGAGCGCTGGAATCTACAACGTGGTTCATAATGACCTGGCAATGCAAATCTTGCAACATAAGATGGAGTCTGTTGCTTCGACTGGCGCGTCCTTAATTGTTACTGCCAATCCTGGCTGTATGCTTCAGCTCGCAGCAGGCGCCCGGCTCTACGGCAATGGCCAGCGTGTTGCACACGTCGTTGAAGTGCTCGACGAAGCATATCGAAAAGCGTCGACTGTAGACCTTTGATCAGTAATCTAGGGAACCGGCGTTCTAAATGTCACATCTATTCCCACTGTCTTCAAAAATTGTTGGACTGCACACTCGGCATTCTTCTGTGCCTGTGCCAGAATGCCCATAGTAAGGGCGGCTTTTCGTACGTCCTCGAGCGCTGACATACGCGCCTTGTGCTCTAGATCTGGGTCATAGGGCACCCACGGCGTCCACCACGTAATGTGCCGGTCCCAGATTTTGGTCTGCTTCTCATCCAGAAACGCGTTCAGTATTTTGGCCGGGGGCAGAGTCATAATGACAGCGCGCCTTCCCGAATATTCGATATCGCGCGGTGACATATTTGATAAATCTACTCCGGCAAGAGCTTCACCTTCGACCATCAAGAGAATCGACTCGGCACCGAACGGCTCTTTTGGCTCAGTGATTCCAACCACTCGCTGGATGCTATACCGGACGGTCACGAGTTGATTGAGCTGTTTGACTTGCATGACGAGAGCAGGTGCGTCGTACCGGCGCAGCTTGAAGTAGGTTCTGAACCCGGCGTAGACGAAGAGGCTTGCCACTAGGCTAAGCAGGGGAAGTATCGACCCGAGCGCGATGATCTTCCAGCGCAGTACAATGCTCGATTTCTTGGCGGAGCTCGTTAGAGGTTCTTCCGGAATGGACACGAGTGCTCTTCGCTCAGTTTAGCTAGATCACTCATACCGTAGAGCCTCGACAGGGTCTAGTCGGGCTGCCTTGCTAGCGGGCCAAATTCCAAAAAACAACCCTGTTCCAGCCGACACCAAAATGCCTAATATTGCCGCCCATATGGGGACACTTGTTTGCAAGCTCGAGAAAATAAGCCGGCTCACGGAAGAAATAATCCATCCGAAGATGATTCCCGCCAAACCGCCCAGTCCTGTGAGTACCACGGCTTCGAGCAGGAACTGAAGAACGATGTCAGATTTCCTTGCGCCGATAGCTTTCCGAACCCCAATCTCTTTGGTGCGTTCGGTCACCGATACCAGCATTATGTTCATAACGCCGATACCGCCCACCAAAAGCCCGATTGAGCTAAGCACGACCATCGCCAGGGTAACCATCGATGTAATTTGGCGGAAATCGCTGACCATCTGCTCGGCCGTCGACATGGCGAAGTTATCCGGTTTGTTGTACGGTACGTGACGAGCGATGCGCAAGATTACACGGACCTCATCTTGTGCTTGCGGTAGCTCGCCATTTCGCGCGTTTACGACGAGCGCCATTTCTTTCGCCATCGGATACATCTTCCTCATCGTGAAATAAGGAAGAAGTACCCGTTTGTCCTGCTGTCCGAAGAACGAAGCTGCAGGTCTATTCATGGTTCCGGCAACCTGAAATTCCTCCCCATCTACGACGATTGTCTTCCCAATCGGATCAACATTCGCAAACAGAGCCTTTTCCGTATCCGCTCCGATCACTGCAACCGGTGCGCGCCGGCGATTCTCCTCTTCCGTAAGGAAGCGGCCCGAATGCATGTCAACCTGCCCTTCCTTCGCGTACGCCTCTTCCACTCCGAGGAGATCTATGCCATACATATCGTTGCCTTTGTAGCGCACCCGGATGAAGTCATTATCCAGAAAAAGCATCGGCGACACTTCATCGCAGACGTCACAACGTTCTCGTATCTCCGCGACGTTATCGTAAGTCAGATCTTTGCGTACACGTTCTTCTGCCGTCAGATCGGACGTACGAGGCCCAACGGGAAACTTGAATACAATAATGGAATTCGGTCCAAAACTCGACAATACCGCTGTGATTGAAGAATCGAACCCAGTGATAATCGCCGCTACTCCGATGATCGTGCCGGTCCCCATCACGACGCCAAGCACGGTCAGAAAAGCACGGAGTTTATGGGCACGAATCGTTTGCACAGCAAGAGTGGTGGCATTCAGAAACGCAAGCCAATTCACTCCACTACCTCTCGGCCCGAAGCGCTTCTATGGGGTCCAGCTTCGAAGCTTGGCGGGCGGGATAAATACCAAAAAACAAGCCCACAATTGCCGACAATCCAACTCCAATCAAGATTGAAGTAACAGGGAGCGCCATCGGCACAGAGGATAAATTTCTGATTAAAGCGGCGAGCGCCCACGCAACTAGCACGCCTATCAACCCACCTGTTGCGGCTAGTGTAGCCGACTCGACCAAAAACTGATTAAGAATGTCGGCTCTCCGCGCGCCGAGCGATTTTCGGATCCCAATCTCTTGCGTGCGTTCCGTGACTGCCGCGAGCATGATGTTCATAATCACGATCCCGCCCACCACCATGAATACTGACACGATCCCGACGGCGGTCGCTGATATGGCGGCCGTAAGGCGCTCCCACAAGCTCACGAACGTGTCCGAGGCATAGATCGCAAATGTATCGTCCTGATTAGGCCTGAGATGCCGGAAGGCGCGGAGCAACATGCGAACTTCATCTTCAGCTTCGATCAGATGCTGCTGGTCGATTGCTTTCGCCACCAAGGTCATGCCCTTTCGCGATCCGTAGGTTTTGAAGTACGTATCAACCGGTATCATGACGAAGTTATCCTGCGACTGCCCAAACACACTCCCCAACGCTTTCGCCACGCCCACTATTTCGAACGGATTACCGTCGATCTGGAGGATCCTTCCAATCGGATCGCGACCCAGAAAAAAGTGGTTCCGAATATCATTCCCGATGAAAGCAACTGCGGCATGCCGTCGTGCTTCGGATTCCGAAATGCTGCGGCCAATGTCGACCTGCACATTGTTTATCGCCGGAATGTTAGCCGTAATCCCTTCAATATCGACACGGCTCGTCGATTGGCCCTGAAAGGAGATGCGGCCCTGACTGGACGCCATGATGCCTATACCTCTCAGAAGCGTCGCATTCTGCTTGATAAACTCGTATTCCTCTCGCTTAAGCTCCGGATTTCGTTTTGACATCTGCAGAAATTTCTTCGGATCCCAAGGGCCAAACCAGGCCATCCGCTCGATGTGAAAGCCATCCGCGCCCATGTCCGAAACTTTATCGGCGATGTACAAGTTCATTCCATGAATCAGAGCGGTGACGGCGATCAGAGTTGTCGTCGCGAGAATGATCCCAAGAAGCGTCAGAAAACTGCGCAACTTGTTTTTGCGGAGTGAATCGAGAGCAATCCGCCCGGCTTCCCAAAACGAAGCACTCGGGCGGAACTTTCTCGTCTTGGGCATGCGCTACTTGAAAGACGCAACACGTTCAACGTTTGTTCCGTTCCCCACAGGTAAGGATAGAACGCTACAGATCCAATCCAGCGCGACAGTGTCGAGCCAAAATCGTGGCTTCCGACGCGATATGAAACCCAGATGTCCCCCATGCTCCGTAACCATCAACGTGAGACTTGGATTCGACCGAAATGCCGGATCTTCGTATATTTCAAACGGAACAAGCGGGTCGTCCTTTGCGCAAATCACCAGGGTTGGAATGCGGATCGCATGAAGGTAGCGAGCGGCGGATTGCGTGGCGTAGTAATTAGCGGCTGTGCCAAACCCGAATAGGGGCGCTGTAAATCGATCATCGAATTCCCAGATCGTCTTCACTTCATTAAGCCCTTCGGCGCTGTAAAGGTGAGGGGATAATCTACTTTTTCGCCTTACGCGACCTCTCAACCTGTTGAGAAAGCGCCGGGCATACAGCACATTTGACGTCCTATCAATGCACCGAACGCACCTCGCAAGATCGATGGGAGTCGATACAGCACAGGTTCCTCTGATCAGACTCGTTTGGCCCAATTCGCCGGTGAGCTTCATAGCTACATTGCCGCCCAGTGAAAAACCTACCAGAAATATCGGCCCAAGATGCCGCTCTTCAATGCGCCGAAGAATGAATTGAGTGTCGCTCGTCAGTCCGGAATGGTAAGAGGTTTCGCAAATCTCCTCCGTGCCGCCGCACGTCCGAAAATTTACTCGATGCACACCGAAGCCGCGCTCGAGCGCGGCTTGCGCAAAGCTCTGAATGTATCCGGCACCGGCCGAGCCTTCGAGCCCATGCAGAAAAACGATTTGCCCGAGCCGCGCGCCCTCGGGCTGATGCTCGATGACGGAAATCATCGTCGTATCATCGATCCGATACCTCTTGCGCACTGGCGGGAATCGCTTCTCACTGATCTTCCGCGGCCAAAAATTGCCCGCGATCGTCAGAAGGTGGGGATTACGAACGAGTGGTCGGAAGTCGGACAAGTCTAATTTTATCTATCAAAGGCTCTTAGATCCGGACCAACTCCTCCTGTTCTTCTCCAGTGACTCGCGCAAATCGGTCCCCGATGTAGAGATTCACCTCTGTTCGAATACCGAACTTCGGAAGGTAAATTCCAGGCTCGATAGAGAAGCAAGTATGCGCGATCACGCGGCGTTGGTCGTGGGATTCCAGATTGTCCATGTTCGCGCCGGTTCCGTGCACGTCGGTTCCGATACTATGCCCGGTCCTATGAAAGAAGAAATTCCCGAAGCCTTGTTCTTGAATGTAATTGCGAGCGATATCATCCACCTGATAGCCAGCAAATGAAGCATTGCTCGACGCTTTATGAATAGCAAAAGCAGATGCCTTTTTCCGTGCGTTCTTCACAATTTCGAAGATCTTGTGCATCTCTTCGGGTGCGCTTTCGCCACAAAAGCCCGTCCAGGTGACATCGTAATACACCGCATTCGGTTGCATCAGCTTCGCCCAGAGATCGATCAGAACCAAATCACCCTGCTGGATGTGAAATGTCCTTTCCCGCGTGGGCTCATAATGCGGATCCGACGCATGGGCATTTACGGCCACGATTGGGCCGTGCGTCGTTGTTAACCCAGATTCCGAGAACCGGTTCAGAATAAACTGCTGAACTTCATATTCGGTCACCGGCTCGCTTGAACGCGTTCGGTTTCCAATCAAATTGAAGGCGTCCCGGCGTACCCCATCGACCAATTTGCCTGCTTCCAGGTGCAGCTGGAGCTGCTCGTCACTCCAGCGAGCTTCGAATTCCTGGATGAGATCTCCCGAACTGACGATCTCGACACCGAAACTTCGAATTAACTCCACTGTCCCGGCGTCTACAAGCGATACATAAGGAATGGCACAGTTCGGCGAATATTGCATTGCAATTCGCCTTGATCCATCCAGAAGCTTTTCGAGTTTCTGTTGTTGATCCGTCCAGCTCGAATACGATTCCGCATTGCCCGGCAAACTGTTGAGTGCTCCGCTCTCAATCCTGTGAACCAGCTTTTGTGGCTCGCCTTTGGCAGGCACAAAATAGTACCAGCGCCGAGTCGCTTCGACCTCATCCGGAATTCCCAAAATTCGATATCCGAGCGGATCACGTCGGTGGTGGTCAAAAAATAGCCATCCATCTAAGCCCACATTCCGTAGAGCGCGTTGAATTTCGTCAGCAATCATCCACTAAGATTTTACGTGTTCTCACCCTCTCTGAACGCACTCACCCGTGGCGCGGGCGTGACTAGGCTTACAGCAATCAGGCTCAGAACTGAAGCAGCCAGCGCCGGATAAACAGCACCAACATTCGCGATCCGGCCCTGAATTCCAGCCGGGCCCTTTTGCTGCATTAGCTCCCAGCCTACAGTAACCACAGTGCCAAGAAGGATCGAGGTAATCGCCGCCGGTGTCGTCGTGCGCCGCCAAAAAATACTGCCATCACGGCTGGTGTCACAGCTGCCCCATATACTGTGTACGCGTACAACGAGGCTTTTAGGATCGACTCGAATTGCGTCGCCTGCAGAACTGCAAAAATTCCAAGTAATGCAACGATCACGCGCGACATTACAAGCGTCCGGCGTTGTGAAGCGTTTGGGTTGATAAATCGCTCGTATACATCGTGGATCAGGTTTGTTGCGGGTGAGAAAAGATAATTGTTTGCCGTCGAAATGACTTTTGCGAATACCCCGCCTAAGAGGATCGCTCCCAGCAGAGAGGGCAGAGCCCTCTTCGCGGTCAACGGGATGATTTCCCGCGGTTTGTCGGTGTGCAGTTTTGCACTGGCGATGACCGCCATGGCGACGAGCAGGGTTTCGAGCAATACAGTTCCGGCGATCCAACCAATTACTGACTTTTTCGCGTCGCTCTCCGATTTGGCCGAAAAGAACTTTTGATACATGCCTTGATTGCCTATAAGCAGCAGCATTGTCGGCAATGCCAACCCCACTGCACCACCGAGACTGTAATTCCCCAGAATTTCGAAATGTGTTGCCGGTAAAGACGCGCGAACTACTGCCTATCCGCCCACTCGACCCAGCAAAATCGGAACTGCGACAACTGCCGTCAAGGTAACCAGCGATCCAATTACGAGATCGAGATATGCGATTGAAGCCATGCCCGCTGCGGCCGTGAAAATGATCACGAATAAAGCGACAATGTAAAGCCCAGCGACTCGACTGATTTGCGGAAAAATGAGGTGAAGCATATCGCCACCCCCAATGAACTGATAACTCGTGATGATCGTGTAGGAGATAACTATCGCAATCGTTGCTAGCGCTCTGGCCGCGGCGTTGTATCTCGCCTCCAACAGGTCAGGAACTGTAAACTGCGCAAAATGCCTTGCTCGTCCTGCGATCACGCCAATAATTAGCAGTCCGACCCATCCACCTAACGGCTGCCACAACGCTACAAAGCCATTGCGGTAAGCGTTTTCAGCGCCGGCGAAAAGGCTTCCTGCGCCGATCCATGACGATAGAAGCGTAAAGACTAGTACCGGCCAGCTAAGGCTTCTTCCGGCAACAAGGAAATCCGTCTTGTTCTTGACCTGTGTCGATTTATATGCGGTAATGGCGCACAACAGCAGGACCACTAACGACACCGTCACTCCGTAAATCATGAAGCGACAATATCACTCCGATGGTCCCGAACCTGAATAGCTGTCAACGCGACATTCGCTGCAAGCTAAATCAGTAATTCGAGCTCATCGGTCCTCATTACAAGCGGAGAGTGACCGTGAGATCTTGGCCCGGATTGGCGCTCGCCGATGCTTGGAAGCCTTGCGGGAGCTCTAATGAGATGTTCAAGGTTAGCTCGGCATTCTCTTGGAGCGCTGGGAAGTTTACGGTGTCGACAACATTCGAGGTAAGATTGCCAGAACCAATCGTCAGAGTTCCAGCGTCTCCACCAAAAGGCGCGCCATTCTGCAGAATGACCGCAACTATCGAATATTCTTGCGGTGCTTGACTCACCGTGGCCCTGATATCTCGCACGGCATGCGACGCCTCAATCAATAACGGCGGAGCAGCATTCTGTTGAGTTGCTAGATACCCACTGACCTGGAGTGAGAACTGTCCTCCCGAAAGCGTGCGCAACCCCCCTTCCGAACGGGCAGTATAACATTCGCTATTTGCTTGGCTATCGCCAAACGAATTGGTCACGTATAGCTGCGCGGCGCATATGCGAACATCGGGAAGACTCGCCGTATGCAGATAATTGATTGAAGCTCGATTCTGAAAAAACTCGGTTGCGAACGGAAGTATTAGAATTGCGCGCTGGAGGTGTAGTACAGGTTCGCCAGCCTGATGTGCGGTTGCGAAAGAACTCAATGCTGCTCGGACTACGTTGTAAGTGTTCGCTGCCTGATCGACGGACTCTATCGCCATCAGCTCTGTTCCTGCCTGAATAATGTCTCCTACGTTCGGGCTAGCCACCTCATTCAACGAAATCGTTGTGATGGCATTGTCGAGAGGTGCCGCTAGCGCGTAGTTACTTGGAGTCTGCAGTTCATTCCAAGAGAATAGCTGTAAGGTTCCACTAGAGATCGACGAGGTATTCGTCAGATCCCTGAACCCTACATTGAACACTGTTACATTTCCCCCGCCGGGCACTATGAGCGAGAAGTCGGGAGCGTCAGCAACGCCGGCATCCGATTTCCCCGCCCCGACCGGCCACCGGGTGAGAGGGCACAACTCAGCTGTTCCTTCCTGATTGTTGACGTTTGCGCCGCGCCCAGAAATCTGAAGAACCGTTCCTGCTTGATAGGCAATCTCAAACTGCGTCGGACTGCTCGCGGATACCGCACCGAACTTCCACGAGGATTCTGCCACGACGAAGCTGCTTGTTAAGTCAGGCAGTAGAGACCAAGCAGGAGTTACGGTCAATGTAGTCTGATCGTTCGTCGCAATCGGGCGCTCCTGGCCACGGCCTTTACCTTCAATGATCCTGACGACCATTCCGGAATATGCCAGACTAGGTGCCCCCATATCTGCGGAGCCAATAGTAGTTGAAGAAAACACAGTGGCCGTAAACGGGCCCGCGTATTCGAATCGATAGTAAAAATTTGCGTGGTCGAAACTGGCGTCTGGAGGGCCGATTGGTTGTGCAGTTGCTCCCGTATCTGTATATGTTTCCTGCAACGCGAGGTTGGTGTCAATACGATACAGCATTTGCGGCGTCGATCCACGATACACATTGTAAGACGCAGCGCTTGATGGGAAACTAAGCCCAGTGATTGAGACGGAATTGCTGAGCGATCCTTCAGGCACGATGGCAGGCACAGTAAACGAGAGTGCGCCCTCATTACCTGCGCTATCGACAGCAGTTACGGCGTAATACAGGCTCGTGCCGCCGGGAATCGTTCCCCCGCTTGCGCTGTATTCAGGCGACAGACTCAGTAGTGGAAGATTGGGTGAATTTGGATTCGGTTTAGTTGGTTGAGCGAAGCTCACGGTCAGGATATCCGTCGCCGCTCCATCGGTTCCTGCTTGAATCAGATCTTGAATACCAAAATCAAAGTATTCGAATCCACCGTTTACATCTAAGTGAACCGTTGTTCCAATCAATGGACGCGGTGTCTGTACCTGGGTTCCGGGTTGTCGTCCGGCTCCTCCCAGAACTGCCGGGTTATCGCTGTACCAATCGTCATCGTGTACTTGAGCCAGCACCGTAACAAGCTGATAATTCATTGACGGAGATAGCTTCACCACTCGAAAAGGTACGCGTGTGAAGCCTTGCTTGAGATACGTAAGTGCAATGATGTCACCTGGCCGAACCTTCAACGCACGAAAACTGGTTTGAAATTGAACAAACTGATTCCCGCTAATGGACTTGTCCAATTGTCGAAGCAATACCCGATTCGCTTGACTGAGGTTCGCGATCCCGAGGGCAGTGGACTGACTCGCAATCTCGTAACCTATCAGCGCTGCGTCATCGGCATCAACGACGGAAAGGCTATCTTGCTGGTATTCATTCGATTCGTCTTGAAACTCAACGCTCAAGCGATTGGATGTCTCCGCTATGTTGCGCGATACCAACCGAACCGTTGAACTTCCATTTGGACTTCGAACTATGGCGGAGAACGGGCCAGAACCGTCACTGAATTCATACGCCGGCCATCCGCCATTCAAAGCTTCCGTGCTATTGCCCCCGTCAGGCAACGTAGCTTGTTGCGCGGCGATCGTTGTCTCTGGCAACAATTGAAGCAATCCTGTTCGGCCATAACGCAGCATGAGACTCGAACCTACGCGGATACCGCGCACAACGACGGCTGCACTCTGCCGCTTTGTCAAAATAAGATTGCACTCGAACCTTGGAACTTGGATGACGTTACCATTGAGATCGGTCGTGCTGATCAGTGTTCCGCAGAACTCCGCAGCTGAGGCGAACGACTGGACGTCAAGGTCCGCTAGCGCCCATCCACACCGGCGAAGAATGTCCAATACTACCCAAGCGGGATTGTTTGTAAAAGCAGTCGCTTGAAAGCTGCCGTCGGGATTATACGAATCGATCTGCATGCCTTGGAGCAGCACTTCCACATCGGGCAGTTTCCGCCCGCTGCTGATTCGATTCGGTACGACGATCGAAACGACGGACACGCTTCCGTAGGGATCTCCCAACGGCTGCCCATTTGAGTCAGTAAAATCCAGGTTGAAAGCGCCGTCTCGCTGGCCGACCGTCACAACGTTATACCAACCCGTGGCTGTCATGTCTTGGCCCTGCACGGCGTGCGGAATCTCGACATCGTTGACCACAATCTTCAAAACGTTCTGAATGGTTCCCATTCCGAGAAGGGCTTCCATGTGGGTGAGATTGCCGTCATTTCTTGCGAAGACAACGGGCGACTTTAGCCAGCCCGTTCCATAGACAATTGGCACTGGATCGTTGTATTTTGCCGAATTGTCGAGAAGGGGGGATAGATGAGAGGTCTTATCTCCCGATGTCCTGACCATGATTGCGGAAGGGACAAACTCAAATCCCCCAAACCTGCGTGTTACTCGGCTCACCGAATCCGTATCGAACATTCCGCGTTGTTGACATTGCGAACGCGAGAGATCGCAGGAAGTAAATGGTTGGTGACCGTTCAGATTACCAACACCGCCGGGCACATCGGCGGAATATCCGCAGCGATAAAATCGCGAATGATGTCCGCCGCCCCCGCCGTCTTTTGCTGAAATCCGTTGTTCAGGGGTATTCGGGAAACTCCACGGACAGGAACGCTGGATACGAACCTCGGGAATTGGGACGCGCTGAAGACTCAGCTTGTTTGCGAAACTGAGTTTCAACGAATCCTCAGCTATTTCGTCCGGATCACCAGCCACTCCGCGAAACAGGATCGTGCTTTCCGTCGTAATGGTCGAGGTTAAAAGATCTGCAAATGCGAAATACACGGTTAACTGGGAACCCTTGAACCCAATTACCGCTTCCAATTCTGAGAGCACTGAATCGGCATTCGCCAGCGTGAGTGAAAGTTGCGAAATCCCATCCATTGCATCGTCCGCCGAAAGTTGCAGATCGAAAAGGTTATGCTTGAGAACCCTTGCCGAATACGCATTTTCATTAAAGGCGATGGCGTGGGTGCTCCAGTATTCTACGTCACCTGAAGAAAGCACACACCGGAAGAACAATAGCGGCGTATCGCTCTCGGCGAGTTGTTTTACTTGGTTGATCGTTCCCACGATTTTGAATCCTTAAATGGGCGCTTCGACAGTGAAAGAAGTCGAAAAGAGATTCGGAGCTTCAGCGGTAACGGCTAGCTCACTAACCCCCCAATGTGCGGTTGGATACACGCCACCGCTCTGCAGCGTGGGTCGATATCGCGAAGGCGCTAATTGAGCCTCTAGTTGAACCCCGTATAGCTCGACCTGTTGTGCGGCCCCAACGCTGATAGCAATTGTGAGATTCGTGGCAGGATCATCCAGCCGGCCACTCGACACGAGGCGACTCCAGTTCGGGCCTGTCGAGAAGGACGAGCTTTCCTCGACGGAAGTGCCGCGCCGGATCAGTTTTATCGTTGAAGCTTCCTCGCTCATCGCGTACAGCGACAAGCAGTACTGGAAATTTGCGGGCACTTGCAGCATTTGGCTAATCTCCTGGTCGGCTTGGCCTCCATTTGTAATTCGAAACGCACCAGAACCGCCCTCAGGGTCTGTCGTGCCGGATATCACGGTCATAAGAGTCGAACTTTGCCAGGCGGCAGCGGTTAAGTCGGCGCTAGATAAGAGCATGTTTTCGGTTGGATCAATAAACGTAAACGAATGAAACGGACCGACGCAGGCAATGAAATGCGCCTGAATGGCCTGCAGGTCAACGAGCGACAGATCGACATAAGAAAGCTGCCAGACCATCCGCGCAGCCTTAGGATCTGAATACAGGACCATGCTCCCGTCCGGAAGGATATTCTTTATCGTGCGAACCAGCTTTGTCTTTCGAATCGGGTACTGAGCCATCGAGCCGCTGCTTAACTGAGGGAAAAATAGGCTAGCCATGGGTTTCAATCACCCAAAATGATGTCGAGCTAATGTCGACTCCCAAATACTCGCTCAGAAAGGTAGGCGCTCCGAGCCGGCAATTCACAACGCCGGTGCCCGTAAATGGATCTGGAAACACGAAGGACGAATAGTCCCCGTGTAGCAGCGAAAAAAAAGACTCCAATTGCTGAATCTCGCTTTCGTTCAGAAGATCCAATCGAATCTCCCAGGATCGGAGCATTCTTCCCTGCGTCAGGTACCGCTGGTCAGATCCATCCAGGAATCGAATGACCTGTGCCGCTTGGCCGGCAACAAGCGAACTCGGGTATTGCGCTATTGCACCGCTACTGAGTACAGGGAAAATTGCCATTTCAAATCTCGGCGATTACGTCGTGAAGTGAGCTAGACTGTAAAAGCGCATTCTTAACTGCCTCAGCAATCGGGCCGCTCTGCTCCTGAATCCACTGTGAATTTGGCGCGGAACCGCTTGTTTGTATTTGCTCGGCATTGTTGTAAATGCCTCGTCCTGTGCTGTTGAAAGTGGATGCTTGGGTCACAGCACCCTGATACGTCGTCAGGCCCCTGGAGCTGGCATAAACGGTCTGTTGTTGTGGATTTGGGAGCGCGAATTCTGTCAGTGGAGGCAACGTGTTCTTGCCCCCTCCGCCGCCGAATAAATGGACAAGGCCTGAAATAAGCGAACCGAGCCCTCCAATGCCGCCGAAACCGCCTGTAAACGCGTTTGCAATCCCGCCGGATGCTGTTTGCTTTAGCAAGTTCGTCCATTCACTTCCCGAATTCGTGCTCGCTTTCGAACCAGATTGCGAAGGCTTCCCAAACTGAATTCCTTTAGGCGTATCTCTGGCACTCATCGAACTCTGCTTCACGTCCCCGGAGCTACCGGGATGAGCCGGTTTGTCCGAGTTTCCTGAAAGGGAATTGACCACCAGATCCGTTGGATTCCGGGACAGTTGCCGCCCCAGTCTCGATAGACTATTCTTCCTTGCCACGTAGATTCTCCGATTGCCATGCCTGTTCAAGCACTATGAACGCATCGGCACATTTAGCTTCCGTTGACCAGAAATCAGGTCCACCAAGCTGTTTCCAGAACCAAAACTGCTCTAAGAAGTACAGGCTCTGTGCCGTAATCATCGACTTTGGGCACTGCACTGAAAAAATGTCACCCCGGCTCCAAACCGCCCTCGCCTTCTTAGGCGTTCCCTTCGTGCCCCACGCACAGTTCCGAGCTCTTACCAAGCCGCTCGAACGACAAGTCTCGCAATTCCACGCGGCCGGTAACGAAAACTGGAAATGGAATGCGATTAGGAGTTTTTTCGTTCTTCCTCAGAAAGTCCGATCTCGCCTCGAATTGCACCTACGATCTCCTCCGCCAGCTGTTCCGGGCCCCGATCAATGAGCGTCCCAATCGTTGCAGGCTGGTCGTCAATATTCAATTCGCGGAGCTCGGCTAAACCCCACTCGAGATAGAGCTTCCGAACAAGCAAGTCGGCAAGGGTGGCTTCGAGCTGATCCTCCATCTCGCCGGCTTTCAGGAACTCTTGGCGAATGGAAAGCTCCCGTACTCTCTTCGTTAGCTCTATCCGTTGAGCGAGAGATACACGGCGGGTCGCGTACCGCACGCCGGGGATGGTCTGGCTTTCATGCCATAACAGGCTTGAATACGATCGACGCCTACGCAAAAGCAATGGCAATTTCATCGTTTGAAGTTCCTTGTGCTCGATTATTCTTAAAATCCCACTGCAGTCTTGTCTCGGAATCGTTGTATTCAGGTATTTCAGGCACTACGTTTGGCAGAAAAACGGCCATGATCCGCCCCTGCTGTTGGCCGAGTTGGATCATAGCCGGAATGGGGTTTCGCTCCTTTGCGGCTGCATATAGTGCGGCCGTATGCTCATCATCTTGTGCCAGCAGTGTAAATTCAGAGCTAACGACGCGATTTCCAGGTGCTATCGCCCTCGGATAAGAAGACCCGAACTCTCTGTTTCGGAGCTCAATATTGTTATTGACGACTACTGTTGCTGCCGTGAGTGTAAGAAACTGGCTGGGTCCGCTTCCCAGCCATACCTGGCCTAAGTGTCCGGGAACTATTGAGTAATCGAAAGTTTGTAGGCTTGGTTCATCGGGATAGTTACTGAGTCCTCCCATCCCTGGGCTGAAGCTACTCGAATCGATAAGATCGGCGGCTGGCCCATTGAAAATGAACTCATGATAATCCCCATTTACTGCCAGTTCCAGATGATCGACTGCGGCTCCGGTCACAACCCGACTCACTGCAGCCTTAGGATCCCAGTAGTCATAAAGAGTGAGGCTCGGCAGAGTGCTCGAAAGAGTGTAGCTAATGACGGATGCGAGCGCCGCATTAGCCGCAGGGATCGTTGAGAATGGCGCATTTACTAATACAGTGAAGATATCTGGCACACTCACTACAAACCGAATCTCGTTCGCGAAGGAGATGGCCGACCCTGCCTCGAGTCCGTGCGGTGTACTGGTTTGGAATTGAGTCGAGCTTTGGACCGAAGCGAGTATAAGTCCACTGCTCAACTCGGGAGTCGCTCCCAGCGCAGCCTGAAACAGAGGTCCGTACGACGGTGCTGTTGACCCACTCCAAGAAGTGAGATATGTCCGCGCTTCAAAGGCGGTGTCGCGTCGCGAATCCTTTGAAGTACCGAAAAACGTTCGGGTGCCTGTCTTATCAAGCCGCTTCCCAAGCTCCAAACGTTGCTGTGCCCGAATACGAACTGCGGGGAATCGGCTCGCTGCGCTCACCGGTGCCGCCTCGCCGTAGTTCGCCTCGAGAGCCACATAGAATCGGTTTGCGTTTGAAGAGATGTAAGTTGCCATCGCGATTCCTAATTACGGCTCACATTCACACTACAGGTAACTTTCACCAATTCAACAAAGCCGAATCCGCCTGCTTTTGGCGCTTGAAACTGTACGTCGTATGCACCGGAGAAAAAGATGCCGTCGCCCCAGTCGCCAATACTCTGTCGAAGGACATTTGTTAGGGCTTCAACGTAAAAGTGACTCCAATTGTTCGTGTCCTGAAACAGGTTTGCACTCACCCAAATATCAGCGATCACCGAAACCGTCCCGGAAAGAGACCGGAATTTTTCAGTGTGAGTATTTTTTAGCCCTGTGCTGTAGAGGCAGACCCGCGGATATGTAAATTGAAGGTTCTTATCACCCATCTCGGGAGTTGCTGAGGTCAGCACGATTTGGCTTGCCGGAATGATTGGGACGTTTCGGTTGGACGAGTTCGCAATTGCGCTTATCTGCAGCGTGAGTGCGTTTCCATTGGTTAACAGTGCGGAAACCTTTTCGGCTGCAAGCATAGTGAGTGGCAGCATGTCTCAGCCTCTCTGAATCGTCCTTGGGAGGGCGATGTAGAAGTTTGGTTGCTGGCCACCCCGCGATTCTGCTCCATCGATAAGCCCCGAGCTCGGCAACTGCCAGGTAGAGCCAATCGGTAGAGGTGTACTGTTTTGTCTCGTCAGATCGCTATCATTTGTGCCTGCATAAACATTCCAGCCAATAGCAGCCTTCGGTACATTCAGAGCGCCTTCGGCCATGGCAACAGCCACCGTGCTCGCCCCGTTAAGGATCTGACCATTCACCGGACTCGTTGCACCTTCATTGCCGTGGCTGTCTGTCCACGCTGTTTCGATAAGCATCGCCACCGCCGGAGCAATTCCATTCAGTATCGATACCAAAGGCATGGCAGGTTTCGGTAAGGCGTTGTATACGATTCCAATGCCCGACATGAACACCAATTCCTCAGCCTCGCTAGCTTGGTTTTGATACTCAGTCCACTTTCCCTGGAAACGCGTATTCAGCTGAACGTTATAAGCCTCCCCAAAAAATCGAGCCAGCGAGTCGAAACAGATCCACCGCTGCATGGGCGGTGTAATTACCACCGTAGATAGACCTAACAACCGCCGATTGAGATACTGTGGATCCGAAGCACCTGCTCTCATCAGCCAGAGCATCAACGTGTCACTGATGGCTCCCATCGAGAGCCTGACTTTCGTCTCCACGTTGATGCCGTGAGAAGAGGCGATCTGCACCAATGACGTCTCGAACTCTAGAAGATCGTCCAGCGTAACGACATCAGCATCGGTAAACAACGCCATCGATAACCTACTTTCCAGTCGGACACGAATCGTCGATCATAATGGCCGAGCCCTGCCGTTTCAAATCGGAGTCGCTTACAATCGCAATCTGCACGCGTTTTGCGAGTTCCGCTTTTTCCGCAGCGTCCTTTGCGCAGGCTTGCTGGTGCCTGTAGAGTTCCTTCTCTTCTTCGC
This sequence comes from uncultured Acidobacteriaceae bacterium, assembly GCA_963737045.1. Classification (GTDB taxonomy): domain Bacteria; phylum Acidobacteriota; class Terriglobia; order Bryobacterales; family Bryobacteraceae; genus Bog-105. The sequence continues at coordinate 2,465,578 of CAVTRG010000009.1, forward strand.
TGGCCAGCACCGCCCGTCCTTCAACGATCATCTTGGCGGCTTCGGCCCGAGGAATCTCTGAAATGAGCCCCGGTTTTCCGCCGTCCGGCGTTTCGAGACTCACAACAAGTGGAAACCTGTCGATCAGCGTGGCCTCGATTTGGCGCATTTTTCGGAAGTATTGTTTTAAGTCCATGATTAGCTCCCTTACAAAAAAGGGGCCGTCCTTCTGGCCCCTGAGTCGCACTGTTTTCTCTCTTCTGATTAGCTGTTGACCTGAACGCCAAAGTTGTTCCGCAGCACTCCGGTCCCGTAGAGCACGTCAACGGTAAACTGCTGGGATAACGTGTTCGGCTGATAGCTCATTACCACTCTGATGCCGAAATTGCCCATTTCCGCGTACTCCGCAACCGCTCCGGTCCCCGGAAGTGGCTGTGGAAGGCGGCGCACCACGAGACCGATCCCGTCCCGCGTGAACGCCAGGTTGTGAGTATTTGGGCTCGCCGTTCCTGTTACAGGAACATACTGCGATCGGAAAATAAAGAAGTCTTTTATCTTACCGACGTTGCCCTCCACCAACGCCCTCAACCCTGCTTCACCCGCTGAGTAGTATTCGCTGAAGCGCGGGATCTGGCGAATCTGTGAATACGTATTCGAATCGACAACCAGGTACTTCGGCGCACTAGGTGGTACTTTCGCCGCAAATAAAGCCGTTTCCGCCGAATCGATCGTCGCTTCCGTAACGGGAGTCCCCGCCACCCCGACCGGGGTGTTCGCCGTGAACTGCCCATACAGGTTCAGGAGATCGCCTTCCACGCGCTCCGCTATCGCAACCACGGCCGGCTGCATATAGGTCTTCAGCAGTTCAGGGAACGCAAGCGCTTTCGTAACATCAGGAATCTGAAATGTCGCTTCAGCATGCGTGCTCAAAACAATTTGCGCATTCCCCAAACTCGGGTTCTGCGGCGTGACCGTTCCCCCTTCTGCAATGTTGTTTGCAACTAGTACGGGGGGAATCGGTATATTGACCGTATCTCCGGCATGGGCCAACACTGGCTCATAGTCGCGGTTGACCAAATTTCCCATAATGAGATTTCCCATCAGAGCCGGCAACGCGTCGGCAGCAACAAGCTTGACGATCGCATTCGCCAGATTGGCAGATGTAATTATTGACATAGTTCTCCTAAATGAATTATTCCGACGTTTTTGTTCGTCTTCGACACTTCACTTGCATAAGGCGTCACGTTGTCTGCACGGCTCCTTACGCTGCTCAACTAAGCGCCTCGCAGCGCTTGCGATGCCAGTCGTGAAATCTCCTGGCGCACTCGATCAAGTTCTTCGGGGCTCATGCCGGGCCTGATCTTCTCGATTTCGACTCCGGATGTGTTCCCCTGAACCCCTTTCCGCGGGCCCCCCTGCAGCCCACTCCCCCCAGCGATTCTCGCCGGAAGAAGCTCCGGATTGTCTTGCACAAAACCCGTAAGGTAGTCGTTTAACGGCTTTCCTTCCGGACCCCGTGCCTGCAATCGGCCGTCTTCACCCCGTACAATGTCATCTTTAACCGCGCGAAACGCGAGGTCGACCTTCGCGACGCCTAGTCGCTGCAGTTCACTGCGGATTTGTGAATTTCGGTCCGCTTCTTCCGCCGCCGCTCGGGCGCTTCGGTTCTCTTCCACAAGCTGATTCAGCCTTGATTCCAAGCTTTCCCGGCGCTTCCGTTCCTCATGCAGTTCCGCTTTGTAGGCCGGCTCGGCTTTCCGCTGTTCGGAATGAACAAACTCTTCAATAGCTTGTCGCACCACATCTCGTACATCTACGCCATTTACGGCCCGACCATCGACCGGCTTCTCTTCTGCCATATCTCCTCTTTCCCCGGCCATAACCGAGTTACTATATTCAACCTGCCAGTTGCTCGTCTATCTCTTGTGCAATCTGGTCTTTCGTTTCCTGTCGAACGTCGCTCAAGTACTTGAAAGCCAGCTTCTGAAATACTTGGCGTTTAAATGTTGGTGACCCAATGCCTAACTGGAGCAGGTTTGTCGCTTCCTGCAACTCCGTTGCGAAATTCCCTATGTCAAGCTCATCCAAACCTGAAACCGTTATCTGTAGCTCGTCTTCTCGAGCATCACTAATAGCCGTAAGTACGTTTCTAATAACGTCCTTAACTGCGTCCCCATAAGCTCGCAGTACTTCTTGAGTAATCGTGAAGTCCAGTTGCTTGCTAGCCGCAGATTGTGAATGGCCGCCTATCATTTCTCCGGACGCCTGAGACAAGTAACAGACCCGGTAAATCTCTTCTTTGAGAGTTTCCAGATTTTGTGCCGCAATCTGATAAACCTTGCCCTCCGGCTCCGTCCACCCAAAACGATCCTGAGGCCCAAGCTGGATGTAATAACTCTCGCCGACAATCTGATTCCATTCCCGATCGGAATAGATCACTGGCATAGCAAACAGACCCATCGAAATCGCCCAGCCGAGCGCGTTCGACTTGTTAAAGTGCTCCAGCTGTAGGTGAGCAGCTTTATTCATGAGCCACAGTCCCTCGCTCACTTGCATCGTCAATAAAGGTACTCTTCTTTGACGCACCATCGAGTGAGCACCCTGCCCAATCAGTTGAACGTCTGCAGACTTATTCGACCCAGTGTTCTCTACCATACGGAAAACGGGAGCCGCATTGACGTTTTCGATCCGCCGAAATGTCCGGTATTCCGCTTTATCGAAGTAATACCAATATGTCTCTCGTACAATTTCTGGAGAATCCACGCTGAGCTGTCGTTCCCCAGACTGCTTCAGCACGACCCATTCAAAATCACCTCGCTGGTCAAAACTCCAGTTAATAAGATCTTCAGATGAATAGCGGACCAGATAGGCCCGCGACAACCCAATAGCGTCCTCTTCGGCTCGATTGCTCGCCGTCCGAGGCGCCTGCGGAAAATCAATCAAAATGTAGCTCTGCCCAGTTACTAATGCATCACTGAAGCACCGCCTGAAGAAGCTGGTAAGATTCGTTCCCCGAAGGTCACAATTATCCGTTAGTTCCGCCAGGAACGTTTGGCCTGCTTCGTTTCCACCTTGAAAGTGAAGTGCAGGACCGCGCCGGAATAGAGTCGCGGAGTACCAATCTATGATCGAGCCGATGTAATTCTCATAAAACACCCGTTGCAGGCGCTCACTGTACACATCCAGTGGCTCCTTCTGCCGGCGCAGCAGATACTCGGCAGCTCGGTGGTTGAATTGCTGCCCACCCGTGTACAAGTCGCGGTACGAGCGCCACATTAGCTTTTGCCGTCGGTATTCCGGGTGCTCTCGGTCGATATCAATCATCTCGTCTCTTCTCTGCGTTCCTATGACACTCTCGCGTTATCTAGAACAACCGCTTATTAACTTCACCCGCCGCTGCCTTTTCTCCGAAAAGCGCCCATATCACATATCCGAGTGCGTCAGAAGCATGCGTGCGACGCATATCGCGTAACTTGTCAATTACGCCCGATTCTGGCTTAAACATTACTTCTTCGAAGTCCTTGATGAGCTCGCTGCACCTCGGATCTAACTCTAAGCGCACTTCGCCCAACGCATTCGTCAATAGTGCATTCACCTTTTGAACTCGACTGAGAACCGGAGGATTCCTCTGCGGAACCCGCAGCTTCACGTTGCGGAACCCCCCCCGGTACAAAAACCCTTGCAGCGTCGTATAATCCGTACTCCCCGTCGTGTGCATATTTCTTCCGCTTGCATCGCCGAAGATCTCCAGCCCAGCGCCATGCCCTTTATATCTGTTCTCAAACTCTTGGCCTGCTTCCTCAGTGGTCGCTCGTTCGAGAACAATTTCATCAATCACAACGAGACGCCCGTTATGCTCCTGCAACAGCACCGACGACATCGGCGCGACATTGAAATCCAATGCCCAAAGCAAAGGTTTCTTGGTATCGTATGCTTGTCGTACAACGTGAACGGCGCGGTTGAAACAGTGATACACGCGGTCGGCACGGCTATTCAGGTACTCGCCCAATACTTCCTGCTGATAGAACTTGGGATCGTAGCTCTCCTCTAAGCGCTCGTAGTAATCCGGCGTTTTGTCCAGCAGAAAGCGATTTTCGAACGGCTTCGCTCGCACGCAACCATAGCCCGCAACCGGCTTATCCACGAAACGCTTATAAATCCAATCGTGTCCCTGTGGCGTCCAGACTCCGAAGCCGCATAACTTCTCAGCCTTCGGATCCCTCAACCGAGCCTCGAGACGCAGCCACGCCTCTTCACGTGCATAAGAAAGCTCGTCAATGCCAAACCACGCTAGATTCGTTCCTCGCAACCGTTCCGGTTCTTCGAGTGACCGCAGTAGAACCATCGACTCCGGCCCTTTCAATGTCAACTCGCCATCAGACTTGCGGTGTTCGAAATCGACCTCATGCTCCTCCATCACTCTGAAGAAGCTCGCCAACGTGGCGTCTCGCAGCATTCCGAATGTGGGCGCAGCGAGCAAACCATGCCGCCCACGATTTACAAACGATTGGCGCAGCACCTCCAGGCACAACGCCGCGCTCTTGCCCGATCCGACCGGCCCCGAAAATCCCTTGAATCTCGCGCCCAGCGATTGAAATTCGGCTTGCGACGCCAAGGGTGTGTGCGGCCAGCAAAGCTCTTGGCCACAACACGCGCTTGATTGCAGAAGCGCTTTGCGGCCCAATGTCATCCGCCCACGAAGCTACCAATCCAGCTTCGTAAGAATTCAAAAAAATCGGCTTAAGTCGCTCATTCTGAGTGACATACTTTTTTCTGGCGGCGCGTGACTCTCAATTCGCTTCGATCCAGAGCTGAGCGAAGATGCTTACTCTGAACGACCGCGAAGGGTTTCGACGTTACAAACGTAGGCGTCCATGTCTGCCTTCCGAGCCAGAGCTCGACCGGACATGTACCGAACTTTCCCAAATACTTCCCGCTCCCCCCAGGCCCGATCATGCAAGCCAAACGATCCACTCACATTTGCATAAGCGTTTGGATCTCGTGCATCCAGAAAATAGCGGTTCATGAAATCTATCACGATCTGCCACCCGGCTTTTGGGGATTCGGACCATTCAAGTATCTTCTTCGACCAATACATGCGCATGTAATTGTGCATGTACCCCGTAATCTTTGCTTCCTGCATGGCAGCGTTCCAGAAGACATCGTGGATCTTCGCGGTTTCGAGTTGTTCAGGCGTGTACACGTGCTCGCGCCGGTCGCGCCTGTGTGCGTACAAGGTTCGCCGCGCCCACTGCGGTAATCCGCCAAACGTGTCATAATTCGGCGAGAATTCGGCGAAGTTCATAGCCAGTTCCCGGCGGACGATCAGTTGCTCGAGAAATGCATCCCGATCATCTCCATGCTCCTTCGTTCGCGCGGCTTCGAGCGCGATATATAAAGGTGAGATCTGGCCAAAGTGAAGATACATGCTTATTTGGGACGTACTATCGCTCTGCGGCTGGTCACGGTCAGCCCGGTAGCGCTGCAGCCTACTCTTCAGAAACTCCTTCAACCTTCTCTTGGCCTCAGAAGTGCCGCCACGATAGAACTGGCTCACCGGCTCGATTGAACGATCGATATTCATCGTGTGCAGGGCTGCCTCTATGTTGCTCAGGTCCGTACCGCCTCTCATGGCGAGTGAAGATCGTTCCAGCGAAACCACCCTAAGCGGTCGCAAAAACCTTTGGAGCTTTGACTGAATCTTCGGCCGGATCGTTCTGGCAGCGAATTCCTGTTTATCCGACGCGGCCTGAACCGGAACTACAACGTCGCTTTCAATCTGAACCACTCGGCATTTGGAATTTTTGGCAACCTTATTGCGCCATTTCTTTTGATGCTGCAAATAGCCTCGGTCACAAACCAGCAATGACGCGCCCTTACTGTACGCAAGGGCCACCGCTGGAGGTTCACCCCGCCGAACCACCAATGCAATGTTTCTCGCCTCCAGCGTGCGTTGCGTCTCCTGAAGCCCTTCTAAGAGAAAAGCAAAATGCCGCAAATTTGCTTCGGGGTAATCGTCCATCAAACCGAATACGGTCAGCACTGGCTGCTTCAACTGGTTCGCTTGCTCGACGGCATACTCGAGTGCGTGGTTCTCTTCCGCTCTTTGCGACTGCTGCATCCAATACAAAACGTAATCGCCATTCTGAATCTCTTTGTCGTTCAGAAATCGAATCCGCTCTGATTCAATAATTGTCTGCACCACTGGCTATCTCAGCACGATAAGCGTTTCGGCTCCGGCGGTCCACCCCATGTCGCGGCCACTGAAAAGGTATTTCAACTGAACACGTTTACCATTTGGGGCCGCAAGAACTTCCACATATCCGGCGCTTCAGAACTGAGTCACTCCCAGGAACCTCCGGTGAGCCCTATTCATTCTATGCGCACAGCTCAGCAGCGATGCCGAGACTATCTGCAAGTGTCGGAACCAGCCACGCATACGTGCGAGGACGATAAAGACAACAAGCCCGAGGGGCGGCATGGGCTAGAGATTCTTTACCGCAATGTTCTGAATTACGTCAGCTACATCCTCACACCGGTCGGTAGTGCTTTCAAGAAGCTCATAAAGGTCCTTCAACTTAATCAAACTGATCGCGTCCGTATTCGAGCGGAAAAGATTAGCCAAAACCGTTCGCTCCACGGCATCGGCTTGATCTTCCAGCCGGTTGACCTCTATGCAGTCCTCCATCACCGATTTCTTCTCCTGCAGAGCGCGTAACGCTTTACCCAAAGCACTGCAGGAATGCGCAATCATCTCTCCCAATTCCACTGCGGGACGGGGAATCGGGTCGATTCTATATGCAACGATGCGGAATGTCGCGTCCTCTAGCGTATCCAGAACGTCGTCCAACGTCGTTGCAAGGGATTGAATGTCTTCCGGGTCAAATGGAGTAATGAAGGTCGCGCGCAAGCGATCGAAGAGCTTGTGTGTAATTTCATCACCGCTCCTCTCGAATGCTTCCATCCGTTTGGAAACCTCGCGCATCCCCTGATACCCACCCTGCAATCCAGAGTGCAGCAGTTGTGACGCCTGACAAAGAATCTCGGCTTGCTGGTGAAAGTACTCAAAGAATTTTTCATCTTTGGGTAAAAGGTTCAATCGCTTGCCTCCTACCTCGATCCCTCATGTAGTTGTTTTCGCGCACGGTGAGACTAACCCACGTTGACGTAATAGGGTCGTAGGAGCCTTCCTGGTAAAAGGAATCTACGCGAACAGTGCGCCGGAAATGCGAGTACCGCAGCTGCTGAAATAAGTTTTTTCATGGCAATGCTCCTCCTCGGGGGCAATTATAGCGCCAGCTTCAATCGCGTTCTTATCCGGGCCCTGGCGGCTCTTGTTCAGGCAGGAAGTGTAAAAAAGAAGGTAGAACCCCGGCCGGGCTGCGATTCAACCCAGATGCGTCCACCAGTACGCTGGATAATGCGCTCACAAATCGCAAGCCCCATTCCGGTTCCAGGATAATCGGCTGCAGCGTGGAGTCGCTTAAACATTCCAAAGATCTGCTCACGATATTGCGCGTCGATGCCGATTCCGTTGTCTTGCACTGAGAATACCCGACGATCTCCAGAGCCCTCGCCTGCTACGTGAATCCGGGGTAGCTCATCGCTTCGATAGCGAATCGCATTCCCAATAAGATTCTGAAATAGCTGCTCCAACTGGAAGGGATGCACGCGGACCCGCGGGAGATTGGTCTTCGTGACACACGCGCCGCTCTCCTGAATTGCAGCCTCAAGACTCTTAAGAGCCGCTTCTAGCCCGAGATTAGCGTCAATCTCTTCAGGCTCCATTTGATCGAGAATGGAAGCCCGAGTAAAGGCAAGCAGATCATCAATTAGCTTTTCCATGCGCTCGGCGCCCTCGACAATATAGCGGATATACTCATTGCCCACATCGCCGAATTGCCCGCCAAACCTTCTCTTGAGCATTGCGCCATACATCGACATCATTCGAAGTGGCTCCCGTAAGTCGTGCGAAGCAGTATATGCGAACTGCTGCAAATCGAGATTGGATTGCGTCAGCGCAGCATTTGCGTACTCGAGCGCTTGGCGGTGCCGCTCTTATTCCGTCATATCGCGAGCTATCTTCGAGGCGCCGATGATCTCGCCGGACGCGTCGCGGACAGGCGATACGGTGAGCGACACCGTAAGCACTCTTCCATCTTTGGTTCGCCTCTTTGTTTGATAATGCTCAATGCGCTCGCCTCGGCGGATGCGTTCGAGTATTCTGGGAATTTCGTCAACACGCTCTGGCACGGCGAGAATTGAGATATGCTTCCCTATCACCTCGTCGGCTGTATACCCAAAAATGCGCTCAGCGCCCCGATTCCAACTCTGGATAATACCCTCCAGACTCTTGCTGACGATCGCATCCTCAGACGATTCCACAATCGCGGCCAAGCGCGCCTGAAGCTCGCGCTCACGTTTTTGAGTGGCTAAGTGTTCTAGCATTGGCTCGCCTTGCTCTAGCGCGCGCAGAAATCGATCGCAAGGTGTTCTGGCATTCTCCACGCCAGCCGTTTCCGGCCAAAGGAACTCAAAGCGTCTTGTACGAAACAGCAAAGCATGCGCATACGTAGCCGCCGATTGGTCGTGAACACGGCACGGTGGCCTTGGGTGATGTTGAACAGTAACAATGGAAACATTGCCAGATTCAACGTTGCTCTGTTTCTGGTTCGGCTAATCGGGAGTGTAACATGAGGCCGCGTTGCTCTCTACGTTGCCGAAGCGCTTTTATCGGATCGATCCGGCTCGCGCGCCGGGCCAGTAAAAAGCTCGCCAACTGTGCTGCAAGAATCACCACACCCATCGAAACAACGAAATGAATGGCCTCCCAAGCTCCATTTGCAATTGGGGCGCCGCTGCCGCGTCTATGGTCCAAAGAGATAGACTGTCATCCCAATGGAGCCGTCAATATACAAACGGGATTTGGCGTATATCCAGGCCGCCGTTTTCGGGGACCTTGCAAGCGGTGCTGCCGCTGAAATCATCCGGGTGCTCAAGAGCGCTCCGGTTCCGACAGGTATCGACGCCTTCGCTGAGCTGCTGAAGTTCGCACGTGCCGGCGTTTTAAAATCTTATTTCATACACGGGTCGATTTATCAGACACAAATTCCTTCCTGCGAGGCGATTGTAACTTTACGGGAGGCGCTGACGTATCATACGGACTTTGCAGCCGCCGATTTCTTGGTTGAGAATTTCTTTGTTCGAGCGTCTGAATTTCGGCCTGGGGGCGGTATGCTCATCTTTGATGTAATCGAGCTCGGCGAGCGTGCTCTGAGTCTCCGCGTGTTCCGCAAAGACCAGGGGAACTGAAGCAGCAGCGCCCCGAGACGCCCGGCTTCGAGTAGAGGCTCTAATCCTTCTTTGAACTCCTTTTCATCTGCATCAGTCGCGTTTCGGTCGCGTGTGTGAAACCCGCCACAATTTTGCGGCCAAACGAAAATTCTGATTGTGCTGAACTCGGTCAAGCCAGGCGCCGGCCGTGTTACGTGGGATCGGGCGGCAGTAGGAAAACATTGATTTCGATGGTGTCGAAAGATTCGGCTAGATACGAAGGCTGATGGAAGCCCCAAGGCCTCTTTGCCGGATACACTATGCCCGACCGGTCTTTATAAGCCCAGCCAGCTGGACCGATACGCGTCACGCGGAGCTAGCGTGTGGTCGACTGCTCGTAACTATGTGCGATGCGAAACATAGTCGCTTCATCGAAATGCTTCGTAAAAATTTGAAGACCAATGGGCAAGCCTTTCGCAGATTCGCCGCACGGAACACTCATACAAGGCACGCCCGACAGATCGCCCGTCAAGGTATAGACGTCGGATAGGTACATAGCGAGCGGATCATCAACCTTGGCGCCGATCTTGAATGCCGGGACAGGAGATACAGGGGTAATAATGGCATCCACTTCTTCGAAAGCTTTGTTGAAATCTCGCGTAATGAGCGTGCGGACCTGTTGAGCCTTGCAATAGTAGGCTTCGTAATAACCCGCGCTCAAGACATAGGTGCCGAGCATGATGCGGCGCTTTACCTCGGCTCCGAAACCGCAGCCGCGCGTATTGCGGTACATATCTGAGAGCGTCTCGCCGTCGTTGCGGGTTGTGTAGCGAACCCCATCGTAGCGAGCGAGATTGGAGCTGGCTTCCGCGGTGGCGATGATGTAGTAACACGAAAGCGCATATTTCGTGTGAGGCAGGCTGATTCCACGTATTTCGCAGCCAAGCTTCTCCAATTGCCTTATCGCGGTCATTACGACATCGCCCGTCTCCGAACCAAGGCTGTCGAAGTATTCTTTGGGCAATCCGAGCTTGAGACCTTCGACAGAGTGCTTCATCAGTGCGTGATAGTCGTCCACGGGAGCGAATGCGGAAGTCGAATCGAGCTCGTCGCGTCCCGCAATGACGCGCAGAACGGTGGCTGCATCCTGTACGTTTCGGGCAAGCGGTCCTATGTGATCGAGAGAGCTAGCGAACGCGGTCAAGCCATGGCGCGAGACCCTGCCATACGTCGGGGTGACACCGACGACGCCGCAGAAGCTGGCAGGTTGGCGAATAGAGCCGCCCGTATCGGAACCGAGCGCAACCACCGCCGTGCCTTGCGCTATCACTGCTGCTGAACCTCCGCTCGAGCCCCCCGATACGCGATCCAGCGCCTTCGGGTTGCGAACCGGGCCAAACGCCGAGTTTTCATTGGACGATCCCATGGCAAATTCGTCGCAGTTGGTCTTCCCGATGATGACTGCGCCTTCTGACTCCAGGCGAAAAACAGCCGTCGCGTCGTACGGCGGAACGTAGTGCTCGAGGATACGAGACCCGCAGGTCGTGCGCAGGTTTTTTGTGACGATCACGTCTTTGATCGCGACGGGCACACCCGCCAAACTTCCCGCATACTCGCCCTTCGCGATTCGGGCGTCCACCGTCGCGGCTGTCGCCAAAGCACGTTCCGGAGAGAACGTTAGATAGGCATTTGTAATCGGGTTTTTCTTTTCCGCAAACGAGAGCGCACTCTTGGCTAACTCCGTTGCGCTGAAATCCCGGCGCGCGAGGCCCTGTTGGATCGCAGAAACAGTTAGGTAATCGACGGAATCGAGAGGCTTCACTTTTCGATTACCCTCGGCACTTTGAAGTAGCCCGCGCCCTTTGCAGCCGCGTTGGCCAGTGCACACTGATTACCGAGTGTCGTGCGCGGCACGTCCTCGCGAAGAGTCGCGATTTCATCTTCGTCAAATAGAACTTGAGCCATTGGCTCAATGCCGACAGTCTCGAGCTCGTTCAGCTGATCGATGTGCGTCAAAATCTGGCCGAGGTCGTGACCCATTCGGCCCAACTCTTCCTCTGTCAAGCGCAGATTCGCGAGATCTGCGACATAGCGAACCTCTTCATCGGTTAACTTCAACGGATTGCCTTATTGCGGTTTGCGCCATTGCGGCGACAGTAATAGATCAGGATCGCATGACACCGTTCCTGCTAGCTGCCAGATGCGGTTTTAGTAAGTCGGCAAGATTCAGCGGTTTCAACACGCTCCGGCTGACGCCGGGGAACGGCGATTCTAAACTCTATATCCTCGAAAGCTTCATTGCCTGTGAGCTTGCGCATCCGATCCAGAATCTGCGGGGTCAGACGGTAAAGCTGCTGCTGCCAGATAGCATCTTCAACCTCAACCACTAGCGTGGTACGGACCAGCTTAATTCGCGAAGTATGCGCCGCGATGGCTTTGCCGACAGCTGAAGGCCAAGCGGCGCGCGCGAGATCCTCATCGCTCAGCACTTCACGAGAAAGTCTACTGTTTTTGATGAGGCGGGCGGCACGTTCCATTAAGACCAGATGTCCTGGACCGCAGGACGACAGGGGGGAAGGAACTGATTCGACTCGCAGTGTAGCACGTGAGAGCGGCTAGCGGTTACCCCGCGGCACCCAATTCCGTCCGGATCGCATCCGCGATGCGGCTACTCCACCGGTCTACTTCTTCATGGGACTTCGCCTCGATCATGACGCGTGCCAGCGGCTCGGTACCTGAGAAACGGACCACCACGCGGCCGCTGCCGGCAAACTCACGTTCGGCGGCCTGAATTTCGGCTTGAACCCCATGCAACTCCGACAGCGGTCGCTTGTGCTTGACCCGAACATTTACGAGCTTTTGGGGCAATGTCTTCACTTCCTCGGCCAACGCATCTAGCGTTTCACCAGAGTCGCGCAGCACCTCCAGCACGCGTAATGCGGTGAGCATTCCATCCCCTGTAGTCGCGTACTCCGAGAAGATCACGTGCCCCGATTGCTCGCCTCCGAGAACCGCGCCCTGCTTCAGCATCTCCTCGAGTACATACTTGTCGCCCACAGGAGTCCGGAGCATCCGGATGTCGTAAACTCCGAGGGCTTTCTCTAAACCTAAGTTCGACATGATCGTCGCCACGACAACGTTTCCGGCAAGTCTACCGGCACGCTTCAAGGCCAAGCCAGCCAGGAAAAGCACTGCGTCTCCATCGACAATCTTGCCGTTACCGGAGACGAACAGCGCGCGGTCTGCATCGCCATCAAATGCGATGCCCAAATCGGCGCCAGTCTCGATCACCCGCCGCTGAAGACCGTCCAGGTGCAGCGATCCGCAGTTTAGATTGATATTTCGACCGTCAGGCGATGCTCCAAGCCACTCGACCGTAGCGCCCAGCCGCTCGAAAAGAGTGGGGGCAAGTTCTGCAGCCGAGCCGTTCGCAGAGTCGATCACAAGTCGAAATGGCAAAGGACCGTTCACCGTACTCGCCAAATAATCGATGTAACGGTCTCGAAGCCCGCTATCCACCTCAAGCGATTTTGAAACGGGCTCCGTGTCCGTTCTTAGCCAATCAGCCATTAGCCCTTCGAGTCGAATTTCGATATCGTCGGGAAGCTTGTAGCCGGAATGGCTGACCACTTTGATACCGTTGTCCTCGTACGGATTGTGCGAAGCAGAAATCATCACCCCGGCGAGAAAAGGACCGGTTCGTGTGAGATAGGCTACGCCCGGCGTCGTGATAACCCCGGCAAATCTGGAGAACACGCCAGAGTCAGCAAGGCCGCCAGCGACTTGAGCTGCAAGCCAGGGCCCGCTTTCCCGCGTATCCATGCCGATCAGGACCTCGGCTGAATGCTCGCTGGTGCTATGCGCGGCCGCCTCGCGGGCCCAGGTTCCGAGTGCGACACCCAACGCATGCGCTGTTCTGGCGTCCAGAGGCGGTTCACCCGCGATCCCGCGGATACCGTCAGTTCCGAAAAGCTGTCTCGACAAAATTTCTCCTCACGGGGAAATTACTCGCTTCCCCATCTTATAGGTTTGCTATTGATCCGACACTAAAAAAGAGGCTTTTAGATGCTGAAGATATCTATCCAGATCGGCTTGAGGAAGTAGAATCGATACTGGATAAAGGATGAACATCTCGGTTAAAAGCGAGTACGCGCTGAAGGCGGTTTTCGATCTTGCTTCACAGTATCTCGCTGGGCGCGATAGTGGAGTGCCCATGCCCCCCATCAAAATCGCCGATATAGCAAAGCGGCAGCGGATTCCGCAGAAATTCTTGGAGTTAATCCTCGCCGGATTGAAGCAAAACGGGTTTGTTGATTCCCGGCGCGGCGCCGAGGGAGGCTATCTGCTTGCACGCCCTCCTGATTCGATTACGGTGGGCGAGGTACTTAGGGCGGTAGAGAACGTCAAAGGAGGCTCTCGACCGCGCGGCAACGATCCTTTCGTAGAAATCTGGCAGCGTGTTGACCGCGCCGTTTCCGGTGTTCTCGATGAGACAACGTTTGTAGACCTCGCACGGGCTTGGCAGGAGAAACATGCCCGGTTCGTGCCCAACTGGGAGATTTAAATTAATGCTTTATCAAGACGCTTCATTCAGTATCGGCCGAACACCCCTGGTCAAACTTAACCGGGTCGTAGACGGCGCGAAGGCTACTGTGCTTGCGAAGATTGAGGGCCGGAATCCCGCTTTCTCCGTTAAAGACAGGATCGGATCCGCCATGATCTGGGATGCCGAAGAGAAAGGCCTGCTAAAGCCGGGCAAGGAGATCGTGGAACCTACGAGCGGAAATACCGGAATCGCGCTCGCATACGTCGCGGCGGCTCGCGGTTATCCGATTACACTGACGATGCCGGAAACCATGTCCATGGAGCGCCGCAAAGTGCTGAAGGTGTTGGGAGCAAACCTGATTTTGACCGAAGGTCCAAGCGGTATGAAAGGCGCCATTGCAAAGGCCGAAGAAATCCGTGCCTCTGATCCCGAACATTACTTCGTCCCGCAGCAATTCAACAACCCGGCGAATCCGAAAATTCACTTTAGGACCACGGGCCCAGAAATTTGGGAAGACACGGAGGGGACCGTTGATGTCCTCGTTTCCGGTGTGGGCACGGGCGGAACAATTACTGGAGTGTCTCGCTACATCAAACAAGAAAAGAGGCACCCCATGCTCGCGATCGCTGTCGAGCCAACTGCAAGCCCAGTGATTACACAAGCCCTAAAGAAAGAAGAGCTTAAACCCGGACCGCACAAAATTCAGGGGCTGGGCGCGGGCTTCATTCCGGGAACGCTTGATCTATCTGTCGTGGATCGAGTGGAACTGGTAACCAATGAGGAATCTATCGAAATGGCGCGTCGTTTGGCGAAGGAAGAGGGGCTGATCAGCGGCATCTCCTGCGGTGCTGCCGCAGTAGCCGCCGTCAAAGTTGCCAAAGAGCCCGAAATGGCCGGCAAGACGATCGTAGTGGTTCTGCCGGATGCCGGCGAGCGCTATCTCTCCTCTGTATTGTTCGAAGGCATGTTCGACTGACAACGGCCGATTCGGTATCGGTTGAGAAAAATTCATTGTGGAGTAACCTTCGGGCAATACTCAGCGTTTGTAGAGGTACATAACGACCCGGGCGCTTAACCCAAATCCCCAAAACCCCCAAGCGCCCGAGCCGTTTCAATCACGCCGTGGCAGGTGCCCAGGCCAATTCTGGCGTACCCCTCTCGTGTGCAGTAACCTTTAAAGATCACTTCATCGCCGTCTTCGAGAAACGTGCGATTTTCCCCGCTCGGGAATTGGAGCGGTTCACTGCCGCGCCAAGTGCGTTCGAGCAAGCAGCCGCGATTCTCTTTGTCGGGCCCTGACACTGTTCCACTTGCGATCAAGTCGCCCGGACGGAGCGGGCAGCCGTTCGATGTATGATGCGCGACCATCTGGGCGAGTGTCCAATACAAATCCTTGAAGTACCCACGGCTGATCTGCATTGGAGCTTTCATCGCCGAGGTACGCAACCAGACCTCGAGCGTAATGTCGAAAGCACTTGGATTCGGGCTTTGCAGATACGGCAGCACGGGAACTTGATGCTCTGGTGGAGCAGCACGAAATGGCTCAAGTGCTTCGAGCGTAATTAACCAGGGAGAAATCGAGGTCCCGAAATTCTTGGCCAAAAATGGGCCGAGCGGCTGGTACTCCCAGCGCTGAATATCTCGGGCGGACCAGTCGTTCAGCAAGCACACACCCGCGATATGCTGCTCGGCTTCTGCAATCGGGATGGGCTCGCCCATGTCGTTTCCAGGCCCGAGGAAAGCGCCGAGTTCGAGCTCGTAATCCAGATTCTTGGACGGTCCGAACTGGCCTTCGCCCAGCTGCCCGACCGGCCTTCGAACCGGTGTTCCGCTCACAACAATTGAGGACGCCCGGCCATGATATGCGATAGGCACGTGTGTATAGTTCGGCAGTAATGGGTTATCAGGTCGGAACATGCTGCCCACATTGCGCGCGTGGTGTATTGAGGCGTAGAAATCCGTGTAATCGCCGATGTTCGCGGGCATCAGCATTTCGCACTCGGATTGTGCGATCAATTCGCGTTTCGGAGAGCCACGCTCCAAAACCTTGCTCAGCTTGCGGCGAAAATCGTGGCGCTGCGGTGCTCGCCAGCTCATATAGTCGTTCAGAGTTTCGCTCTCCAGCCACTCACCCACGTCGAGAATGAAATTTCCAATCGCGGTGCCGATGTGAGGCCGTGAATCGCTCCGAGAACGATATACACCTAAAGGAAGGTTCTGTATTGGAAAGTCGCAGCCCTCATCATTTGCCGATTCGACCCAGCTCTTGAGTTTCGGATCGTGCGTTTCATCGATCATAGCCATCCAATTCGCCGCAATTCTTGAATAGGTTCCTCAAATGAACAAGAGCCGAATGAATGCGCAAAATTGTTGCGGGCTTCCTCGATCTCCTCCCTCGATAGCGACGAGCCACGCCAGTGTGCGCGTCCGTCGAATCGAAAAGCGGTTGGGTCCGTTTCAGCGAGGATATCTCGAATTTGCCGCTCGCCGTGCCACGCGAAACAAGCGGCGAGGAAAACATTAATAAATCCATGCATCATCGCGGAGGGCGCATCCGTCTCATAGGTAAGCTGATGCTTTGACCGAATTGGGTGATGTAATCCTGCTGTAGCCTTGAAGGCTAATCTCCGCTCGGCGCAGGCAACGACGTAATTCGCTACAGCTTCAGGGGAAGGAATCGCAGGGGGCGTAACGCCACCGGTCCGAATCTTAGCGAAGGATCCAGCCTTCTTTACTGCGTCGAGACTCCCAATCGGGACCTCGCAGTATGTCGGCTTCCCGGTCGAGATAATGACTTTGGATTCGATCAAATCGGCGCGCGCGTTATCCGCATTGCTCAACACCGCGAATCTATAGTTAATCTCGGCTGGCAAGTCATTGAGGTCTGCCGCAGAAATGACAAACCGGCCAAGTATCCAGGCGTCCCCGCTGCTGCCGTACGAGCTATACCTCGCGACGGCGTCGTCGCGTCCGAGCAGTGCAGGCGGAAACATGCCCGCGTAGTCGATCAGACCGTCGAGCAAAGCGCGAAGTGCAGGAGCTACGATTCCAGCCACGATAAATAGTAATCTTTGTCTTCGACGCCGCACGCCTCATGGCTGACGTATAACCCGCGGAACGTATCCATCATCACAGCGAGCTCGTTCGTCTGCTTCTGGCCGATTGAAGCTTCTGTACGGCCGGGCTGGGGACCGTGCGCAAGTCCATCCGGGTGCAGCGTAATCGACCCGTACTCGATACTCTTGCGGCTCATGAATTCCGAGTTGGCATAGTACAGCACTTCGTCCGACATGACATTCGAATGGTTATAGGGAGCTGGAACTGCTTCTGGATCGAAGTCGTATGGGCGCGGGCAAAATGAGCAGACGACGAAACCGTCACTGTCAAACATCTGATGCGTAGGCGGTGGCAGGTGAAAGCGTCCCACCCGCGGCTCAAAGTTATGAATGTTGATGGCCCACGGATAGTAATAACCATCCCACCCGATAACATCGAACGGATGATACGCGAGCATCATCTCCGTCAGGCTGTTCGCCTTCTTGACAATCAGCCGAAACTCGCCCTTCTCATCGTGCGTTTCGAGATTCTGCGGGCAGCGTATATCGCGCTCTGAGTATGGGCTCGATTCCATTAATTGCCCGTACTCATTGCGGTAGCGCTTCGGCGGCCGGACGTAGCCGGCGCTCTCGATAATGAGCAAGACGCGTTTCTCCGACGTGAACCGGTAACGATGCAGGATTCCGCGGGGAATCACGAGGTAATCACCCTCGCTAAATTCGATAGTGCCGAACGGCGATTCGAGAGCGCCTTTGCCTTCGCTGATATACACAATCTCATCGCCCTGTGCATTTCGATAAAACTGAGAAACTTCGTTCGCAGGGCGAACGATGGACATCGAGACATCGTTGTTGAACACCAGGGGAATGCGGTCAAGGATCGCGTCGCCCGACTTCGTCAGCTGCTTCGTGCGGAAATGCCGATGGCGCAGCGGTTCACATGGCGCTGGGTCCCAATGAATTTCTTTGATTGTGTGCAGAGCGCGGATCGCTGTCGGTCGCTCTATATGGTAGAGCAGTGACGATGGCCCGACGAATCCCATGTTCCCCATGAGCTCTTCGGCGTACAGTTCGCCGGACGGCTTCCGATAAACTTTATGCCTCTTCGAGGGTATTTCCCCGAGTCGGTGATAAACAGGCATGTAAACCTCCTATACAGTCAGCTGTCGGATCTGGTCCATGGCGCTTGGATTTTCAAGCGATGTGACATCCCCGGGATCCTGATGCAAATACGCGGCACGAATGGCGCGCCGTACAATTTTGCCGTTTCTCGTTTTCGGTAGAGCGGATACGAAATGGATGCGTTCCGGTTTGAGCGGCTTTCCAAGCTCGGTCGCCACGTGATTGCGAAGCTCGTCGGCGAGTCCGTCGCTTTCCCGGGCTACGCACAATCCTACAATCGCTGTTCCCTTTTTTTCATCGGGAATGCCAATGACTGCTGCCTCAATCACACCAGGGTAAGAGGCGAGAATCGATTCCACCTCCGCGGGTCCCAAACGCTTTCCTCCCACCTTCAGGGTGTCATCACTGCGGCCAAGAATGAACCAGTGCCCGTCGGCATCGCATTCCACCCAGTCGCCGTGAATCCATAATCCTGGAACACGCTCCCAATAGGTTTTCAGATAGCGGGCGGGATCGTTCCAGAACCCGCGGGCTTGCCCGATCCAGGGACAGCGAATCGCAAGCTCTCCGACGCCGCCGGGAATCGAAGTACCGGAGTCGTCCACAATATCGGCATCAATGCCGAGGCACGGCCCTGCGAATCCACACGGTTTTATCGGCGCGAGCAAATGATTAGACAGGATGCCGCCCGATATCTCGGTTCCGCCCGAGTAATTGATGATCGGAATCCGTTTACCGCCAGCTTGGTCGAACAACCACCACCATGAAGCGGGATCCCAGGGCTCGCCCGAGGAGGCGAAAGCGCGAAGAATCGAAAGATCGCACCCGTCCGCCTGCGGCTTTCCATGCTCAGCTAATTTTCGAATAAGCGACGGTGAAACCCCGAGCACGTTAACGCCATGCCGTGCGCTGAAACTCCACAATCGATCGGGGCCGGGATAGTCCGGAGCGCCATCGTATAAGGCAACCGTCCCCCCGCGAATAAGCGTGCCATAGATCAGCCAAGGTCCCATCATCCACCCGAGGTCCGTGACCCACGACACGCGATCACCCGCTCCTACATCCATGTTGAATGCAATATCCTGCGCGGCTTTGATGGGAAAACTACAATGCGTGTGAACGATCCCCTTAGGCTCGCCTGTCGTACCCGAAGAGAAGATGACGATCAGCGCATCTTCCGCGCCTGTTCGCTCGTAATCTGTCGTTCCACACTCGAAAAGATCGCTCCACGAAGCTTGGCCTACGACGATGAGCCTTTCGGTTCGAGGGCAGCGTGCCAGCGCCGATCTCGCGGTTTGGAGCATGTCGATCCTTTTTCCGGCACGTTGAAAACTCTCGCACGTGATCAAGGCTTTCGCGCCTGTATGGTTCAGCCGTGTCTCGATTGCGCCCGGCCCGTAACCGGAAAAGAGTGGAATCGCGATTGCGCCGATCCAGCCCAGCGATAAAAGAGCCACGACAGTCTCGGGCACCATCGGCATGTAGATCCCGACGGTATCGCCCTTGCCGATGCCCACGGCTTTGAGACCGGCCGAAACGTGTTCAACCTGCTCCCGCAACTCGCCGAAAGTCACTTTTCGTACTGCGCCTGATTCTCCTTCCCAAATGACAGCAGTCCGGCTAGCGTCGTGATTAAGACAACTCTCCGTAATGTTTAGCTTTCCGTTCACGCACCATTGCGGCCATTCGACCCCGCGCGACAAATCAAGCACAGACGTATAAGGCTCGTCGAATTTGATATTCAGGAAGCGCAAGACCTGGTCGGTGAACCAGGGCACATCTCTGATCGAGCGTCGATGGAGTTCGGCGAAATCTCGCGAGAACGTTGCGTGAAGGAATTTTGTGAGCTGCGAGCGCGCTACAATCTCCGGGGTAGGAAACCAGGCAAACTCACTCATCTCGCGACCTTGGTGCTCTTTCGCCGCGAGCTGGGCACATTATAAAATCAAGCTCTCCGAAGCTGAGATACTAGTATTATATCCGCTTATCCAACGGAGCACATCCATTTGGTTCCTGAGCAAATTCTAGTTCCTCCTCACATTCTGGCTTTACGGCCCTATGAGCCCGGTCTAAATCCCGAAGAGGTCAAGGAGCGATTCGGAGTCGAGCACGCTGTGAAGCTCGCATCCAACGAGAATCCGCTGGGTACTTCGCCGATCGCGATCGAATACGCCCAGCGAGCATTAGCGGAGATGTTCTGGTATCCCGACGGCGGACTCGCATTACGGCGTAAACTCGCCGACCGCTTCAATCTCAAGCTCGAAAATGTGATTGCAGGAGCGGGCAGCGAAGGCATCATGGCCAACATAGTCCGGACGTTCCTTTGTGATGAGGATGAGGTTCTTACGACGGATGCCGCTTTTTCCGGATTTCAAGTCTTGGCTCGCAGCCGCGGAGTTGCCTACAGAACTGTGCCCTATCGTAATTGGGGATACGATCTGCCGAAGATGGCCGATGCGATTACCGAGCGGACGAAACTGATCTACCTTGCCAACCCAAATAATCCGACTGGTACATTCTTCACTCGCCAGGAGTTTGAGGGCTTCCACCGCCGCGTGCCGGAACGCGTTTTGATCATTCTCGATGAAGCGTATTTCGAGTTCGCAATGCACGAGCCGTCCTATCCCGACTCGATGCAATACAGGTTCGACAACGTCATCACGCTTCGCACATTTTCAAAAATCTACGGCCTCGCGGGCGCGCGGGTGGGTTATGGATTCGCACACCAGGACCTGATATCCGTCCTGCTCAAGATCAAGCTGCCGTTCGAACCAAGTGGAATAGGAGAAGCTGCTGCTCTGGGCGCTCTCGAGGATCGTGAATTTCTCGAGAAATCTGTTGAGAACAACGCCCGGGGACTCGCTTTCTTGACCCATTCACTTGAGAATCTCGGATTCACGGTAGCGCCGTCCATTGCGAACTTCGTAATGGCCGTTTTCGAAAATGAAGATTTGGCGCAGCAGGTCTTCGAGAGACTTTTGCATTGCGGAGTTATTGTACGGCCGCTCAAAGCGACTGGTCTCGCCAACTGCCTTCGAATTTCGGTTGGCACGAAGGACCAAAACGAATTGTGCGTCGAGGCGCTCAAGCGCGTTAGTGCTGAACTGGAGATAGATCAATATGCCACAACTCACTGAACAATCGGAACAAGTCACGGCTACTCAGGAAGATTTCCTTCCTATCCACGGAACGGATCACGTAGAGTTCTATGTCGGTAACGCCAAACAGGCAGCCTATTTCTATCGGGCTTCAATGGGCTTCAGTATCGTTGCATATCGCGGTCCGGAGACCGGCACGCGAGATCGCGTTTCCTACGTGCTCCAGCAAGACAAGATCCGATTCGTGCTGACGACGCCTTTGCTGCCGTCGGGCGAAATCGCCGGTCACGTGATGCGCCACGGCGACGGTGTGAAGGCGATGGCGCTTTGGGTAGATGATGCCCAATCGGCGTGGGAAGAGACTACCAAGAGAGGCGCGCGCAGCGTCCAAGCGCCGTTCACGATTGAAGACGAGCACGGGAAAGCACGACTTTCCTCGATTGCACTCTACGGCGACACGATTCATACCTTTGTAGAACGCGGCCATTACCACGGTCCTTTCCTTCCCGGGTTTGTCGAGGTTGGCGGACCTGACCGCATCGCGCGTCCGACTGGTCTATTGCATGTCGATCATATGGTTGGGAACGTCGGCTGGGGCCAGATGAACACCTGGGTCGAGTTTTACGAGCGGGTCATGGGTTTCCGCATGTTCAAGCATTTCGATGACGAGGACATCTCGACTGAATATTCCGCGTTGATGTCCAAGGTCATGACGAACGGCAACGAACGAATACGATTTCCCATCAATGAGCCCGCGGAAGGCCGCCGCAAATCGCAGATTGAGGAGTATCTTGATTTCTATGGCGGTCCCGGCGTGCAGCACATTGCAATGGCGACTCACGACATCATCTCGACGGTCACTCAGCTGCGCGATCAAGGCGTCGAGTTTCTGTCGATTCCGACGACCTACTACGAGGAGCTGACCGCGAGGGTCGGCCGGATCGATGAACCGGTGCATGAGCTGGCGCGGCTTGGCATACTCGCCGACCGCGACGACGAGGGATACATGCTCCAGATCTTTACAAAACCTGTCGAGGATCGTCCCACGCTGTTCTACGAAATCATCCAACGCAAAGGCAGCCGCAGCTTCGGCAAGGGCAATTTCAAAGCACTCTTCGAAGCGATCGAGCGTGAACAGGCGCGGCGCGGAAATCTATAAACTACCCGCAGCCTTAACCGCGATCGCCGGGATATCCTGCTCTCTTACGAACTTATTGAATGCGGGCACGCCCGAGTCCATCACCTGAGTGAATTTTTTGATCTGCGCGTTAATGCTTGTCGCCAGATCTTCGTAAACCTGCTGCTGTGATGCCGTCGGCTGTGTGTCGGCTTGCTCGACATCCGCGAGCAGCGCTGCCAACTTATTGTTCAATCGAATCGGAAAATTGAGCGGGTCTTCACTGGCCTTGTTCTTGGTTTGATACAGCGCTTCCTCGATGTTGGTCAGCTCGCCGGAAAGGGCTTTCGCCCGGTCGATGACGAGCTTAGATTTTGGAGTGTCACCGGCCGATTTCAAGCGTGCTGTCAGCTCATCGATCTGCTTGCGGACGTCGCGAATGCGGATAATTGCTTCGTTCGTCTGGCTCAGCTTGTCCCGCATTTGCTGTTCGAGTTGGAGTTGCGCGAGATACTGCTCCGGCGTCGTTGGGACGCGAGGGTCTTTCCTGATCTCGAACTTTTGAGTCTCCGCTCTTCCGTTCACGGTGAGCCGAACCTGATAAGCGCCTGGCACTACCACCGGCCCCCGAACCGTTCCCGCCCATAGAACCATTCCCGGAAACTTGGTCGCATCGGGATAACACAAATTCCATTCGAAGCGGTTCAGGCCTTGCTCGGCGGGTACGCGATCGGCACCGCTTGCCCCACGCGGCCCAGTCTCTTCTTCCTCCTGCTCGGCCGATGAAGCCTGGACTTCGGGAGGATGCTCGGGAGCCTTGCTCGAGAATTTCTTCACCAGTTTCCCCGTGGCATCCAGGAACTCGAGTGTTACTTCGTCTTTCGGCTTGTCGTGAAGCCAGTAATAGACGACTGCACCGCTTGGGGGATTGGCTCCCTGGTTTGGAGGCGCTTCAAAGCTGTGCTCAGAAGGCGTGCGATAGACGGCTTTCGGCGCGAACAGATGTACATCTGCTCGCGAGATTCCATCCTTCAGCTGAGCTAACAGCGGAAGTTCGTCGAGTATCCAGAAGGCACGCCCCTGTGTGGCAGCAACCAATTCCTGATCACGTTTTTGTATCGCCAGATCCGTGATCGGTACGACAGGCAAATTCAGCTGCAGCGATTGCCACTTCGCGCCTCCGTCGAAGGAAACGTAAATACCAGTTTCGGTTCCGGCATATAGCAGGTCTTTCCTGTTAGGATCTTCACGGATCACGCGAGTAAACGTGGTTTCGGGAATACCGGTATTGATCTGACGCCAGCTCTTTCCGTAGTCCGTCGTCTTGAACAGAAATGGGCGATTGTCGTCAAACTTATACATCGTGGCCGCAAAGTATGCCGTGCCGGGATCAAAGGGCGAAGCCTCGATGGAATTGATTTGAATCCATTTCGGCATGTTCTTTGGCGTCACGTTCTCCCAATGCGCGCCGCCATCGCGGGTCAGGTGAACCAATCCGTCATCCGATCCCACCCAAATCAAGCCTTGCTTTACGGGCGACTCTATAGTCGTGAATATGGTGTCGTAATACTCGATGCTCGTGTTGTCTTTCGTGATTGGGCCGCCGGAGGACTTTTGCTTCGATTTTTCGTTGCGTGTGAGATCGGGGCTGATTGCTTTCCAGCTCTGACCCTGATCCGATGAGGAGAACAGCACGTTTCCGCCGGCCAAGAGCAGGTCTGGGTTGTGCACGGAAAACAGTAATGGGAAATTCCATTGAAAGCGGTATTTCATTGCTTCTGCGCCCGCACCCATCGGATTATCAGGCCAAACAGTGACGTCGCGTGTTTGTCCGTCGTGATGGTTGTAGCGCGTGATTAGCCCGTCATAAGAGCCCGCGAACACAATGTTGGTGTCCCTCAGATAGGGCGCGATCCATCCGCTCTCGCCGCCCCCCACGTCGTACCAATCGCGCTCGCTGATTCCACTTGTTGTAGTGCGGCTCGCGATCTTGATCGTCGAATTGTCCTGCTGCGCTCCATAGACGTGATACGGGAAATTATCGTCTAACGCGACGCGATAGAACTGAGCCGTGGGCTGATTGTTTTCGGTCGTCCAGCTTTTTCCGCCGTTCACAGAAACATTTGCGCCGCCGTCGTTGCTCTCAATCATGCGTTGCGGATTACTTGGGGCAATCCAGAGGTCATGATTATCCCCGTGCGGCGTTTTGATGGGATTAAATGTTTTTCCCCCATCATCGGAGCGGAAGAACCCCACATTGAGGGCGTAAATCCTGTCGGGATCTTTCGGATCGGCATAAATGCGGTTGTAATACCAGGCGCGCTGCCTCAGCTTGCGATCTTCATTCACTTTGGCCCAGTTTTTGCCGCCATCGTCTGACCGGAAAATGCCGCCATCCTCTGCTTCAATTTGCGCCCAGACGCGCTCGGGATTAGCAGCGGAAACAGTGACGCCTATGTTTCCGATCGTGCCTTTGGGCAGGCCGGGATTATGCGTCAGTTCAGACCAAGTGTTTCCGCCATCTGTCGACTTAAACAATCCGCTACCAGGACCGCCGCTTTCGAGATCCCAAGGATTGCGGTACACTTCCCAGAACCCCGCGTAGAGAACGTTGGCGTTTGTCGGATCAAATGTGAGATCGATGGCTCCCGCCTTCGGGCCGCGGTAAAAAATCTTCTCCCACGTTTTGCCTCCGTCTTTGGTGCGGAAGATGCCGCGATCCGGATTCGGTCCCCACACGTGTCCCAGTGCTGCGACGTAGACGATATCGGGGTTCCTCGGGTCGATACGCACGCGGCTGATTTGGCGCGTATTCTCGAGCCCAATGTGCTTCCAGGTTTTGCCGGCATCTGTCGATTTGTACATGCCGTCGCCATGCGAGACGTTGCCGCGAATATCGGTTTCCCCCATGCCCACGTAAACGATATTAGGGTCTGATTCCGAAACCGCGACTGCTCCCACTGAACCGGTGCCGAAGGGCTGGCCGTCCGAGGCAGGCTGCCAATCCATTCCTCCATTGGTTGTTCTCCAGACGCCACCCCCGGTCGCGCCGAAATAATAGAGTTGGGGCTGCGAATCCACGCCTGACACCGCTACAACGCGGCCGCCCCGGAACGGGCCGATCAGCCGCCATTTCAGAGTTTTGATAATGCTCATATCCTGGGCAGCCAGAGCGGAAACCAGGAATAAGCCGGGTACTAGAAATCGGGAGAGTCTGGGCATACGTGTGTTGGATCCAAAAATAACGCAGTTTAATCGAAAAAGCCGTCACCGTGTGACCTCCCGGTAGTCTCACTTGCGGGGGCGTAAAGCGCCTGCCAAACAGATGGAGGAGGAATGATTAGAATCAACGCTTTGCTGACATCGCTCGTGCTGGCAACGGGTCTGTCCGTGGCGTTTGGCCAGCAGCCAGACACTGCGAACCAGCAGCCCGACAACACGAAGGTGAACAAGCAGGAGCAGCCAACGGCGGATCAAGCCAAGAACACCAAAAGCGATCTGAAGTTGGAAAAGCAAATCAGACGCGAGATTGTGAAGGACAAATCACTCTCGACCTATGCACACAACGTCAAGATCGTTGCACGCGATGGGAAAGTGACACTTCGAGGGCCGGTCAAATCTGACGAAGAGAAGACCAGCATCGAGCAGAAAGCGACTCAAGTCGCGGGAGCAGGCAACGTGACTAATGAGCTGACCGTTAAAGAAGGAGGAAAGTAAGACTATGGCAGGAAAAAACACAGCAGCATACGGGATCTACGCGAACCGGGGAATGGCCGAAAACGCGGTGGATCGGTTGATAGCTCAGGGCTTCCGCAACGAAGACATTTCGGTGCTGTTGCAAGACAACGTCGGCACCAAGGATTTCGCTCATGAGAAGCACACAAAAGCTCCTGAAGGGACGACTACGGGCGTAATCGCCGGTGGCGCCATTGGAGGCACGCTGGGCTTATTGGCCGGCGTCGGGGCTTTGGCAATTCCAGGGCTTGGCCCGTTCATTGCGGCGGGTCCAATTATGGCCACTCTGGCAGGTCTCGGCTCGGGTGGAATTGTAGGAGGCATCGTAGGCGCGCTCGTCGGCATGGGCATCCCGGAGTACGAAGCGAAGCGCTACGAAGGCCGGATTAAGGAAGGGGGCATTCTTCTTTCGGTTCATTGCGACAACAGTGACTGGGTCGGAAAGGCGAAGAACCTGTTGAAGGAAACAGGAGCTGAGGACGTTTCTTCGACTGGCGAAGCCTCTGCGGATTTCGCCAAAACCGATAAACCCGTTACGAGGGGAACCAGCACGTACTAACTCCTAGCAAATTTGGATGCACAAGCACCCGGCCGTCTCCAGGGCAGGCCGGGTGTTCGTATTTTAGGCCAGCATCAGCATTACGGAAGCATCTTTCCTCCGGTCACGTCGAAAACACCACCGGTAATGAACCGCGATTCATTAGAGGCGAGAAAGACATACATCGGGGCTAGTTCTGCCGGCTGAGCGGGCCGCTGCTGTGGATTGGTTTTGCCGAACTCCTTTACCTTGTCCTCCGGCATAGTAGACGGAATCAGCGGCGTCCATACCGGTCCCGGAGCTACTGCATTGACCCGTATACCCTGCTTGATCGCCAGTCCAGAGAGAGCCTTCGTAAACGTAACTATTGCTCCCTTGGTGCTGGCGTACGCCAGTAAGTTCGGGCTTGGCTCGTAAGCCTGTACGGAGGCGGTGTTGATGATGGTGCTGCCTTCCCGCATACGAGGCAGTGCGGCACGGCACAGATAAAACATGGCACTGATATTGGTCCGAAATGTTTTGTCCCACTCTTCCGGACTCAGCTCCTCGATCGAGTCGTGCGTCATCTGAAAAGCTGCATTATTGACCAGAAGGTCGAGCCCGCCGAGATCATGGAACGCTCGATTGACCAGCATTTCGCAGTGCTGAACGCTTTCGATACTGCCCGCCATTGTGATTGCTTTGCGGCCTGCATCTTTCACCAGGCGTGCGGTCTCTTTCGCGTCTTCATCCTCGTTTAAATACGAGATCAGCACGTCCGCGCCTTCGCGGGCGTAAGCTAGCGCGACGGCCCGCCCGATGCCGCTATCCGCGCCGGTGATCAACGCCTTGCGATCTTTCAGCCGGCCCAAGCCTTTGTAGGACTCCTCGCCGTGATCCGGTTTCTGGCGCATGTCTTTCTCGAGACCGGGAGGCGCTTGTTTCGGTTCTTTGAACGGAGGCTTAGGGCCCTGCTTTCGTGGATCTGTAGTCTGCGATTCGTGCTCTTTGGTTTCGACGCTCATGGGTTCCTCTTTCACCTTGGGGATGAAAGAGGCCCGATTACGTTTCGCCTATAAACTCGCGGGCACGAATACCCGATCCGCAGCAGCTACGTCGGCATCTTTTTCGATCACTCGCACTTTGACGCGCTGCAGTCCCGCCTTGCGTTCCGGGCGCGCCGTGAAAGTGAGAAGAAATTGATGGCTCTGTTTATCTCGGATTTGTTCGAGGAAGGGCTGGAACGAAACTGGTGAGCCAAATCCGATAAAATACGACTCGCCACCCGTTTCATCAGATAGTTGTGAAAGGAAATTCTGCCCCCAATTGATTCTCCAGAAGCTGTGGCCGTAATGTCCCGCGGCCGGAGTATAGATCGTATACACGATTACACCTGCTCTTTGCGCGTCTTGAATCCCTTTATTGACGTATGGATTATCAGACGTATATCCGCCGCCCAGGCCTTCGATGCCGCTGCTGATCATAATGACCTCGCGCCGCTCGGCTCGATCCTGCGGCCATCGCTTGATCGCATCGGAAAGCGAGTCATAAGGACTCACGTCGGCTCCTCCAGGCCCGAGCACAACTCGTACAGCATTCGCAGCGGCCGCGTGATCGGCGGTGAAATTCTGCGTGAGCTGGGTCATACCGTTCCGCATGTACCCGATGGCCACTTCCGTGGATGAGGGCAGAGACGTTACAAACTGCTTTAAGGTTTGAATTTCGGTATCGATACTGGAACCTGCAGAATCGTCGAGCAGTAACAAAAGCTGCATCCGCGAGCGGTCACCTTGCAGGGGTACAAACCCGGTAATGGGTCGTTTATCATTTCCTTCGCTTACCGTCAGATCCTGCTGTTCAATCGGAGGGATCGCTTTCCCACGCTTCGGCTCAAGCGTTACGACCATGCTCACGGGCACTCCGGGAGTAGATTGGCGTGCCTGAAGCAGAGATACAGGAGCAACTCCTAGGCAAATAACTCCAACAATCGAGATAGCTTTCATAAAAGAGACGGCGTTAGCGCTTACCGCGCTACGAAATAAGCCGTACGCTTATTGGACGAACAGAGCCGCTCGATGGATGCATTAACGTGCGTTTCGAATTCGCGGGCTCTTACCGCAGCCGTATGGAAGCGCAGAGTGCGCCGGCGTGCCCGATCAGCGATTTGAAGGCGTTCCTGGTCGGACATCTTCATGTAGGACACCACATCTGCGCTGTTGCGCACTGGAAGTATTTCTGACAAAGGCTTGTAAAAGCTTTCTAGACCGGGCCACTCATCGGTAAGAATCGGAACGCCGCAGGCGCCTGCCTCGAATAGCCGGACGCTGGGCGAATACCCGCTGCGAATCATATCGCTGCGCGTCAGATTGAGCGTAAATCTTTGAGCGTTGTAAAAGGCTCGATGATCGCTTGCTGGTAGATGTTCGATGCGCTCAACATTAGGCGGCCAGCTTACGTCATCAGGGTATTGCGGCCCGGCAACCATAAACCGGCTCTGCGGATGCTCGCGGGCGACCCGGAATAGCAAGTGTTCCAACGCAGGTTGCCGATCCGCAGCGTACGTACCGAGATACGCAATATTCCACCGCGCGGCTTCCGTCTGCGGGTAATAAAGGGCGGGATCTACCGAACAGTAGAGAGCCCGAGCACAAGGCGCGCCGAGGTTCCGTTCAATGAAATCGAGAGTGGGACCGCCGGTGAACGAGAGATACAGGTCGTATTTGGGGCACAGCGCGGGGGAAAGATATTCGCACCGGCCGCTCTTCAAATTCGAGAGAGTTACTGGCGTATCAATGTCGTAGAACGCTGTCAGCCCTCTTGCAGTCGCGGTGACCCACTCGCCCACGGCAATTCCATCTGGAACGTACGATCCGACGACGACAATATCGGCTTTGCGAATCAGATCAGCGAACCGATCTTTTAGCTCGTCCAGACTGCTGTAAAGCTTTACGGCGCAATACTGCAGCTCCTCGAACTCGCGGTGCGAAGCATACCACGGCACATCCCGTTCGAGAAACGTTACCGTGTACCCCCGATTCGAAAGCTCTTTAAGCAATCCGCGATACGTAGTCGCGTGGCCGTTACCCCAACTAGAAGTGATCGAAAGCCCCAGGAACACGCAGTTCAAATTGGATTCCTTCACGCCGATGTCTCCATCGCGAAAGCGGGATTCGATGAGACAAGGTCGCGTAATATCGATTCAACGAGCATTCCACGCTGCTGATAGGTATGCTCCGCGAGTACGCGCTTTCGCGCTGCGCGGCCAATGGAGCGCGCGCGTTCGGGGGTGATCTGACGCAGAATTCGAGCTACATCCTCGCCGCGATACGCGACAAGGATTTCCCCGTCGGGTTGAAGAAAGGAATCGATACCTTCCCAAGCGTCAGTGATGAGGCAAGCCGCTGCCCCGGCGGCTTCAAACACACGGGTGGCGGGAGAAAAGCCGTAGCGAGCCATGCTATCCCGGCTAATATTAAGCACCGCGTGGGCGGAACAGTTAAACGCGTTGTGATCGGCTGTATAGACGTGACCTACATAGGACACATTGGCGGGGAGGGGCTTGTCCGACCAGCCGCAACCTCCAAGAACAAATTGCTTTTCCGAAGCAAAATGCGCAGGCTTGAGAAAGAACTCCTCGACGCGAGCCTCACGATCGGGCAGGCGGTTGCCGAGGAAGCAAAGATCGCAAACAAAACGGGTGTCTAGGGGAACAGCAAAATGAACATCGGGGTCAAATGCGTTGTAGATGGCGAAGCATTCCCGGGCACCGGTTCGGCGGTATTCGTCCGTTACGCGCTTGCCACCGCCATACGTAAGGACCAGGTCAAAGCGCGGAAGCGCCTGATGGAACGGATCATTTGTATTTGATGCAAGGCGCTCGAGCGTCGCAGGAGCGTCTACATCCCAAAAAACTTTGCAAATCGACTCAGGCATACGTGCCACGTACGCCTCGAGACAGTCGTCGAGTACGCCGACGCCGCTGGCTTTCACTACGACATCGAAGCGCGCGCAGGCGGTGAGATGCCGGTTCACTTCGTTCGTATCCGCGGCGTTGTAGACCACAATCCGTGCCCACTCGGGATCTTCGATATCACGATGCTGCTGGCGATTGTAGGCATCGGGCTCGAAAAAAGTAATGTCATGGCCGAGGCGAGCCAGTGCGCGTAAGATGCCCCGGTAATAGGTAGCTGCACCGTTCCAGTAGGCAGAGACTAGACTCGAACCCCAGAAAGCGATTCTCATCGTGCAACTCCAGCGAACATTTGCGACTCGTGTTCGAGACCGCTAGGCTGAATCGCTTCATAAAGGTTCAGCAATTCATTAACGCGATGCCAGCAAGTGTGGCGGCTGCGAATGGTTTCAAGGCCGCTCGAAGAGAGGTTCGCGGCGAGATCAGAGTCGTTGAGAACATTCCGAAGATGTTCTTGCATTTCAGATCCGTTTCGAGCCATAAGGAAATCCTGCCCTACGCGAAACAATCCTTCGGTGTCCTGCCAAGGTGCCGAGACCAGCGGAATGCCGCAGGCAAGCGCTTCGAACGGGCGTATCGTCGGAATACCAGGCAAGGCTTCAGTGTATGGATGCCTGGGTACGTGAACCGTGGCCCTGAATTTGGAGAAAACCTCCGGAACCTTAAAGTTCGGGAGCCAGCCGCCGAACCCGATTGAAGCGGTTTCAAGTTCGAGAAGGGCAGATTCCGGATAGCGGACTCCGTACGCCTGAGCTCTCAACGTAGATGAGGCAACGGGATGGATAAAGTACTCGCGCAGCTCTTCGGAGCGCTCTTCGTCACCCCAGTTTCCAATCCAAACGACCTCGCCTAGCGCTTGATGGGACTCGCGGGGATAAAAAGTGCGGACATCCGCCGCTTCATGCCAGACGAATACGTGTTTCCCCCAACCCCGTTTTACATACGCTTCTTTCAAAGACGCGCCGTACGCGAGAATGCGGTCATAGTGGGTGAGATCGAAGCGAGCAAGCTCGTGCGCGGCAGTGACGGCACGATGATGCGTGTCATGGAAAAAGAGTCGAAGATCAGGGGTCCGCTTCCGGTGCTCACCAATCGCAGAGATCAGTTTTGGATCGTTCCACTCGTGAACAAGGACGAGGTCGACACCATTTAGCCATTCGGGAGTGGCGAGGCGATCAACGGAATAGGTCGTGCTGGGGAGATGCGGGAATGCGCGATAGAAACTTTCGACCGCAGAGGGGCCGGCATCATGTAGCAGGTTTGCCCGGCTCCAACTGTCTTCCGGCTCAAAAATTCTAATTTCGTGGCCGCGGGCCAACAACTCAGACGCAACTCCCCGTAGAAAATGAGCGTTACCGTGATTCCAATCTGAAACCAGCGAGTGATAGAACAGCGCGATCCGCATTGTCAGGCAGCCACTCCTGCGTTACAACTTATGAGGGACGCGTAGAGATTCGAGTACTGCTGGACGGACGAGTCGGCGCGATATCGCTTCGAATGTAGATGAGCGAGCCGACCGAGCATTTCACGTTCCTGGTAATTGCGGGTCAGGCGGTTGAGTTCGCGAATCCAGCATTCGGGCTCACGGGGATTTAGAAATATCGCTGCACCGTTCCAAAGCTCACGGAGGCTTGGAATGTCGGATAAAACGAGACAACAGCGCGCTCGCGCGGCCTCAAGTACGGATAACCCGAAAGGCTCATATAGAGCCGGATGCACGAAGATGCTGGCTGCGCTCATCTGGTCCATAAGTTCGGAATGGGCCAAGTTGCCGAGAAAACGCGCGGAGTGACCTGACGATTCCGGCCCCGCAATGCGTAGTTCCCAGTAGAGCTCGGGGGCGATCCGATCCAGCAATGCGAGATTTTTCGCAGCATCCCACATCCTGCCCGCGGCCAATAGAAACGTCTGTTTCTGAGTGATCGCAGACGCTGCAGGACGCGTGAAGTTATGGATGACGCGGATCTTGGCTGCGCTGACTCCGTAAATAGCTTGCAGTTCGCCAGCCATGTAAGCGGCGGGCGCTGTGACGGCATCGCAAGCCGCAAGTCCTCGCAGCGACACGCCTCGTGTATTCCGCCCATTCCGGTCCCGGCGCGCATCCGTGAACCGCTCGCCACCAGGAGCAGACGCAGGAGTGTGCGGTAACTACGACGGGCTTCGCCCAAGGCAGGCTGCCATGAGCGTAGCCGTTCAGATGAATAACGTCTGGGTCGAATGAAGATTGCAGATGGAGAAGCCACTTGCCCGAAGCGTCAACGTCATCCCAGGGATTGGGCATCCATTCGAGGAAGTAATCGCTTTCGACAAGAGTCAAATTAGGAATTGCAGAGAGCTCGCGACGTTGCGTGTCGCTCGGACGCGGTCCCATGGTGGCAATCATCAGTTCTGCGCCATGCCGACTCAGTGTGTCCGCCAAGTCTACGCAATATCGCCAGACGCCACCGGCGGCATCGGCCGTCATTAAGAGTCTTAAGTGCTTGGGAAGATCGGGAGTGGGCGTGCTAGCGAGCATGCCAAGCTTCCAGTTCGACAAGTGGCTGCGGCCGCTGTTCCTGGATATCGCTGAAGGCATTGAAACCCTTCAGGTAAGCCTCATGCGCGCGCTCCCACGCGAAATCATCCGCAGGCCCCCACATTCTCGTGTATTCCGGTGAGCCTGGATACGGGAACAGCGGGACGGGCTTATTCGCCCAGACCCCGTGCGTTTCCAGATTTTGACGCCAGCTTTCAATTGCATCCGCGTCGTCTTCCGTCATAGCGAGTAAATTCGCTTGAACGAAGGGCACTAGACTCTTGGCGTATATCAGACGCTGAGCAAGCTGATGCGTCGATAACTTACATTTCTTGTCGAGATACGCGCGGCCCGCTTCGGTAATGCTTTCTACACCCGCCTCGACGGAAACACAGCCGGCGCGCGCGAGAGCACAAATGGCATCTTCGTTCCAGAGGTCGATCCGGGTTTGCACTCCTATTTTGAGCTTGCGTTCGGCTAAGGCCGATAGCAATTGGGAATCAGGAAGAAAGATTTCGTCGATGAAGTAGATATATTCGACACCTTGAGCAACAAACGTGTCTATTTCGTGCAGAATTACTTCGAGGGGACGCTTCCTGTAGTTATTCCGGAAGTTATCTTTCGCGCAGAACGTGCAGTGATAGGGGCAACCGCGGGACGCCTCCATTTCAGCGCCAGGGCCGAGAGGCTCAGCATCGAAACGGTGGTGATGATGCTTGTGCAGGGAAACCGCTGCATCCGACCAGCTAAGTGCCGGAAGACGTTTCATATCGGCGGCGCGGTTCGGCCCACGCACTACTACGTCGACGCCCTCCCTGTATGCGATGGAAGATACTTCAGAAAGATCACCTGCCAATTGAGGCAAAATTTCTTCGCATTCGCCGAGGACAACGATGTCGGCATCCAGCTTCTTCAGCGCGGCGCGAGGAGTTGTTGAGGCATGAGGGCCGACAACCACTAACTTGGCGGGAAACGGACGTAATCGATTGCAAAGCTCTTGCGGCACTCGCAATTCGGGCGGCGCACAACGCCAGAAAAGATATGTAGGGGCTGTGGTGACAGCGATGATGTCCGGAGCAAAGCCAGTAACTTGGTCGAAAATTTGCGAGTAAGTGAGGTTATCCAGATGCCCGTCGATGAGCAGGACTTCGTGGCCGCCTTGTTCGAGAAGAGCTTTGGAGTAACC
This sequence comes from uncultured Acidobacteriaceae bacterium, assembly GCA_963737045.1. Lineage (GTDB taxonomy): Bacteria > Acidobacteriota > Terriglobia > Bryobacterales > Bryobacteraceae > Bog-105. The sequence goes on from CAVTRG010000009.1 coordinate 2,499,692, forward strand.
GAACTCCAGCGGAAGATGAGGTTCGCGGCAGCCGAAATAGATACTGCCTTCGAAATCCCAGGGCGGGTTAATGAGAGCGAAGCGCATCAGGCCACCTGTACCTCAGATTGGGCAAGTAACGAGGGACGCGCCAAATACCAGTTCTGAAGCGCACGCAGGCCATCGCGAACGCTAGTTTTGGGCGACCAGCCGAGAAGATTATAAATTTTGGATGTGTCCGCGACGAACCAGCGCTGATCAGCGAGGCGCTCAGGTCCATGCTCGACCGTGATGGGCGCCCCAGTCAACGCTTCTAATTGCTTGATTAGCTCGATGAGGCTACAGCTGTTTTCTGTCCCGCCGCCTATGTTGAAGACATTCCCTGCCGCAATCGACATATCGTCTTGAACCAAACGCATGGCGTCGATCAGGTCTTCCACGAACAAGAGGTCTCGAACCTGCTTGCCGTCCCCATAAATCGTAACCGGCTCGCCCTTGAGCGCCTGCCGCAGAAAGTGGGCGACCCAGCCCTGATCTTCCGAGCCTAACTGATAGGGTCCGTAGATGCAACTCATTCGAAACACGGTGGCTTGGATGCCGAACGAGCGAGCGTAGTCGAGAACGTACTGATCCGCGCTGCCCTTGGAGCAGCCATAAGGGGAAAGGAATTCGAGCGGCTGATTTTCGCCGGCTCCTAAGCGAGCAAGCGACGGATCGCGAGGCTCGTGGCGGGTGGGTAATTCGTGGAGGGTAATGGAGGCGAGGCGGCCGTAGACTTTGTTGGTTGATGTAAAAAGCAGAGGAGGTCTGTTTGCCGAATTCCGGACGGCCTCGAGCAGGTGCAGCGTTCCCATCAGGTTGGTCTCGAGATCCGCGAGAGGGTCTTCGAGACTGGTCGTAACGGCGACTTGCGCGGCGAAATGAAAGATGGCGCGAGCGCCTTGAACTGCTTTCTCGATTGCGTTTCGGTTGCGGACGTCGGCTTGGGTAAATTGAAGGCGGCCGGGAAAGTCGCGCTGCAATTCGGTGATATTTTGCCCAACGCCGGAACGGCTGAGATTATCGAAGATGTGAACGGGCTGATTTTCGGCGAGATAGCGCCGGGCCACATTCGTGCCGATGAAACCAGCGCCGCCAGTGATGAGAATGTGGGGTCGTTCCACGCCATTTTCCTCTTACACGACCAGCCCACGCGCCGTAAGCTCTTCGCGCATTTCGTTAAATCGATCGTGAGCCGTTTGCTTCTCGAGCCAGGCGGCAAGGTCGCGCATACCGTTTTCGAGAGTCATGGCGGGTTTGTAGCCGAGCACCCGGCGCGCGAGGCTGATATCCGGAAAACAATGGCGAATGTCGCCGACGCGGTAGTTGCCGGTGACTTCGGGATCGATGTTCTTGCCCATGACTTTCGCCAATGATTTCGCCACGTCCCGGACGCTAATGGTTTGGCCGCTGCCGACGTTGAAGACCAGATCTCGCGCTGGGTCCACCTCGAGCGCGAGACGGCAGGCGCACGCTACATCGTAGACGCTGACGAAATCGCGAAGCTGCTGTCCATCCTCGAAGATGATGGGTCGTTGACCGTTCATAAGACGGGAGGCGAAGATGGCGAGTACACCCGTATAAGGATTGGAGAGCGATTGGTACGGCCCGTAGGCATTGAAGAATCGCATGGCGACAGTCGGGACGCCATAGGCTCTTCCGACCATCAGGCACATTTGTTCCTGATCGTACTTGGAAAGGGCGTAAACAGAAGCGAGCGACGGCTGCTTGTCTTCAGGAGTGGAAACCGGGCGAAGCTGGGAGCCGTCGGGAGCGATCATCTCCCATTCGTGCGCTTTTAATTGGGTCGTGCTGCGTGCCGCATGATCGTAAACTTGGCCGGACGGCGTGATATAGCGCCCCTCGCCATAGACGCTCATACTCGAGGCGACGATGAGCTTATTCACCCGGTGCTTTACTAATCGCTCGAGAAGTGTGGCCGTGCCTAAATTATTGACGCTCGTGTACTCGGCGATGCGATACATGCTTTGGCCGACACCGACAAGCGCTACGAAATGATAAACCGCTTCAACGCCAGCCAGAGCTTTATCGAGAATGTCTGGATTGCGTACGTCGCCAACGATCAGTTCGGCGTTTTTGTGCAGGTACGCAGGCCTTTCCGGGCGTGGGCCGTGCACCTGGGCGATCAGGCTATCGAGAACACGTACATGGTAGCCGGCTCGTAACAGGTCCGAAGCAAGGTGCGAGCCGATGAAGCCAGCACCGCCCGTTATAAGAACGGTTCCTTTCATTGTTCGTTTAGTCCTTTTATGTAGGGATTGTTGGTGTCCATGTTGAGGCGTATGACGTTCATCGAAACGGCAGAAATGCTTTCCGAGCCAGCATTTTCGCCGGTTGTCATGGTTATAAAGCCATGTGCAACGTTCCAGTCACTCTCAAACCAGGCCCTTTGTAGCTGCCTTGTTTGTACCACACCCGGAAAAGCAAATGGGGCTAATAGATATCCGCTAAGGCCAGAAACCCATATACCTGTCCGTGTGAGCGGGGTGGGGCAGTTGGTTGTTTTTGCGAAACGAAGCCATTCAGCTGCGGATCCGAACGCGGCTACACCGTAGCATGCGAAGGGTTCGGAAGGGCAGCGAAGATGAAAAAACCGAAGGTAAGTTACTGAGATTGTTCAGAAAGACTCGTTTGCGAGGCGGTGAACGCCGATGAGTGGTGCCAGTTTTCCGAATGGTTCTTTTCGCCTAAAAGGCATAGCTTTTCACGCGCCCGGCGCTCGGCCTCGGCAAAGAAACGGACCCTCTCGAACTGGTGATTAGCAATGGCGCAGTCCATACGGCTCACGATGGAATCGATTTGTTACGCTCCTAAATTTCATTATCAATGCGTCGAGTGCGAGGCCATAGCGGTGCGGAGTTTTCGTTCAGCATCGGCGTTCCAGTAGGCGCAGTCGAGCTGGAAGAAAACCGACGTATACGGGATCGTCAGATTCGTCTTGATAATCAGGACGCGGAAGGTTTGGCTGACCTGATCGAGTTTTGCGATGATCTGCTCATGTGCAATGGAGTTCACTGGACGGTTGCGCAGGATGAGAGTGAGCTGCTGGCGATAGGCCGAAATGCCGGGAGCATCTTTTTCTGGGATGAACTTCAACTCCCGATCGGTATACACAATGGGGCGCACATGCGGAGACGCAGAGAGAGAATCGAGCACTTGCTGAAGCACCTGGATGTGATCGGCGTTCGACACGATCGTCTCGATGCCGGGCCGGGATTGCGCCGGGTAGGCTGAATCGGCGACTACGATCCAGTTCCGGTGACCGTAGAGAGGGAGCCGCTCGAGTAAAACCTGCTTCCACGCCGGGGAGCCATTCTGTGCCGCGAGAGGCGCAGCAGCGAACAACAGCAGGGCAGATAGAAACCGCGTTTTGCGCATATCTTAAGATGCGTAACGCCTTGTCATGGCACCACAAAATTCCGCGTACTCTTCCGGATTTTGGGGAGGACTGGTGTGGTGGGGGCGAACGCCGCAGCGCTCGGGAGTGAAGCAGAAGGTCACGGTTACTTCGAAAGGCTCAAGGCAGCGCATTTGGTAGTCAAACCATTCCTGTGCATTCGGGCGATCAAAATCGGCCCAACTGAGACCAGTTCGCAGCTTTTTCACCCCTAAATCGCGAAGAGCTTCGACTGCCTTGTCTAAACGGTGATCCTCAAAATGGAACCATTGGCAAATTCCGAGCGAAGGGGTGTACTTCGAAAAATGACGCAAGGCCAGTTTCGCGGTACCATCCTCGCGGAAGAGACCCATATAAAAATGGCGATAGTAGGAAGAGCCTTCGCTCTCGCGATGGCGCGTGGTGGCGGGCCAAGCGCGCGGCAAATCAAAGAGACTGTACCAATAGACGTGATCCAGCTGCGGGAGGAGAAGTTCGGCGGTTTTGGTTAACCCAAACTCCTGTACTTCTTCCGCTCCAAACGAGGATGCACCCACCTCAGAGACCCAGACGGGCTTGGTCGTGACCGCTTGAATCTCGGCTAGTTTGCAGGGCCATTCGTGTATGGTCCAGTGATTCCAGTCGAGCGGGAAGCCGTGAACGGCGACGGCATCCACTTGCTGGAGGGCTCCGAGGTCGTGCATGCGGATGACAAAAGCCGGATCAATGGGGGAAATGCCACCCAAAACCTTCGTGAGTCTGGGATTCTCTGCCTGTACGGCAGTAGACGCGAGCTTGACCATGCGAGCGTAGGCAGACCAATCGCGATCCACCTCAAAATCCCAGTGTGAAAGATTGTTGGGCTCGTTCCAGAGCATGACCGCTTCGACCATATGAATTACTCGAGCACCTCCAACGGGAGCGGATGCAAGTAAGCTTGCTGGTCGCACCGGCAGACAAAAACCTCGGGCTCAGGCATGCTCTCAATTCGAAAGCCGGCGCTGCGCAACACTGCTTCAGCACAAGCGCGATTTGGAATCCACCAGTTCGTTGGATCCTGCGAATACTTGTTTTCAACAAAGTGCAATTTGGGGAAACCGGGTTTATCGAATACGGCTTGCTCGGAAAAGGGATAATCCTCGGCAATTTCAGGTACGGTGCGGCTGCCTCTGAGCATAGATTGAAAAATAAACCAGTCCCTCGTAACATGACGGCGAAGCAAATCGAGTGCGAGAAGCGGATGCCGCAGGTGATAAAACACGCCCATGAAGAGCACCAGATCGAAATGCTCTTGGAGCTGAGCGACTTTGTAGACGGATAGCAAGTCGAAAGAGATGTCCAGGTCAAGCACTTTTGCGGCAAAGCGTGCCTGCTCGAGATAGTCGTTATCGTGATCAATACCCAGGACCCGCTTGGCGCCGCGCATTTTCATCTGAATGGAATAAAATCCGGCGTTGCAACCGATGTCGAGCACGGTCATTCCGGTTAAGTCTTTCGGAATAGCGTGCTCGAAGTTATGCCATTTAGAAGAAGGATAGTCACCTAGGAAGTGATCTGGTGCTGTCTGTATGCCCGCCAAAGAAAGGTTGTGAAACCATGGACCTAGCTCCCGCACTCTGGTCTGGATCTCGTGGGCAGTGAGTTTTGGGGCCAATATGACTCGTATTCTACTCATCCGGCACGGCAGCACCGATCTGATGGGGCGGGTGCTGTATGGGCGGATGCCTGGAATTCGCTTGAACGAGCAAGGACGCAGGGAGGCGCAAATAACAGGAGATTTTCTGAGGTCACGATACAAGCTCGATGCGCTTGTTTCCAGTCCGCTCGAGCGCGCGCTTGAAACAGCGCGGTGGATTGGCGATCCGCAAGGTCTCAGTGTGACCACCGAGGAGGGACTGAATGAGCTCCAGTTCGGGGATTGGGAGGGGAAGCCGTTTGCGGATCTGAATGGATGCGAGGAGTGGCGGCATTTCAACCGGCTTCGGTCAATCACGCGAGCGCCCGGCGGGGAATCGCTGACGGATGTTCAGCAACGTGCCTGGAGAAGCTTGTCGGGCATACAGGTGGAACATCCCGACGCGACAGTTGCAGCTGTGACGCACGGCGATGTTATTCGATGTCTGCTCATGCTGTCGCTTGGGATGCCGCTCGATTACATATTGCGACTCGAGATTGCCCCGGCTTCGGTAAGTGAGATCTTGCTCGGCGAAGGTGATCCTCTAGTGCGCAGTGTCAACGAACGAGCTTCGGCTCTGGAGGGATTATGAACGACCAGGCCCTGCCGGATCCTTCCGTTATGGCGAAGGGCGATTGCCTCGAACTGCTTGTTTCACAGCTATCCGACTTTGTGATCGTGACGTCCGATCCGGATGGGAATTTCACCTCCTGGCATCCAGGCGTCGAGCAGACGTTCGGATATAAAGCGGACGAATTCATCGGATACAGTCCAGAACTGCTCTTCACACCTGAAGACAGAGGCAAAGGCACCGCTCGAGAGGAACTGAAAGAAGCCGCCACGAATGGCCGATCGTCCGACACGCGATGGCTGTTGAAAAAAGATGGCGAACGGATACTTGTCGAAGGCGTTACCGTAGGCCTGCGTGACACAACCGGGAGACTCACCAGTTTCGGGAAGGTGCTGCGCGATGTCACGCAATGGAAGAATGCCGAGACGGCCCGATTGGAAATGCAGCGGCAGTTAGAGAATGCAAATGAACGGCTGAAGCGAATGGCTGAAGAACTTAAGCGCTCAAATGAAGAGCTCGAGGAATTTGCGCGAATTGCGTCGCATGATCTCAGCGCGCCGATCACAAGCACTCAATGGCTCGTGGATCTACTTGCGATGCGGCACGGCAGGGACCTCGATGCGAGCGGACAGGAGTGCTTAAGGCAAATCTCCGAAGGCTTGCATGGAATGAGCGCCTTGGTAGATGGAGTGTTGGCGCATGCACGGGTGGGAAGAAGCGCGATTGCATCATCGACAACAACGCAGGCGGCGACGGCGGTCTCGATCGCATTGGATAACCTGCTGAAGGACGTTGTTGCTCGGAAGCGATTATTAGCTATGATGATCTTCCCGAGTTGATGATTGAACAGCAGCCATTGGCCCAGCTTTTTCAGAATCTGCTATCTAATGCGATCAAATACAGAAGGCCTAACGTTCACCCCGTGATTAAGGTTTCGGCAACTCCCCAGGAATCGGTATGGCTGATCGCAGTACAGGATAACGGAATCGGCATTCCACCCGAATCGCTTGAACGGGTTTTTCAGCCCATGCAGCGGCTGCACGGCTCGGAGATAGCTGGAAGCGGGATTGGCCTCGCAACGTGCAAGAAAATCGTAACGCGCGCGGGGGGAAAGATTTGGGTCGAATCTCAGGTCGGTTCAGGTTCGACGTTCTTGTTTACGCTTCCCGGGGTTCCGCGGGCGGGAGCAGACCGTGAGACAGGGATTGCGAACGGCGCTGAGCCCGAGCATTCGCCTGATTGATCATGGCGTTCAACGCTCGCTTCACTTGCCCGACGGCCGACTCCCAGTCTCCGGGACGCTTTTGACGGAAGAGACGCATGCTGGGGTACCAGGGCGAGTCGTCGCGTTTCAGCATCCAGCGCCAATCGCACCTGTGAGGAAGCAGAATCCAAACGGGACGCCCCATGGCTCCCGCTAGATGAGCCATCATCGTGTCTACGGTGATGACCAAATCGAGGGTGGTAAGGGTTTCGGCCATCGCGAGCACGCACGCGGATTCGTTGTACAGGCTGGTGATCCGATTCGACCAGGGCCGCAGCTCAGCACGTTGCGGTCCGGCTTGCAAGCTGAAGAAGCAAACGCCAGGTGTCGCAAACAGGCTTGCCAATTTCACTAGCGGAATGGAGCGCTCGGGATTGTAGGCGCTCGATCCCCATACGAGACCTATACGCAAAGGCCCGGCGCTCTTGTTCGATTGGGACGGCGCATACTCCGGAACTTTGATATATGGTACGTGGTTCGGAATGGATTGGGGAGTGGTCCGGAAAGCACGCGGAAGCTCGATGACTTCGATCTGCTGATCCCAAAGCGGCTCCGGTTCACTCCATGTAATCACTGCATCAGCAATTCGCGCCTTCTCGAGCAATGACTTGAGGGTGGGCTGCGCTTCGATAGTGACAGTTCGCGCTTGCTGGCGCAATATCGGCACATAACGAATAAACTGAATGGTGTCTCCGAGGCCGTGCAGACATCGAACCATAACGTTCCGGTTTGCGAACGGTTGGCCATCCCAGAATCGATGCGGGTCCGGTTTGGCGCGGGCAGCGATCGAATCACTCTCTTGCCAGGCCAGCTCGAAATTCCCGGAGAGCATGTGACAATCCCAGCGTCCAGCGGCACAGCAATCGGGATCGAAGTGAGCTTGCTCGGCCTGCTCGAAAAGCTGTAACGCCTGCGCGACTTTCAGGCGCTCGAGCTGCTTCTGGGCACGAGTGTAGAGCTGCTCCCCTGTCACTTCCATCTATCCTGGCACGCGGGCGAGGCAGGAAGGGAGCGGCGGGTCTTGCAAACTGAAGGAATGACATGGCTGACCTGGTCTCTGCTTTCGGCTTTCTTTGCTGCTGCGACGGCGATTCTGGCGAAGCTAGGGGTGGAAGGAATTGACGCGAACCTGGCGACGGCAATCCGCACCAGCGTGGTGGTTGCGTTCACTTGGCTGATCGCGTATGCGGCTCGCCAGCCGGGAACTTTTCAAGTGCTCTCGAACAGGACTTGGACGTTTCTGGTGCTTTCCGGATTTGCGACGGGTTTGTCATGGCTGTGCTATTTCCGCGCCCTTCAAGTCGGGCCGGCATCGCGTGTCGCGCCAATTGATAAGTTGAGCGTCGCGCTCGTGATACTTTTTGGCGCCTTATTTTTAGGAGAGAAACTCACCTGGGGTAAGGCGATCGGTGGGGCGTTGATGGTCGCGGGCGCCGTCGCGATCGCGTTGGAATAAGCTAATCGACAAACCCGGAGTCGACCCGCTTGCCGTGGTTGTAGATTGCGTACTGAGTAATGTCACGTTCACGACGAGGCTGAACGGCGCGCACCGTTGCGAGAGCGCTATTTCCGGCGACCACAACTACTTTTTTCGTGCGGTCGAGCGGGTTGGGGGCCGCGAACAAGAGCGAGTCGTTTTCTGAGCCATGCTCGGTTTTCCCAACACTGAACGTGTTTGCGTCGAAATACAAACCGAGGCGGCCAGCCCAGCTTGCGAGCATGGAATTGGTTTCCGGCCGGCCGACGAAGACGACGTGATGCGAACGCAGTTGTTCATCGGTTGCGTCGTAATCCCGTACAAGTGGCACACGACTTTCGAACGCATCGAGAAAACTCGCCTGAAGGCGCTCCGCGGCATAGCGGTTGCTTGCGGCCTCGCTTACCGTGCCGTAGACGATAACGGTATTCGCGAGATCTCCCTGGCTGATGCGTGCCAGATAGAGAGGCCCGTTCTCAGCGCCGGGTAGTCCGGTCTGATTGAGCCACCGGAACACCAACTCAGCGTGCGGATTCTTCCAATGTTGATCCAACGCGGCCAAAAATTCAGCTGTAGTCACGGTCTTGGTGGTATGGGCATCAAAAAATGAATTCATCAGGGCTAGAAAGGCTTCGGTTCCTATCTCATTGCGTAACGCCGCGAGAAACAACGCGCCCTTTAGATCTGTAATCGTGGCCCAGGCGGTGGAAGAGAGATCGCCAGTCATGTGAGAAAGGGGGCGATCGTGCGTGAGCTGGAGACCGCGCAGCTCGGTCCGATACGACTCTAAGGTTTCGTCCGGATCTTCCGAGGTGAGCGCTTCATAATATGTAGCTGAACCCGCGGTTAACCAGGTATCGGCAGGCGTGGCAGGCAGGATCCAACCTTTCCAGAGCTTCTTTGCGTCGATGGATTCCGATTTCACTTTCTTCTGAGGAGCGGTGTGGCCGGATATACGGGCAGCTGCTTCGTTCATAAGAGCGTCGGTGCCTGTAGCGTTGAATACGCGGTATCCAGATGAGTAAATTCCTTCGTTACCGGAGTAGTTTTTCTTCTGAAATTCAGAAGGCACCCATTCGCGGCCGTTCGGTTTGCCAAAAGCGGCCCATAGCATTTGACGGGAGGCGAGATCTGAGTTGGTGATTTTCGAATCGAATGCAACGGAGGTCACGAGGGGCGCGGTGCGGAATGCCAGGAAGCCAAATTGCTCGTCAATCTGGCCCTTGAATTTATTGAAGAGCTCAACCCACTTTACGTCTCTGGGCTCCGGCGAAAATGACAGATCTTCCGGCGTGCCCTTCGGATCGGGAGCGTATTCGAGGCGAACGTTAAGATCCTTAGCGTTGTTGCAACTCCAGTAGAAGCCCTGAGTGCCTCCGAACCACTCGTTTTTAGAGCTTTGATAGAACTTTGTGCGATGAGTGCCGAGCTCGAGCATGCCGATTTCATTCGTCTTCGCATCGGCCATCAGCCATTCGTTCGTATACAGGCCGTTGTTGCGGTCGAGCAGGTACTTGGCGACTTCCTGCACGCTCGTGCCGTATTGAATGGCGTGCCGGGCGCGATATGCCTCCGGCGTGCCGGTCACGTCGAAGGGACTTTGGCGGATGGTAGTTTCGCTAAGGACAACACCAGCGTCGTTCTGATACCAATCCATTCCGCTCTGAATGCCCGCGGGATAGGACTGCATGAGGACGCGGTGACCCGTCGCAGGTTTCACATCGAGCATTACGTTGACCTGCTCGGCGAGAGTCAACGGCCACATGGTGATGTGACCAATCACCATTTTTCCGTCACGCGTGGCTTTTCCGGTGGCGGCGAAAGCACTGCAGCGGGCGTTCGGCGGAACACGTCCATTGCTCCACTCGTAGCGAGGGGGAACGGGCTTTTTCCAGTCGGGAGCCTTGAAGGTGATGCCTTCGAGTCCAGTCGGCGTGAGCTGCAATGCTTCGCGAAGATCTGAAATCTCGGTAGAGGAATTGATCGTGACGATATCGACAAGATCGAGGGGCCGATCTTCGAATTTGGCTCCGGCGGCGTTTGCTCCATCCGCGATTCCGCGCATTTCTTCGAGGATTTCCTGGTCGTAACCACGGAGGAAGAGAGCGCTTGCCATGGTGCGGCCTTGAGCCCAGGCTTGCTTGGGATCTCCTTCGAAGACTGCGGCACAGCGCGCCATATAGGACGTGATTTCATCGGCCATCAGGAAACCGTGCTGGTATCCGCGGTCATAAGGTTTGCCTTCGATGTGAAGATAGATCCAACCGCCTGACGGATAACGATACGCGGGGCCGAGGGTACGGACCGAGGCGAGTTTGGGTAGACCAGTCTTGGGCGATGCTTCGTCGAGACTGACACCCTGAAACCATGCGGTGCCTTGAAATGAACCGGTATTGGCGACATTCAGGACGATGTTGTCGCGCTCGCGAGTCGCCGTGAAGTCAAGCTGGACGCGAGTCCAATCGTGAGTGGCTCCGACAGAGGCCGAGTGCATGTCCCAAGGCATCGAAGCCATGCTGAGTGCGGCGCCCACGGCGACCGGCGTGCGTCCGGCATCAGTCACGCGAAGGGCATTGGTCTTGATCCAACCGGTGAGCGAGTAGCGCTTTCCGATCGTGAGCTGAAGGGGCTCGGAAAGCACATAAGCGTCAGCGGCGGTGGACTCGATGCGAAGCGACGGCCGGTTCTCGCGTGTTACTGTTTCATCGCGGTTAGCGGTGCCGCGGAGCGCATCCCAGGAGCGGAAAGACGAATCGGCGGATGAGTCGTAAAGCGTGCGGGGAAGGGCAGAGAGGCAGGTCAGGAAAGCGAGAACAGCGAGGCCACAAGTTTTCATGAATGCTGTTTGTAGGATAGCGATTTCGCGACTACATTGGTGGAGCGTTAGGCGAGTGGTGGAGAATCAGGCGGCGTTTTCGGCCGCGATCACCGGTTGCTGCGCTCGAGATTGCGGGTGGGCTGCCGTGGAATTCTGGAGGAGTTGGTGATCGAGCTTCGCTTCGGCGAGTGAAACGGACCATTTGTGCAGCTCCTGCTTGCGATTTTCAGCGGCTTCGCGGCGCGTGTGATCGGCCTGTTTTAGGGACTGCGATTCGAACCCAATTTCCTGTTTGCGCTTTTCGGCTCTGAGCCTTAGGAGCTCGTTGAGGGACCTGTGGAAAGCACGGTCGTTGGTCGTCTGATAGCGAATGTAAAGCGCGAGCTGCTGGGGGCGGTCACACCCGGGCTCTTCGGCATTGAAGATCTCATGCTGCATCCAGGCGGCGCGCTTGCTGAGCCAGAGGGCTTGCGCCATTTTGTCGACCAGGACGGTTTCCGTGATCGTTGACGGGCGGTGCTCCTCGCGCAGCGCGGTGTGGAGCATGTCGAATTCCGCCTGACTCTCCCACTGCAGGACTCTGAAAACGCCAGTGAAGCCATGGCGGAAATTGTTTAGCGAGGCAATGGCTTTGCCTTCAGGTGTTCGCGATCCGGTGGACTTTTGAGCGTTGGATTGATTCGCTGCGGCTTGAGCTGCAGTAGACATAAGGATGAGAAACCTTTTCTGCGCGGGCGATCCGCGCGAAAGGAGCGTACCGTGTTTCTGGATTGAGTGAGGTCAGCGGATTCGGCGGGGGGTGTAGAAAATGCGGGAGATAAACTTTTGGGTGGCGGTGTGATGGAGTTGCCGAGGATTAGGTTGAGGCTGTACTCCGAGACTGGGCAGTGCTCAATTTCCGAATTGCCGACAAGCCCTTAGCAAAGCATCAGTCCCTTCCGGCAGCGTGAGTGACGCCGTTTCAAGCAAACCCATCCCGCTGGCTGGAAAGCTCCTTTGTCAACATCCATGATCCGAATGTAAATACCAGGAAGGCGAAGAGGTACCGCTTGGCGAAACCCGATCACCGATTGCCGTCCGAAGCACTTGCCAAGACGTACGGCGATTTCATCGCGAGGTATCCGTATCAGCGCGAAGCCAAGAACAACGGGCCAGATGGACAGCTCACAAACGCGCGCACAGAAGGATTACTAAACGCAAATCGCCGTCGAAGCAGCAAACTACGGATATATCGGAAAAGAAACCGACCGGCGTTGGGAACAAGGCGAGGATATAAGCCTGCTCGAAAGCGAAGTCGTCGAATATCGGCCAAACGAAACGGCACGGCTTAGTACAGATGAGAGTCTCCCGTTCGATATGAGTCAGGCAACGATTCGACCATTATCGCGAGAGGCGAAGGTCAGTGAAACCACGGTAAAGGCTGCACTCAATGGCGTTCGCCTCCGAAAGGGCACGATCGCGAAACTTCGTAAGGCGCTGGAGTCAATTCTTGGTCCGAGATGAAGGCCCATGTGCATATGGACGCAACTACGTCAGCTCATGTTTTCCACGGGTCCATAGACCCGAATTGTTTGTTTGTACTTCGCCGACTTTGCTCGTGCATGTGCGTGATCAGAGCCAGGACCCCATGAGGTACGCTACTTGCACGGTGATCCTGTAATGCCAAAAGAGTTTGACACGCTTACCTGGAGCTCGGATGCTTCCACTTTCTCGATCCCAAAAGGTTTTTTTGCGTATGCTGCGGCTCCTCCGAGCATTCCGGAGATTATCAATGCAGCGGTAGACTCCATCAACAAGAACCAAACTGCACACATCACAACTTGGGAAGAACTCCAAGTCGGAGGAAAATACATTATTGGCGAGATTTGCGCTGCTATTGACGAATCAGACTTCTTCTGCGCCGACATAACGACCATTAATGCAAACGTATTGTTCGAGTTGGGCTTTGCGATTGCCCGCGATAAAAGAATTTGGTTAATTCGGGACGATAGCTACACAGATGCCAAGAAGGAATTTGATCAGCTTCGGATGCTTACCACGGTTGGATACTCTCCCTACGTGAACGTTGATCAAATAATTAAACGATTCTTTGCAGACAAGCCGGATAAGAGCATTGAGCAAACTATTTTCAAGCAATCAATTGAGCCCTCGCTGGGGCCGAAAGAAGTTCAAGACGCCCTCGTGTATCTCAAGAGCAGGATCGATACCGAAGCGAGCGTGCGGGTAACACGGGTTCTCCAGGATTCAAAAGTACCGTTGATCGTTGACGATCCTCGGGAAACATCTGTGCAGCCCCTGAACTGGTACGCCCAGAAACTTTACGCAGCTATCGCACTGGCGACACACTTTCTAAGCCCGGCAAGAGAGGGCTTTCGTCTGCACAATCCTCGGTATGCCCTTGTAAGCGGACTAGCGCGTGGATTTGGTATCCCGACGCTAATGTTGACGGAGCAGAGCGACCTGCTTGCACCTATGGACTATCGGGACGTAATGCGGTACTATACCACCCCAGTAGAAGCTGCGAAAGAAACCGACCAATGGCTTCAACCTATCGCTTTGAAGCGCGGAATTCAAGGTCTGTCGACAAAACGGGATTACGTTGACGTGCTTAAGCTTGCTACGGAACTTAAACATTTCCATCTTCAGCTTGGGGACTACGTGGCCGAAAATGAATCTCAGCAGCTCGAAGACTATTTTGTCGAAACCACAGCGTACATGGATGTAATCAGCGGTAGGCACACGATATTCGTGGGGCGGAAGGGGACAGGAAAGACTTCCAATTTAATCAAGGCGGCCGCCGTGATTGGCGCAGACGTCCAGAAATTGGTCGTGCTTATCAAGCCCGTGGGGTACGAGATTGAAGGTTTGGCCCGGTTGTTCTCAGCATACAAAACTCAAGACTCCAAAGGTTACGTTCTAGAGAGCTTATGGAAATACATGTTGTACACGGAGATCGCACATGCTGCGGCCAACCAGATAAGGGAATCAGCCCTGTGGCAGCTTGGTGACGACGCCGCACAGAAGCTGCTAGAACTCCTTGAGGGTCAAAACAGCCCTTTTGCCGGTGAGTTCACGGTACGCCTAGAAAGAGTGGTCAGTACTCTTAGCAAAGTTGCCGCAGACGATCCCCATGAAAAATTTCGTTCGGGAATTTCAGAAGCACTTCACAGCGGAGCCCTAGCCAATCTTCGGGTGCATCTTTACGAGCTGCTCGGTAGGAAGCATCAGGTGATACTTCTTGTTGATAACCTTGACAAGCCGTGGACAAAAAGCGCCGACTTAGAAAAGCTATCAGAATTCTTGCTTGGCCTTCTGAACGCTGCAAATAGGGTGGGAGAAGAGCTCCGTCGAAAAACAAAGGTCAAGTCGGCAGTCCGTTTCAATAGTGCGATCTTTCTAAGGAGCGACATCTTCGATCACATCACTGCTGTTGTTGGAGAGCCGGACAAGCTTTCATATACGCGATTGAGTTGGGACGATCCCGAACTGTTGCTCCGTATCATCGAAGAGAGATACACCGCATCACATGGAAGTAAGAGCGATCCGTCTACAATGTGGCACAAGTACTTCTGCCCTCAGGTAAAACACATTCCCACACGAGAGTACCTAGCAAGTAGGATCCTGTCCCGACCAAGAGATATAGTTTTCTTCGTAAAGTCGGCTGTATCATTTGCCGTAAATCGGAAGCATGATCGAGTGGAGGAAAAGGATATCCTCGATGGAGAGAAACAATACTCGCTCTACGCGGTGGATAGTATCTTGGTTGAAAATGGCATTACGATTCCGCAGCTTGAGCTTGTGCTACTTCAGTTTGTTGGTAGCGCGGCGGTTCTAGAGGAATCTGCCATTCGGCAGCATATTTCGCGTGCTGGAATTGAAGCCGAAAAGGTAGACCCAATTATTGCACACTTAGTTAAATTGACTTTTCTAGGGCTCGAAGTGGGGCCGCACACATTCGTGTATTCTGATGAGCCTAGGGAGCTGAAAAAGATGCACGTTCTGGCGGAACGTTACTCGCGTGAAAGAGGCTTGCAACCCCGGTTTGAGATCAAATCTGCATTTCGATCATATCTGGAAATAGTTGAATAGCTGCGGTGCAATCGCATATTCACACAACTTGACCTTGACAATGGCGTCTATCTGCTTGTCGTCCGCACCGTCTGTGATATCGTCTCGCGTCTCGTTCATGTCGCAAAGATGGATGTTCCGCAAATACCATGCAACAAAGCGCTGCCCGTCGTTAGGAAAATTCTGCTGATAATAGTCAGCTTTGATTTCTTCCTTGATTTGCTCGAACATCTTACCTCGCCCTTGATAAATAAAGTGATATCACGCTGCCGCCGTCCTTCATCGGCGGGCGGCAATAACCACCGCACTGATAGCGATAGCCAGATTCGACGTGCGCCATTTCGTTAACCGTCGCCTAATTCGCCTCATAAACGAGAAGCGCAGAACAATGTGTGATGACGGAAACAAGGACAATGGGAAGGGTTGTAGACGAGCACACAAGAACCAACAGCAATTATGAGTTAATTCACTCAAATGAGCAAACGAGTTTTGCGCCGGTATAGCGGTTGCCTCACCCCGGTGCAGGTGGCTGAAGGCATGAACCTAGCACTATCAAATGCAAAGCGCCTTGCCGATGATGCGAAGTGTTTACTGGATGCCGAGCGCTACCCTACCGCTGCATCTTTAGCCATACTTTCGATCGAGGAAGTCGGTAAGTGCCCGATACTGCGAGGGCTCCTCACCGCCACTTCACAAGCTGAAGTCGATTTGTGCTGGAGGGACTATCGCTCGCATACGTCGAAAAACTACTTCGCGCTGATGCCAGACTATGTACGCGCCGGGAACAGAAGTCTCGATCAATTCGGAGATTTCTTCACCAACAAGACCGAGTCCGAGCGTGCCAGCTTCGACGCGGTCAAGCAGATCGGTTTCTACACTGATTGTTGCGGGGGCGCACATTGGTCAACCCCACTTGACGTTGTTGACAACGAGCTTGCCTCATCACTTGTCCAATGGGCGCTCGTACTATCGAACCGCAAACGAGATATAACTGTCCACGAGCTTGAGCTGTGGATATCTCACATGAGCAGCGGCACGACGCAACAGAATCTCCTAAGCTGGCACACTGCAATGGTCGAAGCCGGACTACGCTCAGCGGAGGATCTGGAAGGATTTCGACAGTTTGTGCTAGGTATTGAGCCGAAGCTTTAAATTGTTTACTGATCACTGCGGGCAGCGTGCCTTGCTGTTCTCCGAAATGTTCTTCCTATTTTTATTCTTTCCTCTCCCATATCCCCCTCCGCAAAACCGGGTGAAGCAGAAATAGCACACGCTATTGCTATCCCCGTTGGATTGATTCGCTGCGGCTTGAGCTGCGGTAGACATAAGGATGAAAACCTTTCTGCGCGGCGATGTGCGCGCGAAAGGAGCGTACCGTGTTTGTCGAGTGAGTGAGGTTAGCGGATTTGGCGTGAGGTCTAGAAAATTCGGGGATAAGGTTTTGGGTGGCCGCGGGTGCCTCTTCGTTTGTAATCTCTACTTTCCCGGTCCGCGATAATTCGCGCGCTCGTTTATCGCTTGAAACCGGAGTTACTGCCGTCAACTGGGCCATAAGCGCGCAGGCTATCGAATGATGAATCACACGTTAACCGGTCGATAGACGTTACTACGCTGTGAGGCCGGGTGCTGGGGGCTGCTTTGATGGCGCCAGCGCGATCAAGACTATGCCGATGACGATGAGGACCGCTACACCTACCAGTTCTCCACGTGAGATCATGTTCCGCAATGCCTGCGTGCCCATTACGGCGGCGTGAGCGAAGCCCGACCAGGCTGTAAAAGCAATTAGGCTGCGACTCGCAAATGGGTTGCGGATTGCGAGAAGTAAGAAAACGCCAAGCGTGACATAAATGCTCAACATCATCGACAACGCAGGGTCTTGCCGCACAAATATCATCAAGGGATAAGCCAATGCCAAAAAGAGCAATCCTACGAACGCCAAGGCAATTTTCAGAGCCAATTCTCGATTCATTTATGCCCTCCGGCATAGTGTGCAACGTGATTGGGTCCAGTTTTGTTCCGCAATAACCCAGCTTTCCGCGCCGGGCGTTGTCGTCCATTATTCCTAGGTGGACCGCGGACAACCCCTGAAGATCAAAATCAGGCGAGGCCCGTTGCGAGAGGTGGAAGCGCTCTGGAATTCTCCCGAGCAAGGCTGGCGCTTGGTTTTTCTTCCGAAATCATCTCAGGACGAATCAATGCCAGGGGGATTCAGACGGCTGTGCAAACGCGAGCTACTGCCGAGCAGGCCGGGAAGGCGTGGCGTTTTCAACCTGAGAGAATCCGGACGGAATTTCAAAGAGTGACGGGTCCGCGGTGGCTGAGTAACTGAGCACTTCCGTAGTCATCTCGACCAGCGATCCGGAGGCTGATGACGTGTTCCCATTCGATGATGTGCTCGTATTGCTCGAAGACGTAGACGCGGTGGAGTTGGAGTCGTCTTGTTGGGCTTGCTTCTTGTGTCGTCCGAATCCCCCAAACCGGCTGCCGAGTGCCGCGCCCAGGGCTTGGCTGACGGAGGCTGGGGGCGGAGCGGAATCTTGCGAAGATTTTGCCGGCTGTGATTCGGAGGATGACTGCGATCCTGAGTTATCAGCCGTGCCTTCCATCTTCCCACCCATTTTTATGGTTTCGTAGACAGGCATGCCATCGAGCTTCGAGCCTTCCTTATACAGTTGAGCCATGGCTCGCGCCATGTCGGGGCGGCTCATCAGAATCGGATTTGCTCCGGGGGTCCATTCAAGCTTTTCGCTCATACGGCGGTAAAAGTCGCGTGCCTCCTGATAGCCCGCCACCTGAGGAGCAACCCACATATCCGTAGTCACGTCAAGGCCGCCCTTCGTGCCGGATTTTGCATCGGTGCCTTGCATGGTAATGGTCATGATCATCTCGTGCGCATTGTTACCGTTGATCACCTTCGATTGACCCGTGTCATTCACCTTTACATCGAAGTGCATGTCGACATTCTCGTTCTTGCCGCTCGGGTTCTGGTCGGTGCTGCTGGCTTTCTGCTCGTGCATCTTCTGGGACATCTCCTCCATTCCCTGCTTTATCTGCGCGAAGGTGGCGACAGAGTACGTCTTTTTCGCGTAATTGACCGTAGTGATCGTCTCTTTATCGAGATCGATGATGCTGGCCGAATCGGCTGTCCGATGCACCATTCGGTTTCCTTGCAGTGCAGTGGTGGATTTGATTGGATCCATCGCTTTACGAGCGTCCTTAGAGAAGGCGCCAGCAAATTTCATCATGCCTACCATTGCGCCACCGGTGATTTTGGTGGTTTGCTCGTAGGAAAAATCGGCGTGTAGAAACGGGGCCGCGACACAGGCCAGAATCGTTGCGATGGCGGGTTTACGAAAGGTCATGAAAATCGGTCTCCTCAGGTCGTGTGGATTACGGTAGCACAAATTCTCGTCTTTCGGCTCGGAGGCAATGAATGCAACAATTGAGGGTTGCACAAATACAAGGGAACTCTCAGAATCAGCGTAGGATTCGCGTTTATTGCGTACGGATCGCTATTGCAAGGAGCACGCCTTGACGATGCGACGCGAGAGCTATCACGGGATATTTTCAAGCAGCTGATCGAGATCAATACCACGGATTCTGCCGGAAGTACCACTGTCGCTGCACGTGCTATGGAGAAGCGGCTGCTCGATGCGGGGTTTCCGGCAGAGGACCTGAATGTGCTCGGGCCGACGGAGCGGAAGGGCAATTTGGTCGCGCGGCTGCGGGGAAGGGGTGCCGGCGGGCTGAAGCCGATTCTGATCATCTGCCACTTGGACGTGGTCGAAGCGCGCCGGGAGGACTGGACGACCGATCCTTTTCAGTTCCTAGAAAAGGATGGCTACTTTTACGGGCGGGGCACGCAGGATATGAAAGACAGCGATGCCATTTTGGTGACCACTTTTATCCGGCTGAAGCGGGAGGGATTCAAGCCCGACCGCGACATTATTCTTGCTCTGACGGCAGATGAAGAGGGCGGCACGGCCAACGGAGTCGATTGGCTGCTCAAGAACCATCGCGATTTGGTAGATGCCGATTTCGTACTCAATCCGGATGCAGGCGACGTGAATACCGAGCACGGAAAAGCTGTTGACATCGATGTGGAGGCGACCGAAAAGCTCTATGCTGACTTCGAGCTTACATCGCGGAACCCAGGGGGCCACAGTTCGCTGCCCGTTCCGGATAATGCGATCTATCACATTGCGGATGCGCTCGAACGATTGCAGCACTCCTCATTTCCGTTCGAGCTGAACGCGGTGACTCGGGCGTATTTCGAACGCATGGCGCCAGTAGTGGACAAAAAGACCGGAGATGATATGAGGGCGATTTTGCGCACGCCGCCCGATGCGGACGCGATTGCCCGCCTTTCGGCGGACGCTCGTTACAACTCTACGATGCATACAACGTGCGTAGCTACGCGATTGAGTGCAGGCCACGCAAATAACGCGCTTCCTCAAACAGCGGAAGCGAATGTGAATTGCCGGATATTGCCGGGGCATTCGCGGGAAGAAGTGCGGCAGGATCTCGTGCGCATTTTCGCGGATCCGAAGGTGACGGTGGAATACGTCATTCCTGCAACGGGAAAGGCCGTAGCCGAGGCGCCGGACAGTAAGGCACTGGCTCCGCCGCCCGTGCGCGCGGATGTGATGAAGCCACTCGAACAGGTGGCCGGCGAGATGTGGCCAGGTACGCCGATTGTGCCAGAGATGGAAACGGGAGCGTCGGACAGCATTTACACAATGGCGGCTGGACTCCCGAGCTACGGTATTTCCGGAGTGGCGATCGATGCAGATGATGTGCGAGCGCACGGCAAGGACGAGCGGATACGGGTGAGCTCGTTTTACGATGGCGTGGAGTTTTATTACCTATATTTGAAGGCACTCACGAGCGCATCACCGGCCGGAGTACAAAACTGAGGCTCACGTCCCCGATTCTCGTTGGCGTTTTGTTCTTTATTGGTCGCTTTTCAGAAGCCCTGGTGCGGTAGTGGCGGCTGCATGGCCGGCCGGCGCGAATCGCGACGCGTTGTTGCCAATGGCACAGTCTACGAGCCTGCGCCGCTGTGGGGTTCAGTCGGATTCACGCCGCGGGCAGTGAGTGCGCGAGTCCGGGATCGCGATCTTTTATCCTTGACGAAAAGTTAAGGCCAGTTTAACATTTCGATTGGCTCTACACTTCACCTGGGAGTCTTCCCAGAAAAGAGGTCCCGGCGAATGGGTTTCCAGGTCGGCGAGAAAGTGGTCTACCCAAACCACGGCATAGGCACCGTTGAGAACATCAGCTTGCGTTCCTTCGGCGCCCGTCAAGAGCGGTTTTATCTTCTTCGGCTTTTCCCAACCAGCATGACCGTAATGGTGCCCTTTTCGCATGTCGGCGACGTGGGGCTCCGGAAGGTCACCAAGTGCAGCGAAATTAACCGCGTCTTGGCCTATCTCGCGGCGAGTAGGGCTGCTTGCACACCTCAAGACTGGAAGGACCGGTTCAAAGAGAACTCGGACAAGATGAAGGGGGGCAGTCTGGTTGAAATTGCTGAAGTGTTCAAGGTGCTTCTGGTGATCCAACTGGCTAAGCCGCTGTCGTTTCGCGAAAAGCGAATGCTGGAGCGCGCTCGCAGCATGATCGTGCTCGAAACCTCGATCGCGAAGGCAGTTCCCGAGAGTGAAGCTGTTGCGCTGATCGAGAAAGCGCTTGGGAAGTGTAGCCTACCAATGCCGGCGGCGCTGTGAGTTTCTTAATGGCAGCTGGCCTTCGTTATACTTGAGAGTGCTCCGCACGAAATGGCGCTATCGTCTAACGGTTAGGACGGAGCCCTCTCAAGGCTCAAATAGGGGTTCGATTCCCCTTAGCGCTACCAGACAAGAGTGCAGGTTGTAGCCATTAATACAACCTTCACTAGCGAACAGCAGCTATTGTTCTTGTCGGTCGCGCCATCGGCACACGTTTTTTCATCTTCTCTGTAACATCGGCCAATCGAACGCTTTCATATCCTTTTCGACGCGCAACAATCCGGTAATCGAAACTTACGTTGGATACGCCGCCGCCAAGCTCATGTACTTCAAATGACGTCGGTGTTTTCCGCGAGACATAGAGACCCTTGCAATCTTCGTTCGGCGTGAGAAAAATGTGATAATCCATCGCAGAATTCACCGTCTGCGCGAATACCGGATCGAGCTTCACACTTCCCACACCAGAACTTAATTTCGCGGATCCGAAATCTTCGAACCAGTTCTCCGGAGATTCCACGGCATAAAGCGCTAACTTACGCCCGCTTGCCGTGTCTACGGCAGCGGATTTTGTGCCTGTGCAAGTGAGATTACCTGAACTATCCATCACGCAATTGGCTGAGCTACTGCTACTTTGGCTCGATAGTACAACACAAGGAGGGCCAAATTCACATCCATCACTGGCCGTGGCTATAAGACCGGGAACCTGACCTCCATCAGCAGATATTGCAGCCGTAGAGTAAGACTGACCACCGTAGGCATGAATCGCTGAGGAATCAAATGTGTGAGCAACAATGGTGTCCCCGCCGTCTGAATACGCCATAATAGCCGGAATTCCAGAAGCGTTGACAGTTCCCAGGGCGGTAAGGTTCCCGCCTCCATCTACCGAAAACTCTTCCGTACCGTTATTTCGGCCACTCAGGATCTTGCCTCCAGCAGTGTTATTGAACACGCCACCCACACCCGTTTTACTCGATACTTGCCCAACGACACCAGCCGTAGCACCGCTCGTAGCCGTGTCCGAACCAACCACACCAGTGCCAGTGGTGCTAAGGGCGGTACCGCGCACGCCGACAGTGGCCCCACTGGTCGCAGATGCCTTTCCATAGACGCCAGTGCCAGTCGTGCTATTGACTGCCCCGTTAACGCCAATGGTGCTGCCGCTTGTCGCAGAATTGTAACCCTCTAACATTGTGGCTGGCGAAGTCCCGACGACCTCGAACTTTGAAATGGGACTCGTCGTTCCAAAACCGATGCTTGTGCTGGTCTGGTACAGAAGAGAATTCCCAAGACTACTGCTACTCAGCCACTTTGGAATGTAGTTCGTGCTTCCAGTTCCGCTCAGAGCGGCGGCTGAATTCGTCGCTGGGTTGTCACTGGAATTCGCGTTCTCATTTGTATCCTTGCCAGGCAAAGACTTCCCGGTCTTTGGATCTGCCTTCGTATGAATGTAGGCCGACGCCGGCAATCCGCCGAGAGTGTCCGCATCAGCCGCCTTCAGAGCGTACGGAACGCCAACCAGAAGCACGCGCTGTTCTTGATCTGATGGTTGCTGCGATGGAGCTTCTTGGCCTTGCCCTGGTTGCACCTGCATCCCCAACCAGTGCGCCTTGCCATTGACGAACACATCCAGCGGAAGCCCATCCTTTCGTGTGCTTCCCAGTAGAACCGTGAACCGTCCTTGTGAATCCGGCTGTACGTTTTGGGCTTCCTGCCACAGTGCCGTTTGCCCTTCCTGCTCTTCGTAAAGCGAAAACAGCACGCTAATATTTGTCCCCGGCTGCACGTGGGCAAGTGTACCGGTAAACCGCACAACTCTAGGGATGCCCTCAACCCGCGCAATCCCGTTTGAATCCGGTGTCGATACTGTTTCGGTTGTTACGCTGCTTTGCTGCGCGGCCGCGAACGACGGCAGGGCGAAGGGCGTAATAAAGATTACTAGCTTGCAAATTCGATGCATGGCGCATCCTCCTCGCTTTGTAGGCGCACGGCGGTATCCAATCGGGTCGTGAGCACCGCGTTACCTGCTACCAGCGCCGGCTTAAGCCATGCAGAATCAGAGCACCGCAATCATTACACGCTGAATTTCGTCCGAAGCAAGCCCGAGGCGTCAATTAACTTTTCAGATATGTAGCGTCCGTTTTGGATACGGGCGACCAACAACGGACGAAACCTTCATTGAGGCAGTGTTGGCATTCCAACATTGTTTCGCGGCGCTGAAAGCGAATATGGGATCGCCTGAAACGTAACCTGTGACACACGACTGAGGCTTCGCCAATTCAAATCCTGAGAATGGGTAGCCAATTTTTCGGGGTTGAGAACCGGGCTGGAGTTAGTGTAAGTTGTGAAATGTCGCGACGCCGCCCGGCTCACTTGAACTTCAGATCGCCGTGGCCACAGGAAAGGACAGTGAGTCGGGAAAGGTCGAGTGGGAGGACCGCGACGGCGTCGTTCATGAATGACTCCGGACCGGGTCTCTACCCTGAATCTGCTCAGCGGCGATTTGCGCGATGTCCAGAAGACGCGGTGGGTTTTCCGATTTCGCAAGCGCATCCCGAAACATAGTGTTGCAGAAAGGGCAGGCTGCGCCGATGGAATCGGCTCCTGTTGCGACCAACTCTTTTACTCGAGCTTCGTTCACGCGGTCGCCCGTTTCTTCCCCGAGGAACACGAGCCCTCCGCCGGCTCCGCAACAGAAAGATCGCTGACGTGCGCGCGGTGGATCGATCACAGTGGCCGTTTTCGCGATCACTTGCCGCGGCTCCTCGTATATTCCGCGGTAGCGCCCCAGGTAGCACGGATCGTGAAAGACCACGCGCTCTCCGGTACCAGCGCCTGGGAGTTTGTCCATGTGCCGCGCCAAGAACTCGCTGTGATGTTCGATTTCAACAGACCCTCCGAACTCGCGCCAGTCCTCTTGGATCGTACGGACGCAGTGCGGGCAAATCGAAACGATTTTCTTCACGGCCGCCTGCTCGAATGTCGCTAGGTTTGTTTCGGCAAGCTGCGCGAATACGAGATCATTTCCCAGACGGCGCACAGGATCGCCGCTGCAGCGCTCCTTCTTGAGAACACCGAATGACGTGCCCAGGTGCTTCATGACCGTCGCAAATGCAGTGATAATCTCGCGGCCACGCGGATCGTATGCCCCCATGCAGCCCAGCCATAGACAGTATTCTTGCGAGCCATCAAATATCGGCAGCTCTTGCTTGGCCACGAACTTGTCGCGTTCAGCCTGCGAAAAGCCCATTGCATTGCCATTGCGTTCCAGATTGAGGAAGAGCTTCGTGCCGTGATCGTCTTCCCACATGCCGGTATTCACTGCGCCGCGGCGCAGCCCGATGATCATCGGAAGGTGCTGAATGCCGACCGGGCACTGATATTCACACGCGCCGCAGGTAGTGCACTGAAATATGGCTTTTTGCGAGACTGTTGCGGTGAGAATGGGTGTCTCGTTAGTTTCGCCGAAATCGTTCAAGTACGCTCGCACACCAAGCGCGATCAGTTTAGGATTGAGCTCCTTGCCCGTGTTGTTGGCGGGACAATGCTCGGTGCACCGGCCACACTCTACGCAGGAATAGGCCTGTAGAGCCGTGATCTGAGTGATGTCTTTGCCGGAAACCAGGCCGAAGTCCTCATCTCCGGAAAGCGGAGGAATGTGGCTGAAGCCATTCCGTTCTAAGAAGATCGTGACGGGGCTAAGAACCAGGTGAAGATGCTTAGTGTGCGGAATGAGCGGAAGAAATGCAAGCAGCGTCAGCGTGTGGATCCACCACAGCAGCCGACCGGCGCTGGATCCTTCAGAAACCCACCAGGAAGGCATGTAGGTGACCATGAGCACGAATATGAGCAGAGCGATGGTACCGGATTCGTACGAGAGCGGGCCTAGCCACCTGGGGCGAATGATAAAACGCCGGAACGCCAATCCCGCGATAGAAACGGCGCAGAACGCCGCAAAGACAAACGCAAACCAAAAGTAAAAGCCTCCGAACCAGCCGTGATAATTCAGGAAGGGAATGCCGAAACCCATCGCAAGATGGTTCAGAGAGACGAGTGCAAATGCGCAGAAGGCCCAGAATACGAAGGCATGCGCGATACCGGGCAAAGGTCGTTCGCGAATCACCTTGGCCTGGCACAGCACCTCCCAGAAAAAGTCCCAAACGCGGCGGCCGATTGGGTGCAGCTTGAAATCCGCGTCGGGACGCGCACGCAGAACACGGTGTACGACCACGCCGAATCGGCGCCAGAAGAGCCAAAGGGAGATTACGATGAGTGCAGCAAGCAGTATCCTGAGCGCAACGGCTCCATAGCCGTCCATCAGAAAGAACTCACCTCAAACGTGCTAGGAGCCGTGATTCTAGTAGGATGAAGAGGCGTGCGATATGTCATTTCAGGAGCCGCTGGCTTCATTGGATCACACCTCTGCGATTGGCTGATCGAACAAGGGCATGAAGTCATTGCGCTGGACAATTTGATCACCGGGCAGGTGGAAAATATCCGCCACCTTTTTGATCGCGCAGCTTTCAAATTCATCGAGCATGACGTCTGCGTTCCCATACAAATTCCTGGTAATGTCGATCGGGTCTTTCACTTGGCGTCACTTGCCAGCCCCGTCGATTATCTAAACCACCCGATCGAAACTTTGGAGTCCGGGTCGACCGGAACACGCAACATGCTCGATCTAGCGCGGCGGCACAACGCCCGGTTTTTGCTGACCTCCACTTCCGAATGCTACGGGGACCCGCTCGAGCACCCGCAATCAGAGACCTATTGGGGCAACGTGAATCCAGTCGGGCTGCGCTCTTGTTATGACGAAAGCAAGCGGTATGCAGAAGCGCTCACGATGGCTTACCATCGGGTGCACCGCATACGCACGAATATTGCGCGCATTTTCAATACCTACGGGCCTCGAATGGCATTGAACGATGGCCGTGTCGTGCCTGCATTTATTGATCAGGCGTTGAGAGGAGCGAAGCTGACCGTGTTTGGTGCCGGCTCGCAGACCCGCAGTTTCTGCTATGTTTCGGACCTGGTTGCCGGCCTTCTGCTGTTAAGCGAATCTGATGAGCGGTACCCGGTGAACCTCGGCAATCCAGTAGAGATGTCGATCCTCGAATTTGCGAACCACATTCAGGCTCTCTTTGGCAACGAGCTAGGGATCGAGTATCGGCCGCTTCCCTCAGATGACCCGAAAATTCGCAGACCCGATATCAGCAAAGCAAAACGAGTCTTAGGTTGGGAGCCGATGATTCACTTGGATGAAGGGCTGGCGAATACCATCGAGTACTTCAAGAAGAAAACGCAGAGCGATTCTCAGCGCGACGATGGGTCAGGCGTTCCGGTTCCTAAGACGGCGGCCCGGACCGATCAGCTCGAGACTGTTTAGAAGCGTTAAGAAAACTTTCCAGATCCGTCTCATTCACGGTAGGTTCGCCAGGAGCAACGTTGTTGAGCTTTCCTTCTTTCATCCATCGCTCGAGCTGGTGGACCGACTCATACAGGTGATCGAACGAATTCACAATGAACAACAACGGTTGATAGTGGTCAATTTCAAAACCCTGATTGATGACCCACTCCAGCTGCATCGGATAACGCTGAACCTCGGGAGATTCAATAGAGTGCTGAATCTCGCCATAGCTGCTGAGCAGCCCGCTTCCGTAAACGCAGATTCCTTCACGCGAGCGCATCAAGCCAAACTCAACCGTGAACCAAAAAAACCGAGCCATCGCTCGAATGATGCTCGTCATCGCGGTGCTTCGTTCGTGAACATCCGAAATACGATCAACTACGTCGGCTGCAGTGTGCGCGCACTCACCGAACCGCACCAGTGTTTCCGCGAACGCAGGGTCAGTGTGCATCGGAACGTGCCCGGCGATGTCGTGAAATATATCCGGTTCCGGCAAATACTCAAGCGTTTTCGAATCCCGGATTGTAATGGTGGTCGGAAATTCGCGATTCCTCAAACAATCAAAGAACAGAAATGCCGGAACGTAACCGCTGACGGGCTTGGCCTGAAAACCCGTAAGAGGCTGCAAAAACCGATTCACGTCTTCCAGTTTCGGAACGGCATTCGGATTCAGGCATAATGACTGGATTCCGCGTTGGAAGGCATCGTTCGCGTATCGCTCCCAACGTGGCAACATACGCGAATAGAGCCTCTGCCACGCTTCGTGATTCCGTTCTGAATACTGCTCATACGGCTGATGAATGAACAGCTGCCCCGTATGCTGAGCCTGTTCGATAAACGGCGCCTGGGTAGTCGTGAGATCCGCAACAGTTAGAGTTGACAACGCACGTCTCCGCTTCTTTTATGCTAGCTCAGATTCGCGAGCTCGCCGCGTCCTTGAGTACTGTTACTCGCGGACTGATTTTCAGTGGATTTTCAGAAATAGAGTATAGGCTTTAACATGAGTTTACGGACACAAATGAACCGAACCTGGGTCTTTCATACACGTTCCGGTCTACGAGGTTCAGCCGACTGAGAAGCTCCTCCCTCGAACTGATCCTGCTGCCGTCGAGCAGCTTAACAAGCCTGCTGCTTATTCTTGGCACTTGCGCGGGCAATGGACCTGACGCTCGAGACCGCCAAGAGGATCCGATCCACTGCATTGACATGGCGGAATCGTGGCGCGAAGCTCGCCTTGCCGGTTACACTGTCGTTGAATACTATACGATCAAGAACTCTCACTTCAGCAGACCGGTCGAAGCAAGAGTGCAAGCGCAATATAGACGCGGTCAAGGAATCACCTATCGCGTACAATCGCGCAGCGGACCTTCGCTCCTGAATCGCGCCCTGGATCGTCTTCTCGAGGAAGAAAGCGAATTGAGCCGCGGGAAAGCCCGGGCGCAAGCTGTCATCACGTCAGCCAATTACGACATGAAACCGCTCGGGAAAGAACGGGTCAACGGCACGCTGTGCATCGAGATCGAGCTGTCTCCGAAGAGAAGGAGCCCTTATCTGTTGCAGGGCCGGTTATGGGTAAACGCATCGGACATGACGGTCGTCAAAATCGAGGGGAAGCCGCCCGTCAGTCCGTCCTTTTTTGCAGGCCGCCCCCAAATTGTCCGGCAATACACAGAAATTGACGGATTTTCACTCGCGGAACTTAGCCATGCCGTGTCGCACACCTTTTTCTTCGGAGAGAGCACGGTGGATATCGAATACCACGATTACTGCTTGATCACTTCTTCGCGCGCCGCGCGTTGACCTCATATATGGCAGTGCCGAAGCCCGCGTTTCGCGAGGTATTGCTGATGATAGTCCTCGGCCCGGTTGAAGGTACCCGCCGGCTCAATTTGCGTGGCAACCGCGCGTCGTAATCGGCCGGAATTCTCGAGCGCTGTTTTAGATGCGCGTGCCGTTTTTTCTTGCTCGGGCGTATGGAAGAAGATCACGCTGCGATATTGCGTGCCGACATCCGGACCTTGGCGGTTCACCTGAGTCGGATCGTGTGCCTTCCAAAATACTTCTAGGAGCTGATCGTAACTGACCTTGGCCGGATCGTATTCCACCTGGACCACTTCGGCATGGCCCGTGCCATCAGTACACACGTCCTTATAGGTTGGATTCGCCGTATGCCCGCCTTCGTAGCCCACCGAGGCATCGACCACACCATCGATCTCGCGGAACGTCGCCTCGACACCCCAGAAGCATCCCGCCCCAAAGGTGGCTTTTTCAGTCATCTCCTCTATTTTCTCCTGATAACCTGTTTGACTTATGCTGAGCCGAAAACGCGCCATGTGCTGGGCCACGATGTGCGCCCTTGCTTTGCCCTTCGCCCTGATTGCAGCAGAGAACGTCGATCTATATACCATTCAACGCATCCGGGCGGAAGAACGGGTTCACTCAAAGGTAATGGACACCTTGTTCTATTTGACCGACGTGAACGGCCCGCGCCTGACGAATACGCCAAACTTCTTTACGGCTGCGAACTGGGTTGTGAAGCAGCTTTCTGAATTAGGCATCTCCGCCAGAACCGAAAAGTGGGGGCCTTTCGGACGCAGTTGGCGCGTCGACAAATTCTATGCCGCGATGGCCCAGCCTCAATATCAGCCTCTGATTGGGTTTCCGCTGGCGTGGACCGGATCCACAAACGGACTCATCACCGCCGAAGCAACGATCGCCCCAATTTACACCGAAGCGGACATGCAGCAATACAAGGGCAAGCTGAAGGGCAAAGTAGTGCTGAGCATGAAGCCTAGAGAGGTGGAGCTTTCTACAAAGCCGCTATCGTCGCGCTGGACCGATACGGAGTTGCAGGAAGCCGAGAAGTTTCCCGAAGCCGAACCCAGCAATGCGGCTGCGTATCGGGCGCGGCTTCCGCTGCCCTGGCAGAATATGACGCCGGAGCAAGTTCGCGCCATGCGGAAGAAAATCAATGAATTCTTCACTGCAGAACAGCCGGCCGCCATTCTGACTTACGGGTATGCCGGCGACGGCGGCACAGTTTTCGGCTCGTCGGGAGGCGACCGCGAACCAAAGGACGTCGTGCCTCCCGCCAGCATTGTGGTAACTCCCGAGCATTACAACCGCATTCACCGGCTGTTGTCCCATAACATTCCAGTAAAGCTCGAGCTTGACGTAAAGACCGAGATTCTTCCGCCGCAGGATTCAGTCAACGTGGTCGCGGAAATCCCTGGAGGGAAGAAAAAGGATGAGATCGTCATGTTAGGCGCCCACCTCGATTCCTGGCACGGCGGGACGGGCGCCACAGATAACGCCGCAGGAAGCGCCGTAATGATGGAGGCCATGCGGCTTCTCAAAACATTGGACCTGAAGATGGACCGCAGGGTCCGCCTCGCATTGTGGGGCGGCGAGGAAGAAGGTCTGCTGGGATCGAAGGCTTATGTGAAGGAACATTTCGGCGACCCTGAGACCATGAAGCTGACTGAAGCGCATGCGAAACTCGATGGCTATTTCAACGTTGATAACGGAAGCGGCAAGATTCGCGGCATTTACCTGCAAGGCAACGATATGTGCCGGCCGATCTTCGAACAGTGGTTTGCACCCTTCAAAGATATGGAAGCGGGTGCGATGACGATTCGCGACACCGGCGGGACAGATCATCTCAGCTTCGACGCCGTTGGGTTGCCCGGCTTTCAATTCATTCAGGATCAGCTCGAATACTCGACTCGCACTCACCACTCGAACATGGATCTTTACGACCATGTTTCGGAGAATGATTTGAAGCAAGCCGCAACTATTGTTGCCAGCTTCGTTTATCTGACCGCAAACCGGCCAGAGATGCTGCCCAGAAAGCCGTTGCCGCCGCCGAAACCCGCGCCGAAACCCGCTCCCGGAGAACCGGCCAAGGGTAAACCGGCCGCCTAAATATCGATAACTCAACGACTTCAACTCAGAAGTTAACACCGCCGGAGTAACATTCACTCGCGCGTACATTTACGGTTACGCTGGACAAGATGTCCGCGTCTAATTCAGTGATGAGGCACTTACAAGTTATGGGAAGCATGAAAGCATGGATGGCCCTTGTGCCAATGGCGTTCTTATCAGCGACGCTTGCCTCCAGCATGGTGACGCCAAATGAACGAGTTTTCACCAACGATCAGGAAGCCAAAGTCAAAGGCGTAATTGTTTCACGAGATGGAAACACGCTGAAGCTTCGCGGCGATGATGACGCAATCGGCACCATTGACCTGACTAAGACGACAAAAATTCAAATGAAGCACGGCATGTTCGGCTGGGGGAAGAACGGAATGGACGCTAACTCTCTTGTTCCCGGCCTGCATGTAGAAGCGCACGGCAGAGGCAACGAAAAAGGAGAGTTGGTTGCCGATAAGGTTGTTTTCGATCCAAACTCCATGCGTGCCTCAAGACAAATTGATACCCGCGTTGCGCCCATTGAAGCGCGAACCGGCACTCTGGAGAACCGCGCTGGACAGCTTGAGAATCGCGCCGGACAGATAGAGAATCGGCAAGGCCAGTTGGAAGACACCGAAAAGCAGACCCAGCAGCAGGTCGGACAGGTTAAGGTGCAAACCGAGCAGGCGAAAACCGAGGCCGACCAAGCCAACCAAGGCGTTACCGAGGTAAATAAGCGGGTGTCGGACCTCGATAACTATGAGCCTAAGTATTCGAAGACCGTCTACTTCAAAATCAATAGTGCAGTTCTAAGCCCCGATGCGAAAAAGGATTTGGATGAATTGGCTCAACAGGCACTGAACGAGAAGGGATACATGATCGAAGTTGCCGGTTTCGCCGATTCCAGCGGAAAAGCAGCGCTCAACCAGTCTCTCAGCCAGCAACGAGCCACCGCGGTCATTCAATATCTCCAGCAGGATGCCAATATCCCGCTGCATCGCATCCTGGCTCCCGCCGGAATGGGCACCTCGCACCCTGCCGAAGACAACAAGACGCGCTCCGGCCGGAAGATGAACCGCCGCGTCGAAGTGAAAGTACTAGTGAATCAAGGCGTGGTTGCTTCTAATACGCACGCCGAGAGCGCGAATAAGTAGGTTTTCCTCGGGCACTTCCATCGCTCCGAGAAAAGAGGCCGAACGGTCCCGTGCCGTTCGGCTTTTTATTTCTTTGCTGTGTTTCCAAACAGTAACGGCGCGAAATTGATCAAATTGCGACGCCATACCATCCAGGAGTGCATCCCCGGTGTTTCAATCTGAGTAAGATGAATCCCTTTCCCCTCAAGCCACGAGACAAGATTCCGGTTGAGCGTGATCAGCCTGTCATCCGTGCCACAAGCAATCCACAGCAATCGGAGTTGCGCATTGATTTCTGAGGTGAGTTGGGGGAAATCGCTGGCGAAATCGTCCCCGAGCCCTCCCGAACTGAACGCTCCTACCCATGCAAATTTGTCGGGCCGATTCAGTCCGCTCAGCAAAGATTCAGAGCCTCCCATCGAAAGGCCGGCAATGGCGCGAGACTCCCGATCGGGCGCTACCTTATACGCTTTTTCGACGGCTGGAATCACTTCCTCGATAAGCGCTTTTCGAAACTGACTGAAGTTCTTGTCCCGGAGCACTGGATTATGGAATGGCTGGGCGAAAACCGGGGTTCGCTGGACAATTTCAGGAGCGCCGTAACCAAGAGGCATCACGACGATCATCGGCTTTGCTTTCCCATCGTCAATCAATGAATCGAGAATCAGATTCGCTTTGCCGACCGATGTCCAGCCACTTGCGTCATCGCTGTATCCGTGCAGCAAGTAGAGGACGGGATAAACGGCCTTGCCATTTGGATCGTATCCAGGCGGAGTGTACACGTAGTAATCGCGATTGTCGCCGACTACGGTCGATCGATAGAAGTGTTGGTGTACGACGCCATGTGGAATGTCGGTCAGTTCCCACGCAAGCGGGGACGCGCCGGGCACATGAACCTCATTCGCAGGGCTGAGCAGATTGGGTTTGATAACGGAATTTAGAGGATCGAGCAGTTCCACGCCGTCCGCTTCGAACGAGTACCCGTAGAGATCGGGAGCGAGCGGATCCGTTGTCACACTCCACACGCCTTGCCCGTCCTTTTGCATCAAGAAAGGTTGTTTTGCCCCTTCAAGATGGGCTGATACCGCCAGGGCGTTCGGATCGCGGAAGCGAAACGTCACACGTCCGTCGGGATGAACTTCCGGCGATTGAATCGGAGTGGTATGCTGCGCAACGCTCAAGCTGAGCACCGCCAAGCCGGAAAACAGTGTCTTCATGATCACTCCTGAATATATGCTAAGGAACAGCGTAGCTCTCGGGTCCTGGGTCCCGCGAGCACAAGCGATGACGGTTGCCGACTTTACTCCCATAGTTTTCGTCGCCGCTCTCCTTGCCGGATTTGTAGGCTCACTTACTGGCCTGGGTGGCGGCGTCATTGTGACTCCGGTTCTGGCGCTGTTCCTGGGTGTCGATCTCCGGTATGCAATCGGAGCCACACTGGTCTCGGTAATCGCCACATCTTCTGGCGCTGCAGCCGCGTATGTCCGGGATGGCTTCTCGAACATCCGCATCGGCATGTTTCTCGAGATCGCCACGACGTCGGGTGCATTGCTGGGAGCCTTTCTAGGCACACATATTCCGGCTCGTTATCTGAGCATCCTATTTGGTCTTATATTGCTCCAAGCCGCTTGGCAAACGACCCGGCACCACAAAGACGCGGCGGCGGCACTTCCCCCTGACCCGCTCGCGGACCGTTTAGCCTTTAACGCTGCTTATCAGACAAGCGAGGGGTTGTGTCCCTACACTGTACATCGCGTGAAAACTGGGTTTAGCCTTATGTTCGGCGCGGGAATCATCTCGGGACTCTTGGGTATCGGATCAGGCTCTCTGAAAGTAATTGCGATGGATCAAGCCATGCGAATTCCCTTCAAAGTTTCAACCGCCACAAGTAACTTCATGATCGGCGTAACAGCCGCCGCGAGCGCGAGCGTTTACTTGAGCCGCGGCTACGTTGACCCCGCGATCGCCATGCCGGTGATGCTCGGCGTTCTCTCAGGATCGATAATCGGCGCCCGGTACTTGGCGCGCCTTCCGGTTCCCTTGTTGCGGAAGGTGTTTGCGATTGTGGTGTCACTGATTGCGATCGAAATGATTGTTAATGGAGCGATGGGCAAACTATGAAGATGCCGGCGATTACTGACGTGATGATTGAGCGGATGGTGAGCACATTGTTGCGCGCTGGGGTTGTAATTTCAGGGGCAGTCGTTTTCGTCGGGGGCTTGCACTATCTTGCGAGGCACGGCCACGAGTACGCCGATCATCACAGCTTTCACGGCGAGCCGAGCGTCGATCGATTAGTCGGTCAGATCATTGGCGGCGCAATCGATTTTCGGGCGCGTTCCATTATTCAGCTTGGATTGCTTCTGTTAATCGCTACCCCGATCGCTCGCGTCGCAGTGTCTCTGGTCGGTTTCGCGTTGGAGGGCGACCGCGCTTACGTAGTCATCACGGTAATCGTCTTGTCCGTCCTCTTGTACAGCCTGATCAGCGGAGCGCTCCAGGGTTAACTCCTACATTCGCCTTTGAAGCGAAACGGATAGCGCTGCCGGGGAGAACTCCCGTTTGGATTTGGCCGTCTCTCACGACAAGCGTCCCGCCCACTAGCACATACGGGATTCCTTCCGAATATTGTGCCGGTTTCTCAAAGGTGGCGCGATCAGTTACGTGCAGTGGATCGAAGGCTGTGATGTCGGCGTCCGCACCTACCCGGATACGACCCTTGTTGGGAAGTCCAAGTCGTTGGGCAGGCATAAGACTCATTTTGCGAATCGCATCCATGAGTGAGAGCGCATGCTCGTCGCGGACATAGCGCCCTAAAACCCGCGCATACGTACCGGCAGCCCGAGGATGCCCCTTACCGTTTTCCAGAATGCCGTCACTCGCGATCATTACGGTCGGGTCTGCCACGGCAAGTCGCACGATATCTTCCGGAATTGAATGGATGGCGACCATCCCGCCCTGCTTGCGGTAACGAGCGAAACTCTCCGCCGTCAGCCGCTCGCCCGTAGCTGCCCATTGCAAATCTCCATAGCTGATTCCGCCTTGCCGCCCTTGCCATCCTGAATCGAAAACCGCCGATGAGATATCGGTCATGCCGGCCGTGTAAGGGTAAGCTTCCGTTGTCACGTCGAGCCCGCGCTGGCGCGCGCCCGCAATCATCTTCAGACACAGCGGCGTCTCACGCAGGCCCATACTCGTAATGTGAACGACGTGCAGCGAAGCGCCAGTTGCGGCAGCATCCGCAATCACCTCCTGCAGCGCATCCACTACTCCAGGTTCGATCGGGCCACCGTTCCGCATGTGAACATACACCGCCCGTTTGTATTCAGTCGCAAGCCGAAAAAGGTCTAGAATCTCTTCGCGCGTAGCTTTCGGAACATAAGCGATGCCGAGTCCAATCCCTAACGCGCCGTCATGCAAGCCCTGCCGGACGCGCCTGTAGATCTCTTGCCGTTCTTCAGAAGTCGCGGCACGATTCACGGCATTGTCGCGCGGAAGCAGCGTACCGGTATCATGCATGACGGCCATCCGCGCGGGAACATGCCCGGAGGTCGCACCGAAGTTGATCAGCGCCTTGCCTTGCCGAGAGGCATACCACTGGGGCACAGGCCAGACTCCAATCTCCATTTCGAGCGCAGTGGTCACGCCATCCCGTGCCTTGAAGGCATAGTTCTCAGGCGTCTGACCATGCGAATGAAGATCGATGAATCCTGGCGAAACGACTAGCCCTTGAGCGTTGATGAAAATCTTGCCAGCAAGCGGAGTAGCGCTGATCGCGGCGATTTTTCCGCCTTTGATCCCGACAGAGCGAATCGCGTCGAGCTTCGACTCGGGATCGATCACGCGGCCGTTGTTGATCACAATGTCATATTGCTGCGCCAACAACGGGGCTGCGAGTGCCAACAGTAAAAATCGCATCAGAGCAGATTATACGTTCCCGATCAGCGAAGCTGTGCCTCCAGTTCATCGAAGCGGTGCTTTAACTGATCGAAGTCGGATCGTAGCACCTGCAGTTCTTGCTCAAGCTGCTCGATTCTCGTCGGCTGAGCCGTCATTTGTGCCTCGCCAGGCACCTGCACGTCCGGCTCCCCTGAGAGGAGATGCGTGTACCGCGCCTCCTTCTGTCCGGCTTGCCGCGGCAGCTTCTTTGATAGAGCACCGCCAGGCCATTCGGACAGTTTCTCAAGCACCGTTTCCGTTTCGAAGGGGTCGGCGAAGGCAAACATCCGCTCACTCCGATCTCTAATCTCGCCTAATGTCTGGGGTCCGCGCAGCAGCAATGTGCAGAGCACAGCCAGTTCCCGCCGCCCCAAATTCAAGCTTTCTGAAATGCGTTGGGCATACTTCGTAACGCGCCCGCTGCCCACAACGGTTAGCGCCATTCGCTTCTCGCGCAGGCGTTCGACGGCATCATGAACCGTGTCCGGGTCATACTCGACCACGGGATCGCGGTTCGATTTCTGATTGCACGCGTTGACGAGCGCGTTCAAGGAAAGGGGATAGTATTCGGGTGTTGTAGCTTCCTTCTCAATGAGAGAGCCCAGGACGCGGACCTCAACAGGATCCAGCAGATCCATACGGCGACCCAAGAAAGCTCAGGCGCGGCGCTGCGCGGAGGCGTTGACCGTGTGCTTCGTCGCCGATCCGTCGCCGTATTTCGACGCCAGATCCGGACGAAGATTCCGTAGTATGCGAGTCGCGACCTCTTTTCCTTGCCGGAATGCTTGCGAATATAACCGGTCGCGCTCCTCGCGTGTGTAATAGTACCCGATGCTGTAGAACCGATCGAGAGACAAGCCTAAAACCTTCGTCCCCGCATACGCCACAGCCGCTTTGCCCAACAAGCCTCCCCCGAACGGAATCTTACCTACGACTTGCCTGGCAAGAGCGCGCCAGCCGAACGCGCTACCGATCACTGTGGCTATCTCGGTTTTCTGCTCGCCGTAACCCACCTCGCGATCGCTTGCCGCCGCAATCAGGAATGCCATCCGAACTTGATTCATCGTCAGGAATGCCGTATCCGAAGCGAATTCGGCCAGTGCCCACGGTAATTCGATGATGCTTGGAATGATGTCGGGGAGCGCGGTAGCAAGCGAAAACAGTGTATTCTCGCGGCACGTCTTCTTGATCACTTTCTCCACAAACGGACGCCGGAAAGGGGGGAAGTTCTTTGCGAGAGGGACCCCAAGATCATGGTGCTTGTCCAAAATCTTCTCAACCATCACTTCCGTTCTACCCGATTGGAAGACTGGCGCTCGCGCAGGCGCGGACACGTTTTCGTCATAGATGGAGAGGTCGAGACCCGGCGTTTGAGGTACCGGCCCCCTCAACAGCGCTGAGGCCGATTCACGGCGCCGGTTCGGACTCAGCTCATTGAGAAAGAAATCTTCCATGCGCTCATACGCGTACGGAGTCCCTGCATACAGCGCAATTCGCAAAGGACGGCCGCTCAACTCTCGAACCTGCTTCGGATTCAACTTACTTATCGCGTTCCTGATGCTTACCAACCCGCCAACACTCATTGACAACTCCTGTGAGATATCGGTGCGTCTGCACCTTTCAATCGCAACACCACTTTAAGATTCTGTCCCCAATCCGAATTTATCCCGATGCGCTCCACTTCGATATCGGGCGAGAAGTACCGTAGAACGATAGCATTTGAGGGATGAAAGCAGATTGCAGGCGCAACAAGCAACAATCGGGGCGGCCTGTTATCGAGTGAGATCCCCGGAAACAAAGTCGATAGCTCGCCCGCTTCCGCGTGACAAGCCACTCGCATCCAATAATCCAGGGCTTGAATCGGCAAATGGATATCCTCAGAAGCCTTCAATTCAAGGCTGGCGAGACGCCCTGAAGAAGAGACTGCGAGAAGATCGATGAGGTCTCGATCCCCGGCCGCGAATGTCAACACCTGTCCATGAACCGGATCGCGCAAAAGGGAAGCATCGATCGCTGCAAGGTTGGAGCGGACCGACGATTCGATCCATCGCTCCGGAAAAGTTTGCATTGCGGCCCTGCGCACGGAAGGTGCCGGGCCTCCCGCGGTTGATGTACCAGTCCTGGAGATCTCTACCGCCATTTGCTCTACTTCTTGAATATGGGATGCGCTCAACTCGCGCTTTGTTTCGATGCCAAGTAGAACGCGTCCGTTCTCCATGCGGGCAAACTCGAGACCGCGGCAGCGCACGCTGATCGACCCTCTAAGATCCGGACAGTAGCCGACGCCTTCAATCTGTTTCAGCCGCTCCAGTAACGCGCTCAAATCGGCAGTCAGCGAAGCCGGCACATAGTGGGCGTTCACTCGGGTTTCGAGATTTCCCAAATCGCGGGCATCCACTTCCCCTGCTAACCCGTGATCATTAAAGCGGAACAGCCGTGGTTCAAGCCCTTTCTCTTGCAGCCACCGCAGACGGTGAGACGTGAGACTCCCGGCTGAATCAGGAAAAAATAGACACAACGAAGTATGGGTTCCCTGCTCGTGCTGCGAGCACAGGTGATGATGCCATAAGAGCGCGAACGTCAGCATTGCACTTTCTTCCTGAACATTCCCGCAAGCCAAAGCTGCAATTTGCCGGGTCCCGCGCGTTACGCGTGCGCGTGGATATACTGGCGAAAATGAGCGTTGCAGATCCATCCCGCACGATACCGCGGAGATTTCCCATCCGGGAAACTGCCGCGACAGCATGCGATGAAACTGCTCGCTGAAGCTCTGGCGAACCCCACGCAGCGTTCTCTGAGCACTTTGCGGACGTTCGAGATCGAGGAAGCTCAGCTTGCCGGGTTTTCCACCGAATCGTTGAACGGTACAGTCGAGCACGCCGATTGCGTGCCTCTCGATATCGAGAATTCTGCGCGAGATGCTTCGCGCTTCGCACCAAACTTCGATCCACACTCTACCCGACCTTAGTTCAAGTGCGTATTGGCCGGGAATGAGGCCAGCCATCTGCTCGCCGTATTCAAGTACCGCTGGATTCTTGCAGGTACTCAGAAACGTTTGAATCGTGGCCAGCAAAGCTCCTGGTTCTGTGGTCTGAGAAGGCTTAGACGTGCCTTTATGATGGAGTTTTGTCACTCGACGGGTCCAGTTTCGAAAGCCGCTTACAGATTGTTGAAGACCGTATCCAGCGCGCGGCTGCACGAAGTCACCGGCCGCGTTCAGACATAACCCTAGTGGCGGTCTCGAAGAAATTTTCTGCTGATGCCATTCGCGAGGCATACCAAACCGGCGTTCGGGACTTCGGTGAGAACTACGTTCAGGAATTTGCGGAGAAGCATCCCGAATTGGATGGCCTCAAAGACGCCCGTTTTCACCTCATTGGACACTTGCAATCTAATAAGGCGCGGCTTGCGTGCGATCTCTTCAATGTCATTCAGACTGTGGATTCCCCCAAGGTTCTGAAACGTCTCGACGCGGCTGCAGCCGAAGCGACGCGCGTCCCGGAGGTCTTGTTCGAAGTGAAGCTCTCCGAAGAAGAAAGCAAGAGCGGCGCGAATCCAGAAGATTTGCCAGGCTTGATGGGTGCCGCGGCAAGTTGTACGCGCATTAAGGTTTCGGGACTGATGGTCATGCCTCCCTGGTCCATTGACGCCGAGCTATCCAGACCGTATTTCCGTCGACTCGCTGAATTAGCACGCCAGTACAAACTGCCGAAGCTTTCTATGGGCATGTCGGGAAATTTTGAGGTCGCAATCGAAGAAGGCGCCACGATAATTCGCGTGGGCACGGCCTTATTCGGCTCCCGCCCCAAGCCTCCCCGAACCCCGCTCCCTTCATGAGCAAGACCGTCCTGGTGCTCGCTCTTCTGCTTTCACCTACACTTTCAGCCCAAGTCATTCAACGTTCTCAAACGCATGACCTCGAAGAGCGCCTCGGGCTATCGATCCCCATGCGAGATGGGGTGCGATTAGCTGCCGATCTTTTCTTGCCGCGCAAAACAGGCCGCTGGCCCACCCTGCTTCTTCGTACGCCATACAGCCGGAAGGCACCCGGAGTCGGCAGCTACCGGTTCTTCGCACAACGCGGTTACGCAGTGCTCATCCAAGACGTCCGTGGGCGTTACGCCTCCGAAGGTACATTTGGCACGACGACGCAACAGCAAGGTCCGGATGGGAACGACACGCTGAATTGGATTGCGCAGCAACCGTGGTCGAATGGACGGGTCGTCATGGCCGGCGGCTCCTATTTGGGAATCGTCCAGTGGTGGGCAGCCATTCAACAGAATCCGCACCTGGTCGCAATCTCTCCTGTTTTTTCGGGAGACGATGAGTATCTCGACAGATTTTATTCCACAGGCGGAGCACTTAAGATCGGGCACCGGCTGCTGTGGCTCACGGAAAATTTTACGCCGCCCTCGCGAGTGCGCCTGCCCCTTCGGAGCTACATCTTCCATCTGCCGCTGCGCACGGCGGATGTCGCGGCTGTCGGCGCTCCGCTCTCCCGCTGGAGAACGGCAATTGATCACCCATCCTACGATTCCTACTGGAATAGTCTCAGCCTTCGACCGCGCCTAAACGGCATCACCGTCCCTGTCCTATCGATCGGAGGCTGGTTCGACAACTATGTCGAGAGCGATCTCGACGCTTTTTCGCGTCTCGCCGCTCAGCACCGCCCTATAGAAACGTGGATCGGGCCATGGGCGCATAATCCTGGCCTCAGATTTCCAACGCGGGATTTCGGACCAGAGGCAACGATTCCAATACGCCTGAAACAGCTCGATTGGCTTGACGGCCAGCTTCTCGAGGCGTCACGATCGATGCAGAATCAAACCATCGCGCCGCTGCTCCACATCTTTGTAATGGGACCGAACGTGTGGCGCGAAGAGCGTGAGTGGCCCTTGGCGCGAACGCAATATACACCCCTTTACCTGAGCAGCGATGGGCATGCAAATTCCGTTTCTGGAGATGGCGTACTGGCCTGGGCCGTGCCTCGCGGCTCGAAACACGATACCTTCGCTTACGACCCGAAGAATCCAGTCCCTACCGTTGGCGGGGCGATCTGTTGTGAGGCGAAAGTGCTGCCGCCCGGACCTCTCGACCAATCTCGGATTGAAACAAGGCAGGACATTCTTGTCTATACTTCGCCTCCACTGATAGGAGATATTGAAGCGACAGGCCCGGTGCGCGTTGTACTCTATGCCGCGACATCAGCCAACGACACGGACTTCACCGCCAAGTTAGTTGACGTGCTGCCCGGCGGCGCGTTCTTGCTGGTGACGGATGGAATACAACGACTGCGATATAGAAATTCGCTCACCAAGCCCGTATTCGTAAAACGAAGTACGGCCTATCAGATCAATATCGACGCAGGAGTGACAAGTTACGTCTTCGCCGCCGGACACAGGATCAGGTTAGAGGTTTCCAGCAGTAATTTTCCTCGCTTCGATCGAAATCTCAACTCGACCTGGCCCAACGGCATCGCCACCCAGCCCGTGATAGCGCAGCAGACCGTTTTTCATGAAAAGCAGTATGCGTCCGCGGCCATCTTGCCAATTATCACGAATCGCAAAACGGAGGAACTCTCTCACTGAACACGCGCTGATGCTTCCGCCCCGACCAGATGCTCTCGAAAGAAACGCACCATCTCAATGGTCGAGCGAATCCGGTTGGGAATTTCACGCCAGCCATGGCCTCATCTGGCTAGAGAACGTACTCAACCGGCACGCCACGCGCCTTTAGAGTTTTCAGGATCTGTTCTGCCTCGATCACTGGAACATTCGTAGTCGTTAGCTCCGTGCTGAACCATAGTTGCGGCTTTAATGCGATCGAGCTTGTAAATAGGAGAAAGCCTGTCAAGCATTTCCTTCTGCGTCGCTGGATCGCCATACTCGACGGTTGAAATGGCAGCCATCCACGGCTCTGTGTGCTGGAAAAACGTCATAAAACTGCTGCAGGCTGTCGAAGCACGGCGATCTGCTCCGGCCGTCTTTTCAATTGGCGGGAGTCGCTCGAAGCTCTTCAATCGCCCGGCCCAGCTTCACGCGCACGCGATCCCACTCATCGGGATCGTGCACCCACATTCCAGGCGCGCCGAGAGACGCTTTATCGTCGATTGGCCGATGCACTACCGCGTTCACGGCTTCGATGCGTCTGATAAGCGCGAAAGGCGCTTTTCCAAATTTCACGATACGCCATCCGAAAAGCATCGAAAATGCGGGTATCGACTATATCCTTCCTTATTGCACCTGGTCCCGTCCCACCTGTGGCGCAGTAACAATTCAGTTATCAGCAGCGGCAAACTTTCAAACGTGGCGCGCTCGCGTAGTCGCCAGCGACAGCAGATTTGTGCGGAGCGTACTTTCGTTGGCAGCGCGATCGGCCCAGAAGGCCCGCCGCGGCTTCCATTCGCCCCCAGTCGTTCGTTGTGATCCTTACCGACGGAGTTACGGAAATCATCGACGGCAAAGACCGCGATCTGGGTTTGGAACCGCTAAAGTCCGTGTTGATCGAGAATGCAGGCGCACCCCTCCCCGAACTCGCCACCCGGCTGAGAGCCCGGGCACTCCAGCACGGGAAGCAAACCGACGATCAGACGTTGCTGCTAATCCGATGCTCGCTACTTGCCTGAATCGCTCATGCTCAGGGTAGCGAAATTCGATACAAATTCCTGTGCACCGTGGTATTCACGTACCCGAAATGGCGGTTGTTGCAAGTACCTGTGACGGGCCGGTCCCAGAGAGAATCCGGAGAAAAGGGGCCGATGATCCACTGCGGAATCTTTCCGTCTAACTTCGATGACGACCTACGCGAGACATCTCGCGTTCCCGAGATCGAAGCCACCTTATGTCTGGCGCTGAAAGCCGTCTCGTCCCGTGATTGAGAGCCGCATTTTTCTTATTCGGGTCAGAACGTTCTCCTCATAGCGACTTAGCAGGACGGGGCTTCTTCGGGCCCACACCCTATTCGGTCACGGCTTAATCAGGTGGAACAGTCATGCGCTATCAATCAAATACGAGCCGGGGTACTGCTGGTCCTGATTCTCTTATTCCCCCAGATGCAATTTAATCGAAATGCATTCAGGACCTAAGCTCGGAGCATGAGCATTTCAAAAGCTTCCACACTCCTATCGAAGATGGGTCAACTTTGGTGCAGGTTCGCACATGACGAACTCATGTGGCCTAGTAGCGCCCAATATCAATGCCGCCGTTGTTTGCGCTATCATCCGATTCCGTGGACAATTCCGTCTGCGCGCGAGAAGACCTCGCAGCAAGTTACAGTCGCTCAGCCCGGCCTCGCACTGCTATCCAAAGCGTATTGAGGTAAGCGCGCTGACCACGGGACAACTCTAAGCTCTGGCGATTCTTTTGATCGTCCGAACGCAATTCGTAAACGCTTAAATAGCTACTGTGGGTAGTGACAGGTGCAGAGGAACTCGAAGTATTCTTCACGTATGCGGGAAGCCGCTAACTCTCGGACGCTAAATGCGCTCGCGGCGCGTCCCCTCATTCTCGTTTAGTGTTTCGTTCTTGTCTTGGCGCTGATCGCCGCAGCGGAACGCCATTCGATAGGCACCCCATCGACTCGTGGGTACCCCAATACTCCTTTGAGTGCTCGTGCGAATGAACACATCAAAGCGTACATAAGAAACATCGAATGACTGTGAATTAAGCCCGCTTCCCATAGAGCGGATTGTGAAAGTGTGAGGCGTCAACCGCCGTGAAACCGTATTATCCGAACCCATCAGGAACAAGGGAGACCTGTTCTGCGGCAAAAGGCATGGAGTCAAGCCCCAGGTCAGAACTGCTGCAACGGATTTGTGCTGCAATACTGTCGAGAGATATCACATCATTCACTTGAGCGCGGAGGCTCGGTCAAACAGGTAGCGAAATCTCCGCTTTCGATATTTCGGCAGTCTTTATGACGATTGCCGTTGATGTAGAAACGGGCCTGCCGCCGATTGCTGCTTTCACAGTTAATCTATATTGCCCGGGAGCAACGCCGATATGCACCCATGCATTTGCACCTTGCAGCATTTCTTCGGCAATTTTAGTATCCTTATCGTCGAGCAGGATTTGAAGCTTTCCCTCGTCTGCCCTTTGTGCATTTACTATGGAGAGCTCTATTGAACCGGGAGCTGTTTCCGCTTCACCTTGTTTAGCTTTTTGAAGTTCGCCCTTAAGGGCCTCAACCTGTGCCTTAACATCCTTGTCCAGCTGAGCCATGCTGTTCTGGAACTCCGTTGCCCAGTCCTTCGTTTCTTGGAGAACGGCAGTTTCAACGGCTAAGCGGAAGTCTTTTGCGCGCTGAACAACACTGGCGATCCGATCGGGCGTTGTGTTTTGTCCCATTTTGCACAAGAGCAATGCACAATCCATCCGAAACTCCGCAAGTAATTTGCGAATTGACGTTGCGGTTAAAACATAACGTGTCCAGCCGCTAGAAAGGCCGAATGTTCGATCCAGTCCAATTAAAGCCGCAGCAAGACCCACAAACAATGACGACCACAAGCCCGACTCAGATGGGTACGGCCACTTCATTTCCTTCAATAGGTAGGCAGCAACCGGAAAAAGCCCTGCCAAAGCCGTCATCAAGAGAGCAGATATCTGAATCAGCCGTGAGCATCTCGACTTCCAACGTTTGTTGCGCCAGTACCATCTGATCGCCTGATCGGCCTCGTTTTCCACATTCGTCAGCAACCGTGCCAGGGATGTGTTCGGATCACCGGGTTGCCACGTCACAGAACCCGGATCGGGGGAGTGAAGGTTACCGGCCAGAATATCGCGAATTTCTGGTGCAGCCACGGCTTGGTGAAGTATACACGTGTTCAAAGCAAATCCGCAGGATCTATATCGTTGCCGAGTGCCGTAAGAGCGACTTCTTTCGGGCTGCTTTTGACCCGCGAAACGAAAGACAACGGCCTTGCAGCCGTGCATTCACGATCAGTGGCATTAACGAATGCAGGATGCGAGAAGATCTCCTAAAGAACCGTATATTCAATCGAGAGCCGAATTCAGCCGCCGTTCTAGATCAGCTGTTCAACGAGATCTTCAAGAAACTATCTGCCTCTGTTGCGCTTGAGGGCTGGTCGCGGTGGGAAGTGATCGCCTGAAATACTTGGAACTTTGAGCGATATTAATAGTAGAACTTGCAATTGCGTTCAAAACGATTTCAAACGACAAGGGCATTTACGGGGACCTATGCGCCCCGACAGGAACAAGGGGCGCCGGAAGCAATTTGCAAGTGCGACTTGATGTCACGCTCCAGGGCTCGCTAGGCTCGTTTTCCCA
This sequence comes from uncultured Acidobacteriaceae bacterium, assembly GCA_963737045.1. Lineage (GTDB taxonomy): Bacteria > Acidobacteriota > Terriglobia > Bryobacterales > Bryobacteraceae > Bog-105. Next base: position 2,544,378 of record CAVTRG010000009.1, read on the forward strand.
GTATGTGTCAACAAGAGGTTGGAGCGCACTTCGATTGTGAGCTTCACGTTCACAGCCTTGCCATCCTTTGTGCCCGGTTGAAAGCACCATTGCTTGCGATTCGAACGCGTTTCGATCCTGTCCGGCGCTGAAAGCTTTGACAATATGCAGGTCGGCCGGAACGCCTTGCATGTTCACGACCGAAACCGTTACACGGCCTTCGACAAAGGCTTGGTTTGCTTTCGTCGAGAAAGATGGTTCGACATAGTGAAGGAGCTTGGGGCGGCTGGAAGAATTGACCCAAGCGAGGGACGCTTTCGCGTAGAACCTCCGATTAATGGCCGTGCTCCATATTGTGCGGGATTGTAGCAGAAATCCTAAGTTATAGTTTGGTCGACCCCCGGGCGGCGCAGTATCGAGTGATGATTCGCCATTTCACGTTCCGAGTGGCTCGTTATCTGTGGACTGGAGGCCAAGTGGCCGAGCGTTTACCACCATGCTTGGGCTCAGCGCGAGAGAACACTCTTGCGGCCCCACGCGCATCAACTCACCGCTGCGGAGAAGATCGTGGAGTACTGCTTCACGGTCAGCGGTTCGAGCGGCTTAGCAGAAATACTGGTGTCTTTGCTTAATCGTTCTCCCGCGTCAAAGAAAGGTGACGAAACAGACGAATACCTATCTTCTGCTCGGCATCGGAGTTGCCGGTGGGGCACTCCTGGGCCGCTTCCTGCCTGTGCTTTTCGCTAACGCGAGCGGATTGGCACAGGGCGCCGCCGAGCGCGATCCTTTCGCTGGACTCATTCAACAACATCGAACTTTGCTTTTGATGTTGGACAAGATGGAGCACTTGCCGGCAACCAACTGGGCGAAACGCAAATTCCTGTTCCTTGACTTCAAGCGCACCATCGGTAAACACGCTATGGCGGAAGAGGACATCATCTACCCGCTCTTGAAGACACAGGCAGAACGGCACGAAGCGACGCAGAAGCTGTACCGCGAGCACGCCAGTATGAAGATCCACCTATTCGAACTTGAACGGTCGATTCATCAGGATCAGCAGTGGCGCGACGCCGTTCGCGCCCTTCGGAGTGAGATCGAACCGCATGCGCGAGAGGAAGAAGAGACAGAATTTCCAAAGCTGCGAGAGTTGCTGGACCGGGCCGGAACAGCTCAACTGAGCCGCAAGATCCAACAGGAAGAAGCACTCATCGTCTAATTATCGGCCGTCAAAAACGAATCGGAGACTCGGTTCGTTGCCGGCCGTTTGCCAAGCTCGTAGAAACCTCAATTCTTCATCGAAGTAGATGATTTCGGAGATGCGCGGAGTCGCTTGGACGGATATTCAACCGGCCATGCCCGACTGCGTCACCTCGGTCGCTGACATAGCATCTGCGACATGCTTTTTCGCCATCGCTGCAATCTCGGTTAATTGCTAGTCTCGCAAGTGGTTATCGAGAAACTGGTCCCAGGCCGCACGTTCGACCCAACCGAACTTCTTGCTGCACAGTCCGATACGACCCGATTCTTGGTGCTGTCGAGCCCGTATCCCGCCGTCGCCCTAGTTGCTCTATCCACGCAAGTTTAGGACACGACCTGAGGCCCTCTGGCTCTCGCCGCGCATAGAAAATCTTGGCTCCCCGACATGGATTCGAACCACGATTCACGGCTCCAAAGGCCGCTGTCCTACCATTAGACGATCGGGGAACTTGCAGAGGGTGTTCTGCCGCATTCAGTGTAGCAGGGGAGAGCGCGCAAGCAACAGGTCACCAATCGGCGTATTGAGTGCCGTCGAGCGCCGTCTTATCTGAACCGCTTCGGACGTCGAAAATCCCCGGCGGGTTGTTCCCACCGCCTATGGGAGTTTCCTCCATGATGATCTTCCAAGTTTGATCGGATCCGGTAATTGGATCCTGGGGGATCTGGCGCAAGTAGCCTCCCGAGACCAGATCTTGCAATGTTTCAGGCGCCTTTTGCTTGTCGATGGTGTACTCGTCGATCATGTTACGAAGCGTAAACAGGTTATTGCGGAGAACGCTTTCCTTGGCGCGGATGATCGACTTCTGATAAATAGGCAGCGCAATAGCAAGCAACACCGAAATGATCGCCATCACCACCATGAGTTCAATAAGGGTGAAGCCGCGACGCCATCCGCGCAGAGGGGCGATTGCTCTTTGCCTAGCTAATAAGCGCGTCACCATTCTGAGTACGGCGTCCCGTCGCTCGCCTTGTCCGTAGTCTTCGAGTACACATCAAAAAGGTTCTGTCCGCCCCAGGAGCTCGAGGTCGGCTCATCCTGCATGCTGCGCTTCCCCCAATCGGTGTCGCCGGTCATCGGATCTTTCGGAATGCGGCGAAGGAAACGCATTTTTGAGCTCTGGCCAAGGCCGGCGATTTTGTTATTCATTTGCACGCCGTCGACCAGGATTTCGAGATTCGGCGGATAGCAATATGCATCCGGGCCGGTTGACTGAATCTTGCCGTCGTCGCATAAATCTTTGTACCGGTCGATCGCTTTTCGCATCTCAACCAAATCATCGCGAAGATCCTTTTCGCGCTGACGCCGTATTTGATAGCGGGTCATGGGAACGGCCATAGAGGTGAGGATCAGGAGGATTGTGAACGCGACGATTAACTCAATGAGCGTAAGCCCGGCCTGAGGTTTACGACGTTTTTCGAGACCCGAACATAAATTACTGCGCAACATCTAACAACAGCTCTATTTCTGCTCGCGCTGATTAGATTGGGGCTGATTGGGCTGTGACTGGTTGGGCTGTGATTGAGTGGATTGGCTTTGACCCGTATCGTTCGTTGTACCTGATTTCTGACCGGAGGTTTGAGCTAGTGCTTGCTGCTTAAGGATCTCGACCAGCGTTTCCAAACGCCGGTTATGTGCCTTGAGCCGTAACATCTCTTCCGTATCGCCCGGGGCCGGGGTGTTGTCGTGAGGCGCCAAATTATTGCTGATCGGAGCGCCGGGCGAATTCGCCGCGGCCGGCGGTTTTTGAGGTGAAGGATTCGGATTCGGTGTGATGGGAGGAGCCGGAGCCGCTGGAACGGTGCCGGGAATTGGGCTTGGCGGCATTCCCGTCGTACCCGCGGGAGCACTCTCAGGACGGCGCGTTACCTTAACGACCCGCTCAGTGCCTGCGATCACGCCGTCTTCGCCGACGACGCTCAGATCAGGAGCACGCACGATATGGGGAATCAGTGCGATCAGGATGTCGTCGTTCTCGTGAGACTTGATCTTGTTTCCAAACAAATAGCCGAGCACGGGGACATTGGTGACGCCAGGAATTCCGGAAACCGAATTCTGATCGTTGACCAGCGACAGTCCGCCAAGGACACTGACTTCGTCGTCCTTCATGCGAATATTTGCCTCATTCACGCGCTGACCAATGATCGGCTGCTGCACGCCGGCTATTGTCACCGTACTGGTCACGTTAGATATCTCGACCTTAATGTGCATGCTAATGTCTTCAGGGCCATTCACCTTCGGTTCCAAATCGACATTGACGCCCACGTCCACTTGCTGGAACTGCGTCGTGGCATACGGAATCGCTCCGGGGGTAGCGACAGCAGAGTTGAGCGAGCCCGATACATACGGAATCTTGCTCCCGATCTTGAGCGACGCCTTGCCCCCATCGGTAACGCGAACTTGCGGCCGCTGTAGTACCCGCGTATTAGCGTCCGTCAGAAGCGCTTGAATCAGCGCGCCCGGGATAGCAATCGAGAAATCGCTAGTTGATATGTGGCCGACCTTTGAGAGCAGTATTGTGTTGGCTGTGCTGTTCCCTGTAGTGGTCCCCGTCGTGTATCCGGTGGTGCCGTTTATATCTCCGGTCGTCGTGCCCGAAGTGGTACCTGTTGTGGTGCCCGTAGTGGTCCCGGTAGTCGTGCCCGTGGTGGTTCCAGTTGTAGTGCCCGTCGTCGTACCCGTGGTTGTACCCGTCGTCGTACCCGTGGTGGTGCCAGTTGTCGTTCCGGTGCTGAAAACGAGAGAATTTCGTGGTGTAAAACTAATCGGCACGTTCAATCCGCCTGTTGCGCCGGCAAGCGCCGCCCCTAGAGTAGTGGCCCTCTGTTTATCGACCTCCATAACGATCACATCCAGAACGATTTCCGCTTTCGGCTTATCGAGATCGTGGACCAACTTTTCGACTAACGCAATGGTGTCGGGGCTCCCGCGGGCTACGATCGCGTTCTGACTCGCCACCTGGAACAAACCAGTAGTCAACCTAGCCCCGGTGCGGACCCCGTTGTAGATCTCATTAAACTCGTTTGGAGTTGTGGCGTTCTGGATGTAGAAAACCTTGACTACCTCGTCCTGATATTCGAGCCGCTTCTGTTCGCTCTCCTGAGTGACAAAAATCGCATTCCGGCTGATCGGCTTCCAAAACGTGTGTGTGACGAGCGCTACATAATTCAGCGCCTCCTCGAGCGTCACATTGTTCAGTTCCAGATTGAAGTTCTTTCCGGCGAGAGTTTCAAATCCCTGCGAATCGAAAAGGACATTGATCCCAGCCAGCTTGCCTACCGTTTCGTAGAGCACGCGAGCGGGCTGATTGTTCATCTTAAGACTGGTGATCTGGTCCGTGATGGGCCGGAGTGTAGGGGGGCCTTCAAGTGAGTTGATGCGCTGCTCGATTTCCCTCCGGGCCTTCTCCGCGGGCGTCAGCACGACTGTGCCGGCTGGGAGCTTGTCTCGCTCTTTGATCATGGCCGTCGTCTGGCGAATCTCCTGGATCGCAATCTGCGAAGAAGGATCAGCCAGAAACGCTTTTTGAAATTCCACGAGCGCCTGGTCCAACTTTTGCTGCTCTACCAGCTTTTTGCCTTCCGCGATGTGTCCCTGGGCGGCCTTATTGCGGACGCGCTGCTCGGCCATTATGTAGGCGGGGTCTTTGGGATCGATCGCTAATGCCTGATCGTAGTAGTTGAGGGCCGCATCGTATTGCTTGTTGGCTTCAGCGTTCTCGCCCTCTTTTAAGAGTTTGTCGCCCTTCTTGTTGCGGCCCTGTGCCGGGGGAAGGATCAGGAGAATCGCGCAAATCAGCGCCGCGAAATGCCGTAATCTGCTCGAAGACTTCACCTTAGACGCATCCAAACCTATGTTAGACTACTAAAGCGCGCAACCCTCGCCAACCGCCCGCGCGCTCGTGGCCGCAAACGCCAATGGCATTGCGGAGTTTAACACCTTGATGGACGGCCCAATGGCTCTCAGGAACACTGTCCTGGACGCAATACATTCGTCTCTTTCGATTGGAAGACGTTGCGAAGTGCGGCCGCGTGCAGGGTTCCAATACACCATGGCCGAAACTTAGACGAGACAGCGGCTGAATCCAGTGTCCCAGCACGGCGAATTCAAAATTTTGAGCGAGAATCGCGCGGCTGGTCACAATTATCACCTTCTAGAACGATACGAAGCCGGCATGGTGCTGACGGGGACGGAAGTGAAAGCCGCCAAGAACGGAAAGGTCCAGTTGAAGGAAAGCTATGCCGAAGTGAGCGAAGACGAGGCATGGTTGGTGAACGCCCATATTAGCGAGTATTCGCATGGCAATATCATGAATCACGTACCAGTACGAAAGCGGAAATTGCTGTTGCACCGCTCTGAGATTGAAAAGCTGCAGGAGGAGACCCGGGAGAGGGGTCTGACCCTTATTCCGACCAAGCTCTATCTGAAAGCCGGACGGATCAAAGTCGAAATCGCAGTGGCCAAGGGCAAAAAGTTTCATGATAAGCGAGAAGCGGCGAAAGCTAAGGAAATGCAGGCAGAAGCGAAGGCCGCTATGGCAAGACGCGCCCGGCAATGACGTAGTTACACGAGTGTTACGCATTTGCCTGACAGCTGCCGGAACCGTTATTCATTTTTAAGAGAACCCATGCAAGTCCAAATCGAAACGTTACCTTTACACAAATTGGCAGCAGACGCGTTGGCGGTGATTTGCTTTGAAACGAAAGATACGAAGCAGCTGGGCGACCGGATGGATGCCGAAACGATCGCCGATCCCGAAGTAGCCGGCCAATCCGGCTGGCTCGCCGAGCTGAGAACTTCCGGTGAATTTACAGGCAAGCTCTACGAAACCGTCGTCCTGCATCGGCCTCAGGGAATTGAAGCGAAGCGTCTGGTCGTGATTGGAGGCGGCAAGCGCGAGAAATTTTCTGCCGTCGAAATGAGGAATATCGGCGGAGCGCTAGTCCGGGCGTTGAAATGCAAAGGTGTGCGCAGCATCGTACTTGGTCTTCCCGATGTGCGCCTCGAAGAGCATGTCCTGCCAGCCGCCGAGGGCGCAGTTTTGGGAGCGTGGGAGCCAGATAAATACAAATCGGATCAAAAACTCAAGGAGAAACAGGTCGATTCTTTTACGATCGCGGTACCCGGTGGTGATGCCGAAAACCTCCATGAGGCGTTGCAGAGAGGCAAGATCATCGCCGAGTCTCAGAACCTGACGCGCGATCTGGTGAACGAGCCCGCGAATAAGCTCACTCCGGCTGCTTTAGCCGAAGCCGCTAAGCAGATGGCGCGAGAGTGCGGACTCGTTTGCGAAATTTTAGATCAGAACGAAATGTCGAAGCTTGGAATGGGTGCGCTGCTCGGTGTGGCGCAGGGCAGCACGAACCCGCCGTTCTTGATTGTCCTTAAATATAATCCGACGGCGAACGGTGGGAAAGACCATCTCGCCCTGGTTGGTAAGGGCGTGACGTTTGATACCGGGGGCATCTCAATCAAACCATCCGAAAGCATGGAGAAGATGAAGTACGACATGGCTGGAGCGGCGGCCGTGATCGGCGCCATGAGGGCCATCGCGCATCTAAAACCATCCACCCCCGTGACGGGCTACGTTCCAACCGTCGAAAACATGCTGAACGGAAATGCGCAGCGGCCCGGTGACATCGTTACGGCACTCTCCGGAAAGACCATCGAAGTGCTGAACACGGATGCGGAAGGCCGGTTGATCCTTGCGGACGCGATCACGTACGCGCGGCGCAATGGCGCGACTCACATCATCGATGCGGCTACGCTGACGGGCGCAATCGGAATCGCTCTGGGCCACTACAACATCGGCGCGTTTACGAACAATCAAGAATTTCTGGAGCGCGTGCTTGCGGCATCTCGATTGGCAGGCGAAAAAACCTGGCAGCTTCCGATGGACGAGGAGTATAAGGACTACTTAAAATCCGCTTACGCCGATTTGCCAAATATCGGAGGCCGTTACGGCGGCTCCATCACGGCGGCTTGGTTCTTGCGTGAATTCGCAGATCCGACGCCCTGGGTGCACCTCGACATCGCTTCAACGGCTTGGCTCGATGATGCAAAAGCATGGCTCTCAAAGGGCGCAACTGGAGTCGCCGTGCGCTCGTTCGTCGAGCTAGCGCTGAATTGGCAATAGTATGCTAAACGGCGGAGGCTTGTCAGGATGCAGCTTCGGGTGCTCGCGTTTGTGCTCGCGGGTGGGAAGGGAACGCGGCTTTCTCCTTTGACAAAGGAGCGGGCGAAACCCGCCGTGCCATTTGGTGGCCGCTACCGGATTGTCGACTTCGTACTCAGTAATCTAGTCAACTCCGGAATTTATTCGATCTACGTTCTGACGCAGTTCAAGAGTCAGTCGCTGTTGCAACACCTTCGCGAGGGCTGGGAAGTGAGCGGTCTCCTCCGGAACAATTTCATCATTCCCGTTCCGGCACAGATGCGCTCGCCGCAGGAAGATTGGTACCGGGGCACGGCTGATGCCATTTCTCAAAACGTAAATCTAATCGAGCAGGCTGATCCTCACGTCGTGGTCATCTTCGGCGCCGACCATATTTACCGCATGAACATCCGTCAGATGATCGAATACCATGTTGAAAAAAGAGCTGGCGCCAGTGTTGCGGCGATTCCTGTCGGAAAAGAGCTCGCGTCGGAGTTTGGCGTGATCGAAACTACGCCCGACGGTAGCATCGTTGGCTTTCACGAAAAAAGAGCCGACGCGCCAACCATGCCGGAGGATCCGACCCGCGTTTATGCCTCGATGGGCAACTACGTTTTCTCTACGGACCTGTTGCTCCGCGAATTGTATGCGGATGCAGAGAACGACCGTAGCTCGCATGACTTCGGTAAAGACATCTTGCCATCTCTGATCGGTCGGGCGGATATGTACGCTTACGACTTTCAAACCAATATGATCCCGGGAGATTTGATCGGCTCGCCGCATTACTGGCGTGACGTGGGCACCTTGGATGCATATTACGAAGCGAGCATGGACTTGCGAGCGGTCTCGCCCGAGTTGAATCTTTATAACCGCCAATGGCCTTTGCGCACCGCCAGTTATTTTGATGCGCCTGCAAAGTTTGTATTCGATGAGGAGAACCGGCGCGGCGTGGGTATTGACTCCATCATTGCGGGAAGTTCGATTATTTCAGGCGGACTTGTAAAGGGATCAGTGCTGGGCCGTGGCGTGCGGGTCCACACTGGCGCACTGGTCGAAGATTCGGTGCTGTTCGATAACTGCGATATCGGGCGGTATGCGAAGGTCCGCCGGGCCATTCTCGATAAGAACGTCAAGATCCCTGAGCACGCGGAAATAGGCTACGACCTCGAAGAGGATCGCAAAAACCATTACGTAACAGAGAGCGGGATCGTGGTTGTGGAGGGAACACGATCGACTGTCGATATTGCCAGCCTGCAAGTGTAACGGTGAGCCGCGCGCCCGGCCGCTTCTTCAAATGCTAGAAAAGTTCGATTTCTAAAGCCTGCCAGTCTATACTCATTCAGGTAACACATGCTTACATAACAGCTCGAAAGAAGCTTCGCAAGTATTCAAGACAATGCACTCACCTGGTCTGCACAGGTTTCGTAGAGTTGTCTTCTTTGCGATTCTTGTCGCATGCGTCGGCAATGCGACCCAAACGGATGTGCCGCCGCAAACATCACAGGCACCATCAAATCCTTCCGAGCTGAAGAACCTCACGCTCGAACAACTCTCACAGGTCGAGGTGACGACCCCGTCGAAAGGGCCGGAACGGGCCTTTCGAATTCCGGTTGCGGTTTATGTGATCACGGGCGAGGAGATTCGGCGCTCGGGCGCGACCACGATTCCGGAGGCATTGCGGCTCGCACCGGGCGTTGAAGTAGCTCGAATCGACTCGAATAAGTGGTCGATTGGAATACGCGGTTTTGGCAGCCGCTTTTCACGGTCGGTCCTTGTCATGATCGACGGACGGACGGTATACACGGAGCTTCTTGCCGGCACTTACTGGGAAGTGCAAAACGTGATGATGCAGGACATCGACCGCATCGAGGTGATTCGCGGCCCTGGTGGAACCATCTGGGGTCCGAACGCGGTGAACGGCGTGATCAACATCATCACGAAGGACAGCAGAGATACTCAGGGAGAGTTCGCGTCGGGGGGCGGGGGCAATGAAGAGCAGGGTTTTCTCAATTTTCGATATGGGGGTAAGAGCAAGGGCGATCAGCTTACGTATCGCATATACGGGATGGCGTTCACGAGGGGACCGGAATATCATCTGGATAATCAAAATTTCGATGATTGGCGAGCAGCTCAAGGGGGATTCCGTATCGACTGGCGCGTTGGCGAACGCGATACAGTCACGATTCAGGGAGATCTCTATTCAGAAGAAGCCGGCGAACGGGTATCGGCCACAAGTTATACGCCGCCGTACTCGGTGGATGTGGACGCGAACGCAGACCTTTCCGGCGGGAATGTCGTAGCCCGGTGGCAAAGAAAGGTCCGTGAAGGCAATGACATTCAGGTCGAAGCGTATTATGACCGCACTAACCGCTACGAGCCGAACTTAGCAGAAATTCGCGACACCTTCGACGTCGATTTTATCCACCGTATTCGGGCGCCTTGGCGGCAGCAGATTTCCTGGGGGTTTGGCGCGCGCGCCAGCATCGGTAACGAGTTGCCGGTTGTTTCCGGGTTGCAGTTCATCCCGGCGAAAAGAACGGATTACCTTCTGACGGGCTTCATTCAGGATGAGATTGCGCTCGTCGAGGATCGCCTGTCTCTCACGCTCGGGACAAAGTTGTTGAGGACGAATTTCACGGGCGCGGAACCTCAACCTAGCGTTCGTCTGGTTTGGGAGCCGACCTCAAAACAATCCGTGTGGGCGGGTTTCACCCATGCTGTGCGGACACCTTCGGATGCCGATCGGGAATTTGCGCTGTTGGGGTACATTACGACGACGCCCAGCGGTGTGCCGTTTTTCGCGCGGTTCAATCCGAACCCTCAGTTTGCGCCAGAACAGCTAAACGGATATGAACTCGGTTATCGGCGCTTGATCACCCGCTCCTTATTTGTGGATGTCGCCAGTTTCTACAATCACTATCACAATCTCTTCAGCGAAGACATTACAGGGCCAGCATTTTTCGAGCCCGTGCCGGAACCAGCGCACCTTCTACTGCCCGCCCAGTTTCGCAACGATCTCATGGGATACACGAAAGGCGTGGAAGTTGCCCCTGAATGGCGGCCCACCAATTTCTGGCGTCTGCGTGGATCATACTCTTTTCTGCACATGAACCTCACAAAGGCGTCGGGGACCCCGGAAATAGGCACCGCCCCCATTATCGAAGGATCGAGCCCGCGTCACCAAGTCTCAATCGAGTCATCGCTGGATATATCGAAGAGTTTCCAATTGGATCTCACGTACCGTCACGTGAGCGCTCTTCCGGGACTGACCCCTCCAGTTCCGGCTTACTCAACCGGTGACGCCCGATTCTCCTGGCGCCTCGCCCGGCAATTGGAATTATTTATCGTAGGTCGCAATCTCTTTCAGCCCTACCATTTCGAATACGCGGGTGACCCGGGGCCGTTGATCGGCATTCGCCGCAGTGGCTATCTTGGCATGACCTGGACGAAATAGCGCGATGGGGAAGCAGCGCGGTTTGCAGTACCGGGATCTGTTCCCTATCTTCTTAATCGCGCTGTCTACAGGTTCGGGACGATCACTTGTTGCACAACCGGCTGTTGCGCAGAGACCCTCTGAATACCAGGTGAAAGCCGCATTTCTCCTGAATTTCACGAAGTTCATTGACTGGCCACCGGCGGCATTATCCGACCCGAACGGACCATTCACAATCTGTATCCTGGGCGACGATCCGTTTGGGTCTGTGCTCGACCAGATGACAGAAGGCGAGAAGGTCGGCAATCATAAAGTGGTCGTTGAGCGCCTGCAAGCAAGGCCAACATCCGGGTGTCAGGTGTTGTTCGTCAGCCGATCGGAAAAAGACATACCCGACATACTTGGGACGGTTAGGCCAGGTGTCCTTACGGTTGGGGATAAAGAGTCCTTTGTCTCGGAAGGGGGCGTCATCGGTTTCGTCCTGGATCATCGGAGGGTCCGGTTCGATATCAGCCAAAGCGCCGCTGCAAAGGCTTCATTAAAACTGAGCTCAAAACTTCTGAGTGTTGCGAGGACCATTGCGAATTAAAAGCGGAGGCTCGCTGCGTTCGTCGTTGATGCGCAGATTCCGCGATGCCCCTATTAAGCAGAAGCTGGTAATCGTTACGGCTTTGGTCACCACGACAGCCCTCCTGGTAGCGGGCATTGCGATATTTGTTTCAGATTCGCTTCTGTTCCGAAATCGTCTCCAGACTGACCTCACGGCTCTGGCGCAAATCACCGCCGACAATAGCACGGCGGCGCTTGCGTTCGAAGACCAGGGCGCCGCCACAGAGACGCTAATGGCGCTAAAAGCACGCTCACATCTTATTTCGGCGTGTATCTATCGCGCTAATGGGTCGATGCTCGCTCGCTACGTACGCTCGGGCTCGCCGTTGAGATGTCCGCCGGTCGGTGGATCAGCTCAGGCTACGCTCTTAAACGCCAATCTGGTCGTTTCACGACCCGTTCTTTTACAGCAGCGCCGAATTGGGACGGTCGTGCTGCTGTACGACAGCAATGAAGTTTTCGAGCGCATGCGCAGGTATGGCACCATCATCGTTCTAGTTCTACTAGTTTCGAGTTTGTTTTCGTTCTTGATTTCATCGAATTTGCACAATCTAATCGCCAGACCTATTCAGGAGCTGGCGCAAGCGAGCTCTGCGGTTTCCAAGACTCGCGATTACAGTATCCGCGCCCAAAAGCTCTCAGATGATGAGCTGGGGACCCTTGTTGACACATTCAATGAGATGCTTTCGGATATCCAGTCCAGGGATGTCGAGCTTCGAAAGACTCTGGCCGAACTACAGGAATCAAATGAAAACCTTGGCCGGTCGAATGCAGACCTGGAGCGATTTGCGTTCGTAGCCAGCCATGATCTCCAGGAGCCTCTGCGGATGATGAGCGTATTTTCACAGCTTCTGTCCAGAAGATACGGAGACAAGCTGGATGCGCAGGCCGGCGAGTTTATCGACCATATTGTCACTGGGGCCACTCGCATGCGCGAGCTGCTCAGCGATTTGCTCGAGTACACGCATCTGAGCTCAATTGGAAATGCTCCCCTGGACGCGGTCGACCTGAATGTCGTGTTGGAGAAAGCTGAGAAGAATCTCGCCGTCCCTATCGGCAAGAGCAGCGCGGAGATTTCTGCCGATACGCTGCCCTGCGTGGCGGGGTACGAGGCCCATTTCGTACCGCTGTTTCAGAACCTTATTGGAAACGCGTTGAAGTACCGGTCCGGCAAGGCTCCGCGAATTCGCGTGCGCGTGGAAGATGCAGGTAGGGACTACCGGTTCGAGTTTGCGGATAACGGAATCGGCATCGCGCCTGAGTTCCACGAACAAATCTTCATCGCTTTCAAACGATTGCACGGCAGGGAGATTCCTGGAACAGGAATCGGCCTTGCGATTTGCCATCGTATTGTCGATCGGTATGGCGGAAAATTATGGGTAGAATCGCAGCTTGGTAAAGGATCGAGATTCATTTTCACGTTGCCGAAAGCTGCGGTTCATGCAGAATCCAAAAATGGACAAGGATCGTAAAACCAGCATTCTTGTTATAGAAGACAATCCTGGTGATATCGAATTGCTACGGCTGGCGCTGCAACAGGCGGAAGTCGACTGTAATCTGAAGGTTTTCCAGCGTGGAGGGGAGGCGCTGGCTTTTGTTAAGCAATACGAGCAGAACACTGAAGCCGGCGGCGTTCCTGATCTGGCCGTAGTCGACTTAAACCTCCCACAAAACGATGGCGTTGAGATCATCGACGCAATGCAGAGCAACGTAGCTCTTGCGAGTGTTCCGATTGCAGTTTTCACCTCTTCGTCGTTGCCGAGAGAACGAGCACGGATGGAGGCCCTTCGTGTTATGCACTACATCGTCAAACCTGCTGAGCTGGACGGGCTCCTGGCAGTAGGGAGGCTGCTGAAAGAGATCTTAATTCAGAGCGGTTGTTCTAAATAACGACCTAAACTCCTGTGACCGCCGGCGGGGCTTAGTGTCGCGGCGGGTAACTCTGACCAAACGCAAACCGTCACCCAACTTAAACGTATGATTCTTTCCAGGCGTTCCGGCTTAAAGCTCATGGCGGCGTCACCGCTGATGCTCGTGGCTGGCCGGCTGTGTCCGGCAAGATCGTCGGACTTCTGGAATAACGAAGATCCGTCGCAATGGTCCAAGGACGAGATACAGCAACTGACGACGGACTCTCCATGGGCAAAACCGATCAGCGCTGACGTAAAGACGTATGCACCGCAATCCCCGGCGGACGGCGGACGCCGGAGTGGAGGGCGAATGGGGCGGCAAGGCGGGTCGCCGACTCCATCGGCCAATGCGCCAAAGTTCTCCGGCGTCGTGAGATGGGTGAGCGCCAAACCGATGCTAATCGCATTAAAGCTTCAGCTTCCGCCCGATCTAGCCCATCATTACGTGATCAGCATCTCAGGACTTCCGGTAATCGCCGGGCATGGTGATGGAACAGACAAGACCGACTCGTACGAACCACTCAAGGAAGCGAGCTATCTGAAGGTGAAGGGGCAGGAACCTGCACAGCCTGGAATTATTGAGGAAGACCCGAACGATACCTCCACCGTGCTGTTCGGGTTTCTCAATCAGTTCCTGGATTTCTCGAAGGCAAAGGCTGCCATTTTCACGACCACAATGGGGCCGCTGAACGTAAAAGCCAAATTCGATCTGAGTCGCATGACTTACAAACGCGAACTGGCAGTGTAGGGGCAAGGAGTAAACTACGGGTAATTGTTCCCGAGCAGTAGTGTGTTTCTCTTCAAGGTTTTGGCGGTATACGCAGGCGCGCTTTTGCTCCTGACGAGCCTGAATGCGCAATCGACGAAGGCCGACGGGAATTTTTCCGCACCCGGCAACGCGATGACGGAGACCGGCGGTTTCATCCAGCCTGGCGCATTTCCAAACGCCACCTATTGCGCTCACTGCCATCCGCAGGCGTACAGTGAGTGGCGGCAGGCGCTGCATTCGAACTCCTTCCGCACGCCGTTCTATCGAAACAGCGTGAACATCCTGGTTCGGACGAAAGGAGTTGAGTTCACCAGGCACTGCGATAGCTGCCACAATCCGATAGGTGTTTTAAGCGGCGCTTTGACGAAGAACTCTGAAGTTGACCGAGGATTCGATGAAGACGGCTTGACTTGCATGACGTGTCACTCGATTCAAGCTTTACAGCCGACACGAGGAAACGGCAGCTACGTGATGGGCGTGCCGGCGGTGCTGGTGGATGAAAACGGCAAGCGCGTCCCGGGAGAAGTGCCGTATGACGAGATCATGCAGCACCCGGACCGGCATGCAAAAGCTGTGATGCAGACCTTCTATCGATTTCCGGAGTTCTGCGCCTCGTGCCATAAAGCAAACCTGCCGAATCCGTTGAATGATTACAAATTTATTCGGGCGTTCACCGTTTACGACGAATGGGTGAATTCGAAATTCTCCCAGCGCAATCCGCTGACGTTTTATAAGGCGGATTTCTTCTCCTGCCAAAGCTGCCACATGATACGCGAAGCTGCGAAGGCGGATGAGTACGGAGCAAAGAAGCACACATTTGCATCGCATCGGTGGCTGGCGGGTAATACCGCTGTGCCGTTTTATTACGGTTTCGACGAGCAACTGGAGAAGACGACCGCGTTTCTCAAATCAGGCATGTTTCTGAATGTGGACCTGTTCGCGATTAAAAAGGCCGGGAGCGGTGTGATTACCGGCCCGCTTGGCTCCGTGCCGGTGCGGCTTGCACGAGACGAAATCGTGCAGGCTATGGTGGTGATCCAGAACAAGAACATCGGACATTCTCTGATTCCCGAGGTCAGGGACTTATATGAAAGCTGGGTCGAGTTCGTCGTGACAGATTGCACCGGGAAGGAGATTCATCATAGCGGATTTCTGATGCCGAATGGCGAGCTCGAGTCCCGGGCGCATTCGTTTACGAACAGGCCTGTAAACGTGGACGGCGATTTTGTGGATAACCACAAAGTCTGGACGATTCATTCGGTGGCGTATGACAATACGATCCAGGCTGGCCGGTCGGTGCTGGTGCGGTATCAATTCCGCATCCCGCGTAATGTAAACGGGCCGATTACGCTGACTGCGCGGGTCAATTACCGTCATCTGCGGCAAAGCTATCTCAACAATGTTTTCGGCGAAGATCATCCGCGGTACCCGGTGATCGAAATGGCCGCGCGGAATCGGACTTTCAATGTGGGCGCGAATGCCAGCGGCCCTCCGGACCCACAGGACAACCCGGATTGGATGCGATGGAACAACCTGGGGATTGCCTATCTCGATCAACTGCAATATGCAGACGCGATTGCGGCGTTTGGTGAGGTTGTGAAGCTGCGGCCCGACTATGCGGACGGATACATCAATATCGCCTTGACAAATATTGAATGGGAAAAGTACGCGGAGGCGCGAACGGGCCTGGAGAAGGCATTGAAACTTAGTCCGTGGAATGCGCGCGCGCTTTACTATCTCGCGCTGGTTGAGCGGCGGCAAGGAAATACGGAAGAAGAGCTGGCAGACCTGGAAGAAGTGGTGCGGCAGTATCCAGAGGCGCGTGATCCGCGGCGAGAGCTGGGGATTTCGTATTACCAGCAACACCGGTATGAAGATGCGAAACGGCAATTTGAAACACTGCAGTCCATCGATCCCGACGACCTTGCCGCGCATTACAATCTGGCTGTGATTTACAGGCGGCTGGGGATGAAGCAGAAGGGTTCCGAACAGGCAGCCCTATTTGCGACCAAGCAAGTGGATCCCGGAGCGCCGACGTACTCTCTCGAGTATCTGCGAAAGCATCCTGAAGTTTCGATTGAGAGTGTGCCGTGGCACGTGCATGATCTGCTTTCGGGGGTTAGCGATCAGCAGTCCTCTTTGAATGCTCAGCGTTGAACAAGCTTTAAATTTTGGAGTCGTACTTTGGACAAGAATCGCC
This sequence comes from uncultured Acidobacteriaceae bacterium, assembly GCA_963737045.1. GTDB lineage: Bacteria > Acidobacteriota > Terriglobia > Bryobacterales > Bryobacteraceae > Bog-105. Next base: position 2,560,687 of record CAVTRG010000009.1, read on the forward strand.
GCGGATTTATTCGGTCACTGAGCCGTTCTGCGCTTGTGCTGCCGTTTTCGGATCTGGCGGTGCTTGCGGCTCCTCAGCAAGTTAAGCTTCCCGGGCCAATTGAACGCAGGTACGACGCTAAACCACGTCCGGCTGAGAAAGGGCCGAAGTCGCCGATCGAGGGCACACCGCTGGGCGTTAGCTTCGTGGATGTGGTGAAGCAATCCGGAATTGCCGTGAAGACGATTTACGGCGGCGAAGGGAAAAACAAGTATCTTCTCGAGACGACAGGGTGCGGGCTTGCGTTTTACGACTACGACAATGACGGATGGCTGGATGTTTTTTTGGTAAATGGATGGCGGCTGGAGGGCTTTGCGAAAGCCCAGGAGCCGCACTGTCATCTATTCAAGAACAATCGTGACGGCACGTTCACCGACGTGACGAAAGGCTCGGGCTTGGAGCATCGGACGGGGTGGGGGCAGGCGTGCTGCGTCGGAGATTACAACAACGATGGGCACGATGATCTGTTCGTGACGTATTACGGGCAGAATGTGCTGTATCGCAACAACGGTAACGGAACTTTCACAGACGTGACGGAGGAAGCGGGGTTAATGCAGCCTGGCCCGAAAACGCGCTGGAATACCGGCTGCACGTTTGTGGATTACGACAAGGATGGGAATCTGGACTTGTTCGTCGCGAATTACGTGGATTTCGACTTGAAAACGGCGCCGCCGCCCGAAGCCGGCCCATGCACTTACAAGGGGCTGCTGGTGGCGTGCGGGCCACCCGGACTGCACGGCGGAAAAAATATCCTGTATCACAACAACGGGAACGGGACCTTTACGGACGTCAGCGCAAAGTCGGGAATCTTGAACACTGCCGGGACGTACGGATTGAGCGTTGCGGCGTCGGACCTGGATAACGACGGGTGGCCGGATATCTACGTCGCGAATGATTCGAGCACTGCGACCTTGTACCAGAATCAGAAGGACGGCACGTTCAAAGATATTGCGATTGAATCGGGAGCGGCTTTATCGCCGGAGGGAAAGCCGCAGGCGGGGATGGGTGTTTCGATCGGCGATTACAACCGTGACGGCAATCTGGACGTGGTCAAGACGAATTTCGCGGGCGACACCGATTCGCTGTACACAAATCTGGGGGATGCGACCTTCGAAGATCGCACCTACCCGAGTGGACTTGGCGTGAATACGCGTTTGCTGGGATGGGGCGTCGGGTTCTTCGATATGGACAACGATGGATGGCTCGACATTCTGATGTCGAACGGGCATGTCTATCCGGAAGTCGATAAATCCAATGCCGACCTAAAATACGCGGAGCACAAATATCTCTATCGCAACCTGCAGAATGGCCATTTCGAGGAAGTGACCGACAAGGGAGGGCCAGGGATTCTGGAGGCGGCTCCGGCGCGCGGATGTGCGTTTGGCGATTTCGATAACGATGGCGATCTCGACGTGGCCGTGAATTGCGTGAACACAATTCCTCAGCTTTTGCGGTGCGACTCAACTCTGAATCGAAACTGGATCAAGATCAAGCTGGTCGGCGTAAAGTCGAACCGCACTGGAATCGGCACACGCGTGATTGTAACGGCCAGGACGAAACCTGATGCTCCAAAAGCATTGGTGCAGATGGACGAGCTGCGTAGCGGGGGCAGCTATTTCTCACAAAACGACCTGCGAATGCACTTCGGCCTGGAGCATGCAACCAAAGTGGACTCGGTCGAGATTCGCTGGTCGAGCGGGCAGGTAGATCAGTTGAAAGAACTGGATGTCAATCGACTGTACACAATCCAAGAAGGTGGAAAAATCCTCAAGGCCGAAGAGCTGAAGGGAAGCGGGAAACAGGCGAGCACGTGACGTTCTGTTTTCTGTTCGAGTTTGTTGCCTCGATTTTTGTTATCGCGAGTTTTGTTATCGCGAGCGAACAGCAGGTCTGTCCGTGGATGAACGCGGCGACCGCGGCGGGAATTCTCGACGGCGCTGTTGATCTAACGGCGGCCTCTCCGATGGCATGCGAGTTCGTGCGCCGGAAATCGCCCGCGTACGTGCTGCGCATCGAAGTCGGCGGAAGAATTCCTGTTCATGATAAGTGCGCGTCGCACGCCACGCCCTTGAAAGCGATTGGTAATGAAGCAATGGCTTGCGCGGTGAAGGGAAAAGACGGGCAACGGATCGAGCGTGTAGTGGGCAGGGTGCGGGAACAAGGCTTTATGATTCGGATCAGCACTGACGAACATTCCGCAACGGAAGCGTCGCTTCTCGAGAAGAGCCGCCGGGCAGCAGAGCAGGTGGCGGGAAATCTGTTTTGAGCTATTTCTGAACGCGGGCGGCTCCTTGCGCCAGCTTTTTCTGCTTTTCTGCGGCTTCGGCCTGACGGAGGGTAGCGGCCTTGGCGAAGGCTTGCTCAGCTCCTTGCGAATCGCCCTTACGACGGAGGAGAAGCCCGAGCGTATTGAACGCTCCCGCGTCTGAACCGTCCAGCGAAACGGATCGACGGAGTGCCTCGATGGCACCGTCGATTTCGCCTTGATCTTTGAGAATCATGCCGAGCTCGAACCAAGCTTCGGCGTAATCCGGCCGTTGCCCGACTGCCGCGCGTAATTCTTCCACGGCTTTCTGCCTTTCACCGACATCGACGTAGGTGGTTGCCAACATGTAATGGGCCTCCGCTAAGGACGGCAGTAGCTTTACAGCTTTTTCGAGCTGGGTTCTCGCATTGCTGAGATCATCGCTTTGCTTGTACGCAACACCGAGATCGTAGTATGCGTCGCCGGCGTTTGGATGTTCGCGTACCACTTGGGAGAGCTGCTTAATAGCCTCTTTGTAATCACCCGCACCGATGTAGGCATAACCAATGTTCACTTGCACGTGAACATTGCCCGGCTCGCGTTCAAGAATTTTTCGGAACTGCGCGACTCCCCCCATGGGATTTCCGGACTTTACCAGTGCGTAACCATAATCGTTTCGAACGGATGTATTGTTTGGATCCAGCTCCACGGCGTGGCTGTAGGCGTGGCGCGCTTCATTGAATCGGTTCTGTTTTTGGAGCGCCAGGCCGAGAGCTTCCCAGACACGCGCGTCTTGTGGTAGTTGGTTCGACGCTTTTGTCAATTCGGAAACGGCTTCGGCATAGCTGCCGGCATCGTTGTAAGCTGAGCCAAGCCGAAAACGATAATCGGCATGATCGGGAGCGAGCGCGACTGCTTTGCGCAAGTCATCAATGCCTTGAGAGGCGCGCCCAGACATCGAATTTGCGATTCCGAGATGAAACCAGGCCTGGGCCATCTTTGGATCGAGCTGGGTAGCTCGTTCAAAGTGGGGGATAGCTTGGGTCCTGCGATTTGTGGCGGCAAGTAAGAAGCCGATTTCGTCTTGATACTGAGCGGATTTTGGCGCGAGCTGCGCTAGTTTTTCATAAAGAGCAAGAGCCCCAGCGGCATCGTGAGCAGCCAAACGCTGGCGGGCTTCGGTTTGGAGCTGCTCTGGCGTTGGTGGGATTTGCGCGAGCAGCGGAAACCAGAATAGGGCGAACAGAACGGAACCATGCAGCCGCATTCGCGTTCTATTTTAGCCGGAGCTGTGCGCGCCCAGTTGCACTCAGGATTTTGCCTCAAACGAAAAGGGCGGGGATCAGCTACTACTTCCCCCTTGCTAATTGCAGAACCTCGGCGATCGGTTTGTCCTTCCAGTGCCGATTGAAGTTGTCGACGCTCATGAACGTACGCGGGTGCATGCGATCGATGTATAGAGTCCCGTTCAAGTGATCGATCTCATGCTGCAAGATTCGCGCATACCAGCCCGACGATTGGATCACCTTGGGTTCACCCTTATGGTCGAGACACTCCACCGTGACCTCTCGCGCCCTGGCCACCAGCGCCGTGAAACCGGCCAAGCTCAAGCAGCCCTCAAAGAATTCCAGCATCGAGTCCGGCTTGAGTGTGATCTTTGGATTGATGATCACGTGAAAGGGAACCGGCTTTCGTTCACGCATTTCTATGGTCTCTGCACTTACATCCCGCATATACTCCGGCTTGTCTTCGATCACCGCAATCTGCAAGGAAAGACCCACTTGTGGAGCAGCCAGACCGACCCCTGGCGCATCGTACATGGCGTCACGCATCCACTCGATGAGCTGTTGAATCTCGCGGCTGCGAATCTCGGCCGCACTCAGAGCGTGGGCGCCTTGCCTCAGCACCGGCTCACCCGCCTGCACAATCTTCAATCGAGTCCGCTGTTCGTTCACTCTGCCAGATTACCCGTGTACACTCGTCCATTCAGATATGACCACCGGCCAAAGTGATTCAGCAAGACATTTTCAGCCCGAACCTCGCTGGCCTGCCGTGGTCGCCGTGGTGGCTACTACTGGAATTTACTTGTGCTTGCCGGAACGCCTCACCCCCGGGCCAAACTGGTTAGTCCTTCTAGTCATGTGTTTGCTGCTCGCCGGGGCGATAACTGCACACCGTACAGGAAACGCGAAACTAAATTTTCGTTTGGGTATTCTGCTTTCGGCAGTAATGACTGCGGGCGTGATTTGGTCTTTGGCAATCCTGGTCGGCGGCCTTCCGACGAAGCGCGAATCCCCGACTGAGCTGCTGCGATCCGCCTGCGCATTGTGGGTCACCAATATTCTCGTGTTCGCATTGTGGTATTGGCGTTTAGATGCTGGAGGGCCCTACAACCGAGATCTCCGCCGGTCCCATAGTGAAGGAGCCTTTCTATTTCCCCAGATGATCCAGGACGGGAGTAAGAGAACGCCCGCCTGGAAGCCCGGTTTTGTGGATTATTTGTTTTTGGCGTTCAATACGAGCACGGCATTTTCGCCTACCGATGTACCTGTACTGTCGCGCTGGGCCAAGGCGCTGATGATGATCCAAAGTTTAGTCTCGCTTAGCACCATTGCGATTCTGGCCGCCAGAGCGATCAACATCCTGTAATGGCGTGGCGGAAAGTCTTGAGCGGACTATTCAGGCGGTGGGCTTGCTTCGGATGATCCTTCAGCCCAGCTTTGCTCGAGCATCAGCGTGTATTCACCGGAGGCATAAAGATCGAACGTAAACTCGTCGGTTTGCGGCGGGTCAAAACCTGAGTCTTTTAGACGCTGCTGATACCAGTGGTCTACGTAGCGGTGATACCGGCGCAGAAAATCGGTTGCAAAGCCTTCGCTATTGGGAAGATCGTGGAATACGGCGTGCAAGCCAATCGCGCGGCGAAACAGAGAGCAGAAGTCAAGAACGCCCCAGGTCTCCAGTTTGGTCCGGACATGGGCTGGAATCTGTTGGACCAACAGGACCGCGAAGGTTTCCGGCCGAATCCGCCGGCCCTCGAACCCCCCGGAGGCGGTGGCGGTCTCGGCGCATTGCTCCATCCAGCGGACTAGATCTTTACCGATGTAGTACAACATCCGGAGTTCGGCGTACCGGCCGCGGACAAGTTGTTGGTCAAGATCGTAAGCCGAGGTATCTTCCTTCGGGATGAAGCCCTGCAGCGCGAGGCTCGCGCGCGAACTCTCCATCAGAACAGAACTATCTTCAGGACTTGAGAAGGGATGCAAAATCAGAGGCGGCAGCCGAAAAGCTTGTACGCCGCAATTTTCCATCAGATTATCCGCCGTCGCTAGCACGTGCCTTATACCTATCCTCTTTGGAGTTTCAGGGCCCGCGTTTAGCGATGCACCCAATGTACCGTATCGGCGGCAATGTCTGTCAAATGACGAATTTCGGTACCGCTCGCCGCAATATCTATGCAGTACGATTGAAGCGCCTTATTTCTTCGCTACAGTGGGGATATTCACCTCGCAGCATTTCTCCGCAGTACTAGCGGCAATCTCTTTCGGACGGTTCAGTTCCATTTGCACGATCTGATCCAGAGTCTTCCACGGGACCGCCCCGTCAACCATTCGGCCATTGACAAAGAGCGTCGGCGTCTTGGAGATCTGCAGAGCTGCACCTATCTGGGCGCTTTGGCTCACCTGCTGGGCGGTGGCATGACTGTCAATGCAGTTTGACACCTGTGGTACATCCAAATTCTGTTGCTTGGCAAACGTCAGTAGCCGATCCCGCAGATTGGTCTCACTCACCTCCTGCTGATGCTCAAAAATCCAGTCGTGGAACGCCCAAAACGCTTCGGGCTTTTGATTACCTAAACAGTGGGCTCCTTCTGCCGCCGCGCGTGCCCACTTGTGTATCGAATCAATCGGAAAATCCTTGAACACCACGCGGACGTCGTTTGGATATTTCCGGGGAATGTTGTCGCGTACCGTTTTCGCAAGTTCCCGGCAAAAGGGACACTCAAAATCACTGAAAACGACAACGGTGACCTTGGCATTTGAAGGTCCGAAAGATGGGCCATCTGTGGGCAGATGTTTGAGAGTGTCGAGAAACGGGCTCTCGTTAAGCTTCCAGATGCTCCCGGTCATAAATTGTTGGCCATCAGATGTGACATAGTACAGGCGATCCAGCTTGTGCTCGCCTGCCGTGAGGTGGACTAACACTCGGTAATAATCCCTGAATGGACTCGGGGCTGGATCGTCGATAGAGATCTTTACCTCTGAGGTAAAGCCTTCCGCATAACGAACGTAGGTTTCGAATTTCTGTTTGTCGATATTTGGCGTCGGGCTGCCCGATTCGCAAGGAATGTTTACGACGCCCAATGCGGTCATAACCACGGCGAATACGCAGTTTCGTAGCATGGTTCTGATCCAGTGTACAAATTTGGGGACTCGGTCAAGCGTCCGGTCAGCCAATACGTCGCACTCGGGTTCGTGTTTTTCGCCGCGCTCGTTTACCAAGTGCGCTGTACGGTATACCGCAACTCATTCATCTGAGCGGGCTGAGAGCTGGGACGGCTTCCCGTTCCAATCTGGAAGTGACGAGGGCTGCGGAGTTCGCAGCTACAACGCTCACCAGCAGACCGCCTAGCACGTCAACGAAATAGTGCCATCCAGTAGTCACTGTAGACACGCAAATCAGCACGCACAAAATCGTGGACGGCCAGCGCACATATCGAATGCGCCATAGCGCTACCGCGCAGAGCACAGCCAGCACGACATGGAAGGACGGGAAGGAGATAATTGAGCTCAACTCAAATTGAAAGCGCATCGGCTGGCCGGATTTGAGCTGATGCAGAGCAGTATCCATTACCGCCTGTATCGGAGCTGGCTTAAAACCGCCCATCGTCCAGGGACCGCTCGCTGGGAGGAAGGCAAAAATCGACACGGTCAGAATGCCCGCTAGCAGGACCGAGAGAATAAACCGCCGTGCATATCGAGCGCGTCCGCAGAATATCGGTAAAAACAGACTAACGAACATGAGCCTCTGCTCTTGGCCGTACGTACGATTGAGTAGCTCGTGCAGCCAAGGATGGCTGACCACAAATCGCACGATACGCCCCGTCGAGACGCCAAAACAACTATCTGCCCGTCCGAGCGAGTCGTCCACCAGGGGTGAAGGCGTTCTGGCCGCGATCTGTGTCACAACAATCAGTCCGAGTGTCACAGCTGTAGCCCACATAGCTGCGGCGGAAGCTTCCGCCAGCTTTGCCAGTTTCGCATCGCGCAGCATACCGTAAAGGCCGGCGAACAGTAAGCACACAAGCAGATTCGGCCACATTTGCTCGACGACGCCTTTCAACCCGACCGCCGGAGCGACCAAGAGATCAAAGGAGAGCAGAGAAAGCGCCACGCCCGCGATCAATCCATGCACAGCGAGCGGCTCGGGATTAGTTCCCAGCCACGAGCGAACGGCGTTCCCATCGAACGCACGAGGCGAAGCGCGTCGCTCCAGTACTGCATACATGCTTCGATGTTGGGCGCTTCGATCCGGAACTGTAAATTGGCCGGGAGAGACCCTAGGAGTACGAGCAAGACCGGCCCCGGAGCTCAAATTTCGGCTGTCATCAGGGACTGCAAGCGCTCACATAACTCACTCAGTCGAGATTGCCCTGCTCGATCACCACGTTTTCGCGAACAATCAGCCGGTGCGGAGCCATTTCTCGAAGTTTCGGAAGAACCCTCTCGACGTGTTCTTCGAAATCGACGAAAATGATCATTACAGGCAAATTTCCGCCTGCTTCAACGAGACTCGAGGTGTGCACTTGATTTCGGCCGTTGAAACCGGCAACGGCATGAAATGCGCTGGCGCCGGCCACGTTTTCTCTTCGCAGAAAGAGAAGTATCTCCGAATGCAGTGGTTTGTGATGCCACCGATCTGATTCATTTAAATACATCGTCACTTGAACCGCAGTATTCATGAATCGAGTGCTATATAGCTCGCGCCAGCATAGCGCCAAGTAACGTACCTATCAAGCACAACACATTACTTAAGACAATGTTCAGCACGCAGGTGAGCCATTGCCCCTGCTCAAATAAGGCAAAGGTCTCGTATGCGTAACTGGAGAATGTTGTGTACCCCCCGCAGAAGCCCACGGCAACAATCAATCGCCAGCGGGGGTCGGCGAGAACACGCTCCGTCGTCCAAACCAGGAAGACAGCGAGGATAAAGCTTCCCGTGACATTGACAAGCAACGTACCGTACGGCAGAGATGAAGGGAAAATTCTGGCGATATACTGCCCGGCGAAGTAGCGGAGATTTGCTCCAGCAATCGCGCCCAATGAAACCCAAAGTATAGTTTGCAAGCGGACTCCAACCAGTAAAGTGGTAGGAGTCATCAGCCTTTGAGGGCGGTTCCGGCGAACTCCATCGCCTGCTCCTACTTTATCGCCGTGGTAAGGGAGCCTTGAATCAATAGGATGCGCATACACCGGGCGTTGTAATACAAGTAAATCATTTCTCAAACGCTCAATTCATTGCTACATTGAATAACAGTGCTCCTGAGCGAGGACAAGAATCCCGTGTACGCCGACTCCCCCGAGCATGTACATACGCGTATCGCGGAACTTGAGGCAACGGTTCGGGATCTGGAAAGCCGGTTATTTGGGTACAGACGTGCTTTTTTCGACAACCCGCTCCCGGTGATCCTCTATCGTGCTACTTCGCTTGAAATCTTAGAGGCAAACGAAAGCGCGCTGGCCCTTTACGGCTATGAGCGTGAACAAATTTGCTCATTCAGTCTCATCGACCTTTTTTCACCTGACACCCAGCCGGACCGATCGGAACTGATGGCGGAGCTTCGCCGGCCCGTAAACGCGGTCGGCCCGTTCGTTCATCGAGACTTTCAGAACAAAGAGCTCATCGTCAGCATGGTCTCGTTCGTATTCGATATGGAAGGAGTGGATGCCCGGATCGCGATCATTCAGGACGAGACGGGACGCCATATGGCGGAGGAGGCGTTGAGAGCTAGCGAGGAACGGTTCCGCGAGCTCTTTGAGAATGCCAATGATGTCATCTTCCTGCACGATTTGAAAGGCACGATTATAGCTGTGAACCGGGCCGCCGAATACCTTACAGGTTATTCGCGTACTGAGGTTTTGGGTAAGAACTTCGACCAGCTTGTTGCGGAGGAAGCCCGGCATCAGACTCACGACAGCATCCGCGCGCATCTCGGTGGCAGTCCCACACAGCATTACGAACTCCCGATTGTTTCGAAATTTGGCAATCGCCGCTTTCTCGAAGTAAGCACGCGCATTATTTACAGGCGCGGGCATCCTTTCGCGGTGCAAGGAATTGGACGCGACATTACTGAGCGCAAACTGGCGCAGCAGCGGTTAGAGGAGTCTTCACGGGCACTTCAACAAAAGAATACAGAGTTAAGCGAAGCGTTACGGCTGGCCCGTGAGGCCACGCAGCTCAAAGAGCAATTTCTAGCCAACACCTCGCACGAGTTGCGAACTCCCATGAACGGCATTATGGGGATGGTCGACCTACTTACTGAGAGCGAGCTCAATACCGATCAGCGTGAGTATGCCGAAGCCATTAGTCAGTGCGCCGATGACCTGCTGACTATCATCAACGATCTTTTGGATCTCTCGCAAATCGAGGCCGGCCGGCTCTCGCTGAACGAAGAACCATTCGATGTGCACGATTGTGTTGCAGCCGTTTTGAAGCTGCTGCGGCTGCGTGCTGCCGCCAAGAACATCGATCTCACTTCTGATCTAGATCCACATATACCGGCGCAGATGTACGGCGACAGCGTTCGGATCCGCCAGATTCTGACGAATCTAGTCGCGAACGCGGTCAAATTCACACTTACGGGGTGCGTGCATGTCCGGCTGCGCGCAACAGCTGAGCAAACTCGCCTGCGCTGCGAAATCATCGATTCCGGGATCGGCGTCGAAGAGCACGTGCGTGCCCGCATTTTTGAGGCATTCTTCCAAGCCGATGGCACTACCCGGCGCCGTTTCGGCGGCACTGGCCTGGGATTGACAATCTGCAAGCAGCTGGTCGAAATTATGGGTGGGCAGATCGGTAGCGATAACAATAATCCTGGCCCTGGGTCTACCTTTTGGTTCGAGCTACCACTCCGCGCAGCCGAGTCCGCGGCCGCGGCGTCAGCCGGCGCTGCCCCGAGCACGGCTGCCTGATCTGCCAGCCACACCTCTGAATGCCGGTGGGCTCGAACACGGCCTTCTTGCTTTTCATTTTGGGGCTTCTCGCGATCTACTTGGAATTCCTTCGCCCCGGGTGGTTACTTCCGGCTCTCCTCGGTTTGGCCATGACGATCACAGGCAGCTATTGGTTGTGGAGTAACTCGCCGCAGCCCATTGGCGTTCTACTGATCGTTTTCGCCGCATGCTTGCTCTTAGCTGAAGCTTTTTGGGACGTATACTCCTTCCCAGGCGTTCTCGGTACCATTTCGCTGATGGCCGGGTTCTCCTCGCTATTGCAGCCAAGCAGGAGCATCAGCCCCTTCATATTCGTTCCCGGTTCTCTTGTCTTTGGGGGTATCAGCATGCTTTTGGCAGCTCAAGCGAGACGGGCTCGGCGCAATAAGCGATCAGGTCTCTGATACACCTGGAACTTTTCTAAACTTTAAAGCGTAAAGTGAATGAAGGAGCTCTTATGCGCTATATCCTTGCAGCTTGCACTTTATTGATCGGCGGAACCTTATCCACATTTGCCGCAGTCGATCCCGCTCTGCTCGCTCTCATACCGGGAGGAGTAAAGCTGGTTTCGGGTGTTCAGCTAGACCAGGCCCGCAACTCGGAGTTCGGGCGCTACCTGCTCAACCGCATCGACGCGGAGGACAATTGTTTCCAGCAATTCACGGAGGAGACCGGCTTTGACCCGCGTCACGATCTCGATGAGCTTGTCTTTGCAACCACGGGTCAAAGCGCCGATCATACCGATCCCATATTCGTCATTGCAGCGCGGGGAACCTTCGATCGAATCCGTATGGAGCAAAAAGCAAAGGATAAGGGCGCGGTCATTCAAAGCTATCAAGGTGTCCACCTGATTATGCATAAGGAGGGAGATCACCGGAGCGTTGGGGTGGCATTCCTCGACGGCGGCATTGCCGTTATGTCAAACCCAGCCACCTTGCGGCAGATCATCGCTAACCGGGCCACACCGGCAGCTCTCGATGCAGCACTTCAGGATCAAGTTCTCAAGGTCAGCGCAAACAATGATGCATGGTTCGTGTCCTCAATGTCCGGTTCCTTTCTCACCAGACACCTTGAGCACGAGGCCGACCGTCCGATTCATAATTCTCAGGCTCTGCAATCGATCCTGCAATCCAGCGCGGGAGTACATTTCGGTGATGTGGTCGAATTCTCGTTCGACGCTATAACTCGATCCCCCCAAGATGCAGTGTCTTTAGCGGACCTATTCCGCTTAGGCGGGAGTATGGTTCAAATGCAGAGGCAAGCTGATCCGCGCGCTGGCATTATCGCTTCGGCGATCGACAAAATGGCTATCGCCAACGATGGACCGAACCTCCACGCTACGTTTGCGCTCACGGAAAGGAATCTCGAACAACTAGTGGGAGATGTTGCCGTATCCGAGCAGACCAAGCGCTAGGCCCATAAGGCCGTCGCCGCAATAACGACTCCGATCAGTGCGGAGGCTGCGCCGGCCATGAACAGCGCCCTGCGCTTCATTAATATCGATAGCGACGAGAGCACGATCGCTACCTCGAGGAAAACCTCGCCGAAGTGAAAACGCAGAGCTTCCCGGCCGTTCTTGTCTCTATCTCTTTCGAACTCGCGCGCTTTGTCCTGTATCTCCGCTGATTGCTTCTTGTACCTGTCAGCGTCCTGCACATATCGGTTAACCGCTTGCGAGTCACCCTTCATCTGGGCAAGAGTATCGTGCGCTACCAAGGCCGCGTATCGCCGGATATCTTTCGCCTGGTAATAGGCCCACTGATCTGAAGCCTTTTGCTGCAGAAGCAACTGCTCGGTGGTGAAGTGCTGTCCCAGAACCGAAACCACGGCCAGTAGCGCCGCTATAATCGCCATGCTCCCGGCAACCGTCTTATCGAAGGGATCGCGGGCCTCATGTACATGCTCTTCAACTTCTTCGTTAGCCGGCATGAGCACAAGCTAGCACGAGCCAGCCTCAGACGGAACTGCTCGGCGCGGCCTTCGCCATCTTCGAGATTTCGCGCACCAAGCGGCGATAATCCAGATCTGCGGCTGTGCGGAATGCATACCACGTTCCATCTCGCCAGGAAGAGAAATACCAGCGCGCAAAGACAGCCAAGTGCTCTATGCGTGTTCCATCTAAATTCACGTTCACCGGCGAACTACTGATCCGGGTGCGCAATTCCTGATCTAGCGAGTTTGCGCGTGCTCGTTCGGCACCGACGTCAAGCGTAAGCGGCTCGTGCCAGAAGCCCTGAATCATGGGCCAAAGCCGGAGCTGCCGGTTTTCGACGGCGTGCGTTAACGCTATTCCATTCAAGTGTTGAATTTCCGTGATGACTTTGTCACGGAATCCCGCCGCCGCATTCACCTTTTCGATTTGCCTATGTATATAGGCCGCCTGTTCAAAGTCGGTCTGAGCGCTCGCGCGGTCGCGTGCAGCAGACAACGTGCTTACCAAGCTTCTGCCGTTTGTCGCCATGAACTCAGCAAAGCGGCTAGCCTCGGTCGCATACTCCTCCTGAGTGACCGCACCCTGGCATGGGCGAAGGCACTGATTCATCTCGCCGTAGATGCATCCGGGATGGTCCGGGTGAGGGTTCAGCCGCTCCACACACCTTCGAACCTGAAATAACCCTAGTACCTCCTGCTCATACAGCTGCGCTGAATCACGGGTCGGGAACGGTCCGAAAAACCTGCCGTGCACGCGCGGAATCCGGTTCACAACTACTGTTCTCGGAAAGGGATCGGTTTGGGTCAGTCCTACAAACCAAGGCATTCTTAGCCGCAGCCGTTTCAGATACTGATCCGGGAAGCATGACTTGGCGACTGCATACATCAACAGCGAGGTTTCAAGTCTGGACCCGGTGGCCCAACACTCAACGCGTACTAGATTGTCTCGAAGCCGCGCAACGAATCTATCGGGACCCCTATCGGACCCCACCAGTAGACGGGCCAACCGCCGCGACAGATTCGCCGACCACCCTAGGTGAAACTGCTCGTAGCCAGCCCGCTTTTCGGTACTGAGAAGCAAATAAATCCCCGAGACGCGCGGAAGAGTTGCAACTTGCTCGGCCAGATTGGCCGCATGCGGATCCAAGGTGATAGAGGCTGGGATCTTCATCTGCCCCGAGATCACTTACGCTCGAAAAGACAACTACGCTGTCAAATGTTCGGGCAGTACTTGACAGCCATATTGCTCAGTCTAGAATAGGTGTTACTTCGCTATGCAAGGTTGTCAGCACGAGCGAACCGAGTTCCTATACCGGCGCGACGGCATAGACTACGTCCGGTGCCTGGATTGCGGTCACGTTTTCGAAGCAGAGGATCTGGATACCGTTCCGGTTTACGACGACGAGGAAGAGAAGCCCAGAAAGCGCCGTTAGTGCCTGAAAGAGGCATTTACGGACGACCGCTTCCCTAGCGCGTCCCGTGAGATCCTGAAGCGAGCCGGAATGTCCACTCTGACCCGCATCTCGCCGCTGCAGAAGAGCATGCTCAAGGCTCCCCTGAAAATCGTGTCCATCGGGGGCGGGACGGGGCTTTCTACTCTTCTGTCGGGCTTAAAAAAACACGCGCGCGGGGGTCAAGAACTGCCGGAGCCGGGCAGCCCGGTCGTCGACATTACGGCAGTCGTGACCGTCAGCGACGATGGGGGCAGCTCAGGGCGCCTGCGCCGCGATCTGGACATTCCTCCGCCCGGCGATATACGGAATTGCATGGCGGCGCTTTCCCAGGATGAACCCCTGCTCTGCGATCTTTTTCAATACCGCTTCGCGAGCGGCCGTGGGTTGAAGGGCCATAGCTTCGGGAATTTGTTCCTTGCCGCTATGAACGAGATCACCGGGGACTTCGCGCAAGCCGTAAAACTTTCTTCCGAGATCCTTGCAATCCGCGGCCGAATCTTTCCAGCCACATCGGCGAAAGTCACTCTGGAAGCTGTCCTGGCCGATGGCGCGGTTGTGCGAGGCGAAAGTAGAATCAGCAAAAGCCGCCGTCCCATCCAACTCATCCGCCTCCGCCCGGAGGATTGTGAGCCTCTGCCCGAGACACTTGATGCTATTGGGAATGCCGATTTGATTACGTTTGGACCCGGCTCGCTCTATACAAGCGTTATCCCGAATATTTTGGTGAGCGGTATTGCGGAAGCGATTGATCGATCCCCGGCCCTGAAGGTCTATTTCGTCAATTTGATGTGGCAGCCGGGTGAGACGATCAGCTTCTCCGCTTCACAACACGTGCAGGCAATCCACACGCACGCCCGGCGGAAGCTGACCGATTGCGTGGTGCTTAATATCGCGCCCATCTCACCCGCCATGAAACGCAAGTATGCCAGACAGCACGTGAAGCCGGTAGAGAACGACTTTGAACAACTGGCCGGCCTAGGGGTCAAAGTGGTGACAGCCGACCTGCTCGGTGATGCCACGCAAGCCCCACGGAAAGTCCGCCATAACTCTTCAGCTCTAGCTGATGTCGTTATCGATCTCGCGAGCCGTTCCCGAGCACAGCAGGTAAGGCAACAAGCGCTCGCCGATCAACGCGCAAAGTTCAGATGAAAAAAGATGTATCGGTCGTGATTCTGGCCGCTGGGCTCGGAACGCGCATGAAATCGAAAAAGGCGAAGATTCTACATGAAGTCGCCGGCGACACACTGCTAAATCACATTATTCGCGCGGCACTGAATGTCGCCTCTCCGCGGCAGATCGTAGCGGTAATCGGTCATCAGGCAGAGCAAGTTCGCAAGAGCGTCAAAGTGTCTGGAATCCGCTTCGCTGAACAACGCGAGCAGCAAGGTACGGCTCACGCGGTACTCTGTGCACGCGATGCCCTGGAATCTAAAGACGGACAACTGCTCATCCTGAATGGTGATGGACCGCTGCTTCAGCCTGCCACATTGCGTGCTCTTCTTGAAAGCCAGTCGAGTAAAGCTCTCGGAGGCACGCTCGTAACGACTGAAATTGCCGATCCCACTGGTTACGGCCGCGTTGTGCGCAATGAACAAGGGCTAATTGCTGCAATCATCGAACAGAAGGAAGCTACACCCGAACAGCTCAAAATTCGCGAGATCAATACGGGCATGTACTGTTTTGACTCGGCACTTTTTTGGCGATATATCGGTGAGATCAAACCCGATAATCCCGCGAAAGAATATTACCTGACCGACATGGTCAAGATCATGACGGCGCACGGCCATCCAGTTGCCCCTCTGCTGATCGAAGACGAGACGGAGTTGCTGGGGATCAACACACGTGTAGAGCTTGCGGCAGCGGACAAGATCCTGCGCGCGAGAAAGGCAAGCGAGTTGATGCTTTCTGGCGTAACGATTGAAAATCCCGAGAGCGTCAGCATCGACGTAGACGTTGAGATCGGGCAGGATTCGCTGATCGAGGCGAACGTGCATCTGCGCGGGCGTACGCGTATCGGGTCGAATTGCCGGGTGGGAACCGGTGCAGTCCTGCGCGAGTGCGAAATAGCGGATGGAGTGACGATTCTGCCATATGTTGTTGCTGAAGCGTCGGTGATCAGGGCTAACGCCTCTGTCGGGCCGTTTGCGCGTCTCAGAATGCAGGCTGAAGCCGGAGAAAATACGCATGTCGGCAATTTCGTCGAGTTGAAAAAAACGAGACTCGGGCGCGGGGCGAAGGCTAGCCATCTGGCGTATCTCGGCGATTCGACGATCGGCTCGGACGTGAACATTGGCGCCGGAACCATCACCTGCAATTACGACGGGCAGCGAAAACATCAAACAACCATCAGTGACAACGTCTTCATTGGCAGTAATTCGACTTTGGTCGCGCCCCTCACGATAGCCGAGGGCGCCTTCGTTGCAGCGGGATCAGTAATCACCAATAATGTGGAGCCCGATGCGCTCGCTCTCGGACGCGCGTATCAAGTGAATAAGCCTGGTTGGGCGAAAAAGCGCCGCTCTTCAAAAAAGGAGCTGGAGTCGGTTAAAAGCTAGAGCAGAGCGGATCATAGGCGAGACTTCGAGTAATGACCGAGATGTTGGATTTAGCTGTCGCAAAACTTGCGGCCTTGCCCGCTATCGCGTCACTTCTGTCCTGTGCGGCTGGTCTTCTCGCTGGTTGGAGGAACAATTCCTTTCAGCCGCATGTACGTCGCCATATTCCCGTAGTGTTCATAGTCGTGCGCAGTGTTGGCCGAGAGTACAGTAAGCTTCGCGAAATCGTAATTCATCATTTTAGTCATCTCGCTGCCCTTCGCATCGGTCATTCCGGCATACGTTTTGCTGCAATATGCGACCGCCTCCTTCAGTGCAGCTACCAAGTCCGCTTTGCTCGTCTTGCTTTTCTCGATCCCGCTAGCGGGACTGGTTTCGCCCGCAGCCGATGAGCAAAAGAAGTACTGAGAGTCGGCGAGATGCCCGACCAGCTGTCCGAAACTCCGAACGTCCGGGGTTGGCTTGAACGAGTAGTTTTCTTCAGGCATCTTCTCGGCCGCAGCGACAACCATGCCGCTGAGCATTGTGTACATCTTGTTTTCACTGGCAGAAATGGGGTTAGCGGGTGCTGCCGCTGGTGCTTGTGCGGATGCTGAGGTCGATCCTTGCGCTAGTACTGCCATCGGGACAGCAGCCAAACTAGCAAATAGAAAATACAGTCTTCTGGTCACGTCGAACGCTCCTTCGGATGAGGTTACATCATCTTGAGGACTTACGCGGTTCCGGGTCCAAAAGTTCCCTACAAGTACCAACTGGGCAACGGATCGCAACTCTCAGTCGAGTGTGACCTGATCGCAGCCCGCTTTTGCAGCCACAAACTGCCGCTTCATCTGGACTGACGTACCGTTGCGCGCGTCGCGGGCGGCGAATCCGTGCCACAGGACTTAAAATCTTACTTCGTTTCCGTGACCTATTTCACCGCTCGTCAGTTACTCTCTTTAGAGCCATGGTCGTCGTCCGACATCCGGCACAAAAGCCACCGCCAGAAGCAGCCGACGAGCAATTGCTGATCGAGGCGGCTCAGGCCGATCTCTCGAAATTTGATGTTCTCTACGAGCTTCATTTCGATCGCGTCTATTTCTTCGTTGTGAGTCGCGTCCACGACCGTACGATCGCCGAAGACCTTACCTCCGAAGTGTTCCATAAAGCCCTCGCCAATCTCCCCGACTACCAATGGCGCGGGACTCCGTTCTCGGCCTGGCTTTTCCGCATTGCCTCGAACGCCATCGTCGATTATTTCAAGCGCACTGATCGCGAACAACAAGCCGATGAGCTTGAGCATTCCTTCGCACAGCCCGATCTCTCGTCCACTGATTTGGACTTTATCGAGCGCCACGTTCATGTCTTTCGGCTTGTCGGCCAGCTTCCTGAGATTCAGCGCAGGGTGGTCTGCGAGCGTTTCATCAACGAACGGAGTATTCGCGAAATCGCTCAGCGCCTCAGCAAAACTGAAGGGGCTATCAAACAACTTCAGTTCCGTGCGCTGCAGACTCTCCGCGCGCAGATAGGTGATCGCCGTGCCTAAGCGCTCTCCTGCCGAACAACTCAATCAAGCTGTCGACGCCCTGCTTTTCGCCTCGCAGCCAGTACCTGAGCCGAATTCGCACCCAAGCATCGCCGCGCTGGTTTCGCTCGTGCCTACCCTACGGGCTATGCCGCGCGCTGAATTCAAAACATCTCTAAAATCCGAATTGCAAAGGACAATCTCAATGAAGCAAGCAGCAGTTCCGCCTCCAGCGCCGCCAAGAGCGATTCAATTCCGACGCCCCAACTTCCCCAACATCGCGCCGTCCTTCTTTATCGACGGCGCCCAGCGGTTCATCGACTTCCTGGTCGCCGCCTTCGAAGGTACGGAGCGCATTCGTCTCCCAAGGTCCGACGGCTCGATCATGTATGCCGAAATCGCTATCGGCAATTCCGTAATCGAGCTGGGCGATGCCAACGAACAATATCCTCAGCGTTCGATGACCACTCACTTGTATGTCCCCGACGCCGACGCCACCTTCGCCCGTGTCCTCCAGGCTGGTGCTGTCTCCATCTACGCGCCCACAGATGACCATCCTTCCGGTGATCGTTGGGGCGCTGCTACGGACCACTTCGGCAATACCTGGTACATCGCCACTCCCAAGGGCTGGCTTCCTGGTCCCGAAGGCGTCCTCACTGTTCAGCCGTATCTGCATCTTCACAACGCCCACAAGATGATTCCCTTCATCGAAGCAGCTCTCGACGCCAAAGTCACCGGCCTTCACAAATCACCTGACGGCATCGTTCGCCACGCCACCATCGAAATTGCGGACGCCACGTTCGAAATCGATGAGGCTTCCGGTGAATCTCAGCCCAACCCGTCCTATCTGCATATCTATGTTCCCGACACTGACGCCCTCTACGACCGAGCCGTCGCTGCCGGCGCGAAAGGCGTGAAACCGCCCTATACCGCCCCGTACGGTGACCGCGCGGCCACCATCACCGACCCGTTCGGGAACACGTGGTTCCTGGCCACGTATCTCGGCACCGCACAACGATAGCCCGCTTCCCATCCGTTCGTGGATGGTCAGCCACCCGGACTGAACTCGTCTGGAATCCCTAAGTCGCGGGTAGTCGGCAAGGGTAGATGTATCCCAGTCACTTGGACCGACAGGGCAGGATGACCACTGCCGACGTGCAACCGGCCATTACGAACGACAACGCCGCGGCCGTCCCAAAATTCTTCGTTCACTCGCCTGGCTCACCGCCCCGCCCCGATTACCCCAATCACTCCCCCCTCCCGTCTCCTCCTCTTACGCTGCGCAATTTCCTCCGCCCGCGCAGATGATCAACCCGAAACGATTCACCGCTATAGCGACTATCTGGAAGGCTTCGCTATATTCCGCAGAATCAAAATTCTGCCCGCCAGGAGTAAGAAGGCTTCCCAGTTGCCGACTACCTTGCCCTGGATCGGTGGCCAGTTTTTCGGATTGCCCGTGATCCAAGTGGCAAACATGTCAGGGTCGTCGCCGGCTCGAGCCAGACGGCGTCTTGGCGAATCGAGCCCTGCGTATCGTAGTAGTCGCCTTCCCTGCTTTGACTGAGGGCCGCTCTGCTTCCGCAATCGCGGCTTTTAGCAACTGTCGAACGCCAGGTGCGTCCAGATCGGTCGCGTGCGCGATACGGACATGACGAATCCACTTACCCTTGCCATGCAGCAGGCCATCTGGATCGGGTAGCATTGAGCCAAAGTTGAAGCCGAGGTTGACCCAATTCGCGTGGGTAGTTGTGAAGACGAACGCATCGCTGGGTCGGTGCGTGAACGTAAAGTGGTCGGCGATGGTGTACACCTCGTACACGAACTCGCTAGCTTCGGGAGCCTCTTCGAGGATCAGTTTTCGCGCGGCGAGAGCGAACTGTTGAATGACTTCTCCGTAGGACAGGAGGAGTTTCCGGTACTCCGGATCGGGCGGACGCACGCGCACCCAACCAGTTTATTCCGCATGTTAATGGGACGGCTTTCGTCCGACCCGTAGACCCGGCCCGCGATTTCGGGACGGATGGGTAGGCGATGGAGCAATTGGACCAGAGCTCATTTCAGGCTGGGCCACTGTCCGGATTGCCCGTCATGCTGGCACAACTCGGAAATCATCTACAGGATTGGTAAATTTTGGCGACAAGGCAGGAGCTTTGTCCCAGAAGCTCGGTTTGAACTTAGCCGCTTTGCGGCAGGCGCGTTCCAGCAGCGTTTTGGTTTGTCACGCGCTTGCCTGACCACCAGACCCGCGATATAGTATCGGAGCAGAATGGCCGAAGGATCGGGTTTTTCGCACTCCGGAACCTGCCAAAAAACAGATCGGAATCGATCAATCCACATAAAGCAGCCGTCGTGCCAAACCGACGGCGGCCCCCGTCTATCGCGCTGAAGACCTCAAACTCAGCCAAACCGTGGCGCTGAAATTCCTGCCGGAATCCATTGCGCAGAATGGCGCGGCCCTGGCGCGCTTCCACCGCGAAGTTCGCATCGCTCGCCAGGTCTCCCACCCCAATGTCTGCAGCGTCTTCGATATCGGCGAAGCCGATGGCCTCCCGTTCCTCACCATGGAATATGTGGATGGCGAAGACCTATCCACTCTGCTTCGGCGCATTGGGCGGCTGCCTTCCGACAAAGCCGTCGAAATCGCGCGCCAGATCTGCGCAGGGCTCGCCGCCGCGCACGAGCATGGCGTGATCCATCGCGATCTCAAGCCCGCCAACATAATGATCGACGGCCGCGGCAAGGTGCGCATCACCGATTTCGGCCTCGCTGGCGCGGCGGGCAGTTTCAAGGCGGAGGAATCACGCGCGGGCACGCCTGGCTATATGGCTCCCGAGCAACTGGCAGGCAAAAACGCCTCGGTTCAGAGC
This sequence comes from uncultured Acidobacteriaceae bacterium, assembly GCA_963737045.1. Lineage (GTDB taxonomy): Bacteria > Acidobacteriota > Terriglobia > Bryobacterales > Bryobacteraceae > Bog-105. The sequence goes on from CAVTRG010000009.1 coordinate 2,581,496, forward strand.
GACATCTACGCGTTGGGCCTGGTGCTCTACGAAGTTTTCACCGGAAAGCGCGCCTTTGAAGCCGCCACGCTCGCCGATCTGCGCCGTGCTCAGGAACACTCGTCGCCAACGAATCCTTCGCTGCTGGTGAAGGACATCGATCCGCTCGTCGAGCGCGTGATCCTGCGCTGCCTGGAAAAAGATCCAGCGAAGCGTCCCGCTTCGGCGCTGCAAGTTGCTACCGCACTGCCCGGCGGCGACCCGCTCGCGGCTGCGCTAGCGGCGGGCGAAACGCCGTCGCCCGAAATGGTCGCCGCCTCGGGAGAAACCGAAGGCTTGCGTCCGGTCGCGGCCTGGATTTTGCTAGCAGGAGTGATTGTGTCAGTCATTGCGGCGATTCTTTTGAGTGCGCAAACCATGCTGTTCCGGCGCGTGCCGCTCGAAAAACCACCGGAGGAGCTTGCCGGACACGCGCGGGAAATTCTGCAAAGTGCCGGCTATTCCGAGCCGCCGGTGGACACGGCAATGGGGTTTTATGAGGAGAAAGCTTTTCTACGTTATATCGCGGAACACGACAAGTCCAAGACGCGGTGGGACCATCTAGAAACCGGCGCTTTCGTGTTTTGGTATCGCGGCAGCCCTCAGCCGCTCGCGGCTCATTCCTCGCCCCCCTTCACGAATGCACCCATCTCGGTAGCAGTGTGGACCGACGACCCACCGCTCGATGTGTCCGGAATAACTCTGGTCAGGCTCAATCCGCTCGGTCATCTTACGCAGTTGATCGCAGTTCCTCCGCAGGTGGATAAGTCCGCAGGCGCTACGTCATCGCCTGACTGGGCGCCGCTGTTCTCTGCGGCCGGGCTTAATCCCTCTAAGTGGGCCTCGGCCCAGCCGATGTGGACGCCTCCTGTTTATAGCGACGCGCGCGCGGCTTGGACAGGATCGCTGGCCGAGCGCCCCAACATCCCAATGCGGATTGAGGCGGCCGCATACCGGGGCAAGCCGGTCTACTTCGAGTTGATTGGCCCTTGGACGCGCCCCGAACGCATGCAGCCGTATCAGCCGACCCGCGACGAGATCGCTTCAGTGATTTTCCTCATTTCGTTGCTTTCGGTGCTCGTGGTCAGCGCCATGCTCGCACGGCGGAACCTGCGCCTTGGCCGGGGCGATCGCCGGGGAGCTTCTCGTCTAGCCGCCTTTGTTTTTGCAGCTACGACCGTCGGGACGTTCTTTGGCGCGCACCACGTCCCGAACTTCGACGAATTCGGCCTGTTTTTCGAGTGTTTGGCGTGGGGGCTTGCTTGGTCCGGTTTTCAGTGGGTCCTCTACGTTGCTTTGGAGCCGTATGTGCGCCGCCGCTGGCCCGCCACGCTGGTGTCCTGGAGCCGCTTGCTGGCGGGGGGTTTTCGCGATCCATTGGTGGGACGCGACGTACTTATCGGTTGCCTTTTGGCGGCGTCTACGCTCGCTCTTCAAAGATTGGCGTGGTTTGTTCACTCGTGGCTCGGCTATCCCCCGACGCAACCCTCTTCGGGTCCACAGTGGCAGTTCCTGGGCGCGCGAGCAATAGTTGCTGAGGTAGCGTGTCGTTGATGTTTGGTCCTTTACTCTGGCTTGCGTTGCTGTTTATGTTGTTCCTTTTCCGGACCTTGCTACGCAAGGAGTGGGCGGCGGCAGTCGCGTGGGTTCTATTCTTAACGCTCTTTTCTCCCCTCGGCTTTGATCCGGTTGCCCTGGTGAGCGCTCTGCTCTTTCAAAGTTTGGCTGTCTTTGTGATGATCCGCTTCGGCTTGCTGGCGCTAGTCGCTAATTTCATGGTCTACATTATTCTGGACAAGTTTCCTCTGACCTTCCAGGGCTCTGCGTGGTATGCGGGCATCAGTCTGGCCGGAATTCTGCTAATCGCCGCGATGGCGTCCTATGGTTTCTACACCTCTCTGGGGGGCCGGCCAGTTTTCGGAGGTGCCGTGCTCGAGGAGTGAGCTGGCGTTTCATGCGCCTGCCCCGCAGTGCCCCACCTGCGGGAACGATATGGCCGGATCAGCCCAATCGTGATCAGGCTGAGAGCTTCGCAATATCTGAAAATTGCCCGTACCGCTCGCGATAAGTCCGCTTCGAGGAAGTGTTGTCCGTTCTCAGCCCAGTGGGTAAGTCGCGGGTGACGGCGTAGTGTTTAGGAATTGTGTCCGAGCCGTCGGCCACTCGGACATTAGACCGGAGGCGGCCGCCGCTACAGTGTGTGACGGCTTAATTGACGGATTGCGCGTAAACTGCCGACAAATCCAGATGCGCGATCCGCACGTGCTGCGCGGCAAGAATCACTAATCCTCAAACCGCTTAGACGCATCTAACTGTTTGAGGCGCCGGCCGCTATCGGAATACGGCAGCGAGCACCCAAAATGGGAGCGTACCTCCGATATTGAAAAGGGCGTGGATCAGTATTGCCGGAAGTAGACTGCCCGTCTTTTCCCGGTAGTACCCTGCCGCCATGCCGAGTATGGTCGCGAGGGCCATAACTAAAAGCGATTTGGCGCCCATCCGTGGCCAGAGGACAACGTGCATGCCACCGAAGAACAAACCGCTGAGCGTGACGGGAGCGCTAAGCGGCCATTTCCGGAACACCGGCATGCGATACTGCGCCACTCGAGATAGGCAACTCTGATACAGGCCACGCACGAATACCTCCTCGCAGATACTGGCGTAAATCCAAACCAACAACACGATTGCGATCGGCGACTGCAGCCCGGCTACATTCAAGGAGGCCGAACGGGACCCTACGAATTGCAGAGTGGAAAGGATCAACATCGGCAGAACCCACACGAAAATCTTCGGCGCCAGGTGAAAGGAGCCCTTGGTGAAACCGACCGTAGCCAATCGCCCTCTGGTTAGCCAGAGCAAGAGGATAACGGACAGTCCGAGCATCACGCTACGGGTGACGAAGGACCGCGGAACAAACGACGATTCCGAGAGTCCGATGATCCTGGGCGCAGCCATGGCCACTATCGCGACTACCGCGGCTATGGAAGTCGCGCCTAAGATCGTGGATGCCACGTGCGCCAGTTGTCCCGTTGCGGTGTTGCGGTGCCATTGGAACACGGGATCGCCCCCGAAAGTCATTCAAACTGATCTGCATAAGCCTACGACACGGCGCCTCCGCAGAGCTACTTCCTCCATCGGCGTTGGCTATGGCGTAGTGAGTGACGCTGAGATATCCCGCATATCTCACAGCGCTGCCCAATATCTTAACTCGTCAATCGTCGGCAATCCGTCAACTGGACCCGGCCTCGTACTTCCTGGGCCATTGTCTGTGTGGCCCGTCATCCAGAAAGCATCATTTCGGCATTTCTGAACCCCTGCCGAATACGGCATGCCCGGGACATAGGAAAAGGGTGCTTCCAGGTTCCCGGAGCTTGGAAACGCATTAGCGGCCTACAGACTGAGCGTTGCGCTATCGGTCGTCCCGAATTCTGTTGAGCGTATATTTCTCAGATCCTCTTGTATTCGGCCACCAGACAATCTCGAGCTTGATCGTATTCGCGTCAAGTATCTTATAGATTATTTCCTGAACATGCGGAGTCTCTGGCGTGCTTAGGTTTGTTATGGCGAACATTTCAAAATCAAGAACGCCCGGCCTTCCGGCTTCTTTCAGGCGGAGATGTGGCTGGTTGCCGGCGTTGCAGAAATGAACCATCTCCAGGCTCTGGTTGTTCCTATAGAACACCGACAGTTCCATGCCGAATCGCTCGGTTACGATGGACTGCTTGGAGCCAATGTCGTAAGACATCTCTATTCCAAGCGGCTTTCCTTCGGCCTCTATCTTCCAAATTCCTTGCAGAGCCTTCAGTACGTTGAAGTCCGTTTCCGTACTCACTGGTTCTGCTGAACAGCAGCAAAGAAGTATCGAGAATATGCAAAGCTTGGTGAACATAAGTGTGGCCGTACAGCTGCCGACCCGGAACGCCGGCAGGTCTGCTCCGTATTAGCCCTAAAGCAGGATAGCTCGCGCCTGCGGCCAAAGTTTTACGAATTGTCTCCGGACGGTCGGCTACTCGTCCATCGAATCGGAAAAGCTGCACCGGATCATCCTTGCCGCCCCAATTGACCGCTGTTGCTATACTGCTGAGCTTCGGCGCCTTGGGACGGGTGGCTAAGCACTGGAGTCACCAGAATGGGGCTTCACCAACACGCGGGAGAGCATGGCCAAAGGTTTCGCCGGGTGAGCCAGCGGGTTGGGGTGCTACACTCGCGTGGCGCTTTTTCAGAAACAAACATGATCATCATTACGGGCGCAAGCGGAAGAACGGGCGGTGCGGCAGCTAGAGACCTACTCTCGAAGGGCGAGAAGATTCGGGTCGTCGGACGCGACGCGAAGAAGCTTCAGCCGCTGGTACAGCATGGCGCGGAGGCGTTCGTTGGCAACATCGAGGAGCCGACATTTCTGGTGAAGGCCTTTGATGAGGCATCGGCTGTTTATCTTGCGTGCCCGAAGATACTTCTCAACAGAATTTGCGGGCGCATCAAGAGCGCCTCACGGATTCCTTCGCTACCGCCATTTCACGCGCCCGTGTTCCCTACATCGTGGCGCTCAGCAGCGTCGGTGCGCAACATGCGGAAAGGACGGGTCCCATTGTTGGTCTTCATAACATGGAGCAAAAAATCAGCCACGTTCCTGCTTTACACGTCTTGTACTTGCGCCCCGGATACTTCATGGAAAATCTACTCCTCAGCCTGGCTCCCCTGTGCTCGATGGGAATGCTTCTGGGCGGTTTGGAAGGCGACTTGCGGATGCCGTGGATCGCTACGAAGGATATAGGGGCATATGCCGCCAAACGTCTGCTGGCGCGCGACTTTTCTGATACGTCAGTTCAGGAGCTGCATGGCCAACGCGATCTCTCGATGCAAGAAGCGGCTTCCATCGTAGGCAAGGCAATCGGAAAGCCGGAACTGACATACCAGCAACTTCCGATGGCCATCCTCGAAACCACCCTTCTGCAGGCGGGATTGCCAAAGCGTACCGTGGCCTTGCTGGTTGAAATGTGGCAAGCCGCAAATGCGGGCCTCATCGCTCCTCAAGAAGTTCGATCGTCAAGAAATACCACCTCTACAACGCTGGAGTCTTTTGTCGCCGAAGTTTTTGCTCCTGCGTACAAGAACTTTTGCAGATCCTGACGTTCGGCGAAGTATTGAGCTTTGGAATAACTCCTGTGTCGTCGGCCACTCGTCCATTGGAACGCGACAAATGGGAGTTTGGCCAACTTCCGGATTGCCCGTGATACGCACAGAATCAGGCCAAACCCTTTCGCAGGGGTCATGAGCGCAATTTCCTGATTCCATTAACCCACTTGAAATTGTTTGCTGAGTTCTGCGCTGGATCATTCTCTGCCGCAGTCAGACATCTGTGGCTTTAGATCTTCTGGCTTTAACGCGAGATCATCCGATTTCATCCCACTATCGAGCTTTAATTGCCGCAGTCTGATGTCTGCCACTCTTTTTCCGCTGTGAAAATTGGTAATCCGGCGTGGGAATTCTAGACCTTGAAACCTCTCCCAATCGTCAAATTGCCGAGTCTGAGTCACAACTGGATGAGCCGCGTCTACCAAAGAAATCGACGATTCCTTCAGCGGTAGAAATGTGGCTCGATCCAAAGTAATCTCGGTCTTATGCGACGCATCGGCTTTGTTTGAGATGCTGATGACATCATCTTTCGAAATGGCGAATAGATGATTCGGGTCCCTGTCGGCGAGCCACAATCTTAGATCTACTCCGTTTGCATAACCTCGCGCGAACATCAATTCATCACCTGTAAGTTCGGCAAAACCTCTGTCTGGCAGTATTTCCCAACCTGATGCGCCACTAAAGAAGAGGACGTACGTGTCACCAGGACCTACCTGGTGCGGGCCGCAGGTCCATTCCCGGAATTGCAACCCACAAACATCAAAACAGCGGAAACCATGACGAACTTAGGGCGCGTAACTCTGCCTCGCAATGTTGAATACCCGCTTCGACCTATACGGTCTCAGACGTACCGCGCCTGTTCGTTCACACTCGCCAGTCGCTCTATTTCCCCTCCACGTGGGAGCAATGGTTCGAGGCGATCTTCCACTCGCCTGACTCGCTGATCTAAGTGTCGCTGCAAATCACCGTACGCGCACGATGCGTCCCGTTGAGGGTCCCATCGTACGTAAACTTGTAGTGTGCGACCGCGGCTGCGGCCTGATATTCCGCGGCTGTGCGGCCTCAACGCAGAGTAGGTCATCATTCCGGCCGAACGCGTCTTTGCACGATCCACGCGCGTACCACTCGCAGAAGCGGATTCGCAATAGCCCTTAGTCGCGCTTCGCAGTGCGCGACAAATCGATCTGTTTGCTGACTCAAGGGCTCGGACCTCAACCATTTCACGGCAACGTGGCCATTCTTGTAAATGAATGGACGAACAGTGCAGCCGAGATAGTGGCCGGCTTCGCAGCGGAAACAAGCTCGCCACGATCATCGGTACAAAGACCGCAGGAAATGTATTCGGCGCCGTGAACATGAGAGCCGGCGCCGGTTACTGGTTGCGATTGCCAGTCTTTGGCTGGTTGACGAGCGGCGGCGGTTGCCTTGAAGATAACGGTGTTACGCCTGACCTCGCTGTTGAAGTGCATCCAGAGGAATTGTACTTGGGCATCGATCAGCAATTGCTCGCAGCGAAGAAACGGCTTGTGTCAAGGGCACTTGGCCATTGTTTTGATTGTTCCGGGTCTAGCTAGCGTGAGAACACCACGCCGTGTGCTACGGCCGAGCCGCTCCAGCCGTGGGGCCAGGAGCGGTCGTTGAAATCGAAACCGGGGCGTCCGGCCTGATCGTGAAAGCGTTTGTCCACGGCGAGCGCGCCCGTAGCGGGATCGAAGCTCAGCATGAAGAGGCGATTCTCTCCATAGCCGGTGACGGCTACCCGGTGCGTCTTCGCGTCATACCCAGTCCAGTGCGGCGCGATCACACCGTCCAACACTACGCGCGAGACCTCGACTGGGCGGTCAGGCTTCGTGAGGTCGAGGACCACGACCGCATGTGTGAGGCGGACGGTTTGGATCAGGTAATGCGAGACGATGCTGGGTACGCCGCAAAATGAGCCCGGAAACTGATAGACCAGCTCGGAGCGGGGGTGATTGCTCGCGATTCCGGTGATCCGCTCGATCCCGCAACCCGTGGTCTGCACATAGACCGATCCATCCGGCCCGCGTCGCGCCTCTTCCGGATTGATTTCGCCATAACGCCCGGGCCCGGCATCCAAGTTGTTGGTTGACAGCAATTTCAAATCCGACAATCGAAAGATCTGGTAGGTGTGGCCGATCGGGTCTTCGTCGCGCATGGAGGAGTTGGTGACTATCACCCGGTCAATATCTGGCATCGGCAGGAGGCTGTAGGCCATGAGCAGGTCATCAGGACGAGTTGCATCGGCAGTCGAAGCAGCGCGGATCAAGTGTCCTTCCTGGTCCATCTCAACAATGCCGCCGTGCACGCCCTTGACCGCCTCGAAGGAGGTGTTCGCCGCGACCATTTGCGCCTCGGTGCTGGCGCCCATGCTATGGACCATGTGGCCCTCTAGCTGAAAGCTCGCAAGCACGTGCCCGCCAGGAAGACGCAGAAAGGAGTGCGGGTGACTGAAGCCGCCGATATCGCCGAAGCTGGCGTGGACCTGTGGATGGAGCGGATCGCGCACGTCCATTACCACCGTGCGGCCGGCCATATGGTCGTTAGCGAAGAGCAGGCCGCTCTCGGGCATCCAGTATTCAGTATGGTGAACCTGCTGGGTGCGAATGCCAGACGCTGCCGAGGCCACCGGTCGACCGTAATCCGCTGACGCGGGGTCTGCGTCGATTACAGCGATGAAGTCTTCACCTTCACCAGCCCGATCACCGGCCCAGGCGAAAAGATAGTGACCCGGGCTGGCCGCCTGCACAGCCCGTGAGCCCGGAATTGTCCACAAGGCTACGAATGCCACGACGCCGAATGACAACGACACAAGCATTCTGTTCGGTCCGAATGTGGATGTCGTGGGCGGCATAGGCCTAGCTAGAAGCTCAGTCTACACGACCTGAACGCACAGGACCTTTATTAACGGCGAACTGGGTTGAGCGACTGCCCGCCACTCGCCCAGCGACTCAGAGGTTTGTTCCACGATCGAGATGAGATCACCGACCGCGCCTGTTCGTTCACACTCGCCGGTCTCTATTTCCCCTCCACGTGGGAGCAATGGTTCGAGGCGATCTTCCACTCTCCTGACTGGCTGATCCAAGTGTCGCTGCAAATCACCGTACGCGCGCGATGCGTCCCGTTGAGGGTCCCATCGTAGGTGAATTTGTAGTGTGCGACCGCGGTGTTGGGACCGAAGGTCGCCACCTTCAAGTCGCTGAGTTCGGCTTTGTTGAATTTGATGGACTTGTCCTGCATAGCCTTGACCGCCTCTGCCCTGGTCGCCCATTCGCCCCAGCTGTACCCCTCGACATAGCCGTCGGCCAGATGCTGCTCATACCAAGAGGCATCCCCATTCATCTGGGCGTGGTGCATTTCTTTTTCCAGTTGCTCCACCTTAGAGGATCCGTCTCCGCCTTCCTGCGCGACCAGCGCGACCCCCACCCCGAGGCAGCAGATCGCTACCAAAGTGACCATGATTTTCCGATTCATCTCAGTTCCTCCCTTTCTTTGTTTGGACATTTCTGTTCTCGACCTCGGATCACGCTTCCTTACATTTTGTTTGGCGACTGATGACTAGCAACGCACTGCCATTTCCCACTCGGCATTTTCACCCACGTATCGGTCCAACGTTCGTTCTGGTCGAGAGCGTGACCCGACGCGTCGGTCCCCTTTAATTTCTCGCTACCGGTCGCTATCGCCGTGTTTCCAAAGATGGTAACTTTCACGTCGCTGTTTTCAGCACTGCTCCATTTGATGGATTTCTGTGTTGCTAAGAACTCGGCTTTACTCCAAGTAACTTTGCCGTCGCTCGACGTGTCCACGAATTTGTCGGCCAGCAGCGGAGCCACCAAATCAGGATTATTTGTCTTTTGCGACTGAAGCCATTGTTCTTCTAGAGCAGCTACGGCCTTCTCAGTCCCGCTGGTCGTTTGGGCTTTAGACGGTACGGTACTCACCAGTAAAACCAAACCAATCAAACACCACATTGCGGTTCTCTTCATAAAAATGTCTCCTTGACTATCCAGTTTGCGGACTACTTCTTGAGTTCAATCACGATCGCTTCGACGGGTGTATCGCCGGTATTCTCCGGCAGGTGCTTTGTGGCATCCTCCCAAATCGCGTCATGGGCCTTGCTGTTGACCTCCCGCGAGGTGCCGTCCGCCATCGTAAACTTGGTCCTGCCGCCGGTCATGAACACGACCACCGCGGCTGGATGTTCGTGCATCACCGATTTCTCATGCGGCCCGTACCTGGCCCGCAGCACGCGAACCTGGTCATTGTCGATGACGACCTTGTAGTGTTTGGGATCCAATTTGGCAGCGTCTAGCATTGTGTTCGCCGCGACGCCAGTGCCCGGCTCCTTCAACTCCACCATGACGGATTCCGAAGTCCCGCCGGCAAGGTCCTCAGAGGCGTGGGTCACGGGTTTGGAGTACGCCACTTCGCCCGCTTTCGTATGTTCCTCGCCGGTTTTCCCATCGGGGAACGTGTACCTGGAATAATCATTCGTGAACCCCACCGCGAGATAGGCCGGATGCGAATGCATGGGAAGCTTGCTGTGTGGCGGCTCAGTGAAGCGAAGTACGCGCACGCGATCGTTTTCAAAGATCACTTTCACTCGATCGGGCGCTAACTGAACCACGTCCTGCGCGAAAGCAGCGAGTCCGGTGAGGGCCACCGCAACAGCGAACATGACACGCATAATTTATTTGCTCCTTCAAGAACGCGCACTTTTAACAGGGTGGGTCTAAGTATATACCTGTTTCAGCCTTGTTTTCTCCGCCCAGCCGTACTGGTACGGGGTTCCAGGCGGCCACGCGCCACGCGTATATGCTGCCGGTCTCTAAAGCCTCATTGAAGGGAAATTCCCGAATGAAACAGAAAGCTCATGGCTGCATCAGGAAGTGAATTCAACGCCATTCGAAGCCGTTCTTTGCACCCTTTGCATGGAGGCCGGTTGACTGGTATGATCGCCCTCGCGGTTAATTCAGCCGAACCCGACCCTATAGGAGCTAGTTATGAGCAGCATGTTGAAATCCGTCCTAGTGGCTGCGGTCTCGATAGCGTTTCTCTGCGCTGTGCTTCTAAGCAACTCGCGCAAGAATGCCGCCGGATCAAGCGCGCCAACTGCCGACGAGTTGCTCGCTTTGGACAAACAGGCTACCGAAGCGTACATCAATGGCAACGCCCAATTCTTTGAAGGCCTCTTGAGCGAAAAGATCGTTATGACCAAGGACGGCCACCGGATGAGCAAAGCCGACGTGATCAAGATGATCAGTGGAACCAGGTGCAACGTCAAAGACTGGTCGCTTACCGAGCCGCATATGGAAAGGATCAATGACGACACCTATGTCCTCAGCTACAAGGCCACCATGGATGGCACCTGCACCTCCGATGGCAAGACTGATCAACCGCCGAGCCCGGTCCATGCTGCCACGGTCTGGATAAGAAACGGCGAAAAATGGCAGGCGGCGTTTCATGGCGAGAACCTGATTGTCGATCCTAAAACTCTGTCGGAAACCTATAAAAAGGAAGAATCGGAGAAAGGCGATCTTAAGAAGGACACAGCTGCTGTCCCGGGTCCTGCCAAACGGATTGACGACTCGGGCACTGAAGGATTGATGGCGGCGGAAAAGGCCATTTGGGGAGCATGGAAGGAAAAGAACGCCAAAAAGCTCGAAGACCTGACTGCCGCAGATATTACCTTCGTGAATATCTTTGGCACTTATTTCACAAACAAGGCTGACGTGATCAAGGATTGGACGGGAGCAACGTGCCATGTCAAAAGCTTTTCGCTGACCGACGGTGTCGGAACTCTCGTTTCACCAACGGTCGGAATCCTGACGGTAAGGGGCTCGGTAGACGGCGATTGCGGCGGCCAAAAACCCCCACCGGTGTACGCTGCCAGCGTCTATGTAAAGCATGGCGGCGCATGGAAGTGGGCGTTCGGATTCAACTCGCCCCACTAGTTTCGGCATTCGAGGCATCACATCTGGGGGCGCTAGAAATTCCGCAAGCACTTGACTGGCTTGGGAGATCGTTCTCGAGCGGTCGGCAAACGGAAAGTTGAATCGTTTCCGGATTGCCCGTCATCATGAACTGACCCGAGATGACGTGGCCCGGTATCGGCCGGTCGAGGTTACAGGGAGTGTAACCAGCCACTTCGAATACGGAAAGATTGACAACGGAGGCTTGTCGCCCCGAAGCCTCTCGTCGTATAGACTTGGGCGGTTGCGATTCGGTAAGTCCTTTGGCATATGGAGGAGATGAGATGAAATACATGATCAGCTGGTTCGAACGCCCGCAAGGTTCGCCTATGGAGTACGAGAATGCCCAGAAGCGGATCCTTGAGGTGTTTCGTCAATGGAAGGCGCCCGCCAATTTCAAGATTGAAGTGTTCGTGGTGCGTGTCGGTGAGTGGGGTGGGCATATGCTGGTCGACTGTGACGATCCGCTGATCGTTCACAAGTTTTGCTCGATGTTGCCTGCATTTGTATTCGAGGCGCGCCCCGTAGTTGCCGTCGAAGACGCAGTCCGGGTCGAGCTAGAGGTAATCGACTGGCGCGACGGACTGAAAACGAAGTGAGCTGCTTGCCAACGCGTGAGTCGTCGGCCATCCGGTAACTGGGCCCAATTAAAGGTGAATGGCCGTGCGCCGCGTCAACTTCCAGTTTGCGCGTCTTCCACCCTCAATTCAACTCCGGCACACGCCAGGAGTGTAGAATGGTGCGGCTTCTGTCTCTCGATACGGGTCTCGACCGCATCGCGGACCAGAATCACTGAGAATGGAGGACAAGAAAATGAAGTTCATGGTTGCATGGAAAATTCCACCGGGCTGCTACAAAACGGCAATCGACCGATTTCTGAGCACGGGCGCGCCCGTTCCCAAGGGGTTGAAGACCATTGGGCGCTGGCATACTCCCGGGTCCGCTTGCGGATGGCACGTCGTTGAAGGTGATGCGACAGCGGTGGCGGAACTTGAGTCGTTCTGGGCGGATGTGATCGAAACCCAAATCACACCTGTCATTGAGGATGGCGAGGCCGCAAGCAGCCTGGCCAAAGTACACAAGAAGTAAGACCAACCGCGGTTGCGGATTAGTAAAGCAAGTCCAGGCTTGTCGGGCACCCGGAAAGTGGCTCAGGCTCGACTCTCTAAATACATTCGCCCTTGTCGGCAAGGCTAGATGTATCCAATCACTTGGACTAATAAGGAGTTGGGTGATGACTCCCGAGAGTGCAACCGCGCCATAAGGAACAACAAACGTCCCCTAGAATTCTTCGTTCACTCGGCTGGGCTCACCAATTTGTGCTCGATAGCTACTCCTCCCCCTCCGTCTCCTTCCTCTTCCGATTCGCGATTCCTACACACGTGCACACGTCGCACCATTTTCCGTTCCGAGCCGTTACCGCCACGGCGAGCCACACTATCGCTGTAGATGAATTATCGGCACCCGCCCAACGCGCGCATAAACGTGAACAGGGCAAAGTTAAACTAACGTTTTGCCCCCGAATGTAGAGCCAGAGCTTACAACGGAGTTCATTCGCCGTTGGAAAAACTCCGGCGCCGCCGAACGCGCCAACTATCAGCTCTTTCTCTCCGAACTTTGCGATCTGCTCGGCGTGCCCCGCCCCGACCCAAGCGGCCCAGACCACTCTAAGAACGCCTACGTTTTCGAAAGAGCCGTCCACTTCCACAACGGCGACGGCACGACCAGCTTCGGCCGCATCGATTTATATAAAAAAGCATGTTTCGTCCTGGAAGCCAAGCAGGGCAGTGATCAGATCGCGCCCGCAACTCCCACCCGCACGCGTCGCGGCACCGCCATCCGCCAAAGCCCAGGCTGGGACGAAGCGATGCTCGCGGCACGCAATCAGGCCGAGCGCTATGCCAAAGCCATCCCCGAGGGCTGGCCACCGTTCCTCATCACAGTCGACGTAGGCTACAGCATCGAGCTCTTCGCTGACTTCTCCCTCACAGGAAAAAACTACGCCCAATTCCCCGACCGCAATACCTATCGCATTCTCCTCGATGAACTGGCCTCATCCACCGTCCGCGACCGCCTGCGCTCCGTCTGGCTCGATCCGCTTTCTCTCGACCCCACCCGCATTAGCGCCCGTGTCACACGAAGCGTCGCTAGCAAACTCGCTGAACTCGCCAAAGATCTCGAAGAAACACACGCACCCGCCTCGGTAGCCGGATTCCTCATGCGCTGCATCTTCACCTCCTTCGCTGAAGACGTTCACTTGCTGCGCGCAAACAGTTGGACGGATCTCCTCGAAAGCCTACGCGCCGATATCTCTAACTTCTGCCCTGCCGTTGAATCGTTATGGCAGAGCATGAACACGGGCGGCTTTTCTCCCGTCCTCCGCGAACACGTGCTCCGCTTCAACGGTGGACTGTTCGAGAGCACCGAAGCGCTCCCGGTTACTCCCACCCAGCTCGAACTGCTCATTCGAGCCTCCAAAGCCGACTGGAAAGACGTCGAACCTTCCATCTTTGGAACCCTCCTGGAGCGCGCCCTCGACAAGGAAGAGCGTCATCGCCTCGGAGCTCATTACACGCCGCGCGAATACGTTGAACGTCTGGTAGTCCCAACCGTCATTCAACCGCTACGTGACGATTGGAAAAGCGTCCAGGCCACTGCCGTCAAACTCGCGCGCGATAGTGATTCGAACGGTGCACTGGAAATTGTGCGCAATTTCCGGAAGTCGCTCTGTAACCTCCGCGTGCTCGATCCCGCATGCGGTAGCGGCAACTTCCTTTACGTGACACTCGAACATCTCAAGCGTCTCGAAGGCGAAGTCATCGAAATGCTCGAACAACTCGGTGAAACGCAGTTCGTCCTGCACGAAACTGGACTCACCGTCGATCCCCACCAGCTACTCGGCCTCGAACTCAATCCGCGCGCGGCGATCATTACTGATCTTGTTCTGTGGATCGGCTATCTCCAGTGGTATTTCCGAACATGGGGCGCATCCACCACGCCGCCGGAGCCCGTCATTAAGCGTTTCCACAACATCGAAGCTCGCGACGCGCTCCTCGCTTACGACCGCGAACAACCCGCCCGCGACGAGCACGGCAGCATACGCACGCAATGGGATCAGAGAACCACGTGCCCACACTCCATTACGGGAGAAGAGGTTCCCGATGAAACTGCCCGTCGCACGATTTATGAATATGTGAACCCCCGCCGCGCCGAATGGCCCAATGCCGAATTTATCGTTGGCAACCCGCCGTTCATTGGTAACTGGATGATGCGCCGCGAACTCGGCGACGGCTACACAGAAACGCTGCGTCGAGTCTATTCGGAAGTGCCCGAAAGCGCAGAGCACGTCATGTATTGGTGGAACCGCGCCGCCGACGTGGCTCGCTCCGGCCGCACTCGTCGCTTCGGTTTCATCGCAACCAACAGCCTGCGCCAAACCTTCAGCCGTAGAGTCGTCGCACATCATTTGCAGGCCGACCCTCCGCTCTCGCTCGTCTACGCCATTCCCGACCACCCCTGGGTCGACTCGAGAGACGGAGCTGATGTCCGCATCTCGATGACAGTTGGCCAGGCAGGCCGTCGCGAAGGCGTCCTCGCACGAGTAACGCGTGAACTCCCCGGCCCTGATCATGCCGAAGTCGATTTGATGGAGCGTCGCGGAATCATAAACCCGGACTTGACAGTGGGACCGAACCTTTCTGCTACTCAGCCCCTTAAAGCCAATGACCGTCTAAGCTGTCGCGGGGTCTCCTTACATGGCTCAGGCTTCATAGTCACTCCCTCCGAAGCCCAACAACTCGGGCTTGGCCGAATACCAGGACTGAATCGTCATATCCGCCCGTACCTCAATGGGCGCGATCTCAACCAAAGATCACGTCGCGTGATGGTCATCGACCTCTTTGGCCTAAACGCTGAACAAGTTCGAACCCGTTTTCCTGAGGTTTACCAATGGGTCCACGACCGCGTCAAACCCGAACGCGACCACAATAACCGAAGCAGCTATAGGAATAACTGGTGGATTCACGGGGAACCGCGAAGCGACTTCCGCCCGGCCCTCGTGGGACTGACTCGGTACATCAGCACCGTCGAGACATCGAAACACCGCTTCTTTGTTTTCCTCGACTCCTCGATTCTTCCCGACAACATGCTCGTGAACATCGCACTGCAAGACGCTTACTTCCTCGGCATCCTGTCCAGTCGCGTCCACGTTGGCTGGGCACTCGCTGCGGGTGGCACGTTGGAAGATCGACCCCGTTACAATAAAACCCGCTGCTTTGAGCCGTTTCCATTCCCCGAGCCAACCGAGGCCCAACGCGAGCGCATCCGCGAACTTGGCGACGCGCTCGACGCTCACCGGAAGCGTCAGCAACAACTGAATCCCGATCTGACCCTCACCGGCATGTATAACGTCCTCGAAAAGCTGCGCGGTGCAGAAGACTTAGAGGAAAACGAACGCACGATCCATGAACAAGGTCTTGTGTCCGTGTTGCGTGATATCCACGATGAGCTCGACCGCGCAGTGCTCAATGCCTACGGATGGCCCGCTGACCTGAGCACAGAAGATGTCCTATATCGTCTCGTGGCTCTCAATGAACAACGTCAAACCGAAGAGCGCCGCGGGATCATTCGTTGGCTCCGCCCCGAGTTCCAGCAGAGATCCCAAATGGGGCAAGCCGGTCTGGGAATCGAAATGGAGGAATCCGCAGCTCCAGTCGGCGCCCGCCGCCCCTGGCCAGCGACCCTTCCCGAGCGCGTCCATGCGATTCGCGCAGTTCTTGGCGAAGAGCAGCAACCGCTCGATGCTCCCGCACTCGCGCGCATTTTCACCCGAGCACGCCGCCAGGACGTCGAAGATATAGCTGAAACCCTCGTTTCCCTGAACCAAGCGCGTCGAGTAGAAAACCGCTACACGCTATAGATCCTCTCGTTACGAGCTTTCTACTCCTCCCCTTCCGTCTCCTTCCTCTTCCTGTCCGCAATCTCCTCCGCCCGCGCACACGAGAAACACCAACACCAGCTCCGCCGCGTCGGCGGCGGTAAGTCCTCGCCCGTATCGCTCAAATGCCCGGTACCCGCGGCCCGCTCCCGCTCCATCGCCTGCAGCCACGTCTCGACGGTCATCTGCTGCAAGCCCCACTTCTCGTTCTTCCGCTGCTCCTTCGTCTCGCAGCACCACGCATACTCGTCCGGAATCCCGTCCCAGAAGTGGAATCTCCGGCACACCTGCTCCGGAGCCGGCTTCATCTTCAGCCGGTCTTCTAGCAGCTGCTCGTTCGACGGCTCGAGCTTCGTTACCGCCCGCCCATTCTCGACCACCACATCCACCCACTGATCGAGTACATGAATCGCTTCACTCTTATCGTGTTCCTGTTCCGCGCTGGCCTCCATCTCCATCTCAACCTCTTCAACTTCCGCTTCCGGCTCTTCCTCGCGCGTTTCCACCTTTTTCTCCTCGCCCGCCTCCTGCCGCGCCCGCTCCGTTTCCCGCCGCTCTCGCCGTTGGCGCATCTGCTCCAACGTATTCACCGCCCGCATAAACGACCGCTCCGCCGCCGTCCGGTATCGCAGCGACCGCTCCATCTGCTTGTGGTCTTCTTCCGTCCACTCCAGAACCGTCTTCTCCTGCAGCGACTGCTCCAGCTCGTAATAACGGTTCGTAGTGCGCCTCATCACCCACTGCGCCTCGGCCGCCTGCTCCACCAGCATGCGCGCGCTCTTCCCCATTGACCCGTACTCTTCCACCCAGTCGTCGAGCAACTCCCCGAATTCCTCCTCGCTCTCGCCCCTGATGATTACCTTTTTTGAAGTGCACCCGTGTCGCAGCGCATTCTGGCTCGAGATCTCCTTGCCTTCTGGAGTTTTCGGACCTGTGGGACCCGTTGGGTGCTCGGTCTCAAGCTCCTCGAGAGGCCCGTCGTACAAAAACTTAGACATGTACATTTCCCGGCCCCGAGTATGCGGTCCGGCTTTGTACGCGATCTAACTTGTTCTTTGTAAACTATTGACAACGAAGGGTTATTATCAATCCTTAACCTCTGCCATCACTACTTTTCGCCCCACCCTCGCTCGGTCGAGTTCGTTTCGTAAAAATCGCCCTGGGGCTTCCCCTAATCGTGTCTTTAGGGCACTTGACAGCGTTGTTAGACTGATGACGAGAGGAGTTTGTAGAAGCCCGATTTCGTAGTACGATACGGATTCACTAGGACGCGTCATGATCGCTCCCGAAGATGTCGACCCACTCGCTCCGCAGCGGGAAGCAGCCATATTCTACGGCCTCTTTTTGCGCGGCCACGCGGCCGACGACCTCCGTCGCGATATCGATGTCCCCCGCCCTGTCCTCGATAAATGGCTCCGGCCTCAACGCTACGAAAATAATTTCCGCGACTCGCTGCGGCGCATGTACAGCTATAGGAAACGAGTCCTCGCCATCTTCGATGAGCTCGTTCTAAAAGAAAAATTCCGCGTTCGCATCCATTAGCTGAGTTCGTTCATCCAACTTGGGTGCAAATTCCGATTTACCAGGTTGACGCATTCACCGGTGCTGTTTTTGCTGGGAATCCGGCTGCCGTTTGCCCCCTTACTGGCTGGCTCCCGGACGCGACATTACAGGCCATCGCCGCAGAAAACAATCTCGCCGAAACCGCCTTTTTTGTTCCGAATGATGGCCGTTTTCAACTGAGATGGTTTACGCCCGTCTGTGAAGTGGAACTCTGCGGGCACGCGACTCTCGCATCGGCTTACGTCCTCTTCCGCGAGCTCAACCAATCCGGAGAGGCCTTGCGCTTCGACACGCAATCCGGCGAATTGGTCGTCACGCGGGAAGGCAATCGCCTGGCAATGAATTTCCCCGCCCGTGCGCCTGGGAAAGTGGACGTTCATCCAGAACTGGTCGACGCGCTGGGAACCCCTCCGGTCGAGATACTCGGGTCGCGCGACTATTTGGTCCGTTACGATTCGGAGGAACAAGTCCGCTCGCTCAAGCCCAATATGGAAGCTCTCAAAAACGTGGACCGCTTCGCCGTAATCGCGACCGCGCCGGGGACCGATTGCGATTTTGTCTCCCGCTTCTTCGCGCCATCGAAAGGCATCCCGGAAGATCCAGTCACGGGTTCGGCTCATTGCACCTTGATCCCGTACTGGGCGAATCAACTCGGAAAAACCACATTCCATGCACGTCAAGTTTCCGCCCGAGGCGGCGAGTTGTTCTGCAAGCTCCTGGGGGATCGCGTCGAGATCGCCGGCCACGCTGCCCTCTTCCTAAAAGGTCACATCTCCGTCTAACTCGAAACGCATTCCGGAGCGCAGCGAGGACTTTTTCTGACGCCCGCCCTTACTTTCTTTCATAGTCCATGAGAGAATCTGCCGTCTCGCTTCACCTAAACTCATCAGAGACGTTACCTATATGCCTCTTGGGAGATCGAACGCGAACTCGGAAGAGTGCGGGCGTTTTAGTACTCACACGTCGCCACTCGTCTCATCGCTGAAACCCATCCGTCTTCAGCCTCAAATTCGTGCTTTCTTCCGAATGTATTTACGTAGTAAGCTTTTGGAGATTCGGCCGATGCGATCTCAGAAGAGTTCGTCGGCTTTACGAAAAAGCATCCGTGTCCTGGTACTTCCTGTAATGCAGAATTCTGTTGTAAAATTGGACCTCGAATTGCTTGCGGCTTGTGGTATGATTCGTAAATCCGAAAAGCGTCCGCTTCTCGGAGGTGTCGGGCGGGGCAGTTCAGCCTGCGTTCGAGCGTGGCAATCGCGCAGGGCTGTTCACTCCCTCGCTGACTCTTTCCTCAAAACTACTAGGGGTAGTCGGTGAACCTTTTTGGAGTAACCTTGCGTCTAAACGAAAGACTTGGCAGCCACGATCCGTTTTATGAGTCGGCATGCCGGCAGGTTAGAAGGAGAAATTAAGAAATGACGAAGACCGAACTAAACAAATTTAAGAAGATCCTGGAAAACAAGCAGGACGAGTTAGAGCACATCGTTCGCAACCGTGATGCGATAACTATCGAAAAGAGCGCCGACGCACTCGATGAAGTGCAGCACGCTGCCGAACGTGAGCTCGCCATCCGCAATCTGGACCGCGAGTCGCATCTGCTCCGCAATGTGAGATCCGCGCTTCGTCGATTGGAAGAAGGTTCATTCGGCATCTGCCTCCACTGCGAGGAAGAGATCAGTCCGAAACGCCTCGCTGCGGTCCCCTGGGCTGCCTTCTGTATCCAGTGTCAGGAACAAGCCGATCGCAACAGTGAAGACGGCAACGATATGCTCGAAGACATGCTCGTCAACGCCGCATAAGTATCCAAGCGCACATCTTCGGACTCAGTAGTCGAAAATCCGTAACTCTGGCGCTGCATTTTGCGCCTTCCTACCAAGTGAAGCCGGAGCTGCTAAATGCTCCGGCTTCACGCAACCCTTATGTCTATTGCGATCCTGATTGGTACCGCGATTGCTTTCGCGCCGGGTTTCTCCGCGCAAACAGCTTCCCCATCCCCACCGAAACCCGATCAGCACGTTCTCGGAACCGTCAGCTCACTGAACACCGCATCTCAAACCATCACGGTCAACCAGGATAAAACGGGAACACCGTACACCATCTCACTCGCGAAGGCCCGAACTCTCCTCAAGGTAGCGCCGGGGGCCAAGGACCTAAAAAGTGCTGCCCGAATTACCGCCAGTGACCTTGCCGTAGGCGATCGCGTCGACATACGGGGTTTCAAAAGTGACGAAAGCCCAAACGCCATTGCTGCCGCGAGCGTCATTCTTATGTCGGCGCGCGATCTTCAGCAGGCCCGTCAAGCTGAGATGGCGGAGTGGCGGCAGCGCGGTATCGCCGGCACTGTTACATCTGTAGATGCCGCCGGCTCAAAGCTGAACATCAACACTCGAACCTCGGAGGGACCCAAGCCGCTTGTGGTCACTACATCTACTGCCACCCAATTTACGCGTTACTCTCCCGAGAGCCCCAAAGCGCCCGTCGCCTCACAATTGTCTGACATACAACCTGGGGATCAAGTCCGGGTTTTGGGAAACAAAGACTCCGATGGAACCACCATCGCCGCCGAAAAAATCTATTCAGGCGCATTCCGAACCGTTGCAGGAACCATAGCCTCGATCTCTGCCGGTAGCGGTGAAATCACAATTAACAATCTGCGGACCAAGCAGCCCGTGCAAGTGACTTTGACTTCAGATTCCGCAGTGCGGAAACTTCCCCCCCAAATCGCAGGCATGTTTGCGGCGCGCTCGGGCCAACCTTCCGGGACGGCGCCTCGACCGCCGAACGGCGACATCTCGCAGACGATCGAGCGGCTGCCGAGAATCAGTTCTTCCGATCTCAAAGCCGGCGATGCGGTCATCGTCTCGGGAGCGTCGAGCGCGGACCATTCTCATCTGATCGCTACCAACGTCATCGCCGGCGTCGAGCCCCTGTTCCAATCTGCCGCATCACGCCAGGGAAGATCGCCTGGTGGCGATTGGAACCTGGATATGGCCATTCCCGCACAATGAACAAGATCATCTTCGTTGCCGTACTCGGATTAGCCATTGCCCCGGCAACTTGGGCCCAAACCGCGCCGCCGTCTGCGTCTGCACCTTCACGCACCTCCACCGTCCGGGGCACTGTAAAGGACGATACCGGCGGCGTCATTCCAGGCGCTGTCGTCACCTTGACCGACGCGAGCGGTAATGCCAAAACCGCGAAGACCGGCCCGGATGGTACGTACGCGTTCCGCGGCATCGCTCCCGGCTCCTACACGCTCTTCGCCCGCTATACAGGCCTTCAGCAAGCTTCCGGAGTCGCCGTTACGCTAACGGCCGGTCAACCAGCCACCGGGAATATCGTCATGACTGTCCAGACCCAGAGGCAGGAAGTCACCGTTACTGAGAGCGGCAACAACCAGGTCAGCACCGATCCCTCCAACAACGCTTCCGCTCTGGTGCTGCGCAAAGAAGATCTGGACGCCCTACCCGATGACCCGGACGATCTGCAAGCCGACCTGCAAGCGCTCGCGGGGCCGGCTGCTGGCCCGGGTGGCAATCAAATCTTTATAGACGGCTTTACAGGCGGCCGCCTTCCACCGAAGGAGTCCATCCGCGAGATCCGCATTAATTCCAACCCGTTCTCCGCCGAATTTGACAAGCTCGGCTACGGCCGCATTCAGATCTTCACGAAGCCCGGTACGGACAAATTTCACGGCCAGGGCTATTACGACATTAGCGATGACATTTGGAATTCGCGCAATCCATTCCTGGCAGTGGGCCCGCCTTTCAGAACACAGCAATTTGGTGGTAACGTAAGCGGCCCTCTTGGCCAGCGCGCTAGCTTCTTCATCGATACGGAGCGGCGCAATATCGACGACAACGGCATCATCAACGCCACCGTCGCATCGCCGGATTTTCTCTTCCCCCAACCCGATCAAACGTACTTCCCCACCCCCCAGCGCCGAACCACCGTCAGTCCCCGGGTTGATTACCAGGTCAATGCGAACAACACGCTCAGCTTTCGCTACGCCTTTTTGAACAACGATCGTCTCGTCACCGGCGTCAGTGGTTTTAATCTGCCCGAAGCTGGCTACTCACTGTTAGACAAGGAGCAAACCGCCCAAATCGTCGATACCGCCGTCTTGGGACCCCACGTGGTCAATGAAACGCACTTCCAATTCGACCGCGAGGATCAATTCAACGTAAGCCGGTCGACCGCGCCCACCCTTAACGTCGCCAACTCATTCGTGTCAGGCGGCTCTGGGTATAGTTCGCCTACTCTCGGCTCTACTTACGACATCGAGAACGGCTACGAGTTTCAGAACTACACCACCCTGATCCACGGGACGCACAACATCAAGGCGGGCATTCGCATTCGGGCTTCGACCATTGACGACTACTCGCCCAAGAATTTCAACGGCGCTTTCAGCTTCCTGGGCAATTCGCGAATGACCTCAATTCAGCAGTACCTCACGACTGAGCAGCTGCTAGCCGCCGGTTATACGAGTCCGGAGGTGACTGGCATGGGTTATGGTCCGTCAAAATTTACTCTGAGCTCCGGCAATCCTTACATTGGCATTTCTCAGATCGATTTTGGCCCGTTCGTTCAGGATGATTGGCGCTGGAAACCCAACTTGACGGTGAGCCTAGGTCTCAGATGGGAAGCTCAGACGAACATTTCCGATAAGAACGACTGGGCGCCTCGAGTCGCATTCGCTTGGTCTCCGGGGAGGAAAGGCGTTAACGGTCACGCGAAAACGGTATTTCGAGGAGGGTGGGGGATTTTCTACGACCGCTTTAAGGCCGAGAATGTCCTAACGGCGTATCGCTACAACGGCCTGAACCAGATCAACTACGTCCTCGAGAATCCAACCGTGTACAACAGCGACTTTACGCTCCTCCCTCCGTTCAGTGAGCTGGCGCCCTCCAGTACGAACCAACGTTACGAAATCGATGCCAACCTGCACGCCCCATATCTGATGCAGTCAGTCATCGGTGTCGAGCGGCAGCTGTTTTCTCACACTACCCTGACTGTCAACTTCATGAACTCTCGCGGCCTTCACGAATTGAGAACCGTCAATATCAATGCCCCCATACCGGCGACCGGCATCCGGCCCTACGGTGATGTAGGCGACATCTATCTCTACGAATCGAGCGGAATCTTCAAGCAGACTCAAATCATCACAATGTTGAACAGCACTGTTGGCCGCTGGCTGACTCTTTTCGGCCGCTATGCCTACGGTGAGGCCCATAGTGATACGGACGGTCTCGGAACTCTTCCGGCAAATCAGTACGATTTCTCGGAAGAATTCGGGCGATCGACGCTCGACATTCGGAACCAGCTTTTCGCAGGAGGATCTATCGCGGCCAAATGGGGTCTCCGGTTTTCCCCGTTTGTCGTGGCGCATAGCGGTATTCCGTTCAACATCACTACCGGAACCGATCTCTTCCTGACCGGGCAGCCGCAGCCTACCGCGCGCCCAAGTGTCGTTAGCGGCCCCGGTCCGGATATCATCGATACACCTTACGGCTTTTTGAATCCGCTTCCGCTACTCGGCCAGCCTCTCGTTGAAAGGAACGTCGGTCAAGGTCCTGGCTTCCTGGGTATCAATCTGCGCGTAAGCAAGACCTTCGGCTTCGGCACAACCAGATTTAGTGGTCCATCCGGCGGCGCAACTTCTCGCAGCGGCTATGGCGGGGGAGGACACTTTCACGGCGGCTTCGACACCATGACGGAGCACCGTTACAATCTCACCGTGTCTGTTAACGCGCGCAACATTCTGAATCATGAGAACCTGAACACGCCGAACGGTGCGCTCACATCGCCGTATTTCTTGCAATCTACCGGAATCACGGGCGGCTACGGCGCTGAAGCGACGGCTAGCGACCAGCGCCGCATCGATCTGCAGCTACGATTCTCTTTCTAGGAGCAGAGTTACTGCGGCGTACCGGGGTTCCCAGCTGTCTGCTGCTGTTGCTTGTATGCATCCAGGCCGCCTTTGTCGAGCATCGATGTTCCTGTATCGATGAAGGTCGGAATGGGCGAGAAGGAGTTTTGCCCCCAATTGGCTGTTAACGGATTCGGCTTGTGATGGTGCAAATCGTCCAGCACCTTGCATCCGTAATACCCCATAGTGAAAGGCTTTTGGGCGATCGTTGCAGAGATCACACCCTTCTGTATCCAGTCCAATGTGCGCTGATCGGTATCCATCGCAACGATCACCACCTTGCCCGCCAAGTTCTCCCGGTTCGCGACCTCGCCAACCTCCGGGCAAGCAATTGCCTCCAGACATACGATCGCTTCTACTTTGTTGGTCTTGTTCTCCAGAATTCGCCTGGCGTTATCAAAAGCAGTCGGCGCGTCTCCCTTGATGTCAACGACCTCCGACACTTTGATTCCCGGGTGTGCCTGGAAGGCGCTTTGATAACCCTGGAGTCTTTCGTTTAGATTGGCCTGCGGCGTAATCGTGAAAATCGCAACCGTACCTTTGCCGTTTAGCAGCTTCGTAACCAGTTGGCCGCCGAGACTCCCCGCGTTGAAATTATCGGTTCCTACAAACAGCAATCGCTTACTGCTCGGCGCATCGGAATCCACAGTGATTACCGGAATACCCTGCCCAAGCGCCGAATCTATATCGGGGCCCAGCACCTTCGCGTCCGCGGCAGAGACCATAATCCCGCTCGGTTTCTCTGCTACGGCTCGTTGAAATTCTTTTTCCTCTCCTTGCGGATCGTATGTATCAGGTCCGGCCAATTCGGACTTGACCTTCATCTCTGACGCCGCGCGATTCAACCCGGCCACCACCGTCTGCCAATAAGGCAACTTCACGTTAGCGGCGACTAAGGTATATTTTTCGGTTGGTTCGTGCGCTGGAGCCGCACAGCTGCTCATGAGAATCACTGTGGCCGCCCCCGCAGTTAAGACAACCCATCTGGTTTTAAGCATCTCCGTCATACCTGCGCGGGAGTATATCATGCCACTCCGCTCTGGCGGTTCGATGCGATAGCTCGCTCATAGACAAGTCTTGCTGCCGCTACATCCTCAACGGCCATCCCCAGAGATTTGAAGACTGTCGTGTTCGCTTCAGGCTTGCTCTTCGTGCCCGCAAGCAGGTCGCCTATTTCGGCATAGATCTGCGCGCCGGAGCCGACGATCTCGCCTGATTCGCGCAATGCCGCTTCCCGGGATTCAACCACGACAACACTGTTCTTCATCGCGTCATCATCAAGCTCTCGCGGTTTCGGTCCAACCGCACCCACTGCGTTCACGTGAGCGCCTGGCTTCAGCCACGCTCCCCGCAACACTGGCTCCTGTGCGCCCGTCACAGTGACGATTACATCCGCTCCACGGACCGCTTGCTCAGCCGCCATCGCGGTGGTTCCGGTTTCGGCCGCGAACTGCTCTGCGTGTTCCGGCGTCCGGCTCCAGATTCGTACTTCTTCGAAACTACGCACCAACTTCAGCGCTTCGAGATGCGTTCGCGCCTGCACACCGCTTCCCAATATCGCGAGCACGCGCGCATTCTCGGAGGAAAGGGCTCTCGTCGCAAGCGCCGATACGGCGGCCGTGCGCCAAGCAGTAATGACGCGACCGTCCATCACCGCGAGTGTCTCGCCTGTGTCCGCCCGATTCAGATGGATTATCGCCAGGTGCGTATGCAAGCCTCGATCTTCGTTTCGGGGATAAACGCTCACCAACTTCGTCCCGATCACGTCTCCATACACCGCAGGCATAACGGCGAAGAGCGCTTGGGCTTCTGGAATAGGAATGATGTTTCGGAGCGGCTGTTTCACTCTTCCGGCCGAAAAATCTATTAAGGCTTTCTCCATCACAGGAAGCAGCTCTTCCAAGCGAAGCAGTCGCTGAACACGTTCCTCGTCCAGAAACATCATGATTGATTCTCCTCAAAAGCACGCTGCTAGACTTGTCTCTGAACTTAAACAGCGAGTCATATTTAATGCATCACTCCGACTTGCCCCGGACGCTGGGTGCGCTTCGCACCAGCCGTCTTTTTGATCAGCTGCAACCTGATCGCACCCTTAAAGAAGAACTTCGCTCGAACCTGATTTGCAAATTGAGCCGTGGTGAAACCTTGTTCCCGGGCCTCATGGGATTCGAAGACACCGTCATTCCACAGGTCATCAACGCAATCCTTTCGCGGCACAACTTCATTCTGTTGGGATTGCGCGGTCAGGCCAAGACGCGTCTCGCGCGATTGCTTACAGGTTTATTGGACTCGCAGATGGCCTATATAGCAGGCTGCGAAATTCGCGATCATCCTCTTCGGCCCATTTGCAAGCAATGCCGGGAGAAATGCGCGAGCATGGGCGATGACGTACCGATCGCCTGGATTTCCGCAGAGGACCGCTATGTCGAAAAGCTAGCTACTCCTGACGTGACCATCGCGGATCTGATCGGCGACATCGACCCGATAAAAGCCGCGCGTAGCGGACAGGACATTTCAAACGAACTGACGATCCACTACGGCCTTCTGCCGCGCGCGAACCGCAGCCTCTTCGTTGTTAACGAACTCCCGGACCTTGCAGGCAAAGTACAGGTCGGCCTGTTCAACATCATGCAAGAGGGGGATGTGCAGATCAAAGGCTACCCGGTTCGCCTTCCGCTCGATCTCATGCTGGTTTTTACTGCGAATCCGGAAGATTACACAGCCCGTGGAAAGATTATCACTCCTCTAAAGGACCGCATTGGGAGCGAGATTCGCACGCACTATCCGCTGACTGTTCCCCACGGCATCGCTATCACCAAGCAGGAAGCGTGGACACGGCGCCGCTCTCCTATTGCCACCGAAGTTCCACCGTACATCCACGAGGTCATCGAGCAGATTGCGTTTCTGGCTCGCGAGGACAAGCGCGTCGATAAGCGCTCCGGAGTTTCTCAGCGCTTACCCATTTCCGCTCTCGAGAATGTCATTTCCAACGCCGAGCGCCGCGCGCTCAACTCGAAAGAGAGCGAGGCAGCTCCGCGGATTGTTGACATTTACGCAGCGCTGCCGTCGATCACTGGCAAGCTCGAGCTCGAATACGAGGGTGAACTGAAAGGCGGCGATGCTGTCGCGCGAGAGATTATTCGCAACGCCGTAGGCAGGGTGTACACTTCATACTTCGACGGCGTTAATCTGCGGCAGATCGTTCAATGGTTCGAGCTCGGCGGATCACTTCGCCTGGATGAGAACATGGCCTCGCATGAAATCATCGAGCACCTTGGGCGTATTCAAGATCTGCTTCCGCTCACCCGCAAACTGGGCCTCAAGGGCGGCGAAAGTGATGCGATACGGGCCTCCGCGGGTGAGTTTATCCTGGAGGGACTCTACGCGCATAAGCGCATCAGCCGAAATGAAGAGCTCGAGTTCGTGGCCGGAGATCGGCACGCCCGTGAAGAGCGCGCACGTGATGAGCGGGACGAGCCGCAGCGCCGCGGCTTTGATCCCAGGCGTGGAAACGGCCCCGGAGGAGGCCGCCGGAACCTGAACTGATCGGCAGCGCCGGTATGAAATTCATCTCGTATTCCAAGTTTTCCGAAGAAGATCTCGGGATCGAGATCGATGACCTCCTTCGCGCGCTTTCCGACTATTTCCTGCAAAGCGGCTATACCGACCCTTATCTTCAGTTCTCCGAGATGAACCAACATACGCTCGAAGATCTCAAGCAGGCGATCGAGCGTGCACTCGAAAGCGGTGAGCTATTCGATCCGCAGCACGCGCAGCAAATACGCGAGCGCCTGGAGCAGATGTCGGCTCAGCAGCGTGAGAAGCTGATCGAGAAGCTTATCGAGAAGCTCGAAAAAGGGGGATATATCGATCGGGAAGGCCCGGCTCCCGACTCACCTTCGGCAACAGGCTCAAAGGACGGCCCCGAAAGCCATTCTCATTTCGAAGTCACAGATAAGGCCATAGACTTTCTGGGTTTCAAAACTCTGAAGGACCTACTTGGCTCACTCGGGAAATCAAGCTTTGGGGCGCACGACACGCGCGATTTGGCAACAGGCATCGATGCCAGCGGGGGAGCGAAAGCCTATGAGTTTGGCGACACTCTCAATCTAGACGTCACTGCCACGCTATTTTCAGCTCTGCAGCGCGAGGGCATGACCCTTCCTCTGAATCTCGAATACTCCGATCTGTACGTGCATCAATCGGAATATCAAAGCTCGTGTGCGACAGTTCTCATGCTCGATTGCAGTCACAGCATGATCCTGTATGGCGAAGATCGGTTTACGCCCGCCAAGAAGGTGGCATTAGCGCTTTCACATCTCATCCGCACCCAGTATCCGGGCGATTCTTTGCGTTGCGTGCTCTTCCACGACTCCGCCGAAGAGCTTCGTCTCTCTGAGTTAGCGCGCGTACAAGTCGGCCCGTACTATACGAATACTCGCGACGGCCTCATCCTAGCGCAACGGCTTCTGTCTCAGGAGAAGAAAGACATGAAGCAAATCGTGATGATTACGGACGGCAAGCCATCGGCGCTCACACTTGAAGACGGCCGCATTTACAAAAATGCGTTCGGCCTCGATCCGCTCGTGATCAGTCAGACATTGGAAGAAGTGGCGCGCTGCAAGAAGCAAGGCATCTTAATCAATACATTCATGCTCGCCAGTGATTACGGTCTGGTTCAGTTCATTCAGAAGGTAACCCAGATGTGCCGCGGCAAGGCGTATTTCACGACCCCATACACGCTGGGCAACTATTTGCTGCTGGATTACATGAATCGCAAGACAAGAACGATTCACTAGATAATTCTGCTAAGACCGGCTGATTCCACTTAACACCGAAAGCACATACACAACGGGCAGCGCGAACAGCGCACTGTCGACTCTGTCCAACATGCCTCCGTGTCCAGGGAGCACGTGCCCGCTATCCTTGACACCCGCGCCCCGCTTCATCGCCGATTCGGCGAGGTCGCCGAATTGCCCAGCGATGTTTCCGGCGAGTGCGATTCCAGCGATATGCCACCAAGGCACCTCCGGCGCGAAATACCTCATGTAAAAAATTCCAAATACAACAGATCCCAGGACCGAGCCTGCGGCACCTTCCCAACTCTTTTTCGGACTCACTACAGGCGCTAGCTGGTGTTTACCGAAAGCGCGCCCCACATAGTACGCGAGCGTGTCGCCAGCCCAGTTCAATGCCAGCCCGAAAAATAGCCAATGGCTACTCTCGCTTCGCAGCAAGGTTGCAAATCTCCAAGGCACGAAGGCGTAAACCACTCCGAACAATGCACAGGAAGCTTGCGGAAGTACGTTCCGCAGATCGGCACCGCAAAGCGCCAGGACCAAGGCGAGCGCAGCGAAAAGAGTGAGAATGGTGAGCGATTCCTCCGGCCAAAGCAGAATCAGAAAACCGGCGAGAATGCCCAAAACGCGGGATCGCGGAATGTCGTGTCCTGGGACGAGATCTGAATACTCGAGGTAACAGAGCAGCCCCATGCAAACGGCGGCAGCGAGGAAGACCCAATCAGGAGCCCAGAAAATAAGATACGTGGCAACGGCGATCAGTCCGATCGCAGTTACTGCGCGCTTCATGTTCAGGTGAGCGTAGCCAGTGCGATTCGGTTACGCAAAAGGCACTTCCAATTCCTCTTCGTTTAAAACAGGCAATGAGGTTTCGATTGGCGGCACGGGGTGGCGCGTCAAGCCTCCGAAGCGGCGCTCGCGGTTTTGGTACTCGAGAATCGCCTCGAGCAATTCCGTGCGCGTAAAATCAGGCCAGAGCGTGTCAGTGACGTACAACTCTGCATATGCGACCTGCCAGAGAAGAAAATTGCTAATGCGCATTTCGCCCGACGTGCGAATCAGAAGATCGGGGTCGCGGAGACCTGCGGTATAAAGGTGTCCGGCAATAGCCTCCTCTGTGACTTCGAGCGAATCCAGGTTTCCTTCCACCCTGGCATTATCCAGAATCGAATTCACCGCGTCCACTAACTCAGTCCGGCCACCGTAGTTAATCGCGAGGTTCAAACGCATGCCGCGATTGCGCGAAGTGCGATCCACTGCGGCTTGCAACTCTTCTTGAACCGAAGCTGGCAACGACTCCAGGCGGCCAATGGCCATCAATTGAATGTCATTCTGCATTAACGTCGGCAATTCGCGTCGCAAATAGAACGCGAGTAGCCGCCACAGTCCATCTATTTCGTGGCGGGGGCGTTTCCAGTTCTCGACCGAAAATGCGTACAGCGTCAAGGCTTCTAGGCGCAGTTGCGCACAGGTTTCGACAGCAGTTCGCACGGGGTTGACGCCCGCTTTGTGGCCCATAATGCGCGGAGCATTCCGCCGCTTCGCCCAGCGGCCGTTTCCGTCCATGATGATGGCTATGTGCCCAGGCAAACGCTGGGGATCCAGTTGAGTTGCGATGCGCCAATCGCGCTCACCCGGAGAAAGAGCCTGAAGCAGATCCTTCATGCCGTAAAGCTCTATGGTACACCAAGGATGGAGGGTTCCGTCGTAGATTCTATAACGTCTTCATGAAAGGCACCAAGGCTGCGCCAGCGCAGAGAAAGCTGCCAAACGGGAGCTCGTAAGTTGACGCTTTTTTGCGTGCCAGCCAGATATACGCAATGCCGAGGACAGAGCCGCTGATCGCTCCGATGAGAAGCGCGAGGAGACCTTTCTCTAATCCGAGAAAAACACCGAGTAAGACCAGCAGCTTTATATCACCCAGGCCAAGCCCCTCGCGGCCCCGGACTCGGGCGTATATAGCTCCAACAACCCAGAGCGCGCCGGCCAATACGATAACACCCAAACCGGCATTGAACAGCGACTGCCATAGCAGTCCAGATCCGGGCAGAAACAGTTCGCCCAACTGCCCCGGAACACGCACGAACACGGCGAGCACGAGCCCTATCAGCGCTCCACCGAGGGTCAGCTCATCTGGAAGAATGCGCTCCTCGATGTCGGTCCAGAACAGCGTGATAACGATCGCCTCAAAGACTATCCATTTGAACGTCTCGATTGTCCATCCGTAACGCATGACTGCAGCGGTGAAGAGAACCGCAGTCGTCAGTTCCACAAGCGGATATCTCAAGCCTATGCGCTGCCCACAACTCCTGCATCGGCCCCGCAGTACTGCATAACTTAGTAATGGGATGTTGTCATGCCATACGATGCGCTCGCCGCATTCAGGGCAAAATGATCTCGGGGCCACTACCGACAGATCACGCGGAATCCGGTAAATACATACATTCAGGAAACTCCCAAAGAGCAGACCGAAAACTGCGGCTAGAGCAATATAGAGAGGTTGCAAGTCAGGCCGCAAGCGCCCTCCCATAGGACAAGAGCGTTCTCTGAACCAAATGCTCGACCGTGAAGCGCTGTTGAACACGTTGTCTACCTTTCTCAATCAGCGCGTGGGCAAAGGCCGGCTGTTCCAAAATTCTATGGATCGCCTGCGCAATTGCCTGCGGTTCGTTGCTTACCGAGAACCCGGACACACCATCTTCAAATACCTCCGTCAGACCGCCAACGCAGCTTGCAATGAGAGGCACTCCCATACCAAGAGCGAGCAGCGCCGCAGATCCTAATCCCTCGGATCGCGTGATGTACAGGAACATCGATGCCTGACGGAGATCTTCATGCAGGTTTCTCGAAAATACTACGCGAACTCCCGCTATTTCCATTGCTTGCTCGACCAGGTCGCGGCCTTTCCACGGATCCCTCGAAGCTAGCGTCACGATAGGATATTCTGCCCTCCATTCCCGAGCAGTGTTCCCGCACGTGATGGCGTCAAACACGACATCGATTTTTTCTCTACAGATTCCACCGCGTTCCAGTTGCTTGGCCACAAACTCCGAAACGGCGAGGAATCGCGCGGCACGATGATATTTCCATGCGGTCGCCGGAGACTTCCTTATCGCGAAAGCCACCCGGCGAGATACAACGAATTTGCACCTGGATGCGACGGCAGCAATCGCATGGGCGCGGGAATCGTGCGCGTGAACCAAATCTGCATCTTTGGCACGACGCCAGACCTCCCTTGCCGTAGCCGCATACACGGGAAAGCCTTCACCCGCCGCGGCTTTCGACAGCGGACCACCGTCGCGCGCGAGTAATGTTGACTGATGCCCGGCTTCTCTCAACGCCTGGAGCAATAACAGAACTTGATGCTGACCACCGCGCATCTCGCGCCCGGTGTCAATGTGCAGGATGTGCAACGTTTATGTTTTTCGGCCCGGACTCATGTGCCGCGCTTTCGAATATTTCACGAAATTATAGAACGCTCCCATGTAGGCAATCGCCAGCCCTTCCGCTCCATCGAGAAATCCAGCCTTAAAAAAATAGGTGCGGAGAAATGTCCAGGGAGGATCAGTCAGGAGCCGACCCAAACTCGCTGTTTCGCCGCGCGATACCATTTCTTGCGCAGCCAGGGTCGTGTAGCCGTCCATGGATCGCAAGTGCTCCGATAAAGAATCGCAAGTAAAGTGAAGAAGATTCGATTTGAGATGTCCGACCCGGCCTTCGACTTTGACCGATTCGTGGACGAACTCCCCGACCCACTTAGCGCGTTTCCGATCGAACAGCCGCACTTTACGATCGGGATACCAGCCGCTGTGCAGAATCCAGCGCCCGAGATACTGAGCGAGACGCGGCATGGTGTAGCCGTCAAAGCTCGGGCCAGTTTTCTTGATTTGCCAGATCTCGGCTTCCAAAGCCTCGCTCAGGCTCTCATCAGCGTCTAAGGACAGCACCCAATCGTGTGCAGCCAATCCGGCTGCGATATTCTTTTGAGCCGCGTACCCGTGCCATGATGCGTCTTCCACGCGTGCCCCCAATTTTGCGGCAATTTCAACGGTTCGATCGTTCGATCCGCTGTCGAGCACCAGGATCTCGTCGCAGCAACGAAGGCTTTCTATGACCCGTGCGATGTTCCGTTCCTCATTAAACGTGATAATGGCCGCGGAGATTTTTATCGGCATGCAATCTAGCGCGAATACACGGGCACGATCGATATGGAGAGCAGGAACAGTAGTAAAGCGGAGGCGCCTACAATGCCGCGACATCGGTCAAGCGGCACATCATCGTAAACGAGCGGATGCCGCCGGCCGAAGAAGAACATCACCGCCGCCCAAAACCACCAAGGCCAGTAAACAAATCCCAGTAAGACCAATACGGCAACGAAAGCACTCGAAAAGGCGCGGTGCAACCTCGCTCCAAACGCCGCGTATAGAATATGCCCTCCATCTAACTGGCCGATGGGCAAGAGGTTGATGGCGGTCGCAAGCAAGCCAGCCCACGCCGCCATTGCCATAGGGTGAAGCAGAATGTCAGAGCGCGGCGCGCCGGGAAAGCGCGCCCACTCCAGCAGACGCAAGAGAAGCGGAGTGCCAAATACAACCGATCCGCGGGCGGCAACTCCGGGAATTAGCTGAGACATCCGAATCCCGACCAGCAGAAACGGAACCAACACCGCGAAGCCGGCGAGCGGGCCCGACACTCCGATATCGAACAAGCTTCTCCGTCTGTAAATCAGCGAACGGATTCTGATGAATGCGCCAAGCGTGCCAAACAGAGTGGGGGAAGGCAAGAAGAATGGAAGGGTCGCGTCAACTCTCCAACGCCGGCAAGCGATATAGTGCCCAAACTCGTGCGCCAGCAGGATGAGCAGTAACGGAATGGAAAACTGAAGACCGCTCAGGATCGTCGGATCCCAGTGCGCGAGCCTCACGTATCCGTCTACAATCCAATCGATTTCGAGCGGACGATTGGCGCGAAAGCTCTCGACCTCGGCAAAACCAAATACCGTGGTTGTGACGAGAGTCAGAAGGAAAAGCAACACATGGAGCCACAACCTACGGGCTGATAAAGGTGGTAGGGCGAACTGCGGAAAATCTTCCCATTTCCCGGACGGCAGCCACGTTCCGTGGTGCGAGTTTGATGAATCGCTTTCGATGCGCCCCGTCAATCCCGGCTCAGACACCTTTTTCTATTGCAGTGTCTGCAATTCTTTGCCCGGCTTGAATCGAACGGCCCGCCCAGGCGGAATCGCTACTTCTGCTCCCGTCCTCGGATTGCGTCCAATCCCGGTTTTCCGAGGCCGCACGTTGAAAATCCCAAAGCCTCGGAGCTCAATCCGATCTCCTTCGCTCAAAGCCTTTTTCATCGTTTCAAAGACAGTCTCAACCGCCATCTCGGCTTTCGTTTTGGTGATCCCCGTGCGGTTCACGACCTCATTGATGATGTCTAGCTTGATCAAAGAGCCTCCAAAGCTGCGATGTTGACGAGCCCGGCTTATCGAATGGAATCCGCTCAATAGGCCAAAAGTGCTGCAATGTCAATGATAAGAAGAGGTTTATTGATATGTCAAATGGGTCTAAGCGCAGCAGTACCACAAACCTATGGGCAGTTTTTGCCAGTGCCGGGCAAGTGGTTCGCTATTTCTTACCACACGCGACCCAATTGCACCCTCAAACTTACTTAGAACCAAATGGTTACGGGTTTGGCCGGGCGCTTGCTTGGACCTAAGCGTGGGAAGGCGGCAACAGCCATGCACGCACTCAGGATGCTTCTCGTCGAAGATAGCCCGAGCGATGTTCGACTGATTCGAGAAGCACTGAAGGAAACCCCACTCGAAGTTCAGGTCACACTTGCGAGGGATGGCGTCGAAGCCATGGAATACCTTCATAACTCGGAGACTGGCTTCACTGAGCGCCCCGACATCATTGTGCTCGATTTGAATCTGCCTCGGAAAAGCGGCCGCGAAGTGCTAGCCGAAGTTAAGTCTGCTCCAAGCCTGAAACAAATCCCGGTTTTGGTGATGACCAGCTCTAAAGCCGATGCTGACGTGGCACAAGCTTACAACTTGAATGCAAACTGTTACATTACGAAACCGGGTGACCTGCAGCAGTATGTGGATGTAGTGCGGGCAATCGAGCAGTTCTGGTTTCTCACTGCCACGTTACCTGACCACTTTGCCGCCTAAAGTCGATGTAGGTGCCCGCTCCTGCAGGGCTCCCTCTATGACGCTGCCGACCGAGTTCCTTGTTCTAGCGCCTGCTTCGCAGCATTCAGAGCCGATTCGTAATCAGGATGATCGCCGACTTCCTTCACATATTCGACATGCCGCAACCGGTTATCTCCGTCCAAAACGAAAATCGCACGGCTCTCGATTCTTAAATCGCGAATCAACGTGCCATAGTTCTCGCCGAATGATCCGGTTCGATGATCGGAGACCATGTTGACGCGATTGATTCCGAAATTGCCGCACCAACGCTTCTGCGCGAACGGAAGATCCATGCTGATGGTGAAAATTCGAATGTTCGGGAGCTTTCCCGCCTCATCCTCGAAACGCTTCGTCTGAGCGTCACAGACCGGGGTGTCAAGGGAGGGAACCACGCTAAAAATGCGAATACCGTCTCCAGTCTTTGCGAGAGTGACTTTTTGAAGAGTGTCGTCGACGGCCTCGAAATCAGGCGCGACATCACCGGCTTTCAGCTCTGGCCCTTCCAACGCCAGAGGATTACCTTTGAGAGTCGTCTCGCGATTCGATTCCTTCGTGTTTGCCATGCGCATAAGTGTACCAGCACTCTCGCCTCTATAGATTGGGCGTATTCCTCGTTTTATCCTTGAAGGCCAAACGATAGGAGCGGCGTTCTGCCGCTTCTACAAAACGCCGCTTTTCATCCTCCGCTTCAGGGACAATTTGCGGCAGTACCACACGGTTGCCAGCGGTATCCACCGCGACAAACGTCAGGTATGCCGAAGAGGTATGGCGGATATCACCGCTGTG
Source organism: uncultured Acidobacteriaceae bacterium (assembly GCA_963737045.1). Taxonomy (GTDB): domain Bacteria; phylum Acidobacteriota; class Terriglobia; order Bryobacterales; family Bryobacteraceae; genus Bog-105. The sequence continues at coordinate 2,616,852 of CAVTRG010000009.1, forward strand.
AAGGTTTTCTACCCAGACCTTTACACCGACTTCCATCGAGGTGCGGAATACGCGGTTCACCTGCGATCTCAACCTCACGAGCTCTCCCAACCGAACGGGGTGCAGAAACGTCATTTGATCTACGGAAGCGGTTACCACCGGGCAGCGCGCGTGCCGCATGGCTGCAATCGCTCCGCACAAATCTACCAGATGCATTACATGCCCGCCAAGCATATTGCCGAGGGTATTTGCGTCATTCGGCAAACAGAACTCGGAATACTCGGACTGCGTTTCGCGGACGGTCCGAACTCGCGCCGATGATTCGACAACTAGCGGGTGAGGTTCCACGCTCGCTATTCTAACGATCTGCGCGCAGATAACAGCTACGAAAAGCGCCCCAGATAGCTGCGGCAGAAGGCAACGGCTTGGGCGGTGATGCAAGCGTCATCAAGCTCGGGCTCCAGTCGTTCGCTGTCCAAAAGAAATTGCACTCGGCGCCACCGAAGAGGAGCATAGTTCTGCTCTTCGATACAAATCAGGTCGAGCGTGGCGGGAGTGCGCTGCAGGATGCTGTATCGGATTGAAGATCGGATCTCGCCTGGGGGGAAGCGCGAGCAAAAGCCTTGCGAGTTGCCGTGATTACAGCACTCAAGTCTCAGATCCGCGGGCGCATCCACCGGCTCTTCATGGGCACGGCACAATCCATCGTATTCCTGAAGAAGCGGCAGGCGGGCATTCGGGTATCGTGAGTTTCGAACGATGTTCTGAGGCTCGAAATACGGGCACGGCATAACTGGAGCGGTGAGGTACTGACTATACGGCCTGAGTATACGGCAAATTTGAATTGCGCGCTAGCGGGCGAAATCGATATAGCCGTGTTCGGGATCTGTGGACAATAGGGTCACGCGGATCTGGTCGCCGACATCGATGCCGGCTTCGCCGCGCACCAAGCGACCTTCAACCGGTGGATTGAGAACGCGCACGAAGACTCCCTTCGGAGTGACGCCTGTGACGACCGCAGGAAAACTCGCGCCAACCCGACTCTGAAGCGCTACTGCGGCCACGCGTTTGTTCATGACTCGCTCGACTTTGCGCGCTGCGTCCTCTCTCAGGGTGCAATTCTGTGCAATCGCACTCAGCTGATCGTCCGAATAGGGTGATGTCTGTCCGCCCAGCACTGCCTTAATCAAACGCTGAACGACCAAATCCGCGAAGCGCCGGTTGGGCGCCGTGGAGTGGGTGTAATCGGTGACAGCCAGTCCGAAGTGGCCCTGCTCAAGGTCTCCAGGCCGCGACGTGATATATTCACCCGGTCCCATCAGTTTCACGACAGCGAGCGACAGGTCGGGGTAATGTACCGCATCGGCGACACGACGCTTTTCTAGGAACGCATTGAGAGCCGCCGAATCGGGTTGCGCCGGCAATGTCTCCCCATATCGCGCGGCGAGCTCCACAATGCGCGGCCATCTCTCGGGAGATCTCACCACCCGCCGAATCGCCGTGATACCGCTACTCTTGAGTTTTCTGGCCATTACTTCGTTCGCGGCAATCATAAAATCTTCGATGAGTGCGTCCGCACGAGTCTTCTCATTGGCGATCAATCCCTGTACTTGCCCATTTACAAGAGTCGCGCTCACTTCAACGCGATCGAAATTGAGCGCGCCGAGCCGATACCGCTGATTCCGTAGAGCGGTTGCCGCTTCGTCCTGCAATTTAAGCTGATTTTGAAGATCCGCCGAATCGTTTACTTTCGGGGGTGCCCCTGCTCGGCCTTCGAGCCAAGGTCCGAGTGAGCTGTATGTCAATTGCGCTTTGTTGCGAACGAGCGCGCTATAGATATCTCCAGACGCAACGGAACCATCCGCGGTGACGACCATTTCTATTACAATCGCGAGCCGGTCAGCGTTCTCGGCGAGCGAAGTCAGATCGGTAGACAAAACCTCCGGCAACATCGGGAAGGTTCGGACAGAGGTGTATACGGTGGTCGTTTCACTTGCAGCATGTTGATCGATAGGCGAGCCAATAGCCACGTCTGAATCCACATCGGCGATTCCGACCAAGACGCGAATTCCTTCAGGAACACGCTGGGCAACTTCGATCTGATCGAGATCCCGGGATGTGTCGTTGTCGATTGAAGACCAGAGGAGCTCGCGCAGATCGCGGACGCCGCTGTCGGGGACAAGCGACGGGCGGCTGTTCAACTTGTCTAACTGTTGCCCGGTGGCGGGAGGGAAATCGGGATGGAAGCCCTCGCGTATCATTTCCTGATGCGCGGAGGCGAAAAGGTCGAAGCGGTTATGGATCACGACAAGCCTAAGACGACTATTCCACAACGGCTAGAAAAGGCGGGATGGCCGTACTAGGTGGGAGATTTTGTGCGGGAAGAAGCGTTATTCGCGATTCGCGCTTTGATGCGACTGGCTGCGGTTCGCATGCGAAAGTAACTGAGCGCAAGCAAGCTCATGGGCCGGCGATCGAATAAGCGAAGAGTCACGGTTTGACGAGCTTCTTTTGCCCATCCACTCTTATACGATTCACCACCACGAAGGAAATCGAAGTCTGTGTGCCCAGTGTCGATGACCTCCCGGATTGAGGCGCCGATCAACATTTGTCCAATGCCGCTGCTGCGCCAACCCGGATGCATTCCGCACTGGTAAAAACGAAACGCCTTATCGAGTGAAAATCCATAAAGCGCAGCTATGATTTCTCCCCCGTTCACGGCGAGTAAGAAGAGACGACCCCAACCATGAGATGCAAACATCTGGGCAGCTTCTGCTTGAAACTCCGGCACGCCGCGCTGAAATAGCGCGCTCTCCCGCTTGGAATCGTCAAATCTCATGCGATGCAGCCGAAGCAAGTCTGGAAAGTGGCGTCGAATCTCTGCGGACTCGGTTAACGCCAGCAACTCGACTTGTTTTTCGTTTTGAAGAATACGCCAGCGGCGCCGGAAATTACATCGAAGGCTGGTACTAAGGGTCGTGAGATATTTTTCGAATGTAGCGGGCAGGGTGATGTGAAAACAGATTGCCGCACTCTTTCGCGAGGACGAGAAGCCAGCTTGTTCAAAGCATTTGCAAAATAAGGAAAGCAGCGCCGAATCATCGCTATCTGACAATTCGATGTAATCCCATTTCTGGCGGTTAGCCTGGAGGGTGCGCACGATCTCTTCAATTGGTTTTTCGTACTCAGTTTCGGCCAGAACCGTGAGATAGTCGGACCCGACATGAGTATCGGCGAGAAATCCGAGGCGTCGTGGGCCGCATCCGATCGGTAACAACCGTGAGATGTAGAACGGGGCCAGCGCAATGAGGCAACCCCGAGCGTCTCGTACAGTTATGATTGCGAGACGCCTATCGAGATTCCAATGCTTCCACCACGTGAACATCCAATCGAAGCTGAGGAACGGGTTGTCACAACGCACACGATCAAAAAGGTCATTCCAATCGGAACGCAGCTGTTGAAAAGACTCCGAATCGCTGATCCACGCCGATTGGAATTGCGGGATTTCTTCAGTGGAGGCTCGGAACTGCCCGGTTTCGAGTACTTCGGTAGAGGTCAACTGGTTTTCCTAAAGTATGCTGGTGAGCCCCGCAAATGAGGCGTGACTACACTCGTGCCCAGTAGAGATTCGCGAACAACTTGGCGATCGGCCGTCTGTCGGGCGCTCTCAAAATGGCGTTCATCAGAACCGGATATTCTGATGTATCGAAGGAACGCACCGCATGAGTCTTAGTGTCAGCCGGATCTGACAGCTCGAGCGCCGCTTGCAGCAGCCCTGATTGCAATCCGCGGCTCATAGACCGGCATTTTCTCTGTGAAATCAAATCACGAACGCCTTCTGATGCATTAGCAGGGGCAAACGCCATGTCGACCGAGACCAACATATCTACGTCTTGGTCCGAATCACCCATGGCGGCAACGAACTCGCCCCCGAGTCCGGCATGTGACTTGACCGCTGAAATCGCAGGACCTTTCCCGGTGCCCTTTTGGAGAAAGTATGTATCGGAGGGGTTCTGGATGTATATCAGACTATCCGAGTGCGTCAGTTCCAATAGCGTCTGGACCTCAGCTTCGGACAAGTGTTGCGTTCCGTTCTCAGCAAAACGATAGGCTCGCACTGAATAGCGGTGTCCTGAATCGATGACTACACCCGGAAGCTTCTGGACCTCTTCCTTAAGCCGCTCGAGTTGGGCCTGGCTATCCGGACGGATCAGACTAATTTCACGGCCGGATACAGCATCCCAGAAAACGCTTCCACACTCGGCTACTCCGCCTGGCAAATTGTAGGCCTGACAATATTCCAAAACATGCAAGATGCTGCGCGTTGTATTCGGAACAACAGAGAACCTTGATCGCTTAAGGAGCTGCAAGGCGCAAATACCGTCTTGGGTGGTATGCGGAAATCCCAGAAAGTTCCAATCAAATACACCATCCAGATCCAAGAAAAACAGGCGCGGTGTCCATTCCACTGATTGCCGCTCAAAGCGGCTGCCGCAATAGCGGGCCAAGTGAAAAGCCGCGAAGTTCCAAGCCTGAAGATAACGCTCGTTCCAATATTTCCTGCGGTCACTGGGCACTCCGCGAGTAGTCCAATACTTAGCGGCGCGGATAGTGGATGCAGCATGGAGCAACTTGTATAACAGCAATCGCTCGTGCACACGTCGATCGCCGCTATTTTCGATATAGGCACGTATCAGGCACTCCTCGGATTCCGGTGAAAACTTGAATTCGAAGATCGCCGCCGCCAAATCGTAAGCGGGGTCCACGACGCCTAATTCGCCGCCTCCGAAATTGTGGTGTTCAAAATCAGTTTTGTAAAGAGCAGAGCCCGACCGTAGCCAGTCCGCAGGTCTCATTTGACCATCTATGAAAGCAGGTTGGGGAGCCGCATAAGCATGAAGCTGCTCGCGAACGGCTGCGAATTTTACGCGGCCCCAGTAGCGGCCATAAACTCGACAGAGTAAAGAAACCAGATCGTCCCAGCCGCACCAACCACATTCGGGGCTGCGGAAGCATGGGTCCTGCTCCAGGGAGAGGGCCCGAGACCGTTCCGCGACATAGCACCCTAACGTGCGAGCGATTTCGATGTTGTCCTCGCCTTCCAGCTCGACCGGCTCTCCGTCAATCCATTCGCAGAATAAGAACCCGTTGCGAACCATCAGCGCATCGGGGACGCGACCTGCCAGCGCCGTAGAGGCAATCCAGGCATGATAGCTGAGCCAACCCCATCCGGTGCTCTTCGCGAGAACTCGCAATTCCCGGGTCTCCTCATCCCGGCGTAGTTTAAGCTCGAAGACTCTTTTGAGCCGCACTTGAAAGCCGTCCGACAAGTGATCGGCGAGCTTTGCGTTGAGTTCACGCGTCCGCTGGTTCTCGCACACTGCTTCTACCTGCCATCCACGTTCGCTGAAATATTCTCTGAGCAACCGTTCCGGCCACGCGGATGAGAGCAAAGCCGCCTTATACTGTCTCCTCGGCTGTAGAACAAATATGCGCACTCCGCGTGCGGTCTCTTCGGGCATTGCAAAATCTGGACGTGCAGGATGGCCTGGAATTGCAATCGAAATATGCTCCGGCTTTGTTCCGAGGCGGCGCAGCGTTTCGAGTGTCAGCCGAAGCGTAGATCCGGAATTTGGATGGTCGTCGATGACCAGTACTGAGGAGTTCGGAAGCTTTTGACCGAGATTTTTCCGTTCTCGTTGCGAGACGCCCGACTTAGGTCGTATCGTTATCCAGCTGACATCCAGATGTCCGGATAGACGCAGATAGGCTGCGGCGAGCGGAGCAAAGTATGCACCCGCCGTTCGTAGGCCGAGAAGAAGAATCGGAGTCACGGTCTCATCCCTGGCGGCCATGTACCCATCCACCATCGAGCAGACATCGTCATGAGCGAGATCTTGGCATCGAAACCCTTCGGGAATCCGCATACGACGGTTTAGGACGGTTTCGCTCAGACAGACGGGTGCAGTATTCAGCGCTTCACGGATGAGAGTAATAAAAGGAAATGCCTCGCGCCCAAGCAGGAGGTCGCAAGCTGCGTCCACACATGCTGTAAACTTTTCCCGCCACTCGGCGCTGCGCGTTTGGGCAAATCTGAAGACGGCTTTGTGCGGTGCATTCAGAATCGCTTCGGTCGCAAGTAGGGGCTGACGCAAGCGGCCCGCCCTTTCGGCGAGGTTGCGCAGATCCCACCGGCGCGCGCCGAGATAATCATCCAGAAGACACGCGATTGCACAAGAGAAGAGATAGAAATTGATTCGATGCTCTTCAAGTTCCCATTCGCTGGTCGTGCTGGCATAGCGCTCAAGCTCTTCACCGAGGTGTGTGAGGAGATCCCGGAGCGTCAAGAGAGGATTGAGAGTCCAACGGTACCCGGAGTGGAAGCGCTCGACCGGTTCCGGAATGATTTCTGGGCGGAGTGCAGGGATCATTGATGTCACGCTATCTCTGACTTCCCGATTGTCGAGTGGGTCACACTAGACCGATTTCGTATGAGAGCATCACGAACGAACCAATAAAGAATGCGAGGATTCCGGCTGGCTTGAGCCAACGCATAGGGGAGCCACGCCTCGCCATAAGGGAGATAGAAACGCACTGGCACGGCGAGTTCTCGACTCAATTGCAAGATGGAACGCGACGGAAGGCCAAATAGAAGTTCAAGTTCACACGGCGTTCCAGCTCTTCGTAGCTTGGAAATCGCCGCTGCAGCGAGGGCCGGATCGTGAGTTGCTACCGCGACCGCGGGTGCTCTGCCTGCAAGTGCGTCAATCACCTGGATGAAACCAGCACGGGGATCGAGATCGCCGGTTTGCGAGTCACGCCATTGCCCTTTGACAACGCGCACATTTAGACCTAAACGGGTTGCCCATTCTGCATCCCGAAAGCTGCGGTGCCAGCGCCCCGGGAGAGTGCAGCCAAGGTGAGGGTGATTTGCGCACAGCAGCTCAATCAACGCTCTCGTTCGGTCCACAGTCTCGACCTGAAGAGAGTCAAAATGCACTCTCACGCGCTCGTTCCGCGCGCTCTCGCATAATTCGGCGATGAGCTTTGGATCGAATCTGAGAGAAGGCGCCTTTACCGATAAGTAGGAATCGAGCCTGGCGCGCGATATCGCCCGAATAGTTTCGACATACCTTGCCAGAATCCCGTCAGGCTTGTCCTCGGTCCCGTCCCAGAAGCAGATAGTAGTAGAAAGTCCTTGGGTGGCCATTGAGGTAGCCGATGCGACCGCATCCCGAAGATTCGGTCCGACAACATAGGTGCCGGCAGCGCGGCGCCGAAGCCAACTGAGAATCGGCTGACGCAGCTCAGCTGGCATGAGAAACCTCGCAGATCTTACGAACTCTGGACAAAGTCGAGCTGCAGGTGTCGGAGGCAAGTTTCGACAGCCCCTTCGTGGAGAACGGATAAGCACGGATCCTGCAGCAAGGACGCTCGTGCCCCGTCCAGATTTTCGTCCAAGGCTCGACTGTGCCGTTGAATTCATAGGATTGCAGTTTTTGTCGGACAGCAAAGGCAATCGTTTCGCGGGTGAGTAACATTCCGGGCGAGAAGCGGGCAAATTCCTCGTCATAACCGGCTCGCAGCAGGCAAAAGCGCTGTCCGTTGTCGATTGCAATCTGCGCGGCGACGGAACGATCTCCGATACGAAGGAAACCGATTCGCAATGTGCCTTTCCGGCAAGCGAGATCAAGGTAGCGGCGGAAGAAGGTACCGCGAATGGGGTCTTTGGCGAGCGCCGTACCTTCCGCACCCTTCCAGCCTGCGGCCTCCACGCGGAAAGCCTCGTCGACGAGCACAGATAGCCGCTCCGGTTCCGGAGCAATGATTTCGGCTGAAACCGGCCCTACTTTTTCCGCGTTTCGGCGCGCGCGTCTCAGGTCCGAGCGGCGGCCTGAATTCAGTTGGCTTTCCGGCTCGAGCCAGGAATCATCAAGCGGAATCCAGGGTGACCCCGCCCCCTTACGGATGACCACTACGCCGCGCCGCCTATACGCCTTTTGGATGGCCGCGACTGTGGGCGAATCCGCTGCAATCCTGTTCAGGTACAACGGGTAAGGTATTCGCGAGAGTGCGCAGGCTAAGTCATACGCCGCCGAGGGATCATTGTAGAGAAAATCCTGAATCTCATACATCTCAGCGGCGAGGAGCGTCAGCAATCTACGCCGGCTTAAAATGAGCGGAGCGATTCCCGAAAGGTGCGGGGAGCCGACAGTCAAGACATTCAACTGTTGATCGGTCTCCAAAACTGCTGCGAAGCTGCGGTTAAAATCGAAGTCGGCAATTGGATTACCGCGGGCGAGAGTAAGCCCATTCCACTGGCTCTCATGGGCGTCCAGCTCCGGAATATCGCGGATGAATTTCACGGCTGGAGGATCCCGCAGCACTGCCTGGGGGACCGCGACAGTATGGGTAAGGTCCATAACTTTCTACTTGCCTGGCCTGGCAATGGAGTCGCTTGGTTCGAAATCGCTCAAAGCTCGAACAGCTTCGAAGCTCGGCCTTCGATCGCCGAGGCGGCTCATCAGGACCCGCTCATAGGCCGTCATCATGTCTTCGACCATTCTGTGTGCCGAAAACCGCTTTTCCACGGTTACGCGAGCTGCTGCTCCGAGGGCATCCGCGAGATGCGGCTTGCGAAGGAGGCACACGATCCGATCCGCCAACCCTTGGGCGTCCTCGCTTGTAACCAGATATCCGTTCTCGCCATCGGCAATAACCTCGGGTGTGCCACCAACCGCCGTTGCCACACACGGCAAGCCGCAAGCCATTGCTTCCAGTAAGGCGTTGGACATGCCTTCAGTCCGCGATGGCAGGCAGAAAATGTCACACGCCTTGAGCAATGAGAACACCTGATCGGACTTGCCCAGGAATTTCACATTCGAGGAAAGATTGAGGTCAGCAATCAGGTTCTTTAGCTCCAGACAATGCTCGGGTTCGTTAACCGATCCTATGATCAACAATGTCGCCTTCGGGTAAGATTCGATGACCGATGGCATTGCCCTGAGCAGCACATCAACGCCCTTGACGTGGCGTATGTTCCCCACCGTCACAATGAGCGGAACCTCGCTCCCGATCTTCAAGAGCCTTCGTAATTCCAAGGACTGTTTTGCTGCAGTGATTTGCTCAACGTCGACACCGTTAGGAATGGTAATGACCTTAGCGGGGTCGAGCTTCTCTGTCTTGACAACGTGCTCGCGAACCGAATCCGAAACGGCTTGTACCTGATCGAATAACGGGTTGAGGATGCGGTATCCTGCCCGGTGCTTCGCCGTGCCGAGGATGCCCATGTCGCGCCGACTCGAAACAAGAATGCGGCAGCCGCTCAGCTTGGCGATGAGGCCTCCCCACAAATCCGCGGATTGAAAGAAGGTATGAACGATATGCACACGCTCGGATCGGATGAATTCATTCAGCTTGATCGCACTTAAAACGGCTCCCGGACCAAAGGCGCGCTTAAGCGGGAATTCGATCACTGGACAGGGCGCATCTCGCAGCAGCGACGTAGATGCTCGGAGCCGAAACGTGCCGATGGAACAGCGGTATCGGTCTTTTGGCAGCAGGCGCGCGGTGCGAAGCAAAGCGCACTCCGCCCCACCAAAACCGTACAACACGTCAATAAGGTAAAGGATGTGAGTGCGTTGCATAAACCAAAATGAACCGACGTTTATCAGGAACGGTTTGACACTCAGATGCGGTGCCGGAACCGGTACCACAGGAGCCCTAGCGATTCGTGCAGAGTGTCTTCGTTCCAGGAAATCGCCTCCCAACCGGGAAGAAGTTTGTCTGCATGGAAGGAATCGAAAGTGCGAAAACCGCAGGGTGCGGGAACCACAGCCAGGCCCTGCTTCCGGAAGCACAAATCAGCGCGCAACATATGATAGGCGTCGGTAACGAGCACGATGTTGTGAATACCTTTCTGTTGCAGCAGCTTCGACGAATAGAGTGCATTTTCGTAAGTCGAGCGGGAACGCTCCTCGCGCCAGATGTGGGAATCCGGCACGCCATCGCGCTGTAGCTCCTGCTGCATGGTGACTGAAAAAGGAATGCTGCTAGGGTCGCCCGAGCCACCGCCACTCGCAAGGACCGGCAACTGCCTCCAGTTCGTGTAGAGCCACGCCGCGTACCGGCAGCGATCATACGTTTCGTAACCAGGAATAGGGATCGTCAGTGGAGGACAGGAGGAATACACGGTCGAGGCCAGTACCACAATGGCTTGCGCATCGCCGGGAGGAACGAGTTTAGGAGGGTAGACCGATTCAAACGAGTGGCAGAAAATCCAGGCGATGGGCGGCCAGGATATCAGGAAAAGAGCTGCCAGCACCAAAGTCACAACTCGCACGCTTGGCTGGTTGGTGGAGCGCCACAAACGGACCACCGCAACCGCGGCAACGCAGAGCAACGCCAGCAAGATAGGCTGCAAGTATGTCATCGAGATTCCATGGAGCGGATTTTCAAGATCCCTATGTCCGCGCCTGTGGGCATCGGTCCGAGAGCAGAAACCGCCGCATCGCAAAATACGTTTCGCCCATGGCAGCTTTCATCGGCTTCTTGAACTGCCAGGATGCAGTTTGTAGCCAACGCGGCCATCTTGCCCCACCCGCAATAGCCCCCGCCACGGCGGCCGTTGTATGTTTCTGCACCGAGTAGCGTCCCAGAACCAAGCAGCGGTCGATTACTGAAATCTTTTCGGTTGGCTCAGAAGTGAACAGAATCTCGATTCCTGAAGCCGCTGCGGCTTTTGCGACCGAAGGTGAATAGAATCCGTTCGCAACCGATGCAACCTTCACCGGTCCGTTCAGAATTCCGCTGAGGATAGAGCAACTGCGCGTCCACTCCGCCGTGAGCGTATCCCACGAGAGGTGGGACATCCTCTCCGGATGGGAACAGGTGTGACTGCCAATGATATGACCTCGCAGATGTAAATCCAGGATTTGGGCTTCGTCGAGGAAACCGGGCCGCCCAATCCAGTCGGTGGTCACAAAGAAGTGGCCCCGGCAATTATGCCGTTCCAACTCGTCGGCGACGGTAGTGTAAGCACTCAGACATCCATCATCAAAGGTTATGAAAACGGGAAGCTCTCTCCCCCAGCTCCGAAAGTGATCGAGCACACAGACGGAGGACATATTTCGCGTCCTCCCGCCAATGGCTTGAAGGTGGTTGCGGAATTCCGCGGTGTTTACGTTGTACCGGGCCGCGGGTTCCAAAACGGCCTGCTCAGGGTCGTCTCGGACATCGTGATAGCCGAGTGATATCGCTCGCATAAGCTACCTCACAGTGAAGTGTTTTTAAGAGAGAGTTGGTCGCTGCCGGCCACACCGCCTAATGGGTTCCCACTATTTCGGACAGACCCCGTGCTAATATGAACCCATTAGAAATGGACTAAAGTTCCTCGCTCAATTGCACGCAGATGGGGGACTTCGTAAGAAACATGACAGATCAATACAAAAAGGAAGAACTCAATGACAAATTTCAAGAAGCTGTGCCGGTTTAAACACGTTAACCGGTTCACACTGCCGGCGGCACTGATCGCGATTGTGTGCGGTCCCGGACACTCTCAAACTCTCACCCCTCGCATCTTCTACTCTGATCTTCAGAGCGGTCCAAATGTTGGAGGCGAGAACAATGCCGGGGCGCTGGTAACGATTTACGGCGATCGGTTCGGGACCAGCAGAGGAAACTCGTCGGTAACTGTCGGCGGAGGTGCTGCGGCGAGTTACCAGGTTTGGACGAATACTAAGGTGACATTTCAGCTCGGATCGGCTGCCAAGACCGGCAATATTGTGCTTAAGACCGCGAGCGGAAGCTCGAACGCCGTTCCGTTTACCGTGCGTTCGGGCAACATCTATTTCATCTCTACCGACGGAAGTGACGGAAATAGCGGCAGCTACGTACGTCCTTGGAGAACGATTCCTCACGCTGTGCACTCTATCGCGGCAGGCGACATTATTTACGCGAGGAACGGGGTGAGTCAAACCAGCGACGACGGACAGGGCTGGAACTCGGCGTTGACGATACGGTCGCAATGGAGCGCAGCGTCCGGAAATCCGAGAGCGCTGGTGGCCTATCCCGGAGCAGTCGTGACAATCGGCAACGTCGACGGGCCCAATTCGGGCATTCGCGACACGACGTACGGAGAGTGGGTTTTCGCCGGTCTCCAGTTGCGCGGAGCCAACGAGGCAGTATCGCTCTGGGGAAACAACTGGCGCTTCGTCAACAACGACATGACTTGTCCCAACGGGGATGGCGAAGATGCCTGTTTTCACACCAGTGAGGCGTCCTACATTAAATTGCTGGGCAACAACGTCCATGACACTGGAACCAGTAATGCCTCGGCGGAGTATCATGGCGTTTATTTCTCGAGCGACAGCAATCACGTCGAGGCCGGCTGGAACACGATTGCTCGCGTGCATGGCTGCCGGGGTCTGCAGGTATTTTCGACACCTATCGAATCGAATACCGGTTACAACCAGTACGATCTGATTATTCATGACAATCTCATTCACGACACGCAATGCGATGGCATAGTGCTGGGGACAGTGGATCCGTCCAAAGGCCCGGTGCAGGTGTACAACAACATCATCTACAACGCCGGGACTGGCCCCAACAATCCCGAGCAGACAGGCAATTGGTCGTGCGTGTTCGTCACTGGCTACACCAACGCGGGCTCGCCTGGGGGTGGAACGGTCGATGTATTCGGGAACACGATGTATAACTGCGGCAGCTTCGCCCATCCGCCCTATGGCGATTCGACCGGAGGCGTTATGAACGGGGGAAACAATAGCGCTCTGTACATCCGCATTCGGAATAACATCATCTATCAGTTGAATAAGAATGCTCCCTACTGGGCTAATTACAGCTCGGCGAAGAATGGAGTTTACGGCAGCAACAATCTCTTCTACGGAATCGGAGCGCCCCCTTCGAGCACCGAAGTCACGAATTCGGTTGAGAGTAATCCGCTTCTCTCGAATGCTTCTCAGGACAATTTCCACCTTACCTCCAGCAGCCCGGCCAAGAATGCCGGCATCACCACTTCGCAGACAGCCGATTACGATGGAGTTCCCTTGCCGCAAGGACCTGCGTACCCCATCGGCGCTTATGCTTATCCCAACGCGTCGGGCTCGACGCCGCGGTAATCGGAAGCTAGAAAACGTCATAGTGTACCGGCCTCGCGCGCGAGGCCGGTATCACCAACCGGTCCTCGCTCCGGCCGTCTTAAAAAGCGTGCAGCAGGGGCTCCGCACATGCCTTCAAAAGCATGTACAGGTTCTTAGCCCTGACGGGGTTGTATAACACGGAACGAAAATACAATCGGATGGATTGGACCCACTCGCCGCCTGCGAATAATGCATCACCCTGTTCTCGAAAAATCTCCGCTAAGGCTTCATGCAATTCTGCCTGGCTACAAACACCCCGTTCATAGTGCTTATAAACGAAGGCCATTTGGCCGCGACGCATTCTATCTAAATTACTGCTCATCGATCCAGGAGTCATGCGCCAGTTTGCTAAAACCTCATCAATGTAAGCAATATCGAAACGCTCGGCAATCCTGAACCAAAGATCTCTGTCCTCTGTCGCGCACATCGATTCGTCGAATAACCCGACTGCGTCAAGACAAGCCCTCCTGAAGATAACGGACGGACAGAAGATGTGGGCTCGTCGCGTGTAGATGTGTTTTGCAATCCTTCGAGAAAGATACCTGGGAGGGCACCCGGGATAGCTAATCACCCTGCCATCGACATCGATTCGAGCAACCCTTGAGTGAACCAGTGCGACAGAGTCGCTATCATCGAGGATCTCGATGCCTCGCGCCAGGCGGCTGGGCAACCAGGAGTCGTCCGCGTCAAGGAGAGCGATCAAATCGCTTGTCGTAGAGCGGATCCCCGAGTTCCTCGCGGCCGGCAAACCGCGATTCGTCTGATATATGTACCGCAGCTTATTGGTCAATACGGAACCATAGGACTGCACAACAGACCGCGTTTCGTCGGTGCTGCCATCATCGACGACTACCATCTCCCAATCCGTATAGGTTTGGTTGATTACGCTTTCAAATGCGACAGGTAAGTATCTGGCTGCGTTATAAGCAGGTATGATTATGCTTACTCGGGGCATAGCTCAGTTCCGCTATCTCTAAATTTAAGTTCAGTATCGGTCAACACGTAAGAACGTTTAGTGATTTACAAATGCGACATTTACTCGAACTGGAAAGCTCCGATATCGCACCCGCCAGATCCTTCACGCTTGATACCGTCTTTGTCGAAAGAGAGCCCGGTCTCAACACCTTTACCCCGAGCTGGGCTCGCTTGTGTCAGGTGAAAATCGTTTTGCAGCAAGTTTGCAAACAAAGGATCGGTCATGACGGATTCCGTCACACTGGGGACATTAGCAGCCGCAGTGCTTCCGCAAAAAAGATTGTTGCTGCCGATGATTCCGTTCGCAATCCCGAAATCGACGAGATAGGGAACCGATTCAGTTTGATAGATGATATTGTTCCGGACCCGAACCGTCAGATTTGGGTTATGCTCTCCATTCATGACTGCGCCTCTTGAGTTCTCGTACAAGGCCTGCGAAAAACTGCCGCAGTTATACATCGTGTTGTGATCGACGTCGATGATACCGGCTCCCGGAGAGCCCTTATTCGTATATCCCGGAACATAAATGCAGGACCAGTTGCCGCTTTGCTCCGGATTCTTGGGTCCCTTCCCGGCATTGTAGATTACATTGTTGTAGACCTGAATGCGTCCTTTTGAAGGGTCGACCGTCGCCAGAACAATTCCGTCACACTGCGTATCGTGAATTACATTGTCATGAATGACAATGTCGTATTGGTTGTAACCTGAGTTGGCGTCTTGAGGTGTCGAGTGAACTTGAATCCCCCGGCAACCGTGGACATTCGCGATGGTGTTCCAGCCGAAATCGATATGATTGCTATCCGTGCCGAAATAGACGCCATGGTAGAGAGCGGAGGAAGTGGGTGGGCCGGCTTTCCCAGAATCGTGAATATTGTTGCCAAGAAAACTGGACTTCGAAAGAAAGGTTGTGCCAAGGCAGGCGCTTGGCCCATCACCATTGGGACAGGAAATGTCATTCGCGACGAGCCGCCAATGCGAGCCACCCCAGAGAGCGAACCCTGCGGAACGGCCTCTGACAATAAGCCCCGCAAAGACCCATTCACCCGGGTTCATCGGACCAGATGGCGCCGACCTGATCCCGCTTTCAGCACCGCTTGCACTCCCAATCACAACCGTCGCTCCCGGATAAGCGACAATCGCCTTGGGATAACGGGATGACCTTGACGGTTCCCCTCGCACCGTAATTGCTGCATTCCAACCCTCGCCGTCATCGCTTAACTGCGCCACCTTGTTCATGGCGTACACAATATCTCCCGGCCGAATACTGTTCCGGGCCTTCGGCAGTGTACGCCAAGGAGACGCAAAACTGCCGTTGTGACTATCTTTGCCACTGCTCGCCACGAAATAGATCTTCCCCGGCCGAATGGTAAACGGAATGCCATTGGAGGCGCCGGTGCGTGTGGTGACTACGATTTCGCCGGTCTGCGCGGTGTTGCCGAGTTGGAACGCGATTTTACTGTCAGTCCAAAGCCGATACGCCGCAGCCCGGGCGGGGCCGATCGTTACATAAGATGTCTGCTGCACCTGGCCGAAATTTTTGCCGTAAATCGTCACCCAAGCGCCGGCGTCATTCTCGCCGCCCACATTCGGCGCGCTTTCGAGGTCGGAAAAAAATATGTGCGGGACGGCCGCATTTAGCGACGCCGCCGTAACCAGGCATCCACAGAAAACGGTTAGCCCACGAACGGAGGCCTTATACGAAAGAAATCTCAAGCCCGTTTCTCCGCTACATTCCGCCCGAACTCACCGCGAATTGCGTGGCCTCAGATCGGCGGGAACGGATCTTGACCGCCACTGAACCACACATTGCTCTGAAACGCGCATCCAGCACGTAGAGGCATAAGACATACGACAGCAGAGTACACGCTGCCCGTGTGGCGAAACTCAGAAGCGAGGGCGCTAAGAGTATACGTGAGGCGAAGTACCAGGAGATTACGCCCGCGAAGGCATATTTTATGAATCCGCGGACATTCAACTGCAAGGGCAGAACTCGGAAAGAGGCCCGGCCTAACAGCAAAATGCAAATCGCATAAGTCAGTAAGGTGTTGAGTGCCGCCGCGTAGAGTCCCAGGCGTGGTAATAAGATACAGTTCAAAATGATATTCAGCACAGCGGAAACCACAAGAATTTTGGCAAACACGACGGTTTTCTTGTGGATGATCAGGCCAGCGCTTACAAAGGCGTGACTTGTGTACATAAGAAGGCCGGCAATGATGGTCGGAATCAGCGTGTCCGCGCCGCGGTACTTCGAGGATGCGAGGAGGAGTACTGCATCATGCGAGGTCGCCGCAGCGATGGCGAGAACACAGGCCGCTGCCATTACGAACAAATCGAAGCCTTGGCTAAGAAATGCAATTGTTCGTTCACGTCCCTGGGAAGTCCATAGCCTCATGTATATCGGTGTGAGGGCTAGATTCAGTGGTGTGATTAATAGATTGTTGACGTAATCGGACATTCCATACGCCACCGAGTAGTAGCCAAGCGCATACGCACCCAAATAACGGCGGACGAGCAGACGGTCACCCGCATCGAGCGTTATCGTCGCCAATTCATAGACAATCAGGGGCAAGCCGAAAGCGATTCCGGCACGCAGCAACGTGCGGTCTAAGCGAAAGGGATCAAGCAGGCGATCACGAAAGAATAGGGCGCCGATCGCCACGATGACGATTCCTTCGGCTAGAATGGTCCCCGAATAGAACGAGCGCACTGACACTCCGAAACGCGGAATGATCACGAGAATGGCAGCCAAGCCAAGCGCCTTGGTCAGAACAGAGAGAAGGCTAACTAACCGGGTGCGCTCTTGAACTCGCAAGAAGACCGACAGCACCGACATCATCGCTCGAATTACAATTAACCCGGACGCCAGAAAGAGTAATGGACCAAGAGACTGGCCGATGAGGGATTTTGGTGCAACTCCGATAATCGCCAGGAAGACGGCCACAATAGTCACCGCGGCGATCGCGGTACCAAAAAACATGGTCGAGTAATAACGTCTGCCGGCGACCCGGTCACTTGAGAACAACCGGCCATCATAGAAACGCAACGCGGATTGCTGAAGACCGAGCTTGGAAAGCGCCGTCATCAGCAGCAAGACCTTGGCGATCAGATCGATGGTCCCGTAATCGGAAACGGAGAAGATGCGCGTAAAGATCGGAAACGATATGAAGCCCAACGCCAGCGAAGCTAAGATACCGATCAGATAATGAGCCGAGTGGTGGATCAGCTTTTTCAGCTCGACGCTGATTGCGGATGATGGCGCGCGACTAGCTGGCGCGGCGACGTTTTGTAAAACAGCACTCATTTCAACACCGCGCGCTTTCACTCGCCGGGACCGCTTTCCCGTTTCCTTCCGCGCACTCGGCGCGCAACTCGCCGGCAAGATTCGATCTTGCACGGGTGGCCTTTTTCGTAACAAGGCACATCGCGCGAGCAATCCCATAGACGAGATACATCAGCGCGAGAGGGAGCAGCAGCCCTCCACTCTTCCGGTTGACGGAAGTCCGCGCGGCCAGAGAGAGAGGCAGGAGCACCGGCACGAAAAAGGCCACGCACAGCATAAACGGGATGTTCGATGCGAGACCCACAGTCACCAGGGCAAGAGATGCCAGTATCGAGACGAGTGTATATGCCGCAAAGAGCACTGATTTTAGGTTCCGGGCCTGCCGGATATCCTTGAGCAGAACGCGGTGAACATGACTGCCGTGCCATCGCTCCTTGCGGTAGAACCCACCTAGCGTCTGTGGCGTCCCGAGATGAATGACGCTCAGCGCTGGGACGCTAAGCACCTGGACACCGCTTGCTGCGGCTCTTTGGCAGAAATCGCAATCCTCGCTAGTTTCGACGCTTTCGTCGAACCCACCGATTTTGAAAAACGTGGAGCGGCTAATTAACAGATCGCCACCGGGCACATACGACACGAGCCCTCGTTTTTCGGTCGCCATCTGGCCATACCAGATCTTCCCAACCCACAATGAGTCTGCCGGAATCGAATAATGCGCTCCTATGATTCGCTCTTCTTGTTCCGATAGAAGACGCCAGGCGCTCGCGAGCCAATCCGCAGGTGCAATGCAGTCGGAATCTAAGAAAGCAAGAACAGCCGCTGTGGACGCCGCCGCACCGAAATTGCGCAGTGCAGAGATTGAGGCTCCGTGTTTTGTAAGAATCCGCAGATCGAGGCTTGTGCCGAAAGCCTGAGCGATTTCCAGAGTGCGATCGCTCGATCCGTTATCAACAACAATCACATCGAATGCATCTTTTCCGAGGGTTTGCGTTTCGAGCGATGCGAGGCTCCGGCCAATTACCTGTTCCTCATTCAGGGTAGGGATAATGACCGAGATCCGTTTCTGAGTAGGCAAGCTGCCGCCGATGTTTGAAGGAATCAGTTAGACCGCCAGTGTTAGGCTTTCTCGGCCAAAGCGGCCATAACCAGGGCGCCGACACCGCGCTTCTGGCGTGGGCTTCCAAACTCGGTGAGAAATTTTACATTGCTGTACAGAGGAGCACGGTAATCCGAGATTTGGCCGGCCTGAAATGCCTGCTTCAACTCGGCAATTCCTTGTTCCAAGGTCTTGGAGCACGAAAACCCAAGCTGCTGGCGTATCTTTTCGAATGAGACGCGATAGTTGCGGCGATCCGAATTGTCCTTATGCTCGATTTCCGTTCCGGGAAACGCATCGAGAATCCGTTCGGCAACACTCGTAAGCGTGTAATTTAGCCGGCTGTCTCCAACGTTGTATATCTGACCGCTAACGAGGGAAATCGGCGCTTCTAGCGAGCGTACGATCGCCTCGGCTGCGTCTACGACGTGCAGAAACGGGCGCCATTGCTCACCGTTATAAATAGTCACTAACCCCTCCTGCATGGCTTTGGCGGCGAGCAGGTTCACCACGAGATCAAATCGTGGGCGGGGAGAAAGCCCGAAGATAGTTGCGAAACGCAGAATGGTGGGATGGAACTCGGCATCGCGGGCGGCCAGGAGCTCCCGTTCCGAGTCCACCTTCGTTTCAGCGTAAAGGGAGATCGGGCCCACGGGCGAGGTCTCGTCGGCGATATCTTCCGACGCGCCGTAAACACTGCAGCTAGAGGCAAAAACAAAACGTTCGACTTGCTCTCCCTTCGCGATTTCGATCAACATCCGTGTAGCGGCATAGTTGATCTCACGAGCTGTTTTGCGGTCCATCTCGCAAGCTGGATCGCCTACGATTGCCGCCAGATGAACGATGGCTCTGACTCCTGCGATTGCGCCGACTACATCTTTGATATCCCTGCAATCCCCTTTGACAAAATCGAGCCGGGGATCGTCCAAAACGTCTTGTATGGCCGATGCCCCGTACACCAGGCTGTCGAGAACGCGCACGCGAAATCCGCGCTTCAGAAGTTTTCGCACAACGATCGAGCCAATGTAGCCAGCCCCTCCTACGACGAGCACCGTCCCATGCGCTTGACGCTGGGCTCTGGGCCTGCGAATCAGTTCCGTCTCGAACAGAATATGCTTCAGCCAACGTACTCCGGGAGTGCCGATGATGACGAGTGCGGAAAAAATGAAAGCTGCCCTGCGCGATAACACATGCGAGTGCGGCAGCAGCGAACTGATACCTATCACAATCAGCGCGCCAGCGGCAGCGCTCATTGCGGCGCGCGTCAGTTTCGAGCGGTTACTATATCCCCGCGCCTCATGGTACAGAAGGCAGCAGGCGTAAATGATAGGAAATAAGGATGAGAGCGGAAGAAAGACAGCAAGATAGTAATGGCGTAACACGGCAAGGCCGATGAGTGCCGGCGATTGTGGAGTATCTCGCAGCTGTATCATCAGCAGTACAAGAGCGGTTGCCATCGCAATCTGAACGATAAAGAAATCAGCGGCAATGCGTAATGCGATTTCTGGCAGCGTGGACAGGACGCGCGTAGCTTTCATGTCAATCCTCCTTGTTACTCGTCAAATCTCTTTGAGCAGTTCTGTGGACGAACGTCGTCCGCAGAGATACGATTTCTGAGTGATTGCGAAGTGCTGAGCGACAACGCGGATCAGTCGCCTGCCGCGAGTGAAAGCGAGATGCTACTTCTCTTGCGCGCTTTCATCGCAATACTGCGAACACAGTCGGCAACATATCTGACCTGCTCCTCATCCATCGCGGGATAGAGAGGGAGCGAAATCAGACGTGGATACAGTTCCAAGGCCTTGGGACATTGGTTCTCACGGCGATCCCGGTATCGCTCAAAGAAAGGGTGCAGCGGAATGGGAATAAAATGCACACTCGTACCGACGCCCCGTTCCCGCAACTGCACGATAAACTCGTCGCGGTCGATATTGAGTTTGCCGAGATTCAAACGCAACGCGTATAAGTGCCATGCATGCCGGGAATCGCTTTTCTGCGGCGGCAGATCTACTTCTTCTACGTCCTCTAAAAGCTCGTTATACAGGTTGGCGTATTGTGACCGCAATGCAATGAAGGAGTCCAGCTTTTTCAACTGATGAATGCCAATTGCCGCATGAAGATCGCTGAGATTATATTTGAATCCGGACGCTAAGACCTCGTAGAACCAGTGCCCACGGTCCGAGTAGCGGTCCCAGGCATTCTTACTGATGCCGTGCAGGCACAGAATCTTCATGGACGCGGCCAGCTCTTGGTCGTGAGTGGTGACCATGCCGCCCTCGCCGGTCGTCATGTTCTTCACTGCGTAGAAGCTGAACACGGCGGCGTCGCTGTAGTCGCCCGTTTCAGCATTTGCGCCGCCTATAGGCGAGCCCTGGTAGAGCGCTCCCGCGGCATGGGCGGAATCCTCGATTACGCGCAAGCCATGCTGGTTGGCGATCTGCCACAGCGCTTTCATGTCACAAGGAAGACCCGCGAAATGAACCGGGATAAGCGCTCGCGTTCTCTCTGTAACCCGCGCGGCTACGGACGCGGGGTCGATGTTTCCATCTGGGCCGATGTCAGCTAGAACAGGCGTGGCGCCCGCATGAAGAATCATGTTGACCGTCGCGCAAAAGGTTAACGGTGTGGTAATCACCTCTGCTCCCGGGCCGATGTCCAGCGCCTTAAGAGCCAGGTGCAAGCCCGAGGTGCAGGAATTGACAGCTTGCGCGTACGGCGCCTTGGCATACGAGCTGAAAGCCTGCTCCAATTGTGCGGTTCGGGGTCCCGTTGTAAGCCATCCTGATTTCAAGGTGCTCACAACTTCGGCGATTTCTTCGTCGCCAATACTCGGCCGGTGGTACGGCACTTGTTTATTTGACATAGATCTCCTCCGGAACTTAGGAACTGTTTTATCGAGAAATATTGTTAGGAAGCTACTAAGCGTGAATCAACGCACGTAACATCAGAGCAGCGGTTTCGAAGATGACGAGCATATCTGTCGAAACAGTGCGTTTCTCGATGTACTCGAGATCGAGACGGAGCTTCGGTTCGAGTAAATGATTTATGTAATATTGCTGCGGCTCGACGCCTTCGGGAATAATTTCCGACTCATCGTCGCAACCGATTTGCACCTGCCCGGTAACGCCTGGCTTGACACGAAGCACGGCTCGCTGGCTCTGCGAGTACAAAGCAACGATCTCAGGCGATTCCGGTCGTGGTCCGACCAATGTCATGTCACCGAGTAGAACGTTGATGAACTGGGGAAGCTCATCGAGCTTCGTCTTCCGAAGCACTCTGCCAATCGGAGTCACCCTGGGGTCGTTCTTCCCGGTAATCGGGCCCATTTTCCCTGCTCCGTGGCGCATGGTCCGAAACTTCCACATCCTGAAGTTCTTTCCCTCCTTGCCGGCCCGCCAGCCCCTATAAAAAGGATCCCCGGACGAGGTCGCCATGATCGCGACGGCTATGGCGATCAATAACGGGCTGAAGACGACCAGCACTATAAAAGAAAAAAGTATGTCGATGCTGCGGCGCATGTTTTAAATAAAGTAAGTTACCTGGATGATTGCGTAAAGAGAGTGCCGGGCCCGTTGACCTGCGTTGTATTACGAAAGAACCATTGCAAGCCGGTCAGAAATCCCACTCCATACGCGACGTGATACGTAGCGAAGATGGCCGGAAGGTAGGGCAGAGTTGTCCATTCCGATCGCATGGCGGTCACAATTGATGCTCCGCAGATCGCAATGAGATAGCACCCGCATACGATCACCCATGCCGTAAGAATAGGAAGCTCTTGCGCAGAATTCAATGCCGCGAGAATCGCTATAGCTAGCAGGAGCAGAGCGTTTCCGGCTACAAAAGCCATTGGAACAACATGGCGCCATGAGCCGGGCAAACGGTGTTTCCTGATTACCGCCACTTTCCAGAAACCGTATTGGAAGTATTGTCTGAAGAGAGCTGACAGTGTCGAGCGCGGCGAATAACGGGATACGATCCGCGGATTCTGCCAAATGCTTCCCCCGAGTCGAACGAGGCGCAGGTTCAGTTCATCATCCTGATTGCGAACCAGCGTTTCATCGAAGAATCCAAGGCGTTCGAGCGTCGACTTGCGCCAGCAACCATACGTGACTGTGTCGACCCATCCTTCGTAGTGCTCGTCGTGGAATTTGGCCCCACCCGTCGAGAATCGCGAATGATATGCTGCCGCAAACGCGCGCGCACGGTTTCCACGTGCTTGTGTGCGGGCCGGTCCACCCACATTATCCGCTCCCGTGTTGTTCAAGGTCTCTACGCACAACCGAACGTAATCCGGCGCATACCAGGTATGTGCATCCATCCGCAGGATCACGTCACCTGAGGCCCTTCGGATCGCCGCATTCAGTCCAGCTGATACAAAATGCTGTGTATTGCCGATCACAAGAACCTCGGAGTGAGCTGCGCAATACTCGTTCAGGATCTCCCGCGTCCCGTCATCGCTCGATCCGTCGGCGATAATGGCTTCCCATCGAAGGCCACCCGTGTCTTGCGCTAACAAGGAATCGATAAATTCGCGAATGCATCCCGCCTCGTTCCGGCACGCAACGATAATGGAAACCTCAGGAGCCCCTTCTCTCATAACTAATTCACAGTCTCGGCTTCAAGCATGCGAGCGTTTCGCGAGTTGAGCATATCTTCGTAGAGCGTCAGATACTGGAGAGCGGTCTGCTGAACCGAAAACCGCTCGGCCGCTCGCGCGTGTCCTCGCACACCCAATTCACGTGCGAAACTTTGGTCATTAAGCAGCCGTTTCATCGCGTTCGCAAGTGCCATAACATTGCCCGGCTCGACCATCAGACCTGTAATCTCGTCTGCCACAACATCCGGAACGGCTCCGACGCGCGTTGCGATTACCGGTTTGCCCGTCGCCATAGCCTCGATGAGGCACATCGGCATCGCTTCTTCGAGCGAGGGAAGCACGACGATATCGAGTGAGGCGTACACGCCGGGCATATCGTTCCGGTTACCCGTGAAGATGACTCTGGTGTTTATCTCGAGCGAAGCTGCGAGTTGCTCGAGTTCACGACGCGCGGGGCCGTCCCCTACTATGAGGAACGTGACGTCGCGATGTTCTCTCAAAACGTGTTGCGCAGCACGGAGCAGCACGGAAACGCCTTTTCCTGGGACGAGACGGCCAACGAACCCGATAAAGCAATTGGCTGCCGTGTGAAGCTCGTTCTTCAAGGTGGGACGAGCACCGTAGAAACGGTTTACGTCCACGCCGTTCGGAATCTCGCCCAATCTGTCGGGAGAAATTCCAGACCGTCTCAAGATCTCTCGAACGATTGGTGAAACGACAACAACGTAATCGAATCTTTTGAGTATGAATCGGTCAATTGCGGCGTAGGCGCGCATATGAAGCAGTTTGTTCGGCCAGTTATGACTTGTGGCAAAGAGGGCCGCGCGATTCGGAAACGCTGCCGCATAGCTGTAGAAATCGGCCTTATAGCCGTGTGGATGCAGGACATCGACGTTATGCTTGGCCATTAAGCTACGAATTCGGCGCACTGCGTTCAGATCACATCGACCCCGGCAGGGCACCAGTTCAACCTCGAGGCCGCTTCGCAGAGCTTCATCGGCGACCTCGGTATGATCGAAACGTGAGTCTTGAAAAACCGCGATTACAGCCCTACAATTTAGTCCCGAGAGCTCTCGTGCCAGGGCCACGAGCATGCTTTCTACTCCGTAATGCCCTTCGCTGCTTATTAGATGTAGGACGGTCAAGGAGATATTAGGCGTTCGCGGGTCTAAGTGCAGTCGGTTGCAAGTAATCCTGAGCTGCGCGCGAATTTTCTCCAGCTGCGTCTTCTTCTAAAGATGCCGACATGATGATGCACGCTCTCGCCACCAAGCCAGCAATCACCCAGAAATATCCACAGACTTGCAAGAAGGTCCAACGATCTCCAAAAAAATTCGCGGCCGCAGCGGCAACCACCCAGCCAGCCAGTCCCAGCCCGACAGACGCGAAGAAAGGATCTTGAGCGCGGCGGAACATTGAGAATCCCACTCGAAAGCTTTTTCCGAGTAGCCACAAAAATATCGCTAGTCCCACTACGCCCGTTTCCACCAGAACTTTCACAAAGTAATTATGGGTGTCTTTGTAGCCGCGGAGATGACTTGTGTATGCGTAGGTGTAAAACCCTGCTCCGACGATCGGATTCGAATCGAATACTTCAAACGCTTCGTGCCATAAATCAACACGAGTTTCCGACGAATGATCCAACCCCCCCTCGCTCTGGTCATAAGTCATCAGTACGCGTTCGCGCACTGCGTTGGGAATCATGGAAATTCCGAACATGCAGAACGCAGCGAAGAGAACTAACAATTTCCGGTCTTTTACGAATCCGAGAAACAACCACCCAGCCACAAAGGCTATGTACCCCCCGCGAGACAGGCTGTACATCAGGCATACTGACGTAAAGACTCCCGCTGACAAATAGGCGGCTTTCACCAGATAATTGCGTTCGAAAGCTGCAAGTGCGAGCAGAAAAATTGCTGCCTGAGCTTCGAACGCCGCAAGGCCGTTCACGCCTGCATAACCCATCCCGCCCTCGTCACGCAAATCGTAGTTAAACGTCGAGAAATCCCGGCCCGCGGCTACGCTCCAGGTACTGCGATCGAGCGCGAGCACAGCCAAACACATCAACGCCACCAAAATTTTCATCTGGGTCTTGTTCGTGACGCTCGCGGCAACTACAAACAGCATCAACGGCATCAGCATGTAGTTGAGCCAATCTTGAAATCGCGGACTGCCAGGAAGAGGGAAGCCGGAGCCGAGATAGATCGCTCCCAGACATAACGACACAAATGTGAAGATCGCGTAAATTCGGAGCAATTTACTCCAGGGTGTCTTCTGAAAGAGCTGCTTGTTCTTCAGCCTGAGACCTAGAATCACGGCGAGTAGAATGATGCCTACGACGCTCTGGCCCAACGGAAAATCGAGGAGGCGGTATCGCGCGGTTTGCAAGGGAAGTAGCGGAACGAGATAGTAGACACCCACGACAGGACGCCAAAAGATGCTCAGCAGCAACGCTACGATGCCGCCGATATAGAGGAGCCATCCTCCTGTGCCTTCGAGCCCAAAGTGCAATTTATCGACCCCGACGAGCAAGGGCGGCCACGGGTACATCGTTTACCGTGTGCCGGCTTTTCAGCCCCGGCTGCTTCTTTACCGCGAATCGGCTCTTCCAAAAAGTCGTGTAGTCGAACATCGCAGGCGAGAAGTGTCCCTTGAGATCCACAACATTCTCTTCTGAGATATTGCAGCGGGGTATCGCAAGGAAATCGCAGTCGCCGGTCCAGGCGCCACGCTGCGCCGTAAAGGAAAGGCGGAATCCTTCCTCAGCGATTAGGTCGCGAGCCTGCTGGGACCAGTCGCCATTCGGGTAAGCGAAAGTATCACAGCGCATGCTCAGCCGGCTTTCGATCGCTTCCCGCGACCTTCGAATTTCAACTTGGGCCTCGGTTGCCGGCAGGTTTGTCAGAATCTGATGCGTCTGCGTATGGGAGCCGAAATTTACGCCAGCTAGATGCATTTCAGAAACTTCGTTCCAGGAAAGGGTTGTATCGTTCGTCATCGCGGCACCCGCGACGAGTGCATCGCCTGCCTGCGAATCTGTCTGCTCGGGAAATAATACAGCAATTTCATCCGGCTTACGAATTTTCAGATTTTCAATGACCGTCTTGATCTCGCCTTTTGTGACATTCGCGTTTCGCGCTCGATAAAGAGCCGTGATCCGCTCGGGCCAGAAAGGCATTTCCGACCCGAGCAATCCCGGGCAAATGAATATCGTAAAAGGAATCCGATGCAGACGCGCAATGGGGAGCGCTGTCGAATAGTTGTCGCTCCAGCCATCATCGAACGTTATGGCAATCCTCAATCGCGCGCTGTACGGGCCCGGGAGTGCATGACGCAAATCGGCTACCTCGAAGTGCTGGCTGACGTGCGCCATCAGGTCCGCAAACGTTCGCTCGCGGATGATGATCTCGGGTTGACTATAGGTCGTCTCCGCGTCTCTGTCGCGCAGGACGCGATGAAACGTCAGTACGATCAACGCGCCTTGGCGCCGAAGCTGCCGCTTTGCCCACCACAGCGCGCCCGTTACCTGCAGAAGACGCACCCAGAGCGCCTGTAAAACTTTGCGGTGCTGTTGTGCCATTGCCCTTCAGTGCTTTGCACTCTTCGATCGGCTGATTTCCTGACCGTAATAATAGGAAGCTGGATACGGGTTCCAAAGAAACCAGTCCTCCGCTGAGTTAACAACCACGCCGATACATTTTTCCCTGACCCGCTTCATCGCATTTCGCAAGAGCGCGCGCTGCGTATAGTCTTGCCGGACAACCATCAGCACGCCATCGCAATCAGCCTCGATCAAGTCAAAGTCGGCCACCCAATCGACGGGTGGAGAGTCCACTATTACGCGGTGGAAGTTCTGACGCACGCAAGCGACTAGCGAATGCCAGCGCGACGACTCGAGCAGCTCTGTCGGGCTTGCTTCTGCTTGCCCGGCTGGTAACACATACAAATTGGGAAATTGCTGTGACCGAACCATCGCCGCCTCAATCGACACGTCGTCCCTGAGCACGTCGGCCAAACCTGGCGATTTCGCGATTCCAAATCTCGTATGTACGCTCGACCGCCGAAAGTCGCCGTCGATCAGGAGAATCCGTTCGTCGCTCTTCAGAGCCAGGATCGCGGAGAGATTTGTGGCTGTCACCGTCTTTCCATCCCCAACGCCAGGGCTGCACATCGCAATCATCGATAGGGTCTTATGGTGACGGATGATTTTCGTGCGGATAAACCTGTACTGTTCTGCTGCTCGCGAATCCGTATCAGTATCAGCTACGCTGAAATTCACATTGAGCGGCTCGGAGCGAATGTTCTTAAACACCAATTTGTCAGCCCCCAGTTTAGGGTCCGACCGCTGATCGAGCTTATCCGGTGCGACGTTTCCAGGCGGTTCTAATGAAGCTGGCGATCGAGGATGCTTGTCGCCGCCGAACTCCTTGAAAAGGAAATTATTCGCCGCTTCCGGGCTGCCCCGTTCAACGGCATGAAGTGCCTGCAGAATCTTGCTCATTTGTATCCGTTTTTACTTACTCGCCAGTCGAGGGTTGAAGCTGTGCATCGCGCTCGTCGTTCCGCCTTCGAGGAGACCAGGACTGCTGCCGTACACTGATCGAGCAGGACGCTTCTTCTCGGCGCTCCACACCCGGCGAATGGTCCAGCTCGCGTCTAATGCCACTCGTGCGATTAACATCTAAATCGGAGCATGCTTGCTCGACATGGAAGACTTCAACCACCTCCGAGGCTTCGCCGAACGCAAGCAGAAGCGCGTTGTCACATACCGAATTAATCAGTCGCGGTATGCCGTCGGTGTGCCGTTCTATGGCTTCGAGCGCGCCTGATGAGAACGGTATCGTTCCTATTCCACCCGCACGCGTCCAACGGTGCTGAATATACCCCGGAATCTCCTGCCGGTTCAGTGGCCGGGTTGTCAGTCGCATTGCGATACGCTGCTTCAGCCGCCCCATTTCGACCTTATTGAGCAAGCTAACCAATGTGTCGTCGCCTACCAGCACTGTTTGTAATAACTTCTCTCCCCGCTTTTCGAGGTTTCCCAACAGCCTGAGCTCTTCGAGCATGTCCGGTCCGCACTGGTTAGCTTCATCGATCACCAGTGCCGCTATTCTGTCGGAATCTTGAATGTGCGAAAGCCGCCGGCGCAACAAGAGTAGCTGCTGCGCTTTGCTCGCAGGGAAATCCGTAATGCCGAAATCTAATAGAACTGCTTCCAGAAACTCTCTTGCAGTAACTGCCGGATTTGAGACCACGACAATCTGTGCTCGAGATGGCGATAATTCGTCCAGCGTTCGCGCTATTAAAGTTGTCTTGCCCGTACCTGTTGGGCCAGAAAGCACAAGCAATCCCTTGCGGTATACCAGTCCATACCAAAGGCTGGCCAGCGCCTCTTCGTGTGCCTCGGAAAGAAACAGCATGTCCGGGCTCGAAGTGAGTGCGAATGGGTTTTTTTTGAGGCCAAACGCTTCCAGGTACATGAAGGGCGGAGTCTAGGGTAACGCCACTGCCGCAGGCGTCCAGGCAAGCGAAAGCCTTACTCCCCTTTGCGGCACAGTCGCGAGCGCAAAACCGGACGGTATCGAGGTGCTTGCATAGACTCCTTGCATGACAAAACTCAACCGGGAGCTCAAGCGCCGCGAAAAGGTGGTTTGATATAGCCAAAACTGTATCGGTTTCACGGCACCACCGGTGAGGCGCTGCGAGGTAAGTGCATTCTGCAGCGTCCAAGCACGGTTCGCCCGGGAGAACTCCCACGCGATATCTGCGGCCGTCGTGGTGCTGGCGCCAAACCCATACATGTCGCCGACATCACGGCGCGCTGAAAGGGAAAAACTGTTATTGGAGCCTTTGTAACCTATCGAGGAGCCTAAGCCGTAGCTGTTTGTCGTAGGCGTCGGGAGGCCCGAGCGCGAAACACTCAGCATTTCAAAGTCGGCGCGACCACTCACGAAAAACTGACGCGATAACAAGTGATCAATATTCACTCCCTGTGATGCGACTTGAATGCGACCAAACGTCGAATACGATTGCAGCAAACCTGCACCGAATCCTATTTGTGTGCGCCGGGACAATGAATATGAGAACTTGGCGCTCGTCTCATAGTCCGTAACCGCTGGAAACGAGCTCGTCTCGGTTACTCCAGGCTCTTGCAAGGTAACAGGCCGTTCCGTGATTCCGTGTTCCGTTACGGTCCACGTCATGCGCGGAGATTGAAGGAACGTCAAGTCTACGCCGGCAGCAAACTCAAGCCTCTTTCCCCCCAAAAGAAGAAGATTGAGCGGTGACCCGACGGGGATCGCGCTTGTGCTGTCGGATAATGCTCCGCCTAAATCCTCGGCGCTCGTTGCACTCGATGTGGCCGCTAAGCTCGTTGTGGGCCGGAACAAGAAAGCGGATTGGATACTCCGGTCGCCCGAGGCAAAGATCGTCATATATGTGCGAGGGGTAACCCGCATTCGAATGCCCAGGTTCAGAAAATTACTAGTGCCGTCCAGAACTGGATAGCGCTGATTGGCATCGTATTCCACGTCGTAGCGGACAAAACTCTGAACCCGCGAACCAGGGAAGAACCAGCCGAGTTCGGTGGCAGCCCCGGCTTCGATCATCGAGCTCCCACCGCCCGGAAGGGAGGCAGTCGCTCCCGATAAATCATATGCACCGACATAAGCTGAGGCCTTCGTTACCTGGACGCCTCCAGTTAATACGCCGCGACTTACATCGAACATTCCCCAACCTGGCGTTTGAGATCGGGCACACGTCAAAGCCAAAAGAGATAAGAGACAGACCCGAAGAAACTGCACGCCTCTGCGGCGTGCGACACAACTCCCCGAACCGGCACCCCGGTGAAGTAGCCCTTCTCGCATACAAATTCTCCTAACTATGCGGTATGTAGACTGGTTCCTGACGTTCAGCTAGCGCGGTACAACGATGGTGTCGCCGGGGGACAGGACGATGTTCCCATCCATTTTCTGGCCACGGACGACAGCGTTGTAATCAAAACGAAAAATCTCTTTGCCGGTTTGGCTGGTGCGAAGCACATAGATCTTACTTCTCTTTGCGTAATCCGTCACACCGCCCACTTCGGCCAAGGCTTGCAGCACGGTCATCGGCCCTTCCAAGCGGAGGGGACCTTCTTTCTTGACTTCGCCTATTACGTACACCTTTTGGCTGTGGATTTCCTTTACGGTGACGACAACGCCGGCAACGCGAAGGTACTCACCGTATTTGGTCTTTAGCGCATCCTCGAACTCATGCGGCGTCAGCCCAGCGGCTTGGATCTCTCCGATCATCGGAAGAGAGACGCTGCCGTCCGGACGTACCGCTACCGTAGGCGCGGACGCTTCGGGCTCTTTCCAGACTTCGATTCCGAGAATGTCTCCCGCTCCAATCCGGTACGGCTGCGTTTTTTCCTGGGAGATGTTTGCCGTTCTTGTGGGGGACTTCACATCCGCCTCTTTTTTTCCCAGCTTCGCGGAAGCGAATGCCTGAGCGTATGCAGGACTAGCGAGAAGCTGCCCTGCAACGAGGATGGAGGCCAATAAGAAATAACGAAAGTTAACTCGACACATATGCCCTAACCTCTCTTTCCGCCGGAGTAATCGGCACATTAACTGACTTAGCCGTCGCAGGATGGCCGCCGTCCATTGTCATATGAGGGACACGGCCAAGCACGATAGTTCCGGGCGCCAGTTCCCATTCGCCCAAAAAGACATCGGTTCTGATCTCTAGCAGTATCCCGATTGCAGCAGCGGCGAGCAGCGACAATATTGCGCCGGCCAACATGAGGAGCGTGCGCTTCGGGCGAATAGGCTTCTCCGGCAGATGAGGCTCATTCAGCATCACGAATCGTTCGGCCTTCTGCCAGCGCTCCATGTTGGCCGCAACATCGGCCGCCATCTTCTTGTTCAGTAGCGCTTGGTATTCCGCTTTGCGCGTCTCGTAATCACGGGTCAACGAGACTAGCTCTTGCTCGCGGATCGGAAGTCTTTGTATTCGGCTCTGAGTTTCCGCAACATCTTGCAATACACGGTCGCGCCGTTCCTCCAACCTCTCGATTTCATGCTGCGCCACAATCATTTGCGCTTTCACGGTCTCGATTCGTTCCTGCGCCACCAGTTCGCCTTCCGTTGCGGGGGCCTTTTCTGAAGGCTGAAGGTTCCGTGGCGGCCCGGCATTGGCCGAGACTGCCGCATCTTCACGCGCCGCGGCTGCACGATTCTGTTTCTGGTTCTTTTCGAGTTCCGCCACTTCGAAAAGCAGTCGCTGTATGTCCGGATGCTTATCTTCATAACGCAGACGTAGGGCGGCTAGCTCGGCGCGATCCTGCTCCAGCCGGGTAAGAGGTCGGGGCTGCGACGCCGCCGGCGCCTTCGAAGGTACGCTCACTGAAACTGCCGCGTGCTCTCGGCTCAGTTCCTGGAGCGTTTTGAGACTTTGCTCCGCCGTCGAAAGCGAACTTTCCAAGATCAGCTTGTTCTGCTGGGCACGGCTGAGCGCATCCTGTATTCCCAACAACTCTGCCTTGCTTTGACCCGTGGCCGCGAGTAACCCGTTCTCTTGCTCCGGCAGTTCACCGTTATGCGATTCCTTGAAGTCTCGCAGCCGGCTCTCTTGTTCCTGAAGCTTGCGCTTGGCGTCCTGCAGCTGACTATCAAGGAACTGCGAGGTTA
Organism: uncultured Acidobacteriaceae bacterium; assembly: GCA_963737045.1. Taxonomy (GTDB): domain Bacteria; phylum Acidobacteriota; class Terriglobia; order Bryobacterales; family Bryobacteraceae; genus Bog-105. The sequence continues at coordinate 2,648,608 of CAVTRG010000009.1, forward strand.
CGTTCGCCTCCTGCTCCCGCTCTTTCAAATTCTCTGTTATGAAAAAGCTCCCGATTCGGTTGCATACATCCATCGCGAGCTTTGCGGTCGGGGCCTGATAGGAAACGCGAAATGCTCCCGGACCGTTCGCGCTCCAGCCCCTTTCGAGACTGATCAGAATGTCCTGACGCATGACATCCAGAACCTCTCCGCGCGTTTTTGTCATTCTCTTGTTTGCATACAAATTGAGTTCTTGAATGAGGCTCCAGAGCCTCTCATCACTGAGCACCTGATGCTTAAGATTGTCTAGGCGCGCCTCTAGAGGAGTCTGCACAGTGGGGGCAACGAAGTTCTCCGGTATTTTTTGCGATTCGACCAAAATTTCCGCTTGTGCTTCGTACACTGCGTGAAGCTGATGAACAACAAATACGCTCGCCGCCGTCCCCAATAGCGCGATCGACAGAACCAGAAGCTTGCGTTTCCACAACGCTCTCACAAGCGAGCGTGGGGATAACGCGCTCCGGAATCTCTCCGATTCGAGAATGTTCATTAATCGTCCTCGGTGACTCTAGGCGCAGCCATACAGATCGGTTTGCTTACCGCGCGAAAGTGCGGGAAGCAGATTCGAGTTGCGACGCTTGCCCGGTCCTGCACTCGCGCCGCGATTGGTTAAAGCTGGGCTCACAGCTCCATGCTCGATTTCAACGGCAACCGACCGGTTCAAAAGTGTCATAGAGACTGTAAGCCGGTATCGGCTCTTTAAGTCGGTGATAACACCTTCCAGGCCGACCAAAGGACCGCATTCCACCTGAACTCGGTCGCCCGCGACCAGGTAAGGGAGGCATTCAGAAGCCACTTTTGATTCGACAATCAGCCTGATGGACTGAATTTCGGCCGGATCCACTGCGATCGGTCCCTGAGTATCGCCGAGGACGGTTCTCACCCCGGACGTGGACAGGATCGGAACCCGCAGCATAGGGTCGAATTGGCAGAACAGATAGGTCGGGAAAAGCGGCACATCGAGAGTCTTGTGGCGGTCCGACCAGCATCGCCGAACCGAATGCGTGGGCAAGAACGTCTCGTACCCTTTCTGCGAGAGAATCTCGCACGCTAGCTTTTCATAGCGAGATCTCACGTGTACCGCATACCAGGATTGTGGTCGCTCGCTGCTCGCTAAAGCATCAAAAGTTATCGATCGAATACTTCTCTCCGCCGTCGTCAAGACATGCTTCCGCCCACTCAGTCCCATACGACGCTTTTCAATCTTTCGGGCTTGACCCTCCTTTAGCAATTCCCTCACCACGCGCGAAAACACGGACAAACCATTGAAACGGTGCACGCAGGGAATCGCCGATACTCCGGATCCGTGCCGATTATTCAGACAGGTTCGGCTTTTCTGAGAATTATTGGGAATAGCTGGTCGACGACTGCGAGTCGTGCTAAATGAGAATTCCGCAGAACGATCGCGGCGTTTGGCGGAACGCGCCGGCGACAGGATCGTATTTCACAAGGTCGAATGTCGCTGGGTCTTCTCGCGAGCCGCTGCCATCCCTTGATAACGCGTTTATGTTAGAAAAGCTGCTTGACATCGCCCTGAATGACACACCCAAAAACTAGGATTTGTAACGAAGTTTTTGAAGTACTTCCATCTCGTTTAGCGCAAACGCACATGATTGCACGAGGCTAAAGCTCTGACATTCAGTACGTGTTGTAAACGGGAGTATACAGCCGAATGCAGTACTCTCGTTTTACCGGTACCAATGCTAGTACGTGACACTCCTTCGTACTACTTGCAAATTTTTCGGACCAGTTTATCCTTAAGTCACTCCCGTAAGCCGTCGTACATTGTCATGAGTCTGTAAGCCCGAATGGGAATTCTTGGGAAAGGAGCTTTCGCTGTTGCCGTTGCGCCTCGCTGTAGTTTCCGACGACCGCGAACTAGCTGTGCTTTGCCAACAGACTTTGGCCGAAGTGAATCGGAGTAATTGGCTCCTACATCTGGTAGGCGCGGATGAACAGCCCGACGGTTTCGATCTATACGTCTGGGATTTCAAGCCGGGGATGCACATTATGAATGGAATCTTCGAGCGGGAGCTTCATCGGCATCTGTTTCTTGTGCGGCGAAACGTTTTGGGCGACTTCAGGGCGGAGGTCCGCAATCCTTTAGCGCTGGTCGTTTTGAAACCGGTGAGCAGAACAACACTGAGGACAATGCTCACACGGGCGATTTCGGGCGTGAGTGCCTCACCGGCGTCGGCAGACAGGGCCGAACCCGATCATCGAGACCCTGAAAGCCTGATGCATGCCGTAGCTAACGCGAATCTGAAGCTCCAAGAATACGACCATGAGCGCACTCAGTTTCTCGCCAGGGCGGTTCACGATTTTCGAGCTCCCCTGACAGCTATAAGTGGATACTGTGGGATTCTGCTCAGTGAGGAGTTAGGAACCCTCACGGAAGAACAACGGGAAATTCTACGCCGAATGGAAACGAGTTCCGAGCGGCTCTCGCGAATGACGGACGCGATGCTTCGTCTGAGTATAGGTCGGCTGCAAGGACGCAAGCCGCACTTACAAAGAAACGATATTAGATCCTGCGTTGAGAGGTCAGCCGCCGAACTTTTCCCTCTTACTAACCGGAGCAACATTTCTGTATCCATCGAATTACTGCCTCCTTCGAATGAGCTGCGGTATGAGAATGCGCAGCTCGAGCAGGTCCTTGTGAACCTCATAGACAATGCTTGCCGGTTTACGCCTCGTGGAGGACGCATACGCATCAAAGGGTATTCAAGTTTTTGGGACAGGCGCTCTCCGGTACAGTGCTGCTGGCCGCGACCTGAATTTCGCACAACGATCGCGCACACACCGAACGTCTACCGCATCGATGTTGAAGATGCTGGCGACGGTATACCCGATGAGGATTTGGAAAATATTTTTGAGGAATACACCTGTTCAACAAACCTGCATGGTCGGTCAGGCACGGGCCTCGGGTTGGCAATCTGCCGGATGATTATGACCCAGCATGGCGGTCATATTTGGGCCGAAAACATTGAATCAGGCGGTGCTCGATTGGCATTGGTTCTCCCCTTCCTTGGTCCTCAATCGGAGTCCGACGACAACGAGGCACTTCCACAAGTTATGGGCGCTAGCTTAGGAGATCGCTAATGTCGAACACGTTACAGAACGGCACAATTCTCGTCGGGGATGACGATCCGGATACTTGCAATTACCTCGAAATGGCGCTCCGATGCCGGGGATATTCCGTGGAACTGGCGCGCAACGGCGACGAAGTATTGAGCTCCCTTAAGTGCTCGGGAGCACCCATTTCAGCTCTTCTGTTGGACATCGTTATGCCCATTAAAGGCGGACTCGACACGCTTCGTGAGATTAGAGATTTATCTCTTGATGTCCCAGTGGTGATGATCTCCGGAGATTTTTCGCCAGCGACGGTTGCCGCCTCACAAAAGCTTGGAGCGATCGACTTCTTGTATAAGCCGCTAAAGCATGCAGATTTGAACGCTGCCGTAACGCGCGCGCTAGAAAGCAAACGAGCCCCGTCTGCCGCAGCGGCAACACGCGCTGCAAATCGCCAATCGCTCCTTGGCTCCGATCCCCGAATGCGCCATCTCGAGGCGATGATCGGTCGTGTCGCATCGTCTGATGCGCCCGTCCTCATACAAGGGGAGACTGGCGTGGGGAAGGAAGTGATTGCTCGGGAACTTCACAGGAGATCACCTCGGCGGGACATGCCGTTTCTGAAGCTGAACTGTGCCGCCCTTCCCCCAGAGCTCGTCGAGAGTGAACTGTTCGGCTACGAACGCGGTGCTTTCACCGGAGCGTTTCAGCGTAAGCCAGGGATGTTTGAGTTGGCTGACCGGGGAACACTGCTGCTCGATGAAATCGGTGACATGGATCTGCGCCTCCAGGCAAAACTGCTTCAAGTGTTGCAGGATCATGAATTCCAACGAGTTGGAGGGCGCGAGGTGGTAAGGGTGGATGTCAGGATTGTGGCTGCGACTCACCGTGACTTGGAGGAACGAGTACAACATCAGGCCTTCCGAGAAGACCTTTACTACCGCTTGAATGTAATCGGTTTCGTGATCCCGCCGCTGCGTGAGCGCAGAGATGACATCGTTCCTCTTGCCGAGTTCTTGCTTCACCGGCACACGGCGCCAGGCTTCGTGATGCCGGTTCTCAGTGCAGAATTTAAGAAGTTGTTGAGCGCCTATCGCTGGCCTGGGAACGTCAGGGAGCTCGAAAATATGATGCGCAAGCTTCTGATTCTGGCGGACCCCGACCTCGTCGCGCGGGAAATCCAAGAGAAAACAGCTCGCATCGCTCTAAACATGCCCGCTCTGAAACAAACGCAAAACGGAACATCCGGTAACAGGTCGGATGGCGAGCCCACTTCTGTTCTTGATCGAGTCGCCAAGGCTAAGCAGGAATCCGAAGCCGAGGCGATCCTTGCCGTTCTCGAAGCCACGTGTTGGAATCGTAAACGGGCCGCCGCTTTGCTCGACATCGATTACAAAGCGTTGCTCTACAAGATTAAGAAGTTGGGTCTCGAAGAGAGAAGCAATCCTCCCGCGCAAAGCGAATGTGCTGTTGTTTAGGTTGGCTATTTCAGGAACTGGGTTTCACTGAAATCGGTACACATCACCAGCGCTATTAACGCCCCAGACAACAGCACTCGCCCCGACGCTGATTTGACTCAGCGCACCCGGAATTTGATTCCAGACACCAGCATCAGTACCAACAACGGAATCGGAGGCCGTCCATCTATAAATCTCATCGCCCGCGTTAATGCCCCACACGGCTCCGTCGAATCCGACGGCAATATGCGAGAGTGATCCCGGGACATTGCTCCAGCTCGCGGTTTGCGTATTGTACTGATAAATTAAACCCGCCGAGTTCACGCCCCAGACCGCTTGCTTTGAGCCGATCGCGATTTGCGCCAAGCTGCCCGGTATCGAATCCCAATTTTTCGTTTGGGGGTCGAACCGATAGATCTGGCCTCCAGCGTTAAGGCCCCAGACTGCCCCGTCAGACCCGATTGAAAGCTGAACCAAGAGACCCGGCACTTGTGTCCAGTTCTGGTTTTGAGGGTTGTAGCTGTAGATGAAGTCACCCGGGTTAACACCCCAAACATCAGCGTTTACCCCTACGGTGATTTGAGCCAGTAGCCCCGGCACCTGCATCCAGCTTTGCCTCGCTGCTTCAAACCGGTAGATACGGCCCTCAAGATCGATACCCCAAGCATTCCCACCGAAGCCGACGGCAATCTTCCCGAAATTTGAGCCAAGTCGGCTCCAAGTCTGTGCCGCGATATTGTATCCAAACGCATTCCCGCTGGGATCCAAGCCCCACACGTCTCCTCCGGCGCCAGCGGCGATTTGAACCAATGTCGCTCCGGGAACCCATTGGAACTCCCCTGCAGGCGTCAATGGCTGGATAAAACGGTAAATCGCATCGTTCGCGTCCACACCCCACACCGCACCGTTCGCTCCCACTGCGAGCCGAGCTAGCGTTCCCGCGACATGGGTCCAGGTTTGACTAGCTTGATCAAAAGAGTAAACCAACCCAGCGGAATTGATTCCCCACACGTTCGCGCCGGAGCCGACCACGATCTGTTTTAGCTCGCCCGACACTGGCTCGAAGCTCTGCGAAATTGGATTGAATCGATAGATCCCACCTGCGCCATTGATGCCCCAGACTGCTCCATCGCTGCCCACGGAAATTTGCGACAACCACCCGGGAATCTGCTCGAACGACTGGCTACCTGGATTGAACCGATATATCGAACCGGCCGCATTCAGGCCCCACACTGCGCCGTCAAATCCAACCTGGATTTGTGCCAGACTTCCCGGTACGAGGCTCCAAGTCTGTATAGCGGAGTTAAAGTGATAGACGTTCGCGCCGTTCAGTCCCCAGACATCGCCGTCCGACCCGACTGCGATCTGAGTCAGGTATCCGGGCTCAGGTATCCACTCTTGTGCCGTCGAGTTAAAGCGATAAATGTTCGGGCCGTTCAATCCCCAAACGTCACCGTTTGACCCGACTGCGATCCGCGTTAGAAATCCCGGTATATGAACCCACGACTGCAGATTGGTATCGAATTCGTAAATCTGGCCTCCGTTCAAGCCCCAAACCGCGCCATCTGCACCTACTGAGATCTGTTGTAGACTGCCAGGCTGCAATGTGAATCCACCGGTGACATACGCATAAGCACCAATAGGATAAGCGGGTCCCTGCGGCAGCGGAACTCCATCGTAATCGGTGATCTGCGGAGTCGTCACGCCGGCGTTCTTGGCCGGGCTGCTGGAGGTAAGGTGGAAATCATGTTGAGACAGATTTGCGAAGAGCGGATCACTCTCAACCGAATTCGTGACTTCGGTGCTTGAAGGTGCTGCACCGATTCCGAAGAACAGATTGTTGCTGCCGTACACTCCGTTGCTCGCCGAACTGTAATTGGCCCAGTACGGCGCATTACTGTTCAACTGATAAATGATGTTGTTCCGAATGCGGATGTACAGAGCACTATTATTCCCTCCGTTCATCACTCCGCCCGTCGAATTGCCGTATGGCGGGGTAGCGAAGCTTCCGCAGTTATACATCGTGTTGCCATATACATCGACCGTTCCGCCGCCCGCAGCGCCGGTATTGGTGTAACCAGCTACGAACACGCACGACCAGTTACCTGTCTGCTCGGGATTATTAGGGCCGGTCCCGGCATTATAGATGAGGTTGTTGTAGACCTGCACCGGGCCTTTGGACGGGTCCACTGTACCCAGCACTATGCCATCGCATTGCGTGTCGTGAATTACGTTGTCATGTATGGTGATGTCGTACTGGTTGAAGCCGCTATTCGAATCGAGAGCAGTTGAGTATACCTGCAGACCGCGGCAGCCGTGTACGCGAGCAATCGTGTTCCAGCCCGCCTCAATCTGATTGCTGTCCGTCGAAAAGTACACAGCATGATATTCCGCCGAGGCAGAACTGGTTCCGGTATCGTGGACGTTGTTGCCCAGTAATTCAATGTTGGATCCCTCGCTGGTGTGAAAACAAGCATCTTCACCATCTCCGTTGGGACAAGTCATGTCGTTGTTGACAAAACGCCAGTTGCTTCCCCATAGCGAGGCGGCATTGTACGTACCACGCAGTTGCAGACCGGCGAAAACCCAGCCTCCATACTGCGTGCTGCGAATGCCCGAATCGGGTCCGTTGACACTGCCGATAGTAACTACGGCTCCGGGGTAAGCGACCAGCGCCCTCGGATTCCCAGACGCTGCGCTCCATGCCGGTTGAAGCGTGAACGCGGAGTTCCACCCCTGTCCGTCGTCGCCGGTTTGACTCACCCCGTTCATCGCGTATGTGATATCGCCCGGCTGCATCATGTCTCTGCTCTGCAGCAGAGTCGCCCATGGTGACGCATAGCTGCCGTCATCGTTGTCGTTGCCCGTCGTAGCGACAAAGTAAATGTTTCCCGGCGCGACCGTAAACGGAACTCCGTTCGAAGCGCCTTCTGGGGTTTGAACAACGATATTGCCCGTAGCCGCGGACGAACCGAGTTGAAAAGTGATTTGAGTGTTGGTCCAAACCAAATAATTCGCGACGGCGCCTCCTCCCACTATCACTGCTGAGGTGCTTCCACCCACACCGAAACGATTCCCGTAAATGGTTACGAACGCGCCAAGATCGTTCTGGCCCCCAACATTAGGACCGCTCTGCAGATCGGAGTAAAAAATTCGAGGGGCTAAGGCCTGAGATCGACCGGTAGCAGGCATAAGAGCCAGCCCGGCCAACAGGATCAGCCCATGGTGCGCGCGCAGTCGGAACACTCCAAAATTCTTGAAAATGTCCCAAGATTTGGTATGCCTTCGACTAAAACTGGACTGAATGGCCTGTAAACCTGCCTCAATGGGATTGATCAGACGTCGATCTTTCATCCGGTTTTTACCGGGCATTTAGATTGCCAATACGAAGCGACGGCTAAGGAGCTACCGTTAATCCTTATCGTCGATGATGCACTGCTTCATCTAACTTTTCCCAGATCCTATTGGCCGGGATTGAGGTCAACTCGTTTGAAAGTTCGAGTGCCATTCCAGTCCAGCGGAAAAGTTGGCGGCGTTCAGGATTGACCACATAAGTGTAGTGAAAACCCCAACTCTGGTACGCCTGACATTTTTCCAGAACATAGGCCATGGGATCGTCATCTGAAAGAATCTCGACGACCACGTCGACCGCCTTAGTCGGATACAGCTCTCCAATGTCACCACTGGTCGCAATCACGTCGGGCTTGGGATGAGCATCAGGCGCGATCCTGAGTTCCACTTCAGAGGCGGCAATGTAACCAGCTTCGGTGAGCAGTTCCATCATAATGCGCTGCAAAAGACCATGAACCCAAGTCGGCATACCTCTTTGTATGGCCTCTCCATGCCAATATTCATATGAGCGATCGCCGCATTCGTATTTTGATCGAAATTGAGCGAACGTTAGCTTCTCGGCTACGACGGCTGCCATAACCTCCACTCTACTTCAGTTTCAGGAAGTACAGATTCAGCTCGCGGGAGTTACTTGAAACGGCCCTCAGACTTCAAGAAACGAGAAGTTGCGTTCCGGTTTTGGGGAAAGGGATTTTGGTCGGGGCGAGTGGATTCGAACCACCGACCTCCTGGTCCCGAAAAGTGACGATGACGAAAATCAATAACGGAGCGCAGTTGGGACAAGTTACTCGGCGCTGCTATAAGTTACTCGCGCTGAGTAACTTGCGGCAATTCCCATTGATCTCGATGACAATCCTGAGTAATGCCGAAGTGCACAGGGTGGTCAGGGTTTGGGCATAGTGGGTCAGCGCAAAGCCGGCTTGAACCTGAACGACGTCCATCCAACGAGATAAGCTTGGGAGTTGGATGCGATGCAGCTGTTGCATCTTACCCCAAGGAGTATATCGAGGCGCAACGTTCAGGCACGGTCTGAGCTGGGACAGATGACGAGATAGTTCTCCACGGCGGCAGCATTGACTAGAGCTCTTTGGCACAATTCTCGTACGTTTAGGTCACGCCCGTCTGAAGAGTCAATAACTCTTTCGCGAAACGCTGCTTCAGGGTCGCGTGGAATGCTAAGGCACGCTCGATGTCATTGCGGTCGAATAATGGCTTTCCGTGCCGAGCGGTGATTTCGTCGACACCTTTCCCTTCGAGCAGCGATCGCGCCGTCGCAAGAGTGTTTTCCAGTTGCGCAATCCGGTTACGGATCACTCCCGGAGGAGTTCCAGGCGCGATGCCCCAGAAGTGCCCGGCGTCGCGAAAATGCCTGGGCATAGATGGATTTTTGATCCATTGCCGAAATACAGGATGTGACAGGATTTCGGTAATCGCATCGGCGAGCGCGCGATCCGCTGTTCCTCTCAAACTTGGATCCGCGCCTATCCCTTCGCTTGCGGCAGCCAGGCCCGCCGGCGTCAAACCATACGTTCGTTGCCGGACTTTGTCCAAGAGGCCAAGGCCAACCAACCCTCCGCGAATGTTGCGGCCCTGAATTTGCGCGCGATCAATGGTGACATAAATCTTCTCTGAGTCTGGATGTACTCTCTCATGCCCACGTAATCCCCAGGCGACCGGGTCGCGTTTCCAGGCGGCGAGGAGAAGTTCTTCCGCTGTGAAGATTTTGTCAAGATCACCACCGGTACAGTCTAGAGCTGCGAGAAGCACCTGTTGTCGAAGTCCCGCGTGTTCGGGTCGTCCTGCGTTCTTTAACTGTCGAGCCATCCTAATTTTCACTAGGCATATCTAGTTCCGGCGCACCGCCCATTGAGACATACGGTTCAAGGCGCTTCCACATCTGCTGGTTGATTCGAACTTGGTGACGGTCCAGGGCAGCCAAGTGCGCCGCCCAAAACTCGGCACGTTGGTTTTCCCCTTTTCGGGTGAATTCTTCAGTCATCCAAACCTGCACAGCCATATCAATCATCCGCTCCGCGTGGTATGTGCGCCAAAGTAGTGTATTTGTACCGCGCTGACGGAAGGCGAATGCAGCCTCCGGACTTTGAAGGTTAAGCCACCAGACGTTGTGAACGAAATCCGATGGTTCCTGCCATAAGGGCGGCTGATCGGGATCTCCCTCGCGAATCGCGCCAGTCGCAGGGTCCTGGTCCCGATCGGTTACAAGAAGCCTCGGGAACCCGCCGCCTCGTTTGAGTTTTTCGGGATTTGGAATGACAGCTACCTCGACAGGAATGCGCGCCCAAACACCTTCCGCGCCCGCCGTCTCGGCAGTGCGTCCGAGTCGGTTGCCTGTAATGACGCCCTCCTGATTAATGCGAACCAACAACGGGTCATCCGAGTCATGCCGCCACTCCAGGAGAAGACCCGTTGATCGCCTGCCCTCATCGTCTGTTACTTCCGCATTAATTTGCTGGCGCGCACCGAGCGGTATGTCTAGCGTGCGTGGCGTAAGTAAAACGTGGTCTACGTTCCACACGCGAACGTGAACGCGACTGCTCTCGATTGCGGTACCCTTCACGCGCAGCCAGATTTCGCAATCTCCTTTTTCTCTGGCCTCGAGCACACCGTCTCTGGAAATAGTTGCGACGTGCCGATCACTTGTAAACCACTCCAAAACGGCTCTGACCGGGCGTCCGCGAGCATCGCGGACGCACACGTTCAGTAAAGGACGGACTGGTACTGAAATGCCTTTCCCCACGTGAACACCGCCGTCTGGAACCGAGTAGTCCAAGGCCTCTGGCTCAGTGCCCCACTCGGCGGCTCCGCCGCTGCCTTGCCGCCCTCCCGGGCCGCTACCTCCGTTGCCAGGTCCGCCATCGCCTTCTCCATAGCTCGGGAGGAATCGGTTCTTGAACTCGTCAAGCCTCCGATTCTCCTCATGCACTTCGTCAAGGGCGTGCTCATCGAGTTTTTCCTGTCGCTGCGCGCTAATTTGCGCGGCGATCTCACGAATTTCTTCGGCTACAAATCCGTCCAAGGCCTCGGTTAACGGACCGGGCTTTGGTCGCCGCCGACCGTGCTCGACATATGCGGGCTCCAATGCTGCCACCTCAACAGTGCCATACACGTACTGCGCTCCCGGAACAGGACCGACAATCTCCGAAACCTGTTTTGAACCGATCATCTGATGGCGAGTACGATAAATGATTTGCTAACGCGGTCGGAGATTCTTCCACGCTGCCTGCATATTCTCCGCCGACGTATGTAGCATCAGGCGCCCCAAAGGCCGCGTTCGATTCTCGGTAGTCGAGACCATCTGTCCGCCTTCAAGTGGCAATTGATCTGGGATTTCGAAGGCCAGTGGCGCATCCAACGTTGGATAGGGCGTGATCGCAGGCAGCATCAGCTTCCTCCCGTCGTTCAGTACGCGCCCGTTGTGCAACGCGAAGAAATCGACCTGTTCCAAGCAAAGGGTCGACTGTTCGTGACGGACTACTTTCGCGAGAAGGTTCTCGACGTCAATGCGGCCCTTGTATAGTCCTATGGGGCTCTCGCCTTCAACCAGCGTAAAGGCCTGTCGAGCTTTGATCGCTGAGCTAAGTCGGTCAGGCAGTTCCTCAAGGACGACGTCGTATGGGGAAAGGCATTGACGAATTTCAGTTTCGAACGAGCTGATCTCAAGCTCGCGGCCACCAGCCACGCTCGGAATCCACCCCGGGGTTCCACGCTCGACTCCCCTTGGTCCTTCGAAGCCCATGCAGTTTCGGCGCCGATCTCGTACGCCTAGGATGCGTGCTGGTCCGGTAAAGAGTCTGTACATGTACGCTTTCCCGCCATTACCTTGGGTCTCCTCCTCCTCGAGCCCAGAGCCGCGACGCGAGGCGTCCGGATTCTGCCACACGCTCCAGGCCGTGACATCCTCAAGGGTTGCTCCGCCGACGTCCAATACGCCGATCCGCGCCGGGCGACCGTCTCGCTCGTCACGTAGAAGCAATATTGCGGTTCGGTGCTCATCTGAGACGTTTGCTCGATCTATTTGATACTGGCGGCGAACATTCGGTGCCAATATACTTGGCTAACCGGTCTTTTTGGGGTACGCTTTAGGTGGCGTGACGGGCTAGTTAACTCAGTTGTTTGGATTGCCATTGCTGCATTAGGGCTCGGTGGCTCTTACTGGAGAAATGGTCTTGGCACTAGAACGACGATCGTATCTGGATCGGCGGGTTCCGGTGGCAGTTTTGCTTCAGCCGGTATCACCATTACCGGAAGCGACACATCGAGCAAGAGCGCGTCGCTGATTACCAATGCTAGTGCTTTCGCGGCCTCACGCGTCTTGCTTGATGCTTTTGGGCTTACCGATATTAACAGGCCCTCGCCTATGCTCCCGCAATGTGGCAGGTCGTTGTTAGTAGCTGCCCAAACGGAACGAAGCTCTATCCACAACGCGACGGCGGCATTCTCTGTTTCCTCTTGGTTGTACTTGCCAGGACAACTCAGAATTGAGACGCGCTGTCCGCGAAAGCGTTTTATCTCTTGGTTGTCACCGATGTTCGCTGCAATTAACAGCGGACCACGCGCCCCGCGCCGTCTAAGCGACAAGTCAACCCTCGCAAGCTCCCTCAACAGTTGCTTGCTACGCTCGTTTGCGTTTGCCGCTTCCTGTGTCAGTCGTGCGATTTCGTATCCTTCGAGCGTTTGTAAACTCCTAGAGAACAGAAATATCCCGCCATCGGCAATTAACTCTCCCGACACACCTAGAATCACTAGAAGTTCAAATAGCTTTCTTTTGGACTTCGACTCGCCAATTAGTCCGGCAACGAGTATAAATCCGAATGCAAGTAGGGCACATTCTGACGCGTTAAGCGCGGCGATGGTCACCGGTTTAGACAGCGACATCAGAGTCCCCATATCGCCTTATGATCTCGCTGGCGCGCTCGGCGTTGCACTACCGGGTATCGCTATAGCTATTGTGCTCTGGAAGCGTCGCGGACGAATACGCTGATGGCCATAATTCGGGTTTTGCTTCCCACCGCCATAAGCGGCCTTGCTTACTTAACCTCTGGAAGTGGTTTGACTCCAACAAACACCGCAATAAACTTACCCATCTTGAACGGGAATGGATACTTGGCTTGTGGCGGCGTTGTTACCACAAGTTTGCCGATTGAGCGCAGCACTTTCGCTGTGGCTGCTGCTGCACTTCGGTCTGAACTCCAGACTTCAACGCCAACGTGGATTTCGGAACCCGAAAACTCACCGCCGCCAAACAGGCCCAATGGGATTCGTGGATATTTGCCGATCATGTCAAAGTGCGGGTTATCGGAGCCTATACCAGCACGGTTGAGGGTGTGCTTTACCTGCCTAGCTAGCCGCGCTCCCTCTGCATCAATCCAATGTGACGCGATGAATAGCTCGAATCCAGAAAAGCGTCGTAGCTTGTCCGCAATCTCCCTCTCCTGCGGTTGCGTTAAGTCTCGGGGTTGTATTTCAGCTAGGAGTTGGACAGCGCGTAATTCTGCATTTTTGGCACGCTCGTCGGCTTGTCGTGCTTCTTTTGTGGCCTCGGCGGTTTTGGAAAGCGCCAAGACTCCACGCGTCCGCGACTCTGACAGTTCAGCTGTGGTGAGTTCGTCAATCCGCTCACCATACGGGAGGGCGACTGATTCCATGATGATTGCCACCCCGAAACTGATCAACGAAAGTGTCTTAACTATCTCCCTCAAAGACAGGCGGCCACGATATGCTGGCAACCTCAGTCTGAATATTGAACCGAACAGGGCAACGGTGCGCGTGCGCTCAGACCAACCGACTGTCCACCTGAGCCGTTCCGTGTTTTCCGTGAGGTGTAGAAGTAGATCACAGACAACTACACCGACAAAAAACCCCAAAGCCCACCGCTCTAGAAAAGAGTGGGTGGCTTGTGCGATTTCGAGGGTGTCGGAAGCTGGCGTGTACAGTTACGAACTCCCACGGATTTGCGTTCTTATGCTGTTGTTTATCTTGCGTCTGGTCCGATACATCAAAGATCCAGACAAGTAAACGGGCATACACTGGAAACAGATGCAGCCCTCATCCGAACCGCCGCCAGCAACGCCATTTGCCCACTTCAAAGATTCGATGCGGAAACTTCTCACCGTATCAAAAGCGGAACTAGACTCAGAACTCAGAAAGGAAGCTACCAAGAAGCGTCGCTCAGCGAAAGCTAAGCGGCGTCGCTCGGTTTAGCTCGCTTGCCTCTTCCTTGGTTGGCATAAGGAAGTTCCCTTCATATCGGATCGACCTCGCCCGTCTTCCCCGTCAATTCCGCATACGTCAACCGTTGGCCGATCACGTGCGCGATCACGATCATGAATTTCTGCTGATCCGTCAACTTTCGGAAGTTGTATCGGAAGCACTGCTCATCGAGATAACGGAATAGGTGAATAGGATCGACGCTCACATACGTCCCACCCAAGGTCCGCTTTAGGAGCGACCAGAAATTTTCAAGTCCGTTTATATGGACACGCCCCTTCACGTAATCCGATAGGTGGTTTACAAACTCATGAACAAACTCGCCTTGGAACTGTTTATAGACATCGGCTTCGTCGCTATAGATCGCTGAGCCGAGTTCGACATTCTCTAATACATGAGCGCGGATGTGACGCGTCTTGCGATTTGGTGCAACCATTGCGCGGACGTGACCGTCGCGTTCCAGCAGACCCAATACGACCGTCTTACCCCAGTTTCCATCATTCACGGCTCTGATCTTGCGCTTGGAGTGTCGGTGCATGTTGCGTGTCTTGCCACCGATAAATGTTTCGTCCGCCTCGCACTCGCCCGAGAGTTTTTCTAACGACCTAACTCGCATTGCAACCCGAACCCGATGAAGGATGAACCATGCTGTTTTCTGCGTTACCTTCAGGTCGCGCCCAAGTTCGTAAGAGCTTATGCCGTTCTTGCACGTAGTCACAAGCCATGCAGCCGGGAGCCACTTGTCTAGGCCAATAGGAGAGTCCTCGAAAATCGTCCCGACCTTAACCGAGAACTGCTGTTTGGGGTGATTGTTTCGGCATTTCCAGCGACGCTGATTCTTGAGGTAAATCACTTCCGTTGAACCGCACGTTGGGCACTCCACGCCTTCCGGCCAACGAATGTCGCGCACAAACTCCGTTGCAATATCAGGATCAGTGAAAAACTGAATCGCCTCTTGAAGCGTCTCGGGAAGCCTTTCCATGCTTCAAGTATGCGCTTAAATCTCTGGTTAGTCAACTATATTAATGCCGAACATTCTTGAACCATTCGGCAATGCCGTCCGAGTGGTCAGCTATCCAGCGGGTAACGGCCTCTAACGTGCCCTGTTCGTGAAACCTAATTTTTTCGTTTCTCTCAATGCTCATAATCAATCCCTTTGTTTACCTGCCGTTACTCGAAAACGCTTCTTGTGTGGCCTACGCTTCCGCGGTTCCATCTTTTCCAATCCCCAGACAGCCAACCCGTACATACCGCGGCTCGTCCGCATTAACCGAGGGTCACGCCGCAGGTGCACAATCAAATTAGCCTGTGAGCCAGCACCTGGAACAACAACACGTCGCTGGCCAAGCAGTCTCATCAATTCAGATATGTGGACCGGATGCCCAGCTATCGCGAGCTCGTCAATTACTGCTAGAACAGCCGGGTGTTGGCGTTCGGAAGGTGCTTCACAAGAAGCGATCCGCAGTTCTTCTCCGCTGCCATTGGAGCTCTCGTCCTTTGTGCTTCGGCCTCGACGAAGGTCCAGTAAGCGCCGAAGCAGGCGCTCCTCCTCCTTGGCCGTGGCGATCATTCGGTCGATAATGCAGCGTTCATGCTCATGGTGAGCGATGCGTGTGCGCACGGCGTTGAGTGACGTGGCAATTAAGTCCTCGGACATCGCTTCAGTCGTGCCTGCGATTGTGACGTCCACGTTTTCATCATCCGGCTGCATTGTTACAGTTAATGTATCAATGCAATGTATTAAATGTCAACAACATTATCTATCAACGCAACCCAAATCGGTTCTCAGGCGGCGGGCAGCGCCGACAAAAGAATGGGAACTCGAACCCAGATCTCGGTGGAACCTCAGTTCTTTGCCTCAAAAACGGTTGTCGGCTCGGCCGTTATTCGAAGCGGCTGGATCGTACAGTTGTCTGAAGGCTTTCCGCGGCTCACAACCTGCTACGTTAAGAGAGCAGAGTGACTCTATGAACCGGATTGCGCTGCTATCGCCAGTTGCCTTGATCGAGGATGTTCCCAACTAACGCTTAACAAAGGGGGCAAATAGGGACCATTGTGGAATTTCTGCAGCGAGACGGTGAAGCGGCTCTGCTGGTCGAGTTTTCTGATGAGACGGGGCAAACTTACGCAATGGCCGATCTCAAGCCCGACCAGCTTCTTGCTTTGCATTGGAACACTGAAGCTGCGTAGACAAACTCGGATCGACCTCGTGCGCCGGGCCGGATGATCGGCTGGCCAACCCACACCACGGTCCAGAGCCAAACTTACGATTTCGATGTAAGGGATTTTGGTCGGGGCGAGTGGATTCGAACCACCGACCTCCTGGTCCCGAACCAGGCGCTCTAGCCAGGCTGAGCCACGCCCCGAACATCTACAGTTTATAAGGTCGGTCCCTCAACGCGCAATCGCACACCGGCATCGAGAGCGCTAATTCAATCTTTTCAGCTCCGCCGCGAGCGCGTTGATGCCTCTTCTGCGATAAATTTCCGCTAGCCTCTGTTGCTCGGGTGATGCCGCCAAGGCGCGTCGCAGTACGACATCGTTTGTCGCTTCGGTGATATCACGCCTACTCGGAATCCACAGATTACCGTCCGCGAACTCGACGCTATCCACAAACGCCGTAACTGCCCCAATCAGCATCGGCTGGCCTGTTGCGCGGGAAAAGCGCAACGTCCCCGGCTCGGTGAGTCTCCCGGTTTGCACTGGACGAAGCTCCATTGACGAGGGTACGGATCCCGCTACGAAGTCCTTGCCCTGCTCATCCCGCACAATCCATCCCATCTCGATGGTTCGCACAGTCTTTTGCGATCGGTTCTTCACTTCCACCTGCGAACCTCTCACCTGATTGCCGAAAACCTGCGCTGCCCCGCCGATTGGTTCTACCGGAGAACTCGGAAACAAGAGCGCACCCACATTCACAGCCTGCTCGCCCTTCGAGTTGCGTCCTGTCCCGCGCAGCAACTCCAACCCAAGCTGCGGCGGCGTCATGTCCTGCAAACCAAAGTTCAACTCCTCGCGCAATTGAGCCAGCCTTCCGGTTTCCAGCAGACCGGCCAAATATCGCCGATCACGCCGCGCCTCCAGCTCATACACCGTTAGAGCTCGCCGCGAATCCAGTTTGTCGGGCCCATAGTACGAGAGATCGCTGAACAGCGCGCAATCGAGCGTCACTTGTACCATCGCTCCGTCGTTTTTTGCAACGTTTAAGGGGCGCAATAACTCCATATCGATTCGCACCGGAAACACTTCACCCGGCTGAACATTCAAGCTCGGTACCGTTACCGACCCTTTACCGGACGGCGTGAGGTCCTGAGCTTCGACACGGAGCGTCAACCCACAAATTGTCTTATTCCCCGTGTTCCTTAGCTGCAGGGACGTATGAAGATCCAATGCCATCGATGCACGGAGCACGCGGGCCGTTGTCGATCCCAAACTGAAGGAGACAAATAAGACCGGAGAGTCGTGAGGAAATTCAACATCGACCCACCGACCCCCGCTGTCGTCCGCGAGCGCGCACGCCGATAGCGCAAGCCCCAGCGCAAAGGGCAGCACCACTCGGCGAAGATTATTGCCCATATACGTTCGTGATGGTTACCTCTCCGGTCTCCTCATCCACGAATCGCGCACCTAGTGAAGAATTTCCCGCTAGCGACACCACAGCCGAAGGCGGGTGAAGTATGGTCAGGGTCGCGCCCTGAGTTCGGACCGCAATCCCTTCCGGGGTCGTCTGTACGATACTGGCAGTGATTTGGGGAACTTCAATTCCAACTGACCGCCGAATGGACGAGGTAAGACGCGCTCTCTGCTCGCTAGGAACATTCGTAAACCAGCCCGCCGCGAACAACACTGCAAGCGCTGCCGCGACCCAGCCACCGCGGATGGCGAATGCCCGGCCCCGCCCGACGTTTTCGATACACCGCGCCGCGGCGACGCCAACCGCGATGTTTCCTTTCATCTCCCTTTCCAAGCGGGTCCAATCCGCAATCGCCTCAAACCCAGTGAGCGTCTGAGTATCCGCTTCACGCTTAAGCTCGCCGCGCGCTGAGCGAAACCGGGTTGCCTGTCCGTCGCAATAAGCGCATTTCGCAACATGCCGCCCGATCTGCCACTGCCCGAACCACTTCAAATCGCCTCTCGAAAATAGCGCCAGAGTTCTCGAGCTAGGATGCCCACCCTTACGCGCCTTTGCAGATTTCACGACGATTTCCTCGTTTCCAGGTACCGCTTGAACTTGATGCGAGCGTTCGCAATGTGCGACCGTACCGTAGCCATCGAGCAATTCATTTCCTTCGCGACTTGGTCGGCTGGCATGTCCTCGACATCGCGCAGCAACAGCGCCATGCGCTCCCGCTCTGTTAAGGCGGCTAATCCCCCGTCCAGTTGCAATTTGCGCTCGCCTCGGATCATCAACTGCTCCGGACTATCCGTGCCTGCCGCCCTGGCCTCGGATAGTTCGCTGACGTCCGTAAAAATAAACTTCTTGTTCCGCCTAAGGAAATCAATAGCCGTATTGTTCGCGATTCTCGACAACCATTGCGCTGCCTTGTCCAGGTCCTTCAACTGCGATTGCCGCTGCAAAGCCTTGATGAATGTCTCTTGAGTCAGATCCTGAGCGTCATCTACATTACCCACAATGCGGTAAATCAGCAAAAATATCCTGCGCAGATTTGCCTGGACAAATCGCGCCTGGGCGCTAGATTCGGTTTGAAACTGCGCATCCGAAATGGGGGGCAGAGGTTCGCTCACGCACTCCTCCAGTACCCGCTCCCGGGGCGGGCTATTCGGCCGCGTCGCTGAGCCGCTCCAGGCTCGCTGCATTCCTCTACAAAGGAATGACGAACTGCGACCGCAAACGTGCAGAACCGGCCTGGCATGGACGTTATCTTAAATATATATGAGACCTGTGGCCGTAATCGGCATCGGGAAAACCGCCTTCGGCGCATTTCCGGACCGCGATCTTCGCTCGCTCGCCGTTGAGGCCGTAGGCTACGCAATTGCCGACGCAAACCTCTCTCCCCAAGCCATTGAAGCGTTCTATCTCGGCAATTTCGCCGGACCCTCCTTTGTGGGTCAAAATCATCTGGCGCCTTACGTTGGCACGGCTTGCGGGTTCGAAACCATTCCGTGTACGCGTATCGAAGATGCCTGTGCATCCAGCGGCTCGGCATTTTTCCATGCCTGGCAGAGCGTGACGGCTGGTATCTACGATGTCGTGGTTGTGGGGGGAGTCGAAAAGATGACCTCCCAAACCACACCCCGCGTAACTGAGATTCTCGCCGGTGCCGGCGATATGTCCGGCGAAGGCCGCGCCGGTGCGACATTTCCAGCACTCTTCGCAATGATCGCTCAGCGCCATATGCACCAATACGGCACCACGCGGGAACAGCTCGCTGCGGTTGCCGTAAAGAACCATGCGAACGGCGCGAAGAATCCGCAAGCGCACATGCGGAAAGTCATTACCCTCGAGCAAGCCCTGGCAGGCCGGCCCATTGCCGAGCCGCTGACGGTCTATGATTGCTCTCTCATCAGCGATGGCGCTGCGGCCGTTGTCCTTGTTCCTCTCGAGCACGCCAAAAAATACACGACCCGTCATGTCCGTGTACTAAGCGTCGCGCAAACTTCGGATCACGTCGCTCTCGATTCGAAAGAGGATATTACTTTTTTCCCCGCCGTCCAATCCGCCGGGAAGAAGGCTTATGAAATGGCAGGTTTAGGCCCGGCAAATATTGAGCTTGCCGAGCTCCACGATTGCTTTACCATCGCCGAAATTGTCGCCAGCGAAGATCTGGGTTTTGTCGAGAAGGGCAAGGGTGGACCCTTCGCGGCTGAAGGTTGCAGCGCGATCAACGGCCGGCTTCCCATCAACACGAGCGGTGGTCTGAAGTCAAAAGGTCATCCCGTGGGTGCAACCGGGGTGGGCCAGATCTGCGATCTGACGATGCAGATTCGAGGCGATGCGGGCGACCGCCAGGTCCGCCGTCATCGCATTGGCTTGGCGCAGAACCTCGGTGGCTCGGGCGCGACCTGCGTGGTCAGCATTCTTGGGGCAGCCTGAAATGGAAGGCTCCAAAACGAGAAACGGAATCGTTTACACAGAGACCATCGTCCACTCGCCGCCCGAACAGTTTGCCGCGGACGCACCTTATCAAGTAGCGATTATCGATGTCGAGGGCGGCCGTCGCGTAACCGTCCGCATTCTCGGTAAAGAGCCCCACGAGCGCGCCCGGATTGGCGAGCGGGTTACGTTTGTTGAAGACCGGAACGGGGTCGCCTACTACCGCCGCGTCATCTAAAAGCCTTATGAACTTCACTCGCCGTGAGTTTGGTCGTGTTATCGGCGTGAGCGCCGCTGGCTTGCCGCTACTTTCCGCAGCTCGCCAGCCCCAGACCGATGCACAAGAACGCAAAATCGGCTACTGCATCGTCGGTCTTGGCCGGATCTCGATGAATCACTTTATGCCCGCCTGCAAGATGTCGCAGCGCTCGCAGCTCACAGGGTTCGTGAGCGGCCATCGCGACAAAGCGGAAAGAATGGCGACGCAGTACAATGTGCCGGCGAAGAATATTTATAGCTACGAAAACTACAACGAGATCGCAGATAACAAGGACATAGACGCTGTATACATTGCGCTCCCCAACAGCATGCACGCCGAATACACTATTCGCGCCGCCAATGCTGAAAAGCACGTGCTTTGCGAAAAGCCAATGGCCACTACGGTGAAGGACAGCCAGGCGATGATCGACGCGTGTAAAGCCGCGAGCAAGAAGCTGATGATCGCGTACCGTTGCCAACATGAGCCGACGAATCTTCGCGCAATACAACTGATTCGCGACGGCAAATTGGGCACCATCCAGGCAATCGAAAGCGCGCACGGCTTCAACGAGAATGCGGGTGAGTGGCGGCTGAATAAGAAACTATCCGGCGGGGGCCCGCTCATGGACGTGGGCATCTATTCGCTCAATGCCTGCCGCTATCTCACCCATGAAGAGCCCTCGCACATAGAGGGTTACGCCTCAGTTATCGATCACGACGGCCGCTTCAAGGAAGTCGAAGAGAACGTGTCCTGGACCATGAAATTCCCTTCCGGAGTCGTGGCAAGCTGCAATACAACCTACGGTGCCGAAATGCCTGGCTTCTTCCGCGTGCACGGATCGAAAGGCATGATTCACATGGAGCCAGCATTCGCATACCAAGGGCTGCACTTGAAAGCTAAGATCGAAAGCGAGCCTCCCATTGACGAACCGAACAATGAAAAGGATCCTTATCAATTCGTGCTCGAAGCCGACGATTTCGCTGATTGCATTTTGCACAATAAGGAACCGAAGACCGATGGCGAAGAAGGCCTGCGCGATATGCAGTTAATGGCGGAAATCTATAAATCAGCCGGTATCAAAATGGCCTAATTTGTCACGGAGTTTTCCCTTCCCGCTCCGCGAGTCCAGTTACCAACTTATTCAACGAAGTCAGCAGGTCCACCGGCACCGGAAACACCACGGTGGAATTCTTCTCCGCCCCAATTTCGACTAGCGTCTGCAAATACCGCAACTGAATCGCCACAGGTTGCTGCTGAATCTTTTCGGCAGCCATGCTGAGCTTCTCGGCTGCCATGTACTCGCCTTCCGCGTGAATCACCTTCGCCCGGCGCTCGCGCTCCGCTTCCGCCTGCCGAGCAATCGCTCGTATCATCTGGTCCGGCAAATCCACCTGCTTCACTTCGACCAGCGTCACCTTTACGCCCCAAGGCCCCGTATGCTGATCGAGCACCGCCTGCAAGCGAACGTTTATTTTCTCGCGCTGGCTCAATAACTCGTCCAGCTCGACTTCTCCCAGCACGCTCCGGAGCGTCGTCTGAGAAAGCTGGCTGGTCGCGTAGAGGAAGTTACTTACCTCTAGTACAGCCCGAACTGGATCGACCACGCGAAAATAGATTACAGCATTTACCTTTACGGTCACGTTATCGCGTGTCACCAAGTCTTGCGGCGGAACTTCGAAGGCCTCGATTCGCAGAGACATCCTGACGATTCGATCGAGCGGCGCAAATACCAAAATGATGCCCGGCCCCTTGGGCTCATGCAGCACGCGCCCCAGTCGGAAAATCACACCTCGCTCATACTCGGCAAGGATTTTCACCGAGGAGATCAGGTAGAACGCCAAAGTGATGATCAGAATGATAAAGCCGCCTGAAAAAAGCTGGCCTGGAATCGACATGTTTTTACAACGCCTCCACGTATACAATCAGGTTGTCTTCGACGCGCTGCACCGAAACCCGCTGCCCCGCCGTGATCGGATGTTCGCTGCGAGCCCGCCAATACTCGCCTCGCACAAAGATCATGCCTTCCGGATTGATCTCAGTTCGGGACTCTCCGATCTCACCGACCAGCGTCTCGAGGCCTGTCATTCGCTTGCTCTTTCGCGCGCGCATCCCAAGCAGTCCAAGGAAGATGGTAATAATCCCGAAAGCAGTCGAAATCGCAATCGCCAATCCAGGCGTGATCCGACGCGGCCCTTGTACCAAAGCCAGCGCGCCGAAAACGAGCAATATAGTTCCAGCCACGCCCGACACCATATGCGTGTAGTACCGCAGCTCGATCGTCAGAAGTATCAGCGCGAGCACAAGAAGCGTCAAGCCGTACCAACTCGGTGAATCTTTGTAAATGCCATAAGCGCCGGTACAAATGAGCAGCACTCCCAATAGCCCCGGCAAAATCATCCCCGGAGCATGCAGTTCCCAATACACGCCCATCGCCCCTAAAATGAGGAGGATGAATGCAACATTGGGATCAGCGAGAGCGGCACTGAGCATAAACGAAGTTTAACGGCAACGCCACTAACCCGGCGCTCGGGAAATCCGTCTACCCAAACAGAGACAACGTCTCGAAAGAGGAAAAAACATTATGAGAAAGCAAATCTTTTCACTGGCTTTGTCGACTTGCTTTGGCCTAGGTATTCTAGCGGCCGCGCCGCAGACGCAGGACCAGTCCAATACACCCCAGTCGAACACACCCCAGACCAGGGAACATGCCCACGGGCGGCAAGCCGATCCGCAGGCTCAAGTCAACAGGCTCGGTAAGAAACTAAACCTGACCGACGACCAGAAAAATCAGATTCTGCCTATTCTGACCGATCGTCAGCAGCAAATGAAGAGCATTCACGAAGACAGCTCGCTCTCACAGCAGGACCGCAGGGCAAAGATGAAGAGCACCTGGGAAGATAGCGACGCCAAAATCAAAGCTGTTCTGAATGACCAGCAGAAGCAGAAATATGACGCAATGCAGAAGGAACAGCGCGAGCGGATGCAAGAGCATCAGCAGAATCGCGGCGAAGCGAACCCCCAATAGCCTTACTCGAGTTGAAGAGGGAACGGTGAATTGCTCCGTTCTCTCTCAATTCACTTTTCCTGCTTGCTCTCGAAGGCCTGGATCGCGGTTTCCAGGAGTTCGATAGCGCGCGCCGGGCCTGCTACAGCTTTCACTTCGTCCTGTTTTCCCGAATTTTTGTTGTACAAGGCCAAAAATTCTTTCACCTGTTCGACTAACGAATCCTGCAGTTGCGAGATCGACTTGACATTAGCGAAATCGAAAGACCGAATCGCCACCGCGACAAGGCGGTCATTTTTCGACTTCTCTCCGTCCTCTGTCTGTTCAGCCTCTACTACACCGATCAGCCGTACATTCAGTAGGCAGCCAACATGCGCTGGCTCGTCCATCAGAACGATAACATCCAAAGCATCGCCGTCTTCCGCGAGCGTCGAGGGAATGAATCCAAAATCGAACGGAAAACTGAAGCCCTGAGGCAGCAGATTCGATAGCGAAAATAATCCGGAATCAGGCTCGTACTTAAATTTATTTCTGCGTCCTTTTGGGGTTTCAATAATGGCTTTACATTCGCGCTTTCGCTTGTTGAGCTCATGAGGCAGTCGGCTGATGTCTTCCATACGCGTCTTGATTGTAGCCCTGCGAAAACGCGTAACATAGTAGTTGCGCGGAGCGAGTTGCTTATTGCGTTTTGCCTCTTTGGCATGGCGTCGTTTGGCCAAGAGACCGCACCGATACATCCGAATACGGAGTACGCACCGTGTTTAGACGGCCAGGTTGGAGTTAAGCACTACGAAAGCTCAGTGCTCGTTTCACCTGATGGACAGTGGCGCGCGTACGCCAGCGTAGAGGCGGATCCTGGGGGCAAACTTGGGTGCTCGAACACCTCAACGTTACAGGTTCAGAGCCCGAATGACCGCACATTTCAAACTGTGCACACGATTAAACCTGAGCCTCAGTTCGAACAAAATGGGATGAAGCCGATTTCCTGGTCACCTCGAGGCCACCGCTTGGCCGCGGAAGTTTCTGCGTGGTCAAATGGTGGGACGGATTTCTTCCCTCGTTGGCTGCTGGTCTACGACGCAGACCGAAACCGGACAATTGAACCGGACCTCGGTAAACTATTCGCTCAAAGATATACGAAAAAGGAATGCGCGTTTGACATTGAAGACGTACTCGGATTCGATTCCCGCAACCGTGTGCTCTTTTCCGCAGATGACGTTGTTGACCCAGGGGACGACGAGCCGGTTCCACAAACTCGCTGCCTCGGAGCTCCATCTGTTTGGGCTCTCGATGTCGATAACAACCAACTCGAACTCGTGAAGTACTCTCAGCCGCGATTAGAACCACAGCCTTGAAACACTCTTGTGGAACTGACAATCCTATGTGAGGAATGCCGACCGCAAAGAAACGACGTCCTGCTCAGAAGAACACCCGCAAAAAAGAAAACGAGATCCTAACAACTGCCCGGAAAAACTTCGGGTTTGAATCTCTCCGCCCCGGCCAGGAAGACGCAATCCGCGCGCTTCTGAGCGGCAAGGATTGCCTGGTTGTCCAGCCAACTGGATCCGGCAAATCGGCCATCTATCAGATCGCGGCATTGATGCTGGATGGCGCGACACTCGTAATTTCACCGCTAATCGCGCTCCAAAAGGATCAAGTCGATTCCATTAACGCCCAAGACGCCGCCGAGGCGGTTGTCATCAACTCCACCCAGCGCGTCTCCGAGACACGCGAAACCGTCGACAAAATCGAGGAGGGCCGCGGTAAATACATCTTTCTCGCGCCCGAACAACTCCGCAAACAGGAAACCATCGAGACATTAGAGAACGCCGGCATTTCGCTGTTCGTGGTGGATGAGGCGCACTGCATCAGCGAGTGGGGACACGATTTCCGTCCTGACTATCTCCAGCTCGGGCCGGCGGTCGAACGTCTTGGCCACCCCGTCGTGTTGGCGATGACGGCCACCGCGTCTCGAGAAGTCCGGGATGAAATCGTCCAGCGTTTAGGCTTGCGTAATCCCAAAGTCTTCGTTCATGGCTTCGATCGCCCGAACATCTATTTGCGCGTCGACCGCTTCCCAACAGAAGAGGAGAAATTAAAAGCGGTCGTGCATCGCGTCCGTTGGGCCGATAAACCAGGCATCGTCTATGTCGCAACTAGAAAGAACGCGGAAGACATTATGCGCTTGCTGGACGAAGAAGGCGTTACTGCGCTCTTTTACCACGGCGGACTCAAGGCGTCGGAGCGCGAAGAAATTCAGGAGCAATTCATGTCCGGCCAAGCCGAAGTGATGGTGGCGACCAATGCTTTCGGCATGGGTGTAGATAAAGCAGATATTCGCTTCGTCTATCACTACGATGTCAGCGATTCGCTGGATTCCTATCACCAGGAGATCGGCCGTGCGGGACGCGATGGTGAAAGGGCGGAGGCGATCCTGTTCTTCCGGCAGGAGAATCTTGGGGTTCAAAAGTTCCGTGCAGGCGAAGGAAAACTTGACCCGGAGCAGGTCGAGCAAGTCGCGGACATCATATCCGATCGGGAAGGCCCGGTCGAGCCGGAGGAGATCGCAGATAAAACCGATCTCTCGGAACGAAAGCTCGCCACGGTCATTCACCGCCTCGAAGATGTAGGGGCTCTTGAAGTCCTGCCCACGGGCGAGGTGCAGATGAATGACGCGTCAGACGTGAGCCAGGCTGCCGAAGCGGCCGTCGAGGAACAGGAACGCCGGAAAGAAATGAAAAAGGAGCGCCTACGTCAGCTTCAAGAGTATGCCGATACCGGCGCTTGCCGGCGCGAACATCTGCTTCGCTACTTTGGAGACGATTTCACCGGTCCGTGCGGCCGCTGTGACAACTGCGAAGCCGCGGCACCTGGCATCAAAGTAGATCCGACGGTGGGGACCCGGCGCGAGGTCGCCTAGGTTACTGCGCTACGGCGATTGGATAGGATTCTTTGGTTAGCGGCATTGGCCTAGCCAGGGTCAACCCGTACAGCTTGCGATACGTCTCGCTGGTCCGGGAAAGCTCGGCATGCGTCCCGACGGCGTCAATGCCGCCTTCAGTGAAGACGACCACCATATCCGCATCCTTCACTGTCGAGAGCCGATGAGCCACGATGAAGCAAGTTCGTTCTCGGGTCACCTTCTCCATCCCTGCCTGAATCAACCTTTCACTCTCCGCGTCCAAGTGACTTGTCGCCTCGTCGAATATAAGAATCTTTGGGTTGCGGATCACCGCTCTTGCGATCCCGATTCTCTGCCGCTCACCGCCCGACAGGTTGAATCCTCTTTCTCCAACCTGCGTGCGGTATTGGGATTCACAACGTTGTATGAAGCCGTGGGCCTGCGCCATGTGTGCGGCTTGTTCCACTTCGGCGTCTCGAACGTTCTCTCGCCCATAAGCGATATTGTCAAATATGTGCCGCGAGAATAATTCGATCTCTTGGGGAACAACGGCAATCTGTTCGCGAAGGCTCTCGTGCGAGATGTCGCGGATATCCACGCCGCCTATCAGGATACTGCCGTGCTGCGGATCGTATAGCCTTTGCAGGAGACTCATGAGCGTGCTCTTGCCCGCTCCGCTCGCACCCAGTAGCGCGACTTTGGCGCCAGCCGGAACGGAAAGATTCACGTCTCTCAAGATCCATCTGTCCGTGCCTGCATACCTAAATGACAGGTTCCGGAACTCTACTGAGACATTAGCCTCCCTGAGCTCTTGCGCATGTGGCGCATCGTAAATATTTGGACGCTGCTCGAGAATTTCAAACAGCCGCTCAGATCGCGACAAGTTTCGGCGCAGCTTGGGCAAAATGATCGAAAGCTGGGAAATTGGCCCGTACACCATATCCTGGAGCGCCATAAATAGGACGTAATCGCCGATCGTGCATCGCCGCGAGAGCACAAAATAGCCGCCTACGCCAATTACCGCCACTCTGCCGGCAGTGGCAATCCAGGTTTGCACATTCTCGATCACCGCCCATAGCCGTTCCCCTCGATATTGCTTCACCCGCGCGAGACGCATCAGCTTACGCTGAGTCAGCGCTTCCTGTTTCTCTTGGGCGAACTTCTTGACCAGCCTTACGTTGCTTGCAATGTCGTAGGATTCTTTGCTCACCGCCTCGAAAGCGCTGTTGACCTGCCGCTCGACGGCGTGCATCTGGCGACCGAGCCGCCCAATGGTCATCACATATGCTGGTAACGGAAGAAATACGGCGAAGGCGATCAGTGGATTTTTCGCCATAAGCGCTACCATCACGCCTAAAAAGATCACCAGCGGCGGCACGAGATTCTGCCCCAAAATCTCATACAGCACCACGAAGATTGCCGTCCCGCCCCGATCCAGCGCTCCCACCACCTCGCCCGTATTGGTCTTCCCTTGGTATTCAGTATCCATTCGGAGGAAATTTAGAAATGCCGCGTTCTTCACTTCGTCTTCGCACTGCGAAGCGACGTGATAGAGCCGGTAGTTATAAAAGGACCGCAGCAGCCGGTTCGCGGCTGTCGCCGCAAAAATGCCGACCGCCGAAAGCAGCAACGTCAGCATGGCGCCTTTCCCACTGCCAGAAAGTGAACTTACGATCTGATCAATCAATCGCCGGGCGAAGAAGGGTACGGCTATATCGAGTCCAGCCGCTATAGTGATCAGCGCCGAAAGACCGGCTAAAGTCCAACGGTGGCATCCAAGTAACGACACGATCTTGAAGGCAAGCGAACGTTCGCTCGCTTCGGCCAACCCGGATTTTCCCGCGATATTCGCCACCCTAGACAAAGTGACCTGGGATTTTTCCGTCTCTCATGGGATTTCAGAGATAATGCCCGATTTTGGGTTCGTTTGGTAAATACTTGCTTTTCGCCTCTTCGCCGCCCAGTTCGTTTCGCAAAAACGCCTGTAGGGATCCTGATTGCTATAATCGGATTTCGTCGTCTTCTGGGATGGGGGTCGGCTGGGTGGCCGGTCACCGAAGGGTAACAATGTTTATAAGCCTCCAGGAGCTACAGTTACGCACGGTCCGCTTTCGAGCGGATATACCCCCCGGCGAAATTGAGTACGGAAACGATATCACCCAGAGTTCGGCACTTCACGCCGAGGGAACGGCGCGACTTTTAAATCACTCATTGGGTGAAATACGCATCGAGGGGAAGTTGACCGTCGCGGCTCAAGCGTTTTGCGATAGATGCCTCGAGCCAGCAACTTTTCCGATCGACAAGGAATTCGATCTGGTTTATATGCCAGCTGACGAGGCGGCGACCGGTGCTGAAAATGAAGTGGGTGAAGCCGGGATTGAGGTCGGCTATTACGAGGGTGCCGGACTACCCCTTAACGATGTCCTTCGTGAGGTCGTTCTCCTGGCGTTGCCCATGCAGGTGGTTTGCAGCCAAGAATGCAAAGGTATCTGCCCTCAGTGTGGCGGGAACCGAAATCTCCGGGATTGCGACTGCCACGCTTCTGCGATTGATGATCGCTGGAGTAAGCTGAGGAATTTCAGGGCCGAACTCGGCCCTTCGAACTAAGCTGAGTCGTAACCCGCCTAAAATCCGAATCGCCCAACTGAGAAACTAGGAATACTTATGCCGAATCCAAAACGCCGCCATTCTAAACGTCGAACTTCGACGCGCCGCGCCCACGACGCGTTGACAATCCCCCAGCTCGCCGAATGTCCGAATTGCCACGAAAAAATTCGTCCGCACCGCGTCTGTCCCCATTGTGGTAAATACAAAGGCCGTGAAGTGCTCGAGGTAGTCGAAAGCTAGCCCTCGATCCGTTTCATGGTAACCATAGCGCTCGACGCGATGGGAGGCGATCAGTTTCCCGTTCCGGAGGTAGAAGGTGCTCTCGAAGCCGCCGAAGCCTTCCCAGTGAAACTCATCTTGGTAGGACGGGAAGAAGTCGTCTCGAAGGAGCTGAATCGGCATCACGGCTGGAAGAGGCTTCCCATCGAGGTCAAGCACGCGAGTGAACAGATCACCATGAAGGACAGCGCCAGCAAAGCTGTGCGCTCCAAAAAAGACAGCTCTATTCGTGTTGCATCTCGCCTCGTCCGTGAAGGCGTCGCTCAGGGCTTGGTTTCTGCCGGGAACACCGGAGCGGTAATGGCCACCGCCAAATTGGTGCAGGGTATGCTCCCGGGCGTTGACCGTCCGGCTCTCGCCTCCGCTTTCCCCACACTGAATGGCACCCCGGCGGTCATGATCGATGTCGGTGCGAACGTCGATTGCAGCCCTAAAATGCTCGCGCAATTCGCGGTTATGGGCAACATCTATTCCCGTGTCATCTTCCGGACAAAGGAACCGCGCGTCGGGATGCTCTCAATTGGCGAAGAGGAACATAAGGGCAACGCGCTCACCCACGATGCGTTCCCATTGCTCAAGAGCCTGAAGCGCCTGAATTTTATCGGAAACGTAGAAGGACGCGACGTCTATACCGGAAAGGTCGACGTCATCGTTTGCGACGGCTTCGTAGGCAATGTGGCGTTGAAAGTCAGCGAAGGCCTGGTCGACGTAGTCCGGCAACTGTTGAAACAATCACTAAAGGCCAGCATCACCCGCCAAGTCGGCGCACGGCTTGCTCAAGGCGCATTCAACGAATTTAAAAAGCGCGTCGATTACTCCGAATACGGTGGCGCGCCGCTTCTCGGGTTAAATGGTATCTGCGTGATCTGCCACGGCCGTTCCAACGCAAAGGCCATAAAAAACGCCATTCGCGTCGCCAAGGAGTTCGCAGAAGGTAAAATCAACGAGCGAATCGCAACCGAACTCGACGACTGGGCATCAGCTCAAGCAGGCTAGTAGCCATGC
Organism: uncultured Acidobacteriaceae bacterium; assembly: GCA_963737045.1. Lineage (GTDB taxonomy): Bacteria > Acidobacteriota > Terriglobia > Bryobacterales > Bryobacteraceae > Bog-105. The sequence goes on from CAVTRG010000009.1 coordinate 2,678,866, forward strand.
GTCGCTCCTTCCGTTGGTTGCTTCCGGTTGCGCTTGCCGCGCTCAGCGTCGGTTCATTATCCGGTGCCAAGGATGACCCGGTGCAATGGACCCTCAGCCCCGTTGCGGGAAAAACGCAAGCCGCACCGGCCAGTAAAGTCTATCTCGAGCTGAAAGCAAGCATCCAGTCAGGGTGGCATCTTTATTCACCCACTACCCCATCGGGCGGCCCAATCATTACTAAGATCAAGCTCAAAGACAATCCGGCAATCGCGAGCTATGAGGTCTATCGCCCCCAGCCCGTCCGTAAACTGGATCCGAATTTCCAGCTAGACACCGAAACGTATACGGACCACGTAACATTCTTAATCGAAGCTCTTACTGATAAATCCGCAACCGGCAAGGTGAGTATCGAAGCGACGGCGCGATATCAGGCTTGTTCCGATACCAGATGCCTGAACCCGGTTCGCAAAGCAGCAGCTACGGACATTTCGTTTACTCCGGGAGCGAGCATCGAAAATTTCAGCATCCCCGCCGGCTACGCGCTCGTTCGCGCACCCGAAGCACAACCTCGACCTGTAGCGCCTGCTCCTACACGCAGTTCAGGACAAAGCCAGGATTTGTTCCCCTTTCTCTTGACCGCGTTTGGCTTCGGGCTCGCAGCTCTCTTCACGCCCTGCGTGTTTCCAATGATCCCCATAACCGTGTCGTTCTTCTTGAATCAAGGCGTCACGGCAGCTGACCGGCGAAACAGAAGTGGGTCGGCGCAAGCCTTGGTCTTTTGCGTTGGAATTATTGTTCTATTTACAGGGCTGGGCTTTCTAGTGACCGCTGTTGCCGGGCCGTTTGGAGTTGTGCAACTAGGTTCCAATCCCTGGGTGAACGGCTTTATCGCGATCGTCTTTTGCGTTTTCGGCCTGAGCTTGCTCGGCGCATTCGAGCTTCGATTGCCCTCGGGACTCCTGACCAAACTCGACCGCGCATCACAGGGCGGAGGGTATGCTGGCACGCTCCTGATGGGCCTGACTTTTTCTCTTACATCGTTCGCATGTATCGGACCCATTGTCGGCCCGCTACTTATCGCAACCGTACAATCCAAGGGTCCTCTTCCGATATTGGGCATGCTGGCTTTCGCAACGGGCTTGGCGGCTCCATTCTTCTTTTTGGCTCTCTTTCCTTCTTACTTGAGCAGGCTGCCCCGGAGTGGCGGCTGGATGGCGCGCGTCAAAATCGTGCTCGGATTTATCGTGCTCGCTGTCATGCTGAAATACCTCAGCAACGTCGATCAAGTTCTGCAATTGCATTGGCTGACGCGCGAACGATTCGTAGCCGCGTGGATTGTGCTGTTCGCGTTGCCGGGTCTCTACTTGCTTGGGCTGCTGCGCATGGAAGGAATCAGGAATGACGAACCGCTTAGAGTAACCCGCGCCCTCATCGCGGGCTTATTCTTGATCTTTTCCCTCAGCTTAGCCCCCGGCCTGTTCGGTGGACGGCTGGGCGATCTCGATGCTTTTATTCCTGAAGGCTCTGATTCCGTATTCGGCGCGCGTGCCGCACAAGCCGAAGCCAATCCCGCGAACTATTTCAAGAACCAATTGGACGCCGCGCTCACGGCCGCCCGCGAGCAGAAAAAGCTTGTGCTTGTGAACTTTACAGGATACGCATGCACGAACTGCCACTGGATGAAGGCGAATATGTTTCCGAGGCCCGAGATTCAGTCGGCGCTCAAGGATTTCGTGATCGTGGATCTTTATACAGATGGCACCGATTCCGAATCAGAGAAGAATCAGAAGCTCGAAGATCAAAAATTCGGGACAGCTTCCATACCTTTCTACGCGATCATGGATCCCGATCAAAACGTGATCGCCACGTTCCCCCAGCTAACGCGAAATCCGCAAGAGTTCCTGAGTTTTCTCGAGAGCAGGCCCACAGCGAAATCGCAGGCCGCGATGTTACGCTGAGACAAAACGCGGATGTGGCGGAATTGGCAGACGCACTGGATTTAGGTTCCAGCGCTCGCAAGGGCGTGGGAGTTCAAGTCTCCCCATCCGCACCAGTGACTTAGCTCGGTTTGACATTTGAGTACTCCGTAGGTTTTTCCGTAGCTTGGGGATTGCCTAGTTGTTCTAGATAGAGCTGCATGCGTCGCCCCGCTTCTTGAATGTCGCGGGTATCGGTAATGTTGTAGCGCCACAGCATGCTGGCCGTTTTATGGCCGGAAATCGCCATCGCAACCTTTTCCGAGATGCCGGCGCGAATCAGGTTACGAACAGCCGTGCGCCGCAAATCATGAAAGAGCAGTCCTGGCAGGCCCGCGATCTCGCAAGCGTGCTCCCATGAGCCGCGGAAGTCCCGTATAGGACTGCCGTCCTCCCATACAAACAGGTATTTGCTCTTCGGCGAGTTCAGCTTGCACCTGGCCAGCGCCATGTCGAGCCAGCCTCGCATCTCACCGTAGATGGGAACTGTCTTCGGTTTTCCGTTCTTCGTGACACGTCCGTTCACAAAAATCATTCCTGCCTCTAGATCAACCCAATCGCGCCGAATCTTGAGCAGTTCCCCTTTACGCATCCCGAGGTGGTAAGCAATGACGAAAGCTGGCTGTAAGGGCGCAGGCAATAAGTCGAGAATCGTTCGGTATTGCTGGTTCTCAATGAATCCTTCTCGAACGTTATCCTCCTTCAGCTTCGGGATGCGCGGGACCCGGCAGACGAGTGGCGGGTCTTCCAAAGCGCCGAAATTATAAGCTCTCCTCAGGATTGAGAGTTCACGGTTGATTGTGGCGTTCGAAGCTGTTTCTTTTCGAAATTCTATGTACTCACGAATGTCGCGAGAGGTCAGCTTGCAGGCCTTCACGCGGCCGAATTTTGGAGACAAATGCTTTCGCACGCGCAGCTCAGCTATATACAGGTCTGCTTTATCTTGCCTCCGATACTCGTCGATTAACAGCGTCAACAAAGTCTCGACTTTAATTTGTTCAGGGCCGGTCCCAGAGCGCTTTTGAATGGAGACCTGAGACAGCTTCTGATTCAGAAGCTCCAGAGCCTCTTTGCGATCTGCTGTCCGGGCAGACTCTCGGACCTGCCGCCAGCCATTCCAATAGCTCAGTTGCCAGTATGGCGAACGTGGGTCCTTAAACAGACTACCTTGGCCTTTCATGTGCGTTCTCGACGTCTCTGACTTCACCACCTTAATTTCCTCCTCGTGGCCGCCAATGCCTGTCGGAAAGGACCTAGGCCGAGGTATGCTGCAAGTTCCTCGGTGTTTAGCAGTCGTCCTTGTAGGACATGGCTGATCCCCATACCCCGGTCAGTTGCGGTTTTTGACAATCGCTTTCGATCTGTTCAGACAGCAGGTTAGTTTGGCTTGACATTGATTACTTTCCGGGGTGCTAATTCGCCCTGCTGATCGAAATATCGCTGCAAAAGCCGTCGTGCCGCGAGAATGTCTTTCTTGTCCGTCCGTGTGCAGCCCCAAATCAGAGTCAGATTGTTGACACCCGCGACCGCAACTATTGTGCTTTCTGCAAAACCGCAGCGAAACATGTGTCGTGCTGCAGTGCGTCGCATATCGCGAAACAGAAGACTGGGCACGCCCGCGAGCTGAAACGCCTTGTTCCAGGCCTTCGAAACGTTGGTGATCGGGTTTCCGTGATCGTCGACAATTAGGCACTCGGTGCTTGGCGAGCTCGTTTCGCCCTTGCTGAGGAGTATGTCCAACCAAGGCAACATGTCGCCGTAGATTGGTGCCGCCGTGGCACCGCCACATTTCCCGGCTTGGCGATTCAGGAGCAAACGCTTGCTCTGCAGATCTACCTGATCACGGCGAAGACTAAGCAGTTCGTGTTTTCTAAGAGGAAGATGATATGCAAGCACGAAGATCGGCTTCAACGTGTCAGGGAGGCAATCGAGTGCCATACGGTACTGATCATCTTCAACAAACCATTCTTGACCGTGGGGTCGCGGTCTAGTCCCACTATTTTGTCGGTTGCTCGAACTCTTCATCTCAATACGCCCCCGACCGTCTATTTCTCTTGGAAAACGCGTTTGAAAACTCAAAGGACTTAAAATCCTTTTCGCCGTCACTAATGCGTAGCTCAACCGCGGCAACCCGATTCCGAAAGCTTGTCGGAGATGCGGTACTTGAGCCACAGGTGATCACGCCGCAACGCGGCGTTTGAATGAGCACCAACTTGCGCGTCTCGGAAAGCTCGGCGGTCCGCAGGTAGTCCGTGGGACCGTTTTGAGATTCACCAAAAAACGACCGAGTCGCTAGCTTTGCAAATAGTTGAAAGAATGGTGGATGAGGGTATAGGCAAGGCTTGGGACTGCCTTTAGCTTTCAACGGGTGTAATGCACGTGAGAGTTCGAGTCTCTCCATCCGCACCAATAGGTTACGAGCGTTCTCCACGGGCACCATTTCCTGGGCTGTGGTTGGTTTGGTAGCACGCTTCTCGCTCATGCTGCTTTCCCGGTGATTTCGTCTTTGTGTCCATCGATCCAGGCATCCAGATCGGCCTTGTCGAAGCACCAACATTTATCAAGCCCGATCTTTTGTATCCGATCGCGGACCACTTTCTTTTTGAAACCGTCGCGGGTTAAGCCGCAGTACGCAGCTGCTTTGTCGAGGTTGAACACGCGTTTTAAGAAACCAGAGGTTTCACGCTTCATCTTGCTTGCCACAGCCTGGGCAAGTATTTCGATATTGATGAAGTCAGTAATTAGTGCGCTCCTCCTGCTGCTCCTTGAAACTACTTGCGGGCCATGTGTTCGCGACCTTCGGAGGGCTTCCCACGCTCGTTCGCCACGGACTCCGGGGTCTGACTGGGAGCTTGTGATTAAGCCGACGTTTTCGGCGGTTTCGAATCTCATAGTGGACAAGTAAACCTTGCGGAAGAAAAGTTTGCTTTTGAAAGTTTGATTTGAGGCTTCTGGGCATATCACGTGAGCACGAAATTGGGCCCCTATTAATTAAGAGGGGTGCCTGAACGAAAAAACCGTTTAACGTAAGAAATTTTTTTTCGCCGATCGAAGGCTCTAGTGAGGGCGGGCAGGTATCGGGCTTAGAACTGAACTTTGCCGAATGAATTCGGAGCAACGCGATTGCAATGAGGGAGTCCGGTTTGTGGCGACATGTCAGAGCCTGTGAAGCTAGATCTCCGCACCAAAGGCGGATTCCAGTCCCTGAGGGAGATCGCGAACAATTCTGGATGTCGCAAGGAAGGCTCTTTAGGACGGCGATCACGATCCTTATCTAATGGAATCGAGCTCGGAGTAAACGAGCAAACCGTGTCCTGCAAACTGTCAGTAGAGCCGGGACCGCGATCACCTCATAAGAACGTACGAGCGTACGCCAGACGGGCGATTCAGGGGCAAGAAGCAAGACGAAAGTGACGGGAGTGCTCTGGAAAAAAGAGCGGCTGCTAAGCAGCCGCTCTCCGAACCGATCAAAACGGAACGTCATCGGCGCCGGCGTCTTCACTGGACTTCTCCGCGCGATCGAGCTTGCGAATAGATTCCGCACGAATGAACCAGGACCGGACGTTCTTCGTCTCCGCCTTGGAGCTGCCTTTCAGCTCGAAGGTCTGCTCGCGGCTACGAAGCGTGCCCTCTACTTCGATGTGAGTGCCCTTTGTGAGCGTGGCGGCAAAATCTCCGAGCTTACCGAAAACCAGAATGCGATGCCACTCGGTGCGCGATTCCCATTCATTCGTTTGCTTGTTTTTCCAGCTCTCCTTGGTGGCCAGGCTAAGCACGGTGAAGTTCGTCGTGGTGTCCTGAGCGGCTTTCACTTCAGCACCTTTTCCCAGAAAACCTATTAAGTTGACTGTGTTCTTGTACATTTGCGATTCTCCTTTTCTCGCCCTTCTGTCGGGCACCCGAGAGCGAGTGGGGTCCGCTCCCCAGGCAAGCGAGCCAGTTTTTCGCGAGGGTCCGGACGACATTGTTTGTCTATTTCAAAAGGCGCTTGCGCCGGCAATGTCGGATGGAAACCGAAACCCGGAGGGCTTGAGAACTGAAGAGTGCAGTCCGCCAGGGCGCGGGCTTTACCCCCGATGCTGTGCCGATCAGAAGGAAGGAAAGGGAATGGAAGCAGATACGAACACAGCCAAGTTAACTCGATTGGAAAAGAAAGCTAAGGGCAGCATGCAGGACAAGCCTGAGTACAACTCCTGAGACACTGAGCCGGAAAAGCAACAAACAAATTCAGTAAAGCAGCATGAGTGCTGAGCCGTTCCGAACGCGGACTCCTCGCTCAAATAACTTTGCGCACGTTGCTTCGAACCATTCGGTGCGGCAGTATATGGAGCCACGTGACGGAAATGGTGGACGAAACGAAACGATGATCATGCATGGCCAGTCTCGCAGCGTCAGTAACGATTGGCGGCAGCCCCCGGCAAGAGCGTTTGCAGATCAAGGGCTGACCTATAGCGTCATACTCTCTGTTTGCGGAACATGTGCGTCCGAGAAGCCGTTTCGGGAGCGTTACCCAGGGCCCACCCTTCAGGGATTAAATGATCATGTGATCGCGGCCGTGAAGCCTTAAATGCTAAGCGTTCGATCTATTCTGAAGGGGCGTCGTCATCGACAGGGAGAGTAATGCGTCATCACTTTTCTTTCCGGGAGACGTCGTAGATATTCTCTGCCATAAATCTGCGAAACCTTTTAAGGCAAAGTTCAGAACCGCCACTTCTGTGCGGAATCCCTACGCTAATGCAGCCTTTGGGGACGAGCTTGGAGTGGGTTGTCGCACCGAGGAGCCGCTGGGCCGAGTTGTGCCAAAAATAAATCGGGTTGCGATAGATACACCGATCCGAAAATTGCGATTATCTGAAGAGTCTCAGCGATTACAGACCCTAAAAGCAATGGGGACTTTGGTCGCAAGTCGATGGAGATCACGATGGAGCAAGAGACACGTCTCAAGAACAAAGTTGCGATTGTGACTGGAGCTGGAGTTGGTATTGGAGAAGCCATCGCCAAGCGGTATGCGCAAGAAGGTGCCCGAGTAATTGTGGCAGAAATTGACTCTGCTCGCGGACAACTCACAGTTGATGCGATTCACAAGCTTGGTGGTGAGGCTAGTTTCGTCCAGACGGACGTTTCATCGGAAGCTCAGGTAAAGGGAATGATAGACACCGCGCTGAATACCTTCGGCCGGATCGATGTACTGGTCAACAACGCGGCTGTCCTTGTCTCGTATGGTCAAATTAGAGCTCACGAAGTGTCGAACGAAGAATGGGAAAAAACCATCAACGTCAACCTAAAAGGTTGTTGGTTGTGTTCAAAATATGTGATTCCGGCCATGCTGTCGCAAAACTCCGGCAGCATTCTTTTTATTGCCTCCCGTACAGGAGTTAGAGGCTTTGCCGGCTTCGCGGCATACAGCGCAAGCAAGGGAGGAGCGTTGGCGCTAATGCGATCCATGGCGGCCGACTATGCTCCTGATGGAATCAGGGTGAATGCAATCGTTCCTGGCACTATGGATACTCCCATGAATGCTCAAGAATTTTCCGAACCCGGAGCTCGGGAAAAATATACCTCCAGAATTCCGGCAAGGAGGCTCGGCATTGCCAGCGACATCGCAGGTATGGCCACATTACTTGCGACGGAGGACGCCAGCTTTTGCGTAGGAGGGTTGTACTTCGTGGATGGTGGGGCCGACCTTGGGTAATTTCGCCAGTGACGCTAACGTAAAGTCGGAGTCTTTTTGCGTCACAACGACGTCGCACATCACGTTATTCTTCATAACCCTATCGTTTGCGGCGACAGCGCTCTGTACCTGCGGCAACGCGCAGGAGGTAGATGGCAAGCGACTCACTCATGTGCGTGCCCCAACCGCAACCGGGCCTCTGCGCTCGAATCCCGGTAATGGTCGTTACTTTACCGACAGCTCGGGAAAGGCGATCTACCTCACGGGCTCGCACACCTGGGCGAACCTGATGGACAGAGGAACATTACACCCTCCGGCGGTGCCGTTCGACTACCCTGCCTACATGAAATGGATGGTGGATCACAACTTTAACTTCATGCGGTTATGGACAGCGGAACTGACGGATTCAGCCAATACCCATGACATATATGAAAATACGGTAGCGCTCCCGTGGAAATGGCTGCGAACCGGGCCTGGCTATGCGAATGACGGCGGACTGAAATTCGATTTGACGAAGTTTGATCAGCGCTATTTTGACCGAATGCGGGCGAGGATTATCACTGCCGGTCAAAATGGTATTTACGTATCTGTGATGCTCTTCAACGGTTATGAGCTCCAGTTTGAAACCAACCCTATTGATGGCGACCCCTATCGCGATTCGAACAACGTGAATCATGTAAACTGTTCCGGCAACTGTCCAAGCAATGGGGCGCTGATGTCTGAAGAGGTATGGGAAATTGAAAAAGCCTATATACGCAAGGTAGTAGACACTGTAAACGATCTTGATAACGTACTGTACGAGGTCTCGAACGAATCAGGCAGTCCTTTTTCAGATTCATGGCAGGCAAACGTGATCAGCTTCGTAAGGCAATATGAATCAGCCAAACCGAAGCAACATCCGGTAGGCATGACGTTCCAATGGAGAGGTGGGTCTGATTTGACTCTCGATCGCAGTGCGGCCGACTGGATTTCGCCTGGAAGCCACGTACCGCCGTCCGATGGCCGTAAGGTGATCATCAATGATACCGACCATGCCTATGCTCCGGACGAGCTGAAACAAGACGGCGCCACAGGTCAACGTGCCTGGGTATGGGAGAACTTTACATCCGGCAACAATGTAGCCTTCATGGATCCCTACTTAGTGGCCTGGACCGGCAGAAATGCTCCCGAGGGGATGACAGCCGACCCGCATATCGGTGTCAATCCAGATAACTTTTACGATCCCGTCCGCAATGCCATGGGAATGACGCTGACTTACGCAAACAGATTGAATCTCAACGCTGCTACTCCGCAGCCCGAGTTATCTAGCACGCATTTCTGCCTTGCGAATCGCGGCGCAGAATATCTCGTGTATCAACCCTACGCGGGAAAGTTCACCGTGAATCTTGCGCCACACACATACCGGTACGAATGGCTAAACCCATCCACGAATCTTATTACCTCCTCTGGGACCATTTCAGTTCCGGCGGGGAAATACACCTTCACGCCAGCGTACAGCGGTGACGCTCTTTTATATCTCAAGATTGCTCAATAGGTGGCTCTTGGCGATACGTCTTTATGTCTGTTGTACAAGAACATCATTTTCGAGTTGAGCCGAGTGTCGGCTCGAAGCCCATCCTGCAATCGCTGCCATCGCTATGGCAATCGTAACGGCTATCATAGGAATCGTGAAATCACCGGCAGAATTGGTTACCCGCCCTACCGCCCACATGGCAAAAGCGCCGAACAAAGAACCGAACGCACTTAGCGTCCCTGCGGCACTTGAGACGTGCGTGGGGGAAACTTCCTGAGCCATCGTTAAGTACATCGAACTCCACGTACCGAGGCCCACGTTCACAGCCACTAACACTGCTACTGCGATCCATGGTGTCGCCACAAATGGAACAAATGCGCATCCAGTTACTAGGGCGGTTGCGAATAGAAATACGATGCGTCGCGCCTTTTCCACCGAATAGCGCTTTGCCAGCCATAGTGTGCAACCACCACCACCGACGTTTCCAATGTCGAGCGCGAAATAAATCGCTGTCAGCATGCCGCCCAACTTAGCGCCAGGAACGAGATGTCGAGCCTGTACAAAATAGGTGGGCATCCAGTTCATGGTGAAATAGAAACACGGGTTCACGGTTATCGCTACAACGAAAACCCACCAGAATTGCCGGCTACGCAAAAAGCCACGATACATTCTAAGCAGGTCCGTAGTCAGACCGTTTTCTGATCGCGAAGGAACCCAGACGTACGAAAGCGCTCGATGGCGAGACACAAACAGCCAAATGGGAGCCCAAAAAAACCCCAGCACCCCGACACAGAAAAAAACTGATCGCCAACCGAATGCCGCCAATAGTGCGAATATTGCTGCCGGGGCTATCAGAGCACCCACAGCCGCCCCGCTGTCGAATATCCCACAGCCTAAGGTCCGCTCCTCCGGCGGAAGTGTCCGTACCAAGACACGCAGACCGGCCGGCCAGTTGGCAGCTTCGGTCAACCCTAGTAGGAACCGAAAGACGAGTAAGCTGGTAAACCCGACAGCCAGCCCTGTCAGCCCCGATACGAGAGACCACGCCATCACGGCTAGCGCAAAACACCATCGCAAATTGAACCGGTCCAGCACGGGCCCGACAGCGAACTGAAATATCGTGTAGGAGTAATAGAAGATCGCAAAAAGCCAACCCAAATGTTCGTTGTTCAATCCCATTTGGTGTTGTAAAGTTGGGGCGAGGATACTGATCGTCTGCCGATCTAGGTAGTTCAGGATCGTAGAGAGCAGCAAGGTAATAACCAGCGCCGCCTTGATCGCAAAGCCAAGACCACTCGCGGTGGTCTGCATTGCATTAACGGTTTTTTGTGAGTGCATTCAGATACAAAACTGCGTCCCCGGTGAAAGGTGCGGTGAACGTTTGGTCACCGCCGCGAGCTGTTATTTCACCGGTGGCGGTAATCATATTCGTCGCGGGATTGAGCCATTCGAGCTCATATCTCCCCGCCGGCAACTGCACTGTGAATGGCCTTATTAGAGGTTGATAAACCAGATACTCAACGCCCGGATTCGCCAGGCAATAGCCGGTGCTTGAAAGCGAGATCTGCGGGGTCATGGCAACCAAATTCATTCGAGTGGCATACGTCAGCGTGGCGCCCATCGCGTCACGAATCACGTTCCAATAAGGATCCGGTTGAACGCCTACATCCGGATCCGTAGTTGAGCCTGTCGGGTAATTTCGCTTCGGCCACTTTGTAAGATAAGGATCCATGAAAGCTACATTGTTACCGCGCGTGAAGTTTTCCCAAACCCAAGCACGCTGCGCGGGCTGCCCATCTCGTTTGAACTCTGAATAGCCGAAAGAATGATCCGTGTCGTTAACGATCACCTTGCGGCCAACAGAAGGTGGTACGTGGCTTCCAGGCGAAATCCAATCCGCAGGACTGTCGTATAGCGTCACGTCTGAACCGCCTTGCCATTGGAATGTCATACCGACGGGATGTTGCTTGGGTTTCGAGGCTTCGTACTTTTTCACATAATTGATCACCCGGAGTTGCCAAGAATCCGAATAGGGTGATCCGGCTTCGTTCGACACCTCGTACAACACATTGTCGAGATCATTCACAGTATCGATGACCTTGGAAATGTATGCGCATTCAATCTGCCACACCGCTTCCGGCATCACACTCGCATCCGTGGGACAGGTTTCAGGACAAGCGATGCCATTAATGTTATTGGTCGAGACGAATGGATCGCCGTCTTTCGCATTAATATCGAACTGCCATTCGAACCCATTGAATAGCATGACCGAGATATAAATGCCATTCTGGCCGGCAGTAATGATCCTCGCCCGCATTCGGTCAAAATATGTTTGATCAAGCTCGCTTAAATCAAACTTCAGCCCTCCGTCCGCGGAAAGGCCCGGACCAGTGCGGCGCCACTTCCAGGGAAGCGACACAAAGTTTCCTTCGGAATAATCAGGACCGGGTCCGGCATTTGGTAGCTCGGCAGTCCACAGCCGCATGAAGTTAAAGTTGTGATCCACCATCCATTTCATGTAAGCGGTGTAATCAAAGGCCACTGCCGGCGGATTCGCTTGTCCTCGATCCATCAGGTTTGCCCAGGTGTGTGAGCCCGCGAGATAAATGGCTTTGCCAGAACCGTCGGTGAAATAACGCGGGTTAAGGGGATTAGCACGCAAGGGTCCCGTAGCTGTCTTGGCCCGAACAGGAGTCAGCGGCTGGCCTCTTTCCTGAGCGGCTGCGGCGACTAGAACCGCGACGCATGATACGGCCAAGATCAAGCAGACCGAAAAGGAAAGACGGCGCCTTAGTTTCCTTGTATTCATGCGGCTTTCGCGGGCAGCCCGATTTTGTCAAATACTTGCATGATCCGTTCGCATAATTCGTCGACGTAACGAATGGTATGCGGATCGGGAGCTATAGTCGCATTGCGGCAGATAGAATTCGATATCAGCCCTCTCGCCTGCAAGACTCGCTTCTCGCAGTAAAGCCACAGTTCGAAGTTTTGCAGACCGAAGACAATAAAAGGCAGCAGTTGGCCGTAAAGCTCGAATGCTTCGTCAGATCTGTTTGTAGACCGCAGCGAGAATACAACATCCAGCGCATCGGCGATCGCCATACCTGACATAACTCCGGCAATCCCAGCGGGAACGAGTTCCATCAAGTAAAGGCCAGCCATGCCGTCCAGCACGCTCACCCGGTTTTTCATCGTCGCACGAATCGCAACTATCTTTGTAATAACGTTCGGCTCCTCGAGCTTCAGGTAGCGAAAATGGGGACACTCAGCCGTAAGTCGTGATACGAAGTTTACTCCGATAGTAGTGCCCGTGGGATAGTAATCCTGGACAAGCGAGGGAACATCAACTCCATTGAAGATCGGCTTGAAATAACGCAGTAAATCATCATCGCTCAGAGCAAATGTCCGTGGCACTGCGACGGAAATCACATTAGCGCCGTTTTCAACGTGTTTGCGTGCCATCCGTAATGCCACCTGCGAGGAACCATGATTGCTTTGAGCCACAACCTGTATACGCCCGGCGGCTTGGTCGACCGCGGTCTTAACTACAAAGATTCGCTCCTCGTCTGAAAGTTTGTAGAATTCGCTGCCGTATGCCGGAAGGCAAATCCCCGTAAACCTCGCGCCGGCGGCGAATTCGACCAAGCGCCGGAGCGCCTCTTCATCGATGTTCTCGTTCTTGTCAAAAGGTATAGGAACAATCGGAACTGCACCGCTCAAGTCCTTCGCCTTGTCGGTCTGCATTCGGTACCCCTTTCTTATGTTTCACAACTGCGCTCTCTTAACTGATCCTTCCGCCTTAAATGTCCAATACTGCAAAGCACACGTCATTATGTCCGGCCGACAATCGGCGGAACAAAACGAACAGCTTCCTTTGACGTCGGCCGCAGAAAGTCGAAGTCGCAACCTTCATCCGCCTGTAGAACGTGATCGATATAGAGCCGTGGGAAGCCGCGCAGATGTTCGCTCTGTGGAGGTGACCAGCGAGAAAGGCGCTGTTCCATTTCTTGCTCAGAGACAAGTAAGTCCAAACGTCTCTCGGTTACGCTGAGTTTGATCTCGTCACCGTTTTGCACAACTGCTAACGGTCCGCCGACGGCCGCCTCCGGGGCCGCATGAAGAACCACAGTCCCATAACTGGTTCCGCTCATCCTCGCATCGCTAATCCGGACTATGTCGCGAACGCCCTGCCGCAGCAGTTTCGCAGGAACCGGTATCTCGCCCCACTCCGGCATTCCGGGAACGCCGCGCGGGCCGGTATTGCGCATTACAAGAACGCTCTCGGCCGTAACATCTAGGTCGTCCGAGTCAATCCTCGCGAGCATGTCATTGTAGCTGTCAAACACCACGGCAGGGCCGGTGTGGTTCAGCAATCGCTCGGTTGCAGCCGATGCCTTGAGAATCGCTCCTGAAGGAATGAGATTGCCGCTCAAGACAACCAATGCCCCTGAGGGGAATACCGGTTTCTGCAACGGACGAACGACATCGCGGTCGAAACAGCGGGCCGTGGCGATGTGTTCGTTCAGCGTTTTTCCCGAAATCGTAACACAATTTTGCTGCAGAAGTTCGCGAATCTCTTGCATGACCGCCGGTAGGCCGCCGGCGCGGTAAAGATCCTCCACCAGGAATCGGCCTGATGGTTTAACGTTTACGATCATGGGTGTCGCTTCCGAGATCTCATCGAAAAGGCAAAGAGGCAGCGCGATGCCGAGCCTTCCGGCGATCGCTATGAGATGAAGCACCGCGTTTGTCGATCCTCCAATTGCATTGAGCACACAAATTGCGTTGCGGAAAGCAGCCTCTGTCATGATTCGGCTGGGCCGCAGGTTTTCACGAACCATCTCTACAATGCGTCGTCCGGCGGCCTCCGCGGCCACCCTGCGGCGTGAATGATGCGCGGGAATGCTACTGGAGCCCCAAGGCATCATACCGAGCGCTTCCGACAGCGCCGCCATCGTCGAAGCCGTCCCCATCTCGTTGCAAGTGCCATAGGAGCAGGAGATGCATTGCTCGAGCTCGCGCAGCTCGTTCTCTTTGAGTTTGCCTCCACGGAAATCGTCCCAATATTTCCACAGATCGGTTGCCGCACTTGTCTTCTCGCCGCGCCAGTAGCCGACGGCTTTGGGCCCAACGGATAACTGGATTGCGGGAACATCACAGCTTGCTGCCGCCATGAGTTGGGCCGGCGTTGTCTTGTCGCAACCCGACAACAGTAGCAGCCCGTCGATGGGGTTTCCGCGCACCGTTTCTTCGATGTCCATTGCGACCAGATTTCGATAAGGGAGATCGGAAGGCTTTAAGAACTCAGCGCCGAGTGCCATCGTCGGAAACTGCAGCGCAATTCCGCCCGCCTGCGTAACACCGCGCTTGATAGGTTCGATAAGTTCTTGGATTCCCATTTCGCAGTTGTTGAACTCGCTCCACGGGTTACAAACTCCTATGATGGGTCTGCCCGCCACAAATTGTGGGTCTACGCCGAGCGTAGCCAGCGCGCTGCGATGCCGAATGCCCACTTCATCTTTTCGTTCGAACCATTCATCACTCCGGAGCTTCGTTTGTCCCATGCCATCTCCATCCGGCTACGTAAAGGAGCAAAGATATTGCTTCAGTTCTCAAACAACGCAGGCCCTTTCAGCCACGCGCAAGATAAGCCTGCTTTACTGGCATTACAATCGCCTCTAACAAATTCATCTCGGGAGGAAGGCTCGCCATGACGGTCGCCACTTCGGCGACGTCTTCAGGCCGCATCTTGGGTTCAGAGGAATAGCCGGGTATTCCGGCAACATCGGCAACATTTTCCGCGGAACTTTCGACACGGACATTTCCGGGATGCAAGCAACAGGCGGAGATTCCATGATCGCGTCCCTCCAAGGCCGTAACTAAGGTGAGTCCCCAAAGGCCAAACTTGCTTGTGGCGTAAGGCGCAGCGTTAGCTCGTGGGCGCTGAGCGGAAATGCTGCCTATATTAAGGATTCGCCCGTCGCCCTGAGTCTTCATAATGCGCATCGCTGAGCGCGTGCAAAGAAACGGGCCTCGCAAATTCGTTGCGATCACCCTGTCCCAGGTCTCGACCGGCATTTCGTCGAGCGGCGCTCCATCGATAGCGCCCGCGTTGTTTACAAGAATGTCGACGCGCGCGAAAAGGTCGACGGTTCGTTCAAATAGAGAATTCACCTGGGCCTCGTGCGTAACATCTGTTTGAATGGGAACAACTGTCGCGCTCTCCATCGCGATTTCGTGAGCGGTTGCGTTCAACTTTTCGAAATTTCTTCCAGCGATGACGACCTTGGCTCCCTCTTTGGCAAAAGAGCGTGTAATGGCTTTTCCAATACCGCTTCCGCCGCCAGTGATGATCGCTATTCTTTCGTCCAATTTCCCCAAATCGATGTCTCCTTCTCGCGCCTAAACCCACAGCAGAAAACGGATGTCACACTTCGGTCGTCCAAAAATTAGAAAATCGCAATCGGGTTGAAGAGCGAACCAGTCCCATGTGGGAGGCGCAGCGGCGCGGCCACTACCAAGAAGGTCCAGCGATTCACCTCCTCGCACACCCGAACCAACTCCTCGAACTGAAGATTGTCCGCGCACGCCATACCCATGGACGCAATCTGCAGTGCATGCACCGGATACGTAACGTCCTCAACGTTGCTCGGGACAGTTTCCCCGTCCCCGTCGGGCAGAAACGCCGCGATTTTGCGGTCGTAAAGCAAGGGCATGACATTCACGTGTAGTCCCGCCTGCGCCTCCTCCACATTCCACGGCCCCAACTCGATCCGGCGTCGATGGTGCCCCGTGCGAAAAAGAAAAAGATCTCCCTCACACAACCGCACACCCTGGAACTCCTCCACCGCCTCGATTTCTTCGGAGGTCACTGCTTCGCCAGGTTCGAGCCACTTTACGCCGCGGAACCTGGGGACATCAAGCAGAACTCCCCGCCCCACGATGCCGTGTGCGTACGCGGTGATGTCCATCGACTTGGCGCCGCGGCACGTAACGCTTTCGGATGATCTTCCGTTGTAAAGCTTTCCTTTATAAGAGACATGGCACAGCGCGTCGAGATGCGTTCGTGAATCGCCATGAAGTTCGCTCGCGAGATAATCTCCAGCAAACCGCGGCTCTCCATGCGCCGGACAAAACTCATGCGTTTTAACCATGTAATGCACGGCAGGGCGAGGATTATCCGGTCCGGCAGTCGTGTTGATGGGCAAAGAAAGCGATACTGTGCGACCCGATTTTACAAGCGAAGCGCCGCCACGAACATGCTCGCGTTTGAGATAGTTCAACGTACCTTGTTCATCATCCGCGCCCCACCGTCCCCAGTTCGAAACGCGCTCGAAGAGTTGCTCGAATTCTCGAGCAGAGACGAAACTGGGGTTCGTTTTAGGTCGATCCATAACTCAGTCCGTTCAGCGCTCGATCCGAAGCATTTCCTCGACTTCCCCGTTTCTCACTGCGAAAAGATCATCATGTAAAGCCAGTGTCTGATCGAGGAACCGGACGCATATCTCAATCTTGCCCCCCACTTGGATGGGAAGCGCGGGATCTGCGATCTCGAAAATCGAGTGCTCGACATGCAGCGCTTTTGTTCGAAGGCCCGGCGCTCCCTTAATAGAGGGAAGTCCATGTTGGCCGCTCATCGCTCTCAAACCCGCGTCCACAACGATTCTTTCTCCCCCGGTCTTGCTAATCACTGTGGATAGAATGCTGAGACTAGGTCTGAACTCGGGTGCGAACGGCTCGTAAGAGCTGTCCATCAATAAGTACGAACCCGCCTGAATTTCCGTGACTTGGGGGCACTTCGCGGCAATCGAGAAATCGCTGCTACCTCCGCAACTGACGATTCCAACCGGAATGCCGGCCTGTTCGATCAGAGACTTTGTTTCTGTCAGTCGCCTTAGAGTCTCACAGACAACGCGATCCTTCTCCGGTCCGGGTGAAAGGGCTACTTGTCCCTCGTATCCCATCAGTCCACGGAAATTGAGTCCGTTCTCAAGAATGAGCTTAGTGAGAGCTAGAGCTGGTTGTCCGGGCGTTACGCCACAACGCGCCAACCCTACATCGACGTCGACAAGAATGTTTACCTCTCCTCTCCGATTCCCTGCGAGCCTTGCCATGTCGCGTGCTACCGCGGCGTTATCGACAGCTACGAGCACCGGGGCGCGGCGACCGAGATCAATGAACTCGCGGATTTTGGATTCCCCGGCAATCTCGTTCGCGATGAGAATGCTGTGGATTCCTTGGCTCACGAGTTTTTCAGCCTGATCGAGACGCGCGCAGGTCACGCCAATCGCGCCATGTTTCATCTGGCTTTTGGCAAGAGACAAAACTTGGTGCGCCTTGAAGTGTGGCCGTAGCTTCGGGCCGCTGCCATTAAAAAACGCAGCCATCTGGCGGAGATTACTCTCCATGGCGTCCATATCCATCAACAAAGAAGGCGTGGGGATGTCGCTGAGTTTCGTCCCTTTTGGAATTGCTTTTTTCTGTTTCAGAGTCACCACCGTGTTTTATCCGCTTGCTTGTCAGCGGCTGCTATTGCCTTTCCATGTCTCTATGTCGGGTCGCGAGCTATCCGGTGTTTCTCCTTTCCGTTTCCCGGACCAAAACATTTGGAGGAGATGCTGTTGCCTCACTCCATGTCGTCCTCGAACGCTGCTTTTCGTGGAACTTTAACCGCTCGATCGGTTGCTGGGGCGAACCAAAACTTGCTAGAAGACTAATCTCAGGCCGAGTTGCATGACGCGAGGACCAAAATCGCTACTCACTTCTCCGTTACCAATGTTGTTCGGCCCGTTGCAAGGTTGTCCCGGAGCCGTGACCGGACTACAAAAGAGGCTGACCGCGCTCCACTGAGGATGGTTGAACGTGTTGAACGTCTCCCAGCGGAACTGCAGCGTGGAACGTTCTGTAAACCACGGAAGCGCAAAATTCTTGGTGAGACCCACATCCCAGTTGTTGCGTCCGGGACCTCTAATCGGGTTCTTGCCGAGATAGCCGAACATACCTGGCTCGTTATTGGCAGCGAGCTGGGGTATGGTGATCTGTCCGATCGTCGCGGGATCAAACCAAGTGGTTGTCGGGCCGAATTCGGGATCATTCACAACTCCCTTTTTCACGTCAAAATTGCCAAGGCCGTTGCACAGCACATTTCCTCCTACGCCGCTCGCCATGCCAGCGATCCCACATGTAAAGTTGAGTGGCGGACCGTAGCTGAAAGTAGTGACTCCACTCAATTGCCATCCTCCGAGCACCCCACGTGCAAACCGGCTGCTGGAATGAGTGAAGAATGGAAGAGCATAGACGTAGTTCATGCTGAATACTTGAGCCTGATTTATCGATGAATTTCCATACCATCGCTTCGCGTCGTAGTCATTGATGCCTGTTGACTGGGTTCCCGTTCCTCCGCCACCGAAGACGTTGTCCAGTGCATGGGACCAGGTGTAGAAGACTTGAAGCAGAAGATTGTGACCCACATTGTGACGGAAATCAACCTGTAAGGAGTTATAGTTCGAATTTGCGGCCGCAACAGCTTCGTTGATCTGAGTGTAGCCTCGATACGGCGCAAAGAATGTAGCGGGTTCGAGCGTGTTCATCAGAATATGTTGCACATTGCAGTTGCCGGCAGCGTCGCAACCCGCGGTTCCGGCGAGCGCCGGTACGTTCTGAATCCCTGCTCCCACCGGAACCTGGTTGATGTTCCGAATCATCTGAAGATGACGACCGAGGGTGCCGACATAGCTCACAGCGAGGACGCTCTTGTCCCAAAGCTCCCGCTGCACACCCAAACTGAAATGCTGGATCTGCGGCAGCGACTGGTGTAGAGGGAGGTCCGTTGCGAAAACTGGGGCTAATGCGCCGGGTACCACATTGTCAAAGCCATTGATGTTTGAGGCCATCAGAGTGCCGATGACTGGCGGTCCGCCATAGCGGTTAGCTGCAGTCATGTGCGCGTTGCTCGTATCGTAGCTGTAGGCATAACCGCCGCGCAGAACCGTTTTGCCTCTTCCCGTCGGATCCCAGGCAAAGCCAAAGCGCGGCGAGAAGTTGAGCTTGGGTAAAGTTATACAACCCTTCGGTATCGAGTGGGTGCCACATTGGATGAGTCCGTTGCCATAAGTGAGCCAGTTCTGGCCCGATCCAGGGATGATGTTGCCCGCGGCGTCGAGCTGGGCCTGAAGGGAGGGATTGTATTGACTGGGAACGAAAATGGCCGCCACGGTGGGGTTCGTTCGGTCTACCCAGGGAGTCACAAAATAATACCGAAGCCCAAGATTCAGCGTGAGCTTCGACGAAACCCTCCAATCGTCTTGGATGTAGGGTTCCACGTCGGTTTGCCGGTAATGCCCACTTGCAAATCCACCAACGAGCTGGCCATTGGTGACCAGTCCGGTTTGTGAATACGAAGCGATTCTGCCGAGGTACATGTCCGCCAGAGCGTTCCCAGTCGTGACTGCGGAGGAATCGCTGAACGACAAGACTCCCTGACTGTCGAATCCTCCGTTTGGTACGACGTGATTTAATTCGTCTTTAAAGATAAAAATGCCAAATTTGAGTAGGTGTTTGCCCCGCGTCCACACCACATTGTCCTTGACGGTGAACGCGGGATTTTCATACCAATACGGATAACCCGTGTCTTCGGAAAAAGAGGGACCTCCCCCTTGGACCGATATCGCGGGCAGCAAAGGACCAGAGTTCGCTGCCGGGAAGATGCTGGCAATTCCAAAGCCAGTGGGTTTAACGATGGATCCCGATACGGAATCCGTGCCGACAGCTGAACTTCCCGTCCAGTTGTCTGTGGAATAACCGAAAATGAACTCGTTCACTAGATCTGGACGGAAGGTGTTCGTAAGATGCATGACTGCGTTTTTTGCTGGAATACTCAGCGGCGTCTGCACGGTGCCGAACTCGGAGGAGGTCCAAAGTGTCGGCACAAACACTTGCTGGTAGCCGTCCTGCGTGTAGCGGAGAAAGATGCGAGCCTTATCGGTAAGGTTGTGGTCCACACGGAAACCGTCTTCCCGAAAGTTAGTCGGCAGCGATGGAGCTTTCGTATAAGTGATCGGCCCATTGTTCGGCAAAGGCACTAAGGCGTTCAGCAACGTTAGCGCAGACGGATCAACGGGCACAGTGTTGCCCGGAAAAGGCGCCCCTGTGGCCGGGTTATTCGGGATCTGGCAACCTGAGGCGACGATCTCGTTGTAATTGGGAGATTTCGGATCACATTCGCTGAAATCACCCTTGCGCTCGCGCAAGGATGGCACTTTGGCGTTGATGATGGTTCCGTCGCGATAACGTCGCCACTCTTCGGAAACGAAGAAGAACGTCTTCTGCTTATTCGTGTTGTAATGCCCTGGGATATAGAACGGACCGCCGAATGTAAAGCCAAAGTTATTGTGCTTGAGTGATGCTTTTGGCTGACCTGCTCGGTTTAGGAACCAGTCTGTTGCGTTCAAGGCATTGTTTCGGATGAATTCAAAGGCGCTGCCGTGAAACTTGTCAGTACCGGACTTCGTAACGACTTCAATCATGGCGGAGCCGGATTTGGCGTACTCGGCGCTATAGTTCGAGGTAGAGACTCGAAACTCAGCGATAGATTCGAGGCTCGGGTATATCTGGAGAGAATCGCTGCCCGATCCTTGGTCAACGTTATTGATTCCGTCTACCTCCCAGTTGTTCATGTTTCCCGGAAGGCCGTTCACCGGAAGCGTGTCGGTCGCGAGATCGCTGACAGAGTTAGCGTCGAAGCCCCCACCAAGCGGTGCTGCTCCCGGAATAAGCAACGCGAGATTGACGAAGTTTCTCGAGGGTATGCTCAACTCGTCGATTTGCCTTCCCACAACCACTCCGGATATTGCAGCCGTGTCGGTTTCCACTTTGGTAGTGTTGCCTTGGACCGTAATCTGTTGCGTTTCCGTGCCAACTTTCAGTTGCAGATCGACGCGCAAGGTCTGGCCGGCGTTCAACGTAATCCCTGTTTGCCGGATCGACTGAAAACCCGGCGCTTCCGCCAGTACAGTGTAATTTCCGAGCGGAATTGGTGTTGCGGTATATTCGCCCGCATTGTTGGATTTATAGGTACGGCGAAAACCCACGGCTTCGTTCGACACCGCAATGTTGACGTTCGGAATGACGGCTCCGCTTGGATCCGTCACGGTGCCGACAATTGTGGCTTGACTTTGCGCTGAAACGTAGAAGGGTATCGAGAGCAGAGCGATCAGACACGCGTACAGCAACCTCATAGCAACTCCTTACCGATCGATTCGGGCCTGAAGCACGTCTCATGTAATATACGCGCGGTGGCGAAGTACGTCTATAATGTGATCACAATTTTTTGTCACGAAACTATCGTGGCCCGGCCCGGAGGCGCTCGAGAAACCGTTTGATCGATGCTACCGTAAGAAGCTTCTGGCCGCGGCGGAAAGGGGGTGAAGAAGCGCACGAACGCCGGTGGCTACTGTGTCGGTTCAAGTAGTAACATAGCGCTATAACTCGGGAGGGTGCTCCGTTTGCCAAAAATGGTCCGCGCAACGATACGGAAGTTTGTCGTTATTTTTCTTTCCGTTTTATCGTCCGCTCCGACGCTGTTCGGCCAGGCCTCCCCGCCCCAGAGCTCGGTGGCGTCCGAGCCGGTCCTTCAATCAAGCGCTTTGAACAATGCCAAGCGCATCGCCGAGCATGCCCAGGGCGCACTTGCTTCGGGCGAGTACGCGACTGCGGAAGAGGATTACAACCAGCTTGTAAAGCTCGGCATACGCTCAGCTGCGGTGTATTCCGATCTCGGAGTAGTCTACATGAGGTCCGGTAGAGTCGATGAGGCAATCCAAGCGTTTCTCAAAGCCAAAGCGCTGGCACCCAGTGTGGCCGGTATTCGCCTGAACCTCGGACTCGCATATTTTCGCACGCACGAATTCAAGCAGGCCGAAGCCTACTTTGGAGATGTTCTTGCTTCAGACTCGACGAACGTTCAAGCACGTTACCTCAAGGGTGTCTGCCACTTCATGTGGGATGAGTTCGCCGAGGCGGTCGCAGCATTCGAACCGCTTTTGCCTTACGAACAGAACGATCTCGATTTTCTTTTTATGTTGGGGACAAGCTATGGAATGTTGCATCGGACGGGCGATTCATTACGGATTTTTGAACGCATGGTCGAAGCAGGTCGGGATACGCCGCATCTCCATTTGCTCCTCGGCAAAGCTTACTTGGCGCTGGGTCAGAATGACAGGGCAGCAGCGGAACTCGAAAAAGCTGCCGCAAACGGGGTTCTCCCCTTTGCGCACTACTATCTCGGAGTATTACGCCGGCAGCTCGGGCAGCTCGAATTGGCTTCCGCCGAATTCGAGAGAGAGATCGAATGCATCCCCACCAATCGCTCAGCGTACGAAGAGCTTGGTGAGATTCGGCTCGAGAAAGGTGATGCGCGCGCAGCTATCGCCGTTCTCGAAAAAGGCATTACCTACAGCCCGGATGCACATGAGCTGCTTGCAACTCTTGGCCGATCGTATCTAAAAATTGGAGACGAAAAGCGCGGGATTGCAGTGCTCCGGAGGGCTGTGGCTCTTTCGCCGAACAGTAGCACGTACCATTACCAATTGGCCCGTGCGTATCTCGAGGCTGGGCGGCACGCCGAGGCCAACGCAGAAATGAATCGCGCGCGTCTCCTCGCAAGCGAAATCCCAAAGGGGAATATGCAAGCCCTATTCAAGGAGCGCGACAGCGGGAACCTACCAGATGAATCGCAATAAAGCGAATAGCGCGGAAAGCTCGCCACGTTCGTGTCACTCGCGATGGATGCGGCAACGAAAATGAAAAACGGCCACTTTGCCTGGAAGGGGCTCTATAGATTCACGGAACCAAGAATCAACGTTGAGGGACTCACGGTTTACCCGTTTGACCCCTCCTTTCCCATCGATGTCAGCTTCCAAAAAGCGTCAGGGTCCAGACTCGTACGTTTGAATCGCCATGACTTCTTCGAAATCATTTATATGTACTCTGGTAAGGCAAGTATCCAGGTTCGCGATCGCATTCTTCCTGCCAAACCGGGCTATCTCGTCGTGATCGGGCCTAATGTTTACCATCGACTGCTGCACGAGCCATACCCCGGTCTCAGGGTTGTCTCGCTGAACTTCCATCCAGAAATTGTGCGCTCGGGAAGAGCCGCCGGCGAAGAAGAGTATTATCTAAGCCCTTTTCTAGCTCAGAAGGCTAATTTTCCACATGTGATTCCGAGCTCCCAAAAATCAAGAGAGATATTCGAGCTGATCCTGAAGATTCATCGGGAGCTCCCCGCGCACACACTGCTTAAGCGCATGGCGATAAGAACCTATTTGAAGATGATCCTTTTCATGCTTTTCAAGCATTATTCAAGATGTGTCGGATCGCTCGATATGTTAGACCTTGAGCGAAGAAACCTAGAACGCTTACAGCCGGCATTTGAGCTTCTGGAGCAGGGTTTGGCGGAACCCATCAAAGTCGAAGACGCAGCTCACTTATGTGCCATGAGTTGCTCGCATTTTATGAGATTGTTCAAACTCACCGTCGGACAGACCTTCAGGGCGTATTCTACGAGTTTCCGAATCGCAAAAGCACAGTGTCTGCTGACGAACAAGGAAATTCCGATCGCGGAAATCAGCCAACAGATGGGGTTTTGTAGTCAAAGTCATTTCGGCAAAATGTTCCGCGCCTTAGTCGGAACGACCCCCCGCGCTTACCGCCAACGCTCTCTCGCATAGAACGATTCTTATAAACAAAGGCGTAACAATTACCATACACGTCGCCGTTGCCCCTCGCAGCCCACATCTCGTCAAAGCTGCTCTCGAAAGCCGATCAAGCGATTACGATTGGCGGGGAACTAGCTATACCGCGCAATAGGGATACGGCGACAAGGACTTCCTAGATTTCGCTAGCTGGAATGGCTGTCTCATCAATCGATGGCTTTTCCCAGCCGCTCCAGGCGGCATGTTCCACTTCGGGCACGTAATCCAGAACTGGGGCTTGGAAGCTGCATGCTCGAATGCACCTGTAGCTTCAGCGAATACATTTGTTTCTTGATCCTCTTTTAGATCCCCTCCGGCGATCTCCAGCTGTGTTGCAGCGGAAGCTTACGGCAACCGTTGCCGAGGTCGCTGCTGATCTTCTTTGGCGTCTTCACGCGCACGAAGGCTTCGTGCGCCAGTTCGGGAACCCGCAGTGGCCTCAGCTCGTCCGGTTAGACATGCGACCAACTCCTTTCGTGGGCGGCTCTGCGCCGCGGTGTTCACCCAATGACAGAGTACCCGCCATAATGCGAATCGCGGTTGCTCGCCCATTGTGACTGACCGGGGGAAGATAGATGGGGCGCTACCCCGGTTCCGGTCGTCGTCGCCAAAATCGCTACATTACGCTGAAACTATGCTTTCGGCGAGTGTTTTTTGCACAAGCGCGGCGGCTGCTGTCCTCCTCGGTGGCGCACTCGTTCTTGGCATTGCGCAACAACCCAAGTGCCAGATCCACTTCGACTTCAAACCCATTGCATTTCGCCTTGAAAACGACGAGTCAGCAGCGCGCAATGCGCCGGAAACCATGCCCGGAGGCGTCGCAGTCTTCGACTACAACCATGACGGCCGACCGGACCTTTTCTTCACGAACGGCGCTGATATTGCCACGCTTCAAAAGAACGCGCCCAAATATCGTAATCGCCTCTTCAGGAATGACGGCAATGGCGTTTTCACGGATGTCACCGAGGCTGCCGGCCTGGCAGGTAAAGGGTACGACATCGGAGTGGCCGTTGCGGACTATGACAATGACGGCAATCCGGACATCTTCGTCGCTGGCGTTCACGGCAATACGCTCTATCACAACCAGGGCGACGGAAAGTTTACCGACGTCACCGCGAAGGCCGGCCTCGATCACGCAATTGATCCGCAATACGGCCCGATTTGGAGCGTGGCCGCTGCTTGGGTGGACGTAAACAACGACGGTCTTCTCGACCTGGTCATTATTAATTACCTGCAATGGACTTATACTTCAAAGGCGCTCTGCTCAGCAGATGGTGTGGCCGATTACTGCCACCCGCGCTTTTACAAAGGAATGCCCGACCAGCTATTTCTCAATAAAGGGGACGGGAGCTTCGAGGACGTTTCCGCGCAATGGGGCTTGCGCGATTATGCCGGGAAGGGCATGGGCATCGGCGTCGCCGATTATGACCTGGACGGCAAACCTGATTTGTTTGTCACCAATGATGCCTACTACAATTTCCTGTTTCATAACTTAGGCACCAAGTTCGAGGAGGTCGCTTTTCCGGCCGGAGTTGTATTGCCCGAAGACGGCCAGCTTGTCTCCGGCATGGGCCTCGATTTTCGCGACTTCAACAACGACGGTTATCCCGATATTGCTCTTGTTGCGCTGGTCAATCAAACATTCCCTCTGTTTCAAAACACCGCCAAAGGCAATTTCAAGGACGTCACTTCAAGCAGCGGCATGCGAGCTGAAAGTCGTTCTATGTCTGGCTTCGGGGCGGCTCTCTATGACTTCGATAACGACGGCTGGAAAGATCTCTTTGTGACTCGCGGCGACGTCGAATCCCAGTCCAAGACCGGCAGGCCCGTCACCCAGCACAACACCCTATTCCGGAACCTGGGCAGCAGCGGCAAATGGCAGCCGCTGACGGAAGAAGCCGGCCTGAACGCGAATCCAGCTGCTCGTCATCGCGGCTGCGCGTTCGGCGATTTCGACGGCGACGGCCGCGTGGACGTCGTAGCGACGGCGCTTTCGAGCAACGCCGAGATCTGGATGAACCGCACCAGCGGCGCCGGTCACTGGCTCGATATCGCGCTCCAAGGTACGAAGAGCAACCGCGATGGCATCGGTTCTCGCATTAAGCTCGTGACTAAGACCGGCACGCAATACAACCACATGACCTCCAGCGTAGGTTACGCATCCTCGAGTTTCGGCCCCGTTCATTTCGGTCTCGGTCCGGATACCGTCGCCGACCGAATCGAAATTCACTGGTCATCCGGAATCGTTCAAGAGTTGAAGAATGTACCCGCAAACCAGGTGCTCAAAGTGAAGGAACCGGCTCGTTGACAGATTTGTGTATAGATTGAGCGAGGCGTGTGGTGGCCACTTAATCATTCGGATTCAGAATTGAGGACAAATGCCCGTTTGCCTCGTACAAAGAAGTAAACCGCAGCCGCGACGGTCGGGGGCGACCGGAAATGGCTCCCGTTACCGTTAACTGTTGCGATCTGAAGTATGCTGTGGCATAGTACGCCTGACGGCCGCCGCGGCGATCCGGTAACTGCAGCTAGCCTTGCTTGCCAAACCTACGTCTGCCGCGCGCTCGTGACCATGGAACCCAATAGCCAATCGCTGCGTATCGATACTCATCACCATTTCTGGAAATATACGCCACACGAGTACGACTGGATCGATGACGCCATGCGCCTGATCCGCAGAGACTATCTTCCCGAGGACCTCGAGCAGGCCATTCGAAGCTGCGGGGTCGACAGCGTCGTTTCGGTGCAGGCCAGGCAAACGCTTGAAGAGACTCGGTGGCTGCTGGAGCTGAGTTCCGCGCATAGCTTCATCGGCGGCGTTGTCGGTTGGGTTCCTCTCGTTGCGCGTGACGTGGCGGACACTCTCGCGTCGTTGATGGAACGAGGCCGACTCAAGGCGGTTCGCCACGTCTTGCAAGGAGAAGCTGACGCGTATATGCTCGGGGCTGATTTCAACCACGGCATTGACGCCCTATCCGCGTTGGGGCTCGTATACGACATTCTCATTTTCGAGCGTCAGTTGCCGCAAACGATAGCATTTGTGGACGGCCACCCGCATCAGATTTTTGTACTTGACCACATTGGAAAACCACGCATTCGAGATCGCGTCATGTCGCCCTGGCGCGAGAACATCCGCCGTTTGGCCGAGCGCCCGAACGTTTATTGCAAGCTCTCTGGATTGGTGACTGAAGCCGACCACAGCGCCTGGACGAAGGGCGATCTAGCCCCTTACCTCGAGACCGTGCTGGACGCATTCGGGCCCCAGCGGCTCATGTTTGCTTCCGATTGGCCGGTTTGCCTGGTTGCGACGACGTACTGTGAATGGTTC
Source organism: uncultured Acidobacteriaceae bacterium (assembly GCA_963737045.1). Lineage (GTDB taxonomy): Bacteria > Acidobacteriota > Terriglobia > Bryobacterales > Bryobacteraceae > Bog-105. Next base: position 2,706,086 of record CAVTRG010000009.1, read on the forward strand.
AAGCTCGTTGCCGAACAGATCGGCGCGCTGTCCGACGCTGAGCAGGAAGCAATTCTCGGCGGTACAGCACGCCGGGTATACGGATTGCATGTCCTTAATACTGAAGAGCCGCTCGATGGCGGTGTGAGGATCGCGAATGATGACCGATGTCACAAAAAAGCTTGGTAGGTTTTCGATTCGCCACATCTAGCCGATCTTGGTCGGGTGAAATGCGGTGCTAAATCCCCCAATATTCTCCTCCACCCAGCGCAGCGATAGGGTTCATCACAAACTGTTCTCGCGCGACACTGTGATTCCGTTCATCCTCGTCACCGCGCTCTTCTTTCTTTGGGGCATCCCGAACAATCTAAACGATGTCCTCATTCGGCAGTTCATGAAATCGTTCGAGCTTATCAGGTTGCAGGCAGGTTTGGTCCAATCTGGGTTCTATCTCGGCTACTTTCTGCTTTCGATGCCCGCTGCGTTTCTCATGCGGAGCTCAGGGTACAAGTCGGGACTCGTAACGGGATTGCTGCTGTACAGTGCCGGCGCGTTTCTATTCTGGCCGGCCGCGGCGAATCAAAGCTATTCGTTCTTCCTGTTTGCACTCTTCGTCATCCCCAGCGGACTGGCGTTTCTCGAAACTGGCGCCAGTCCGTTCATTGCTCAGATCGGCGATCCGGACACGGCCGAGCGGCGTCTGAACTTTTCGCAAGCCTTTAACCCGCTCGGCTCAATCTGTGGCGTCATTATCGGCACCGTCTTCATCTTCTCCAACAACAGTCTCTCGCCCGCCAAAATAGCGTCATTGAAGGCAGCAGGTCGATATCAAGCTGTCCTTCGCAGCGAGACGATGCGGGTGATAGCTCCCTATCTCGTGTTGGGCGTGGTTGTATTGCTCTGGGCGATCCTCATCATCCGAACTCCCTTCCCGCGCGTCGGCGAGGAAGCAAGCGCGGGCCGCGAGCGAGACCACGGTTCATTCCGTAATCTGTTCCGCTACCCTCATTTCCTTTTCGCTGTTCTTGCCCAATTCTTCTACGTGGGAGCGCAGGTCGGAACATGGAGCTACTTTATCTCGTATGTCGAGGACTATGGCCGAGCCCGACAAGGTAGCCGGTTATTTCCTGACCGGCACTTTAGTTGCCTTCACCGTCGGACGGTTCGCCGCAACCTGGCTGATGCAGTTCATTACGCCCAGCCGGCTGATGGGCTTGTACGCCATCGCGAATTTTACGCTCGTACTCTTGGGCATCGCGCTGCCCGGCTGTGTCGGAATCTGGGCAATCTTCCTGAATAGCTTTTTCATGTTCATCATGTTCCCGACCATCTTCGGCCTTGGCTTGCGGGGACTGGGGCCTGAGACGAAGCTGGGCGGGTCACTTCTGGTAATGGCCATCATCGGCGGCGCGGTATTTACACCTCTGATGGGACTGATAGCAGAAGCGACCAGGAGCATGGCCGAGGTGATCGTGGTTCCGCTGATTTGCTACATCGTCGTAATGGCTTTTGCTGTCCTCGGACGGCGCATGCACGTCCCCGAGCGCCAACAGGGATAACGATCATGCTGAAGACCGGCATACTCAACCCGGCGATCAACTCGCTGCTGAGCCGGGTTCGCCACACCAACACGCTCGTGATTGCCGACCGCGGCTTTCCTTTTTGGCCGCAGATTGAAACAATCGATATTTCGTTAGTGGATGATGTTCCCAAGGTGCTGGATGTCCTGCGCGCGATTCAGGCGAACTTTGTCATGGGCCGCGTGTTTCATGCTCAGGAATTCCGAATATCTAACTCGCCGGAAACCGTTCAGGCGCTGGCGGACGTGCTGGGGAACGTGCCTATCACAATGGAGGCCCACAGCGAGTTCAAGGAACGTGTTCCGCACGCAATCGGCCTGATCCGGACGGGAGACACTACGCAGTACGCCAATTTGATTCTCGAATCCGCGTGAATCAGGCGGACGTTCTCCCGCCATCGTGATCGATTGGTTGCCGCGCGAGCCGCATCATTTCGAAATTCTAAACACATACGCGTACTCGCCCGTTTTGGCGGGGAGTTGCAGATGCAAGCCGCCTGCATCCCGCGTGAATCGAATATTCGCGCCGGAGCCAAGCAATTTCACCGATCCGATAGTGAAGTCGCCGTTTGCGCCACCCTGAGCAAGCGATGTGATGGTGAGCTTACCGTCTTCAGGCCAGCCCATGGCAATCGCATAGAGATTATCGCCCTTCGAGGTAAATCGGATGTCCTGCGCACTATAGCCCTTGACGGCCGTATCGTTGAACGATCCGCCCTTCACCTTCGTCGGACCCTCACCGTAAACGGTCCATGGACGAGTGCCGTAGATGGCCTCTCCATTTACCTCCAGCCACGGGCCCATGTCGAGAAGAATCTGCTGCGCTTCGACCGGTATCGTTCCGTCCGGCTGCGGCCCGACGTTGAGCAGCAGGCACCCGTTCTTACTGACGATGTCAACCAGTTGCTGAATCAGCGACTCGGGAGAGCGGAAAGTGTCTCCTTTGATGTACCCCCACGACTTGATACTGATGGACGTGTCCGTCTGCCATAGCAGCTTGCGCCCCGTGTCTAGTTGCCCGCGCTCGATGTCGAGCACGGCGGCGCCCTCCGGAAAAGCGTTGAACTTGTAATTGATCGCCGCGGGATAGCTGTTCTTCGCGGCATCGTTGTAGTAGAACGCTGCCAGGCGCTTCAGATACGGCTCAAACTCCTTCGTGTTGATCCACCAGTCGAACCAGAGGACTGCGGGATGATACTTAGTGATGATTTCCGCTGTCCGCGCCAACCAGTCGTCCAGATACGCGCTATCCGGGTGCCCATCGAACTTGTTTGCATCGCTGGGTCCGGCGTGCGCCGGCCCATAAAAAGCGGCGTATTTAGGATCCTGCACATCGGACGGAAAACTGCGCCCGCCGTTCATAAAGAAGTAGTGTTCGGCGCGGTGGGTGGAGGCTCCGAAATGAAGCCCGTCGGCACGCACCGCAGTTGCCAGTTCACCGGCAACGTCACGTTTGGGTCCCATTTTCTTTGCGGTCCAGTCGCTCAGCCCGGAATCGTACATCGCGAACCCGTCGTGGTGCTCGGCAACCGGAACCACGAACTTTGCACCGCCGCGGCGGAACAGGTCGGCCCAAGTTTTTGCATCGAATTTGTTCGCCGTGAATTTCGGGATGAAGTCTTTGTATCCGAATTGCGTTTGGGGACCGTAGCTCGCGATATGTTGCTGGAATACCTTGGTGCCCGGTAGATACATGTTTCGTGGGTACCACTCGCTGTCGAACGCGGGAACCGCGTAGACTCCCCAATGGATGAATATGCCGAATTTCGCATCCTGATACCATCCGGGAATCTCATACCCCTTCAACGATTCCCAATTGGGCTTGAAAGGACCTTCGTTTGCTTCCTCATCGACCCGCTGTAGTATGGATTGCCGCATGGCGTCGTATTTCTGGATTGCCTTCTGCCAGCTCAGGTCATCCGCGTTTGGGGTCTGCCCCGTCGCGAGCAGAACAGTTCCGACGGCAAGAGCGGAAAGGAGAAGAGTAGTTGCTTTGAGATTCATGCGTTAAGATCGCGTCGAGCAGATCATATCAGTTAACGATAACTGAAACGGGCGAGGAGGATGATCTTCACTGTTGTTACCGGCTCCCTGACATACTCGTGCTAGTGGCAACACGCCTGAAAGACATTGCACGGGACCTGGGCGTCTCTGTCGTAACCGTTTCAAAGGTTCTCCGCAACCATGAGGACATCAGCGCGGAAACCCGTGACCGCGTCCTGAAACGTATCAAGGAGCTGAACTATCAGCCGAACCTTGCCGCTCGTGCTCTGGTCACGGGACGAAGTCATTTGATGGGCTTGATTGTCCCGGATCTTGTACATCCGTTTTTCGCTGAGCTCGCAAAGGGTCTTTCTTCGGTACTGTGGGCCAAAGGCTACGGACTGGTCATCGCGTCTTCAGAGGAGGATCCCGGTCTTGAAAAACAGGAGATCGGGCAGATGTTGGCCCGCCGCCTTGACGTACTTCTAATCGCATCCACACAGTGGACCGTCGAAAGCTTTAGAAAGGTCGAAGAGCAGCAGCGCCCGTATGTCCTTGTGGATCGCAAATTCACCGGACTGCCTGCAAACTTTGTGGGTACGGATGATCTGGCGATCGGGCGGATGGCGACCGAGCACCTCCTGCAGAACGGATGCAGGCGCGTCGCGTATGTGGGCGGCCAGCACGTCAGCACAGCCATCGAGCGCCTGGAAGGATATCGGGGCGCGCTTGCTTCCGACGGTCTGCCGGTCTCGAGCGACTACATATTGTGCCAGCCGCATTCGGACGACTCGGGCGACGTAACAGGATATAGAGCGACCAAGCAATTGCTGGATCTCCCGGTGAGGCCGGATGGAATCTTCTGCAACAACGACCCCATAGCGCTGGGAGCAATGCAGGCTATCCTCGACGCGGGCCTCGGGATTCCCGAAGATATCGCCATTATCGGCGTGGGAAACGTCCGGTATGCCGCGGCACTGCGTGTTCCCCTGAGCACAATCGACCAGGACAGCATATCCCTCGGTCGCCAGTCCGCCGAACTCGCGCTTTCCCTTGTTCAGGCCAAGTCAATGCCTCCTCCCAAGCAGATTGTGATCCAACCGAAGCTGGTTGTGCGCCAGTCAAGCACTCGCATCGGCAGCATAGCGCCTGCGGTTCTCGATAACTTTAACGATTTCGCATTGACACCCGACGGCTGATGTGGCAATCTGACCCTTGCCGGCATGCTGTATGGAGCGCTTGGAAAAACGGGCTTAGCTGTCTCCCGGATCGGGTTTGGCGCGTCTCCGCTCGGCGATGTCTTCGGCACGACTGACCCGGCTGCAGGTGTTACGGCTGTTCATAGAGCCATCGATCTCGGTATCAACTTCTTCGACGTGTCTCCCTATTACGGCAATACGCTGGCGGAGGAGCGCCTCGGCAAGGCCCTCGTCGGCCGCCGCACTAAGGTCGTTCTCGCGACAAAATGCGGTCGCTACGGGGCTGACTCGTTCGATTTCTCTGCACCGAGAATCCGGCGCAGCATCGACGAGTCACTCGTTCGCTTGCAAACCGATTACGTAGATCTTTTCCAGGCACATGACATCGAGTTTGCAGACTGTGATCAAATCATCAATGAAACGCTTCCTGCTCTTCGGGAAATTCAGCGATCCGGCAAGGCGAGGTACATCGGGGTTACCGGTTACCCGCTTCGAATGCTCGTTTCAGTTGCAGAACGCGAGCGAGTCGACACAATTCTCTCGTATTGCCATTACAACCTGCTCGTGACCGACCTCGATGCGTGTCTTGCACCGTTCACAAGGGCAAAAGGAATTGGCCTGATCAATGCCTCCCCTCTTCACATGGGGCTGCTGTCAGGGTCAAAGATACCGGACTGGCATCCGGCGCCGAGCAACGTCCGGCGGGCAGCAGCGGCCGTGGTCGAGTTATGCCGTGAGTGCACATTCAACCCCGCCATCGTGGCTCTCAGCTTTTGTATCGAGCATCCGTACATTGCATCCACCCTGGTAGGAATGTCCACTCGTGAAGAGGTGGATACCAATGTAAAAGCACTGGACTTAGAGCTGAGCCCGACTTTCGTCGCGAAGATCGAAGAGGTGGTCGCTCCCGCGAAGGATATAGTTTGGCCTTCCGGCCGGAAAGAGAATGCCAATTCACGGCTGTGTTACGAAGCCCGGCAGCAAGTTCAATGAAGGCGCTTCAGATTACCGGACCGTGGCAAGCCAGGATAGTAGATGTCCCTGTGCCGGAGCCCAAACCCGGCGACGTGATTCTACGCATTCAGATGGTCGGAATGTGCGGCTCGGATCTGAATACGTTTCGGGGGAAGAACCCATTAGTCACTTACCCCAGAATCCTTGGGCACGAGATTGCCGCCAGAGTGGAAACCTCCGATGGCCCTTCTGGACTCGCCGCCGGAACCGGTGTAACCGTATCACCTTATACGAGCTGCGGCTCGTGTTGTTCCTGTTTCGCAGGACGGCCGAATGCATGTCAATACAACCAGACCTTCGGAGTGCAGCGCGATGGCGCCCTGGCCGAGTTCATTGCGGTACCGCGTGACAAGATCTTCTCCGCCGTCGGTCTCAATCTGCAAGAACTCGCACTCGTCGAGCCCTTAACCATCGGCTTTCATGCCGTATCGCGCGGACGGGTGAGCGCGGAGGACAACGTTGCCGTTTTCGGCTGTGGTGGTGTGGGGCTAGGCGCAATATCGGGAGCTGCGCGCCGAGGTGCGACGGTGATCGCCATCGACGTTGACGATGAGAAGCTTTCGCTGGCAGCGGCAGCCGGCGCGAAGGTCACAGTGAATTCCAGCCGCGAACCGTTGCACGAGCGCTTACAGGAGCTTACTACCGGACGTGGGCCGAATGTCACGATTGAGGCGATCGGGCTGCCGTCCACCTTTCGTTCGGCCGTCGAGGAGACGGCCTTTTGTGGAAGAGTGGTGTACATTGGCTACGCCAAAGAGCCTGTCTGTTACGAGACGCGGCTCTTTGTGTTAAAAGAACTCGATGTTTTGGGTTCGAGAAACGCCTTGCGTGGAGACTTCCAGGCGGTAATCGATATGCTTGAGGCCCGTGAGTTCCCGGTCGCCCGTGCCATTAGTAAGATCGTGCCGCTCGCCGAAGCTGGTGAGGCGCTGCGCGAATGGAGCGCTGAGCCGTCCCGGTTCCGTAAGATTCTCATTCAAGTTACTGAGTAATCCTGTGATCCAACGTAAAGGAGTTCTCCTTGTCAAGTTCACTATTAGGCTCGAGCTAGGCAGACGTTCGTTTCTGTCCGGAGCGATGTGCTCTGCTGCCACTCCCGCTCTTGGGAGCTGATTCCCATTCATTCGTCTGTTTTGTTTTTCCAGCTCTCCTTTGTCGCCAGGCTGAGCACGGTGAAATTCGTGCTGTTGTCCTGAGCGGCTTTGGCTTCAGCGTCTTTTCCGAGGAAACCAATTAAGTTGACTGCATTCTTGTACATTTGCGATTCTCCTTTTCTCGCCCTTCTGTCGGGCACCCGAGAGCGAGTGGGTCCGCTCCCCAGGCCAGCGAGGCAGTTTTTCGCGAGGGTCCGGGCGACATTGTTTGTGTTGTTCAAAAGGCGCGCGTTCCGCCGGCAATGTCGGATGGAAACCGAAACCTGAAGGGCTTTAGAACTGAAGAGTGCAGTCCGCCAGGGCGCGGGGTCTTACCCCCGATGCTGTGCCGACCAGAAGGAAGAAAAAGCAATGGAAGCAAATGCGAACACAGCCAAGTCAAGTTGACGGGAAAGAAGCTCCAGGGCAAAGCGCACAGCACTACTCGACTATAAGTCCTGAGACACAAAGCAGAAACAATAAAACGTTGGTAGGCGACAGTGAACATGAGGCGTTCTGACGTGAGGGCGATTCAGCAAATTTCGGCCTGCTCGTATATCTTTCTCACGTGACTCGGAACTCGTCGCTTCGTCGTATTCGGGGTCGGCACTATACGGGCCAGGTGTCCGAAGCGATCGAGTGACCAATTGATGATCGTGTGTATGGCCAGACTCCGGGGTCTCAGTGACGCTTAGGGGTCGACCCCGGCAACAAGCGTCAGCAAATCGACGGCTGAACTGTAGTTGTCATACTGTCTGTTGCCGATCATGTACCTGTGTCCGAAAGCCCGTTTTTTTGGCTCGTTTTTGGGCATTTGGCTTTGGAAATTGTCAAGTGACTGTCTGCACCCACGTTTGGAGTCCATCCCTTCACGACCGAGGGTACCGATCCAAACCTTGTAGCGCTTGCCGCTCGACCACCCGGGCTGGGATATTTAGCCGCAGCAGATGAGATGTAGCAACTCCGATTGTCGTGAGCGGCTCTATGATGGAACCAGCAATGCGAAAATGCTCTGCCCAACGATCTTGACGGGGGTGAAACAAGCGCACTAGCTCCCCGGTGCCGGGATGAATCGAAGCGATGTCGCTTCCTTTATACCGGTTACACAGATAGCAAGCGAGAGCTAAGTTGTCCGGGTGCCCTGTTCCGCCATGTTTTCGGCTAATCACATGATCAATTTGATGCGGGAGACCAGCGTCGGCTTGCTGAAGAAGGCAATACTCGCAGCACCCCAGCGCGCGTGATTCAACCAGCCTGCGTACGGATTCGGGCCAGGTCACTACTTGACAGCGAGAATCTGGCGCGCGCGGGCCTTGGCCATCCGAAGGATATGTTCCAATTCCGTGAAGTGCTCCAACTCAGATTCCTGCTCCGCAGTTAATCGATACTCCTTGGCAAGTTCGAGCAGCTCAAGGGCACGCTGCTGCGCGGCGGCCGATGGTTGGAAATCTAGGACAGTTTGCGGTGTCGTACCAGATGCGAAGAAATCAACGATCTCTAGATAAACTGGGTTGCTCGCCACGGCTGTCTCTATTATCGTTCACCGCCAGGGTTGTTCCACCTCTCGTAAATGATTTGCGGATGGCACCTTTGCCCTGCCCACGGACAATACGGATCTGAATCACAGTTTTGCTTGAGTTCGCGAATGGAATCACGTTCTACAATACCGGAGATACCGCCTACTGTGACTTGCTCAATGAACTACTTCCGCGCGGTGCCGACGTATGTGCGATTTGCATAAATGGCGGTTTCCACAATTTACATCACATGAATGCTGCTCAGATCGTGAAAGCGATCCAGCCGAAGATCGCAATTCCGTGCCATTACGACATGATGATCAACAACGTTGGCCATCCGCAAATGCTGGAGTCTTCGCTCAGAATTCTGGGAAATGATACGCGTGTACAAATACTCCGCTACTACGAATCTTGGGTCTATTTCAGCGAACGCTAACGTAGCGAGAGAGTCATCAATGGTCTATACGTTCGCGTATCTACTTGCGCTTCACGTCCCTACATTAGACAAGCCGAGCGCTATGGCAAGACAAGAAAGGACTGAAAATCGTGGAGATCTCGCTCGCTGGCAAAGTGGCGGTAGTCACCGGCGCGTCATCGGGAATCGGGCTCGCAGTGACACGACGCTTTCTGGAGTGTGGTGCTAACGGGGTGATCGCGGTTTATCGCCGCAACGAGCTTCCCGAAGATTTGCGTAGTTGCCAAGCTAGATTTGGCGATAAGCTCAGAATAGTAAACGGAGATGTTGCGGACGAAGCGGTCGCCATTGAGTTTACTAGGGCCGCAGTGCAACACTTTGGTCGCCTTGATGTTCTTGTTAGTAATGCGGGTGTAAGCGTCGTGCGAGCTCTTCACGAACACACGCCCGAAGAGTGGGACTCTGTGATGAATTCGAACGTCAAAGCCGTATTTTGGGCCGCACGCCACGTCATCCCTCTTATGATTCGTCAACAAGCTGGACTTATCCTTATCAGCGGCTCCATATCGGGCGTGGCTGGCATCCCCACACAAGGAGCTTACGCACCTTCCAAGGGCGCTCTCCATCAGATGACTCGGCAGATGGCAGTCGAATATGCGAGATACGGCATTCGTGTAAACACGATCGCCTGCGGCACGGTGGATACTCCGATCGTGCACAGGTCGGCAGAGGCCTCTGGCAATCCAGAAGCGTATTGGGACATGCTTCGGCGTAACCATCCAATAGGGCGAATTGCCAGTGCCGATGAAGTTGCAGCGTTTTACACGTACATGGCGAGTGATTATGCGAGTTTCTTCACTGGCTCGATATTGATGATGGACGGCGGCTACACAGCCCAATAACGACCGCGTTAAAACGAACAATGTTGGCTGCCAGATATCTCGGCCCAAACCGAATTGAACCGGTGGAAGTACCCGTTCCTCAAATTGGAAGTGAAGAGGCACTCATCCGGGTAGATGTCTGCGGGTTCTGCGGGTCAGATATCGGAACTATATCTGGGGTGCACCCGCGCGCCAAAGAGCCGCTCACTGTGGGCCACGAATTTTGTGGGAAGATCAGCGAGATTCATACGGCCACTCATGAGTTCAGGAATGGTGATTTCGTCGCCATGTACCCACTCATCTCCTGTGGAAAATGCCTTCGTATGCCGGACCGGTAATCCACACGTATGTCGGACGTTGCGCTTGTAGGGGTTCGATACTGACGGTGGCATGGCTGAGTACGCGAAGGTGCCCGTAAACAGTCTGATCCGGCTGCCGCAGGATATGCCAGCCTACGTTGGCGCGATGATTGAACCTTTAGCAGTGGCCGTTCACGGCGTCTCCCGTACATCGCTAGCCGAGGTCACGACAACTTTAGTAATGGGAGCCGGCCCCATTGGATTGCTAACGGCTCTCGTAATTCGGGCCCGCGGCGTTCATCAGGTAGTCATCAGCGATGTTCTTCCCTGGCGTCTTGGGCTTGCAGCCGAGCTCGGCTTCACGCCTGTCCCCGCGGGAGAAGAACTGAAGCAGTTCGTACACGACTTAACCCCCGGTGAGGGCGCTGACGTGGTGTTTGGATGCGCCGGAGCCGCTGCGAGCGCGCGAGACATGACATCTCTTGTGCGAGCTAGGGGAACAATCGTGAATCTTAGCGTGTTGAAAAAACCAGTAGTGGTTGATCTGCGAGCGGTGAAGTTCAAAGAGATTATGATCATCGGTTCTCGCGTATATACTCGACAGGATTTCAAGGAGGCCGTCAAGCTCGCGAGCACTTTGCCGTTGCGCCGTATTGTCACCACCTCCTTCCCTTTAAAGAAGGTGGAAGAAGCCTTCGCTTGGTGCGAACGCTAACAGTGTTCCGCCGATTCCATGACTCCGGCCTAGAATCTTGCGAGCTTCCACGTGGTCAGGCCGCTCTTTTCAGGGTAAGAGACGCCTGCCGCGCTGAACGAATTTCAGCTGATAGCGGTTGCTCGATGAAGGCGAAGTGCGCGGTCCTGTCCGATTCTTGTCCGACCAGATTGCACGAGAATTCACAACGCACTGACACCCACGAGGTCATCGTGCGGTTCGGCAAGCCAGCGGCGTTGGACGGCTTAGACCTTTTGATGCGGAACTGAGGTTCGCGGAACGGGAGCGCTCATAGATTACTGCGCGTGAGCCTCGGTTACAAATATGACTATTCCCCCAACAAGTATGAATAGTCAAGAGCCTGTCCAAACTTTTTTCGCCGAGGAATCACGGCAGCTTTAACTTTTCGAATTACGGCCCAAACGCTATGAGCTAAATCGCTAAATTGTACGCCGTCAGAATGAAGCCGGTGGTTCGCCAATAATCGGTTCAGCGGCAATTCATAGGTCCTGCATTTCAATCTGACGAAGTATCCGACAGGGGAATGGATTGCACAGCAAGTCGTCGAAGCTTGTGCTACCGCGATACAGCGAAATATCTGAGTCGTGAGCGCGATTGCGTCTACGGCAGCGCCGTCCATGAACCGCTGCACTCGTTTGCGGATTCAGCAAGCGCTCACCGCGCCGACGAGTTCTTGGCAGAACGGTTAGTCGAGCGGCCGATCGGATCGATTCGCCGCGAATGCTCATCTCATACTTCAGCTATTACCAGCATTCGAGCACGCACCTGGAGGTGGCATGAGACACCCCGGTACCACGAGCGGTGCCATTCCACGGAAAGATTACCCGAATCCGCAACTGGTTTGCACCACCGTACGGGCGAATTGCAGCATGATGCGCATGCGCGGATCTGATTGTGGCAAGCCACACTCGGATCAGCCTCTTTCGAACGTGAGCGGAACCGAAGATCCCGCAAGGATATCAATTTTACGGCAGTTCCAGAGTGCATTTTCCCCGAGCGGCTTGCGCATGTCACGCGAGTCCTCCACTAGCAGCTTTACAGTCGCCGGAAATTTCGTAGAATTCGTCACTCGCACCCGAAGCAACTTCTTACTATGCTCTTCCACGCTCGCGTCCAAGTGATCGAAGGTGCACACGAGACCGGTGTCCAGCTGAATATATAAGCCGGGAATCTCGACATAAGTCAGCATCAGCGAGACCTCGCACCAGCATGATCCGTAGAAGATCTCGCCTTTCGGCTCGAGCCAGTCGTTGATCTCGACCCGCTCATTCATCCAGCCCGGAGGCATGTTGCTGATCGGACGGTCAGTACGAGAAAGGTACTGCGGCAAGTTATGGGCAGTTTCGCGAATCAGGTCCAGGAAGAACCGATCCCCGGTCGCGCGGTATAGCTTGAACAGCGCGACACCGGAATGAGTGCAGACGCCCGGAGATCCGTGTTTATTTTGAGCGTTGGCGATAATTGCGCCGGCGCTGCGCATGCCCAACTGGCCAAAGGTTGTGTCCGGCGGGAATGGATAGTCGTAAGGGATGATCCAGCTGGCAAACTGGTTCGCCAGTTCAATCGCCATATGGATCCAGCGCCGGTGCTCCGTGACTTCGTAGAGCACGACGTATGACTCGAGCAGCGCGTAGGCCGATTCCTGGTCCGGACATTGGAGAATTTCGCCCGGTCCACCGGTCGTGATGCCCTTCCTGACGAAGTTCGTGTAGTAGAATTCTGCCGACTGCTCCGCCACGTCAAGGTAGTCCGGGCGGCGAAAATATTGCGACGCGAGGGCCAAGCCTGCGGGAGCCGGAGAGCCGCAACACGAACCGCCGACTAGGATGTCGCCCGTGTCGACATTGACGAATTGGCCGAATTGCCCGTACGTCTTCCACAGCCGAACAAACGCATCGGCGCAGGCCAACGTGCCTTCGGCCCATGGTTCGGGTAGCTTCCAGCCGGATTCCTGCTTTTCGAGCAGCATATATTGCTTGATCAGATGATAGAGCGCGTCGCCGCTCTTACGAATAAGGTGCCACTTCCTAGTGTGCGGATGCCCGAAGCCGTCACCGTATATTTCACCCTTGTAAATGACACCGTGGAAGAAGCCAGACTTCCCTACGCCTTTATCGAAAAGAAAGTCGAAGTTGCGCAGCACGCGCTGGCGCGAAAGCGAAGAGCCCTCGAACAGGAGCGGGTGGGTCACCAACATGCCACTTTCCCAGCCCACCTGCCAATCATCATAGGGTGAGTCGCTGTTACCTACCCTGTAGTACCCGTCCTCTTCATTCCAGTTTTCGCGGTTGTATTTCTCTTCCTGGATACGCCATGCCGCGGAGAAGGGCAGCTGTTGCACGAGTTTGCCAGCGCTGGTAATGTCCGTGCGAATCTCACGGAAGCGGTCGAACAGGCCTTGGATTTCGGAGCATGGAAAAAAGTGCAGGCGAAAGCGCAGTTGCACCCGATCGCCTGGCTGAAAATCGTGGCCCCGGTCTTTCGATCTGTGGGCCATTGACATCGAATAATAGCGCCAATCCTGGCGCACGCAGGGCGCTACGACTGAAAAGGTGGCCTGCGTGCGAGAATCGTTCTCCTCAAGCGTCATGCCGATATCGCCGAACGGAGTCACCGGCGCCGTGAGCAGCCAGAAGCCGATGCTGCCTTCTGATGCCTGAAAGCCCATGGCCGCAGTAGCCACATCGCCGGCTATTAACTGGATCTTCGATGGGCCCTTATGGATATTCAGGCGCGGGATGTCGCTGATAATGGTCGGCACGTTAACACCGATGTCCCTCGGGTCAGACAACAGCGGTGGATACGTGATCGCTCTCGCCTCAAAGCGGTTGCCGTTATAGGCAGCACCAGGCAGGAGAACGTAATTGCGAGTAGACCAGTTATCCCAGATCACCGCGAGGCCGATGCTGGACTCAGGGCTGTGCCCTTTTGTAAGCTCGAAGTCGAGTAGTAACTCTGTTGCGTCCGGCCGATCCGATACCGGATGGAAATCCCAGCGGCAAGTCCACCGGGCTCCCTCGATCCCGACGTCCGCAGCCGCACCTCCAGGCGTGACGGCGAAACTGCGCAAGGTACGAAGGTGAGAGCCGTTATAACGGCAGACCTGGCCAGCTAGGCGGCAGAAACTCGGGAGCCGCGGAAACACCTTCGCTTGCGCGGCCAAAGGCCAAGCCGTCCCGGCTAGCAGAAACTCGCGGCGACTCGGCACCGGATCACTCAGTCAAATGGACCAACGCGGCTCAGCTTGGGAGCCAGTCGGGGCGGGGCAGAGTTGACTTAAGCCAAGCTTTGCTCGGAACTGAAAGTTCGTTCGCATGTCTTACCTGACGAGAAGTATACATTGAGTTGCGGCAAACCCGGGCGACCTCGGGCATTCCTAGAAGGCTCTTCCGGAGCTGGATTCCTTCCATCGAAGCGGAATATAAGTACAGAGGAGAACACGCCATCGGATGGTGAGCATATCCCAGCGGTTCGTGCTGCTGAACTGCAGCAGGGATCGCCAGCGGTCGGCTAAGATACCCGGTGGTCTTCCGGGTTCGATAATAAGCAGGAACTCCATGACGGGATCTTATTGCCGGACGCAAACTTCAGGCCGCGCGTTCTTCCTAACGCTTGCCGCAATTACGCACGCGGCAACACTGTATGTCTCTCCTGACGGGCGCGAAGGTGCGCCGGGAACTCTCGAAAAGCCGCTCGCCTCCCTGGCTGCGGCACGTGACGCTATCCGTACCACGCGCCGCAACGGCAGTACCCAACCAGTTACGGTCATGCTTCGCGGCGGCGTTTATAGGCTTCCGGAAACCTTCGTTCTCACTCCGCAGGACTCCGATGTGACTTACTCTGCCTTTTCCGGCGAGCGGCCCGTCCTCAGCGGCGGGCGCAGAATCACAAACTGGAAGAAGGGCTCCGGCCGAGTCTGGACTGCCACCGCCTCCTGGCAGTTCCGTCAGTTGTTTGTAAACGGCCGGCGCGCTCTTCGAGTGCGCACTCCCACTAACGGTTTTTACCGCATCGATGGGCCCAGCTCTCAGGACAAGCCCTTCGTACTAAAGTTTCGCGGCGACGACATCCACAAAGACTGGGCGAGCGTTGGCGATGTCGAGGTGGTCGCGCTGCTTGCTTGGGCCGAAATCCGCATGCCCATCACCCATGTGGACGAGGCCGCTCACACCGCGGGCCTCACCGCGAATCCGCGCCGCTATAACCAAGAGAAAGACGCTCGCTACTGGATCGAAAACGCACCCGACGCTCTCGATTCGGATGGCGAATGGCACCTGGACCGCGCCTCGATGGGCGTCTCTTACAGGCCTATGCCGGGAGAGGATCTCACGCGCGACGAAGTGATTGCACCTCGACTGGTTCAGTTGGTCCGCCTGGAAGGAAAACCGGAAAGTGGCGTCATGGTGCGCAACGTGGTCTTCCGCGGACTCGATTTCCGCCACGCCGATTGGACGATGGGACCGGAGGGCTACGCCGAGGTGCAAGCAGCAATGGGAGCGCCTTCGGCCTTCGAAGCGGTGGGTGCCGAAGGCGTTACTATTGACCATTGCGTGTTCAGCGAATCAGGCGGCTACGCTGTCTGGTTCGGTCGCGGATGCCGGCGCAATCGCATAATCGCCAGTGAGGTTTTCGACATGGGCGCCGGCGGTGTCAAGATCGGAGAAACGGTCGAGCGCTCCCGCGGCGCCGAGCAGAATTTTGAGCACACAATCAGCGACAACGACCTGCACGACCTCGGCCTTGTGTACCCTTCGGCCGTCGGCGTCTGGGTCGGGCAAAGCAGTCGCAATACGATCTCTCACAATCACATTCACGACCTCTTCTACACCGCAATCTCGGTAGGCTGGACCTGGGGCTATTCGCCCAACCAGTGCGCGGGAAACCTCATCGAGTTCAACCACCTTCACCACATCGGTAAAGACATGCTGAGCGACATGGGCGCTATCTACACGCTCGGCGTGCAGCCCGGCACTGTGATTCGCAATAATCTCATCCATGACGTGCAATCGTTCACTTACGGCGGGTGGGGCATCTATCCGGATGAAGGTTCCAGCAACCTGGTGATCGAGAACAACATTGTCTACCGCGCGAAGAGCGCGGGCTTCCATCAGCACTACGGCCGGCAGAATCTGGTGCGCAACAACATCTTCGCCTTTGGCAAGGAGTTCCAGCTGATGCGCACGCGCGCCGAGCCCCATGTTTCCTTCACCTTCGAAGGCAACATCGTGTACTTCGATTCCGGCGCATTGCTCGGCGGCGATTGGTCCGGTGGTCAGTTTCGCATGAACCGCAATGTGTATTGGGACTCTCGCGGTGGGCCGGTCTCGTTTGCGGGCCGCAATCTCGCCAGATGGCGTCAGCAGGGCCGGGACCCGGACTCGCTCGTAGCCGACCCGCTGTTCGCGAATGCCACGAACTACGATTTCAGGCCGCTACCCGGTTCCCCGGTATGGGGGCTGGGCTGGCACGAGATTGACATGACGACAATCGGTCCGCGCGTTCCTCCTGGCATCTCTGCCTCTCCCGTGCGATGAAACTGGAATCGCCAGGAGTCACTCCTTGGGAGCATCGGGCGGAATAGCTTCCTTCTCCGGAACCACCTCGTGCATCTGTTGATAAACCTGCTGGACCCGTTTTTTCGATTCTCGCAGCTTCTTGAACTCCTCGAATTCGCTGCGCGCACTGGGCTCTCGCCCCAACTTGCGGTATAGGCTGGCGAGCCGGTAATGGACGGTGGGATTCAGCGGATCCAGGCGAGTTGCGGCGAGCAGATGCTCCAATGCCTTTTGCGGTTCGTCCATCTCCATCAGAGCCTCGCCCATCCCGATCTGGGTATAAACGTGATCTGGCCGAAGCGCCAGCGCGCGCGCGTAATGTTGCATGGCGGACTTGAAGTCCAGGCGCTGTGCGCATACTCTGCCCAGCTTGTACTCCGCACCGGCGTCGCCAGGATTCTCGGCCAGCGCAGCCCGGAATTGCGCTTCCGCTTCCTGAAGAGCGGTATCCGAGGTGGAGTCCTTGAGAATCGCTTCTCCCAGCTCGTAATGAATACCGCCGAGCCTTGGACTGATCGCCAAAGCTTTTCGGTATTGCACGATAGCGGCGGAAAGGTCTCCCTCATTGACCAGGTGTTGCGCCATGATCTCGTGCATGCGCGAGGAATCGGGTGCGACCTGGGCGAGAGCATCGCGCGCGCGGTCAGCCAAATCGGCGTGGACACGATAGGCGGTGTAAAGCACATCAACGTTCTCCGGGTTGGCGCGTTTCAGGTTGCCGACGATCTCACCCGCCTTCTCAAGATCTCCAGCCCGATAGAGAATCTCGATGAGTTCTAAGCCCGCCTGAATCCGCAGCGTGCCTTCGTTGAGGTGGGGCAGTGACTCTTCGAGCAGACGCTGAGCTTCCGCAGGATGTCCCAAGCGTTTTTCGCAGATTCCGAGGAGCGCTTGCGCTTTCCAGAGAGAGGGTTGAGTGTTCAGAACCTGACGGAACTGCTCAGCGGCCCCCGCCCAATCGGCCTGGAAGAACCGGAGCACACCGAGATTGCCCCGGGCATCGGTATTGGTCGGATCTAGAGTGAGAACAGCCCGGAACTCTCGATCGGCGCCACCGGCGTTGCCGGATTGCAGGGCCTCTCGAGCCTTTTGCAGATGGGCCTGAATCTCCCGCTCCCTGCCGGCGTCAATTTGAGAAGATCGGGCAGGCGTGGCGAACGGGCTAAGCGCGAGAGCCAGACAGAAACAAACCGTCGCCCGCCTCTTGCTCCCCATATCAGAAGTGTCGCGGAATGAGCACAGCATAAATCCTGTTTTCATCATGATCGCTCCGGCCACCAATGCAGCCAAGAGCATCTCACTGAAGCAAGGCAGACGGCTGCAGCCGGCAAAGGAACGGGTCGAGCCTTACAGCCCCTTACGATGCTCGATACGGCAGTTCAAGAGAAGCGAGTGACTTGCGCCACCACGGCTGTGGGAGCAGCTTCCGCTTGTGTCTTCTGGAAATTAAGTTTCTCGAGCCTCGGTCACCGACGATAATCGGGCGTCGCGTCCACACGTGCGTCGAAGCCACCGTCCCGCTTTAGCACTTCATTGCTAATTGATATTCTTTGACAGGTACGCCTGGATTCTCGGCGGCGCGCTTTCGAGGAAAACCAACAGGATTTCGAATGGGATCGGAAGCTTTGAATCGATCGCTGGCCAGAATCCGCTGGATCTCTTCGGCATGCCGTGTGGGCGACGGCTGGTCGAAACGCATGCCTAGCCAAGTTGGATGTCCCACCGAACCAGTTGAGTATACAACCTTCTTCCTGAGATAATACCCGGCTGAGTTGAGCCGCGCGTGAGCGCCGTTCGTACGCGTACGGCCTGTTCACTCTTGACCGGAGTCATTATACCTGATAATGTGACGGCATTCGATTGTTTCTGAACTTTTTTGGGGGTCTATGACAAAAACCTCAATTGGTGCTGCCCCCCAGTTTCTGGGCAGTATCGCAATAGCGCTCTTGTTTGTTTCGGCACAAATGCACGTTCTGGCCCAGAACCGGAATAGCGGCGAGATCCGCGGAACTATTACCGATCCCAGTGGGGCCACTGTTGCGGGGGCAAGAGTTGCCATCACAAACACATTGACGGGAATTACGACCACCGTGATTACCGGTGCGGGCCGGTATTTACGATGCCCCTCTGCTTGAGCCCGGCCAATACTCGATTGAGTTTTCTAAGGAAGGGTTTGAGAAATTGGTTCGAAACGGCGTCTCATTGCACACAGAGGCGATCACGGTCGACGCTGCGCTGAAGGTTGGCTCACTCAGCGACACGGTCACTGTGACAGCCGACGTCCCGCTGGTTCAGACCGAGACTTCAGAGCGGAGCACCGTGCTAACGGAGAAAACGGTCAATGACTTGCCCAACGTCGGTCGCGATTGGGCCGACCTCACTGGCCAACTCCCTGGCGTGAATCCAGGGGGTAACGGCAATGGTGGCGGGCAAGACGCCTCCGGCCAGGGCGTCGGGGTGAACGGATCGGCAGGCTTTGAGGTGAACTTTTTGACCGACGGCGGGGTGACCACCCTGCCAGTGAGCCAGAATCGTGGGGTGATGGTGCCGCTCGATGACATCGCAGAAGTCGATATGAGTACGAGCAATTTCAGCGCCGAGTCTGGAAACGGCGTGGCTGTCTTTAACGTAATCACCAAAAGCGGCGGCAACCAGTTCCATGGCTCGCTCTATGAGTTTGTGCAGAACGACAAGCTCGAAGCGCGCAACTACTTCGCGCCTTCGGTAACGCCGCTCCGCTGGAATATGTATGGCGGCACATTCGGTGGTCCAATTCGTCGCAATAAGGCCTTTTTCTTCTTTAGCTATCAGGGCAATCCCAATATCAACTATGCGCCCACGTTCTATACGTTTCCCACTCCAGCCATGAAAGGCGTGGGGACGCCAAATGGCAATGCCAACTTTTCGGCCCTGCTGGGTGCGCCGGGAGTCGACGCCAACGGCAACCCGATCATAAATCCATGCAATAACCAGCAGGAGATCTACGGGCAGATTTACGATCCGTCCACGACGCGAACCGTTAACGGACAGCCTTGCCGCCTGCCTTTCCCCGGCAACATCATCCCGGCGAATCGCATTGATCCCGTGGCGGCGAAAATCCAGGCCTATTTTCCTAACCCCAACCTGCCGGGCCTGGGCAACAACTACTATTTCGCTGGCCGCAGTCCTAGTTCCTCTAATGCCTACAGCGGCAAGCTAGACTACAACTTCTCGGCGTCAAACCATTTGTCAGGCTCGGTCCAGGTCAACCCGGGCAGTAGCTTCAGCCCCGCCCCTACCTGTCCTGTGGGCAGCAGTGCTGTAAGCGGCTGCCAAAACTCCACAGGCACGCTCAGTCAGGTGCAGATCACCGATGACTGGACGTTCAGTCCGAAGCTGATCAATGAAGCCCGCATCTCATTCCTTCGGCAATACGGAGTCTGGTCAACGCCGGACCAGGGGCAAGAATTCCCACAGAAGATCGGCCTCCCGAATCTACCGGCGAATGCCTTTCCCAACATCAATGTGGGCGGATTTTTACCCATCAATCTCGGCGGCGGCCTGCATGCCAAGCTCGGTTTTAACAGCTTCATGTATTCCGATTCTGTGACTTGGTCCACAGGGAAGCACACCTGGAAGTTTGGCGGAGAGTTCAACAGGTGGCAGGACAACCAGGCTTGGCAGGACGTAGATGCCGGTGACTACAGCTTCAGCGGAAACTTCACGCTTAACCCCTCCGACTTGAGCAATCCCAACATCCCCTCCCCCCAAGTAGTAGGTTATGCGGACTTCTTGCTGGGGCAGGTTGACAATTGGAGCGTAAGTATGTCGCCGGAGTATGGGGCAAGGACGTGGAATCTACAAACTTTTGCTCAGGACGATTACAAAATTACACCACACCTAACGTTGAACCTCGGAGTGAGATACGCGCTACAAACGGGGTGGACGGAAGTTGCGAATCGTTTTGCAAATTTCGATCCCAGCTTGCTGAATCCGGGCACCGGGACCCTGGGCGCATTGTGTTTTGCCGGCCAGACTTTTAGCGGACACCACTGCCCCCGAGCGCAAGAGAAGACGATTGCAGACATCTTTGATCCCCGTGTTGGGTTCGCTTGGTCGCCGAAGAACAACTGGTCAATTCGCGGCGCATACGGGATTTTCAGCACGATGTGGGGCGCGAACAACTACGTCACCACCTTTTTGCCAGGCTGGAGTATCCAGGGGTCACTCCCCACGATCAGCGTACTTCAACCCGTTTTCACCCTTTCCAACGGCCCGCCAGCGGGATCGATTGTCTACCCAAGCGCTGCGGAGCGCACGCCGAGTTCGTTGAACGGACAGGGGGTCACTTATCAGCCCTATGACACTCCAGCGGCCTATTTGCAGCAGTGGCATTTCGACATCCAGCACCAGATTCTAGGCCGCGTGGGCGTCGAGGCTGCTTACGTCGGCAGCCGTGGAGTTCACCTGCCTTTCCCCCGAGACATAAACCAGGTTCCGCAAGCGTTATTGGGACCGAACGATTCGCCGCAGTTCCGGCCGTACCCGCAGTACCCCGGCGGGATCGGTGCCAATTTGTATGATGGAATATCCAATTATCACTCTTTCCAGTTCACTGCCAGAACAGCCGTCTCGCACGGGTTGTCCTTCCGGTTCAATTACACGTTCTCGAAGACGTTGGACGAGACCACCACCTCGGGCTGGTGCTGCACATCCGATAACTACCAAAATTCGTACGATCCGCGCGCCAACTACGGGCCAGCAGCGTTCGACATACCGCAGTTGCTGAACGGATCGGTCGTGTACGAGTTGCCCTTCGGCTCGGGGAAGCCTTTGCTGAATCAGGGCGGTCTATTGAACAAGGTCGTAGGCGGATGGCAGCTCTCGAGTGTGTTCCAGGTGCACTCGGGCATCCCGTTCACGCCGGTGGTGTCGAATAACCTAACTTTCTCTTATGCCGGCACCGAGTACCCCAATCGTCTGGGTAGCGGGACTCTTCCTAACCCGTCCATCAACGACTGGTTCGATTTGGCGGCGTTCGCCGTGCCACCCCCCTATACATTCGGCGATTCCGGGCGGCACATTTTGCGGGGCCCAAACTTCAGAAACATGAACCTCTCGCTCGCGAAAAATATCAAGATCACAAAGCTCGGCGAGGGTGGCGCGCTTCAGATGAGAGTGGACGCTTACAACACCTTGAATCATCCGAACTTCGGGCAGCCCGATCCAAACATCGACCAATCCACCGCCGGAACCATCACCAACACGGCAAACGGGAACCGGAGCCTTCAGATCGGAGCGAGGCTTAGCTTCTGACGGAATAATGCCAAAGCCTAAAAGGGGTTGTCGCACGTGTATAACTTGCGGTTCAGCACGGCCTTCAAGGATAGCCGGTTTGGCGTGTCTCATTGTTTTTGTGTGGATAAACTGCGGGCAGGCCCAAGGTCAGACCCTCCTCATCCAGAATCAGAGCAACAAGGTCTATAGAGGACTAAACATCGCCACTAGCTCCAGCTCGGGAAAAGACTGCATTCAGATCATAGACTCTACTAACATCACAATTGAGAATTCTCAGATCGGACCGTGCGGCGGAAACGGTATCAACATTTTTAACAACACTGGCACGACCAGCAACATCCAGATCTATGACGACTATATTCACCCCGAGACTCACAAGAATCAATGTTGTGATTACAACGACGGTGTCCTGGTACACGGTGCTCTTGGCAATGTAATCTCCGATGTTGTGATCCAAGGAAATGTGATTGCCTATGGCGAGTCCAATATCGAAGCGCCCCAATACGCAGACGGTGTAACGGTGGTCGGAAATTTTCTCCTTAATCCCCGCGGCGGTGAGAATTCCAGAGGCCAGAATATTCAGGTCTGGAATTCGACGAACGTTGTTGTATTCAATAACTACACACTCTCCAGCCGAAAAGGCTATAAGTATCCCGACGTCCAGGAGGACTCGATCAACTTTGGGTTTGGAGCTAATTTTGTTGCCATCAATAACTACGTCACGGGCGGGCATAGCCCGTCGGGATGCGGGCTGATCGCCGACGAGGCCGCGAACAGCGTTCTGTTCACCGGCAACCAACTCGTCGATACTGGGCAGTGTGGCATTGGAGTCGCCAGCGGTACGAATCAGCAGGTAGACGGTAATGACATTATCAATCAGACCCCGGTGCAAGGAGGGGGAAACACGGCTCTGTACGTGTGGAACCAATACTCGGAGGCATGCGGCCCAGTGGCCGTTACCCGCAACATCGCCACCGAAATACGGGAGGATGGTAGCGAATCCGGGTTCTGGAACGGTGGCGGATGTGAACCGGTTACGTTGACCGGCAACGCCTGGGATGAAGCTGCCCGGAAACTGTTAACCCCGGTAAGAACGAAGTTGCCGCCGCCATTGATCCCCCCGCAGCCCAGGAACTGCGTGGCTAAATCGCCGTATTCGACGCAAACTGGGTGGCCAGCTTGTAAGTGAACCCTAAAATTGCGATTTCGGCACGATCAAGGTGAAATCGCGCCGGGCGAACGCACCGATCTCGTCGTCGACTTCAGTGCGCATCGGGACGGCGCGCAGCTGGTTCCTAAGAACGACGCTTTCATTGTCATGCAATTCCGCGTCTCGGCAACGAAAGTGACCGACACAAGTTCGTTACCTCCCGCCCTGCGCCCGGGGCCAAAAATCCCAGAATTGCAAGCCGTGTGGACACGCTTATTGACGCTCAACGAGTATGTCAACAAGGCGGGCAAGCCGGTCATGATGCTTCTGAATGCTTCCGATTGGAACATGCCGGTCACGGAAAGGCCGGTGCTAGGATCGACTGAAATCTGGACGCTGATCAATCCCACCAACGATTCGCATGCCATCCATTTTCACTTGGTGTGCTTCCAAATCCTCGACCGGCAATCGTACGAGCCATGGCTGTTCCCAACCAAGCGTCAGTTACACTTCTTGGGACCGCTGGAAGCTCCCGAATGAGGCCGGCTGGAAAGATACGGTACGAGCGAATTCTCGAATGGTCACGCGGATTATTGTGCCCTTCGAAGGCTTTGCCGGACGTTGTGTATGGCACTGTCACATCCTCGAACACGAGGATAACGAATGATGCGCCCTTACCAGGTGATTGCGCCCGCTCAACTGAACACGTATTGGAAGAATAACAACGCACAACAATACTGTGGGTTGGATAGGCTACGGTACCGGCGTCTTGCAGCACAATGACAGCGGTTATTGCAGTTCCCAGTCCGTAGGGGAGGCATAAATGAAGAATCTATAGCCAGTCATGATGCTAATAGTCGCAGCCACAACTGGAATGGGACAGGCACCGCCCAGCACTCCGGTCCCTCCCACCTTATATGGACATGACGATTGGCGCGGAGGTCATTGACCTCAACGGCGGCAGCATACCGTGGCCCAGCGATACTTTCGGCGGGATTTAGATTGTGGGATACCTTCACCAGGGGAAGGCTTGTCCGCAGGTTGTCCGCAGGATTGGGCTGCTCTTCCGTAGAGCTTCGCTGCGCGTGCTGTTGTGGAACTGTTTGAAACGGAAGAAAGTTGGTGCCGGACGGTGCTTCTAAAATGCATTTAGATTCCAGCGCTCGCAAGGGCGTGGGAGTTCAAGTCTCCCCATCCGCACCAAGTTGTTCCACACACGAATCACACACAGTTATTTTCGATATTGCCTGAGCAAGTCCCTGATCACTGCCATCGCGCTGCCGATTTCGCCCTCTTTTAAGAGCGCCATGGCTTCCTTACGTTTCTTTTCGATGTGCTTCCGCTGGGTCATCTCCTCGCTGTTCCGCTTACCGCGTTTCTTGATCTCACGCTGATAATTTAACTCGCGGTGGGCAGCTTCGAGATCTCTGCGCACTTCCGAGCTATTTGGATATCGACGCGCTAGCTTTTCCAGCAGCGCAACGGCAGTCACAAGGCTGGATTCTCTTGCAAGAGCGGCAGCCCTGTGGCGGCCTTCAGAAATGGCTTGCTCGCGTTGACCTAATGGCGGCTCTGCTGTGTCGCTCTTCGAAGTTCGGCTCACACTGGCCGGCTTGGGTCGTGTGTCTTCACGTCGTTTATCCTCGCGCATTTTTTGCCGCGCCTGAGCTCGATCGAAATCGCCTTCATTGCTCACCTCATCAGCGCGTTGCTGGATTTTTTGGTTTACAACAGCGCGCCGATGTGCGGTAGCCAATGCTGCGATATCCTTTGCGAGCTCGGTCAGCTTCGGTTCGGAAGGATACTTTTGTAAGCCGTCTGCGATTAGCGCCTGAGCTTCATCAAAGCGATCGGTACTTGAAAGCCTCAGGATTGTTTGTGTCAGCGCCGTAATCGACTCACGTCGCCGCCGCTGCTCAACGCGGCCCCGAACCTCTTCCCGAAAAGCTGCTGCCGCAGGTTGCTCTGGGAATTTTACGCACAGACTCTGGGCCGAGTCCGCCGCTTGTTCCAACAGCCCGGCTTCAAGCGCCTCTCGCGCTTTGTCCAACATGCCTTGAAATTCGAGAATCCGCTGCCGCTGCTGTGCTTGTTTTCGCTCCTGCGATATCTGCTCCCGAAAATTTTGCACGCGCGCATCACCCTGCAGTTCCACTTCAATTCGTTCGAGCACAGCCAGTGCAGAGTCGAAGTTCGCCGCCCTACGCAGCTGTTCCACTTTTTCCAAGCTCGCGGATAGCTGGAGTTCACGGATCTGCTTGCCCAGGCTGTCTTGCAAGGACACAGCGTCGCGGTTTGCGGGGTCAAGCTCTACCGCTTGCGACGCCCTAGAGAAAGCTTGCTCGATGTTCCCCTTTTGACGCTCGGCTCGCGCCTCCTTGACTAGCGCCGCCGATCGCCGAACGCCTTCAACCGCCGCCCTTGCGCGCTCGAGCAATTCAAGAATCTCTGATTTGTTAGTGTCGAGGTGCAAAACGCTTTCAAAGCAAGTGACCGCTTCTCTAAACCGCCTCGCTGACATGTGTTCCATGCCTTGATAGCGCAGCTTTTCAGCGCGCTGGCGATTCAGCCGGGTTCTTATCTGATCGCGCCACAGGCGAGCTTCCGCATGAGCCGGATCGAGCTCCAAGATCTGCTTCACGCGCGCATACGCCATCTCGCAATCGCCCTTTTCAATTAAGGGTCCGATTTCTTTGGCCAAAGCTGAGGCCCGTTCCTGGCGTAAATTTCGGAGAATCGGTTCCGTGTCGAAGAGCACGTCGCTCATGTCGTCAAGCCTCATCTCTCGATCCTTCGTCAGAAGGTGCTGAAGCAAGATCGCCAGTTCATCCGGACAGTGCAGCAGCTTCTTCCGAAGCGGAGCAGGCTCGTCGTTCTCGATTCGATGTATGGTCGCGTAGGCGTCGGCGGCGTGGAATGGGTGCTCACAAGTCAACAGTTCGTAATAAACGACACCATAAGCGAAGATATCCGTTTTCTTATCTGGCTCGTGCTCCCGGAACATCTCGGGTGCCATGTAAGACACCGTTCCGATCAAGTCGCCTTCCCGGGTCCGCCTGGCGCCTTCCCGCTGCATCAAACGCGCGATGCCGAAATCCATAATCTTCACCCGTCCATCGGGGAGCACCATAATGTTTCCGGGTTTGATGTCCCGGTGAATGACACCGCGGCTGTGTGCGTGTTGCAGACCCTCCGCCACTTGATACATGATCTCGGCCTTGTCCAGCAATGAGAGCGGCGCCCCGGAACCGATCATCTCGTGTAAAGTACTTCCCTCGAGCAGTTCCATCACCAAATAGGGCAATCCATCCTGCTGCGCAAACTCAAATACCGTGACAATGTTTCTATGTGCAAGGCGGGCAGTCGTACCCGCTTCGGCGTGGAAGCGGCTCAAGAGGTCGGGGTCGGATTCGCAGGCGAGAACCTTTATGGCGACACGACGATTCATGTCAGCGTCGAAGGCGCAATAAACTCGACCGAAGCCGCCCCGTCCAAGCTCGCCTTCAACGACGTACTTGCCAAATCTCATAGCCATAAATACGCCAAATCAAGAGCCGAAACTGCAGTCAAGACGAGCGAATGAAGTTCCGGCGATCACAGCGCGCTTCTTCAGCGCATGTGTGTGTATGGTAACGCGAATGCGGCCTGTGAATCGGATGGAGCGAAGACCCGGGCGCGTGAATAGCTCACGCGTAGCTGCCAGGCGTAATTTCCCGGGTTAAGTGAAGCACCGCAAGCTGAAGCGCCCTCATGTGGGGATGCTGTTGCAAGGCCCTACGAGCAAAATCGAGAGCACCTTCGCGATCGTCTTTTTCCTCAAGGCTCCTGAGCTCGCGCAACAGCTCCGCTGCGGAAGTCCGTTGTGCACCTCCCGCTTCCGATGCCAACTTATTGCGCTCGGCATCGAGGGACCGTTGCATTTTCGCGATCTGCTCGTACTCCGGGTAATCGATGCGCGCGCTGTCTAGTACTCTTTGCGCGAGATCGATATCACCGCTTTTAATGAGTGCCGCAATGCGCATTCGGCAGCGCTCAACCTCATCGGAGGCATCTCCGCCGAGCAAGGGACTGTTCGTAGGCAACGGCTTCCGCAGCTTCGCCATCTCGGCAGCGAGAACTTCTCTCATGCCGCGGCAAGTCGCAAACCTCTGGTCGGGATCCTTTGCGAGTGCCCGATCGATGAGCAACTCGATGAATTCCGGGCACTCGGGAACCAAATCACGGACTCTAGGCGGCACGTCCTCCATGTGCTGCCGCAACAGCGCGTATTCTGATTTAGATTCGAATGGCAGCCTGCCCGTCAAAGCCTCGAAAAGTACAGCACCTAACGAGTAAATGTCGCTTCGCCGATCCGGGTCTTTGCCCACGATTCGCTCGGGCGAAATGTATTCCAGAGTACCCATGATGATCTTTTCGCGTGTGTGGCGGGTGGAACCGAGCACGTGGGCAATTCCAAAATCCATGATCTTCAAAGAT
This sequence comes from uncultured Acidobacteriaceae bacterium, assembly GCA_963737045.1. Taxonomy (GTDB): domain Bacteria; phylum Acidobacteriota; class Terriglobia; order Bryobacterales; family Bryobacteraceae; genus Bog-105. The sequence continues at coordinate 2,733,279 of CAVTRG010000009.1, forward strand.
CCCGCCGGCGTGATCATCAGATTGTCCGGCTTGATGTCCCGATGAAGAACGCCCATGCTATGGGCGTACTCCAATGTGTCAAGCATCTGGATGGCAAGCGGGAGCAGCCTCTCATAAGAGAGCGGGATGAGCCGGTTCAATGGCGTTCCGGCGATGAATTCCATGACGATATAAAACGTGTCGCCTTGCTGCATACATGTAAACAGCTGCGCAATATTCGGGTGATTGAGGCGAGCTTGTATTTTGGCCTCGCGCAAGAACCGTCGCGCCACATCTGGACTACTCGAAAATTCACCTCTCAATTTCTTGACAGCCACTTCGCGCTCTAGCAGAACGTCTACTGCCTGGTAGACGACGCCCATGCCCCCGCTGCCGAGCTCTGAGACGATCTTGTATTGATTGCCGATGATCATTGATTTACTGCCTCATCCGAGGAACGCCCTATATTTTGGGTCGAATCACAGGAGTTATCGGACGACTCACTGAGCTCGAGGATTATCGACGAGACGTTGTCGTATCCTCCCTGCTCATTTGCTTTGTCCAAAAGCGCAGCGGTTGCCTCTTCGAGCGGAGCATCGGCTGCCAATCTCAGCAGCTCAAGATCTGTAACCAGATCGTGCAGACCGTCGGAGCAAAGCAAGAAGCGGTCTTTGATTCGAACCGGCATGGATTGCTCCCAGACCGAAATTTCGATCTCAGATCTAGTCCCGAGGGCTCGCGTCAACATATGCCGATCCTCCCGCCAGAGAGCTTCATCGCCCCTTACCAGGCCTTCGCGCACAAGCCCCGCGACTACCGAGTGATCCTCCGTCAATTGGAAGATCTGATGGTTGCGGATCAAGTAAACACGACTGTCTCCGACCCAGGCCAACCAGGCTTGCTCGGGAGTCAGGGCGACGGCTACGCAGGTTGTCCCCATGCCGCTAAGATTTGCATTCTTTTGCGACATGTCATAGATCTTCCTATTCGCCAGTTCCAACCCTCTCTTCAACATCGACGGAGGATTCCTGTGATCCTGCTCGTACAACCGGGTGATCGTTTCAACTGCCATCCCGCTAGCGTAGCGTCCGCCTTTTGCTCCACCCATTCCGTCAGCTACGACCGCCAGCACGCCGCGGGTCAGTAGGGTATCCCGCCGAGGAGGATAGATAACCGAGATTGCATCTTCGTTTACCTCGCGTACCGCTCCCGTGCTGGTTAGCGCCGAGGCCCTGATAGCCGGTAAGCCGTTGTCATTAGCATTGCAAGGTTTGGTGCCAGTCAGCACTTGCCAGAAGCGTTTCATCCTCGAGAGCTGAGCTTCGCTGGAGCAGTGTTCCAACTCGGCCTCACTTCTCTCGGGCAGCGAGGCGTTGTGCAGTTTCCAGAAGCTGTTCTATTCCTGTACGACGGTCCGCCGGAGCCTTTCTGTCGGCCTGCTTCAAATAGTCATTTGCCAGTGTCAACTTCTGTTGCTCCAAAGCGCTGGCTCCCGCGTAGAAATATCCTTCGTATCGATCGGGATTCAATTGGATCATCTGTTGCGAGAGGCCGAGCGCCTCAGCGTATTTATTCTGCCCGACCAGGGTGTTTACCCGATCGAGGAGTTGTCCGAAGTCCAGAGAAGGTGCAGGGCGGCCATCCTGCCCTGCGGCTTGAGCCGCCTCTCGCGAGCGGCGTTCGGCTATGTCCTTCGCTTGCGCTCTTTTGATTTCGCCCACGCTCTTAGACAAAGAATTCAGCCGCGCATCCCGCTCCGCTTCCTGTTGCTTGATTTCATCTGTTATCGCAGCAATTTGCGCATTCGTCTGTCTCGATGCGTCGGACTGCTTTTGTGACTCGACTAAGACCTTATCGAGACCGGCCTGGGTCTGCTCCTGAGCTGCCACGGTCTCACTCGATACACGCTGAAGATGGCTCCATGTGAGAAACCCGACGGCTACCACGGCCGACAGACAGACAAGTCCCACAATGACGGCTTTATTCGACTGATGCCTGACAAGCCCGAACGTTTCGTCGAGCATTCGTTCTACTGTCGCGCGACCCACAGGCCTGGAAGGCCCGACTGCGACACCGCGCGTGCCCGAATAAGGGAAACCTTCGCGGGTATCGGGAACCAGCTCTGCACTGACGGTCGGCACCATGCCACTCGTATCGTTGAGAGGAGGCGGATCAAGCTCGAACCGAAACTCAGGCCCTGAAGGACCTAATTGGATCCTGTCGTTATGATTCAGAAACGTAGAGCCGTACACACGCCTCCGGTTCACGAAAGTTCCGTTCCGGCTCTGCAGATCGATCAACCGAAAGGCTGTCGCATTTTCAGGATCCCTGACGATCTTAATATGCTGCCGGCTCACCAGGTCGTCTTGCTCCGGATCGAAATGAATGCCGGCAAGAGGATCACGCCCGGCGATCAGATCTTCGGCGAGATCCGCGGGGAAAGTATCGACTTGGTCGGCCCGCTGGCCGCTCAGATGTCGAATCACGATTCGCTGCATGGCGTAGTTGTCCAGTTCACTCGCTACTGGCTCACCGTCGGTTCTGGCAAGTCTATCTTCGGCGGCTTCTTCGTTTTCTTGACGGGAAGCTTCAGGTCACTCGCCACTTTTTTGGCAATATCTCCAGTGTTAGGTTCAGGCGCCGCTTGCTTGACGGCTGGCGCAGCTGCCGTCGGCGGCGGATTCGGTTTCGGCTGTGGAGTAACCGCAGCTGACGGAATAGACGACGTCCGGGCCGGAGCGCCCGACCGCGATTGCCAGAAAACGAGCGCCACAACGAGCCCCGCGACCAGACACGCTGCCAATAGAAGCCCCTGCATTTTGCGGGAATGCTTCTGCGTAACCTCGGTCAGCTGCTCCGAAAGGGGCCCAAAACTCGGCGGGCTAAGCTTCGGAGCTTCAGCAGGGGTGGGCACATATGGGGAATCGGTCACCCTGGTCGGCAAAGCGGCTTTTCGCACAAGCGCCGCTTCCAAGGCATCCACCAAGGCGGCGCAAGAAACGTACCGTGCGGAGGGATCACTCGCCAGAGCCTTCTCAAACACGCGACGCGCGACAGATGGCAGCCGGACGGCGAGCAAGGCCAAATCCGGCCCATCGCCCGATAAAATCCTGGACATTGCGGTTATCGGCGACTCGTAAGAAAATGCGGCTCGCCCCGAAAAAAGCTCGAACGCGATCACCGCCAACGAGAACTGATCGGCGTGCGCATCCGCCGGCTCGCCCACCAGAAACTCCGGCGCGCGGTATGGGGCGGATTGCAGTAGCTCATCGATCTCGGCAGTACTCATCGCTTCCCCCGACATCGCCTGCAGACCGGACATCTCGAACCCGGCCACTTTCAGCAGACCAGCATCGTCCAGCAACAGATGAGCGGGGGTTAACCCGGGATGAAGAACGTTTTGACTGTGTGCGTGATCGAGTGCCAGTGCGGCCATCTTCAATAGTCGGAGCACTTCGGCGGCAGGCAGCCCATCTAGCGGGACGCGTTCCGACACAGGACGCGCGTGCACGTGCTCCATGATCAAATACAGCGCGCCGTCCGATTCCTCAGTTGCAATTATGTTTCGAATATTGGGATGATGCAGCCGACCTAGCGATTCGCCACCCTTTTGAAGAGCCAATTGAGAGGTCTGTCTGCGCCTCGGCTCCCGCGTGGCACTTTCATCTTGCGGCGCCTGTATCGACACGGTTCTCCGCATGATCGGATCGAAGGCTTCATACATGGTTCCGAGCGGGGTCTGCCCCGTTCGGCGGACAATTTCGTATTTTCCTATCTGGTCCATCATTCCGCCATTTAAGGCTCTGGCTGCAGTCTTACCGACCAGGTTTTGCCGTCGTGAACTCCGCCGTCCTCTACCTTCGCCGAGGTCAACACGTCTTTTGCGTATACGTATTTAATGCGCCCGCTGTGTGCTTGAGTACTGTATTCCTCAGCAGCGATTTTGTCGCCCGAATAGGAGATCGTGCGACGGTAATACGGTTCCGTTGCGTGCGCCCGGTAGACCGTTACTTCTTTCAACCGCTGCTTGTCCCAGGAGAATCGGACCAGATTGTCTGTGTTCCATTCCTTGGCTGTGAGCACGCGTCCCTGGGGGTCGTAAGTGAGGGTAAAGTAATGTATTCCGTCCCAAATGAAGGGATTGAAGAACGAATTTCCCGAAACGACAGTTGTAACCGGCCCAATTAGACGTTGCACGATTTCGGTATCCACCAAATGATCGTTTGGCAATACGATTTCCGCGCTTCCGAGTGCATCCACCAGGCGGGCGCTGCCGTCAGGGTTTTTTAGTAGATGAACATTTCCGCTGTTGGTAACCGCAGCTTTTTTGTGCTCACCCGATTGCACCTCACGAACGCTCGGACTAGAGCTGTCATAGGTAAAAGTAAAATTCCCATTGGAAGTGCCGCCCTGCTGGCCTTTGCCGACAACCGCACCGGAAGTCAAGGTCGCGTAGTCTTGCCGTCCCTTGTCGTCTTCGAAATCGGTATGGATTGCCGTCAGCCGGCCGCGCTCCCAGGAGTAGACCATGCGGAATTTGTAACCAGATATGCTTTGTACTGGCACTTGAAATGCCAAACTGAGCGGGCAGTAGTACACATCTCGCGCGAGTTTCTGTCCGGAAAACCAGTTCGGCATGCCCTTTCCTTCTGGGGCGCCGTTAGGCTCTTTGAGGACTGCTCGCAGCCGACGCACCCGGATGCGCGAGGAATCATCGGCGGCCAGGTTATCTGAATGCTTCAAATAGGAATCCATAAGCACCTTCGCCTCGTCGGGTTTCCGCAGTACCGAAGCGGAAAGGGCAGCTGTGTATAAGTATTCCGGGTCCGTTGCATCGAATTTCAACGCCGCCGTAGAAGCCTCAAACACGCGCGAATACTCGCCATTACTCATTAATTCCTGAATCTGGTGGTGGCTTGTCTCCTTCTGCTTCTGCAGCTCATAAAGGACCTGATTCCGCACAGTGTCGCCCTTTTCCCGATCGGAAGAGTCAGCTACCATACTGTCGTACCGATCCAGCAGTGGCAGCGCATCCGACATCTGATTCGCCGATGCCAACAAGGAAGCTTGAACGAGAAGCACCTCAGGCGCATCCGCGTTCTCAGCTTCCGCTTCCCTGAGCGCTTGTTGGGCCTTGGCGTAGTCGTGGTCCTGAATTGCTCGTTGAGCAGTGTATAAAGCTTGGCGAAACAGACGGTCCTCAGGAGAGTTCTTCGGCAGCGGCTTCCAAGATGGCGCGGGTTTGTGCGCTTCGAGCTGTGCCGCAAGCATTCGCGCATTCTCCATCTGTTTCGCTATTTGGGGATTATTTGGATCGGCGGATACGGCGATTGCGAGCCGTTGTAAGGCGTCAGCCTGGCGGTTACGCAAGATCAGCGCACGGGCTTCGATACAGTTCATCCGCGCCTTCTCTTCGAGTGCGCGCCTATGCGAAACCCTCAGTTCGGGGAAAGAATCTGCGTGGATTTCGATGTCTTCGTACGCGGTCAGGAAAGTGTTCCATGCCTCCAGGCCAGCAAGCCCTTGCAGCAGTTGAATTCGCGAAGTGGTGGATTGAATCCGGCTATCAATCTCCGTGGACACGGCTGCCAGCTCTTGATCGGATGAAAACGCCTGCTTCGCCATGACTGAGATTTTGGCGGCATCTAGCAGCGATTCGTAGCTTCCGCCTCCGTCGTAATCAGTTCGTGCAGCCTCAAGTCGAGCTTTCAAATCACGACGCAAGTTCTCAACCCCCGGCGAACCAGGAAACGATCGGACAAAGTCGACCATAGCGTTCAGCTGTTCGTCCAAGCTCGAGAAATTCGCCGGTTGCATGACGAACCGCTGTGCCGTAAGATCCGGTTCCCCGCCGGAGATGCATACGTACAAGACTTCCGGCGCAACGTTTACAAAATTTTTCGATTTTCGATCGTTTACGACCGTAAGGATCAGGGGAACTTGCAGGGCTGCAACCGTTACAGCATCCTTTACGACGAAGGTCTCTGGCAGCACTCGCTCCCGCGAGGCTCCGTTAACCCGAAACAGCCTTCCTTTTCCGTCGCCCCGCAATATCCCGGCACGGCTGATTTCGATTCGCTCCAGCGATTTGGACATACTCGGGTCCAATGTGGATTCGCTCGCGGGCACCAGTTTGATCTTCCGGCTCTGGTTGATGAGAAGATCCTCCGCCGCTTCGAACCTGAAATGCCCGTCAGAGGACTTTTGCCCAACAAGGATGGTTTGAGTCTTGGCGAGAGGCTGTAAAACGAAAAATGCCGAGAGTAGCCCAATGACGAGACACAACTCGCGGTTGCGGATAAACGTACGCCTTACGTCACTCATTGGTTACTGTTCGAACTACTCCTGCGTCTGAGGCTTCACCGGCAGGCCAGATCTCCGAGCCACTTCCTCAAGCTGCGAGGCCAACTTCGGGTCGTTCTCTTTCAGCTTGGCGTCGACCTCGGCGACTTCATCTCGCCTCTTCAGCTTCAGATAAATGAAGCCTAACGTCAGTTGAGCTTGAGGGTCGTTTGGATTCAATTGCGTGGCTTCGAGCTGTTCCGTCAAAGCGTCCTCGTATTGGCCCTGAGCGAAAAAAAGATTCGCATAGCTGGTATAAGCCCAAGCAAATCGTGGCGGAATCGGGTTCGGCATCTTCTTGAAGCCTAGGTCGAAGTAAATCTTGGCATCGGCGAAATCCTTATTTCGCCGGTAAAGATTAGCTAGAAGTAAATAGCCGTCAGGATCTTCCTCCTGTTTAGACGCGGAATCTTTGAGGAGCTCCATGGCACGCGACTCTCCGTTCAGCTCGGGACGATTCGTATACATCACGACAAGGCGATATCGAACCGCTTTATTCGCCGGATCTGCCTGGACGAGCCGCTCCAAAAATTCAACCGCTTCAGAGTACTTCTCCTGCTTCTCAGCCGTCTGCGCGGCGAGATCCAGCAGCTTTTTGTTGTTGGGGTCGCGAGCAACCAGATCGGTTAGCAGGCTGCTCGCCCCTTCCGGGTCGTTGGTGCGCAGTTTTGCTTCGGCTATCAGGGCTTTCGCATCTGGAGAATCGCTGTCAGGCGGACCCAGTTTCGATAACGCCGCCTTCGCTCCGGGGGCATCGTTCAGCGCAAGCTCTATTCGCGCCAGCCCCAAATGCATCAACGTCGTCGCAGTGTTTGATTGCGCCGCCTTCTCATAATAGTTTCGGGCGTCCTCGAGCTTCTGTTCGGCTTCGAAAATCTGCCCCAATTTAAAGCTGGTGTGCGGATCTGGATCGTTTCCCTCCAGCTTCAGAATTTCTTTATATTCGGCTTTGGCCCGGTCCATCTCCTTTGCCGAGTACGCGGACTCGGCAAGGATTTGCAACGCTGCCGTATTCTTTGGGTTTTGGGCGATTACACCGCGACAGTATTCTTCCAGCGCCTGAGGAGACTTGGCTAGCGCTCGTTCGATCAAGGCCGTGGCCTCAGGATCGTTAGCTTCTTCTAGGCTGCCAGAGCGCAGCGCTCGCGCGACATCGTCCCACTTGTTGAGTTTTGCGTAGCAGTTCGCAAGCGCCTTGGCCGTTTTGAAATCGGATGGTCTCAGGGCGAACGCCTGATCATAAGCGCTTGCTGCTTTCTCGTACTGCCCTTGCCGCTCGTAAGCTTTGCCGAGAGCTCGATAAGCATCCACCTGGTCCGGCGCAATCTGTGTCACATGGCTCAGGTAATCGATCGCGTCCGGCCAACGCTGTTCCTCTATCGCAACTAACCCCAGCCCGAACAGCGCGCCGGGGTAGTTGGGAGCCTTGTGCAGAATCGTATTGAATTCAGTGCTCGATTTGACCCTGTCCCCAGCTGTCAGGTACATGAGCCCGAGCTGCACACGCGCGTTTAAACTTGCTGGGTTCTGACCGAGATATGTAGTGAGCGCGTCGATTCCATCCTGAGCACGGCGGAGGCTTTCGTACGCTCTAGCCAGCAGTATGACACTTCGATCATCCGCCTGAAACTGCTGCATATAAGTACTCAGCGGCTGAATCGCTTCGCGATAGTGTCCGGTTTCGAGGTAACACTCCCCCAATGGCAAGTTCGCCCGCCCCTCGGAAGGTGCAGCGGATGCAAGCAACGGAATGGCTGCAGCGCAGTCTCCCGCTCGATACATATTTACAGCGTCATCGTACGCGGCTTTATTCTGGGGGTCGGTCGCTCCGGTAAAAATCGAAACAGTCGTCAAACCGAGGACAAGAAACTGAGGCAGAAGTACCCGCGACGACGCTGCTGAAGAAGAGAACAACAAGGCGCCACACCTCAGACGTGGGAGGAACAATTATGATACACCACAACACTCATCTTCGGGGAGGTGCGATTCGTCATTCTGCCTCGCTCGGAAACACCTGCTCCCCGCCAGGACGACAAGGACAGACCTTTTTTGTCCGCCGAAGTTGCAAACTGCGGTAGCGATATGCAAGCTGATAAGCATGCCGGAGCTGCCGGATATCGCGGCCTACATTAGCGCACTTGAGCCACGGATTCTTGGTCAGCCGCTCCAGCGCGTGCGGGTGCCGAGCGCCTTTCTCCTTCGAACCGCTCAACCCCCGGCCGCCAACGTGGAAGGCTGTAGAGTGCGCGAACTGCGGCGCATAGGGAAACGGATCGCAATCGGACTAGAGAACGATTTCTGGCTTGTGCTTCATTTAATGATTGCGGGCCGACTGCACTGGCGCCCACCAGACGCAAAGCTGGCCGGACGCAACAATTTGGCAGCCTTCGATTTTCCCACGGGTTCTCTGGTGCTCACCGAGGCTGGCGCACAGCGTCGAGCATCGTTGCACATCTTCAGCGGTGAGGAAGCTTTGCGTTCCGCGGACCCTGGAGGAATCGACATTTTCACGACTGATCTCCAGGCATTCCGTGCCAAACTCACGCTTGAGAACCGAACACTTAAAAGGGCTCTAACCGATCCGCGCCTGGTAAGTGGTGTCGGCAACGCGTATTCCGATGAGATCCTGTACGCGGCGCAACTATCTCCGGTCACACTCACTCAGAAGCTGGAGCCACATGAATGGGAAAAGCTGTTCGCCGCCGCGCGTCGCACACTCGAGCTGTGGGTGGATCGCCTCCGCATGGAGGCAAAGGATAATTTTCCCGAACAGGTGACCGCCTTCCGCAAGGATATGGCAGTTCACGGGCGCTATGGAGAACCTTGTTCAAGGTGCGGAGAGAAGATTCAGCGGATTCGGTACGCGGGCAATGAAACAAATTACTGCGCGCGATGCCAGACAGGTGGAAAACTCCTCGCAGATCGGAGCCTGTCTCGGCTGTTGCGGTCCGATTGGCCTCGCAGTCTGGAAGAGCTCGAAGCTCTCAAGACACGCTAAAGACAGGAGATCAGATCCAAAGTCCCGCGAGTACCCGACCCTCGCGTGCGACGCTGCGTATAATCGACACGATGAGCCTTGCTAACTGCTCGATATCATCGAGGATTCAATTCGCTGCGAATCGAATCGGGTTGATTGGGCCTTGATCAAAGGCGGACCATAGGGGGAGTCGTATGGCAAGGACAACAGAAATCGCAAAAGACGTGTTTCGAATATCCGTTTTCGTTCCAGAGATCAATCTGGAGTTCAGCCATTTTTTGGTAAGAGATGAGGAACCGCTGCTCTTTCATGCCGGACTGCGGAGTATGTTCCCTGCCGTGCGCGAGCAGGTCTCGCGCTTAATCGATGTCTCCAAAATCCGGCACATTGGATTCAGCCACTTCGAGTCGGATGAATGTGGGGCGCTAAACCAGTGGTTGGAAGTTGCACCGGCAGCACAGCCTGTGTGTGGCTTGATAGGTGCTCAGGTCAGCATAAACGACTTTTCTGTACGGCCTGCCCGTGTTTTGACCCGGGATGATGTTTTGCCGACCGGGCAGTATCGGTTTCGATTTATTCCCACACCGCACGTCCCCCATGGCTGGGATGCGGGAGTTCTATTTGAAGAATCTGAGGCCACGCTTTTCTGCTCCGACCTTTTTCATCAATGGGGTCATCGCGAACCGACAACTGCGGATAACATCATGGAACGGTGTAAAGACGCACTGCTCCAAACTGAAGCTGGTCCATTTGCGAATTACGTACCATACACGCACCACACTGGTCGCGTGCTCGAGACATTGGCGGAATATGGTCCGAGGACACTTGCGATTATGCACGGCTCCACGTACCACGGCGATGGAGCACAGGCACTGCGAGATCTCGCCACCGTGATGCGCGATGTGCTCGGGCCCAAAGCACAGGAAGGTGAGACTACGTCAATCGGAACAATCAAGACCTAGAACTCTCAAGCTGCGTAAAGCTTTAAAACGCTGCTTCTAGTAAGGCCCGTATCCATACGGAGAAACAGGACAGCCATACGGATATGCGTATGGATCGCAATACGGGTAAGGACCGTAATAGCCGGGATAAACTCCGATTGCCCAGCCGTACCCAGGCCAGCCATAATAGCCGCGCGCACCGTACCAGCCGCGTCCGCCATAATAGCCGCGAAAGTAACCACGGTTACCGTAGTAGCCCCGCGCTCCGTAATTGCCGCCGCCCGAATAGGCACGTCCTCTGTAGTAACCACCGCCTCCGGTATAGGCATGTCCTCCGGAGTAGCCATGAACCCCTCCCCCGTTTCCGCCGAGATGCGCTCCGCCCACAAACCCGTGCCCACCGGATGCACCCCCATGGAATCCGCCGCCGCCCCCGTGACCGCCCCCATGTTGCGCGAACGCCACGGTACCGGCGAGCAGCATAAAGAAAAACGTAACTAATAGCTTGCGCATAATCAGGCCTCCATAAACTCTATTAGGGCCCTCCATAGAGTTAGATGCGAGGGGCGTAGCACCGTTCCATGATGAACCAGAATTCACGGACAGGCGACAGGATGGTGAATACCTGATTGATCAACTGACAACGCCCTTTCGGATCGCGTACAAGATCAACTCTGGAATGCTATGCACATTAAGCTTTTGAAGAAGATGAGCGCGATGCGTATCGACCGTGTGCGGACTTAAACCGAGGAGGTTCGCTATGTCTTTCGTTGATTTCAGCTCGGCAACGAGCTGCAACAACTCGCGTTCTCTTGCGGTTAGCAGATCATAACGATCTTCTACGCCCTTCCGCTGAATCTGCTGAAGGTAATCGTCTGCTAGAACTCTACTAACAGCCGGGCTAAAAAACGCTTTGCCCGTACAAACAGCGCGTACCGCCTGGATAAGATCGGTTTCCGCCGAATCCTTGAGCAAATATCCGCGAGCGCCCGCTCGCAAAGCCCTCAGAATATAACTCTCATCCGAATGCATGCTGAGAATGACCACCGCAGTCCGTAGGCGCTCTTCATGGATTCTTTTTGCGGCTTCGATTCCGTTTAATAGAGGCATAGCGATATCCATAATCACCACATCGGGATCCTCTTCAATTACGAGATCGACTGCCTCCCTGCCATTACTTGCCTCGCCTATAACGGAAAAGCCAGGCTGCCGCTCAAGCACCAGGCGGAGCCCATGTCGCAGGATCGTGTGATCGTCAGCCAAGACGATGCGCGTTGCAGTCACGTCATTACCGGGACATTTGTTTCAAAGAACGGCAGCTCGACCCGGATGGATGCGCCCGCACCAGGAGTGGATTCTACACGGAAGGACCCGTGCAAATGCGTTGCCCGCTCCTCCATTCCCAAGATGCCCAAACCCTTCTCTCGCTCGGGCACGAATCCGCGCCCATCATCTTGAATGGTGAGAACCAGTTCGCCCCCGCTCCGATCCAAATGGATGCGAACGTTCTGCGCATCCGCATGCCTGACAGCATTACGCAGCGCTTCCTGTACGATCCGGTAAATGCACGTCCTGTGTTCGTCTGGAAGGTCCTCCGGCACGGACTCCGCTTTCACCTGCACCGAAACGTTACTCGTTCGCGAGACCTCGCGCGCCTGCCACTGGAGGGCGGGGATCAATCCTAAGTCGTCAAGCATGGACGGACGAAGCAACAGGGACATATCCCTCACGGCCGCCACGGTCCTCTCCGTAAGCATGCGAAGTTCTGAGAGCTGCGCGCGAGCTTCGCCGCTGCTATCGGCAGGAAGGACAGCGGCCACATTCCCTATCCCCAAGAGGAGCGCCGAGAGCGATTGCCCGATTTCATCATGTAATTCGCGGGACAACGACCGCCGATCGGCTTCTTGAACGGCGATAAGACGCGCAGACAAGTCCCTCAGGGCCGCGCGGGCGTGCTCCACTTCCTCAAAACGAGCGTCAGATATGCGCTCGAGCCGCAGGATACGGTGAATGCTGCCGCCAGCCAGGAGAGATCCGCAAACAAGAGTTAGCGCTAGGAACAGAATCAAAAAGCGGCGAAAGCTAGAAAACAGATCCACAATATGTTGGTTCCCTGTCTCCAATTGCTTGTGATTGACCCCGCCAAGTCGATCCGCCACTCGAACGATGGTCATGCGCCGGGGCAGCAATGAATCCTTCATGAACGCATAGCCGAACGCGCGGCGCTGAGCTGAATTCCATTCAAGCGCAGGCTTAAGCGAATCGAAGTATGATTCGACTTCGCTGACGAAACTGCGGAAAGGACCTTGCTCTTCAGGACGAACAATCCGATTGTAAGCCGCGATGTTGCTTCGAATGCGCTCTCGGGTTTGCTGTAGCTCTTGACGATGAAGGTCTGCTCGGGAGGGATCCTGCTCGAGAAGCAGATCACGGACGTATGTCCCCGATAAATAGAGGTCCGAGCGTAGCTGCTCGAGAATTCGATCGCGGTTGAAGTAGTCCTCACGAATAGCCTCGCTCCGTGATTCGATTTTTCGCAATACCGAAAGCGCATTCAATCCTGTAAAAGCGAGAAGGAGCAAAAGGCCGCCGAATCCGAGCAACAAGAGCCGCCGTGTCTGTCGATCTGTGGTTAGCACTTAATGCAACAGCCCCAGTGTGTATTGAAGCCCAGCGTAGGCTTCTTCATAGCCGTAGCGCGCACTCAGATTCTGAACTTGAGCTTGAGTTTGTCCTAACTGTGCCTGGGTCAGCTCGACAATGGAGGCGAGGCCCAGATTGTATCGCCCTTGGGACAGATTCAGAGCCAAATTGGCTTGCGCGAGAAGTTGCTCGCTCGGAGCGATGGCTTCAAAGGCCGTTCGAGCGTGTTCCCACGACGTTCGAACATCTTGTGCGATCCGGTCTTGCAGATCACGTACGCGCTGATCGGCAGCTTGCAACTCATATTGTGCTGCGCGCCGTCTCGTCGTAAATAGATGGCCGTTGAATACAGGTATCTGCACATTCACGGCTGCGGCCTCGTATCCCAGAGGTATTCCGGGATTCGCGTTTCCAGGCTCTATGTACGGCAGAGCTCCACCGACGGCAATGAGACTCACGGTCGGCCGCTTCAGGTCGCGCTCGGCGTATACAAATTTCTGCGCTGCTTCCCTTTGAAGTCGCACGCTTGCGACTTCCGGGCGATTCTGAGTGGCTTCACTGATCAACTGATCTGGGTCGGTAGGAGGGTTGGGAGGCATCGGTTGAGGCGCGAGTTGGTATTGCACCGCCTGGTCGGTGCCCAGAGCCTGCCCAAGATTCGCGTACGCTGTAGCCAGCCTATCTCTTGCACGAATCAGCATTAATTGAGCATCGGACAGATTCACTTGAGCAAAGCTCAAATCGACTTGGGATTTAAGCTGGTTCTGCGTCAAGGCCGTCACTTGATCTACGACCGTTTGCCGGGTCGCGACCGTCTGTTGCGCAACTTTGATTAGTTCTTGCGAAAGCAGGACCTCATAGTAGGCCTGATTCACGTTAAGAAGGATGTCATATCGCGTCGCCTCATAATCCTGGCGGCTTGCTTGGGCCTGAAGACGCGAGTTAGCTACTAAGTTCGGAGTCCGCCCCGAGTCCGTGATTAACTGTGAAAGTGTGAGGCCCAATCCAAAGTGATTGAAGAGACGGGGATCATTAAGTACTCCCGCACCTAGCCGGCTATTTAGATTGGCCTGAGCTCCCGTGATGTTACCGGTTAGTACGGGATAATACGCAGAACGCGTTTCAGTAACTATTTCACCCGATCGAAGGTAATTCGCTTCAGAGGCGAGCACTTGGGGATGATTCTTCAAGGCCATTGCCTGCGCATCTTGCAACGTAAGCTGCGGCCCAGGTGCTTGCGCGTACACAAGTGAGCAAACGCTAGCCGCAATCGCAGTTATACTCAGTGTTCTCATGACCACTTACGCCTGCACACGTTCACTTGCTTGAAATTGCCGCTTATCTTTTCTCCCGTATACAAGCAGATATGCCGCGGGCACGATGAAGACAGTCAATATGACGGACGAAGTCAGCCCCCCAATAATGGCGCGCGCCATCGGCGCATATTGCTCCGACCCAGTGCCGAGTTTCAACGCCATAGGCAGCATTCCGATAATCGTTGCAAGCGAAGTCATCAGAATCGGACGCAGGCGCACGCGGCAAGCCGTGATCACCGCATCCGCAACCGAGAAATTCTGCTCTTCGAGTTTGTGAGCGAAATCGACAATGAGAATGCTGTTCGATCCCGCCACCCCGATCAACATCAGTACACCCATAAGAGACATAACGTTAAGGGTGGTACCCGTCAAGAAAAGAACCAGCAACACCCCTATGAAGCCCATCGGTATAGCGAGCATGATAAGAAATGGATCGATGAAGGAACGAAACTGAGCAATCAGGATGATGTAGAGAAGCAAAGCGGCAAGGATAAATCCTTGAGCGAAGCTCTTAAACGATGCGTTCATGCCTTGCACCATTCCGCGCAGGTTGACTCGCACGTTTCCTGGGACCCGCATATCAGTGACAAGTTTTTGAATGGCACTCGACATACGGCCGAGGTCCTCCCCTTTCGGTGTCACATAGACATCAGCCGCCCGTTGAATTTGATAATGATCGATCTCGGTAGGTGTTTCGGTATGAGTTAGCTTAACTACCGCATCGAGAGTCGTCGGTTCCTTCAGGTTAGGCGCCTTCAAAGGAATGCTGGTCAGGTCCAAAAAGTTGTGAATCGCCGGTCTGCCGTGTTCGTAATACTGAACCGTAAGGAAATAGTCATTTCCGGTCTTGTAATCTACCCAATAATTCGGGGCAATCATAGCGTTCGAATTAAGGGCAGTGATGACGTTATCTACAACATCTTTCTCGGTCAACCCTAACTCACCGGCATGTACCCGGTCGATGTCCATTCGCACGGTGGGATAACTTACGTCCTGAGGAATGTAGACTTGGCCAACCCCGGACAGCCGCCGTATGCGGGTACCAAGATCCTGGGCCAATTCGTAATCCTGCCGGTTCTTCCGACCAGTGACCTGTACGTCGATGGGAGCTGGCATACCCGAATTCAACGTCGCATCCACCATGGATCCGGTTTGAACAAAAGTGCGAACCTCAGGAAAGCGTTGGGCGATCTCGTTTTGAACCCGGTCCATATATTCAAAAGTGCTGATGCTGTGGTCGTTGTTCAGTTCTGCTTGCACGGTCGCAGTGTAAGGACCTGCGTTATTGGTGTAGAGTGCCGAAAAATCCGGCACTATTCCAATGTTCGAGACAACCATTTTGAGGTCGTGCCCAACGGTGTCACGAATCAGGGCTTCGATCTTTGCGACATAGTTCTGTGTCAACTCGATTCGGGACCCCGTGGGCGCCTTCATGTTTATCGTGAATTGACCCGCATCCGTTCGCGGAAAGAAGGCAACTCCCAAGAGCGGATAAATCACCATGCTCACGACAAAGAGGGCAGTAAGCGCGAGAACGGTAAAACCCGGTCGTCTAAGTGAACGCCTCACCCACGACTCATAAAAATTCAGAACCCGGTTGAAGCCGGCGTTAAATCCATCAGTAAATCTGGCCCACAGTGATTTCTTCCGGCCGTGCCCAGTGGAGCGGGCCGCAGTTTCTCTTTCCGGCCCCTCCGTATGCTGCGCCGGGTGCGGAACATTCTTCAAGAACCGCGAACAAAAGAGTGGGATCACCGTCATGGCAACCACGAAGGAGATGATCAATGATAAGCAGAACGAAAGTGCCAGCGCGGAAAACAGGAACTTGCTCACCCCATACAGGAACGTGACCGGGAAGAAGGCCACAACTCCCACTAGTGTGGCGGCAAGGACAGCCAGCGTCACCTCCGAACCTCCTGTTTCGGCGGCCATCATGGGAGGTTCGCCCAGCTCGAGATGACGATAAATGTTCTCGAGTGAGATGACGGAATTATCGATTACGCGAGAGAATGCCAAAGCCATACCGCCCAGGATCAACGTGTTCACGGTAGCGCCCAGCATATAGAGAATGATGAAAGTGGCCAAAGCGGAGAGGGGAATAGACAGCAGCACGGCCGAGGTCGCGCGTGGGCTGCCCAAGAACATCAAGATCATCACGCTTGTTAAAACCAGCCCGATGAGCCCCTCGTGAAGCACTGTCTTAATTGCCTCTTTCACGAACACGGATTGATCGAAGACTATATTGGTCACTAGCTGCTTAGGTATGTCGTAAAGATTTGTAAGTAGTGCGCGAACTCCGTTGACCACTGCAATCGTATTTGTATCGCCTCCCTGCTTCATAATCGGGATGTAAGTTGATTTTTGGCCATCGACCCGCACGATGTTGTACTGAATTGCGCTTGCGTCTTCTGCTTTACCTACATCTTTTACTGACACCCAGGAGTCGCCGACGGTTTTAATCGGGAGATCGTTCAGCTGCTTCATATTGTCCACAAGGCTGTTGGAGTATACGTAGTAGTCGAACGGGCCGAGCTTAACATCACCCGCGGGTAGGATTAAGTTCGACTTGTTTACCGCATCTACTACGTCCATAGGGCTCAGTTGACGGGACATCAGCTTGTACGGGTCGACATACACCATGACTTGGCGATACTTTCCACCGAATGGGGGAGGAATTGTTGCGCCTTGAACGACGGCAATCTGGTTACGGATCGTGAACTGGGCAAGGTCGTGAAGCTGCGTTTCAGTCAGGCCCGATCCCTTTACGGTTACGAGGCAGACAGGCTGGCTCGAAGCATCGAACTTGAGCACAACAGGCGGAAGAGTGCCAGGCGGCAACCGCTTGAGATCGGCAAGCGCCAAATTTGATAACTCCGTAACATCGGTATCGGCATTCGTACCCGGCTGAAAGATAACCTTGATCAAGCTGACTCCAAGCAGCGAGCGCGATTCCATGTGATCCACACCGGCGGCCATTGTGAAGAATCGTTCCAGTGGGTTCGTAATGTCGTCTTCAATGTCGGCAGGCGGCATGCCTGAATAAAACGTCGCGACTACAACCGTCGGTATGTTGATTGCCGGAAAGAGATCCACCGGCATGCGCACGATGCTGGCTGCACCTATAAGTGAGAGCGCAAGGCAGACAGCGACAATAAAATACGGATTACGTATGGAAAAGATCGACATAGGTCTTGTGCGTCTATGAGACGCTATTCAGCTTTGACTTTGATAAGTAGCAACTTCCGTAATTTTTGGATGCACCAGCTCACCTGGTCGTAAGCCGCTCCGGTCACTAATCACCACCTGATCACCTTCGTTAAGGCCGGAGAGCACCTCGGCATTGCTTTCCGTTTGTATTCCGATGGTAATCTCGCGATTCTGAATTTTATCCGCTTGATCTACCACCAATACAGTGGCGCGATTGGATCCCTGATTTACAGCCTGAAGCGGGACAACTAGTGCATCTCCCCTTCTGTCGAGCGCCAGCGTAGCTTCAGCGTACATTCCCGGAATCAGAACACCCTGTGGATTCGGCACATCCACTTCTGTATGCATGGTTCGGGTTGACCCTGTTACGTCCACCGAGAAACGCGTCACCTTCCCAGGGAAGTCCCTATCGAGTGATGGAACACGGACGTTTACGGGGTCCCCAACCTTGATGTAACGAACATACGATTCTGGGACCGGTATTACCAACCGAAAGAGATCTTCCTCAGAAAGTTTCACTAACGGCAGCGCCTGAGGGGAGTTCGTGCCGCCTTGCATTAGAGTCCCAAGATTCGCGTATCTCTGGGTCACGACGCCCGCAAACGGAGCGGTTATGTTGGAGTAATCGAACAGCGCCTGATCACGGGCCAGTTTCGATTGGGCGACAGCCATTTGGCTCTGCGCGGCTTGAAGCGTCGCGTTGGCACCTTCCACTTGAGCTTCGGCGGCCAGATCCTTTCCTTGTGCGTCGTCAACTTCCTGCTGGGCGACGAGGCCAGGTTTGCTTTTGGCCACATTGTTCAAGCGTTCGTACTCCAGGTGTAAAACTTTATGTTGAGCTTTGACTCGCCCCAACTGGTTCTCGGCGTCAGTTACCTGATCCGCCGCACTCTTGATGGAGGCCTGGTCCTCTTGTAACTGGGCTTGCAGCTCCGGTATTTCGAGAACCGCCATAAGCTGCCCTTTCCTGACGTGAGTGCCGTAATCCACATACAGCTTCGAAACAAAGCCGGATTCCTTTGCATATACGTCGATTTCTTGAAACGGCACTAGCTCAGACGAGATAGTGAGCTCGCGCGACATAGGCCTCCTGCTCACTTTTGCGACGGCTACCTCGGGTAAGTTGCCTTCCGGGTTCGCCCCCGCTCGGGCAACGTCCCTCTTTCCACAGCCAACCAATGCGACCGCTACTGCAATCACGAGACACGCGAACGAGCACTTTCCGGCAAGCCGCAGAGGAATATACTGAGCTTCGCTCCACCTGCTGGGCTGGTAAGTCATTTCGGGTCTCTATCGAAGTTCGCCACTTTGGTAGAGGCATGCTGGATCTTTTCAGTCAATTGCTGGAATGAGAAATTCGGAGAACGGCAAAATTCAATCAACTCCTTCTCCGTTTCCATGATGTCTGCTGCCACTTTCGGGATCTCTTCTGCAATCGGGAAAGGAATTGACTGAACGCCATGCTGATCCCCGTGAAGTAAATCTCCAGGCCTTATCTGCAATCCTCCGATCACGACAGGCTCGCCGAAGTCTACGATGTGAGCGTAAGCATGGGAAACTGCCACCGTTCCCGCAAAAGCTTGCATACCTGCAGCTTCGATTCCCGTCAAGTCTCGAACGGCGCCATTGGTCAAGTAAGCACAAGCACCAAGGGCTTTCGATACGTATGCGTGGATTTCGCCGAACAGGGCACCCAAGCCCGGTATGTGGTCTGTGTCCTCGGCAACGATGAACCGCGGAGCAGGGACGGTAAGGACATAGGACCACCAATCCATTCGTTCGTAATACCAGCGTCCCGCGATTGGAGTCGACGAGGTCCGTATGCGAGCGGTCACAGCATAGCCAAGAACCGGCGCGAAGCGTGGAAACATGCACCGGATTGAGCCATTCACGAAACCCTCGTTCCGCGTCCTGACACGAAACTGCTCAATTGCATTTGAGACTGTACAGGTGTCGAGGCCCTGTAAGTTCTCAAGCGTACTTCCTGGCACTGTCCGGAACTGCTGTGGCATCGATTCATTTGGGGGAGCACTGGCAGCCGTTCTTCTCTATCGGAGCAGCGTTGACACTACCCGTAGAATTGCCATACTCCGCCCGGGGTGAAGATTCCCGGCGCAACAACTCCAGTGTAGACAGGGGAAGTGGTCTAAGCCCATACCTTCACGGCATGATTTTTCCACTCTCCGGGTGGTATACGGCCAGCCCCTTATTTTGGCCTGCGACTTATGAACTTCGGTTTCTGGCTATCGCCAAAATGCAAACCGTCGGGTATTTTTTTGCTCTCTTAGGGCGCTGTAGGGAAGAGGGTCGCCCGCAAGCACTGCTGCTGGATTGTACGTACAAAGCGAATCCGCACGCTCTACTCCATACCGCGAGGCAATATGCCCGTGCGCAATCGACAGATCAGGTGGACGATCGACACAATCATGTGCATCGCTCGCGATGAAGTGTACGAGATCAAGGCCCATCAGCTTGTCCGCGAAAGCTTTCGCCCGCTGCCCGAAGGATCCGAAAAATGACTGCCCAGTAACTTGGACGAGACAACCTTCTGTAACCCAGCGTTCAAGTTCGCCACATTTTCGCTGGACGCATACGTTCCTCTCTGGATGGGTAATCACAGGTATGATTCCGACATCGATAAGCCTGCTAATCCCTTCGTGCGCCGTCGAAAGGTCGATCAACTCTGGTAGCTCTACCATCAGGTATTGCTTATGATTTATGGCGTATTTGTTGGGATGCCTTAAGGCATCGGATATGTTTTTATAGTTCAGGTTGAAATCGCAGCCTATGTGAAGCGTGATGAATTGGTTGGCCTTAGCTGAGAGATCGAGAAACAGTTCTTCCACGCACATCTCGTCGAAATCGAATTCCGGATTCGAATGCGGCGTTGCTACGATGTCCGTCGTACCTGAGAAGGCGGCCAACCTCAGCATTTCCAGACTTTCTTCGAGCGTTTGTGCCCCATCGTCTATACCGGGAAGAATGTGGCTGTGAATGTCGATCATGCAGTTTTCGGCGAATAAGAATCGAGAGAAGGAGATTACCGTGAAACGGCCGATGGGGGCCGTCTGCAACGTAGTACACCTGGTACACGCATCATTCTCCGCATTTTTTCGGAAAAGTCTGATCTCTTTCTGTGTTCACATTTTCCGGGCGCCGGAAGGGCGGACCTTAGTCCCTACCGATTAAGCCCCTCTGTGCCTCAAGAGT
Organism: uncultured Acidobacteriaceae bacterium; assembly: GCA_963737045.1. Lineage (GTDB taxonomy): Bacteria > Acidobacteriota > Terriglobia > Bryobacterales > Bryobacteraceae > Bog-105. The sequence goes on from CAVTRG010000009.1 coordinate 2,753,894, forward strand.
CTTGTCCTGCCCCCGATAAGTGTGTTGTGACTGCCGCTCGCGCCTTCCAAGCGCCGATGAAACGGTCACTTACTTAGAGGAAAAACACTCATGAAAAGACTAGCATCGCTTCTGTTTGTGGGAATGCTTGCGTATTCCGCACCGCCGGCACACGGACCGAAACTGTCCAGAGATCTCGAGGATCTGACGAGCGGCGATCAGCAAGCAAGCGTAAAAGTCATCCTCCAATGGAAGGGTGCTGCGGATGCTGCTAAGGAACAGAAGGTTCTGAGCAGAGGAGGCGTCGTGGACTCGAGGCTAAAATCCGCGAATGCTGGCGTTTATACCCTTCCGGCCTGGGCTATCCATGACCTGGAGAATGATCCGAATGTCGCGTACATCACGCCGGATCGTCCGATATCGGCAAAGCTCGACAATTCCACCGCTGCCGTCAAGGCGAGTGCCGCCTGGCGCGCTGGATTCACGGGAACAGGAATCGGCGTGGCCGTGCTCGATAGCGGTATCAATCCGGATCCGAATCTGAGGAAGCTCGCTTATACCTATGACTTCACTGATTCCAAAGCTGCCAGTTTGGCCGCTACGCTTCTGGCTAACACAACCGGACCGTTACTCGCTTCTTCGCCGGTTCCCCCGCCGGGCGGCGCTGCACCGGATCAATACGGCCACGGAGAACACGTTGCCGGAATTATCGCCTCCAACGGTCAGTCTTCTACATGCGGTAACTGCAAGAGAACGTTCAAAGGACTCGCCCCTGGTGTAAACCTGGTGGATTTCCGGGTTTTGGACCAAAACGGAGAAGGCACGGATAGCAACGTGATACTCGCCATCGATGCTGCAATCTACCTGAAAAATGTCTTGAATATACGCGTCATTAATCTTTCGATTGGCCGTCCCGTCTACGAGAGCTACACGCAAGACCCGCTTTGTCAGGCTGTCGAGGCGGCTTGGAAGGCAGGTATTGTTGTCGTCGTGGCGGCAGGCAACGATGGCCGCGACAATACTTTCGGCGAACAGGGATATGGCACCATCAACGCGCCTGGTAACGATCCGTACGTCATTACGGTCGGCGCGATGAAGACCGAGGGCACGTACACGCGCACAGACGATCTGATCGCCAGCTACAGTTCGAAGGGGCCGACCCAGATCGATCATATCGTCAAACCGGACATCCTCGCGCCTGGCAATCAAGTTGTCTCGTTGTTGGCGAATGCGTCAACTATTTCGAAGCAATATCCAGAAAACACCGTGACTGTCTCCTACTATCAGTCGGTGAACGGGCCGGGTCCAGCGTCGAAGAATTACTTCATCCTGAGCGGAACCAGCATGGCTGCTCCTGTTGTCAGCGGGGCAGCCGCTGACCTGCTTCAGGCGAATCCCAAGTTGACGCCCGACCAGGTAAAACTTCTGCTGATGCAGACTGCTTACAAGACCTTCCCGCAATCGAGCACCGTCACCGATGCAACCGGCTCTTATACCGACTACTACGACATTTTCACAGTCGGAGCTGGATATTTGGATGTTGCTGCGGCCCTTGATTCCATCAATTCAGTTCCAGCAGGCGCGACGGCCATTTCCCCGAGTGCGAGCTACGACCCTACCACAGGCAACGTTACCTTGAGCTATGATCCGTCCTCCATCTGGGCGAACCAGTCACTCTGGGGTGCTCAGTCCCTCTGGGGTGCACAATCGCTCTGGGGTGCTTCGGTACTTAACGGAAATCAGTGCCTCTGGGGAGCGGAATCACTCTGGGGTGCAAGCACGGTTTCCGGTTCGCAATCTCTCTGGGGAGCTCAATCCCTGTGGGGCGCAAAATCACTCTGGGGAGCAAAATCGCTCTGGGGCGCAAGCACCTTAGACGCCACGAATGTCTCGATCAACGGCGAGCAGTAATCAACTGAGGACGAAGTGATAAAGGAGCATGTAAATGAAACTCACCAAATTACTACTGCCCGTGTTTCTAATCGCCGTAACACTATGCGTTCAGGCATCGAGACAATATTCTAGACCGGACAAGTCGGATTATGCCTCCGGTATTGAGGCGATCGCGGATTTCTCAAGCACCGTAGCGGCTACAACTGGTCTATTTACTTCGCTCGCGATTCAATCTTCGGGAATATCGATCGTGAGTGCCCCTCGATCCATGTGGGGCGAGTAGTCCTTCCTCTACGTTGATGCTCCGGGGCACCAGTGCTTCGCATCTGGCGCTCCTAATTTTTTGGCTCAACTGGACAAACCCGTCCGTTCCTGCTCCGCCAAAATCAATGCACCCAGCAGCCCTGCCCGGTTCCCGAGTTGAGGTGGCATTATGTACCTGTTCAAGTTTTCGACAATTTCGCTGTGCTGGACATATCCGTTCATGAGACGAGCGAATTCCACTCGGATGAGGTCGAATAAATGCGCCTGCTGCATGACTCCACCCCCGAGCAAAATGCGGCGCGGCGATAACGTCACCGCAAGATTCATAAGACCGAGCGCCAGATACTCTGATTCCAAAGCCCATGCCGGGTGGCTGGGCGGCAACTCTTTAGGGGGAAGCTTCCAACGGGCGTGAATCGCGGGACCGCAGGCCAGTCCCTCCAGGCAATCTCCGTGGTATGGACAAGCACCCGGATAGGCGTCCCTCAACACGTCATGAGGAATCCGCAAGTGGCCCATTTCCGCATGTACGAGTCCGTGAAGAACGCGTCCGTTTACCATCGCGCCCCCTCCGATACCCGTCCCGATGGTCAAATACACGAAATCCGGTAACCCCCGGGCCGCGCCCCAGCGGAATTCACCCAGTGCAGCCGCATTCACATCTGTGTCAAAACCCACCGGTACATCTAGTGCGTTCCGGATGTCGCCTGCCAGATTGAAGTTCCTCCAGCCCGACTTTGGAGTTGACGTGATGTGACCGTAATGAGGAGAGTCGCGGTCCCGGTCTACTGGACCGAAGGACCCGATACCGACGGCCTGCAGTCCGTTCCGCGCATGCTCTTTGAAGAACCCAATTACTTGAGCTACTGTTTTGTCGGGCGAGGTAGTTGGAAATTGGGCAAGCTCAATATCGTTAGGCCCGGTTCCAATCCCGCAAACAAACTTCGTTCCGCCCGCTTCGATTCCGCCAAACACGGCCATGAGTATACGTGAAGGAAGAACTCAAGGCGAAGCACTCGGGCCTCTTCCGAGATCTCAGATAACAACTTCGGGAATTGTCTAAATTGCGAGAGACTATCTCCGCCCCCCCGCAGAACTCGCCTTGGCTCCCTGTTCCTCTGGCTCTTCTTCCTGCTCTTGAGTTCCTTCCTCAAGCAGCGGAGCCGAGAGTTCAGTCAGAAGCTTATCGGTTTTTTCTTCTTCGGCCAGTGTCTGAGCGAGCAGTTTCGCCACCTTCGCCTGACTTAACTTCTCGGCTAGCGTGCGGAGAGTGCCGTACCCGGAGATTTCGTAATGTTCCACTTTTTGCGCTGCTGCGGCCAAACCCAGATCAGCTTCAACTTCCTCTTTTTCCTTGCCCTCGGTAATGATTTCTTGGCCCTCTTCCACCAAGCCCTGCATGCCTTTGCACGGTTTCGCTTTCGCGCGGGCTCCCAGCAGCTCGAAAGCCTGTTTCAGGCGCTCGACATGCCCCTTGGTCTCTTCCAAGTGCTTTTCAAAAGCCTGTTTGAGTTTCGGATCGTGTGCGGCTTTCGCCATCTTGGGCAGGGCCTTGACCAACTGGCCTTCGGCATGGAGCAGGTCTTGCATTTCCTCGACGAGCATCTCTTCTAACATCGGCATCGCGTTTGAATTTTCTCCTGTCAGGTTGACGCCACTTGGCTCATTCTGTTTCTTTAGGCATTGACCGAATGGTTTAGAGTGACTGAAGCGCAGCCAGACCTCGTGTAATTACGGGCTTCACTGCGCAGTCAATTTCCGTTTGCGCAGCTCGTCGAAGGCTACTGCCGCGATGATCACGACTCCGATAATCACTTGCTGAGCATAAGGGTTGACGCCGAGCAGATCGCTTCCATTCGAAAGCAGACCAATAATGAAGGCGCCAACCAGCGTTCCGGCAACACTGCCTTCTCCGCCTCGCAAGCTCCCTCCTCCGATCACCACAGCAGCGATCGTCTGCAACTCGTATCCTTGACCAGCCGTGGGTTGACCTGTCATCAACCGTGAGGCTTCGATCATTCCTGCAAGTCCGGTCAGCAGTCCTGCAATCGCATAAACCGAGGTCAGATGAAACTTGATCGGAACACCCGCATAGTAGGCTGCGCTCTCATTGCTACCGATCGCGAACGTATAGCGGCCGAGCTTCGTGTTTTCAAGTAAGAAATGCATGAACACCGCGCAAAGGGCCAGTATCCAAAGCGAAACGGGCACACCGAGCAGAGTGCCGTCCCCCAGGTATGAAAAGGACTCAGGAATCTCATGCACGGGTAATCCATTCGAAACGACGAGCGCAACGCCGCGAAAAATGCCCAGCGTGCCGAGTGTCACGATAAACGGGTTCACACGAAGTTGGGTGATTAGCAGCCCGTTCACGATTCCACAGAGAAGGCCCGTCCCAACGCCTGTCGCGATACCTACTGGGATCGGCTGGCCGCCTTTAATTGCCATCGTGCCGAAAAGACCAGCGAGGGCAAGAATCGAGCCCACGGAGATGTCGATCCCACCGCTGATGATCACCGGCGTCATTCCCAAAGCCATTATGTTGATGACTGCGGTCTGGCGGGCTACGCTCGACAGATTGACCTTCGTCAGGAAATGGGGAGTGGCGATCGTGAGCGCAACGAACAAGAGGATCAGCGTGAAGAAGGGAAGTAACCGCTGAATCCTTTGAATCATGCGCTCTCCGGCCGGAATTGCTGGGTTCGCGATTCTTGGGGCGCTCCCTCGAATCCGGCCAAACGCATGATCTCTTGCTGAGTGGTTCGGCCCGGCAGCTCGCCGCTGAGCCGCCCTTGGCGCATCACCAGAATGCGATCAGTCACTTGGATCAGCTCTGGAAGCTCGGAGCTGACCATCAAAATGCCTGCACCTGACCGGGCGAGGCGGTCCATCTCTTCAAAGACTTCTTGCTTTGCACCGACATCGATTCCACGTGTCGGCTCATCGAAAAGAAATAGGCGTGCACCCCGGGCAACCCACTTGGCAATAACAACCTTCTGCTGATTACCGCCGCTCAGCCTACCCGCAAGCTGTCTAGGAGTGTTGCTCTTAATGCGAAGACGCTTCTGATATTCTTCCGCCAAACTCATCTCTTCACGTTTCTCCAAGACCCCAAACTTGCTGACACGTTTTAGGTCGGGCATGGTGATGTTGACGGCAATGGGAAGCGCGAGCGCCAAGCCGTGCCGCTGGCGATCTTCCGGTATAAGCGCGATTCCTGCCGCAACCGCTTCACGCGGAGTCTTGGGCGTTACCTGTTTGCCTGCAATCTCGAGCTTGCCCTGGCTGCGATCCAGCCCGAACAGCGCCCTGCAAAGTTCCGTTCGTCCCGCGCCCATGAGGCCGCCCAGACCCACGATTTCTCCAGCCCGAATCTCAAAACTGATATCGCGCAGCATTCCCGCCGATAATCCCTCGACCCGCAGCAACACTTCACCAAGCGGTAGAGATTCACGCCTATACACGGCTTCGAGAGGCCTACCCACCATGTACTGGATCAGTTCCTCACGCGTAAGGTCCTTCAGACTTCCGGTATGGACAGTTGCACCATCCCGAAGAACTGTTACGCGGTCGCCAATGGCCCGCAGCTCTTCGAGCCGATGGGTAATATAGATGACCCCCACGTCCCGTTGGCGAAGCTGCCGGACGATGTGAAAGACCTCGCGAGTCTCAGACTCCGATAACGAGGAGGTTGGCTCATCGAAGATCAAAAGACTTGACCCTTGCGCAATAGCCCGGCAAATCTCCACCAATTGCTTTCCGGCAGGACTCAAACCTTCTACACGCATATTTGGATCGAGCCGGAACCCGTGCTCCGTGATGAGCTGTTTCGCTTTCTGAACCATAGACCGGCGGCTGACCCAGCCGATATTAGATACGGTCTCGCGGCCTAGAAAAATATTTTCAGCAACAGTGAGGTGAGGCGCGAGCAGCGATTCCTGATGCACCATCGCAATACCGTTGGCCGAAGCTTCAGACGGTCTGGAGAACGAAACCGGCCTGCCTCGCCAGAGCATCTCGCCGCCATCGCGCTGGTACATGCCCGCGACAATCTTCATCAACGTGGACTTCCCCGCCCCGTTTTCGCCCATTAACAAATGAACTTCGCCTGCGCGAACTTCGAGTGTTCCGCTGCGAAGCGCCTTCACGCCGCCAAAGCTCTTCTGAATGCCGTTCAGGGATAGCAGCACTTCAGCGAAGTTTATTACATTGCCATATCATCTCGGGTACGGATGTCCCCGCAAAGTCGTAAACGCGCGATAAATCTGCTCAGCTAAAACGGCCCTGGCAAGCTCATGCGGGAAGGTCATTTGGGAGAGTGATAGCAGTAAGTCTGCGCGCTTCTTCCATTCAGGCGGAAGGCCCTCGTGGCCCCCTACGAGGAACACCAAGTCCTGACCCTCCCGCTCGGCTTTCGTAAAAATTCTCACGAACTCAGCCGAGTCGATTCCACAGCCAGCTGGATCCAAAAGAATCTTCCGCGCCGCTGCATGTTTTGAAAAGAGATCGAATCGTTGCGGGGCAATTTCCCGCATACTGCAATCGGCGTACCGCGAACTGCGATTTAGAAACTCGGCGGCAATTGCATTCGCGTGCGTGTCGCGCGGCTTACCGATGTAATAAAGCGTGACTTTCACGCTCATATAGTACTGCTAAGTACTAGGTTGCAAACAACATAGCTAAACGATATTGTTTTAAATGAGTAACTGTGCGCGGATAATTGCTGTCTAATAGTCGCGTCCCTAGGAGAATCTATGGCTTCGACAGTCTGGAAGGGGTATATCACTTTCGGTCTCATTACCATTCCCATTCGGCTGTTTGCAGCCGCCCGTGGGGAGCGCGTCAGCTTCCATCAGATCCACCGCGTGTGCGGAACTCGAATTAAGCAACAGACCTATTGCCCGCATTGCGAGCGCGTTGTGGAACGAAACGAGTTGGTCAAAGGCTATGAAGCTGAGAAAGACCAGTACGTAATCGTCAACGACGAAGAGATCAAGAGTGTCGCACCGGCTTCAAGCGACAACATGGAAATACTCGAATTCGTAAAAGCCGAAGGTATCGATCCTATCTACTTCGATGCTTCGTATTTTATGGTCCCCGAAGAGGCCGGAAAAAAAGCCTACCATCTGCTACTTGAGACGATGCGGAAATCCGGTTACAGTGCAATTGCCAAGGTGGCGATGCACCAGCGCGAGTACACGGTTGTCGTACGGCCCAACCCGCACGGGCTATTGCTGCACACGATGTTTTATCCGGAAGAGGTTCGGGAAGTTCCTGAGTTCGGGCGGAACGACAATGTGACCGTTAAGCCTCAGGAAGTCGCACTCGCTGAGAAACTCGTGGAAGGATTAGCGGCCGATTTCGACCCTTCCAAGTATCACGATGAATATCAAGGACGCCTCAAGGAGCTGATCGAAGCGAAGCGCGAGGGACAGACAATCGAAGCTGCCGCACCCAAGAAGCGCGCTCCCGTGATAGACCTGATGCAAGCGCTGCAGAAGAGCTTGGGAGAACTGCCGCAGCGGAAACCCGCGTCCAAAGCGTCAGCGGCTGAGGCGAACGAAGCTGCGGCTACAAAAAAGCATGCCTCTTCGAAACGTCCGGCCAAGGTTGCGCACGGCTGATCTCTCTCCAAGCTGGCCAGCGTATCATCTCCAGGTATGGAGCAAACGACCTTCGATCCTGGCCTGACACAGCAATACACAGGTACTCTAAAGCGCGCCATTAATCCGGACGGAAACTTCAATGTCCGGCGTAGCGGCGTAACTTGGCACGATTTTCATCCGTACCTCTACCTCATTAACGTATCCTGGCCAGTATTCATGGGCATCGTGGCCGCAGTGTTCATGCTGGCGAATGTGATCTTTGGATCCCTATACATGGCAATCGGTATCGAGCACCTGAAGGGCGCGGAGGCTCCCTCGTCTGGCGAGCGATTCTTGAATGCTTTCTTTTTCAGCGCGCACACCTTGACTACAGTTGGGTACGGCAACATGTATCCAAGCGGCCCCGCGGCAAACTCGATAGCAGTAGTCGAGGCACTGCTCGGCCTATTGTCATTTGCCATTGCCACCGGGCTGGTTTTCGGCCGGTTCTCCCGTCCCTCTGCCCGGATCGGATTCAGCCGAACGATGTTGGTCGCGCCTTATAGAGAAGGAATCAGCCTGCAATTTCGAATCGTGAACCGCCGGTCCAACAACTTGATCGACTTGGACGCACGCCTGTTACTGATGACGGTCGAATTGGTGGGTGGAAACCTGCAACGGAAGTATGCGGCACTCGATCTCGAAAGGCAAAGTGTCCTGTTCTTTCCGCTGACCTGGACGATCGTGCACCCACTGACTGAAAGCAGTCCACTATATGGCAAGACGGCGGATGATCTGGAACGCCTACAGGCGGAGATATTGATCATGATAAAAGCGTTCGACGACACCTTCGGACAGACGGTGCAAGTCCGTCATTCATACCGCTACGACCAAATTACCTGGGGAGCAAAATTCGTTCCGGCGTTCGAGATCGATGCAGAGGGAAACATGCGCCTCGAAGTAGACAAAGTCGGACACACTGAATCGGTTCCACTGCGCCCCGGTCGTGAATTAACATATTGATCGTGCAAGATTCGCAATGTGTGTTTTGCAAAATCGCGAACGGCGGTATTCAGGCAGATATCGTTTACGACAACTCTGAGTCAATCGCGTTTCTTGACAGCCACCCGCTCTTTCCCGGACACGTTTTGCTCTGCCCCCGAGAGCACTACGAGACATTAACTGATCTTCCAGTCGCGCTTACCGGTCCGATTCTCGCCGCAACCCAGTTGCTGTCCCGGGCAGTAGAGGCCGCGGTGAATGCAGAGGGCACGTTCGTCGCAATCAACAACCGTGTCAGCCAGACGGTACCGCACCTGCATATACACGTGGTGCCTAGAAAGCGGCGCGATGGCTTAAAGGGCTTCTTCTGGCCCCGCCAGCAATACCGGGACGAAGCTGCTCGTGAGGTGGTACGTGATGCGATACAACGCGAAATACAAAAACTCTTGGCGCGCGATTAAATGTCGGCGCGTCAACCGATCGGGGTGGCGCGCCTAGAAAGTTCGTCCAGCATTCTCTCTCGTTCCCTCTCACCGCGCTCAACGGCGGATTCCGTAGCCACGCGATACACAATCAATCCAATTCCGAACTCGAACGCCAGCACGCCCAGTAGGGCCCAATTCGTCTCTAGCGCCCAGCGGGCGGCAAACGCAGAACCGAGCAGCAGAAACATTCCTACTGACGTGGCTAAAAAGCCGAGCTGAGTTTTCCCGCCCGTTTGTTTGCGAAAGGTTTGGGCCGGGTTCATCGGTTTCGGGAGCGCAACTGAGGTCAGATTCCCAATCGCTAGAAAGAATACGGCCACAACAGCAGAGGCGGCGAACACATTGACAAGGCTTTGAGGCGTCATCGCGACACGAAGAGCCGCGACAAACAAGCAGACGATGGCGGTCTGCAGAAGAATGAAAAAGAGAGCTGCGAGATTCTTCGCTTTGAGCACGGTTTCAAAGCGAACGGGAGTCATGTAATAAAGCTGCGCCGCCTGCCCATCAAACCCGAACACGTTCCATATCAAGACATCCCCGAGCATGAGCAAGCCGTACAGACTTACAACAGGCAGAAAATTGTTTGTAATGAAACTGGTATCCCGTCCCCCCAACGTCATGGGAATAAAAATGAGAACGCCGAAAACACAAGCCATTCCGAACATCATTCTGAAACGCGGCATGCGCAACAGTGATCGGAGTTCTTTTTCGAGGACGGCGGCTGTGGGATCGCGAAACACCCGGCTTGGCAAATGGAGGGGACTCTCCAAAAAAGACCGTCTGCCGCGGGCTGCTGCGGGCCTTCTGAGACTCGAACCTCTACCCCCGAAACTGTCGCCCGCAATCAGATTCCGCTCGAAAACCGATCTGGCAAGTGCGAACGCTCCCATGGTCCAGAAAACAGTCACGCTCAAGGCGAGTAGTGAGAACCCCGCGGAGCTGAGTATCGCGACCTCACGCCAGGGCGTGCCTCTGTCTTCCGATACTCGCAACGCATGCATCAGAAAGTTCCGCCCCGCGGGACTGCGCTGTAAGAATTGCGGAAGCACGCCAATACCGACCAGCAAAATACCTAAGACCTCGCGCAGACGCTTCGCAGCCAATGAATGCAAGACTAACTGCCGGATCGCGAGTGACAGGAACAGATTGAAGGGAATGTAAAGCAAAAGCAGGAAGGGAGCAAACAAAGGGATATCCGAATGGCGGAATAGCCCGATTATTGTGCCCGTGAGCACAAGAATCATTTCAGGCGCAGTACTCAGAGCCAGCAGAATTTCCAGTCCAAAAAGGGCGCTGTTGGCGATGGGATAGATCTGGAGCTTGTTGAGCTGCAGCGACCACCCGCTGCTGACGGTAAACAGTGGAACCAATTGCCAATAGAAAAAAACTGCGAGAAGCCCCGTCGGTAGATAATGCTGCAGTAAGCCAATAGGAACTCCTGGAAGAAATATTGCAATGGCTGCGCCGGCGGCCGCATATGTCCCGTACCAAATCACGGACACGAGCCAGCCCAATACTGTGCCGAGGTTTGTGCGCGGCAGGTGATTGCGCATTACCCGGATCTGCGCCCACAGAATAGCTGAGATTTGCGGCGGAATGCGGCTCACAGCCACTCCAACTTTCCAGTATTGGGCGCGCCGCCCACCGCGCTGACGAAAATGTCCTCAAGAGTGCTCGCGCCACTGGAAGCCTGCCGCTGCAACTCGGGCATGGTGCCCTGCACAACTATCTTGCCGCGGTCGATGATAGCCATGCGATCGCAAAGGCGCTCCACCACCTCTAGGACGTGAGAGGTTAAGAAGACTGTTGCGCCCCCATGAACTTGTTCGAGCAAGATGTCTTTCATTAGACGCGCACCTACTGCATCCACCCCTTCGAAAGGCTCATCCATGAGAAACAAGCGCGGGCGATGAATCAATGCCGCGCTCATCGCCAAACGCTTCCGCATCCCCTTCGAGTACTCGCTAATTAGTTTGCGCTCGTTCTCACTGAGTTGGAATAGATCTAGCAGCTCGCGAGCACGTTCCACAGCAAGCCCACGCCGCAAGCCATACAAGCGTGCAACGAATTCGAGATATTCAGAACCGGTCAGGTAATCAAAAAGCTGCGAGTCGTCCGGCACAACCCCAATCTGTTTGCGAATTTCAAGCGATTGCTGCGGCATTTTCATGCCGAGGACGCAAATGATTCCGGAATTCGGCTGCACTAAGCCGGTTAACATTCTGATGGTCGTAGTCTTGCCTGCTCCGTTCGGCCCTAGGAAACCAAAAAAGCAGCCCTGCGGAACTGTTATTGAGAGCCCGTCGACTGCGTGAAACCCGTTATAGATTTTGTGAAGGTCTTCGATCTCTATCGCGGGCACTTCGCTTGCCTGTACCGGATTCGCATCGGAATCGAACGGCATCACGGCTCACTGGTTCCGGCGCTGCCTCGCATCGCTACAAGTAGCGTACCCATTTCGCGCAAGATGGCGAGTTGAGTTCGCTTCACCTGAGTCTCGGCGGCGTAGAAATCAATCCAGCGATCGCTTTCTTCAAGGCGTGCCTGCTCCACAGTGCCTATAGGGACCCGGCCTTCGGCATTCTGCGCCAGGAATACCGTAAGCTGCTCGCGTGCTAGGTCAAGCTGCATCCTGACTAGATCCCGGAGGCTTTCGGCCTTTCTCCACTGTTGATAACTGCGCCGCGTCTCAGTGATGATCCGGTTTCGCACTTGGTCCATCTGAATGCGTATTTTCTGCATGTCCGTGAGAGCCTGTTCCGCTAAACCCTGTGATGCGGATCCAATAAGGAGCGGAATCGTTACCGAAGCCCCGATCTGGAAGTTGTTCCTTTGGAACTTCTGAAAATAGTTAATGTAGTTGTATTTCGCAAATAGCGCATATTGCGCCACCAGACTCACCTGAGGTAGCCGGGCCGCTCTGTACGATCGGAGATCCAGTTGTTTGGCAAGAACGTTAGACTGCATCTGCCGCAGTTCTCTGTTATTGCGCAATGCGGCATCGGCCGCTTCATCTTCCGTTTCAGGAGCCGCACTTATACTGATCTCGCTGTTCACTGGTTTGACGCGGTCCGATGCGGGATACCCAAGCACGACTGCAAGCATCATTTCGTAATAATCTTCGTCAAGACCGGTTGACTCCAGCTTCTGCCGGGACACGGCCAAGTTGACTCGGGCGCGCTTCAACTCAAGCGGGAGCTCACTGCCTTCATTCACTCCGGCATTCGTTGCTTGGACTACCTGTTGCAAGCTCGGAAGCTCATTCGAGATTGTTTCCCGTTCACGCTGGGCCTCGCTAGCGCTGAGGAACAAATCAGCGGCTTGGTAGGCCACTTCATCTGCTTTGGCCTGCGCCCCTAGCTGAGAGCCCCGCGCGCTCTCGCGAGCAGATGCCAGTGCATAGCTCTGCGGCCGGTTGTAGATAGACATGTCGGTACGCGCTTCAAAGAGGCTGGGCGCATTACCGTTAATAGAATTGGGATAACCGTAGGTGTATGCCAGCCCGCTGCCACCGGTAAGCTTGGGAACAAAAGGATCACGCGCTACCTTAATACCTTCTTCGGCGCGCTGCTCATCCAGACGCGCCAGAGCAACATCAGGATTTTGGCGGGATGCGATATCAAGAACCTGCGCAAGCGTGAGTAAACGCACCTCGGCGGTTGTCATACCCGCAGTCAGGAAAAGAAGTGTGGCGATTCTCCGGGTGAACACTCACCCATGCTAACTTGCTTCAGCTCTCAATGAGAGTGACAACCTGCAAACGTGGAAAGGTCGGAACTGTTACCTGCTGCCCGGAGCAGGAGGCTTCGCGGCGGCAGTGCCGGGATTCGGCTTCGGCGTTACCGCCGATCCACCCGCGGGCGGGCTCGTAGAAGCGCCAGGCGTCGCCGCTGGCCCACCATTCGTTGAAGTCTTGTCATACAGCGAGATGATGTCCTGAGTGATATCGATCCCGCTCGATGCATACAACAGCGGTGTATTCGGATTGCTATCGTCGAGGATCATCGTATAACCGTTATCTTTCGCGTACTTGATGACCACAGCCATCATGCGCTGGCCCAAGCCCTGCAGAACCCGTTGTTGCTCGGTGTTCAACTCTTCCTGCGCATCCTGCACGTCCCGTTCGAGGCGCTTCTTTTTCTCGTCGATGTCCCGAGCGAGCTGAGCGCGTTTATCCTCGCTCATCAGGTTCCCGCCCTTGTTGTACTGATCTTGAAGTTGGGCAAGTTCTGCCTGGCGATTTTGAATATCCTTCTGCTTAGGTTCGAACTTCGCCGTTAGTTCTTGCGAAGCCTTCTGGCCGTCTTTGGTTCCAACGATCGCGCCTTGAATACTCATAACGCCGACCTTCGGAGGTGCTTGCTGCGCAAGGGCGCCACACGCCAAAGCCAAGACTGCAAAGGCCGAAATTACACTACTTCTCATCACTATGTACCTCTAAATTCCTTCCGTGTTCCTTATATTTTGACACACAACACAGATGCAGCCGGTCAGAACGTTCGTCCGATGGAGAAACGGAATAAGGACCGCCGCTCGTCGAGGCCACCGGGGATTGGCGAACCGTAGAGCTGTACCGCCTCGCGGTAAGTGGCGTCATTCGGAAATGATGATCGCTCTGCTATGAACGGCGCCGTCAAATTCGTATTCACGTAACTCAGGTTATACGCCCAATACAGCCGGAACGGCGCGTTCACCACCGGCATCAACACTTGCAGCTCAAGACCGGTCGAAACGCGCGGCTTCTGAGTTCCTGGGGCAATAAGGGCTCGAGAACTAAGGCTGGCCTGCGGGAAAAATGAGTTCAATTGATTTACGCGATCGGGATTAAGACCGAGCTGGCCCGGCAAAGAAAGTCTGTCTACCCCTGCATCTACGAAGGGCGCCAAAGTAACCGGCCCGATAATCGGGATGCGGTATTCGTAGTTGAATACCGCGGCCGTATCACCGCCGGGCAAGATGAGTTGATATATAGGGATGGTCTGGGTTACTGGGAGAGTGCCAAGCGCACCTTTCGGACCGGTAACCCTTTGAAGTCGCGGCGTACCGTCATTATTCAAAACCGAAATGTTGGCGGTCGTCGGGATGTAAGCGACGGGGCTGATCGTCAGCAGATCGAAGCCGCGAATATCGTCTTCTCCGCCCATATAGTAACGGCTATACGGAGGAGCGACTTTTCCGCCGTATCCCGTTATCAGCCGCCCATTGATGTGGAAGCCCATGACATTAGTTTTCCAGATGCCTCGACGGAAATACGCCATGTCCAAGGTAGGTTGAAGTGTATTTACGTTTCCACCTAGAACGCTGCCGGCAAAGCCCACGCTGAAGTTTACCCGTAATCCATGCGTCGGAATGATCGGGTGATTTACCGTGTTATAAGAGAAGCTCGGAATAATCGAGCTTGTACGGATGCCGTTGAGTGAATTACAGGTGGCCGTCGTGGCCGTCGGCAAACCCGTGCTGCCACAGGTGATCGACGTGGGGCCTCCAACGCCCTGGAAGTTGAGAAAATCGAAGTAAGAGGCTGCCGCCTGGGTGAGCGGCGTCACCGTTTGAATGTTGAATTGATAGCTCAGGCCGACGCGGGCGAAAGAACGCTTCAGCTGATAGCTCACGAAGGTCGTAAAACCTCTTCCGTTCGAAACATAGTTGAGCAGGTTTTGCGTACCGAGCGACGCGTAGAGTCCAAGCAGGTTCTGCCCAGTTAAGAGCGAAGCTTGGCGCGCCTGATCATAGCTGTACCGCTGGTAGAAAATGGTGAAGCCCGCTTGTATGGGTTTGTCGAACAGATACGGCTCGGTAAATCCAAATGAAACGCTACTCAGCAGGGTTCCAATCTGGCTATTCAGACTGAGCGTTTCGCCAAGACCTAGAAAGTTGTTCGTGGAGTATGAGAACCCGATGAAGCTGCCGGAGATACCGGAAACACCGCCGTTCAATTGAATCGAATTTTTTCCGCGCTCATGAACTTTGAGCAGAAGATCCACTGTGTTGGTCTTCGTGTCGCGCTTGATTTCGGCCGCATCCTCCGGCTTTAGCGGGTCGAAATAGCCGAGCTGATTCAGGCGCAAGATGCTGGTCTCCCAGAGGCGGTTGCTGAAGAGGTCGCCCTCGTCGATCAGCAGCTCGCGGCGGATCACTTTGTCGCGCGTTGTCGTATTGCCTTGGAAGTCGATGCGGCGCACAAAGAACTGATGCCCTTCGTCTACGTCAATCGTGAGATCGATCTGATCTTTACCTGGAACTGGCTCGGGATCGGGGGACGGAACGAAATCGATATAGCCGAAATCCCCATAGAGTTTTTTCAAATTGTCGAGACCTTTCTGAAGCCTCTCGGTAGAAAAAACATCTCCGGACGACATTCCAAATACCTGACGCGCAATCAGGTCCGGCGTACGAAATAACTTCATTCCCACAAAATTGAAGTTGCGAAGGAAATACTTGTCGCCTTCGGCGACCACCATGGTGATGTCTACGCGCTTGCCGGGTTTCTTCGGGTTGAAGAGGGGGATCTTGATGCCCCTGCCATACACGTCGTAGATCTTCTCTGAATGGTTGATGACCTTCGCGGCAAAATAGCCGCGGCTTTGGTAGAACTGCCGGATGCGCTCGGAATCCTCATCGAGCTTGGTCGAATCGTACGTGCGCGCGAATAAGTTCTCAAACAGTATGGAGTGCGGAATCCCGATCGGTTTCAGGTTCTTCATTGCCCGAATCACATCCCGGGAGCTAAATGCGCTGTTCCCCTGGATGATAATGTGCCCGACCTTGACCTTTGGACCCTCATCGATCGCGAAAGTGATGTCGACGCCGCCTGGAGGCACTTGGCGTATTTGTGGCCTTACCGTCGCGTACTGGTGCCCGCGTTCGGCGAGGTACTCTTGAAGAACGTTCTTTGCTCGCTGCACTTTTCCAGGATCGTATTGCGATTCCGGCGATAGATTGACCTTACGGTCCTTGAAGCGATCGAGGATTTCAGACTTACTGATGGACTTGTTGCCAGTGTAGTCGATGGTATGGACCGTCCGCCGCTCAGTCACTACGAAGCGAAGAACGATGCCACCCTGCGGCCCTTTCTCTTTTTCAATACGGAGATCATCAAAGCGGCCCGTGTTCCATAGCGCGATGAAGTCCCGGTGGATCGCTTCCTCGTCATACACATCGCCCTTTTTTGTGTAGATAAGGGCGCGCAACGTGTCTTGTGGCACCCGGCGCTGGCCCCGAAAATCTACCGCCTCGATAATGTTTTCGCCGATAGCTGCAGGCTTTGCTTCCTGCACGCTCGATGGGGGAGCAGCTTTTTCAGGCGCTTGCGGAACGTTCTCAAACGGATTCGGCTGTTGCTGAGGCTTCTGCGGATTGGGCTGGGGTGGCTTCTGTTGGGGAGGATTTTGGGGCGGATTGTGAGTCGGAGGTGGATTCTGTGGCGGCGTAGACTGTTGGGCTGATTGCCCGAATACTCGCGAGGCCGGAAGCAACGTGATCAGGCAAACACTGCAGATGACACAGACTGGCAGTACTGGCGCACCCAGGCATGAGAGCCTGTGTTGAATCATCTAAGAACAAATCCTTTCCATTCCGTGCCGGGCGAAACTCCCCTGACGTTGCGTCTTCCAGTGGGGTTTCAGCACAGGCGACCCCACTTTGATGACGAAGACGCAGAACTGCAAACGCGTAAACAGTTTAGTGTACCGGATCGAGTCCTGAGCGCTTCACCAAGGGCGGCGTCGAATTACACTGGGGAGCATGAACAAAAGGTATCCGGCTCCTCCGGAAATGAAAATCGATGTCAATAAGAGATACGCGGCAACACTTGATACCTCACGAGGCAAAATCATTATCGATCTTTTTCCAAGAGAGGCGCCCAAAACGGTAAATAACTTTGTTTTTCTCGCACGCGAAGGCTTTTATGACGGCACTAAATTCCACCGTGTGATCTCTGATTTTATGATTCAAGGAGGCGATCCGACGGGAACAGGGACCGGAGGACCGGGTTACAAGTTCGAGGACGAGCTCGCCGGAAATCCGCATAGGCACAACAAGGCTGGAGTTCTATCGATGGCCAACGCCGGGCGAAACACCAATGGAAGCCAGTTCTTCATTACTCACGTTCCCACGCCTCACCTGGACGGAAAGCACACCGTTTTCGGTCAGGTTCGCTCCGGACAATCGGTAGTGAACAGTGTGAAACAAGGTGATGTGTTGAACTCAGTGAAGATCGAAGAGATTTAGCGCTCCCATGACCAGAGATCAAGCGTGGAACGTCGTCTGCGAATTCGTCACCAATGAGAATCTTCGCCGGCATATGCTGGGCGTGGAGGCATGCATGGTTGCGTATGCAGACCGGTTTGGCGAAGACAAGGAGGTCTGGGCCGTCACCGCGCTGCTTCACGATTTCGACTGGGAAATTCATCCCGCCGCACCTGACCACCCAATGAAGGGCGAGACAATACTGGCGGACCGTGGTGTAGCTGAAGACATCCGCCGCGCGATTCTTTCACACGCAACTTACAGCGGCGTTCCACGAATCTCAAAAGTCGAGCATGCCTTGTTCGCGTGCGACGAACTAGCTGGCTTCCTCGCGGCCTGCTCCTACGTAAAGCCAGGCCGCAGCATTCACGAAGTTGATGTGGGTTCCGTGAAACGCAAACTTAAGGACAAGGCCTTTGCTCGAAACGTGAGCCGGGACGACATTCTGAATGGAGCCGAAGAATTAGGCGTGCCCCTCGATGAACACATTGCATTCTGCATCGAGGCTATGAAATCACGCGCGGCCGAACTAGGCCTTGCAGGTGAGGCCCAGATTCAGAGTGCCGGCTGAGGCAACACTTACCCGACGAGCGGCCTAACGTCCGCGCCGTTCACGCGCAACGCGGAGATCGGCAACGTCCTGCAGCAGGGCATCGCGGCTCCTCGCCTGGAGCGTGTTGTGGTCAAGCACGCTCTGGATGTCACCGATTGCATCGTCGAGCTTATCTTTATCGAAGCGTCCTTTTGATAGATGGCGGTCAAAGGTAGACAATGATTTTTGAGCGTGTTTATAGCGCTCACGCTCCTTTTGACCGTGCTGGATATCGCCAGCGGCACGCAAATCGGCTTGTGTGCGATCGACCAAGCCGCGCAGATCCCCCCAATCATTTCCATATTGCTGGAAAGCCGCGTGGCCAGCCGCCGGCAAGAGCGCCGCGCTCCCGGTAGCCAACCCCACACCCAATGTGAGGGCGGCAAGCGATGGACCCAAACCCTTCATGCGAATTCTCCTCTCAAACTTCTGCTAATAAGACGTGTGTTTGGATCGCCGAATGTGCATCAAAAGAAGCGTAATCAAATTAATTTTCCATAAAGTGGTATGCAATCATATGGCAGATTACGAGATGCGCATCTTCAATACGGCCCATGTGTTCTGCCCGAACCTGGAGGTTCAGTTGCGCTAGCATTCCGAGCTTACCGCCGTCGCGCCCAGTAAGTGCAATCGTTTTGCAGCCGATGCTGTTGCCGTATTCAATTGCACGGAGCACGTTGGGCGAATTGCCGGACGCACTGATCGCCATTACAATATCACCCTGTTGCGCAAAGTTCCTAAGTTGCTCTTCGAAGACGCACTCGTAGCAAACATCGTTCGAGTAAGCCGTCAGAGTAGGAAGAGAATCCGTAAGTGCAAGTATTCGGAATCGCCGCTCGCGTTCAAAGCTTGCCCCCTTTACCATGTCGCAGCTGAAGTGAGACGCCGTTGAAGCGCTTCCGCCATTTCCGCAGATAAAAATGTGGCGATTACGGTCACGAGCGTCACCGAACCAGGCGATAGCTTCCTCGACTTTCTCCAGATCTACGGACGAGATTGCATCGAGGACTCGGGACCGGTAGGACTGAGTGAAATTCATCACCATTCTCGATTTCGTTCAGCGGGTTACAAGTACCATGATACCGGCCAAAGCCGATGTATGTACTAGAAGCAAAGTAAGAAACGGAACGGTCAGGCGGCGAGTCAGACTATCGGGAGAGATCGTTAAGGCGCTTCGCCGGGATTTGACATCCGACGAGCATCTTGATACGGACCAAATCGTTAGAGGAGGAGATATGCTGCGTTACGCGCTCATTTTTCTGGTAATCGCGATCATTGCCGGTATTCTCGGTTTCGGAGCCATTGCCGGTGCCGCTGCTGGAATCGCCAAGATCATATTCGGAATATTCATTGTTTTATTCCTGATCGGGCTCATCATGCATTTGAGTCGAGGAGGAACCGCGGTTTAATCTAGCCGAGCGTTGCAAACTTGGCCAATAGAAATCGGAAAGCGTCCCGCAGCCGGGAGGGTGCGGGACGCTTTTTCTTTATTTCACAGGGGGCGGGGACAAGAAGTCGGTTAGACGCCTCTGCGGTCGACCAGATACAGCACCAGGACGATAATCAGAAGAAGTCCTAGCCCGCCGCTTGGGTAATAACCCCATTCACCGCTATACGGCCATGTAGGAAGCGCGCCTAACAGCAGCAAAAAGAGAATGATAATCAGTACTAAGCGCAGCATCGATCAGATCACCTCCTGAAGTGACTCGCTCCAAGTTATCAGATCGTGCAATACCGGGCTGAGGGGATTAAGAGACCCCAAATTCGTCACCGCTTTCGAGCGGTTCGAACTCCATCACCATCTCCGAGTTCAAGAGCGCGTTCTTGAACTCTTCATCCTTGCCCTCGGCGACATCGTATTCCCAGACCTCAGTTGCCAAGCTTAGGAAGTCATCGTCTTCTTCGATCACGTCGGACGAATGTTTCGCATCAGGACCCGTCCGATCCACGAAAGTGGAGCTAACGACAGTATCGTCGTCGAGTTGTGCCTCCAAAAAGCTGGCGGGGTCTTCCGCCTTCTCACCATCTCGGTTGGAGCGTTCGCGGAATACAACTTTATATTTCATGGCTATTTGCTTGACGCACCACCTCCATGCATATTCGTTTGAATGGATTTGATTTTGTCGAGATGGCCTTGGAGGACGGGAAGCGTGCGGGAAGCGAACGCTTTGATGTCATCGTCCTTTCCATCGTTTGCTTCTTTCTGAAATTCCTTTACGTCCTTCTCGTGATCCGAGACCATGTCTTTTACGTAGGCACGGTCGAACGCCTCGCCGGAAAGCTTCTGAAGCTTACTGTAGGTAGCGTGGTCGTGGGCGTCTACATCGCTCGGCAGCGTCATTCCTTTCTTCGCGACAACCGCTTTTAAATCGTCATTAGCCTTTGTGTGATCGTCGACCATCTGCTGTCCAAAGGCTTTCACGTCAGCATTGCTAGCTTTATCCGCTGCCAGTTTCCCCATTTGCACTTCTGCCATTCCACCTTGTGCTGCTTTCATGGCAAACGTGGTGTCAGCAGAATTCATCATCTTGCTGCTTCCTTGGTCCATGTGTTGGGTGCTCGTATTTTGAGCAAGTATCCCAATCGACCCGAAACCAATGCAGCCAGCCATCATCGCTATCAAACGAAAATTGTGTATCGCCATTCAGGCCTCCGCTTGATTGATTTTTCTGTATCTGCGGGGTTACGTTCTGAATTCACACCGAGGCTAGCCCGCGGTAAATCCACTGACGTTCCACTACGATGCACACCGATCTTTAGGTGATGTCGTTCGCGATGGCGTAGCGTGTCATCTGCGCGGTAGAGTGGAGTCCGAGCCGCTGCATAATTGCCGCTCGATGAAACTCGGCGGTTCGAACAGAGATATTCAACTGGTTGGCAATGTCTTTTGCGCTTGAGCCCTGCGCGATGAGACCCAGTACTTGGCGTTGCCGAGCCGTAAGCTCGCTCTTACCATCTTGATTGTCAGCATTGGCCTTCTCGGCGGCTGCATCAAGGAGCGTCTCGCCTTCCAAAACCGCCTGTAGAGCGGAAACCAGTTCCTGGGCAGGCAGACGCTTCGAGAGATAGGCCTTTGCGCCCACTTGAGCCGCCTGATCGACGTATGTCGAATCTCCATGCATTGAGAGAAACACAATGGGGAGAGTAGGCTTCCGCTGGAGCACTCTACGCGCCGTCACAAAGCCGTCGCCCCCGGGCATACTGACGTCCAGGACAGCTACATCGGGTTGGAAGTCCTCCACAGCTTCAATGAACGCCTGGCTATTATCGACTGCACAGATGTCGAACTGAGTTCTCATCATCTCCTTCAGTGCGTCAAGGATCAGATGGTGATCATCTGCTACTAGTACTTTCGGCAGCGCAGTCTCGTGCGCTATTGCTGGTGCTGAACTCATGGTCATTCCTTCACGAAAGATATGATGTCACTAAAACCGCTAACAGGTCTAGAAAAGTTACTGATCACCTGGGGTATTTCATAGTGGCCGTTGAACTTGCTCTTCCAGACGGGTATCATACGAGAGCCAAATGCGTGTAGCCATCATCGGAACCGGATATGTGGGGCTGACAACCGGAGCCTGTCTCGCTTTCATTGGCCATTCGGTTTCGTGCCTGGATTCAGACACAGCCAAAATCGAGGATTTGCGAGCCGGTGAAGTCCCTATTTATGAGCCGAACCTGGCCGAGTTGCTCGAGGAAGCCCGGCACAACCTCCATTTTACCAGCAGTTACGCGGAAGTAATTCCAGATGCGGAGGTGGTCTTCATAGCGGTCGGCACTCCACCCACGCCCTCGGGAGCACCCAATCTCGAGTTCCTGTCGCAGGCGGCGCGCTGCATTGGACAGCACGTTAACGGCGAATTTACGGTGGTCGTGAACAAGTCTACCGTGCCGATTGGCAGCGGAAATTGGGTGGGATCGCTGCTCCGCGAAGCCTATGAAGAGCGCCATGCCGGGAGACCTGCGGACTTCGCCGTGGCATCGAATCCGGAGTTCCTTCGGGAGGGTTCGGCCCTGCACGACAGCCTCTACCCGGACAGAATCGTTATTGGCGCGGACGAAACCCGCGCACTCGAGCTGCTTTATTCGCTATACCGGCCCATTCTCGATCAAACGTTCAGCGCTCCAACGTATTTGCCGCGGCCTGAAACCGTGAGCGCCATCCCGCTGGTTTCGACCGACTTAGCCTCGGCTGAACTGATCAAATACGCGGCTAATGCGTTTCTAGCTTTGAAAATCAGCTTCATCAACGAAATCGGATCACTGGGCGAGCGGGTCGGTGCCAACATCTCGGAAGTGGCCCGCGGCATCGGGCTGGATTCCCGCATAGGGTCGCGATTCCTGAGCGCCGGAATCGGCTGGGGCGGCTCGTGTTTTGGCAAAGATACCGCAGCGCTGATCGCAACCGCGGGCGAATACGGACTCACGATGCCAATTGTCGAAGCAGCCCGGAAGATCAATTCCCGGCAGCGCGATCGGGTAGTCGAGAAGCTGTTGCACGAACTGAAAATCCTTAAGGGGAGAACCATTGGCCTGCTCGGCCTGGCATTCAAGCCCAATACGGACGATCTCCGCGAGGCGCCGGCGGTGGAAATTGCTCAAAGCTTGATTGATCGAGGAGTTCGCGTCAAGGTGCACGATCCGATCGCCCTCGACCGTTTCCAGCGTGAGCACAGCGCCATGCGAGTTCAAGCCTGCAAGAACGTGTGTGAAGTAGCCGACGGTTGTGATGCGCTCGTTCTGGTGACGGAATGGAACGAGTACCGCGAACTGGATTGGGACATGCTAGCCGGAAAGATGCGAGTTCCATTCCTGCTCGATGGGCGCCACGCACTGGATCGCGAGAAGCTGGCGCGCGCAGGGTTCCGGTACCAGACCTTGAGTTAGCGGGTCGGGAGAAACGGAGGTTCTTAGCTTTCGATCACGCTCGCTTCGATATCTTCGACGCTACCTTCGTGGTGTATGCCAGATCCATCCACGCCTGGCGAGGAGGCAGCAATGGAAATTTGTTCGTCCTTCGACCAGCGAACAGGCCGACCCCTTCGCCGATGATTGGCGGAAGCCAACCGCTCGAGAGCCTCTATCGCTTCATCGAGGCGCTGTTTTTCAATTTGCAATTCAGCGATCATCTTGAGCAGATCCATTCAGGTTCATCTTTCCTTGTGAATTTCTCGCCTACAATTTAAGATACAAAACCCCGGCCAGTTGTGACCGGCCGGGGTTTTAAATTAAATTAATCGGGCGACGTCCTACTCTCCCACACACTCGCGCATGCAGTACCATCGGGGCTGAGAGGCTTAACTTCCGTGTTCGGGATGGGAACGGGTGGAACCCTCTCGCTTTGATCACCCGAAAGCTGGCGACCGCCGCGAGCCCCGGGGGCACCCCCCGGTCGCGGCTCAGAATAGTTATTGGCGCAGCAACCACAAAGCTCAACGTACAGTTAATTTTATGGTCAAGCCGAACGAGCTATTAGTAACGGTCAGCTCAACAGATTACTCTGCTTACACATCCGTCCTATCAACGTGATCGTCTTTCACGGCTCTTCAGGGAGATCTCATCTTAGGGAAGGTTTCGCGCTTATATGCTTTCAGCGCTTATCCTGACCGAACTTCGCTACTCAGCTGTGCCACTGGTGTGACAACTGAATCACAAGAGGTTCGTTCACCCCGGTCCTCTCGTACTAAGGGCAAGCCCCTTCAAATCTCCTGCGCCCACCACAGATAGGGACCGAACTGTCTCGCGACGTTCTGAACCCAGTTCACGTACCGCTTTAATAGGCGAACAGCCTAACCCTTGGGAGCTTCTGCACCCCCAGGATGCGATGAACCGACATCGAGGTGCCAAACCGGAGCGTCGATATGAACTCTTGACTCCGATCAGCCTGTTATCCCCGGCGTACCTTTTATCCGTTGAGCGATGGCCCTTCCATACAGAACCACCGGATCACTAAGTCCTGGTTTCCCACCTGCTTGACTTGTAGGTCTTGCAGTCAACCTGGTATATGTCTTTACACTCGACCGCTGATTTCCAAACAGCGTGAACCAAGCTTCGAGCGCCTCCGTTACAATTTAGGAGGCGACCGCCCCAGTCAAACTACCCGCCTTGCAATGTCCTTCTCCCGGATTACGGGAGTAAGTTAGAACCACAGTACGATCAGGGTGGTATCTCACCGGTGGCTCCCCCAAGCCCGAAAGCCTGGGTTCAAAGCCTCCCACCTATGCTGCGCAGACCGCACCATAGTTCATTGCAAAGGTATAGTAAAGGTGCACGGGGTCTTTCCGTCTAGTGGCGGGCATCCGGCGTCTTCACCGGAACCACAAGTTCGCCGGGCGGAGCGCGCCGACAGTCGTCAGATCGTTACGCCATTCGTGCAGGTCGGAACTTACCCGACAAGGAATTTCGCTACCTTAGGACCGTTATAGTTACGGCCGCCGTTCACCGGGGCTTCAGTTCAAAGCTTCGCCTTGCGGCTAACCTCTCCCTTTAACCTTCCGGCACCGGGCAGGCGTCAGCCCCTATACGTCGTTTTTATGACTTTGCAGAGACCTGTGTTTTTGTTAAACAGTCGCCTGACGCTATTCACTGCGGCCCACCGAAGTGGGCACCCCTTCTCCCGAAGTTACGGGGTTAATTTGCCTAGTTCCTTCGCAACTCCATCACCCGAGCGCCTTAGAATACTCATCTCGTCCACCTGTGTCGGTTTGTGGTACGGGTACGTTCATTCTCCTTAGAGGATTTTCCTGGCACGCGACCCGGCGGATTTGCCGTTCCGGATCTCACTCAACCCATCGTTGACCCCTATCGCGGATGAGCCTCTGTGGTGCGTCCCCCCATCGGTCTTTATCGAACAAACGTAGTCACGGAATATTAACCGTGTGTCCATCAGTTACGCCTTGCGGCCTCACCTTAGGCCCCGACTAACCCTGAGCGGATTAACCTTCCTCAGGAATCCTTAGACTTACGGCGGCCAGGGTTCTCACCTGGCTTTTCGCTACTTATGCTGGCAGAGTCACTTCCTAGCAATCCAGCACTCCTCTCGGTATGCCTTCACTTCGCTAGGAACGCTCTCCTACCACTCCTAATTGAGTCCATAACTTCGGTGACATGCTTGAGCCCCGTTGGATTGTCGGCACCGAATCCCTCGACCAGTGAGCTATTACGCTTTCTTTAAAGGATGGCTGCTTCTAAGCCAACCTCCTGGCTGTCTGAGGAACTCGACTTCCTTTCCCACTTAGCATGTACTTGGGGACCTTAGTTGATGGTCTGGGCTCTTTCCCTTTCGACGATCAAGCTTAGCCCCGACCGTCTGACTCCCGTGT
Organism: uncultured Acidobacteriaceae bacterium; assembly: GCA_963737045.1. GTDB lineage: Bacteria > Acidobacteriota > Terriglobia > Bryobacterales > Bryobacteraceae > Bog-105. The sequence continues at coordinate 2,779,260 of CAVTRG010000009.1, forward strand.
TACTCGTTCTCGGCATTCGCAGTTTGGCTGAATTCGGTAACCTGGAAAGGCCCCTAGTTCAATCAGTTCTCTACCACCGAGACGGACCACACGAGGCTAGCCCTAAAGCTATTTCGGAGAGAACGAGCTATCACGGAATTTGATTAGCCTTTCACCCCTACCCTCAGCTCATCCGAGCTGTTTTCAACCAACACCGGTTCGGACCTCCATCCGCTGTTACACGGATTTCATCCTGGCCAAGGGTAGATCATCCCGCTTCGCGTCTAATCCCAGCGACTGAACGCCCTATTCAGACTCGCTTTCGCTGCGGCTCGCTTACGCTTAACCTTGCCACTGAGACTAACTAGCCAGCTCATTATTCAATAGGCACGAGGTCAGACATTGCCTTGCGGCCATAGTCCTCCCACTGCTTGTAGGCACGCGGTTTCAGGTACTATTTCACTCCCCTCACAGGGGTTCTTTTCACCTTTCCCTCACGGTACTAGTTCACTATCGGTCGCAAGTGAGTATTTAGCCTTGCCGGATGGTCCCGGCGGATTCCCACAGGGTTTCACGTGCCCCGCGGTACTTAGGAGCCACTGGAAGCTAAGATTGCGTTTTCAGATACAGGGCTGTCACCTTCTTTGGCCGGCCTTTCCATACCGTTCTCCTAACGCTTTCTTATAACCTCGTTAGAATAAGAACCACCTCGAAGTTGCCCTCGAACTGATTCTTATTCTTTGTGGTCCTGCAACCCCGCGC
>CAVTRG010000009.1:2785000-2883239 GCA_963737045.1 uncultured Acidobacteriaceae bacterium
AACGGCCGCTACGGCCCCGGCTACCAACTGCGTTCCTTTGTGCGGCCTGCCTTTCGTGATCTGTTTCGCCGGCCCAAGCGACGATTGAGTTGAAACCGGCCCCGTCCACGGCGATTTGCCGGAGTCCGTATCGCGCCGCAGGCGCTTTAAATCGGCCCGCAGCTCAGATGCACTCTGGTAACGTAAGTCCGGGTCTTTCTCGAGCGTCTTGGCGACAATGGCATCGAGTTGCTGCGGCAATTCAGGATTTACTTTCAGCGGCGAATCAGGGGTATCACGAAGAATCGCTGCCAATACGGTTGCCGTGCTCACTCCCTCAAACGGCAATCGGCCGGTCGCCATTTCGTACAGCACAACACCCAAACTGAACAGATCGGTACGGGCATCGAGGGGCTCTCCTCGCGCCTGTTCCGGCGACATATATGCCGGGGTCCCGATGGTATGCCCGGGATCCGTTTGCAGCGCGGTCATCGTGCGCTCCGATCCGTCCAGGCCCGCATTCACTTGCTGCCGCCGCAGCTTTGCGAGACCGAAGTCGAGGATCTTCGCTTGGCCGCGCCTGGTGACGAACAGATTCGCGGGCTTTAGATCCCGGTGAACAATCGCACGCGCATGTGCCGCATCGAGTGCGTCAGCCATCTGAATCGCCCAATCGAGTAGTGTGTCGAGCGGTAACGGCTTGCCATCAATCTTATGCTTGAGCGTTTCGCCGTCGAGCAGCTCCATCGCGATATACGGCGAGCCCTCATCTTCACCGACTTCGTAAACCGTACAGATATTCGGGTGATTGATAGCCGCTGCCGCGCGCGCCTCTTGCTGGAAGCGGTCGAGCGATGCGGCATCGCGGGTGATCTCATCGGGAAGAAACTTAAGTGCTACCTGGCGGCCCAGCTTCAAGTCCTCGGCGCGGTACACCACCCCCATGCCACCTCCGCCAATCTTCTCGATGACGCGATAGTGTGAGACGACCTTGCCGGTCACTGGTGTGTGGTCACTGGTGTGTGTTTGCAGAATATCACGCAACAACGGCGGCCGGGCGTAGGGGTCGACAGAACAGGTTTTCTCGCATGGGGAATTTTAGATGTCGGGCACTGCCGACGCGATTTTCACATGCATGTGCATGTCAGAATAGCTGCATGCTCACCAGGGTCGAGCTCAAGCCCGAGCACCCGGGCGCCTTGCTCGCGCTCGCAGCCACAAACGACGGTCGTGAGTGAGTTTGAGCTGCTCGCGGGGAAGATGCGTCGTGATCTGCTGGCCAGGGGCTTTGATATCGGGATGGGCGACAGCCTTATCGCAGGGATCGCGCTTGCGAATCAGCTTCCGCTGCTCACGCGCAATCGCAAGAATTTTGAACGAGTTCCTGATTTGAAGCTGGTCGCGACGGAGGGCGAGGTCACGACGGTCTGATTCCCGGTATGCGAAGGTGCGGAGTGTATGCGGTGACTGGATTGCTTTCCCTTCTGCCCGTAGCCGCGCGGCAAGCCAACCAACCGACGCCCCAACCACGGCAGCAGGTTCAGACCAAGGAAGACGCGGCAGCGGTAGGGCGGGGTCGCGCTGAATTCAAATCCAGCTGCGGTTTTTGTCACGGAAACGATGCGACTGGTTCGCGTGCGCCTGATTTGATCCGTTCGGCATTACTAAGCCACGACGATCATGGCAATTTGCTGGGGCCGGTAATTCGAAATGGCCGGCCGGACAAAGGCATGCCAAGCTTTTCAACCCTGAAAGACGATCAGATCGCGGATCTTATCGCGTTTCTGCACCATCAGGCCGAAGCGGCCCTCAAGAGCGCCAAAGTGCCGGGCGATTACCCCCTGGCCAAGCTCCTGACCGGGGACGCGAACGCGGGAAAGGCTTTCTTTGAGGGCCCCGGGGGCTGCTCGAAGTGCCATTCTGCTACGGGCGACTTGAAAGGCGTAGCGGCGAAGTATTCCCCGATAGACTTGCAGCAGCAGATGGTTTACCCATGGGACGAAAACCATCCCGCGCCGGAAACTGCCGTGGTGACAGTGAGGAATGGGACGAAGTATGAAGGCACGGTCGTCCACCGCGATGAATTTCTCATCGCTCTCACTTGTCGGGATGGTTGGTATCGCTCTTGGTCTGTGGAAGACGTCAAAATAGAAATTCATGATCCGCTCGAAGCGCACCGCGAACTGATGAATAGGTACACCGACGCCGACATTCACAACCTGTTTGCGTACCTCGAGACGTTGAAGTAGCCACGGCACAATGATGAAAAGAACGATTTCCGCCGCACTGGAAGTCACTTTTGCTTTGGTCGCTTTCTGTTGTTTCGCTGCGGACGGAGGCTTACATCCGGAAGAGCTGATGAAGCCGCTTTCAAAGGATTGGCCGACCTTCAACGGCGACTACTCCGGGCGGCGCTATAGCGCGCTTTCGCAGATCGATCAGAGCAACGTCGGCAAGTTGACCCTCGCGTGGATGATGCAGTTGAAGTCCGTCGCAATCAAATCAATGCCCTTATCGGTGAACGGGATTCTGTACCTCACAACTCCTGATAATGTTTGGGCGGCAGACGCGCGCAGCGGCCAAATTGTCTGGCATTATTACCGCGAGTCACAGGGCGATCACATCGGCAATCGGGGCGTCGGAATGTATAAGGATTGGCTCTATTTCGAAACGCCGGACTGCCACTTGATCGCGCTGGACGCGAAGAACGGGAGCGTCCGCTGGAATATCGAGCTGGCGGATGCAAAGCTCGGCTATTTCGCGACCATGGCACCACTGATTATTCGCGATCACGTCATCGTCGGTGTTTCGGGCGACGTCACGGACGTTCCGGGATTTCTTGAATCTGTGGAACCTGAGACCGGGAAGGTGCAATGGCGGTGGAACTCGGAGCCGCGGCCCGGTGAGCCCGGCGCTGAGACTTGGCCGCGGGGTACCGACGCGATGGCACATGGCGGGGGTATGACATGGATGACGGGCACATATGACGCGGGGATCAACCAGCTCTACTGGGGCGTCGGCAATCCGAATCCGGTGCTGAACGGAGACATTCGAAAGGGCGAGAATTTGTACACCTGCTCGATCGTGTCGGTCAACCCCGATACCGGCAAGTTGAACTGGCATTTTCAAGCTTCACCCCACGACACGCACGACTGGGATGCCGTCCAAACCCCGATCATCTTCGATGACGAGTACAGCGGTGTGCATCGAAAGCTGCTGGCGCAGGCCAGCCGGAACGGCTACTTCTTCCTGCTTGACCGCACGACTGGAGAGCACATCCTCACCAGTCCCTTCATACCCACGAACTGGGCAAAGGGAATCGATTCGCGGGGAGAACCGGTTCCGAATCCAGCGAAGGAGCCGAAGCCCGATGGCGTTCTGGTCTCGCCCGGATCGGACGGCGCGACAAATTGGCTCGCGCCAAGTTTTGACCCGACCAGGGGGCTTTTTTATGTAAGCGCGCGAAGGCTGTGGAGCATCTTTTACATGACCGCCGAAGGTAAGCCCGAGGGTTGGGCCGGACGCGACCGCAACCTTTGGGCAAATTCGGTGCTGGAAGCCATCGATTACCGCACGGGCAAGATTCGGTGGAAGCATGAGCTGGGCGAGGGCGAGGGTAGCGCGGGCGTGTTAACGACAGCAGGAAATCTTCTCTTCACAGCCGACAATTCGGACAACTTACTCGCGCTGGATCCCGCCACGGGCAAAACGCTTTGGCACGTGAACCTCGGGGCAAGCATGCACACAGCTCCTGAAACGTATCTATTAGAGGGGCGGCAGTATCTGTTGACTGCTGCCGGCAACGTCGTCCTCGCCTGGGCATTGCCTCAGAATTAGAAATTGACGCAGTCATGAGCGGGGCGGGCATGCGGCGGCGCGATTTCTTAATTTCAGTTGCGGCGATCCCGGCCTTAAGGGGTTTATCGGCTGCGCCCGAGTTTGCAGAAGAACAGCGGCATCGTGCGCCCTACCTGGCGCTCGAAAAATTCATTCTTCCCGGAGCCGATGAGTTTCCGGAGGAGAAAACAGCTGAGCAAATAGCGGGATCGCTGGATAGGGCGCTCCGATCAATGGAATTGCCGATCGGAGAGGCATGTCAAGGCTCGTCGCCATGTCCTAAAAGTTATCGGGCATTAGCGCCTGATCTGGAAGAGGCTCTTTATGAGCGCTCCGATACCGCGCTTCGAGAGGGATGGGCTCGATGGGTTCGGTCGCTCGGAACCATCAGGCGAGCGCAGTTCTTCGTGCTGCCGGATGGCATCGTGCGCTACGAAGTGGCAAGCGAACGGGAGGGCAGGCTTCTGTACCGAGTGGGCCGATGGAAGCAGAGCTGGGATCGCGGCGCCCTTAGCCGGTTTTCACCTTTAGAAGAACATGTTGCGCACTCTTCAAGACCCTATTTTCGTGATGTTACTGCTGCGGCGTTCAAGACAGCCCCGTCCTCTAACGACCAATTTTTACGTGGCGTTCCCTACTGGCGGGCCCGGCTTGATCCGGCGAGTGGTATTGACATTTACGGCAGCAACGGCGTTGCCGTTGGCGATCTCGACAATGACGGAATCGATGAGATCTATGTATGCCAACCGGGAGGACTACCGAACAGGCTCCTGAAATTCAACACTGATGGTTCTTTGTCGGACATCACAGAGTGCTGGGGAGTCGGCCTCCTCGATGACACTTCGATGGCTTTATTCCTTGATGTCCGGAACTGCGGGCGTCAGGATCTCATCCTTCTAAGGAGCGGCGGCCCGGTTCTGTTTCTCAATCGAGAGACGCACTTCGAACTGCGCGCCGACGCTTTTCGGGTTGCCACGGTTCCGCGGGGCGCATTCACCGGAATGGCGGCTGCGGATTTCGATCGCGACGGGAAGATTGATGTTTATCTTTGCTGTTACATGTACTTTCAGAGCGAGGCGCAGTATACGTATCCATCTCCCTACCACGATGCGCAGAATGGACCGCCGAATTTCCTGTTTCGAAACCGGCTCAACGCGGATGGCAGTGGCTTCTTTGAGGACTGTACAGCAGAAACAGGAATGAACCAGAACAACAATCGCTTCAGCTTCGCGCCGGCTTGGTGCGATTCCCAGGGTCATGGCTGGCCTGATCTTTACGTCGCCAATGATTTTGGGCGCAACAATTTTTACGTGAACGATAACGGCCGATTCCGGGACCTCGCGGAGAAAGCGGGTATAGAAGACATCGGCCCGGGAATGAGTGCTTCATGGTTTGACTACGACCTCGACGGACGACCGGACCTGTACGTGGCCAATATGTGGACGGCTGCGGGACAGAGGATTAGCCGCAATCCCGGCTTTACGCCTGGTGTGCAGCCGCCGCTGAGCGAGGCGTATCGACAGCACACAATGGGAAACTCGCTCTTCCGCAACCGAGCAGACGGCGGTTTCGAGGTGACCACCGCTTCACAACATGTCGAATTCGGACGTTGGGCTTGGGCATCTGGAGGTCATGATCTCGATAATGATGGAGAGCCGGAAGTCTTCATCGCTTGTGGAATGCTGACAAATAGCTCGCGGACCGATCTTGAAAGTTTTTTTTGGCGTCAGGTCGTGGCCCACTCGCCGCAAACGGCAACATCGTCCGCTGTTTATGAGAATGGCTGGAATGCCCTGAACCAATTCATCCGCGAAGAGTACAGTTGGAACGGCTGGGAGCCTAACGTCCTGCATGTCAAACGGGGTGATCGATACTTCGATTTCTCTGGCGTGAGCGGGTTGGATTATGCGGAAGATAGCCGCGCCTTCGCCATCACGGATTTTGATGGTGATGGAAGGCCCGACATTATTCTCAAAAGCCGCATGGGTCCCCAATTACGAATTCTTCAAAACAACTGCGCGGAATCGAATCAATCGATAAGGTTCCTCTTGCGCGGGACCAACTCAAATCGAGATGGAATTGGCGCTCGGGTTCAGGTTGACGGTCAAACGAAATGGCTGGAGGCTGGTTCAGGTTTTCTTTCTCAGCACAGCAAACAACTTATCTTCGGGCTCGGTGATTCTCATGCCGCAAGGCATGTACGCATCACATGGCCATCGGGGCTTGTCCAGGAGTTGTCAAATCTCGAATCTGGTAATTGCTATAGGGTCACTGAGGGATCAAGCGAACTGGAAAGAAGGCCGTTCCGCTCGCCTCACCCGTTGCCCTCTGAAACAGTACGGGCGAAGAACGAGCCGCAATTGCAGGACACCTGGTTTCTCGAGCCTTTGCCGCTACCTGAAGAGCACAATGGGCCAGGCTTGCTGGTCTTGCTCGATGGACAAGATATTTCTCTTCGGCCAAATGCGTCTACAACGATCATCGACTTCTCGAAGGGACCTGCAGATCGGCGCCTGCAATATGAGATCTTCCGGCGCTATTTGTTCGATTGGCGGACGTCGCTCTCGACGCCGCTATCGTTCCTGTTGAATGATTCGGGTCACGTCGCCAAAGTATACGCGGAGTTGCCATCGCCAGAACAATACAAAAGCGACTTGTCACAACTTACAAAATGGCCGCCCGCTGGCGCTTTGCCTTTTCAGGGCTATTACGTACACCGTCCGCGGCGGGATTTTTTCAAATTTGGTGCGGCATTCCTTTGGGCCGGTTACCCTGAGCAAGCTTTGCCTTACCTTCAGCAAGTACTGCAACAGACGGCACAGAATGCGCGTGTGCTGGTATTAGTCGGGCAGATTCACCTGCAGGCCGAGCGCCTCGATCTCGCCGAAAAATACTTCCGGGAAGCTGTGGGAGTAAACAAAAGCTATGCGGAAGCCTGGTCGGGGCTGGGCGATGTTTGCGAGAGTCGGAGCAATTTCACGCAGGCGATCGCGAATTACGAGAAGGCACTCGAGCTAAAGCCAGACCTGATCTACACGCTGTTAAATGCGGGGCGTGCCGCTGACAAGCTGAATCAGCAACAAGAGGCGGAAAAATGGTATCGCCGCGCTCTAGAGCTGAATCCGCAATCTGCGGAGGCAGCGAACGGCCTAGGGCTGGCGTTGGCGAAATTGGGTCGTACGGATGAAGCCCGGCAGCGTTTCGAACATGCGATTGAGCTTCGGCGTGATTACTCGGAGGCTATCAATAATCTTGCTGTGCTGTACCTACAAGAAGGCAAGGTGAACGACGCCATCGCTGGATTTGAGTACGGAATCCATGCCGCACCCGATGCCGATATACTTTATTTGAATCTGGGCCGAACGTATACGCGTCTCGGGAAGCTCGATGACGCGCGCCGGGTGATGCAGCAATTGATGGATCGGAAGCCGGATAACACGACGGCGCGACGCGCTCTTCAGGAATTGAACAGCAGGTAACAGTGGTGCTGAAATCAGGATTTTGGGTAGGATGCGTATTAGCTGCAGGAAACATTGCGGCCCCGAGCACAACAGGTCCGGATTCCACAAGCATATTGGTTCAAGAGATCGCCGCGTCTGGCCGCTGCGCAGAACTTTCGCAAAGCCCCGATGAGCGCGTCTCCCGGGCTTCGGCGGTTGCACCAGGATTGCCGCCGATCCTGAGCTTCCGGTATTACGAAGGCAAGCTGCGCCATCGCTTCGAAAGTACGGATCTGATGTTGGATGATGCTGGCCATTAGGCGGGTCTTCTTTTTCGCGCTGCTCGCGGCAACGCTGGTCGCCGGCGACTCCGCTCTCGAAACGGGGATTGCCGCGTTCAAAGAAGGGCGGTATTCCGTTGCTCTGAAGAACCTGAAGCAAGCAGCGGAGGATCCGCGCGACAAAACTGCACGGGCATTTCTGGCATTAACAGAAGCGGCACTGGGTAATTGCAGGGCTGCTCTAACCGGACTGAACGCCAATGCCGATTCGGCAGATCCAATGTTGCAGCGTTTGACGGGATTGGCGGCAGCAAACTGCTACAGCAGCGTTGGGGATAATGTGAAGGCCTTCGCATTATTGCAGCATCTGGAAGAGCGCTTTCCGAACGATGCAGATGTTCTCTACACATCCGCAAAGCTGCACATGAAGGCGTTTAACGCTGCAACATTCGCTATGTTTCAACGTGTTCCAGCCTCGTATCGGGTACACGAACTATCGGGAGAGATCTTCGAGATCGAGAATCGTTTTTCCGATGCCGCTGCGGAATATCGTAAGGCCATCAAGCTGAATCCGGATGCGCCTGAACTTCACTTTCGCCTTGGCCGCGCGCTCTTGCTCGGCAGTCATTCTTCAGAGGCGCTTCAAGAGGCAAGTAATGAATTCAGATCCGAGCTGAAGCTGAATCCGGAGGATAGCGCCAGCGAATTCCAATTGGGACAAATCGCACAAGCGGAAGGGAAGATCGCGGATGCCAAGCCGCACTTTCAGCGGGCAGTTGCCCTTTCTCCTACTTTCGTTCAGGCACTCATCGCGCTCGGAAAAATCAATGCGATCAATAAGCAATACCCCGAAGCGATTTCCCTACTGAAGCGCGCAGCTCAAATCCAGCCCTCCAATGAAAGCGTCCACTATGCCCTGCTCACTACCTATCGTGACTCCGGGCAAATGGAGAAGGCGACCGCTGAAAAGGAAATTCTGGATCGCCTGAACAAGCCACCCGAAGGAGAGTTTTCTGAATTCCTAAAGAGGCTCGGCGAAAAGCAGCCTGAGCAGTGAACCTAGCGCGTGTTTTAGCCCTGTTTGCGTCTCTATATGTATTTAGTTGCTTGGTGAGCACTTTACATGGACTCACGCCGTACGCACCTGATTTTCGGAACATCGCAAGACAGGCGGGATTGACTGATGTATTTCCGAACGGTGGAGCAACATCCAAGCAATACATCATCGAGACCACGGGCAGCGGCATTGGATTCGTCGATTACGATAACGATGGTTTGCTCGATATCTTCGTTCTGTCCGGTAAGGGTGGAACAAACCGCATGTACCACAACGAAGGGAATGGCGGATTTCGCGACGTCACGGACGCGCTGGGGCTGCATTCTTCCGGTTGGGCGCAGGGTGTGTGCGCCGGTGATTACGACAACGACGGTTTCACCGACCTGTTCGTTACGTATTGGGGCCAAAATCGTCTGTATCGAAACGTTGGAGGCAAGCGCTTCGAAGATGTAACTGCTGCTGCTCGTCTGACCCAAAATCGCGTGAGATACAACACTGGTTGCGCATTTACAGACATTGACCGCGACGGACACCTCGATCTTTTCGTCGCCAACTATGTAAAGTTCGATCCCGCGGTCACTCCAAAGCCCGGCGCTAATCCCTACTGCTATTACCTCGGCGTCGCTGTGAATTGCGGCCCGAGGGGTCTGCCATTCGACCGGAACATCTTGTATCGAAACAATGGCGATGGCACATTCACGGACATCTCGGAGGCATCCGGCATCGCGGATCCTTATGGTCACTATTCGCTCGGCGTATTGGCCGGCGACCTTACCGGGCATGGATTGCCAGACATCTACGTCGCCTGCGACCGGACCCCGTCATTGCTGTATGTCAACAAAGGTAACGGCAGGTTCGAAGAGCAGGGTGTCATGCGCGGAGTGGCATTCGATCAAAATGGCAAAGCGATGTCCGGCATGGGTGTCGATGCGGCGGATTTTGTCGGAGACGGACACACCAGCATTTTCCGCACTAATTTCTCGGATGAGTTTGAAACTCTATACCGCAATCGCGGCGAAGGCATTTTTGACGACGTGACCCTGGACGCAGGGCTCGGACAAAATACGCGTTATGTAGGATGGGGCACCGGGTTCTTCGATTTCAACAACGATGGGTGGAAGGACCTGATGCTTGTGAATGGCCATGCCTTCCCGGAAGTGGATACGCTGCGCACGGATGTTCATTATGAGGATCGGGCCATCCTCTACCAAAATCTGGCGAACGGAAAATTCCGGGATATCTCGATGCATGCCGGGCCGGCCTTTCTGGAAAAGCATTCTTCGCGCGGTGCGGCGTTTGGCGACTTCGATAATGATGGCGCGATCGAGATCGCGATCAACAATCAAAACGAGGCGCCGTCGCTTTTCAAACAGTCGTCGAATCCACCCGGGAATTGGATTGTTTTAAAGCTGATCGGAACCAGATCGAATGCCTCCGCGATTGGGGCGCGCGTGAAAGTCATCGCAAACGGGCATGCGCAGTGGGGCGAAGTGAGGAGTGGAGGGAGCTATCTGTCCCAAAATGACCTTCGGCTGCATTTCGGGGTTGCTTCGGCCACCCGCATTGATCGGATCGAAATCTCTTGGCCCAGCGGAGTGCACCAGGTTCTTGAGAATCAACCTGTCGACCGGGTGCTCACTATCCGAGAGGCGCAGTAATTAAGCGCCAGAGGTATTGATAGCCATCTCGCGGGCGTGGCGCAGCTCGGTAACCGGATCGCCGAGGGGTAGAAACTCCATCGCTACCATGCGATCGTATTTGAGTTCAACCAGCTTGCGATAGATATTCCCGTAGTTGATTTCACCTGTACCCGGCGCGTGCCGGCCCGGGACATCGGCGATGTGAACCAGCCCAGTGTACTGGATATTCTTCTCTAGCTTCTCGATTAGATTGCCTTCAGCGATCTGCTCATGAAAGAAGTCATAAAGGAATTGCACCTGGGGATGATCGACCGCCCTGATAATTTCGAACCCTTCCGCGACCGACGTGAGATAGTATTTTGGATTCTCCTCGGGATCGATGTTTTCAAGGAGCAGCCGCACCGGTTGCCCGTTTATCTTTTTTCCGTCGATCAGCTGGGCCGCTCGCTTCAGTCCTTCTATACAGCTCCGATGCTGCATTTCGCGCGGCATATTCGGGACAACATTGCCCGACATGATAATGACAGCCGGGCATTCGATCTTTTCCATGATCGGGAGTTCATGCCGAATATCGTCGAGTAGAGCAGTACGTTCGTTCGGGTCTCCGACACCGTGCTTCAGCCCGGCAGTGGTATCGAAGTTGATGCCGAGCTCCTTACGCTTGGCGTTGGCGCGCTTGAAATCGTCCTCGGACCAATGCCTGTATTCACCGACCAACTCGACGTTTTGGTAACCCGCCTCGGCAACCTTCTCCAGACGCTCTTCAAAAGGCAGGTCTTTGAATACGGTCCAAAGCATCACGGACACTTGGAACGGCACGCGAGCATCCGCTGCTTGGAGCTTTGCGGCTCTTGACCGCTCACCTACTCTAGCAGCGACTGCAGCTCCCACAAAGCTCTTCGAAAAGGCGCGGCGGTTCATCATTCACCCTTTTGGAGCATAACTCCTGCAAGGCACGACATCTGATCGGGAGATGATAGAAAGTAGGTTTGAGTACGGCTTGCAGGCACATTGACGGTGATCTGACCCAGGCCCTATCCTTGCGCCGGCGCGACTTTCTTCGTGCAGCAACCGGCGCAACTGCGGGAGCTGCTCTATTCGGATTTGCACCATGGCAAGGGACGGCAGCGCCCCGATCTAAGAAAGCCGTGGTCGTGACGTTCGGCGGAGGAGCCCGCGATGAAGAGACCTTCATGCCCGAAGGACAGGAGAACATCCCGCACCTTTTGAACGAATTGATTCCGCAATCGACGTTTTTTGCCCAGGTTGTGAATCGCGGCATTTTGGGGCACTATGTAGCGACTGCAAGCCTCGCTACTGGCGTGTACGAGACGTTCAATAACTTTGCGGCTGTTGCGCCGGAGAATCCGACTATCTTCGAGTACTTCCGGAAGAATCTGAAACGGCCGGCGACAGACGCATGGGTAGTCGCGCCGAGCAACGGCTTCAATCGGATCGGCGAAAGCGGCCACCGTTCTTACGGACCGGGATTTGGGGCCGGGGTGATCCTGCCCAAGCGATTGCTTGCCGCAGCGCTGTCACCCGGCAGATCGAGCGATTATGCACATCTTCTTCGTGACAACTACGAAACTCCGCTCTACACACCGCAGCTGGCAGGCAGCGAGATCGAGCTGGCTCAGATCGCAGACATTCTAAAACTCTCCGTCGCGGATTTCAGCGCTCACGCCCGAAGCCTTGCAAGTCCGGATGAACTGTCGGTGTATATTGCGCGACGGCTGATGCGGCAGCTTGCGCCCAGCCTGCTGTGGATCACCTTGCACGATATCGATATTGCTCATTCCGGCGCGTACTCGCTCTACATTGAAGCCATTCAACGCTCCGACCGGCTCTGTGCCGATATATGGCGTGCCATTCAAAGCGAACCTGAGTACGCCGGAGAGACGACGATGTTCATCCTGCCCGATTTCGGCCGGGATTCGGATATCGACGCAGGCGGGAACGGATTCCAGCATCACCGGACGGGCGATGCGCTGTCGCGTACAACCTGGATGATGGCCTTAGGGCCGGGCATTCGCGAGAACATCGTCGTCGATCGCGCCGTGGAATCGACGGACCTTGTTCCCACCCTCGGCTCACTATTCGGGTTTTCGCCGCGTTTGGCCCAAGGTAAACCTGTAACCGAGCTCTGGTAATTGCCATGCTTCCCAGCCAGCTCACGACAGAGCAGTTCAAAGGCTACCCGAAAGAAGCCCGAGACGTAGTCAACGCTCATATCGGGATTCTTCGGCAACTTCCGCTGAGCTTTCTACCGCTACTTCTGCGCGAGCTGATCGCCTATGACTGGAAGTTTCCAGCAGAACGAAGGGAATTGGATCATCAACTAGAGTACTTGGGCTCGCTTTCTGCGGACCAGGCGGCACAAGTGATGCAGCCATTCGCGCGAATCCGCCTGTCGCCCGAGCTCGAGCATTTGGATTGGGTAAACGATCCTGTTCAATTCTCCGAGCACCTGACTGCACATCTCTGGGCTACGCATCAGATCGATGCTTTCCGCTCGGCATCCATTGAATACGTTCGTAAACTGAACTCTTCACGCAGGCCGCAGCCCCTTCCGATACCGCGGCTGGGAATCGTCGTGATTGGCGAAGGAGTCGGCGAAAACAAATATACACTGTTTCGGAAACTGCGTCCGCAAGGAGTCTACTTCACTAATGTCCGACCCGAAAACGGATTGGGAATATTGCTCGATGCGGTTGCGGCGCGAGCCAAATCGCATCCCGTGCCATTCGGCCACTGGTATGTAGACGGCGGCGAGAAGGCCGCCGAGTGTGCCGGGCTCACCTGTTTATCCTACGCATCCCTCGCTCCTGTTCGCGATACACTGCTGGCGAAAATGCGCAAAGTTATGGAGCAGGGTGATGGGGGACCGGAGATGCTCCGCTCCGTGCTCGCTCAGATGAGGCCGGAGGACTTGGGTCTCAGTGGCGCCGAGGATCAAGCTGTTCTCAATCGGTTCAAAGTGAGTATGCTGACCGAAGGTTCCGGAACGCAAATCTTTAGCACGACTTTCGTGCAGTGGTCAGCACGCGAAATCTTACGGCGGGCTCAGCCAGTGACTTTGTTAGCGCGCTACGCGCCTCGCCAGCGTGACCGGTCCATGAAGGAACTGCTTGCCGGAGCACAGAGAACTCCTGTCGTCGATCCGCAAGCTTCACTGATCGACGCCGACATGGGCGCGTACTATACGTGGATCAATCAGCAGCGCCTATCTGATGCAGAGCGCGCCTCCTTCCTAGTTTGGTTTGAAGGCCATAAAGAGGCTGTCGCCATCGCCCCTTCCCTACCGCGCGGGACGCAAACCAGCCAGTCTTTAAATGTCCGCGAGTTGCTCAAGCAAATCGCGTAGGATCCTACCAATAAAACTTCAGAGCGAACTGGATCTCGCGCTGATCATTCTGTCCGTCACGGGTGGACGTGATCTTGCCGAAGTTGGAATTGGTATAGTCGAGCGAACCGGGAGCCGCGGTGACACCGTTTCCGCCGAAGCCCGGCAGAGAAAAGTTAGGAGTATTCGTAAGATTGAAGAACTCCGAACGGAACTCAAACCGCATTCTCTCATTAATCGGGAAGTTCTTGAATAAGGAGAAATCGAGACGATGATATCCCGGACCGTAAAACTGCGAGGGAGCCCCGCCGAGTGGAGCATAATTAGACTGCCCAATTGCCGTCGCCACGGGTGGGCTTGTAAACGCGGCTGGATTAAGCCACTGATTTACATTGTGCGGACCCGCCGTCACACTCTGACCGGGAACGAGGAGGGCGTTACAACCACCAAAACCGGAGGTCGTGGTGATTGCGCACGGAACGGTGCCCGGCTGCCCGTCCTGAAGAGTCAGGATCCAGTTGGTGCCCCAGCCTCCGAGTATGGCATCGACAACGCCTGGACTGTTGGCTAAGAATTGCCTGCCACGGCCGACGGGGAGTTCATAGGTTCCACTGAAATGGAAGACCTTCGGAATGTTGAACTCGCAAAGCCCGTAATCTCCGTGAATCCCAAAGCCTGGCAGTAGGGGCGCGCGATAGCCCGTAAGAGCTGTCTGGTTGAGCACGTCTACGGCGTCCGTGCGGCATTTCGACCAGGTGAAGTTTGCGAGGACGCTGAGGCCATTGTTAAATCGGCGTTCGTAGTTGAGTTGAAGCGCGTTGTAGAAGCTATTTGCGGCAAAACTGGTATCGGTGAAATTGGTTTGAAAATCCGGGTAATGCGAGAAATCGTATTGATTGAGTCCAGGAGGAAGCATTTCAAGGGGAGCATTTCCGTTGATGTACACGCCGAGGTGCCGCACCGTGTTCCCCACATATCCCGCCGAGACGGTATCGTTGGGCGAGAGCTGGTACTGTAGCGTTAAGTTGTAGCCTTGCGTGTAAGGCGTCTTCATGTGGTAGTCTTGGCCCGTGAATGATACCCCGCTCGGCTCCACCGCCGCTGGTGTTAGTGGGATTCCCGTCAATCCGGTTTCAAGCGTCCCGATAGTGCCGTTCGGAAACGTAACCGGGGCATTAGGAACTAAATTGGGATACGACAAACTGAACTGAAACGGAAAATCAACGTAGGTCTCGACGACGGAGTTCTCAAATCCGCCATAGAAAATGCCGTATCCACCGCGTACGACCAATTTCGGCGTGAGCTGATACGCGAATCCAACACGAGGAGAGAAATTACTCAGTTGCGAATGTCCAAGGCCCGGAACACTCGAACAGACAATATCGATATTGTCCTTCTTCGCGGCTGCCAGGAAGTCCGGTGAAAGCGGCGTATTACAGCGGCGTTGAGTTAGTAAGAAATCCGAGGGCTTACCTGGCGTTCCGGAGGGTAGAAAATTCGACTGTGCGCCGTAGATCTCAATGAGCGGTCCGAAGTACTCCCAACGCAGACCCAGATTCACAGTCAATTTAGGCGTAACTTGGAAATCATCCTGAAAATAGAGGCCGTTGTAATTGTGTTTCTGGTCGGTATTGGCAATATTGGAGGCGTAAATTTGATCCGAGCCGCCGACGAAATTGGCCGCCCCCGGTACCGTACCTGGAATCGGCGTTAAGAGCAGTTGAGCCAATCCAGTATTGCCGCTGTTCTCCGTCGGTATCTCCGTATACAGACCGCTGTAGTACCAATGCCCACGGCCGTAAGGGGGCTGCAAAATCGAAAACCGCAATCTCTGAAACTCGTATCCGGCTTTAATCGAGTGCCTTCCCAAATGCTTGGTTAAGTTGTCCGTGAATTGATAGGTGTTGCTGTATTCGACCGATGGCAAGAAATCGTTGCTGCCAAGTCTGTTTAGGCCTGTGATGTCGATGCCACCAAGCCCACCGTTGTCAGCCACCTGAGGAACACCTTGAATACCGAACTGCGCGGGAATGCCCAGAGTATTGGCGTTAGGCTGTACGCGATCGGTTGCTATTCGGTTGAAACCTATCCGCGCTTCGTTCACGAGGTTCGGTGAAAAGGAATGCGTCTCGCTTAGAACCCCGTTGATGGCCGTCGCGCTTTGATCTCCGGCGTAGAACGCCCCGCCATCCGCGATTCCGGGGAAGGGGCCGGGAATGAATTGCGGGTTGTCCGAATAGCTAACTCGTCCGAATATGCTGTCTTTGTCGCTGAAATTCTGGTCCACGCGGACATCGTACTGGTTCACGTCATTGCGTTGGATTGGATTATTCGTAAAGTTGTTAAAAAGGCCGGGGTTGTTTGGAGCCGGATAAAGGTCGAGTAGCTTGATCGCGTTTGGATCCAGCCTGCTGGCTGGAAGGATATTTCCGGGAAAAGGTTGTCTTACGAATCCGATATTGCCGACTGCAACTGTTGTGGAAGGGTCAAAAACCTGGCCCAAGGGAAACGTGCGCCCCAGTACGTCGGTGCGTGTGCCGCCCTGGGTCAATAGTTCCGACAAATTCGTGAAACCGCTGCTACGCTCTAGCGCCGTGGGAACGGTGCTTACAAAGGGGATCGCCTGGCGGATTCGCGTGCCTTCGTAGTCAACGAAAAAGAACGTCTTATTTCTCCAGATGGGTCCGCCAGCACTGGCGCCAAACTGGTTCTGACGGTATTCTCCTTTTGCTATGCCGCCGGCATTCTCGAAGAAATTGGCGGCATCCAATTTGTCGTTACGCAGGAACTCCCAGGCGGTCCCATGGAATTCATTCGTACCCGACTTGATTGTGGCGTTCAGGACCGCTCCGGCCGAGCGTCCAAATTCCGCACTGTAATCGTTCGTCTGGACCTTGAACTCCGCAAGAGCATCGATCGGCGGACGAACTGCGAAAGCTGTGCCATTGAGAAAATCGACCAAATTCGTGTTGTTGTCGATTCCATCCAGCAGATAGTTGTTCTGCGAGGGCCGTTCGCCATTCGCCGAAAAACTGCCGCTAGCGCCCAAGCCTCGAGTGTCTTGTTGACCTTGCGTGACGCCCGCCGAAAGCTGAGCCAGAAACGTGAAATTACGCCCATTCAGCGGCAAGTCGTTGATCGCTCGCGCGGTGACCACCTGCCCCACGGAAGCGTCCTGAGTTTGGAGCGCTGGTGGTTCACCCGTAACCTGGACCGTTTGGGTCATCTGGCCGGGTGGAAGCACAAAATCGACGACCACGCGCTGCTGCACCTCCACAGTCACGTGGGAATGTTCGACCCGCTGAAAGCCTCTGAACTCCGCACCGACGGAATAGTGACCAATCTTCACCGGCGAGAAAGTGTATTCGCCTGAAGCGCCGGTTGTAGTCGTTACAACGAGTCCTGTATCAGTGTTGGTCAATGTGACCTGCGCGCCGGGAATGAGTCCGCCGCTCGTATCTTTTATGGTGCCGAGAATCGAACCGGTATCGACCTGGGCGAACGAGACAGCCGCCCCTATAAAGAAAAGCGCCGCTGCGGTCGCAACGCGCGATCTCGTAACAAAGGCCATCATTGGGAACCCCTTCCGCTTACCTGGGCTTTTTCTGCGATCAAGTAACGTTTGAAATAAATTATATAAAAATCTGATGGAGTAACCGCCCCATGCCCCCTCTCAAGAGCCCTGCTGTAGACTGATTTCGAACTGGAGAATTTACTGCTGACTCGCCGAACATTATTGCAAGCCACGGCAGCGATGGGATTCGCTGCAATCTCGCGGGAGTCGTCCGCAGCCGGCAAGGCGAAAACGGTTGTCGTTGCGGGGGGTGGCATCGCAGGTCTTTGCTGTGCCTACGAACTGATGCGGCGCGGCCACACAGTTACCGTCCTCGAAGCTTCCGGACGAATTGGGGGGCACGTCAAAACCATACGAGACAACTTGCCGGACGGCATGTACGTGGATGCGGGCGCTGAGCAGTTTACGAAGCCGGGCTATGACCTGTACTGGTCCTACGTGCGGGAATTCAATCTTCCCTACATGCAAGACCACCGGCGTGAGCATATGCTGCGATGTATCAGTGGCCGCATGTATTCAGAGGAGGAATTGGCGGACCCTCGCGTGCTCAGCGGTTTTGGCTTCAACCAGAAGGAGATTGATTATCTGAAACAGCACCCCTGGTGGGAGCTGAGCCGGGTCTATTTCGATAGGTACACTGATGCATTCCACGATGAATACAATCCGTTCAACGCTGGCTTGGACGATTTGGATCACATCACCGTGACCGAACTTCTCAAGCGCGACGGCGCCTCGGCTGCCGCGATCCGTTTCGTTGGCGGTGAGGGATCCGCGCTCGATGAAGTTTGGCATGCTGCGATTCTTGCTCGTCGCGGCGTTCCTCTCTGGCCGACTCAGGTCTTCCGGCTGATCGGAGGAAACAGCCTCCTGCCGGAAACGTTCGCGAACCGGCTCGGTGATCGAGTAAAATGTGGATGCCCGGTGACGGGAATCCGGCATGGGGATAGCGGAATGACCGTGAATTATCGCGAATTCGGAGAGAACAAGCAGATCTCGGGCGATTATCTCGTTTGCTGCATGTCCGCTGTCATGCTAAGGCGTATACCGATTACGCCGGCATTCCCAGATCCAAAGCAATGGGCGATCGCCAACGTGCCGTATTACTCGGCGACGCGCCCTGTCTTTCAATCGCGGACAAAGTTCTGGCGCGATCAGGAAGTCAGCATCAATATCGAATTTCACCAGCCGACTCTCGAGCACAACTGGTCGATGGCCGACGATGTGAAAACGACGCGCGGATTGGTGGTGGGAACAGCCCAGCCCGGCGTTTCGGCGGAAGCGGCGCTCGAGACATTCCGCACTTATTATCCCGGCAAGCGGGACACCATCGAGGCAGCAATGATCATCGACTGGTCGCGCGATCCCTGGTGCATGGCCTGTGAGACCTTGACCTACAAACCGGGCGAATTGCACCGGTTCTGGCCGGCAATCATTGAACCGCACGGACGTATTCACTTCGCTGGCGCTTATTGCGACAACCTGGGCTGGGGACAAGAAGCGGCCACGCGCTCGGCAAATCGTGTAGCGAAGGCCATCGACGCCGCTTAGCGTTGACCGTTATCGCAGGCGAGCGGGTTTCAAAGTCCACGCCTGCAGGCGTGCGAGCTCCAACAATTCCGGGGCAGAAAATCCCTTCGGATGAATGGGCCACGCGAACGCTCCCTTGGCATCTGTCGAAACATATTTTTCAAACTCGATATTCCCGCGCCTCACGTGAATCGGACCGGGCGTGATTACTTGTCCAGCCGCAGTAGCCACGAAATCGGGTAACGAAAGCGTTTCCGCGCCAACGAACACCTCAGATGGAAGACGGTGATTTACCGTTATGAAGTTAATTGCATCCGCTTTCACCTTTTCGAAAAGCCATTCTGGAATCCTGTCCGAGCGGTAGGTCGTCACGCCGCGCGATGTCGGGCCATCGACGACCGTCGGCGGGATGCCCAGGAGATCTAACATGAGATCTGCCGCAGAGAAA
The DNA here is from genome assembly GCA_963737045.1 of uncultured Acidobacteriaceae bacterium. Taxonomy (GTDB): domain Bacteria; phylum Acidobacteriota; class Terriglobia; order Bryobacterales; family Bryobacteraceae; genus Bog-105. Next base: position 2,804,130 of record CAVTRG010000009.1, read on the forward strand.
TCACCTGTTCTTGTCTGAAGGAACGTAATGTGTTCGAGCAAGTGTTCCGCGGCGGTGCGCTTATCGAGCTGCGGCGGAATGGGGCTTCCGTAGAGCTGCAACAGTTCCTCTGCGGTAACGAAACGCACTCCCGGCGTCCGCTTTGCTTGTTCAACATACGTGTGCAGAATTCGGAAACAACGCTCCGATCCGCTCTGAGTTCTCTTATGTGGCCGCACCCAGGATTGTCGATCTCGTATCGTGCCATCGCTAAAGTTAACCGCATCCCAGAATTCGGTGGTTACGAACTCTGTGGGATGAAAATACGTGCTGATGACTCCCCCGCGTTCGGAAAGGCGCGTGACATCGTCCGCGAACGTACGGTAGATTTCGCCATTTTTCTCTTCACGATCTAAATCTGGCCGAACCGAGTAGCGACCCAAATTATAAATATTTAGAATGCCGCCGTACCAGAAAGGCTGTTCATCAAGCCCAACCTGCGTTCCGTCGTCCAGATAAACGGGAATCCCGAGATGTCGGAGCGCACGGTACGTTTGAGGCGCCCACGAGGACCCCGGCTGGCCGTAGCAAATCGGAGTTACGCCGAAGATGTGCTTCACATCTAAAACGCCCTGAATTTCGCGGCGCTCGAACTCATCGGCACCTTCGAGGAAACCGAGCCGCCGTAAGTAAACCGATGGTGCTGGTTGAATGCTGTGCCAATTCGAGTGATAGCCAATGCAATGATGCGACAGCGCGCGTATTACATCTATCCGGCGTCGCGCTTCCAATACGCGCGCCTTTTCCCCGACAATCTTGAACGTGCCGCGAACGCCAGCTTGCGTCAGATCTGTCGTGATCCGTAAGGCTGCATCGTCGGCACTCGGCTCGATGTAATCCTCCGTATCGAACCACAAGACGACGTATACGGGGGCTTGCGCGGCAGCACAGCACGCCAGCAACAGGAAAAATAGGAGCAAACGAGTCATGTGGGGACAGTTCGAGCTTAAAGCATCGCGGCGATTAAGCCGGTACGAGACCCATGGCGGCAAGCCGGCTAACGCGCGGGCCGGGCAGGATTATGCCCGTAAGGTTCAGCGGATCCGCGCTCGATACCGATGCCGTCGCAATCTTCTCAGTTTGACGGCGGATTGCCCGCAGCAGATCGAGAGCTTCCGGGCGGCAGAACTGCTCCCCGGTAAAGCCGGACACGAATCGTCCTCCCCGAATCTCGCCGCGCGCTTCCAACCGTCGAAGTATCGGCAGCAAATCCCGCCATGGCGGCGCCAGAGTTTCTCGAACCAGCAAATCGCGTAACAATACGCCCCATCGAAGAAGCAGTTGACGCGCGAAATGCTCGATCCGTTCTTCGCGGCTGAGAGCCGGTGAGGTATGGCGCACCAGTGCCCACCGGCCTGCCGCATGGCGTGGACGCTTCGTGTGTCCGTGGCCTTCACCGCGGCGCCGCTTGGGATCGACCAGCGCACGCAGATTATCGAACCCATCCGCTGTGACAAATCCCCCGGCCAAGAGTTCCCAGAGTCCATCTTCCACTTCGCTCGGTAGGCGTCCGGTTTGACGCGCCAGTTCGATGAAGAAGCTCGCGCCATTGCGTTCGAGCGCCATTAGCACGTCATGGGCGGGGTGGGACAGCGCGGATGGGTCTGCCGGCCCCTTTGCCGTCATCAACCATTCGGCATCTTCACGCAGAAATAATGTGACCGGCGCGATGCGTGTAGGCCTCACGCGGCGGTTTTCCGCCAGCGCCGGGTGGGGAGATACTCGAGCCCACATCACTTCCCCCGCTAAACAGAGCTCGTCAAGATACTCGGGACGATACTTCACGATTCGCCCGGCCAGTATCTCAGGCTCCCAAGCCACGGCTGGAATTTCATAGCCCTGCAATTGCCGGATGATTTGAAGCGTTCCGTCTGCGCCGTGCAACTGCGTTCCCGGCAGAACATGCTGCCAAGACTGAAGGAAGCGTTCGAAATCGAGCGCCGTCACCGGTTCGATCTCACGTCGCAAGCGGCCGAGCGTGGCGCGATGAATGCGGGCCAGAATGCGGCGGTTGCACCACTCCATCTCGCCGTCTGTGTTTCGAAAATGCCCGCGCAGTACTTGCCCTTGTGACTCGAGTTGCAGTAGTGCCGCCTCCATCGCTCCTGCAGGGAAAGCAAGTTTATCCGCCAATGCGGATACTGTTGCCGGCCCACTCACTTCCATCCAACCCGAGACAACGGCTGGCGGATCATCCATAACTGAGACGCGTTCCGTGGCAACCCAGAATGCAGAACCGGCTCGATCCACCTGCGATGCGCGTCCCGCTGCAGCGAGTTCATAAAAGAGAGCCTGCCATTCTTCGGCAACTGGCAATCTGATCACCGTGAGTAGCGCGTCGTGCAGCTCATCGGCATCCCGGGCCTCAGGCCATGCCTCGGCTGAAATCTGATCGATTACTGCCGGATCGAGCATGCCTTCGCCCCTTGTTACATCGGTGCCGAGGGTTTGCCGAAGCTGAACAGCACGCGTGCGGCGCTCTTCGAGAGGGGCATCGTCAAGGAAGGCATACGGATTCGCGTTCAGGATCTCGTGCGAGAACTGCGAGGCCTGGGCCGTATCGATGGCCACAGTCTGAATGCGTCCGTCTTCAATCTTTTCCAGAATCCCCCGCAAGCCTTCGAGATCCATGGCCTCATTCATGCAGTTGTCTATCGTCTCTTTGACGAGCGGATGGTCGGGAATGCGAATGGGGCCGGTGAGATTTTCGGCACACGCCACCTGATCCGGAAACACAGCAGCCAGGAGATCGTCGGCTCGCATACGCTGAATCGGGGCAGGCGTTCGCTTCCCGCCTTGGAATCGCAATATAGCAAGAGCGCGCGTTGTGTTCCAGCGCCAGCGAGCACCAAACATGGGCGCCGGAAGCAGCGCTTGCCGCAGTACATCTTCGACAGTTGCGGATTTCAAGAACGCGAAAACCAGTTCGAGCGGGAACGAATGCTGATCGCTCAGCGACAGCACAAGCCCGTTATCCGTTGCGGCAGCCTGCAGCTCGAAATTGAAGGTGCGGCAGAAGCGCTTGCGTAAAGCGAGACCCCACGCGCGCATGATCCGCGATCCGAAAGGCGCGTGCAATACGAATTGCATACCGCCCGCCTGATCGAAGAAGCGCTCCGCGACCACGGTGGTTTGCGATGGCAATGCACCCAGCTCGGCTGTACCGGCGCGAACGTAAGCTGCAGCCTGTCTCGTTCCGGATTCGTCGAGTCCACATTCTGACATGAGAAAGGCAGGGGCTGATTCCGAGTCTTCGAGAATGCGCTCCCGGATTTTCGACACTTCTGCCGATAGCTCGCGCGATCGGCCGGGGGCCTCCCCCAGCCAGAACGGTATCGAGGGCGCCGCGCCATGTGCATCTTCTACGCGAACCCGCCCCGGTTCAACGCGCTTAATTCGCCAGGAATGCGTTCCCAGCAGAAACACATCGCCCGCGAGGCTTTCGACGGCAAAATCTTCGTCCAAAGTCCCAATCGTCTTGGCCTCAGGCTCGAGGATGACCGCGTAATTCGCGTTCTCGGGAATCGCACCGCCAGAAGTGATCGCAGCCAAACGCGCGCCGCGCCGGCCCTTCACGCGGCCGTTCACCCGATCTCGATGCAGCAGAGCGCCGCTTCTCCCGCGCGAAGTCGCGATTCCTTCCGAAAGCATCTCGATTACATCCTCGAAGTCGCTCCGCGGGAGATTGCGATACGCGTAGGCAGATCGGAAGAGCGCATAAAGGTCGTCCTCTTTCCACGATTCCGCCGCAGCGGCCGCCACAATCTGCTGGGCGAGAATGTCGAGCGCGTTTTGCGGGATCTCGATACATTCAAGCTCGCCTTTCCGAATGCCGGAAACTACTGCGGCGCATTCGATGAGTTCATCGCGCGTCGTGGTGAAAATGTGGCCTTTTGGTTTTGCGCCGATCCAGTGCCCCGAACGCCCAATGCGCTGCAGCGACACCGCAATGGACCTAGGCGAGCCGATTTGGCAGACCAGATCGACGGTACCGATATCGATCCCGAGTTCGAGAGATGCCGTGGCGACAACGGCCCGCAACTCTCCTCGCTTCAATCGCGACTCAGCGTCGAGGCGGAGGTGGCGCGAGAGGCTTCCGTGATGCGGGAGCACGGCGTTATCCCCGAGGCGCTCTCCAAGAGCGTGGGCAACGCGCTCCGAAAGCCGCCTGGTATTCACGAAAACGAGCGTCGTGCGATTCTGCAGAATCAACTCAGCAACGCGATCGTAGATCTCATTCCACATCTCTGTGCTTGCAACGGCTCCGAGCTCATCGCGCGGAACCTCGACTGCAAGGTCCATCTCACGGCGGTGTCCGACATCCACAATCCGCGTATTGTTCCCAAGGAACCGACCGACCTCCTCGATCGGTTTAACTGTCGCCGAAAGCCCGATCCGTTGCGGCCGCTTGCGAGTCAATGCGTCCAGACGTGCGAGCGATAGCGCTAGATGCGAACCTCGCTTATCATCAGCAATGGCGTGAATCTCATCGATGATAATTGTGGACGTAGTCCGCAGCATTTCCCTCGACTTCTCCGCAGTAAGCAGAATAAAGAGCGATTCCGGAGTTGTTACGAGAATATGCGGCGGATTCTTGAGCATTTGCGTCCGCTCCGGCATGGGTGTGTCCCCCGTCCGGACGGCAGTTCGGATGGGCATCAACGAGATACCCCATCGCTTGGCAATGGCGTCGATTTCCGCGAGCGGCACCTCCAGGTTACGGTGCACATCATTGCTCAACGCCTTCAGTGGCGAGACGTATACGACCTTTGTCTCATCCGAGAGCGTCCGTGCGCGCGCTGCACGGACCAGCCGATCCACGCAAATCAGAAACGCAGCAAGCGTCTTTCCCGAACCCGTGGGTGCGGAGATGAGCGTATCGCGTCCCGCGGCAATCTCAGGCCAGCCCAGCTCTTGCGGCTGAGTCGGCGAACCGAAACGGCCAATGAACCATTCCTCGACAAGTGGATCGAAGTCAGGGACGGCCATAGTCCATATTAAGATTACAGAGCACAGGAGGACGCTTAATGCTTCGATTTGCGGTTGCGCTTTTTGGAAGCGCAATATTCACGACTTCAGCTATTGCCCAGACCGAGACGTGGCAACTTGATCCGCCCCATTCTGCCGCGCAGTTTTCCGTCCGGCACATGGGCATATCGACGATTCGTGGCACATTTACCAAGCTGAGCGGTACCGTCCAGTACGATCCGAATGACGTATCCAAGACATCCATGGACGTGACAATCGAGGCTGCCTCTCTCGACACGCGAGTCAACATGAGAGATAACGATCTGCGCAGCGAACACTTCTTCGATGTCCAGAAATATCCAAGCATCACATTCAAATCCAAACGGGTGGAATCAGCCGGACCGGACAAGCTGAAGATCACAGGTGACCTTACGATCCGCGGTGTGACAAAGCAAGTAGTGCTGGATGTCGATGGCCCCAGTAAGCCCTTTAAAGATCCCAAAGGCAAATTGCACATGGGCGCCTCCGCTACCGCCAAAATCAATCGCATGGATTTCGGGGTGAGTGCCGACCCTGGAATGATCGGCGACGACGTCGCAATTACTATCGATGTGGAGCTGGTGAAGCAGACCGGCAACGCTACTGATCGGCAATGAGGCGCGCGTACACCGGATAGTGATCCGATCCACTGAAATCTCGACGCACTTTTCCGTCTTGAATCTTCACCGGACCTCGGACAAAAATCCAGTCCAGCGCCATAGCGATGACGTGTGTCCGCTCGATGCGTTCGCCGGTGCAACTGTGAAAGCCTTGATGCTCAAGTTTTTTGAGATAACTGGAGGCGAAGTATTTCGTGTTTAAATCGCCGCCGATGATCGCGGGCGTATTGAGTGGGTACTGTTTCAGATCTTCAAGAATCTCGTCCAACTGCGCAGATTGAATTCGTCCGATACTGCGGCTTTCCAGATGAACGTTGTACACCACAAGCAACCGCCCGGCGAACTTCAACTCTGTTACCAAAGCGATGCGGCTGCCGAGCCGCCGCTGCATTAACGGCATAGATGACGGGATCCAGCCACGCGGCTTCCAAAAGCCCGACTGCGTTTCAAAGCGCAGTACGCGGGACTGGCGTATAGGCAACCGGGTGAGTGTCGCTTGTCCTATGAAAGCCTGTTGACCGCTTTCCTGGCTTAATTCCTCGAACTCGATCCCATAAGACAGATTCAACTGAAGCCGTTTTGCAAGTTCCTCGGCGACATCCGCCTGTCCCGTTCGTTTAGTTTTCCAGTCTACTTCCTGCAAAAGGCACAAATCGGCAGGGTTCTGCGCAAGCTCTGATCCGATGGTCCGGAACTCGCTGCCCCGGTCAATATTCCAGGTCACAATCCGAATAGATCTGAGGACGCCGTCCGCCTGAATTTCTTTCAACTCCCGCGGGTTGTTGAAATCCGCTACGGAATCGGGCACCCAGCCCGCGAGCGAGCGAAGAACCAGAAGACCGATTGGCACACTGCCAAGGACACCGGCAAGGTAGTTCATGCGATCAGTGCTTGCATGCTTCGGAGATCTTCGATTTTAAGACGCCCAGTGTAGATTGCCATCCCGATCGCGCAATGAATGTTCATTCGGGTCAGAGCCTGTATCTCCTCGCGCGTCGTGATGCCGCCTGCCGCAATCAATTCGTGGTTTGTCATGCCTCGCAGGCTTTCAAACCAAGTGAGGTCAGTCCCTCCCATCATGCCTTCCTTATCGACGTTCGTGCACAGAAAACCGGAGCAGTAGGGCTCGATTTCGGGAATCAGTTCCTTAGCCGTCCATCGGGTAGACTCCTGCCATCCTTTGATAAGGATGCTACCCGCTTTGCTGTCGAGCGCAATAGTGACGCGTTCCTGACCGACTACCTCTTTCAACGCGCTCAGAAACGGAAGGTCAGGACCTTCAGTTGAAAGAGCAGACGTTCCTACGATGACGCGAAAAGCACCTTCACGGACGAGCTGCTCGGCTCTTTCTACCGTGCGGACGCCCCCGCCCACACGCGCGACCGTTCGTCTTGCGAGGTGCTCGACGATGGAGCTGTTTGAGCCTCGTCCCAGCGCGGCATCGAGGTCAATAATCTGTATCTGAGGAAACCCTGCAAACGCGGCCAGAGCGTGATCCGGAGATTCCGCTTCCAGCACCTTGTCGCGGCCTTGGACAAGCTGGACCACCTTACCGTCCATCAAATCGATGCAAGGAATGATCATTCACAGGGCCTTACGGGAACGTTTGCCGCCTCGAGAGCGCGTTTCAAATCGCCGACGGTGTACTTCCCATAGTGAAAAATAGAAGCGGCCAACGCTGCGTCGGCGTTGCCGTCGGTGAATACGCTGACGAAATGTTCCGGCTTCCCTGCGCCTCCGGAAGCAATCACAGGAATCTTAGTCGCGTCCACTACCGCCTTGGTCAACCTGCAATCGAAGCCCGTCTCCAAACCGTCCGTATGCATTGAGGTAAGCAGAATCTCGCCGGCCCCAAGAGATTCCCCACGCTGTGACCATTCGACGGCCTCCAGTTCCTCGTTGTGCCGGCCGCCGCTTGTGTAAACCTTCCATTTCCCGTCCTTCGCTTTCCGGGCGTCGATGGCGAGGACTGTCGCTTGCGAGCCGAATTCTTCGCTGAGTTCTCGAATTAACGCGGGACGGCGGACAGCAGCAGTGTTCACGCTCACCTTGTCCGCACCCGACAAAATTACTTTGCGCGCGTCCGCGACACTCCGAATCCCACCACCTACCGTCAGCGGAATAAAAACCTTGCGGGCAGTTCTCGCCACAACGTCGGCTAGAATGTCGCGCGCGTCACTCGAAGCTGTGATGTCGAGAAACACGAGCTCATCCGCGCCTTGCAAATTGTAGCGCTCTGCCAACTCAACCGGGTCCCCCGCGTCGCGCAACCCTGCAAAGTTGACTCCCTTGACTACGCGACCTTCCGTTACATCCAAACAGGGGATGATTCGCTTCGCCAGCATTACAAATCAAGAAAATTCCTGATGACGCGCAGCCCGTTCAATCCCGACTTCTCGGGATGAAACTGCACAGCGTAAACATTATCTTGTTCCAATATCGCCGTATATGGATGAATGTATGTGCAGGTAGCCGCAGTCGCCCCGATCACCTCTGCATAGTAGCTATGTGCAAAGTACGTGAACATGCCATCGCCCAGCCCTCGCAGCAAGCGGCACGATTTCGCTTCATGCAAAGAATTCCAGCCCATGTGCGGAATCCGACCATGGCCAGTGAAGCGCTTTACCGAACCCGGGAAGATGCCAAGTCCCTTCGTTCCCGGCGATTCTTCGCTCTCTTCAAATAGGCATTGCAGTCCCACGCAGATACCCAGAAACGGAACTCCCGAGGCAATACGAGCAATCAGCGGCCCTCGCAACTCCAGTTCATCGAGCCTCCGCATCATGTGCCCGAAATGTCCAACTCCCGGCAGGATAATCTTCTGAGCCGCACTAATGATTTCGGGAGTTTGCGAGATCACGTTCGTGGCGCCCAGCGCCTCCAACGCGTTCCGCACGGAGTATAAATTCCCTGCCCCGTAATCTACAACCGTAATCACAACAATCCTTTGCTCGAAGGAAGCTGATCCTTCAGCCGCTCGTCTGTCGAACACGCGAAGCGCATAGCTCGCGCGAAACACTTGAAAATGGCTTCAATTTTGTGATGGTTCGAACGGCCATAACAAACTTTCGCGTGCAGATTCGCTCCTGCATGGTTCGTGAACCCTCCAAAAAAGTCTTCGATCACGTCCGTTTGCAAGTCTCCAACACGCGGGGCATTTACTTGCTGATCGTAAACGAGCGCAGGACGTCCTCCGAGGTCGACGGCGACCACGGCCAGCGATTCGTCCATGGGTTGAACAAAATATCCCGCGCGATTGATTCCACGCCGGTCGCCCAGGGCCTTTGTGAAGAGGTCGCCTAATACAATGCCGGTGTCTTCTACCGTGTGATGCTGGTCAACGTCGAGATCTCCGCGTGCTGTGATCTCGAGATCGAAAGCGCCATGCTTGCTGAACAACTCCAGCATATGATCGAGGAAGCGAATCCCAGTCGAGACTTGATACGCGCCCATGCCTTCGATGCGCAGAGATCCGCGAATCTGCGTCTCTTTCGTGTTGCGCTCGATGGCTGCTTCTCTCATTCAGCGCCGCGAAATCGCTTCGCTCACGAGCTCTTCGAGTTGATTCACGTCCTGAAGGACGGCGAATGCGCCAAATCCTCTAAGTATCTGGGCAATTTCGCCACTTCGAGGGTTATGTCGAGTGGAAACTCCTATAAAGGGAACTCCCGCCGATTGTGCGCTATGCGCGTCGTCAACAGTATCGCCGAGATACCAAAGCCTCTTGTCAGGGTGCACCCGCTGAATGACATGCAGGCCGTCGGGAGCAGGTTTTGGATTAACGACCGATTCATCGGTCACCAGCGGATCGAAGCGAATGTCAGCCGCGTGACGCCCCAGTGTGACATCTGCTTCATATCTTGATCGGCCTGTGAAGATCGCGAGGGAAAAGCGCTCCGCCAAATGTTCCAGAAATCCGGGGGCTGGCATCCAATTCTCACGACGGATAAGCCCATCGCCGTTTTCTCCTAAGAACACTTGATTGAAATATGCGACGACTTCGGGATACTCCACGCGTTTGCCGCGGTCGCTGATCAGGCGATGCGATAGCAGCCAATCATTATTCCACCCGCCGGCGTTTTTGAAATCTTGAATAAGATCGTGCGAAACAAGCTCGCCGGTGAAGTGCCTTACAGTCTCCCGGATCGCTTCGCGATAAGATTCCGTTACCTCTACGAGTACCCCATCGATGTCAAACACTATGACGTCGAGCGCGTTGGGCAGTTCTACCAAATCTGCTCCAGCTCGTCCAGAAACTGTTGCATTTGGTCGCGCGTACCCACGGTTACGCGAAGACAACCCGGAAGATTATGCGTGCGATCGCGGATCAGTATCCCGCGATTCCGCAACTCATCGCAGATCTCAGCAGCCCGTGCACCCGCTTGGAACAGCACAAAATTCGCCTGACTCGCGATATAAGGAACCTTGAGGCGCTCGAGGCCCACGTAAAGCAGCTCGCGAGCCGCGAGTACTTCCAGAACGTATTCCTCGACAAACTTCTGATCCTTTACTGCGATACGCACCGCCATGGCAGCCAGAGCATTCACGCTATAAGGCGATTGTGCTTTGCGCAGGTATGCCATGTTTCCCGCGTCAGAGAACAAACACCCGCAACGCATGGCAGCCATACCGTAGATTTTTGAAAACGTCCGGCTGACGAATAGATTGCGATGGACATTTATGAAAGGTAATACGGTCACACCGCTAAATTCGTAATATGCCTCGTCCACGAGAACTGCAGCATTTACAGCTTTTTCAAGCAGCCGCTCGATCCCGCTCCTGTTGATTCCTGTGCCGGTCGGATTGTTGGGATTGCTGATCAGGAGTGCGCGCGTCTCTGGAGTGATTCGCTCGAGCAATTCCTCCAAAGGAAACGCCAGAGTTCCGGGCCGGTAGTCTATCTCATCAATTTGGGCCCCAGCTAACTGACCGTAGAACCTGTACATCGCATACGAAGGCCGAACAATTAAGACCTCATCACCATAGCCGACGTATGTGTGTATGAGTAACTGGATAGCTTCGTCGGTTCCGTTTGTAAGCGTCAGTTCATCTATACCGACAGAGAAATGTGCGGCAAGATCCTCGAGCGCATGCTCGTATTCGGGATAGATTGCCAGGTCAGCAGCTGTTACGTACCGCTTTAGAAAATCGAGCACGTGTCCTGAACCGCCGACTGTGTTTTCGTTGAAATCGAGGCGCAATTTGTTCCGGCGGCCATTCGTGGGAGGACGGTATCCATCCATCTGCAACACTGCGTTTCGCGGGGTGAGCCCGTTTCGTCGTAATCCCGACTCCACTTCTGCTTCGTGCTTTATCAAATCACTGGACACAATCGAGCCTCCACAGAACGCGCGTGGGCCTCCAGACCCTCGGCCCGCGCCAGCGTCGTAATTACTGGAGCGAGTTCTTCCAACGCAGATGGCGAGAGCTGTTGAACAGCAATCACCTTTACAAAGTCGGCAGCTGAAAGCCCACCTCGCAGCCGCGCCCATCCATCTGTCGGCAACACATGGCTGGGGCCGGCCGCATAATCACCCGCCGCCTCCGGGGAATGCGGGCCAATGAAAACTGTCCCCGCATTCTTGATCTGCGGCAGCAGCGATGGATCATGCAAACACAAGTGCTCCGGCGCGAACATATTCGCAATCATGACCCCGGCATTCATATCCGGAACGAGATATATGCGCCCGTTCTTATCGATCGACTCACGAGCCACCTCCCGTGTAGGGAGCGTCCGGGCCTGCCGCCCCAGCTCTGCACGCACGCCGTTGGCCAGCCTTTCCGAACAGGTGACCAATATCGCTCGCGCATCGGTATCGTGCTCGGCTTGCGCGAGCATGTCGGCCGCTATCACCTTCTCATCACCCTCAGCGGCCAAGATCATAATTTCTGTCGGTCCAGCGACGAAATCTATTCCAACTTCACCTGCCAATAGCTTCTTCGCGGCGGCGACGTAGGCGTTCCCGGGTCCGACAATACGATCCACGCGAGCGATCGTCGGGGTGCCCAAAGCCATCGCTGCAATCGCTTGTGCGCCGCCGATTCGATATACCTCTTTAACGCCGGCCAATCGCGCACATGCAAGAATTTCCATCGAAGGTCTCGGTGAGGTGATGCAGATGCGTGGAACGCCAGCCGCTTGCGCAAGCACCGCCGTCATCAGCAGTGTCGACGGAAGCGGATAACGGCCCGACGGAACATAGCACCCGACAGCATCTAGCGGCCGAACGATCCAGCCCATTTTCCGCCCTGGTGAAAACTCCTCGAAGCGTTCCCGCGGCAACTGAGCTTGGGCAAATGCCCAAATATTGCGTATCGCTACTTGTACGGCATCTCGCACCTCGGTACATATGGACCGTTCTGCTTCTCGAAGTTCGTCTTCTGATACTTGCAGAGGTAGATTGCCGAGATCGTCAAGGCGCTTCGCATAACGAAGCAGTGCAACATCGCCTTCCCTGCGCACGCCTTCGATGATCGTTCCCACAACATACTCATGCTCGGTGCGAGCACGCTCCCGTTTCAATTGAAGACCCTGAAGGCCGCGAAAATCTTGAATCGTGATCACGCTTCAGGCCTACATCACAATCTTGTTCAGCGGATACTCGACGATACCTTGCGCACCCGCCTCTTTCAGCCGCGGAATGATGTTGCGTACGGTCGCCTCTTCCAAAATTGTGTTCACCGCTACCCAAGACTCATCGCTGAGCTGTGAAACGGTCGGATTCTTCAGAGCCGGAAGAACGGAAAGCACTCCAGGCAGGTCGTCTCGTCTCGCGTTTAGCATCAGGCCCACTTTGCCGAGCGCATTCATCGCCCCTTCGAGCAGCAGCTTAATGTCTTGCAGCTTGCGGCGCTTCCAATCATTCGTCCAGGAAGTGCGGTTAGCGATGAATTGTGTGTTCGATTCGAGCACTGTCTCAAGAATCCGGAGCTTGTTCGCGCGCAGCGAGGAGCCTGTCTCGGTCACCTCTACGATTGCATCGGCAAGCTCAGGCGGCTTCACTTCCGTAGCACCCCAGCTAAATTCCACTTTGGCGTGCACAGCCCGAGCCGCCAAATAGCGCCTGGTCGTACAAACCAGCTCCGTCGCAATGACCTTCCCCTCGAGGTCTTGCACACGTTTGTAAGGAGAAGCTTCGGGAGCCGCCAACACCCAGCGCACCTTCCCAAAACTTTGCTTCGCGTAGATCAGGTCAGCGACCGTCTCTACCTGAGCCTCGCTCTCCTCCACCCAATCGCGGCCTGTAAGCCCGGCATCCAGCACCCCATCGTCTACGTATCGCGCCATTTCCTGTGCGCGAATCAGCATGCATTCAATCTCAGGATCATCGATTGCAGGGAAATAGCTCCGGCTACTCGTCGCGATGTTGAAACCCGCGCGGCGAAACAAGTCGATCGTCGCATTCTCCAAGCTGCCTTTCGGGATCCCGAGCTTAAGCGTCACGGCTTCGCTCCGTAAACTTCATCCGGGTTGTAGACCTTTTCTTCTGTCTGGATCCATTTCCCGGCGTTCCAGGTTCGGTAAAAGCAACTGTTATAGCCGTTATGGCAAACACCGGGACCAATCGGTTCCGCTTGCACGAGAAGCGCATCCCCATCGCAGTCGGTCGCAATCGATTTGAGCGCGAGAAAATGGCCCGATTCTTCTCCCTTCATCCATAATCTCTGGCGCGAGCGGCTAAAAAACGTGACGCGTCCCGTGGCAAGCGTCCTGTCGAAAGCCTCACGGTTCATGTAGCCCACCATCAGCACGCGCCTAGTCTCGGCATCTTGCACGACGGTCGTTAGTAAACCACCCTGCTTCTCGAAATCGGGAATTTCAGTCATCTCCCATCCAGCAAAATGAAAAGGCCCACCGTCTGGCGGGCCTTTTGCAATCTCGAACTAAAGATCGGAACGCAGGCCGCCTATTTAACCCATCGAGAGATGGTGTGATGATCATGGCGATGTGCGTTCTGAGTCATCTGCACGCAGTATACCAACGATCTCCGAACTCTGCTTTTTTCTAAAACATTTTTAAGCGAGAATGTATTGAGGAAACATTGTGGAAAATCTAAAAGGATCGCAGCTAAGTTCAAATCCTGTTTTGTGTTTCCGGTGGATGCGATGGTTTCCTATCAAAAAGAATTTTTACGGGTTGAGAACTATAGCCCCTATCAGCTAACTTAGTGCGGGTTTCCTTCTATGCCAGTACGCGCTCTTAGCACTGACCAATCGCTTCCGGACAATCTCGATGCGGAGCGCTTTGTCCTTGGCGCCATTATGAGCAGCGATACAGCTTTCCTGCACGTAGCAGGCGCCGTTCTACCGGAAGACTTCAGTCTGGAGAAGCACAAGCGGATCTTTCTGCGAATGGGAGATCTCCACGAGCGTGGCGAGAAAATTGATCGCGTCACACTCGCTAACGAACTAATGAGGCATGGCCAACTTCAATCTGTTGATGGCCTCAGTTATCTCGTCTCTCTCGATGATGGATTGCCGCAGCTTCACAATCTCGAGAGCTATGTCTCCATCGTCAAAGAGAAATCGCTGCTGCGCCGCATCATTACCGTCTCCCAGGACACGATCAATCGCTGTTTGACGTCCGAAGAAGATGCCAAACAGATACTCGGAGCAGTAGAAGACGCGCTGATCAAGCTGAGCGACGTGCAGTCGCGGAACACGCTTGCCAGCCCCGCGCACATCATCACCGAATACGAAGGCGGTATCAACGCATTCCTCGATACGAATAAACGGCTCAAAGGCATACCCACCGGATTCTTGAAGTTCGACGAAATGACGGGCGGCCTGCGTGAAGGCGAGCTCTTTATCCTGGCTGGGCGTCCGGCCATGGGCAAAACGGCTCTGGCGCTCAACATGGCCCATCACGTAGCTACGGATCCCAAAAACCCCAAAGCAGTCGCCATCTTTTCGCTCGAAATGTCTAAAGAGTCGCTTCTTACCCGGCTGATTTGCACTTCCGCTCGCGTCGATCAGCAGCGCTTTCGAGCCGGTTACCTGAATGAAGAGGAACGCCGGCTGCTGCGGGACGCGATGTACCGGCTAATTGAATCGCCGCTGTTTATCGACGACACTGCTGGAACCAACCTTATGGACGTGCATTCGAAGCTTCGACGGCTTCAGGCAGAACACGATTTGGGTCTCGTCGTCATCGACTATCTCCAATTGATGCAGGGCCGCGGCCGCTTCGAGAACAGGGTTCAGGAAATCAGCTCGCTTTCCCGCGGCATGAAGTTGTTATCGAAAGATCTGCACGTGCCTTTTCTGGTGCTCTCGCAGCTAAGCCGCGCGCCCGAAACGAGAACTGGCGATCACCGCCCCATGCTCAGTGATTTGAGAGAATCCGGCAGTATCGAGCAGGATGCCGACATCGTGGCCTTCATCTTTCGCGAAGAAGTGTATCGCCCGGATAAGGAGAGCTTGAAAGGAATCGCGGAGCTGATCCTTTCAAAACAACGGAATGGACCCACGGGCCGCGTAAAACTGGCGTTTCTGAACCGTTATACGAGATTCGAGAACCTCGAAACAGACACGGGCGAAGATGAGGTGCCGTTCGAGTAACTGATCCTAAAAGCTCAGACAGATTTTGCCGAAGTGCTTCTGAGCCTCCATGTAGCGCAGTGCATCTTTTATGTCGGTCCACTTGAATGTTTTATCGATCACCGGTTTGATTGAGTGGAATTCAATGGCGCGATTCATGCGCTCAAACATAGCGCGTGAACCGACATAGATACCCTGCACCCGGACGCTGTTCATAAGGATCGGAACCGGGCTGACTGTCGGGTCTGCCCCGCTGAGAGCTCCGATCACGCTAATCGTGCCATCCATGCGCACCGCGCGCAAGGAGCGAGGCATTGTACCGCTTCCCCCTACTTCGATTACGTGATCTACGCCCTTCCCGTCCGTCAACTGACGCACCTCCTGTTCCCAACTAGGACTGCGCCTGTAATTTATGGTTTCGCTTGCGCCCAATTCCCTCGCGCGCGCAAGCTTTTCATCGCTGCTAGAAAGCAGTATGATGCGCAGCCCCGCAGCCTTCGCAAATTGAAGCGCAAACGTCGAAACTCCCCCCGTTCCTTGAATTAGCACGGTGTCGCCGGGAGCCGCGGCAGTACCTTCAAACAGCGCGTGCCATGCAGTAACGGCGGCACACGGTAGCGCAGCGCTCTCCTCACCACTCAGCGTGTTGGGCGCCAGCACCAAACCTTGCTCGGAAAAGACTGCGAATTCTCGAAGCACTCCATCGATAGCGCCGCCCAGTGCAGAAGCAGCCTTCTCGCGATTCACAGGACCATCGATCCACGCCTGCATGAAGCAAGCTGCTACTCGATCGCCTCTCTTGAACCTCGTGACGCCTGCCCCGGTCTCTTCGACAACCCCGGCCCCATCTGAAAGCGGTACCATCGGCCGCTTCAGCTTGGGATTGTATGTCCCTTGCACAACCATGTAATCCCGATAATTGAGCGAAGCTGCATTGAGCCTGACGAGCACCTGGCCGTCGCCAGGCCGCGGAATCTCTCCATCGACAAACGCCAGCTTATCGATTCCGAACTCCTGCACTTCGAAACTTTTCACGCCTGGAGCTCGCCTGTCAGCTGAATTAGCTGGTCTAATTTCGCTCGCGCGGAACCCGTATCGATCGATTCAGCGGCCATTGCCATCGAACTCTTCACATCGCCCGCTTTCTGCGCGAGAACCAGCGCTGCAGCAGCGTTCACGACGACGATATCCCGTCGCGGGCCTGGTTCGCCGTCAAGGACAGAGCGAATGATCTTCGCGTTAGTCTCCGGGTCGCCACCCTTCAGATCATCAGTAGTGGCTTCTGCGACACCGAAATCGCCCGGTGACCACCGACCCTTCTGCACCCGTCCATCTTCAACTTGAAAAACCGTGGTCGCGCCAGTCGTGGTGATTTCATCGAGGCCGTCCGAACCGTGGACCACAAACGCCCGCTGAATCCCCAACCGTGCTGAAGCGTGCGCCAGCATTTCCGCCGACGGGACCGAAAAGGCTCCAATTAATTGAACACGGGCGCGGGCGGGATTGGTAAGCGGGCCAAGCAGGTTGAACACTGTGCGCCCCTTGAGCATCAGCCGCGCCTCTTGCGCGTGCTTCACAGCCGGATGCAACAGCGGAGCGTATAGAAAACCGATCCCGAGTCGACGGATACATTCGATCGCTTGCTCAGCGGAAAGGCTGACCGAAACACCCAATGCTTCCAACACATCCGCGCTGCCGCACTGGCTTGAAATCCGGCGATTCCCGTGCTTTGCGACCCGCAATCCCGCGCCCGCAACTACGAAGGCTGCGCCAGTCGAGACATTGAATGAATTACTCCCATCGCCGCCTGTACCGCACGTGTCGAGCACTGGTTCATCCGATTGATCCAGCTCAACCGGGGGGCTCATGTCACGGATGGCGCTGGCGAACCCGACGAGTTCCGCGATGGTTTCTCCCTTGCGCCGCAAGAAACTGAGCACCTCGGCAATACCTTCCGTGCTCATAGCGCCCGACAACATGTTGCGCATGAGCTCATACGCTTCGGGTTGCGTTAGATGAACGAAATTCCGAAAAGGAAGATGAGCCATTACTCCGCTACTCATTCGATCACACGCAGCTGCGAGTTTTTCAATCCAAACGTCATCCCTGGCAAATCATATTGTGAACTACTCAACTCACGCGAACTGCTGTGCTCGCATAGGACTCCGCTCCGCTACTCTAAGAGGCAAGAGGATCCTCAGCTTTGCTTGTCGTGATGAAAGCGCAGGCGACCCCTTCGGAGATCGCCCGAGTTTGTGAGCGAATTGAAGCTCTCGGCTTTCATGCGCATATCATCCCAGGCGAACAACGGACCGCAATTGGCATCACAGGCAACGCTGGCCCTATTGATAGGGCTGAATTTGATCATTTACCCGGCGTCGCCGAGGCGATTCGCGTTTCTAAGCCTTACAAACTGGTAAGCCGCGAGACAAAGCCTGAAAACACCGTCGTCATGGTAAACGGAATTGCCGTCGGCGGTGAAGACATGGTCTTGTGCGGCGGCCCGTGCTCAGTCGAAACCCGCGAGCAGATCTTAGAATCGGCACACGCGGTAAAGGCAGCCGGCGGTCAACTGCTTCGCGGAGGCGCCTACAAGCCGCGCACCTCGCCCTACAGCTTTCAAGGTCTGGCTGAAGAAGGCCTGCGCTATCTGGCGGACGCCCGTGACGAAACAGGGCTTGGAATCGTGACAGAAGCCATCGACACGGAAACCTTTGAACTCGTCGAGAGCTATGCCGATTGCATCCAGATCGGCGCGCGCAATATGCAGAACTTCTCGTTGCTGCGGCGCGCCGGCCGCTCACGAAAGCCGGTCTTGCTGAAGCGCGGAATGTCGTCAACCCTCGAAGAATTCTTGATGGCCGCAGAGTACATCCTTGCCGAGGGAAACTACAACGTCATCTTGTGCGAGCGCGGTGTTCGCACCTTTGCCGATCACACGCGCAACACGCTCGACCTCAGTGTTGTCCCCGCTGTGCAAACCCTCAGCCATCTGCCGATCATCGTCGATCCCAGCCACGCCACGGGCAAACGTGACAAAGTCATTCCTATGGCACTCGCTTCAATTGCTGCTGGCGCATCCGGGCTCATGGTCGAAATGCATCCCGCCCCCGAACGTGCCTTGTCCGACGGCTATCAATCGCTAGACCCAGCCGAATTTGCTCGCATGTCCCAGGAGTGTCGAGCGATTTCGGAATTGCTCAGAGCCAAGCGCAAGGAGCTGGTCGGCGCTGTTTGAGTCGCGAAACGAAGAAGTTGTCGGCCGGCGATCCTGACCTCCTGTCCGCCCCTCCAACCGGAAACTTTCGTTGATCTTTTGCCTCCGAGAATTCGTTACAGTAAGCAATAACCTATGTACTGCCCGAACTGTGGACTGGCGAACTCAGATGACGCTAAGTTTTGCGCGAATTGCGGCACTCAATTCGGCAATGCCGCTGCTTCGCAGTCTGGCCCTTACCAGAGCCAAAACCAGTATCAAACGCCGCCGTACCAGCAACCCGGCCCCGTGCGCAGCGGAAACACACTCGCGAAAAACATCGGCCTCGGCTGTTTGATCCTGCTGCTCATTTTCTTCCTCTTTAGCCTTTCCTGCACCCGGGCCTGTTTCGGATGGAGGCACGGACGAACATATATACATCGCCGAGCTTACTAGAGCCTAATGGCTCAGCAACTTACGTTTCCTGAGAATACTTTCGGCACAAGAAGCACGGCGCTGGTACTGGCTATTCCCTCGAAATCGCATTGGACAGTCTCATCTCGCCCGACGCTCGGGTTACACTGGCGGATGAGCTCTTGGGAGGTCGTCTAATGGTAAGACTGCAGACTCTGGATCTGCGTATCGGGGTTCGAGTCCCTGCCTCCCAGCCATTAATCCTCTATTTCAATTAGAAACTTGGGCTCTTTCCTGCAAACCGCGACTAAACTCTAGGTGTGCCGCACTCCTGCACACTCATACCGGGAGACGGAATCGGCCCGGAAGTCGCTGAAGCCACTGTTCGGGCGGTTCAAGCGACCGGAGTCGATATTTGCTGGCGCAGGGCGGAGCTCAACGAAGCCATCATTCTCGAAGCCGGGAAAACGCTTCCTCAATACCTGCTCGATTCCTTGAACGAAACCCGCGTCGGTCTGAAGGGGCCCGTGACCACGCCGGTTGCCGAAGGCTTTCAAAGCGTGAATGTCGCTTTACGAAAGGCACTCGATCTATTCGCGAACGTACGCCCCATTAAAACGCTGCCCGGCATCAAAACCCGCTTCGATGACGTGCGAATCGATATGGTCATTTTCCGCGAGAATACTGAAGACCTCTATTCGGGCCTGGAGCACGAGATCGTGAAAGACGTCGTCACCAGCTTGAAAGTGATCACCCGTGCTGCTTCGGAGCGAATTGCAAAATATGCTTTCGATTTCGCCCGGAAGAATGGCCGCAAGCAGGTCACCGCGATTCACAAAGCAAACATCATGAAGCTCGCCGATGGCTTGTTCCTGCGTTGCTGCCGCGAAGTCTCGAAGGAATATCCGGAAATTCGCTATAAAGAACTGATTGTCGACAATGCCTCCATGCAGCTCGTCATTCGGCCCGAAACATTCGATATTCTGCTTCTTCCGAATCTCTATGGCGATATCGTATCCGACTTGGCCGCAGGGCTCGTGGGCGGGCTGGGCATTGTTCCCGGAGCGAACATGGGCGAAACCCACGCCGTCTTTGAGGCAGTGCACGGAAGCGCGCCCGATATCGCCGGCCAAGGGAAAGCCAACCCCACCGCACTCATGCTTTCGGCAGTCATGCTCCTCACCCACATCGGCGAAACAGAAGCGGCGCACAAACTACAACGTGCAGTCGAGTCTGTTTACCGCGAAGGCCGGTTTCTTACCGGAGATGTCGGAGGCACCGCCTCCACTCAGGAGTTTACTGACGCAGTGTTGAAGGCGCTCAAAGGATAGCGCCTATAATCCTTTCTTCCCGAGGAATTCGATTAGATCTACGATGCGGTTTGAATAGCCCCATTCGTTGTCGTACCACGAGATCACTTTCGCGAGGTTCCCATCCAGCACCTTGGTCAGCTCGGCATCGACGATGGAACTGTTCGGATTATGCAAGAGATCGCTGGAAACAACCGGATCCTCCGTATAAGCCAGGATGCCCTTAAGCGACCCTTCCGCCGCTTCCTTCAACGCTCCATTGACCTCCTCCGTAGTTGCGTTCTTCTTTAACACGGCCACAAAGTCGACCACCGAAACATCGGGCGTGGGCACACGCATCGAATAGCCGTCCAGCTTGCCTCGTAGCTCTGGAACGACCAAGCCGATCGCTTTGGCCGCGCCCGTCGTAGTCGGGATCATATTCAGCGCGGCAGCGCGCGCACGCCGGAGATCCTTGTGCGGAAAATCCAAAACCGTTTGATCGTTCGTATAGCTGTGAATCGTCGTCATCGAACCCTTTTCGATTCCGAACGAATCGTTCAGCACCTTAACAAGCGGGGCGAGACAATTAGTCGTGCACGACGCATTCGAAATGATATTGTGCTTCGCCGGGTCGTACATGTTCTCATTCACGCCCAGGACTACCGTCACGTCTTCGTTTTTCGCGGGCGCTGAAATGATCACCTTCTTCACCGACCCGCGCAGGTGCTTTTTCGCATCGTTCGCATCGGTAAAGCGGCCCGTCGATTCAACCACAATCTGTGCACCCAGGCTCGTCCAATCGATTTCAGCCGGATCTTTAATCGCAAAAATCTTGATCTTTTTATCGCCTACGTGAATATGTTCGCCGTGCGCCTTGATCTCGCCCTCCAGCTGGCCCAGAATCGAATCGTACTTCAGCAAATGCGCTAGCGTTTTGGTGTCGGTAAGGTCATTAGCGGCTACGAACTCTATTTCGGGATTGTGAAGCCCCGCGCGAACCACATTTCTCCCGATACGGCCAAAGCCGTTAATCCCTACTTTGATTGGCATACAGTTTTTATCTTACTGGCGAGTGCACAAATAGAGGCTTTCAAATGCATTGTAGATATAACGGCCCCGCTAGTTTTCGATATCCTCAGGGTTAGGCAAGGGCGCTTCGCCCTGGTCGCCGACGAGAATACCGTGCTGGCTATGGGGTGAAAAGGAACCGAATGAGCTTCAAACGTTTCGCCGTCTTGTTCATCTGCGCCTCTGTTTTCACTTGGTTTGTCGTGCAGGCCGACGCGCCGGTCTTCCACCTCGTTCGCCAAGGTGGCACGGAGCAGATCAACGAGATCAACCACCATTTTTTCATGAAGTGGAGCCACGGAGCGTATTTCGCTATGGACCAGATCGCTGCGGGCCCGATTGTTTTTTTCACCGTGGATCGCGATGGAGAGTGGACTAGCACCGCCCAGTTTCAAAATCCCGAAGGCATTCGCTGGTACGTTTTTGAATATGATCGGCAGACTGACGGCACGATCGTTTTCTCGGGCCAAACCGAAATCGGCGAGCGAGAGGAGTTTCCTTTTTTGGCGTGGACTTCCGCTGATGGAAAAATTCAGCGCATGGTACACACGGATCATTACTTCCCTTATGAGCTTGCGGTCGCGCCCGATGACACGATCTGGACGCTGGGGTACGAAATGATTAACTTAGATTACAAAGACCCTGCCGTTAATCAAGAGGCGCACGTGCTGAGGCATTTCGATCATGCGGGAAAGTTGATCGGATCGGCGTTTCCACAATCGCAGTTCAGTTGGCATCAGCGCTACCGCCTCGTGGATGGCCTCCTCGCTGCGACGCGAGATCGATTGGGCTGGTACTCTCCCCGGGAGGGCAGCGGCGTCTACACAGAAATTTCTCTCTCGACAATGGCGATGACGGAATATCCAGGTGCGTCTCGCAGGTCGTCAGAATGGGCTAATACAGAGAGTCTGGCAATGACAGAGGATGGTTTCGCTGCGGTGGGCATTGTGGACGGAACGCCGCGTGTTCGAACGACCTACGTTTTTGACCGCTCGTCTTCGAGGTGGGTGCCCGCCAACATTCCACCAATGGGCGGTTTCAAGTTCACGCCAATTCTAATAGGCAGTGACCAAGACAACCTCGTCTTTAAGCATGGGCAGGAGTCTGGATTTTTCAGCGTTTCGCAATAGCCCAGCGATTCCGCCGACTCTCCCGGAGAGTGCGCCTTGGAGCAGTGTGAAAACGGGCTCAGCGCGGAGGCGGTAAAGGAGGGGCGGTGGTGCCGCCGACGTTGGCATACGATTCTTGAATCTTTACCACTTTACCTTCATTGAAAGTAATGAACGTCATCTTACCCGGAGGATCCCCGTAAATCCAATCCTCCAGCTCGTCACCGTCTTTATTGGTTTCGCGGCTCTTATTGCGAGGCTTCCCCAGCGCCAAAAGCACCTGGTCCCGATCCATTCCTTCGAGAGGCCGTTGCTCTTTGATCGCCTTCTTTATCGGTTCCGGCAACCTGTCCATGTATTGTTCCGTCGCGGAGTGCTTTTCAAAGTCGAATATGGGTGAAAGCATCTGCCGTATGTCGGACGACTTCAGCGCCGGGACGCTCCCTGGAAAAACCAGTGCGATATGCGAGCCATTTGCAGGCTGCCCGTTTTGGTTGCGACTCACCGGAGAAGTATTTCCTCCCATTCCGATCTGCACGTGGTCGTACCAATGTCCTGATTTCGTTCCGCCATTTATTTCAAGCAGGATCTTATTCGACTCGATAAGTACACGCGTAATCTGGATCTCATCGCCCAGCCGCGCCGCCGGTCCGCCTTCCCGTAATGCTTCGTCCCATGTGTTCTTGTCGTACGTTCCATTGCTCCGAAACACAAGCGGTCTCTTGGATCGCGGCAACAAAATCTTCGAAGTAGCAAACTCCGCCGTGAGACCGCGTTCAATCTCCATCCGCTCATCGAAACTCAATTTGTCCGCGCGCATGCTCGGGCAGAATCCGATACAAAGGAGCGCGACAGAAAGTGCAGTTAAAGTGGCTCGTTGAGGCTTCGGGCGACACCCGTCCTCTGTCGCACGATGGGCGCGCGCGCCAACGCGAAAAACAGGCCTACCGCAAAGATAGTCGTCAGGAGACCGCCTTCGGGCCCGTAATTTCCGCCGCTCCAGAGAGGCGTCAGATCCCATCGGTAGAAGTACCTCGTCACCTCGATTGTAATCCCGCTCAGATTCACGCCGAACAGCGGCAAAACTGCGTTCCAACCGTAGTGCAAGCCTATCGGGAGCCAAAGATCATGGCTGCGCAGGAAGGCATAGCCCAGTAAAATGCCCCAAAGAATCGTGTTGAAAACTCCTAGTTGAGTCACGTTGGGATTCGAGCTGTGCGCCAGTCCAAAAATTACGGCGACCGGCAGCACCGTAGCATAAGGACCGATCTTCTCGACCAATAATTGGAAGGCATACCCGTGGAAGATCATCTCTTCACCCGCCGAACCGAACAGGAGAGCAGCTAAATAAAACAGCAGGCTCGGCCATGCAAATGTGGGGTTCTCGCGCGTAATAAAGTGCCCGGTACCAGCAAGCAAAGGGGCGGATAGCATCAGCGCCGCAGCGCCCCCGCCAAATGCCGCTCCTAATAGAAAATTGCGTCCGGTTCCCCGGCCTGCGCCCAAACCGATATCGCTGAGCGGATGCCGGTCAAAAATCTCTATTGTCAGAAGGTTTGCTAACAGCCCGGTACACAGCAGGCCTACCGTGCCCGCCACCACGGCCCCGAACACCGCTCCCAATAGCGGCGCGAATAACCGTAAGCCGATGAACGCGGTCGCGATAAAGAACGCCACTCGGAGGACGATGCCCATTCGAGTTCCTGGCGTGACCGGCGGACTTGAAATTCCAGGCTGTGGCCCCATGCTCATTGCGACCCCGAAATTCGCACATTGTGGGTGGTACTATACCTCCCAGCCCGAGTTTTAGCCGCTAATCCCATCCTAAAGCCATGCCCAGAGTGAAGAAGGGGCTCATTCCCCGGGCCGCCGCATCCGATTAGACTTGTATGCGAGAACGGCGAATCGATCCCAGACTGCTCTGCGCGGAACTGGTAGAAATGATGTGGACGGATCAAAGCGGTCATCAGCGGCGGCGCATTGCGAATTTGGAAGATATTTCGCTCTGCGGCGCATGTGTTCAGGTAGAAAGTCCGATGATATGCGGCACATCGGTCTCGGTGCGTTATGGCGACGGCCAGCTCAAAGGAACTGTTCGTTACTGTCTCTACCAGGGCATCGGCTATTTCCTAGGCGTCGAGTTCGATGAGGGCTGCCGCTGGTCGCGCAAACATTTTCGGCCCCAGCATTTACTCGATGTTCGTCAGCTTGTAAAGGCAGCCGCCCGCCGCTCGCGTGCCAGTGCCCAGCCCCGAAAGTCCGCCTAGCGCGTCTGATCACTGCATGCGTGGGCCAAACCGGTCCGCCAAAGCTAAAATTCATAGACGAAGCGGCTTCGCGGTAGCTTGAATCCGTACGGCCGATCTTCCGGGTTTTTGCATGGCTGACAGCAAGCAGTCACTATCGGCGCGAGGCGTGTACGCGGCCATTGCCACGCCTCGAAGGCCTTCTTCAATTGAAGGCGATGCATCCGCTCTTCTCGAGTATTTGGATGCCGTGGTCCGCGCGGGCGTAGATGGTTTGGTGCTGTTTGGCTCAACCGGAGAATTCATCCATTTCGATATCGGCGAGCGCATGCGCTTGCTCATATTCGCGGTGCGTCGCAGCCGGGTAC
The DNA here is from genome assembly GCA_963737045.1 of uncultured Acidobacteriaceae bacterium. Taxonomy (GTDB): domain Bacteria; phylum Acidobacteriota; class Terriglobia; order Bryobacterales; family Bryobacteraceae; genus Bog-105. Next base: position 2,829,029 of record CAVTRG010000009.1, read on the forward strand.
CCGTATTTGTGAACGTTTCGCATTCCACCCTCGCGGGTGCAGTTGAGCTTGCGGAACACGCGATTGAGGTCCGCGCGGCCGGTATTTTGGTGATGCCTCCCTATTTTTATCAGTACGGCGATTGTCAGCTTGCGCGGTTTTACGAAGAGTTCGTTCGACTCCTCGGCGGAAAAATTCCCGTTTATCTGTACAACTTGCCCCAGTTCACTAATTCCATTTCAGCAAACCTCGCGCAACGTTTGCTCAGCTCAGGGGCCTTCGCGGGTATCAAGGATTCAAGCGGCGACTGGGATGTCTTTGTGACCTTGGCCGCGCTGCAGCGCGAGCGGCCTTTCGACCTGCTGATCGGGAATGAGTCGATCTATCTTCGGGCTCGCAGTGCCGGTGCGGACGGGATCGTTTCAGGCGTCGCCGCAGCGCTTCCCGAGCTGCTGGTCGCCATCGATGAGGCTTTTCGTACCTCCAATCTCGCCCGCGCCCAACGTCTCGATTCCCGTCTCCAGGAATTCCTCACATGGTTGGTGAAATTTCCAACAAACGTCGGAATCAAGGAAGCAGCCGCCGTTCGCGGATGGAAGCTCGACCAGTTTGCCGTCCCGCTAAGTGAGCAAATAACCGCTGAGTTAAGCGCCTCTCGGCGATGGCTCGAAGAATGGATACCCGCGGTCCTTACCGAGTGTGGGCCGACACGCTCCTGAAGACTGCGGTGTTGTAATCATTCGTGCTGGAATCAATATGGTGAAACCGGAATCGCTACAAAAACAGGAAAGCCCAGAACAAATCCCGCTCCGTTCAATGAGTCCCGAGGAATTCCGGCAGGCTGCCTATCAGCATGCGGATTGGATTTCGCATTATTTCGAGCATATCCGTGACTTTCCCGTCAGCAGCCCTGTCCGTCCCGGTGAACTGATCGCAAGCCTGCCGAAAACTGCGCCGGAAGAAGGGCAGCCGATTGAACAAATTTTCGAAGATTTTCAATCCTCGATCTTCCCCGCTCTCACGCTCTGGAACCACCCTCGTTTTTTTCCCTGGTTTTCGGTCTCCTCGACGCCGCCTTCCATACTGGCGGAGTTCTTGACCGCAGCCGTGAACGTGAACGCGATGCTCTGGAAGTCCGCACCGGCCGCCACCGAACTTGAGCAGGTGACATTGCGCTGGTTGCGGCAGTGGCTCTCACTGGGTGACGAATTCTTCGGCATCATCTACGACACCGCCTCGGTAGGCGTTATGCAGGCCATCGCAGCGGCTCGCGAGTGGGCCGATCCGGAATGCCGGGTAAAGGGAATGCGCCCGAATCTGATTCTCTACATCTCGGAGCATACCCATTCATCATCTGAAAAGGCCGCGATTCTGCTAGGCTTCGGCCAGCAGAACGTGCGCAAAATTCCAGTTGATGACCGCTTCCGAATGCGGCCCGACCTGCTCGCGCAGGCTGTCGAACAGGATCTTGCGAACGGGAAACGCCCCTGCTGCATTGTGGCCTCGGTTGGTTCAACGTCAACTACCGCCATCGACCCCGTTCCTGCTATTGCGGATATCGCGGAGCGTCACAACATCTGGCTCCATGTGGATTCTGCCTACGGGGGTTGTGCCGCCGTCGTACCCGAGATGCGGCATATCCTGGATGGAGCCGGACGCGCGCATTCCTTAATCCTGAATCCGCATAAATGGCTTTACGTATCCATCGACTGCAGTGTCTTGTATACCCGTTACCCGGACATTCTCCGCCGGTCTAGTTCGTTAACCGCCGAATATCTTCGCACCGCTGAAGACGATCGCGTCGTCAACTATATGGATTACGGCATCCAATTGGGCCGGCGCTTCCGTGCTCTGAAGCTTTGGTACGTGTTTCGGTACTACGGTCGCAAAGGCATCATCGCCATGTTGCGTGAAACGCTCCGACTCGCCCAATTGCTGAAGAAACTCGTGGAATCCGACGCAAATTTCGAGCTCTCAGCCCCTGTATTGTTCTCGCTCGTCTGTTTCCGGCATCGCGGCAGTAATGAATTTAATGAAGAACTGCTGGCGGCCATAAACTCGACAGGTAAAGTGTTTCTCTCGCATACCGTGCTGAACGGTGCTTTCGTGCTGCGGTTCGCGATCGGAAATTTCCAAACCACCGAGCAGGACGTTCGTGATAGTTGGAGTGTCATTCAGCAAACCGCTCACCAGCTCGACACCGAGACCGCTGCGAGCCGAGCTATATAACCTCTGATTCCATGCCTAACGAGCGTCTTCTCACGAACCTGTGTGGCGTGAGTCTTCGCAATCCCGTGTTAGCGGCTTCGGGGACTTTCGGCTATGGCATCGAATTCGCAAGCGTAGTCGATCTCAACAAGCTCGGAGGGATCGTAACAAAGGGCCTTTCGCGCGAACCGATCAAAGGCAATCCGGCTCCGCGGCTCTATGAAACCAGTGCCGGGATGATCAACTCGGTGGGCTTGCAAAACGTGGGTATCCGAGCGTTCATCCGTGACAAGCTCCCACAGCTACGCCGCTTTGCCGTACCTATTTTCGTCAACGTGTTCGGGTATTCCATCGACGATTACTTCGAGGTCATCCGGCTTTTGGAAGATACGGAGGGCATCGCCGCATACGAGCTCAATGTTTCATGCCCCAATACCAAAGAGGGCGGCATTTTCTTTTCAAGTGATCCCGTTCTGCTGTCGGACCTTGTGAGACGCGTCCGCCAGGCAGCGGCTCGCCCGCTTATTGTCAAGCTGTCTCCGAACGTCGCGCGCATTGAGCCGTTTGCGCAAGCTGCCCAGGAAGCGGGTGCCGATGCAATTTCGCTTGTAAACACGTTCGTCTCGCTGGCCATCGACGTAAAGACTCGCGCGCCGCGAATCGGTGCTGGATTCGGCGGCCTCTCAGGACCGGCCATCAAGCCAATTGCGCTGCGAATGGTATTCGAAGCCGCACGAGCAGTGAAAATTCCTGTAATTGGGCTTGGCGGAATCGCAAAGGGCGAGGACGCGGCTGAATTCTTGATTGCCGGGGCCCAAGCCGTCCAGGTTGGGACTGCTAATTTTATCGATCCTCGAAGCCCATTACGCATAGCCCGCGAGCTCGATCAGGTACTTCGGGAAAACGGTATCCAGCACATCAGCGATCTCATCGGCACTTTGCGGTTTCCTGAAGCCCATACCAAACACTCAATTGAGACCCTGAGTACAAAATAGAGCAATGAAAGAAATCATCGCAACCGAAGCTGCACCCAAAGCAATTGGGCCCTATTCGCAGGCTGTAAAACGAAACGGGTTTCTGTTTCTTAGCGGCCAAATTCCGCTGAACCCGCAAACTGGCGAGGTTGCCGACTCATCCATTCAATCTCAGACCCAGCGTGTATTGGAAAACCTGAAGTCTGTGCTCGAAGCCGCCGGGCTGAAGCTTGATGATGTGGTAAAGACCACCGTGTTCCTGAAAGATTTGACCGATTTTGCCCAGATGAACGAGGTGTACGCAAAATACTTCGCTTCGAACCCGCCCGCGCGCTCCACCGTGGAAGTCGCCCGCCTTCCCCGCGACGTAAAGGTCGAGATTGACGCTATCGCGAGTAAAAGCAATTCGTAAAGAATCAATGTTAAGAGCGGCCATCAAGCCGATGGAGTGCCAACCTCGTCCCTAAGGCAACCGCGCGGAATGGCTTACCAGCCCCGTCTCGCAATTTCGCCAGTACCCTAGCAGCCTTTCTTGTACCAAAAGCGTTCGCGGCTCGTCTTATCTCAGGGGCAAAGGCAACAGGTACCACGAATGATTCGCATTCATGAACTCGCTCAGTTACAGGGTCGAGCTTTATCAAGAGCCAAATATCAACTCTGCGTGTGACCGTCCACGTACCCCAGGCCGCTCGTCGACAGCCCATTAGGGATTTGTTGAGGGTGCGCCAGAAATAAGAAAGGAATGAGTACGAGTGAAGGTTCATCTCGTTAATCCGAGTGATATGAGTTTTGGCACAGCGGTAATTACACCGCGGTGGCTCTATGTTCTCGCGGCCGCTACGCCAGCGGCGTTTGGCAATGTTGAGATCTGTGATGAGACTCTGAAGCAGCTAGACGAATCGCGCATTGCGGCCGGCGACATAGTGGGGATTGGCATTCATACGGGAAATGCATTTCGGGGCTATCAAGTTGGAAGAATAGCGCGCGAGCGTGGCGCATGGGTGGTGTTTGGCGGCATCCACACTACGCTGTATCCAGATGAGGCCTTTGAGTTTGGCGACGCCCATTGTGCGGTGAAGGGGGATGGCGATGTGATTTGGTCTCAAGTGCTGAGAGACTGCGTAAGCGGGTCCCCGGAACGAATATATAACGGAGGCCGGGTCGAGCCGGACCGATTTTTGCCTGCTCGTTGGGATTTACTTCCAGATGACAGCTATATGTGGGCGTCTGTTCAGACCGTCCGAGGGTGTTCCAAGCATTGTTCATTTTGCTCGGTATGGCGCACCGATGGTCAGCGTCCACGACAACGAGCTTCTGACGGTGTCATTCAAGAGATTGTGCAGCTACGCCGTAAAGGATTCCGTTTTATGGCATTGGCGGATGACAACTTCTATCCAGTGTCGTTGACCGACTTGCGATTGGCCGAACGTCAGGGTAACACGCAAAAATTGACGCAGTTGCAGACGATTCGTAGCGAACGCTTTGAGTTGATGGAGCGTTTGGCTGATTTGCCTGCGGACACGGTCTTCTTTACCCAGATCACGATGGAGGCCGCTGAGGACACGGAGTTCCTGGACGCGATGCGAAAGGCGCGAATCAAAGGAGCACTAGTGGGAGTTGAGACCGTCACTCCCGAGGGTTTGAAAACGGTTTTCAAAGACTTTAATTCCTCGGGGGCCAGCTTAGTCCACAGGCTTCAAACGTTTCGCGAACATGGGATCCATGTCCTTGGCTCATTCATTTTTGGTTTGCCCAGCGATGAATCGGATACATTCGACGCCACCGCCTCGCTCGCCCAGGAGGCCGGCTTGACATTTGCTCAGTTCGTGATGCTCACGCCATTTCCAGGGACGGTCGATTTTCAGCGTTGGGAGAAGGCGCAGGGGAGCAGTCCAACACGAATCGGCGGAGTTCCGGTCACGCGATACTGGCTAATTCCAGCGAAGAGCCGGCCCAAGATGTTCATGCCGCATCCGTCGATGAGTTCGGAGGAATTACGTGAGCGCACGCAGGGCGTGTGGGATCGTTTTTACAGTCTTCGATCCATCTGGGAGCGTTCAAAATGTACTCCTAATTTTCGGGCGCGGCTTGCATTTCTTTTCATATCGAAGCTGTATCGGCAAATGTATGCGCGAACAGGAATCTCAACGGACAGTGCGCGTCAAAGTCGTGCCCGTTTCTGGGCTCGGGTGATCGCTAAGCCTTGCAGACGGCTTTTTCAGGGCAAGCGCATGCCAGAATTGGAAGTTCCCCCACACATACCTGTCAAACCGCGCACGGGCGACTCGGAACAGTCCAACACAGCAATAGGAAATGACGACGGCAGAATCGCCATATATCCGCTCACGTAACTTGAGCGTCTTATTACCAGCCCTGCTCCTAGTTCCTCCCCCGCGACGTAAAGGTCGCGATTGACGCTATCGCCATGTAAGACTTTTCACGTCCCGAGTGCGATACCGTACCTGGATTGCAGCAATCCAGCCCACGCGCCGCGGTATCCTCAGCATTCATGCGGCTTCGAATCGTAATTCTCTCTGGCCTCCTGTTTAGCTCCATTGTTTATGCGCAGAGCACATATGTTCTACGGGCCGCCCGCCTGTTCGACGGTAAGAGTGACCGAGTGGTTCAACCGGGCCTCGTCGTTGTTGCGGGAGATAAGATCCAATCGATCGGAGGACAGACCCCTACCGGGGCGACCGTAATTGATTTGGGTGATGCCACTCTGTTGCCCGGTTTTATCGACGCCCACACTCATTTGACCTTCGATTTCAATCCGGATTACAACGGCGCTCGCCTGATGGATCTGACCCGCACAATTCCGGAACGGGCAATCCGCTCGACCGCGAATGCAAGAGCCACATTGATGGCGGGCTTCACTACAGTCCGCGATGTAGGATCGAGCGACTTCCTCGACATCGGTTTGCGAAATGCGATCAACGCCGGAATCGTACCCGGCCCGCGCATGCTGGTTGCCGTCCATGCGATCGGTTCGACGGGCGGCCACTGCGACCCAGGCGATGGATTCCGCTTCGGGCTGCTAAATCATGAGAGCGGTCCGGAAGACGGCGTTATCGATTCCCCCGATCAGGCTCGCTTCGCAGTTCGATTTAACGTCAAATACGGTGCGGATGTGATTAAGACATGCCCGACCGGCGGAGTGCTTTCGCCCACCGACGCTGTGGACGCCCCGCAGCTGACGCAAGCTGAAATGGACGCTCTTGTAAGCGCCGCGCATGACCTTCGCCGGAAGACTGCTGCGCACGCTCATGGACCAGAAGGCGCGAAGCGTGCGATTCGTGCGGGCATCGATTCCATTGAACACGGCACGTTTCTGGATGACGAGGCTCTGCGCATGATGCGCGAGCACGGCACGTATCTGGTGCCGACGTTGGCCGTGCGCAGCGGCATCGCAGAATCGAAATTTCCGCCTCTCGTGCGGCAGAAGGCGGACGTGGCGCTGAAGGCGCAAGATGACCTGGTGCGCCGTGCGCTTGCCATGGGGGTGAAGATCGCGCTCGGCACAGACGCCGCGGTCTACCCGCACGGCAACAATGCGCTCGAGTTCGTTCTGCTGAATGTTGACGGCATGACCGCTGCCCAGGCACTTCGGGCCGGAACCGCAGTGGATGCAGATCTATTGAGTTTGCGGGACAGGATCGGCACTCTCGAACCCGGAAAACTTGCCGACATCGTCGCCGTTCGTGGCAATCCACTTGACGACATAAAAGTTACACAGAGCGTAGTGTTCGTCATGAAGCAAGGAACGATCTACCGCAACGACCGCGATCCGAATTTCGCGAGAAGTCACTAAACCTGCGGCGAGAACCCGGTCTTGTCTGCGAACTGCTCCTTCCAGTCCGCTACCACGCGATGCGCTCCAATCCCGAAACAAAATCGAAATGTTCGTCGCGGCTAAGCAGCGGAAACGCGTGCTGTCTGGGGAGTGCGGCAATCCAAATATCGTTGCTAGGAATGGGACGCCCGTCGCGCTTGAGCTTTAATTGTCCTCAGGCTCGATCCGCTCGAATTCAGCTTCGATGATCCGTTGAATGCGCGCTGTTTCCTTATGCAGGTTACGTAGTTCCCCTAACAGGCTGATCCAGGGTTTCTCTGTGGTCCGCCGGCGCAATTTTTCTGCGAGTGCTTCGGATATCAGCTCTCGCACCGGAATGCCTTCTTCAGCCGCCACCGACTTAGCCCGTCTGAAAAGTGCGTCAGAGATCTCGAGAGTTGTCCTCATCCGACTCTAGTCTTCCATATTTTGGGAGACTAGATGTTTCGTGTCGTCATCCTCACTTCGGCTCTGGATTCGCGGTGTATTGCTCTTGAGGCGGGTTCAGCTTGATATCTATTGTCTCCGCATCCGCGTCGATATCGAATTTCTTGCCAAACGTCTGATGGTCCTTGGCGATCACTTGGACCTGTATCGTTCCCTGCGGCACGGGCGGAAAATGCGCCAACCCTTCCTGGTTCGTGTGCATCTCCCAATGCGTGAGTCTGTGCTTGCCCAGCTTCGCAATCTGGCGTGAGCCCTGAAAATCCAGGATCACGGCCGCATTGTCAATCGGTTTGTCGAATTGATCCTTCACAACGACGCTGATCTTCGTTTGCGGCGGGGCGGCATTCAACATCAAACATGCAAGAAATGCCGCGAGCAGAACTGCGAGCCTCATTCTGAAAACCATCTCTTCACTCTCACACTCATTGAAGACTCAAGTGCTTCAGGTAGTCGCGGAATGGCCCCCCGAGATCGGGGCGATCCAACGCAAACTCCACTGTCGCTTTCAAAAAACCTAATTTATCGCCCGCGTCATACCGCTTTCCCTCAAATTTCAAGCCGTAAATGGGGCGGCTTCGCAGCATCAATTTCAATCCGTCGGTCAACTGAATTTCGCCGCCGCTTCCCGGCTGCACCGCTTCAATGCACGAAAAAATCTCAGGTGTTAATACGTAGCGCCCAATAATTGCCAGGTTCGAAGGCGCATCCTGGGGTTTCGGCTTCTCAACCATGTTGCGGATTCGAAATAGCCGGCTTTCGGTTCCTCCGTTCAGCACCAGTTCCGCATCGACCACGCCGTATGCCGAGATTTGCTCGCGAGGCACTTCCATCAGAGCCAAGACTGATGAACCGTAGTACTCATAAACATCCAGTAGTTGGCGCAAGCAGGGCACATGGGAAGCAATGATGTCGTCGGAAAGCACGACCGCAAATGGCTCGTTTCCCACCAATTCCTTCGACCGCAGCACCGCATGTCCCAGCCCCAATGCCTCTTTTTGCCGGACATACGCCACGTCGATCATGTCCGAAATCGATCGGACCATCGAAAGCATTTCACTCTTGTTCTTCGATTCAAGCAGTTGCTCGAGCTCAAAACTGACATCGAAGTGATCCTCAATCGAAGATTTGCCGCGGCCGGTGACAATGATGATTGTTTGTACGCCGGAACTCATGGCCTCTTCCACCCCGTACTGGATCAGAGGCTTGTCCACTAAGGGCAGCATTTCCTTCGGCTGTGCTTTTGTTGCGGGCAGGAATCTCGTTCCCAGCCCCGCTGCAGGAAATACGGCCTTGCGAACCTTCGAAGTCATCCATGGCCATTGTACGCGCTTGAATGTTCAAAACCGCCCGCTCGCTGAATGGAGTTTCTCATTCGCCCGTGTGTGTGTTAATCGTAAGATAAGAGACGGTACCGGACTCTACCTAAATGGCTTACGTAATCGCCGAACCCTGTATTGGAACCAAAGATAGTTCTTGTGTCGACGCCTGCCCGGTAGACTGCATCCATCCTAAAAAGGATGAGGGAAACTTCGAATCCGAAGAGATGCTGTATATTGACCCCGTCGAGTGCATCGATTGTGGCGCATGTGTTCCCGTCTGTCCCGTCTCTGCTATTTTTGCCGCGGACGATCTCCCGGACAAATGGGCGGAATTCGCGCAAAAGAACGCAACCTTCTTCGGGCGTTAGTTTCCGAGCCGCGCGCATCAGCAAGCGAAAGCGCTACGGCCGGTAAACCGCGCTGGACGTATCCGTCTCCCACACTTTCACGTAAGCGATGGACGCGGTTTTCAGATCCTTTTGAATCTCGTGACAAATGAACCTTGCGATGTTCTCAGCAGAAGGATTGATCTCATCGAATGGCTTCAGTTCATTAATGAATTGATGGTCCAGATACTCAGTCGTTGCTCGAAGCCTCTTCTTCAAATCAGCGAAATCATATAACAATCCGTTTTCATCCAGTTCAGGTCCTTCCACACCCACTTGTACGCGGTAGTTGTGGCCATGCACGTTCTCGCACTTTCCGCGATAATTGCGCAGCGCGTGACCGGCAGCGAACGTGTGCTCTACACAAACTTCAAACATGAAAGAATGCTTTGACTTCTTCGAATCTGTTTGTGATTCGATAGGCTGGCAAGCTGTCGAAGAACACTCGTCCGTACGGCAGCTTCGTAATCCTATTATCCAGCAGAACCAGCGCGCCCCTATCAGCACCGCTTCGAATCAGCCGTCCAAATCCCTGCTTCAACGCGAGAGCAGCCTGGGGAATTTGGTATTCGTAAAACGCGTTTCCACCCCTCTCGCGCACCATGCCGATTCGCGCCGCGACGACAGGGTCAGTGGGAACGGCAAAGGGCAGCCGATCTATGATCACGCAGCTAAGCTGATCCCCCTGAACATCCACGCCCTGCCAAAAACTGGAAGTGCCGAAAAGGACGGCTCCTGGGGTCTCGCGAAACCTGTTCAGAAGCACAGTTCGGGGAGCATCACCCTGCAACAGTAAAGGATGCCTCAGTTGCGGCTTCAAGATTTGAAAGATCTGCCGCATTTGCTGGTAGCTGGTGAACAGCACGAAAGCGCGGCCGCGCGATGCTTCTAGTATCCTGGCGATTTCCTGCGCCGCTATTTCGGTAAACTGCGGTTCCCGAGGGTCGGGTAAGGACGGCGGGACGTAAAGCAGTACTTGCTTCGCATAATCGTACTGGCTCTCAAGCTGCAGTGTTCTTGCATTCTCTAGTCCCAAGCGCGTTCGCGAATAGTCGAAACTGCCCGCAACGGCTAACGTGGCCGACGTGAGAATGACCGAGCCCACGCGATCCATGAGACGCGTCGCCAATGCTTGCGAAACATCTATCGGAGTCGCCTGCAGATACAAGCCGCGACCGCGCCGCTCAATCCAATACACGTACCGGCTGTCGCCGCATTCCATCCAGAAGCGGAGCGCACCTTCGATCAGCCTGCCGCGTCGAAACAGAGGCAGAACATCCTCTATGGCGCGATCGGTAAGCTGGAGCCGCGTACAGAGCCCATCGAGAGCCAGCATCAGCTCTCCATAGACCTCACCATGGTCCTCAAGAAACGTGGGCTGATCGCGAAACCCTTGGCGCCCCTCCTGCGGAAACAACCTAAAAAAATCCTCCGACCGGTCGCCCAATTGGATCAAGCTGCGGTCGAGCTCAGGGGTTGCGAAAAGCTTCGCTCGCGAAATCGCCGCCGTGTCCCTGATGAGTTCCTGGACCTGCGTACTGCTTACGCTCATTCCGAAATACTGGCTGGCCACATCTTCGATCTCATGCGCTTCGTCAAAGATCACCGCGGCGTAATCTGGCAAGATACTTCCAAACGCCTGATCGCGCACAGCGAGATCCGCAAAGAACAGATGATGATTAACTATGATGATGTCGCTCTGAATCGCTCGGCGGTGCATTTCCGTAATGAAGCACCTTTCAAACTGTTTGCACTTTTGTCCCACGCACAGATCGCTCCTAGCATCCAGCTTCGCCCAGACCGAGCTATCCTCATTCAATTCACGCAGTTCGCTGCGGTCGCCCATTTCCGTCACTCGTTCCCAATCGCGTATCAGACGGAAGTCACCCATCTCCTCCAGCCCCGAAAGCACCGGATCCCGTTCAGCGTCGTACACCTTTTGCCGGCAGACGTAATTCGAACGCCCCTTCATGTAACAAATTGAGAGCGGCTCCTCGAAGAGCGACTGCAGGAAAGGAAGGTCTTTGAAATACAGCTGCTCTTGTAAATTCTTAGTTCCCGTCGAGATTACGACTCGCTTCCCCGACAAGATCGATGGCACCAGATAGGCCAGCGTTTTCCCGGTACCCGTCCCGGCTTCGACGATCAGATGCCGCTGCTCGCCTATGGCCGATTCCACAGCCTGGGCCATCTCGAGCTGGCCTTGACGGTACTCGTAGCTCGGATGAGCGCGCGCAAGAATTCCATCGCGTGCGAAAAAAGTTTTTACGTTGATCTTCGTCGCGCCGCGCGCCGGGGTATCAGTCTTCTTCGTAATGCTCACTGCGGCTGCAAGGAAACTTTAGTGTAGTACGGCTGTTGCTTGGTTATTCTCAAGGGTAGCGGACAGCGCTAAACGCAATTCCCGAGCCCATGGCCGAAGAAATCGTCTACCTTACCGAGCTGCTCGGCGTGAAAGTGTACGACCTCAAGGGCCGGAAAATAGGCACGCTTCGAGATGCGGCGATTGTACCCCTCATCGATCCCCTGAGGGTGGACCGCTACTTGGTCGGCGCGGGGCCTGGATGGCTCAGCATCCGCTATGACCAGGTCCAGAGCATCGATACCGATGGCCTTCACCTCAAAGACGAGCGCCTGACCCCGTATCACTCAGACGAATATATGTTGCGAATGGTTCGCGACTTGCTCGATCAGCAAATCATCGACGCTCAAGGGCGCAAGGTAGTTCGCGTCAATGACGTCACCTTCCTGAAAGAGTTCGAGAACGGCCAATTGGTCCTGCATGTTCTCGAAGTCGACATCGGAATTCGCTCCATGCTCCGTCGCGTGCTCCGCGGAATCGTGTCTCCATCTATCATTCGCGCCCTGCAAGAGCGAATACCCGCGCACTCCATTCGCTGGGAATTTTGCAATATTCTGGAAGCCGATCCGCAGCGCCGTGTTCGCTTGAACATCTCCAACAAGCTGCTGGAAGACATGCACCCCGCCGATTTGGCCGACATTGTCGAAGATCTCAGTCATGAAGACCGCGAGGCAATCTTCAACACCATGGATAACGAAGTTGCGGCTGAGCTGCTCAGCGAGGTCGAGCCCGGTATTCAAACCCGCATTATCGAATCTTTGAAGGCCGACAAGGCTGCTGACATTCTCGAAGAAATGGAGCCTTCGGAAGCCGCGGATCTCCTGAATGATCTGGAAGACGAAAGGTCCGAACAGATTCTCCACGAGATGCAGCCGGAAGAGAAAGAAGAAGTCGAGGAGTTGCTAGAGTTCCGCGAGGATACCGCGGGAGGCCTGATGGATCCAGGCTATCTAGCCTTGCCGGAAAACGCTACTGTTGCGGACGCTATGGAAGCGCTCAAGAAAAATGAGGAGACCGTCGAGGATTTCCATACTCTTTTCCTGCTCGACCGGGATGGCCGGCTGCGCTTTACTGTCTCTCTACCCAGGCTATTCTTTGCTTCCGCCGACACTCCTCTCCGAGACCTCGCGGCGGAGCCGCTCCTGTTCGTCTACGTCGATGAGACGCAAGATCGCATAACGGAGCTGTTCGACAAATACAACCTTCTAACCCTACCGGTTGTCGACGCCGAGCAGCGCTTGCTCGGTGTGATCACCGTGGATGACGTTGTGGCCGTTTTACGGCATGGTTGATTGCGGATTGTTCCAAATTGAAACACTCTAGCGTTCCATTTTGGTCCTCACGGTGACTGGAAACACCTGTTTTCAAGGATTTAAGAGGGCCCGCCGGATGCGAAACGAGAAGCATGAGCTTCTCGCTAATGTTCTTTGTCTTCCAGATTTTGACCACCGTCTTTGCGCTGGCGTTCGAGTCTGGTGAAGACGAACGCTTCGCAGGCGACAAGCTGGGCTACCGCAGCTAGGGATTTGCGATGACCAATTGTTCGCGCAACTTGCCGTCATAAGTACGGAGCACGCCACCTTTTCGGCGGGGTTCCCAGATAATCTGCCTCAGGCCTTGCATGTGCGCTGGTCTGTGGCGTCTCCCCCTGAATCTTTAGCTTTATATCAAGCATCTTTATATCGAGGTAGGTGGGGATGGGGAAACCAAGCCAAGCCCGGCCAGATGCCAGCGGGGTTCATCTCTGGCTGCTGCTCTGGAAGGCTAGCAAGGCCGTAGAAGCACATGCGCGGCGCAGCGTGACCGCCACAGGCTTGTGCCTAAGCGATTTCGGGGTTCTTGAAGCCCTTCTTCATAGAGGGCCTCTGCCGATCAGCATTCTCGGGAAGAAAGTCCTGCTCAGCAGCGGGTCCATGACCGCAGCCGTTGACCGGCTTGAGCGGAACGGGTTCGTGGAACGCGGGGCAGCGTCCACGGACCGCCGCGCCCGAATCGTGCATCTGACGGAAGAAGGATCGAAGCTGATCCGCAGGGTGTTCGCCGAGCACGAGCGCGACATGGAACGTGTCTTCTCGCGCCTCAATAAAACCGAGCGGAACACGCTAGCGAACCTGCTGCGAAAACTTGGCCACGAGGCAGAGGGTATGACCGCTAAAGAAAACAGGTCTGATGAGCGAAAGTAATAAGGAGAAAAAATGTCAGAACGAAAGCAAGTATTAGGTTTTCATGGGGCGGCATCGTCCCATTGGGTGGGTGATGGATTTCCCGTGCGGACTATCTTCCCCTCTCGCGGCGTCGCGGACTTGAGTCCATTTCTGATGCTCGACTACGCCGGTCCCACCCGGTTCGAGCCATCAAACACGCCGCGAGGCGTCGAAGAACATCCGCATCGCGGCTTTGAGACCGTCACGATTTCCTATCAGGGAAGTGTCGACCACCGCGATTCCGCTGGAAACTCGGGCACGATTAACCCCGGCGACGTGCAGTGGATGACGGCCGCTTCGGGCGTCGTCCATGAGGAGAAGCACGGTAAGGACTTTACCGTGAAAGGCGGAGACTTTGAGATGGTGCAGCTCTGGGTCAATCTGCCTGCGGCACAGAAGATGTCTCAGCCCCGCTATCAAGGCATCCTGAGCGCCGAGATTCCGCGCGTGGAACTGGGGACTGGAGCCTACGCCCGCATCATCGCGGGTGAGCTGAACGGCACCAAAGGCGCTGCCAAGACCGTAACGCCAGTGAATGTCTTCGATGTCCGTCTGGAAGTGAGTGGGACGGGCGAATTGCATCTGCCCGCCGGCCACAATTCTGCCGTCGTGCTGTTGCACGGCGAAATTGTTGTGAACAGATCGGCAACGTTGAAGGGGACAGCGCAAATCGCGCCTCTCAGCGCTTCCGGCGAAACAGTTCTTTTGGAGGCCAAGGCGCCATCGCTGGTTTTGGTCCTGAGCGGCGAGCCGATCCATGAGCCGGTTGCCAGCTATGGCCCATTCGTGATGAACACCCAAGCTGAACTGCGGCGAGCCGTCGAGGACTACCGCGCGGGCAAGATGGGCCGCGTGTAGATGGCTGGCGATAGGAGCATAGAAGATGTCCAAAGGCCGCATGGAAGCCTTCAGTGATGGGGTGATTGCCGTCATCATTACCATCATGGTGCTGGAAATGAAGTCCCCGCACGGAACTGGTCTCGCGGCCTTAAAACCGCTTGTTCCGGTTTTCCTCAGCTATGTCCTAAGCTTCGTTTACGTTGGAATCTATTGGAACAACCATCATCACCTCCTGTATGCGACTCAGCACGTCGAAGGTGGGGTCCTCTGGGCCAATCTGCATTTGTTGTTTTGGCTGTCGCTGACTCCCTTCGCAACCGCCTGGATGGGAGAAAACGATCTTGCACCTTGGCCGGTCGCCTTGTATGGGGTGGTGTTGCTGTTCGCGGGAATCGCTTACTTCCTCCTGACGAGGACGCTCATTGTCCATCACGGAAAAGGCTCAAAGCTCGCGACATCGATTGGAACTGACAGAAAAGGCATGGCGTCGGTGGCGATCTATGCCGCGGCAATTCCGCTGGCCTTCGTGCAGCCGTGGATCTCCTGCGCCTGCTACGCCCTGGTCGCCGTCATCTGGCTGGTTCCCGACCCGCGCATCGAAAAAACCCTGGATCGGTCGTGAGTTCCGCGACCTCTACTACTCGATTTGCAAAAACGAACCCAACTCCCCACGGGAGTTCGTTTGGCAAAATCGCCGGTTCACAATGGAATCACCCGTTTCAAAATGGATTCCCTAACGACCCGAATCGACTGGGGATCTCTGTAGTTTCAGATATTTAGCCCTGGGCAGCCGGATGCGAAAGCATAGGCATGACCCTCTCAATCATCCTCGTGGCGGTACAAGTCGTGGTAATCCTCTTGGCGCTGGTCCGCGAGTCCGGCAAGGACAATCGCTTTGAAGGCGATGCGATGGGTTATCGGAGCTAGGTCTCGCAAGGAGTCATTTGCCGTACAGAAACACGCATGGCTCATGGCGACTCTCGCCGCCGTCATTTACTGAATAAACCTTGTAGCTCCGATGGCTACCCCACAGTGATCCTGCCGCGTGGTCGCCATCCTTCCGCAACGCATAAAACTCGATGTCGAGCTTGTCCAACTTACGCTTATCGTCGTTGTAATTTCTCGAAACACGTTTCAAGGCTTCGAGCACAGCGTCACGCGCTGGCATCCCGCGGCGCATAGCTTCGACAATCGTGTGCCCTCCAGCGATCCGAATATTCTCCTCGCCCACCCCCGTGGATCCCGCACCCCCGACATCCTGATCCACGTACAATCCCGCGCCAATGATCGGCGAATCTCCCACTCGCCCCGCGATTTTCCAAGACAAGCCGCTGGTCGTCGTCACCCCCGACATTTCGCCCTTCTCATTCAGTGCCAGGCAATTGATCGTGCCGTAAGTGGGATGCCTCGCCATCTCCCATGCCCACGCCAGCGTTGCGTCATCCACCCGGGGGAAGGCCTGCTTTAACTGCTTAATGGGCGCGGCATTCGCAGTCAGGTTTTGGTCCATCGAAATCCAGTTGTTGATTGCTTCCGGCGTCCGCAGCGACTCCTTCCATACCAGCCAGGCTGTCCTCGATTTCTCTGTTGAAAGATCTTCCTTTTGGTAGCCGTAGGCCTGCGCGAATTTCAGTGCACCGTCGCCGACCAGCATCACGTGAGATGTGTGCTCCATTACCAACTTCGCAATTTTTGAGGGGGTCTTAATTCCTTGGATAGCGCCTACCGCGCCACAGCGGCGCGTCGGCCCATGCATCACACTGGCATCGAGTTCAACCACACCGTCTTCGTTGGGCAAGCCGCCGTAACCCACGGAGGTATCATTTGGGTCCAGCTCGACTATGTTCACTCCGGCGATTACCGCGTCCAGCGTGTCGGCGCCGCCTTTTAACATCTCCATAGCCTTGGCGCAGGCTGCGCGACCGTTGGCGCTGGAAATTACAATCGGTTTCTTATTTTGGTCGGCTTGATTCGCGGCTGCTGCATTTGTGATTGCGGTGATCGCGGTCGATCCCAACACCCATTCCCGACGATTCAACATGATGCTGCGTTTGTATCACAGCCGCCCGAAGAGAGTTTCGGTTATAGGCTTGCCCGTGCGGATTCTTGAAGGCTCAGGGCGATAACGCAGTTCCTGCCGCTCGCTTTGGCCCGATAAAGGGCTTCGTCGGCCACTCGCACGAAGGTATCCGGATTACGCTCCGAGCCGTCCGAGACGGTCACTCCGAAGCTTGCCGACACCCGCAGCTCGACGCCGTCTACTAGCATCGTGCTCGACTGCAATTTTGTGCGCATGCGCTCGGCTTGGTGAGTGGCCTGCTCGAGTTCGCAATTCGGCAAAACAACGAGAAACTCCTCACCGCCGTACCGTCCGACTTGATCGTACATCCGCATGTTCCCGCGTAGGCGCGCAGCAGTCTCCTTTAGAACCGCATCTCCCGCGAAATGGCCGTGCGTGTCGTTTATTTTCTTGAAGTGATCTACGTCGAGAAGAATCACTCCCACGGTTCGGCGATCGCGGTGACACCGCGCGAGTTCCTGCTCAAGCGTTGCGGCGATTGCGGAGCGATTGGGCAGCATAGTCAAAAGATCTTTGTTCGCTCTCTCGCGCAGCTCCTCACGCGCCTTCAGCAATTCCATTTGTAGATCGATGATGCGCTTCCCGGCTCTCAAACGTACCTGAAGTTCGTGCCTGTCAAATGGCTTAACAACGTAATCGTCCGCCCCCGCTTCCAGCCCTTCTACGGTTTCGTCTTTGGTGTGCTTTGAGGTGAGCAGCAGAATGTAGGTATACGGTTCTCGCCGTGTTTCACGCATTTTCCGGCACACTTCTGGACCGGTCATGTGCGGCATGACCCAGTCAAGAATGGCCAGAGGAGGTGATTCGGGACGGTCAAGGATCTCCCATGCCTGGGCCCCGTTCTCAGCTACTACCACTTCGTAGCCCCACTGCAGCAACGCGCCTCGTAACATAATACGAGAGGTTGCGTTGTCATCGGCTATTAATACTTTCATTCTTCGGCCAGGCTCCGCGTCCTAAGAGGCTAATCGTCGCTTGCGGCGAAAAAGCTTAGCCACAATCATAGAAAAGCTGAGTTTCGTCCTGTCTCCTACTATGAAGCGG
The DNA here is from genome assembly GCA_963737045.1 of uncultured Acidobacteriaceae bacterium. Lineage (GTDB taxonomy): Bacteria > Acidobacteriota > Terriglobia > Bryobacterales > Bryobacteraceae > Bog-105. The sequence continues at coordinate 2,846,704 of CAVTRG010000009.1, forward strand.
CGGTTTTATATGGTCAATACCTCTAAGCAACTGTTCAAAATGCATGTGTTTACAACCGATCAATCCTATAATGGGTGTGCCCCAAGAAATTCCCTGAAGCGCGGAAAGCCTTCGGGTAAAGGTGTTGCATGAATAATTCAGTACTCGTGCCCATGGTCGTTGAGCAGACATCGCGCGGTGAACGCGCCTACGATATCTACTCTCGGCTGCTAAAAGAGAACATTATCTTCCTAGGTACGCCAATCGATGACAATGTGGCGAATCTGGTCATTGCCCAGATGTTATTTCTGGCAGCGGAAGATCCTGAGCGCGATATCTCTTTATATCTGAACTCCCCCGGTGGATCTATTACCGCCGGACTTGCCATCCTCGATACTATGCGGCTCGTCGAACCCGATATTGTGACTTATTGCGTAGGGCAGGCTGCCTCGATGGCGGCTGTTCTCTTGGCCTGTGGCACAAGGGGCAAGCGGTTCAGCCTCCCCCATTCCCGCATACTGATTCACCAGCCTTCAATGAGCGGCTTGGGTGGCCAAGCCGCCGATATCGATATTTATGCCAGAGAAATTCTGCGAATGCGGCAATCTTTGAATGAAATCCTGGCAGATGCGACCAATCAGCCTGTAGACAAGATCGCGCGCGATGTGGACCGCGACTACATTCTGGAGCCAGACGCTGCCCTGGAGTACGGGATGATCGATCGCATTATTTCTAGCCGCGAGCTTCATCCCGTTCCGGCCCGGTAACGAGATTAAATAGCTTTAATATTTGGCGGTAAGAAAGACGCTTCACGGGCGGCGACCTTCTTTTTCGGAACCCTGTTCGGTTTCTAAGCTGCCGTCCATCTATCTGTTGAGCGGAGTGCGATCCTCGCAGGTTGACCTGTGTTTTCGCCTTGACCCATCTTAAAGCGTGCGCTAGAGTAATGCTTTCGTAACGGTCGCCACGGTCGATAAGATTTGTTTATCAAACAATGCTACGCTTTCGCCCGCTGTTAATAGGGCTTACCTTCTTAGCTGCTGTGGGTCTCGGGTATTCCCAGGAAACGGCGAAAGCATCGTCCCCCGATTCGTCAACCGTTCATTCCTCAGAAGCCGATAATTGCTTGGCGGCTGCGGAGAAGCACTTCAACGCTGGGCGCCAATTTTATTTCCAAGAAGATTTAACGGCGGCGCGCCGCGAATTTGATGCGGCGATTGACAGTCTCCTGAATGCTCCGGAATCTTTGCCGGACCATCGGCGGATTGAGCGCCGGCTGGATGAGATGAGCGATTTGATTTATCGCTTTGATATCGAGAAACTCGGCGCGGGGCAGACCGATGAAGCCGTTGTCTTCGACAAGGCTCCGATTGATGAAATCAGTCACATGACATTCGGCGTCGATCCGAGTTTAGCGCCGAAACTTCGCACAGAGCTCAACCAGACCAGTTCCGGGATACCGCTGGAATTGTCAGATCCCGTCCAAGGCTTCGTGCACTTCTTCTCAACTGATCGCGGCCGCAGCATCCTGCTCGCTGGGTTTCGCCGCTCCGGACGCTACAAGCCGCTTATTGAACGTATTTTTGCCGAAGAGGGTGTGCCGCAGGAACTGATTTATGTCGCGCAAGCCGAATCGGGTTTCTTGCCGCGCGCTGTTTCGAACAAGCGGGCCGTCGGCATGTGGCAATTCGTTGCTGGCACAGGTGCGGAATATAACTTGGAGCGGACTCCGGCAACGGACGATCGCTTCGATCCCGAAAAAGCGACGCGTGCGGCTGCCAGGCACCTCAAAGATCTTTATTCACGCTATGGAGACTGGTATCTGGCTATTGCGGCCTATGATTGTGGCGCGGGAGCGGTGGATCGCGCAGTTGAGCGGACCGGCTATGCGGACTATTGGGAATTGTTGAAGCGCCACGCGCTTCCCAAAGAAACCGCCAGCTATGTGCCAATCATTGTTGCCATGACAATCATGGCCAAGAACCCGAAGGATTACGGATTGCAGGACATTGACCTCGATCCACCGGTTCAGTACGATTCCCTTCAGTTGACCGCGCCAACAAGCCTGAACCTGATCGCTGACGCGACGATGCAGCCAATTTCCGAGATCCAGGATCTCAATCCATCTCTGTTGCGGATCACGGCCCCAGTCGGCTTTCAAATTCACGTTCCAAAAGGAACGGGTCAAGCCACCCAGGCTGCTCTCGAATCAGTTCCCGCCGAAAATCGCCGGGCGTGGCGGTTGCATCGTGTTGAACCAGGCGACACTCTCGAAACGATTGCCAGAACCTATCACCTGGCGCCCGAGCGAATTGTTGCGGTTAACCGCGCCGCGGACTCACTCGAAACTGGAGATGTGCTTTTTATTCCAGCCGTTTACCACGAGGAACGCCCGGTGCGGCACGTTCGAAGCCGCAGAACCGCGAGGAAGGCCACTACGTCCAGCGCAGCCCGTCGTCCAGTAGCTGGTTTGCACCGGGTACCGGCTCAGGTTTTGCATCGCAAAGCCGCTGTTCGGACGGCATCTCTGGGGCACTAGCCCTCCGCGTTCCCATTGGTTCTGATTGCCTTGCCATTTGAGTCTGCTTTCTTGCACATTTCCCGTTCGCGCTCGTGTGACTTCAATTTTGCGAAATGATTTGCCTTCTCGCACCATCTCGATGCATAGTAAATACGTTGCGGGAAGGAGGAGCGCATGAGTCTGCTGTACTGGCTTAGTCCAGACAATGAGGAAGATGACTTCGACTACGAAGATGAGCATGTAGAGCTGGAGTCAGATAGAGACGAATATGATGATGAGGACGAGGATGAAGAGGAGGAGTCCCCGGCCGCTAAGCCTACAAAAGTAGCTAGCAAGCACGATGCCTCTTCAGCAGGCAAGAGTGCGGCCGGTTCGGATCAGAATGAAGCCCGGGGGGGTGCCGGAAAGTCTGCCGGCTCTGAGACCGATGAAGTTACCGAAGAGGATGTCGGAGGCGCGGAGATCATCCGACGTGAGCCCACAGCAGCAAAGAAGGCACCTTCGAAGAAAGCGGGCGTGAAGAAGGCCGCATCCAAGAAAGCCGCTCCCAAAAAAGCCGAAGCTAAAAGGCCGGCAGCTTCGAAAAAAGCCCCTGCGAAGAAAAAGTCTTCAGGAACAAAGAAAAGCGCTTCAGCGAAAAAGGCCTCCTCCAGCAGATCCAGAAAGAAATCCGCTCCGAAATCCGCAAAGAAGACGGCCAAGAAAACGGGCGGTCGCAGAACTGGGTCAAAGAAAACAGCACCAAAGAGAGCGGCAAAAAGAAAGAGATAGGGGACAAGTCCTGGATGTTTGCGCCGGACCTGGGAGCTATTTAGGGTCTTTGCGAATGACCGAGCGGCAGCGCTCGAACAGTTCGATCAGCGAATCAGCGTACTCTTCGCTCGTGCGCGGACCTTTACTCCCAAAACCGGTAGTAGTGGTGCCTTTGCCGTAGCCGGTCGTGACTGCGATAAACTTCATGAGTTCGAGAGCCACTTCATCGGGGCTCGGCTTCGCCGCTTCCTTATCTGAACGCTGTTCAGCCATGCTGTTTTTGTGCTCCTCTTCTGTAAAAACCTAGCCTGATTCTCTCATTACCCCGCGCCATGCCCGTTCGCGCTCGCAATCTGATTCGCAAGATGCGAGGCGGTGCGCAAGCGCACTTACTCGAGGGAGAGGATGGCGCGTTTTATGTGGTGAAGTTCCTCAATAATCCGCAGCACCGGCGCATCCTGATTAACGAATGGCTTGCGTGTGCCTTTCTGCGGTATCTGCAAATTCATGTTCCTGATACCGCGGTTATTGAGCTGACAAGCGAATTCATCGGAAACAACCCTGATCTCTACTTGTCGATCGGTCCCCGGCGTGAGCAGGTTACGCCTGGGCTGCATTTCGGCTCGCGTTTAGCGGTACATCCGGACCGTGTCGCCATCTTCGATTTCCTTCCGGATAAGCTTCTATTCAAGATTGAAAACCGTGTTGATTTTCTGGGTGCGCTCGTCTTCGACAAATGGGTTGCCAACGCTGACTCGCGCCAAGCTGTATTTTTTCGGGCACGCGCTAAGGCCTGGACTCCGTTGAAAGGAGATGCGCCAGCCCGCGTGGGCTTTTTTGCTCAGATGATCGATCATGGGTTCGCGTTTAACGGACCGCATTGGGAGTTCCAGGATTCGCCCATCCAGGGCCTCTATTTCCGTACAGCGGTCTACAATGAGGTGCATTCGCTCGATTCGTTTCAGCCTTGGATGGCGATGGTCGAGAACTTTCCCATCGAAGTGGTCGATTCCGCCTGGAAGGAGATTCCCCGTGACTGGATGCAGGATGACGAAGGGCCACTTGAAAATCTCTTAGAAAGATTGCTGAAGCGGCGCTCACGGATCGCGGCATTGATCGATGAGGTCCAGCGCAAGCGAACTACTGCGTTCCCAAATTGGCGCTGATGCCGGCGGCGGCGCGTTCAGCGCTCAACGGCGCAAGCAGGATTCCATTTCGATAGTGACCGTAAGCCAGATATAGGCGGGGCGAATGCCAGATGTCGAGGCGAAGGGCATCACCGCCCGGCCGGAAGCCGGTCCACACTTCGGAGGGAGTTGTCTCTTGAAGGTGCGGAAACACAAACCCTGCCTGCTCCGTTAGCCACGAGACAACCTCCGGGGATATTTCAGCATCGAACCCGACGTGTTCTACCGAGGCTCCGCAGATCAGCAATCCATTAGCCCGTTGCAGAAGGTAAGCGTGCCCGTGACGGACGACAGTATAACAGGTCTCTTGCGGCTGTTGATACCCAATCAGATGCCCTTTTACGGGCTCAGCGGCAGGTATCGGAGGCACGCCTTCGATTTCTATCACATTGCTCCACGCTCCGGCCGCAATCACAGCGACTTCAAAGTTCTCCTTACCCCGACAGCTCTCGACTGCTGCTTCTGAATCGGAAATTTCGACTTTATTCACAGGACAGCTCTGATGAATTGAAACACCACGACTCTTACATGCGGCAGCCAAGGCTACCATCAACTCACGGGAGTTCACAATAGCATCGCCAGGATAGAAAAACGCTCCCCGCAGCCCCCTGGTTCGTACTCGTGGCCAGAAGATCGACACCTGATCTGACGTCACCTGCTTCGAGCGGATGCCAATCTCTGTCTGTCGGCGAGCTCGAGCCAGTAGAGTATCCCATTCAGGCTCTGAATACGCCAGGTCCAATGCTCCGCATTCTTGATAGTCAATTGCCAGACCGGATTCTTTCTCAAGCTCGCGAACGAACTCGGAATACAGCGCGCGCGATTCGATTGCAAGGGATGCGAGATCTGATGGGCGCTCGACTTCACCGCCAGGAGACAGCATCCCTGCCGCGGCCCAACTTGCCTCACCTCCGATTGCGCTCTTGTCAAATAGCGACACCTTCCAGCCGTGCTGAGCGAGTCGCCAAGCGATGGAAGTCCCGATAACCCCGCCGCCTGCTACGGCGACGCGTCCGCCTGCCGTAATTGGATTTTGGCTCACGCCGGTTCCTGGAGGGACTCGAAATTTCCTTTCTTAACGATTTCTAGAAACGCCTTCGCCGCATGGCTCAACGCTCGTCTGCCGGGGTACACCAGCCGGATCTTGCGCTCCACACTGATTTCGTTAACCCGGATTTCACGCAACAAATCCTGGCGAATCTCCTGCTCCACGCACATTCTCGGAAGAAATGCGACACCTTCATTGTCTTGGACCAAGCGGCGAATTGTTTCGACCGTTGGCATCTCGACATCCATATTCAGAGGCACTTTGTAACGCTGAAACTCCCTCAGGACGTATTCCCGATACGGCGAGAGCACATTATGGGCGATAAACGTCTCCATATCTAACTCGGTGATGGACACGTCGCCGCGATTTGCAAAACGATGCTTTGGAGAAACCACGAACGCCAGCCGGTCTGTATAGATGACCTGCGAAACAACACGTTCATCACCTGGGTCGTAGCTGATTACCCCCAGTTCCAGCTCACCGTCCAGGAGTTGCGAGGGAATTTTGCTCGATTCAGTACGCCTGACCTGCACTTTGACCTTCGGAAACGATCGCCTGTACTGCTCGATGTGTTCGATCAGATATAGGGCGGTGGACTCATTCACTCCGATCGAGAGGCGCCCGGCGTAATTGTCCTTTAACTCGCGAAGAGCATTCTCCAGATCCGATTCTAAGTTCTGGAATCGCCTCGCGTACTCGAGAACTACCCTGCCCGCATCTGTCAGCAGCAGTTCCCGTCCGGAGCGGTCGATCAGCTTCTCCTTCAAGTCGCTCTCCAGACGCTGTATCGCGATCGAAATCGCCGGCTGGGTTCGCAATAATTTTTCGCCCGCGCGGGAAAAGCTGCGCTCCGTGGCCACTGTAAGAAAAACCTTTAGCGGATAAAGTTCCATCGTTCCTACCTGTTTTGTTTATGGGATCATTGTATCTTATACATCTAAGCAAGACTATAAATTTGAGTAATCTGTCTAACCATCCTACTATTGAGGCATTACTCCGAACGAGGTGATAACTTGAGGCGGATTTACGTCTTTGATACAACTCTGCGCGACGGGGAGCAGTCGCCCGGCTGCAGCATGACTCGACCGGAAAAGTTAAGAATGGCGGCGCATCTGGTCGACCTTGGAGTAGATGTTCTGGAAGCGGGCTTTCCTATAGCCTCTGAAGGCGATTTCGAGGCAGTCGATGCAGTAAGCCGGCAATTCCCTTGGGTGCAGGTTGCAGCACTAGCCAGGGCGTGCACGCTCGACGTGGAACGGGCCGCCAGATCGCTCCAGCACGCAAAGCGCCCACGCATTCATACTTTCATCGCGACCAGCGAAATTCATCTCAAGCACAAACTTCGCAAGAGCCCCGAACAAGTGCTGGATGAAGCGATTGCGGCAGTCGCGCTGGCCCGCAATTACACAGACGACGTGGAGTTTTCTGCTGAAGATGCGACGCGCACGGATCTGGAGTACCTCGAGCAGGTAAGTAAGGCGGTAGTCGAAGCGGGCGCGCGGACCGTGAATTTGCCGGATACGGTCGGCTATTCAGTACCGGCGGAGTATGCCGAGTTAATCGGCAGAATCGTAAAGCTGCTCGGTGATCGCGCGGTTGTGAGTGTGCACTGCCATGATGATCTTGGGCTAGCTGTGGCAAATTCGTTAGCCGCTGTATCGGCTGGAGCCAGGCAGGTGGAATGCACCATCAACGGAATCGGCGAGCGCGCCGGCAACGCCGCCCTCGAAGAAGTGGTCATGGCCATTAAGACGCGATCAGACCATCTACCTTTTGAGACAAAGATCCAAACTGAGAAGCTGTATGGGGCGAGCCAGGCGCTAGCTCAATGTATTTCATTCGGTCCGCAGCCTAACAAGGCGATTGTTGGAGACAACGCATTCGCGCATTTGGCGGGCATTCATCAGGACGGATATTTAAAGCACAAATCGACTTACGAGATTATGGATCCTCGCAGCGTGGGCGTGCCCGAAAGCAAGCTCGTGCTCGGCAAGCACAGCGGACGCCATGCGCTGAAAAAGCGTACCGAGGACCTGGGCTTCCAACTTTCGCGCGAGGAGCTGGATGCGGTGTATCGCGAGTTCGTCACTTTGGCCGATAACAAGAAAGGCGTGCGGAACGACGAGATCTCGACCCTGATTCGCGATGTCGTCGGGCGCGAGGCTTTCGCGCATTCCGCGCCTTAATCAACCTATTCCCGGAATCGATCGATGGAATTGAAAATCCTGCTGCTGCCCGGCGATGGGATCGGCGTTGAAGTCACGCGTGAAGCTGTAAAAGTCTTGACCCACATTGCCGATGCTTACGGCCACAGGCTCATTTTGAACCAGGCTTTGCTAGGCGGAATCGCCATACGCGAGACAGGTAGCCCTTTTCCGGAGGAGACTCGCAATCTGGCTTTGGAAGCCGATGCAACGCTTATGGGCGCCGTCGGCTTGCCGGAGTTTGATGATGCGCCGCCGGAAAAACGTCCCGAGCGGGGCTTATTAGGAATTCGACAAGCGCTCCAAGTTTACGCAAATTTGCGTCCGGTGAGATCGTATCGTGCGTTGCTCTATTCTTCGCCGCTAAAAAGCGATCTGGTGGATGGAGCCGATCTGATCATTGTGCGCGAGTTGACGGGTGGGCTTTACTACGGAAAGCCGCGTGGGATCTCGGGTACCGGCGCCGAAGAGCGTGCCGTGAACACGATGACGTATACGCGCCCGGAGATCGAGCGTATTGCGCATATGGCGTTCCAGCTTGCCGGAAAGCGTAGGAAGAAGGTGACAAGTGTCGACAAATCGAACGTGCTTGAAAACTCACAATTGTGGCGGCGCGTGGTCACCGACGTCGCCGCGGGTTATCCGGACGTCGTGCTCGATCATCTTTTAGTAGATAACTGCGCCATGCAGTTGGTAATGAATCCCAAGTGCTTCGACGTAGTCGTGACGGAGAATCTCTTTGGAGATATTTTGAGTGATGAGGCCGCTGTGCTGGCTGGCTCGATTGGGATGCTGCCTTCCGCATCACTCGGAGGGAAGAGGCCATCGGGCGCCTGGACCGGCTTGTACGAGCCCGTGCATGGATCGGCGCCGGACATTGCAGGCCAAAACAAAGCGAATCCGCTGGGTGCGATTGGCTCAGTAGCGGCTATGCTTGAATACAGTTTCGGTCTAGTGAAAGAAGCCCGGAACATAAACGACGCCATGGAGGCGGCTTTGAACGGGGGTTGCGTAACGGCGGATCTGAACCCTACGGGCGCGCCCGCAACCACGACCGAGGTAGGCGACGCGGTATGCGCCCTCCTTTCGGCTCGTGCCGTTTCAGCTTAGGACGATATGCCAGAGAAACATGCTGCGGCTGCCAAGCCGCGTACGATTGTCGAAAAAATTTGGGACAGCCACGTTGTCGCCGAGCGTGAAGGTACGCCCGCGCTTTTATATGTCGATTTGCATCTGGTACACGAGGTGACCTCGCCACAGGCCTTTGATGAGCTGCGGCAACGCCGACTCGGAGTACGGCGGCCCGATCTGACGATCGCCACTGCAGATCACAGTATTCCGACTCATGATCGGTCGCTGCCAATCCTAGACAAGGTGGCCGAAGCTCAAATTCATCAACTCGAGAAAAACTGCCGCAACTTCGGCATTCCCTTATATGGACCGCACAGCGACAAGCAGGGAATAGTGCACATCATTGGGCCAGAACTCGGACTCACTCAGCCCGGCATGACAGTGGTCTGCGGCGACAGTCATACGGCGACTCATGGGGCTTTCGGCGCATTGGCATTCGGCATCGGCACAAGCCAGGTGGGCCACGTCTTGGCGACGCAATGTCTCCTTCAGACGAGATCCAAAACGTATGAAGTACGGGTGGATGGCCGCCTCAAGACGGGCGTTGGGGCGAAAGACATCATCCTGAATCTAATTTCGCGGATTGGCATCGGCGGCGGTACAGGGTGTGTGTTCGAGTATTCCGGGCCGGCCATTCGCGCACTCTCGATGGAGGAACGCATGACGATCTGCAACATGTCCATCGAGGGTGGTGCCCGGGCGGGGCTCGTTTCGCCGGATGATACGACGTATCAGTACCTCGCCGGCAGGCCATTCGCTCCCAAAGGCGCTGAATGGGATCGGGCTTTGAGCTTATGGCGCAACTTGCCGACTGACGAAGGCGCTGTATTCGACAAACGAATTCAGATCGATGCCGGCGCGCTCGAACCGATGATTACGTTTGGCACGAATCCAGGTATGGGCATCCCGATCACTGCGCCCGTGCCTGATCCTGCCGCAATCCACGATCCGCTCGAGCGCGCATCTCTGAGCAAAGCGCTCCGGTATATGGATTTGCCTTCGGGAAAACCATTGCTGGGCCATCCCGTAAACGTCGTGTTTATTGGAAGCTGCACGAACTCACGTATCTCCGATCTCCGCGCAGCGGCGCAGATCTTGAAAGGCCGGAAGGTGAGTCCGGGTGTTCGCCTGATGGTAGTACCGGGTTCACAACAGGTAAAGAAGCAGGCTCAGGAGGAAGGACTTGACCGAGTCTTCAAAGAAGCCGGAGCCGAGTGGCGCGAAGCCGGATGCTCCATGTGTATCGCAATGAATGGTGATCAGCTCCAGCCCGGCGAGTACAGCGTTTCGACTAGCAATCGAAATTTCGAGGGGCGTCAAGGCCAGCGTGGCCGAACATTTTTGGCAAGCCCCCTCACGGCTGCCGCGAGCGCCGTGACGGGTCTCGTAACCGACGTACGGACGATGCTATAGGGGAACACGCGAGAATGGAGAAATTCACGACTTTTACGACCCGGATAGCGCCGCTACCGCATGACAATATCGATACGGATCAGGTCATCCCCGCGCGATTTTTGAAAACCACGACAAAGCAGGGTCTCGGAGACCAGCTTTTCCACGATTGGAGATACGATGCTGATCGAAATCCCAATCCGGAATTTATTCTGAACAAACCGGAAGGGCGCTCCGCGCAGGTATTGTTGGCCGGCGACAATTTCGGTTGCGGCAGTTCCCGGGAACACGCGCCGTGGGCCCTCACCGACTATGGTTTCCGCGCCATCATTAGTACCTCTTTTGCCGACATATTCCGGGGAAATGCATTGAAGAACTCTCTGCTGCCGATTGTTGTTTCAGATGAGGTGCATTCCGCGTTGCTAGACGCCGTAACGCGCGATCCTGGCGTGATGGTGATGGTCGATCTGGCCGAGCAAAAGCTCACGCTGCCAGATGGCTCGGCAGTAACGTTTCCCATTGACGAATTCTCGAAACACTGCTTGTTAGAAGGTATCGATGAACTCGGATACATCTTGCAGCAGGAACCAGCGATTGCTGTGTTTGAGGGCAAGCGAGTATTGACCGTCGATACGCTTCACGCTTAGTGGACGCTGGGAGGTTTCCATGTCCGTGCGGCAACGCTTCCAGCTTTGCTATTTTGTAGCTAGTGCCGCTGCCCCTGAATTTTCGCCTCGAGCAGTATGAGGGGCCGCTTGATCTCCTGTTAGATCTCATCCGCAAGCAGCAAATCAATATCTACGACATTCCGATCGCCCAGATCACCGCGCAATACATCGAGTACATGCAGCAGGCGCTTGAGCTCGACATCGAGCTCAGCTCCGAGTTTGTCTACATGGCAGCAACTCTAATCCATATCAAGAGCAAGATGCTGCTGCCGCAGGACCCGGAGCTTGACAAAATTTCGCCTACAGACGATCCACGGAAGGAATTAGTTGACCGGCTTATCGAACATGAGCGGTTCAGAAATGCAGCGGAAATGTTGCAGCAGAAGCGGGTCATTGAGGAAGCGCTCTGGTCGAACCCGCATATTGAGCAATTCCTGTCAGAGGATGAACAACCTCACCTGGATGTCACGATTTTCGATCTCGTCAAGACCTTTCAGCTCGTTCTGGAACGCGCAAAAAATCGCCCGACTTACGAAATTGGGGCAGAGGAAGTTAGCGTTTCCGAAATGATTGAATATGTGCAGCATCAAATCGGGCACTCCCGGCAGGAACCCGTTTCTGCCATGCACCTGTTCCAACGACAGCGTAGCCGCCGAGCCATGATTTGCCTGTTTCTTGCGATTTTGGAACTTGTAAAATCGCAAGCCGTTGAACTTACGCAAAGTGAGGCCTTCGGCGATATCGGTTTGATCCGAGGAGCGGAATTCGAAAATTCAGAGCAGGCTGTTGCAGATCTGGCAACGGTCGAAAAGGAATACCACTAATCACCAGGATGCAGGAAGTAGAACAGGCGCCGAATGTAGAGAGCGTGGCAGAAGAGGCTCACCAGGGGGGAGTTAACCAGGACACGCACGAAGCACAACTGCTGATTGCTGAAGCCGCGCCGCAGCCTGATTCCGGCCCCAGCTCGAAAGCGAACTTGAAAGCAATCATTGAAGCGGCCATATACATCACGGAAGAGCCGCTCACGCCTGAGCAAATCGCGTCTGCCCTCGAGCAACCTCCCGATCAGGTTAAAGCAGTGTTGAATGAGCTCGCGGCCGAGTATGCGGCTCCAGATCGCGGTTTGTCCATTCGAGAGCTCGCCGGTGGCTACAAAATGTCCACCAAGCCTGAGCATCACGAATCGATTCGCCTTTTTGTAAAGAATCTGCAACCTTCTCTCAAGCTTTCGCTCGCGGCGCTCGAGACACTCGCTGTCATTGCCTACAAGCAGCCAATCACTGCTCCCGAAGTAATGGACATTCGAGGCGTTCAAGGCGCCGGGGTTCTGAAAACCTTGCTGGAGAGGAAGCTGATCGCCGCAGCAGGCCGGAAGGACGTTCTCGGTAAGCCGATCTTATACAAAACCACCCGCGAATTTTTAATTCAATTCGGCCTCAGCTCGCTGGCGGAGCTGCCAACCCTCAAAGAGTTTGAAGAACTGGGGCGTTTAGCTTTAAGCGACTCGCAACAGAATACGGGTACGGAGCCGGAGCAAGAATCGCAGCCTGGCACGAGCGCGGAAAATCGGCCTTCGGAACACTCGTCAGAACAGCAGATGGATGCCTGAAGAACGGCTTCAGAAGATCCTTGCGCATGCGGGAGTGGCGAGTAGGCGAAAAGCCGAAGAGCTAATTCTAGCGGGCCGTGTCTCGGTTAACGGCGAGACCATAACTCAGCTCGGTTCTAAGGCAGATGTCTCGATTGATCGCGTAAAGATTGACGGCCGTGTGCTCAGCGCGCCGAAGCATCACCTCTACTTTGCGCTGAATAAACCGAAGAATTGCGTCACAACACTTCAGGACCCACAGAAGCGCGAGACGGTTATGTCCTTCTTCAAAGGGCTGCATGAGCGCATTTATCCGGTTGGGCGTCTCGATTACGCGAGCGAGGGGCTGCTGCTGCTCACAAATGACGGCGAGTTTGCGAATAAACTCACATCGCCAGCCAGTCATGTGACTAAAACGTATTTGGTCAAGGCCAATGGCGCGTTCACCTCGGAGCAGGAAGAGCAGTTCCGTCGTGGCATTCCAATGCACGGGCGAAAGACTGCCCCGGCGGGGGTGAAACTGATTCGAAAGGGCGATAACCCTTGGTATGAAGTTCGCTTGGTAGAAGGCCGCCAGAATCAGATTCGAGTGATGTTCAAGCACTTCGATCTTTTGGTTGAGAAACTGAAGCGCATCAAAATTGGATTTCTTGATTTAGGGGATCTCAAGCCAGGAACGTACCGCACCCTTACGAATGCGGAGGTCGCGCGATTCCGGAAGCTCCTGCATATGACCTCCGATACAGCCGCCAGACCTTGAGCAAAAGACAATGAATGACGAAACGATTGCCGAATTGCTGCGCGGAGCGAAGACCATAGCGGTGGTTGGTCTTTCGAATAATCGACTGCGCGCCAGTTTCGGTGTTTCCAGATTTTTGCAGCGGCAAGGTTACAGGATCATTCCCGTGAACCCGAACGAAAACGAGGTGCTTGGCGAAAAGGCGTACGCGCGCCTAGTGGATGTTCCGGACGAGATCGACATCGTCGATATATTCAGACGCTCTGAGAAGGTTGCTGAAACCGTAGACGATGCGCTTCAGAAGGGTACACGGTGCATTTGGATGCAGGAAGGAGTTATCAATGGTGCGGCTGCTGAGAAAGCGGAATCAGCTGGTATTCCAGTCGTCATGAACCGGTGCATCCTCAAAGAGCTCGCGCGCCTTCTTGGGTGACTACAAATCGAGACGAGTTTCCTTCGCGCTAGACTACTCTCGTAAAGCCATCCTGCGACATGCATCGTTTATTGGTGCCGCTGGCGGCGTTCTGCACGCTCGCGTTAACTCTCTCCCTTGCGCTGACGAGCTGTGGCACTCAGTCGAGTAGTGCCCTAGGAGAGGCCTACATCGCTCCGGAATCGACAAATCTCCGTCAAGAGGTTACGCAGAAAAACAGTACCGTTGCCGTGCTGAAGCACGGTGATCGCGTCAGCATTGTCGATGTCCGGCGGCGGTTTGTAAAGGTTCGGACTGCGAAGGGACTTGAGGGCTGGATCGACGCGAGCCAACTTCTGAGTCCGGAACAAATGAATCAGATACTCCGTGAACGGCAGCGGGCATCGACGCTCCCCTCCGAGGGCGCGGCAACGGTCTACGAAGCTTTGAACGTTCACATCGAGCCGAGCCGGCAATCCCCCGCCCTCGCCAGAATTCCCGACGGAGGTTCAGTATCGGTTCTCGCTCATCGAGTTGAGCCGAAGCTTGCCGCAGCACCTCACTCTTCGATTAACTTCGAGAGACCCCAGCCGTCGTTGCGCCGGCAGCGCCGGGAAAGGCAAACGAAGAACGTCTTTCACCTTCCGCCGAAGCCGGCGCCTCCGAAGCCGCCAGAGAACTGGCAGGAGCTCTCGGCTGAGCGCATAGATGGAGCCACCAGCACTGCGGACCTGAAAGCCAGCCGCGACAGTCAAAAAGCTGTAAAACAAATCCAGGAACTCAAGAAACCAGAAATCCTAGAGGACTGGTCCGAGATACGCACCAAGGCCAACCAGACCGGATGGGTTCTTTCCCGCAACTTGATCATGTCCGTACCGGACGAAGTGGCGCAATACGCGGAAGGCAAACGCATCACTTCGTATTTCGATTTAGGAGCGGTTAACGATGATGTAAAGGGAATCAAACACAACTGGCTCTGGACCACCTCCTCCGCCGCGCTGCCGTACGACTTTGATGCGTGGCGTGTATTCCTTTGGAATCGTCGGCGGCACCGCTATGAAACGTCTTATCGGCAGCACGATATCGAAGGTTACTTCCCCGTCCAGGTGGATGTACCCGATTCAAACGGGTCCGGCCGAGTCTTCAGCCTCATTACAAGAGACGGGGATGGAAGACTCTGGCGGAGAAGTTATTCGTTTGACGGATCGCGCGTTCATCTTACAGCAAAGGAGGAATACCATCCAGGCGCTTCGCCCAATGTTAGTAAGCCCGCTAGCCTCAACATGAACCAGCTTCGAGAAAAATCTTCCGGGCCGGGATGGTTTCGCCGGCATTGGAACGCGTTCAAGCGAAATATCGGCGCCGCCGATTAAACTTCTTCGATTTTCCCGGCGAGTTCGACATTGTCCATAGCCAGGAACTGCTGTATATGCGGCTTTTTGGATTGCCCTAGTTCCGAGACGGGTCCGAAGTAAATCGCATTTCCTTTGTCGAGGAAAACAACCGAGTCAGCCACCTTGCGCATAAGATCCAGGTCATGAGTCACAACGATAGACGTCAACCCTAGTTGCCCTTTCAGCCGCAGCATCAGATTCCCCAAATCATCTGACATGATCGGGTCGACCATGGTCGTCGGCTCATCGTAAAGGATGCACTCGGGTTGTGCCGCTAATGCTCGCGCGATCGCGACCGCGCGCTTATAACCAGTAGATAAATCGGCCGGGTACAAGTCCTTTACGTGTAGGAGATCCACCATATTCAGCAGACCGTTTACGACATCCTCCTTGTTCTGCTCGTTGTAGTCTTCTCGAAGCTCGAGCGAGAACAGGATGTTTTCTCCTACCGTCAGGGAATCGAAAAGCGCACCCGACTGGAAGACCATTGTGACCCTCTTTCGGATGCGTTTTAGTTCCTCCTCATTCATGTTGGTAATATCCATGTGCGCCACGATCACGTTTCCGCTATCGGGTTTGAGGAATCCCATGATATGGCTCAGGGTCACCGACTTCCCTACGCCGCTTCGGCCGATTATCGCTAGCGTCTTCCCAGCGTCCACATAAAAACTGACATCGATCAAAACGGGATGATCAAAACTCTTATCGACGTCCCGAAATTCGATGTAATGCGGGTATTCCTCAACCGGCATTGTATGCGCTCATTGGCAGTGGGCCTCTTGCCAAGCGGCCCATTGGCGAGGAGTATTGATATTCCAAACTGTGCTGTTGACCTCGAATGTGGAGGCGCTCAGATCTTGGAGCAGATCCATCAGTTTCAAACGGCCTTGATCGAGCGCCCGCCGCACGATCGGCAAACAGGTGCTCCGATACACCGCACACAGCGGGTGAACGGCGCCGCTCGGGTCTTTTGCTGCGATACAGGTCTCGCCGGTCTGCCGGGCCATCATCAAAAGACGGCAAAGCCACTCTTCCTCAAGGCTGGGCATATCGCAGGCCACGATGAGGTTCCACTCGCCGCGGCGGCTCGCGAGTGCCGATTCTATGCCTGCAAGCGGACCCATTCCGGAGCGCAGATCGGGTAAACACTCGACACTGAGGTCACGGTATCGTTCCGGGTCACCTATCAACATTACGTGTCCCGCAGCCACGGTGACCTTCGCAGCTATCTCCTCTAGCAGCAGACCGGAATCAAGGGGTAGTAAGGCCTTGTCGCGTCCCATCCGTGAGCTACGTCCGCCTACAAGCACGAAACCTGCCGCTTGCATGAAGAAATCGTAACATTCGCGCGCGAATTTTCCGGCTATAATTGAACCAACAAAGCTGGTCAATCTTGGTCGTATGGTGCGCTTGAGCCGCTCACTTCGAAACGGTAGTCCCCCGGCTCGCTGATTCATATCTGCATGCTTCGTCTCCCCCATTTGAGGGCTCCCGTCACTGCAGCGATCATGGCACTGTCTATGGGCGGGGGAGTTCGTGCACAATCGCGTCCTTCACCTCGAATTGCGGCAATCCGCTTCTGGTCTTTCGGCGATGTGACGCGAGTCGCTATTCAAACCGAAGGCGCATATAAGCTAACATCCGATCAAATTGCTCATCCTGCACGCCTGTATTTTGATCTAAGCGGTTTACGGCCACCCTCCACGCGGAATCACGGGATCGCAACGATTCAGGTGGGCGACAAACGTCTGAAGCAAATTCGCATAGCCGAAGTTAGTCCAGGTAGAACCCGCATTGTATTCGACCTTGAAACGCCCGTCGAGGTGGTTTCATCGCAGCTGGTAAATCCGGACCGGCTGATTATCGAAATGCGTCCGAAGGAAGCCGGCGGCTCGGCGCTCGCTCTATCGCGCACTGTGAGCGGCTCTAGAAATACGGACGCCGCCTCTCCTGAGACTCCGGAAAACGTTCCTGTGGACAGTTCGACGCCAGAACTGAAGAGGCCTCCATTGGAGGGTGTGGCTGTTGGAGATAGCGAGTCGCCAGAGACGGCGCCTCCGCAGATTAATACAACACCTCGAATGGATTCTCCAACACCGGGCGTAGCTACAGTCGTCAACTCGAAGGTCAATCACAGACGTCCACCGTCCCCCGCCGCCATCAGCGCGTCGGACCACGGAATTGGAATCGCCACTCCCGCGAGAAGAGACAGTACTGGGGATAGATCTTTGGTTCGGGTATTCGGACTGAAGCTGGGTAAGGTGGTCATCGACCCCGGACACGGAGGGCATGACACTGGAACCATCGGCCCACATGGCCTGATGGAGAAAGATCTCGTCCTGGATGTCGCACTGCGGCTGGGACGGCTCATCACTCAACAGCTTGGCGCTGCGGTTGTTTACACGCGTTCGGAGGATGTCTTTATTCCTCTCGAAGACCGAACCAAAATCGCCAACGAGGAGAAGGCTGACCTGTTCATCTCGATTCATGCGAACTCCTCGCCGGAACCGAGCGCCACCGGTGTCGAGACGTACTTCTTCAACCTCACATCAGATCAAAGCGCTCTGGATCTTGCCACTCGTGAGAATGCAACCTCGGTCAGTTCTATTTCCGATCTAAATGACCTGCTTCACAAGGCGGTATTGAAGACGAAAGCAGACGAATCTCGCGAGTTCGCTCAAAAGGTGCAGACTGCACTTTGGGGAACTTCAGTCAGAATGAATAACCGCTCTCGGGATCGCGGTGTTCGCCAGGCGCCCTTTGTCGTGCTGATTGGCGCGACTATGCCCTCGATCCTCGCCGAAATTGGGTTTGTCTCGAATCCTCACGACGAAAAGCTGTTGAAGAGAAACGAACAGCGTGCCAGCATCGCGGATGCTCTCTTCAAAGGCGTATCGCAATATGCGAACTCTCTAAGTCACGTGCAGATTGCGCGTGCCGCTTCGCGGTGAGATCGCGTTAATCGCTTGTTCGCTGCGCCGTCTCCTCGCGGCAAATGCCTCGCTTGCTTCGCCGGATAAAGTTAACAAGGTGAAGTGTGTGCTGAGACGGAAGCTCCGCTTCGATGCGCGCCAGTGCTTCATTCATCTTCAAGCCCGCTCGGTAAAGCAGTCGATACGCTCGCTTGAGCAACTGAAGCTCCTCCTCTGAAAAACCTGCGCGCTTCAATCCCACCAGGTTCAGGCCCTTGGGCGACGCGTTGAAATCTGAATACAGGAAATATGGCGGCAGATCCTTATTCACTCGCGTATTCCCGCCAACCATCGCAAGGCGGCCAATTCGAGAAAATTGATGAACCACGACGCCGCCAGAAATGAACGCCTGGTCCTCTACTTCCGCGTATCCAGCCACTAATGCGCAACTCGCGATTACGACGTTGTTTCCGATTCTGCAGTCATGCGCAATGTGGCCGGAAGTCATTATGTAGTTGTCGTTTCCAATGCGCGTTTCCGATTCCGGACGGCTGCCCCGCGAAATCGTGTAATGTTCGCGAATCTTGTTTCTATCTCCGATCACGAGATAACTGCGCTCACGTGTGAAGCTCTTATCGAGTGGATCAGTGCCCAACACCGTACCCGCGGAGATTTCGTTCTCGTCGCCAATTGTGGTCCACTGCTTCACGAAAACGTACGGCTCTAGCACGCAGCGCGCTCCGATGATTACATTCTGTTCAATCACGCAGAATTCTGCGATACGAGAGCCCGCCCCGATAGTTGCGTCGGGATGCACAACTGCACTTGGCGCAATCTCGACGGAGAGGTCGACCGGCATCATGTTAAGTATGTGACATGCCTCAGCTCACGGTCGCCCAGATAGCCGAAGTATGCGGAACCCGGGCTGAAGGGAACACTCAGCGTCTGATTAGCGGCGCCAACGCGCTCGGAGATGCAACCGCTACGGATCTTTCATTTGTCGCTACTGAAAGGGCAGCGAAAGCCGCAAGCTCTTCGCGTGCGGGCTGTTTGGTTGTGCCGGCCGCTTTTCAGGGAACCGGCCCGTGGTCGCTAATTCGAGTTGAGGATCCACGAAGAGCGTTCGCCAAGGCGGTCGAAGCTCTCTTCCCGGTAAAGCGCCCTTCACCATCGATTCACCCCACGGCAATTATCGCTCTCACGGCCACCGTCGCTAGCGATTGCTTCATAGGAACGCATACAAGTGTAGGCGAACACACGCGCATTGGCGCTCGGTGTTCGATTGGAAACAGCTGTAGCATCGGCGAGCACGTCATTATCGGCGAGAATACTATTCTGCATGCAAACGTAACCATCTACGATGATGTACGTATCGGAGCCGGCGTAACGCTGCATTCCGGATCTGTCATCGGCGCCGACGGGTTCGGTTTCACATTATGCGGCGATCGCTACGAAAAGTTTCCGCAAATCGGGACGGTGGAAATTGGCGATGACGTAGAGATCGGAGCCAACTGCTGCATCGATAGAGCCGCGCTGGGAGCGACGAAAATCGGTGCAGGCACGAAAGTCGACAACTTGGTTCATATCGCTCACAACTGCTCGATCGGCAAACACGTGGTGATTGCGGCGCAAACCGGCTTTTCTGGCAGCGTTTCTGTCGGTGACTACGCCGTTATCGGCGGACAAGCGGGCGTTGGAGAGAACGCGGAAATCGAATCGAAGGCGATAGTAGGCGGAAAAAGCGGTGTCCTTCCATCTCAACGGATTCGAACTGGAGAGCCTGTTTGGGGAATACCGGCGCGGCCTCTTCGCGCTCATTTGACTGGTCTGGCGAACATCGCGAAAATTCCGGAGCTGCGCGAGCAATTGCGGCAGCTCGAGCGAAAAATGAAAGATTTAGATTCGGGGTCGCAAGGACCGCATTCCTGATTTCAACAGGAGGAGGATGCGAACGCGAGCGCATGTTCGGACGCGCATGTTCGTTCGATAATGCGATTTGCCTGCAGCACCATGAGCTGAATCCGTTTGAGATGAGCACTCACTGATTCATCCGCTGAAGTAAGTTCAAGGTAATAGGCAAGCGATTCGATCACGCCTAACGGCTGACGAAGTTCATGGATAAAGTCATCCAACGATAGTGCATTCGGACCCACCTGGCGCAGGTGAAGATCACTCTGAGCGACAGAACTGTCTTGCGGAGTGAAGGGAGTATTTGACGAGAGCTGCTGGTTCATTCAAAATCCGTCAGTCAGTCAACACCAGAGACTGGGAGATTGATTCCGACCGTTTGATTGTGCTCTTCATTGGGACGCGAGTCAATACTTTCCCGAAGTAAATTTACTAGTACCTGGATTCGCTAAATGAGGAGGTACCTCCGGTACGTTCCTGTGTTATTCTCGTGGACGTTACGCCTCTCTCGTGGGCCTGTGGCGCAGTTGGGAGCGCGCTTCCATGGCATGGAAGAGGTCAAGGGTTCGAATCCCTTCAGGTCCACCAATTTTCCCCTTCTAGACTCTTCGCAGCTTTACGTGTCCAACCAAGTGATCCTCGCCTTTCTCAACGATGAGATGCGCGCGCTCGCGGGTGGGGCGAATATTCTCGCGTAAGTTCAACAAGTTGATCCCTTCCCAAATTGCACGAGCGGTTTCGAGCGCTTCTGGTTCACTCAATTCCGCATAACGATGGAAGTACGAGGCCTCATTTTTGAACACTGTCTCACGTAGCCGCATGAATCGATCCACATACCATCGCTCGATGGTCTGCTCATGGGCGTCCAGGTAAATGGAGAAATCGAAAAAGTCGGACACGAACACCTTTGAAGCCTCGCGCCCTTGTGCGTCGGGAGATTGCAATACATTCAAGCCCTCAATAATTAGAATGTCCGGCTTCTTCACTTCTTGTATTGCGTCTGGAACAATGTCGTACACGAGATGCGAGTAAACGGGCGCTGCGACGACCGGGGTGCCGCTCTTGACATCCGCTAGAAAACGAAGGAGCCGCCGTTGATTGTAGCTTTCGGGGAAGCCTTTGCGGTTCATCAGGCCGCGCTCATCGAGAACCCGGTTAGGATACAGGAACCCATCGGTCGTAATCAGATCTACGCGCGGGTGATCAATCCATCGTGCGAGGGAAGCTTGCAGCACGCGGGAAAACGTACTCTTTCCAACAGCAACGCTTCCAGCAATCCCGATCACATAAGGCACCTTGGTTGCCATTGGCGATCCGATAAACTCCCGCCGTGCTTGGTACAGATGCTGGACTGCGGCGACGTGCAGATTCAAAAACCGGGAGAGGGGGACATAGATTTCCTCCACCTCGAGTAGAGAAACCTGTTCGTTGATCCCGCGAAGAGACGCAAGTTCCTCTTCGTTCAACAGCAGCGGAGTATTTGCGCGAAGGGCCTTCCACTGTTCACGAGTAAAATCGATGTAGCGGCTGATTGGCGCCAGAGCAGTTCCGCGATTCGCGTCCCCGTCGCGACGCTCTTCTATAGTGGAATTTGAGCCATCAGGCGGAGGAGCTTGCCGGTCCGCCTCGTAAGTGCCGGAGCCGTCAATCGTCCTTCCGGCGGATGGCTTAGCGCTCCCCAGACGCGAATTGATGTCGTCTCTATCGCTTTTGATTGCGGCTCTCCTGAACGTTCTCGTTCTTTTGCCTGCATTTGCGGCCGACTCTTCGCTCGCGATCGTCGATGCCGGAGTTGAGCAATCGGAAGATGCGCCTTTCGTGCCCTCAGATTATCAGTTTCTGCCGGGAGATTTCGTCTACTTCACGTTCCAAATCGCCGGCTTCTCCGTGAAATCCGACGAAGCACAAGATATCCGGCGTATCTCGCTCTCCTACGTAGTGACGCCTCAGGATGCAAAGGGCGTTCCATTGACTTCTCCCAATTCTGGCGTCGTGAAGGCCGATCTGAATCCGGAGGACAAGAACTGGATGCCCAAGCGGCGGGTTTCTTTTCTCTTGCCCTCCTTCATTGCGGCTGGGGAATTCCACGTACACGTCGTCGTCAAGGATCTCCTGGCCGACAATGAAACAGCAAAGGATTTCCCGTTCCGCATTGGAGGCCTTACGGTTCGGCCTTCGGGCACAATCGCGGTTGAGAATTTTCGCTTTCTCCGTCAGGAGAACGATCGTGTGCCGCTCGAAATGGCGGCGTACCGCTCCGGAGACACGATCTATACAAGTTTCGAAATGGTGGGATTTGAGGTGGGCCCGCAAAATCACTACCACGTGGCGTATGGCGTGACTGTGCTGAGGCCCAACGGAAAGCCATTTCTAGACCAGCCACGAGCATCGGAATATGAAAACACCAGTTTTTATCCCGCCCAGTTCATACCGGGGACGTTCGCTGTAACAACCTCGGCCGATACGCCCAAGGGCGAGTACGTGATCGTTTTGACGGTCCGTGACCTGATTTCGAATCAGAGTTGTCAAACAAAAGAGGCGTTCAGCATCGAGTAGTTGCGTACGGCGCTACACGCTCGAAGCGAGTTGACGCAATCTCTGGATTCCCTCGAGGAAGTCGTGTTCCGGCGTGATTAGGCTCACTACTACGTAAGCCTCGGACGCCATATCGAAAAAATAACCCGGTTGCGCAATTACGTTCTGCTCCTGGAGAAGGCGGGTCAGCCAATCTTCTTCAGACAATGTCCTGGGAAGCTGGATGATTGCTGACCATCCTCCCTCGTAATACAAACGCCGGGCGGGACAACCGGATAGCACAGCATCCAGAGCCTTCAAATTTTGGCGTGTTCGGAGGCAAATTTGCTGCTGAACGCTTTCCCCGATGGTGAGCAACGCGGGTAAGGCGGATTGCACCGGAGTTCCGAGCGACAAATACGTATCGAGAATCAATTCCAGGCGCTCGCGCGCAATATTGCGCTGTCCTTCCGGGCCGTTGACGACGATCCATGCGAGCTTCATTTGCGGCATCCCGGCCGCCTTCGAAAGCCCGTTAAGAGAAAAACTAAGAACCGAGTCAAAGCCGATCAGCGTTTTGACGACTGTGGTATCCGCGGCGAAAGAATAATCCATAAATACTTCGTCCGAGATAACCGGAAGCGCACTCCGCTCCGCAATTTCGAGCAAGACTTCGATCTCCGTCTTCTTTAGGAATGAGCCCGTGGGGTTGTTGGGGTTGACGATGAGGATCGAGCGCGTGTGCGAAGAGATTGCTTGGCGCAAACTGGCGAAATCGATAAACCAGCTGCCGTCGTACTGAAGCCGGTAAGGTACGATGCGCACCGTTTCCAACGACGCCAGGTATTCGAATAGAGGATATGAAGGAAACGGGACCAAAATTTCGTCGCCGGGATCGCAGAGCAGCTTGAACAATACCGAGTACGCTTCGCTTGTGCTTGCGGTCAATAGAATCCGGTCCGGCGATGCGACAATGCCGCGCCGCTGGTAGTAGCGGGCCACTTCAAGCCTGCTGCCCTGGTTTCCAAATGGGTTGGGCTGATATCTAAAATCTTTGAGATCGGCATACGCCCGAGCGATCTCCGGGAAAGGGTAATCATCGAGAGCTTCGGTGGGATTCGAAACGGTCAAGTCAAAGAGACGAGCGCCCGATTTGCGTTTCTCGGCAAGCAAGCGGCTGAGGAAATTCGAAGAAAAAGACCAGGACAGCCGTTTGGAGTAGGAGTACACGACCTACTCTTTCACGGCCGTCCTGGATTCGCAAGACGCACGGGAGGTCTTCCAGCGCCGTGAATCTTCGAGGCGTGTTGCCCTCCGCCAAGCAACACGCCGCTCGGGAGGCGCTGGAACGCGCTATTCCAGCACCCTTTTCCACATTCGCGCGATCAGCTTCTCAACCGAGAGGATGGCGGATCGCCGAGCCGCCAACCCCATACGCGTGTGCCCGCACGCGCGGGAGACGCTGACCTAGCGAACGCGGAAACTCAAGACTGCTACTGCCCGCTCGCCCGTCAGCCTGTTTAAAGCGATACTCTCGCCATTCGTCAGGCGATCAGAGAAAAATCAGGCAAGCTGCTGATTCGAAGACGGATCTTTTTTTGCCGGAACTTGTCACGAACGAAGGCTTCGCCGCGACGTAAGAGTTATGACTTGCGGTTCGTTGGTGACGCCGGAGCCCGCCGATGCAATTCACCGCCGACGTTGAGCAGCACACGCACGAGCGTCTCGGCCCTGGGGTCATCGGACGCGAACAGCGCCATGACGCGGTTCCCGTCAGCCGCAATATCGAAGGTAGGGAAAAAGCCAATGTCCGCCACCTGTTTCTCGGACCAGAATCGGGGCTTCTCAGGAAGGAACGACTCACCAGCAATGCTATAGGCAGCCAGGTGGATGCGGTGGTCAAGATCTTCATAGAACAGCTCCCGACCCTTGCGGGACCAAATGGGGCTGTGGCCTCCTCCATTCGATACCGACCATTTGCGGCCCATCGTCCTCCCTTTCGGTGAGAAGGGCATTACATAGACCTCGAACCGTCCAGACGCATCCGAGCTATAAGCCAGCCAGTTGCCATCGGGCGATATAGCAGGTGCACCTTTGGATCCTGCCTGCTGCAATAACAGCCGCGGTTGCCCCAGCCGCAGTGAACCGGGCGCTCGCTCAACCGGAACAGTAAACAAGTCAGAGCCCGGCTGCAGCGGCCAAAACGCAAGCCACTTGCCATCGGTCGAGAACGACCAGGGGCCAGCATTGCGGCTGACTCCCGTAAGACGTTCCACTTTCCCGCTCCCATCCGATTGCGTCCAGGCCAGGGTATTTCCAGCTCGGAAAGCAAGAAACTCGCCATCCGGCGTCCAGGTGGGAAGGAATTCAGGATCGTCCTCAGACGTGAGCCGGGTCCAGGTCTCCCGTTCGAGGTCATAAATCCAGAGGCTCTGTGTGCCCTCCTGGATAACCGACAACGCCAGTCGCGTCCCGTCAGGTGACAGGCGAGGCGACGAGTAGTTAGCCGCCTTGGTCAGCACTGGCTCGATCTTCCCGGAGGGGTAGAGCCAGGACGGAATGCTAGCTCGCGCGGTACCACGCCGATACACCAGCGTGCCCGAAGCGGACACGTCGAAGTCCGCTCGAGCTCCTGAAGTAGACACGCCGTATACGAGAGGTACTGCCGGGCCTGTCAACTCCATCCGGTCCGCGTCCATAGGTGCTGCAAACAGCGTCTCGCGCTGGTAGTAGATGAGATATCCGCTTGTGAGAAACCGCCCATAAGTGGAATTCTCGACCAAGGTTCGGAGCTTACTGCCGCTAGCTAGAACCCGGAGCGAGCCTTGCCCACTTGCGCTCGTGGCGGCGAACAAAACACCTTTGGCACCCGGAAGTGCTTGCGGCCATAGATGCATCAGTGCTCCCGATTCCGATTTCGAATCCGTTAACGCCTGTGGTGCCCCACCTGCGGACGGTATTCGGGAGAGTCCTTCTTTGTTTGCGTTGAGTGTTGCAACGATGTTTCCGTCGTCCGCCCAACTTCCGCCACCAGGGACCGGAGCGTCGCAAAGAGCGATTGGCGCGCCACCCTCAATGGCGAGCTTTTGAAGCTTGCGGGCCGCGAAGAAAGCGACCCACTGGCCGTTCGGCGAAAAGAAAGGCAAAAAGGCGCCCTCGGTGCCGGCGAGGCGAGTGCTCTTGGTTTGATCCAGGCGCCGGATTGCTAAAGCTCCTTTTGAGACGAAGACAATACGCATGCCGTCGGGCGAGATCGCAAGTTGTGAGAACTCGTCCGGGCCCACGTCCAGATCAACTTGTAAGAATGGCCGGTCGGCCACGCTTTGAGAAGCCCGCCAGGGCTTCCAATAACCAAATAACGCGATGACGGCTAATACGCCTGCGGCAGCCCAAGGCAAAACCTGGCGCTTCGGAGCCGCAGCACTCAACAGGTCGTTTTCTACTCTATTCGGAAACTGCGGCAGATCCGGTTGTACTAAAACCAGCCGATTCCTTGCAGGCGCTTCAACTTCGTGCGGACCCGCTGTGTCAACCGGTGCGATAAATCGGTACCCACGCCGAGGCAAGGTCTCAACGAAGTGCGGTGTATCCGCATCATCGCCCAGCGCTTCGCGGAGTTTATTTATAGCTCTGTTCAGACCGCGCTCGAAGTCGACGAAAGTGTCCGCCGGCCAAAGTTGCTTCTGGAGTTCTTCCCTGGTCAGTACCTCGCCAGGGCGCTCTAGCAACATGACTAGTACTTGAAACGGCTGCTCCTGCAGCTTGACCTTATAGCCCTGCCTGCGCAATTCGCCGGCTTGAAGATCAGCCTCGAAGATTCCAAAACGAATTGGCAAGAATAGACGTTTAGTCTCTTCCATGTGGGGCGTGGGGAGGATTTCAACATATCACTTTCTTCGTTATGCCGCTGGAGGCGACTCATCTCAGAAGATCTAACCCTGCATGTTCCTGATTGCGAGTATCTTACCGAGCGACAAACGGAAGATAAGAAGAGAAGTGGCTGCCGATTGAGGTAACGCTCACAAGGCGTCATAGTGCAGCCCTGACTACTAAGGAAGTCACACATGAACAAGCAAAGCAATAAATTTTTGAAGCTCGCGACACCTCTGATGGTTGTTTGCGGGTTATTCGCTGCAGGAACTCTTGCGCGGGCTCAGTCGGATGACCGGCACTGCTCGTGCTCGAACCGGACGCTTTCCGGCGATTACGGATCCACGGCCCAAGGCGTGCTCCTTCCGAACCCAGGGCTTCCGCCCGAATTGCCGTTTACCTCAGTAGGCGTGACTCATTTCGATGGCAAGGGTAATTTCACGGGAATGGAGCACACGGTGGTGAACGGTATACAGCAAGGGCTCGATTGGACGGCGAACAGTGGAACCTACGCCGTGAATTTGGATTGCACGGGATCACTTGTGCTCAATACCCCGAATAATCAAGGTCCCGGCACACTGACCCTCTTCTTCGTGATCGTCAAACACGGCACGCAATTGTATAGCAACCTCGGAGCAGGTGGGGCGCTCGCCTCGACATGGACCAAAGTCGGGGAGTCCCCCCGCTAAGCGATCTGAGGGGTGGCGCCCTTTCGACACATCACTTCGGGTGGCCTCTAGTTGCGGCTCGCTTCTCCCGGCGCTTTCGCCTTCACCGGAGTCGCCCGGACGGAACGGATCGCGATCCGCAGAATTTTCACCGGGGTGAGTGGCTTGTCCTGCTCATCCCGCGGAACTTGTGAAATTGCATCGACGACATCCTGACCCGCTACGACTTCGCCGAACATTGAGTGCTTGCCGTTCAGCCAGGGGGTCGGCGCGACGGTAATGAAAAATTGCGAGCCATTCGTATTCGGTCCGGAATTGGCCATGGCCAGAATGCCGGGATGATCGAAGGTGTGGCTCGCGTCAATTTCGTCTTCAAACTGGTAACCAGGACTGCCCATTCCTGTTCCAGTTGGATCGCCTCCTTGAATCATGAACTGGGGAATGACTCTGTGGAATGTGGTGCCTGAGTAAAGCGGAGTGTGCTTCTCCTTGTTTGTCTCGGGATCTGTCCATGCCTTTGTGCCGGTTGCCAAGCCCCGGAAATTGGCAACTGTCTGCGGAGCGTCTTTGTCGAATAAGCGGCAAACGATATTTCCCATAGACGTGTAAATCACCGCATACAGCCCTGGGTCGGTAGGTAGGGTGACTGGGGCGAGAGCCGGATTTGAGGGCGTCGCAGCTCGATGGGGCGGAGGGGCTTGCGCATTAGTGCCGCTCGACTGCGCCAGGGCGCAGGCACACAGCGCGAAAAGCCCAGCAAATTGCGATAAATTACGGCGCATTTATGGAAGATTATAGCGGGCGCAAATCTACCGGCCCGATTAGGTTGACTCAGATATGTCCGATTACGGGCGGAGGCGGGCAAAGCGTTCGAGGCTGCATTGGGACGAGACGAACAGGCGAAATTCGCTCTCTTGTTAACTGCATTGGCTCGTTTGTCGTGGAGTGTGCGCAATGGTACAGTCAACGATCAGGAGATTGTCGGAATCTAAGCTATGCCCTGCTTACTTGCGCTGTTGGCCGTCGCCTTTCCACGAGTTGCAATCGTTCTCCTGTGGCTGTTCACTAGCTTTTTTAGCCACATTCACGGGATCGTCATTCCCATTCTCGGGTTCATTTTCTTACCGCTGACGCTGATCGTCTATGCGTACCTTCAGAACACGCGTCAACCGATGGGAGTTGTGCAACTTGTGTTTCTATTGATCGCAGTGGTTCTAGATTTAGGTCTCCTTCACCGTGGGACTGTGGCCAGACGGTAATAAACCCTCTATCTGAGAATGAAATACGCTACCCCGTACTAGGACTGTGTGGCATTATTCCGCACTCTGAGCGCGGCTATTCAGGGCATCGACGCGCATGTGATCGATGTCGAGGTTGACATGTACCCGGCCGGCACGAATCGTGATTTTGTGACGGTAGGCATGCCTGACGCAGCTGTCAAAGAGAGCCGTGAACGGATTAAGTCTGCATTGTTGAACTCGGGTTTCGGTTATCCAAGTAAGTCCGTCACCATTAATCTCGCTCCGGCGAACGTTCGCAAAGAGGGCGCCGGTTTCGATCTGCCAATGGCCACTGCAATTCTCGGCGCTATGGGCACAGTCGGAAAAGCGGACGATTACCTGATTGTGGGCGAGCTTTCTCTCGACGGCAGTTTGCGGCCTGTTCGCGGCGCACTTTCCATTGCGGTGTGCGCAGCACGCAGAGGCATACCCAATCTACTGGTCCCTAGCGAAAATGCCGCAGAGGCTTGCGTCGCCGAGGGCGTGCGGGTTTTTGGACTGCGTCATCTCGCCGAAGTGGTTCAGTTTCTCAACGAGCCCGCCGCATTCACACCAACTGCGGCAAGCCTGCCGAAACCCGAGGCTGAGAATGCCTCGATTCCGAATTTCAGCGATGTGCGCGGCCAAACTATGGCGAAGCGTGCGCTGGAAGTCGCCGCTGCGGGAAGCCACAACGTCCTGATGATCGGACCCCCAGGGTCGGGAAAAACGATGCTCGCAAAGCGGTTCGCAGGTATCCTGCCGAAGCTGACCTTTCGCGAGGCGCTCGAAGCGACACAGATTCACGGAGTAGCGGGAGTCCTGCAGCCAGGGATCGGAGTTCTGCGGCATCGACCCTTTCGTTCTCCGCACCACACGATTTCGGATGCAGGCCTGATTGGTGGCGGCAGCGGCAGCCCGCGCCCAGGCGAAGTGAGCCTGGCTCATCAGGGCGTTTTGTTTCTTGACGAACTTCCGGAGTTTCCGCGCGGCGTGTTGGAACAGCTTCGCCAGCCTCTCGAAGAAGGCTCCGTCACTCTCGCGCGTAGCAATGGGACGCTCACGTTCCCCGCACGTCTGATGCTCGTAGCTGCGATGAATCCTTGTCCCTGCGGTTCGCACTTAACGGATTAAACCGGTACCGGATTGTGACGATCGATTCACGAGAGTTGTTTTCGCCGACCAAGTTTATGTCGATTCCACCCACCAAAGTTTCAACGAGTTGTCGCCTCAATCCCCAGCTCAGCCCTTGATCAAGGCGGGTTCTGAGCTGTCCTAATAGGTCCGCTGCGTTCGCCAGAGTGGCGGCTGTGTCTTTCGCATTATCGCGGGCCTCAAATGCCTCTCGCCGTTGCTGCCTTAACGCTTCTTCTTCAGCTTGGATATCGTCTAGTTGAGTTTCTAAAGAGGCGTCATCAATCCGCCCTCGACGATAAAGCGTGAGGATCAGATCGCGTTGCTCCTGCCTTTCGCGGAGCAGGCATTCAATCTGTTCGCATCGCGCTGCGAGGCTGGTGGAATCCGGCACCTGGGCCGAGAGCTTGGAAGTCAGAACGTCCACTACGTCGCCCGGGTTGCGGAGAAAGCTTTCCAAATCCCTCCAGATCAGGGATTCGAGATGTTGCCCGTTAATGTCCTTGGACGCACATCGCTTCGCCTCAGGTCCGAAGAGTTGCCGAGCGCTGTGCTTCCCGTTGCAGCGGTAATAGAACTCCACTTTGCCGCTCGGCCGTGTTTGGCACGTTCCGATAAACGCGAGTCCGCAGAGATGGCACTTTATTAAGCCCCGCAGGAGATACGCGTGACGCGTGTTTTTCGGACCGAACAGCCAATTGCTGGCTAGAGCTTCCTGTGCTTTCCGCCAAAGGTCCTCGCTGACGATCGCCGGTACCTCGCGCCGGATGATTTGGCTCTGTCGAGTCTTGCTGCGCTTCCCGTACTCGTGTAATCCCTTGTAAGTCGTGTTGACGATAAGGTTCCGGATCCTGCCCGCTCGCCAGATTCCGGACGTCCGCTGGCGACGTTTGCCCCGCAGCAACAGACGGGAGTCGCGCTCGTATGCACAAAGAACTCCAAGCTGGTTCAGATATTCAGCAATGCAGCGGCACGACTTGCGTTCTACGGCAGCCATATGGAAAACGCGGCGAACGACCTCCGCTTCTGAAAGTCCACTATCGGAAATTTCGTCGTCTGCGATCACCAGACGCGCTTCGTTTCGTTCACCTTGTTTGCGGTAGCCGAACGGCACGATCCCACCCAGCCACGTGCCTGTTTTCGCAAGCCGTTGCGTTCCAGCAATCGACCGTTCGCGGATCAGGTCCCTTTCATGAGCAGCGAAAGCGGAGTGTACCGTCAACATCAGTCGACCGTTCGACCGTTCGTTGTCGAACTCCTCGGTCATCGAGCGCACGCGCACACCATATCTCTGCAATTCGCTTATGGCGTTGAGGATCAGGAGTGTATCACGGCCAAGGCGGTCGAGCTTGTAGATGAGTATTTCGCTGAATTGACCGCGACTTGCATCCTCGAGGATCTTGCGGCCTTCAGGTCTCTGCTCCAGCGGTACTGTTCCCGACACACCATCGTCGGCGTAAATCTTGCGTATCTGCAGCCCGTGGACGCAACAGTATTTTTCGCCAAACTCTTTTTGCGTGACGATGCTGTGGCGTTCTCGCTGTTCTTCCGTGCTGACCCGCAAGTAAATGGCCACACAAGTTGAAGGCGCATTACCTTCGATTCGGAAATTTGAGGAACCTCCGCTAGTTTTGTTTTGCATAGCGTTCACATTGGTCGCTCTTGGCACGGTGGAGTGCAAGGGTTGCTTTGGTCTTCGTGGAGAATGGACCAAACGATCGAGGCGAGTCGATCCGCGTCGAAATCGCCTTCTCCGTGGACGCGAACGATTCTTAGCTGAGGCGGCCGCTTGCGAAGTTTGCGAACCACAGGTTGCGCGAGTCTTGCAATGTCGCGTGCTTGAAACACACGGCCAGTCACCAACGTTCGAGCTACGGCAACCGAATCGCCGAATTCGGTAGGTTGCAGTCCTGTTTCCAAAACCGTCATCGCCGTGCGGTGTCGAGAGACGTTTAGAGAACGAGCCACTTTCGGGAAGGACCTCTGCTTATCCTTTCTTCTTTGAACCAGCTGAGTTGTTCAGCCAGGCCTTAATTGTCGTGACGTTAGAACCGAAGCTTTCTGCCAGCTCATCCACAGTTGAACCCAGCAAATGGCGCTCTTGAGCCTCGGTCCGGCGTGCTCGGTAAGCGCGCACGCGGCAGGCTTGCGAACAATAGAGCTTGTCGGCTCTAGCAAGATTCTGTGCGACTTCAAACCACCTCTGACATTGCACACATTGCTTGAAATGCCGGTTCGCGGCAATTGCCTCGGCGAATTGCAGCCATAAGAAACCGATAAGACTGGAGGGAACGCTCCGCCATCCGAGCTTCTCATAACCGATGAAGTCTAGCCTCGGACCTTCGATTGTGTGCTCAGACAACTTTTGATTCACGACAACAGCGAGGAAATAGAGAGCGGTCTCGACCCACTCGGACTTTAGCGAATGAATGACTTCTGCGCTATCGCGGTTTGGGTGTGCAACCCACCCGCGGATTTTTAGGGACCGGAGGGAATCGTCAAGCTGAGCCGTGTACACGCGAGCTTGCGGGGAAAAATATGGCGGAGGTGGAGGCAAGTGAAGACGTGCGGCGCTGGACCCGTTCTGATAACGGGCTACATTCTTATGCCAAACGAGACGCTTTCGAAGCGCCTTTTCATCGCGCCGTTGCGAGGCGATCCAAAGATCAACCATATCCCGCATGAACAGGATCTCGTGTATCCACGCGTGTAGCGGTTCGCCGGTCCGGGACGAATCTGGTTCTCCCGGCCTAGTAATTACGACCGGACGCTCTACCGTGGCGCCAAGTCGCCCGTATTGGTTCGCAAAATTTAGGATGTCCTTGCGATCGCACGGTGTGCTTGCAAAGGCCCTAAACAGTCCAGGTTCATCCTTGAATGGTTCATAAACACGGGGTTGGGTTGCCTCATCAGCGCTTCGGCTTAAGAGCACGTACCGCTTCAGATCTGCATCCAAAGAAGGTATCCAAATATAACCGTCTCGGTATACGCGCCATTTGAACTGCATGAACCGATCTGCTCGGCTGGCGGGTTTCTCTGTGGAGCGTCCGTTCATTTCTTGTTACGGCTATTAAGATGTAGGCGTGACAAACTAGGCAACACATGCTAGTATACATCGGCATACGGAATTCTATGAACAAATTGACCGTCACAATCGAAGAAACTGCGGTTGCGTTGGGTATCGGCCGCAATTCGGCGTATGCCGCGGCCCATACAGGCGAGATTCCTGCGATCAAGGTTGGCAAACGACTGCTGGTTCCGCTTGCCGCTCTTGAAAAAATGTTGAGTGCACCCGATACAAAGGCTGCACGCCGGAAGAAGAAAGGACGGTTGCCAAGCGAATGCCTAGAGCGCCGAAGCGGTGCTCGGATGAGGGAACAACATCGCGCCAAGCACGTTTGAGACTCTCGTCCACGGCGTGGAGGCGAGGCGTTTCGGGGAGTCCTGGATGGCGCGCTGCCCAGCGCATGAAGATCACAATCCGAGTCTGAGTATTCGCCAAAGCCAAGGCAACATTCCTCTGGTACATTGTTATGCGGGACGAACGCGAGCTGTGGTGATCGCGGCCTTGCGCGAGCGCGACCCTTGTATTGCGACTCTGGCCAGCAGCGCCAGGCAAGACGCATCGTCGCTGAGTACGATTACACCGATGAACGCCGCGAGCTTCTTTACCAGGGTTCGGTATGAGCCGAAAAGTTGTGCAACGATATCCCCATGGACATGGCGGGTGGATGTGGCGCACCTCAAATGACGAGCTGCGAGGTGCGTTGATTGTTGCTGGTCGGGAGATCCCCTGAACTTCGGGAGGCAGAGCAGCCCGGTTTTGATCATCCTTCGACGCGTGCTCAGGGAAGCAACGCAAATCGCAAAACTCTAAACCCAGCAGTTGTTTCGATCCTGCGCTGCTGATTTGGCGGCCGGTAAGTGCAGCTACGGCCGTTTACTTGAAAGCCGCTGTGGGACTCCGAGGGTTCGCGATGCTCTCCGTCAGGCCGCCGAGGCGGAGGGATGCGATTTCCCGGGACTCGGGCCGCACTCGTTCCGCCGTGCCAAAGATCGCAGGCCACAGCGATCTCGAGATGACGGGCGAGTACATATTCGTCAGCCCGGAACGTCAAAATGAGCTGACGCGTCTCATCAAGCAGAAGCTTCGCGATGCGGTCGGGAAGAATGCGAAACAGAAAATCTCGCAGTCACCGGTTTCGATCTCCGGAGTGCCAGCTCTGGTACATGTCTTGTCTACGGCCCCAGCCGCCAGTAGGAACCATCTGCTAGGAAATATCGCTCATGCAGATGCAATTCCGGCTTCTGAAATCGCGCACCAAGTGGAAATTGCCAGCCATCTGGAGGCGAAAACTGAAGGTAAGCGCCTAGTCCCTTGGCGTAGGCCTAGGGGCTACTTATTCCGGCCAACCTCTTAGGAGAACAATCAACCCCAAATCGCACTTACCCTTTGAAATCGGGTCTCCCGATTGCCGACTCCGTGAAATCGGTTTGAGTTTGACCGCTTCTCGCACTTAGAAAAAACTTGTGGTTCACGGTTACCGTTCGTAGAGCGTCCGAATCGCTCACGCTCCGCGCCAAATGCTTTGGAGAGCGCATGCAGGATATTCCCGTTTCTAAGTTGCCCCGATTGTGTTCACCAAGAAGGACTCTAGAGAACCTGCGCCGCCGTTCGAATCACCACGCGTTCGCTTGCGGCTGTCGCGACGACGATTTCACATAGTGCCGAAGCGTCGGAAGGGTTGAGATAGGGCGGAAAAAGATTTGCGGTAGTACTTTACCTTTGTGCTCAAAACCGGATTAGATAATAGGTACCGGATCAGGTGGCGCGTGAAAAGGCTCTGTAGGATGCCGATGCGGGTAAGTCGCCGAGTCCGTGAAATCGGCTGGAGTTTGACCACTTCTCGCAGTTAAAAAAAATCGTGGTCCACGGGTCCCCTCTCGCGCTGCTGTCGGGCGCATTGCAGGATATCCCTGTGTCTGCGCGCCTTGTCTCCTTTAGAACACGACGGTTAGCTGCGATTTTTGCTGCTGTTTGTCTTTCCCGAAACAAGGAGATGATCAAGCATTTCTCGCGCCTTCCGACAAGCAGCTGGTGGATCTTTGCACGTATCACTTTCCGCATCCAAGAGCATTGAGGACGACTGCGTAGCAAAAAGAACCGCCGGAAGGCTTCCAAGCCGCGGCGGTTCACCGAAAGATTTGAGTTGTTCAGGCCTGAATTAAATAGGTCCGCTCTCCGGTACCACTCCTTGCGGACTCGATCTTCAGGGCCATTTTCTTTCGCAGCGTTCCGCTAAGGACCCGCGTACGCTGTGGGCCTGCCACTCTGTAGCAGCCATGAGTTCGTTCAGTGTCGCGCCGCTTGGCCGCCTCAGTAAGTCAAGCACTGTGGCTTTTTTACTCCCGTTCGTGGGCTTCGGAATTTACGGGGGTACGTTTGGCCGGCCGCTCCCGCTTGCGCGCCATACTCGCCGCCGATGTGGCCTTGCTCTGACCAAGATTCTGGATAGCCGCCCAGATCCGGTTTAACGGCAGTTTGCCGGCTGGTGAATTTCTGAACCGGGCGTACGCCCGGCAAGCTGTTCCAGATTTCGATTAAGCGAGAGCCAGGCCAGTTTGCGGCCAGCTTGGCCAGATCTTTGGCGCTCCGAAAGCGCTCTGTTCCGGCGTTGCTCCTGGCCTCAGCGCCTGAGGCAAACGTGATGTTGTTGTCTTGATCGATGGTGAAGATGCTCATATAGTCTCCTTTTACCGGCTTCCCCGGTGTCACGACATTCATCACTCCGGCAACCGACATAAGCAAGCAAATTTTGATCCATTTCGAATGAGGCGATAGAAACGCGATGAAAGGAAGGAAATGCAGTACTACGCGGCCACTTGGCCGAGTGATGCTGCGAAGGAACAAATGAATGTTATCAACAAACGGTATGATCCCGCCGTGCCGATTTCGGCAATACGGCTACATCCGAAGAATGCACGAGCTGGCGATGTCCGAGCGATAAGCCAGAGCATCGAGCGTAATGGCTGGTTTGGCGTCTGTCTCGTCCAGCAATCGACTGGTTTCATCCTCGCGGGCAATCATCGCCAGCAAGCCGCACTGCACGGCGGTGCTGACACCGTGCCCGTCCTTTTCGTCGACTGTGACGATGAAACAGCGGTTCGGTACCTCATCGCAGACAACCGCTCAAATGATCTTTCCTCATGGGACTTTCCGGCCCTTGCTGAACTCTTGGACTCGATTCGCTTGGACCAGGGCTCACTCGACGGGACACTTTACGACGACGAGGAGTATGGCCAATTGCTTAGCGATTTGGCCGATGGATATCTTTCCAATCCTTTGGAAGGGGAAGAAGCGGAATCGGTAAGTACGGCAATCAAAGCAGGGAATTGCGATGAGGACGAGTTCGCCGGAACCGGATGAAAGAGCGATCTCCCGGCCCGGCGATATATGGCTATGTGGCTTGGATCATCGCCTCATGTGTGGTGATTCCACGAGCCAGAAAGATGTCGAAAAGCTAATGAACGGAGCCAAAGCCCACCTGATCGTGACTGACCCGCCGTATAACGTTGCCTATACGGGTAAAACCAAGAAGGCCTTAACGATTCAAAACGACAGCATGAGTAAGGATGATTTTTATCGCTTCCTTTTCGACGTGTATTCTAATTTGATTGCGGTCGCCGAAGACGGTGCTGGCATCTATGTATTCCATGCCGATACGGAAGGTGCAAACTTTCGCAACGCGTTAGTGGACGCCGGGTTCAAATTGTCGCAATGCTGCATCTGGGTCAAACAGACGATGGTCTTTGGGCGGCAAGATTACCACTGGAAACACGAGCCAATTCTCTATGGCTGGAAGCCCACCGCCGCCCACAACTGGTACACAGATAGAACCCAAACCACGGTCTGGAACTTCGATCGCCCCATGAGGAGCGAAGAACATCCTACGATGAAACCAGTCGCCCTGATTGAGTATCGATCCGGAATAGCAGCCAAATAAGTGAAATCGTTCTGGACCTCTTCGGCGGCTCCGGCTCGACGATGATCGCTTGTGAAAAGCACTCGCGGCGCGGAAGGCTAATGGAACTCGGTCCCAAGTATGTGGATGCCTCGGTTCGCCGCTGGCAAACGTTCTCCGGGAACATCGCCTTGCTCGAAGAGGATGGCCGGACATTCGACCAAATCGCCCGAGAGCGTGCCGGGTAAGATATGCCCTCTACATTTGCGAGATCAAGTTGAGCGACACAC